>NZ_JBQBEH010000008.1:2355000-4244799 GCF_051919665.1 Aeromonas sp. 55A | reverse complement strand
GATTTTGCATGTATATCCGGCGTGATTGCTTGGATGTTGTCGGTTATTTTGATGAGGAGACCTTTGGCAAGGGGTATGGAGAGGAGAATGATTGGTGCCAACGAGCACAAAAGTTGGGATGGAAGAATTATCACCAATTAAATGTGTTTGCCTACCATAAAGGCGGTGTCAGTTTTCTGGATGAAGGGGATCCAAGAAAAGCTCGTGCATTAGAGCTGCTTAATACACTACACCCTAATTATACCCGCGATGTCATGGCATTCATTGCACAAGATCCTGCAAGACAGGCTAGGATGATGGCTAAAGTAAGATACATTGCTGAGACGGGTCTCCCAGTAGTCTTAGCCGTAGCACATCACCTCGGTGGTGGGGTAGCTCAACATGTTTCTGAGCTAGCATCATATTATTTGGGAAAGGTATTGTTTCTCCGTCTAACTCCTGGGGGTAGAGAAGGATATGTTAATCTTTATTTGAGTGCCTTTAACGGTGATAAGAGCGATGCATTTGTATTCAATATTCACACAGAATATGAATTATTAGTGAGCTTCTTGCGAGACCTCAGAGTTAGTCGTGTACATTTTCACCATAGCATGGGTCTGCCACCACGCACCTGGTTGCTACCTAGTTCGCTAGGAATTTCCTATGATGTGACGATTCATGATTATTATATGTTAAATGGTAATCCAACGCTTACAGATCGCTATGGACAATTTGTGAGCGAGGATAATCAAAATTATGATGATATATGTAGAGATGCTGCACAAATCAGTGTTTCTGGCGAGGAATGGCGCAGCGGTATATTTCCCTTACTTTCTCGAGCTGAGCGAATTATTTATCCTAGTCAAGATGTATATCAGCGCTTTAGTAGGCTTTATGGGAATAAGAGCGAGCTATCTAGCAAGGCAATTATTACATACCATCCAGATGCTTATCGTTACCCAGAACCTAAGCAGGCCCATAAACCAGGCGACCCCCTACGTGTACTTATCCTTGGTGCTTTAAGTCGGGAAAAGGGAGCTGATCTACTAGAACAAGTCGCCTTGCTGTGTGATCCAAATAAGATAGAGTTTCATCTACTAGGTTATGGTTATCGCCCCTTGCGTGGGGTTGTGAATCATGGTGCGTATAGACTGGATCAACTTGAAGAGAAACTTGATAGTATTAAACCTCATGTTGTCTGGTTCCCTGCTTTATGGCCTGAGACATACAGTTATACATTATCCATTGCACTTGAACATACATATCCTGTTGTATGTCCGAATATTGGTGCTTTTGTCGAGCGTATCGAAAATAGAAATCACTCTTTACTATTACCATGGAATATCAAACCCATTGATTGTGCAGCATTTTGGCGTGCTTATGCCCAAGGCGCCGAGTTAAGCGATTTCGTGGTGTCGAGTGAAGTTTGTGATGAAATAGAGAGAGATGATATCTTCTATCAAGAGAAATACCTGAGTGGCTTGGCAGTTTTGACACCTGTTGATGGTTCTAAATTAGTCAAGAAGTGGAATGAAAAGCTAAATATTGCTCCTAGTGCTGTACTGTTATCAAGAAAAGAACAATTTTTACAGTATCTATGGAAAGTTAGAAATATGCCCTTTGTTAGTTCATTGGCACGTTTCATTCCGTTTAAATTGCAGAGAGCAATAAAGCGCTTGCTGAGTCGTAAACCAATGCACGAGATTATTAAATGACTGCTCGATTAGAATCATTGGACGTATTGCGAGGTGTTGCGGCTTTATTGGTATTGTTTTATCACATGGAAGAGTTAAGTGTGGCCGTTTGGCCACATATATTTTATTGGGGATGGGTAGGCGTTGATCTATTTTTTGTGTTAAGTGGATTTTTTATTTGCCTTTGTGTAATTAGACCTCGTGAGTGGAAAGTAATTAATTTTCTTAAACGTAGATTCCTGCGCATCGCACCACCTTACTATGTATCTATGTTGCTCACTATTACATTTAGTGGTTTTTATTTCATTACTACATCCAATGGTATTGTGCATACCGTAGCGCACCTTTTATTTATACACTCTTATTTAGAACAAACACATGGTTCCATTAATGGAGCTTATTGGTCGTTAGGTGTTGAATTTTCGTTCTATATATTCATGGCTGTTACTGCTTGCTTTTTACGCTCTACTAGTAAGAAGTATATTATATTGTTTGGTATGTTTATAGTCGCTTGGTTATGGCGTTATATTATTTATTTATATTTTAATGGTCAACCCATGCAGGAATTCATCTGGTCTACTCAAGTGATTGGTATGTTGGATGAATTTGCTATAGGTTGTTTCATCGCCTTTGTTTATGCCGATTGTTTAGTTCAAGCAAAACATCCAAGGAACTATGTTGCATTTTTGCTGCTTATTACAGGCTTTATTTTAATTGTCAGTTTCGTTAAAAATTTGGACGATACATTTTGGATAGAAGTATCTTCGATGGTATTTTCCAGAACCTATTTGGCTTTGGGATTTGGGATGATTATTTTTGCATTTATCATGCTTGAGCGAAATAAATGGTTTGTTCGTTTATGTCGATGGTCTGGTCTATCATTTATCGGCATGATCAGTTTCAGCATCTATCTTTATCACATGCCGATCATAAATGCTGCGAATCAGGTGAAGGGCATGATTTCGTCACCAATGTTATTATCAACATCTATTATTGTGATGGTTTTATTTATGGGGTCATTTTCATTTTATTTTATTGAGCGTAGGTTTATGCGATGATTCTTACAAAATAACAATGTCGTATTTAAAAACATATGTTTTAGTGTAATGTCTGCAGTGGGCTTTTAATTTCACGCTCGTTGTGATTGATACAATGATTTTTATGTATTGTAAAGCTAATGGTTTAAGCGTTCTCTATTTTATGGACCATGCAATTAACCATGTCAAATGAACCTATAATAATCGATAGAAAGCGCTGGCTCGATACTTGTACAGTCAGCTTTTATTATCATGGCATGAAAGGTTAATATAGTTACTATGCTAACTCTATCTTTTTTCACTTGTGACTTTGTGAGCGCAATATTTTGCTATGGTAAATAGTATGCCCAAGTCCTATCTAACTATTGGTGTGGTCGCTTATTGTACTGAAAAGGCGATGATAGCAAGCACTCTCAACAAACTACAGAGAGCAATCACTGAAGCTGGGGTTGTTAGTTCCTTGATAGTTGTAGATCACTCTCCATCGAGTGATTTTGCTATTCAAAATGAAGATATAAGCAAGAGCTTTATAGGTGTTCACGACTTGATTTTTGCACAGTCAAATCCTGGATTTGGTGCTGGCCATAACCGCGCATTGCAGACTGATGCTAAATATCATCTTATCCTTAACCCCGATCTTGAAGTCGCCCCGGATGCACTGAAAAATGCACTCGAATTTATGGAGCAACATCCGGATTGCGGATTATTGACGCCTTTCGCAACATGGGAGGATGGTAAGGTACAACGGCTCTGCAAACGCTATCCAACCGTATTTGATCTATTGTTGCGTGGATTTGCTCCTGCGAGTGTGAAGAAGTTATTCCAGACGCGCTTGGCAAAATATGAGATGGCAGATCAGCTCAACAATCATGACGTGCTGTGGGACCCACCCATTGTCAGTGGTTGTTTTATGCTGTTTCGCACAGATGTATTGCAGCAGCTCGGAGGATTTGACCCTCGCTTTTTCCTCTATTTTGAAGATTTTGACATCAGTTTACGGGCAGGAAAGATCAGCCGGATTGCCTATGTCCCTCAGGTGAAGGTCGTTCATCACGGTGGTCATGCATCCCGCAAAGGCTGGCGCCATATCTGGATGTTTGGGCGTTCCATGGTGACGTTCTTCAATATTCACGGTTGGCGTTGGTGGTAATGGCAGATATCAAAAGTACAGTCTTGGTCACCGGTGCCAACGGATTTGTAGGCAAAGCGGTCTGTGAACACCTGATTAGATGTGGAGCCAATGTGAAAGGTGCGGTGCGATGTTACCCGCTGGCTTCTTACCAGGTTCAGGCTCCCTCTTTGACTGAGGATGCCGACTGGACGGCCCAATTGCAACAAGTGGATGTGGTTGTTCACTGTGCAGCCAGGGTCCATGTGATGTCGGATACCGCGACAGATCCCCTGGCGGCTTTTCGAGCAGTGAATACAGAGGGGACGCTCACGCTTGCTCGCCAAGCGGCTGACGCAGGAGTAAAGCGCTTCATTTTTATCAGTTCGATCAAAGTGAATGGCGAGCACACCGAGCCAGGCAAGCCATTTGATGAGCATGTGCAGAGTCCGCCAGAAGATCCCTATGGACGCTCGAAGTATGATGCGGAACAAGGGCTGATGGCGCTTGCGAAAGAGTGTGGTATGGCTGTTACCATCGTTCGTCCTCCTCTTATCTATGGAGAAGGAGTGAAGGCTAACTTTGCCAGTATGATGACGTGGGTGCGCAAAGGGATCCCGCTACCCTTTGCCCGTCTGAACAATGCGCGCAGCCTGTTGGCGTTGCCTAATCTGTGTGACTTTATTTCCCATGCGATGGAGCACCCAGCCGCAGTGAACCAGGTCTTTCTGGTTGCAGATCCTGTCGCGATGTCGACATCAAAGTTGCTTGCAGCGATTGCTGATGCAGAAGGTGTTCCCTGTAGGCTGTTTTATACCCCACCAAGGTTGATAAGGGGGCTTGGCCGCTGTTTGGGGATTGATTCCAAGTTGCAGCGTATTTATGGCTCTCTGGAAATGGATACCAGTAAGGCACAGAGCCGATTACAATGGTCGGCACCCTGTTCGCTCTCTCAGACCCTATCTTTGATGGCATCTTCCCATAACGAGTCACCTTGATGTTTGCATTTGTTCTTTTTTTGATGTTGTGCCTGCTTTGTTCAGTTACTGGTACTGGTTTACTCCGGCGTTATGCTCTGAACCACTTGCTTGACCAGCCCAATCATCGCAGTTCACATCAGGTGCCTACTCCGAGAGGTGGTGGCATGGCTATCGTGGCGACCTTTCTGCTGGCAGCGCCTTTGTTTGTCGCCCTGCTCCCGCTGCCCTATGGCATATCTCATGGTAGTTTCGCTTTGATATGGACTGCAGCATTGGCCATTGCATTGGTTGGTTTTATCGATGATCACATCTCTCTCAAGCCCAGAACCCGCCTGATTGTGCAGAGCATGGCGGCAGCCTTGGTGGTATCTGCTGTTGATGGTTTGCCAGAGCTGACCTTCTTTGGCTGGCAGCTGGATCTTGCCTGGTTTGGTTATCTAATCGCTTGGCTGGGGGTGATCTGGTTTATCAATCTGTACAACTTTATGGATGGCATCGATGGCTTGGCGGCCAGTGAGGCCGTTATCGTTTGCCTGTTCATGGCTTTATTTCATTATCTCGTTGGGGGTGAGTGGTCATCTGCCAGTTTGCCCCTGCTACTGGGGGTCTCGGCGGCGGGCTTCTTGTGCTGGAATTTTCCGCCAGCCAGGATCTTTATGGGGGATGGCGGCAGTGGTTTTCTTGGCTTGATGCTGGCTTCTCTGATGTTGCTGGATGCCGCTTCTGCCCCTCAATTTCTGTGGGGCTGGCTTGTTATGCTCGGAGTCTTTGTAGTCGACGCCACCTGGACCTTGTTGAATCGCTATCGTCTAAAGTGCCGCCTGAGTGAAGCCCATCGTACTCATGCATTTCAATATGCTGCAAGGCGCTGGCAAAGCCATCGACGCGTGACTTCGGCGGTGCTGCTGATAAATTGCCTCTGGCTTGCGCCTATCGCTGCGATGATTGTTTCTGATCAGATCGATGGTTTTCTCGGGTTGTCGATTGCTTACTTGCCGTTAACCTATCTTGCGTATTACCTGAATGCAGGAGTGCCGGAATGAAACATCAGTTGTTGCCTATGGGGAGTTGGTTGCTCACTTTCCTTGGTTCCTTGTCCCGGACTAGTAAGCGCGCAGTGTCTGTCACAGTCGATGTCATGCTCATCACAATGACATATTGGGGGGCCTACTGGATCAGGCTGGAGCGCAGCTGGCCAATCGATAGCCCTCATCACTGGGCACTGCTAGGGGCAATCATCATTGTCAGTATCGGTCTATTTGTTCGTCTGGGGTTGTATCGTGCGGTATTGCGATATGTCAGTTTTCGAGTGCTCTGGACAATCTTGTTAGGGGCATTTCTTTCTACCTGTTTCTTCGTTATATCTGCGTTTTACTTCGATATCTTCTTGCCCAGAACGGTATCGGTTATCTATCTCTCCTTTCTGGTGCTGCTGGTCGGTGGTGTGCGCTTGTTCTTTCGGGCCTTGCTTAATACTACCCGTTTGGCTCGTACGCAGGTATTGATCTATGGAGCTGGCTCTTCTGGGCGCCAGCTACAGGTGGCATTGCTGCAAGGTAATGAGTTTTATCCAGTCGCCTTTGTTGATGATGATCCCGCCAAACAGGGCTGCGTTATCCAGGGATGCACCGTCTATCACAGTGCCCAACTGCCAACTCTGATTGAGCTCCATGGTGTCCAGAAGATCTTGCTGGCTATGCCGAGCAGCACCAGGGCTCGCCGTCAGGAGGTGATCAATGCACTTGAGCCCCTCTCTTGCGAAGTGCTCTCTATCCCGGGCATGGCCGATTTGGTTAATGGTTCTGCACGTATCGATCAGCTCAATGAGGTCTCTATCGACGATCTGTTGGGCAGAGACCCTGTAGAACCTGTGACGAGATTGATGGAGGCCAATATCACAGGTAAGGCTGTCATGGTGACTGGTGCCGGAGGATCAATCGGTTCTGAGCTCTGTCGCCAGATCTTGCGGTGCCACCCCTCTACGCTTGTATTGTTCGAGTTATCTGAATATGCCCTCTATGACCTGCATAAAAATTTAAGTGAGCAGTGCCAGCGCGAAGGGATCGCAACTGAGCTAATACCGCTATTAGGATCTGTGCAGCGTCAGCATCGCCTCAAAACAGTGATGCAGAGCTTTCGGATCCAGACCGTCTACCACGCAGCAGCTTACAAACATGTGCCACTGGTCGAGTTCAATATCATCGAAGGGGTGCGTAACAACGTTTTTGGCACCCTCTATGCGGCACAAGCTGCTATTGAAGCCGGAGTGGAAACGTTTGTACTGATCTCAACTGATAAAGCGGTACGCCCGACCAATACCATGGGGGCTAGCAAGCGTATGGCTGAGTTAGTCTTGCAAGCGTTGACCCGTGAAAAGCATCAAACCCGTTTTTGCATGGTGCGTTTTGGTAATGTGCTCGGTTCTTCTGGCTCAGTAGTCCCGTTGTTTAGACAACAGATAGACAAAGGTGGGCCCATCACCTTGACTCACCCCGATATCATTCGTTATTTCATGACCATTCCTGAGGCAGCCCAGTTGGTGATCCAGGCGGGCGCAATGGGGGAGGGAGGCGATGTTTTCGTGCTCGATATGGGGCAACCGGTACGGATCATGGAGTTGGCCAAACGCATGATACGCCTCAGCGGCCTGACACTGCGTGATGAGCAGCGGCCCGATGGTGATATCGCCATCGAGGTAACGGGGTTGCGGCCGGGTGAAAAGCTCTACGAAGAGTTACTGATTGGTGATGATGCCAGAGGAACCGAGCATCCCAGGATCATGGTGGCACAAGAGTGCTGGTTGCCCTGGTCGCGACTGCGCCCTTTGTTAGCGTCATTGGATGATGCTTGCCACCACTTTGATCACCAGCAAGTACGTGACATCCTGATGAATGCTCCGGCTGCATTTGAACCAACAGATGGTATTTGTGATCTGGTGTGGCTTGCCAGAAAACAGGCCAAATCACAAGATAATGTCGTGTCGTTGCCCTCTCACAACATCGAGTTTTTGCTTGCAAAAAACTGATTTGCTTGGATGCTGGTGTCATTGGGCTGCTTGTGCTTTTGGTTAAATAACCTGCATTTGGACTAACTTGGCTACTAATTTCATCAAACGGCTGGTATTATAAGGCCCTTATTGAAAGGGCATATCTGTGTTTCTGTGCCCCTAAATAGGTTGATTAGGCAAGACCCATGATATCTTGCACGAAAGGCGGCAAGTCTTGTCGGTCACACCACGAGTAATGGATTGAGCTGTGGTGCGATGATCTCGTCATGTCTCTTACCATTTGTTTGACAATTAGGTAGATTTTTGAGCGGGCTGAGGGCTGTAACTCAGGGGCGGTAGCTTATCTTTTTTACGGTAATTCGAACATTGCTTGGTCAAATGAGTGGCCGCAAAAGATAATAAATACAACATATTACACTGCGATAACAAATACAACATATTACACTACTGTTGTGGTGCATATTTTGTATGTTTGCTCAAAGTGTTAGCGCGAGGCTAGCCCAAGCATTGTGTATTGGGGTGGAAAAACCTCTGACAGAGATATTGCTATAACAAACCCTTTACTATTTGAAAGGGGAAGGCACATTCAATGATCTCTACGAGCTTTACGTGATGCCAGAGACTTGATCTGTAACAGATGTGAAATCTTATTTTTAATAGCTTTTATAAGAACAATTATGCAGTTCAGTAAGATGTCGTTAGGACACGGGGTTGATTTAGTAGATTAATGATGCGCTCAAGTTCGCAAGGATGCGCTCTTTTGTGCAATTAAAGAGATAGTACAGGGATAAAATCATGGAAATGTCAGGTTTAGTAGCTTTTATTGGCACGGCATTAGCGATCGCATTGTTGCGTCCGCTGGCTGGTAAGTTGCAACTGGTAGACATGCCGAACCAACGCAAACAGCATGTGGGGGCCATTCCACTGATTGGTGGTTTGGCTGTCAGTATAGGTGTGTATCTCAGTGTTTTTATGACGATGCCGCTTTCTCTTCCTTTGTTGATGTTACTACTCTGTGCTGGTGCTATGATGGTGATTGGTGCGGTGGATGACGCGCTCGATATCTCACCCAAGTTACGACTCGGACTGCAAGCGTTACTCATCGTTATTCTATGCCTCTCAACTGAAGTCGGTTTGCATAACTTCGGTGACCTACTGGGACTCGGTGATATTCACTTGCCTTGGGGTGAGGTTATTGTCGCAGTGCTGGCTGTTTGTGCTGCGGTGAATGCCTTCAATATGATGGATGGCATCGATGGGCTCGCGGGCTCAATGGCTGGGATCAGCTTGGTTGGGCTGGCTACGTTGTTCAGCAATACCATGCCAGAAATGGCAAATTTCTGTTTAGTGATTGCAATTGCACTAGTGCCTTATCTGGCAATCAACCTCACCATCCCACCCTTTAAGCGCAAGATCTTTATGGGTGATGCTGGCTCTATGTTTTTGGGTTTCATCATTGGTTTTTTGGTTATTTATGGTTCACAAGTCACCGAGCAACGCCCCGCATTCAGGCCTGTGATGGCTCTTTGGCTGATGGGGCTGCCGCTGATTGATATGGTAGGGATTATGATCCGCCGTATTCGCAAAGGTCAATCGCCGCTCAAGGCTGACCGTAATCACCTGCACCATATTCTGTTGCATGCTGGATTTACCCATCGTGAAGCACTACTACTAATGGTTGTTAGTAATGTTGGTATTGTTTTTATGGGTATATTGGCTGAAATAGCAAAGTTATCTGAATGGTCAATGATGGCTATCTATTTGCTGTTCATTGCTGGTTATGTGCTTGCCATTAATTACGCCTGGCGAGTGGGGCGCTGGATAAAAAGCAGCAAGAGTCAAGTTCGTAACAATAGTCATTGACTAGTGCACGTGCACTATCAAACCTAGGCTAAGAACATATTAACACCCTTCATTTTTGTCTCTCGGAGAGAGGCATTTAACTTCAACATGGCCTAATAAATAGAATGAAAATCCTTGTAACAGGCGGCGCAGGCTTTATCGGCTCTGCCGTGGTGCGCCATATTATCCGTGATACCCAGGATGCCGTTATCAATCTCGATAAACTCACCTATGCCGGCAATCTGGAATCCCTGGCCGATGTATCGACAAGCGAGCGTTATGCGTTTGAGCAAGTGGATATCTGCAATCGCGCCGAGCTGGATCGGGTGTTTGCCCTGCACCAGCCGGATGCGGTGATGCATCTGGCCGCCGAGAGCCATGTTGACCGCTCCATCACAGGCCCGGCTGACTTTATCGAGACCAATATCGTTGGCACCTATATGTTGCTGGAAGCGGCACGTGCCTATTGGAACGGTCTGGACGAGGTACGCAAGGCGGTCTTCCGCTTCCACCATATCTCCACCGATGAGGTGTATGGGGATCTGCCCCATCCGGATGAAGTGGCTGCCGGTGAGCCATTGCCGCTCTTTACCGAGACTACCCCCTACGCCCCCAGCAGCCCCTATTCTGCCTCCAAGGCTTCCAGTGACCACCTGGTACGCGCCTGGCGCCGTACCTACGGCCTGCCGACCATTGTCACCAACTGCTCCAACAACTACGGCCCTTATCACTTCCCCGAGAAGCTGATCCCGCTGGTGATCCTCAATGCACTGGATGGCAAGCCGCTGCCGGTCTATGGCAAGGGCGACCAGATCCGTGACTGGCTCTATGTAGAAGATCATGCGCGCGCGCTCTACAAGGTGGTGACTACTGGCTTGGTGGGGGAGACCTACAACATCGGCGGCCACAACGAGAAGCAGAATCTGGAGGTGGTACACACCATCTGCGATCTGCTGGACGAGATGGTGCCGAAGGCGGGCTCTTATCGTGAGCAAATCACCTATGTGGCGGATCGCCCCGGCCACGATCGCCGCTATGCCATCGATGCGACCAAGATGAGTGCCGAGCTTGCTTGGCAACCGCAAGAAACGTTCGAGTCTGGCATTCGCAAAACTGTACAGTGGTATCTGGATAACCAGCAGTGGGTCAGCAACGTCAAGAGCGGTGCCTACCAGTCCTGGATTGAGCAGAATTACGGGGAGCGTATCTGATGCATATCCTGCTGTTTGGCAAAAACGGCCAGGTAGGCTGGGAGCTGCAGCGTGCACTGGCCCCGCTCGGGCGCATCACTGCCGTTGATTTTGACTCCACCGACTATTGTGGCGATTTCAGCAATCCGGCAGGGGTGGCCGAAACGGTACGACTGGTCAAGCCGGATGTGATTGTCAACGCCGCGGCCCATACCGCAGTCGACAAGGCGGAGAGCGAGCGGGAGTTTGCCGAGCTGCTCAACGCGACCAGTGTAGCGGCGATCGCCAAAGAAGCGGAAGCATTGGGTGCCTGGTTGGTGCATTACTCCACCGACTATGTGTTCGATGGTAGCGGCGAGCGCCCCTGGGTTGAAACCGATGCAACTGCACCGCTCAACGTCTATGGCGAAACCAAGCTGGCGGGTGAGCAAGGTGCGT
This sequence comes from Aeromonas sp. 55A, assembly GCF_051919665.1. NCBI lineage: Bacteria > Pseudomonadati > Pseudomonadota > Gammaproteobacteria > Aeromonadales > Aeromonadaceae > Aeromonas > Aeromonas sp. 55A. Next base: position 4,233,524 of record NZ_JBQBEH010000008.1, on the reverse strand, counting down.
CCCTCTGCTCCCGTCATCTGATCTTCCGTACCAGCTGGGTCTATGCCGCCCGCGGCGCCAACTTTGCCAAGACCATGCTGCGCTTTGGCAAAGAGCGTAGCGAGATGTCAGTGATCAATGACCAGTTCGGCGCACCGACCGGCGCCGAGTTGCTGGCTGATTGCACCGCCCATGCGATCCGTGTTGCGCAGAGTAAACCCGAGGTCGCCGGGCTGTACCATCTGATTGCCTCCGGTACCACCACCTGGTTTGACTACGCCCAGCTGGTGTTTGCCAAAGCCAGAGAGGCTGGCGTTGAACTGGCGGTGACACAACTCAATGCGGTGCCGACCAGCGCCTTCCCGACTCCGGCCAAACGCCCCCATAACTCCCGCCTTGATACCGGCAAATTCCAGCGCACCTTCGATCTGGTGCTGCCGGAGTGGACAGTCGGTGTGGAGCGGATGTTGACCGAGATCCTCGGTAAGTAAATTACTGGCCTGGGATGTAGTGACTGCCTCCCTGGCTGGCAGGGATAAAACAGAAAGGAGTGGCTGCAAGCCACCCTTTTCTTTTGCAATTTAAAAATAAGAAACAAGCATCATGACCAAACGTAAAGGCATTATTCTGGCCGGTGGCTCTGGCACCCGTCTCTATCCTGTGACCATGGCGGTGAGCAAGCAGCTGCTGCCCATCTATGACAAGCCGATGATCTACTATCCGCTGAGCACCCTGATGCTGGCGGGAATTCGCGATATCTTGATCATCAGCACGCCGCAAGATACTCCCCGCTTTGAGCAATTGCTGGGTGACGGTAGCCAGTGGGGTCTGAATTTGCAGTACAAGGTACAACCAAGTCCGGACGGGTTGGCACAAGCCTTTATTCTGGGTGAAGAGTTTATCGGGTCAGACCCCTGTGCTCTGGTACTCGGCGACAACATCTTCTACGGTCATGACCTGCAGAAACAGTTGGAAGCCGCAGCGGCCAAAGAGAGTGGCGCTACCGTCTTTGCCTACCATGTGCATGACCCCGAGCGTTATGGGGTGGTGGAATTTGATAAAGAAGGTACCGCTATCTCTCTGGAAGAGAAGCCGTTGAAGCCCAAGAGTAACTATGCGGTCACCGGCCTCTATTTCTACGACAACAGCGTGGTGGAGATCGCCAAGAGCCTGAAGCCGTCGCCCCGTGGTGAGCTGGAAATCACCGATGTGAACCGTATCTACCTGGAGCAAGGTAATCTGTCGGTGGCCATGATGGGCCGTGGTTATGCCTGGTTGGATACCGGTACCCATGAAAGCCTGATTGAAGCGAGCAACTTTATTCAGACCATTGAGACCCGTCAGGGGTTGAAGGTGGCCTGTCCGGAAGAGATTGCCTATCGCCAGAAGTTTATCAGTGCTGACCAGATACGTATTCTTGCAGCGCCACTGGCAAAGAATGCGTACGGCCAATATTTGTTAAAAATGGTTGCCAAAGCCTGATGTGATATGGGGGAGGGAAGTTGCGCCCCCATAAAGATTGAATTGAATGCGGGTAGACAGATGAATGTAATCAAGACAGCAATCCCTGATGTGCTTATTTTTGAACCAAAAGTATTTGGTGATGAACGTGGTTTTTTCTTTGAGAGTTTCAACCACAAGTTGTTTGAAGAGGCGGTAGGATATCCGGTGACTTTTGTACAGGATAATCACTCCAAATCGTCAAAAGGGGTATTGCGCGGCTTGCACTATCAGTTGCCGCCTCATGCTCAAGGCAAGCTGGTGCGTTGTGTGGCCGGTGAAGTGTTTGATGTGGCGGTAGATATTCGTAAAAGCTCCCCGACCTTTGGGCAATGGGTAGGCGTTCATCTTTCTGGAGAAAACAAGCGACAGCTGTGGATCCCGGAAGGATTTGCGCATGGCTTTGTTACTCTGACAGAGACGGCCGAGTTTTTGTATAAAACAACCAATTACTATTCACCGCAGAGTGAAGGCTCAATCCATTGGGATGACCCACTAGTCGGGATTAGGTGGCCGATGACAAGTAAGGTGAGTTTGTCAAAGAAAGATCAAGAGGCTGTTACATTGAATTTGGCGGTTACCTTTTAAATGTAAATAGATGCCCACAAGGTGAATGTTTGTACCCGCCTAATTTTGAATACCATATTACAATATTTTGAAAAGTTAGTCAGGCAGTGGCTATTACTGTAAGATGTATTACTGGCCGCGAGTTTATGATGTTTGGTGATAGGTGCTTTATTGTATTATCGGTTAAATATTGGGGTTCGATAAGGTGAGTATCGCATTGTATAAGTTGGCAGGAAAATGAGTTTTAAGTGCAACGTGAAGATGAATCAAAAGCTGGTGAGTAAGAACAATTAGTTCCTTTCTCAAATCCTTTAAGCATATCAGATTTCGTAATCTGGTGAACAGGTACTTAAAAGTGAATTTAAAAGGCTATTGATATGTTAAAAAAGAGAGTGTTGACGGTATTTGGTACCCGACCAGAAGCAATAAAGATGGCACCTGTGGTACATGCTTTAGCTGCTGATGAACGTTTTGAGGCGAAAGTCTGTGTCACCGCCCAGCATCGTGAAATGCTAGATCAAGTATTATCATTATTTGAGATTAAACCAGATTATGATTTGAATATTATGAAGGCTGGGCAGACATTAAATGATATTACAGCCCGTATTTTGCTTGAGATAAAACCGGTTCTACAAGAATTTAAACCTGATGTTGTGTTAGTACATGGCGATACTGCAACTACCTTTGCTGCTAGTTTGGCGGCGTATTATGAGCAAATTGCTGTAGGACATGTCGAAGCAGGCTTGCGCACAGGGAACATTTATTCTCCATGGCCTGAAGAAGCAAATCGCAAGCTCACTGGTGCATTGGCAAAATACCATTTTGCACCTACTGAAACATCTAAGCAAAATTTGATTCAAGAAAACTATGCCGAGGATAGCATAGTCGTTACCGGAAATACCGTAATTGATGCACTACTTATGGTAAAAGATAAGATTGAAAAAAATAGCGTTCTGCAAGCTACATTAGCCTCTCAGTTCTCATATTTAGACGAGACTAAAAAGTTAATTTTGGTCACTGGACATCGCCGTGAAAGTTTTGGATGTGGGTTTGAACGAATATGTGAAGCTTTAGCTATCACAGCTAAAGCCAACACTGATGTGCAGATTCTCTACCCAATGCACCTAAATCCTAATGTACGTGAGCCAGTTAACCGCATTTTAGGTGATATCGAAAATATTATTTTGATTGAGCCTCAAGAGTACCTACCATTTATTTATCTAATGATGCGTAGCTATATTATTTTAACCGATTCGGGTGGTATCCAAGAGGAGGCTCCTTCACTGGGGAAACCTGTGTTAGTTATGCGTGATACAACAGAACGCCCCGAAGCTGTTGCTGCAGGTACCGTTAGGTTGGTTGGTACGGAAGTCGAAAAAGTTGTTTTCGGATTGTCTGAATTACTAAATGATCCGCAAGCATATCATTCAATGAGTTTTTCCCATAATCCTTATGGAGATGGAATGGCATCAAAAAGAATATTAGATTTACTAGTATGATAAAAAATTATGTATACTCGGGATTGTCATTTTCGTTAAGATTAGTTGCTAATACAGTTGTTTATTTAATAGCGGCAAGAGTTTATGGACCCACTTTATTTGGTGAGTTAAGTGTTGCATTGTTAGCTGGGAGCATGCTTACTCTTTTTTCAGATTTGGGGGTTCATCAGCGTTTTTTTAGGGGTGTAGCAATAACAGATGAAGCTGAAATTAAAGATAATATTTATCTAAAATTTTTATTTTCCATAATTTGCATGGTTAGTTTAGTTATCTATTTCATATTTTCTGTTGACTATGTAGTGTTGCTAGTCGGTATGTCATTCATAGTGAACGGATATTATGATTTTATGTTGACTGAAATACGGGCAAAAGGTGAGTTTTCGGGCGAGCTAAAATTTTCGCTATTAAATAATATAGTTTTTACTTTTTTTTGTCTCTTTGTTGTTTTTAGTAAAAGCAGTTTAATTATTTTTGCGTTTTGTATTTTTATTTCAAGAATGGTAAGTTTCATTATTATAACCTATAGGCTCAAGTTGTTGAGCTATTTTAGCTTTAACTTTACCTGGAATTCCTCATTACTGTTGAAACAAGTTAATTATACTGTCGATTTTTTATTGACTAATATTTGGCAGGTCTTGGATGGGTATTTAGTTAGTCTGTATTATAGTTCAATATTTGGCATATATAGTTCATATACGCGAATTACTAATGGGGTAAGTGCATTATCTGCTGTTGTTGTGAATGTTATATTTAGAGAAATAGCAAATGAAGTAAAAGTAGGTAAACATAAATCCCTATTTATAGGGACAACATTTTTTATTTTTATAAGTTTAGCTTTATTCTGGTTTTTAAGTGTATTTGATACATATTTGATTTCTTCTGTTTTAGGTGAGGAGTATATCGCGTATTCGTATTTATTGCCGTTGATGTTTGTCCCTATATCCTTGAAATGGATATCGAGTTGTTTGGGGATATATATGGTTGTGACAGGAAGGATTAAAAGTAGGGTCCTCGTTCAAATAATTGGTTTATTGGCCTTTTTTGCATTGATTATTATGGGGGTGTCTTTGGGGTTAGATATCGCTATAATTGTGTATGGTGTTATTTTATATTACGCGATAGTTTTATTGGGTTATATTCTTTTGTTTTTGAGAGCTATTAAATGAAAGTCAAAATAGGTTTTTTGTGGCACAACGTATCTTCAGGTAATTTGGGGGTTGGAGCACTTTCTATTGGCAATATGATTTTAGTTGATCGAGTTTGTCGAAATTTGGGAATTGATGCTGAGTTTTTTACTATAGGTGATAATGAGGTCACCAGTGAGAAAAATAAGGCTCTGGTAGAGCTTCAAATAGGTCGTGAATTTGAGCATATAACAATCAGTGTCAAAGAATTGATTTCTAACCCAATAAAGTTGAAATCTTATATAAAAATGATAAAAGATTTTGATCTTGTATTAGATATTGGAGCCGGTGACAGTTTCTCTGATATATATGGTAATCGTCGTTTTCTTATTCAAGTCTTTACTAAGCTAGTTAATGCAATTTTTGCTCGAAAATCAGTGTTGTCGCCCCAAACAATTGGCCCCTTTAAATCTAAGTTTGCTGAAGTTGTATCTAGATTCATTGTCAGAAATACAAGTTTAGTATTTGCAAGGGACGATATTAGTTTTCAAGTTGGTAAGGAATTTGGAGTTTGTCATCTAGGCACTGATGTAGCATTATCCATGCCTTATTCTACGGTTCGTGAAGTTAGTGATAAGATTAAAGTTGGAATTAATGTTTCTGGATTACTCTGGAATGGCGGATATACAAGAGATAACCAGTTTGGTTTGGCTCATAACTATAAAGATTATATTAATGAGCTAATAGAAAGTTTCTTATCAATTGAAAATGTTGAAATACACTTGGTTTCTCATGTAATAGCTACCTCACCCGTTCAGAAAATCGAAGACGACTATGCTGCATGCATCGAGGTGGCTGAGTTATTTCCACGCTGTATTGTTGCGCCAAGATTTACGAATCCTATTGAGGTGAAAAATTATATAAGCAGTTTTGAATATTTCACTGGAGCAAGAATGCACGCCACAATTGCAGCCTTTTCAAGTGGTGTACCTGTTACGCCTTATGCTTACAGTCGCAAGTTTAAGGGATTATATACAACTTTAGGCTATGGTAATGTTTTAGAAGCTAAAGAATTGTCATTAAATAATGCTATAAAAATGAATCTTGACCATTTTAATAATCGAAATCAAATCAAGTTAGAGCTTCAAGGTTTGACAGACAAAAAAAATCAGTTGACTGAAAAATACACAAGCGCTTTGGAAGAGGTGTTGAAATAATAGTATGGATGTGATTCAGAAAGTTTTAAAAAACGATTTATGTACAGGTTGCGGTCTGTGTTCATCTCTATTCCCTAGTAAAGTTGTTGTCAATAAGGGGGAATATAATCGCCCTGTATGCAGCGAAAAGTTAAACGGAGATGAGCAGGCCATTTTCAAAACTGTTTGCCCAGGCATAAATCAGGCAAGTATTAAAACTAATTCAAGCCACCCAATCTGGGGGCCAATTGAACAATCCTATATCGGTCATTCAAATGATAAAGAGATACGCTATTTAGGCTCATCTGGTGGCATTGTTACTCAAACGCTACTTTATGCATTAGACTATAATATAGTCGATATTGTTATTCAGATAGGTGTAGATAAGCATAATCCACTAGAGAATATATCTAAAGTCAGCAGGTCCAGAGAGGATTTACTTGAAGCTACAGGATCCCGTTATAGTCCGGCATCACCATTAGAGTATTTTTTGCAGACTCTAAGCGACAATCCTAACAAGAGGATTGCGTTTGTTGGTAAACCGTGTGATTGCGTAGCTTTGCGTAACTTAATGTCAATAGATAATGAGGTAAAAAATGCTGTTAAATTAATTGTTAGTTTCTTCTGTGCGGGCACCCCGAGTCGATTAGGTGTTAGAAGGGTCGCTGAAGCTTTAAATTATAATGTTGATATGCCTGTTGAAAACTTCTTTTTTAGAGGTAAAGGCTGGCCGGGAAAAACGACTTTAGTGCAGAATAGCACTTCTACAACGATGGAGTATTCTCGTTCTTGGGGCAAAATTCTCGGACCAACAATACAAAGTAGATGTAAACTTTGTGCTGATGGTACTGGCGAGGTTGCAGATATTGTTAGTGCTGACGTTTGGAATTGTGACGACAAGGGATATCCTTTATTTACTGAGTCAGATGGACAAGGTCTTGTACTTGCAAGAAGCGAGATAGGAAAATCTATAGTAGCAAAAATGATTCGTGAAAATATAATAACCGTTGCTGATTATGATATTGAGCAACTCTCTAAAGTACAAGTTACACAATTTGAAAGAAAATCAACAATATTAGTGCGTTATATGGCAAAGCAATTAGGTGGTCTAATTATTTTTAATATGCCAAATCAAAGGAAAATTGTAGCTACAAAGTATGCGACATTATATAAACATTTACGTGTCTTTGTTGGTTCATTTCTTCGTGTAATTAAGGGGCGAATGTGATAAATGTATTCGTTTTAAATTGGAATAGTTGTCACGATGTAAGGTTTTTTTTTGATGCAATAAAGTTATCAGAGAACTGCCCTTTTAGAATAATTTTAATACAAAACAGTAAGGACGATACTCTAGAGTTAATTAATCTAGCTAATAAATATTCTCGAGAGTTAGATATTCATTTTGTAGAGAATGACTCTAACTTGGGATATGCTGCTGGTAACAATGCAGGATTAAATTATTTAATTGAAAAGAATCTTCTGGGTGATATTGTAATAGCAAATCCTGATATTAAAGTCGGTAGGAGGGCATTGAATGCATTAAGCTCGCAACTGATAAATTATCCAAATGTTGGTGCGTCAATGATAAGAACACTTAATTCTGAAGGTGTAAGGATTTACGATTCAATAAAACTAAACGGATTAAGTCAAAAATATAGATTAACTGACTCTGGTGAAAAATTTGTTGTTACGGATTATGTGGCTGGTGCTTTTTTTATTATAAGAAGAGACCTAGCAGAAAAATTAAAGCTTTTCGATGATGATTTTTTTATGTATTGGGAGGAGGTTGATTTATCATTAAGAATAAAAAAATTAGGTTATAGTCTAACTTCAGTTGTAACCGACTCTATAGAGAAGATTCGAATCCCTTAAGTAGAACACCGAATGCAATATTTTATTCAACTCGAAATTCTTTTTTATTATATAGGAAGCATTCTGAGATAAATTTCTTTCATCTCTCAAGGTACCTTATAAATATGTTTTTAATTTCAACTTTAAAATCTTTTAAAAATTCATCATTCACTTGTGTTATGGCATTCTTTCAGGGTCTTACTTATGGAGTTAGAATGTTAAAAAATAAAAAAAATTAAATTGAGATTTCAATTTATAAGGGTTGAGATGAAATGAAAAAAATAATACTTCATACAAATTTCTGTAATCCATTTCTTATTTTTTTTGCAGTTAGTTTCACAACAGCATTATATCTTTTCAGATTAAGTACGCAAATAGAATTGCCTGATGAACGTACTAGTCTGTACCTCATCTTAAGTCTATTTATACTGGCTGTCGGCATTCTTTGGGGGATGAAAAAAATTCCTATTGGCGTTGTAACTTTTTTGGTATGTCAAGATGGTGAGGTTAATGCCAGTAATAGAAGGATTGCAATATATATAGTTATTTTTTTGATTTTTATTTCAACAATGTTTTTTTTGTTTGAACATTTTGTTTTTTACAGGAAATATGGCTCCATTCCTATTTTAAATAAAGACTTTGAAATTTTAAGAATGTCATTTCCTATATCTGGGTATGTACATTTGATTGCAATGTCAGGCCTCACTTTTTTATTATATCTATATTTCGAATGTTTGTCTCGGAAAGTTAATTTCGGTCAGTTTAAGTCTTTATTTAATTTATTTGTTTTTTTCTCTATATTACACATTATTTTATCTTTTGCAGTTGGCAACAGAGGTGTTATAGCATTTTTTTTTCTACAATGCTTTCTAGTTAGAAGTGTCTTTCTGAAATTGTCACTTTTAAAGTGCTTACTAATTATTTTCATTTTTCTATACCTTATTGGTGCAGCGAAATTCTATAGGGATTTTATTTTTTTGGGTGATACTCTTTTTGAAGATATTCAGCGAGTTTGGTTTTTTGGTGATACCTTTATATTGATTCCTCTTTATTATTTATATGTTACTTTTACGATGAACTTTGAGATTTTAAATCAGTATGTAATATCTGATTTTGATTTTGGCTTGGGGTATTTTACCTTTGTATTGCCATTTGATTCGCTTTTTACTGGTAATGCTTATGAGTTAATTGATTTTCAAAGAGATGTTTTAGGATCTGATTTTTATGGTGTTCTTACTGCAACTGGCTTCGGCGTTCCTTTTTTTGATTTCGGATTTTTTGGTGTTATAGTTACTTTAGCTTTATCTTATGTGTTGGGTTTGACTTTTTATTTGATTTTTTTTAAGGGTAAAGTTTTTTTAATCCCTTTTTATATTTACTTTTTTACTACTATGTTGACTTTTATTTATACATATAACTTCAATAAGCTGTATGTGATTATTTATTCTACATCCTTAGTGTTTATATGTTTTTTGGGGCGTTATAACTACAGTAAGAGGTTATAGAAAGTGAAAGTTCTCTTTATTACAAGGCCGACAGTTTTTTCCGGTCCTGGTGGTGATACAATACAGTTATTGAAAACTAAAGAACATTTAGAGCGGCTAGGAATTATTGTTGATATCGCAGATGATAGTGAACCAAATTTCATTGACTATGATTTAATTCATTTCTTTAACCTGAGAAATCCACAAGATATTTTACATCATGTGATAACAGCAAAAAATCTCTCTATTCCAACAGTACTTTCAACCATTTGGGGGAGTTACAATGAATGTGATCGAAAAACTAGGAGAGGCCTTCAGAAATGGATTGCTAATAATGTTTCTGAATATTCGCTAGAATATCTAAAAACTACTGCAAGAATTATTTTTAATGGTAATTTCCATTTTGGGATGTTGCGTTACCTATTCAAAGGTCATTATCGCTCCCAGCAATTCATTGCAAAAAATATAGATGTCCTTTTACCAAATAGTCCTACTGAGCTCGATCGTGTTGTTTCTGATATGAAGCTTGATGTATATAACGGTCTATGGGTAGCTAACGCTGTTGATACATCAGTTTTCGACCATTCAAAAAAATTCTCTGGTAAATATAAGAAGTTCGAAGGCTGCTTGCTTAGTGCTGCTCGTGTTGAAATCCGAAAGTGTCAATTAGACCTTATTAAGGCTGTAAAAGATTTACCCTATCAATTAGTGATCGTGGGTAAGCCAAGTCCCAATAGTAAAGCCTATTATGATGAATGTGTTCGTGAAGCTGGCACGAATGTGGTGTTCATTAATCATGTAGATCAAGATGAACTCGCAGAGTTGTATCATGTAGCAAAGGCTCATGCGTTAATTTCTTGGATGGAGACTCCAGGTCTATCCTCTCTTGAAGCCGCAATGATGCATTGTAATATTCTGGTTACTGATCGAGGGGATACAAAATTTTATTTTGAGGATTACGCAGAATATTGTGAACCGGGCGATGTTGAGTCAATAAGGAAGGGGGTTGTATCAGTTATGAGCAAAGAATTTAATCCTGATTTAAAAAATAGAATTACTTCTATGTTTACTTGGCACCACACTGCTCAACAAACATTAGAAGCATATCAACTTGCTTTACGGTTAAAAAATAAAGATTAGATTTAAAGCTCTAGGGGCTTCCAAGCAGCTTAAATAGCACATTCTCTATAAAATATACTCTTGTTGGCCAAGATATCCCCTGATATCATGTTTTTACATGACTTGAACAATCTAAACATGAGCTCTAAGGACGGGAAATAGCTAGGGTGAGTATTTGTCCTGTTATAGATGACAGAATGCCTAGCCATGTCTCTATGCAGTCAGTGATAACATGTAATCTTTTTATAAGTGTACTACCCATTACAATCTGTCTATCGAAGAACAAACATTTTGGCATAACAAAGATATAATTGCCCATTTCTGAAATTACTAACTCTTTCAGATAAATAATTTGCGGTGCTAAATATTGATAATCAGGACTCGCTTTGATGAATAATATTGCTGTAATTGGTACTGTCGGTATACCTGCTTGCTATGGTGGTTTTGAATCTTTAGTACAAAACCTTGTCGATTATCAGTCAGATAATATAAAATATCATATATTTTGCTCTTCTCACTCTTATCAAACAAAGTCTGAAAACTATAAAGATGCGTCGTTGTTATATCTCCCCATCAAGGCAAATGGGGTCTCTAGCATACCTTATGATATATTAAGCCTGATAATTTGCCTTAAGAAAAAACCTGATGTCACATTAATATTGGGGGTGTCAGGTTGTTTATTCTTGCCCATCTATCGGTTGCTTAGTTCGTCACGTATTGTTACGAATATTGATGGGCTGGAATGGCGGCGCGACAAGTGGGGATGGCTGACGAAAAAATTTTTAAAGTTTTCGGAAAAACTTGCAGTTCGCTTTTCAGATATTGTCGTATCAGATAATCAGGGCATTGCTGATTATGTAATGGATGAATATGGTGTTGTCAGTGACGTGATTGCTTATGGTGGAGATCATGCACTACAAGTTGAACACCAAGAAAATTATGTCAAAGATGATTTTTATCTTTCACTTTGTCGGATAGAGCCTGAGAATAATATTGAATTGATTTTGACTGCTTTTTCTAAATCTAGAGAGAAATTGTGCTTTATTGGTAACTGGGAGGTGAGTGAATATGGTCGTGCGCTTAAAAGCAGATTTTCGCATTATGCGAATATAGAGATTGTTGATCCTGTCTATGATATCTCAGTGCTCTATAAGATGAGAAGGCAATGTAAGGGATACGTGCATGGTCATTCTGCTGGTGGCACCAATCCTTCTTTGGTCGAAGCTATGCAATTTGGCATGCCAATATATGCGTATGATTGTATTTTCAATCGATATACAACTGAGAATAAAGGGTTGTATTTTAGCGATGAGGCATCTTTATTAAACCAGATTAATGCTGAACTTAATATTGCTGAATTCGGTGATGCAATGAAAGATATTGCTTTTAAAAAATATCAGTGGATAAATGTTGCATCTGAATATGAACGCTTGTTTTTAGATTGATTTTTGCTTGTCTAAACTTATACATATAACATTGATGTGGTGAGTATATTAATGTTTAGGTGTTCTTATTGGATCTTTTTGAGTTATTTTGATACGATAGAATAATCCTAATAATTGAATTTTCTGATGCTTTGCGAGTTTTCATGATGAAAAAAAAGGGATTGCTTCTTTCTCTGGCTTTGGTGGGCTTGCCGCTTATGGCGGTGCCACAAATTACGCCCGAGATGATGGCCAAATTTAAACAGCTGTCTCCTGCCCAGCAGCAGGCGCTGGCTGTTCAGTATGGTATCGACCCATCCCAGTTGGGAGGGAGTAACAGCCAAAGCAGTGTCACACCGGTCAATACTGCGCCTGTGGCGGCTCCACGCGAAGTGGATTACAGCCAGGCATCTCAGCGGCCCTTGGTTGCAGGTGCGACGCAAGAGGGGGCATTACAACCTTTTGGCTATAGCGTGTTTGCTGGTGAGCCATTGACCGATGCGCCTGTGGTGGATATGCCGGTTGCCGATGATTATGTGATGGGCCCGGGTGACGAGATCCGGGTTCAGCTTTATGGCAAGGAGAATGCGAATTACAGCCTTGCGATTGGTCGTGAGGGTTTTATCGACTTCCCATCACTTGGCCCTATTGCTGCCAGTGGTCAGACTTTCCAGCAACTACGCACTGAACTGGAAAACCGGATCAAGGAGCAAAAGATTGGTGTAGAGGCGTTTATCAGTTTTGGTGCTTTGCGCACCATGCAGGTCTTTGTGATGGGCGATGCCTATCGCCCCGGTGCATACAACGTCAATGGCATGGCGACAGTGACCCAGGCTTTGCAAGCCGCAGGTGGTATCGACACCGTGGGGTCGCTGCGCAAGATCCAGGTCAAGCGTGCCGGGCAGAAAGTGATCGATGTCGACCTCTACAAGATGCTGGTATGGGGCGACACCAGTCAGGATATTCGTTTGCGTTCCGGTGACACCGTGTTTATCCCTACCAAAGGGAGTGAAGTGAGCATCGATGGTCTGGTTAAACGCCCAGCTATTTATGAATTGAGTGGCCCGGCTGCCCTAGTTAATGTGCTGGGGTTGGCTGGCGGCATGAAGGCTGCTGCGCTCAAAGAGGTTTCGGTGACCCGTTATGGTGAAACCGGAATGCGGGTATTCAACTTGAATCTGGCAAGTCAGCATGATCGCCAGTTTGTTGTGCGCGATGGTGATAAGGTCACGGTCAAGCCGAGCAGTACCGAATATAGCCAGGCGATTGTGGTAAAAGGTGCCGTGGTTCGTGAAGGTGTATTCAGCTTCCAACCTGGAATGCGGATCAGCCGAGTTCTACAAAGTGCCGATCGTGATCTGACCTCGGTCACAGATTTGAATTACGCCCTGGTTGTCCGTGAAGTGGATGCCCAGCGCAATATCGAAGTGTTGCAGTTCAATCTGGGTCGAGCCCTGCAAATGCCGGGTGGTGAAGATGACATTCGCTTGCAACCGCGTGATCAGGTACTTGTCTTTAGCAATGATGCAACCGACCGATTGAAACAACAGGCGAATACTCGAACCTCCTCGGCGAGTATCAATCGGCAGGCGCAACAACGTATTGCTCAACAAGTAGATGTGATTGATAGCACTACGGGGGCTGAGGTCAGCCGTGCGCAGCTTGCCAAAGAAGAGAAGATGACGTTGGCGGAGGTGTCTGGCACAACCACAACAGAGGCAGTCGTGGGGGTTTCTCGTCAGACTCTGCTTGCGCCCGTTCTCGAACGTTTGAAAGCGCAAGCTGCACAAGGCAAGCCGGTACAGATTGCTGAAGTGCGCGGCGAGGTGAAATACCCAGGGATCTATCCCTTGACGCCCTATAGCCGTACCCATGATTTGATCATGGCAGCGGGCGGTTTTAACGAACAGGCGAATGTGATTGAGTTGTCTCGTATTAGCGAACGAGGGAATGATATTGCGATTGAAAATCAGCGCCTTGATTTGGCAACTGCAAATCGGGTAATCGGTTCACCTTTGGTGCAATCAAAAGATAGCTTGAACGTGTTGCCTCATCCTCAGTGGCGTGAAGAAGCAACCGTACAGGTGTTTGGTGAGGTGAAGTATCCAGGGACCTATACAGTTCGTCGTGGCGAAAGCCTACAGGACTTGATCCAGCGAGTCGGCGGTATAACCCCTTATGCGAACCCGAATGGTGCAGTGTTTGCTCGCGAGACGCTGCGCAAGCAGGAAGCTGAACGTATTGCATTGTTGCGTGATGAGCTCAAGCAAGAGATCGCCACGATGACGTTGCGCCGTCAATCCAGCATTGCCAACTACACCAGCTCGCCTGCAGAGGCGATGACGGTCGTCAACCAGCTGGAAAACAGCAAGGCGGTCGGTCGCATGACTATCGACATGCCGGCGATATTGTCTGGTGACAAGCAGGCTGATGTAATGCTGCAAGATGGCGACAAGCTCTATGTGCCCGCATTGCAAAATGTGGTCTCAATTCAGGGGATGGTGCAGTTCCCATCTTCCCACGTCTACGATGGTGGCCTGAGCGTCAACGATTACCTGAGTCGGGCTGGTGGCACCAAGAAGCAGGCAGATACCGACCGCATTTATGTGATCAAGGCGAATGGCAGTGTGATGTTGCCAGGTGATAGCTGGTTTGGTGGTCGTAAGCACCTGGAGCCTGGCGATACAATCGTGGTGCCTGTTGATTCCGATTATCTGGATAACCTGAGCATCATGACTTCTGCTACCCAGATCCTCTATCAACTGGGTGTCGCGTGGAGTGCCATCAAGTAATTCCACACCTCATTTGATAGTCCATTCAGTCAGGTGGAAAGGCCACCTGGCTCTTTTGAGATTTGGCTAGTTATGACACAGATAAAAGAACACCCTCCCTTGCCTGTTGCGATGAGCGGTGGTGGGGAAGATGAGATCGATTTGCGTGAATTGTTTGCAGCGCTTTGGCGCGGTAAGTGGTGGATTGCCGCCAGTACCCTGGTGGGGGCGGTCATTGCCGTGCTGGTTGCTATTTCACTGCCAAATATTTATCGCTCCGAGGCTCTGCTTGCTCCTTCAGCTGAACAACAAGGCGGCGGGCTTGCTGCTATGGCAGCCCAGTTTGGCGGGCTTGCCAGCTTAGCGGGGGTTAACCTCAGTAGTGGGGGGCCGGACAAGACGGCTATTGCGGTCGAGATTGGGAAATCTCGCCAGTTTCTCAGCCATTTTATTCGCCAACATCAGTTGGAAGTGCCGTTAATGGCCGTAGTCAAAGCGGACAAGACGACTGGCGAATTGGTGATTGATGAAGAGATCTATGATGTGGCCAGCAAAAAGTGGGTGCGCGAAGTGCCTCCTGGCAAGTCGGTTGAACCAACGGACTGGGAGCTGGTCAAGGCATTTCGCGATGTTGCCAGTATCAGTCAGGATGCCAAATCGGGGCTGGTTACGGTGGCGGTGGATTACTACTCGCCGGAGCGTGCCAAACAGTGGGTTGACTGGTTGGTCGCCGATCTCAATGAGGCCATGAAGCTGCGTGATCAAAGCGATGCGACACGTAACATTACCTATCTCAAAGCTCAGCTCGAGAAAACCCCGGTCGCAGATATGCAGAAGGTGTTCTATCAACTGATAGAGGATCAGACGAAAACCTTGATGTTGACAGAAGTAAACCAGGAGTACGTGTTCAAAACCCTTGATCCTGCTGTTGCCGCTGAGGAAAAAGCGAAACCCAAACGTGCGTTGATTACCGTATTGGGGACGCTGCTTGGCGGCATGCTAGGCGTTATACTTGTATTGGTACGCCATGCAATCGCACGTCCGGCTCGGAGCTGACGAAAGGGCTCATCTGAGCGACTGACTCTGGTCAATTGGTCTGTTTCAAGGTATCCTGTTAATACTTCAAGTCATGTTTAAATAAGGAAATTAGTAATGAAAAAATCAGCGTTGACTCTGGCTGCTCTATTGGTTCTCTCTTCAAACGCATTTGCGGCTGAAGAAGTTACGGGTACTGCGGCAGGTTCCACTGGTGTAGCTGGCACCGCGGCTGTGGGTACTACTACTCTGGTTGCCGTTGGTGTCGGTGCAGCAGCACTGGCAGCAGTTGTTATTTCTAATGCAAATGACAACTCCACCAGTACTAGCACCACAACTTCTACCAAGAAGTAAGTTTTCTGATGTTGAAATAAGGCTGCCATATTGGCAGCCTTATTTTTGTCACTTTGCAATCATTTTCCAATTCCACCGAGTGACCTGTCTATGTTTTCATCTCGTTTTTTTATGTATCTGGGATTGTTACTTTTGAGTGGTTGTTCCACTACTAGTTCTGATACTTACGCTACGCTCCATTACGCCTTTATGGGGGTGGATGATGTTGTGGTAACTGCAGAGAAAGTGCGTGAGTTGCCTTATGCAAGCGCATATCTGCGCGTGGGTGATAATCCACAGGCATTGGTGGTGCTTGCATTTGCAGATCCCGATGGTTCTTTGAGTTGGGTCAGCGCAGATAATAAGCTGTTTGTTACCAATGCAGGTCGGTTGAACAAGACGGTGGGTTTGGAAAATGATCTCTATTTGACGAAATCATCTTGGGTTGACCCATTGAAAAAAATTGCAGACTCACCTGATAAAACCATTAATCCAAGCGTGATGAATTGGCAATATAATGCAGAGTGGGAAAAGGACTATTTAAGTGGCTATAAAATAAGGACTGAATTTATATCTGTAGTGCCGGAAAAATTGATAATTCTTGATAGAACACATGATGTTATGTTGATTGATGAATTAATTACGGTTGAGCATAATCGTGCATCTTGGCATAACTACTATTGGTTTGAGCACAGTACCGGCAGAATACTGAAGAGCCAGCAGCAGTTGGGGCCGGACTTGCCGGTAATTGAAATTACAATCTTAAAGCCTTACTCCTTATGAAAAAATATCTGATACTCGGTCTTATGCCTTTTTATGCCTTAGCTCAAGCCGATATAGACGTGATTTATGAACGTCATTCTGTAACCAAGATTGAAGTTCATGATGGAGCTAGACTGGCTGACCTGTTATTTAATACCAAGCTGCCTAATGATATTTATTGGCGCAGTGCACAGATAGCTAATCCTAGAAAGATGGCAGAGCTCCAGGCAACTAAAGAGACCCTACTCAAAGATCTTAAATTACTGCAAGTTTTTTGGATGAGGGGGGGGGAGCAGGGCGCATTGATCCAGTCAACCCAACAGTTACTACAAGAGCTGGATAGAATTCCTGTCAGTGGTCGTTTGTCAGTTTTTTTAGATCCTGCCAAGAGTAGAGTTGATCCTGAAGGTAATCCTCTGCTGAAAGGAAACTACACGCTTTTTGTTGCTCCAAGACCTGATTTTATCTACTTCGTAGGATTGATTAATGGTCGTAGTAAACAGCCTTTACAGTCTGGTGCTGGTTTGGCTGACTATTGGCAGGGTTACAGCTTGTTAGCTGGGGCTGAGCCAAGTGAAGCATTTCTGATCCAGCCTGATAGTTCTATCAGTCGTGTTCCTGTGGCTAACTGGAATCAGCTGCATCGAGAACCAATGGCTGGGGCGACGCTGTTTGTCGGATTTAACCCCGATGTGTTGCCCGCACAATATAGAGATATCAATATTCGCATTGCTAACTTGCTTGCTAATCGAGTGCCTGAATAATGCTTCCTAAATGTAAATATATTGCGTTTTTTGTTTCATGGGTTGTTTCTGGGGCAGTATGCGCTACAGAGTCGATTTTTGATTCTTATGGCCCATCGCAAGGTGATTTTGGTGGTGTTGGTTTGTTGCAGATGCCAACAGCTCGTATGGCTAAGACTGGCGAATTCAGTGCCAACTATGCTGATAATGACCAATATCGTCGGTGGTCTATCTCTGCGCAGCCATTTGATTGGTTTGAGGCAACACTTAGGTATACAGATACTCGGACTATGCCATACAGTTATGATCCTACCTTTAGTGGCGGTCAATCTCATAAAGATAAGGGTATGGATTTTAAGTTTCGTCTTTGGCAAGAATCTAACTATCTGCCACAAGTATCTATGGGCTTTAGAGACCTGATGGGAACTGGTCTTTTTGACGGTGAGTTTTTGACTGCCAGTAAACAGTATGGCTCATTTGATTTTACTATCGGTATTGGCTGGGGAAATATGGCCGAAAGCGGTAATATTAAAAACCCGTTTTGTGAGTACAAAGATGCTTGGTGTCAAAGGAATGAAAGTTACTCCGGGAATGGCGGTAAGTTTGAGTTTGATAGCCTGTTTCATGGGCCTGCAGCACTCTTCGGTGGTATTGAGTATCAAACGCCATGGCAGCCACTTAGGTTGAAGCTGGAATATGATGGCAATGACTATAGTAAAGAGTTTGCAGGCCATATTTCTCAAGATTCGCCGTGGAATGTTGGGGCGGTATATCGCATTTTTGATAACTTGGATAGCCATCTGAGTTGGCAGAGGGGAAATACCCTGATGTGGGGGGTGACTATGCGGACCAACTTTAACGAGCTGAAACCTGCCCAGATTGACCAGCCAAGACCCGTTTATCAACCAGGCCTGGTGCCAGATTCTGTTGCTGACGTGAAGTGGCCTACGTTGGCGAATGAGCTAAAAGATAATGCAGGGTGGCAGGACACAGATTTTTATACTGAGGCAGGCTCAGTCACGATCATTGGTACGCAGAGCAAGTATCGTGATGAACGTGAGGCGATGAAGCGAACATCTCTTCTAGCGGCCAATCATTTGCCAAACACAATCCGTGACCTGAATATTATTGAGCGTAAGGCAAACTTCCATCTGCAGGAGACCCAAATTGATCTCCAATCTGTTCGTCGAGCCAACGTGGTGCAAGTATTGGGAGAAGAGCAGCAAGAGAAATCGACTGTTCAGGCTGCCAGAGAAGTTCAGGGGATACCCATTTATGCTGCTGGACGTAAATCTTTTTCATACTCCTTTGATCCTGATCTGACACAGTCGTTTGGTGGTGCAGAGTCTTTCTATATGTACCAGCTCGGTATCAATGCCAATGCTGACTGGCGGATGAGTGAAAACAACAGCTTGCAAGGGACGTTGTTTTTTAATCTGCTTAATAACTATGATGAGTTCAACTATAAAGCCCCCCCTCCTGATGGGGCGGCATTGCCACGAGTTCGAACTTGGGTTCGTGAGTATGTTGATTCCTCAAATGTATTACTTAACAACTTGCAGTTAACTCATATGCAGCCACTCTCTCGGGATTGGTATGGGCAAGTTTATGGTGGTTATTTGGAGATGATGTATGCCGGTGTAGGCAGCGAGGTTCTCTATCGTCCATATGGTAAGACTTGGGCGATTGGCGTTGATGCCAACTGGGTGAAACAGCGAGACTGGAACAATACTCTGAAAATGGCTGATTACGATGTAATGACTGGTCATGTTACAGCTTATTGGCAGTTACCATTCATGAGTAATGTCACCGCCAAAGTCGCCGTGGGGCAGTATTTGGCTGGTGATAAAGGCACTACTCTCGATTTCTCAAAGCGATTTGATTCGGGCGTTATTTTAGGGGGGTATGCGACATTTACAAATGTTTCTGCTGATGAGTATGGTGAAGGTAGCTTTACCAAAGGTATCTACATAACGATCCCCTTCGACTTGATGCTGCTAAAACCAACAACAGCAAAAGGAACCGTTGGATGGGTTCCTTTGACTCGTGACGGTGGACAGATGTTGAGTCGTAGAAATGGTCTTTACGATTTGACTGAATTGCAATAGAAGTCAGAGACATAGGGCTTAGAGTTTTCCCTATAGATAGAGCGGACAGTTGTTAACTGCCCGCTCTTTTATTATCTGCTTAATGTATACTGGGATCTAAAATTATTACGCTAGGGATGCATGATGATTAAATATATAAATGGTGCTTTTTCTGCACTATTTATCACTTATTGGCTATTGGGCATGCACTTTTTTATGCACAACCCGGGCGGTGCCGGACTGTATCTTCCCTTTAATGCATGGGGATGGGTGTTTGCCTCGTTGACTATTGGGCTGGGATTGTGGCAAGTGACGTTACGCCAGCGTCTGGTATTTTCTTCATTACAGGCTGCGTTATGGGTAGGGGCTCTCTTAATGCTGCTCCCCATGCTCTATCTAGGTTTTGCTCTCAAGGATTATGCCATCCCAAGATTGCTGGGGCTGTTTGCTGGTCTGCTGTTTTTGTTCGGTCTCTACCAATGGCGATTTAATCGGTTGCAGCGTGACCGATTGCTCTATCTCGTCCTGATTGCGATCGCTATGGAGGCAGTGCTCGGTCTGGTACAGTTCTATCTGTTGACGCCAGGTAACTGGATTGGCTATGACGCCAAAGCCAATCGTCCATACGGGATCTTTCAACAGCCAAATGTGATGGCAACCTTTATGGCCACCGGGATTGCGTTGGCTATTTGGCTGGAGCTACGCAGCAATGAGCATGTTTGGTTGCGCAGGGTGAGCTATGGGGTGATTGTCGCCGCCAGTCTATTGTTGATTGTTCTGCAGTCTCGGGTGGGGCTGCTTGGGGGATTGCTGGCGTTTATCCTGCTTGGACCCCAGTTGCATCGTCAACGTTTATTGGTACGAATGCTCTGTCTGGTCTTGCTGGGGGCCGTGGTTGGATTAGCTTCTCAGTATTGGGTGTCAAGTGTCAGTCGGGGGATGAACGAATATCTCTCTGGCGGAGCTCGGTCAGATATCTGGCCTTTTACATTGAATTTACTCTTTCAAAACTGGTTATTGGGAATAGGGTATGGTGGATTTGAATCCACATTCTTCCACGCATACACAGAGGCTCGGCATGTAGATCCAAATATTGGAATGGTAATTTACAACCTCGACCACCCCCACAACGAGTTTCTCTATTGGGCTGTTGAGGGCGGTATTGCACCCATGGTCGGCATGGTGATCATGGGAGGTGCATTATTATGGCGTCTGGCGAGTGTGCGCTGGGTACATGCCATGGGGCTGCTTGCCTTGGTTGCCCCAATATTGCTTCATACCCAGACGGAATACCCTCTCTACCATGCGATCGTGTTATGGTGGCTGTTGCTGACGCTGATTTATATCATCGATACCGAAATTGAGGAGACCAACCTGGCGAGTCAGGGTTTCTCATCATGGTGGGATATGGAGTGCCGCCCATGGCTGTTACTGCGATTTATGGCGATCGCTATCCCGCTGCTGGTCGTTCCCTTTATGCTCACAGCAATTCACACCGCATGGGTAGTCACCAAATATGAACGGGGTGGGTATAAAGAGCCGACCTTGCTACTTGATATCGTCAATCCCATGGCTTGGTTGACCCGAGTCGAGTTTGATGTGAACTCAGTTCGTCTGATGGTGGGCTTGCAGACAAATAACAAGACCGAACTGGAAGCTTATCTGGAGTGGGGGCAGGCATTCGTACGCCATACACCGCGTGCCAACATATACGCCAATATGGTGATCGCGCTTAATGCATTGGGTCGTACAGAGGAAGCCAATGCGATGCGAGCTGAAGCACTTAAGCTCTATCCAACCGAGCCCCTTTTAACTGGGTCTGCTTCACAGGCAGTGATTACCGGTGTTGACCAATCAGGCAAGAATATAACTAAAAATAAATAGTGCTATTTGGATACATAGAAAGCCAGCTCTTAAAAACGGCTGGCTTTTTTATTTTTTCCCTTCTGGACAACCAGTATCTGAACAGTCTGTTTTCGGACGCATGCGTCTGTCAAACGGGCTATGAAAGGCATATTTGAAATGTCATGTGGCGATTCCAACCAATTGATTAATATGTAATTTTGTCGATGGCGTTGAAGGGGTTGATAGTGAATTGGGAGTATTCCCTTCATCATCGGGTGAAGGGACAGGTTCTAGACGTGTTCATTGCTAAACAGACAGGCATAGTCTTGTCACATGATGTTGAACGTATGGTAGAAATGTTCGCTCAGGCTTATAAAGCAGGTTACAGAGTTAGGGAAGGTGCGAATAAGTCATATGGCACGAGAGCATTTACTGGTAACCCATTGATATTAAATGACTAAAATTTTCATTTTTTGTTCTTGGGATACTTGTTCGCACTTTCCTTAGTTTTGTTGGATGCTGAACTGGAAATTAATGAGTCTTGAAATACTGATGTTTCTTGAACACAAGATGGTAATCACCACTCTACCCAGAAGATCTGCATTCCAGCCAGTTTGTTATTGATAGTGGCAAGCATTCGATCTTGATGGTGAAATTTAAGAAAAAAAGAACGTTAATATAGAAAAACTGTATGTTCTCGCGAATTGTCCATGCTATTCTGAAACGGTATCCCTGTAACCGACTTTTTGTGAGGAAATAATGAACGAGTTTCTGAAAGTTCTGCTGAACATTCGCAGTCTGCGTGCGGCTATTCGTGAGCTGCCGTTTGAGCAACTGCTGGAAGCTAAAGAGAAGTTTGACCTGGTTTACCAAGAGCGCGCCGATTCTGTTGAACAGGAGCGTGCAGAACAGGAAGAGCGTCAGCGCAAGCTGAATGAATTCACCGAAATGCTGCAGCAGGCTGGTATTGATCCTCGCGAGCTGCTGGCGACTGCCGCTGCTCCGGCTGCTGCGACTGGCGCTGCCAAGAGCAAGCGTGCTCCGCGTCCGGCTAAATACAAGTACGAAGAAGATGGCCAGGAAAAAACCTGGACCGGTCAAGGCCGTATGCCGAAAGCCATTGCTGCTCAAGTAGCACTGGGTAAAGACCTGAACGATTTCCTGATCTAATTCGTCAGGTTCAGAGATTGAATAATGCCGCCTTTGAGCGGCATTATTTTTGCCGTTTTACTCGTGGTTATCCAATCTGCCCCTTCACCCCATTGTTATCTACATCCTCGCTTGTATCCTTTTTTAGCGTCGTTTCACTTCACTGTTACTTTGCTCAATATCACTCTTTGTTTGCGATTAATTTCGTCGTGCAGGATTAACAGCGTGATATCGCTATTTGTATGCGTCGTGCAGATATGCGCTTCGGATATGTCTCTCATGATTCGCGGGGAGCCGCTCGGCAAGAGCCGCGAGCTCTCTGCTGATGGAATATCCGGTAATCGTTATCTCCACAGGGTGCGTGAGGGATAGAGATAGCCGCAAGGTATAGCCGGGATATTCTGGGTCGCCGATGCATGTAATTGGCTGCGCTGCCGTAACTGCCCCTGATGATGAGCAATGGCGTTCGTATGCCGTGTGGGCGAGGGAATTCGGTGCGGTCGATGGCGATGGTATTCCCCACTCTACAGGCAGAGTGGGGAATATTGGGGGGAGGCGTTATCGGGGCGTCACGCTATCGCTGCCACCTAGGGCGCGATAGATTTTGGCAGTGGTGGTGAGCTGCTCTTTTTGCTGGGCCAGCAGGCTCTGCTGGGCATCCCACAGCCGGTTCTGCTCATCAAGCCAGGCTTGCACGCCGGTTGCACCCGCCTGGAAGCGAGCCTTGGCCAGTCGTTCGGCCTCCTGGGCATAACTCAGTTGTTCCTGCAGATAATCGAGTCGCTGCTGGCCATAGTGGCGTGCGGCCAGGTTGTCTTCCACCTCCACCAGTGCGGTGTAGAGCTGTTTGCGAAACTCGGTTTCAGCAATCTGGTAATCCAGCTCTGAGCTTTCGATGGCGAGCTGGGTGCGGTTGTATTCAAGGAAGGGGAGGGCGAGGCTGGCTCCCAGCGTACCAACCGGATTTTGCAGCACCTGCGCCAATCTATCGGATGCGGTGCTGGCACTGCCGGTCAGGGTCAGGCTGGGGTAGAAGCTGGTGCGGATCTCATCCCCTTTAGCCAGCGTCTTGCGCAGCCGCAATTCGGCCGCTTTGACGTCGGGGCGGCGTGCCAGCACATTGGCCGGAATACCCACCGCAAGTTCAGGAATGGTCTGCTTTGCAAGGGAAGCGGGTGCATACTCCAGTGGCCCGCTGCTGCTGCATATTCCGGCCGATCATGAACACCGATTCCGGTTCAACGTGAACACCATTTCCGGACCAATGTGAACGCTCATTCCGGCTCAACCTGAACACTTTGCTCCTCCTTTCCGGAAACAGTGTTCAACATCCCGGAATCACTGTTCACATTCACCGGAATCATCCTTAACGCATTGATTTAACAACCTTTGATACGCTCTCCCTTTTGCCAGGGAAGAGCCTATGTCTGCCAAGAGGATTGCAATGCGTAAAATTCGTGAAGTGCTGCGACTGCGGCTGGAAGCTGACCTCTCTGTTCGCCAGATAAGTTGCTGCACCAAGGTCAGCGTTGGCTCCATCCAGAAACTCCTCAAAAGTGCCCAGACGCTCGGCCTGACCTGGCCCTTACCTAGCCAGCTTGATGATGGCCAACTGGCGGCCCTGTTCTATCCGCAGGCCGATACCACCATCTCGGCCCGCCATGTTGTACCGGATTGGCCCTCTGTCCATCAGGAGCTCAAGCGTAAGGGGGTCTCCAAACAACTGCTCTGGGAGGAGTACACCCAGCGCTATCCCAACAGCTGTTACAGCTACTCCCAGTTCTGCGACCGTTACAAATCCTGGTGTCAGTTGCAAAAGCGCTCCATGCGCCAGATCCACAAGGCGGGGGAAAAGCTCTTTATCGACTACTGCGGGCCCACGGTGCCCATCGCCTCGCCCTCCACGGGGGAGGTCCGTCAGGCCCAGATCTTTGTCGCCGTGCTTGGTGCGTCCAACTACACCTTTGCCGAGGCTACCTGGTCACAGTCACTGCCGGACTGGTTGCAAAGCCATGTCCGTGCCTTTGAGTTTTTCGGCGGTACACCTGCACTGCTGATCCCCGACAACCTCAAAAGCGGTGTCAGCAAGGCTTGCCGATACGATCCCGAGCTCAACCCCAGCTACCAGCAGTTGGCCGAGCACTATCAGGTGGCAGTGATGCCAGCTCGCCCTTACAAGCCCAAGGATAAAGCCAAGGCTGAGGTGGGTGTGCAGATCGTCGAGCGCTGGATCCTCGCCCGCTTGCGCCACCAGACCTTTTTCTCGCTGGCCGAGCTCAACCAGTGCATCCGGGCCTTGCTGGACGAACTCAACGAGCGCCCGTTCAAGCAACTGCCCGGTAACCGGCGCGAGGCGTTTGAGCAGTTGGACCGCCCGGCGCTGGGACCACTGCCGGTGCATCCCTATCGCTATGTCGCCATCAAAACGGTCAAGGTCAACATCGACTATCACGTCAGCTATGAGCAGCACCACTACTCGGTGCCACACCAGTATGTGGGCCAGCAACTGGAGCTCCATGCTGGCGACACTTTGCTTCAGGTCTATCACCAGCAACAGCTGGTCGCGAGCCATCCGCGTAAAACCATCCCGGGGATGAGCACGATCCCGGAGCACATGCCGGAACGCCACAGCAAGCAGCAACGCTGGACGCCAGGCCGTCTCAAGCAGTGGGCTGCTGATATCGGACCGGGCACCTTGTGCTGGGTGAGCGAACGGCTGGAAGAGAAAGCCCATGTCGAGCAGGCATACCGACTCTGCCTGGGGCTACTGAGTCTTAGCCGGGAGTATCCGCCATCACGGGTCGAGGCCTGCTGTCAGTTGGCTAATCGGGAAGGACTGGTGCGACTCAAACAGCTCAAGTCGGTGCTGACCAGTGGCCGCGACCAACTGCCCGAAAGCCCGCTGAGCTACCCAGAGTTACCGCAAGAGCACGAGAACATCCGTGGCCCCCAGAGCTTCCACTAAAGAGGATACGCCCCATGACCCAACAAACCCTGACCCGCCTGAGAAACCTGAAACTGACCGGCATGGCGGATGCAGTGCAACAACAACTGGAACAGGCCAGTACCTACGAAGGGCTGCCCTTCATCGAGCGTCTAAGCCTGCTGGTCGAACACGAACAACTGAGCCGGGAGCAACGTAAACAAGCTCGGCTAGTCAAGCAGGCGCGGCTCAAACTCCAAGCCACGGTGCAAGAGGTGGACTACCAGTCTGCACGCAACCTGGAGCGGTCACAGGTTGCAAACCTGGCCCAAGGAGAGTGGCTGCGCCGAGGCCAGAACCTGCTCATTACCGGCCCCTGTGGCTGTGGAAAAACCTACCTGGCTTGTGCGCTGGGCTACCAAGCCTGTCAGCAAGGGCATAGCACTCGTTACTACCGGCTGCCGCGTCTGCTACTTGAGCTGAGCCAGGCCAAGGTAGATGGCAGTTACGCCAGACTGCTGGGTCAACTGGCCAGGATAGAGCTACTGGTCCTCGATGACTGGGGACTGGAAGCGGTGAATGCCGAGCAGCGCAACGCCCTGCTGGAGATCATGGATGATCGGTACGGGAAATACTCGACGGTAGTAGTCAGTCAGCTGCCAACTGAAGAGTGGTACGCGAGCTTGGGTGACAACACCCTGGCAGATGCGATCCTGGACCGGCTGATGCACAACGCTCACCGGCTGTCACTGAAGGGAGAATCGATGAGAAAGAGGAGAAGTGAGTTGACCCAATCTGAACAGTCGAGTTAGAAACGGGATGACGTGAGCGCGTTAAGGATCAGGGTGTTCACGTTGGCCGGAATGGCTGTTCAACTTCGCCGGAATACGCAGCTGCGGCCCAGCAACAGACGCAGGGCATTGCGAGCCTGTTCCTGCTGCGCTTTGAGGGAGGCCAGCTCAGCCTGCTTGCCTGCCAGTTGCTGGCGTGCCTGCGCCAGATCGAGTCGGGTAATGGCGCCAGCCTGGTATTTGGTCTGGGTCAGCTGCTCGGTACGGGTCAGGTTGGCCAGCTGCTGTTCCCCAAGGGTGATGGCAGAGCCGAGATAGCCGAGCTGCCAATACTGCTCCAGGGTATTGCCGATCAGCAGCAGTCGGGTGCTGGCGAGATCCTGCTCGCTTGCCGCCGCCTCCCAGCTTGCCTGATCCCGCACCGAGGCAAGCTTGCCCCACAAATCCACTTCGTAACTGAGGCTCAGCGAGGGACCCAGACTGTTGGTGTCTTTGCCGGTTTTCAGATCCTTGTTGCCACTGGCTGCGATAGTGCCATTGACCGAGGGGGTGAGGTTGGTATCGGCCTGCTCGGCGCCCAGTCTGGCGCTTTTGAGCTTGAGGGCCGCCACATGCATGTCCGGGTTGGCGGCTAGAACCGCCTCGACCAATTTGTCGAGTTGGGGATCATGAAATTCCCGCCACCAGGGGCCAGCCTGCGCAGCCAGTTGGGCGCCCTCTGCTTGTTGCCATGTGGGGGCGATCGCCAGCTCGGGTCTTTGATAGGTGCTGTGCTGACTACAGCCGCTGAGGGCCATAGAGAGAGCCAGCCAGGAGAGTTTGTGCATTGTTATTCCCTCGCCAGTGCGACAACAGGGTCGAGCCGCGCCGCATTGCGTGCCGGCAGGTAACCAAACAGGATCCCGATGAGTGACGAGCAGCCAAAGGCCATCAGGATGGAGAAGAGCGAGAACTGCATCTTGATGGAGTCCACCAGCAGTGCAAAGAGCGCACCAATGCCTAGCGAGAGGCCGACGCCGAAGATACCCCCCAGCAGGCTCACCATCACAGCTTCAATCAGGAACTGCTGCAAAATATCCGACTGGCGGGCGCCCACGGCCATGCGAATGCCGATCTCGCGGGTGCGCTCGACCACCGACACCAGCATGATGTTCATCACGCCCACCCCACCGACGATCAGCGAGATCACTGCGATGGCCGAGACCATCAAGGTCATGGTTGCCGTGGTTTTCTCCACCGATTTGATGATGCTGTCGCTGCTGAAGGTGAAGAAATCCTTCACCCCGTGGCGCTTGGTGATCAGCTCGATCACCGCCTGCTCGGCCAGTGCCGGTTGTACCCCGTCTTTGACCCGGATGGTGATCTGGCTGAAGTGGTGCTGCGAGATGAGGCGACTCATCACCGCGCTGTAGGGCAGCCAGATATTGACTGACTGGCTGGTGGGGCCGAAGCCGGTCTCCTGCGAAACCACACCGACAATCCGCACCGGCAAGGTGCCGACCAGTACCACCTTGCCGACCGGCTCCTCCTTGCCAAGCAGGCTGGTGATGCTCTTCTTGTCCACCACGGCGACGGCGGCACGCTGCTGGATATCTTGCCATTCCAGTAAGCGACCACTGACCAGCGTCATCCCCTTCACCTTGAAATAGTCGTTGCCGACCCCGGTCACGTTGCCGCTGTTGGTCTTGTTGCGATAGCGCAACTGGCCGGAGCTGCCAATCTCGGGGCTGGCGCCCGCAAGATAGGGTTGCCCCAGCAGAGCATCGAGATCCCCCTTGTTGAGGGTCTGGATGCTGGCCATCTTCTCATCGCCCCATCCCTTGCCCGGGAAGATTTCGATGGTGTTGGTGCCCATCGCATTGATCTGGTCGATCACCTTGGCGCGCGCCCCTTGCCCCAGCGCCACCACGCTCACCACGGCGGCGATGCCGATGATGATGCCGAGCATGGTGAGGAAGGTGCGCATCCGGTGGGCGAGCATGGCATGCATCGCCATCCGTCCCGCTTCCCGATAACGATCCCAGTCGTGGCCCATGGCGCCTGTAGTGGGCACTATTTTTTGAGGGGCTGTGGTGGTGGCTGGAGCCAACACGGCCGTTTGGCAGGGGCCGCTATCTTGTTCAATCCGACCATCCTTGAGAGTGATGATCCGGTCGGCATGGCTGGCCACGTTCATATCGTGGGTGACCAGAATGATGGTGTGGCCCAGAGCGTGCAGCTCCTTGAGGATCGCCATCACCTCCTTGCCGCTCTGGCTATCCAGTGCGCCGGTCGGTTCATCGGCGAGGATCACTTCGCCGCCATTGGCCAGCGCCCGGGCGATACTGACCCGCTGCTGCTGACCGCCGGAGAGTTGGCAGGGGTATGGTGGCTGCGATCGGCCAGACCCAGTCTGCCCAGCAGCTGACGCGCGCGCGCCTGGCGATCCGGGCGGCTGGTGCCGGCATAGACGGCCGGGATCTCCACGTTGGCGGCGGCATCGAGATGGGGCAGCAGGTGGTAGCGCTGAAAGATAAAGCCGAAGTGGTGGCAGCGCAGGCGGGCCAGCGCCAACGCATCCATGGTGGCGGTGTCCTGACCGCGAAACAGATACTGGCCGCTGCTCGGGCTATCGAGACAACCCAGCAGATTCATCAGGGTCGACTTGCCGGAGCCGGACGCGCCGACAATGGCGATCATCTCTCCTGCCGAGATGGTGAGATCAAGAGGGTGGAGCACGGTGACTTCGCTGTCGCCGCTCTGGTAGCGTCGCTCGACCCCTTTCAGCTGGATCAACGGCAGCTGGTTCAGGGGCTCACTCATAGCATCACCGCCATCTCATCATTGTCGGCGGGGGCTCCGTGATTGAGCTGCACCTCCTCCTTCTCACTCAGCCCGCTGATCACCTCAATGCGGATCTCGTCCTTCATACCGGTCTTGATATGACGGGTTTCGGTTGTCTCATCGTCCTTGATCACGGTGACTTCATACTCGTTGTCACCCAACGACTTGCCGAGGGCGGTTTGCGGCACAGTGAGCACCTGCTTGCGCTCGCCGAGCACAATGGTCACCTGGGTGGTCATTGCGACCCGCAGGGTATGGTCGGGATTGGGTACATCGAACAGGGCGTAGTAGTAGACAGCCGCATTGCTGGTGGTGGTACCTGTGGTGGCCTGATCGTTGATGTTGGTAGGCGCTAACTCTACGGCGCGAAGGGTACCCTGATAGCGGGTATCCGGATCGCCGATCAGGGTGAAGTAGACCGGCATGCAGGCTTTGACCTTGGTGACATCAGCTTCGGAGATCTGCGCCTTGACCGTCATAGTCTCGAGGTTGGCAAGCTTGAGCACGGTCGGCACCGTCTGGCTGGCAGCCAGGGTCTGGCCCTGACGGGTCACAATGCTGATGACGGTGCCATCCATCGGCGCCAGGATCTTGGTGTAGCCCAGCTCGGTCTTGGCCCGATCAACCTTGATCAGGGCGTTGTCGATATTGGCCTGACTATTTTGCAGTTCGGCGCGGGTGACCGCCAGCAGTGCCTCGGCACTCTCCAGATCGGCCCGTGAGCTCGCCTCCTGCTTGAACATCTGTTGCTGGCGCCGCCAGGCG
Source organism: Aeromonas sp. 55A (assembly GCF_051919665.1). Classification (NCBI taxonomy): domain Bacteria; kingdom Pseudomonadati; phylum Pseudomonadota; class Gammaproteobacteria; order Aeromonadales; family Aeromonadaceae; genus Aeromonas; species Aeromonas sp. 55A. The sequence goes on along the minus strand of NZ_JBQBEH010000008.1, from coordinate 4,203,754 downwards.
AGCTCGTTCTGTTTGAGTTGCGCCTGTTTGATCTTGAGCTGGGCGCGATTGCTGGCAAGTTCCGCCTCGGCAGTCTTGAGGTTGTTCTGGGCAATCAGGGGATCGATCTCGGCCAGCAGGTCTCCCTGCTTGACCTGATCACCAGCCTCGACGGCCAGCTTGGTAACCTGACCGGAGACTTGTGCCCCCACATCCACCTGCTCCACGGCCTGCAGCACACCACTGGCCAGTACAGTTTGGGCAATATCCTCGCGGGTCACCTGAGCGGTCAGCATCGCCTTGGGTGGTTGACTGGGCCAGAGCAGCCAGCCGAGGAGTACCACGGCGATCAGCATGGTGATAGCCAGGGTTCTCTGCTTGGGGGTTATGTTCATCGATCACCTGAATGGAAACGGAAAAGGTTGTGCGCGGCGATTATCCTGCAGCAAAGCCCTGTTGACATCCTCCTCTCCCTAAAGGGAGGGGATTCCGATTAGTCACCTAACCGGGTTTCCTGATTCAACGAGAACTGCTGAGGTAACATGCGTTACACCAGACTGACATTCTCTCCACAGGCTTTAACGGCGAGCCCCGCCGCAAGAATATTCTTGGCCGCATTGTGGTCACGGTCGTGGTGTTCCCCGCATTCAGGGCACTCCCAGTCACGCACTGACAGCGGCAATTTTGAAAGTGTGTATCCGCAACAAGAGCAGCGTTTTGAGCTGGGGAAAAATTGGTCTATGGCAACCACCGAGCGCCCCACCCATTCGCCCTTGTACGACAGCTGGCGCACAAACTCACCCCAACTCGCATCGGCTATCGCCTTTGCCAGTTTGGGGTTGCGGATCATGTTCTTCACCTTGAGGGATTCAACGCACACAACTTGGTTCTCGTTAATCAGTGTGCGGGACAGCTTGTGCAAGTTGTCCTGTCGGCAATCGGAGATTTTGGCGTGAATACGGGCAACCTTGGCTTTGGCTTTGGCACGATTGGCGGAGCCGAGTTTCTTTTTACTCAGGCGGCGCTGGGCGCGGGCAAGCAGGGTTGCGTATTTTGCCGTGTGACGGGGATGGTCGACCTTATTTCCATTGCTGGTTACAAATAGGTCTTTTATGCCGAGATCAATGCCGACCATTTTGGGTGTGATGGGCAGCGCCTCGGGGTCGAAATCACAGAGGCAGGAGACGAAGTATCGGCCAGCTGCGTCTTTGGAGATTGTAACGGTGCTGGGTTCGCAGGGGAGCGGGCGGCTCCAGCGGATAGCCAGCGGCTCCTTGCTCTTTGCCATGTAGAGCTGACCTTCCCGATACTTAAATGCGGCATCGGTCAAAGTGGCCGATTGCTTATGGTGCTTGCTTTTGAAAGTTGGGTACTTGTTTCGCCCTTCAAAGAAGTTTTTGAATGCCGCCTGTTGGTGACGCAAGGCTTGCTGGAGCGGGACGCTGGACACATCATTGAGCCAAAGATATTCGGGCTCTTTCTTGAGTGCGGTCAATCTGGCGTTGGCTTGGGTGTAAGCGATTTTTTCCTGATGCTGATAGAAGGCATCGGTACGCCAGCGAAGGATGTGATTATAGACAAATCGGGTACAGCCGAACGTCTGAGCAAGCAATGTAGCTTGTTCAGAGGTGGGGTAGAAACGGTATTTGTAGGCGCGCTTTGTCATCCTTACATGCTTGCGCAGCTAATGTGGGATATCAAGATATTTTACCTCGCTTATATCCCCGCCCTGAAAGGACGGGGTTTTACGCTCATTCAGATAAATAACAGCCGCAAATATGTAAGCAAAGTGATGGCGTTAACGGCAATACGCCGAAAAGGAGTCAGCGAGCGACCGCAGTGGTGGGCGAGAGAGTCAGCAAGGTAGGGCAAGAGTGCGGCTGGCGGTGGCGATGAAAAAGCCCTGCGCAGGGGCAGGGCTGTGGCATAGGTGATGGTGAGGGAGGATCAGGCCTTGGCCAGCAGATCCATCACCCAGGGCAGGCCCTGCTTCTTGCGGCTGACAAAGCCTGGGTGGTAGCTGGACTGGGCCGGTACTTTCGGGTGCGCGGTAAAGTAGATGCGGCTGGCGGCAGCCGTCAGGTCAGTGACCATCAGCACTAAGAAGTCGAGCCCTTCGCTCGCCACGCGCTGGGCCATCTCCTGCTGCAGGGCTGGCAGTTGCTCGGCAAGCTGCTGCTCGCTGCCCACTTCGATCTGGCTCATGATGAAGTTGCAACCTTCCGCCTGGAACGCTTTCTCGTCCTGCTGCAGCAGTTGAGCCGGAGTCAGACCGCTCAGGTCGGTTTTTGCCATCAGCAGCTGTTGGCCGAACTCGGCCAGTGATACTTCGGCCAGCGGAGCCAGACGCTCACAAGCGATCTTGTCATGCTCGGTGGTGGTCGGCGAGGTGAGACAGAGTGTGTCGCTCATGATGGCACCCAGCATCAGGCGAGCCTGGCTGCGGGTCACGGTACCTTGCTGACTCAGCAGATCGAAGGCGATGGTGCAGGTGCAGCCGACGGCACGGATCCAGGCATCCAGCGGAGACTGGGTGACCAGAGTGCCGAGACGGTGATGATCCACCAGACCCAGTACATTGGCTTGTGCCAGTGTGGCAGGGCCCTGTTCCAGATCACTGAAATCCACCAGCCAGACATCTTCACCGGTCAGATCTTTGGTCAGCAGCTCGGGTTCGCTGACGCCAGCCTGCTCCAGAATAAAACGGGTTTCGGTGCGCAGGTCACCCAGACGCCATGGGGTGGCCTGATGGCCCTGGCCATTGAGCCAGTCGGTGATAACCAGCGCACTGCAGATACTGTCGCTATCAGGATTCTTGTGACCAAAAACGTGGATCATAGACAAAGCCTCACAATTGGATACCCATAAAGGGGGGCAACACTATGCGAAATCCGCTACATGAAGGCAACCGGATCCACGCCCATGTTGCTGCCAGCTTCGCCTAACTCGCCATTTTATTGATCTGGGTCGGTAATCCTGACGCGAGTTCGGTGCTCACAGTTGGCTATTGGCTATTGGCTATTGGCTATTGGCTATTGGCTATTGGCTATTGGCTATTGGCTATTGGCTATTGGCTATTGGCTATTGGCTATTGGCTATTGGCTATTGGCTATTGCTGACTGTGGAGGCTATGGCGCTCGCCTGTGCCTGCGAAGTCAGCATGTTCGGTCAGCCCTGTCAGTCGCCATCGCTGCAAATCGGCGTTTTGGCCTGATTCAACGGCGCAGCAGCTCGCGAGCATTGGCCAGGGTGTTGTCGGTGATCTGGTCGCCACCGAGCAGGCGTGCCAGCTCATTGAGGCGGGCATTCTGGTCGAGTGCATCCATCCGGGTTTCGGTGGTTTTGCCATCGGTATGCTTGCTCACCACCATATGCTGGTGTCCGTTGCCTGCCACCTGAGGCAAGTGAGTGACCACCATCACCTGAGTGGACTCGCCGAGCTGGCGCAGCAGGCGACCCACCACGGCGGCAGTCGGGCCGCTGATCCCCACATCCACTTCGTCGAAAATCAGGGTCGGGGTTGAGATCTTGCGAGCACTGATCACCACGATGGCGAGGCTGATGCGTGACAGTTCACCGCCTGAGGCCACCTTGCCAAGCGGTTGGATCGGTTGGCCCGGGTTGGTGGTGACCATAAACTCCACCCGATCTATACCCAGCGGAGAGAGGCTGCTCTGGGCGTCGGGGCGCACCTCGATGGCGAAACGGCCATCAGGCATCGCCAGTTCGTGCATGCTGCTGGTCACCTTGGCGCCCAGCTCCTCGGCATAACGCTGACGGCTCTGACTCAGGGCTTCGGCGGCCTGGACAAACGCCTGACGGGCCTCGGCCAGCTCATCTTCCATCCCCTCTAATCGCTCCTCATCGGAGTTGAGGCGGGCGAGATCAGAGGCCAACTCCTGATGGTACTGAGCCAGATCTGCCGGTTTGACATGGTGCTTGCGGGCCAGATTGATCGCCTTGGAGAGGCGGGCCTCCAGCTCGTTGAAACGTTCGGGATCCAGCTCCAGCCGATCGAGATAGCTGCGCAGTTCGCTGTGACTCTCCTGCACCCCGATCAGGGCTTCGTTCAACATCTCTAGTACCGGAGTGAGGCGGCTGTCCATGCTGACCAGCCCCTCGGCTCGATCGACGGCTGATTGCAGCAGCCCTGCGATAGTGGTCTCTTCGTTGTCATAGAGCAGATCGAGGCAAGCCCCGCACTCTTGCATCAGTTCTGTGCCGTTGGCCAGACGCTGGTGCTCCTCCTCTATCTCTTCAAACTCCCCCGGCTGCAGGGCGAATTCGTCCAGCTCCTGCACCTGATACTCGATCAGTTGGCGACGGGCCTCCCGCTGCTGCTGCTCGGCTTTGAGCCGGTTCAGCTCGTTTTGCAGTTGGCGCCACTGCTGATAGTGCTGGCGCACCTCGTCGAGCAGCAGATGGTGACCGGCATAACCGTCGAGCAGAGCGAGCTGGTAGTCGGGTTTGAGCAGCATTTGGTGGGCATGCTGACCGTGCACGTTGACCAGCAGCTGGCCCAGATTCTTGAGCTGGGTGAGGGGGACGGGCACACCGTTGATATAGCTGCGTGAGCGGCCCTCGGCGGAGATGACTCGCCGCACGATACACTCACCTTCGTTTTCCAGTTCGTTGGTGGCGAGCCAGGCGCGGGCGGCCGGGTTGTTGTCCAGCAGGAAGCGGGCGCTGACCTCGCTTTTGTCGCTATCGGGTCGCACCATGCCCGCTTCGGCCCGTTCTCCGAGGCAGAGACCGAGAGCATCGATGGCGATGGATTTACCGGCGCCGGTCTCACCTGTGATGCAGGTCATGCCCGGTTGTAGATCGAGTTCGAGAAACTTGACGATGGCGAAGTTGTTGACGGTCAGCTGGGTCAGCATGGTCTCATCCTGTATAGGTCAACATTACTGTGTATGCATCCAGTATATACTGGTCTTATATACAGTAAAGAGGGCGCCGTCATTTTTAGTACAGGAAAGGTGCGCCAGTGCGGTATGGCTATGAGAATGCGGTACTGACTATTGGCACGCGGTACGGATATGAGAGGGCAGGGGATGTTGCCACGACAGAAAAGAGAAGGGCGCCAATTCAGGCGCCCTCTCTGGCAATGCAGTTGTCGGTCAGCGCCGATTAAAACAGCTTGCTGCCCCAGCCGAGTTTGTTGCGCAGCACGTGGAAGTAGCTGTAGTCGAGCGGGTGAACCAGATGGAGCTGGTGGTGACTCTTCTTGATCAGGATCTCGTCCCCCGGGTGGACCGCCAGCGTCACCTGGCCGTCACAGCTCACCTGCATGGCATCGTCCTGATTGTCCGGCGAGACCAGCAGCCGCACTTCGCTGTCGGCATCGAGCACGATGGGGCGACTGCTCAGGGTATGCGGGAACATCGGCACCAGCGTGATGGCGTTGAGCTTGGGGGTGAGGATGGCGCCGCCCGCTGACAGGGAGTAGGCGGTTGAGCCGGTCGGAGTGGCGACAATGATGCCGTCCGAGCGCTGGCTATACATAAAGCTGCCATCGATATAGACCTCGAACTCGATCATATGGGCGATCTTGCCCGGGTGTAGTACCGCCTCGTTGACCGCCAGATTGCTCGACTTGCGCTCGCCGTGGCGATAGACCGAGGCTTCCAGCAGGAAGCGGTGTTCGCTCTTGTAGTGGCCGGAGAGCACCTGCTCCAGCGGCAGCAGATAATCCTGCGGCGAGAGATCGGTCAGAAAGCCGAGGTTACCCCGGTTGACCCCGATCACTGCTACATCGAAGCGTGACAGCACCCGCGCCGCTCCCAGCATGTTGCCGTCGCCGCCGACCACGATGGCGAGATCGGCCTGCTGGCCCAGTTGCACCAGATCCATCACGTTTTCATCGAGGATGCTCAGGGTCTGGGCGACCCGGCTCTCCACCAGTACCCGAAAGCCGCGGGCGGTCAGGTATTGATGCAGGCCGGTCAGCGTCTGGTTGGCCCCCTCATGGTGGGGTTTGCCAATCAGGGCGATGGTTTTGAACGGAGAATCCATAGTCAGTCAGATCTGGGATGGGTATTGCGGGCCAGTATACAGTGCTTTGCTCCGCTTGTGACGCTCTCCCGTGTGACGGGGGTGGCTATCCCCTTGAGGCTGCAGGTTAAACGGTGAGCGGTAACCCGGATAAACCGACAGTTGCGGCTATTCAGCAACCCTGATTGCCCTTTACCCCTTGAAAGCCGGGGATGCATCCCCATAATAGCGCCAACATAGTCGGTCTGTTGTCGTCCGGTCGCTCAACCAGACGTCAGGGCCCTCATAAGTAACCCCGGAATTGGAGATGTCATGAACCACGAAGAGCAAAAGGTTGAAGCGATGGAGCAAGTGGAAGCCCAGCCAGTCGAGCCGACCGATGTAGACAGTGAAGTGACAGCCGAGCAGGCCCGCATTGCCGAACTGGAAGCGCAGCTGGAAACCGCCATCCAAAAAGCGGCGGAAGAGCGTGAACGCGCCCTGCGTACCGCCGCCGAGATGGAGAACCTGCGCCGTCGTACCGAGCTGGATGTGGAGAAGGCGCACAAATTCGCTCTGGAGAAGTTCGCCAATGAACTGCTGCCGGTGCTGGACAACCTTGAGCGTGCCATCGAACTGGCCGACAAGGAGAACGAAGCCCTTAAGCCGATGATCGAAGGTGTCGAGCTGACCCTCAAATCCATGCAGAGCGGCGTGGCCAAGTTTGGTCTGGTAGCGCTCGACCCGATCAACCAGCCGTTTGACCCCAACGCCCATCAGGCGATGAGCATGGTACCGAGTGCCGATGTGGCGCCGAACACCGTGATCGCCGTAATGCAGAAGGGCTATGACCTCAACGGTCGGGTGATCCGTCCGGCCATGGTGATGATCGCCAAAGCGGTCGACTGATTGGCTGTGGGTGCCCGAGCCCGCCCTGTGGCGGGCTTTTTGTTTCGCAGTGCAGCACCTGTTCATCTTGCCCGGTTTACGGCTCAACGTGACCGCGCAACCATGACAAAGGGTGTGGTTTTTTAGGGTTGGGGCTTGAAGCTGCGTCCGGCGACCCCATATAGGTAGCAAGGCCGCGGCGGCACAAAAAATTTGATGCCGGGAGCTTGAAAGCCAGATTGGCAGCCCCCACCTAGCCGTTAACGCATTAAGGCGAGTTCCTCGCCAGTTTATTCAAAGTATTTGGAGATTCGTCAAATGGGTAAAATCATCGGTATTGACCTGGGTACTACCAACTCCTGCGTCGCTATTCTGGATGGCGACACTGCTCGCGTGATCGAGAACGCAGAAGGCGATCGTACTACTCCGTCCATCATTGCCTATGCCGATGATGGCGAGATCCTGGTTGGTCAGCCGGCCAAGCGTCAGGCCATCACCAACCCGAAAAACACCCTGTTCGCCATCAAGCGTCTGATCGGTCGTCGTTTTGAAGATGAAGAAGTGCAGCGTGACCTGAAAATCATGCCGTACGCCATCGCCAAAGCTGACAACGGCGACGCCTGGGTTGAAGTGAAGGGCAAGAAAATGGCACCGCCGCAGATCTCTGCCGAAGTGCTGAAAAAGATGAAGAAGACCGCCGAAGACTATCTGGGTGAGCCGGTAACCGAAGCTGTTATCACTGTTCCGGCCTACTTCAACGACGCCCAGCGTCAGGCTACCAAGGATGCCGGTCGCATCGCCGGTCTGGATGTAAAACGCATCATCAACGAGCCGACTGCTGCGGCTTTCGCTTACGGCGTGAACAAGGTCAAGGGTGAGCGCAAGGTTGCCGTATATGACCTGGGTGGCGGTACTTTCGATATCTCCATTATCGAGATCGACGAAGTGGAAGGCGAAACCACCTTCGAAGTACTGGCGACCAACGGTAACACCCACCTGGGTGGTGAAGACTTCGACAACCGCGTCATCAACTACCTGGTAGACGAGTTCAAGCGTGAGCAGGGCATCGACCTGCGCAACGACCAGCTGGCGCTGCAGCGTCTGAAAGATGCCGCCGAGAAAGCCAAGATCGAGCTCTCTTCTGCCCAGCAGACCGACGTCAACCTGCCGTACATCACTGCAGATGCCACCGGTCCGAAGCACATGAACATCAAGGTGACCCGCGCCAAGCTGGAATCCCTGGTAGAAGACATGGTGAAAGACTCTCTGGAGCCGGTTCGTGTCGCCCTGAAAGACTCCGGTCTGGCAGTTGGCGAGATCGACGACGTGATCCTGGTTGGTGGTCAGACCCGTATGCCGCTGGTTCAGAAGACCGTTGCCGAGTTCTTTGGCAAAGAGCCGCGTAAAGACGTCAACCCGGACGAAGCCGTGGCCATGGGTGCTGCCATCCAGGGTGCCGTACTGTCCGGTGACAAGACCGACGTACTGCTGCTGGACGTTACTCCGCTCTCCCTGGGTATCGAAACCATGGGCAGCGTGATGACTGCGCTGATCGAGAAGAACACCACCATCCCGACCAAGAAGTCCCAGGTGTTCTCCACAGCCGAAGACAACCAGTCTGCCGTGACCATTCACGTGCTGCAGGGTGAGCGCAAGCGCGCCAGCGACAACAAGTCTCTGGGCCAGTTCAACCTGGAAGGCATCCGTCCGGCACCGCGCGGTCTGCCGCAGATCGAAGTGACCTTCGACATCGATGCCAACGGTATCCTGCACGTCTCTGCGAAAGACAAAGAGACCAACAAAGAGCAGAAGATCACCATCCAGGCCTCCTCTGGTCTGTCTGATGACGAGATCGAGCGCATGGTACGCGAAGCCGAAGCCAATGCGGCCGAGGACAAGAAGTTTGAAGAGCTGGTACAGGCTCGCAACCAGGCTGATGGTCTGGTCCACTCCGTACGCAAGCAGATCACCGAAGCCGGTGAGGCCCTGCCTGCCGACGACAAGACCAAGATCGAAGCCGCGCTGAGCGAGCTGGAAGTTGCCATCAAGGGTGACGACAAGGCTGCTATCGAAGCCAAACAGCAGGCTCTGCTGGAAGCGTCCCAGAAGCTGATGGAAATTGCCCAGCAGCAGGCTCAGGCCCAGGGTGCAGCCGGTGCTGATGCCGGTCAGTCCTCCTCTTCTGCCAAGGCTGACGACGACGTAGTCGACGCCGAGTTCGAAGAAGTGAAAGACGACAAGAAGTAAGCCCTACCCAGATGGGCGGAGTCCGCTTCGCCCATCGGCTTGGTCAATGAATTCACGGGCGTTGGGTAACCAACGCCCGTCTGCGTAACCACAGGATGAGTATGTCGAAGCGCGATTTCTACGAAGTACTGGGTGTGGCGAAAGATGCCGACGATCGCGAGATCAAGAAGGCGTACAAGCGCCTGGCCATGAAGTATCACCCGGATCGTAATCAGGGTGATGCCGCATCCGAAGAGAAGTTCAAAGAGGTCAAGGAAGCCTACGAGGTCCTGACCGATGCCAACCTGCGTGCCCGTTACGACCAGTACGGCCATGCCGGTGTCGACCCGAGCCAGGGTGGCGGTGGCCACGGTGGCTTTGGCGGCGGTGCCGACTTCGCCGACATGTTTGGTGACGTATTCGGTGACATCTTCGGCGGTGGCCGTGGTGGTGCCCGTCGTGGCCCGGCCCGTGGCTCCGACCTGCGTTACACCATGGAGCTGACGCTGGAAGAGGCGGTGCGCGGGGTCTCCAAGGAGATCAAGGTGCCGACCCTGGTTCACTGTGAAGTCTGTAACGGCTCCGGTGCCCACACCGGCAGCAGTGCCCAGACCTGCCCGACCTGCCACGGCTCCGGCCAGGTGCAGATGCGTCAGGGCTTCTTTGCGGTGCAGCAGGCGTGTCCGCACTGTCACGGTCGCGGCAAGATCATCAAAGATCCGTGCCGCAAGTGCCACGGTGAAGGTCGCTACCAGCGCACCAAGACCCTGTCGGTGAAAATTCCGGCGGGCGTCGATACCGGCGATCGCATCCGTCTCTCCGGTGAAGGGGAAGCGGGGGAGGCAGGGGCTCCGGCAGGGGATCTCTACGTACAGGTGCACGTCAAAGAGCACGAGATCTTCGTGCGTGACGGCAACAACCTTTACTGCGAAGTGCCCATCAGCTTCACCGCAGCCGCCCTGGGTGGCGAGATCGAAGTGCCGACCCTGGATGGCCGCGTCAAGCTCAAGGTCACTCCGGAGACCCAGACCGGCAAGATGTTCCGCATGCGCGGCAAGGGCGTGAAGTCAGTACGCTCCGGCCAGGTTGGGGATCTGATGTGCAAGGTGGTGATCGAGACGCCGGTCAACCTCACCGAGCAGCAGAAAGAGCTGTTGCGCCAGCTGGACGAATCCTTCAGCGGCGCCGCTGCCAAGACCCACAAGCCGAAATCGGAAGGCTTCTTCGAAGGGGTGAAACGCTTCTTCGACGATCTGACCAGCTGATTTCAGCGACCCGAATAAACAGAGCCGGCCTTGTGCCGGCTCTTTTTTTGCCCGCCGTTTAGCCAGGATCCGCCCTATTGAGTGGATCCTGATGAGGGATCCTCCTCACAACTCCCGCCAATTCCTGCTGTACAAATGTTATCCCGCTCACACTGTTGCTGAAACGGTTTAGTTGTCGTATTGAGTTGGCTAAACTGGTTTAGCTATGCTCTGGCTGTCGATAACAACAGCGCCCCTCCGGGCCACAGATGACAGGTGAGGAAGATGATGATGTTCAAGAGCAAGTTGGCGCTGGCGGTAGCGCTGGGATTGGGGATGAGCAGCCCGCTGTGGGCGGCGCAGGCGAGTGTCGCAGGTGAAAGTGTCGAGGCCAGACTGGCGGTGCTGGAGGCGCGGGTACAGGCGGCCGAAGCGAGAGCCGAGGCAGCAGAGAGCCGTGCCAGTCAGGCGGAAGTGAAAGCGAGCGCGGCGAGCGAGCAGGCGCAGGTGGCCAACAACCGCAGCCAGAAGGTGGATGAGAAGACCGCTGGTGCCCAGGGCTTCGAGTTTCACGGCTATGCCCGCTCGGGCCTCCTGGTCAACAGCAATGGCAACGGTGGGCGCGGCGGCCCCTACATCACCCCGGCCGGTTCGGTGGGCGGGGCCGTCGGTCGCCTTGGCAACGAGGATGACACCTACATGGAGGCCAACCTGCTGAAAACCCAGACCTTCGAGGATGGCAGCTGGGCCCGCTACAAGCTGATGCTGGCTGACGGGGTGGAGACCAGCAACGACTGGACCGCCAGCGATTCGAGCCTCAATACCCGTCAGGTGTTTGCCGAGATCGGCAATCTGGCGAGCTTCGACGGCCCTTTCAAGAATGCGGTGCTGTGGGCGGGCAAGCGCTTTGATCGGGACAACTTTGACATCCACTGGCTCGATTCCGACGTGGTGTTCCTGGCCGGTACCGGCGGCGGCGTCTACGACGTGCAGCTGGCCGACAGCTGGAAGGCCAACTTCTCTCTCTATGGCCGGGATTACGGCGACATCAGCGCCAGCGGTCTCTCCGATATCGAGAGCTACATCCTCACCATGAACAACCGCGTCGGTAACTGGCAGTGGATGGTGAACGGTCTCTCGGCCAAGGACAATGACGCCCGCATCAATGACAAGGGGGCGGGCAGCGAGGCGGCGGACAAGGGGGCACACACCCTGCTGGCCTACCACGGCGAGAGCTTCTTTGGCATCAACCCCGGTTTTGCCAAGGCGGCGGTGCTGTACGGTCATGGGCTGGGGGCCGAGGTCAAGGGGCTGGGCTCTGACAGCGAGCTGCTGGCGGACGCCGATGCAGTGCGGGTCGCCGTGTTTGGCGCTACCGATCTCAACTCGCGCTGGCGTTTTGCCCCGGCCCTGCTGGCCGAGCAGAGTCAGGATCGCTACGTGAAAGGGGATGAGTACCGCTGGCTTACCTTCAATACCCGGGTGGCGCAGGTGCTGAGCCAGAACGTCGAGCTGGTCTACGAGGCGGCCTGGCAGTACATGGATCTCGATCCCAAGGGTTACAAGGGACGCCAGGCGGTGAATGGCAACTTCACCAAGCTCACCTTCGCCCCCACCTTCAAGGCGCAGACCGCCGGCTTCTTCGAACGGCCCGAACTGCGGGTGTTCGCCAGCTGGATGGACTGGTCCTCCGAGCTCGACAACTACGCCAGCGACGATGCCATGGGCCAGAGCAACTTCACCGCCGGTGGCGAGTGGAACTTTGGCGTACAGATGGAAACCTGGTTCTAGTTCGTTATCCCGATCACAAAAATGGCAGTCGGTGCCGAGATCTATTGGTTGGCTAAAACGGTTTAGCTGATAATGCCAGCCAACAGAACAGAGTTCGGGTTTGACCGTGGATCCGATGCAGCAGTGGAGTAGCAAGGTGACGAATCGTGTGTGGGTAATGGGGGATGCGGTGGTGGACTTGATCCCGGAAGGGGCGTTGCACTACCTCAAGTGTCCGGGTGGCGCGCCCGCCAATGTGGCGGTTGGTGTGGCACGGCTGGGTGGCGATGCGGCCTTTATCGGCCGGGTCGGCGCCGATCCGTTCGGCCGCTTTATGGCCGACACCCTGAGTGGGGAGGGGGTGGATATCGGTGCGCTGCGGCTCGATCCTGACCATCGCACCTCTACCGTGCTGGTAGAACTGGATGACGAGGGGGAGCGCAGCTTCACCTTTATGGTGCGTCCCAGCGCCGACCAGTTCCTCACCCCAAATGAGTTGCCCCGCTTCGACGCCGGTCAGTGGCTGCTCACTTGCTCCATCGCGCTCGCCAACGAGCCGGTGCGCACCAGCTGCCTGCAGGCCATGGCGGCCATCAAGGCGGCAGGCGGGCGGGTCTGTTTCGACCCCAACCTGCGCCCCGAGGTGTGGGGCAACCCCGCCGAGATGCTGCCGCTGGTACGTCAGGCCATCGGGCGGGCGGATGTGGTCAAGCTCTCCATCGAGGAGCTGCAACTGCTGAGTGGCGAGGATGAACTGGTCTCCGGGCTTGCAACTCTCTCTGGCCCGGCGCTGGTGCTGGTGACCAGAGGGGCGGCCGGGGTAGTGGCTCGCCTTGATGGCGAGTTGCTGGAGTGGGTGGGGCAGAAAGTGACGCCCATCGACACCACGGGGGCGGGGGATGCCTTCGTCGCCGGTCTGCTGGCGGCGCTGGCCGGGCGCTCGTCGCTGCCGACTCTGGCTGAGCTACCCGCCATCCTGGCTCAGGCCCACGGCTGCGGGGCGCTCGCCACCACCGCCAAGGGGGCGATGACGGCGCTGCCGACCCGCTCCGAACTGGATGCCTTTTTGCGATCAGACGCAAGCGGCTGTTGAGCTACGGCTAGAAGCCCGGCTCGACAGCCCCTACTCTCATGTGACAAGGGCCCGCCAGCGTGGCGGGTCATAAGAGGAAGAATATGAATATCAGTGCGATAGCCAAGGATCTGGTGCCCCTGCTCGGGGGCAAGGAGAATATCGTCAGCGCAGCCCACTGCGCCACCCGGCTGCGGTTGGTGCTGGCCGATGACAGCAAGGTAAACAAGGCCGCCATCGACAAGCTGGAGGGGGTCAAGGGGTGCTTTAGCAACGCGGGCCAAATTCAGGTGATCTTCGGCACCGGTCTGGTCAACAAGGTCTATGCGGAGTTTGTGGCGCTGACCGGTACCGGCACCGCCAGCAAGGCGGAGCTGACCGACATGGCGGCGGCCAAGCTCAACGTGGCCCAGCGGTTGGCGCGAACCCTCTCCAACATCTTCGTGCCGATCATTCCGGCCATCGTCGCCTCAGGTCTGCTGATGGGGCTGCTCGGCATGGTGCGCACCTACGGCTGGGCCAATGCCGACAGCGCCCTGTTTGTGATGCTCGACATGTTCAGCTCGGCGGCCTTTATCATATTGCCCATTCTGATCGGCTTTACGGCAGCGCGGGAGTTTGGTGGCAATCCGTACCTCGGGGCGACTCTTGGCGGCATCCTCACCCACCCGGCGTTGACTAACGCCTGGGGCGTGGCCGGTGGCTTCAAGACCATGGATTTCTTCGGGCTCGATGTGGCGATGATCGGCTATCAGGGCACCGTCTTCCCGGTACTGTTGGCTGTCTGGTTTATGTCCCATCTGGAGAAACAGCTGCGCAAGCGCATTCCGGATGCGCTGGATCTGATCCTCACGCCGTTCCTCACCGTCATCATCACCGGTTTCGTGGCGCTGCTCTTTATCGGCCCGGCGGGTCGGGTGCTGGGGGATGGCATCTCGTTCGGTCTGAGCGCCCTCTATGAGCAGGCGGGCTGGCTGGCGGGGCTGGTATTTGGCGGCACTTACTCGCTTATCGTCATCACCGGCATCCATCACAGCTTCCACGCCATCGAGGCGGGGCTGCTGGCCAATCCGCAAATTGGCGTCAACTTCCTGCTGCCCATCTGGGCCATGGCCAACGTGGCACAGGGCGGGGCTTGCCTCGCGGTCTATTTCAAGACCCGCGATGTGAAGATCAAGGCCATTACCGTGCCGGCGGCCATGTCCTGCCTGCTGGGTATCACGGAAGCGGCGATCTTCGGGGTCAACCTGCGTTACATCAAACCCTTTCTCGCCGGTCTGTTTGGCGGGGCCTGCGGCGGCGCCTACGTGGTGGCGGCCAAGGTGGGGATGACGGCGGTGGGGCTGACCGGTATTCCCGGCATGGCCATCGTCCAGCCCATGAGCCTTATTCACTACATCATCGGGCTGGTGATCGCCTTTGGCGCCGCCTTCGCTGCATCCTACCTGCTCAAGTACAAGGTGGAGTGATGAAGGAAAGCGATCTTCTCAACCAGATTGTCCGGTCGCTGCTGGCCGGACAGCTCAAGGCGGCGGCCGATCCCCATCGGCCCCGCTGGCATCTGGCAGCCCCGGTGGGGCTGCTTAACGATCCCAACGGCTTTATCGAGCACGACGGGCGCTACCACCTTTTCTACCAGTGGAATCCGCTGGGCTGCGAGCACCGCAACAAGGGTTGGGGCCATGTCACCTCCACCGATCTGCTGCATTGGCACCACGAGCCGGTGGCGCTCTTGCCCACCGAAGCCTATGAGAGCCACGGCTGCTATTCGGGCTCGGCGGTGAGCGATGAGCAGGGGCGTTTGACCCTTATCTACACCGGCAATGTCAAATACCCGGATGGCAGCCGCACCGCCTATCAGTGTCTGGCCCGCGCCGACACTGAGGGGGGCTTCGAGAAGCTGGGGCCCGTTCTGGACCTGCCCGCAGGCTACAGCGGCCACGTGCGCGACCCCAAGGTGTGGCACGACGGCCTGCAGTGGCTGATGGTGCTGGGCGCGCGCACCCTGGATGACAAGGGGGAAGTGCTGCTCTATCGCGGCGACACCCTGCAAAGCTGGCAGCGGGTGGGCCCCATCGCCGGTAGCGGGCGAGGGGGGCTGGGTGAGTTTGGCTATATGTGGGAGTGCCCGGATCTCTTCCCGTTGGGGGAGCTCCATGTGCTGATCAGCTGCCCGCAGGGGATTGCCCCGGCAGGCGAGGATTATCGCAACCTCTACCAGTGCGGCTGGCTGGCGGGCAACTTCGACGGCGAGCGCTTCGAGCACGGGGCTTTCCACGAGCTGGATCGGGGCTTCGAGTTCTATGCGCCGCAAACTACCCTGGACACTCAGGGTCGCCGCCTCCTGTTCGGTTGGCTGGGGCTGCCGGAGGAGAACGAGATGAGTCAGCCTACGATCGCTCACGGCTGGCTCCACCAGATGAGCTGCCCGCGGGAGCTGTTCTGGCAGGATGAGTGGCTCTGCCAGCGGCCGGTGGCCGAGCTCGCGGCATTGAAGGGAGAGTTGACCCGTTTCGAGGGGACGCTTGGCGAATTTCCGGGGCTGGCCATCGACTCGGCCTGGCTCGATCTGGACCTGTGTGGTGAGGGGAGCCTCTGGTTCGGTGCCGTGGCCGAGTTGGTGTGGCAGCCGGGGCGCCTCACCTTGCGGCGCCAGAACTGGCAGAGCGGAGCGTGGGAGACCCGCAGCAGCCCATGGGATGGCGGGCGGATCACCGTGCTGTGCGATCGCTCCAGTCTGGAGTGTTTCATCGATGAGGGGCGACACAGCCTGTCGGCGCGCTACTTCCCCGGGGAGAAGCCGCAACTATCATCAGGCAACGGCGATGATGGCTGCAAAATTTGCCTCAATCACTGGCCGCTGTCGGCATGCCTAGTACAATAGCCCGGTTCTAGTCAGCCGGGAGGCCAGGTGGAGAAGAAGAAACGGATCACGATTGCCCAGATCGCCGAACTGGCGGGGGTGTCCAAGGCGACCGCCAGTCTGGTGCTCAACGGGAAGAGTGCGGAGTACCGCATTGCCGACGATACCCGCAAGCGCATTCAGGCGGTGGCGGAGGAGTGTCACTACCTGCCGAGCTTTCATGCCCGCTCCCTGCGCGAGACCCGCAGCTACACCTGGGGGTTGGTGATCCCCGATCTCACCAACTTCGGTTTTGCCCGCATCGCCCGCGCCCTTGAGGCCCACTGCCGGGAGGCGGGCATCCAGTTGCTGATCGCCTGCTCCGAGGATGATCCCGCCCTCGAGCAGCGGGTGGTGGACAACCTCATCAGCCGCCAGGTGGATGGGCTGATTGTCGCCTCCAGCGGCCACAGCGATGACATCTATGCCCGCATCCACGACCGCCTGCCGGTGGTGCAGCTCGACCGCCATATCGGCGAGTCGCGCCTGCCCATGGTGATCTCCGATGCCTGCAAGGCGACCGCAGAGCTGGTGCGGGACATGGCCAGCGAGTGCGGCGAGCAGATCTACTACTTCGGCGGCCTGCTGGATCTCTCCCCCAGCCGTCACCGGCTTGCGGGCTATGAGCTGGGGCTCCATCGCGCCGGTTTTGAAGCCGATGCCGCCCGGGTGCGTCATCGCGACTATCAGCCGAGCTCCGGTTATCAACTGATGGCCGAGCTGGTGGCCGAGCTGGGAGCGCCCCCTAGGGGGCTCTTTACCGCCTCCTTTACCCTGCTGGAAGGGGTACTGCGCTACCTCAACGAGGCGGGGTTGATGGAGACGGGCATGCGGCTGTGCACCTTCGATGATCACGACCTGCTCGACTGCATTCCCATGCGCATCGACTCGGTGGCGCAGGATTGTCCGGCGCTGGCCCTCGCCGCTTTCGAGCTGATGCAGCAACTGATTGCGGGCAATCCTCCCGCACAGACCGCCCAGGTGATCACCCCCAGGGTGCGCTGGCGCAGTCGCCGCTAGCGACTCTTCGCCCATCCATATGAGAAAGCCCCGCCATTGCTGGCGGGGCTTTTTGCTGTTGGCGGGTGGCTCGTTCCTCTGACCTGCAGCTCAGTCGGTGGTACTGGTGCGCCAGAACACCTGCTTGATATGGGGGTGGATGGCCAGCTTTTGCATCAGGGCATCCAGCTCGTCGCCATCGATGGAGGTAGCCAGCAGCACCGCCGAGATCTCCAGATCCCCCTCGCCAAACGGCTCGATATCGAGTTCGCTCAAGGGGTAGTTGGCCTGCTCCAGCATCTCCTCGAGCCAGTGCAGCACCTCTTTTTGATGTTCACGCTGGGTCAGGGCCGTCACCTTGTAGGTCACTTCTGTGTCGGTATTGTCCACCGGGCGGCGGTTGATCTGATTGACAAGCGGTCGCAGCAGGGTGTTGGCGGCCAGCACGAACAGGGCGCCCAGAATTGCCTCCATGGCGAGCCCGGCGCCACAGGCGGCGCCGACCGCTGCTACGCCCCAGAGGGTGGCTGCGGTGTTGATGCCGCGGATATTGCCCGACTCGCGCATGATGACGCCGGCGCCGAGAAAGCCGATGCCGGAGACGATATAGGCCACCACATGGACCACGTTGTAGTTGCCGCCGTGCAAGTCATAGATACGCTGGGCCAGACTGACGAACAGGGCGGCCCCTACGGCGACCAGCACGTTGGTGCGCAGGCCCGCGGTACGTTGGCGGTACTGGCGCTCCAGCCCGACCAGACTGCCGAGCACAAAGGCGAGCAACAGGCTGGCCAGGGTGTCGAGCAGGGAGATCATGTCAATTTGTTGCCACATCTTCATGGCGTACTCCTTCTGATAAGTGCTGGTTTGGTGCAATCCACGATGAAACGCCGGGAGGCGGATGGATCAGGGGATGATTGCGCGGATGGCCAGCAGACAAACAAAAACGCGGCGTCCCGGGGCGCGAGCACCATCAGATGCCCTGACGCTCGGAGAGGACGCAACAAGCGGGGCCAGCGTGGCTGGCCCCTTTCACTGTGGTTAACGCAGGTGTGCGGTCAGTTGAGTTCGGGATCGCAGTCGATGCGCGGGCGCAGTTGCCAGCGCACCGGATGTGCCACCCCGACCTGATGAACAAACTGCACCAGATAGCGTCGCTGGGGCGGGGTGCACTGCAGGTTGAGCACCAGCTCTCGCCCGCCGCCGCGACCCGGCTTCATCGATTGCATCGGTTGCAGCCCCGCCGGTTGCAACGTGTGGTTCACCATATCCAGCACCTGTTCCATATCGGCGCGATCCTCACAGCGGATCTGCAGCCGGTAGTGGTGCAGGCGCGCTTTGCCGCCCAGCCAGCGTGGCAACATGCCACGGCCGAGCCGGCTCAACAGGGGGTGAGCACGGGTAGCAACAGAACCTGTTGCGACCGCGCGATCCGCAGCCGGTTTGATTGAGATAAAACGCATAGCAGCCTCCTTGTGGGAAGCAGAAACTATGCAGGCATGGCGACCGTGGCGGTTGGCCACTGGTTGTCAGACGTCAAGTGTAAAAAGGGAGAAGAGGGGAGTGGATTTCCGCTTCTCGCAGGGTTGCGAGCATGCGGCAGAGAAAGACCTGCGGCTAGCTCGCGACCTTGGTACCGACGATGAGGGTCGGTCTACAACTGTCACTTGATGAGTTGCCCACTGATGGTCTCCGCTATTGATAAGAGGCTCGAATGATAGCCGAGGCGGCAGGCAGGGTAAACCCCGCACCGCCCGCAGCAACATCTTGAAACATAATCGAAAGCCCCGTTTTGCCGCGCAGGGCCGTAAAAAGAGACCCGGCGAGGGCCGGGTCTGCGGGGTCATTCGGTCTTGTCGATGCCAAGGTATTTGAGCATCAGTTTCTCGTAGATGGGCTCGGTATCGCCCACCTGCATCTTGTGCAGGAAGTATTTCTCGAAGGCGATCTTGGCCAGATGGACCCACTTTCCTTTCTTGAACCAGGCGACGTTGCGCGGCGGGATCTGCGGCATGGCGACGAAAGCGGCACCTGTGTCCCCCATGTCCGCCAGACAGATGGCATTCCATACTGCCTTGGTCACCGGCGGTTGGCCGCTGAGCTCCGCCTTGATGTTGTGGCTCAGGGTGCGCACCATCGCCTCAATCATATAGCCGGTCTTGGGCACCCCGGTTGGTACCGGCGTCTTGTGCGGCGGGGCAATGGCGATGCAGACCCCGGCGGCGTAAATCTGCGGGAAGGCGGGATTGCGCTGGTGTTCGTCGACGATGACAAAGCCGCGGGGATTGACCAGCCCCTCGATGCCCCGCAGCGGCGCAATGCCGACAAAGGCGGGCAGCATCATGGCGTGTTTGTAGGACAGGGTGTGGGTGCGCTTGATGTTGCCCTCATCGTCCAGCTCCTCCACCGTCATCTGGCCATCTTGCGCCGCCACGGTGCGGGCATTGCAGATCCACTGCACGTCGCGCATCCGCAATTCGCTCTCCAGCATCCCCTTGGAGTCACCCACGCCGTTGAGACCCAGATGGCCGATGTAGGGCTCGCTGGTGACAAAGGTCATGGGCACATTTTTTCTCACCTTCTTGTCGCGCAGGTGGCGATCGAGGATGAATGCGTACTCGTAGGCGGGACCGAAGCAGGAGGCGCCCGGCATGGCGCCGACAATCACAGGGCCGGGCTCATCGACCAGGGCACTGACACTGTGGCGGCACTCTTCGGCGTGGGAGAGGGTACAGACGCTGGTGGTGCCACCGGATTCGGGGCCAGCCCCTGCCACCTCGTCAAAGGCGAGGGCCGGACCGGTACAGATCGCCAGAAAGTCGTAACGCAGGGTCTGGCCATCGGAGAGGGTGAGCTGCTGCGCCGCCGGTTGCAGCTCGGTCAGGGCGGCATGGATAAAGCGGATCCCCTTTTTCTTCACATGGGGTTCGATGGGGATCGAGGTCTCCTTGCGCTCCCGCCACTGGACGGCAATCCAGGGGTTGGAGGGGGTGAATTCAAAGTTCGGCTTGTCATTGATGAGGATCACCTCATGCTGCTTGCCCAGTTCGGCCTTGAGTTCGTAGGCGGCAGACATGCCCCCAGACCCGCGCCGATGACGATTACCGTTGCCATGTTCAGCCTCCTGCGTTTATTACACGCTCATATGAGCCGGGTCATCCGACCCGTTTATTTAAATCCTATCCGTTTGAGGATCATCGCTGCCGGGCAGAAACCGGTGAATGCGCTCTGGATCAGGTTGACCCCGACAAAGGCACTCAACCAGACAAAGCCCGGATGAACCCAGCTGGTAAGGATCAGCGAGAGCAGCAACATGCAACCCGCGACGATTCTGACTCCGTTATCTACTGTCATGGTCTTTCTCCTTATCTACTTTAGATGTTGCTAATTTAGTGTTGTTTTATACAATAGAGCAAATATCAGCAATCGCTAATTTACTCTTATGAGCCAATTCGACGAGATGAACAGACATGCGACAGCCGCCGCCTCCCTGCTCAAGGCGTTGGCTCATCCCGAACGCCTGATGGTGCTCTGCCAGCTGGTGGAGGGGGAGAAGGGGGTCGGGGAGCTGCTGGCCCATAGCCAACTCGGGCAGTCGGCTTTCTCCCAGCAACTTTCGGTATTGAAGCGCTACGGCTTGATCCGTTCGCGCAAGGTCTCCCAGCAGATCTACTACTCGCTGGTGAGCGAGGCGGCTGCCGATGTGCTGGGGGCGCTGCAAACCCATTTTTGTCACTCGGAAAATAAGGAATCTTGATGATGGAAAGCCAATGGCTGCTCTCTTTGGGCGGTGGCATGCTGGCGGGGCTGTCGGCCCTGATCCTGATGTTGTTCAACGGCCGGGTTGCCGGGATCAGCGGCATTCTGGCCGGTGCGCTGCAACACCGTACGCCGTGGCGGGTGCTATTTCTGCTGGGGCTCGGGGCGGGCGCCTGGTTGGCGCTGACTCTGGGTTGGTCCACCATGCCCGCATTCACCACCTTGCCCGGCTGGCCTGTAGTGCTGCTGGCCGGTCTGCTGGTTGGCATCGGTACCCGTCTTGGCAATGGCTGCACCAGCGGCCACGGCATCTGTGGCATGGGGCGGCTCTCCCTGCGCTCCATCGTCGCCACCCTGACCTTTATGGCGGCTGGCTTTATCACCGTCTTCGTCACTCATCATCTGCTGTAAGGGGCTGATTGCCATGAAGTTGCTGACAAGTTTGTTTGCGGGTGTGTTGTTCGGACTGGGGATGGCCATCTCCGGCATGATGGATCCCGCCCGGGTCACCGGTTTTCTCGATCTGGCCGGGGCCTGGGATCCCAGCCTCGTCTTCGTGATGGGGGGCGCCCTGCTGGTCTTTATGCCGGGTTACTTCCTGCTGGTGAAACCCCGCCGCCAGAGTGTGCTGGGGGAGCCCATCGCCGCCGTACCAGCTCCTCGGCTCGAGCGCAGGCTGATCGGCGGGGCTGCGCTGTTTGGCATCGGCTGGGGATTGGTGGGTATCTGCCCGGGGCCTACTCTGAGTCTCATTTCCAGCGGGCAGCCCATGATAATGTTGTTTATAGCGGCCATGGTGGCCGGGATCTTGCTGTTTGACAAAGGACTGGCCAGGGTGCTGGCCAAGGCGCCAGCTCGGGGGAAGGATAAGGTGCGCCAGTCCCATACCGCCTGATCCCGTGAAGTGATTGATGATGCCAGGGAAGGAGTGTGATGATGGAAAAGATCCGGTTGCTGGGGATCACCATGTTGGTGATGACATCGCAGGCCATGACATCCCCCCGGGTCCTTGCCGCGGACGGGGAGCCAGAGCCCTTGTTGACAGTGGCGCCACAGCCGGTGACCGACTGGCTGACGCTGGATGGCACCGTCAGTGCCATCAATCAGGGGACGGTGGCGGCCCAGACCAGCGGCCGGGTCTCCCGCATGCTGGTGGATGTAAACGATCAGGTGCAAGCGGGGCAGCCGCTGCTGGAGATCAGCGGCAAGGAGCAGTTTGCCGCCGTCACGGGTGCCGAGGCGCGGCTGGCGCGGGCGCAGGCTCAGCAAGTGGAAGCCGAGCGCCAGCTTGCCCGTTTTCAGGCGCTGATTGCCAAGGGGGTGATCACCCGCGCCCAGCTCGACAATGCCCAGGCGACGGATCGCGCCGCCCGCGCCGAGGTCAATGCTGCCGATGCGGCTCTCACTCAAGCCCGCGAGGCCTACGGTTATACCCGCATTCTGGCGCCCTACGCCGGAGTGGTGACCAAACGGCTGGTGGAGTTGGGGGAGACTGTCGCCCCCGGTACCCCGCTGCTCTCCGGCTTCTCTCTCGACACCTTGCGGGTGGAGGTGGAGTTGCCCCAATCCGCCCTGACGCTGGCTCGTGAGCCTGCGGATGTGCAGGTGCTGCTGCCGGATGGCAAGTCTGTTACCCCGGTCAAATTGACCCGCTTCAACTATGCCGACAGCCAGAGCCACGCTTTCAGGTTGCGCCTCGACTTGCCGCCGCAAACCGCCGGGGTATTGCCCGGCATGTGGCTCAAGGTGCAGCTCAAACAGGGTGAACGTCAGGTGTTGCAGGTGCCGGATCGCGCCCTGCTGCGGCAAGGGGAGTTCAACGGCGTCTATCTGCAGCAGCCCGCGGGCTGGGCCCTGACGCCGGTGCGGGTCGGCCATTGTGTCGAGGGACAGTGCGAGATCCTGGCCGGACTGCAAGCCGGTGACAAGCTGGCTCCAGATGCCTGGGCGCAGCAGCAGGAGGTGGCCCATGAGTAGCGAGCAGAACGGCAACAAGGAGAGGCTAGGGCCTGCCGGTCGGCTGGCTGCGCTGTTTCAGGGCTCGGCCATCACGCCGCTGCTGGCGCTGGTGGGGCTGTTGCTCGGCCTGTTTGCAGTGCTGGTGACCCCCAAGGAGGAGGAGCCGCAGATTGATGTCACCTTCGCCGATGTCTATATCCCTTTCCCGGGAGCCACTCCGGCTGAAGTGGCCTCTCTCGTCACTACCCCTGCCGAGCAGGTGGTCTCCCAGATAAAGGGCATTGATACCCTCTACTCTTTTTCCCAACCCGATGGCGCCCTGCTGGTGGTGGTATTCAAGGTAGGGGTGAGCCGCGAACAGGCAATCGTCGATCTCAACAACCAGCTCGACTCCAACCGCGACTGGTTGCCACAGGGGATCGGAGTCGGTCAGCCGCTGGTGAAACCCCGGGGGATCGATGATGTCCCCATCGTCAGTTTGACCTTATGGAGCAAAGATTGGAGCAAAGAGGGGAGCAAGCAACTGGGGGCACCCGAGCTGACCCGGGTCGCCCATGAGCTGGAGACCGAACTCAAGCGCATTCCCGGTACCCGCGATATCTACACGCTGGGCAGCCAGAGCGCCGTGTTGCGGGTGATGCCGGATCCGGCGGCCCTCAGCGCCCACGGCATCAGCTGGGGCGAGCTGAGCCAGCGACTGGCGGCCGCCAATCAGGTAGGCATGACACAGGCTATCGAGCAGAACAACAGTGAGATCAAGGTGCAGGTGGGGCAGTTCCTGCAAAGCGAGCAGGAGGCTAGAGAGCTGGTGGTAGGGCTGCACGACGGCAAGCCGGTCTATCTGGGGGAGGTGGCCAGGGTCTCTCTGGGCCAGGAGACCCCGACCAAGCGCAGCTGGATGGGGCTGGGGAATCGCAGCTATCCGGCGGTGACCCTGGCCATCGGCAAGCAGCCGGGCCAGAACGCGGTCGATGTGGCCAAACGGGTAGAGGCGCGGGTCGAAAGTTTGCAGAACCGGCTGATCCCTGCCGGGGTTGAGGTGACGGTGACCCGGGATTACGGCGTCACCGCCGAGACCAAATCCAACACCCTCATCGGCAAGCTGATCTTTGCCACCACAGCGGTGGTGCTGCTGGTGCTGGTGAGCATGGGGTGGCGCGAGGCGCTGGTGGTGGGGGTTGCCATCGTCATCACCCTGGCACTGACCCTGTTTGCCAGCTGGGCCTGGGGCTTTACCCTCAACCGGGTGTCGCTGTTCGCGCAGATCTTCTCCATCGGCATTCTGGTGGATGACGCCATAGTCGTGGTGGAGAACATCCACCGCCATCGCGGTTTGGGCAAGGGGGCGCTCAAGGATCTGATACCGGGGGCGGTGGATGAGGTGGGGGGGCCGACCATACTGGCGACCCTGACCGTCATCGCGGCCCTGCTGCCGATGGCCTTTGTCAGTGGCCTGATGGGCCCCTACATGAGCCCCATCCCCATCAATGCCAGCATGGGGATGCTTATCTCCCTGCTGGTGGCCTTTATCTTCTCCCCCTGGCTGGCGAGCCATTTGCTCAAGGGGGAGGCGCACGGTGCCCACGGCGAGGCCAAGGCGGGTCTTTTTCACCGGCTGATGACCCCTTTCCTGATCGGTGATGGCGCCAAGCGCGCCAGACGCAAGCTCTGGCTGGCGGTGTTGCTGTTGGTCGGGGCCGCTACCGCCATGCCGGTGGTGCAGTGGGTGGTGCTCAAGATGCTTCCCTTTGACAACAAGTCGGAATTTCAGCTGGTGCTCGATATGCCGGAGGGGGCGACCCTGGAGCAGACCGAGCGCACCCTGCTGGCGGTCGGGCGGGAGATTGCCAAGGTGGAGGAGGTGAAGGATTACCAGGTCTATGCCGGCACCGCCGCCCCCATCAATTTCAACGGGCTGGTGCGCCACTACTTTATCCGCAGCGGCGCCAACGTGGGGGATATTCAGGTCAATCTGGTGGACAAGCATGAGCGGGATCGCAGTAGCCACCAGATTGCCCAGTCGGTTCGGGAGCCGCTGCAGGCCATCGCCAGTGCGGCAGGGGGCAACCTGAAAGTCGTTGAGGTGCCGCCCGGCCCGCCGGTCTGGTCCCCCATCGTTGCCGAGATCTATGGCCCGACTCAGGCCGCCCGCGAAGCGGCCGCTCGCGCCGTACAGGCCCGTTTTGTGGCCACGGCGGATCTGGTGGATGTGGATATCTATCTGACCGACCCGCAGCCCAAGTGGCGGCTGGTGGTGGATCGCAGCAAGGCGGCCCTGCTCGGGGTCGATCTCGGGGATCTGGTGAGCACTCTCAATGGTGGGGTGGGTTATCAGGATGCCAGCTGGCTGCAGGGGCACGGTGCCAAGTATCCGGTGCCGATCCGCATCGAACTGGCTCCCGGTGACAAACGGGATCTGGCGGGCGTGCTGGCCCTCAAGGTGCGCAGCCAGAGCGGCCAGCTGGTGCGGGTCTCCGAGCTGGTGAGTCGCCGTGATGAGGTGGCCCCCAGCTATATCATGCACAAGAACATGCAGCCCATGGTGATGGTGGTGGCCGACATGGGCGGCCACACCGACAGCCCGCTCTACGGCATGTTTGCTGCCGGTGCCGATATCGACCTGCCCCAGTATTACGTGCAGCAGCCGGATAAACTGGGAGAGGTGGCGCTGTTGTGGGACGGGGAGTGGAAGATCACCTACGAGACCTTCCGCGACATGGGTATCGCCTACGGAGTGGGGATGATCCTCATCTATCTGCTGGTGGTGGCCCAGTTCCGCTCCTATCTGGTGCCGCTCATCATCATGGCCCCCATTCCGCTCACCATCATAGGGGTGATGCCGGGCCACGCCCTGCTGGGGGCCCAGTTTACCGCCACCTCGATGATAGGGATGATCGCCCTGGCCGGGATCATCGTACGCAACAGCATCCTGCTGGTGGACTTTATCGAGCAGCAGCGCAGCGCCGGGGTGGCGTTCGAGCAGGCGGTGATCGAAGCGGCGCAGGTACGGGCCAAACCCATCATGCTGACGGCGCTGGCGGCGATGATCGGGGCTCTGTTTATCCTCGATGATCCCATCTTCAACGGACTGGCCATCAGCCTGATTTTCGGGATCCTGGTCTCCACTTTGCTCACCCTGGTGGTGATACCCTTGCTCTATTATGCCCTGCTCTCCCGACGCTCATGACGGGAGTCACTAGCGAAAGGATGCGCGATGAAGAGAGGTTGGTTGTGGTGGGGAAGTGGCGCTGTGGTAGCGGTGGCTGCTGTGGCATGGTGGTGGCGACCGCAGCCGACGCCGATCAGGCTGGCTGAGGTCGGGCGGGGGGATGTGCTGGTCACTGTGGTCAACACCCGGGCCGGCACCATCAAGTCGTGTCAGCGGGCCGGACTCAGTCTGCCCGGTGGCGGCGTGGTGGAGCAGATCGCCGTCAAGGCCGGGGAGCGGGTAGCCCGGGGAGATCTGCTGCTGACCCTCTGGAGTGACGATATTCACGCCGATCTCGCCCGGGCCCGCGCCCAGCAGGCGCTCGGCAAGACCCAGCGCGAGGAGCGTTGCAGCGAGGCGGCCTACTACGAGCGGGAGGCCAACCGGCTGGGCACCTTGCTGGCCAAAAACCTCACCTCCCGCACCCTCGCCGAGCAGGCCCAGAATCTGGCCGATACCCGCCGCTATGTCTGTCAGGCATCCCGTCAGCAGGAGCGGGTCGACGAGGCGCAGGTCGCCCAGGTGGAGGCTCGCTTGAGCGAGCGCCGCCTGCTGGCGCCGTTTGCCGGAGTGGTGGCGGAGGTCAACAGCAAGCTGGGTGAATACATGACCCCCTCACCGCCCGGAGTGGCCATGCCCCCGGTTATCGATCTTATCGACGATCGCTGTCTCTATGTTTCAGCCCCCATCGATGAGGTGGATGCTGCCCGCCTCAAGGTGGGCCAGTCAGCCCGGGTGCTGCTCGATGCCATGCCCGGGCGCGATTTTGCCGCCACCGTGACCCGCATCGCCCCCTATGTGAAGGAGCTGGAGAAGCAGGCCCGCACCGTGGAGGTGGAGGCGGCGCTCACTGCCCTGCCCACCGATGTCCCCCTGCTTATTGGCTACAGCGCCGACCTTGAAGTCGAGGTGACCCGCGCCACCGATGTGCTGCGGGTAGCGGCCAGCAGCCGGGCTGACGATGGCAGCGTGCTGCGGCTGGAAGGGGATAAGCTGGTGCGGGTGGTACCCCGCTGGGGTGTGGAGAACTGGAACTGGATTGAGGTGGCCGAGGGGCTCGCCGCCGGTGATCGGCTGGCAGCCCAGCCCGGACAGATTGTCGGGGAGGGCCCTTTCAGTGCCGCCACGGAGCAGACGGATGAGTGATCTCATTCGCCTTGATGCCGTCAGCCGTCGTTTCACTCTGGGGGGGAGCGAAGTGGCCGCCCTCGATCGCGTCTCTCTGCGAGTTGCCGAGGGGGAGTATCTGGCGGTGATGGGCCCCTCTGGCTCCGGTAAATCGACCCTGCTCAATGTGCTGGGGCTGCTGGATCGGCCCGATGAGGGGCGTTACTGGCTGGGAGGGGAGGATACCGCCACCCTGTCAGAGCCGGCGCTGGCCCAGCTGCGCGGCCATCGCATCGGTTTCGTGTTCCAGTCGTTTCACCTCATCTCCCGCCTCACCGCCCGTGAAAACGTCGAGCTGCCGCTGATGCTGTGCGGGATCGCCCCCGCCGAGCGCCATCGCCGAAGCCAGCAGTTGCTGGGGGAGCTGGGGTTGGAAAACCGGGCCGGACACCGCCCTGCCGAACTATCCGGCGGTCAGCGTCAGCGGGTAGCCATCGCCCGGGCCATGGCGATGGCGCCGCGGCTGATCCTGGCCGACGAGCCCACCGGCAATCTCGACTCCCGCTCAGGGGAGGAGGTGATTACCCTGCTGGAGGGACTCAACCAGGAGCAGGGTATTACCTTGGTGGTGGTGACCCACGATCCGCGCCTCGGTGAGCGGGCGGGCAGGCGGATCCTGATGAACGATGGCCGCATCAACATTGATAGCGGCGGTGGCTGAATGCGGCGGCCCGATGTGATCCGCTTTGCCGCCGTGGCCCTGCTGCGCCAGCGTTCACGGGCGCTGGTCTTGATCCTGGCGGTGAGTCTGAGCGTCACCTCGGTGCTGCTGCTCACCGCGCTGGGAGAGGGGGCGAGGCGCTATGTGGCCGACCAGTTCAGTTCCCTTGGCAAGGATCTGCTGGTGATGTTCCCGGGCCGCAAGGAGACCACCGGCGGGCTGCCGCCGGTCACCGGCAACAGTCTGCGGCAGATCACTCTCGATGACATGCACTACCTTGGCCAGCATCAGCCGAACGTGCGGCTGGTGCCGCTGGTGATGGGCTTTGCCGAGGCCAAGCAGGGGGCGCGGCTGCGCCAGACCATGCTGCTTGGCAGCAGCAACGGGCTGCGCGATACCCACGGGCTGGAGCTGCTCTCCGGCCGCTGGCTGCCGGGGGATGCCGCAGAGGATCGCCCGGCCGTCCTGCTCGGGGCCGTGGTGGCCCGTGAGCTGTTTGGTCAGGCCGATCCGGTCGGCCAGTGGCTGCGTTTTGACAATCGTCGCTTTCGGGTGGTGGGGGTCTTCACCAGCCAGAGCAGCAATCTGGGGATGGACATGGCGGAAGCCGCGCTGATCCCGGTCGGCAGCGCCATGCGGCTGTTCAATACCGAGGGGCTGTTTCGGCTGCTGATCCAGCCGCTGGCGGGGCAAGCGGTGCCGCCGCTGGTCAAGAGACTGGAGCAGCTGATGCAGGCGCGCCACGGGGTGCTCGATGTGACAGTGGTGCGCCGTGACGCCATGCTGGCCACCTTCTCCACCATTCTCTCGACTCTCACCCTGGCCGTTGCCGGCATCGGCGCCATCAGCCTGCTGGTCTCCGGCATCATGATGATGAATCTGGCGCTGATCAGCTCCCGCCAGCGCACCGGCGAGATCGGCCTGCTCAAGGCGCTGGGGGCCGACAGCCACCAGATCCGCCAGCTGTTTTTGTGGGAGGCGCTGTTGCTGAGCGGCAGTGGCGCGCTGTTTGGCACTGTGTTGGGCTATGCCCTTGTTGGCCTCGCCGGAGTGATTTGGCCCGGATTTCCGGCGGCGGTCCCTCTGCTCGCGACTCTCTGCACCATACCGGCGGCCCTGCTGACCGGGCTGTTTTTTAGCTGGCTGCCCGCCTCCCGGGCGGCACGGCAAGATCCGGTCAGCAGCCTGCGCAGCGGGCAGTGGAGCGGTGGCTGATGCGCGCCGCCGATCTGCTGTTCTGGCTCTGGCGCGCCTTGCTGGCGGGGCGCAGTCGCAGCCTGCTGTCTGCGCTCGGCATCGCCATCGGGATCGCCTCGGTGACCCTGCTCACCGGCATCGGCGAGGGGCTCAGGCTCTATCTGCTCGACAGCTTCTCCCAATTTGGCACCCGGCTGATCGCCGTGACCCCGGGCAAGACCGAAACCGCCGGCGGCCCGCCCGGCATCCTCTCCAGCAGCCGTCCCCTGCTGCTGGAGGATGCCGATGCCCTCGCCAGATTGGCAGGGGTAGAGGCTGCGCTCCCTGTAGTGCAGGGGCAGGGGGAGGTGCGCAGCCGCGGATTGACTCGCAGCACCGCCATTTTGGGCACAGGTCCGGCGGCGCTCTCCGGCTGGCGACTCACCCTGGTGCAGGGGCGTTTTCTGCCTGCGGATGACAGTGCCATGCCCCGCGCCTATGCGGTGCTGGGTGCCAAGGTGGCAGCAGAGCTGTTCCCCGGTGGCGATGCACCGGGGAACCTGCTGCGCGCCGGTGATCGCCGTTTTCGGGTGGCTGGGGTGCTGGCTCCCAAAGGGCAATTTCTCGGCTTTGATCTGGACGACATGATCTATCTGCCCGCTGCTCACGCTCAGGCGCTGTTCAACAAGGAGGGGCTGCAGGAGATCGACGTCATCTATCGCGCAGGGCAGACGGAGGCCGAGATCACCGCCCAGATCAGGCGGCTGCTGATCGCCCGCCACGGCGCCGAGGATTTCACCCTCACCTCCCAGCAGGACATGCTGACCAGCCTCGACAAGATCCTCTCCATCATCAAGCTGGCGGTTGGCGGGCTCGGCATTATCTCGCTGCTGATCGGGGCGGTCGGTATCTTCAGCATCATGAGCATCGCCCAGCAGGAGCGGATCCCCGAGGTGGGTCTGCTGATGGCGCTGGGTTGTCCACGGCGGCGCATTCTATTGTTGTTCCTGCTCGAAGCCGTGGTGCTGGCGCTGCTGGGCGGGGCCATGGGGCTGGCGCTGCTCGGGGGGCTCAAGCTGCTGCTTACCCTGCTGGCGGCCGGCTTGCCGCTCACCCTCCATCCTCTCTATCTGCTGCTGGCGCTCGGTTGCAGCGCCCTGGTGGGTCTGCTGGCCGGGGTCGCCCCCGCGCTGCGGGCAGTGCGTCTCGACCCCGTGGTTGCCCTGCGCGGTGACTAGGTTGCCCCTTTCGCAAGAGGCGCATTACGCTCGGGGCTGAACAGGGGGGACTAGGTGACCCCCTCCGCAACCGACAGGCTGCGCTCAGATCTGAACAGAGGGAAGTAGCGGCGATCGGCCTGACTCATGTGGCCGACCACCAGCTCCTGAATGATGAAGTTGAGCAGCTCGTCGTTGCCCAGAGTCCCCGCTTTGGCGGCGTGCAGCAGCTGGCCTGCTTTGTTGAGCAGGCGCTGGTGATCCTGACGGTGGCTGACGAGCTCCCGATAGTCGATCTCCGCCAGCATCTGCTCTTCAAAGGCGAAGTGATGGCGGGCCATGTCGAACAGGCTCTCCAGACTCTCCAGAAACGGGGCCGGATCCTCGTGCTGATCTTTCATCCGCTCCAGCAGCCGGTTGGTCAATACGAAGAGCTGGCGATGCTCGGCATCGATGCGCGGGTGACCGCACTCGTGGCCGGGTTGCCACAGCAGGGCGCCCTGCTCGGGATCAAGGCCCTCGGTATAGAGGCAGACCCGGCCGCGGCCGCGATTCTTCGCCTGATACATGGCCTGATCGGCGTGGTGCATCAGGGTTTTGGCATCCTCCCCGTGCTCGGGATAGAGCGCCAGCCCGATACTGCTGGAGATAAGCAGCTCCTGCCCCTCCAGCTGGAACGGATGGCGCAGCTGCTGGTGCAGCTTGTCGGCCACCGCCAGCACTTCGTCGCCACTCTCCGGCAGCAAGATAACGAACTCGTCGCCCCCCAGCCGTGCCACCAGATCCTGTTTGCGCACGCAGTGGCTCATCCGCTCGGCCACCATATTGAGCAGAATATCCCCGGTCTCATGGCCGAAGGTGTCGTTGATCGGCTTGAAGTGATCGAGATCGATAAACATCAATGCCAGCGGACGGGGCGTCTCCTGCTCCATCAGCTCCTTGAGCCGTTGCTGCAGCAAGCGGCGATTGGGCAACCCGGTGAGGGGGTCGTAGAAGGCGAGGCGGCGCATCATCTCCTCTCGCGCTGCCCGCTCGGTGATATCCCGGGTGACCCCGAGGATCGCCTCCGGCTGGGCATTGTGGTTGCCATGGAGGGTGGTGATGGTCTCGGTCGCCACCAGATGGCCATCCTTGTGGCGCAGCTGGGTGCGAATGACCCGGCGGGTCTGGTCATGTTCTCCCCGCTGCCATGCCTCCAGGGTGGCGGAGATCTCCTCGCGCAGCAGTTGCCTTGAGGCATCCGGCAGCAGCTGTTTGAGGGGCAGGGCAAACAGCTCGTGGGCCTCGTAGCCGCTCAGGGGGGCGATAGCCGGGCTGACGTAGCGAAAGCGCAAGCTGGCGGCATCCATGGTCCAGATCACATCGGCGCTGTTCTCCGCCACGAAGCGATAGTGCTGCTCGCTCTGGGCCAGTTCACGGGTCAGCCGCTGGCGATCCCGCGCCTCCTCACGCAGGCGCAGATAGAGGTGCAAGAAGATGCCGAGCAGGGTCATCAGGGTAAAGGTGATAAGCATGGCCACCGCCACGCTCTTGTCGAGCAGTTGCCGTTGCTGGCGCAGCCGCTCCTGCGCCGGGTCGTAGATAAAGCGGTCGAGGTTGGGCAATACCGTGAGCATGCCCGCCTCCAGATAGGTTTTGGCGATCTGCAGCCAGCGCTCCTGCTGCATGTAGCCAGGTTCGATCAGATCTGGCTGCATCAGCTCTCTGGTTTCGCGAGCCTCGAACTCCAGCTGTTCACGGCCAGCCCCGGTCGGGTACTGCTCCATGATCAGGTTGATCATCTCGTCGGGGTGGTCCATCGCATAGCGCCACCCCTTGAGGCTGGCCTGCTGGAAGGCGTAGACCCGATCCTGTCGGGTGATCAGCTCCCGTTCGGAGGTAAACAGGTTGTCGCCGTAGAAGTCGAAGTCGATGGTGCGCGGACTGAAAACCCGATAGGGGATCCCTTTTTGTTGCAGATAGAAGGGCTCGGTAGTGCTGTAGGCGCTGATGGCATCCACCTTGCCCGCCAGCAGTGCCTGTATCCCCTGTTTGTATGGGAGGGTGACCCAGTCGCGGCTGCGGGTCTGGTGAGAAAGGTAGGTCAGCAGCTCGTTGGAGCCAGGCTCCAGCATCAGTCGCTTGTTGGCCAGATCGGCCGGGTTGCGAATATCTGGCCGATCCAGCGTGAGCAGAACCAGCGGCGAGTGCTGCAGCAGGGCGGCGAGCACCACCACCGGGCGACCGGCAGCCCGATCCAGCAGCAGGTCACTGCCGCTGATGCCAAACTGGGCCTTTCCCGAGATCACCTCGCTGACCACATCGGTGCGGGAGTCCGCTTCGCGCAGGGTGACATGCAGACCGGCCTCCCGATAAAACCCTTTGGCGATAGCCGCGTAGTAACCGGCAAACTGGAACTGGTGTTGCCACGGCAACTGGACGATGACCTGCTCGCCGGCTCGCACGGGGGAAGAGGTCAGGGTCGCGATGACCATACCGACCAGCATTGGCATAAACCAGCTGAAGGGCTGGCGGGGGGCTGCGTTCTCCGTCATACAACGTTTCTCTCGGGAGCGGTGTCTAGGCTAGATTCAAGCAATTTTGTGTCACCTGCAAGGGGAGAAAAGGCGTTTGCAATGGGGTATAGGGGGGTTGGGAAGTCATTTTTGTGTCGTTCATCACACGGGATGGATACATGCCGTTTTTTTGCAAGTTATGTGACCAATAAGAGAGTCATATGGCCTATCGAAGTGGTCGCATTCTAGCCACTTTTTCCCGTTTTTATCGTTGTCATTGTGGCTTGACTGCATTTTTTTCGTGGTTTCACGTCAAGCTGTGTCGTTATATCAATAGATACTTTTATGGGGCAGTCAGGTGTGACGCAAATGTATCGCGGCTGCTGCGCACCGGTTAATGTACAACGGCTCAGTGATGGTACCCCGTCAGTGTTATCATGCTGTCCCCAGTTCCGGATAAGGTCTTTTTATGTCCCGCTTGCGTCTGCTTGTCTCCGACTCTCACGATCCCCTGTTCAATCTGGCCGTTGAGGAGTGCATCTTCCGCCAGATGGACCCCGGCCAGCGGGTGCTGTTCCTCTGGCGCAACGCCAATACCGTGGTGATCGGTCGTGCCCAGAATCCGTGGAAGGAGTGCAACACCCGCCGCATGGAAGAGGACGGGGTGACCCTGGCGCGTCGCAGCAGCGGTGGCGGCGCCGTGTTCCACGACCTTGGCAACAGCTGCTTCACCTTCATGGCGGGCAAGCCGGAGTATGACAAGAGCGTCTCCACCGCCATCGTGCTGGACGGGCTCAAGCGATTGGGGATCGAGGCGCTTGCCTCCGGTCGCAACGATCTGCTGGTGGCCACCCCGGACGGGGAGCGCAAGGTATCGGGGTCGGCCTATCGGGAGACTCTGGATCGCGGGTTTCACCACGGCACCCTGCTGCTGGACGCCGATCTCGGCCGCCTTGCCAACTACCTCAACCCCGACCCCAAGAAGCTGGCGGCCAAGGGGATCACCTCGGTGCGCAGCCGGGTGGCCAATCTGTGCGAACTGCTACCGGGGATCGACCATCAACAGATGAGCGAGGCGCTGCAGGAGGCCTTTTTCCACCATTACGGCGCGCGAGTTGAGCCCGAGCATATCTCCACCGAGCTGATGCCGGATCTGCCGGGCTTTGCCGAGACCTTCGCCCGTCAGCGCAGTTGGGAGTGGAACTACGGTCATGCCCCGGCGTTCAGCCATCTGCTGGAGGAGCGGTTCAGCTGGGGCGGGGTGGAGCTGCACTTTGATGTGGAGAAAGGGGTCATCACCCGGGCGCAGCTCTTTAGCGATACTCTGGAGCCGGCCCCGTTTGATCGGCTGGCGGCCGAGCTGGCGGGTTGCGGCTATCGACTGGACGCTGTCGCCGCGCGCCTGCAGCCCTGGCTGGCGGCCTACCCGCAGCAGCAGAGCGAGCTGGGGGAGTTTGCCGAGTGGCTGTTGACCTCCCTGCGTTGAGGGGGCACTGCACTGATGGCGGTTCGTTAGTGAGGGCGCTGTCAGCCATGATGGGAGCAAGATCACGAAATATAAAGAGGCGCCTCAAAGGCGCCTTTTTGCCAGCCCTTGTGATGGCTGATACATGACAAAAAGTAGGGTAGGCCATTAGATATTGTCGCTGTCTACCCCGCTGGTACAGGGGTATAACGGCCGCACATTTGCTGTACTAATGGTATAAAAATGAGTGACTTAGTTTATCTGCAAGACGAAAGCGTCAATGCCGTCCACCCCGATTTTTCCGCCCGTTTCGCCACCGTCAAAGCCAACTTTTTCTCGCGTAATCCCGATCTCTGGCCCGTTTTTCGCGAACCCGGATTTGCCACCCTCAACGAATTTCGGGCCCGTGGCTTGGCCCCCGATGCCCGTTTGAATGCCTGGCCTGATGGCCGTGCCCGCCTGGCCGATCTCTGCGAGACCATGCCGGTGCCCGCCACCATGCGCACCCCGGGCGAGCCGATGGCCGAGCTGCTGTTTGCCGCTGCTCTATCGAAGGATTGGGAGAACCCCTCCAGCGTCGAGAACGTCATCACCATGTCGGCAGATCCCGCCATCTACGGCGCCCAGCTGGGCATTCTGGCCAACCCCAATCTGGTCTACTCCGAATATGCCGGAGTGGCCGAGGAGCTGGAGAAAAAGGTAGTGCGCCAGATTGCGCTGCTGGCAGGCTATGACCCCGAGCGGGCCACCGGCATCTTCACCCAGGGGGGGACCTTCTGTAACCTCTATGGCTACTTGCTCGGCATTCGCAAAACCTTGCCGGAGGCCAAGCACAAGGGGCTAGGCCACTATCAGGATTACCGCATCATCAACTCCCAGGGCGGTCACTACTCCAACATCACCAACCTCTCCCTGCTC
Source organism: Aeromonas sp. 55A (assembly GCF_051919665.1). Classification (NCBI taxonomy): domain Bacteria; kingdom Pseudomonadati; phylum Pseudomonadota; class Gammaproteobacteria; order Aeromonadales; family Aeromonadaceae; genus Aeromonas; species Aeromonas sp. 55A. Next base: position 4,168,676 of record NZ_JBQBEH010000008.1, on the reverse strand, counting down.
GGGGTCGATATCGAGAACAAGACCATCCGCATTCAGGTCGGCGAGAACAATGACATCGATCTCGACCACCTCGAGCGCACCCTGACCGCCTGTTTTGCCCTGAAGCACGTGGTGCCCGCCATCATGCTCACCATGGGCACCACCGATACCTTCGGGGTCGATCAGGTGAAACCCGTGTTCGAGCTGCGCAATCGCTTGTGCGAGCAGTTTGAGGTGGCGGTCAAACCTCACATCCACGTCGATGCCGCCATCGGCTGGTCGATGATCTTCTTCCTGGGTTACGACTTTGCCGCCAACCCGCTCGCCATCAACAGCGCGACTCTGGCGGGGATCGAGCGCAACGTGGCGCGCTTTGCCGAGCTCAAATATGCCGACTCCTTCACCGTCGACTTCCAGAAGTGGGGCTGTGTACCCTACACCTCCAGTCTGGTGATGATTAAAGAGCAGGATGACCTCAAGGCGATGGAGAATGACCCGGAGAACTTCTCCTACTTCGAGCGGGACATTCAGGGCCAGACCCACCTGCAATCCACCATCGAGTGCTCCCGCGGCGCGAGCGGTCTGTTTGGTGCCTATGCGGCGCTCAACTATATGGGGGTCGAGGGGTATCGCACCGTGCTGGCCCACTGCCTGCAAAATGCCAACTACTTCCGCTATCGCCTGAGCCAGCTTGGCAACGTCAAGCTGGTGGCGCAGGAGAACCAGGGGCCGAGCGTCGGCTTCAAGATCTACAACCCCGAGTGGGTGAGCGATCCAGAGGCCGAGTTCGCCTTCGAGCTGGCCCGCTCCAGCGACCCTGCCTACAAGGCGCGACTGCAGCGCAACACCGACTACCACCGCAGCCTGTTCAAGGGGCGCGGCAAGGTGGGGCTCTACACCAACTGGGTGGAGGCGGTGGCTCACTCCGACTATGACGCCCGCGGCAAGTACTCCTACATCGCCGGGGAGAAGGCGGTATTTATGAACCCTGCCTGCACTCGCGAGCAGATCGACGCCTTTATCGACCATATTCGCGGTTGATGGATGTTGCCCTGACAGTCGAGCGCGGCCTGTGATGGCAAGAGGCTGGCAGGGTACCTCGCCAACAGATAAACAAAAGAGCAAGCCAATTGGCTTGCTCTTTTGTTTTTGCAGCACTGTGCGTAAGTAGTGGGGAAGGCCTAGTTCAGAGGGCCAGCAGTTGCTCGTTCTCGACAATCTCGCACCCGGCGGGCAGTTTCGAGAGGGCGATCATGGCGCGAGCCACCTGACTGGCCTCGATGGCGCGCCAGCGGGCGAGCTTGCCCACCAGCAGTGGCCGAAACAGCGGATAGATGGTCTGAAAGATCTGCTCGGAGAGGCGCGGTGGCTGGCGATCCCCGAGCAGCATGGCGGGCCGCACGATGGCGAGCCGTGGCCAGGATTGGGCCTGCAGGGCCTGCTCCATCTCTCCCTTGGTACGCGGATAGAGAGCCGGGGACGATGCGCTGGCCCCCATGCTCGAGACCACGATAAGGCGCTGACAGCCGTGACGGCGGGCCAGCTCGGCAAAGGCGACCACATAGTCGAGATCGACCCGGCGAAACGCCTCGGCAGAGCCCGCCTCCTTGCGGGTGGTGCCGAGGGCACAGAAGGCGATATCCACCGGGCGGGAGAGGGTAACGCTGGCCAGATCATCAAAATTGACCGGTAGCCAGTGGTGCGCCTCCTTGCCCGGCTTGCGACAGAGCAGGGTCAGTTCATGTTCGGCAGGCAGTTGCTGCACCAGTTCGCGACCGATCAGGCCGCTGGCTCCGGCAATCAGGATCCGGCTCATGGGGATTCTCCCTGTGTCATTCGATGGTGTTGATGCCATGGTGGCTGCTCATCAGCATCAGGCAATTTGCAGGCAGCTGCAATGGGGAGAAATGACGCAGTGTTGTCGGGCAGGATGAATTACGCGGGGCTGGATAAAACAAAACCGGCGCGAGGCCGGTTTTGCGGGATATCAGAGCGGGGTATTGAAAGCTGCTGGCAGCGGGAAGTCACCCGTCACTGTGGTCAGCCTGTCGTTGGCGAAGGTGACAGTGAGCTCTTTGCGCTCTTTGTCGCCGTGGCCCGGCTGGAATTCATAGAGGTAGTACCAGGTGTTGGGGTCAAAGCCGTCACGCAGCATGGGGGTTCCCAGTACATAGCTGACCTGCTCGCGGGTCATCCCCTGGCGCAGTTTGTCGACCTGTTTTTGTTCCACATAGTTGCCCTGGGGAATATCGATACGATAGACCAGGCTGCAACCGGAGAGGGTGAGGGCGGTCAAAGCCGCGGCAATCAGGTGTTTCATCCGCATATCGAGTTCAGATCATCCATACAGTCTTTTTGGCTCGGCAAATCATACCGACTCCCTCCACGGAAGTAAAAAGCCATTGATCCATCAGCCAATAAAAAGGGCCGCACTGCGACCCTTTCTGGCAATCCGGTGGCCTTTACATCGCCGCGCGGAAGATGGCGACGATCTCTTCGTGGCTCGCCTGTTTCGGGTTGGTGAAGCCGCAGGCATCTTTCAGGGCGTTGCTGGCCAGGGTATCGAAGTCATCGGCCTTGACGCCGAGTTGCTCCAGACCCGCCGGGATCTTCACATCCAGCGCCAGCTGCTTGATGGCGGCAATGGCAGCGGCGGCGCCTTGTTCGTCGCTCATGGCGCTCACGTCTACCCCCATGTAGCGGGCCACATCCTTCAGACGAGCCGCGCTCACCTGGGCGTTGAACGCCTGAACATGGGGCAGCAGCACGGCGTTGCAGACACCGTGGGGCAGGTCATAGAAGCCGCCCAGCTGGTGGGCCATGGCGTGCACGTAGCCCAGGCTTGCGTTGTTGAAGGCCATGCCGGCCAGGAACTGGGCATAGGCCATCTGCTCGCGGGCATACAGGTCATCGCCGTGGTTGACGGCGGTGCGCAGGTGCTTGGCAATCAGCTCGATGGCCATCACGGCGCTGGCATCGGTCACCGGGGTGGCGATGGTGGAGACATAGGCCTCGATGGCGTGGGTCAGGGCATCCATACCGGTGGCGGCGGTGAGACCAGCTGGCTTGGCCAGCATCAGCTCGGGATCGTTGACCGACATCAGCGGGGTAACGTGCTTGTCGATGATGGCCATTTTCACGTGGCGCGCTTCGTCGGTGATGATGCAGAAGCGGGTCATCTCGGAAGCGGTACCGGCGGTGGTGTTGATGGCGATAAGCGGCAACTGCGGCTTGGCGGAGCGATCCACCCCTTCGTAATCCTTGATGCTGCCACCGTTGGCGGCGACCAGCGCGATGCCCTTGGCGCAGTCGTGGGGCGAGCCGCCACCCAGCGAGATGACGCAATCACAGCCTTTGGCCTTGATCATCGCCAGACCCGCTTCAACGTTGCTGGTGGTGGGGTTAGGTTTGGTCTCATCGAAAACTGCGCTTTCAATGCCATGTTCAGCCAACAGGGTGGTGAGCTTGGCGACCACGCCGATCTGGTTGAGAATTTTGTCGGTGACGATCAACGCCTTGCGATAGCCGTAACCCTTGATATCGGCGGCAGCCTCTTGCAGACAGCCGGCACCCATCAGGTTGATAGCGGGAATATAGAACTTGAATGTAGCCATGATGGACTTCCTATAGTTAGCCATTAAGTGGTAGTTAAGAGCTAGGCTACCATCTAGAAAGGGATACAAAAGCATCTTGTTTACAACTTTACGGGGTCGATCACGAGTCGTTAATTAAGCGCTGAACCAGGCTTGACTTTCCCGCATCCAACTCGATTTGCAGAAAAACGTTTGTCAATTATTTCATTGAGTTAGCAAACGTTTTGCGCAATGTTTGTCACTGTCAATGCGTGGAAGTGTGAGGCGCTTCAAGGAATTGGAAAGCGCTTTCGACCATAGTTGGCGCCTCCCCGAAGAGGGGGGTAAAGGCTTGAAAGTATCATAAAGAATCATCTTAACTTGTGCCCTGACCATGCTGGCAGGGGGCAACCAGGAGTCCAATATGTCTGATGTATTTCACTTGGGTTTGAAGAAAGCGGATCTGCAAGGCGCCACCCTGGCGATCGTCCCCGGTGACCCCGAGCGCGTGAAGCGTATCGCAGAGCTGTTGGATAACCCGGTGCACCTGGCCAGCCATCGTGAATTCACTACCTGGCGCGGCGAGATGGACGGCAAGGCCGTGATCATCTGCTCTACCGGTATCGGTGGCCCGTCCACCTCTATCGCAGTAGAAGAGCTGGCCCAGCTGGGTATCCGCACCTTCCTGCGTATCGGTACCACTGGCGCCATCCAGCCGCACCTGAACGTGGGTGACGTGATCGTGACCACCGGTTCCGTGCGCCTCGACGGTGCCAGCCTGCACTTTGCTCCGATGGAGTTCCCGGCTGTTGCCGACTTCGACTGCACCACTGCGCTGGTGAACACCGCCAAAGAGATGGGCTCCAAGCTGCACATCGGTGTGACTGCCTCCTCTGACACCTTCTACCCGGGTCAGGAGCGTTACGACACCGTATCCGGCCGCGTAGTGAGCCGTTTCCAAGGTTCCATGAAAGAGTGGCAAGCCATGGGCGTGCTGAACTATGAGATGGAGTCCGCAACCCTGCTGACCATGTGCTCCAGCCAGGGCCTGCGTGCCGGTATGGTGGCTGGCGTTATCGTCAACCGTACCCAGCAGGAAATTCCGAACGCCGAAACCATGGCGAAGACCGAATCTGATGCCATCAAGATCGTACTGGGCGCTGCCCGCAAGCTGATCTGATAGCCCTCTTTGTAACAAAGAGTACCGAGTGGGGGGTGGGGGCCGTTGCGAAAGCGCGGCCCCTATCTTTATCTGCCGTTTACCGCTTTTCCTCTTCCGTCACCCCTTTCACTGATCCCGTCGCACTTGCGCTGGTTGTCTCTGCTGGCAGCCTCTACCTATTGCCCCTAAAAAGGCGCTGCACAGCGGATCTGCATCGGCTCGCCGCTCACCGGATGAGCAAAATCCAGCTCGCTGGCATGCAGCATCAGCCGCGGCGCCTGTTCGCAGCCGGGTGGCAGCAGGCCGCCATAGAGATCGCAGCCGAGGATGGGGTGGCCCAGCAGCTGGCTGTGGATGCGCAGTTGATGGGTGCGGCCGGTCTCTGGCACCAACCTCACCCGGGTCAGGGGAACGGTTTGCCCCTGCATCTGCTGTGTCAGCCGCTCAGTCACCCGATAGCGGGAGCGGGCGGGTTTGCCGCTGGCGGCGCAAATCTTCATCAGCGGAAAGAGGGCCGGATCCTTGGCGATGGGGGCGTCGATAACTCCTTCGTCGTCAATCAGATGACCGCAGAGCAGGGCGCTGTAGGCCTTGCTCACCGCCCGTTGACTGAACTGCTGGCAGAGCAGGGCATTGATGGCCTTGTTTCTGGCGACCACCATGATGCCTGAGGTGCCAAAATCGAGGCGATGCACCAGGGTGCAGCCGGGGTAATCCTGCACCAAGCGATAGTGCACCGAGTCGAGGTTCTGCGGATTTTTGCCTGACAGACTCAGCAGGCCGCTCGGCTTGTTGATGAACAGCAGGTGTTCATCCTCGAACAGGATCTCGATGGCGGCATTGCAGGGCGGGGCAATAAAGGTGTCGACGATAACGGACATAGGTGGCACAGGCTGGAAATGGGGTGCGATCATACCCGAACCGGCGCGGCCGGGCGAATGGGCGGTGTGCTGCCTCGGAAAATGAACGGCATGACGCCATACAAACTTTTGATAGTGAGCTGTGTTGAGCTAGGTGGCGTGCCGTGCAAACCGCCCAGGTCAGCAACAAGGCCCCGTTTTGTGACCCCCTCCCGAGTTAATCCGAGGCTTGCTTGTTAAGGTATGGCTCCCTGTTATGTTGTAAGGACTCATCCCATGGCACTGCCCGTTATTCTCGATTGTGATCCCGGCCACGACGATGCCATCGCCCTGATTCTGGCGCTGGCCAGCCCTGAACTGAAGGTGCTGGCGGTTACCACCAGCGCGGGCAACCAGACGCCGGACAAGACCCTCAACAATGCCCTGCGCATTCTCACCCTGCTGGGACGGGACGATATTCCGGTGGCGGCCGGGGCGCCGAAACCACTGGCCCGCGAGCTGATTATCGCCGACAACGTCCATGGCGAATCTGGGCTCGATGGCCCCAAACTGCCTGATCCTGCCTTTGCGCCGCAGGCCATGACTGGGCTTGAATTGATGGCTAAGTGCCTGCGCGAGAGCCCGGAGCCCGTGACTCTGGTGCCGACTGGGCCGATGACCAATATCGCCCTGCTGCTGGCGGCTCATCCCGAGCTCAAACCCAAGATTGCCCGCATCGTATTGATGGGGGGCGCCGCTGGGGCTGGCAACTGGACGCCGGCGGCGGAATTCAATATTTATGTGGACCCGGAAGCGGCCGATATGGTCTTTAAGTCGGGTATCCCCATCACCATGTGCGGCCTCGATGTGACCCATGAGGCGCAGGTGATGGACGAGGATATCGAACGGGTACGCGCCATCACCAATCCGGTGGCCCAGTGTGTGGCCGGTCTGCTCGACTTTTTCATGATCTACCATCGGGATCCCAAGTGGGGATTTGCTGGTGCGCCGCTCCACGACCCCTGTACCATTGCCTGGTTGCTGGCTCCCGAGCTGTTCCACGGGGTCGAGTGCTGGGTCGATATCGAGACCAGCGGGGAGCATACCGTGGGGATGACGGTGGTGGATCGTTATGGCCTGACCGGCAAGCCAGCCAATGCGCTGGTATTGTTGGGGCTGGATCGTCCGGGCTTTATCGATCTGCTGGTGACGCGGCTGCGGGCGTTTGACTGAGCGCCGGTTCATTTTTGCAAGAAGGGGCGGGGAATGTGGAAGAGAGGCTTGGTGCTGCTGGCCGGGTTGCAACTGACAGGCTGTGCGACGCCGTTCGAGCGGATGTGGCAGGGGCTGGCGACCTGTGAATTTACCGATCTCTATGTGGATGAGACGGGCAGGCCCGCCAATCTACAACTGGCCAACTACACCCCCTACAAGGTGAGCGACGGCTTTGCCTGGTACAAGGTGCACGAGGAGCTGCACGGCCTGCCGGTGGTCGGTTTTATCGTGCCCGCCTCCAGCTTCGAAGTGCACGCCCTCTTTGTTGATACCCCCATCGCCAATGCCCGCCGGCTGACCCACAACGCCTACGGCAGCGAGTTTAGCGACGAGCAGAAGCACAACGAGGGCTCAGCCCCTCTGCTTTTGCGCGATCCCAACAACCCCAAGCGCTCCATCATCGACTGCACCCGCGGCGAGTCTGACGGGGAGCTTGAGGATTCGGTCATGCCCGAGTAGGGTGACCTGTCACGCCATCGGCCTGAAAATAGAGGGGCCAGCCTTGCCGGCTGGCCCCTCTATTTTGTTCCCCTTCGCCTGCCTAAGGGGCTGGCACGGCACGCGTTGGCATTCCTTCTCGAGGTGTTTGTTATGTTCAACTCACAGTAACTTCATAATAACGTTCAACATTAACAGAAACTTTACCCCACTTAGACGATTTAACTCTTAGCTGATGCCTATCAAAAGCAGTTTGATCTTTAAACTCTTCATATACATCGAACCGATACTGGTTTTCTTCGTTTTGCGTGACTTCAAAAATCAGACAACCATCCTCTAATCTCGTCAAACGAATATGATTGTCTAGCTCATTGATAACAGCAGTTAACTCAGCTTGTGGCACAACAATGAAGCCTTTTAGAATCACCTTGCTCAATTTTCATCCTTTTAAATTTTTGCAGATGTAGCTGATTTGTTTATGTGAAGCGCATAACACTCGGATCAGGGATAGCTCAACGTCTCTTTGATAAGCGGCAGTTGAGCCTTGATCCACGCCGGATTGATGGGGCCCCAGTCGCTGATGCGGTAGTGTCCCTGCAGGTGGCGAGCCCCCTCGGTCTGCTCGAAGGCGCAGCTGATATCGAGTTCGGCCAGCGCCGTCAGGGTATCCTGCGCTGTGCGGCGTGGCATGCCGGTCGCCTCCATGATGGCGGGCACCGTATCCGTGCCCTGGCTGATCAGCCAGGCCACGTAGAGGCGGCGGTAGAAGCTGGTGCGGGTCTTGCTCGGCTCGCTCATAGCTCGTCCTCGAGACGATCGAAGTAGCGCCAGGTTGCGATGGCGGCTTTCCCCATCACCAGTGCCCAGAGGCCGAACCAGAACCAGCGGAAGAAGCTCCAGGTGGAGGCGTCAGGCTCGGTGCTCTCAATCTTGGTGACGTTGGGGAACATGGAGAACATGTTGATGCGCCAGCCGTAGGAGGTGATGATGGCGAGCCGTTTTTCAAACTCCATCGACTTGGCCTTGGCCTGTACGTCGGCGGCGTTGAACTTGAAGTAGAAGGGCCAGCCCCACTCGGTATCTTCGTTGCGGAACACCCGGATCTTCTCGCCGGGGCGCTCGGTGTAGATGTAGTAGACATCGGTAGTGGGGCCGTCAGCCGGGTTCTTCTGGCTGATGGGGCCATCCTTGTCGGTGCGTTTCACCTCGACCCCGGTGATGGTGGCGATGGTGTGCTCCGGCAGGTAGTAGTCGAGCCAGGTGGCGGAAACGAGGGCAATGAGCCCCAGGGCGATAAAAGCGGGTTTCTTGAATCTCAGGCTCATGATGGTCTCACGTGAGGGGGAGTGACGTGCCTCTACCATACTCACATTTGCCCCCACAGCCCAGCCCCTTATGGCACCAACTGCCAAAAAATGGCGTTTAAAACAACTGCCTCCTGCACCATGCTTCGTGGTTAAACCTGTCGCAATGCGTTGTTCGGACGGTTACCGGAGGAGGGGAAAAACGTGTTGATTGACACTGTATGGAGGCGTAAGGGGAGTGTGCGAAGGGATATGTGGCCGAATAAATAAAGCCCCTTATTTATAAAATAAGGGGCTTTATTGCTATCCAGAGGCCTGTGAAGGCCTCTTTTTATCTTTCCGGCAGCGTGTCAGAGCTGGAAGTGAGAGAGCTGCTTTCGCTGCTGCTCGGCCAGCTCCGACAGTTCGTGGCTGGCGCTGGCGCTCTGGCTGATGCCGGCGGAGCTCTGGCTCACGATCTCGTGGATGTTGGTGATGTTGCGATTGATGTCGGCAGTGACGCAGGACTGCTCCTCGGCGGCGGTGGCCACCTGGGCGTTGGCATCGTTGATCTGGCGCACCGCCCCCGTGATACCGCTCAGCAGATCCTGTACCTGCGCGGAGAGGCGCTGGTTGTTCTCGAGGATCTCCAGCGTCTCCTGAACCCCCTGGTTGGCGGACTGGGACTGGCTCTGCAGCTGCTCGATGATGGCCTGGATCTCCTTGGTGGAGGCCTGGGTTCGGGCCGCCAGCATCCGCACCTCGTCGGCGACGACGGCAAAACCGCGCCCGGTTTCACCGGCACGGGCCGCCTCGATGGCCGCGTTGAGGGCCAGCAGGTTGGTCTGCTCGGAGATCCCCTGAATCACTTCAATCACCTTGCCGATCTGCTCGGACTGGGTCTTGAGGCGGGCGACGATGGCGGCGGCATCTTCCAGACTGCCCGCCATCCGGCTGTTGGCGGCAATGCTTTCGGTAAAGAGGGCGAGCCCCTGCTCAACCCGGCTGTTGGCATCGCGCGCCAGCTCATCGGCGATGGCGGCGTTGTGGTTGACGTTGTCAGCGGTGCTGGAGAGTTCGGTCACGGCGGAGGCGACCTGTTCGATCTCGCTGTGCTGCTGCTTTGCATTGGCCTCTGACTGGGTCATCACGGCGGCCAGCTCGGTGGCCGCGGAGGCGACGCTGTTGCTGATCCCGGTCAGGTTCTCGATGGTGCTACCAAGTTGCCCCAGAGTGAGGTTGATATCTTTGGCCAGACGGGTCAGCTCGTTGTTGCCCTCCGCTTTGGCGCGCATGTTGAAGCGCCCTTGCGCCACGGCGTGCATCACCTCTTGCAGCTGACCGATGGGGCTGACGATGCGACCGGAGAGGACCCAGCCGCAGATCAGCGCCGCCAGCAGGGTACCGGCGGTGAGCAGCAGGGTACGCAGCAGGGTGGCGTCGTAGTGGGCCTGCTCTTCGGCCAGCTCTTGCTGGATCAGCTGGTTGATGTGGGCGGACATGCTGTCGATCTGCTTGATCAGCTGTTCACCCAGCTCGCGGAAATGGAGGCGAGCCGCCTCGTAGGCGACCGTATCGCCGCCACCCTGATGTTTTTGCGCCAGCAGCGGCAGCATGTTGCTGCGGGTATGGCTGAGGTAGGCCTGCAGGGCGGCAGCGACCTGACGGTTATCCTGCTCGGCACCGGGGAGCACCAGACGGCCGAGGATGGCGTTGATCTCCTGCTCGGCGCTGTTGAGGTTTGCGGGCAGTGCAGCAAATAGCTTGGCATCGTAGAGGCCATAGATGGCGCTGGTGCGTAGCCGGTAGGTGGCGTGGATCAGTTTGGCAATATCGTCCTTGTGCTGGACCACGCTCTGGGTCGTCTCATCTATGTCATTGATGGCTTCATCCAAACCCTGTTTGCTGATGGCGATCATCACCATCATCAGCAGGCTGGCCAGCAGCAAAGGTATCAAGACCTGGACACGTATTGATAGATTATTCAATGACATAAATGACTCTAATCCGGAATTGGAGGAGCCGACATCTTACACATGCACGTCAGGAGCTGTCACAGGCTTTTATTGCTGAAATGTGCTGAAGAAAAGGTTTTTTCTTGTGAGAAAGGAGCCGTTTAGGCATGATTGAGCGCTTTATCCCATGAATATGTGGTACAACTGGCTGGGTTGTGTCAATCCTGTCCCGTTTTCGTGATTTCCCGCTCTCGTCATATGGAGGTGTGTTGTGTCCAGCTGGATCGATCCGGCCATTCTGGCTCTGTTTATCCCGACCTTTTTCTTTGTCTCGGTGACCCCCGGCATGTGCATGACCCTGTCGATGACGCTGGGGATGAGCCTGGGGGTGCGCCGTACTCTGCACATGATGTGGGGGGAGCTGATCGGTGTCGGGCTGGTCTCGGTGCTGTCGGTGATCGGGGTGGCAGCCATCATGCTCAACTATCCGGGGATCTTCGCCGCCTTCAAATATGTGGGGGGGGCCTATCTGGTGTGGCTCGGCATCCAGATGTGGCAGGCCAAGGGGAAGATGGCCATTCCGGCGGATCTCTCGGCCGGTCAGCAGACCAGCGCCATGGGGTTGGCGCTGCAGGGCTTTGTCACCGCCATCGCCAATCCCAAGGGGTGGGCCTTCATGATCTCCCTGCTGCCCCCCTTTATCTCTGCCGACAAGCCGATGGCGCCGCAGATCAGCGCGCTGGTGGCGCTGATCCTGGTCATCGAGTTCTCCTGTCTGCTGCTCTACGCCAGCGGTGGCCGCACCCTGCGCCACTTCCTTGCCAAGAGCGGCAATGTCACCCTGATGAACCGTATCGCCGGTACCCTGATGCTGGGGGTGGGGGTCTGGCTGGCGCTCGGGTAAGAGCTGTCAGTGACTCTCGCCAGAAAAGAAAAATGCCACCGGTCGGTGGCATTTTTAATGGGCGCCGGGTGGCTTAGCGAGGCTTGAAACGCTCGACCCAGGGGTTGGCGGTGAGGCCGTGCAGGATGACGCTCAATATGATGGTGCAGAGCACGGTGGCGATGATGGGACGCTGGCCAATCAGGGCTGGCTCGTTTTGCAGCACCATCACCGCAAAGACGATGCTGGCAAGGCCACGCGGCCCGAACCAGCCGATAAAGAGCTTGAGCTCCGGCTTGAGGCCGGTACCGATGAGGCTCAGCCAAACCGGCACCATCCGCAGCAGGGTGAGGCTGGCAATGGCATAGAGCCAGTATTGCCAGTGCAGCAGCTCCGGCAGAATGGGCATCAGGGTCGCGCCAAACACCATCCAGATCACCACGGAGAGCAGGTCGCCGTAGCCTTCGCAGCTGTCCATATAGGCGTGCTTGTGCTCGCCGAGGCGGTGGCCGATAAAGAGGCCGCCGACAAAGGCGGCGATAAAGCCACTGCCCCCCAGAGTCTGGGCCAGCGCAAAGCAGAGCAGGGCCAGGCCCGGCATGGTGAGCTGACGCCAGAGTGGCAGTTGCCAGCCATTGAGATAGGAGATTTTCAACAGCCGGATGGTGAGGCTGGTCAGCACAAAGGCGACCAGCAGGCCAATGCCGATCTCCTCCAGCATCAGGGTGATGGCCAGCGTGGCGGTGCCTGCGTGTTGCTCTGTGGGGGCGATAAGGGCCAGCAGTAGAAGCAGTACCGGCACGCAGATGCCGTCGTTGAGGCCGCTCTCCTGATTGAGCCCTTCACGCACAGGTGCAGGCACCGCGGGGTTGCTCACCACCGCCTTGCCGAGCGCCGCATCCGTGGGGGCAAGAATGGTGGAGAGGATGGCCATCTCCAGCAGTGGCAGGTCGGGGAAGATCCAGTGGCCAAACAGGGCGCCACAAAGCAGGGTGAGGGGCAGGCCAATCAGCAGCAGCCGGATGGGGAGCTGGCGGTTGGCCAGCAATACCTGCCAGTTGGTGTTGGCGGCATCGTTGAACAGCACGATAACCAGCGTCAGCTCGGCCAGCAGCTTGATGCCAGCGCTGTCGATAGAGAGGGAGAGCAGCTCCAGCCCTCCCGGCCCCAGTAGCCAGCCGGTCAGCAGAAAGAGCAGGGGGCCGTTGACCAGTTTTGATTCGAAGCGCCCCGCGATCAGGCTGTAGACCAGCAAGAAGGCGGCGATCACCGCCAGATTCTGGTAAAGCAGGTGTGCATCCATACAACCTCCTTTCTGCCCCCGCAGGGGGGGGTTAGTCGGTCAGGCAGTCGGGGTCGAACACATACTCCCCGTCCAGCCAGCGCACGATTTCGTCAACGCAGGATTGGTCACGAAACGGCAGATAGCGCGCCTTGAGGGCGGCAATCTGCTCGGGGGTGAGCTGTGCCAGCCCCAGATCCTGAAACAGCGGCAGGTCGGCCTCGATCATCGCCGAGATCTGCGGGCCGCAGGTGGCGTTGAGGGCGGCATGCAGCGCCTTGTCGGGGTCATACTGCTTGCCGAGTCGGTAGCTCATTGGCAGGGTAGCGAGGGGCAGGGCTGACAGCGCCGCCTGTTTCATCGGGTTGACCGCGTGGCCAGAGACCAGCTCCGCCAGCTCGGCGGGGCGGTTCTCGAAGGCGCGCAGGTGCAGGTAGCTGCTCGCCTTGCTGCCATCGTTAACCGGGTAGTTGTCCCACAGGAAGGGCTTGCGGCCGAGCAGTTCGGTCACCTGTTTGAGGTGTACCGCCGGATAATCGGTCGAGCAGACCTTGGGGCCGGTCCAGAAGATCTCGAAACGGCGATCGAGCCGCTCGCCAAGCTCCTCCAGATAGTGGGGAGGCATGGCGCCAAACACCTTCTCCAGCACCGGATCGGTCGAGTAGTAGCTGGGGCAGAAGATGAGGCGGGTCGCCTTGCTGTGAGCCGCGATGTCGTGGGCGATGATGAGCTGATGGTGCGCCAGATCCGGGGTATCCCCCTTCATGTCGTCAAACAGCACTGCCAGAATGTCAGGCTGCAGCATCTCGTCGATGAGGCGCACTTTCTCAAGCAGCGCCGAGCGTTTGCGATCGTAGTCGTGATGAGCCCCCATGGGGCTCAAGCCCACCCCGAAGGCGAGGCCGTTGGCGCGGCACTGGCGCGCCAGTTCGGCGAGATCGGCCTGCTGCTGCTCGGGCCAGGGGAGGGCCCAGTGCTTGCGCAGATAGCCATCCTCTTTCGGGGCGTAGATATAGAAACCGTAACCGTGGCGTGGCAGCCACTGGGCGTAGCGGGCGCGGGCCTGCCAGCTCCATCCCTTGCCAAAAAAGCCTTCAATGACCCCCAGATTGGCAGCGGGGGGCAGGGGGCCGGACAGCAAACTTTGATATGGCATAACTCTCTCCCTTCTTGCTGGGGACTTGATACGGGACGGTCAGTCAGACCGGGTCCTCTTCCTGAAAGCGCACCCCGATCTTGCTCGGCACGCTCTCGTCCATTTCGGCCACGGTCCAGATCAGGCCCTGCCATTCGATGTTGTCACCGACCACCAGATTATCGCCCAACTGACTGGCAATAAAATCGCCCAGTGTCTGATCCGCCACCTCGCTCACATCCAGCCCGTAAAGAGGGGCGAGATCCACCAGCCGTGCCGCCGCTTCCAGCAGGAAGTCACCGAAGAAGCGGGGGCCGAGATCTTGCTCCGGTGCCTGACTAAAGAGCTGACCGAGGGCGGGGAGGTCACGTTCGTGACCGATGACGCAGAGGATGTCATCGGCCTGCAGACAGGTACTGCCTGAGGGGTGGAGCAGCTCGCGGCCACGAAACAGGGCGCAGATCCGGGTGCCGGCGGGCATCTGCAGATCCCGCAGTGGCGAGCCGATGCACCACTTCTCCTCCCCCAGCTGGTAGACGAAGGTCTCCCACTGGCTGTCGAGATCGATCTCGAGCCCCGAGCGGTTGATGGGCGACGGTGGTGCTGGTACCTCCACCCGCGCCAGTTTTGAGGCCAGCGGTAGCGAGCTGCCCTGCAAAATCAGCGAAACCAGCACCACGAAGAAGGCGACGTTGAAGTAGAGCTGGGCGTTGGGCAGCCCCGCCATCATGGGGAACACCGCCAGAATGATGGGCACGGCGCCGCGCAGGCCGACCCAGGAGATAAACCAGCGCTCGCGGGGGGCGAAGTTCTTGAACGGCAGCAGCCCGATCCAGACCGACACCGGGCGGGCAAACAGGATCATCCACATCGCCAGCGCCAGCGCGGGCAGGGCGATGGGCAGCAGCTTGTGGGGTGAGGCGAGCAGCCCCAGCACCAGAAACATGCCGATTTGGCTGAGCCAGGTCAGACCGTCCAGCACCGACAATGTGGTGCTGCGGCTGCGCAGGGCGAGGTTGCCGAGCAACAGACCGGTGAGATAGATGGCGAGAATGCCGCTGCCACCGACCGCCGTGGTGAGGGCGAAGATCAGCAGGCCGCCGCTGACGGTGAGCAGCGGATAGAGCCCCGGCGCCAGGCGGGCGGTGTTGATGAGGCGCCACAGCAGCCAGCCGCCGCCAAGGCCGATCCCGGCGCCAAGACCGAACTGCTTGACCAGTTGCAGCAGCAGGAAGCCCCCATCCAGCCCTTGCTGGGCGGTGGCGAGCACCTCGATGAGGGTGACGGTAAGAAACACTGCCATGGGGTCGTTGCTGCCTGACTCGATCTCCAGAGTGGCGCTCACCCGCTCGTTGAGACTGCGTCCGCCAAGCAGGGAGAAGACCGCCGCCGCATCGGTGGAGCCGACGATGGCGCCGATCAGCATCCCCTGCATCAGGTTGAGGTCAAACAGCCAGGCGGCGGCGAGCCCCGTCAGGCCGGTGGTGATGGCCACACCGACCGTCGCCAGCGACAGGGCAGGCCAGAGCGCCACCCGGAACGATGAGACCCGGGTGCGCATGCCGCCGTCGAGCAGAATGATGGCGAGCGCCAGGTTGCCCACCAGATAGGCGATGGAGTAGTCAGCGAAGTGGATGCCACCGGGGCCATCTTCACCGGCCAGCATGCCGACGGCGAGGAAGATAACCAGAATGGGAATACCGAGGCGGGAAGAGAGGGCGCTCAACAGTACGCTGGCTCCCACCAACAGGGCAGCGACAAAAAAGAAACTGTTGATGGTAGCGGCATCCAAGGGCGAACTCCTTCCTGGTAATGTGCAAAGTAGGCACATTATATGCAGTTAGGCCCCCCTTGTGTGGCTTATTTGTGCATCAATTTGCACTTTCTTACATTTTTCATCCCTTTTTTCAGCATGGCCGCGCCATATTCTGACTGTGAAGGGGTTAACGAAAGCGGAGTCAAAGGAGCGTCGATTTAAGGATGCGCAGGGAGGAGAGGGCGGGGAAAAGCGAAACGGCACAGCAGAGGGAGAGGGGAGCACAAGGGCGCTCCCCACGGGATGGGGCGGGATTCAGTCGTCCTCGTCATCCTTCACTTCGCGGATCTTGTCCTTGTAGTTGGGCAACTGCTTCTCCAGCCGTTTCATGTCTTTGATGGCATTGAGAAACAGCCCGAGCAGGAACAGCAGCGGCAACCCTATCCACAGCCAGAGATTCATGGGATTTTCCTTTCGTCAGGACAGGTGGTGACATAACGGGCCAAAATTTCATCAAGGTTGGCCAATATGGTCGACTTGCCTTCAATATCCGCCTGTTGCAGACAAAGCGCCAGTGCCGCCGGATCGAGCCGCTGCTCGTCGGACTCCAGCGAGAAGCTGATATGCCAGGGCTCGTAGGCGACCCCGCTCTGTGCCCCGACCGGTTTGGCATAAGGGAGGAAGAAGCCGAAGTCGCTCATATGGTCGCTGAGCCACTCGCTGAGATCCGCAAACCAGCCCCCGGCTTCATACTCCCAGGGCTCCAGTGCCAGTTTGGTATCGGCAGGCAAACAGTCCGGGTCGTAGATGTCGAGATCGGTCCCCCAGTGGTGACGACTGGTGCCGGGCAGGGCGCTCCAGCGCAAAATGGCGTGCAGCCGCTCTGTCTCGCAGAGTTGCAGGGCATCGATGGGCTGGCTGTTGGCATCGAGCAGCGGCCGCTCGCCGCGCCACTTGCCATTCCAGATGGCGAGCTGGCGCTCGAAGCTGCGCCAGCTGGAGGCCGCCTGCAGGTTGAACCCCTCATAGGCGGCTGCCACCTGCATGTCGTTGAAGGCCGCGGCGGTGGCGGCAGTCAGACGATGGGGGCCGCGCCCCACCAGAATAAGGTGGCTCTCGTCGAGCCCCAGTAGTTGTTCCTGCGTCATGCCAGCAATCTCTCGAGCACCCCTTGATACATGTCCGCCAGCAGATCCAGATCGTCCGCCTTCACGCACTCGTTCACCTTGTGAATAGTGGCGTTGACGGGGCCAAGCTCAATCACCTCGGCGCCAGTGGGGGCGATAAAGCGCCCGTCGGAGGTGCCGCCGGTGGTGAGCAGGGCCGGTCGCTGACCGTTCACCGCCTCGATGGCCGCCACGGCGGCATCGAGCAGCGCGCCGGTGTCGGTGAGGAATGGCTGGCCGGAGAGGGTCCAGTTCAGCTGATAATCGAGGCCATGTTTATCCAGCAGCGCTTCGACCCGCTCGCGGATATCCAGGTCGGTCAGTTCGGTGCTGAAGCGGAAGTTGAACTGCACCTTCAGCTCGCCCGGAATGACGTTGGAGGCGCCGGTGCCGGCCGAGATGTTGGCGATCTGGAAGCTGGTGGGGGGGAAGTAGGCGTTGCCCTCATCCCACACGGTGGCGGCAAGTTCGGCCAGCGCTGGCGCGGCTTTGTGAATGGGGTTGTCCGCCAGATGGGGATAGGCCACATGGCCCTGCACCCCGCGCACCAGCAGATCGCCGGTGATGGAGCCGCGGCGGCCGTTCTTCACCACATCCCCGACCACGGCGGTGGAGGAGGGCTCGCCGACGATGCACCAGCGGATCTTCTCGTTGCGGGCCTCCAGGGTGTCGATCACCCGGGTGGTGCCATTGATAAAGGGCCCCTCTTCATCGGAGGTGATCAGAAAGGCGATGGACCCGGTGTGATCCGGATGCTCGGCCACGAAGCGCTCTACCGCCACCACCATGGAAGCCAGCGAGCCTTTCATGTCGGCGGCGCCACGGCCGTAGAGCACACCATCCTTGATGGTCGGCTCGAACGGCGGGGTGTGCCATTTGTCCAGCGGCCCGGCGGGTACCACGTCGGTGTGGCCAGCGAAGCAGAACAGTGGCCCCTCGCTGCCACGGCGGGCCCAGAGGTTGGTGGTGTCCTCAAACACCATGGGCTCGATAACGAACCCGATCCTGGCGAGGCGCTCCGCCATAAGGGTCTGGCACCCTTCATCGAGGGGGGTAACGGAGGGGCGGCGGATCAGATCCTTGGCCAGTGCGATGACATCCGACATCAGTTGTCCTTAGTTGTCCTTAACGGGAGAAGAGGGATTGGTAGTGATCAGCCTTGAAACCCAGGGTCAGTTCGCCGTCACGGTCGAGCAGCGGGCGCTTGATCATGGCCGGATGTTCCAGCAGCAGGGCGCGCGCCTTGGCGGTGTCGAGCCCCTGTTTGGCCTCATCCGGCAGGGCGCGGAAGGTGGTGCCGCGGCTGTTGAGCAGGGCTTCCCAGCCGAGTTTTGCCAGCCAGCTGTCCAGATCGTCCGGGTTCAGGCCGTCGGCGCGGTGGTCGTGAAAGCGGTAGTCGATACCGGCCTCATCCAGCCACTTGCGGGCTTTCTTGATGGTGTCGCAGTTCTTGATGCCATAGAGGGTGATGGCCATGGGGAGTCCTTCTCTTGTGGGCGCTGGCCGTGGGCCGCGTCCCGAAAATCCGAATCAACGCAGTGCAAGGGCCCGATTCTGGCATTGTGGCAATCCCATGGCAACGCCGATGGTCCGGCTCGCGGGTTTTACCGGAACTGGTCACACTTGAACGGCGATTTTGAGCACAAGGTCAGAAGCAGTGGGGCGGGCGTGCCCAATGGGGCGGCTATTGCGGGAGAAGATCGACTATTGCAGGAGAAAAAGAGAAGGGGGCAAACGCCAGATAGCCAAAACGCGCCAGCGGGCGCGTTTTGGTCGGCATTATCAAGCACCTCAATCAGTGCAGGGTGGTCCACTCATGGTCAAAGACCCGGGCCCGTTCCCAGGGTGCATCAGGCAGGCTGGAAGAGAGGCCAGTGTATTTGCCCACGTCGTCCACCACGATGGCGGAGAGGATCGGCAGGTTGTTTTCGGTGCAGTACATGCGGATGCGTTGCAGCAGGGTGCGCAGTTCATCCTGGCACTGCTCCAGCCCGGCCTGCTTGGCCAGTTTGGAGTAACGAATGGTAGTGCGTTCCTTTGCAGACTCGACGAGGATGTCCCACAGCTTGTAGTCGCAGGTCGAAGCACCTGCGGTGGCTTGGCTTGTCATAACTCTCTCCGGCGCGAAATGGTCGCTATATGTCGAAGCGCATCTTCGCCAGTTCGGCGCCGTCATATGTTGATCCAACGCAAAAAAGAGGGGAGTCGCGTCACACAATTCCCGGATATGGGGTGATAAAGGTTTTCCGGCAGTTGAAATAACGAAAAATTGTTACATGGCCGACATATTATGCTAATGAATCACGGTGACGGCACCTTTATTGATAGGGATCAAAGGCAAACAGTGGTCAGATCACTAGATTTCGCTATTCGATAAATTTATCAGGAGTGAATATTGGAACTTTTATTCGTCTTGCTCGTTCTGGTCGCCGTGGTCTACGGCATTATCAAGGATTACAACCCGCAGGCGGTGCTGGCGCTGGCGGGCATGGCCATTTTTGCAGTGGCCTACTGGCTGGGGCTGCACCCTATTCTCCCCGCTGACAAGAGCACCGGTTTCGCCCTGTTCGACCTGTTCGAAGTGTTCAAGGGGATCTTCTCCTACCGCGCGGCGGGCCTCGGCCTCACCATCATGGCGGTGGCGGGTTTTGCCACTTACATGTCCCATATCGGGGCCTCCCAGGCGCTGGTGCGGGTGGCGGTCAAGCCGGTGGCGGGCATCCAGTCAAGCTACCTGATGCTCTCTATCTGTTATCTGGTGGCGGTATTCGTCTCCCTGTTCGTCACCTCCGCCACCGGCCTTGGCCTGCTGTTGATGGTCACCATGTATCCGGTGATGCGCAATCTCGGCATCAGCCCGGCCTCCGCCTGTGGTGTCATCGCCACCTCCCAGGCGTTTGAAATTGGCCCGACCCAGACCAACGCCATCTTCTCCGCCGGTCAATCCGGCATGGATCCGACCAGCTATTTTGTTGACTACCAGATCTGGCTGGTGGCCCCCATGCTGCTGGTGACCATGGTGCTGCACTTCTTCTGGCAGCGTCACTGCGATCGCAAGGATGGCTGGGATCCTGCGCTCCATCGTGGCGATCACGCCGAGCTGGACGAGCAGGGCACCGAGAGCGTGCAGGCGCCCACCTGGTATGCCCTGTTGCCGATCATCCCCTTCGTGCTGATGATGACCTTCTCCAAGCTGCTGGTGAGCGACATCAAGATGAGCGTGGAGGTGGCCATGCTGCTGTCGGTCTTTATCGGCATGCTGTGCGAGCTGCTGCGTAGCCGCTCGGTGCGTACCGCGTTTGCCGGGCTGTCGAGCTTCCTCGATGGCATGGGCAAGGTGTTTGGCCCCGTGGTGGCGCTCATCGTCTGTGCCGAGCTGTTTGCCGAATCCCTCAAGGCCATCGGTGCCATCGATACCCTGCTGCACTCTGCCAGCAATGCCGGTATCGGCAGCGGTCTGATGACCCTGGTGATGGTGGCGCTGATCATGGTGGCGGCGGTCATCATGGGCTCCGGCAACGCGGCGTTCCTCAGCTTCTCGACCCTGGCACCGGCGGTGGCGGCCAAGTTTGGCGTACCTGCGGTGACCATGCTGCTGCCGATGCAGCTCGCTTCCAGTATCGGCCGCACCGTCTCTCCCATCGCAGCGGTACTGATCGCCTGTGCGGGGATTGCCAAGGTATCGCCCTTTACCGTGGTCAAGCGCACCAGCGTGCCGATGGCGGGGGCGCTGGTGACGGCGCTGACCCTAAATTATCTGCTGTTTATGTAAGCGGGTGGCGGACGGCCACGAGCTGTCCGCCCCTTTCACTCGGCTGTCGGACGGGAGGCCTGCCCTCCCGTCCCAGGAGATGACAATGACAGACTCTCGCAACGCTTTTTCTCTGGATGCCTACCTGGCAGATCTGGCCCCGCTCATCAACCTCGATTGCGGTACTCGCACCCCGGCCGGGGTAGCGAAAGTGGCCGACATCATGACCGAGAAATATGAGGCCATCGGCTGGCAGGTGACTCGCCACCAGTTTGCTGCCGAGTGCGGTCCCTGCCTCGAGATCACCAATGCGCCGGGTGCCGATCACTACGACGTGATGCTGTGCGGCCACATGGATACCGTCTTCCCCGAGGGGACGGCGGCCAAGCGCCCGCTGAAAATCGAAGGCAATCAAGCCTTTGGCCCCGGCGTTTCGGACATGAAGAGCGGCCTGCTCTCTATCTGGTATGCCCTCAAAGAGATGGATCCGGCGCAGTTGGCCAAGCTCAAGGTGCTGGTCTGCTACAACTGCGACGAAGAGATTGGCTCTCCCTGGTCCAAGGATTGGCTGGTGGAGAAGGCCAAACAGAGCGGCTGCGTGCTGGTGGCCGAGGCAGCCCGTCCCAACGGGGATCTCATCAGCGCCCGCAAGGGCAATGCCAAGTACCGCATCACCTTCCACGGCAAGGCCTCCCACGCCGGTTCGGCCCTGACCGAAGGTGTCTCTGCTATCACCGAACTCGCGCACTGGGTGCTGGCCATCAACGAGCAGGTCAACATGACCACGGGCACCACCATGAACGTCGGCGTGGTACAGGGCGGCACCGGTGTCAACGTGGTGCCGGACTTTGCAGAGGCGATCGTCGATCTGCGCTTCTGGAGCAACGAAGAGGCCGCTGCGGTACACGATCGGCTCACCTTTATGGCCAACAACCCCTTCCTCGCGGGCTGCCGGGTCGAGGTGGATCGCCAGACCTTCAAGCCAGCGATGCGCCCGAGCGGTGATACCGAGGCGCTGATGGCGCTGGTGGAGGCGGCAGCCAAAGAGGAGGGGATCCCCTTCAACTGGCTGGAGGCCGGTGGCGGCTCGGATGCCAATTTCACCGCCGCCGCAGGTGTGCCGTCCCTCGATGGTTTCGGCCCCATGGGGGGCGGCTTCCACTCGGAGGCGGAGTTCCTGCTGCTGGAGAGCATCGAGCCGCGCATCCGCCTGCTGCAGCGGGTGCTGGGCAAGCTGGCAAAATAAGCCGGTCTATCCCTTGTTCGGGTCGTCATGGCCCGCTCAAAACTGGTCCGCTCAAATCCAAACGGGAGGCTGTTGCCTCCCGTTTTTTTATCTCGATTTTTCGCGCGCTAAGTGAGTTGGCTGCTTGCTTGCGGCCGTTACCCCTGCGGTTCGGCCAGATAGGCCAGGTGATCCTGCCGCGCCACCAGCCAGTCATCGAGGCGCAGCGGGGCGGCAAAGCCCGGGCCGTCGGTCACCATGGTGTGGTACTCCCCCTGCTCGCCGCAGGCATCGAAGCCCTCGCGCTCTGCCAGTTGTTGTAGCTCGCAGAGGGTGGCGGCATCGAGGGTGCGTCCAGTCCACTCGGGAGCCAGCACCCGGGTATCGACGCAGGAGAGGTGGGCGACGATGCCGCGGGCCAGCAGATCCGCCAGCAAGGCTTGACGAGATTGCTGCCAGAGCGGGGTGTGGACGGTGAGCCCCAGCGGCTGGCAGCGTTCGCGGATCCAGTTTGGTGCGCCCCCCACGCTGTCGATATCGCCGGTGACTACGCCATCGAGTTGCCACTCCTCCTTGAGCCGTGCCAGTGCCCGCTCATAACCGAGAGCGAACGGCGCTTCTATGGTGACCAGCAGATGGGGCAGCCCGAGGGCTTCCGCCTGACGGCGCACCAGCGGCAAGGGGTGAGCGAGAAATCGGGGCTCTGGCGGCGCAAAGGTGGCCAGTGCCACCACCTGATGGCCCGCTTGACGGGCATGACAGAGGGCCAGCATGGCATCTTTGCCACCGCTCCAGAGCAGGATGACGCGAGACATGGATGAGATTCCGGTGGTGAACGAGGGGGCATGCTACCCAGCGGCGGGGGCAGAGGTAAAGGTATTGTGTCCGGAAATGGCGGCGGGGAAGTGGTTGAGGTAACGGAGCGGGGAAAAAGCAGGCCCCCGAAGCGGGGGCCTGTATTGCAATAGCGTGGTAAACGCCGCTGCGATTAGAGCAGGATGCTGGTGAGGATAAAGCCCAGCGAGCAGGAGGTCACCACCCCGATCAGCCCCGGAATGATGAAGCTGTGGTTGATGATGAACTTGCCGATGCGGGTGGTGCCGGAGCGGTCGAAACCGATACAGGCCAGATCGCTCGGGTAGGTCGGCAGCACGAAGTAGCCGTAGCTCGCCGGCAGGAAGGCGATCAGCAGCTTTGGCTCCACACCCAGCGCCAGACCCATGGGGGCGATGGCGGTGAGGGCGGCGGCCTGGCTGTTTACCAGCTTGGAGATGAGGAACAGCACCAGAGCGTAGGTCCAGGGCTGGGCCTGTACCACATGGGCCAGAGTCTCTTTGAGCAGCGGCATGTGAGCCTGGAAGAAGGTCTCACTCATCCATGCCACCCCGAATACGGAGAAGATGGCGACCATGCCCGCCTTGAAGACGGCACCGTTGGCGATCTCGCCCGGCTTGACCTTGCAGCGCATCAGGATGATGGCACCGGCGATCAGCATCATCATCTGGATCACCAGGTTCATGGAGAGCGGGCCGGTCTTGTCCTTGATGGTGAACACCGGACGCAGACCTTCGTTGGCGCCGAGCAATACCACGGCAGCGATGGCGGCGAAGAAGATCCAGGTAGACCAGTAGGCCTCTTTCGGGAACTTGGTGTTGAGCAGGGTCTCGCCACCACCGTAGATGAAGGCGCGTTGCTCCGGGTCTTTGATCTTGGCCTGGAACTCTTCATCCTTGTCCAGATCCTTGCCGCGACGCAGGCTCCACAGGGCAGCCACGATGACACCGGTCAGGGAGGAGGGGATGGCGATCATCAGGATGTCGAGCAGGCCGTAAGCCTGACCGATACCGTGACCGGCCGCCAGAATGGAAACCATGGAGACCACAGCAACGGAGACCGGGGAGGCGCAGATGGCCATCTGGGAGGCAACGGAGGCCACGGCCATCGGGCGCTCGGGGCGGATGTTCTTCTGCAGCGCGATGTCAGCGATGATGGGGAACATGGTGTAGACCACGTGGCCGGTACCGCACAGGAAGGTGAGGGTCCAGGTGGTGAGCGGCGCCAGGATAGTGATGTATTGCGGGTGACGGCGCAGCAGACGCTCGGCCACTTGCATCATCAGGTTGAGGCCACCGGCAGTCTGCAGGGTGGCGGCACAGCCGATCACCGCCAGAATGGTCAGCATTACCTGAACAGGCGGTTCGCCCGGCACCAGGCCGAAGACGAAGGTCAGCAGGAAGAGACCGATACCACTGATGAGACCGAGTCCCATGCCCCCAAAGCGGGTACCCAGCAGCAAGCAGCCGAGTACCACCAAAAATTCCATCAAGATCATTCCGTTACCTCGTGTGATTCAACCCATATTGCCGCGGGTAGCCTGAACCATGAATTGTCATTGTCTGTTTTATTTAGCCCAAAAGGGTTAGTTACTATTCTGCTCCCCTGAAAAAGTGAAAAAATTGAGTTACTTCAATAACTCGATGAATTTTTGATTAAACCACTTAAAAACCACGTACTAACAAAAACATCATTTTTGTCACCAAGTGGTATCACTCGGGGCCAAGCCATCGGGTGGTCATGGTGGCAGCACAGAGTAGCAGCAGGGCTGCAGGGGAGGGGCATAAAAAGGGCTCGATTGCGGCAGAAGAGGGTGAAAAAGCCAGCGCTCAGGCTATTTTGGCCAGCAAGGGCTGACTTCGGCGGGTCTGCTCACTTGGCCGCAGGGGCTTGCTGCAGATAGCGGCGCTGATAATCCTCGCTCAGCCTGGCAATATCCAATCTGGCAATGGCCTGTGCCACCCGTTGCTGCAACGCCTGCTGGTCGGGACGAAACATGATGTGCAGGCTCTTGTGTTCGAGGATCTTCGGGTGAAATTGCAATCCGGCGCTGCTCAGCTTGCGATCATGGTTGATGAGCCAGTGAAAGACATCCCGATCGATCACCGCCAGATCGAGCCGGTCG
Organism: Aeromonas sp. 55A; assembly: GCF_051919665.1. NCBI lineage: Bacteria > Pseudomonadati > Pseudomonadota > Gammaproteobacteria > Aeromonadales > Aeromonadaceae > Aeromonas > Aeromonas sp. 55A. The sequence continues at coordinate 4,144,016 of NZ_JBQBEH010000008.1, read as the reverse complement.
CGCTGCAATTTGCGCAGGTTGAGCAGGTCGGAATCGACGGCGGCAGTGTTGAGGCGCTTGCTGGCCATCAGGGCATCGAATTCACGGGTGTTGACGTACCCCTCCACCACGCCGATCCGGTAGGGGGCGAGATCCGTGAGCTGCTGCCAGGGGATGGGTGGGCCTGAGCGCTGCGCCATGCCCAGCACGCTGTCGCCTACGCTGGGGGAGCTGCGCCACAAGGTCGGCAGGGTGTCGGAGAGGTAATCTGGAAAATAGCCGCTATAAGGCTGGGTCGGGTCGGCCGCCAGCCGTACCGCCCGCTGCCAGGGGTAGAAGTCGAACGTCACCTCCAGTCCCGCCTCGGCAAAGGCACGTTTGACGATATGACCGGTGAGGCCGCCATCGGGCAGGCTCTGGCTGGTGTAGGGGGGCCACTCCAGGGTGGTCAGACGAACGGGCTCGGCCCACAGTTGAACAGGCATGCAGGACAGCAATAGCGAAAGCAGCAGGCGATATCCCATAGGCGACGAGTTCCTTGTGCCGATTGATCCTGAGTATCACCCATAACGGTGACAATAAACAAGCCGACCCACAGGTCGGCTTGTGCAATGCAGTGGCAAGATGCCGCTGATCAGAACTCGGCGGTACGCGGAGTACGCGGGAACGGGATCACGTCGCGGACGTTGCCCATGCCGGTCACGTAGACCACCAGACGCTCGAAGCCCAGACCGAAGCCGGAGTGCGGGACTGTGCCGAAGCGACGCAGGTCGCGATACCACCAGTAATCTTCCTTGTTCAGGCCCATCTCGGCCAGACGGGCATCCAGCACGTCCAGACGCTCTTCACGCTGGGAACCACCGATGATCTCGCCGATGCCCGGTGCCAGTACGTCCATCGCGGCAACGGTCTTGCCGTCGTCGTTGAGGCGCATGTAGAAGGCCTTGATATCTTTCGGGTAGTTCTTCACCACCACCGGAGACTTGAAGTGCTCCTCGGCCAGATAGCGCTCATGCTCGGAGGAGAGATCGATACCCCAGGAGACCGGGAACTCGAACTTCTTGCCGCAGTTTTTCAGCACTTCGATGGCGTCGGTGTAGTCGATCTGGGCGAAGTCGGAGGAGACGAAACGCTCCAGACGGCCGATGGCATCCTTGTCCACGTGCTGGGCGAAGAACTCCAGATCGTCGCGACGCTCGGTCAGTACGGCGTTGAAGACATACTTCAGCATGGCTTCGGCCAGTGCGGCGTTATCTTCCAGATCGTTGAAGGCCACTTCCGGCTCAACCATCCAGAACTCGGCCAGGTGGCGGCTGGTGTTGGAGTTTTCAGCGCGGAAGGTCGGGCCGAAGGTGTAGACCTTGGAGAGGGCGCAGGCATAGGTTTCGGCGTTCAGCTGGCCGGATACGGTCAGGAAAGCCTCTTTGCCAAAGAAATCTTCGTTGTAGTCCACCTTGCCGGCGTCGGTGCGCGGCAGGTTTTCCATGTCCAGAGTGGAGACGCGGAACATCTCGCCGGCACCTTCGGTGTCAGAGGCGGTGATGAGCGGGGTCGCAACCCAGAGGAAACCCTCTTCGTGGAAGAAGCGGTGGATGGCTTGCGCCAGGCAGTGACGAACGCGGGTCACGGCGCCAACGATGTTGGTGCGCGGGCGCAGGTGGGCCTGTTCACGCAGGTATTCGATGCTGTGGCGCTTGGCAGCCATCGGGTAGGTGTCCGGATCTTCGACCCAACCGACTACCTTCACCTCGGTCGCCTGCAGTTCGAAAGCCTGGCCGCTGCCCTGAGAGGCGGCAACCACGCCGGTCACTTCCACGGAGCAGGCAGTGGTCAGACGCAGCACTTCATTCTCGTAATTGGCCAGGGTATTGGGGACAACTGCCTGTACCGGATGGAAACAGGAGCCATCGGAAATGGCCAAAAATGAGATCCCCGCCTTGGAATCACGGCGAGTCCGGATCCACCCTTTGACAGTTTGGGTGGTGCCGACCGGATACTTACCGGCCAGCACATCTACTACGGATGCGTGCGTCATCGAAATATTGTCTCCAGCTTGTTCTTGCAGCGCTATTTGCAACACTAGGGAGTCTGGCCCGGGCACAGATGGCCCACCATGGCAGACTAAGCCGTCAATCTTACCCGCGCGGGTTTGATAAACAAGCAAAAATGTCGGACTCTGGTGGGGTTTTCGGCATGGTTCACTCAACAAGAGTGTCACGGGCGCAGGAGAGGTGGGTGAAAGATCGGCGGCATGGGCCAGATTGGCTGACACGGGTGTTGCAGGGGCTGGTGATGCTCTGCTGGGGCGGCTTTATCGTGCTGCTCTCCCTTTACCACTATGCCCGTCCCGAAATTGCCTACGGTTTTCTGGTCTATGGCGGGATCGAGGTGCGCGATTATTGGGACCCGGCCCTTACCCCCTGGCTGGTCTACGGGCTCTGGAGCTGCTGCGCCCTGACGCTGGCGGTGTTGCTGCTGGAGCGCAAGCGCAGCCGCCGTCAGGATGACTCCCGGCATGTCAATCTGGCCATCCTGCTATTGGTGCTGATCGCCAGCTTGCTCTTCTACTACGTCGGTTAAGCGCCCGCCTCAGCGGGGCTGATCCGGCTCCTGCCTGCTGGCCTTGGTGCGCTTGCCGAGCTGGCGCTCCACACTGTCGAGCATCTGGTTGTAGGCCACCGCCACCCGGCCAATCTCGTCGCCGTCATCTCCCTCCAGCCGGTGGCCGAAGTCGTGCAGGTCGGTGGCCTCTTCCATGGAGCGGGTCAACTGGTTGAGAGGGCGCACGATCCAGGTGCGGATGACCCAGAGGGTCAGCAGCAGTCCCATCCCGAAGATGCCGGTGAGAATGAGCGCCGAGGTGAGAATATTCTGCTCGACCCGGGTAAACAGCGAATCGAGGGAGTAGTCAAAGCGCACCGCACCAAGCACGGTGTTCTCCGGCACCAGATGACAGCTGGTGCAGTCGGTGCCGCGAAAATCCTTCTTGGCCAGCAGCGGTCGGGTGACCACCAGACGGCTGTGCATGCCGTTGTGCACCACCTCCAGACTCCCTTTGCCCGCCAGAGCCAGCTCATCAAACTCATCTTTTACCTGTTCTGTCTCCCGTCCCGGCCCGAACTGTTTGCTCACCGCGTCGCCACGAACGATGCGTGCATCCTCCACATGGGCGTGGTCGAGAAATTTGCCGCGCAGGGTATCGCGGGCATCCATCTTGCCGATCAGCATCAGCATGTTGAGGCCATCAAAGTAGGCTTCGGTCTGCTCGCGGCTCTGCTCCTTGATGAGCGTCAGGATGAGATCGCGCTCGCGCACCGCCTGATAGGCTGCGGAGAAGACCAGTACCATGGAGAAGATGAAGAGCAGGAAAAAGTTGATTTTGGCAGCAATGGAGAGGCGCATGAGCAGTCTTTCTTGATGGTAAAACCGCAGCAGTTTACCCCTCTTGGGGCCTCAGGTCTGGTGTTTTGCTCACATTACGGCAAGTGAAACTGCACTGAAGTGGATAAAGTTGCCCTCTTTATATATCAAATGCCGGTAGTCAAACGGGCGGCTGCGATGGCCGCCCGCTGCATGCCTTAAAACTCGCCTTCGGAAATGGCCTGACGGATGGCGCCGGTCAATACCCGCAGCTCTTCAGGGGTGATGACGAACGGGGGCATCAGGTAGACCAGCTTGCCAAAGGGGCGGATCCAGGCGCCCAGTTCGACAAATTTGCGCTGGATGCGCGCCACATCCACCCGCTCTTTCATCTCCACCACCCCGATGGCGCCGAGCACCCGCACATCCGCGACCGCCGGGTACAGGGTCAGCTCCACCAGCTCGGTACGCAGCTGATGCTCGATGGCGCGCACCCGCTCTTGCCACGGTGAGGCCAGCAGCAACTCGATGGAGGCGTTGGCCACCGCGCAGGCGAGCGGGTTGCCCATAAAAGTAGGGCCGTGCATAAAGACCCCCGCCTTGCCGTCACAGATGGTGCGGGCGACCTGCTCGGTGGTCAGGGTCGCCGAGAGGGTGAGGTAGCCGCCGGTGAGCGCCTTGCCCAGACACATGATGTCGGGGCTGATCCCCGCCCAGTCGCAGGCAAACAGCTGGCCGGTGCGGCCAAAGCCGGTGGCAATCTCGTCGGCAATCAGCAGCACGCCGAACTCGTCGCACAGGGCGCGTACCCACTGCAGATAGCGGGGGTGATAGAAGCGCATGCCGCCAGCGCCTTGCACTATGGGTTCGAGCACGATGGCGGAGATCTCTTCGTGATGATCCGCCATGAGCGTCGCCAGCTCCACCACGCACTGCTCGTCCCACTCGGCGTGGAAGCGGCAGCTGGGCGCGTCGACAAAATGGTGCTCCGGCAGGAATCCCTTGTAGAGCTCATGCATGCCGCCATCGGGATCGCAGACGCTCATGGCGCCAAAGGTGTCGCCGTGATAGCCGCTGCGCAGGGCGACAAATTTGGCTCTGGGCGTCCCCTTGGCGTGCCAGTACTGCTGGGCCATCTTGAGCGCCACTTCCACCGCTACCGAGCCGGAATCGGCCAGAAATACCCGATCAAGCCCCTTCGGAGTGATCTCCACCAGCTTGCGGCAGAGCTCGACCGCCGGGGCGTGGGTGAGGCCGCCAAACATCACGTGGGACATCTTGCCGAGCTGGGCGGTGGCGGCGGCGTCCAACTCCGGCACCTGATAGCCATGCACGCAAGCCCACCAGGAGCTCATGCCATCCACCAGTTCACGGCCGTCGCTGAGGGTGATAGTCACCCCTTTGGCGCTGGCTACTTCATAGCAGGGCAGGGGGTGAGTGAGGGAGGTATAGGGGTGCCAGATGTGGTGCAGGTCGAATTCTTGGTTGGTCATTTGTTGTTCTGTTGTCAATTGGTTTGATCTGGTCGGTGTTGACAGTCTACGCGTGCTCTCTACACTAGCCAACAATTTCAGCCACTTGGCACTGCGCATCACCTTGAGCGCGCGGGCCCGGCGGCGGGTTTTGTGGCCGTCGATCCCAAGATGGCGGGCGCAGGATCCCACTAATAACAACCGGAAGCCATGTATGAATGCTCTCACCGCGGGCGGTCACGCCCTTCGTCATGACTGGACCCTCGCCGAGGTTCAGGCCCTGTTTGCCCTGCCGTTCAACGATCTGCTGTTTCAGGCCCAGACCGTCCACCGCGCCCACTTTGACCCGAATGAAGTGCAGGTGAGTACTTTGCTCTCCATCAAGACCGGCGCCTGCCCGGAAGATTGCAAATACTGCCCCCAGAGCGCCCGTTACCACACCGGTCTTGAGGCCGAGCGGCTGATGGAGGTGGAAAAGGTGCTGGAGCGGGCCCGCGAAGCGAAGGCCAACGGCTCGTCACGCTTTTGCATGGGGGCCGCCTGGCGCAATCCCAAAGAGAAGGACATGCCCTACATCATCCGGATGATCGAGGAGGTGCGCGGGCTGGGGATGGAGACCTGCATGACGCTAGGGATGCTCACCGCCGATCAGGCGGCGCGTCTGGGGGCCGCGGGGCTCGATTACTACAACCACAACCTCGACACCTCGCCGGAGTTTTACGGCGAGATCATCTCCACCCGCACCTATCAGGATCGGCTCGATACGCTGGAGCATGTGCGCAGCGCCGGCATGAAGGTCTGCTCCGGTGGTATCGTCGGCATGGGCGAGCAGGCGAAAGATCGGGCGGGCCTGTTGATGGCGCTCGCCAATCTGCCGCGCCACCCCGAAAGTGTGCCCATCAACATGCTGGTCAAGGTAAAGGGGACGCCGCTGGAGGATCAGGAAAACCTCGATCCATTTGAATTTATCCGCACCATCGCCGTGGCGCGGATCATGATGCCCGCCTCCCATGTGCGCCTCTCCGCCGGGCGGGAGAAGATGAATGAGCAGATGCAGGCCATGTGCTTTATGGCCGGGGCCAACTCCATTTTCTATGGCTGCAAGTTGCTGACCACCCCCAACCCGGACGAGAACAGCGATATGCAGCTGTTCAAGCGACTCGGCATTCGCCCCGCTCAGCGGGCCCAGAAGCCGGATCAGGTTCAAGAAGAGGAGCTGCTGGCCGAGGTGAGCCGCCAGAGCGAACCTGCCGAAATGTTTTATGACGCCACCCGCCCCCGTGCAGGGGGCGCTCGGTCATGAACGGCCCTGCAGTAACGGGCCCCTTTGGGTTGGGCGCGGCGCTGGCCGAGCGCGAGCAGGTGGGTCTGCTGCGTCGCCGCATCGCGACCGACGGGGCGAGTGGCGGGCGGCTCAGGGTTGCGGGGCGCGACTACCTCAATTTTTCCGCCAACGACTATCTGGGGCTGGCAGATCATCCCGCCATCAAGACCGCCTTCAACGCGGGGATTGAGCGCTATGGTGCGGGCTCCGGCGCCTCGCCGCTGGTGACCGGTTATAGCCGTGCCCACCAAGAGCTTGAGGAGACCCTGGCCGAGTGGCTCGGGGTGGAGGCGGTACTGCTGTTCAATTGCGGTTTTGCCGCCAATCAGGCGGTGCTCAAAGCCCTGCTCGGCAAGGAACACCTGCTGTGGCAGGACAAACTCAACCACGCCTCTTTGCAGGAGATGGGCAGCCAGCTCCCTTGCAAGATGAAGCGTTTTGCCCACAACGATATGGCGGCCCTTGAACGGCAGCTTGAGCCCAATCGCGGACTGATTGTCTCGGAAGGGGTGTTCAGTATGGACGGGGATCAAGGCCCCTGGCGCGAGCTTGCAACGATCGCAGCCCGGAGCGGCAACTGGCTGATGATCGACGATGCCCACGGCCTCGGCGTGCTGGGGCCCGAGGGGCGCGGCACGCTGGCGGCGCAGGGGGTTGCTCCTGCCAGCGTACACATCCAGATGGGCACTTTTGGCAAGGCGCTCGGGGTTGCCGGTGCCTTTGTCGGCGGCAGTCGCGAACTGGTGGAGTATCTGGTCAACTTCGCCCGCCATTATGTCTACAGCACCCATATGCCCGCCGCGCAGGCCTGTGCGGTCAGCAAGAGTATCGAACTGGTACGTGCCGCCGATGAGGCCCGCGCCCATCTTGGCCAGCTGATCGCTCGCTTCCGGCAAGGGGCACAGGCGTTGGGTTGGCAGCTTGGGGCGAGCAACACCCCCATCCAGCCGCTGCTGGTGGGGGAGAGCGTTGCTGCTTTGCAACTGGCCGAGCGGCTGCGGGATCGCGGTGTCTGGGCTGGCGCCATTCGCCCGCCCACGGTGCCAGTCGGTACGGCCCGGCTGCGTATTACCCTGAGCGCGGCTCACCGCGAGCAGGATGTGGATCGCTTGCTCGATGCCTTGGGGGTCTGCCCTGCAGTTACAACGCTTGGGGAGGCTCACCATGACTGAGCGTTTTCAAACGGTGGACAAGGCGCAGCTTGCTCGCCGTTTCGGCGCCGCCGCTCGTCATTACGATGCCCACGCCCGCTTTCAGCAGGAGGTGGGTCAGGCGCTGCTGGAATGGATGCCAGACAGGCTGGTTGGCACTGATCTGACGGTGAGTGGGCTGGATCTGGGCTGCGGCACCGGCTTTTTCTTGCCCCAACTGGCGAACCGTTGTCACCAGCTGGTGGGGCTGGATCTCGCCCCCGGCATGCTGGCGCAGGCCGCCTTGCGTGGCAGCGGTGCTCGCCTGCTCTGCGGCGATGCGGAGCAGCTTCCTTTCGCCGATAACGCGTTCGACTGGATTTTCTCCAGTCTGGCGCTGCAGTGGTGCGAGCGTCCGGCCCAGGCTTTCGGCGAGCTGCTGCGGGTGGTCAAACCGGGCGGCCAGATCTTTTTCTCGACCCTGCTCGATGAGTCGCTCTGGCAGTTGCGAGCCGCCTGGCAGCAGCTTGATGGTCGCGCCCATGTCAATCGCTTCCTCAGCCTGCCACAATTGGAGCAGGCGCTGGCTAGCGCTGGGGTATCTGCTCCCGAGCTGCGTTGTATCACCTGGGATCTCGCCTATCTTGAATTGCCGCAGCTGTTGCGCGATCTCAAGGGGATTGGGGCCAATCAGGTCAACGACAATCAGGGGAGTGCCGCCCCGGCCGGTCTGAGTGGTCGCGCCAGATTGCAGCAGCTGGCTCAGGCGTATGAGGCGTTTCGCCAGCCCGATGGCAGGCTGGTCGCCAGTTATCGGGTGTGCCTCGGCCGTCTCAGCAAGCCTCGCTGAGCGCCAGGAATCGCAGTGTGTGCAGGGCAGTGTGCCACTCCCTGCCAAGGAGAGAACCGTATGAAATCATTCTTTATCACCGGCACCGATACCGATGTGGGCAAGACGCTGGTGGCGCGCACCCTGCTGCGCGAATTCAGCGCACAGGGAATCAAGTGCGCGGGTTACAAGCCGGTCTCGGCCGGATGTGCCCGCACCCCGGACGGGCTGCGCAACCTGGATGCCGTTCTGTTGCAGGAGGCGGCGAGTCTGCCGCTGCCCTATGAGGTGGTCAATCCGTTCGCCTATGAGCCGCCGATTGCGCCCCACATAGCCGCCAGCGAGGCGCGCCAGCCTATCACCATGCAGGGGTTGAGCGAGGGGCTACGCAAGATTGAACAGGCCGGGGCCGAACTGGCGGTAGTGGAAGGGGCAGGGGGCTGGTATCTGCCGCTCGATCGCAAGCATCTGCTGTCGGACTGGGTCAAGCAGGAGAACATGGCGGTGATCATGGTGGTGGGGGCCAAGCTGGGTTGCCTCAACCATGCGCTGCTCACCTTTGCCGCCATTCGCAATGATCAGTTGCCGGTAGCGGGGTGGGTAATTAATCGGCTCCATGGTTCCATGAGCCATTATCAGGAAAATCTGGACACCCTGAGGGGCTTGCTGCCAGCCCCCTTCCTCGGCGAAATTCCGTTTATAAACAATCCGCTTGAAGCCGATTTGCAGGGGCGTCTCGATATCTCGCCGCTACTTTGACGGCATATTCAGCGAACATTCATCGAATCTCCCTAGAATGTCGACATTAACATGATCAGGTGGGGATCCCGAGTGATCCCCGGTCATGTCCCTTATCTTCACAAGGAGTCTATATGAAGCGAATTATGCTATTCCTGGTGACCAACCTGGCCGTCATGCTGGTGCTGGGGGTGGTACTCAATATCCTGTTCTCGGTTCTGGGGATCAACAAGTCCAGCATTTCCGGGCTGTTGGTGTTCTGTGCCGTGTTCGGTTTTGGGGGTTCCTTTATCTCCTTGCTGATGTCCAAGTGGATGGCCAAGCGCAGCTATGGCGTCCAGGTCATCGAGCAACCCCGTAACGAGACCGAGCACTGGCTGGTGAGTACTGTGGCCCGTCAGGCCCGCGAAGCGGGTATCAAGATGCCGGAAGTGGGGATCTACGACTCTCCCGAGATGAACGCCTTTGCGACCGGCGCCCGCCGCGATGATTCGCTGGTGGCGGTCTCCTCCGGCCTGCTCTACAGCATGAGCCGTGACGAGGCGGAAGCTGTACTGGCCCACGAGGTTAGCCACGTGGCCAATGGCGACATGGTGACCCTGACCCTGATCCAGGGTGTAGTGAACACCTTCGTGATGTTCTTCGCCCGTATCGTGGCTGGCGTGATCAGCAACTTCTTCAGCTCCAACAACGAGGAAGAGAGCAGCAGCACCGGCGGTTTTGCTTACATGATCACCGTGTTCGTGCTGGAGATGCTGTTCGGTATTCTGGCCTCTATCATCGTCATGTGGTTCAGCCGTCAGCGTGAGTTCCGTGCCGATGCCGGTGCCGCCAAGCTGGCCGGTCGCGACAAGATGATTGCCGCCCTTGAGCGCCTCTCCCGCGGTGCCGAGCCGCAGCTGGAAGGCTCCATGATGGCCTTTGGCATCAACGGCAAGCGCTCCATGAGCGAGCTGTTCATGAGCCACCCGCCCATCGAGCAGCGTATCGCCGCCCTGCGTGGTTGATAGATACTGAATGACGTGGGATCACCCCGAATAAAAAACGGCTGCCTTCGGGCAGCCGTTTTGCTTTTCAGCGTTCTTTAAAGCTTGAAGTGTCCCATCTCCTGGCGCAGTACCCGTGACAGCTGCTTGAGCTTGGCCGCCTCTTGGGACACGTGGCGGGCGGCATCCCCCGATTGCTCGGAGAGGGAGGTGATGTTGCCGACGGTAGAGACCACCTCGTTGGCTGCGGTGGACTGCTCGCGCAGGGTGTGGCTGATCTCCCCCATCAGGCCGGTGAGGTTGGAGGCGTGGCTCTGGATGCTGGCGATCGCCTCGCCGGTCTGGTTGGCCAGCGTGACCCCGCGAGAGACGTTGTTGACCGTGTTCTCCATGCTGCGGATGGAGGCATCGGCCCCGCTCTGGATTTTGCTGATCATCCCGGTGATCTGCTGGGTTGAGGCCGCCGAGCGACTGGCCAGATTGCGCACCTCGTCGGCCACCACCGCAAAGCCGCGACCCTGTTCACCGGCCCGCGCCGCCTCGATGGCCGCGTTGAGGGCCAGCAGGTTGGTCTGATCGGCGATGCCGCGGATCACCCCGATGATCTCCGAAATCTGCTGGGTATGGCCGTTGAGCTCGGAAATGGTGCTGGCCGCATCCCCCACTGTGGTGGAGATATTCTCGATGCTGCCGAGAGTCTCTTTAATGACCCCCGAACCCTCCTCCAGGGTATTGGCGGAGACCTTGCTCAGCTCGTCGGCATGGGTGGCGTTGTCGGAGAGGTGGCTGATGCTCACCACCAGCTCCTCGATGGCGGCGGCCATGGTCTGGGTGCTGGTTTGCTGATCGGTGGCAAACTGGGCGGTCTGCTCGGCAATTTGGGCGATGCTGTCGGCAGAGTGGGACAACTCCTCGGTGGAGTGGGAGACCTTGGCGATGATCCCCTTGAGGGTGGTCTGCATACTGCCGAGCAGACCGATCAGGCTCTCTTTCGATCCTGGCGGCACCTTGATGGGGCGCGAGAAGTCCCCTTCCGCCATCATATGGAGATCGGTCTTGAGCTGCTCGACCGAGGTGCCCACCAGATCGAGCAGGGAGCGATAGGTGCGCCAGAGGAAGAACATCAACACCAGACCGAGGGCGATAAAGAGATAGCGCAGCATGTCGGTATTGGCGATGGCGCTCTCGACTGCCTCATGGTTGCGCTGCTCCATCATCACGTAGAAGTCATCGATGGGGGACATGATGCGCCCCTTGTTCTGGTGATAGGCTTTGTCATGCATCATGGCGATGGCTTTTTGCTGGTTGGCAACCGGATCGCCATCGGTCTGCTGCACCAGCTTGAAGGCGGCGACCTCGGTGTTGACCAGCGCATCCGAGTTGTTTTTGGCCTCGTTGAGCTTGGCGAGTTCAGCATCGGTGAAACCGGCATCCTTCATCAGATCGATCAGGCCGCGGCGAACATTGCTGTCGGGGCGAGGATTCTGGCCGTTGGCCGCGACAAAATCCCAATAGATACGGTTGTAGCCATCCGGTCTCGGCTGTTCGCCGTTGCGAATGGCCAGTATCCGCATGTACTGCTGCTCGTAGGCTGGATCCTTGGTGATGACGTAGGTGCGACCGAGTCGGGTCAGGTCATCGGAGGATTGGCGCAGCTCGTCGGCCAGCAGGTAGGAGAGATATTGTTGTCGATAACTCTCTTCCAGTTGTTTACCCGCCCAGCTGTAGGCGAAAAACACCAGTGACAGCAGGATCAGGGTGATGACGGAGAGCAAGAGGTTGAGTTGAAAGGCGGGTTTGTTCTGTTCCATGGTTTGAGCGTCCTTATTCTCACCGGGTAACCCCCTTGGTCAGACGGCAAAGGCCGCTACGTCGGAGGGGTTTTGTTGTTATTGCTGTGAGTATAGAAGTCATCGTCGGCATGGTTGCGCAGGCGGGGCGAGAAAGAGACGAGAATGGAGGAACCGCGGGTCGACAGGGGGGAAAAGGTCGGCCAGGATCGGGGCCCAGCCAGCCTTTTCGTGGCTCGATCACCTTATTTGATGACGATGTCTGTGAGCGGCACGGCGCAGCAGGCAAGGATCTTGCCCTCTGCCCGCTCGGCGGCGGTGATGGCGGGGGCGTCGGGGTGATCCACCTCGCCCGAGATCAGCGTCTGTTTGCAACTGCCGCAGATGCCGGCGCGGCAGCTCCATGGCAGCTCTACACCTTGCTTGTTGGCCTGATCCAGCACTGTGCCCTGATTGTTGCCGGTAAAGGCTTGGGCGCCGATACGCAGTTGCACCGCCTGATGGGGGCGGGCCACCGAGAGAATGGCGCCGCCAAAACTCTCCTGTCTGATCCGTGCGGTCGGAACGCCGAGGGCCGCAACTTTGGCGGCAGCATCGGCCATAAAACCGTGGGGGCCACAGATAAAGACCTCTTTTTCGGCCAGCCCTTTGATCCGTTGCAGATGCTCATCATTGAGTCGTCCTTGCAGCCCCTGCCAGTGGCTATCTGGCTGGCTAAGGATCAGGGTGAGGGTCATCCCCTGCTGCGCCATGGCATGCAGTTCGCTGGCGGCGGGTATGTCCGCTTCGCTGCGGCACAGGTGCATAAAGTGAACCTCTTCCAGTTCCCCGCGTAGCGCCAGGGTGCGCGCTATCGCCAGCATGGGGGTGACGCCGGAGCCTGCGGAGAGCAACAGTAGGTTGCGCTCGGACCCTAAGTGAAACTCGCCAGCGGGGTTGGCGGCCAGCAGCCGGTCGCCCACCTGCAGTTGCTGGTGCAGCCAGTGGGAGATGCGACCCCCCTCTACCTTCTTGACGCTGATGCTGTAACGCTCCGGATGATCTGGCGTGGAGCTCAAGGTATAGCGCCGCTGGATCCGTTCATTTTTGATATCGAGACTGATGGGCAGATGCTGGCCCGGCAGGTAGTCGGGCAGGGGCTCGCCATCGGCGGCTTCGAACCAGAAGGTCTCCAGATCCCGCGCCAGCGGTTCGCGGGCCACGCAGACCAGCTCCCGCTTCTTCGGTGCGGCGGCGGGATAGACCACCGGTCTGGTGCGCTCCAGCACCTCGATCTCGCTGCCAGCCTCAATCCACCCTTCGTTCAGGGCGATCAGGTTCTGGCCGAAGTAGACCTCGCCATCCTCGCCACGGCGGTAGCGGGTGAGGGTGGCCAGCGGCTCTTTCAGGGCGTTGAAACGATCGGTGCCTGCTTCCACCGTGGTCATGATGCAGCGGCTGCAGGGCTTGACCACCTTGAATTCCACCTCACCGATGCGGATGCGCACCCAGCTGTCCTCCTCGAAGGGCTGGGTATTGTTTGCCACCAGATTGGTGCGGAACTGGCTCATCTGATGCAGCGCATCGGAGCGCAGATTGAGATCCTCAAGGGAGGCTTGGCTTATCAGCAGCAGCGGATAACCGTCGGCAAAGCTGACCCGGGTGCCGGTCTTTTCACGAAAGCGATCAGAGGTTTCACCCAGCCAGAGCAGTTGCACCGTTTCCCCTGCCACCCGGCTCAGCCACCCATCGGCTTTGGGGTCGGTGTGCAGGGCGGTGAAACGGTCGCTCCAGACTCCGGTAGCTTGCGGGGCGCGGCTGAAGTCGACCTCTTGCAGGGTGAGCGGTTCAAAGCCCGGATAGCGCAGTTGCAAGCCACCTTCGATGGGGGTGGCCACGACCTGTTGCAGCTGGGGATGGGTACGGGCGGTGATAAAGGTGCCGTCCGGTTTGACCACCATGTAGCGGCGATCCCCTGCCAGTCCCTCTTCGGTCACCCGGGCGCGAGCCAGCGGCATACCTGCAGTCGATTTGATGGGGTAGAGGTGAATGCTGTCTAGCCTGGGCATCTTCATATCCTTGTGACGCGGCGTGATCGCCTGGAAAAAGTGGAACATAACGGTTCCCCGGCGATCCGGCAATCCTTTCAAGGGGGCGGTCTATAGTTGGGAAAACAGAACAAGAGGGCATCGGGATGAAAATAAGCTGGTTGCTGGCGGGGAGCCTTTTTTGCCACGGGCTCTGGGCGCAGGAGCTGACCCTGACCACGGGAGAGTATCCCCCTTACTGCTCCGAGACGCTGAAATATCAGGGGCTGATCCCTCATGTGGTGAGCGAGGCATTCAGGAGTGAAGGGGTGAGCGTCAAGTTCCAGTTTCTTCCCTGGAAGCGGGCCTTTCGCTTGTCGGAGGAGGGAGTGGTGGATGGCACAGTCCACTGGTATGAGTCGAGCGAGCGGCGCAAAACCCATCTCTACAGCGATCCCATCCTGAGCGAGACCTACGTCTGGTTCTATCTCAAATCCGATCCGCTGGAATGGCACGGCTATCAGGATCTGGCGGATCGCAAGCTGGCTGCGGTCAGTGGCTATACCTACAATGCAGATTTTTTTGCAGCCATCGCGCAGGTGCCGCTGCAGGTGCAGTTCGTCACCCGGCTGCGCCAGAGCTTTGATCTGCTGCTCTCCGGCCGCGCCGACCTGACGCTGGAGAACATCGATGTCGGCTACTACTCCCTGCGTCAGTTCTACCCGGCCAGTACGGTCGATCTCTTTGCAACCCATTCAAAACCGGTCATGAAAGTTGAAGGTCACCTGCTGATCAGCCGCAAGCGTGCCAACGCTGACGAGCTGATCAAAACCTTCAATCGGGGGCTCGCCAAACTGAAAGCCAGCGGTCAGCTGGAGAAGATGTTACTTGAGTCACGTTCTGGTCTCTATGAACCATAAAATGCAACATTTTTTGATCCTGATTCGCTAATCAGTACAAAAAAGCGGCCATTATCGACTCAGTTCCCAGTTTCTAACGCTTTCGCTTCTTCCCCATCCGGCCACCGTCCGCTTCGGCTACACGGTATCAAGCGCCATCGGGTGGGGCCTGTCACACAAAAAGAAGAAAGCAATGTATGAGCAAACAACTGGACATGACCCCATTGCCGGATCTCTCCCTGAAAACGGGAACAGGCCCGGTGCGTACCCGGCTACCCGTCTGGCGGCCGGCCCTGCCACCCTGCAATCACGCCTGCCCGGCTGGAGAAAATATCCAGGCCTGGCTCTCTTTGGCGCAGGCCGGCCGTTTTGAGGCGGCCTGGCAGACCCTGATCGAAGAGAACCCTTTGCCCGCCATTCATGGCCGGGTCTGTTATCACCCCTGCGAGAGCGCCTGCAATCGCGGGCAGGTGGATGAATCCGTCTCCATCCATGCCATCGAGCGTTTCCTCGGCGACGAGGCGCTGGCCCGTGGCTGGCAGCCTGCGCCACCTGCCCCTGCCAGCGGCAAGAAGGTGCTGGTAATTGGCGCTGGCCCCTCCGGTCTCTCCTGCGCCTGGCACCTCAACCGGCTCGGCCATCAGGTGGAGATCCGCGAAGCGGGGCCGCTTGCTGGCGGCATGCTGCGTTTCGGTATTCCCGCCTACCGTTTGCCCCGCGATGTGCTGGATCGGGAGGTAGCCCGTATCGTGGCGGCCGGAGTGACGCTGACCCTCAACCACAAGGTGGAGGATGTGCTGCGCGAGCGCGACGAGGGGGGCTTTGACGCCGTCTTTATGGCCATCGGCGCCCATCTGGCCAAGCGGGTCGATATTCCGGCCCGGGAAGCGGGCAAGATCCTCGATGCGGTGAGTTTCCTAGAGCAGGCCAGTCTGGCCGAAGAGCAGGGCTTGCCGCCCCCCAAACTGGGACGGCGGGTAGCGATTTATGGGGGTGGCAATACCGCTATGGATGCGGCCCGTACCGCCCGCCGTTTGGGCGTTGAAGAGGCAATGATCATCTACCGCCGCGACCGGGACCATATGCCGGCCCACGCCTTTGAAGCCGACGAGGCCGAGGAGGAGGGGATCAAGATCAACTGGCTGCGCACTATCCGCCAGCTCGATAGCACCAATATCGAAGTGGAGGTGATGGCGCTGGATGCCGAGGGCAAGCCGGTGCCCACCGGCAAGTTTGAAACCCTCGAAGCGGACTCCCTTATTCTGGCGCTGGGCCAAGAGGTGGACTTGAGCGTGCTGGAGAGTATTCCCGGCGTGCGGGTCAACAAGGAGGGGGTCGTACAGGTGGCGGGCAACCTGATGACGGATGTGCCGGGGCTATTTGCGGGCGGCGACATGGTGCCCTCCGAGCGCACCGTTACCATTGCCACCGGCCACGGCAAGAAGGCGGCACGCCATATGGATGCCTGGCTGCGCGGTCGCCACTACCACAAACCGCTCTCCTACCCGCTGGTGGGGCCGGAGCAGTTGCAACTCTGGTTCCAGACCTACGCGCCCGCCAGCAGTCAGCCGGTCAAACCGGCGTGGGCGCGGGATGACTTTGGCGAGATCATCGGCGGGCTGGATGAGGTGGCCGCCCGCTACGAGGCGGCGCGCTGCTACTCCTGCGGCAACTGCTTCGAGTGCGACGGCTGCTATGGCAGTTGCCCCGAGCAGGCCATAGCCAAGCTGGGGCCGGGCAAAGGCTATCAGGTGGATGCCGAGCGCTGCACCGGCTGCGGTGCCTGTCATGATCAGTGCCCTTGTCACGCCATCGAGCTGCGCCAACCGGAGGAGTCCCTATGAAACATGAACTGATCATGGTCGACGGTAACGAAGCCGCGGCCCGGGTGGCCTACCAGCTGAGTGAAGTGTGTGCCATCTACCCCATTACCCCGAGCTCGACTATGGCCGAACTGGCCGATGCTTGGGCGGCAGAGGGGCAGACCAACCTGTGGGGCAACATCCCCACAGTGGTGGAGATGCAGAGTGAAGGGGGGGCGGCCGGCACGGTACACGGCGCCCTGCAGGCGGGGGCGCTCGCCACCACCTTCACCGCCAGCCAGGGGTTGATGCTGATGCTGCCCAACATGTACAAGATCGCCGGTGAGCTGACCTCGGCGGTGTTCCATGTGGCGGCCCGTTCGCTGGCGGCGCAGGGGCTGTCGATTTTTGGCGACCATCAGGACGTGATGGCGGCGCGCAGCACCGGCTTTGCCATGCTCGCCTCCGGCTCGGTGCAGGAGGCGCAGGACCTGGCCTTGGTCGCTCACAGCGTCACCCTGCAGTGCCGGGTGCCCTTTATCCACTTCTTCGACGGCTTTCGTACCTCCCATGAGGTGAACAAGATCACCGCCCTGCATCGGGATGAAATTCGCGCCCTTATCGACAACGACTGGGTACGGGCCCACCGTGCCCGGGCGCTGAACCCGGATCATCCGGTGATGCGCGGCACCGCCCAGAACCCGGATACCTATTTCCAGTCCCGCGAGAGCGTCAACCCCTTCTACGAAGCGGTACCGGCGCGGGTGCAGCAGTGTATGGACAATCTCGGCGAGCTGACCGGTCGCCACTACCGGCTGGTGGAGTATCACGGCGCAACCGATGCCACCGACGTCATCGTGCTGATGGGCTCGGGGGCGGCCACCGCCCGCACCACAGTGGATTGGCTCAACCGGCAGGATCGCAAGACCGGGGTACTGGTCATTCGCCTCTATCGCCCCTTCCCGGTACAGGCGCTGCTCGATGCGTTGCCCGAGAGCGTGCGGCGCATGGCGGTGCTGGATCGCACCAAGGAGCCGGGCGCCGGTGGCGAGCCGCTGCTGCTGGATGTGCAGAGCGCGCTGATCGACGGCTTGCAGCGCGGCCTTATCAAGCGGTTGCCGTGGCTCAGTGGCGGCCGTTACGGCCTCTCCTCCAAAGAGTTCACCCCTGCCATGTGCGCGGCGGTGTTCGAGGAGCTGGCATCAGATGCGCCGCGCCCGCGCTTTACCGTGGGGATCGTCGATGATGTGTCGGGCCTCAGTCTGGCCTGGCACCCCATAGGCGATTTGGAGCCCGCCAGCCGGGTGCGGGCGCTCTTCTTCGGCCTCGGTGCCGACGGCACAGTCGGTGCCAACAAGAACAGCATCAAGATCATCGGCGAGCTGGAGGGGTTCCACGCCCAGGGCTACTTCGTCTACGACTCCAAGAAGTCGGGCTCGCGCACCGTCTCCCACCTGCGCTTTGGCCCCGAGCCCATCGACGCCCCCTGGCTTATCGAGCAGGCGAGCTTTATCGGCTGCCACCAGTGGGGCTTTGTTGAATCGGTCGATCTGCTGGAACACGCCGCAGAAGGGGCGACCCTGCTGCTAAATGCTCCCTATGAGGCGGACAAGGTGTGGGGCCAGCTACCCGAGCGGCTGCGCGCCCGTGTTCGCGCTCTCAATATCCAGCTCTACTGCATCGATGGGGATCGGGTGGCCGAGCAAAACGGCATGGGCAATCGCATCAACACCATTATGCAGACCTGCTTCTTCGCGTTGGCTGGCATCTTGCCGCGGGACGAAGCGATTGCGCTGATCAAGGAGAGCATCGAGAAGAGTTATGCCCGCAAGGGACCCGAGGTGGTGGCGCGCAACTTCGCGGCGGTGGACGATACCCTGGCTCACTTGAGCAAGGTGGCCATCCCGGCCGGTGACGAGCAGATCAGCGACTATCCGTTGCCACTGGCACCGGGTGGCAGCGAGTTTGTCCAGCGGGTCACTGGCGAGATGCTGGCGGGGCGCGGCGATCTTATTCCGGTCTCCATGTTGCCGGTGGATGGCACTTATCCCACCGCCACCAGTCGCTTCGAGAAGCGGGATATCGCCCGCGAGATCCCGATCTGGCACTCGGACATCTGCATCCAGTGTGGCAACTGTGTCTTTGTCTGCCCCCACGCGGCGCTGCGGGCCAAGTTCTACCATCAGGACTGGCTGGCGACCGCCCCCGAGGCGGCCCAGTCGGTGCCCATCACCGCCAAGGGCTTCCCCGATAGCCGCTACACATTGCAGCTCTATCCGGAAGATTGCACCGGCTGCGGTCAGTGTGTGCAGGCCTGTCCGGTGCGGGTCGGGGCCGATGAGGAACACGAGGGCGAGCGTGCCATCACCATGATGGACAAGGCGCCCCATCTGGCTGGCCAGAAACAGGCGCTGCGCTGGTTCGAGAGCCTGCCCTGGCCTGCCCGCGAGCGGGTGGATTTCTCCACGGTGCGCGGTGCCCAGTTCCTCGAACCCTTGTTCGAGTTCTCCGGTGCCTGCGCCGGCTGTGGCGAGACCCCCTATCTCAAGCTGCTGACCCAGCTGTTTGGCGATCGCATGCTGGTGGCCAACGCCACCGGTTGCTCCTCCATCTATGGCGGCAACCTGCCGACCACCCCTTGGGCCAAGAACGGCGAAGGGAAGGGGCCAGCCTGGTCGAACTCCCTGTTTGAGGACAACGCCGAGTTTGGCTTTGGTTTTCGTCTCACCGCCGATCAGCATCACGGTCAAGCGGTGGCGGCCCTCGAAGCGATGAAGGGGGAGCTGGGGGAGGCGCTGGTCGAATCGCTTATCAATGCCCCGCAGCGGCTGGAGTCGGAGATCCGCGCCCAGCGCACCCGGGTGGCGCAAGTGCGGGAGCGGCTGGAAGAGGTGAAATCCGGCAAGGCTCGCGAGCTGCTGTCGCTTATCGATCAGCTGGTACGCCGCTCGGTCTGGATCATCGGCGGCGATGGCTGGGCCTATGACATCGGCTCATCGGGGCTCGATCATGTGCTCGCCTCCGGGCGCGATGTGAACGTGCTGGTGATGGATACCGAGGTCTACTCCAACACCGGCGGCCAGATGTCGAAATCGACCCCGCTCGGTGCCGTCGCCAAGTTCGCGGCAGGGGGCAAGACGCTGGCCAAGAAGGATGTGGCGTTGCAGGCCATCTCCTACGGCAACGTCTATGTTGCCCGCATCGCCTTCGGGGCCAACCCGCAGCAGGCGCTGCAGGCCTTGCGTGAGGCCGAAGCCTATCCGGGCCCGTCGCTTATCATCGCCTACAGCCACTGTATCGCCCACGGCATCGATATGGAGTTTGGTCTGACCCAGCAAAAACGGGCCGTGGCCTCCGGTCACTGGCCGCTGATGCGCTACAACCCGGTATTGCGCAGATCGGGGCAGAACCCTTTCAGTCTCGACAGCCTGCGCCCCTCCATCCCCCTCGCTGAATACCGCCAGGAGGAGACCCGTTATCGGGTGCTGGCCCAGAGCCATCCGGAGGAGGCCGAGCGGCTGATGCTGGTAGCGCAAAAAGTGGCGTGGCAGAAGTGGGCCACCTACGAGGAGATGGCCACCCGCGAAGCCAGCCATTTCCATCCGCCGGTGTGAGGATAGGGTGAGTGAAATATAACCAAGCGGGCTATTGGCCCGCTTTTTATTAGCAGGTCATGGATGCCTATTTCTGCAATCTGATCACCATCATAATATGTGTAGTGAAGAAAGGTGTTGATATGTTGGAAGAAGCTGGGCAGGATTCTTTTAATAAAATCTAATGGCTTTGTTTTATGTGGTTAATTCAATACTGGAAAAGAGGTTGGTATGCAAAACACTTATACGCTATATGTTGCGACTGCTGCATTAGCCGCAGCATGGCTTACTGCTGCGTTTGCTTTTTTCTCTCAATTAAATTCCAAGCATTCAAAAATATCTGATTTTAGACAGGATTGGATAAACAATTTACGCGCTGAAGTTTCTAACTTTATTAGCAACTTTAATAAATGTGTATTTCTTCAGAAAAAAAGAGACAGAAGCAGAGATCAGAATGAGGAAGTCATGAGAAAGGAGTTAGATCAGCAGTTTTACGATACGTATGGATTGTTGTTGCAGAATAAAATTATGATTCATTTAAGACTTAACAAGAATGACTCTGACAAAAGATTGAAAAAGTTGAATTGCGAATTGTTAAAGTCACTGGATGATGCTGTGTTAGCGTTGAACGAAAATAGATGTCCGAATCATGACATCATGAATGATAAAATAATTAACCCTGCTGGGGATATATTGAAATTGGAGTGGTGTAGAGTTAAGAGAGGTGAGGTTGGATTTATTGTCACATATATTATGTGTTCTTTGATTTTAATCTTAGGTGTTGTTGGTTTGGCCGCAATTTACCGAACGTTACCACAAGTATTTTATTGAAAGCATAGGGCCGTTTGCATTCAACTTCTAATGGGAGGTTGAACAACGAAGTAAAAGTAGGCATTGGCTTTTTAAGTTCAGTAGAGAGGCTTTCCTTTTATGCTGTGGCAGGTAAGCTGCGGGGCAAATAGCGTTAAGCAGGAGTAAGGGACGATGACAGAACAACATTTCGCCGGGACGATCGGCATTCTGGGGGCGGGGTGGCTGGGGTTGCCGCTGGCGCGGGCTCTGCTGGCGGCAGGCAAGCAGGTAGCGGTGACGGTCAGCAGCGCCGAGAAGGCGGCACGTCTGCAGGGAGAGGGGATCAACGCCCATCCGCTGACGATTTCTGCCCATATGTCGGATGCGTGGCCCATCCCCTGCGAATCGTTGGTTATCTGCGTACCGCCCAGCAAGACCGATGACTATCCGCAGGCGGTGGCAAGGGCCTGCGCGTTGGCCAAAGCGAATGGCACCCGGCGGGTGCTGTTTGTCAGCGCCACCTCGGTATGGGGCGCAGGACAGCAGGAGGGGGAAGAGCCCCAACCCCGCCATGCCCGTGGCGAGCGGATGCTGGCGGCGGAGCGGGCGGTGCTGGCGGCCGGTTTCGAGACGGTGATGATAGTGCGTCCCTCCGGCCTTTATGGCCCGGATCGCCATCCCGGCCGTTTCCTGGCGGGCAAGACTCTCGATGGCGGCGCCCAGTCGGTCAATCTGGTCCATCTGGACGATGTGGTGGCGGCCTGCATCTTGCTGCTGGAGCGGGGCAAGGACGGAGATGTCTTCAACCTGAGCGCGCCGGTGCATCCGCGCCGCGAGCAGTTCTACCCCTTTGCGGCGCGTCAGCAGGGGCTGCCCGTGCCGGTCTTTATCGAGCCTGCCGGTGAATTTCAGCCCATCGACGGTCAGCTGATTTGTCAGCAGATGGGATTCAACTATCGCTGGCCCGATCCGGCCCACTGGTTTGCCGAGCTCGCTGCCTCGGGTAATTGAGGTTTGCCAAGGGGGTGATCGCCCCCTATCATGCCGCCATCCATGAGAGAGAGGCGGTAATGATGGTAGATACAAAACGTCACCCCGATGGGGAGTTGTTGCTGAGAACCCTGGCAATGCCAGCCGATACCAACCCCAATGGCGACATCTTTGGTGGCTGGATCATGTCCCAGATGGATATAGGTGGGGGCATTATGGCCAAGGAGCTGGCAAAAGGACGTATTTGTACCGTATCCGTCGAAGGCATGACCTTCCACAGTCCGGTCAAGGTGGGTGATGTGGTCTGCTGCTACGGCCGCTGCATGAAGATCGGCCGCAGCTCCATGAAGCTCAAGCTGGAGGTGTGGGTCAAGCCGGTACTGCGGGAAAACGACGCCCAGCGCTACTGCGTGACCGAGGGGATCTTCACCTATGTCGCCATCGACGAACAGGGCAAATCCCGCCCGGTTCCGGTGAGTGCCTGATTAAATCAGCCGGGCATTGATGATGGATATTTCCTGCTCAAGCCCGGTTTTTTGCCGTATCATGCGTTCCAGCATCTCTTCCGAGCCCACATATTGCAGGGTGTCGAACAGGCAGAGATCGCATTGAGGGTCCCGTCTTATCTGATAGACGGTGGACAGCTCCACTTGATGACAATTTCCTTGTTGATCATAAAACGTCACGTTGTACCGAAGTTCTTTCGCCATGAGACAAGGTCCTTCTGGTTGGGTGGAACAGGGACTATCAGCTTAGTCGGCGTGGATGACGTTTGTGATGGTCGCAACAAAAAGCAAAGGCGGGCGGTTGTTAGCCAATGAAAAATAGTTATCGCATTCTTGGCACCTCCCTGCTGACCCTGGGGTTGGTAGGTTGTTTTGAGGTGCCGGATCAGAACCATCTGGTCACAGCTCAAGGGATTGTGCCGGGACTCGACTGCCAGCGTCCGCCGCTGGTAGCGTTGGCGACCACGGCGCTGCCCCGTGAATTCGGGGTGACGGTGTGGAATCTCTACAAGGGCCAGCGCAAAAACTGGCGCGAAGGGATGGACAGTTATGCCAAGGGGCAGGATCTGGTGCTGCTGCAAGAGTCGGCCACTCGTCCCGATATGCTCGACTGGCTGCGCGCCGGTGATTTCCATTGGCAACAGCTGCAAGCCTTCACCCAGGGCGGCGTGTCGTTCGGGGTGATGACGGTGGCCAAGACCCCGCAGGCGTTCGTCTGTGGCGTGCGCTCTCCCGAGCCCTTGCTGCGCATTCCCAAATCCGGGCTGGTGAGCCTCTATCCGCTGCAGGGCGATCCTGATGGCGTCATGGTCATCAATATCCATGCGGTCAACTTCGAGCTGGGGATGGCTACCTTCCGCGAGCAGCTCAACGATTTGACTGCCTTGGTGCGTCGCCATCAGGGGCCGGTTATTCTGGCCGGTGATTTCAACACTTGGAGCGACAAGCGCCAGTTCTGGTTAAGCAAACTGGTGGACGAGCTGGGGCTGCAAGAGGCCGTGCCGGTGCCTGACTTGCGCCGCACCGCCTTCGGTCGCCCGCTGGATCACCTCTACTACCGCAATCTGGACCTGGTCGAGGTGAGTTCACCGGCCACCGACAGCTCGGATCACAACCCCATCATTGCGCGCTTTGCCGCCCAGTCTGTGACTCCCTGACCCCAGTCTGTGACTTCCTGACAAGGGATGGTGCGAGTTCCGCTAATAAAAAAATCCGGCGCCTGATGGCGCCGGATTTTTTTACGCTCTGGCGGTCAACCCGAACCCGCTAGGGATGACCCGCTGGAATTACTGGTAGAGACCCAGATTCGCTTTGGCGTAGGCTTCGAAATCGGTGCAGCCACCGATGTGCTGCTCGTCCAGGAAGATCTGCGGCACGGTGTTGACCGGCTTGCCGGCGCTCTTGGCCAGATCTTCTTTGGTGATCCCTTCGGCATGGATATCCACGTAGCGGAATTTGAAGTCATCGCGCTGTTCGGTCAGCTGCTCGGCGATCTGTACGGCACGGACACAGTAGGGGCAACCCGGGCGACCAAAAATCACTGCAAACATATTTTCTCTCCGTTTTTTAAGCCGTTTATGTATGGCCGTTGAAATGAGGCAGGCAACAGCATAGCCCTGCCTCGTGGCGACTTGAAGCCGAAATTATCGATACCGTGATTCGAGTGGGCCTATTGGCTCAGCTCTCATCGGCGATCTGGATCGGCTGCTGCTGATAGATGCTCTCCAGCACCCCCTTCTCGAATACGGTCCAGGGCCACGGCGCCTTGCTGGCACGGTAGCGCTCATGGGTGGCCGGATCTTGGGACAGGCCGCGCTGGAACATCACGAACGCCTTGCGCTGGCCGCCTGCCGTGTCGATAAAGCCTACCAGATTGGAGGTGCCGGTGATGGTGCCGGTCTTGGCATGTACCTTGTTCTTCATCATGGGGGCGGTGACGCTTCGCCGCCACGCCAGGGTGCCATCCACCTGGGAGCTTGGCAGCAGCTTGATCAGGCCAAGCTCGGCATCATTTTTCTGGATGAAGTTCAGCACCGACATCATCTGACGGGCGCTGATGAGATTGTGAGCGGAGAGACCGGAGCCGTCTGCCAGGGTGGCATTGCCCAGATCGATGCCGTTCTTGGTCAGGATGGCGCGCACCGCCATGGTGCCGCTGCGATAGCTGCCCGGCTTGTTGTAGTAGTGACGGCCCACGGTTTTGAGGAAGGTATCGGCGTAGAGGTTGTCCGATTTCTTCAGCATCTTGGCGAGCATTACCGGCAGGGAGACCGAGTAGTGGGTGCCGAGGGTCTCTGCCCCTTCCGGGGCCTTGTGGGTGACCCGCAGCAGGCCATCATGCTTGATACCGGCACGGTTCATCGCCCAGCGGATGTTGTCCCAGCCCCAGGCTTCCACGTCGTGAATGGCGAAACGCAGACCCTGCGGCTCCTTGTTCGGAGTAATGCAGCCCTTGAGCTCGTAGAAGTTGCCCTTGGCCATGTCCACTTCCAGTGCGCAGAACTGGCGTGCCATATCGCCATAGCTCATCACCTCCACGTTGTCGGCACCGATGCCGATGGGCACGCCGGTGGCCACGTTGCCGACCGCTGGTTTGCCAATCTGGGTGGCAGTGATGGTGCCGTAGGCGCAGTTCTTGTCGATGATGACCGAGGAGACGGGCGCGGCGAAGCAGAGGGTCTGATCCCCCCACGACCAGCCGTTACCGCGTTCGTAGCCGTTGTAGGCGCCGGTGTTGACGTAGACATTCCCCTTGATGCTGGTGACGCCGAGCTGCTTGAACAGGGCCAGCAGATCCATGCGGGAGAGGGTGGGGTCGCCGACGAAGTTGATCCAGATATCGCCGTTGATGGTGTCACCCTGTTTGGCACCGGGTTGGGCCTGAATGTCGGTGGCGAAGCGGAAGTCGGCACCCAGCTCGAGGCGGGCCGCCAGCGCGGTGAGCACCTTCATGGTGGAAGCTGGAGCGATCATTTGATCCGCGTGGCGGGCGAACTCGACGCCGTTATTGCCCTGCACCATGATGGCGTACTGGCCACCCTGAGGGGGCGTCAGCGGGGCGGCATGAGCCGCCAGAGAAGAAAAGAGAGCACAAAAACCAATCAACAGCCGCTGCATAACATCCTCTAACGTGACGAAGGGCCCGGCAGTGGTGCCGACCCTGATAATTCAACCAGCCGATGCGGGATCGACGGGATAACGCAATTCATGCCATGTATGCCGGTCGCCATCATGCCAGCGAGTTGGCGGTACGATAGCGACCCTCATAATCAAAAATTTTCTCTTTTATCTGCCAGAAGCGACCCGATTTGCGGGCGATGACAAAATCCGGATGACGGAACTGGCTTTGCGCGGCCAGCACGCTCGCCAGGGTGGCAAATTCAGGCTCCAGCCCCGGGGCGGGCCAATGATGACGCACAAAGTGCTGTTGAAACAAGCGCCGTGCGCCCGGGGAGTGAAATCCGAAGTATTCACTGAGGGTCAGCCCATCCTCATCGTGGTAGGTCACCTCCAGCCGCTCCCCCTGTTTGCCGCGCCCTGCGGTGAGGGTTAGCCCCGCACAGCGGATCACCATGCAATCCTTGAGATTGAGCGCCTCTTTGAGCTTGTCGTCAGGGTCGACCAGCAGCTGATCGCAGCTCTGGCAGCGGCGGGCGGCGATGTCATTCTCCGCACCGCAGCCGGGGCAGATCTTGGCGCGAAAGCGGTAGTCGCACTCCTCGCGGTTGCCCTCGTCATCTTCAAACAGCCCCTGACAGCGGCGGCCGTAGTGCTCGATCACCTTGCCATCCTCGTCGGTTTTTCCCCAGAAGGTGTTGGCAAAACCGCAGGCGGGGCAGGGCACTTGCACCGGTTCGGTGCCGGCGTGGGGGCGAGGCTCCCCCACTTCGGGGGCGAACAGGTTGAAGTTGTTGCCCGCATAGTCGAGTACCAGACAATCCTCCTTGCCCGGCGAGAGGCGCAGGCCCCGCCCCACGATCTGCTGATAGAGGGAGACCGACTCGGTGGGTCTGAGCATCACGATAAGATCGACGTGGGGGGCGTCGAAGCCGGTGGTGAGCACCGCCACGTTGACCAGAAACTTGAGCTCGCGCGCCTTGAAGGCGTTGATGAGGGCATCGCGCTCCGGCCCCGGCGTTTCGCCGGTAATAAGGGCTGCCTGCTGGCCTCTGGCGCCCAGCAGGCCGTGAATTTCACGGGCATGCTCGACGGTGGCGGCAAAGATCATCACCCCCTGCCGGTCGGCGGCATACTCCAGCACCTGACTCAGGATATGGGGTGTAACCCGCTGCTGGCGCTTGAGCTCGCCGTTGAGATCCGCCTCGCTAAAGAGGCCGTTCTCCCGCGGCACCAACTTGCTGAAGTCGTAGTGGACGATGGGGGCATCCACCATGCGTGGCGGCGTCAGGTAGCCGTTTTTGACCATAAAGCGTAGCGGCAGCTCGAACACGCAGTCGCCGAACAGCCGCTCGCCGTGGCTCTTGACCATGCCGTGGTAGTGGCGCCGGTAGATCCAGCCCAGCCCCAGCCTATAGGGGGTGGCGGTGAGGCCGAGGATCTTGAGGGCCGGATTGGCGGCCTTGAGGTGGTCGATCACCTGATGGTACTGGCTGTCATCATCGAGCGAGACCCGATGGCACTCATCGATGATCAGCAGCGAAAAGGCGCTGTCGAAGGCATCCAGATTGCGGGCAACCGACTGTACCGAGCCAAACACCACCTGAGCGCTCGCCTCCTTGCGATCCAGACCGGCGGCGAAGATGTCGGCCTTGAGCCCCCACGCCTCGTACTTGGCGTGGTTTTGCTCCACCAGCTCCTTGACGTGGGCCAGCACCAGCACCCGACCGCGCGCCTTGCGGGCCAGCTCGGCAATCACCAGACTCTTGCCGGCCCCGGTGGGCAGCACCACCACGGCGGGATCCGGGTGTTTGCGAAAGTGGCTGATCACGGCGTTGACGGCGTCGGTCTGATAGGGTCTGAGAACGAACATGGGGGCGTGGCGTTTGGGCATGGTGCGGCGCAGGGTGGCGCCATTATAGGGTGCTTGCCGTCACAAAAACAGCGGGCCGGCATGATGCCGGCCCGTTGAATACATTGCGTGCTTAGTGAAAGGGGAAGAGGTAGTTCATCCAGCTTGCCATGCGCAGCAGCACTTTGCGCATTACAGAAACATGGTGGAAATACTCGGTATAGACGGCGGCCTGGCCGCTGGCACCGGCAATCACCTGATACTTAGCCCACTCGGGGTCGGTGATGGAGATGAGCACCGGCATGCGGCCCGGGCGGATAGCGCTGGTCTGATCCAGCAGCATGGCGTTGGCCTGCACGTTGCCGGCGGCGATGGCCGGGATCACGGCGGTTACCTTGCCCTTGAAGATCTTGCCGGGGATACCGTCAATCACCACTTCGGCCTCGTCACCCACCGCCAGACGCTGCATGCTGTTCTGCCAGAACCAGCCAACATAGGCAGTCTCATCTTTGTGGATGAAGGTCATCACCGGACGGTACATAAACGGGGTGGCGATCATGCCTGGACGCAGGGCAAGCTGCACCACATGGCCATCGCTCGGGGCATAGACCACGGTCTGGGCCAGCTGGTATTTGGCTTCATCGAGCTGGGCCTGCAGATCTTCCAGCGTGGCGCGTTGCTGATCCATCTGGGCGGCGATCTCGTCTACGCTCGCCTGAGTCACGTCGAGGTCACGCTGCTTGCCGACGCCACGGCGCATCAGGTCACTGGCGCGATCTCTGTCCAGTTTGGCGGAGCGTAGTCTGGCGTCAATGGACTTGAGTTGATCCTTGTTGGCATCAAGTCGGGCGCTCAGGCTCTCCACTTTCAGTCTGAAAGGCTCGTCATCGAGGCGAAACAGCACATCGCCCTTCTTCACCGGCTGGTTGGCTTGCACCGGTACCTCGACTACCCGGCCCTTGACCAGAGGTACGATAGGGGTGGAGAGGTAGTAGTTGCGCGCCATCTCGGAGTAGGGGTGGTTGTAGTTCATCAGCATGATGAGGGTGCCGATGAGCACCACACCACCCAGCGCGGCAGTCGGAACAGTCCACTTGT
Organism: Aeromonas sp. 55A; assembly: GCF_051919665.1. Taxonomy (NCBI): domain Bacteria; kingdom Pseudomonadati; phylum Pseudomonadota; class Gammaproteobacteria; order Aeromonadales; family Aeromonadaceae; genus Aeromonas; species Aeromonas sp. 55A. Next base: position 4,115,753 of record NZ_JBQBEH010000008.1, on the reverse strand, counting down.
TGAGCGGGATGCGGAAGATTTTGAAAATGGCTACACAGAGTGCCGTATAGGTCAGGATCAGTAGCAGGTCCATGATTTATCCCTGTTGCTCTTGCTGTTCGATATGGTTGAGACGGCCCTTCAGTTCAGCCAGCTCTTCTCTGAGGGCCGCGATATCATCTTCATCTTTTTGCAGGCGCTGGTTAAAGCCCCAGCCGCGATCGGGGCGATAGATGGTTGCCCAGATCCAGAGGAAAGGCCACAACACATGCAGCGTAAACAGGCTGACCCAGCCGGCAACATGGATGGCATCCTGATGGGGATGATTCCGATGTTTGGCGATTTCGTAAGGAATATCGTGGATCACGATGATTCCGTAGAAGATGACCAGCGCGACAAAGACGAGCAGGCCAAGGGCAAAGTAATCAAGGAACATGTATAACCTCCACTGGCTTTAAGCACAGCTTTATCATTGATTCATATATTCGGGAAAGCAATTTAAAATCACATATTTATCGTCAGGTCGCACGGAATCTTAAGGGCTTGTGCTGTATAGGAGCTTAAGGGAATAACGAGTTGTTTTATTGGTTTTTTTGTCAATTTAAAAGGGGCCTTTTGGCCCCTTTTTTACCACATCAAGTCAGACATCACCCTTCACTGGGATTGCTAACCAATGGTTGGCGGAACTTCATCAGGAAGGCCACGGTAATGGCTGCCGTTGCCGTCAGGCCGATAATGGTGGAGGTCCCCATCTCCAGCCCGAACCCGATGGGGGCGTTGGCCAGATAGGTGATCACGACAGCAGTCATGAACATGGCGGGAATGGTGCAGATCCAGTGCAGCTTGCCCTCTTTGATGAGGTAGGCAGCCGCAGCCCACAGCATGATGACGGCGGTGGTCTGGTTGGCCCAGCCGAAGTAGCGCCAGATCACCCCGAATTCAGCCTTGGAGATGATGAAGCCAAGGATAAACATGGGGATGGCGATCAGCAGACGCTTGGCCAGCGGCTTCTGGGTCATCTTCAGGAAGTCCGCCACGATCAGGCGAGCACTGCGAAACGCGGTGTCACCAGAGGTGATGGGCAGGATCACCACGCCGAGGATGGCCAGAATGCCGCCCACGGTGCCGAGCAGGCTGGTGGAGACTTCGTGCACCACGGCTGCCGGACCGCCGTTGGCCATGGTAGCGTTGAGCGCTTCGGTGCTGTCGTAGAAGGAGAGACCCAGGGTGCACCAGATAAGGGCGATGATCCCTTCACCGATCATTGCACCGTAGAAAATGAAGCGGCCGGATTTTTCGTTCTGCATGCAGCGCGCCATCAGCGGTGACTGGGTGGCGTGGAAGCCTGATACCGCGCCACAGGCGATGGTGATGAAGAGAAGCGGCCACAGTGGCAGTTCGGTCGGGTGCAGGTTGGAGAAGTCCATCCCGGTATTGTAGAAGCCTTTGCCGGAGGCGATCAGGCCAACGATGAGGCCGACCGACATGAAGACCAGCAGGGCGCCGAAGATGGGGTAGAAGCGGCCGATGATCTTGTCGATGGGGACTATGGTCGCGAGGATGTAGTAGGCAAAGATTGCCACGATCCAGTAGACCAGATCGGTGGAGGTGAGGTTGGCGAGCAGCCCTGCCGGGCTCAGCACGAATACCACGCCCACCAGCATCAGCAGCACCACGGCAAACAGGTTCATGAAGTGCTTGGCGGCGGTGCCCAGATGCTCACCGACCACGGTTGGCACCGAGGCTCCCTTGGCGCGCACCGACAGCATGCCGGAGAAGTAGTCATGTACCGCACCGGCGAAGATGCAGCCAAAGACGATCCAGAGCATGGCGACGGGGCCGTAGAGGGCACCCAGGATGGGGCCGAAGATGGGGCCGACACCTGCGATGTTGAGCAGTTGAACCAGATAGACTTTCTTGTCCGACATCGGGACATAGTCCACCCCGTCAGCCATGGTGATGGCGGGGGTTTTCAGCTCGGGTTTCGGGCTGAATATCCGTTCGATGAATTTGCCGTATATGAAGTAGCCGGCCACAAGTAAGCCGACACAGAGGAAGAACCAGATCATTGCTACGCTCCTGCATTGTTATTTTTTAGTGTGCAGAGCGAGTCTAAAACGGTTGCGCTTGACTGGCAGGTGAAACTCCCCGAGCGGCGCTTTGGCGCGCCGAGCGGTCGGCGGCTGTGATCAGGCGCACACTCCGCGGCTCAGTCCAGCCCCAGCTGATCTTTGAGCTCCTTGAGATAGCGACGACTGACTGGCACCCGGGCGCCGCTCGGGGTGACAATCTCTGCCAGCTGGTTATCCAGCAGCCGGATCTCGAAGATGGCGTTGGGGGAGACCAGATACTGGCGGTGACAGCGCAGCAGCGGGCTCTTTTCTTCCAGCGATTTGAGGGTGAGCTGGGTGTGGAACAGCTCGCCCTGACAGGCCACATGGACCCCGCCCAGATCGGAGAAGGCATATTCCACCTGCGCGATGGGCAGCAACCTGACCCGATTGTGCAGATAGCCCGGAATATGTTCGATAGTCGGGGCCAGCCGCTCGATGGGCTGCGGGGAGATATCCTGCTTGAGGCGAGCGAGGGTCTTGGCGAGCCGGGCGGGCTCCACCGGCTTGAGCAGGTAGTCGAAGGCGTTCTCTTCAAAGGCCTGAATGGCATATTCGTCAAAGGCGGTGACAAAGACGATGCGGGGCAGGGGGTCGAGCATGGCGACCAGCTCCATGCCGCTCAGCTTGGGCATCTGGATATCGAGGAACACCACGTCGGGCTTGAGGCGCTGAATAAGCGGCAGCGCCTCGATGGCGTTGGCCGCTTCCCCCACGATCTCGATGGCAGGATCGCAGGCCAGCTGCTGCCTCAGCTCTTCGCGGGCATAGTGTTCGTCATCGACTATCAGAGTGCGGATCATGGTTGCTCCTTGGGGATGGTGAACGACACCCGGGTCCACTGTTCCGGCTCGCACGCAATAGTCACGCCATAGCGCTCGCCAAAGGCGCTTTTCAGTCGCCGGTCTACGATGGTCATGCCCAGACCGTCGCCAGCGGGATGTGCTTGCCAGGTGCCTGCATTATCTTCCACATGGATGGTGACGCTGGTGGGATGCTCATCGGTCCAGAGGTGAATACGCCCCTGCTCCAGCAGAGTCGAGATGCCGTGCTTGATGGCATTCTCGATCAACGGTTGCAGGGTGAAGCTGGGCAGTCGCAGTGTGGCCAGATGGGGCGGGATCTCGTTTATCACCGTCAGCCGATCGCCAAAACGGGCCAGCTCGATCTCCAGATAGGATTGGCAGTGCTCCTGCTCCTCCTGCAGAGTCGCAAGGCCGCTCTGGCGTTTGAGGTTCTTGCGAAAGAACAGCGACAGATGCAGCAGCAGATCCCGCGCCTTGTCCGGATCGCGCCGGGTGATGGCACTGATGGTGTTGAGGGTGTTGAACAGAAAGTGGGGGTTGATCTGGGCTTGGATCAGCTTGAGTTCGGACTGCACCAGCAGCCGCTGATGCTGCTCCAGCCGACCGGCCAGCAACTGCTGTGACAGCAGGTTGGCAATCCCTTCCCCCAGGGTGTGGTTGATCTTGAGAAACAGCCGCTTCTTCGGCTCGTAGAGCTTGATGGTGCCGATCACCCCCTTGTCCCCCTGCAGCGGGATCACCAGCACCGAGCCCAGCTGGCAGGCGGAGGAGAGGCTGCACCGATAGGGCTGGCTGTTGCCATCGGCAAACAGCACCTTGTTCTGGGCGATGGCCTGCATGGTGATGGCTGACGCGATGGGGGTGCCCGGCAGATGGTGATCTTCGCCGGTGCCGATAAAGGCGAGGATCTGCTCGGTGTCCGTGATGGCGACCGCCCCAACGCCGGTCTCCTCCTGAATGATGCGGGCAATCTTGTTGCTTGCCTGTGGGGTAAAGCCCTGACTCATGATCCCCACTGTACGGTTGGCGATATTGAGCGCCTTGGCGGAGAAGACCCGGGAGAACTTCTCATACATCCGCTGCTGGTCGCGGATCATGCTGATAAAGAGCGCCGCGCCACAGGAGTTGGCCAGAATCATCGGGGTGGCGATGGTGCGTACCAACAGCAGGGATTTGTCGAACGGGGTCGCCACCAGCAGGATGATGACCATCTGCATGATCTCGGCATAGAGAGTGGTAAAGAAGGCGATGCGTGGTTCAAACAGGGCATCCGTTCGCCCCGAGCGCATCAGTCGCCAGTGCACTATGCCCCCGAGCAACCCCTCGCAGGTGGTGGAGATGGCGCAGGCGAGATCGGTAAATCCCCCCAGCGTATAGCGGTGCAGACCGCCGGTCAGCCCCACCAGAAAGCCCACCAGCGGTCCCCCCAATAATCCCCCCAAGACGGCGCCGACCGCCCGGGTGTTGGCGATGGCATCGTCGATATCGAGGCCCACATAGGTTCCGAGGATGCAAAAACATGAAAATATTATGTATATCAGTACCTTGTGAGGAATCCTCACTGAATAGTTGGCAAGCGGGCGAAGCAGCGGGCTTTTCGAGAAGAGATAGGCGATCACCAGGCTGACGCTCATCTGCTGTAACAAAGAGAGAACCAACTGCATAAAAAACGCGCCTCATCAGCCAGCCTAAAAAACAACCAGCCCGTGAATAAGTGTGATCAAGATCTTGTTCGGTTGGCCCTGCGGGTCGCAACGGACCGCCAGTTTGCCAGAACAAATGGATAAAACTACATTAAATCAGCATGTTAAATTGATATTTGTGTAAGAGGCGACAGATTGCTATTGATGGATAGAGCATGAATGTATCCGTCGGATACGCCACATGGAAGTGGCATGCTCCGCCCGGCCCCCTGGCTGGGCGTTTTTTATACATGATCAGATGGCAACCTGTTGGTGGGGATTCGTGCAATTATTCCGGTTTGTCCAATGAGTTATCCCCAGCTTCTGGGGATAACTCAGAATGCAAAGTAGTAACAGAAGCGGCGGGTCAGATTGAAGAACTGCCGCTGTCCCTCATCCAGCTCCTCCTGTTTGATAAAGGCACTGATGGTGCGTTCATCTTCCCGCAGATCGATCATGGCGACCGCTTCCGGCCGCTGGGCCTTGATATAGGGCAGGATCTTCGGCTTGAGGGGCATGGTGGGTTCGGTAGAGAGTACCAGCGCAATGCTCTCGTCGGAGAGTTTCACCAGGGATCCCGGCGGGTAGACCCCCAGCACCTTGACCAGCAACTTGACCAGATTCTGGTCGAACTTCTTCTGGGATAACTTGTAGAGCTGGCTGATGGCCTGACTCGGTGCCGCCGGCGTGCCGCTGTTGCGGGGATGAAGCAGCTCGTCGTAGAAGTCGACCAGTCCGATCAGCCGCGCCAGCGGCGGGATCTCCCCCCCTTGATCCCCAGCGGATAACCGCTACCGTCGAGCCGTTCGTGGTGCAGATGGGCTACCTGACGAATTTTGGGCTCAAAGGCATTGAGTTGGTTCAGCATGTCAAATCCGTACTGGGGATGCATCTTGAGGAAGTTCTGCTCGGCCTTGTTTAGCTCACCACGCTTTTGGGTGATCTGGCTGGGAATTTTCAGTTCGCCGATGTCGTGGATAAGTCCCGCAAGCCCGGTCTCTTCCAGCTCGATGGGATTCATCCCCAGTTCGCGCGCCATCAACATGGCAATGAAAGCCACATTGAGACTGTGCTGCAGCAGGACATCGGTGTGGGGACTGCGGATCAGGTGGAGCCCGAGGGGGCCCTCGTGCTGACTGAGGGTGAAGGCGGCATTGCGGACGATCTGTGCGGTGTTGGCCAGCCCTTCATCCGGTTTGAGGTTGAGTGCCCCGAGCGCATCGCGTAGCTCGCTCATGGATTGGCCAAAGGCCTTGTCGGCGGCGCGCATGGAGCGGCGAAAGGCCTTTTCGTCAAAGGGGGGCGGGCCGGCATCAATCAGGGACTCCAGCTCTTCGAGATCGGGCCCGGCATCGGGGATATCGCCACGCAACAGTGGCTCGATAGGCAGATCGCTCTTGTCGGGGTCGACCATCAGCAGGGTGAGATCAAGATGACGGAGAATGTCGAGTTGCTGCTGATCCTTGATCTTGAAGGTATTGAACATAAACGGGTGGTTAGTCCATCCCGTGGGGAGATGGATATAGTGGCCTACTCTCAATTGCTCTATCGAGGCTTGGATCAGTGCCATCGGTTAACCTGCATTTCATGAATGCCTACTCAACAAGCTAGCAAAATCCGATGGATAGACAACTAAAAATCCATTTCGGGGCAGCGGAGCACCCCGTGCTGTGATGGGGCGCACGAGCGCCGTGCTTCTCTTCTTAATTCGCGCTTAAGTTTTACTTCCTACGCTGGCCCCGTCGTTTTTGTTGGCTTGGCCGGCCCGCTGCACTGCAGGCCGGTATGTAGGAGTTGTTTATGCGTGTAACTCTCGGTGTACTGCAAACCAATCTGTTGCTGGTGCTCTTTTTCGCCCTGGTACTGAACTGGCCAATCTTTTTGCATTTCTATACGGTGCTCAGCGCCCTGACCCATGTCAAAGCCGGATTTGCCATCTCGATCCCGCTGGTGCTGATCGCGGCGCTCAATGCCGTGTTTATTCCCTTCACGTTCCGGTTTGTGCTCAAGCCCTTTTTTACTGTGCTCATTCTGACTGGCTCCATCGTAAGTTACGCCATGCTCAAATACGGCGTCATCTTCGATGCCGGCATGATCCAGAACATAGTGGAGACCAACAGTGGTGAGGCGGGGGCCTATTTGAATGGCTCGGTTGCGCTCTGGTTTCTGCTGACCGGGCTGCTGCCTGTTCTGGTGCTCTGGTCACTGCGGATCCGCTATCCGGCTCGCTGGTATCAGGGGTTGGCGTTGCGGGCAGGTGTATTGGCTATCTCTCTGCTGTTTATCGGGGGCGTCGCGGCACTTTACTATCAGGATTACGCCTCGGTCGGTCGCAACAACAAGTCGCTGGCCAAAGAGATTGTGCCTGCCAACTATGTGCACGGCCTCTACAAATATGGGCGGGATGTGCTGTTTGCCACGCCGCTCCCCTACCAGCATCTGGGGACCGATGCCAGGGTGGTGGCCCGGGGAAGCAAGCCGACTTTGATGTTCCTGGTGGTGGGGGAGACGGCGCGCAGCCAGAACTACTCCCTTAACGGGTATGGCAAGGCGACCAACAGCTTTACGGCAAAAGAGCAGGGAGTGGTGTCGTTCAGGGATGTGCGCTCCTGCGGTACAGCAACCGCCGTTTCGGTGCCCTGCATGTTCTCCAACCTCACGCGCCGTGGCTACGATGACCAGCTTGCCAGCTCCCGTGACGGCCTGCTCGATGTGCTGCAACATGCCGGAGTCTCGGTATTGTGGAAAGAGAACGATGGCGGCTGCAAAGGGGTGTGCCGCAATGTGCCGACCATCGAGATCCTTCCCAAGTCCTATCCTGCGCTCTGTCAGGGGGAGTCTTGCTATGACGAGGTGCTGCTGGAGGGGCTGGATCAGCAGATTGCCGAGATGAAGGGCAACAAGCTGGTGGCTTTTCACCTGATGGGCAGCCATGGCCCGACCTATTTCCGTCGTTACCCTGCCAGCGAGCGCGTCTTTATGCCGGACTGCCCGCGCAGCGACATTGAAAACTGCAGCAACGAAGAGCTGGTCAATACCTATGACAACACCATCCGCTACACCGACAAAGTGGTGGGGCTGCTGATCGACAAGCTCAAGTCGCTGGAGAGCCAGTATGATGTGGGACTGGTCTATCTCTCCGATCACGGTGAATCCCTCGGGGCCATGGGGCTCTATCTGCATGGCACGCCATACAAGTTTGCGCCGGATGATCAGACACGGGTGCCGCTGCTGACCTGGTTCTCGCCTCAGTTACAGGCCGATCGCCAGCTTGATATGGGTTGCCTGGCGGCGGAGGCGAGCAGCCAGCGCTTCTCCCATGACAACCTCTTTCACTCCATGCTGGGGATCATGGATGTGCAGACGAGTGTTTACGACAACAAGCTGGATCTGTTCAAGCCATGTCGTGCGGGCTAAATCGCCAGCAAGCACACAATAGAAAACGGCAGCCAGTGGCTGCCGTTTGGTTATCTCGCAAGATCAGTGTCTTACTTCTGCTCCATGATGATCTGCAGCAGATCTCCCTCCAGCAGGGCGCGCTTGACCAGTGCAAAGCCGCCATAGGTCGGCTGGTTCTGGAAGCGGGCTTTCACGATGGGCAGGCCACGGTGGAAGCTCGGCAGGGATTGATGCTCGACGCAGCGACGGATGGCCGGGAAGAGGATCTCTTCGGCGGCGGTGATTTCACCGGCGATCAGCACCTTCTGCGGGTTGAACAGGTTGACCGTAATAGCCACCGCCCGTCCCAGATGCTCACCCACGTTCTCGATGACGCTGCGGGCCAGTTCATCGCCCGCCAGCGCCGCCTTGCACACCTCCTGAATGGTGATGTGCTTCTCCTGCAGCGCGCTCTGATGACCGCGGCTGATGAGCTCCTTCACCTTGTCGATGATCGCTTCGTTGGAGGCGATGGTTTCGAGGCAGCCGAAGTTGCCACAGTGACAGCGCTTGCCGAGCGGTTCGACCTGGATATGGCCGATCTCGCCGACGTTGCGGTTCTGGCCGAGGAACACCTGACCCTTGGTGATGATCCCCGAGCCCGTCCCCTGGTGGACGCTCACCAGAATGGAGTCCATGCAGTCGCGGGACTCGCCGAAGAAGTGTTCGGCTAACGCCAGCGAGCGGGTGTCGTTGCCCACGTAGCAGGGGAGGTTGAAGTGGTTCTCAAGCAGCTTCGCCAGTCCCAGATTGCGGATGTGGTACTTGGGGGTGTAGATGACCATGCCGGATTCCGGGTTGACCAGACCCGGCATGGTCAGCGCGATGCTGATGAGGTTGCGACAACGTTCGCGGTTGGCATCGATAAAGGCGCCAATCTCACGCAGCAGCATGTCGACCACGGGTTGCTGGTCGATCTCGGTCACCTGAATGACGTGCTGGTCGAGCTCCTTGCCATCGAGGTCATAGAGACTCAGTTGCAGGTAGCCGCGGCCCAGCTTGGCAGAGACAAACTGAAAGCGATGTTTGATGGTGGTCAGGGAGATGGCACGCCGCCCGCCGGTTGAGGCTTGCGGAGAGGTCTCCTTGATCAGGCCATGCTCGATCAGTTGCCGGGTTATTTTGGTCACGCTGGCCGGGGCCAGCTGACTCAACTCGGCAATCTTGACCCGGGAGATGGGGCCTTGCAGGTCGATGAGCCGATACACGGCTGCACTGTTGACCTGCTTGATAAGATCTACGTTTGCTATTTGTCCGCCAGTCATGATGTCACTGTTGTGTGTAGTGTCCGTTAACCACGGTCCCACGGACCGTGAAGTCCTGATCGAAGACAGTGAGGTTGGCTACTTTACCGACCTGGATACTACCGAGACATGAGTCCCATCCAATGGCGCGAGCGGGGTAGAGGCTGGCCATTCTCAGTGCTTCATCGAGCGGTAATCCGACCTGCTTGACCAGATTTTCCACCCCCTCAATCATGGTGAGGGAGGAACCGCCGAGTGTACCATTCTCGTCGACACACTGACCATCGCGTAAAAAGACGGTGGTGCCACAAAAATCAAATTTCTCAAAGCCTTCCGGCGCTCCGGCTGCTGCGGTGGCATCGGTGACCAGCACCAGTCGCTCCCCCAGCGCCTTGTGAGCAAGACGCACGTTGGCCCAGTGCACATGGTGGCCATCGACGATGATGCCCGCGTAGACATCCTTGCGATCATAGATGGCGCCCACGACGCCCGGTTCGCGACCGTTGAGGGTCGGGGTCATGGCGTTGTAGAGGTGGGTCGCAAAGCGAATACCGTTATCGAACCCGGCCATGGCCTGATCGTAACTGGCGGCAGTGTGACCGGCCGAGACCAGAATGCCCGCTTCCACCAGACGGCGGATATGGGCCGGTTCGTTGCGCTCCGGAGCCAGGGTGATTTTGGTGATGGCATCCGCGTTGGCGCAGAAGAAGTCGATCATCTCGTCCGCTGGCTGGCGAATTTGCGCGGCAGGGTGGATCCCCTTGCGCTTGAGGTTGGTGTAAGGCCCTTCCAGATGGACGCCCAGCACCTCGTTGGGGTGTGCAGCCATGTAGTCACGGGTCACCGCAACGGCCTGCTTCATGTCGGCATCCGGACTGGTGATCAGGGTCGGCAGGAAGCTGGTGGTTCCGGATTTGAGGTTAGCCGCCTGCATGGTCGCCAGGGTTTCGGTGGTGATGTCGGTGTTGAACATCACACCGCCACAGCCGTTGAGCTGCACGTCGATAAAACCGGCGGTCAGGTTGGCGCCTTTGAGGTCAATCTGCTCGATGCCCGCAGGCAGCTCGGCCAGGTGAGAGATGGCGACAATCTTGTCGCCCTCGATAAGCACCCCGTAGCCGGTCAGCACGCAGCTGCCGGTGTAGAGGGTGCAGTTGGTCAATGCGTACATGACGACTCCTTACAGACGGCCGATGTTGGCGGCTTCCAGTTGCTGGAAGTAGCGAACGGTCTTGACCTTGAGCTCCATGGTGGAGGGCTCGTCGCACACCATCATTCCCTTCGGATGCAGTTGCAGGGTGGAGATGGTCCACATGTGGTTGACGCTGCCTTCCACTGCGGCCTGCAGGGCCAGTGCCTTGCCGTGGCCGGTCACCAGGATCATGATCTCTTCCGCATCCATCAGGGTGCCGACACCCACAGTCAGGGCCAGTTTGGGCACCTGCTCCATATCGCCACCGAAGAAGCGGGAGTTGGCGATACGGGTATCTTCGGTCAGGGTCTTGACCCGGGTGCGGGAGGAGAGGGAAGAAGCCGGCTCGTTGAATGCGATGTGGCCGTCGTTACCCACGCCACCCATGAACAGGTGGATCTTGCCGTAGGACTTGATCTTGTCTTCATAGCGCTTGCACTCGGCCACCAGATCCTCGGCATTGCCGTTGAGGATGTTGATGTTCTCGGGACGAATGTCGATGTGGCTGAAGAAGTTGTTGTGCATGAAGCTGTGGTAGCTCTCCGGGTGATCTTCCGGCAGGCCGACGTATTCGTCCATGTTGAAGGTGACCACGTTCTGGAAGCTCACTTCACCGGCTTTGTGCAACTCGATCAGGCGCTTGTAGGTGTTGAGCGGGGTGCCACCGGTGGGCAGGCCCAGTACGAACGGGCGATCGCTGGTCGGCTTGAACGCGTTGATGCGGTCAACAATGTAACGAGCAGACCACAGGCCTACTTGGCTGGCAGATTTCAACGGGATCAGGCGCATATGGGATACCTCTGTGTCGGGTTGCGACCGGTTTGGCGGTGGCAATTGGCTAAGACGGATTCAAGTTGTTTTATAGCGTAAATAAAGATTGCGAACTAAGCCACATCTATCCACCACCTTTATCTTGTTTGGGTGATAACGATCACGATTATCGGTTTATTAATTTGCGCAGCGAAATAAAAGCCCTAGACTGCCAATCAAGCCTTGTTGGCTTATGCGTCAAACGTGATAAGCACTTAATTTCTAGAAAAACATTAACTAAGGAGAGGAACCGTGAACATTCTCGGTTATTTGCAAAAGATCGGCCGTGCCCTGATGGTGCCGGTAGCGGTATTGCCTGCCGCCGCGATCCTGATGGGGGTTGGCTACTGGATTGACCCGAATGGTTGGGGTGGTGACAGTGCGCTGGCTGCCTTCCTGATTAAAGCGGGCGCAGCCATTATCGATAACATGTCCGTACTGTTCGCAGTCGGTGTTGCTTACGGTATGTCCAAGGATAAAGACGGTTCTGCTGCTCTGGCAGGTCTGGTCGGCTTCCTGGTCGTTACCACCCTGCTGAGCCCGGGCGCTGTGGCCCAGATCAAGAGCATCCCGGTGGAGCAGGTTCCTGCCGCGTTTGCCAAGATCAGCAACCAGTTCGTGGGTATCCTGTGTGGTGTTATCGCCGCTGAGCTGTACAACCGCTTCAGCAGCGTCGAACTGCACAAGGCACTCTCCTTCTTCTCCGGTCGTCGTCTGGTACCGATCGTAACCTCCGTGGTGATGATCGTCGTATCTTTCATCCTGATGGCCGTATGGCCGGCAATCTACGGTGGTCTGGTCTCCTTCGGTGAGTCCATCGTGAGCCTGGGCTCAACCGGTGCCGGTATCTACGCCTTCTTCAACCGTCTGCTGATCCCGATCGGTCTGCACCACGCCCTGAACTCCGTGTTCTGGTTCAACGTGGCCGGTATCAACGACATCCCGAACTTCCTGGGTGGTCAGGCTACCATCGATGCCGCTCTGGCCGCTGGCAAGAGCCTGGAGCAGGTGAAAGGCGTGGTCGGTATGTACCAGGCTGGCTTCTTCCCCATCATGATGTTCGGTCTGCCGGGTGCCGCTCTGGCCATCTACCACTCCGCCAAGAAAGAGAACAAAGAGAAAGTTGCCTCCATCATGATCGCAGCTGCCTTTGCCTCCTTCTTCACCGGTGTAACCGAGCCGCTCGAGTTCTCCTTCATGTTCGTGGCGCCGGTACTGTATGTCATCCACGCCGTACTGACCGGTATCTCCGTGTTCATCGCTGCCTCCATGCAGTGGATGGCCGGTTTCGGTTTCAGTGCCGGTCTGGTGGATATGGTGCTCTCCAGCCGTAACCCGCTGGCGACCAACTGGTACATGCTGATCCCTCAGGGTCTGGTCTTCTTCGGCCTCTACTACACAGTGTTCCGCGTAGTGATTGCCAAGCTGAACCTGAAAACCCCGGGTCGTGAAGATGACGAAGATACTGCTCCGGCTGCCGCTCAATCTACCAACCGTACCGAGCTGGCCAAGCAATACCTGGAAGTGCTGGGTGGTCAAGAGAACCTGGTCTCCATCGATGCCTGCATCACCCGTCTGCGTCTGACTCTGAAAGACCGCAGCATCGTCGATGAGCGCAAGCTGAAAGCCCTGGGTGCTGCCGGTGTGGTCAAACTCGGTGAGCAGAACCTGCAGGTGATTCTGGGCCCATTGGCCGAAATCATCGCCGGTGAGATGAAAGCCCTGCGTTAATCGAGCGACTCGCTCACCTCAAGTCTAAGTCCATTGTTGACATAACTAAGGGCCCCGCTCAGGGGCCCTATATAAAAAAGCCAAGAAAATCCAACCTTTACTTCAAATGAGAGCAGCAGTTATGAACTTGAAACATTCTCTGTTAGCCATTGCCATGTCTACCGTTTTTGTCAGCCAGGTCCAGGCAGCCGATGCCGCCAAGCAGGCTGTGGTCGACTCCCTCGCCAACAACCTGGTGGTCAAGTATGAAGTGGTCACCAACGACGGTGCAGGTGCCGGCCTCGATTGCCAGGCGCTGGGTTCCGAGTGGGCGAGCTGTGGCGTTGCCAAGCTGCACCTGACCAATACCGGTGCGGACGTCACCTCCAAAGACTGGAGCATCTACGTCTCCTCCATCCGTCGTATCCAGCGTGTGGATAACGACCAGTTCACCATCACTCACCTGACCGGCGATCTCTATCGTTTGACGCCAACCGAGAAGTTCCAGGGCTTTGCCAAGGATGCTACGGTCGAAGTGCCGCTGGTGGTGGAATACTGGGTACTGTTCGAATCTGACATCATGCCGAACTGGTATGTCGCCAGCGAAGGTGCCGAGCCGAAAGTACTGGCCAGCATGAGCAACATCAATGATGCCAGCACCTACGAGAAGCCGATGCCGGCTGATGGCTGGAAGCGTACCAAGGATGACAAGAACATCCTGATGAACAGCGAGACCCGTTTCGCGGCCAACCAGACCAGCACCCTGCTGCCGGCTGGCAAGATTGACAACCAGATCCTGCCGACCCCGATGAAGCAGGTAGTCAAAGCTGGCCCGCAGGTTGACTTCTCCACCATCAAACTCAATGCCCTGGACTTGCCGAGCGATCGCGCCGAGGCCCTGAAGGCTCAACTGACCAAGCTGGGTGTTACCCTCTCCGACACCGGCTACCCGGTGACCATCAAGCTCGGCAGCAAGCTCAAGCAGGCTGAAGGCTATGACATGACCATCGGTCAGAAGGGCACAGTGATCCAGGGTCGCGACATCGATGGCGCCTTCTGGGGGGCACAATCCCTGATCTCCCTGCTGGGTGTTGATGACAAGCTGGTGAGCCCGATGACCGTCGAGGATGCGCCGCGCTTTGAATACCGTGGCATGCAGACCGACGTGGCCCGCCACTTCCGCAGTCTGGATACCATGAAGAAGCTGGTTGACCAGATGTCTGCCATGAAGCTCAACGTGCTGCACCTTGGCCTGACCAACGATGAAGGCTGGCGTCTGGAGATCCCGGGTCTGCCGGAGCTGACCCAGGTCGGTAGCAAGCGTTGCCACGACGAGTCCGAAACCAAGTGCCTGATGCCGCAACTGGGTTCCGGCCCGACCAGCGACAACCAGGGTTCCGGTTTCTACAGCAAGTCTGACTACGTGGATCTGGTGCGTTATGCCAAGGCCCGCGGTGTGACCGTGATCCCCGAGATCAACATGCCGGCCCACGCCCGTGCTGCCGTGGTATCCATGGAAGCGCGCTACAAGCGTCTGATGGCGGAAGGCAAAGAAGCGGAAGCCAACCAGTTCCGTCTGACTGATCCGGCTGACACCTCCAACGTCACCTCGGTCCAGTTCTACGACAAGATGTCCTTCATCAACCCTTGCCAGCCGGGTGCTGCCACCTTCGTGGCCAAGGTAATGGATGAAGTTGCCCAGATGCACCAGGCCGCCGGTCAGCCGCTGACCGCATGGCACTACGGTGGTGATGAGGCGAAGAACATCATGCAGGGCGGTGGCTATCAGGATCCGGCCGTCACCAAGAAAGAAGAGCTGGTCGCCTGGAAAGGCAACGTCGACTCCAGCAAGCAGGACAAGCCGTTTGGCAAGTCCCCGATGTGCCAGAAGATGATCGACGAAGGCAAGATCAAGGAAGTGGGCGAGCTGCCGGTTTACTTCGCCAAGGAAGTGGGCCAGATGGTCAAAGACCGCGGCTTCTCTACCCTGCAGGCGTGGGAAGATGGTCTGAAGTACGCCAGCGGTGCCAAGGACTTCGCCACCGACAACACCCGTGTCAACTTCTGGGAAACCCTCTACTGGGGTGGCTTCAATGAAGCGATGAAGTGGGCTCACAAGGGTTACCAAGTTGTGCTGTCCAACCCGGATTACCTCTACTTCGACTTCCCGAACGAAGTACACCCGGCCGAGCGTGGCTACTACTGGGCTACCCGTTTCAACGACACTCGCAAGGTGTTTGCCTTCGCCCCGGAAAACCTGCCGCAGAACGCCGAGACCTCGGTTGACCGCGACGGCAACGCCTTCGTGGCCAAGGGTGACCAGGATCCGGTCAAGTTCAAGGGGATCTCCGGTCAGCAGTGGAGTGAAACCGTGCGTACCGATGCTCAGTACGAGTACATGGTCTACCCGCGTATCTTCTCCGTGGCCGAGCGTGCCTGGCACAAAGGTGGCTTCGAGCTGGATTACGTGAAGAACCGCGAGTTCTCCGGCGAGACCAAGTTCGTCAACAAGGCCACCCTCAACAAAGAGTGGAACCAGTTTGCCAACGTACTGGGTCAGCGCGTGCTGCCGAAACTGGATCAGGCCGGTGTTGAATACCGCCTCTCCGTACCGGGTGCCAAGGTAGTGAACGGTGTGCTGGAAGCGAACGTGGATCTGCCGGGTCTGCCCATCCAGTACAGCCTGGACGGTACCAACTGGAGTGCCTATGACGCCGCGGCCAAGCCGAGCGTGAATGGCAAGGTCTACCTGCGTACCACCAGCTTTGATGGCAAGCGCACCAGCCGCGTCACCGAACTGAACTGATAGCAGTCAACCGTTAACATGAGGTGGGTCGCAAGACCCGCCTTTCCCAAGGGCGATGGCGCATCGGGTTTGGGAAAGGTTGACTGTGCGTGTGAGCCTTTGTTGTGTGTAATTGTCTGTTTTGTGTTTTTCATCACTTTCAGCCCCGCCTCGTGCGGGGCTTTTTTATTCATTTGGGGTGCAATGTGCCAAGCCACGCCGTTTTTAGTGGCGCAATGGTCGGGAAATGGCCCGGAAGTGCCAAATTCAGGTTGAGACAGCGCCCGTAATAAGGGATCATACCCGGCTTGACGGCGGGGGGATGAGGGTGCCAGCCGGCACAACTTCCGCCAGTGACGCTTTTTTGAGGTGAGCCATGAGTCAGGCGAACAGCCCAACTAACTTTATTCGTCAGATCATTGATGAAGATCTGGCCAGCGGTAAGCACAGCAGAGTGCATACCCGTTTTCCGCCCGAGCCGAACGGTTATCTCCATATCGGCCACGCCAAATCCATCTGCCTGAACTTCGGCATCGCCCGCGACTATCAGGGCCAGTGCAACCTGCGTTTCGATGACACCAACCCGGTGAAGGAAGATATCGAGTACGTAGAGTCCATCAAGCAGGACGTACAGTGGCTCGGCTTCCAGTGGAACGGCGAGATCTGCTACTCCTCCGACTATTTCGACAAGCTGCACGGCTACGCCATCGAGCTGATTGAAAAGGGTCTGGCCTATGTGGACGAGCTGACGCCCGAGCAGATGCGTGAGTACCGTGGCACCCTGACCGAGCCGGGCAAGAATAGCCCGTTCCGCGATCGCAGCGTGGAAGAGAACCTGGCGCTGTTTGCCAAGATGAAGAACGGCGAGTTCGCCGAAGGCACCGCCTGCCTGCGCGCCAAGATCGACATGGCATCTCCCTTCATGGTGATGCGTGATCCGGTTATCTACCGCATCAAGTTTGCCCACCACCACCAGACCGGTGACAAGTGGTGCATCTACCCGATGTATGACTTCACCCACTGCATCTCGGACGCGCTGGAAGGGATCACCCACTCCATCTGTACTCTGGAGTTCCAGGACAACCGTCGTCTGTACGACTGGGTGCTGGACAACATCACCATCGACTGCCACCCCCGTCAGTACGAGTTCTCTCGTCTGAACCTCGAATACACCGTCATGTCCAAGCGCAAGCTGAACCTGCTGGTGACCGAGAAGCACGTCGATGGTTGGGATGACCCGCGCATGCTGACCGTCTCCGGTCTGCGTCGTCGTGGTTACACCCCGGCCTCCATCCGCGAGTTCTGCAAGCGCATCGGCGTCACCAAGCAGGACAACATCGTCGAGATGAGCATGCTGGAAGCCTGCATCCGCGAAGACCTCAACGAGCATGCGCCGCGCGCCATGGCCGTGCTGCATCCGGTGAAAGTGGTCATCGAGAACCTGGCTGCCGACGAAGTGCTGACAGCCCCGGCCCACCCGAGCAATGCCGAGATGGGTACCCGCGAGCTGAATTTCACCCGCGAGATCTTCATCGATGAAGCGGACTTCAAAGAAGAGGCGAACAAGCAGTTCAAGCGTCTGGTGCTGGGCAAGGAAGTGCGTCTGCGCAATGCCTATGTGATCAAGGCCGAGCGCATCGAGAAAGATGCCGATGGCAAGGTCACCTGCATCTACTGCTCCTACGACCCCGAGACTCTGGGCAAGGATCCGGCCGATGGCCGCAAGGTGAAAGGGGTGATCCACTGGGTCAGCGCCACTCACTCCCTGCCAGCGGAAGTGCGTCTTTACGACCGTCTGTTCAAGGTGCCGAACCCGGGCGCCGAGGATGACTTTGAAGCTGCGCTGAACCCGGAATCCCTGGTGATCATCGAGGGTGCCCGTGTCGAGGCTTCCCTGAAGAACGCCAAGCCGGAGCAGGCTTACCAGTTCGAGCGTGAAGGTTATTTCTGCGCCGACAACAAGCTCTCCAGCCCGGAGCATCTGGTGTTCAACCGCACCGTTGCCCTGCGCGACTCCTGGGGCAAAGTCGAAGGCTAAGCCGATGGGGCAGGGGAGACCCTGCCCTGTGTGCTGCCAACGGCCTGCGCCGGACAATAAAAAAGCCAGCATCAGCTGGCTTTTTTATTGTCCGTTATCTGCAAGTCGCGGGCGACTTATTCGTCGTGCTTGCACTCACCGGTAGCACAATGACCGTAGAGGTAGAGGCTGTGGTTGGTGAGACGGATATTGAATTTCTTGGCAATCTCGCGCTGACGCTGTTCGATCACTTCGTCGGAGAACTCAATCACCTTGCCGCAGTCCAGGCAAACCAGATGGTCGTGGTGCTCCTGAGTGGCCAGCTCGAATACCGACTTGCCACCTTCGAAGTGGTGACGGGTAACGATACCGGCATCATCAAACTGGTTGAGAACGCGATAGACGGTAGCGAGACCAATCTCTTCACCCAGGTCGATCAGTCGTTTATAGAGATCTTCGGCGCTGGTGTGCTGGCAGTCCGGCTGTTGCAGGATTTCCAGGATTTTGACCCGGGGCAAGGTGATCTTGAGCCCGGCCTTTTTTAACGCTTGGTTGTTGTCTGCCATATTCTACTTATTCGCATTCTCGAAGGTGGGGTTATTCTGATGGACTGCCGCAGGAATGGCAACCTTGAACTCGCTTGGCCTGTCATTATAGGTCGTAGCCTCCCTAAAAATAAACCCAGCAATTCAAGGGGTTTAGCCATAAATGGCCGGTTGGATTGAAATAATCAATCGTGTCGTCCGACTTGCTGGCATGGCAGATGTTGATAAGATGTAACTTTCACATTCTGGTCGGATGAGATCCATGGATTGGCTTTTTGACAATGCGGCCTGGGTGCGCCGCGCACTCAACGCCTGGCCCCCCTTCTGGGGCGCCGGTATCAAGATTGAGACCCTGAGCGATGACTTTCGCTACTGCCGGGTGACCCTGAAATCCCGCTGGTGGAACAAGAATGCCAACCGCACCCAGTTTGGCGGCAGCATGTTTGCCATGACGGACCCCATCTATCCGCTGATGCTGATGGGCTACTTCAAGAATCGCTACTACGTCTGGGACAAGGCGGGCAGCATCAACTACATCAAGCCGGGCAAGGGCAAGCTGGTGGCCGAGTTCAACCTGACCGAGGGCAAGCTGGCCGAAATCGTGGCGGCGACTGAAGGTGGCAACAAGCACTTCCCCGAATTCGAGGTGACGGTACAAGACAAGAGCGGCGAGCTGGTGGCGCAGGTCAAGCGCACCCTCTATGTGCGGGCCAAACCGGAGCACAGAGGTGAATAACAGGGAAGAATAAAGGCAGGCATCGCAACAAGCAGATACAACAAGGGCCCCGTCGGGGCCCTTGTTGTCAGAGGTATGAGGGGAGGCGGATTACTCCAGCTCGCCCAGGCACATCTCTTCGTGCAGCTGCTTGCACCAGCCCTTGACGCGCTCGGCGGTCAGCTCCGGCTGGCGATCTTCATCGATACCCAGACCGACAAAGTGCTTGTCATCGACCAGTGCCTTGGAGGCTTCGAACTCGTAGCCAGCAGTCGGCCAGTGACCGATGATGATGGCGCCTTTGGCTTCGACGATGTCGCGCAGGGTGCCCATGGCGTCGAGGAAGTACTCGGAATAGTCTTCCTGATCACCGCAACCGAAGATGGCGACCAGCTTGTTGGTGAAGTCGATTTCGCCCAGATCGGGGAAGAAGTCGTCCCAGTCGGCCTGGGCTTCGCCGTAGTACCAAGTCGGGATGCCGAACATCAGCAGATCAAAGCTCTCGATGTCGGCCTTGCTGCTCTTGGCGATGTCACGGACTTCAATCAGGTTTTTGCCCAGCTCTTTCTGGATCATCTTGGCGACAGCTTCGGTGTTACCGGTATCGCTGCCAAAAAACAGACCTACACTTGCCATAGTGTTTAGTTACCCGTATTTGGTGTTAATGCTCAACGCTCAGACTGCAATGTCCACCGCAAAGGCGGACTCAATCTGTTGTTTCAGGATAGATTGGATCAGCTCGGCTCGGCTGATGTTCTGTTGTAACGCAAGTTGGTTCAGGCGCTCCAGCAACTCGGCCTCCACCTTTAACTCTACCCGCTTCAGCCCATTTTCCCGATCGCGCTTAAGCTGGTTACGCTTGTTGATCTTGAGCTGGGTCTCGCGGGGGAGTGGATTGGTCTTTGGCCTGCCGGGGCGCTTCTCATTTGCGAACAGATCCAGTGTTGTTCGATCAGTTTGCTGTTTGGCCATACATCACAGATGAAAATAAGTTAGCCGAGTCCTGAGCCTTCCCAGCCCAGTTCGATCAGCCCCTTGGCGACAAAACCCGCACAACCCAGAAACAGTACCAACCAGACGATAAAACGACCGAAACGGGGCACGTTGCCGCGCTTGAGCACGTCCTGAATGGCCAGGCCAATCAATATGAAAATGGCCACAAAGAATAACTTGAGGCCCAAACTTTCGATCAGGTCGATATGTTCACTTAGCATGGATTGCGCACACTCCTTATGACCGGCGCACTATATCACAAAGGATTTGAAACTGTTAACCGCCTGTCGACAGGAAATCCACAACCAATTTGTTGAACAGAGCCGGTTTTTCCGCATGCAGCCAGTGGCCGGTACCCGCGATGACACGCACCTTTGCCGCCGGGAATTGGGCCAGTGCCGTCTCGCTGTATTGGGGCTGCATATAGTCAGAATCCCCCCCTTTGATAAAGAGCACCTGCCCCTCGAAGCGATGCTCATCCTCTGGCCAGCCCATGATGTTGGCGTAGTTTTGCTCAAGGGCGGGCACATTGAAGCGCCAACCCCAGCCATGCTCGCCTCTGGCGAACGATTTGAGCAGGAACTGGCGCACCCCGGCGAGCTCAATATGCTGCGCCAGCATGGCTTCCGCTTCACTGCGGCTTTGCGGCGGCGTATGCAGGGTGGCGTTGAGTCCGGCGAACACATTCTGGTGGCGGGAATGGGGATAGGCGACTGGCGCCATGTCGGCCACTACCAGCTTGGTCACCCGCTCAGGCGCCAGCTTGGCGACCTGCATCGCCACCTTGCCTCCCATCGAGTGGCCAATCAGGGTCGCTTTGGCAATATTCAGCCGATCCATCAGGGTCAGGATATCGGCTGCCTGGGCCGGATAGCTCATCTCGCTGCTATGAAAGGAGGCGCCGTGGTTGCGCAGATCGACGCTGACCACCCGATAGTGTTCGCCGAGGGCACGGGCCAGCAGGCCGAGGTTGTCGAGGCTGCCAAACAGGCCGTGGATCAGAATGACCGCCGGGCCCTGACCCTGTTCCTTGAAGTTCAATATGCTGTTTTGTTGCAAAATGACACCTTGTCGGTCGTGGGTGCGTATCGCTGTTTTATTTAACGCACTGGAAAGAAAAGGATTTCGTCCAATGGATTGGGATTTTATGTGGTTTTTTTTCTAAAAAATCCTGTCCGGATCGGCTATCAGTGCGGCTGATCACACACTTGGCCCGCTATTATGCCGTATTCTCGATGAGATTCATGTACATCTGCCAGCCCCTTGCTTGGGCTGTCGGGTTTGCCTATGTATAATCGCCGCATCCGAATTTCGACGAGTCCAGCGCATCCCTATGAAAACCATCGAGCTTGATGACGATCTCTACTTCTATATCGCCAGCCAGACCCGGCACATTGGTGAGAGTGCCTCCGATATTCTGCGCCGTCTGCTGGAACAGCCTGCTAACCAAGGTGTGCCGGTTGCCGAGCCCGTTGCCGTCGCGCAGCCCAGTACGGTAGCCACCCAACAAGGGCTGCAAGCCCTGCTCGATTCCGGTGAGCTGCAAAAAGAAGAGAAGTCCATCAACCGCTTTATGCTGGTGCTCAGTACCCTCTACCGGGATAACCCGGAAGGCTTTACCCAGGCCACCGAAATCAAGGGGCGCAAGCGCGTCTATTTCTCGCAGGATCCCGAGGCTCTGCGTGCCAGCGGTAGCACCACCAAGCCCAAGCCGGTACCGGAGACCCCGTTCTGGGTGATCACCAACACCAACACCAGCCGCAAGCAGAACATGGTGGCCCAGCTGATGGCCAGCATGGGCTATGGCGAAGAGGTGGTCGCGCAGGTGTGTGGCGCAATTTAACGATTCTTCAAGACTCAGGCCTTGCCCGGCAAGGCCGCCATTACGCAAGGAAAACGCCATGGCTCAGCATTCCCACGCCGGTCAACCGGCCCGTTTAAGCGATCTGACCAACATCCCCCGTCTGGTCAGCGCCTACTACCTCAACAAGCCGGACATGAGCCGCCCCGAGCAGCGAGTTGCCTTCGGTACCTCCGGCCACCGCGGCAGCGCCCTGCACAGCGCCTTTACCGAATCCCATATTCTGGCGGTGACCCAGGCCCTGGTGGAGTATCGCCAGCAGGCCGGTATCACTGGCCCGCTGTTTGTCGGCATGGATACCCACGCCCTGTCCGAATCCGCCTTTGCCAGCGCCGTCGAAGTGCTGGCGGCCAACGGCGTTGAAACTCGCATTCAAGCCGGTATGGGCTTTACCCCGACTCCGGTCATCTCCCACGCCATCCTGCGCCACAATGCAGGCAAGCCTGCAGCGCGCGCCGACGGCGTGGTGATCACTCCGTCCCACAACCCGCCGGAAGATGGTGGCTTCAAGTACAACCCGCCCCACGGTGGTCCCGCCGAAGGGGAGATCACCAAGTGGGTGGAGGATCGTGCCAACGCCATTCTGGAAGCGGGTCTGGCCGGTGTGAAGCGGATGCCGTTCGCCGAGGCGCTCAAGAGCCCGTTCGTGGTCGAGCACGACTATGTCACCCCTTATGTGGATGATCTGAAGAACGTGCTGGATATGGATGCCATCAAGAACGCAGGCATCAAGATCGGTGTCGATCCGCTGGGCGGCTCCGGCGTTGCCTATTGGGACGTTATCGCCAAGACCTACGGCCTGAACATCGAGGTGGTGAACTACAAGGTCGACCCGACCTTCTCCTTCATGACCCTGGATAAAGATGGCAAGATCCGGATGGACTGCTCCAGCCCGTTCGCCATGGCGAGCCTGATTGCCCTCAAAGACAAGTTCGACATCGCCCTTGGCAACGACCCTGACTACGACCGTCACGGTATCGTCACCAAGTCCGGCCTGATGAACCCGAACCACTATCTGGCGGTGGCAATCCAGTATCTGTTTACCCATCGCACCGGCTGGTCTGCCGATGCAGCCGTTGGCAAGACGCTGGTCTCCTCTTCCATGATTGACCGGGTTGCCGGTGAGATTGGCCGCACCCTGAAAGAGGTGCCGGTCGGCTTCAAGTGGTTCGTGGATGGCCTCTACAGCGGCGAGTTCGGCTTTGGCGGCGAGGAGAGCGCGGGCGCCTCCTTCCTGCGCAAAGATGGCACCGTCTGGACCACCGACAAGGATGGTTTCATTCTGGCGCTGCTGGCTGCGGAAATTCTGGCGGTGACCGGCAAGGATCCGCAGGCCCACTACGACGCACTGGAAGCCAAGTTTGGCCGCTCCAGCTATCGCCGTATCGACGCCCCGGCCAACAGCGCCCAGAAAGCGGTGCTCTCCAAGCTGGATCCGGCACTGGTAGAAGCCTCCACCCTGGCGGGTGAGCCCATCATCGCCAAGCTGACCAAGGCGCCGGGCAACGATGCCGCCATCGGCGGTCTCAAGGTAGTGACCGAGAACGGCTGGTTCGCGGCGCGCCCCTCCGGCACCGAGTCCATCTACAAGATCTACATGGAGAGCTTCAAGGGCGACGCGCACCTCGACCTCATCCAGCAAGAGGCCCAGCAGATCGTCTCCGCGGCACTGGCCAAGGCAGGCGTCTAAATCAGGTAGCCATCCTTGAGCCCCTGATGGGGTGGAACGTTGGATATAACAAAGGAGCCATAATGGCTCCTTTTTCATTGTCTGTTTTATGCCAGCGAGTTGTCAGCGCGCCGCCTTCACCGCCAGCCCCAACTGCCATACCGCCATGGCGTAGTGGGTGCTGTGGTTATAGCGGGTGATGGTGTAGAAGTTGGGCAGACCGTACCAGTATTGGTAGCCGGTGCCCACATCGAGGCGCAGCAGGCTCGCTTCGCTGTGGTTGCCGAGGGTGCTGGTGGGGGTGAGCCCTGCGCGGCGCAGGGTAGCGACCGGGTAGCGGGTCTGGAAGCCGTGCTCATAGCCGGGCAGCTGGCCCTGACCACGCACCGCCACCGGTTGCCCTTTCTCCCAGCCATGGGCCTTGAAGTAGTTGGCGACGCTGCCGATGGCATCCACCGGATCCCACAGGTTGGTGTGGCCGTTGCCGTCAAAGTCCACCGCATAGCGCTGGAAGCTGGAGGGCATAAACTGGCCGTAGCCCATGGCGCCCGCATAGGAGCCCTTGGGTTCGGTGGGATCCATCCCTTCATCGCGGGTCATCACCAGGAAGGCTTCCAATTCGCTGGTGAAGAACTCGGCGCGGCGCGGGTAATCAAACGCCAGGGTGGCCAGCGCATCCAGAATGCGGGTCTTGCCCATCACCCGGCCCCAGCGGGTCTCGACCCCGATAATGCCGACGATGATCTCCGGCGGCACCCCGTAGATCTGCTCCGCCCGGTTCAGCTCGCTTGCGTATTCACGCCAGAAGTTGACGCCGTTCTGTACGTTGTCCGGGGTGATGAACTTGGCGCGATAACGGTTCCAGGCACCGGTCGGGCCAGTGGGCTTGGCGGTGGTCGGCGCCTGGGCATCCATCAGGCGGATGATCCAGTCGTAACGCTCTGCCTGTGCCAGCACCTGATGCAGTTGGGCATTGTCAAAACCGTGCTTCTCGACCATCTTCTGGACGAACCGGTCCACGTTGGGGCGGTTGGCGAAGTCCCCCTTGCTAACCCCTTGTGTATAAACGGGTTTGCTCGATGGCGCCTGATTGATAAAGGCGCTCTTGGGCTGGGGGACGACAACGGGCTTTGGCGCTGGGGCGCTGCTGCAGCCACCGAGCAGGGGGAATAACGACAGAGTGAGAAGAGAGGCAAGGCGACGCATAGGGTTCTCAAAGAGACTGATAAAAGTGTCGTCATGGTAAAACATTGCCATCTCCGTGCAAGTGTTCCGTGCGCCTTGTTTGCCGCCAATTCATCGTGCGATGGATTAGCCCTTCTGTGAGGGCTGTGCTGTTTCGCGCTTGGGGTGACGTAGCGTGTGGTAGCCGCTCCAGAGCCGGGTCAGGGTGGTGATGGCGCAGAGCAGGGCAAAGCCGTAGGCGAGCGGGGCGAAGGCGGCGGGCCAAAGGCACATCAGCACAAAGAGGGCAATGGTCTCGCTCCCCTCGGTGAGGCCGCCCAGATAGTAGAGGGATTTGTGGTGGTAGACCGGATTGTCGATGCCCCGCTTGCCCGCCATGATGGCAAACGCCAGAAAGCTCGACCCTGTGCCCATAAAGGCAAACAGCAGGGTGGCGGCGGGTAGCGCATTGGCGGGGGCGGCGAGGGCAAAGCCCAGCACCACGGCGGCGTAGAAAATAAAGTCGAGCGTGATGTCGAGAAAGCCGCCGCAGTCGGTGATGCCGGTTTCCCGCGCCACGGCGCCGTCGAGCCCGTCCAACAAACGGTTAAGAAGGATCGCTGCAAGCGCCCATTGATAGCAGCCAAAGGCCAGCAGCGGCAGCGCCAGCATGCCGATGGCAAAGCCGGTGAGGCTTATCTGGTTGGCGCTGATCCCGGCGTGGCAGAGCGGTTTGGCGAGCCGGGTGAGGGGGCTGCGGATCACAGGGATCAGGTGGCGGTCAAACAAGGTGAACTCCTCGGTTAAAAACAGGATTCGGTGAGATTGAGTATGGTGCCCGGCGCATCCTCTTCGTCGTGGGTCACCAGGATGGCGGGGATGGCCAGCGCCTTGATCTGCGCGAACACCAGTTCGCGAAAGGCGGCCCGCAGCGGCTTGTCGAGGCGGGAGAAGGGCTCGTCCAGCAGCAGGGTGTCGGGTTCGGCCAACAGTGCCCGCAGCAGACTGACCCGCGCTCGCTGACCCCCTGACAGCAGCTGCGGCAGCTTGTCAGCCTGATCCGCCAGCGCGACCTGCGTTAACGCTGTCAGTGCCTTTTCCCGCCGCGCACGTTTTCCCTTGATGGTCGCTGGCATGCCGAACATCAGGTTCTCCACCACCGTCAGATGGTCAAACAGCAGATCATCCTGAAACAGCATGCCGATGCGCCGTGCCTGCGGTGGCAAGGCGTTGAGTGGCCGCTCGCCGAGCCTTACCTCCCCCTCCAGCCGGATCGGGCCGCTATCTGTCTGCGCGCTCGGTAGTACTCCAGCCAGCCCCGCTAGCAGGGAGCTTTTACCGCAGCCGCTTGGGCCCATCAGGGTCAATACCTCGCCGGGGGCCACTTGCAGGGCGGGCAGCGAAAGCAGCAGATTTTCATCAAGGTAAAGCCGAAGAGGCGTGGTGCTCAGCATATGGCTGTTTCCATCGTGAGAGTTCATCGTGAGCCGCCCCCCTTGAGCGCCGGATTGATCCGCGCTGGCAGCCAGAGCGCCAGCAAATAGATAACGAGTGGCAGCAGCAGTTGCAGCAGGCCGTAGAGCCCCGCCAGCCGCCGGTTGAGGCCGCTGCCGATGGCCACTGCTTCCGTGGTGATGGTGACCACTCTGCCAGCACCAAAGAGCAGGGTCGGCAGATACTGGGCCAAACTCACCGCCGCCCCGACGCTGAAGGCAAACAGCAGCGGGCGCGCCAGCAGCGGCGCTTTCACTTGCCACCAGGCTCGCCATGGCGTTGCCCCCAGCAGCAGGGCGCTCTGGGTGATCCGTGGATCGAACTGGCGATAGGGGCCGTGCAGGCACAAATAGACATAGGGAAAGACAAACAACAGCTGGCTCCAGAGCACCCATCCCCAGCCAATGCCGCTGCTTATCGAGTCATGTGCAAGCCAGTCTAGCCCGAGCCGGATGCCAAACAGCAGGCTCGCTTGCGGCAGCAACAGCGGCAAGCAGATAAGCCAGAGCGGCCAGGGGCGGCGGCCGGCTTGCGCCTCCAGACTCAGCACCGCCATCACCAGTGCCAGCAAGCCGCTCGCCAGTGCCAGCAGTGCGCTGGTTGCCAGCAGCGGCAGCAGGGTTGGCAGCAGATCCAGCCAGTAGTGACTACTCCACTGGCTGGGCCAGAGGGAGGGAAAGGGCCAACGGCGCGCCAGTGACCAGAGCAGCAGGGCCGCCAGCACCGCCAGATTAAGGGTGATCAGAGTGAGTGCAGAGCCTGCTGCGAGCCGGTTGGCAAAGGAGTGGGACGCAGCCCGTTTGCCATCGAGCCAGCAGCCTTTGCCCATCTCTTGATGAAGCCACTCCAGTAATCTGAGCAGGGCGATCAGCAGCGCCGTGATGACGAGCAGCAGCAGGGCGCCGCTGGCGGTGGCGCCGCGCCAGAGCAGATCCGGGTCCTGATACCAGAGCCACAACCGCACCGCCAGCGGGGCGGGGGTGTCAGGCCCGAGCAGTTGGGCCAGATCCACCACCGCCACTCCATAGGCTGCCACCGCATAGATGGGCAGGCGCAGGGCGGGCCAGAGGGCGGGCAGCAGCAGGCGCCACCAGATCTGTGGGGCGCTAAAGCCAAGGCTTGCCCCCAGCCACTGCTGGCGTGCCAGCAAGATGGGCTGTTGTGCGGCCATCGCCATCAGCAGCAAAAAGGGGGTCTCCTTGAAAACGAGCAGTGCAATCAGCCCGAGCCCCCAAGGGTCGCGGATGGTCTGCCAATCGGGGGGGAGATCAAACCCCGTCAGAGCTGGCGAGATGAGCCGCAGCAGCCAACCGGAGGGGGCGAGCAAAAAGGCAAAACCGATGGCAAAGGCGACGTGGGGCATGGCCAGCATGGGCGAGAGCAGGCGGCGGAGCAGCCCGAAAGCCCGGCTGTCGCTGTGGGCCAGCAGCAAGGAGGTCAACAGCAGGCTGCCGAGGGTGGAGGCGGCGCCAATCCACAGGCTCAGCGCAGCGGAGTGCCACAGGCCTGGCTGGGCCAGCAGCAAGGCGAGATGAGAGGCGGCCATCCCCTCCGCCAGCAGTTGCCACAGCCCCGCCAGCAATGGGATGACGAAGAGTGCCAGATAAATGACCGCCATCCCCGTACTCATAGTGGGGTGGCGTGTCAACTGGCGCCACGGTCGGGAGCGGGAAAGCGGGTGACCAGCGGCACTCATCAGTGACCGTAACGCTCGGCCCAGGCCGCTTCCAGCTTGAGCTGCCAGCTGGGGTGAGGCTCGGCCACCGCTTTGAAGCGCAGTGCCGGTTGCCCCTTGGCGGGGTCAGGCAGGGCATCGGCCCGCAGCACGCTGGGATCACCCCAGAAGGCCGGATTGGCCTTGCGCGCCTGCGCCGCCGGGCTCAGCAGGAAGTTGGCCACCACCTTGGCACCCGCACGGGCACTGGCGTTAAAGGGGATGGCGAGAAAATGGCTGTTGGTGAGCGCCCCTTTCTCCATGGCTACCGCTTCCACGCTGGGGGGCAGGGCGCCAATCTGGGCGGCGCTCTGCGCCTCCTGCGGATTGAAGCTGATGGCCATGGCCAGTTCGCCATCATCGAGTAACTGGCGGGTTTCGGCGGCGCTGGTGGGGAACAGTTTGCCCTTGCGCCAGAGTGCCGGATGCAGCTCATCGAGCCAGGCCCAGAGCGGGGCGGTGAGTTGGGCAAAATCGCTCTCGGTCGCCTCCCGATAGAGGGGGGCGGGGTTTGGCGTCAACTCCAGCAGGATCTGCTTGAGAAAACTGGAGCCATGGAACTGGGGCGGCTTGGGATAGGTGAAGCGACCGGGATGGGCCTTGACCCACGCCAGCAGGGCTGCAGCCGAGGTGGGCGGGCTGGCGACCTCTTCGGTATCGACCATCAGATTGAGCTGGCCGATGCCCCAGGGGGCTTCCAGCCCTTCCACCGGCAGGGTGAAGTCCTCACTCACCGGCAGAGTGCTATCTACATGCGCCATGTTGGGCAGCTCGGCGGTAAAGGGAGCGCCGAGCAGCCCCTGCTCCTTGAGCGCTTTGAAGTTCTCGCCGTTGACCCAGAGCAGGTCGATGGGGCCGCCAGCTTGTTTGCCCGCCTGCTTGTTGGCCAGCAACTGGCTGACGCTCTGGGCGATGTCATCCACCTTCACCTGCACCAGCTTGACCTGATAGTCGCGCGCCAGCTCCTGCCCGGCCCACACCAGATAGGCGTTGATCTCCGGGCTGCCGCCCCAGGCGTTGAAGTAGACGGTCTGCCCCTTCGCCTCCTCAAGGGTCTGTTGCCAGTTGTCGTCAGGAGTGGCTAACAGCGGGCCGCTGGCCAGCAGTGGCAGGGCGCACAGCAGGGCGTTTAGCCGCTGTTTGAGCCGAGAGTTGAGGTGTGAGCCGAGCAGTGAGAATGGCTTGAGCATAAACGTTTCCCTGATTGTCAGGCGCCACGGCGCCAGCGGTGATAACGGGCCAGCAACGCCAGCACCCGGGTGGGCTGGTGGGCCCGTTTCCATTCACCCGCCACATATTTGTTCCCCTCCATCAGGGTGGGATAGGCGTGAATGGTGCCGAGGATCTTGCCAAGGCCGAGGCGGTGACGCATGGCGAGCACGAACTCGGCGATCCGTTCACCGGCGTGAGTGCCCACTATGGTGGCGCCAAGGATAGTATCCTTGCCCGGGACGGTCAGCACCTCGACAAAACCCTGGCGCTCCCCATCGGCAATGGCTCTGTCCAGCTCGGCCAGCTCGAAGCGGGTCGCCTCGAAGGGAATGCCTTGCGCCTCGGCCTCCTTGCGATTGAGGCCGACCCGGGCAATCTCCGGCGTGGTGTAGGTGGCCGCCGGAATAACCCGATAGTCGGCCCGAAAGCGCTTGAACTGGCCAAACAGGGCATTTACTGCCGCATACCAGGCCTGATGGGCGGCAAAGTGGGTGAACTGGTAAGGGCCCGCTACGTCTCCCACCGCCAGTATGCTGGGGAAGTTGGTGGCAAGGAAGCCATCGACTGCGATGGTGCTGCGGGGGGCAAGCTCGACTCCCAACTCCTCGAGCCCGAAGCCGCTCACATTGGCGACCCGACCCAGTGCCAGCAGCAGTTGATCCCCTTCCACCACTTGTGTCTCATCGCCCCGGCGCAGTTGCAGCCGGATGGGGAGATCCCCATCGGCTGCGGGCAGATAGTCGGCTCGTTCGGCGCGCCAGCCGGTGAGTAGCTGCACGCCATCGCGGCTCATCTGCCCGGCCAGGGCGTCGGCTACCTCTCTCTCTTCGCGGGGCAGCAGTTGCTCCGAGAGTTCCACCAAGGTCACGGGAATGCCGAGCAGGGCGAAGCTCTGGGCCAGCTCGCAGCCGATGGGGCCGCCGCCCAGCACCAGCAGGCGGCGCGGCGGGGTGCGCAACTGCCAGAGGCTATCCGAGGTGAGGTAAGGCACCTGATCCAGCCCCGGCAGCTTGGGCACCAGCGGCCGGGCGCCGGTGGCGATAACGAT
Source organism: Aeromonas sp. 55A (assembly GCF_051919665.1). Classification (NCBI taxonomy): domain Bacteria; kingdom Pseudomonadati; phylum Pseudomonadota; class Gammaproteobacteria; order Aeromonadales; family Aeromonadaceae; genus Aeromonas; species Aeromonas sp. 55A. The sequence goes on along the minus strand of NZ_JBQBEH010000008.1, from coordinate 4,085,564 downwards.
ATGGCGGCTGGCGAGGCGCTGGCCGTTAACCTCCACCTCCCAGGGAGAGACCAGCCGCGCCTCTCCTTCGATGCACTCCACTCCAAGCCCCTGATAGCGTTCGATGGAGTCGTGGGGCGCGACCTCCTTGATCACCTCAGCCACCCGCTCCATCACGGCGGCAAAATCGGCGCGGGAGTGGCTTTGGCTAAAGCCCAGCTCGTCGGCCTTGCGCTGCTCTGCGGCAAAGCGGGCGCTGCGGATCAATGCCTTGGAGGGGACACAGCCGCTGTTGAGGCAATCGCCCCCCATCTTGTGCTTCTCGATGAGCGCCACCTTGGCCTTCACCGCTGCCGCGATATAGCTGGTGACCAACCCACCTGCACCTGCACCGATCACCAGCAGGTTGTAGTCATAGCGAGCGGGTTTACAGTAAGGGGCGAGCAGGCGCCGTTGGGCGAGGTGTGTGGTTAATTTCTTGACCAGCCAGGGCATCAGCCCCAGCAGGGTCAGCGCGACCATCAGTCCGGGGGAGAGGATATTGCCGGTGCTGGTCAACTGGCCAAGCTCGCTGCCCGCCAGCACATAGACGAAGGTGCCGGGCAGCATGCCAAGCTGGCTGACCCAGTAGTAGGTGCTGACTCTGATGGGGGTGAGCCCCATCAGCAGATTGACCAGAAAGAAGGGGAAGATGGGGATGAGGCGCAGGCTCAGCAGATAGAAGGCCCCTTCCTTCGCCATGCCGGACTGAAAGGTGGCCAGCTTGTCGCCAAAGCGGGCGGTGACCCAGTCACGCAGCAGAAAACGGGCGCTGAGAAAGGCCAGGGTTGCGCCTATGGTGCTGGCGAAGGAGACCAGCAGCAGCCCCCAGGCGACGCCGAACACAGCGCTGCCACCCAGGGTGAGCAGGCTGGCGCCGGGCAGGGAGAGGGCGGTGCTTAGCACATAGATAAGCACGAACAGCAGGCTGGCCGAGACAAAGTGGCTGTCGACCCATTGCGCCACTGCCGCCTGCTGGGCCTGCAAGGCGTCCAGGCTGAGGTAACGACCAAGATCGAGGGCAAAAAAGGTGCCGATAAGGCTCCCCATCACCAGTGCAAGCAGCAGGCGGGTCCGGTTCATCAGGCGTCCTTGCTGTCGGGCTGGGCAGGACGTTCCGGTTGCACCGGCAGCTGGCAGAAGCCCTGCGGCGCGATATCGAGGGCGGCGTTGAACTTGGCCGACATGTTCTGGAATGCGATAAGGCCGGTCAGCTCCACCATGGCATCGTCGTCTAACCAGGGCTTGAGGCGGGCCGCCTGTTCATCGCTCACCCCATCGAGGCCAGTCATCGCTTCTGTGTAGTCGAGCACCGCTTTTTCCCGCTCGTCAAACAAGGGGCTTTCGCGCCAGTTGGCCAGCGCCTCCACCTTCTCGCTTGAACCTGCTCTCTTTACCAGGGTCATGGCGTTGATGTCGACGCAAAAACGACACCAGTTGAGCTGGGAGACCCGCACCGTCACCAGCGAGCGCAGCACGGGATCGATGGGGGAGCGCTTGCGGTTGATGACCCCGTAGAGGGTGGCGACGGCGGCAAAGAGACGCGGCGAGCGGCCCCAGCATTTGCCCGGAATAAGCACCTGACCATAGTTGCGTTTTTGCAGCCAGAAAAAGGGGCGGATAAACCAGGCATATTCCCGGTCGGGTTTGACCTCAACGCGCATCAGTTACCTTCTTGTTGTTTCACTCTTACGGTTTCAAGTTGGGTTTGTAGGCCTGACCGAGGCGCTCGTTCAGGCGGGTCAGGAAATCCTCGATCCGCGCCCGGTTGGTGCCCAGATCGCTTTGCCCCTGACGGGAGGCTGATCGCATATCGATGCGGGTCTCTTTGGGGCCAGCAAAGACCCGCAGCGCCACATCATCCTGAAAGCCGAACCAGCCGGTGGTAACCACCGCATCCAGACCATCCGGGCTGGGTCGTACCTGCCAGCCCAGCTCCTGCATCAGTTCGCTGGCTTCAATCAACACTTCGGCAGGAGAGGCCCTGGTAAAGAGAGGACCGGGTTTTGCCTCAACTGCTTTCAGCGGAGCGCTATTTATTGGCAGATCCTGCGCCGTTCTGAGCTCTGCCGCCCAGCGTAGCTGGGGGGGATTGTAGGGATCTGTGCTCACATCGTTGCTCAGCGGCATGCGTAGCGCCTGTGCCACAAATGTCAGGGGTAGCAGTAGCGGCAAGGCGCCAAGGCCGCTGGCGTAGCGGTTACGGCTCCAGGGCAGTCGTACCAGCAAGATCAGGGAGACAAGGGCTCCGATGAGACAGATCGCAAAACCGATCCACCATGGCCAGAGATGAAGGCGGCTGCCGAGGGCGCCAGCGAGCGGGAGTAACCAGGCCAGCAGGGGCCACAAGCAAGAGCGGGGCATAGCACGGGATCCATCGTCGAATGTGGACAATGCCGAGAAGGATAAACTTAATTGCCTGATAACGTTAGTAAATTGATGAGAGTTTGGCGTGGTTTTGGCCAGTTTTGCGAGGAAGATGCAGAGGTCGGTGAAGCCCGCCTGACGGGAGCTTCACCGAGAAGATGGTCAGTTGCGATGACTTAGTTGCGATAGAGCACTTTGATCAGGTGAAAGCCGAACTTGGTGCGCACCGGCCCCAGCACCTTGAGCAGTTCGCCCTTGAAGACGGCATCGTCGAAGGGCTTGACCATATCCCCTTTATTGAACTCCCCCAGATCGCCGCTGCGTTTTGCAGAAGCGCAGGTAGAGAAGCGCTTGGCCATCTGGCCGAAGTCGGCTCCCTTCTCGATCTTCTCCTTGATCTCCAGACACTGTTTTTCGGTCTTGACCAAAATGTGCTGGGCACAGGCTTTTTTCATCGGGGCGCTCCTGGGAGTGATGGCGAAGGTTGTTAACGCCAAGGGTGGTGGCAAATCGGGGCGCAAGAGTACCCCAATTTGCCACCGGCGTCAGCCATCACAGCCCGCCCTTTATCGGTCGTATTATTGGCGAGCGCGGGTGGCCTGCATGGCGCGGGGACGCGCTTGCCAGATGATCTCCAGCCCGAGCAGGGCGTAGAGGCTCCAGATGGCCAGCGGATTGAGCCACTCACCCCCCAGTTGCAGGGTCATCAGGGCGCAACCTGCCAGCAGCAAGGTGATGCCCGGCAGCCGCCAGTGGACGGGCAGGGGGGCCAGCATCGCCATCGCCAGCAGAATGCCGAGGCCAAACGGCAGGTTCAGGGCAGTAAAGGCCAACGCCTGTTGACCACTCATGCCAGTCAGCAGGGCCAGCAGGGCGCTGCAACAGGCGAGAAAGGTGATGAACTCGAGACGATCGGCAATATAGTCAGCCATCTGTTCGCTACGTGCATGCATGATGTGTCTCCTTCAGTTGATGGTTCAAGTGTGAGGGAGGGACGTTCGCAAAGGCAGCGGGATAATTCGATTGCGCTGAACGAGCAATTCTTAATCACCCGCTACGGCGGGCTTTGGCGTGTGCCGGGCCTGTTAAACGGTGAGGGGGGGGTGATGCCGACAAACTCTGTCGTGGTGGGTTTCTGGTGGTAAAGAGAGAGGGGGAGAGGTGATAAATGGTGCCTGATGGTGGGGTGAGCCTTGTTCAGGGCAGGTCAATTCGCTTCCATCGGGAAAGCGGGCGGCGTCATTGTCACCAAAATGTGTGATTTGTGGTCAACCTCTTAAAAGATATGGTGAATTTGCCAATGGAGCTGCGCTGTCGCTGGCGGATGCCTATGTTAGGATAAGGTTCGCCATTTTTCTGGCGCGCATTTTTGTGTCACGGCCATGTACGGCATGGCGTGCTGCGCCGCATTCGGGGTTGGCCCGAAAGGGCGCTGGTTTCCTTCACCACAGATTCAGGAATATTGACCTTTGACAGGATGCATTTCATCCCTGCTGGCAGGGTGTTCACTGTCCGACCCTGCGTTTCGCCGCGGCCTGCGGGTACTGGGGGTGGGCCTGTTGCTGTCGCTGCTGGCTTCGCCCGCGTTTGCCGCCAAGCTCACCTATCAGGTCAAGGGGTTGAAAGGGGAGAACAAGGATAACGTTGAAGCCTACCTCAATGCCCTGCCGGTCTATCAGGAGCGGCAATACCGCCCGGCCCGCGCAAAAATTACCGAGAGCGTGCAAAAGGCGCTGCAGGTTTATGGCTACTACCAGCCGAAAATCACCCTGAGTCGCGACAAGAAAACCCCGTCCAAAGTGGTGATTGAGGTGGACAAGGGGGAGCCGGTCATCGTCTCCCGCCTCGATATTCTGCTGGAGGGGGATGCGGGCAGTGACGAGCTCTACAGCGCCCTGCTGGACAAGTTGCCCCTCAAAGAGGGCGAGCCCCTCAACCACGCCAAATATGAATCCATCAAGGCCGATCTGGGCAGCCTCGGGCTGGCCCGCGGTTACTTTGATGCCAAGCTGAGCAAGAGTCAGGTCAAGGTGTTCCCGGACAAGGGGACGGCGGAGATCTTTATTCTGTTCGAATCGGGCCATCGCTACCGTTTTGGCGAGATCCGCTACGATGCCACCCCCGAAGCGCTTCACCTTATTCGCCCGCTTATCAACATCAAGAGCGGCGATCCCTATCTTGCCATCCGTCTGGCCGAGATGTCGCAGGATGTCTCCTCCACCAAGCTGTTCCGTCAGGTCGATATCAAGCCGGTATTGAGCGAGGCGAGCAACTATCGGGTGCCCATCGCGGTGACGCTGGATAACCGGGTCGATCACGAAATCGAGACCGGTATCGGTTATGCCACCGACGTAGGGCCGCGGATGAGTGCCACCTGGGAGAAGCCCTGGGTCAACCGCTACGGCCACCGCCTGTTTGCCACCGCCAAGGTGTCGGCGCCGGAGGCCGAGCTCAGCTTCGACTATCAGATCCCGGTGGGCAACCCGCTGCGGGACTACTACTCCATCCAGACCGGCTACCAGTACAAGGACAACAACGATACCCGCTCCGATCTCACTACCATCGGTGTGCACCGCTGGACGCGGCGGCCGGAGAGCTGGGATCGGGACGTCTTTATCCGCCTGGAGAACGAGATCTATACCCAGGGCGCCGACGAGGGGAACAGCTTGCTGCTGATCCCCGGGGTCTCCTGGTCCCGACTGCGGGTGCGCGGCACCCTGGTGCCCGATTGGGGGGATCGCCAGCAGCTGACGCTGGAGTTCTCCGATCCCAGATGGGGTTCCGACATCAGCTTTATGCGGGTGTGGGGGCGCAGCAAGTGGCTGCGTACCCTCGGCGATAACCACAGATTCCTGATGCGGGCAGAGCAGGGGGCCATTATAGGTGACAGCTTCTCGCTGGTGCCGCCGTCTTTGCGCTTCTTTACCGGTGGCGATCAGACAGTGCGCGGCTTTGGTTACGAGAGCATCTCCCCCACCGGGCCGGATGGCAAGCTGACCGGTGGCCGCTACACCAGCGTGGCCAGTCTGGAATACAACTACCGCTTCAGCGAGAAGTGGCTGGGGGCCATGTTTGTGGATGGCGGTACCTCCACCACCGATTACAGCGAGCCCTGGAAAATAGGTACCGGCGTCGGTGTGCGCTGGGTCACCCCCATCGGTCAGGTCAGGCTGGATCTGGCGGTCGGGGTATCGGAGGAGGACAAGCCCTTGCGGCTGCATTTCGCATTGGGGCCTGAATTATGATGTTGTCTAAACGCTTTTTTCTTTGGCCGCTGCGGCTGTATCTTGCGCGGGGGTCTGCATTGTGATCTGGCTAAAACGCATCTTTCTCTGGCTGATGGGGCTGGTGTTCCTGCTGCTCATCGGCGTCAGCCTGCTGGGCTTTACCCATCAGGGCAACAAGTGGTTGTGGCAACAGGCCAAGGGGGCGCTGCCTTCCCTCAAGGGGGAGCTGGTTGCCGGTCAGCTTGGCTATGGCTGGACCCTGGAAGGGGCCGGCTGGCAGGATGAGCTGGTGGATGTAACGGTGGATCGCGCCGTGCTCGACTGGGATCTGGGCAAGTTGCTGCAGGGCAAGCTCTGGATAAAATCCCTGGCGGTGACCCATCCGGTGGTCAAGGTAGCCGACTCCGAACCTGCGCCGGAAGAGCCGTCGGAGCCTTTTGTCTGGCATCCGCTCCCCCTCAAAATTCAGGTCGACAGCCTCAAGGTGGCCGATCTCGATCTGGCGGTGCCCGGTGTGGCTGTGACCTTGGGGTCCCTCGATATCGGCGCCACCCTCAACCGCAAGGGGCTGATTGTACGCGGCCCGGTGCTCGATAACCTGACGGTGACGCTGGATGACGCGGCACCCGCCAGCGCAGCCAAATCCGCCAAGCAGCCGGCCGCTAACGAGAAGCAAGCCGGTGCTGCGGTGGCGCGCAACGACAAGGCCAGCGCCGAGACAGCCAAACAGGGCAAAGGGGCGCCAGCTGCGAACACGGCAAAGGCAGCCCCCATTCTCCTGCCCGCCATTCACCTTCCTTTCCCCATCCAGCTGGAAGGGGTCAGCGCGACCCGGGTGCAATATAAGCAGGGCGAGCTGATTGAAGGGCTCGACAAGCTTCTGCTGTCGGCCACTGCTGCCGACGATCGCATCGAGGTGCGCGAGCTCTCGCTGCGCCACGCCATGGCCGATCTGGCGCTCAAGGGGCACATCCAGCTCAGTGACGACTACCCGCTGGCGGTGACCCTGGATGCCAAGGCCCGCAAAGCGCTGCTGGATGGCGAGCTGCAGGGTGAGCAGGCCACGCTGGCGCTGAGCGGTTCGGTCGGCAAGCTGGGGTTGGCGTTGTCGGCCAAAGGGCCGGTCGCCGCCAGTCTCAAGGGCTCGCTAGCCGCCCTCGACCCGGATCTCCCTTTTGATGTGGCCCTCGACTGGAAGAGCCTCGGCTGGCCTCTTCACAAGCCAGCCAAAGATGAGCCGAGCTATCGGCTGGACAAAGGGAGCCTGACCGCCAAGGGCAAGCTCTCCGGCTACCAGTTTGCCCTCAATACCTCCGGCAAGGGGACCGATGTCCCCCCCTTCAAGCTTGCGCTGGAGGGCAAGGGGGATCTGGAGCGGCTCAGCAAGATCGCCTTGCAGCTCAACGCTCTCAAGGGGGAGCTCAAGCTCGATGGCAAGCTGGCATGGAACAAGGGGATTGAGTGGCAGGGGACCACCCTGTTCAAGGGGATCAATCCGGCCGAGCTGCTGCCCGAGCTGAAAGGGACGCTGGCCGGTGAGCTGGAGAGCCGTTTCGTGATGAACGAAGCGGGCCACTGGGAGCTGAAACTGCCCAAGCTCAAGGTGGATGGCAAACTCAACCAGTACCCGCTGGCCCTCAAGGGGGAGCTTAGCGGCAACGACAAGATGGAGTGGCTGATCCCGGCGCTCTCGCTGCAAAGTGGCCCCAACCAGTTGCAGGCCAAGGGCAGTATCAGCAGCGCCCAGTGGAAGCTCGATGCCAACCTGCAGGCTCCCCAGCTGGGGGGCATCTATCCCGGCCTGAAAGGGGATATCAAGGGACAGGTGAAGGTCAGTGGCAATCAGCAGACGCCAAAAATCGATGCGGATCTGGCCTCCGACCGGCTCTACTATGCCGGCACCGACCTGAAGGGTATTAGCCTCAAGGGCAATGCGGTGATCGGCGCCAAACCGGCCGGTGAGCTCGCGTTGTTGGTGGCGCAGCTGAAACAGGGCGAAACCAAGCTCAGCCAGCTGGCCCTGAACCTCAGCGGCGATATCAGTCAGCATCTGTTGACCCTGACCATGAAGGGTGACCCTGTTGCGGCCAACCTCAAACTGGGTGGCGGCGTGCGCGGGGATCACTGGCGCGGGGCGCTTTCCGAGTTGCGGCTGAAAACCCCGCTGCGCCGTTGGGACTTGAGCTCCCCCTGGGCGCTGGATCTCGATCTGCCGCGTCAGCGGCTGGCGATGGGGGATCTCTGCCTCGGCTCCCAGGGGGCCAGCCTCTGCGTCAAGGGGAGTCAGGTTTCCGCTGCCCAGGGGACTCTGGAGTTTGCCCTGAGCGAGTTTGATCTCAAGCGGCTGCGCCCCTGGTTGCCGGACAACTTCCGCTGGCAGGCGATGCTCTCCGCCGATGGCCGCGCCAGCTGGCGTGGCAATCAGCCGACCCTGCATGCGGTGGTGCGCACCACGCCGGGCACTTTTGTGGCTGATGGTCTCAAGACTGATTATCAGCAGCTGGCCCTGGCCCTGGATTTCGAGCGGCAGCAGGCGGCCATTCGCCTCGATTTTGCCTCCAAACAGATCGGCAATATCGATACCGATCTGCTGATCAAGGAGCCCGCCGGTCGCGGTCTGCTCGGTGGTCAGCTCAAGTTTGACGATCTCAAGCTCAATACCTTCGCGCCGCTCATCCCTGAGGTGCGCTCCCTGCAAGGGATCATCTCCGCCGATGCCCGCTTCGACGGCACCCTGGCGGCGCCCCTGCTGTTTGGCCAGCTCAACCTGCGTGACGGTGAAGTGCAGACTCACTCCGATATGGTGACCCTGACCAAGCTGGTGACCCGCCTCAAGATCGAGGGCAACCGCGCCGAGCTCGATGGCTCCATGCTGGTGGGCAAGGGGCCGCTGGCACTGGGCGGCTGGCTCAGCTGGGCCAAGATGCCGGTCAGCGGCAGCCTCACCATTCAGGGCAAGGATCTGGAGGCGCAATATCCGGGCATGGGCCGGGTCAGAGTCTCGCCCGATATCGCGGTGTCGCTGGGTGAGGAGACCCGCATTACCGGTCAGGTGGATATTCCCTGGGCGCGCATTCTGGTCAAGAGCCTGCCGGATTCGGCGGTGGCGGTCTCAGATGATGTGACTGTGGTCTATGACGATCTGCCCCCTGCTCCCAAGCAGGCCAGCCTGCCGCTGGCGATGAAGGTGGCGATCCGCCTTGGCAACGATGTGAAGCTCGATGCCATGGGGCTGAAGACCGATGTCTCCGGTGGCCTCAATATCCGTCAGGATCCCGAGAAACCGCTGGCAGGCAACGGCCAGCTGGTGCTGACCAACGGCCGCTTCAAGGCTTACGGTCAGAACCTCATCATCAAGGAGGGGCGGATCCTCTTCTCCGGTCCGCTGGATCGGCCCTTCCTCAACATCGAGGCTAACCGGGATCCCGATACCATCGAAGATCAGGTGACGGTTGGGGTGCGGGTGACCGGCCCTGCCAGCAAGCCTGAGATCACTGTCTACTCCGAGCCGCAGATGGCGCAGTCGGAACAACTCTCCTATCTGCTGCGCGGCAAAGGGTTGCAGACCGGCGGTGAGGATGGCGGTTTCAACGGTCTGCTGGTGGCCGGAGCGGTGAGCCAGGCCAACGGTGTGGTGTCGAGTATCGGCGAGTCGCTGGGGATGAGCGATGTCTCCCTCGATACCGCGGGCAGTGGCGACAACACTCAGGTGACGCTGTCGGCCTATCTGCTGCCGGGCTTGCAGTTCCAGTACGGGGTCGGAGTCTTCAGCCCCATCGCCGAATTCAAGCTGCGCTACGAGGTATTGCCACGGCTCTATTTGCAGGCGATGAGCGGGGTGGCTCAGGCGGTCGATATCTTCTATCGCTTCACCCTGTAACGCTTCACTCTGTAACAAGGCAGAGATGAGAGTAAACGGGAGGCGCAGGCCTCCCGTTTTTTATTGCGCAATCGGCCGCGGGCAAGCCGTGATAAAGGTTGGCAGTGCAGAGGGAGAATGAATTGCAGCGGACTATAAATGCGAAAACCCGGCGCTAGGCCGGGTTTTCTGAATGATGGTGGAGGGAGAAGGATTCGAACCTTCGAAGGCAGAGCCGTCAGATTTACAGTCTGATCCCTTTGGCCGCTCGGGAACCCCTCCACGGGGTATTGCTTTCAAATTGTCGCACTTGAAATGGTGGAGGGAGAAGGATTCGAACCTTCGAAGGCAGAGCCGTCAGATTTACAGTCTGATCCCTTTGGCCGCTCGGGAACCCCTCCACAAGTGCGAGGCGCATACTAACAGATCTTCCGGTTTTGTGAACCCCCAAGCAGGATTTTTCCATTAAAAGAATTGGATTTTTGGCCGATAACCAGTGAAATCGCCATTTTCGAGAGTTATCTCATGCTGCCCAGTTCAATCCGTAATCACCTGCTCGTCGATGAGGGCCAGTTGGGGCAGCGCCTCAACCGTGACCTGCAGCATGGCGATCGCGCGGATTTCCGGTTGCATCTGGCCCTGCTGACTGATGCGGTGGAGGAGCAGCCCTGGTTTGATGCCAAACCGGCGGCCACTCCCCAAAGCTGTGACTGGCGTCTGCACTTTGCGCTGAGACCGGCAGAGGTGCTGGTGGCTGAAGGGGCGGGGAGTGATTGCAGTGCCATCAATGAGCGGCTGCAACAGGGGGGAAGCATGGTGGATGTGCGGCTCTGGCTGGCGCTGCAAACACCGCCGCTGGCGGTCAAACAACCGCTGCTGGATGAGGCTGTCTACGATAACCTGTCACCGCTGGCGCGGGAGCGGTTGCAAGGAAAGCTGGCCGATGTGCCGAGGCAGGAGGATCCGCTGGTATTGCTGCCGATCCTCGATCGTTTGCAAGAGGGGGTGGATACCCGGTTGCACTGGCTCAGTTGATGTCGCCTGTTCACTGGTGTAACGCGATGCTTGTCGGCAAATCACAGGCAACAAAAAGGCGGGTGACCCCGCCTTTATGCTCTTTAGAATTTTTAGCCTTGCGGCATGCAATCAAGCGTCAGCTTCATCCGGTTGCGGCTGCTCTTTGAGCGCTGCGTTGGCACGACGGGCAATCGGCTTTTCGGTGTGACGGTTGAGTTGGCGCTCCAGTTTTTGCCCCAGTTCGTTGATGGCGGCGTAGAGATCCTCATGCTCTGCCTGGGCAAACAGTTTGCCGTTGGGGATGCCAGCACTGGCTTCGACAGTGAACATCAGACGCTCTTTGGAAACAATCACATGGGGTGTGATGAGAGGCACCTGAAGACGTTCGAGCTTTTCAAAACGGGATTCGATGCGCTCGCGGATAGCCGGGGTGATGTCGATGATTTTGCTGGTAATTTCGATTTTCATATTGGCCCCCTTCGGGTCGTCTTGCTTGTGTCTTCACCTTCAGATTACTCATTGGTAAAGATTGAAATGTGATCCATGTCACATAACCTTCCCTTGGCTATTCAGCAACTTATAAATTGTGATCTTTTCCGGTTTCGTGCCAAAAACAGCTTGAGCTCCATGAAACTGGCAGGCAGTATGACGGGAATAGGATCGTTTCTGTCCCTTCTTGGCAGCACTTCGTGTCGACCTCATGTCCGGTTTCCACTGCTTGATATCGCATGTTTGTACTCTTCCCTCGCAACCTCTGATCTGATGAGTGGATGCAGGGGGCGTTGCTATGCCTGATTGGACATCAAACGTGGTTGGTTGTTGTGTTGGAGTGGTAAATGAAGCAGCAGGCCACGCAAGTCATGTGGTTTTTCGATCGGCAACATGATCAGTGGAGTCTCTCTGATCAGGGGGCCTACCAGCAGTGGCAAGGGGAGGGCAATCATCCCTGGGCCGCTCGCCTGTTACCGGAAGATGAGGCAGGCTTTGCCGACTTTCTCGTCCGGCTTCATGAATCACATCTGCCTGAACAGTTCATCGGTCATCTGAAAGATGATCGGGGGCAGCTCAACCATGTGCTCTGGAGCGGCCAGTTTGTGCCTACCCAGCAGATCTGCTGTGGCTGGCTGGCCCCTCTTGATACCGCCAACAGTGCGGTCTCCTCCCTCAATCTCTCTTTGCCATTGCTGCAAACCACCCTGCTCACCCAGTTGGCGCAGGCGCTCTCTGCCCGCACTGGGCTCGATTTCTTCAATACCCTGGTCAGCCAGCTGGCCCATATCCTCAAGGTGGATGCGGTCTGGGTGGGGGAGTTGTGCGGTGCCGACCGGGTCAAAGTGCTGGCCGCCGACGGGCTGGCGCAGAAGGACTATCCGCTGGCGGGCTCCCCCTGTCAGGAGCTCTACAAGCAAGGGGCCAGCTGTTTCGAGGTGATCGACGAGTCGCAGGAGTATCAACCCTGGCTGGCGGCCGGGCAGACTTATTATGGTCAGCCGCTGTTTGATGCCAGAGGCCAACTTCTGGGCCATCTGGCGCTGCTCTATTCGGCCCCGGCAGATACCAGCAACCTCACCTCGGTGCTCAATACCTTTTCGGTACGGATGGTGGCCGAGCTGGAGCGATTGCAATCAGATGCCCAGATGCGGCTCTCTGCCGTTGCATTCGAGACCCACGAAGGGATCATCATCACGGATCCGGGGTTCAAGATCCTGCGGGTCAACAACGCCTTCAGCCAGATTACCGGCTTTGACAGCCAATCGGTGCTGGGCCTGCATCTGGAAGAGGATCTCTGGCCAAATCTGGGTGGGCTCGGTTACGAGCTCAATACCCTCAGCCGCTGGCAGGGGGAGACCCAGCGTCGCCATGTCGATGGTCACACCTATCCCCAGTGGGAGATAGTGACGCCGGTGCAGGACGAGAAGGGGGTGATCAGCCACTTTGTCATCTGCTTCGAGGATATCTCCGAGCGCAAGGCGGCCGAGCGACGCATTCAGGATCTCGCCTATTACGACGAGCTGACCGGATTACCCAATCGCCGTCAGTTGCATGAGACCCTGGTGCAGACCTTCAACGAGGCGACCCGCGATGGCTTGATTGGCGCGCTGCTCTTTATCGATCTCGATCACTTCAAGACCATCAACGACTCCCTCGGCCACGCCACCGGTGACTGGCTGCTCAAGGAGGTCGCCGCCCGTCTCAAACGGTTGGTGAGACAGGGGGATTGTCTGGCCCGCCTCGGCGGTGACGAGTTTGTGTTGCTGCTGCCATCGCTCTCGGCGAGCCCGCCCCAGGCGGAGATGCAGGCCGATATCATTGCCGAACGGCTTATCACCGAGATTGCCGCTCCTTATACCTATGTGGGGCAGGTGCTGCACATCGGCGCCAGTGTCGGCATTACCCTGTTTCCGGATCGGGAGCAGGGGGTCGATGATCTGCTCAAGCAGGCAGATACCGCTATGTATCAGGCCAAGTCCGCTGGCCGCAAGACCCGTCGCTTCTTCGATGCCTCGATGCAGCAGCAGGCGGATCGCCGTCTGCTTATTCACAACGAATTGCGTAACGCCCTCAGCCAGCAAGAGCTGACCCTCTACTATCAGCCCCAGCATATGGTCGATGGCGGCGATATTATCGGTGTCGAGGCGCTCATTCGCTGGCAGCCGGCCGGTCGCTCGCTGGTCTCGCCGGCAGAATTTATCCCCATCGCCGAGGAGACCGATCTGATTGTCGATATCGGCAACTGGGTGCTGCACGAGGCGTGCGCCCAGTATGTGCTGTGGGAGGAGAACGGCATCCACATTCCGCAGATCTCGGTCAACGTCAGTGCCAAGCAGTTCCATGCCACCGATTTTGTCGAGCGGATCCACGATGTGTTGGCGCAAACCGGCATGGATCCGGCCTGCCTCAATCTGGAGATCACCGAGTCCGTGGTGCTGGGCCATGCCGAGGACACCATCAGCAAGATGACCGAGCTCAAGGAGCTCGGCATCAGCTTTGCCATCGACGATTTTGGCGCCGGTTACTCCTCCCTGAGCTACCTCAAGCGGCTACCTGCCGATGAGCTCAAGATCGACCGCTCCTTCATTCAGGACATCCCGAAAGATGGCGACAACATGGCCATCGTCGAGGCGGTGATCGCCATGGCCCGCCATATGGGCTTTAACGTCACGGCGGAAGGAGTGGAGTCCCGTCAGCAACTGGAGTTTCTCAAGGCGCAGGGGTGCAGTTTCTATCAGGGCTATCTCGCCTCCAAGCCGCTGCCGGTGCCCTATCTGGAGAAATATGTACAGCGGCTGACCAGACCGGAGCAACTGCGCGAAATACAGCTGAGTGAGGCAGAAAAATAGTCCCTACTCCCCGCTGTAGCGCTGCCCGGCAACGGGTAGAATGAGAGGCAGTAGACCCACCGCCACCGGGCGGTGTATTGCCCTCAATGGAGATGTTCAGTGAAAGCTGTATGGGGAATTGTTTTGTCGGCGCTGTTTGTGCCGACCCTGATGGCGCAGACTGCCGACCAGACGCTCTACCGTCAGGCGTATGACGCCGTACGGGCCAATGATCAGGCCCGTTTCCAGCAAATTCGTGCCCGTTTGACCCATTACCCCCTGCTCCCTTACCTCGATTACTATCAGCTCGCCTTTCGTCCGGGGGCGGCGGATTACAACGATGTGACCCGCTTTATCCGCCAGCATGGGGATACTCCCCAGTCCAACCGGCTGGAGCGCAGCTATCTGACCTATCTGGCCCAGAGCCAGCAATGGTCGCAGTTCCTGCGCTTCTATCCGGCCAAGCCGAGCTCCACCGATCTGCTCTGCATGCACTATCAGGCGCTCTATTACACCGGCAAGCCGAAAGAGGCGTTGCAGGGGGCGGGCAAGATCTGGATGAGTGGTCAATCGCGCCCCGATGCCTGCTCACCGCTGTTCCAGCTGTGGCAGGCATCCGGTCAGCGTACCCAGGAGAAGATCTGGCAGCGGATGACGCTGGCGTTCGAGGCGGAAAATCCCAATCTGATCCGCCACCTTGGCGCGACCCTGGGTAGCGGCTTGCAGAGCTATGGCGATCAGATGGTGACCCTGTTCGAGCAGCCAGCCAAGGCGATGAACCCGGCCTATTTCAGCAGCAATCCCTATTCCCGCAAGCTGCTCTCCCTCGGCTTGACCCGCTATGCCAATCAGGAGCCTGAGTCGGTGCTGCGCCAGCTTGCGCTGTTTCGCAGCCGTTTCGGCCTGACCCAGGCCGAGGTGAAACCGGTAGAGCGTGCCATTGCCCGCCGCCTGCTGCTGGATCGCTCTATTGCCCAGCGTAGCTGGGTCGACAGCACGGTGAAAAAGCTGGCGGATCCCGACATCACCGAGCTGCGGGCGCGACTGGCCATCTGGGAGCAGGATTGGCGTGGCCTCTCCGGCTGGGTGAAGATGATGCCGATGGCCCGTCAGAAAGAGGATCGTTGGCGCTACTGGATGGCGCGCTCCCTTGAGGTGCAGGGGCAGCAAAAACCGGCGCGGGATCTTTATCTGGAGACTGCCAACCTGCGCGGTTTCTACGGCTTTATGGCCGCCCAGCGCACCGGCGTGTCCTATCGCATCAAGAACCAGAGCGTCAAGCATGTACCGGACTGGCGCACGGCCAGCCAGCGCTGGCCCTTCCTGTTGCGGGTGCGCGAATTGCTGTCGATGAACGAGATTGCGGCGGCCCGCTCGGAGTGGATCCATAACATGGATCGCAATCCGGTGGCCCAGCGCATCGAGTTTGGTCATATCGCCCTCAATCAGGGTTGGCACGAGCTGGCCATTCTCGCCAGCATTCGCGCCGAAGCGTGGGATGCCCTCGACCTGCGCTTCCCGCTGCCGCTCAAGCGCACCTTCTCCCAGATGGCGCAAGAGCGCACCATGAACACCAGTTTGCTCTATGCCATTTCCCGTCAGGAGAGTGCCCTCTATCCGCTGGCCCAGTCGCCGGTGGGGGCGCGCGGTCTGATGCAGCTGATGCCTGCTACTGCCAAAGAGACTGCCGGCAAGCTGGGGGTGCCCTATCGCAACGAGCAGCAACTGTTTGATCCGACGATGAATATTCGTCTGGGGAGTGCCTATCTCAAGCGCTTGCTGGATGTCTATGATGGCAACCGGATCCTGGCGGCCGCAGCCTACAACGCCGGGCCGGGACGGGTAAAACGCTGGCGAGAGCAGAGTGACAACAAGCCGATGGACGTGTGGGTCGAGAGCATTCCCTACAAGGAGACCCGCAACTACGTACAAAACGTGTTGTCGTTCGATCTCATTTATCAGCACAAGCTGCAGCAGCCGCTGCGCTTCATGTCAGAGCGGGAGCTCAATCACGCCTATTGAGTCGGGGGCCGCCAGCCGGCCCCTGTTTTCAAATTTCCCTGCTGCCAGGTATCATCTGGTAAGGTTTTGTTACCAAAGGAAACATGCCTGGTGACCTGGCTCCGGGAATTGCATCAGGCCGCAGGGTATACTCGGGCGTCGGCATCGACAGGTTCCCCCACAATAAAGGAATGGATAGTGGCAACGATTAAAGACGTTTCTCAGCTGGCAAATGTGTCTATCTCCACCGTGTCGCGGGTTATCAACAACACGGCACAGGTAGCACCGGAAAAGCGTGAGGCCGTACTGGCGGCCATGAAGGAACTGAATTTTCGACCCAACAGTTTTGCCCAGGCACTGGTCAGCAAGCGTTCCAACTGCATTGGCGTGCTGGTTGGCGACCTCTGCGGCGGCCCCTTCTTTGCCCAGATGATGCGTGGCATCGAAGCCATGGTCGATCAGGCCAACAAGTTCACCATCGTCATGTCTGGCAACCACGATATCGCGCGCGAGCGTCACGCCATTCAGGCGCTGCTGCAGCGCCAGTGCGATGCGCTGATCCTCCACAGCAAGGCGCTTCCGGACGAGGAGCTGAGCGAGCTGGCGGCAGGCTCTACCCCCATCGTTTTCATCAACCGTCAGGTACCGGGCTTTGAGGATCGCTGCGTCTGGCTCGATAACCAGGCGGGGATCACCACCGCGTGCCAGCACTTGCTGGATGCCGGTCATCGCAACATCGCCTTTATCACCTCCGATGATGAAGAGTTTGTCGATGGTCAGCAGCGGATGGCCGGTTACACCCAGACCCTGGCCAGAGCCGGGATCGCCTTTGATCCTGCACTCGTCAGCCGCGCCTTTGCCGACGAAAATGGCGGCTATGTGGCGATGAGTGAACTGCTGGCCCGTGGTGTCGAGTTCACTGCCGTGCTCGGTTTCAACGACGGTATGGTGGCCGGCGCCATCTCTTGCCTGCTGGAGCGGGGTTACAAGATCCCGCAGCAGGTGTCGGTGGTGGGGTTCGACGATATCCCCTACGCCCGCTACATCTATCCCAAGCTCACCACGGTGCGCTACCCCATTGAGGAGATGGGCAGCCGCGCTGCCGAGCTGGCGCTGCGTTTGCTCGATCACAAGCCGGTGGACGGCCTGGCGCTCAAGTTTGAAGCCCAGCTGGTTGAGCGTGAGTCAGTCGCCTGATTTGCGGCGAGAGGTTCAGAGCAATATGGCCCCGTCGGGGCCATATCTTTATCTGCCACAGGCGAGTTCCGGTTTACCCCGCCAGGGCAATGCGCTGCTGGCGGCGCGCTTCCACACCTTCGGCAAGGGTATCGAGCACTACCCGCGTCTGCTCCCAGCCGATGCAGCTATCGGTGATCGACTGGCCGTAGCGCAGCGGTTTGCTGCTTATCTCCTGACGCCCTTCGCCGATAAAACTTTCCACCATGATGGCGGCGATGGCATGGCTACCAGCACCCAGCTGGTCGGCAATGTCACGGGCAACCAGCAGCTGGCGGGCATGCTGCTTCTGGCTGTTGCCGTGGCTGCAATCAACCATCAGGCGAGGGGAGAGATGGTGCTGGCGCAGCAAGTCTCCAGCCTCTGCCACATGACAGCTCTGATAGTTGGGCTGGCGGCCACCGCGCAGGATCAGGTGGCAGTCGGGGTTGCCATGGCTGCGCACCAGTGCCAGCTGGCCATCACCGGAAGGTTGGGTATAGAGGTGGGCCGCCCGGCTGGCGAGGATCGCCTCGACCGCGATCCGGATATTGCCATCGGTGCCGTTTTTAAAACCGATCGGGCAGGGAAGGGCCGAGGCCAGCTGACGGTGGAGCTGGGATTCGGTGGTGCGGGCACCGATGGCGCCCCAGCTGATGAGGTCCCCCAGATAGAGCATGCTGGTGAGATCGAGAAATTCGGTGGCACAGGCGAGCCCTTCCTTTCCAAGGGCCAGCAGTAACTCGCGGGCCTGGGTTAGTCCCTTTTCCAGTTGATCGCTGCCATCGAGGTCGGGATCGAAGATAAATCCTTTCCAGCCGAGCGTCGTGCGCGGCTTTTCGAAATAGGTGCGCATCACCAGTTGCAGCTGCTCCCCGTATTGGCCCTGCAGTTCAGCGAGCTGGCCACCATAGTCGCGGGCGGCTGCCGGATCGTGAATGGAGCAGGGGCCGATCACCAGCAGCAGGCGATCATCCTCTCCCTGCAGAATATGGCGGGCTTGCTGGCGGCAGCGAGCGATCTGGCGAGCGAGCCGTGCCGGACAGGGTCTGGCCTTTAACATCTCGTCAGGGGTGGGCAGGGTGGCAAGGGGTGAAGCATTCAGAAGTGAGGTGAACATGAGCGATCCTGATGAAAATGGAAATCTGCATGCTCTTTGCTGTCCAGTGGGGATCTTCCCCTTATTCTCTTGGTTAACAGAGCGCGGGCATGGGCCCGCGCTCTGTTATATCGGCCTTGGCTACCTTAGAAGCGGGCTGAGCCGCTGACGTAGTAGCTGCGACCCGGTTCGACGTTCTGGAAGACGGTGTCTTTCTCTTGCAGGCGCACGTCGGTCAGGTTGTTGATCCCCAGTCGCAGGTCAAAGTTCTCGGTGACCTTGAAGCCGGTGCCGAGATCGAAGGTCTGATAGCTGGGCAGCTTGTGCAGTACGACAACCTTGTTGACGGTCTGCTCGGCAAACTGGGTGCCGGTGTAGGTGGTGCCGACAAAGGCATTGACCCGCTCGGTGGCCTGCCAGGTGATCTTGGCATTGGCCTTGTGCTCCGGTCGCTCGGGCAGAGCCTGACCCTGATCGCCTTCCGCCTTGAGGTAGGTGTAGTTCGCGCCAAGGTTGATATTGTCGGTCAGATCGAGCTTGCCGGTCAGCTCCAGCCCCTTGGTGGTGGCTTTCTCCAGGTTGTACCAGGTGCGGTCAGTGGAGTTCGGCAACTGCTTGAAGGTGAGCATGTCGTCGATGTCGGAGTAAAACAGGGGGTAATGACTCCAATCAGTTGAAATGGTGTCTTTCTATAAAGGCACCAATCACTTTCTCGTGGAGCTCAACGGAACGAGAGAAGCAGATGGTCTTGCGAGCCAATCGCTTGATGCGCATTCTGAGCGTCAGGTTGTTACGCTCGATACGCTGGGTGAATATCTTCCCGGTCAGATGCATCTCGCTCGGCACCTCTCTGGCATAGCTTCCCCAATCATCACTGGTGATAAAGCCTATCTGGAACGGAGAAAGCAGGCTCAGCAACCGACGGCATGTCTCATCGTTGCGTGGGCCAAAGGTATATGCCACGACTCGTTTTCTCTTGGTATCAAAAGCATACCAAAGCCAATGTCGATGCTGTTTGTTGCCAACATAGGCCCATTGCTCATCAAGTTCACAGATAAGTGCCACGTCATCGAGCACCACCTTTTCGGAGGTTACTTGCCTTGGGGTGAGTTTTTTAGGGTGCGTATGACTGTGTTGATGCCAATCTTGAGGACGCGAGCAGTATCACGAACACCTGAGCCGTTGAACGCCATATCAACAATCTTGTCTTTGACGCCAGGCTTGCGGGCTTCATAGGTGTAGGTGAGCTGAAACACGTGCGGACAGACGGGGCAACGATAGCGAACATGGCCGGCAGGGGTCTTCCCATGGCGATATACGTGGTCAGAGTTGCAGCGAGGGCAGTGAACGGTGATGGATGCCATGAAGCTGTCGGTCTCAAAAGAGTTCATCATATCAACTCAACCGATCGGATGCATCACCAAACAGGGTGGCGCTGGTCTCCCAGATCCCTTCTCCTGCGATGACACCCAGCTCGTAGTTGGTGCTGGTTTCCGGCTTGACCTTGTCACTGCCATAGATGCGGCAGCTGCCGCCACAGCTCTCGATGCTGTAACCGTTGGAGTACTGGTGCGGTGCCGGTGCCTTGAAGGCCTGGCTGACACCGCCTTTCACTGTCACCACATCGTTCATCTCATAGACCAGATAGCCGCGCGGGGTGAAGTGGCTGCCGTAGATCTCGTGGTGATCGTAACGGCCGCCCAGCGTGAAGGTCAGGCTGTCGGTCAGGCCAATTTCGTCCTGAGCAAACAGCGCCTCCTGAGAGTGACTCTCTTTGCCGCCGATATCCTTGTAGCTCACCGCATCCACCAGCTCCCGATCCAGATATTCACCACCCAGGGTCAGGTAGTGGTTGGCCAGCGCCACGTTGGTATAGCCCTTGAGGGTCAAGGTGTTCTCTTCCAGCTCCCGCTGCTGCGGGGCAGAGTAGCTGGTGTTGAAGTCGTCGATCTGGGAGGTCTCGTAGTTGGCCATGACGGTGGTGTCACCCCAACTCCAGTTCCCCTTGTGGGTCAGACCAAACAGGTTGCGATCGTTTTGCTGCTGGCGGCTGTGCACCTTGTTGCCGGTTTTGCGGAAGATATCGAGAGGCCGCTCATCCTGGTTGTAGAGGTAATCCAGCTCGAAGCGCTGCTGCTCATCCACCAGCCAGCTCAGGGTGGAGGCGAAGTTGCGGGTCTGTTTGGCTTCGATAAGGGGGATGCCGTTAGCAGCTTCGGTGGGGGTCCAGGCTTGACGGTCATACACCTCGCCGTTCATCCGGATCAGCAGGTTGTCGGTCAGCGGGCCGGTAAAGCCCAGGTTGGTTCTGTGCTGATCGCCGCCATCCTTGCCTTCGATGGCCTTGAAGTCGGCATCGGCCGCCCCTTGCCAGGTTTTGCCCGGCTGTTTGGTGATGATGTTGATGACACCACCGATGGCATCGGAGCCGTAAAGTGCCGACATGGGGCCACGGATCACCTCGACCCGCTGGATCATGCCAAGGGGCACCGGAGTATTGTCGAAGTTGCCGCCGCGCCACAGGGCATTGGAGGAGGAGAGGCGTTTGCCATCCACCAGCACTAGCGTGTACTTGCCGGACATGCCGCGAATACCGATATCGCTGCGGCCATTGGTGTCAGCTTCAGCCTGAATGCCCACTTCGTGGCGCAGCAGGTCGGCAAGGTCATTGACGGGCGCGGCGGCGATCTGTTCGGCCGTGATGACAGAGATAGAGGCCGGTGCCGAGCGGGTATTGTGCGCCGTGGTGGTGACGGTGATCACCTCGTCGGCTTGTGGGGCGTTGCTGGCTGCGATGGCTTGCTGGGTCAGCAGGGTGACGATGGTGGTGGCCAGCAGGCTGGGGGCAATAAAACGGGAGGTTGAGGATTTCATTATTTACATCTTCCATAACATTCAAATGATAAGCGTTATCATTATCAAGTTGAATTTGCTCCGATCGCAACTCTTTTTTATCGGTGATGTTCGGTTTCGTTCGCCCCTCTCTTTTGACTAAAAAGAAGTTAATGAAATTGATTATCATTTGTATTGATCGTTTTTTCACTCCTTGTTAGGATGCCGCTCACCCTGCGATGCGGTGAGTCAAATGACTCGCATTCTGTCGTTTCAGGTAGTGATTCATTCCAAGGAGTAGCACCGTCATGTGTGACCATGCACTGGAAGGAGAGTGGCCCGCCACAGCGGTCGGGCTGGATAAAGTGTGCTGTTTTGCCAGCGGTGACAGGGTACTGGTCGCTTCCGGTATCCACGACAGTTTTACCGGCATCCCACCGGAAAAACTGCTCGCCCATCTGCGTCAGTTGCGCCAGCAGGGGATGGTCAATCCCATCGCCATCGGCGCCATCCCGTTTGATACCCAATCCCCCTGGCATCTGGTGATCCCGGCGCAATCGCAGTGGGTCGCAAGGGATGCCCTGTTGCCCGCCCGCTGTTGCCAGCTCCATGGTGAGGTGAGTGAAGTGACCGGCGCTGCCCACTATCAGGGGGCGGTGCGGGCGGCGCTGCAGCAGTTCAGCGAGGGGCAGCTTGAGAAGGTGGTGCTGTCGCGCGCCATCGACGTGCAGAGCGCAGAGCAGACCTCACCTGCACACGCCTTTGGCTCTCTGCTGGCCCAGAATCCGGGCGCCTATGTGTTCCAGATCCCGCTGCCGGAGGGAGAGACCCTGCTTGGCGCGAGCCCCGAGCTGCTGGTATCGCGCAGCGAGATGGCGGTGGTGAGCAATCCGTTGGCGGGCTCCCGTCCGCGCCACGCTTTTCCTGAACAACAGGCGGCCAGTGCCGAACTGCTGGGGGCGCAAAAAGATCGCTATGAACATGCGCTGGTGGCCGATGCGGTCGCTGCGGCCCTCTCTCCCTTCTGCCGCGAGCTGGATGTCCCCACGGAGCCGCAGGTGATCGCCACTCCTACCATGTGGCACCTCTCGACCCGCATCGCCGGGCGGCTCCATGAACCCTCTCCCGTGCTGGCACTGGCACTGGCGCTACACCCGACGCCGGCGGTATGCGGCACGCCGCTCTCGGCTGCGCGTCAGGCCATCGCCAGGCTCGAGGGGTACGATCGCCGCTTCTACTGTGGTGCCGTCGGCTGGATGGATGCCGATGGCAATGGCGAGTGGGTGGTCACCATCCGCTGTGGCGTACTGGCTGGCAGACAATTGCGGCTCTATGCCGGCGCCGGGGTTGTGGTGGGCTCCTCGCCGGAAGCGGAGTGGCAGGAGACCGCCGCCAAGCTCGGCACCATGCTGCGGGCGTTTGGCCTCGAAAGCCGGGAGCCGGAGTTGACAATATGAAGCCGCTGGTGCCCTTTACTCCCTGGCCCGCCGAGCTGGCGGCCCACTACAGAGCACAAGGTTGGTGGCGCGGGCAACCGCTCACCGCCCTGCTCGATGACTCCGCCGAACGTTATCCCGAGCGCGCGGCCCTGATCTGCGGCGAACGTACCCTCAGTTATGGCCAGTTAAAGCGTGAGGTTGATGCGCTGGCGGCGCGGCTGGCCGCGCGCGGGCTGGGCCACGGCGATACCGCGCTGGTGCAGTTGCCCAACTGCGCCGAGTTCTATATCTGCTGGTTTGCCCTGATCCGCTGCGGAGTGGTGGCGGTGCATGCCCTCTACAGCCATCAGCGGCGCGAGCTGGTAGCCTTTGCCCGCCAGATTGAACCTGCCTTGCTGGTACTGAGTCCCTCCCATCCTGGCTTTGCCGGTGCAGCGGGAAGTCTCGTGGCCCTTGAAGAGTTGGCATCGTCCTCCAGTCAGACACTGCTGTTCGAGCCAGCAGAAGGTGGCGATCTTCAGTCAGGATTTGCATGGCGTCGGCCTGAATTTATGGCTAGTGCTGATGGTTCGCCGCTGGCGGCAACTGCGCCAACTCCTACCCCGGCCGATCAGGTCGCTTTTTTCCAGCTCTCCGGCGGCAGCACCGGCACCCCAAAACTGATCCCCCGTACCCACGATGACTATGGCTACAGCGTGCGCCAGAGCGTAGAGGTGTGCGGTTGGGATGAGCGGGTGATCTATCTATGCGCTCTGCCAGCGCCCCACAACTTTCCCCTGAGCTCCCCCGGGGCACTCGGGGTGTTTTATGCCGGTGGCTGCGTGGTGCTGGCAAAGGATCCCTCTGCAGCAACCTGTCTGCCGCTGGTGCAGCGCCATCAGGTCAACTGGGCGGCACTGGTGCCACCGGCTCTGGCGCTCTGGCTGGAGGCGGCCAGCCACTATCCGCAGACCTCTCTGGAGTGTGTGCAGGTGGGAGGGGCGCGCCTCAGCCCGGTTCACGCCGATGCGGTAGCGAGCCGCCTTGGCTGCCGCTTGCAGCAGGTGTTCGGCATGGCCGAGGGGCTGGTCAACTACACCCGCACCGAGGATGACCAGTGGCACATCGTCAATACCCAGGGCCGCCCGATGAGCTCGGGTGACGAGGTGGAGGTGCGGGATAGCGATGGGCACCCCTTGCCCGATGGCGAGTGTGGCGAGCTCTGGACGCGTGGCCCCTACACCTTTCGCGGCTACTTCAAGGCTGATGCCCACAATCAGCGCGCTTTCGACCGGGACGGTTTCTACTGCACCGGCGATCTGGTCTGCCGCTTGCCCGGCGGTCATCTGATGGTGGTGGGGCGCAACAAGGATCAGATCAACCGGGGCGGGGAGAAGATCGACGCCCTCGAGATTGAAGAGCTGTTGCTGACCCACCCGGAGGTACGGCAGGCGGCGCTGGTCGCCATGCCTGATCCCATGCTCGGGGAGCGCAGCTGCGCCTTTCTGATGTGCCGCGAGCCCCTCAATCTGCCCCGCTTGCGCCGTTTCCTGCGCGAGCAGGGGGTAGCCGATTACAAACTGCCCGATCGCCTGGTGCTGGTGGAGCAACTGCCCCACACCCCGGTCGGCAAGATAGACAAACAGACGCTGCGCGAGCAGCTCGCCAAGGAGTGTGCATGACCATTCAATCCCTCGCCGCCTATCCGCTGCCTACCGCCGAGGAGCTGCCCACCGGGCGGGTGAACTGGCCCTTCGAACCGGGCCACGCCGCCTTGCTGGTCCACGATATGCAGCACTATTTCGTCGACTTCTACGGGCCGGACAATCCGCTGATCAATCAGGTCATCGACCATATCGCCACCCTGATCCGTCAGGCGCGTGCTCTCGGCATGCCGGTGGTCTATACCGCCCAGCCCGCCGAACAGAGTCAGGTCGATCGGGCGCTGCTCAATGACATGTGGGGGCCGGGGCTGACCCGAGCGCCGGAGCGTCAGCCGATTGTTTCGGCGCTGGCCCCCGAGCCGCAGGATACGGTGCTGACCAAGTGGCGCTACAGCGCTTTTTGCCGCTCTCCACTGGCAGAGCTGATGGCCCAATGGGGGCGGGATCAGCTGGTGATCTGCGGCATCTACGGCCATATCGGGGTGATGCAGACGGCGGTCGATTCCTTTATGCGCGATATTCGCCCCTTCCTGGTGGCTGATGCCATCGCCGATTTTTCCCGCGAAGATCATCTGCTGGCGCTCTCCTACGTCAGCCGCAATGCCGGTCGGGTGATTACCGTGGCCGAGGTGATGGCGGCCAGCAAACGCCCTTTGACTCGGGAGTCACTACGTGCTCAGGTGTTGGCACGGCTGCCCGCCGAGATGCAGCAGGAGCAGCCCACCGAGGATGACAACCTGCTCGACTACGGTCTCGACTCGCTGGCTGTGATGGGGCTGGTGGAAGAGTGGCGTCAGCAGGAGCTGGTGGTGGATCTGGCCGAGCTGGCCCGCACGCCGACCCTGGCTCACTGGTGGGAGCTCCTCTCCCGTCAGCTTCACGTTAGTCAGGCCACGGCTTATCAGGTGGTCAACGAAGATCACGTCAGTGAACCGGAGTGCACCCCATGAGCGAGTGGCAAGGTAGAACCATCTGGGTGACCGGCGCGGCGCAGGGAATTGGCCATGCGGTGGCGCGCACTTTTGCCGAGGCAGGGGCCAGCGTGGTTGCGTTCGATCTGCAACTGGCCGAGGCACTGCCCGGCAACGTGAAGAGGGTGGTGATCGATGTCAGCGACAGCGAGGCCGTGACCCGCTGCTGCGAACAGCTGCTGGATGAGGGGCTGGGGCCCGATGTACTGGTCAATGTCGCGGGCGTACTGGCGACCGGCAGGCTCGATGAGGTGGATGACGCCCTCTTGCAGCGCACCTTCGCCATCAACACCTTCGCCCCCTTCTATCTGATGCGGGCCCTGACCCCCTGGTTTCAGGGACGGCACAGGGGCGCCATCGTCAATGTCTCCTCCAATGCCGGTCGGGTACCGCGAGTGGGGATGGGTATCTATGGCGCCTCCAAGGCGGCGCTGACCAGCCTCACCCAAACGGCTGGGTTGGAGCTTGCCCCCTATGGGGTGCGCTGCAATCTGGTGTCGCCGGGCTCGACCCGCACCCCCATGCTGTACGGCATGTGGCAGGAGGGGGAACAGCGAGAAGGGGAACTGCGAACCATCGCGGGCCTGCCCGGGCAGTTCAAGCTGGGGATCCCCCTTGGCAAACTTGGGACCCCCGACGAGGTGGCTGCTTGCGTGCTGTTTCTCGCCTCCGATGCCGCGAGCCATATCACCCTGCAGGATCTGGTGGTCGATGGCGGTGCCACCCTGGGGGCTTAGCCCGCGCGTTGCCAATCTGGCAGGCGTGACACTCTCTTTATGGAGGAGGCCTGGCCTCCTCGCTTTTCAGCCATGCGGGCAGAGGCAAGCCGCTGCCCGCCCGATGTTTGCGCAAGGACATTCCCATGGAACAGACAATGGCGATGCGCGCCACTCACCAGCGTGGTGAGCACCCGCGCTGGCCGCTTACCACTGCTCAGGCGGGCATCTGGTTTGCCCAGCAAAAATACCTGCAGAGCCCCGCCTGCAATACCGGCGAGTACTGGCTGCTGGAGGGGGCGCTGGCTCCCCATCACTTCACCCGCGCGGTGCGCCAGACCATCGACGAGATCCCCGGTCTGCACTGCGCCTTTGTGGCTACTGCCGATGGCCCGCAAATGGTGGCCAACCCCGCCTGCTGGCAGCTGACCGAGCGGGATCTGCGCAGCGAGGCCGACCCGCTCGCAGTCGCGCAGGCCGAGATGCGTGCGCAGCTGGCCGTCCCCTTCAATCTGGCCGGGGGGCCGCTGTTTGCCACCACCCTCTATCGCCTTGGCGAGGGGCGGTGGGCCTGGTTTATCGCCGTGCACCATATCGCCATCGACGGCTTTGGCCTGAGCCTGCTCTGCCAGCGGGTGGCGAGCTGGTATGAGGCGCTTTGCATCGGCGAGCAGCCAGCCCCCTGTCGTTATGCGACCCAGCAGGAGTTGCTGGCCGAGGAGGCGGCCTATCAGGATTCGCCGCGTGCCGCGCGGGATCGCGATTTCTTCGTGCAGCAGCTGGCCGGGGTGGAGAACCCGGCGTCGCTCTCCCGCCGTCCGGCGCAAGGGCCGGGCCCCACCTATCGTCTTGAGCAGCGGCTGGCTGGCCGCCAGTGGCAGGCATTGGTGGCACGGGCGAGTCGTTCGGCCTATCACCCCTACAGTCTGCTGCTGGCGGCGGTGGCCAGCTATGTGCAGCGGATGAGCGGCGCTGGCGAGGTGGTGCTGGGTATTCCGCTGATGGGGCGGCTGGGCTCAGCGGCGGCCGATACCCCCTGCATGAAGGTCAATGTGGTGCCCCTGCGCATCGAGCTGAGCGGCACCAGCCGGGTAGGGGAGTTGCTGGCACAGGTCGAGCGGCAATTTGCCGCCCTGCGCCGTCATCAGGGCTGCCGTCAGGAGTGGTTGCAACAGCGTCAGCCGGGCCAGCCGCTGTTTGGCCCCCAGGTCAATCTGATGCCCTTTGCCCGCACCCTCAGCTTTGGTGAAGGGCACAACCAGGTTCGTGGTGAGGTGCAGGTGCTGGCGGCGGGGCCGGTGGAGGAGTGCGCCTTCTACTTTGCCGAGGAGGCAGGCGCGATGACCCTGACCCTCGAAGCACATCAGGGACGCTTCAGCCAACAGGAGAGTGAATGTCATCTGGCCCGACTGGTAGCCTATCTGGCCGCTTGGAGTGAGGCGGGTGACGAAGTCGAGGCAGTGCGCTTGCCGCTGCTGCTGCCCTGCGAGCAGGCTGAGCTGACGCGCTGGAACCAGACCGACCATCCGTTGCCGACCACCACCCTGAGCGCACTGCTGGCCGAGGGGCTGGCGGCGGCAGATCAGAGCACCATCTCGCTGGAGTGTGGTGCCGAGCGCTGGCGTGTGGCTGAGCTGCGCCAGCGCACCCGCCAGCTGGCATGCTATCTGGCGGGGAGGGGCGTGGGCCCCGGTTGCCGGGTGGCGGTGGTGATCCCGCGCTCTCCCGAGCTTATCCTCGCCCAGCAGGCCATCATGGCGGCGGGGGCCGTCTATGTACCCGTTGACCCTGACTATCCGGCGGAGCGGATCGGCTACATTCTCGCCAGCAGCGATCCTGCGCTGGTGTTGACCAGCCGGACGCTTCTGATGCCGCTCGACGTGACGGCGCCACTTGTCTACCTCGATGCCCCCGGTGTGGCAGAGCAGCTGGCGGCTGTAGCACCTTGTGAGCTGCCAGCCTCCAAGCCGGAAGATGCGGCCTACATCATCTACACCTCCGGCTCGACCGGTCGGCCCAAAGGGGTGGTGGTGAGCCATGGCGCCATCGTCAATCGGCTGCTCTGGATGCAGCACATGTATCCCATCGGCCCGGCGGATCGGGTGCTGCAAAAGACCCCTGCCGGTTTCGATGTCTCCATCTGGGAGTTTTTCTGGCCCTTTATGACAGGGGCGCGGCTGGTGCTCGCCAAACCGGGCGGCCACAAGGATCCCGCCTACCTTGCTGAGCTGATTGAGCTGGCGGGGATCACCACCTTGCACTTTGTCCCCTCCATGCTGCAGATCTTCGTCGCACAAGCCGAGCCTGCATGTTGCAGGTCACTGCGGCAGGTCTTCTGCTCCGGCGAGGCGCTGCCCGCCGATCTGGTGCAGCGCTGGTATGGGACATTCTCAGCCCCCCTGCACAACCTCTATGGCCCGACCGAGGCGGCGGTGGATGTCACTTGGTATCCCTGCCGGGCAGACGAGGCGGTGACCAGCGTGCCCATCGGTTATCCGGTCTGGAATACCTGCATCCACATTCTCGACCCCTGGTTGCAGCCGGTACCCCCCGGTGTGGCAGGCGAGCTCTGGATCGGCGGCGTGCAGGTGGCGGAGGGCTACTTTGGTCAGCCCGAGCTCACTGCCGAGCGCTTTATTGCCAATCCCTTCGGGACGGGACGGCTCTATCGCAGCGGCGATCTGGCTGCCTGGCGCAAGGATGGCGCCATCGAGTATCTGGGGCGCCTCGATTTTCAGGTGAAGATCCGTGGCCTGCGAATCGAGCTGGAGGAGATCGAGCAAGTACTGCTGCGCCATCCCCGGGTGGCGCAGGCGGTGGTGCTGGCTCCCGAATTTGCCCCCGGCGATCGCCGTCTGGTGGCCTATGTGGTGGCCGCAGATAGTAGCGAGTTGACGCTGGCCGAGTTGGCACCCGCCCTTGGCGCCGCCTTGCCCGACTACATGGTGCCGGGGCTCCTGGTAAACCTGGCCGAGCTGCCACTCACCCCCAATGGCAAGCTGGATCGCAAGGGGCTGCCGCTGCCTGACATAGCGTCGGCGGTCGGTCAGTCGCTGCCAAAAAACCTGCTGGAGGAGCGGCTCTGTCGCCTCTTCGCCGAGGTTCTGGGGCTGGCGCGGGTCGGCGCCGACGATAACTTCTTTGCCCTCGGCGGCCACTCCCTGCTGGCGGCGCAGCTGGTGGTGCGTATTGAGGAATCAATAGGACAGGGTCTCACTCTGGCCAGCCTGTTCGAAGCGCCGAGCCCAGCCCAGCTGGCGCGTCGTCTTGGCGGCGAGCGGGAGGCCATGCCCATGCTGTTGCCCCTGCGGGCGCATGGTGCGCAGTCTGGCACATCGTGCCCCACCCTCTTTTGCGTCCCCCCCGCAGGGGGGCTCGGCTGGTGTTATGCGCCCCTGGTGCCCCATCTGCCGACCGACATGGCGGTCTATGCCCTGCAGGCGCGAGCGCTCTGCCAGCCGGATGCACCTCTGCCTGCCAGCTTCGACGAGCTGGCCCTCGACTATGTGACCGAGCTGCGTCGTCAGCAGAGCGAGGGGCCCTACTGGCTGCTCGGCTGGTCGCTCGGGGGCATGCTGGTGCACCGGATGGCCGCCATGCTGCAAGAGCAGGGACAGGAGGTGGCCATGGTGCTGCTGCTCGATGCCTACCCCTGTCAGCAGTGGCAAACCCAGCCGTTGCCCGACGAGCAACGGATGCTCGATGCGCTGCTGCGAATGGGGGGGATTGCGGTTGCGGACGATGCGCTCGATTCCCTTACTCGTGACGAGGTGGTGGCCCGACTGGGGGCGGAGGGGAGTGCGCTGGCCATGCTCGACGAGCAGGTGGTGAGCGCCATGATTGAGCTGGTGGGCCACAACAACCGGCTCATCCGTGAGCCGGTCGACTACTGCTACCACGGGGAGGTGATCTTTATCGAGGCGTCAGCCTCTCGCCAGCCCTGGCTGGATGGGCGCGGCTGGGAGTCGCTGACAAAAGAGGAGATCCGCTATGAGCGCTTCCCCTGTCTGCATCAGGAGATGGTGCATCCCGACTGGCTGGCGAAGGTCGGCGCCCTTATCTGTGAGCGGGTCGATGGGGTCGGGCAGCAACCGCACATCCGGCAGAAGGAGGACGCATGACCCCGGTTGCCGCCATCCGGGAAGCCTTGCTGGCGGGCAAGCTGGTGGGGCTGGGGGAGCCGCATTGGCACCCGGATTTTATCCGGCGCCAGCATGCCTGGCTGTGTGATCCGGCGCTCTGGGGAGTCATGACCGATCTGGTGCTGGAGTGCGGCAACCGCCGCCATCAGGGCTTGCTCGATGCCTGGCTGACGGGGGAGAAGAGCTGGCAGGGTGAGCCGCTGACGCTGGCACGGCTCTATCCGGTCTGGCTCGACTCTTGCGCCTTTCCTGCCTGGATGGCCCCCGAGTTTCCGGCCTTCTTTGCCGCCCTGCGCCAGAGCAATCTGGCGCGCCCCGAACATGTGCGGCTGCGGGTGCATCTCTGCGAGCCCTCATTCGAGTGGCAGGAGATGAGTCCGGAGCGATGGCAGCAGCACAACAGGGGGCGGGATCAGGCGCAGGCTGACTATCTTCTTGCACTTCCTCCGCGCGGCGTGGTGGTGCTGGCAGGGGCGCGTCATCTGCTCAAAGCCGCAGGAGATCCCCACTTTGCTCAGCCGACGCTGGGTCAGTTGCTGGAGGCGGCAAGACCGGGTTGGCTGCAGGTGCTTCACCCTTGGCCAATGGTTGCTGGGAAGGGAGATGAGAAAGAGGAGCGGGTGTGCGAGCTGGCCGATATCAGGACTGCCAATCTCTATCCCCACTGGCCGGTGCATCCGCCGCTGGAAACTCTTATCGACAGGTTGGTGCGCGTGGCTGACCGGGGGCGGGAGATGCGAATTTGCCCCACCTTGCTGGCCGAGCCCTGGCGCAGCCGCTTGTTGAGTCGCGCTCACCTGCTGCCAGTTGGCATGGCCCGCCAGCTGCAACAGTGGCTGGCGTAACTGCTGACTTGAGTAACTCAATGGGGGAGCAAGGCTCCCCTTTTTCACATTTGGCATCCTGCATTCAGCGCTGCAAAGTTGCACCATTTACGGCATACCTTGCCACTCATCGCCGAAAATTCAGCTCCTTCGCTACTTTAAAGAAGTTTCTACTGGTCTTACCTGAGTAAATCCCTTTGCTTTTTATTTAACAAGGTATTTACATCTAAGTGTCACCAGCATCGGTGACGCCTACAACGGCAAGGAGCCAGTTATGACCCATGTCGACATCCCTTTCCTTCGTTACCTCGATGCGGAAGGGTGCCCGGTCGCCACCTTACCGACCTGGCTGGACAAGGCGATACTGCACACCTTTTACCGCAATATGGTGATGGTGCGCAGCTATGACAAAAAAGCGATAGCGCTGCAACGAACCGGCAAACTCGGTACTTTTCCCTCCCATCTCGGCGCAGAAGCTGTGGGGATTGGCATTGGTCTCGCCATGCAGCCGCAGGATGTCTACGTTCCCTACTATCGGGACATGCCCACCCTCTATGTGCGGGGCGTACCGATGGAGAAGAACCTGCAATATTGGGGTGGTGACGAGCGGGGCAGTTATTTTCTCAAACCCGATGGAACTCCCTCTGAAGATCTCCCCATCTGCGTCCCCATCGCCACCCAGATCACCCACGCCTGCGGTATTGCCTCGGCCTTCAAACTGCGTAATCAACCGCGGGTTGCCGTAGTCACTATCGGCGACGGCGGTACCTCCAAGGGGGATTTTCTGGAGGGGCTCAACTGCGCCGGGGTATGGCACCTGCCGATGGTCATCATCGTCAACAACAACCAGTGGGCCATCTCGGTGCCACGCAAGCTGCAATCGAGCGCTCCTACGCTGGCCCAAAAGGGGATTGGTGCAGGGGTGCGCAGCCTGCAGGTGGATGGCAACGATGTGGTCGCGGTCTACGATGCCGCGCGCAGTGCCGTCGAACGGGCCCGCAGTGGCAAGGGGCCGACCCTGATAGAAGCGGTCAGTTATCGCCTCGGCGATCACACCACGGCCGACGATGCCACTCGCTATCGCGACGGGGCCGAGGTCGAGGCCGCCTGGGCGAAAGAGCCGGTCAAGCGGCTGCGCCAGTTTATGCACAGCCAAGGCTGGTGGGATGAAGAGCAGGAGCAGAGCCTGCTGGCGGAAGCCACCCGGGAGGTAGAGCAGGCGGTCGCCCGCTATGAGGCGATGGCGCCCCAGCCGCCGGAGGCGATGCTCGATTATCACTACGCCAGCCTGCCCGCCGAACTCTTGCCCCAGCGCGAGCGAGTGATTGCCAAGGGGATGAAGCAGGAGGTGGGCCATGAGTGAGATCAGTTTGCTGGAAGCAGTCAACATGGCCCTTCACTACGAGATGGAGCACGACCCGGATGTGGTGGTACTGGGCGAGGATGTGGGGGTCAACGGCGGGGTGT
Organism: Aeromonas sp. 55A; assembly: GCF_051919665.1. NCBI lineage: Bacteria > Pseudomonadati > Pseudomonadota > Gammaproteobacteria > Aeromonadales > Aeromonadaceae > Aeromonas > Aeromonas sp. 55A. The sequence continues at coordinate 4,053,407 of NZ_JBQBEH010000008.1, read as the reverse complement.
TTCGCGCCACCGTTGGCCTGCGCGACAAGTTCGGTTTCAAGCGGGTGATCGATACGCCGCTGGCCGAGGGGCTGATCGCCGGGGTGGCGGTCGGCATGGCGACCCAGGGGCTCAAGCCGGTGGCTGAGTTCCAGTTTCAGGGCTTCATCTTCCCCGGGATGGAGCAGATCATCTGTCAGGCGGCGCGGATGCGAAACCGCACCCGTGGCCGCCTCTCCTGTCCCCTCGTCTATCGCTCCCCGTATGGCGCGGGCATCCATTCGCCGGAGCATCACAGCGAGAGTGTCGAGGCGCTGTTTGCCCATATCCCTGGGCTACGGGTAGTGATCCCCTCCAGCCCGAGACGCGCCTATGGCCTGCTGCTCTCGGCCATCCGCGATCCGGATCCCGTGATGTTTTTCGAACCGGATCGCATCTATCGCTCGATGAAATCCGAGGTGGTGGATGACGGTGTCGGCCTGCCGCTGGATGTCTGCTTCACCCTGCGCCCGGGCCGGGATATCACGGTAGTGGCCTGGGGGGCCTGCATTCAGGAGGTGATGCGGGCGGCGAACCTGCTGGCCGAGCAGGATATCCAGTGCGAGGTGCTGGATCTGGCCACCATCAAGCCTCTGGATATGGAGACCATCCTCACCTCGGTACGCAAGACCGGCCGGTTGCTGGTGGTACACGAGGCGTGTGGCAGCTTCGGGGTCGGGGCCGAAATTGTAGCGCGGGTGACCGAGCAAGCACTTCCCAGCCTCAAGGCGCCGCCCAAGCGGCTGACCGGCGTGGATGCCGCCGTTCCCTACTATCGCAACGAAGCGTATTACCTCATCACCGAGCAGGATATCGCCGATGCCGCTCACCAGCTGATGGAGAACCAGTGGCTATGAAATTTTTCAAATTACCGGATCTGGGTGAAGGGTTGGCCGAAGCCGAGATCGTCGAATGGAAGGTGAGCGCCGGTGATACCGTTGCGGTCGATCAGGTGCTGTTGTCGGTGGAAACGGCCAAAGCGCTGGTGGATGTGCCCTCTCCGGTGGCCGGGGTGATCGCCCGTCTCTGCGGCGCCGAGGGGGATATCCTCCATATCGGTGCGCCGCTGGTGGAGTTCGAGGGGGGCGAAGATGATGGGACCGTGGTGGGCAAGGTGAGCGCCCATCAGCAACATATCGAGGATCATTTCGTGGTGGGGGCCATTGCCCCGGGTGGCGCGCTGGTGCAAGCCATGCCTGCCGTGCGCCTGCTTGCACAAAAACTGGGTGTGGATATCGACCGGATCAAGGGGAGTGGCAGCGGCGGAATGGTGACCGAGCTGGATGTGCAGCAGGCATTCGAGTCACAGCAGAGCAGTGGCAACGAATTCCTCAAAGGGTCGCGGAGGGCCATGGCCAAGGCGATGGAGCTCTCTCATCAGACTGTGGTGCCGGTCAGCATCACCGACGAGGTGGATTTGCGTCACTGGCGGCCTGATGAGGATGTGACGGTGCGCCTGATCAAGGCCATTGGCGTGGCGTGCCGCGCCGAGCCCTCGATGAACGCCTGGTTTGATGGCGACACCCTGTCACGGCGGCTGTTCAAAGAGGTTAATGTGGCCATCGCGGTGGATTCAAAGCATGGCCTCTATGTGCCGGTGATGGAGAACGTGGCCGAGCGGGAGGGGGCGGATATCCGGCTGGGGCTGGATCGGATGATCGCCGATGTGAAGGCGCGCGCCGTGCCGCGCGAGATGTTGCAGGGGGCGACCATTACGCTCACCAACTTCGGTGCCATCGCAGGTCGCTATGCCAGCCCCATTGTCACGCCGCCGCAGGTGGCCATCATAGGGGCTGGCAAACTGTTCGAAAAAGTGGTGTTCATCCATGGTGAAGCGCGTCCCGTCAGGGCACTGCCGCTGTCGATGACATTTGACCACAGAGCCTGTACTGGCGGGGAGGCGGCTCGTTTTCTCAAAGCGCTGGTCGAAGCGTTGGAAGCAGCGACCTTATAACAGTTTGTGCCCTGCCGTTGGCAGGGCACAAATTTGTTTGCGTAATCTACAAAGCCACGTATAATCCAAACCAGCTTGAAAGGGCGATAGTTATGTCAATGAATACGATGTTTCACATCTTGTCCTGTTGTTCATAAGTTAATCCCGTTTTTTGAGCTTTACCCGCTGAAAAGCATAAGTAATTATTTTGAATACAGGTTTAAAAGATATGTCTAACATGATCACCGGTACCGTTAAGTTTTTCAACGAAACCAAAGGTTTTGGCTTCATCCAGCAAGAAAACGGCCCGGACGTTTTCGTTCACTTCAGCGCCATTCAAGGTAACGGTTTCCGTACCCTGGCTGAAGGTCAGCGCGTACAGTTCTCTGTGACCCAAGGTCAGAAAGGCCCGCAGGCTGAGAACGTAACCGCTCTGTAATTCTTACAGAATTTAAGAAAGCCGTGGTACCTCTGGTGCCACGGCTTTTTGTTTATCTGGCTTCTGCTACTGACTCCCATGTGCTGAATCATGCTGCTATCGCTCTTGCTTGCTGCCACCTTGACTCCGACTTCAGATACGCCGGTACCGGTTCAATCCGCGATGGAAGCGCAGGTGATCTGCCAGCAATTTGTCCAGATCCGGATGGGCACTGCACAGCAACCTGATGAGGTGAATGCGCGACTGGTCCCTGAAAGGGAGGGGGAGTGGCTGGTGGATGGTAAAGTAAAAGGACCCGAAGGTCCTTTGCTGTTTGCCTGTCATCTTCACCAAGGGGAGCGCTGGGAGCTACTCAACTTTTCACTTTGGGCACCACAGCCGATCAAAGTGGTTTGAGTGCGACCAGTAGATGTTGCAGGTGTTCAACCATGGTCATGCCAAACGGGGTGAGATAGCCGCCATCTTCTGCGCTGATGAGCCCCTGTTGATGCAGACGGGCTGCCGCCTGGCACAACTCTTCAGACATATCGCTGCGTAATTTAATCCCTAGGCTCATGTTGGCCGGATCAAAGCATGCCAGTATTTTCAAATCGTTCACGAATTCGTTAGAAACCTGGTCGATCCCAATCATGGATTTACTCCTTACGCTAAAGATGTATGCAAACTAGCATCCCCGGATCCACTTTAGTGGGCGCTGGCTCAAATTATTGATCTTTGGCTGGATGCTGCGTTTCAAATGCTGTTTTTTTCGGCGTAATCAGATGGTTGGCTGACAGCTTCGCCAAGGGCCGAGCCGGACCAAACGTGGTAGGATAGGGCACTTCTTTATATCGGACGGTCTATTGGTGGCTGTTCGCCCTGTTCAAGGTATCGCTCATGGTCAAGATCACTCTGGTATCCCTGCTGCATTCACTTTGTACCCGCTTTCCGGTTTACCCCGCTGCTTCGTTGACGTCCCTGCTGGATGCCCATCAGGGCGAGGTGTGGTTGCCTGCACGCAAGGGGGCCGACATTGCACTGTTGCGCAAGCATGCCAAGGGGGCTCATGAGCTGGCGTCACTCGATGCGGGCTGGTGTGATTTTGCCGCCAGCGACAGAGGTGATACACCCGAGCTGGATGCACTGGCCAACTACGACAGCGAGATGATGGATAACCTGCTGATGTACTGGCACACCGCCGCCAAGATCAACAGCCCGATCACCGATAACCTGTTCGAGCTGCGTCGCGAAGTGGTGGATGAGGCCCACGGTGCCAAACTCGCTGCCGCCTGGGAGCAGCAACAACAGCTGCGTTTTGAGCAGCTGATGGCGATGGCGGCCAATGGCCGGGATCTGCTCTGCTTTGTCGAGGTGGAGTCCGCCTACTGGCTGCGGCAAAAGCTGAGCGAGCAGCCTGATGTGGAGCTGATCACCCCTGCGTTGTAAAAGGGGCAATATGATAGCTGGCGGTCTCGTTATCGAGGAGGCTGCTCTATCCTTATTGGCGTCATTGTCCTCCCCATCCGGTGCCAAGGGGCTGCAAGCTGGACAAGCTGACGACAAGATGTGAACATGGCGCCCTTTATCGAGAGAGAGACTTGGCCAATGAGCTATGAACTGAGCGACACCGAGCGCAATGCCGCGCTGCAACTGAACGCTGATTACCGTTACGATCACTTCATCAGCAAGCTGGTCGAGCATGAAGAGCTGTTCGTCCTGACTGACGAGCATGGCGTCATGATGCTGACCACCGACGATGAAGATTGCATCCCGGTATGGCCGCACCCGGAGTACGCCAAGGCGTGGGCCGAAGGTGAGTGGGCCGATTGCAAGCCGCAGTCCATCACCCTCAAGGTGTGGCTGGAGCGTTGGGTTGACGGTATGGAGCAGGACGAGCTGTGTGTTGCCGTGTTCCCGACCCCGGATCAGGAAGGCATCGTACTGGAGCCGGCCGATGTGGCTGACGCCATTGCCGAGAAGCAGGCCAAACGCGGCTGATCTCCGAGCTATTCGCAACACCGGTTGCCAACAAAGACCCCGCTATCTGGCGGGGTCTTTTGTTTTAAGGACTTTTGCCGATGGGCTGATGCAATCAGGGCTGGCGATAAGTGGTGTCGATGATAGGCTCGGCCGGGAAAGTCTTGCCACTCTTGATGGCTGCCCTAGTCTCGGATTTTAGCTCTTCATCAATCCATAGCAGACCGCCATAGCTGTAACCGCTGTTGTCGCCCCCAACAGGCCAGTAAAGCTGCTCGCTCTTGGGGGTGGCAGGTACTTTTGGCAGTTTGATCCAGCGCCAGGCGCCTTCCCGGGTGTAGGGCACCTGATAGGCGGGGACGAAGCTTGCCAGCTCATAGAGCCGCTGCTGGATCTGCCGTGACAGGGCCGCCTTTTTGGCAAAGTCGAACTCCTTGTCATACTGCTCCACCAGAGCCGTGATGGCATCGTCATCGATGTTCATGATGTTGTTGGTCTGGGGCTTGTTGGCGTTGACCTTGTGGAAGAACTCCCAATAGGCGGGATAGCGGCTGCCCGCCCAGGCCATCCAGGCGCTCTGGTGCTTTTTCTCCAGCATCGATTTGAAACCGGCCGAGGCATCCATCAGGTTGAGCTCCAGATTAAGCCCCGCCTTCTTGGCCTCTTCCCGTAGCAAGGTGAGCCGCTGGGCGTGCTCCGCCGTGGTGTAGGTGATGGCGAGGGTAAGTGACTGCCCATTGTCGTTTTGCAAAATTCCCTGCGGCCCCACTTTGTTGAAACCGGCTTTGGCAAAGTATTCCCGTGCCAGTTTGGGAGCGAACGGACGGGCCTTGATCTCGCTGTTGGTAAATTCACCCTGACCGGAGCCATAACTGTTGAGTCGCTGGTAATCCCCCCGCAGCAGGGTGGTGAGCATCTTGTCGAGGTTGAGGGCATGCTGGACCCCGAGCCGCACATCGAGATTATTCAGCTGCGGATCGGCGGTGTTGAGATAGAGCCCCATCGGCGATTGCGGAGTCTGGTTGTAGAACCAGGTACGCGTGATATAACCCTTCTCGAACTCCGCGGTGTTGGTCTTGTCGTGCCACCAGTTGGGCATCACCAGCGGGAAGGTGTCGAGATCGCCGCGCAGGAAGTGCTGCCAGGCGATGTTCAGATCCCTGAGCACCTTGATCTCGATCCGCGCAGGATTGAAGCGATGCTGGAAGTAGCGCTCGTCATCCCCCCACCAGTGTTCAATCCGTTTGAAGGTGACCGATTTACCCTTTTTCACCTGATCGAGCTGATAGGGGCCGGTGACCGGCAACACCTTCCAGTTGTACTCCTTGACCCAGTTGGCGGTGAGCTTGATGGCGTGGCTCGGCTCCGGGCTGATGGGCAGTGACTCGAGCAGATCTTGGCGGCTCTTTTCGGTGCCGCTGGTGATGGCCAGGGTGTGATCATCAAACTTGGTGATGTCTGCTATCTGAGTGCTGTAGTAGTTGTTGTACCAGGGGTCGTTGATCTCTTTGCTGCGCATCATCTTGAGGGTAAAGAGCCAGTCATCGGCGGTGACCGGCTGGCCGTCTGACCAGCGCGCTTTGGGATTGATGCGAAAATAGAGGGTCTTGTTGTCGGCGCCGAAAGCCCACTCGTTTGCCAGCATCGGCATGGGGTTGCCGGTGACGGGATGAGTGCTCAGCAGTGGCAGGTTGGTTTCCCGCACGTAACCGGCAAAGCCCCCGTTGGAGTCGGGGCCATATTTGCGCAGGGTCAGGGGGAAGCTGGTCATAAAGGTGCGAAAGGTGCCGCCGCGCTTGGCGGCCGGATCGGCATAGAGAGGATCCTGGTTGTTGCTCTCCCACTTCAAGCCAGCGGGCAGCGTGGCACTCCAGCCAAACGGGCTCCAGCACAGGGTCAGGGTGATGGCGGTGGCGCGAATGATAGGGGAGAGTCGGCACTCCCCGGCGGTGATGGTCGATGGCATGTCCTTGCTCTCCTGAAGTCTGCTTCCTGCAGATCACGCACTGGTGATGTCAGTCCCGATGGGGACTGGCTCATCATGGAAATTTTATCCTGTCAGGTCAATGAAATAGAGTGAATTAGCGGGTGGCCTAGGCCGCAACGCAGTGCAGGGTGATCCCCTTGGCCGCGATGGCAGTCCGCATGGGGGCGGGCAGGGCATCGTCGGTAACCAGCACGTTGATCTGGCCCGGCGCGCCAAGCTGGCTCGGGTGGATGGCGCCAAATTTGCTGCTGTCGGTGATCACCACATTGGTCATCCCCTTGGCCAGCACACTGTTGACCACATCGGCCCGCATCATGTCGCGGCCAGTGAAACCCATCTCGGGATGAAAACCGTCGACCCCGATAAAGGCCTTGGAGAAGTGCACCTGCTCGATGCAGAGGCGAGTGAGCGGCCCCACCACGCTCTCGCTCTGATGCTGGAACAACCCGCCGAGCAGCACCACCTGAGCCGGGGTGTCTTTGAGCAGATGGGCGATATAGCTGCTAATGGTGATGATGGTGACCCGTTTGTGCAGGGCCAGATGGCGTGCCAGCATGGCGTTGGCACTGCCCCCCTCGATAAAGACCGTCTCGCCATCTTCCACCAGCTGGGCGGCTCGCTCGGCGAGGCGCTCCTTGAGCAGGTAATTGATGTTCATCCGGGCATCCGGGTCATCGGTCTCCAGCGCCATGGCCGAGCCGTGTACCCGTCTGAGCAGTCCCTGTTTCTCCAGCGCGGTGAGGTCGTTGCGCACCGTCACCTCAGACACGCCTGTGTGTCGGGAGAGTTCACTAACGCTCATCTTGCGAGCCTGATGGACCAGAGTGAGGATCAGTTGGTGGCGTGGATTCATGGTGCGCTCACATGCAAGGTGGTGGATAGCGGCAAGCCACCCGTGGGGTGGCTTGCCAATCATATGACGTCACAGGCGCCATGGGGTGCGCCCCGTCAGAGACTGTGCTCGGTGCGGGCGATGATATCATCTTGCGCATCCGGGGATAAGGCGGTGAAGAAGGCTGAATAGCCGGCCACCCGTACCACCAGATCCCGGTATTGATCGGGATGGGCCTTGGCCGCCAGCAGGGTCTCGCGCGAGACAATGTTGTACTGCACGTGCCACCCCTTGTGCACCTCGAAGAAGGTGCGCAGCAGGCTCATCAGCTTGGCCTTGTCCCGCTTGCTCTCGAGGCTGGCCGGGCTCAGCTTTTGGTTGAGCAGCACCCCGCCGAGAATGGCCGCCGTGGGCAGCTTGCCGATGGAGTTGAATACCGCTGTCGGGCCGAGACGATCCGAACCCGACGAGGGGCTGGCCCCTTCCGCCAGCGGCGTGCGGGCATGGCGACCATCCGGGGTCGCCATGGTGGCGGCACCAAACGGCACGTTGGCGGAGATGGAGGAGGTGCCCGCATAGTAGGTACCGCCGATGGGGCCGCGGCCGAAGCGGGTGTTGTGCAGCCCCTTGAGCTCGTCGATATAGCTCTGGTAAGCCTGTACCAGCAGCAGGTCTACCTCGTCCAGATCGTTGCCATATTTGGGGGCGGCGTTGGTGAGGCGCTGGCGCAGCTGCTCCCCCGCCAGCCCGGCAAAGTCTTGCTCCAGTGCGGCGGCCAGCTCTTGCTGATCCACAATCCCCTGCTCGAACACCAGTTTCTTCAGGGCCGCCAGGCTGTTACCGAGGTTGGCGATCCCCACCTGCAGACCGGAGACCCAGTCATAGACGGCGCCCCCCTCCTTGATGGTTTTGCCGCGCTCGATGCAGTCATCCACCAGGGTGCTGCAGAGGATGTCATGGGCTTGAGCCTCCAGCACGCTGTCGACCACGCAGTCGATCTCGATGGATTTGCGGGTGAAGTAGCGCACCTGCTCATCCCAGCGGGCCATCACCTCGTCAAAGTTGCCAAAACTCCCGTCTCGCAGCGACTGGGGCTGGGGCAGGAATACCTTGCCGGTGGTGGCATCGCGGCCACCATCGAGGGAGGCCAGCAGGATGCGGGCGAAGTTGATAAAGCTCATGCCGGTGCAGCGGTAGCCCCACTTGCCGGGCACGGCGGTCTCGATGCAGCCGATGGCGGCATAGTGGTGGGCATCCTCCACGCTCACCCCGAGCTTGATGAACTCGGGGATCACCACCTCGTCGTTGTTGAAGGCGGGCATGCCAAAGCCGCAGCGGATCACCTGAATGCAGGCGTCGAGAAAATCCTCGCTCATTCCGGCGTGGTAGCGCACCGAGAGGTTGGGCTGGGTGGAGCGCAGCTGGCCGCAGGACTCCAGAATCGCGTAGGAGAGGCCGTTGACCGCGTCATGGGCACTGCCATCCTGCCAGTTCTGGCCGCCGATGGTGACGTTTTGATAGAGCGGGCTGCCAGCGGAGGCTTTGGAGTGGGTGCCGGAGCGGATCTTGTTCACTTCCAGCAACTTGAGCCAGCACCCTTGCAGCAGCTCGATGGCGCGAGGGCGTGACAGGGATTCTGACAGCTCCACTTCGCGGCGATACCAGGGGTAGAGGTACTGATCCATCCGGCCAAACGACACCGAGTGGCCGTTGGATTCGATCTGCAGAATGAGCTGGATAAAGTAGCAGAGTTGCAGTGCCTGCCAGAAGGTCTCGGGGGGCTGGTGGGCGATGTGGGCGCAGTTGAGCGCTATGGTTTCAAGCTCGCTTCGGCGCTCGGGGCGCGGCTCTTGCGCGGCCATGCTGCTGGCAAGGGCGGCGTAGCGCCCGATATGATCGCTGACCGCCTCCAGGGTGATGGCGACGGCGTGCAGGAACTGCTCGCGCTGCAGATCGCCCCAATCCGCCAGATCCAGCCGACTGCGCCGCTCGGCCACCTTGGCCTTGAAGCCATCGAGCCCCAGCGTGAGCAGCTCCTCATAGTTGACCGCGAGGTGGGCATCCCCCGAGGTCATGTTGCCCTCGGCCTTGATGATGCCGCTCTCCAGCAGCGCTTTCTGCTCGTCGGTAAAGAGGCCGAAGCAGCGATCCTGCACCGTCTGGCCGCGCCAGAAGGGGGTGAGGGCGTGGATGATCTCCTTGTCGGTTTCGCTCACCGCAAAACCGGCGCCGGGTCTGTCTGCCAGCTCGTCGATCTCCTTCTCAATCCAGCTCACCGTGTATTCGGGAAACAGCGGCGCCGCCCGCACCTGACTGGCCTGATTGCCGACGATAAGCTCGTCGTGCTTGATCCAGATGGAGCGTTCCTTGAGGTGATGGGCCAGCGCCAGAGCGCGGCGCACCGGCAGCGGCCGGGCGAGATGAGCCTGATAGGCCTCGGTGTAGTGGCGGGCACGCTCGGTGCAGACCGGTGGCTGAACGATGTGGATCAGGCTCTCTTTGTGGGCGCGGATCCGCGGGCTGAGGGTATTGAGGTCGAGCTGGGTCATGATCTTATCCTCTGGTCACAGGGGTCAGCCCCTGACGTTGGGCGTATGCATGGGCAAAGCTGAGTAAATCGGGATCGTCGAGCGGTGTGTCCGGCGCCTGATAGGGCAGATCCAGCAGGGCATATTTGCCCATCCCCAGGGTGTGGTAGGGGAGGAAGTGGATCTCCTGCACGGTGCCGAGGCTGGCAGCGGTGTCGGTGATGGAGCTGATCGATGCGCGGTCGGCATTGAAGCTGGGAATGAGCGGCACCCGGATCTGCATCGGCACGCCGTGCTCGGCGAGGCGTTTGAGGTTAGCGATGGGCAGCTCCACCTTGCCGCGGGTCCAGTGGAAGAAACGTTCTTTATCAACGTGTTTGAGATCCGCCAGCACCAGATCCAGTGAGGGGAGGCTTGGCTCAATCTGATGCCAAGGCACATGCAGGCAGCTCTCGACCGCGGTGTGCAGCCCTTCGGCCTTGCAGCGGGCCAGCAGGGACGCGGCAAAGTCGGGCTGCATAAACGGCTCGCCACCGGAGAGGGTGATGCCACCGCCGCTGCGCTCGAAGAAGGGGCGATCCCGCAAGATGGTGTCCATCAGGGTGTCCAGGGTTTCATCGCGGCCGCACACCTGCAGCGCTTCGCTTGGGCAGAGGCCGCGCAGCCGTTCCATATCATCGGCCTTGAGGGCAGAACGGCTGAGCTGGATGCCCTCGCTGTCACGCAAGATTGCCGGACAAGCCTGGCTGCAGAGCTGGCATCCCTCGATGCACTGGCGCCGGTCGAGTAGTATGTCCGGCTTGGGAGAGCGGCTTTCCGGGTTTTGACACCAGCGACAGGCCAGCGAGCACCCCTTGAGAAACACCAGGGTGCGAATGCCGGGGCCATCGTGAGTTGAATATCGTTGCAGGTCGAAAATCATACCGCCTCCTTTTGTATTCGCATTCTATTTGCTTTTGTTCGAAAGTTGATTTGATTTCGATCAAGCTGTTTGCAGATGTTTTCTCGCTAGAATGGCGACATATTGAACATCCCGTTAAGGAGTTAGAGATGGAGCTGTATCTCGATACCGCCGATGTGGCGGCAGTGCGTCGCTGGTCACGGATCCTGCCGTTGGCCGGTGTCACCACCAATCCTTCCATTACCGCCGCCGGGGGATTGCCGCTCTCCGAGCTGCTGCCCGTCTTGCGCGATGTACTGGGGCCCAAGGCGCGCCTGTTTGCCCAGGTGATGGCCAAAACTGAAACCGAGATGGTGCGCGAGGCGTTCGCTCTGCGTGAGCTGGACCCGGATCTGGTGATCAAAATCCCGGTATGCGCAGAGGGGCTGGCGGCCATCAAGAGCCTGACCGCCAACGGTGTGCCGACTTTGGGCACCGCTGTCTATACCCCGCTGCAGGGTTGGCTGGCGGCGGTGGCGGGGGCAGAGTACGTGGCGCCCTACGTCAACCGGTTGGATGCCCAGGGGGGTGACGGCATCGCCACCGTGCAGGAGCTGCAACAGCTGCTTGCGCTGCACGCGCCGAACAGCAAGGTGCTGGCGGCATCGTTCCGTACCCCGCGCCAGGCGCTCGACTGCCTGCTGGCGGGTTGCCGGTCCATCACTCTGCCGCTCGATGTGGCGGAGCAGCTGATGAACGTGCCAGCGGTGGATGCGGCGCTGGTGAAGTTCGATCAGGATTGGCAGCGCGCTTTCGGTCGCTGATTGCCTGATTGCAGTGACAGATGGGGGAGGGTGAGGAGACGCAGGAGGGGATTGGGATTGACCGACTAGACTTGTAATAGGCAGTCAGATGCGCTGACTGCCTTGCGATCTACCGGAGGTATCCCATGAGCGACCATCTGCTGCTCCCCCATGGTGAAGATCTGCGACGTGCGGTGCGCTGGCTCAGTGAGCACCACCAGTACGATATCGCCGCCATCGAAGAGGCCAGCCTGCGTTTCGATCTCTCGCCGTTGGATGAGGAGTTTCTGATCCGGCACTGGCTCGATAGCCAGCGCCAGTCGTGAGGACAGAGTTAGAAGAAGTTGGTGAGGTTGATGCCAAACTCTTTGGGGTCGACCGTGCACTCGATGCTCTCCTTCACACTCGATCTGGCCAGATCCAGCCACTGCACATCGAGGTAGTGGCGCTGGGAAGCGTGATAGATCACCTTGACCACCGGCTTGAGCGGCTGCTGCTCGTTGCGCTGCATCACGATGGCCAACCGCTGGTTTGAAAGCTGTACCAGCGTTCCCACCGGATAGACCCCCATGCACTTGATGAACTTGGTGACCAGTTCGGCATCGAAGTGCTGGTTGACTCCCTTTAGCAGAATGCGAAAGGCCTGGGTGGGTTGCATGCCAGCCTTGTAGACTCTGTCGGCAGTTACTGCGTCATAGACATCGACAATACCGCTCATGCGGGTATAGAGGGAGAGTTCATCCCCTTTGAGCCTTAGTGGGTAGCCAGTACCATCGAGCCGCTCGTGGTGGTTGGCGGCTACTTCCAGCATGGTTGGGGTGATGCCGGGGGTATTGCGGAGAATGTCGTAGCTATGCACCACATGCTGGCGCATGATGGCAAACTCCTCGTCGGTCAGCTTGCCCGGTTTGTTGAGCACCTCGTCCGGCGTCATGATCTTGCCCACGTCGTGCAACAGCCCTCCCAGAGTCAACTCCTTGAGCACGCTGCGCTCCAGCCCCAGATAACGGCCGAAGTTGGCCAGCAGGATGGCCACGTTCATGGAGTGCTCCATCAGATAGGCATCCTTGGCACGAATACGGGCCAGGCAGAGCATGGCATCGCCATGGGTGAACATGGTGTCCACCATCTCCTCGGCGACTTCGGCGAGCGGGGTGATGTCGATGGGTTCACCCGCCTTGAGCTGACGAATGAACTTGCCTTGCAGCTCGCGCGCTTCCTGATAGAGGCGGCGGATTTTAAGCTCCCGTCCTTCGCCGTTGGCACTGGCCCGGCGCCCTACCTGGGCGCTGTTGGCATTGAGGTCGGGGGAGGTAACGGCGTCACTCTCGGCACTGCCCAGCTTGCTGCGGGCCAGATCGATGCGTACCGTGAGCACCCCCTGACGTACCAGATTGGCAATTTGCGCCACGCTGGTCACCAAGCCCATCTGGGCGATCTCCATCCCACCTGTCTGGCTGGCGATAGCAATCACATACATGCCGGGTTTCAGCTGGTTGACGGGAATGACGGGATAGGATGCTTGAGACTTCATGAGGGCTTCCTGACTCTTATTATTATGAGTATCGTTCGGATGGGTCACACCGGAGAAGTGTAACATCGGATGACCAGTTCGTCATAATTGGCAACCCCTTAACAGTGGCGTTGTCGCCCCCGCCCGATATAATGACGCCCCTTTACTTGTTGGACTCCGAGGTTGTGAATGCGGCTTGATAAATTTCTGTGCGATTGTTCCGATTTGACCCGCTCGCTGGCAGGCAAACTGATCCGTCAGGGTGAGGTCATGGTGGATGGCATTGTGGTCAAGCAGCCCGCCTTTCATATCAATGAGCAGAGCCAGATCGAGTTTGACGGCGTGCTGCTGACGCTGGAGCAGCGCAACCGCTATTTCATGCTGCACAAGCCGGAAGGGTATGTCTGCTCCAACGAGGATCCGGATCACCCGACCGTCTTCTTCCTGATGGATGAACCGGCGATGGGCAAGCTGCATGTAGTGGGGCGCCTCGACCTCGATACCACGGGTCTGGTGCTGGTGACCGATGACGGTCAATGGTCCCACCGCATCACCTCGCCGCGCCACGAGTGTGCCAAGACCTATCACGTCTGGTTAGCCGATCCGGTTAGCCCGGATGCGATCGAGCTGTTCGCCGAAGGGGTATTCCTGCGTAACGAGACCGATAAAACCCGTCCTGCCCAGCTGGAAATTCTCGGCGAGTGCGAGGCCCGCCTGACCATTCACGAAGGCAAGTACCATCAGGTCAAGCGGATGTTTGCCTCCATCGGCAACAAGGTCGTTGGCTTGCATCGCGAGCGGGTGGGCGGTCTGACGCTGGATGAAGAGTTGGCACCCGGTGAATATCGTGAGCTGACCGCTGAGGAGATTGCCCTGTTCTGATCTGGGATGGTGCCGGGTGTCAGTGAGTGCTGAAACCCAGCACCAGTGCGGTGCCCAGGGTGGCAATCAGTGCCCCCGCCCAGGCGGCAATGGATGGCCGCTCTCCCGAGTGCCACCACAACAGCGGCAGCAGCAGTACCGGCGTGGTAGAGGAGAGAATGGCCACCATGCCCACCTCGCCCTGCCGCAGCGCCATCAGGATCAGCGTCATCCCCAGCCCCATCGCCAGAAAACCGTTGGTGGCAATCATGGCGAGGATATGGCGATTGACCGGTTTGAGCGGCATGGCGAGCGGCAAGCGCCCCAGCCGCAGGACGCAATGGGCCAGCAGGGCACTGCCCATCCGGATACCCGATGCACTCACCGCATCCACCTCACCACTCATCATCACCGGCTTGGCGATGATGGCTCCCAGGCTCTGACACAGTGCCGCCGTCAGGCCAAGGCCAATTCCCAGCGCCAGATTGCCACGGATCTGCTCCCACTCGTTGCTGCTACTGCGTCTGCCAAACAGGATCGCCAGCATCACGCCGGCAAAGACCAGCACGGCCCCCAGCAGTCGCCAGCTCGTCAGCTGTTCATTAAATAGCCAGAGCCCAAGCAGGGCGGAAAACAGCGCATGGCAGGAGAAGAGCAGGGCACTGCGCCTTGGCCCCAGCCGGTTCATGCAGGCAAACAGCGCGGTATCGCCCACGAAGATGCCGACCAGCCCCGAGATGGCGAGCAGGTGCAGGGCGCTTGCGGTGAGGGTTTGCCAGCCACCGGTGAGCAGACTCATGGTGCCGAGCATCAGACTGACCAGAAACATGCGCCAGCGGCTGTAGGCAAATGCGCCGAGATGAAGGGCCGGTTTGACCGAAATTAGCGCTGCAATTGCCCATAAACTGGCCGACGCGAGGGCCAGCCACTCATAACCCATAAAAACTCCTGAAAAAATTAACCCGAAAGACTCCATCTCCCGGGCAAGCCCGATACAATACGGGGCGTTTTCGGGGATAACAAGAGCGGCATCAGGCATTCATCAGGCGCGCCGTCGGCCTTCCCCTCCAGCAGTGGTGTTATTCGAGGTTTTGTCATGAGGTATGGTTTCTTCCCCAAGCTGGCGCAACGCTGGCTCTCCCCGCTATTGCTTGCCGTGCTGGCTGGGCCCCTGGCCCATGCCACCACCGTTGAGCAGCAGCCTCTGCTTGCCGATCGGCAAACCCTGGTCAAGGGCAACGGTGCCGAGCCGGAGTCGCTGGATCCGGCGCTGGTGCGCTCCGGTTTCCCGGGGGAGGCCGTGCTGGTCGATCTGTTTGAAGGGCTGGTCAGCGAAGATGGTCAGGGGCATATCGTCCCCGCTCAGGCACAGCGCTGGGAGGTGAGTGAAGATGGGCTGGAGTGGCGATTCTTCCTGCGACCCCAACTGAAATGGTCCAATGGCGAGCCGCTGGTGGCTGCTGATTTTGTCTATGCCTGGCGCCGTCTGCTCGATCCGGCCATCAACTCCCCTTCTGCCGGATTGCTGCTGGCGACGGGGATCAACAATGCGCAATCCATCTATGCCGGCGCGCTGGAGCTCGGCAATCTGGGCATTGAAGCGCAAAGCGATCAGATCCTGAAAATCACTCTGGAGCGGCCGGCCCCCTATTTCCTGCAGCTCATCAGTCAGCGCCCCTTTGTGCCGGTCAATCAGAAGGCGATAGCCCAGTTTGGCAAGCAGTGGACCGAGCCCGGCAAGTTGGTGAGCAATGGTGCGTACCGGCTGACAAGCTGGACGCCGAACGAGCGGATCGAAGCCGAGCGCAATATCCACTACTGGGACGACCTTCACAGCCGTATCGGGCGGGTCACCTACCTGCCGATCACCTCGCAACATGCAGAGCGGCTGCGCTATGAGGCTGGTGAAATACAGCTCACCAACAAGGTCTCCCTCGGCTATTACCAGAAGATGAAGCGCGAATCTCCGGAGCGGCTCTGGGGCTTGCCGCTGTTTGGCACCTATCTCTATGCGTTCAATCTGAAGCGCCCCGAACTGCAGGATGTGCGGGTGCGTCAGGCGCTCTCCATGGCGGTTGATCGACAGCAGCTCATTGGATCGGTGAGCGGGCAGGATGAACAGGCGGCATGGTCGCTGTTGCCGGAGATGCCGGGTTACCCCCGGGTGATATTGCCTGTGGCGCTTGAGGATATGCCAACCCGCCAGGCCAAAGCGGCAGCGCTGCTGTCAGCGGCCGGGTATAACAGTGCCAATCCACTCAAGCTGAGCATTACCTACAACAGCGCAGAAACCCACAAGCAGATGGCGATGGCCATTGCCGCCATGTGGCAGAAGCTGGGGGTACAGGTCACTCTCAACAGTCTGGAGTGGGGCGCCTATCAGGTGGCCAAGGATAGCGGTGATTTTCAGGTGGCCAGAAGCTTTCTGTTTGGCGATTACGTGGAGCCGTCAGCCATGCTGGGCAGCTTCCGTAGTCAGGATCTGCGCAACGAGAGCGGCTACTGCAATCCCGATTTTGATCTGTTGCTGGAGCAGGCAGCCAATACTCTGGACAGCGCGAGCCGTGTTGAACTCTACCGGCATGCCGAACAGTTGCTGCTTGAGGAGGCGCCGATCCTCCCCGTGTATCATTACAATCAGATGAGACTGGTCGATCCCGCGCTGCGGGGACTGCCCAGCCAGAATTTGAAAGGGACGATTGCCACCAAGGATCTCTATTTCAGCCCGCAGTGAGGTGCATTTCATGAAACTTGCCATCATTTCCGACATCCACGGCAGCATCATTGCGCTGGAACGGGTGCTGACCCAACTTGAGCCCTGGCAGCCGGACCACTATCTGCTGCTCGGCGATCTGCTCAACCATGGCCCGCGCAATCCTCTGCCGGAGGGATATAACCCTGCCGCCGTGGCTGATCGGCTCAACGAGCTGGCACCGCAGATCATCGCGGTGCGGGGCAATTGTGATTCCGAAGTGGATCAGATGCTGTTGCGCTTTCCCATCACAGCCCCCTACAACCAGTTGCTGGTCGATGAGCGGCGCTGGTTTGTCAGCCATGGCCATCTTTATCGCCCGGACGAGGTACAGCTACCGCCGGGTAGTCTGTTCCTGAGCGGCCACACCCATGTGCCGGTGCTGGAGTGGCAGGGGGAACGGATCTTGATGAACCCGGGGTCAATTTGTTTCCCGCGCGGCGAGTTGCCTGCCAGTTACGGGAGCTATGAGGACGGAGTACTGCGCGTCAATGCGTGTGAGGACGGGCGAGAGTTGTTGCGACTGGTGCTTTAAAACGGAGAGCAAAAATGCAAGGCCTGATAAGAGATGTCAGGCCTTGATACCGTAGGAGCGGGTGCCAGAGCGAGTGTTGCCCTTGGCGTCATAGGTCAGGCTGTTGCGATCGCGCAGCTGACTCAGAAAGGTTGCCAGACGACGGTTTGATACGATGCTCAATTCAAGCAAGCGACCGTTGATATCATTTTGTGCCTGGCAGGCATCCAGTTTTGCACGAAGTTGCGCCATCTCGTCGGGATAGGCTGCCAGCTGCAGTGCCAGTTCCGGCATCTCTGCCAGTGTCTTGTCCAGAGTTTCTATCGCAGCAAGCAACTGCTGTTTGCGCTCGGTCAGTGCGGGCAGGGCCAGTGCCTGATGCTGTTCGAGCAAGCTGAACTCCTCTTCCAGAATGCTTTGCATCTGGCTGAGGTAATCATCTTGGGTGTGCAGTAACGAAGGTAAATCCATCATCCCAGAACTTTGTCCAGATTGGCCTCGAAACTGAACATCTTCTTGGCCACAGCGTCGCTGTTAACCTGATATTCACCACTCGCGACGGCTTTTTTCAGCCGTTCGACCTTGCTCTCATTGCCGGTCGAGGCGGTATTGAGGTTTTGTTGCATCTTTTGCAATTGTTGCGCCTCACTGGTCAAGGAGACGGAGTCCAGCTTGACACTAGCCGCTTTGTTTTCGGGCGATGAGGTGACTGACTTGCTGCCTGTCCCCTGACTATTAGCGGTATTTTGTAACCGATTATTCGCCAAGTTGTTGATATTGTTGATGGCCATTTTAGTTACCTTCGTCTGCTTTAAGGTTTGCTTACCTGTTTATCGGTGCGGCAGATCAAAACTTTAGAAAAAAGTTGTCAAGGATCCGGATTTAAAAAGTGACCGATACGGCACCTACTGCACTGACTTTACCCTCAACGGTTTTGCCGGAGCGAATATTGACGAGTTTGATGATCTCTCCGAAGCTGCCATCTTGCAAGGCTCGGGCCATGGTTTTGATCTGGAAGTTGCTATTTTCTGCCGTCAGGGTGACCTGATCCCCTTTGCACACGACACAAACCTGGCTCAAACGGATGGGTTGCCCAGGTTTTAGCTCCCGCTTGCTGCGTACTCCGACAAGAGGGGCTGTGTCAGTCAGGTAGTCGCCGCGGATAAGGGTCTGATCCTGATAGGCCAACACCAGCTGGCTTTCACTCAGTAGGTCCCCCTTGGCGATGGGGTTGGTCACAGTGACATAGGGCTTTTGAATGCTGACCCTTACCGGTAAGTAGACATCCCAGGGTTTTTCTTCCTCACACTTCATGTAAACAGTTGTATTACGACGAATTTCCATTTTTGCTGGCAAGCTGATGGTCAACAGATCATCGCAACGGGTTAGCGGGAGTCTCTCATCAAGGGTCGCGGCAGTGACCTCTGCTCTGGCATCCAGCGGCAGATCGAGTTGACCATAAACGAACTCTTGTGCCTGCTCTCTCAGATAGGTTGTGACATCCGAGGCATGGCTCGAGGATATGCTGCCAAAAAAGAGGCTGATGAGTAAAAGTCGGTTAATCATTTTCGCTCGTCGGTCGATAAGTTGTTCACGCATATCACCATATTTAACTATGATTGCTTCAGAATCTGTTTGTTGTCACATCGATAGTCTGACGCAATCCATCACGCATGCATGATTAATGCCAAGCGTTTTTAGGGAGTGTTTATGGCCAGTATCCTGGACTCGGTCAACCAACGTACCCAGCTAGTGGGGCAAAACCGGCTGGAATTGTTGTTGTTTCGTCTCAATGGACGTCAAAGATTTGGCATCAACGTATTCAAAGTGCGTGAAGTGTTGCAGTGCCCCCCCTTGACCGTGATGCCCAAGTTGAACTCCTGTATTCGCGGAGTGGCTCATATTCGTGGCCAGACTATCTCGGTCATCGATCTCAGCATGGCAATGGGCAAGCGCCCCATTGAAGATTTGAGCAAGTGCTTCATTATCATCTCCGAGTACAACCGCTCCATTCAGGGTTTTTTGGTGCACTCGGTCGAGCGCATCATCAATATGAACTGGGAATCTATCCTTCCTCCCCCCAAGGGGGCTGGTCGCATCAACTATATGACGGCGGTTACCGAGGTTGATGGCGAGTTGGTCGAGATCCTCGACGTTGAACGTATTCTCAACGAAATATCTCCGGTTTCTACTGAGGTCAGCCAGGAGCTGGTGGAGGCCAGTGTCGAGCATCCGACCTTGGGACGTCCCGTATTGGTTGCTGACGACTCTTCGGTTGCGCGCAAACAGGTACAGCGTGCGCTGGAGGCGATCGGAGTTGAATGCGTGCTGGCAAAAGATGGCCGCGAAGCATTGAACATGCTGCTGGAGATGACCAAAAATGGCCCTATCAAGGATCAGATTGCGCTGGTGATTTCCGATATCGAAATGCCCGAGATGGATGGCTATACATTCACTGCCGAGATCCGGAATAATCCCAATCTCAAAGATTTGCATGTTATTCTGCATACCTCGCTCAGTGGTGTATTTAACCAGGCTATGGTGCAAAAAGTTGGTGCAAACAACTTTATTGCCAAGTTCCAGCCTGATGAATTGGCCAAAGCCGTACAAAACGCACTCTAATTTAAAGAAGAACAGCTGCATGAAGACACTTTCGGATGACCTATACAAACAGTTCAGCAACTTTCTTGCGGTTCAGAGCGGGATCGTGCTGGGTGATAACAAACAGTATCTGGTGAAGAGCCGTCTTTCACCTTTGATGGCACAGTTTGGCATCGAGAGTCTGTCTGAACTGGTCACCCGTGCAATGAGTGTACGAGAGCGTGACCTGAAAATGGCGGTCGTTGATGCGATGACCACCAACGAGACCCTCTGGTTTCGTGATACCTATCCGTTTCAGCTTCTTACCGACAAGATTTTCCCCGAGTTGGGGAAAAGTGGCCGCCCCATCAAGATCTGGTCGGCTGCATCCTCGTCAGGTCAGGAGCCCTATTCCATTGCCATGACGGCGCTGGAGCAGCAGATGAAGAAGCCGGGTACCTTGCCCGGTGGAGTGCAGATTGTCGGGACAGACATATCGACTACCATGCTCAATCAGTGCAAGGAAGGGGTATATGACAGTCTGGCTTTGGCACGCGGATTGTCGCCAGAGCGCAAGAAGATGTTTTTTGAGCCCTATGGTGACAACAAAATGCGGGTGGTAGAGCGAGTCAGAAAATTGACCACCTTCCGGCCGCTCAATCTGCTGGAGAGTTATAGTCTGCTCGGTAAATTTGACATCATTTTTTGCCGTAACGTGCTTATCTACTTTGCACCGGAAGTGAAGTCAAAAATCCTCAACCAGTTTGCATCCAGCCTCAATCCTGGTGGATACCTGATGCTGGGAGCGTCGGAATCGCTGGCGGGTTTGACTGACCGATTCGAGATGATTCGGTGCAATCCCGGAATTGTTTACAAGGTCAAATAACGTTGCAGCCCACGGTATTCAATGAGTTGTGATTGGTGACATTGTTTATAAGAGAAGGAGGCACAGTGCCTCCTTCTCTCTTTATGGCTCCATTCTTATGGCTCCATTCGTGATGGCATTGCGCCATGTTCCTATCTATCGCGCAGCAGATCCTTGCACTCCGTCTAAAGGCTTTTATAGCTAGGCTCGACGGCCCGCAGCATTTTGAAAATCGTCTGGCACATCTCTTGCAGGCAAAATATACCAAGCAGGAGGTGTGCTATGGCTTTTTCATTCGACAAGGCATTCGGTGTGCATCAACACACCATAAGCGTTCGCGCCAAGCGTGCTGAGGTGCTTTCCAGCAATATTGCCAACGCAGATACCCCGGGCTTCAAAGCCAGGGATATCAATTTTGCTCAGGCATTGCAGGAAGCACAGTCGCATCAGGGGTTTGGTTTGGCAACGACCAGCGAAAAGCACTTTGCCTTGAATATGGACGCCCCGGGTACTGTGCAATATCGCAACCCGCTGCAACCGGATACCGGTGACGGCAATACAGTCGATGTGCAGCAGGAGCGCAGCGAATTTCTGCGTAATAGCCTCGAGTATCAAACCTCCCTTGAATTTATGAATAGCAAGATCAGTGGCCTGCTCAAGGCCCTGAAAGGAGAGCAGTGATGAGTTTGTTCAAGGTCTTTGACATAGCAGGCTCGGCTATGAGTGCACAGTCAGTGCGCCTCAACACGGTTGCCAGCAATATGGCCAACGCGGACAGCGTCAGCTCCAGTGTGGAAAATACTTACCACGCCAGGCGGCCAGTCTTTGCCGCCCAGCTCGATCAGGCGATGTCTGACAAACAGGGTTCAGTCGGGGTTGAGGTGAAGGGGATTGTCGAGAGCAAGGCGCCACTACTCAAGGAGTACAACCCCAACCACCCGATGGCGGACAAAGACGGCTTTATCTTCAAACCAAACGTCAACATGGTTGAAGAGATGGCCGACATGATCAACTCCTCGCGCAGCTACCAGACCAACGTACAGGTTGCTGATTCGGCCAAGAAGATGCTGCAGCAGACACTCCAGCTTGGCAAATCCTGATAGGAGGGATGCAGCATGGTCGATACAACCAACAGTGCTAACGGTATAAGCCGTACCACGACCCAGACGACAGGCACTACCACGACGCCCAAGAAAGAGCTGGATCAGGCTTCCTTTCTAAAGCTGCTGACCATGCAGCTGTCGTATCAGGATCCTTTCAAGCCTGTTGATAACGCCCAGATGCTCTCCCAGATGGCATCCATGTCGACATCTGAGGGGATCAGCAGTTTGTCCACTCAGATGGGTAAGCTTAATGACCAGATGATTTCCAGTCAGGCACTGCAAGCCTCCGCATTGGTGGGACAAAATGTGCTGTTGCAGAGCAATACCGGCTATCTGGATAAGGAGGGCTCTCTCCCCGGTGTTGTGGCTGTGGGAACGACGAATAAATATTCGAGCGTCAAGGTCACCATCGAAGATGAAAAAGGCCTGGTTATCAAGGAATTCTCTCTCGAAGGGGAGCAGCGAGGCAACGTTGAAGTTGCCTGGGATGGCACAGACAAAGATGGAAAGCGGGTCAAGTCAGGTAAATATGTGATTAAGGCAAGCGGTACTCTGGATGGCAAATCCGAAAGTATTGCTGCTTATGCTTACGGCAAGGTGGATAGTGTGGCGCTGGGCAATGCGAGCAATCCGACAATGCTTAACGTGAAAGGCTTGGGTAGCACGCTGTTGAGTAGCATCTTGCAAATTTCAGGAACTAATTCAAACCAGACGGTTACACCGTCAAAAACCACGTCGACAGCATCGATCTAAGGAGCTGGATATGTCATTTAACAATGCCTTGAGCGGTGTCAACGCGGCACAAAAAGACTTGAACGTCACCGCCAACAACATTGCCAACGTTAACACCATGGGCTTTAAAGAGTCCCGTGCCGAGTTTGCGGATGTCTACGCCAACTCCATTTTTGTCAATGCCAAGACCCAGGTCGGTAATGGTGTGGCGACTGGCGCGGTTGCCCAGCAGTTCCACCAAGGGGCGTTGCAATTTACCAATAACGCGCTGGACCTGGCGATTCAGGGGAATGGCTTCTTTGTGACCTCTGACGGTCTGACCAATCTGGATCGCACCTATACCCGTGCCGGGGCCTTCAAGCTCAATGAAAACAGCTATATGGTCAATAATCAGGGCCATTATCTGCAAGGTTATGAAATTAACGCCGATGGCACGCCCAAAGCAGTGAGTATCAATGCTACCAAGCCTATTCAGATCCCTGACAAGGCTGGTGAACCAATCAAGACATCCAAAATTGACGCCAGTTTCAACCTGCCGTCTACAGCATCGCCGCTGCCTGCTGGCGCCGGTGCCGGTGATGCCTCAACCTTTGATCCAAAAGATTCGAAAACCTACTCATCTTCTACCTCCGTGGTGATTTATGACTCATTGGGTGAGCCGCATACCATCACGCAATATTTTGTCAAAGAAGCTGACCCGGCAGATCTGACCAAACCGGCCAACCCAACAGCTTGGCGTATGTATCTTTACCAAGGGGATAAGCCTATTGATATTGTTGGTGGTGTAACGCCTACCATGACGGCAGGCCTGAGCCAGGCGCCTGCTGGTGCAAGAGTTACCTTCGGGGCTGATGGCAAGATGATTACTCCGACTACACCGGCGACCATCAAGACAGAGCAACTGGGAACCGTGGGCGCAGCTGGCGCAGGTATCATTACTAACGGCGCAGATCCCACCCAGCAGGTGGATATCAATTTTGGAACCGTGACCCAATACGCCTCACCGTTTGAAGTCAACAAGTTGACTCAGGATGGTTCCACTGTCGGCCGGTTGACCAAGGTGGAGATCACTCCGGACGGCATCGTGTCCGCGACTTACAGTAACGCAACCACCATCAAGGTGGCCATGGTGGCAATGGCCAAGTTTGCCAACTCGCAAGGATTGACTCAGGTTGGCGATACCTCCTGGCGACAGTCCCTGCTCTCTGGCGATGCCTTGCCGGGGACGCCAAACTCAGGGACATTTGGCACCATCAAATCATCCTCCCTGGAGCAGTCCAACGTGGATTTGACCTCCGAGCTTGTGGACCTGATCACTGCTCAGCGTAACTTCCAGGCCAACTCTCGTTCTCTGGAGGTCAACAGTTCGCTGCAGCAGACCATCCTGCAGATCCGTTAATCGCGCAATACATGATAATGAGAGGGGGCTTGGCCCCCTCTCTGTTTCTGTCGCATTCCCATCCTCCTTATCCCCCATATTTCTGCTGTTGGCACTCTAATTGCATTTCTCCTGTCAGAGTCATCTGTTTGACGGAGAATTCCATGGATCACCTGCTTTATATCGCCATGTCCGGGGCCAAAGAGACCATGAACAGCCTGGCTGTTCGGGGCAACAACCTCGCCAATGCCAATACCACCGGCTTCAAGTCCGATTTTGAGCAGGCGAGAAGCATGCAGGCGTTCGGAGAGGGCTTGCCAAGCCGGGTGTTTGCCATGGCTGAGCGCCCGGGTCAGAACCTGCAGCATGGCATGCTGATGACCACCGGACGGGATCTGGACGTGGCGGTGGATGGTCCTGGCTGGATTGCCGTGCAGGATCCCAAGGGGGGCGAGGCCTATACCCGCATGGGGAATTTGCAGGTCAATGCGACCGGCAACTTGCAGACCTCGACCGGCCTGAATGTGGTGGATGACGGCGGTCAGCCAATCGTGTTGCCGATGCCGATGGAGAAACTCGAGATCAATCGGGATGGCACCATCAGCGGTCGTCCGGAGGGGGCTGCCGCCAACTTGCCGGAAGATTTTCAGCGGATCAAGCTGGTCAACCCGGCCGCCGATGCGGTGGAGAAGGGGCAAGATGGTCTGTTTCGCCGCAAGGATGGTCAGAATGAACCCGCCTCTGCCAACGTTGGCCTGATTGCTGGCTCCCTTGAGGGGAGCAACGTCAATGTGGTGGATGAGATGACCAACCTGATCCGGCTGCAACGCCAGTTCGAAACCCAGGTCAAAATCATGAAGACGGCCGAAGAGAATGATGAAGCTCAAACCCAACTGCTGCGAATCAGCTAATCAAGGAGTTACCTATGAATCCCGCACTCTGGATCAGCAAGACCGGGTTGGATGCACAGCAGACCAATATTTCGGTTACTTCGAACAACCTGGCGAACGCCAGCACCGTGGGCTTCAAAAAGTCACGGGCCATCTTTGAAGATCTGCTGTATCAAAACATCAATCAGCCCGGTGGCCGCTCCTCTGCTGATACCGAGCTCCCCTCCGGCCTGATGCTGGGGGCGGGTGCCAAGGTGGTGGCGACCCAGAAAAACCACAGCCAGGGCAACGTACAAACCACTGACAACTCGCTCGATTTGATGATCAGTGGTCGTGGCTACTTTGAAATTCAGCTGCCGGATGGCAGTGCGGCCTATACCCGCAACGGTCAGTTCACCCTCAACGATGAAGGGACCATAGTGACCCCGGGTAATGGCTACCCGCTGCAACCGGAAATCCAGATCCCGGAAAACGCCCAGAGCGTTACGGTGGGTGAAGATGGTCAGGTCTCGGTGCAGCTCAAGGGCGATGGCGCTTCTCAGGTTGTCGGTCAGATCAACATCTCCGACTTCGTTAATGCCAGCGGCTTGCAGCCGATGGGGGAGAACATGTTTGTCGAGACCCAATCCAGCGGTGCTGCCGCGCAGGGGACTGCCGGTGCCGATGGTTTGGGGGTGATCAAGCAGGGGATGCTGGAGACCTCCAACGTCAACGTGACCGAAGAGCTGGTAAACCTCATTCAGGCTCAGCGGGTCTACGAGATGAACTCCAAGGTGCTCTCCGCCGTGGACGGCATGATGTCCTTCCTGATCCAGCGTACTTAATTAGGAGGTGCATGATGAAAGCCGTATGGATGCTGGGATTGTTGGTGCTGGGAGGGTGTAGCAGCACTCCCAATACGCCCAAGCCTGATGATCCCGAGTTTTCCCCCGTCTACGGGGAGTCGGAGCCGGTGTCGGTGCGACCGACAGGGGCGATTTTCCAGCCGGATCAGGTCAATGGCATCTATTCGGATATCAAGGCGCACAAGGTTGGCGACATCATCACCATCGAGTTGTCAGAGTCGACCTCCGCTTCGAAAAAGGCCAATACCCAGAGTGGCAAGGACAATAAGTTCAATCTGGATCCGGTCAAGCTGGGTGGCGTGCCGGTCACCGCCAGTCCCTATGATCTTTCGGCTTCCATTGGTCAGAACAGCGCGTTCAAGGGGCAGGCCAAAGCGGACCAGAGCAACAGCCTGCAGGGCAATATCTCGGTCAGCGTGGCCAAGGTGCTGCCCAACGGCAATCTGGTGGTGCGCGGCGAGAAGTGGATCATGCTCAATAATGGCAATGAATATATCCGGATCACCGGCCTTATTCGCCCGGAGGATGTGACGTCTGATAACAGCGTTTCGTCCCAGAAAGTGGCCAATGCCCGCATTTACTACGGTGGTACCGGCGATCTGGCCAATAGCCAGGAGCAAGGGTGGCTTACCAGCTTTTTCAATGGTCCCTGGTGGCCGCTCTAGGAGATGTTATGAAGTCACTCCGTCTTGTCACTCTGCTTTGCTGTCTGCTGCCCTTGGGTGTGGCCAATGCGGCCCGGATCAAGGACATCAGCTCGGTTGAAGGGGTGCGTAACAACCAGCTGATTGGCTACGGTCTGGTGGTGGGGTTGCCCGGCACTGGCGAGAAGAACAACGCCTTCACCGAGCAGACCTTCCGTACCATGCTCAACAACTTTGGCATCAAGGTGCCGGATAACATCAAGCCCAAGATCAAGGATGTGGCACCGGTGGCGATCCATGCCGACCTGCCCCCCTTCTCCAAGCCGGGCCAGACCATCGACGTGACGGTCTCTGCCATCGGCGAGGCCAAGAGCCTGCGGGGCGGCACTCTGCTGCAAAGCTTCCTGAAAGGGCTCGATGGGCGGGTTTATGCGGTCGCCCAGGGCAGTCTGGTGGTCGGTGGTCTGGGGGCCGAGGGGGCTGATGGTTCCAAGGTAGTGATCAATACCCCGACCGTCGGGCGGATTGCCAACGGCGCGACCGTGGAGCGGGAGGTGCCCAACTCCTTCAGTCAGGGGGACACCATCACCTTCAACCTTAACCGACCCGATTTTACTACAGCGCGCCGTCTGGCCGATGTGGTCAACGATCTGGTGGGGCCCAATACCGCTCAGGCGCTCGATGCCACCTCGGTCAAAGTCTATGCCCCGCGAGATCCGGGTCAACGCGTCTCCTATCTCGCCACCATCGAGAATCTGGAGGTGGATCCGGCCAACGAGGCGGCCAAGATCATCGTCAACTCCCGCACCGGCACCATAGTGATCGGCAGTCAGGTCAAGCTCAAACCGGCGGCCATCAGCCACGGCGGGTTGACGGTGACCATCGCCGAAAACCAGCAGGTCTCCCAGCCCAACCCGTTGGCGGGAGGAGAGACGACGGTGACAAACAACTCGACCATCAATGTCCAGCAGGAGCCGGGGAGGATGTTCAAGTTTGATACCGGTGCGACCCTGGACGATCTGGTCCGGGCGGTCAATCAGGTCGGGGTCGCCCCCGGTGATTTGATGGCCATCCTTGAGGCGCTGCAGCAGGCAGGCGCCATCGAGGGGCAACTGGTCATATTGTAACAAGCGGCAAGTGGTTGCCACGGGTGGCAATGAGGTAAGCAAAATGGCGGAGTTTGACAGCAACAGCGGCATGAATCTCGGGATGGTACAGGACATCAAGAACCTGGACCGTCTGCGCCAGATGAGCCAAAGCAAAGAGGGACAGGCCGAAGCGCTCAAGAGTGCGTCGCGCCAGTTCGAGTCAATCTTTACCCAGATGCTGTTTCAGAGCATGCGTCAGGCCAACGGGGTGTTGACTCAGGACAACCCGATGAACAGCAGCTATACCCAGTTCTATGAAGGGATGCTGGATGAGCAGCGAGTTGCCGACATGTCCAGCAAGGGGGGGCTGGGATTGGCTGACATGGTGGCCAAGCAGCTCTCTCCCGAGACCTTTACCCATCAGGATGGACGGGTGCTCAAGATGCCGCAGCGCACCGAACGGACCTACAAACCCTATCAGCCCCCTACGGCGGCTGCCGATGATTTGATCGCAGCATCAAAAGTTGGCAAAGATTTTGCTGAAAAAGAGATGGCCGAGGGAGCCAATGAGAGTCACGCACTCACTATGCCCCGTCGACCGCACCGCAGCATTCCGCCCATGGGACGCATGGCCAGCGAAGAGGGCAGTGCCACCGGTAGTGGGGGCAAAGAGTTCGATACACCGGAAGAGTTCGTTAATCGCCTGATGCCGCTGGCCAAGAAAGCGGCCGACAAGCTGGGGTTAAGCCCGGCGGTACTGGTCGCTCAGGCGGCACTGGAGAGCGGTTGGGGCAAGCGGGTGATTAAGGATGGCGAGGGGCAGGTGACCCATAACCTGTTTGGCATCAAGGCCGATCCACGCTGGGAAGGGCCAAAGGCGGTGGTCAGCACGCTCGAGTATGAGCAAGGCGTCGCCTCCCGCCAGAAAGCGGCATTTCGCTCCTATGAGTCGTTTGAAGAGAGCTTCAACGACTATGTGGACTTCCTCACTTCCGGCTCTCGCTACAAGGGGGCCCTGGCGAAGGTGGATAGCCCTGATCGCTACTTCGAGGCGCTGCAACAGGCGGGTTATGCCACCGACCCGCACTACGCCAGAAAATTGAAACAGGTATTGCGCAGTGATGCCATTGCCCAATACAACGAGATGGAGCTGTAACGTATGGCAAGCGACCTGCTTGGGATTGGTTCATCGGGCGTGCTGGCACAGCAACGCCTGCTGCAGACCACCAGTAACAACATAGTGAACGTCAATAGCCAGGGCTATGTGCGTGAGCGTACGCTGGTGTATACCAATACCATCGGTCTGGGGACCGGTGACATCAAGACCGAGCGGGTAATCAACGACTATATGCAGGGGGAGGTGCGCCGTGATACCTCTGCTTATCATGCCTCCCTGACCCATTATGAACAGCTGGCTGGCGTTGACAGCTTGCTTGGGGATACCAGCAACAGCGTGGGGGCGGCCATCACCTCCTACTTCAAGTCATTTCACTCTGCCAATGAATCGCCTGCCGAGATCGGTGGGCGCAAGGTGGTGATGACGGAGTTGAGTGGCATGGTCAACCGTTTTCATACCCTCTCGGCGCAGCTCGACAAACAGAGCGATACCCTCAACACCCGCATTGAAGATGAAACCAAGCAGGTTAACAGCCTGCTCACCAGCATCAATGATCTTAATCAGGCCATCATCCGCACCCAGGGGTCACCCGAAGAGAACCTGATGCTGTTTGATCAGCGGGATGAGGCGATCCGCCAGCTGTCGGAGAAGATGGATATTCGCACCGTAGCCCAACCCAACGGCAGCATGCTGGTCAATATGAGCACCGGCCATTCGCTGATCCTCGATGGGGGCGTCGCCCAGTTCAAGGTGATTGCAGGAGATCCTGACTCCCGGGATCAGGAGCTGCAGCTGACCCTGGGGGCGAACAAGGCAACCATCGATCACGATACGTTTGGTGGTGCCATGGGGGGGCTGTTCAAGGCGCGTACCGACCTTGAGCCGACCAAGCGCGAACTGGGGCAGCTGGCCGTGGCGATGGCGGATGCGATGAACCAGCAGAACCGCCTCGGGATGGATCTGGATAACGAGATTGGCGGTGATATCTTCACCCTGCCTACCAGCAAGGGCTTACCCTACGGCAATAACACGGGGACGGTCGGGGCGAATGTCAGCTTCGTGCCGGGCAAGGGGACATCAGTGACTCCGTTTGATTACGAAGTGCAATTTAGCAGTGCTACCGGTTATGAGGTGTTCTCGCTCGACAAGTCTGGCAATCGTACCTTGATCACAGCGGGGGCTACCCCACCAACAACCTTTGAGCTGACCGGGCACGGGATCTCGATCGATCTCACCGGCACGCCGGCTGCGGGTGACAAACTGTTGCTGCAACCCACCAAAAGTGCGGCCGCCGGTCTGGGTCAGCTGATCACCCGACCGGAAGATTTGGCCCTGGCCTCTCCGCTTAAAGCGGAAAAGACCACCAATAATGGCGGCGGGGCGGATATCAAACTGGGTGGTGTATTCAATACAGGTGCGGGGTCAGGTTTTGGTACCAATAGCCTGAGCCCGACAGCGCCTCAGGTGGTCAAAATCGATGGCAGTGGTAACTATCAGGTGTTTCAAGCCGATGGCACTACCTTGATTGGCACGGCCCCCGCGAGCAGCAAGGGGCAAAACCTGATGTCGGCTATCATTAACCCTTTCCCCGCCGGAGCTGCAGTCTATGCCAACCCGAAACAGGCGCCAGGCTACGAGTTCAGCATCACCGGAACGGTGGATGCCGGTGACAGCTTCAAGCTCAGTTACAACAGCAATGGCTTTGCCGATAACAGCAATGGCCTGGTTCTGGCTGAGCTGCAAAACAAGGATCTGGTGCGCAAGAGCACCAATGGTGGGACGACCAACGACAAGATGACCTTCAATCAGGCCTATTCCGGGTTGGTGATGGAAGTGGGTAACAATACCAGTCAGGCAAAAACGCTGCTCAAGGCCAATGAGTCCAAGCTTATCCAGAGCACCGGCATCTTTGAAAGCGTGTCTGGGGTCAATCTGGAGGAGGAGGCGGCCAATCTGATCCGCTTCCAGCAATCCTATGCGGCATCGGCGCAAATCGTCAGCACGGCCAAAACCATTTTCGATACACTGCTCTCTTCCGTGAGGTAACGTCATGCGCATCACCACCAACATGATCTACGACCGGAATATCTATTCCCTCAACAGTGCCAACGAGCGGTTGAATACTGCCTATCAACAGCTGCAAACCGGCAATAAATTTCAGACTGCCGGCGAAGATCCTGCGGGGATGAGCCAGAAGATGGCACTGACCAAGGAGATCGACCTGTTCAAGCAGTACAGTGTCAATGGCAGCTTGCTGGAAAACAGCCTGGGGCATGAGGAGACGGTATTAACGTCGATTAACAATGCGATGCTTAGTGCCCAGACTCTGATCCAGAAGTCAAATAATGGCGCTATCAGCATGGATGATCGCAAGGCCATAGCCAGCGAGCTGGAAGGGTTGCAGCAGCAGATGTTTGACCTGATGAATAGCAAAAACTCCTCGGGTGAATTTATATTTGGCGGCAATCAGAGCAAGACCCAGCCATATATAAAAGACGCTAACGGAAAATATATTTATCAGGGTGACCCTGGTCAGCGAAATATTCAGGTCTCACCCACGGTACAAATTGCTGCCAATGATTCCGGGCAAGATCTGTTTGAAATCGTGGCGACCAGAAGAACCGCCAGTGCAACCACAGCAAATATCAAGGTTGGGATAGGCGATCAGGGTAACTTTGATAATTTCTATAAGTCCAATTATAACTCGGCACTGCCCAGTAATACCTATACCGTATCAACCACCATAGGCCCACCGGATACCTACGATATCAAGGATGCCGGTGGTGCTACCCTGCAAACGGGTAACTACACTGCTGGCACCAAGATCCCTTTCAATGGATTGGAGTTGACCGTCAGCTCGCCTGCGGGCAGTTCTGAGCAGTTTGATCTTAATCCACCGAAGAATGACAACATATTGAATGGTATGTCGGATTTTATTACCGCCTTGCGTGATCCCGCTATTACCGCTGACAACTTTGCGCTGGAAGTAGCCGATGCTACCGTCCATATGAAAAATGCTCGTCTGAATATCGATCATGGATTGGGGGAGTTGGGTGGCAGGATGAACAGTCTCGAGGCAGTCATGGATTCTAACGAGGGGTTGAGTACCCTCAACGCCGAGGCGAGAGCCAAGGTATCGGAAGCGGATCTCTATGAAGTGATTTCCGCGCTGTCAAAAGAGGATGCGGCATTGAGTGCCTCGCAACTCTCTTTCAGCAAAATAAGTCGTCTGACGCTATTTGACTATATTCGCTAATTAAAGAAGGGCCCCTTTGGGGCCTTTTCTTTTGTCCAGACTATGAAAATTGGTTCCGTGTCATCTCCTGCCAATTGTAACAAGCTGTTGCCGTTGCCCATTTAATGGGAGCTGCGGGGTTGACCTCCCTGCGGGATTGGATAATCATGCCGCCCGCACAACAGAGGGTTGTGCGAATTATTTGCAGCATCTCGTTAGGCGAGGCTCCTGTATAAACACAGGCCACTGATCTCACGACGTCCAGAGACGCCCAAGATCAGGACAGTTTTCATCGGATTAAGGTGTAAACCCAAGTGGCTTCCGGCATGCCGGATACGTTATACAGTGCTAAAGCTGGTACGTGGGGATGATGACACGCCGAACGGCGTCATTTCCTGCCTATTACTCGTCAATCAAATTGCTGTTTTCTTGTCGTTGCACCCGGCTATTTCCGGAGGCATTCAGGCTCGCCTGAAATCACATGAGGATATCTGTGATGAAGAAAACACATACCATTCTTAACCGTCACCAACTGCTCGATCTGGCCGCCCTGCAGGGTTGGCTGGAACATAATCTGGATCCGGTTCAGCGCGCCGATCAACTGCTGACCCTGCGTCCGGAAGAGCTCAACTGCATCTTTGATACCCTGCCAATCCCGCAAGGGGCCGCACTGCTTGGTTCACTCTCGGCCGAGAGTGCCGGGCGCCTGTTGCAGCGGCTCCATGGCAGCATCGTCAGCGTGTTGCAGGAGGCTATTCCCCGTCGCGAAATGGTGGCTATCCTGCGCAAACTGAGTCGTCAGGATCGCACCATGTTGCTGGCTCGCTTCCCGACCCAGGCGCAGGCCATCTACTACTCACTGCTGGATTGGCCGCCTGAGTCCGTCGGGGCCAATATGCGCCACGAGTATCTGGCAGTGAGCGAACAGGATTCAGTCGGCAAGGCCAAGCAGCTGATCCACGATGCCTGGGACAATGCCCAGCTGTTCCGCCACATCTATGTGGTCAACGTGGATGGCCGTCTACAGGGGAGTATCTCGCTCAAGAGCTTGCTGATTGCTGACCCCGAGGCCAGTGTCGCTAACCTGATGGACCGGGAGACGGTGCGGATCAACGCTCGGGCTGATCAGGAGCTGGCGGCGCGCCTGCTGATCGACCGCGACCTGTCGGTATTGCCGGTCGAGGATCAGGGGAGACTGGTCGGTATTTTCCACGTCGATGATGCCGCCGACATTCTGGAGCTTGAATCCACCGAGGATGCCGAGATGCAGGGTGGCTCATCACCGCTCGATACCCCTTACTTGCAGGCGACGCCCTGGCAGCTGTGGCGCAAACGGGTGGGCTGGCTGCTTATCCTGTTTGTGGCGGAAGCTTACACCGGCACAGTGTTGCGGGCATTTGAGGAGCAGCTGGAAGCGGCTATCGCGCTGGCCTTCTTCATTCCACTCCTGATCGGTACTGGCGGTAACAGCGGCACCCAGATCACCACCACCATAGTACGAGCCATGGCGGTCGGGGAGGTGAGTCTGCGCAATCTCGGCACAGTGCTGAAAAAGGAGCTCTCCACCGGTCTGCTCATCTCGGGTGCCATTGCCATGGCGGCCTGGGTGCGGGCATGGAGTCTTGGCGTCGGTCCCCAGATTGGCATGGTGGTGACCTTTACCATCATCGCTATCGTGCTCTGGAGTGCCACGGTCGCGTCCATTATTCCCATGGTGCTGCGTCGTTTCCGCATCGATCCGGCGGTGGTCTCTGCGCCATTCATCGCGACGCTGGTGGATGGTACCGGCCTTATCATCTACTTCGAGATGGCCAAGTGGTTGTTGCCCGAGTTGCAGTAACAGGGAGATTGAGATGCAAAAGGCAGCCAGTGGGCTGCCTTTTGCATTTATCTTTCCGGTTTAGCCGAGCTGGAACAGCAGTGGCCAGCCCTGCTCCTGACAGTAGCGGTGTTCCTTCTCCAGATTCTGCATCAGGAGACGGTTCTCCTCGCACCAGTCGATCGGCAGGGTCACGACCAGCTTATCCCCTTGCACTGCGACTTTCCACTCAGGCAGCAGGTTGTCCTGACGCTTGTGGTGAGCGGCGACTGCGAGGCGCAGGATGCGGATGCAGCGCAGCACCGTCTGCATGTCGTGGTTGGGTAGGGGCGGCAGCTCGGAGAGCTTGAGCCCCTTGCGCTGAAAGCGTACCAGCGCAGCCAGCAGCGCCTGATCGTCCTGGTTGAAGCCAGGCAGGTCGGTGTGTTGCAGGATATAGGCTGAGTGGCGATGAATGCCGCTGTAGTTGATGGCAAGGCCGATTTCGTGCAGCCGCGCTGCCCAGCCGAGGATGGCGCGATAGGGCTCAATCTCCATCTGCCAGGGCTCTTGCAGGGCATCAAACAGGGTCAGTACGCTCTGCTCAACCCGGGCTGCTTGTTTGCGGTCCATCCGGTAGTGGGTGCCGAGCGCCTGCGCGGTACGCTCGCGAATATCGTGGTGCTGCAAGCGTTCCTCGAATTCATAAAGCAACCCTTCGCGCAGCGCACCATCGGAGTAGTCGAGCCGCTCTATGGGCAGCGAGGTAAACAGCCCGAGCAGGATGGCGACCGCAGCGGCAAACACCTCCTGACGCTCCTCGGTAAGCCCGACCAGTTTGAGGTTATCGACTCGCTTGCGCTCAATCATCAGCGCCTTGAGCCGCTCCAGCCCCTCCAGCGTAATGCTGCCGTCAGTCAGCCCTTCCCCCTGCAGCACGTCGCGCACGGTACGAATGGAGCCTGAGCTGCCAAGGCAGCTCTGCCAGCCCAGCTTGCGGTACTGGTTGACGATGGGGGCGAGTTGGTGCTGCGCCTCTAGCACGGCATTGGTGAAGTGTTTGTCGCTCAGCTTGCCGCTGGCGAAGAAGCTTTGGGTAAAGCTGACGCAGCCCATCTTGCGACTGGTGAGGGCCTTGTGTTCAAACCCTTCACCGATGATGAGTTCGGTGCTGCCGCCGCCGATATCGATCACCAGTACCTGACCCTCGATATGCTGGGTATGGGCGACACCCTGATAGATGAGGCGTGCTTCTTCCTGCCCGCTGATGATCTCGATGGGGTGGTTGAGCACCTTGGCTGCTTCACTCACAAATTCGCGGGCGTTGCTGGCACGGCGCAATGTGTAGGTACCGGCGATGCGGATCTGATCCGGTTTGATGTTGGTGAGCCGCTCGGCAAACAGCGACAGGCAGGCGAGACCGCGTTCCATCGCCTCCGGGCTCATGCGTTTTTGCTCATCCATCCCTTCCGCCAGCCGCACTCGCTCCTTGATGCGATCGACGATGCGAAAACGCCCTTCGCTCAGATGGGCGATCACCATATGAAAACTGTTGGAGCCGAGATCCACGGCGGCATAGAGACTATTGTCCATTGTTTGACTCGATACGTTTGAGATAGTCGTAAATCGCCACCTGAGAGCGGATCTTGCGGCGGTTGCCCCGCTTCACATATTCGTTCTGCTGGTCGGCATCAATGACCCGCGCCTTGCAGGTATCACTCAGTTGTAGTTCGAGAATGTCCATGATGCGCTGCTTGAGCCGCTCATCATAAATGGGGGTGCCCACCTCAATACGGCCGTCGATATTGCGGCTCATCCAGTCAGCGCTGGAGATATAGAGCTGGGGGTTGCCCTTGTTGTGGAACACCATCACCCGCGGGTGCTCGAGGAAGCGGTCGATGATGCTGATCACCTTGATGTTGTCACTGAGGCCCGGTACGCCCGGACGCAGGGCGCACATGCCACGGATGATCATCTGGATCGGTACTCCCGCCTGCCCGGCGGCATAGAGGCGGTTGATGAGATCCTTGTCCACCAGATTGTTGATCTTGAGGATGATGCCGCTCGGCTGGCCCGCCTTGGCGTTGGAGAGCTCGTTGTCGATGAGGCGATAGAGCTGACGGCGGCTGTTGATGGGGGAGACCAGCAGGTGGTTGAATTTGTAACGCTTATAGGGGTACTCGATGTATTCAAATACCCCTTCCACTTCGGCGGTGATATCCGGATTGCGGGTCAGCAGCGAGAAGTCGGTATAGATCTTGGCGGTCTTCTCGTTGAAGTTCCCGGTGCCGATATGGGCGTAGCGCACCGCCTCGCCATTTTCGTGGCGGGTGATGAGGCAGAGCTTGGAGTGGATCTTGAGGCTTGGCACCCCGAACACCACCTTGACCCCGGCATCGGTGAGAATATTGGCCCAGTCTATGTTGGCCGCTTCGTCGAAACGGGCGCGCAACTCGACCACCACGGTCACCTTCTTGCCGTTGTTGGCGGCATCGATGAGGGAGTGGATGATCCGCGACTTCTTGGCGACCCGGTAGATATTGATGCGAATGGCGCTCACCGCCGGATCGAACGCCGCCTGGCGTACCAACTCGGTGAAGTGGTGGAACTTGTGATACGGGTAGTAGAGCAGGATATCCTGCTTGGTAATCGCATCGAAGGCGTTGACGAAGCCGTCAAAATCGCGGCAATCCAGCGCCGGCAGCTTGGGGTTTTCCAGATAGTCACGGCCCACGTTGGGGAAGCCGATGAAATCCTTGAAGTTGTGATAGCGCCCGCCCGGCATGATGGCGTCGTAGGAGCTGATCTGCAGCTTGAGCTTGAGGAAGCTAATCATGGCAGCGGGCATCTCCCGCTCGTAGACGAAGCGCACCGGCATGGCGGTGAGGCGCTGCTTCAAGCCATCACTCATCTTGTCCACCAGGCTCAAGTCCAGCTGGTCGGAGAGATCATATTCGGCATCCCGGGTCAGCTTCACCGCATAGGCGGCAATCTCGTCGTAGTCGAAGAAGCCCTTGAAGATCTCGTCGAGGCAGAAGCGGATGACGTTATCCAGAATGATGATCTGCTTCTTGCGGCGGGTCCCTTCCGGCGGCAGCTGGAAGAAGCGGGGCAGGTCGTCGGTCGGCACTTCCACCAGGGCGTACTGGATCACCTGACCGTTCTTCTTCATCTCGATGGCCAGATAGGTGTACTCATCCTTGAGGAATTTGACCGGATTGACCTCTTTGTTGAGCAGGATCGGGATGATGTGACGCAGCACCTTCTCCTTGAAGAAGACCCGCAGCCACTTCTGAATGGCATCGGAGAGCTGGTTCTCGTTGACCAGGAAGATGTTGTGGCGAGCCAGCGCAATCAACAGCTCCTTGTAGGTGTTGTCGAACGCCTCACCGAGCGCCATCACTTTTTGCTGGATGGCGCGCAGCAGCACTTTCGCTTCATCGTCGCCACCATGTACTTCATTGATGAGGATGCGACGCTTGACGTCCGATACCCGTACCTTGAAGAACTCATCCTGGTTGGAGGAGAAGATCCCCAGAAAACGAACCCGCTCGATGAGGGGCACCGTCTTGTCCATTGCCTCTTGCAACACCCGTTCATTGAATGAGAGCCAGCTCAGCTCTTTCTCTTCATACTGCTTGTCGGTGCTCATCTTGTGCCTCTGTTTCAGGTCGCGTCTGCGCGGCAGTTATGGCGTTAATATATGACAAATAAATGACAGTATTGTTACTGCTCGCTGAACGCTTCGTCGATGTCGACCACCAGATCGTCGGAGAGGGATTCCAGCGCGGTGATAAGCGTATCCATCGCGAGCCCGTCGGGCAGTGCAACCAGCGCATGGGCATAGAAGAGAGGGGCGCCGGAGTGGGGCGCCGGTTCACAGCCAGTGGTGAGATCGGCCACGTTGATCTCGAGCTGGCGCAGGATGCTGGCAACTTCGTGGACGATACCGGGGCGGTCGTTGCCGGTCACTGTCATCATGACTTGATGGGCTGGCTCGGTGGTAGGTGTGCCTTCGGCAAAGCTGATGGTCAGACCCGGTAGCAGGGCCAGTGCTTCGCACAGGCTGCGATAGTGCTCATCGGGGACAGAGACATGAAGGATACCGGCAAACTGGCCCGCCAGTTCGCTCATGGCGCTGCCCAGCCAGTTGCCCTGCTCGCGGCTGATGACAGCTGCCAGACTCTCGACGATCCCCGGTTTGTCTGCACCGATCACGGTGACCACCAATTGTTTTTGCATCCTGCTCTCCTTGAAATGGGATTTCTCTCTTGCTCTCCATTGTGCCTGCTGTAGCAGGCCATATGAACCCCCGCCCATGAGCAAATAGATAAAAAGCAGGGACTTTTACACTTCCCATACGCTTGTCTGCTGACTCGCCCGGTAGCGGCTGTGGTAAAGTGGGGCCCCTTTCGTGTTGTGAACTGGATCGTGCTCTCATGAATACCCTTGTCCTATCGGGATTGCTGTTGCTGGCGCTGCTTGTGCTGGCGATCTTCTGGAGCAGAGGCAGACAGCAAAAGCGCCTGCCCTATGATATGCAGGAGACCCTGTTCACTCCCGCCGAACGATCCTTTCTCGGGGTGCTGGATCTGGCGGTGGGTGACAAGGCCCGGGTCTTTGCCAAGGTAAGAGTGGCCGATGTGCTGACGCCGCAGGCCAGGATCGGCAAGAGCAAATGGCAGCAGCACTTCAACAAGATCAGCGCCAAGCATTTCGACTATCTGCTTTGCCACCCTTCTGATCTCTCCTTTATCTGTGCCATCGAACTCGATGACAGCTCCCACCGCCATCAGAAGCGCAAGGCGCGGGATCTCTTTCTGAAAACCGCCTGCGACAGCGCCGGTCTGCCCTTGCTACAGATCCCGGCAAGTGCCAGTTATCTGGTGGAAGAGCTGCGCGAACAGATCCTGCCGCTGCTGGTCAAAACCAGTGAACCCTTGATCGACGATTTGCCGCAAGGGGCGCGCCGCGAGCCCACCTTCAACCCTCTGCTGCTGGACGGCGTGGATGTCGGTGCCGGGATGCGTGGCCGCACTGCCCATGCCGAGGCCATCTCGCCTGCGTCGCTCCACGAGCCCGTCATTCAGGCCAAGGGGATGGTGGAGGCGCCACAGAGTGAGGGGGAGCTGGTCGATGGCTTGTTCGCCGATGTAGAGGATGACGAGGAGCATGAAGTACACCACTGCCCCCGTTGCGATGCGCCGCTGGTGGAGCGGGAGGCGAAAAAAGGCCCCCACGCCGGTCGGCTCTTTCTGGCTTGCAGCCGTTTTCCCGAGTGTCGTTACGCGGCGCCGCACCACCATAATCGCCACTGAATGCGCTTCACCGAGTCCCATGCTGCCCTCTGACGAGGGCAGTTTTCTTTCCGCTTTTGGCTGCGTTTGTTAACGGCGCCAAGGCAGAAAATTCCTCGGCAAAATTTATCTAATCTCTCGTTTCTGTCGATACACTTAGCCTGAATACGACAATTTTTGACAATGTGTCGGAATTTTGGCACTTTGTGTGCCAGCAAAAAGACAGTCGGTAGCTGTTTTATCATCAAATAAAACAATAAGTTAGTTCAGGACATCGCGAGGAATGGATATGGTGGAGATGGGCGTGTTGATTGTTGATGCCGATGCGCAGCGGCGCCAACAGTTGGGAACCGTGCTCTCGTTTATGGGGATCCCGTGGCAGGAGGTGGCACAAAGCGATCTGGATGTGGCCATCGAATCCTCCGGACCGCTGCAAGGGGTGCTGGTGGGTGAGCTGACCGACCGTCCCTTGTCAGAGCTGCTGGCCGCTTTCCCCCGTACCCCCTTCCTCTCGCTGGTTGAGGCCGATCTGCCTAACAGCAACTTTATCGGGGTCGCGCTCTCGCCCTTTACCTATGAATCCCTTACCCGTCATTTGCACTTCTGTCAGGCGTTCGTCTCCTTGCATCCCCGTCAGCAGACCCATGACAAGGGGCAGGCCCTGCTGCGCTTGCTGGTGGGTAAAGGGAAGGGGATCCAGGAGGTACGCCGCCTCATCAGCCAGGTGGCCGAGACCGATGCCAACGTGCTGATCCTTGGGGAGTCCGGCACTGGTAAAGAGGTGGTGGCTCGCGCTATCCACGAACTCTCTTCCCGCAGCAGTGGCCCCTTCGTGCCCATCAACTGCGGCGCTATTCCGGCCGAATTGCTGGAGAGCGAACTGTTTGGTCACGAGAAGGGGGCGTTTACCGGCGCCATCGCAGCCCGTCGCGGTCGCTTCGAGCTGGCGCAGGGGGGGACCCTGTTTCTCGACGAGATCGGCGATATGCCGATGCCGATGCAGGTCAAACTGCTGCGGGTGTTGCAGGAGCGGCTGTTCGACCGGGTCGGTGGCGGCAAGCCCATTCAGGCCGATGTGCGCATCATAGCGGCGACCCACCGGGATCTGGAGGCGATGATCCGCACTCAGGGTTTTCGTGAAGATCTCTACTACCGCCTCAACGTCTTCCCCATTGAGACGCCGCCGCTGCGGGATCGCATCGATGACATCCCGCTGCTGCTGCAGGAGCTGCTCAACCGCCATGCCGAGCAGCACCACGGCTTTATCCGGTTGACCCAGCGGGCGCTGGAGTCGCTGATGCAGTACCCCTGGCCCGGTAACGTACGCGAGCTCTCCAACCTGCTGGAGCGGCTGTTGATCCTCTACCCGCACCAGATCGTCGATGTGGCCGATCTGCCGAGCCGTTATCGCCTGTTGCCGAGCGAGCCGCGGGATGAGCGGCTGACCGAGATGGATGAACGGGATGCGCTGGCGGCGGTGTTTCAGGATCCGCCCGAGCTGGATCACGCCCTCGCCTCGGCCCGCACCATGCAGCTGCCGGAGGAGGGGGTCAACCTCAAAGAGATGCTGGCTGACCTTGAAGTGGAGCTGATCCGTCAGGCGCTGGAGTCTCAGGACGGGGTGGTGGCCCGCGCCGCCGATCTGCTAGGCATGCGGCGTACTACCCTGGTGGAGAAGATGAAAAAGTACGGGATGAGCAAGGACGTCTGAGGGTCAAAGCCTTGACGCAAATACGCAATCCATTGTTTTAGTTCATATAATTTGTGGCATGGAAATTGAATAACCTGACCCAATAGCCAGTTTGAGGTCAGGTTTATGACAATCCAGCAGCAGGACATGCCACTCCAGTCCCACGAAGTGAGCCAGCTCTATGCCATCTTCAAGGCGCTCCCCACCGGGGTGTTGCTGCTTGACGGGGCCGGGGTGGTCACCCGCGCGAATCCGGCGGCCATCTCCCTGCTGGGGGAGCCGTTGGAAGGGGAGCTCTGGCGTCACATCATTGCCCGCTGCTTCGAGCCGCGCGAGGATGATGGCCACGAGATCTCCCTGCGTGACGGGCGCCGGGTCCAGCTCTCGACCCAACCGCTGCCGGATCAGCCCGGCCAGCTGGTTTTTATCAATGACCTGACCGAAACCCGTAAACTGCAAGACCGCATCAACCACATGAAGCGGCTGTCGGCGCTGGGCAATATGGCGGCCTCGCTCGCCCACCAGATCCGTACTCCGCTCTCTGCCGCCATGCTCTATGCCGCCAACCTGGCCAACCGCACCCTCAAGCCGGAATCTCGCACTCAGTTTCAGCAAAAGTTGATGGCCCGTTTGCAGGATCTGGAGAAGCAGATCAACGACATCCTGCTGTTTGCCCGCAACGGTGACAATCAGGTGGTCACCCCCATCTCGGTACAAGGGCTGCTGGCCGAAGTGCAGGCAGGAGCCGAGGCCTTCTGCCAGCAGCAGGGCTGCGAGCTGCACATGGAGGCGCCGGAGCCCGATCTCTGTCTGCTGGCCAACAGCAGTGCGCTGGCGGGGGCCATCAACAACCTGATTGCCAATGCCCAGCAGGCAGGGGCCACCTCACTCTTGGTCAGCGCGGTGCGCAGCGGAGCTCGGGTGGAGATGCGGGTCATCGATAATGGCAAGGGGATCCCTTCCCATCAGCTCGGTCAGGTATTCGAACCCTTCTTTACCACTCGCTCCCAAGGCACTGGTCTCGGGTTGGCGGTGGTGCAATCTGTAGTGCGTGCCCATCAGGGGGAGGTCGGTGTGGCCTCGGTTCCCGGTGAAGGCACCTGCTTTACTCTGTCGTTCCCCCTGCACCAGCAACCGGTGCAGCTTGGAGGTGTAGCATGACACAGGCCAGGATCCTGGTAGTTGAAGATGACAATGGCCTGCGCGAAGCGCTGGTGGATACCCTTTTGCTCGGCGGTTATGAGTGCCGTGAAGCGGACAGCGGCGAGCGGGCTCTGCTGGCCCTCTCCCGTCAGCCGTTTGACATGGTGATCTCCGATATCCAGATGGGGGGGATGGACGGTCTCACCTTGCTGGCCACCATCCGCCAGCAATATCCGCAGATCCCTGTGCTGCTGATGACCGCCTACGCCAACATCGACGGCGCGGTGCGCGCCATGCGTGAAGGGGCCATCGACTATCTGGCCAAGCCATTTTCGCCGGAGGTGCTGCTTAATCAGGTCAGTCGCTATGTGCCCGCCCAGAAGGTGGAGAAACGCGCCGTGGTCTACGGGGACCCCAAAACTGCCGAGCTGTTCCAGCTGGCGACCCGTGTTGCCAGAAGCGAAGCGACCGTGATGGTGACCGGCCCGAGCGGGACGGGTAAAGAGGTGCTGGCCCGTTACATTCACGATAACTCCAGCCGCGCCGAGCAGCCCTTCGTCGCCATCAACTGCGCCGCCATTCCGGAAAACATGCTGGAGGCGACCCTGTTTGGCTACGAGAAGGGGGCGTTTACCGGCGCGGTGCAGGGGTGCCCGGGCAAGTTCGAGCAGGCGCAGGGGGGCACCCTACTGCTTGACGAGATCACCGAGATGGATCAGGGGCTGCAAGCCAAATTGCTGCGGGTGTTGCAGGAGAAAGAGGTGGAGCGGCTCGGCAGTCGCAAGATGATCCCGCTGGATGTGCGGGTCATCGCCACCAGCAACCGGGATTTGAAAAAAGCGGTGCAGGATGGCCTGTTTCGCGAAGATCTCTACTATCGCCTCAACGTCTTCCCGCTGCGCTGGTCTGCCCTGTGCGAGCGGCCCGGTGACATTCTGCCGCTGGCGGAACATCTGCTGGCGCTTCATGCCAGTCAGCAGGGGTTGCCGACACCACAGTTGACGGACGCCTCGCGGGATCGGCTGCTGGCCCACCCCTGGCCCGGTAACGTGCGGGAGCTGGACAACGTGGTACAGCGCGCCCTGATCCTCAGCCCGGACGGGGTCATTGATTGTGACCACCTCATTCTGGAGGAGCTGGACGAGCAGGAGATGGAGTTTGTCAGCGTGGAGCGCAGCTATGGAGGCGATCGCCTCGGCAGCGAGCTCAAGCAGCAGGAGCACCAGATCATCCTCGACACCCTGCAAGATTGTAACGGCAGCCGCAAGGCGGTGGCCGACCGACTCGGCATCAGCCCGCGCACCCTGCGCTACAAGCTGGCCCAGATGCGGGAGGCGGGGATCGATCTGCCAGCCTGAGGCCGGGAGGGAAACCGTACTGTGTGGGGGCTGTCATGGTCTTGATGGCCCGGCTCGATTATCATGGGGCCCTTGGCGCTTTGAGCCTGGGCCCTGTTTTTATTGGTAAAGCAGGGGACCGAGCCTTAATAAAGGACCCCTATGATCTCTCATCGAAAACTCGAAACCGTACTGAACCATCTGCTCGAACCGCACGCCATCAAGGATTACTGCCCCAACGGCTTGCAAGTGGAGGGGCGTGAGCGTATTCGCAAGGTAGTGACCGGTGTCACCGCCAGTCAGGCGCTTATCGACGCGGCGGTGGCTGCCGAGGCCGATGCCATTCTGGTTCATCACGGCTACTTCTGGAGCGGTGAACCGGCCCAGATCACCGGCATGAAGCAGCGTCGGCTCAAGACCCTGCTGACCCACGATATCAACCTGTTTGCCTACCATTTGCCGCTGGATGTCCATCCCGAGGTGGGTAACAACGCCCAGCTTGCCAAGCTGCTCGACATCAAGGTGCGTCGCGGTCTGGAGCCGTGGAACAGCAAGAGCGTCGCCATGGTGGGCAAGCTGGAGCAGCCGATGAGTGGTGCCGACTTTGCCAAGCTGATTGCCGAGCGCCTTGGCCGCGAGCCACTCTATTGTGGCGACAGCGGCCCCGAGCTTATCCGCTCCGTGGCCTGGTGCACCGGTGGCGGTCAGAGCTACATCAATCTGGCGGCGGAGCAGGGCATCGATGCCTTTATCTCCGGCGAAGCCTCAGAGCAGACCATTCACACCGCTCGCGAGATGGGGATGCACTTCTACGCCGCGGGCCATCACGCCACCGAGCGTTACGGCGTCAAGGCGTTGGGGGAGTGGCTGGCGACCGTGCATGGGCTGGATGTCACCTTTATCGATATCGACAATCCGGTCTAAACCTGTCCGCGATCTGGCTACGAAACCGTGATCAAGGCTCATGTGCTGCTCTTCACCTTGTTGACGGTTTCTCGCTGCAGGTCGTGAACAGGTTTAAGCCTGTGCCTGTGGTGGGAAAATTCAGGAAATAAAAAGGAGGCCATCGGCCTCCTTTTTCACATTTCGACAAGACGTCTGCTTACTCGCAGGCGTAACCAGCGGGGCCCAGCAGGGCGCCATCCAGTCGCACGGCGCCATCTACCATCTGCAGCCTGCCTTCGCAGAACCAGCGCACCACCAGCGGGTAGATGCTGTGCTCCTGCGCCTGCACCCGTGCCGCTACCTCGTCCGCAGTGTCCCCTTCAAAGATGGGTACGCGGGCCTGCAGGATCACCGGGCCCCCGTCCAGCTCTTCGGTCACGAAGTGGACGCTGGCGCCGTGTTCACTGTCACCGGCATCTATGGCGCGCTGGTGGGTGTGCAGGCCCTGATACTTGGGCAGCAGGGAGGGGTGGATATTGATCATCCGCCCGGCGAAATGGCGCACCAGATCGCCGCTCAATATCCGCATAAACCCGGCCAGCACCACCAGATCCGGCTGATAGTCTGCCATCAGCGCCAGCAGGGCGGCGTCATACTCCTCCCGGCTGGCAAACTGCTGCTGGGCCAGAATGGAGGTCGCCACGCCAGCTTCTTTGGCGCGAACCAGACCATAGGCATCGGCCTTGTTGCTGATAACGCCGACCACTTCACCGGCAATCTTGCCGCTGGCGCAGTGGTCGAGGATCGCCTGCAGGTTGCTGCCGCTGCCAGAGATTAGGACGAGGATCCGCATCATTTGATGACGACCTGCTCCTCACCGTCTGCTGCCTTGGCGATATGGCCGATGTGCCATGCGTTCTCGCCTTCCGCCTTGAGCAGGGTCAGCGCCTTCTCCAGCTGGTTGGCGGGCAGGGCGATGATCATGCCGACGCCGCAGTTGAAGGTGCGATACATTTCGTGACGGGTGACGTTGCCAGCCTGCTGCAACC
Organism: Aeromonas sp. 55A; assembly: GCF_051919665.1. Taxonomy (NCBI): domain Bacteria; kingdom Pseudomonadati; phylum Pseudomonadota; class Gammaproteobacteria; order Aeromonadales; family Aeromonadaceae; genus Aeromonas; species Aeromonas sp. 55A. The sequence continues at coordinate 4,008,715 of NZ_JBQBEH010000008.1, read as the reverse complement.
AGCTGAACACTGCCGGCCACTGCCAGCTCTGCTCGTCGATCACCGCTTGGGTGTTGGCGGGCAGGACACGGGGGATGTTCTCCCAGAAGCCACCGCCGGTGATGTGGGAGAGGGCGTGGATCTCGCACTCCTTGATGAGCTTGAGCACAGGTTTCACATAGATGCGGGTCGGCTCCAGCAGGGCGTTTGCCAGGGTGGTGTCACCCAGCGGCTGATGCACGTCGGCTTTGGAGACTTCCAGAATTTTACGGATCAGGGAGAAGCCGTTGGAGTGAGGGCCGCTGGCGGCCAGGGCGATCAGGGCATCCCCTTCACCGACCTTGCTGCCGTCGATGATTTCGCTCTTCTCCACCACACCGACGCAGAAACCGGCGATGTCGTAGTCTTCCCCTTCATACATACCCGGCATCTCGGCGGTCTCGCCGCCCACCAGGGCACAGCCTGACTGCTCGCAACCGGTACCGATCCCGGTGACCACCGCGGCTGCGGTGTCCACGTCCAGCTTGCCGGTTGCATAGTAGTCGAGGAAGAACAGCGGCTCGGCGCCCTGTACGATCAGGTCATTGACGCACATGGCCACCAGATCGATGCCCACGGTGTCGTGCTTCTTCAGGTCGATGGCCAGCCGCAGCTTGGTGCCCACACCATCGGTACCGGAGACCAGTACCGGCTCCTTGTAGCCCGCAGGGATTTGACACAAGGCCCCAAAGCCGCCAAGACCACCAAGGACTTCAGGACGACGAGTGCGCTTTGACACGCCCTTGATACGTTCAACCAGTGCATTGCCGGCATCGATATCTACGCCAGCATCCTTGTAGCTCAGTGAGGTTTTGTCAGTCACGAGTATTCCCCGTCATGTAAAGAAGTGGAGGGTAAAATTCGGGGCGTATTCTAACAGTGGCGGTGAAAAACCAGAAAGGAAATCGTTTGCGCGTTTTTGCGCGGAAATGCTCTACAAGTGGTGGCTTTTGTTGTATGATTCCGCGATTTTTTTTGCGGCAGGTTAGAGGAGATAATAATGAAAGTCGTTGAAGTCAAACACCCCCTGGTCAAACACAAGATCGGTCTGATGCGTGAAGGCGATATCAGCACCAAGCGTTTCCGTGAACTGGCCAAAGAAGTGGGCAGTTTGTTGACCTATGAAGCGACCTCTGACTTCGAAACCGAGAAGGTTATCATCGATGGCTGGAATGGGCCAGTAGAAGTTGACCAGATCAAAGGCAAGAAGGTAACCGTCGTACCCATCCTGCGTGCCGGCCTTGGCATGATGGATGGCGTGCTGGAGCACATGCCGAGCGCCCGCGTCAGCGTGGTCGGTATCTACCGCGATGAAGAGACCCTGCAACCGGTTCCCTATTTCGAGAAGATCGTCAGCAACATCGAAGAGCGTCTGGCGCTGGTCATCGATCCGATGCTGGCCACCGGCGGCTCCATGATCGCCACCATCGATCTGCTGAAGAAGAAAGGCTGCCAATCCATCAAGGTGTTGGTACTGGTTGCCGCGCCGGAAGGGATCAAGGCGCTGGAAGCGGCTCACCCTGACGTAGAGCTCTACTGCGCTTCTGTCGACCAGGGGCTGAACGATAAAGGCTATATCGTGCCGGGTCTGGGCGATGCAGGCGACAAGATCTTCGGTACCAAATAAGTTTATGCCTTGACCTGCTTCCCATGTGGAAGGGGTGATCGGAGCCGGCGCATCGCCGGCTCTGCTGTTTGTGGCCGCTTGTGCCAGCCTTGCCGCAGGACGCGCCTTGCCGCTACCATAAGCACACTCTCCCATTTCGAGACTCTGTTCATGTTCAAACGTGTTGTGACCGCCCTCTGCTGCGGCTTGTCATTCATGGCTTCGGCCGCTCAGGTGACCGACCTCTATCAGGGCAAGGCCCCGACCAGTGGCGACATGGTGGCCGCTCAAGGGCAGGCACTGGGTCAGGTGCTGATCAAGGTCACCGGCAAGCGCGACATCCTCACCCAACCTGTGGTGGTCAAGGCGCTGGCGGCCCCGGGCGACTATGTCAAAAGCTATGGCTATCAGGATCAGGACTCCGTCAAGTATCTGAAAGCCGAGTTCAAGAGTGACAAGGTCAACAGCCTGGTCTCCGAGAGCCAGTATGCCCTGCTTGGCCCGGCTCGTCCCCAGATGGCGATCTGGCTGGTGGTGGATCAGGGGGAGCGTCGCCTGCTGGCGGATCAATCCAGCGATGGTTGGGCGCAAGCCTTGCGCGAGCAGGCCCAGACGCTGGGGCTACCCATCAGCATTCCGCTGATGGATCTCGATGACAACATGGCGGTCAGTGCCACCGACGTCTGGGGACGCTTTGCCGACCCGATTTTGCAGGCAAGTCAGCGCTATGGCGCCGAGATGGTGGTGTTGGGCAAGCTGACACCGGAAGGTGACAAGTGGAGCATCGATTGGGGACTCTACGGCCCCAAAGCGGCCGGTGAAGTGACCGAGCTGACCCGTGGCAATAGCACCGGCACTCAGGCCGAAGTGGCACAAGGGTTTGCTGATACCCTGGCGGCCTGGCTGGTGAAAAACTACGGTGCCCGTATCTCGGGTCCGGCAACCAGCCAGACCCTGGTGGTAGATGGCCTCTCCGAAGTGGACAGCATGATCGCCGTGCAGAAGATGCTGCAGGGGATGGCCAACGTCAGCAAGGTGGCGATCGGCAAGCTGGAGGGGGACCAGGTCACCTTCAACTTTACCCTGCAAGGGGATCAGGCCGAACTGGTGCGGGCACTGCAGCTCGAGAGTCGTTTGCGCAAGGTTGACGATAATGGCAGCGGTTTGCGTTACCAATGGTCGCAGCCCTGATTTTATAAGGCTTTTGTAGATCGCCCGGCTTGTCCGGGCGGTTCTCTATCTGCCTTTGCGATGATACACTTAGCCACAAATGTCACAGTCAAAGCCCAACGAGTGAAGCAACCGGCCCAACTGTCTTTAGCCGTACAACTACCGGATGATGAAACCTTTGTCAGTTTTTATCCCGGCAACAATGCTCATCTGATCACCGCCCTCAAAAACGCGGCCATCGGTCAGGGATCGCCTTTCCTCTATTTCTGGGGAGCCAAGGGATCCGGACGCTCTCATCTGCTCCACGCCACCTGTGCCGAGGTCAACGCCCGCGATGCGGCGGCGGCCTATCTCTCCCTCGATCAATTTGAACAGCTCGATCCCAGCATGCTCGATGCCCTCGAAAGCTTGCCGCTGGTCTGTCTCGACAGCCTTGAGGCGATCGCCGGCAATGCCGTGTGGGAGCGGGCGCTGTTTGACTTTTACAATCGCTGGCAGGAGAAGGGGGAGGGGACGCTGGTGGTCACCGGCTGCAGCGCACCGCGCAAACTGGGACTGCAACTGCCGGATCTCGCTTCGCGCCTCGACTGGGGGGTGAGTTTCCATCTCGAAGAGCTGGATGACGAAGGCAAGCTCAGTGCCCTGCAGCTGCGTGCCGAGCTGCGGGGCTTCAAACTGCCCATCGATGTGGGCCGCTTCCTGCTCAACCGACTCTCCCGCGATATGCGAACCCTGCTCACCACTCTCAATCAGCTCGACAATGCCTCATTTCGCGCCAAGCGCAAGCTGACCATTCCCTTTGTCAAAGAGATCCTCGAGCTCTGATCCTCTCTGCGGTGTGCGGTTGTGGCCTGACTTTCGTTTGAATGGCAGATAAAAAGAAACCCCGGCATCAGGCCGGGGTTTTGCTATCTCAAGAGGGCTCTGTCTATCAGTGGAACTGATCTTCTTCGGTAGAGCCGGTCAGTGCGGTCACCGAGGATTGGCCACCCTGAATGACGGTGGTCACCTTGTCGAAGTAACCGGTACCGACCTCCTGCTGGTGGGCCACGAAGGTGTAGCCACGGCTGGCGGCAGCAAATTCCGGCTCCTGCACCATCTCGACGTAGTGCTTCATCCCTTCGCCACGGGCGTACTGGTAGGCCAGTTCGTACATGTGGAACCACATGTTGTGGATACCCGCGAGGGTGATGAACTGGTACTTGTAGCCCATGTCGGAGAGCTCCTGCTGGAAGCGGGCGATGGTGGCATCGTCCAGATTCTTCTTCCAGTTGAAGCTCGGGGAGCAGTTGTAGGCCAGGATGCGATCCGGGAACTTGGCCTTGATTGCTTCGGCAAATTTACGCGCTTCGTCCAGATCTGGCTTGGCGGTTTCACACCACACCATGTCGGCGTAGGGGGCGTAAGCCAGACCGCGAGCGATGGCCTGATCGATACCGGCACGCACCTTGTAGAATCCTTCGGCAGTGCGCTCGCCAGTCAGGAAGTCTGCATCGTACGGGTCGGCATCGGTGGTCAACAGGTCAGCGGCGTTGGCGTCGGTACGGGCGATCACCAGGGTGGTGGTGCCGCACACATCGGCTGCCAGACGTGCAGCAACCAGCTTCTGCACCGCTTCCTGAGTCGGCACCAGTACCTTGCCGCCCATATGACCGCACTTCTTGACTGATGCCAGCTGATCTTCGAAGTGCACGCCAGCGGCGCCCGCTTCAATCATTCCCTTCATCAGTTCGAAGGCGTTCAGCACGCCACCGAAACCGGCTTCCGCATCCGCCACGATGGGCAGGAAGTAGTCGATAAAGCCCTCATCCTGCGGTCCTACCTTGTTGGCCCACTGGATCTGGTCGGCACGGGCAAAGGAGTTGTTGATGCGCTCCACCACGGACGGTACGGAGTTGGCCGGGTAGAGGGACTGATCCGGATACATGGTGGAGGACAAGTTGTTGTCCGCCGCCACCTGCCATCCGGAGAGGTAGATCGCCTCGATCCCCGCCTTGGCCTGCTGCACCGCCTGACCGCCGGTCAGGGCGCCGAGGCAGTTGACGTAGCCTTTCTTGGCGTCGCCGTGGATCAGGCCCCACAGCTTGTCGGCACCGCGCTGAGCCAGGGTGTGCACCGGCTGCAAGCTGCCGCGCAGGTTCACCACATCTTCGGCGCTGTAGCCGCGCTTGATCCCTTTCCAGCGGGGGTTTTCCGCCCAGTCTTTCTCGATAGCCTGGATCTGTTGCTCACGGGTCAGTGCCATATCAGTTCCCTCTTTCATTGATTTCACGTTTCCATTGACTTGTTATTGGCGAGCCCCGCCCGGGGCCCGTGATTCAGAGCCGCTCGTAACCGGGCAGCGTCAGAAAATCGATCAGGGTATCGGCGCAGGTGATCTCTTCCATCAGTTCGCTTGCCTCGGCAAAGCGTCCTGCCTGCCAGCGCGCGGCGCCCACCTCGGCTTTGACCACCTCCAGCTCCTCGGCCAGCATCTGGCGGAACAGCGCCTTGGTCACCACCTTGCCATTCGACAGGCTCTTGCCGTGGCGGATCCACTGCCAGATGGAGGTACGGGAGATCTCGGCGGTGGCGGCATCTTCCATCAGACCGTAGATGGGCACGCAGCCGTTGCCGTTGATCCAGGCCTCCAGATATTGCAGGGCAACCCGGATATTGGTGCGCATCCCTGCCTCGGTGCGCTCGCCCTCACAGGGTGCCAGCAGGTCGGCGGCGGTGATGGGGGCATCCTGCTCACGCAGCACGCCGATCTGGTTCTTGGCACCAGCCGCAATGGTGGCGTTGAACACCGCCATGGCGGTATCGGCCAGGCCAGGGTGGGCGACCCAGGTACCGTCGTGGCCGTTGTTGGCTTCGCGCTCCTTGTCGGCCTTGACCTTGGCGAAGACCTGCTCGTTGACGGCCGCGTCCTTGGCCGGAATAAAGGCGGCCATGCCACCCATCGCCAACGCACCGCGCTTGTGGCAGGTCTTGATCAGCAGCCGCGAGTATGCGGAAAGGAACGGCTTGTCCATGGTTACCACCTGGCGGTCGGGCAGGACGCGATCCGGATGGTTCTTCAAGGTCTTGATGTAGCTGAAGATGTAGTCCCAGCGGCCGCAGTTGAGGGCGACGATGTGATCCTTCATCTGATAGAGCAGCTCATCCATCTCGAATACGGCTGGCAGGGTTTCAATCAGCACGGTGGCCTTGATGGTGCCACGGGGCAGACCGAACTTGTCCTCGGTCCAGGCGAATACTTCGCTCCACCAGCGCCCTTCCAGATGGCTCTGCAACTTGGGCACGTAGAAGTAGGGGCCGGAGCCTTTGGCCAGCAGCGCCTGATAGTTGTGCAGGAAGTAGAGGGCAAAATCGAACAGGCCACCTGGGATGGGCTCGCCATCAAAGGTGACATGTTTTTCCGGCAGGTGCAGACCGCGTACCCGGCAGATGAGTACCGCCGGATTGGGGGTCAGGGTATAAGCCTTTCCTTCCGGACTGGTGTAAGAGATGGTGCCGTTGACCGCATCGCGCAGGTTGATTTGACCCTCGATCACCTTATTCCAGGCAGGAGCCAGTGAGTCCTCGAAGTCCGCCATGAACACCTTGACGTTGGCGTTGAGGGCGTTGATCACCATCTTGCGCTCGACCGGGCCGGTGATCTCCACACGGCGGTCTTGCAGGTCGGCGGGAATGCCGCGAATGGTCCAGTCACCTTCACGGATGTGGGCGGTTTCCGGCAGGAAGTCCGGCAGCTCGCCGCCATCGATACGGGCCTGACGTGCCACACGTTGTTTCAGCAATTCCCCTCTTTGGGGAGCAAAACGTTCCACCAATTCGGAGACCAGAGCCACCGCGTCCGGCGTCAGAATTTGCGCGTATTCGGGTTGCATCTCGCCCTGGATGCGAAGGCGGGCGCTGCAGTGGGTCTGAGCCGGTGCCGACATAAGGTTCACTCCTTTGAGAATTACATTTTGAACTTACTAACTACGACTAAAGTCGAATCCCTGTTCCTGAAACGTTCCCGAAACAACGGGGTAACACGATTGATAAGGTGCGAAATATTGTTGAGTACGTCAACAGTTTTTTTTAAACACCTGTTTTTTGGATATGGTTAAGTTGATGTTTTTTATTGCTTTATTGGGTTGGTGTAAAAGCTCTACGCAGATGGTTATGCTCCTGCTTTTTCCCATCGGACAACGGCTAATTTGGGCCGTTACCCTGCCCCTCATTTTGTAACTTATTACGTAATAAAATTACAAATGCAAAAACAAATCCCGACCTAACTCCAGGCTTTGCCAAAACAGCCGTATAAATTGCGTTTGAATGTGGCAATGAATGTTTTGCTATTGCTAGACCTAGTTGGTGAACGTGCGTTTTAAACTTGGTGTGGTGACGCAGGCTCTGTTGGCACCAGCGGTTGCAACGATGGAAAGTGAAGCGCAATAACGTAGGTTTGTATCAATTGCCGGGGGGAATGATGGAGAGGGAAGGGGGAGACGCATTAGTCAATAATACTGCCATCCTTGATAGAATTAGCAGTTTGTCGTTTTTTGCAGATTTCTCGCCAAGGGTGTGAAACTGAGTGTGTTGAACAGGCGATGCCCCAGTGATTGAGCGGCCATCTGGCCGGGCTCAATAGTCATCATCCGGTTCGGCAAGATCGATCACATCCAGCTGGATGACCTGTTCATTTTCGCTTTCGGTGTGGCAAGGGGTGTCGTGAGGAACGGAGTAAAGCGTAATGGCGGGTGCGAAATCGGTGTTCTGGTTCATGCCTGGTCCTGTGTTGCACGCAAGCCGGACAGTGATCCCTTCACTCGTGTTTCCACCTCCCTGTGTTGTCTACCGGCGGAAAGTTGCGCATCTTAATGAGTTCTGAAAAAAGATTCAAGTGGTTCTGGGTGTTTTTTGTTCTTGGTAGGCTGGCGCTGTCAGGAGGATAAATCGGAGGCAAAAAAATAGCCCAGTCGTTTGACTGGGCTATTCTCGGGGAAAATGGTCGGTGTGAGAGGATTCGAACCTCCGACCCTCTACACCCCATGCAGATGCGCTACCTGGCTGCGCTACACACCGACGGAGTCAGACTCGGCTGACGGGAAGGAAGTCTAATAGCATGACCAAACGGGTGCAACTCCTTTTTTATCATAGAGATGCCGATTGCTTCTTTATTGCTCAGTCGGGATGCGGCTTGGGTCTGACGTGCAGATTTGGCATAATCGCCGCCCTGTCACCGCGAGCTATCATGCCTGCTATCTATGGATTCATCTGACAGGTATGGATAGCTGGAATGTAAAAAGCACAATTGAACAATATAAAGAGGGGATGGGCGTGAAACCATCAGAGGTCCCAGATATACCGAGTCAAACCGAGCAGGACGAACAGTGGATGCGCCATGCCATGACATTGGCCGCCCGGGCCGAAGGGATTGGCGAGATCCCGGTCGGTGCCGTACTGGTGCTGGATGGTCAGGTGGTGGGAGAGGGGTGGAACCGCTCCATCAGCGAACACGATGCCTGTGCCCATGCCGAGGTGATGGCGATCCGGGCGGCGGGCAAGCAGCTGGCGAACTACCGGCTGCTCGACACCACTCTTTATGTGACGCTGGAGCCGTGCTGTATGTGTGCCGGTGCGCTGATCCATAGCCGGGTCAAGCGGGTGGTTTACGGCGCCCGAGATCTCAAGACCGGTGCCGCGGGGTCGGTGTTCGAGATCTTGCAGGACCCGCGCCACAACCACAGTGTCGAGCTGACCGGCGGTGTGCTGGCCGATGCCTGCTCGGCCCAGTTGTCGGCCTTCTTCAAGCGCCGTCGCGCCGAGAAAAAGGCGGCCAAACTGGCGCTGCAACAATCAAACGATACCCTTTCCTGAATCATTCGGGGGCAGCGCAGGCTGCCCTTGCTGATTATCAGCATAAATATCCCTTTATAAACAATATATTACGCTCGCCCGCCTTCGAAGGGATCCCCGCCCATTTTTCCGCTAACAACCTCTGTTAAAGCGTTCTCGATGTAACAAAACTGTCATGCAACCGCCATATAATGCCGCGAAGCCTAGCTTACATTGAGGTCTTGCATGTCATCGGAATCGTTAAACCTGGTCATGGCGGGCAGTAGAAAACGCCGGATCAAGGATAAATTGGCCAAATATGGCGTCACCACAGGCGGAGCCCTGGTACTGGTGGCGCTGCTGCTTATCTTCTTTTATCTGCTGTATGTGGTGAAACCCATCTTCAATGGCGCCTCCATGGAGCCGACAGCCTCGTTTACCCTGCCTGCCGCAGGGAAGACCGCCTGGCTCGGCGTGGAAGAGCAGAACGAGATCGGCTATCGCTTCAGCGATAAAGGGCAGGTCAACTTCTTTGCGGTGCAGGGAGATGACAAGATCAAGGTCGGGCAATCCCTTGGTCATGCTGAGGTCACCGGTGATGTCACTGCGGTGGCGCCACCGTCCCCTGGTCAGAAGCTGATCGCCTACGGTTTCGCCGATGGCAAGGCGCAGGTCGTCCAGCCTGCGTTCAAGGTCTCCTATCCCAACGATGTGCGGGTGATCGAACCCAGTCTGCAATATCCCTTTGGCGAGGAGCCGGTAGTGGTCGATCCGCAGGGCAAAGCGCTCAGTGCCATGGTGTTTGAGGCCACCAAGGACAAGATGGCGACCGCCGCCGTGACCGAAGATGGTCGTGGCGTACTGATGGTGATGAGCGGTGAGGAGAACTTCCTCTCCGGCGAGATTGAGTGGAGCAGTGAGAACTACACCATTCCGTCCCTGCCGCGCCATGTGGATCAGATGCTTTTGACCCCCAATCTGCGGATCCTCTTTGTGCGGGAAGGCAATCGTCTCTCTGTCTATGACATTCATGACCTGAGCAATATATCCGTGCGCAACGTGCTGGAGATCAATGCGCCAGATGCCAACGTGACCCGGGTCGAGCTGCTCTCCGGTGCCTCCTCCCTGCTGGTGGGCAACGACAACGGCATCATCTCCCAGTGGTTTGAAGTGGCAAAAGATGGCAAACGCCAGTTCACTCAGATCCGTGACTTCAAGGGCGATGGCGCGGTGGATCTTCTGACCCCCGAGCACTATCGCAAAGCCTTCATCAGTGCCGACAAGGACGGCATCATCAGCTTCTTCCACGCCACTGGCGAGACCAAGCTGCTGACCGAGACGGTGGAAGGGGGTGAACTCTCTGCTCTGGCCATCTCCCCCCGTCACAACCTGTTGCTGATGCAGCAAGGGGAGACCTTCAAGCTTTTCTCGGTGGAGAACGATCACCCCGAGGTGACCTGGTCGGCCCTGTGGCAAAAGGTATGGTATGAAGGGTATCCGGAGCCCCAGTATGTGTGGCAATCCACCTCCGCCAGCAACGACTTTGAAGCCAAGCTGAGCCTGGTGCCACTGGTATTCGGTACTCTGAAGGCATCTTTCTACGCCATGGTGTTTGCTGTGCCGCTCGGCGTGGCCGGTGCCATCTATACCGCCTACTTCATGTCGGCGGGGCTGCGCAAATACGTCAAGCCGACGGTCGAGATCATGGCGGCGCTGCCGACCGTTATCTTGGGCTTCCTGGCGGGTCTGTGGCTGGCACCCATCATAGAGGGGGCGCTGCCCGGGGTGATCCTGCTGCTGGTGCTGCTGCCGATGGGGATGCTGCTGACTGCGCTTATCTGGAACTATCTGCCGGAGCGAGGCAAGTCCTGGCTGCCGGAGGGGTGGCACGCCATCCTGCTTATTCCAGTGCTGCTGCTGATTGGCTGGGGGGCCTTCGCCCTGAGCCCGCTCATCGAGAATGCCTTTATGCACGGTGATTCGCGCATCTGGCTGACCCACGAAATGGGTATCAAGTTTGACCAGCGCAATTCGCTGGTGGTCGGTATCGCCATGGGCTTTGCGGTCATCCCCACCATCTTCTCCATCGCCGAAGATGCGGTCTTCTCGGTGCCCAAGCATCTGACCCAGGGCTCGCTGGCGTTGGGGGCTACCCCGTGGCAGACCCTGAGCCGGGTGGTGATCCTCACTGCCAGCCCGGGCATCTTCTCGGCGGTGATGATGGGCCTTGGCCGTGCCGTGGGCGAAACCATGATCGTACTGATGGCCACCGGTAACACCCCCATCATGGACTTCTCCATGTTCCAGGGGCTGCGTACTCTGGCCGCCAACATTGCGGTGGAGATGCCGGAGTCGGAAGTGGGCAGCTCCCACTATCGGGTACTGTTCCTCGCGGCCTTCGTCCTGTTTGTGTTCACCTTTATGTTCAACACCCTGGCCGAGTTTGTCCGTCAGCGGTTGCGTGAAAAATACAGCTCGATGTAAGGGGCGGCTCTGTAATGGACAAGGAATCGACAATGGGTAAGTGGTTTAAATCAGGGGCCCCCTGGATCTGGATGACCGGCGGCGCCGTCAGCCTGAGTCTGGTGGCGGTACTGGGTCTGCTGCTGCTGATCGGCTGGCGTGGTCTGGTCTACTTCTGGCCGCACCCAATCTATGAGTGGCAGCTGGAGGACGCCAGTGGCAACAAGAGCGTGTTGATCGGCGAGATCAACGATCGCGAGCTGGTGCCGGTGGAGCGGCTGCGCGCCGCAGGTCTGCCGCTGGAGGGGGAAGAGCGCGAGCTGCTGACCCGCTATCTGGTCAAGACCGGCAACCGTGAGTTCGTCGACCTCGATTTTCGCTGGGTACTGGAGACGGACATCAAGTCCCAGAGCCAGCCAGCCGAGCTGGCCATGGTTGAGCGTGCCACCAACGGTAACTTCTACGGTTACATCGTCGGGGTAAAAGAGGATGGCCGCGAGCTGACTTCGGATCTGCATCCTGCCCTGCAGCGGGTGCTGGCGCGAGCCAATGCCCTCTCCGAACAGGCCAACGATCTGCAAAAAGGGGACATCGGCAGCATCAACTATCAGCTGGAGCGGCTGCGCCTGAAAGAGCGCAAAGCCGAGCTGGAAGAGAAGCTGACCGATCAGCTGAAAGCTCAGCTGGAGCGTGAACGTCAGGCCCTCAACGATCGTTATCTGGTGCTGGAAAAAGAGCTCTTCTCCCTGCGCAGTCAGGCTGACCGGGACAGCATCACCGTCAAGGATATGCGTGGCGAGCTGGTGACCATGCCCATGTCCAGGGTACTGGATGTGGTATGGCCCAACGACATGAGCCTGCTGGCCAAGGTGGGTCACTGGTTCCACCAGATCGGCAAGTTTGTCTCCGACGATCCCCGTGAGGCCAATACCGAGGGCGGGGTGTTCCCGGCTATCTTCGGCACCGTCTTCATGGTGTTCCTGATGGCGATCATCGTCACCCCGCTGGGGGTGGTGGCAGCGGTCTACCTGCACGAGTATGCGGGCAAAAACAGCTTGACCAAGATCATCCGCATCGCGGTGATCAACCTGGCGGGTGTACCCTCCATCGTCTATGGCGTGTTTGGTTTGGGCTTCTTCGTCTACACACTCGGCGGTTCGTTAGACCAGCTGTTCTACCCGGAAGCGCTGCCGAGCCCGACTTTTGGTTCACCCGGCGTGATCTGGTCGGCGCTGACCCTGGCCATCCTGACCCTGCCGGTGGTGATCGTCTCCACCGAAGAGGGGCTGGCGCGGATCCCGAGCACCATCCGTCAGGGCTCGTTGGCACTGGGCGCCACCCAGGCCGAGACCCTGTGGCGCATCGTGCTGCCGATGGCGAGCCCGGCCATCATGACCGGCCTTATTCTGGCGATTGCCCGTGCAGCCGGTGAAGTGGCGCCACTGATGCTGGTGGGGGTGGTGAAACTGGCACCGACCCTGCCGATGGATGGCAACTTCCCGTATCTGCATGTGGAGCGCAAGTTCATGCACCTGGGCTTCCACATCTATGACGTCGGCTTCCAGAGCCCCAACGTCGAGGCGGCCCGCCCGCTGGTCTATGCCACCTCCTTCCTGCTGGTGACGGTGATCGTGGGTCTGAACCTGACCGCTATCGGTATTCGTAACCACTTGCGCGAGAAATTCCGGTCGCTGGAACATTGATAGGCCAGCCACCACAGAGACGGGCAGGGGACAGGGTTCCCTGCCAGCCAAGCGTTCCGGCCGCGGGCGATGAGATTGCCCGCCGCCACCGACAGATTTTGAGGTAACAGATGATCAACGTAACGACCACGTCTACCCAGCACACCGCGCTGGACCTGCTTAACCTGAGCCCGGAGCAGACCGCGCTGGAGGTGAAGGATCTCAACCTGTACTACGGCAGCAAGCAGGCGTTGTTCAACGTCAACATGAAGATCCCCAAAGGGCAGGTGACCGCCTTTATCGGCCCGTCAGGCTGTGGCAAATCGACCCTGCTGCGCTGCATCAACCGGATGAACGATCTGGTGGAGATCTGCCGCATCGAGGGGGAAATCCAGCTGCACGGCCACAACATCTATGACAAGAACGTCGATGTTTCCGCCCTGCGCCGTCAGGTGGGCATGGTGTTCCAGCGTCCGAACCCGTTCCCCAAGTCCATCTACGAGAACGTGGTCTATGGTCTGCGCCTGCAGGGGATCAACGATCGTCGCACTCTGGATGAGGCCGCCGAGCGCTCCCTGCGCGGTGCGGCCTTGTGGGACGAGGTGAAGGATCGTCTGCATGACAACGCCTTCGGTCTCTCCGGTGGTCAGCAGCAGCGTCTGGTGATCGCCCGTGCCATCGCCATCGAGCCGGAAGTGTTGCTGCTCGATGAACCGACCTCGGCGCTCGACCCCATCTCCACCCTCACCATCGAGGAGCTGATCAACGAGCTCAAGAGCCAGTTCACCGTGGTGATCGTGACCCACAACATGCAACAGGCTGCGCGAGTGTCGGATCAGACCGCCTTCATGTATATGGGCGAGCTTATCGAGTACTCGGATACCAACACCATTTTCACCACCCCGGCCAAGAAAAAGACCGAAGATTACATTACCGGTCGTTACGGCTAAGGAGAGGAGAGGATGAATCTCAGCAAACAGATTGGCAGTCGGTTCAACGGCTAAGGCATAATCGGAGCAATCAAGGATTATTTGTATGGACAATATGAACCTCAATAAACACATCTCCGGTCAGTTCAATGCCGAGCTAGAGAGCGTGCGCAACCAGGTGCTGGTGATGGGCGGTCTGGTAGAGCAGCAGCTCACCGACGCCATTGCGGCGATCCACGATCAGGATCTCGATGCGGCGCGCAAGATCGTGGCCAACGACCACAAGGTCAACGCCATGGAAGTGGCGATCGACGAGGAGTGCACCCGCATCATCGCCAAGCGTCAGCCGACTGCCTCCGACCTGCGACTGGTGATGGCCATTATCAAGACCATCACCGATCTGGAGCGCATTGGCGATGTGGCCGACAAGATCGCCCGCATGCTGACCGACAACGCCAACAAGCCGCAGCCGCCGTTGGTGTCGCTGGAGAACATGGGCCGTCGCACCATCAAGATGCTGCACGATGTGCTCGACGCCTTCGCCCGCATGGATCTGGATGCAGCGCTGGCGGTCTACAAGGAAGATGACAAGGTAGACCGCGAGTATGAGTCCATCATCCGCGAGCTGATGACCTATATGATGGAAGATCCCCGCACCATCCCCCAGGTGCTCAACGTGCTGTGGGCGGCGCGGGCCATCGAGCGGGTCGGCGATCGTTGCCAGCACATCTGCGAGTACATCGTCTACTACGTGAAAGGCAAGGATGTGCGCCACACCAAGGCGGACGATCTGGGCACCTTGCTGGGCAAGGGCTAACCGGAAGTGAATAAAAAGGCGCGTGAAGCGCCTTTTTTGTTGCATAACTGGTCGGAGTAAGATAAAGCCCCCAACTGGCTGTTTTCTGATAGAATACTCCCCCTGTGTGAGTCCCGGATGGGCTCACGGTCCGGTCTCCCGGGCCCAGTTTGCCGTCTTGTGCTAAGGCGGGTGTAGCAATAGGTTAATCATGAGTTTTGCCGATAGTTTGTTCTTTTTAATGCTGCTGGTTGGCGGCAGTGTGTTCTTCTCCCTCTCCGAGATCTCTCTCGCCGCGTCTCGCAAAATCAAATTGCAGGTAATGGCGGATGAAGGTAATCGCCAGGCCGAAAAGGTGCTGGCCCTGCAGGCCCAGCCGGGCAACTTTTTCACTGTGGTGCAGATTGGCCTCAATACCGTCGCCATTCTGGGCGGTATCCTGGGTGAGTCTGCCCTCAACCCCGCCATCAAGGGGATTGTCTCCCAGTTCTACCAAGGGCCCTGGCTTGGCGAGATCAGCTCCGGTGCCTCCTTCGTGTTCGTCACCGGCATGTTTATCCTGATCGCCGATCTGATGCCCAAGCGTCTGGCCATGACCATGCCCGAGCAGATTGCCGTGGTGGTGGTGCGCCCCATGCTCTTCTTCGTCACCGTGTTGATGCCGCTGGTGTGGGTCTTCAACGGATTGGCGAACTCCCTGTTCCGTCTGATGCGCGTCTCCACGGTGCGTAACGACGAGATCACCTCCGACGATATCTATGCGGTGATGGATGCCGGTGCCGAGGCGGGGGTTATCCAGCGCGAGGAGCATCAGCTCATCGAGAACGTGTTCGAGTTGCAGTCCCTTGGTGTCACCTCTGCCATGACGGCCCGCGAGAGCCTGATCTATTTCACCCTGCAAGAGAGTGAAGAGAGCATCAAGGCGAAGATCGCCGAACATCCCCACAACAAGTTTCTGGTCTGTGACCACAACCTCGACAGCATCAAGGGCTTTGTCGATGCCAAAGAGCTGCTGATCCGCGTTATCGGTGGCCAGAGCATCGACCTGATCGGTGGCAACCTGGTACAGAACGTCATCATCATCCCCGATACCCTGAACCTCTATGAGGCGATGGAGTACTTCAAGAATCATCGTGGTGACTTTGCCGTGGTGATGAACGAGTACGCGCTGGTGGTGGGGATTGTCACCATGAACGACCTGATGAGCACAGTCATGGGCGAGTGGGCGACCCACGTGGTGGAAGAGCAGATCGTCCAGCGCGACGAGAACTCCTGGCTGGTAGACGGGGTCACCCCCATCTCCGACGTGATGCGCGCCTTCGATATCGAAGAGTTCCCCGAGAACCAGAACTACGAGACCATCGCCGGCTTTATCATGTATATGCTGCGCAAGATCCCCAAGCGTACTGACTCGGTCAAATATGCCGGTTACAAGTTCGAAGTGGTGGATATCGACAGTTACAAGATTGATCAGCTGCTGGTTACCCGGGTCGAACCGGCTGTGGCCGAGAAGCCAGCTCAGGAATCGTAAAAGGAGCGACATAAGAGTCATGAAGATGCAGTCTCATTCCCGTGCGCTGGCCTGTGTCGCGCTCGCCCTGGCACTGGGTGCCTGTAGCCAGAGTGCGCCGCGCAAAGCCACAGTGGCAGCCAAGCCGGTTGCCCCCAAGCCTGCTGTGGTGGTGCCGCAGCCGGATCCCGATGCGGTGGTACAAAGCGGCATGGCAGAGCCGAGCCCGGTCTTTGATGAGCAGTACCACGGCCCGGATCAGGGGTCGCTGGAGTCGGTGACCGCCCTGTTTGCCCGAGGTTACATCGAGTCCGCCATGCGCGAGACCATGCTGGCGGCGGTGCACAACGACTATCCGCTGCTCGGCATGCGGGATGTGCGGTTGACCGATCCGGTCTCCAAATTCCTCACCTCCGAGCATGCGGCCACCACGGCCCATGACTACCTCTATGCGGGTGTGCAACGTCGCCTCGGTCGTCCGCTCAGCCCTGCCCAGTGGGAGCAGATCTGGCGCGGTTTGCCGCAGCAGGGTCGGGTCTCCGACTGGGTCAAACAGATCAAGCGCGTGCTGGCCGGGCGTTAAGCTGCCAGCGGATCAAGATTGTGATGAGGCCACCTTAGGGTGGCCTCTTGCATTTCTGCGTTTGCCTCGCCGTTTGCACGCTGATTTCTGCTGATACTGATTGCCGCCCGTGGCACTTTGTTTTATCTTGCTTTGGCCATCTAAACATCTATATGTTTTTATGGCTGCATAATAAAAGGGCTTCCCAGGATGAAGCGGGACGATCTGCAGCGATTCGATGCGAAACCGCAGATCAACAAAACAAACAGATAAATACGCAAATAAACAACGCACATAACTAAGAGACACGACAGATGGAAACCAGGGAATTGTGGGTGCTGGATGGGGGTATGGGGCGCGAGCTGGCACGGCGGGGTGCACCGTTTCGTCAGCCGGAGTGGTCGGCGCTGGCCCTGATGGAGGCGCCAGAGACGGTGCGCGACGTGCATCAGGCCTATGTGGCGAGCGGAGCCCGGGTCATTACTACCAATAGCTATGCGCTGGTGCCGTTTCATATCGGCGATGAGCGTTTCTTTGCCGACGGGGAGGGGCTGGCAGCGCTGGCCGGACAACTGGCCCGTGAGGTGGCTGACGCGCAGAAGGGCGCCGTGCAGGTGGCGGGTTCTCTGCCACCGCTGTTTGGCTCCTACCGTGCCGACCTGTTCAAGGCGGACCGGGTGAGCGAGCTGGCGATGCCGCTTATTCGGGCGCTATCCCCTTATGTGGATATCTGGCTGGCCGAGACCATGAGCCTGATTGCCGAGCCACTGGCCCTGAAAGCGCTGCTGCCTGATGACGGCAAGCCGTTCTGGGTCTCCTTCACGCTGGAAGATGAGGCGCCGGGCAACGAACCGCGACTGCGTTCCGGCGAGCAGGTGGCTGATGCGGTGACCACGTTAGTGGCGGCCGAGGTCGATGCCATCCTGTTCAACTGCTGTCAGCCCGAGGTGATCGAGGGTGCCCTCGAGGTTGCTCGCGCCCGATTGCAGGCGCTGGGCCGCGCAGACATTCGCCTCGGTGCTTACGCCAACGCCTTCCCGCCGCAACCCAAAGAGGCCACCGCCAACGATGGGCTGGACGAGATCCGCGCCGATCTGGGGCCGCTGGATTATCTCGGCTGGGCCGAGCGCTGGCGCGCGGCCGGTGCGAACTTGATCGGCGGTTGCTGCGGTATCGGCCCCGAGCATATTCAGGCGCTGAGCAGCCGGTTGCGCTAAGGAGCTTTCATGAAAGAGAACAAGATTGGGCTCTGGTCTCTCACCGCGCTGGTGTTCAGCTCCATGGTGGGGGCGGGGATTTTCAGCCTGCCCCAGAATATGGCCGAGGTGGCAGGCGCCCGCGCCGTGCTGATCGGCTGGGGTGTGACGGGTGTGGGCATCCTGGCGCTCGCCATGAGTTTTCTCTATCTGTCGCGACTCAGACCGGATCTCGACGGCGGCATCTACAGCTACGCCCGCGCCGGTTTTGGCGATCTGGTGGGCTTCTTCTCCGCCTGGGGGTACTGGCTCTGCGCCACCATCGGCGTGGTGGGTTATCTGGTCATTGCCTTTGCGGCGCTGGGCAGCTTCGTCGATACGCCGGAGCAGATCTGGTTTGGTGACGGCAATACCCTGGCGGCGTTTGTCGGCGAGTCCTGCATCCTCTGGGCTGTGCACCTGCTGGTGGCCCGCGGCGTGCAGCAGGCGGCGTTGTTCAATCTGGTGGCGACCCTGGCCAAGAGCCTGCCGCTGCTGCTGTTTATTCTGTTTGCCTGCTACTGGTTCGATCCGGTCACCTTCGTGGCGGATCAGCAGGGCAGCACCCTGGCGGTGCCGGTCTCCGAGCAGGTGCGCAACACCATGCTCATCACCCTCTGGGTCTTCACCGGTATCGAGGGGGCAGCGGTGCTGTCGGCCCGCGCTCGAAACCGGCAGGATGTGGGCACTGCCACCGTGCTTGGGGTGGTGCTGGCGCTGCTGCTCTATGTGCTTATCTCGGTGCTGGCGCTGGGGATATTGAGTCGGCCCGAGCTGGCGGCGCTACCCAACCCCTCCATGGCAGGGCTGATGGCCCAGATGACCGGCTCCTGGGGCAAGCTGCTCATCAGCCTCGGTCTTATCGTCTCGGTGCTCGCCTCCTATGTGAGCTGGACCCTCTTCTCGGCCGAGGTGCCGTTCAGCGCGGCCCGCCACGGTGCGTTTCCCGCCATCTTCCGGCGCCAGAACCGCAACGGGACGCCTATCGCCTCGCTCTGGCTCACCAGCCTGACGGTGCAAACATGCCTGCTGCTGGTGTGGCTGCTCGGCAAGGGCTACACCAGTCTGCTGCTTATATCGACCTCGATGATTTTGGTGCCTTACCTGTTGATCGGGCTGTTTTTGCTCAAGCTTTCGTTCAGCAAGGAGGGGGAGAGTGGGCAGGGCAGCGGTCTGATGCGGGCAGTGGCGCTGGTGTCGAGCGGTTACGGCTTCTGGCTGCTCTATGCTGCCGGGGTGGAGTATCTGCTGCTCTCCTTGCTGCTCTACGGGCCGGGTCTGCTGCTGTTTCTCTACAGCCGCCGCCAGCTGGGCGCAGGTCTTTGCCTGAGTGGTCGCGAACGGCTATTGGCCGGCGTGACCTTGCTGAGCCTGATCCCCGCCGTCTGGTCGTTCGCCCATCTCTGATATCGAAGATATGACTGACCATAAAAGAGAGCGCCACTGTGGCGCTCTCTTATTATCAGGGACTGGTTATCAGTGGCTTGCTATCCGGGGCGAAGGCTCAGCTGCTGGCAGGTCCGGCCGGTTTGCCAAACAGCACCGCGAGTTTTTGTCGCCATGGCAGGCCACGGGCGTCACGCAGCATGTCGCGCCACTCATGGAAGGTGAGAGTGAGGGGGTTAAAGCTGTGGATCGGCTTGGTGATGCCGAAGCGGCATGGCTCGGCAGGATCCTCCTCGACAAAGGTGCCGAACAGTCGATCCCAGATAATCAGCACGCCGGCAAAGTTGCGGTCTATGTACTTGGCGTTGCTGGCGTGGTGCACCCTGTGGTGGGAGGGGGTGTTGAAGATCCACTCAAGCCAGCCGAGCTTGCCCACCACCTGAGTGTGGACGAAGAACTGGAAACCCAGACTCAGCAGCACGGTGGCGACCACCGCCTCGGGCGGGAAGCCGATGACAATCATCGGGATCCAGAACAGCCACATGCCGGAGATTGGATACATCAGGCTCTGGCGAAAAGCGGTGGAGAGATTGAGCCGCTCCGAACTGTGATGTACCACGTGGGAAGCCCACAGCCAGCGCACATGGTGGCTGGTGAAGTGGAACAGCCAGTAGCAGAGATCCTGCAACAGGAACAGCAGTAGCACACTCCAGAGATTCAGCTCGATATCGAACAGTCGCCAGCCCCAGAGGGTGTCATACAGATAAGCAATGGCGATGGCCGCCAGGGCATCGCCCCCTTGGTGCATCAGGGCCAGCGTGGCGTTGGCGAACAGATCCCGCCACTGGTAGGTGGCGGTGGGAAAGGCCGAGCCATGTTTGCGCAGGTAGAGCATCTCCCAGCCGATAAAGGCCAGAAAAATCGGGGAGAGGTAGAGCAAAAGCAGTTGCACATCCATATGCGGCCATCCATTCAGAGCAATTGCTCTCCAGCATAAAGGATGGTTTTAATATTTCATTAACATTTTTCAGCCAACGAAGAGATGGCATGAAATATGGCGCGCCAGCAGAGGAAGGCGCAGTGGATGGCTATGCTTGATGCAGGCTTTTTCAGGAGGTGCTGGCTTATGCGCGTCTGGTGTTGCTTGTTGTTGGGGTTGTGCATGATGGCGCACGCCAAGACCCGGGTCGAGATCCTGGCGGATGCCGCCTATCCCCCCTACTCCTGGCAGGAAGGGGAGGAGGTCAGGGGGATCTATGCTGACATCATCCGCGAGGTGACCTCTGCCATGCCTGACTATGAGGTGGTGCTCAAGCCCATGCCGTGGCGGCGCGGTCTGAGCATGGTGGAACAGGGGGCCGCCTTCGCCATCTTTCCACCCTACTACATGCCCGATACCCGCCCTTATATGTGGCCCTACTCCCAGCCGATGCTGGATGAAGAGCTGGTGGTGATGTGCGGCGCCAGTGTGGCGGCCAATACCCCGCAGGCCAGATTTCCGCTCGACTATCATGGTTTACGCTTTGGCATGAACGCCGGTTTTGCCGTCGGCGGCGATGCCTTTTGGCTGGCGGTAAAAGAGAAGCAGATCGACGTGGAGGAGGTGAAAAGCAATCGGGAGAACCTGCTCAAGATTGTTCGCGGCCGGGTCGATTGCACCATCAATGATCGCCTCTCCCTGCTCTATGAGTTGCTCAACATGATAAAGGCCGATCAGCTGGCGGTGGCCGATATGTCCCTGCTCAAACAGGGGCCGGTGCTCAGCAAGGAGCAGGGGTTTCTCGGCTACAGCCGCAAGGGAGAGTATCCCTACAAACAGGCCTTTATCGACCAGTTTGACAAGGAGCTCTATCAGCTCAAAAAACGTGACGGAGTGAAAGTGATCGTGGAGCGCTATCTGGGAAAGTCCCCGCGCTGAGCCGATGAGAGGGGCACTCGGGTTCAGCTGGGTTAAGCCTGCTCAGCGTGACGCACAAGAAGAGGGACCTTGCGGTCCCTCTTCGTTTATCCAGCAGAGCGTGTTGGCTACAGTACCTGACTCAGGAACTGGCGCAGGCGTGGGGAGGGGGGATTGTCGAAGAAATCGGCCGGTTTTTCATCCACCAGCAGTTCGCCACTCTCCATAAAAAGCACCCGATCCGCTACCTCACGGGCAAAGCCCATCTCGTGGGTCACCACCACCATGGTCATCCCCTCACGAGCCAGCCCCTTCATCACATCCAGCACTTCCCCCACCATCTCGGGGTCGAGCGCACTGGTGGGCTCGTCAAACAGCATGATGCGTGGCTGCATGGCGAGCGCCCGGGCGATGGCCACCCGCTGTTGCTGACCGCCGGAGAGTTGGGAGGGATAGCTGGCCGCTTTCACCGACAGCCCCACTTTCAGCAGCAGCGCCTTGGCTCTGTCTTCGGCCTCACGGCGCGACAGGCCACGCACCTTCTGAGGGGCGAGGCAGATATTATCCAGCACCGTCAGGTGGGGAAAGAGGTTGAAGGACTGGAACACCATACCTACCTCTTCCCGCAGCTTGTTGACATCGCCCGGCTCGGTCAGGCAGATGCCGTCGACCACGATATTGCCGTCGTTGATGGTCTCCAGCTGGTTGAGGGTGCGCAGGAAGGTGGATTTGCCCGAGCCGCTGGGGCCGACGATCACCACCACTTCCCCTTCGGCCACCTCGGTGCTGACATTTTTCAGGGCGTGCACTTCGCTACCGTAGAACTTCTCTACGCCGGTCGCTTTGATGATGGGATCAGTTGCTTTTCGCATATTTCACCTCGAGACGGCGTACCAGGAAGGAGAGGGTGCCGGTCAGCACCAGATAGAGCAGGGCGACGGTAAACCACACCTCGAAGGGACTGAAGGTGGAGCTCACCACCTCGCGACCCGCCTTGGTCAGGTCGGTGATGGAGATGACCGAGACCAGCGAGGAGTCCTTGATCAGGTTGATGAATTGGCCTGCCAGCGGTGGCAGTACCCGCTTGAACGCCTGCGGCAGAATGACATAGCGCATGGTCTGGGCGGAGGTCATACCCAGGCTGCGGCCAGCCTCCATCTGCCCCTTGTGGATGGAGCTGATACCGGCGCGGACGATCTCCGCCACATAGGCCCCGGTAAAGACGGCCAGCGCGGCGACCCCGGCGGTGAAGCGGTCGAGGTTCAGCACGGTGCCGATAAAGAAGTAGACGATGAAGATCTGCACCAGCAGCGGCGTGCCGCGGATGAGCTCAACGTAGGTGACCGCCAGATTGCGCAGGGCCGGATTGGGGGAGAGGCGGGCCAGTCCGGCCAGGGTGCCGAGCAGGATGGCGAAGATGCCTGCTACCAGCGAGAGCTTGACGGTGACCCAGACGCCCCATGCGATGGGGCCTGCGGTCCAGCTTAGTTGGGTGTCGAGGGTATCGCCACGAAAAACGGTATCCCCTTCGGCGACTTGTACGCCGGTGCTGGCGATGGCTTGCCGCACATTGGGGTCGAGATCGTCTTGCAGGAACAGCTTGCCCTTCTCGGCCTCGCTGGTGCCCGCCATCACGGTGCCGTCAAATTCGGCGACATTCTTCTGCTCCGCCTGATAGGCGATGTATTGGGGAATGCGTTCCCAGCGCCAGGTGTAATCCACTGACTGGACAGCCTTGTAGATGCCGAATACGGCAACCAGCAGCATCAGCAGGAAAACCCCATGCCAGAGCAGCTGATTGGGCTGTTTTTCCATCTGTCTTGTCGGTTTGGGTGTGTGCACAGTCACAACCTCTTCTCGTTATTGTGTGGGGAGCTGCGTGGTGCAGGGGCGGCATGTGCCGCCCCCCGGAGGTTATTTGAGCTGATTCAGCCAGGCGTTGGATTCGAACCACTTCTTGTAGAGACGGTCGTAGCTGCCATCGCCCTTGATCTGGCGCAGGTAGTTGTTGAACCAGTTGAGGGTGTCCTGATCCCCTTTGCGGATGGCCCAGGCCAGCGGCTCGAAGGTGAACGGCTTGTCGAGGTGTACTACGGCGCCCTGATTCTGGGAGGCAAAAATAGCGTTGTAGGGCAGGTCATAGACGAACGCATCGACCTTGCCGTTGATCACTTCCAGCTTGGCGTCATCCTGGGTTTCAAACTGCAGCAGGGTAGCTTTGGGGATCAGGCGCTTGACTGCCTGCTCGCCGGTGGTACCGAGCTTGACCGCGATCTTGTATTTCGGGTCGTTGAGGTCGGTGAAGGATTTGATTTCGCCCGCCTTCTCTTTGCGCAGGACTATGGTCTGGCCGACCACGATGTAGGGATCGGCGAAGTTGACCCGCAGGTTGCGCTGGGGAGTGACGGTCATGCCGCCCATGATGACGTCGAACTTGTTGGTCAGCAGCGCCGGAATGATGCCATCCCAGGCGGTGTTGACGAACTCGACCTTCACGCCCATCTCTTTGGCGACCATCTTGGCGAGATCCACGTCAAAGCCGATGTATTGGCCCTGCTTGTTGGTCATCTCGAAGGGTTGATAGCCGGCATCGAAACCGACTCGCAGCACGCCGCGTTCGAGCACGGCATCCAGGGTGGAGGTAGGGGCTGGGGTCGGGGCCGCCGTGGCGATCCCGCAAAACAGCAGGGTAGAAAGAATCAGTTTTTTGATCATAAGTGACGTCTCTGTCGGTGGTGTGTTCGGCCTTGAACCTGATCCCGTGCGACTCCGTGGCACAAGAGACTGCTGCATCCGGCAACAGGCAAGACAGGATGAATGTCTTGAGCGGGACAAAAGCCCCATATGAGATGCTATGAATAGTGGTTGAGTGAAAAATGTACCAAAAACAGATTGTGTCAGAAGACTCAACAGGTTAGAGACATTTATTGCTCATGGCTTCATTCATAAAATCACACGAAAACAACATATCTATCTAATGGGGTGGGTTCAAGCCCAAATTATCCCCAAGACATTTTGTTACAAACTCAGGGCGCCGCTTGCGACTCTTATTGAGTTATTGGGCTCCGTAAGAGGCTTTTTGTGGGGCTGATACGAATACGCATTGGTGGGATATCACACGCATTGCTCTGTTTGTCAGCAAACGAACGGGCTTTATTGTGAAAACCATCAAGTCGCACTGGGTCTTGGCAAACGCTTCTCATATACTCAGTTACCCTCTCTGCATGGCTTTGGTATGGACGCCTCACTACTGCTTAAGCTGGATATTTTTACCTTGATGATCATGGCCTTGTGCGGCTATTGTCTCGGTTTCCTCACTCTCACCATCATTCGCGTTACCCACAACGATATTCCCGGCGTCGGGGTCTGGTGGTGGTCCAGTCTGTTTGCCATGCTGGGTCAGGCGGGATTTGCCAGTCTGCTGCTGACACCCACCCCCTATGGCTCCTGGGTGGGCAATGTCTTCCTGATTTTTCATGTGTCGTTATTGCTGGTCGCCCAACGCTGTTTCTTCCGTCAATCGCCGGGCTGGCCTGCCTGCTGGGGATTCATCCTGCTGTTTGCCGCCGTCATGACCTGGTCGGTCGCCATCGATGGCCGGATTGCGGTACGGGTGATGATAAGCAGCGCCACCTTCATCGTGCTCAGTACGCTCATCATCTGGCAGCTCTGGCGTCATGGTCGACCCGATTATCAGGTGGCGGTATGGGTGCTGATTGGCCTCAATCTGGTGCTGATTGCCATGACCCTGATGCGGATTTTTACCGTGTGGGGCGAGGTGATCGAAAGCCCGTTCCAGCGTCAGCTGTTCAACGTGTTGCCCTATGTCTCCATGCTGGTGGGTAGCTCCATGCTCACCTTCGGGGTGCTGCTGCTCTGCAACCAGCACCGGGCGCTGGAGCTGCGCTATCAGGCCAGTCATGATCCGTTGACCGGCTTGTTCAATCGCCGTGGTTTTATGGAGCGTCTGGCCCGGGGACGCCCTGCACAGCAGGGGGCGCTGGCGGTGCTCGATCTGGATGACTTCAAGCAGATCAACGATCGGCATGGTCATGAGGTGGGGGATCGGGTGCTGGAGCGGGTCGGGTTGGCACTGCGCGAGCTGGAAGGAGTATTGGCCAGTCGCTTTGGGGGCGAGGAGTTTGTGCTGCTATTTCGCCATGCCACCGCAGAAGAGGCGATCGCCCGGTGCCAGTCACTGCGGGTTCAGCTTGCGGCCAGCGAGGTGGAGGGGATCCATATCACCGTCAGCATGGGTGTTGCTCACTGGCAGGGGGAGTGGCACTTTGACAGCCTGTTCAGCCGTGCGGATGACGCTCTCTATCGGGCTAAGCGGGAAGGAAAGAACCGGGTCTGTCAGGCTGCCTGATGCCGGAATAGGTTCAGGAATAACAGCAGGGCGCGGTGATCCGCGCCCTGTTTGTTTCTGCTTGCCGGATATAGCTCGTCAGCTGCCGTCCATTACTCTGACGGAGCTTGAGCTGTTCTCGGTGCCTGCGCCTTGAGGAAGGGGAGCAGCAGCAGGGCCGAGACGCCTGCCGCCACCGAGATCACCACGAAGAAGCCGTTCCAGTGCCAGATCTCCATCACCTTGGCCAGCGGATAGCCTGACAGCGCCGCCCCCATGTAGGCAAAGAGACCAACAAAGCCGGTGGCCGCCCCCGCCGAGTTTTTGTGGGAGCACTCCGCCGCTGCCATGCCGATCAGCATCTGCGGGCCAAACACGAAAAAGCCGATGGTAAAGAAGCAGGCCGCCTGCATCACATAGCTGAAGAAGGGCATCAGCCAGAGCGACCCCACCGCCAGCAGGATCCCCACCGCAAAGATGAGGTTCATCGGGCCACGGTTGCCGTTGAACAGCTTGTCCGATCCCCAGCCCGCCACCAGCGCACCGATAAAGCCCCCCACCTCGAACATGGAGATGGCCGAGTTGGCGCTCATCAGATTGAAGCCGCGCTGCTCGGTCATATAGAGATTGCCCCAGTCATTGATGGCGGTGCGCACCACATAGACCAGTACGTAACAGCAGGCGAGCAGCCAGATATAGGGGTTGCCCAGCACATATTTGCGCAGGATCTGGCGGTGGGAGAGCCCCGCATCCTGGGTCTGCTGGGCCAGCTCCATGGCATCCTTGCGCCACTCGCCCACCGTTGGCAATCCCATGGCGCTCGGGGTATCCCGCAGTCGCCAGCAGAGGAACAATCCCGCGATGATGGCGATAAGGCCGGGCACTATCATGCCGTAGCGCCAGCCATGCTGCAGGGCGATGGTGCTGACGATAAGAGGGATGAGCGCGCCGCCGACGTTGTGGGCGGTGTTCCAGGCCGACCACCAGACCCCGCGTTCGGTGCGCGAATACCAGCTGGTGAGCAGCTTGGAGCAGGGGGGCCAGCCCCAGCCCTGGAAGAAGGCGTTGGCGACCCAGAGGGCGGCAAACATCCAGAGTGCCGACGAGAGGCCGAACAGTATGTTGATAACGCCGGTGGCTATCAGTCCGACACCCATAAAGTAGCGCGGGTTGGCGCGGTCACTGATGATGCCGGAGAAGAACTTGGAGCAGCCGTAGGTGATGTAGAACAGGGTCCAGAGCATGCCGATATCGGACTTGTCCAGCATGCCGCTCGCCAGCATGTCCGGCATGGCGAAGTTGAAGCTCTTGCGGGTGAAGTAGAAGACCGCATAGCCCAGATACATGGTCAGCAGCAGGTGCAGCCGCCAGTGGCGATAGGTGGCATCGATCTCGGCCTGATCCCGGATAAGGGGCCGGGGCGGCGCGCTTCTCATAAAACTCAGCACAGGCAGGCCCTCTGGTGGTGATTAGCCATGACTCTCTTCCCGTCTGCGACTGGGCAGATTGACCGTCAGCTGGGTGCCGTGGATGCAGGAGAGTTGCAGACTGCCCCCTAGGGCCTGTACCCGCTCGCGAATGCCGAGCAGGCCATAGCCCTGCTGCGGGCGGCTTTCCGGCAGACCGCGGCCATCATCTTCCAGCACCAGTTGCAACTGCTCGCCGCTGGCCCGGGCGCGAATGGTGACCGAGTGGGCGTTGGCATGTTTGACCACGTTGTTGAGCCCCTCCTGACAGACCCGAAACAGGGTGACCCGCTGGGCATCGGAGAGATCGCCATCTGCCAGTTGCCATTCCAGACGGGTGACGATGCCGTGACGCTCCAGCTCCAGCTCCCGCAGCAGTGCCCGTACCGCCTGTTCAAGAGTCATGTCGTCGAGCTGGCGCGGGCGCAGCCGCCCGAGCAGACCGCGCACCGCGTCATAGATCCCGAGCGATAGCGTGTCGATCAGGGCACTGCTCTGGCCCACCCCGGCATTATCGGGGGCGAGGCGGCGCACGATCCCTGCCTGGGTTCGAATTGCTGTGATGGTCTGGCCGATGTCGTCGTGCAGCTCGCGCGCCACCTCCTTGCGGATGCTCTCCTCGGTCTCCAGCAGCCGCTCGGTGAGCTGGCGATTGTGGGCGAGCTGGCGGGTCAGCGCCTGATTGAGTTCCCGCTGGCGCTGGATCCCGGCACCCAGCAGCAGGCCGGTGAGGCTCTGGGCCAGCAGGGAGAGCAGCAGATCCAGCGGGTGATCATGCCAGGCCTGACTGGCCAGCAGGGCGATGGTGTTCATCAGGGTGGCGAGCAGCGCCCCTTGCCAGCCGTAGCGCCACGCCATGGCGATGATGGGGATGGCCAGACAAAACGGGGTGAAGCGTACCAGCGAGTTGGGCAATCCCAGTTGCAGCCAGAGGCTCAATACGAACAGCAGCAGATACCAGACCAGATGGCGAAAGCGCCACTCCACCGGTTGATCCACCAGCGCAGGCCCCAGCGGCACCCAGGTGGCGCGGGTGAGGTAGTGCCAGATCAGCATACAGGTGGAGGTCAGCGTCAGCCCGCCGGTCAGGCTGAGCAGCAGGGCCGAGAGGCCATCTTCCCCGGCCAGATGCCAGAGCAGGGCTTGCAGCAGCGCCGCCGCCGTGACGGTGGCGAGCAGCAGCAACAGTTGCTGCCAGTCGTTGCGCACCTGCCGGTGACGGGCAATCAGCAGCGGTAGCAGGGTCAGCAGACTGCCCGCGACCAGCCAAGGCCAGTGGGGCAGCCCCACTTCCAGATTGAGCCAGTAGAGCAGCAGCCCTTCGCACAGCAACAGCGGCGGCCAGTAGTGGCCGGGACTTTGCAGCAGCAACCCGAGGCGCAGGCCGAAGGGGAACAGCAGCACCGCCAGCGCTGGGCCACCCGCCAGATGCAGGCTGATGCTCCAGAGGCAAAACCAGCCGGCGGCAAAGATGAAGCAGGCCGCCAGCGCGATGGCGACATAGCTGGCAAGACGGGAGATCACCAGCTATCCAGCATGCGGTGGGCCAGCTCGACGTTGTTGCTGACCTTGAGCTTGTCCATCAGGTTGGCGCGATGGACGTGAACCGTCTTGGGGGAGAGTCCAAGCTGCTCGGCGATGGCTTTCACCTCCAGCCCCTGTGCCAGCAACTGGGCAATCTCCCGCTCCCGATTGGTGAGGGGATCCCGGCTGCTGCTGGCCAGTTTCTGGGCGATGTCCGGCGTCAGATAACACCCCCCCTGTGCGGCGGTGCGCACGGCGGCGATCAGCTCGTCCGGACTGCAGCGCTTGGAGAGAAATCCCTTGGCACCGGTCTGCAGTGCCTGCTCGATGAGGGCGGGGCTGTCGTGTACCGAGAGCATCACCACCGCGAGACCGGAGGGGAGCTGCTTGAGCAGATCCAGCCCCGATTGGTCGGGCATCGAGATGTCGCAGACGCAGACCCGCGCCCCGCTGCCGGGCAGGCCGGCAAGGGCATCGCTGGCGGAGCCGAATTCGGCGACCACCTGCAGGTCGGGCTCCAGATTGAGCAGTTGGGCAAAACCGGATCGGACGATCTGGTGATCGTCGATAAGGGCAATTTTTATCATGATGTCAGCCTGAAATTCGGTGCGTCATGACCATGACGCGGCCAACAAGATACCTGCCCCCCGAGTCAGGCTCAAGCAGCAGCAGGAAAAGGGGCTAAAAACCGGGGGGCAAGGTGCGCAAAGCTTGATCGGGATCAGCTGGCAAGAGCGAGCAAGCGGGCTGATCAACAGGGAGATGACCAGCCCGGGGGACTCAGCGGTGCAGTTCGCCGGCGCGCTCCGGCTGATAGACCACTTCCAGAATTTCTACCTCGATGGTGCGACCGGCCGGGCCCGGCCAGGCGATGCTGTCGCCCACTTTCAGGCCGAGCAGGGCGCTGCCTACCGGCGCCAGTACAGAGATGTTGCTCTCGTCGCCCTTGGCATCGCGCGGGTAGACCAGGGTGAGGCAGAACTCGTTGCCGCTGCTCTGCATCTTGAAGCGTACCTTGCTGTTCATGGTGACCACGTCCGGCGGCATGTCGGCCGGTTCGCGGATCTCGGCGCGGTCCAGCTCCTCTTGCAGGGCCAGATGCTGCGGATGGTTGCCGAGCAGTTGTTCGATACGGTCCAGATCAAGGCTGGAGATAACCAGATGAGGTTGTTTCATAAGATATTCCTTATCAATAGCGGATAGGCCCATACCGGCGGGTGCAGGTTGGCCATCACGCAAAGTGTTACAAAAATGGATTCAACAGGTTCAATCGATTGAAAATGCCATGCCCCCAAGCGACTCGCGGCCGAAGGAGCGAGGCGGGGGCTCAGCAGGGTGTGAGCAAATGCGAGGAAATAGCGAGTATTTTCATGGGGCTACCATAACCATTCTGGCCGGCCTTGGCAACCGTGATTGAGTGACTACTCAGGAACCTGATAGTTGTACTGACGGATGATCCGCGCCAGTGTGCCATCATGGCGCATCTCGTCAATCACGGCTTGCCAGCGACGCCCTTCGGTGAAGGGAAAATCCTTGCTGGCCGCGATAAATAACTGGGTACGCATCAAGGATTCGCCTTTTACTATCTCATCGATGGAAAATCCGCCCGTCTGCTGGTTGTAGAGGATGACGTTCCAGGCTGCGACCCAGGCATCGATGCGTCCTCGTTGCAGTTTGAGGGCATTGAGGTCTTCGGTGGCGACGGTTTGGCTGGCGAGATTCAGCCTCTGCTTGAGCAGATACTGGCCGAAGGAGTGACGCAAGGTGCCCACCTTGAGTGAAGGAAGCGCGTTTATCATGAGCGGGGTGGTATGCTTGTGGCGATTGCTGACAATGAGGAACTCTTCATCAAGGATGGGGGAAACCCAGTAGTAGAGATGCTCCCGTTGAGAGCTGCGTACTGGCGGTATCAGCAGTACATCCTTGCGATGGGCGGTTTGGGTGAGGGCTCGGGCCAGCGGCATCAACTCGATGGTGAGCGGTTCTTTAAGGCGTCGCGCGGCCTCTTCCATGATCTCGATGGCGACACCGCTTGGTTTGCCGTGAGAGGAGCGAATGACGTAAGGGGGCAGCTCGGCCGCCACCAGCACAATAGCCTGGGCACCGGTGTGTACCAGCAACAACAGCAGTGCAAAAAAGGGCAGGCAGAGAGCGCGCATCAAGGTCGTGAGCCAGAGTCGAATATGCAGAGTGTAACATTCCTGCCTGCGTTGTCGTTGGGCTCGCTGAGGGGTTGGGATCTCAGTCGAAGAAATCGCGCAGATCGCGCACTTCGTAATCAGCGAGTTGCTGCCAGGGGAGCTGAGCAGGCAGCTTGCGCAGGGTCACCTCCATCCGGTAGCTGCGATAGCCGTCGAGACTGGCCGATTCGACCACCAGCGGGAGCTGCCACTGACTCGACCAGAGAATGCGGGTTCGTTGCTGCCCTTCGCGCTTCTCATACCAGCGGGCCTGCTCGGGGGCGGCCTCATCCAGCGGGGTCATCCCCTCGATCAGCGCCGGGTTGACGAGATGGCGGATCCGTGGCCAGTCGGGTTTGAAGGCCACCTGGCCATACTCTTCCACCGGCACCTCAACCAGCTGGTTGTGCCAGCTGTCGGCATAACGCAGTTGCAACTCACCTTCATCACTGCGACTGACCCAGCGGGCTGCCATCTGGTGGGTAAAGTGCTTGTGGCCGGGGGTGGCATCGTGAGTGGCGTGATAGGCACGGGCAAGGGGGAGGGGAATGAGCCGCTGGCTCCACACCTGATTGCCCACCCGCAGCCACTTCTCTTGCCAGACACTCTCTCTGGCGATGCCATCGCTGCCGGTGTTCCGGTCGTGATAGCTGATCCGGGCGGCGAGATCCGGGGGCGTGTCGTCAGCATGCAGGGGGAAGGCGAGGGTGCTGCCAAGCAGCCATAACGAAAGCAAAAGTCGCATCATCATCTGTCGCTCGAAAGAGCCGGGGCCCGGGCCGCTGAGTCCATTGCTCAGATGCACCCGGGCCCCTGCTGCTTACAGGCCGAGCGCCTCCCGCAGTTTGCCAAACACCTTGGTGTTATCCAGCGTGCCTTTGAAGCGGTTGCTGCCGGCGCCATCGGCAAACAGCATCACATCGCCGCCGCCGTGGGTTTCCGATGTCAGTTTGACGCCGGTCTCCTGCAGATAGTCATTGGCCATCACCTGATCGCTGGTGAGGACGGGACGCACATCGGGGCGGTTGGGGCCGTTACCGAACACCAGGGTGGTGAAGGGCTTGCCATCCACGTCGTTCTGGGTCGAGCCATCGCCATTTTTCACCAGATCCAGCACCGGATTGCCCTTGGCGGAGTAGCCGTTAATGGTCATGGTGTGGTCATGGTCGGCGGTGACCACGATCAGGGTATTGTTGAGATCCACTTTACCCAGCGCCGTCTTGACCGCCTCATCCAGAGCCACTGCGTCGGTGAGCGAGCGCTTGGCATTGGTGCCGTGCAGGGCGTGATCGATACGGCCACCCTCTACCATCAGGAAGTAACCCTGACTGTTCTTGCTCAGCAGGTCGATCGCCTTGGCGGTCATTTCGGAGAGGGACGGCTGGGTATTGGCAGCCCCCTTGGCGACCCGATCCAGCTCGTAGTCCAGGTGGGATTTGCTGCTGAACAGACCGAGCACCTTGCCGCTGGTGACCTTGGCCAGTTCACTTTGGGTGGTGACATAGCTGTATCCCTGCGCCTTCATCTCGGCGGTCAGGTCGCGGTTGTCATTGCGACCGCCCTTGTTGCTGGCGCTGTAGGGGGTCCAGTGGTTGGCACCACCGCCCATCAGCACATCGACCCCATCCCCCAGCGCCTGGTTGAAACCAGCGCCCCCCGGGACGGCCTGTGCGGCGATGTCATAGGCAGCATCCCGATGGCAGATGTGGGCGTAGGTGGCCGCCGGGGTGGCGTGGGTCAGCTCGGTGGTGGTGACGGCTCCGACCGATTTGCCTGCCGCCTTGGCCAGCTCCAGGATGGTGGGCACCGGCTTGCCGTTATCGCTGCTGCAATTGTTGACGGTTTTGTTGCCATTGACGTCTTTGCCGGGGGCGACGGCTTTGGTGTCACTGCTCATTGCGATCACCTCGTTGTTCATCTTGACCCCGGTGGTGTAGGCCGCCATGGAGGGGGCCGAGTCGGTGGTCTGGGCATCGTTGGAGAAGGTCTTGATGCGGGCACTGCGCGGCAGTTTCATCATCTCCAGATTGCCCTCTTCTCCCACCTTGAACAGGCGGGTGGCGGTGAGCACGGTGGGCCCCATGCCATCACCGATAAAGAGAATGACGTTTTTGGCATCAGCGGCCTGTGCCTGGGAGGTTGCGCCCAGCGCACTGAACAGGGCTGCGCAGACCAGCGTGTGCTTGATGGATGTGTTCATCTGTTTGCTCATGAAAGTGCTCCTTACAGCTTGGCCGCAGCCTTGATCTTGCCGAACACGGCGGTGTTATCGAGTGAGCCATGGAAGCTGTCAGCCCCCTTGCCGATGGCGCCGAGGAAGACATCGGTGCCGCCGTGGGTCTCGTTGCCGATCTCGCCTACCTTGACCACTACTTCCTGGTGGTAGTCATTGGCGGAGACGGTGGCATCGTCGAGCGGGGCGACGCTGCTGCGCGGGCCATCCACCCGGTTGTAGCCGTTGCCAAAACCTATGATGGTGTAGGGCATGCCCTCGCTATCCTTGCTTGGCTCGCCAGTCTCGTAGTTCTTCACCAGCCCGAGTACGCCGGGGTTGTCGGCAGTGGTCTTGCCGGTGCGCTTGGCATAGCCGTTGAGCACGAGCGTGTGGTCGTGGTCGGCGGTGACCACGATCAGGGTGTTTTTCAGCTCGGGGTCGCTCTTTTTCACCTCGTCGATGGCGGCCTTGATGGCGTTGTCGAAGGCGATGGTGTCTTGCAGCGCACGCTTGGCGTTGGTGTCGTGCAGTGCGTGGTCGATGCGGCCCCCTTCCACCATCAGGAAGTAACCCTTCTCCTTGCCCTTGAGCTGCTTGATGGCGGCCAGGGTCATCTGGGCCAGTGACGGCTCGCTGGCGGGGCGGTCCAGGTCATATTTCATATGGCTGGAACCAAACAGACCCAGCAGCGGCTTGCCCGCATCGGCCTTGTTCAGCTCATCCAGATTGCTGGCAAACTGGTAGCCCTTGGCCTGCATTTCGCTGATGAGGTTGCGGCCATCCTCCCGCTTGCCCTTGTCGGCTTTGGGCAGGAAGAAGCTGCTGCCGCCACCGAGCACCACATCCAGTCCCTCCTTGAGGGCGCTGTTGTAGCCTTTGCCGTCCGGTACCAGCTGGACGGCGATATCCGCTTCCAGATCCCGGTTGCAGATATGGGCATAGGTAGCCGCCGGGGTGGCGTGGGTCACCCGGGTACTGGTTACCACGCCGGTACCGCGGCCATCGGCTTTGGCCAGCTCCAGCAGGGTAGTCACCGGCTTGCCGGCGCTCTTGCTGCAGTCGCTCTCATAGGTGGCGTCGCCGTCCATGCTGATGACGCCGTTGTTGCTCTTGACCCCGGTCATGTAGGCCGCCATGGAGGGGGCCGAGTCAGTGACCTGGGCATCGTGGGAGAAGGTCTTGATAAAGGCCGTCTCTGGCAGGGTATCGATGGTGAGATCACCCTCTTCGCCGACACCGTAGATGCGGGCGGCCGTCAGGGTGTTGAGGCCCATGCCGTCACCGAGGAAGAAGATGACGTTGGTGGGTTGGGCTGCGGGCTTGGTCGCCACCGTGTCATTGTCTGATTTGCAGCCAGCAGCCAGGGCGGCGCCGATCATCACTGCAAGTCCTGCCATTTTTCTCATTGGGGTTCGCTCCTTGTAAAACCTGAGCGCAGCCTAGAGGGGGCAGATGACACTTTTACTGACTATCGGTGACGGTTGTGTGAAAAAGTGATAAAAATGTTACACTATATCAATATGTTATCTATCAATTGAGCCAGTTGGTCCGGTCGCTTCCGGCAAGGTTGCTCCGCCTCGGCGGTTTGCTGATTTGATGAGGTGATGGTTAGAATGACCTGTCAAAAGAGGCCCGCAGCAGGTAAAATGCGCCCCCTTCGTTCGATGCCCGCGGCAGAGCGCCTGTTGTTCCATGCGCGCGCCCGCAGCCCCCACAGAGAGTAACGGATATGTCCATCAACTGGTTCCCCGGTCACATGCACAAGGCCCGCAAAGAGATTGCCGAGGTCATGCCCCAGGTCGATGTGATCATCGAGATGCTCGATGCCCGCATCCCCTTCTCCAGCGAAAACCCGCTGGTGCCCGAGCTGCGTGGTGATACCCCGGTGATCAAGGTGCTGAACAAGGCGGACCTGGCCGATCCGGCGATCACCGATCTGTGGGTGGCGCACATGGAAAAAGAGAAGGGGATCAAGGCGCTGCCCCTGACCCAGCAGGAGCCCGAGAAGATCAAGCAACTGCTGACCCTCTGCCACGAGATGCTGCCGGAGCGCAATCTGGAGCTGCGCGGCGTGCGCGCCATGATCATGGGGATCCCCAACGTGGGCAAGTCCACTCTGATCAATACTCTGGCGGGGCGCATCATCGCCCGTACCGGCAACGAGGCGGGGGTGACCAAGTCCCAGCAGCGGATCAAGCTGGATAACAACGTTATCCTGACCGATACCCCGGGTTTTCTCTGGCCCAAGCTCAACCCGCCCTCCTGTGGTTATCGTCTGGCCATCACAGCAGCCATTAAAGACACTGTGTTCGACTATGCCGATATCGCCATGTTTGCCGCTGACTACTTCATCAAGGCCTATCCGGAGCGGATCAAGGCGCGCTACCAGATTGACGAGCTGCCCGAGACCGAGATCGAGCTGCTGGAGATGATCGCCCGCCAGCGAGCGTTTATGCGCAAAGGGGGGCTGGCCGACTTGCACAAGGCGTCCGAGATCCTGATTAACGAGTTCCGCTCCGGTTTGCTTGGCCGCATCTCGCTGGAGACGCCGGAGATGGTGAGCGTCGAGATTGTCGAAGCCGCCGCAGAAGCCGAGCAAAAAGCCAAAGAGAAGGCCGAGCGGGAAGAGGAGCGTCAGGCCCGCGCCCGTCGCAAGTACGCCCGCAAGCGTCAGAAATAGTTATCCTCAGGCGTCCCGAGCTTGCCTGACAACGAGCGAGCTTGTGTGACCCAGATGACGAAACATGAAGAGGCGGCCCCAGGGGTCGCCTCTTCTGTTTTATCTAGAGAAATCTCCTCCCACTCTGATGGCGTGTCCGCGCCATATAAAGCCATGCCATCAGCCAAAACGGTGGCGCGCCGTCTCAAACAGCGACATATGAAGCGGGATCAGCTGTCGCCAGTCGCGGCGATAGCCGCCACCGGGCACCGCCGCGATGGGTAACCCATGCTTGATTGCACAGTCAAATACCATGGCATCGCGCAGGCGAACCCCTTCATCGCTCAGGGAGAGATAGCCAAGCTCGTCGGCATGATGCACATCGACCCCCGCCTGATAGAGGATGAGATCTGGCGAATAGAGCCGCAGCGCCAGCGATAGTGCCTGTTGCAGTGTGGTGAGATAGGCATCGTCCGTCATGCCGCTTGGCAGTGGAAAGTCGAGGTGAGAGGCGGCTTTGTGATGGGGAAAGTTGTGCTCCTCATGGAGGGAGAGGGTGATGATATCGCGCCGTCCGGCGCACAGGGTCGCACTGCCATCTCCCTGATGCACATCGAGATCGATGATCAGCACCTGTTCACAATGCTTTTCGTCGAGGCAAGCCTGCGCCGCAATCACCAGATCGTTGAACAGGCAAAAACCGCTGCCGTGATCGCGATGGGCGTGGTGATAGCCGCCGGAGATCTGCAAGCCGCAGCCCTGCTCAAGTGCATAGCGGCTGGCAGCAATAGTGGCTCCGACTGAGCGCAAGGTGCGCTCCATCAGCATGGGTGACCAGGGAAAACCGATCTTGCGGATGGCGCGCTCTTCAAGCTGGCCGCTCAGGGCCGCCGCGACATAATCGGCATCGTGAATGCGACAGATTTGCTCCCGGGTGGCCGATGGCGCTTCGCCAAGGGGGTAACCCTGCACCTGCAGGCGCTCAAACAGCCCCTGATACTTGGCCAGCGGGAAGCGATGGCGCTCGGGTAGCGTCAGGGAGGAGTAGAGAGGGTGATAGAAAATGCGCAACGACATGGTGCCATTCTCCCTGGCAAGGTGGCGCTTTCTATATATGAAATCAGCAGATGAATCCATATATGTACTCCCTATATAAAGGGGAAGTGGCAGCGCATAAATCAAGACGCGTCGTGAGTAAGACCGCAAGATGTGGAAAAGGGGAGCTTGGCTCCCCTTTCAGTCAATATCCCAGCCCGGCTTATTGCTGCTGGATAACCCAGATCTGGAAGGCTTTGCGGGTTTCCGCATCGGCCTTGTTGTACCAGTTTTGCAACTGGGTCAGCGCTTCCGGATTGCTTTGAGCCTTGCTGGGGGCAACCTGAACCGGTGCGCTGGCGGCAGCCATCACGGCAGCAGAAGAGACGGCCACTGCTTTGGGCTGGTTGAAGGCTTTCCCCATGTTGATCAGCTCTTGCTGATAGTCACGGGTCAGCTGGAAGCCCTCTACTTTCGGCATCACGAACTGTTCGCTGCTCACTTGCTGACCACTGACCTTGTCTTTCAGCGCCACTTTTTGATCTTTGACAAACTGCTTGGCTTCGGCTTCGTTGCGGGGCTTTTTATAGTCCAGCACCAGCTGCTGATTGTCGGCGGCGGTGAAGTTCAGCACCAGCGGCTCGGCGGTCACCAGCTTGATTTCGTTACGGCTGGAGTAGTTGCCTTCAAAGGCGACGACCAACTGGTGTTTGCCGGCAGAGAGGGGGAAGGTGCTGGTTTTGTCGAGCAGCTTGGGGTTGATGGATTGACCATCGATCAGCTGGACGACATAAGGGGTGGTCACTTCCAATTGGGCATCAGCCAGAGCGCTACCGGCCCACAACAGACCAGCCAGCGCCGGTACCAGAACAGTCAGTTTCATTTCATCTCCTTGAACAGTCAGGCGATTGCCCACTGAAAACAGGGGCTCATTTTTACAGGTTTGGCCTACTGCGGCAATGGCTCTTTCTGGTGGTCGATGTTCGCGCTGCTGTCAGTTTGTTTATCAATAGCGACCGACTTATTTATTCGATCCGCCGTGTAAACGGGGGGAGGGCGTCGAGCAACCCCTTGCCATAACGTTTGGTCAGCAGGCGGCGGTCGAGAATGGTGACCCGTCCCCGATCAGCCTCTTTGCGGATGAGGCGGCCACAGGCCTGGATAAGCTTGCGCGATGCCTCCGGGACCGTCAGTTGCAGGAAGGGGTTGCCGCCTCGTTGCTCCACCCACTCGGCAGTAGCCTCCTCGACCGGCGAGTTGGGCACCGCAAAGGGGAGCTTGGTGATGACCAGATTGGTAAGGTAGTGACCCGGCAGATCCAGCCCCTCCGAGAAGCTGCCGGTACCAAACAGGATGCTGGCCTGACCGCCATCGCATTTTTGTTTGTGCAGGGTGAGCAGGGCATTGCGGGAGGCTTCCCCCTGCACCAGCAGTGACAGTCCCTTGGCTCGCAAGCCAACAGCCACCTCATTCATCTGGCGGTAGGAGGAGAAGAGCACCAGACTCGCCTCCTTGCCCGCAAGAATACGTGGTAGCACGCTGATGAGTTCGTTGGTAAAGGCCGGCGAGTTGGGTTCGTGCTCCATCTTGGGCAGATAGAGCTCGGCTTTCTGATAATCAAAGGGGGAGCGCAGGCGCAGATAGCGGGTACCGTCGTGCTCCTTGAGCCCCACCTGATGGCGAAAATAACTAAAGGAAGAGAGGGCGGTGAGGGTCGCAGAGACCAGAACGGCTCCCAGACATTTCGACCAGAGCCACTCCTCCAGCAGATAGCCTACCTCAATCGGTGAGGCGTGCAGCCAGATATCGCCGTCATCGCTCTTGGCCATCCAGCGGGCGAGCGGGGTTTTACCGGTCGGCACATGGCGCCCCAGCATCTCCCAGAGGGCGCAGAAACTCTCCAGCCGTTGCAGATGAAAACCGCTCTCTGCCAGCAGGGGTTCGGCCTCCTTGCGGCGGATCTCGCCATCTTTCAGCGCTTCACCTATGGCCCCTTGCATCCGATCCAGCGCTCGCAGCGCCTTCTTGCTCGACTCCTTGAGATTCTCCGCCAGCATGGGCAGGGGATCAGGCAATACCCCTTCGGCGAAGCGGTAGTGGGGTTCCGCGCCAAACAGCCGATCGTTGGCGCTGAGCCACTGCTCGACCGCCTTCAGGTCGGGCTGGATGGAGGCCAGCGCATCCTGCAGTTTGAGTTGGGGGTCGAGCAGGCTCTCCTTATTAAGAGTCCGCGCCAGCTTGCCTGCACTTTGTACCAGCTTCTCCAGCCAGCGACGTGAGCCTTTGACGCTGGCCGACGCCGCGCCGTGATCCCGGGCGATGGTGGGCAGGTGATGGGCCTCATCCAGCACATAGATGCACTCATCGGGGGGAGGCAGAATGATGCCACCGCCCATGGTGAGATCGGAGAGCAGTAGCGCATGGTTCACCACCAGCACATCGGCGCTTTCCATATCGTTGCGGGCGCGATGAAAGGGGCAGTGCTGGTGATGGCTCAGCGCCTTGTTGCAGGTGTGACGGTCGGCGGCGATGCGATCCCAGCAAGTGTCGGGAATGGGCTCCGGCCAGTTGTCCCGATCCCCGTCCCATTTGCCATTGGTGTAGGCCTGCCACATGGCCTGGTAGCGAGCTTTGTCGCTGTCAGATGGTTTGGTTTTGCTCAGACTGCCAAAGTCGAGCTCGAAGTTGGCCATCTCGGCGCCACTGGCTGCCTGTTCCAGCAGATGTTCGCAGCAGTAACGCTGACGCCCCTTGACCAGCATAAAACGAAACGGCAGCTCGCTGTGGCGATGGTAAAAAGGGAGGTCTTTGTGGATCAGCTGCTCTTGCAGGGCCACGGTGGCGGTGGAGATCACCAGCTTCTTCTGGGTGAGCCGCGCCACCGGGATGGCTCCTTGCGCATAAGAAAGAGATTTGCCGATACCGGTGCCCGCTTCGGCCACCAGAATACGGCGCTGTTTGTCGTACTCGCCGGTCAGGGTTTTTGCTATCTCAGCCACCAGAAAGTTCTGCTCTTTGCGCGGCACAAAACCGGGTAATCCATCCGAAATCTGGCGATAGGTTTGACGAATGGTGGTTTTAAGGCGAGTAGAGAGCATGAAGAGAAGGCCAGTTAGGGGTTAATCGAAAAACAAGGATACCCGCAACCCCTCGGTGAGGTCGAGGCAACAGCCATTATCACGGCAGTTTTACGCTGATCAGACCACTTTGGTTGTTTATCAGGTAGTTAGCGTCATTTGCATGCAAAATAGACTATTTGAGTCCAAATAATCAGCAGGATTCATTGTAAACGTTTTCCTTTTGCCTTGCCGTCAGGTGAGACTTGGCTCACATTTTTGCCTCCGTGACTATGGTTTGCGTAAAAAGTTCCAAGTTTTTTCATTGCGGTTCAAAAAATCCGGTGCTAGTCTCGGCGGCATAGTGATGCAAAGAACATCGCTAACACAGGGAATAACAACAACTTAGTGTTTAATTACAGTAGGCATTGGAAACTATGAAAAAGACAATTCTGGCTATTGCTATTCCGGCTCTGTTTGCATCCGCCGCTAACGCCGCAGTGATCTATGACAAAGACGGTACCACTTTCGACGTGTACGGCCGTGTACAGGCTAACTACTACGGCGAAGCTAACGACAAATCAGCAGAACTGGTTGGTGCAACCCGTCTGGGCTGGTCTGGTAAAGTAGCTCTGAACAACACTTGGTCTGCCATTGCTAAAACCGAGTGGCAAGTAGCTGCTGAAAACTCTGGTAGCAATACCAGCGACATCGATCCGCGTCACATCTATGCCGGTTTTGATGGTTCCCAGTACGGTAAAATCATCTTCGGTCAGACCGACACCGCTTTCTACGACGTACTCGAGCCGACCGATATTTTCAACGAGTGGGGCGATGCCGGTAACTTCTATGACGGTCGTCAAGAAGGTCAAATCATCTACTCCAACACCTTCGGTGGTTTCAAAGGTAAAGTTTCCTACCAAACCAACGATGACGTAGCGGTCAAGATCACTGACGTTGGTCAGAAGGTCAAAGAAGATGCCATCTTTGGTTCCGACGTTAAGCGTAAGAAAGCTTACGGCGTAGCTGCTGGTTATGACTTTGACTTCGGTCTGGGCTTCAATGCCGGTTATGCCTACTCTGACCTGCAAAACAAAGTTAATGGCCATACTGGTAAGAAAGACGAGTGGGCTGTGGGCGCGCACTACGCTATCAATGGTTTCTACTTCGCTGGTGTTTACACTGAAGGCGAAGTGAAGAACAAGAGCTTGGGCATGAAAGATGACGGCCGTGGTTACGAGCTGGCTGCTTCTTACAACGTAGACGCTTGGACCTTCCTGGCTGGCTACAACTTCAAAGAAGGCAAGGCTAACGCTCAAGCTGCCGGTTCTACTTACAAGGATCTGGTTGACGAGACCCTGCTGGGTGTTCAGTATGCCTTCACTCCGAAGCTGAAAGCTTACACCGAGTACAAGATCCAGGGCATCGACAAGCAAGACGACGAGTGGACTGTTGCTCTGCAGTACAACTTCTAATAAGTTGCACATGAGTAATATCCAGGCTTGAGTCTTTGACCAAGCTACGAATGGCCGAGATGATATCTCGGCCATTTTCTTTTTTGGCGACTACGTACTGGCGCCATGATGAATCGCCGGATTGCTGTGTTACGTGATATTTGGCAAACCATCTGTCTCGATTAATCTCTCCTGCTTCCTGCTTCCTGCTTCCTGCTTCCTGCTTCCTGCTTCCTGCTTCCTGCTTCCTGCTTCCTGCTTATCTCTTTGATGGGAGGCACTTGTTTTCTTTTGCCTCGTACAGCCTTGCTCGCAGCAGCTTGGTTTGACCGTGAGTATCTGGCAGCCCTTGCAAGGGTCGGTGCTATTTGCGCGGATTGCGTGGATATTGAGGAGGCATACTTGCTGGATGTGAGGCCGCGCCAGAGTAGGATATTGAGGCCAGTCAGGGGGGGGCGACGTAAGGCCGAACGTGACTGACGTCAGTGTTTAAATCGGTAACAAATAAAATGGGAAGATGCCCAGGCATCTTCCCATTCTGGCGATATGAGTTAGCGGCTTTTGCAGGATCAGCCGTGTTGGCGGCGGTCGTTGGCCTGGGCCAGTAGCATGCGGCTTTCACGCAGGAACTGGTCGGCATGTTCGCCGAAGAAACCGGAGACCTGCGAGAAGGCGTCGATAAATCCGGCTCTGTCCCCCCGCTCCAGCAGCCCCAGCGCTTCGCCGAAGTTTTGGTAGTAGCGACGGATCATCGCCAGATTCTGCGGTGACGACAAAATGATGTCGGCATAGAGGTGGGGATCCTGGGCGAACAGCCGCCCCACCATGGCGAGCTCCAGCCGGTAGATGGGGGAGCTCAAACTCAGCAGGCGATCCAGATTGGCCTGCTCCCGGGAGAGGTGCCAGCCATAGGCAAAGGTGGCGAAGTGACGCAGTGCCTGAATGAGGGTCATCGCCTCATCGTGGGCCTTGGCTTCCACCTGTTGCAAGCGGGCGCCCCAGATGGTCATCTGATCCAGCAGCCATTGGCTGGCGGCGGGGTCACGACCCTGGCAGCAGACGATCACCTGCTTGGCGAGACTCGCCACATCAGGCCCGAACATGGGGTGCAGTCCCAGTACCGGCCCTTGGTGCGCCGCCAGCATATGTTCGAGCGGCACCGCTTTCACGCTGGTGACATCGACCAGCAGGCAGTGGGCGGACAGGTTGCCGAGGCGGTCGATGATCTGGCAGGTGATATCGATGGGCACCGCCACCATCACCAGACCGGCTCCGGCGAGGATCTCGTCAGCGCGCGGCCAGTCGGCTTGTTCCAGCGTCTCGACGCGATAGCCTGAGAGGCTGAACATATGGCCGAACAAGCGGCCAAGCTGGCCCTGACCGCCGATGATGACCACCTTGCCAAGATCCGGCTTTATGCATTTGAAGCCGGTATCTTTCTCGCTGGCATAAGATTCACGCATCACCCGGCGCAGCACGTCTTCGATGAGATCGCCGGGCACCCCCAACTGCTCGGCCTCGGCGCGGCGGCGGGCCAGCATGCTCGCTTCCCGATCCGGTGCATAGATGGGCAGGCCGTGGCGGCTCTTTACTTCACCCACTTCTCCCACCAGGGCCAGACGGGCGGCCAGCAGATCGATCAGCTGCTTGTCCACCGCATCTATCTTGTCCCTGAGTACATTCAACTCTTCAGCCATATCCAGTCCCTGCTGGCGCCGCAGCGGCGCCCTGAAAATCAAGATGCAACAAGGTATCACGGCATGAGCGGTTTGATGCCACCACTAGTGATACCTCGATTGTTCAATAGGTTACGACAAGATACCACGGGTTACCGCGCAGTTCTGCCCTTGAGGGGGTCAGCCAGCTGGTTGTGGCAGCGGGCCAGCAGGGTGGCGGTGGTGTCCCAGTCGATGCAGGCATCTGTGATGGAGACCCCGTAGCGCATCTGCTGCTTGGGCTGCTCGCTGGACTGGTTACCCTCAAACAGGTTGGATTCGAGCATCACCCCGATGATGGAGCGGTTGCCCTCCTGGATCTGGTGGATGACGTTGTCGGCCACCTTGGGCTGCAAACGGTGATCCTTGCTGGAGTTGCCGTGGCTGCAATCCACCACCAGGCTCGGCAGCAGGCCCGCTTTCTCCAGCGCCTCTTCCGCCAGCGACACGTTGACCGAGTCATAGTTGGGATGTTTGCCGCCGCGCAGGATCACGTGGCCATCCGGGTTGCCCTGGGTCTGCAGCAGCGCAACCTGGCCCTGCTGGTTGATCCCCATAAAGGCGTGAGGGGAGGAAGCCGCCTGCAACGCATTGATGGCAGTCCCCAGGTTGCCGTCGGTGCCGTTCTTGAAGCCGACCGGCATGGAGAGGCCGGATGCCATCTCCCTGTGGGTCTGGGATTCGGTGGTGCGTGCGCCGATGGCTGACCAGGAGAAGAGCTCGGCCAGGTATTGCGGGCTGATGGGGTCGAGCGCTTCGGTGGCCAGCGGCAACTCCAGCTCCGCCAGCCAGCAGAGCAGCTCGCGGGCACGATGCAGCCCCAGCTCCACATCGAAGGTGCCATCCAGATTGGGGTCGTTGATAAAGCCTTTCCAGCCGACCGTGGTGCGCGGCTTCTCAAAGTAGACCCGCATGACAATGTAGAGAGAGTCCTGATAGGCATCATGCAGCGCTTTGAGTCTGGTTGCGTACTCTTTGGCGGCGTCCATATCGTGGATGGAGCAGGGACCACAGATCACCAGCAGCCGGTGATCGCGGCGGTGAATGATATCGGCGATGGTATTACGGGCCCCTTGCACGAATGCCAGCGCCTTGTCGGAGATGGGTAACTTCTCCTTGAGCTGGGCAGGCGTGATCATCACTTGTTCGGACTGGATATGGATGTTGTTCAGGGGGTCTCTTTGCATGATTTCATTCTCTCTACTGTATTAAGCTAAAAGCGATTGTACCGATATGTTTACGTTGGTACCTGCTTTGTTACGCAACCGCCCTCACCTTACCAAGGAAAAACAAACAATCAAGTGAAACTAGCGGGTTTACCGCTAAAAAGTCAGATAAAGGAGCTGCTATATAGCGCGAACAGGAATAATACAGAGAGGTTTTCGGAGGGTTAATGGTTTTTGTGTAATTTAATGTTTACGAATTTAGGGCTGCGTTGCCCAGCTGTTTACCCACAGTAAATGGTATCTCTGGGAGACTGCAACGCGATGGCAATGATGGTGTGAGGTGGCTATCTGGTCAGCCATAGAAAGAGGGAGCCATAGTGGCTCCCTTTGCGGTAGGAACGGGGATCCCGTCTGGCTGCGGATCAGCGCTTCTGTTTTCCCTGCAGCTCTTTGTTCAGGCGAGTGAGCATCCCCTGGGTGACCAGCACTATGCCCTGCTCGGAGCGGTGGAAGCGACGTGCATCTTCATCGGCGTTTTCACCTATCACCGTGCCTTCCGGTAGTTTGCACCCTTTATCGATCACCACCCGGCGCAGTCGGCAACCGGCACCTATCTCCACACCTGGGAAGATCACGGCCTGATCCAGGGTGCAGAAGGAGTCGACCCGCACATTGGTGAAGAGCACCGAACTCAGGATGAAAGAGCCACTGACGATGGTCCCCCCGGCAAACATGGAGTTGATGGTCATGCCGTGCTGGCCGTTTCGGTCCTGCACGAACTTGGCGGGAGGAGTCATGTTCTGACTGGTCCAGATGGGCCAGTCCTGATCGTAGATATCCAGCTCAGGCGTGACGGAAGCAAGATCCATATTGGCCTCCCAGAAGGAGTCCACGGTACCCACATCGCGCCAGTAGGGGCGGCGATCCGGACAGCAGCCGACACAGGACATGCCAAA
This sequence comes from Aeromonas sp. 55A, assembly GCF_051919665.1. NCBI lineage: Bacteria > Pseudomonadati > Pseudomonadota > Gammaproteobacteria > Aeromonadales > Aeromonadaceae > Aeromonas > Aeromonas sp. 55A. Next base: position 3,963,879 of record NZ_JBQBEH010000008.1, on the reverse strand, counting down.
CGGGTGAGCGAATGCGGTGCCCTCTTTCACCACGCGGGGGATCACGTCCATGCCGAAATCGTGATGGGACTGCTCGTTGGCAATGTCCTCTTCCAGCAGCTGATAGAGATACTCCGCATCGAAGATATAGACGCCCATGGAGGCCAGCGCGGTGTCGGCCTTGCCCGGCATGGCGGGCGGGTTGGCAGGCTTTTCGACGAAGGCATTGATCTTGCGATCATCATCCACCGCCATTACCCCGAAGGCGCTTGCTTCACTGCGTGGCACCTCGATGCAGGCAACGGTCACCTTGGCGCCCATATTGACGTGGTCGAGCAGCATGGCGGCGTAATCCATCTTGTAGATGTGATCGCCTGCCAGCACCACCACATATTTGGGGGCGTGATCGCGGATGATATCCAGATTCTGGTAGACCGCATCGGCGGTACCCCGATACCAGTTCACCTCATCCACCCGCTGCTGGGCAGGGAGCAGATCGATAAACTCGTTCATCTGGTAGCGCAGGAAAGACCAGCCCGATTGGAGATGGCGCAACAGGCTGTGGGATTTGTACTGGGTCACGACACCGACCCGACGGATGCCGGAGTTGATGCAGTTGGAGAGCACGAAATCGATGATGCGGAATTTGCCGCCGAAATGAACGGCAGGTTTTGCACGGTTGTCGGTTAACTGTTTGAGGCGACTACCCCGCCCTCCTGCGAGTACCAAAGCCATGGTCTCGTTCAGCAACTGTCTGGATTTTGCTGTATTGGCAGGTTGTAACAACATCTCATATCCCTTTGTAGATAAATCACTACAATGTTGCCTCCTTTGAGCCCTCAAGAAAGTGCTTTCAGTCACATTTTATGGTTTCTGACGTAATAAAATGACCTTTTTGTTATTAAAAATGACGGGTTGAGCCGTCATTGCTTTCAATATGGTCAGTTGTCAATTGAAGCGAGCCGAAGGACAAAATGGGCGGCGAGAGAGGAGGGATGAAAAAGCCCCTGCCAATGGTTGGCAGGGGGCCCGGTTTGTTGAGGCCCGGTGAGCCGGGCCTGGTTAACAAGGTTCAGGCTGCGTTGGCCAGTGGCTCCTCGCTCTTCTTCTGGTAAGCCTGCGGGGTGAGGCCCAGCAGCTCCTGCACGGTCGAGGCGACGGTAATGGAGGAGACGGTGCCCACCAGGATCCCGGCAAACAGGGTGAAGGAGAAGCCGTAGAGAGCGTCACCGCCAAACAGCAACAACGCGCCCACGGTAAACAGGGTGGTGCCCGAGGTGATCATGGTGCGACTGAAGGTCGCCTTGATGGCCACATCGGAGCATTCGTGGATGCCCATCTGGGTACGCGAGCTCAGCAGATCCCGCAACCTGTCCGAGATGACGATGCTGTCGTTGAGGGAGTAGCCGATCACCGCCATCAAACCGGCGATGATATTCAGATCGAATTCGATCTGAAAGAGTGACAGCAGCCCCAGCGCCACGATGGCGTCATGGACCACCGAGAGCAGGATGCCGATGGCCTGACGCCACTCGAAGCGAAACGCCAGATAGGCCGACATCGCCAGCGAAGCGACCAGCACAGCCAGCATCCCCTGCTGGAACAGCTCGGCACCCACTTGAGGACCGACGATGGTGGTGCGCAGCAACTCGACCGGCATCCCCAACTGCTGGGTCAGCATGGTGGCGAGATCCGCCGCGGGCCAGGGCAGTTCGTGGGGAGGCAGCTTGATCAGCCACTCGCCGGGAATTCCGGCCGAGCTCAGCTCAACGGCTCCCGCCAGCGGGGAAACCAGCATGGCATTGAGCTCATGGGCCTCTTTCAGGGTCTGGATATGAAACTCCAGCAGGATCCCGCCGGTAAAATCGAGCCCCAATGTCAGGCCGTTCACCAGCAAGATGGCGACGCTGGCCACGGTCAGCAGGATGGAAGCCCACAGGCCAATATAACGCCAACGGGTCAGCCCCATGGCAACGATCATTCTCAACATAATTCTCTCCTTGGCCAGCCAGCATCAGGCTGTTGGCCCATCACGACGTGTCGCGACACGCCGGGAAAATAGTGTTCTGCTTTGGCCGCTCCGGCCATATCCATGGCCGATGGCGCAGTCAAAGCCGCTCATCAGAGGGACTGCTGTCCCGTTACACCTTCAGCGTGCGCTCGCTGCTGCGTCCCCAGAGGGGGTTGATGATGGCGCGCGTCCCCCAGATCCCGGTGATCATGCTGGAAATAAGCCCCAGAATGAGGGTGATGGAGAAGCCCTGCAGCGGCCCGGAGCCGATGGAGTAGAGCACCACGGCGCAGATGAGCGTAGTGATATTGGCATCGAAAATGGTGTGGAAGGCCGAGCGATAGCCAAAGTCGATGGCGTTGGCCAGTGAGCCCCCTTCTCGCAGACGGTCCCTGATCCGCTCGAAGATCAGCACATGGGTATCCACCGCCATGCCCACCGTCAGCACCAGACCGGCGATCCCCGGCAGGGTCAGCACGGCGCCCGGCAGCACCGCCAGCATGCCGACCTGCATCAACAGGTTGGCGACCAGCGCCGTGATGGCAACCCAGCCGAATTTGCGGTACCAAGCCATCATGAACAGCATCATGCCTGCCATGCCGAAGGCCAGCGCGGTGAAGCCCGCCTCGATATTCTGCATCCCCAGCGTCGGGCCAATACTGCGTTCTTCCAGGATCTTGAGAGGGGCGGTGAGGGCGCCGGCGCGCAGCAGCATGGCCAGCTCTTGCGCTTCCGGGAGACTGCCAATGCCGGTGATGCGGAACTGGTTGCCAAGGGCGGTCTGGATGGTGGCGACGTTGATCACCTCGCTCTGGGCGCGCAGTTTTCCCTGAGCGTTGGTCTTGTACTCGGTGAAGACGGTCGCCATCGGCTTGCCCACATGCTGGCGGCTGAACTGGTTCATCTTGCTGCCACCCAGGGTGTCGAGCACGATATTGACCTGGGGTTGACCCATTTCGCCCATGTTGGCGCGGGCATCGACGATGTGCTCGCCGGTGAGTACCGGCTTGCGTGCCATGCCGACGGCCTGACCGTTGCGATCGGCGATATAGAAGTGGCTGTCGGCTTTGGCCTCGTAGAAGGCCAGCGAGGCGGTGGCCCCGATCACCTCTTTCGCCTGCTTGGGGTTGTGCACCCCGGGCAGTTCGATACGGATACCATCCTGCCCCTGACGCACCACCGAGGCCTCGACGATGCCGAGCTCGTTGATCCGTTTTTTCAGGATCGACAGGTTCTGGGTCACGGCGTTGTTGACCAGCAGGGTGCGCTCAGCATCGCTCAGCACCAGTTTCAGATCATTGCCGGAGCGGGTCAGCTTCCACTGATCCTGACGGGTACCGGCACTCTCCTTGATGATGGCGAGCCAGCGCTCCTGTTCTGCCACCTCCGGCAGGGTGACGGCTACCGCGCCCTGTGCCGTGCGCGTGACGCTGGCACCGCGCAGGTTGGCTTCACGGAAGCGGGTGCGCAGGGTATCGACCAGATTCTTGGTCTGATTGTCGATGACAAAGTCCACGTCCACCCCGATCAGCAGCTGGGAGCCACCACGCAGGTCGAGCCCCAGCTTGATGGGGTCGGCGCCGAGGCGGGTGATCCAGGCCGGTGCGTTGGAGTGAAACTCCAGGGTCAGGGCGGCACTGTCGACCCCTTGCTGCTCCAGCAACTGCTTGGCGCGCTGCTGCTCGCCCTGACTGGCAAAGACCAGCTCGACCCGCTCAGGTTGCTCGATCACCTTGATAGGGGTCAGGTGTTTGTCACTCAGCAACATCTGCTGTTGAGCGGTCAGGCGCTGCTGTCCGTGCAGGCCGAGGGAGGGCTGCTCACCAAAAAAGGTGGGCAGGGAGTAAAAGGTAAAGGTCAACAGCATCAACAGCAGCAGTGCGTACTGCCACTTGCTCATGCGGTTGAGAACGGTGCGATTGCTCTTTCTCATGGCAAACAAGCCTCTGTCAGGAGAATGGTGCCTAGGCCGATAGCAACAAGGCTCGGCAAGGCGCAAAAAATGGGATGCATCAGATGCGGATCAGGCAGTTGCCGGATCCGTCAGGAAGAGGAGATGAGCAAACAGTGGATGTGCCAGCCCCTCCGGGGTCAGGCGTTCAGATAGCTCTGGGTGAAGCGGTACTGCAGATGTTGGCGCTGTAGATGGCGCCGATGGATCGCACCGAAGCGATCGCGAAAACTCAGTTTGTGATAGAGCTCGGGGGCCAGCATCAGCCAGCCGAGCAGCAACAGCAGGATGGCCTGGGCCGACCAGCTCTGGATCAGCTCGTAGACCACACTCTTGGGCTGGTTGTCACTGCGCAGGGATTGTTCGAGACGCAGCAGGTGATTCTGATGGCTGCCGACAAACTTAATGATGCCATCATCGCTGTCGCTAAGCTGATTGAACACCTGAGTCTGCTGCTGTTCACTGTGGGGAGATGCGGGCAGCAGCGGGCCTTCCATTCGGGCGATGGAACAAAGCAGGGTGAGGGCGATAACCAGAGTTACCAGCACCAGTTTTACTTTGTCGATAAGGCGCAAAAAGTTAATTCCCGATAAATAGGAAGGGCAAACTACCATAAGCGCCCGGTTTGAACAAGGTTGCCCTGGGCACATGGCACCATTCGGTGCTGGCTGTCAGCTGCCGCTCATCTGCTTGAAGTCGCGGGCATAACCCTTAAGCAGGGAGTAGAGATGGGCCCGCTGAGAGATATCCAGCGACTGGCTCATGGCGCTCAGCCAGTTGACGGTACGCTGGCGCGACTGTTCGGTATAGCCGGTAAAGCGGCCATCCATCAGCCCATCCCCCTCGGCCAGCAGGTTGGTCAGCTCGCGGGTAAAGTCGGGACTCTGGCGCTGCTTCATCAGCCTGTCCAGCTCCTGGGTCCAGGACTCCTGAAACTCGAGCCAGGGGGGCATCAGCTCGTATTGCCATTCGGCCCACTGGGCCACCAGTGGCGCCTGTGCCGGTTTCACCTCGCCAATCCAGAACTCGAGCCGCTTGTTCATCTTGTCGCGAAACTCTGCCAGCATCTGCTCTCTGGGCTCAGTGGCAAAGTCCTTTTGCCGCTCCTGTTGCCGCTTGACCCGATCGGTCATGAAGCGGGCCACCTGCTCGTCGGTCAGGGTGCGCGCCAGCCTGACCGCGCGGGGGATAGTGTTTTCCAGCGTGCGGGTCAGGCTCTGCTGCACCGCATCGAGATTGGTCGAGATCTGCTCCGGCGTCATGGGGCTGGCCACTGCCTTGGCCAGCGCGTCGAGATCCTTGGCGTAGCGCGGCAGCTCGTGCTGGCGATGCCAGGCCATCAGCCCCTTCACTTCACGGCTGAGCAGATCCTTCTGCGAATAGGAGAGGGCAAAGTAGTCATCCAGCTGCCAGATGATGGCGGTATCGAGCCAGTAGTAGATCACTCGGGTGGAGCAGCCGGTCAGCAGCAGGCCGATCAGCAGCAGACCCCAGGTTTTCGGCTTGTGCCAGCGCACCTTGTTTATCATCTGTTACTCCAGTCGTTGCCGGTTGATGGCGATCAGGGTGTCATAGTCGAGTGAGGGCTGTTGCTCTGCCATCAGCAGGGCCCAGAGCAGGCCGATATAGTCGACCCAGGGTAAAAATGCCTCGCTCTGAAAATCGGGCCACTGGTGGCGCGGCACGGCCTGCAGATAGTGCGCTTCCAGCTCGTCGCGCCGCTCGGCGGGCCACTCATGGGTGCGCTGGATGCTGGCGAGCTCAAAGCCGGGGTGACCTGCCGCGCCATACTCCCAGTCGATGACCCAGGGTTTGCTTCCCAACAAGTTAGCCGGATTGAGATCATGGTGGCAAGGGCGCCAGCAATCATTTGGCTCACTGCTGACGAGCAAGCTCCGCTCCAGAGCGGGCAGCCAGGAGGGGATGTGTGCCAGTCGGGCGCGATAGCCCGCCGCGTGGGCTCGCACCGCCATCACCACCGCAGGTAGCGGCAGGCGATGGAGCTTGCGCAGCACCTCAGCTAGCAGACGGGGCTGATCGACTGCCGGTGGCGCCGCGTGCACCCAGTTTGGCTCATCGCACCATTCGAGCAGCATCAGACCGCTGGCGGGATCGCCATAGTGGCAAGGCAGCGCTAGTCCTTCGGCTATCGCCCCCTGATAAAGCTGCCACTCGGTGGGACGGTCGATACCAAGGCGCACCGGGTCGGAGTGGCCCTGACGCAAAAAGTAACTGCGCCCCGAGGGGAGGCGCAGTCGATAGTTGCAGTTGGTCAGGCCTAACCCGAGTGGTTCCAGCTGCCCCTCCCGCCAGGGGGCGGGCAGGCTGGCCAGTAGCGGATCACAGTTGCCTGTCACCGGGAGCCTGTTACCAGCCAAAGGTGGATTTCTTCGCCTGTTTGCGGATCTCTTTCTGATCGGCCCACAGCAGTTCGCCGTTTTGCAGATCCATCAGGTTCATGGTCATCTGGTAGTAGACATCCTTCACCTTGCCATTGTCCTTGACGATGCTGGCGAGGTTGCCATAGACCATGTAGCGGGCACCGGTCTGTTTGCCAAGCCGCACCATGGAGGCAGGATCCACCATGCCGCTGCTCTGCTGGTATTCGAGCTGCTGCTTGACGGCGGCCACCTTGCTCATGTCGACGAAGCGGAACTTGCCGGCCCGCAGCAGCTTGGTGCGGATGGTATCGGTGATGGCTTCGGTATCGATGTGCTCGGAGGTCTTGTTGCGGATGGAGTCCATAAACATCACCGGACGACCGCCTGCGGTGATCTCGCTGGTGGCAGGGGAGGCGAGCATGGAGTCCGCCATCTTGTCGGCGATGGCCTGCAGATCGCTTGAGCCGTAATCGACGGTGACGGTTTCGGTTTCAGTGGGATCGCCATAGCTGACGGTGGTGCTGGAGCAGCCGCCCAGCAGCAGCGCGCCGGTCAGGATCAGCAGGGCATGATTCATTTTCATCAGTAGGATTCCTCAATCACTTCGCGTACGTAAATCCGGTAACCCTGCGCCGCCGGGCTGGGCGCCAGGGCCGAGAGGGTGCGGGTCTGATAGCCATGCAGCTTGATGGGGGTCCAGCCGCGGCCATCGCTGGCGACCTCCTGACCAGCCTCATCATACCAATAGAAGATATATTGCAGCTTGTTATCGCCGCGCTGGGTGCTGGCGGCGGCCACATTGACCTGCAGCAGGCCATTTTGCTGGCGGCGGCTCAGCTCGGTCAGGGTAACGTTGACGTTTTGATGCTGCTCCAGCGTGGGTGCACCGCCCGCCGGGCCATAGAGCGCCACGCCGGAGGTGTTGGTGGCGCAGCCGGTCAGCAGCAGCGCGAGCCCGAGGGCCAACCCGTATGCTTTCATCTTGCTCTCCTTAATTGGAGTGAGTGGGGTTGCACTGGGGCTGCCCGGTTAATCGTCTTGCTCATCTCTCTTTGCCGCTTGCTCAGAGCGGCATCACCCGGGTGGTCAGGCCGGCGCCGAGGCGCTGTACCCAGACCAGGGTGGTGCGTCCCTTGTGGATGGTGAGCGGCAATTGCCGCTGCGCCGCCCCCGCGCTCAGGGTGAGGTTGATGTCACTTGCTGGCACCATTCCCTGCCAGCTCGATGCCTGAGCTGGCAGCGTCAGCCAGCTGCGGGTATCGGCCCGCTCGGAGAGGGTGTTGAAGATCCCCACCAGAATATTGCCCACATCCCCTCCCTCTTTGGCGGCGGTGCGGCGCATCTGCTCCTTGGCCACCAGTCGCAGCGCCTGGCGGGTCAGCATGCCGGGCAGCCGCTCTTGCAGATCTTTGGCGGCCAGCGCTTCCAGCCTGACCAGCTCGCTGGTCTGCCAGGCCCGCTTGCCGACTTCCACCGTCAGCGGGCCGGTGTCGCTGGCCCGATTATCGTAATAGGGGATGGCGACGGTAAAGGTGCGAAAATCGCCGCGGGAGGTGGAAATGGGGAGCGGCAGGAACAGTTCTCGCCGTGCCGGGATCAAACCATCTTCAAACAGCACCACCAGTTGGCCTTGATCTTTTGCAAGCGGCGGCGCTTTGCGGCCTATCTTTTTCTCGGTCTCGCGGATCTCGTCCGGTGAGCCACGCAGCCGCGCCAGACGCAACAAGGCATCTTGCAGGCTGCGGTTGTCTGGCGCTATCTGGTAGCCGCGCTGATAGTCGACCCAGGCATCGTTGAGATCCCCGGCCGCCTCATAGAGCACGGCGGAAAAGTAGAAGGTGTAGGCGTTCTGAAAACCGTTCTTGACCTTGCCGATCAACCGGTCGAGATCCGGTGCGCCGCGCGACATCAGCTGGCGCATCTCGCCTTCTGCTTCGGCCTCTTCGCTCTCATCCTTCGCTTTGCGTACCTCATCGGCTCGCCGTTTCAGGGCCTGCTCCTGCACCTGATTGGCCCGGCGTACCTCCACCAAGGCGCCATCGGCATCTCCCCGTTGCAGGTAGTTGAGGGCCAGATAGTGGTGCAGCATGGTGCGTTCGTAATCGGGGGTGAGATAGGCCATCGACTGGTCGTTGGTAAGCAGGCTGCCCACCTGATCGAGCCCGTGACTGAGCCGGTATTCGGCCTGATTGTCTTCCCACTGAAGGCGGCTGTCGGCGGCGGTGAACGCCTGCTTGCTGTCCGCATCTTGCCCCGCCAGCCAGGCGATACGCCCCTGTTCAAGGCGATCGAGGACAAAGGTGTCATCGCCGAGGGTGGAGTCGCGCACTTCGGGCAGCGCCTCGGCGGCATGGCCCAGCAGCAGCTGGTTGCGCAAGGGCACCATCTGGTCGGAGTAGGAGACAAACATATCCTGCCAGTGGGAGGCGCAGCCTCCCAGCAGGAAACTGGCCAGCATCAGGCCGGCCAGTCGAATGCTCGGGAGTATCACAGGCTGAGCAGGGGGCCCAACGGCTCGCCGCCGACCAGATGCAGGTGGATGTGGTAGACCTCCTGCCCACCGTGGCGGTTGCAGTTCATGATGAGGCGGTAGCCATCTTCGGCGATGCCCGCATCGCTTGCCAGCTTGCGGGCCACGGTGAACATCCGGCCAAGGGCCAGTTCATGTTCGGCTTCCACGTCATTGACAGTGGGGATCAGCACATTCGGGATGATCAGGATATGGGTCTTGGCCTTGGGCTGGATATCCCGGAATGCGGTGACCAGATCGTCTTGATAAAGGATGTCGGCAGGGATCTCTTTACGGATGATTTTGCTGAAAATGGTTTCTTGCGCCATGGCTAACTCCCTTATATGAAAAAGAAAATTGAACTTGCATCCCAAGCGGCTCCCGAAAGAAGGCGAGCAGCGCGTCAAGTGTGACACAAGCCGAGATTTGACACAGCTGATGTCCCATTCCCTTCAGTTATTGTTAAGAATACCGATAGCCAGAGGGACGTCATCTGCAGCGCCTGTTCAGGGGTCTGCAGGGTATCAAAAGGACGGGGTACTCAGGCAAGGGACTTTTGCATATACAGCGGGACAATAATGAAACAAACAATGTCGGATCTCTCCATCTTGCAGCGAGTCTACCTTGGCTTCGCGATCCTGGTGGCCGTGATGGTGGCCAGTTCACTACTCACATTTCGTAGTCAGAATACCCTGGGGGGAGCGCTGGAACAGGTGACCCGGCAGTCTATGCCGCTGGTGATTGCCAGCAGCCAGACCCAGATCACCCTGCTTAGTGCCAACAAGTGGCTGGGGGATGTGCTCACCGAGCAGGACCCCAAACTGCTGCCTGCCGAAGTGGCCGAACTGAAACAGGCCAAGGCCGCGGTGGGCAAGAGCCTCGATGCCTTGCGCCAGCAGGTCGCCCACCACCCCGAACTGCAAGGGGAGATGGGCACTCTGAGCCAGCAGGTCGACAGCTACCTGCAACTGACCGATACCCTGCCGGGCGAACACGAGGCGCTGCTCACCCGATTGCACAAGGTCAATCTGGCCAAGGGGCAGTTTCAGGTCAGCTTGCCCCAGTTCAAGAAGAGTCTGGGGGACATGATGATCACCATCGACGACAGCTTCATCAAGATGCTCTCCGAGACCCTGACCACCAAGCTTTCCGCTATCGAACTCTCCACCATGGATGCCCTCAACCAGAGCATTCCGGCCCCCATTGAAGCTGCGCTCAAGCGCAACAGGATGCAGATCGAGGGGTTCAACAGCACCATCAAGGATCTGCAGGGTGAGCTCAAGGATTTCGACAACAACATGGGTCACTACGTCCACGGTTTCGTGCGCGATACGACCGGTAATGAAGGTGTCCTGGCCCAGTATCTGGCGCTGATGCAACAGCAGGAGCAGATGCGGGAGAAGAGCAAGCAGGCGAGTGCGCTCATCGTGGCAATTCAGGATCGGCTTGAGCGGATCACCGATCAGAGCCAGCAACTGATGAACCAGAGCATTCAGCATGCCAAAGCCGCACAGAGCCAGAGCACCCTGACTCAGGGAGCCAGCATAGCGGTCGCCATCCTGATTGCCATGCTGGTGGCTTATACCCTGGGCAAGGCCATTCGCCGTCCGCTCAGGGAGTTGCTGCGGGTGCTGACCGAAGTAACCCAGGGCGACATGACCCAGCGCATCGGTTTTCAGAGCAAGAATGAATTTGGTCAGCTGGGCAGCCAGATCAACCTGCTGATTGCCCAGATGGGGGAGGTGCTGGCACAGCTTTCACAAGCGTCTGCCCAGCTTAACGATGCCGCCCACGGCAACCGTCGCACCACCGAATCGGTGCGGGCGGATCTGGAGAAACAGCGGCAGGAGACCGCCTCGGTCGCCGCCGCCATGACCCAGATGGAGGCATCGGTGCGGGAAGTGGCGCAGGCCGCCAACCAGACTCTGGAGCGAGTGATGGATGTGGAGAAGGCCTCCGAGATGGGACGCAAGGTGATGGCGGGCAATATCACCACCACCCATCAGCTGGCGGGCAAGCTGCAACAGACCGGCAAGGTGATTGGTGATGTGAGCGCCATGAGCAGCCAGATAGGCAACATCCTCGATGTCATTCGCGGCATTGCCGAGCAGACCAACCTGTTGGCTCTCAACGCGGCCATTGAGGCGGCGCGGGCCGGCGAGCAGGGGCGCGGATTTGCGGTGGTGGCGGATGAGGTGCGCAGTCTGGCGGGCCGCACCGCCCAGTCCACAAGCGAGATCCAGACCATGATCGAGAACCTGCAGCAGGGGGTCGCCAAGGCGGTAACCGTGATGCAGGAGTGCTCCCGCGAGATGGACAGTTGCGTCGAACAGAGCTCCCACGCCAACAACGCCATGGAGGAGGTGCAGGGGATTGTGGTGCTGATCAGCGACATGTCGAGCCAGATCGCCTCTGCCGCTGAGCAGCAGCAGGCCACCAGCGCCGACATTGCCACCAACCTCAACCGCATCTCCGATATCTCGGATCTCAACTATCAGGGGATTGAGCGGGTAGCCGAGACCAGCCAGCAGCTGGACTCCCTTGCCGAGCAGCAGGAGAGCCTGGTCAAGCGCTTCCGCCTCAGCGCCTGATGGTCGAGAGTTGAAACAACAAGGCCCCGCAGATGCGGGGCCTTGTTATTGCGGTAGTCAACGCAGGAATTACGCGTAGGCGATGGCGCCCTTGCCGACCCCTTCATAAGCGACAATCTTGACGAACTTGTCGCCCACCATCTTCTTCACTTCGCGGGCGATGTAGCAGGCCAGCAGCTCGACCGTGGTGTCGGTGTCGATCATCTCTACCTCGGCGGTGGGGATGGCCAGCTGGAACAGCCCCTGGGGCGCCATATATTTGAAGCCGGTGTGATGCTCGCCAAGCTGGGCATTGGCGCGGGGGCTCAAGGTGAGCTCGGTCAGTGCCACCTTGTCCTCTTCGGTGCCGAGGTAGATATCGCCCCAGCGTTCGGCCCAGTTGAACTCAAGCTCCTGGTCGCGCTCACCATCGACGTGGATCTCGATGGGGGAGCGGTGGCCGTGGGCGATGCGCTGGCAGTTGCCATCGTGCTTTTTCAGGCCGTGGCTGTAGTGGTAGAAGGCACCGGTGATCGCCTCCTGACGCAGGGTCAGGGAGAGATCCTTGATATTGCCCGGCAGCCGTTTGGCCAGTACCGCCAGCAGGTAGCGGGTCACCGACTCTTTATCAACTTGCGGTGCCGGGATAAAGGCGAAGCCCTGGGATGGGCAGCGCAGATGGATGGAGCGCCCCTGGCGCAGCAGATCCACTGTGCTTTCGTCGCCATCCAGTGTCTCGACGTGGATCAGCGGGCACTCTGTCGGCACCAGCAGCTTGTGGTCCACCTCTTCATCGATGATCGACTTGATCAGCTTCTTTACCCGGCCAAAGTCCAGCAGCATGCTCATTTCGTTCAGCTCACCGCTCATTTCGATATCTACCAGCCAGCTCTCGCCCACCATGCCGCGGCGTTCGCACAGGTAGCTGGAGTCGATCACGGTCAAATCTCTTACAAATAACTTCATCAGTCAGGCCTTGCTACAGAGAAAGGGCAGTTTTGCGCTATTATGACCCGCGATTATCGGCAAAGGAACTGGAACCCCCCATGAACAAACTGCTTATCAAAAATGCCACCCTGGTCAACGAAGGCCGCATCTATGCCTCCGATGTGTTGATCGAGGGGGAACGGATTGCCCGCATTGCCCCGGATATCGAGGCGCCCGATGCGCTGGTTATCGATGCCGCAGGTCGTCATCTCATCCCCGGAATGATCGATGATCAGGTCCACTTCCGGGAGCCGGGATTGACCCACAAGGGGACTATTGCCAGCGAATCCCGTGCCGCCGTCGCCGGTGGCACCACCAGTTTCATGGAAATGCCCAACGTCAATCCCCAGACCACCACCCTCGACGCCCTCGAAGCCAAATACCAGATCGCCGCCAACTCCTCCGTCGCCAACTACAGCTTCTATCTCGGCGCCACCAACGACAACCTCGAAGAGATCAAGCGTCTCGACCCCAAGCAGTCCTGCGGGGTCAAGGTGTTTATGGGCTCTTCGACCGGCAACATGCTGGTGGACAATCAGGAGACCCTGGCGGCCATCTTCCGCGAAAGTCCGGTGATGATCGTCACCCACTGCGAAGACACCCCGACCATCGCCAAGGCCGAAGAGGCGGCGCGAGCCAAGTGGGGCGAGAATGTGCCGATGGGCGAGCACGGCCGCATTCGCAGTGACGAGGCGTGCTACAAATCCTCCAGCATGGCGGTGGCGTTGGCCAAGCAGTACGGTGCCAAGCTGCATGTGCTGCATCTGACCTCGGCCAAGGAGCTGTCGCTGTTTACCGCCAGCCACGACCTGAGCGAGCTGAAGGACAAGAACATCACCGCCGAGGTGTGCGTTCACCACCTCTTCTTCAATGAAGCCGATTACGAGACCCAGGGCAGCCTGATCAAGTGCAACCCTGCGGTGAAGAGTGCCGCCGACCAGCAGGCACTGCTGGATGCGGTACGCAACGACGTGCTCGACATCATCGCCACCGACCACGCGCCCCACACCTGGGAAGAGAAGCAGAACAGCTACTTCAAGGCACCGTCCGGCGTACCGCTGGTGCAGCACTCTTTGCAGGCGCTGCTGGAGCTCTACCACAACGGCGTGTTTACCCTGGAGACTATCGTCAAGAAGACCTCCCACGCGGTAGCCGAGCGCTTCCAGGTGCAGGATCGCGGTTATATCCGCGAGGGGTATTTCGCCGATCTGGTGTTGCTGGATCTGGGCAAGCCCTATGTGGTCAACGATGACAACATCCTCTACCACTGTGGTTGGTCGCCCTTCAACGGCTACCGCTTCCACAGCACGGTGGAGATGACGCTGGTGAATGGCCAGATCGCCTGGCAAAACGGGCAGGTTACTGACCAGCTCCTGGGCAAGCGGCTGACCTTTAACCGCTGATTGTTCGCAAAGCAGGCGAACGCACCGTTGCTTAGGAATTGGCGGCGTTTCCCTGTTGACAGGGCGGGGTCATCTCCATAAACTCTGCCCCCGTCAGCCGAGCTGACTCCGTCGGTGTGTAGCGCAGCCAGGTAGCGCATCTGCATGGGGTGTAGAGGGTCGGAGGTTCGAATCCTCTCACACCGACCAAATTCCCCGGTAAAGGCCTTGTCAAACGACAAGGCCTTTTCTTTGGCTCTGTCCCAATTACGTGTTGAAAGGCTAATCTTGAAGTAGGCCATCACCTTGAGGTCTACCATCATGGATACCCCAGCCTTTCAACACCTGTTGTCCCTTTTTCCCCAGTTAACCCTGCGCCAGCGCCGTGTTGCTCAGCAGGAGCTCACTGCACCCCACACCATTACCTCGCTCAATACTCAGTTACCGGCATGCAGTGGCTGCCCCCATTGTCAGGCCGATGTTACCCAGCTGGCGCCTTGGGGATGGAGTCGGGGACTGCGCCGCTACCGTTGCAAACTGTGTCTGCGCACCAGCACCGTTCTGACCAAGACGCCCTTGGCCAGATTGCGTAAAGCACAGTGCTGGGAAGACTACGCGCAAGCCCTCATCGAAGGACTGACTGTCCGCCAGGCTGCGCGGCGCTGTGGGGTCAGCAAGAACACCGCGTTCCTCTGGCGTCACCGCTTCTTGCGCGCGATGGCAACCCATCAGGCCACCCGGGAAGAGGGCATCGTTGAGGTTGATGAGACCTTCTTCCTTGAATCGTTCAAGGGGCAGCGGGGACTGCCGCGTCCACCACGTCATCGCGGTGGTAAAGGTCGAACTCGTGGAACCGGGCCAGATTACATCCCGGTGATGGTGGTACAAGAGCGTGCAGGCCACCATGCGGATTTCCAGTTGGAGAAAATAGATGCCGAGACGGTCATCGCGGTGTTGAAGCCGTTGGTGTCACCGGATGCGGTGCTGTGTAGCGATGGGGGGGGGTGTATGCCTTATAACCCATCAGGTGGTGCGCAATCGTCAAGGCGAACGGGTAGTCGGTGCGTATCACATCCAGCATGTGAACGGATATCACCATCGGTTGAAAGAGTGGATGGAGCGATTTAATGGAGTGGCGACGCACTACCTGAAGAACTACCTGGGTTGGCGCAGGATGTTGGAGCGTTACGGAAAAGGCGTAAATATCAAAGTGTGTTTGTATGAGGCCCTGGGGCGCCCCATGCAACACGTAATTGGGACATAGCCTTTTCTTTTGCCTGCTATTTGCCCTAGAGGCGTGAAGTCAGTGGTGGTGCACGCTGGTCGCTGTTGGCGTGAGCAGATTGTGCAGCCACCGCGCTTTATGTTGTAGTAACAACTCTGTTGCTCATTTGCCTGTCGAGGCCTCTCGTGTCTGCATCCCTATCTAAACCCTGTTGTCTGCTGATGCTCACCCTGCTGCTGGTGGGCTGCGCCACCCCTTACGAGAGTGAAAAGTCATTCTGGAACGGCCAGACCGGTTTTTCCCAGACCCGGCTTGGCCCGGACAAGTGGCAGCTGGAGTTTGTCGGCAACGATCTGGTGGACAGGGAGACCGCCCGCAAATATGTGCTCAAGCGGGCAGGGGAGCTGGCACTGGCAGAGGGGTACTCCTGGCTCAAAGTCGATGAGCTGACCATTAACCGCGATGCCGTCAGGGTGACCCCATCACGGCCGATCTTCGGCTTTGACGAGGATGAACCGGATCTCTTTATGTCCCAGATGCAGGTGCAGCACACCATCTCGGCGCTACTCACGTTTACGCTGTTGCAACAAGCGGTTGATGAGCGAAGTCTTTCCGCGAAATATCTCGCTGAAATAAAAATAAACAGAGATTAATATTGGCTTTTTGCAAGATCTATATCACATACACCTAATAGCAGCATAAAATTCTGGAAAAACCCTCTAGATTTACCCCCTGCTTTTAGGCATTCTCCCAGCATACCAGCCGCCAGGAATCAACGGCTCGGATCACAAAAACGGACTGTTGTGGCTCCCATGCCACCGTTTACGGCTTGCACCAATCAAAACCGGGACTCCCCCATGAAAATGAATAAACTGACGGTCGCCATCCTCATCTCCATGATGTTTGGCATCCTCACCGGCCAGGGCTATCGCATGTTTGCCGCAGATCAGGCTGCGGATTTTGCCAATAACATCACGATCCTGACCGATATCTTCCTGCGACTGATCAAGATGATCATCGCTCCCCTGGTCTTCACCACCCTGGTGGTCGGTATCGCCAAGATGGGCGACACCCGCACCGTGGGGCGTATCGGTGCCAAGACCCTCGGCTGGTTTATGCTGGCTTCTCTGATGTCCCTGAGCCTGGGTCTGGTGATGGTTACCCTGATGCAGCCGGGTGTGGGGCTTTCGCTCTCCCTGCCCAATGACACCGCCAGCTCGGGCATTGCTGCCGGTGCCATTACCCTGAAAGATTTCGTGACCCACGCCATCCCCAAAAGCGTGGTAGAGGCAATGGCCACCAACGAGATCCTGCAGATCGTGGTCTTCTCCCTCTTCTTCGGTCTGGCCGCCGCTGCGCTCGGCGATCTGGCCAAGCCGGTAGTGGTGCTGATGGCCAGCGCTGCCGAGATCATGCTGAAAGTGACCGGCTACGTGATGAACTTTGCGCCATTCGCGGTGTTTGGTGCCATCGCCGCCATGGTAGCCAAAGAGGGGCTGGGTATTCTGGTTACCTACGGCAGCTTTATGGCCCAGTTCTATATCGCGCTGGCCTGCCTCTGGCTGCTGCTGATCGCCATGGGCAGCGTCTTCCTGCGTGGTCGCGTCATCAAACTGCTGGCGATGATCCGCGAACCCATCCTGCTCGCCTTCTCGACCGCCAGCTCCGAAGCGGCCTATCCGAAGACCCTAGATCGTCTGGAGAAGTTCGGCTGTGACAAGCGCATCGCCAGCTTCGTGCTGCCGATGGGTTACTCCTTCAACCTCGACGGCTCCATGATGTACTGCACCTTCGCGGTGATGTTCATTGCCCAGGCGTATGGCATCGAGCTCTCCATGGCCCAGCAGATCACCATGCTGCTGCTGCTGATGGTCACCTCCAAGGGGATGGCCGGGGTACCGCGCGCCTCTCTGGTGGTGATTGCCGCCACCCTGAACCAGTTCCATATTCCGGAAGCGGGCATCCTGCTGCTGCTGGGGATCGACCACTTCCTCGACATGGGCCGCTCAGCCACCAACGTGCTGGGCAACGCCATCGCCGCCAGCGTGGTGGCCAAGACCGAAGACAGTCTGGGTGAAACCGTCGCGCTGGGCGAGAGTGAGCCAGCCAAAGCCTGATCACAACGCCATGAAAAATAAACAACAACGGCCCGCCAATGCGGGCCGTTGTTGTTTATGGCTCGTCTACACTGCTAGATAGTTTCCATCTGGAGTGTACGGTTATGAATATTGCTCGTCGACTGCAACTGATAGCGCTGTTGGTGATGCTGACGCTCATTTTTCTCAGTTGGTTCAGTATCAATCGCCTTGGGGCAGGCAACCGTGATTTGAGCTATGTGACGGACAATACGGTGCCCAGTATTTCGCTGATTAAGGAAGTGCAGGCGGTCTTCTATGAGCTGCAC
Organism: Aeromonas sp. 55A; assembly: GCF_051919665.1. Taxonomy (NCBI): domain Bacteria; kingdom Pseudomonadati; phylum Pseudomonadota; class Gammaproteobacteria; order Aeromonadales; family Aeromonadaceae; genus Aeromonas; species Aeromonas sp. 55A. The sequence goes on along the minus strand of NZ_JBQBEH010000008.1, from coordinate 3,946,480 downwards.
TCACGGGTGCAGAGCCATATCCTCAACACCGACAATGACAAGATGCAGCAGATAGAGACGGACATTGCCGATAAACGCAAACAGATTAATTCGTTGTTGGACAAATATAAGGCCGAGATGCTCTCCAATGACGAAGATCGCCGCCTGACCGACGATGATCAGCGCATTATAGCGCAATATTATCAGGAGATAGACAAGGTTCTGCAGCTCTCCAGACAAAACAAAAACGATGAAGCGCGAGACATGTTGGCAGGAGAGGCCACCAGAGTGTTCCAGCAGTTTGCCAAGGCAATCGAGCTTCACGTCAACTTCAATATGGATTTGGGACTGGCGCTCAAGAAGCAGGGCCAGGAGAATTATGACAACAGCCTGCAAACCCTGTTGTTTATCGCCGGTGGTGCCACCGTACTGACGATGGGGCTGTTTGTCTGGTTGTTCAATCAGGTGGCCAATCCCCTTCGCACCGCCATGGATACCCTGACCCGGATCCAGCGTGACCTCAACTTTACCCTGAGAGCAGATGTTAAACAGCAGGATGAGATTGGCCTGACCCTCAATGCGGTCAACCGGCTGCTCGATACGCTGCAACAGACATTTACCGAATTTTCCGTAGGCAGCTTGCAGATCAAGAGCACTGCCGAATCCCTCTCTCAGGCAGCGCAGCACCTGGCCAGCTCGGCTAATCAGGCCAATGATGCCACCAGTCTGATCGCCGCCGGTGTGGAAGAGATGACGGTCAGCATCACAGATATCTCCCAGCGCACTCAGGAGACGAGCCGCATCACCAACGAGTCGGGGCAACTGGCGATCGAGGGAGGCCGGACCATAGAGCGCACCGTTCATGCCATCAACGAGATAGCCGACTCCATTCGGCAGGCCTCGGCCGAGGTCATTGCGCTGGGTGAGGGCATTTCGCGCATTGGCGGTGTGGTCAACGTGATCCGTGATGTGGCGGGGCAGACCAACTTGCTGGCCTTGAACGCGGCCATTGAAGCGGCGAGGGCCGGGGAGTCCGGCCGTGGCTTTGCGGTGGTGGCGGATGAGGTGCGCAAACTGGCAGAGCGGACGGCGCAATCCACCCAGGAGATCTCCGCCACCGTAGAGGCGATCCAGCAGGAGTCGAACAATACGGTCTCCCGCATGCATCTGGTGGAGGAGAAGGTAAGCCAGGGGGTCACCATGGCGACAGAAAGTGGCGCCATTATTGCCGAGATCCGCAGTGCGTCGCACCGGGTGATGGAGCAGGTGGGCGAGATCACCAATGCCATCCGCGAGCAGAGCTCTGCCGCCGAGTCGATCGCTCATCAGGTGGAGCAGATTGCTCAGGTCGTGCAGCAGACCAGCAGCACAGCGGAAGAGACCTCAGCCGCCGCCGAGGAGCTCAATGTCACCACCGAGAGCATCCACCAGCAGATATCCCGCTATCGCATTCAGTAATGCCGACGGTTGTTATCCATACGCTATCCCCGCCAACTAGCTGGCGGGAATTTTTTATATGGCCTGCTTAGAAGCCTGAGCCCGGTTGCTGCAAAAATGCCGCCTCTTCCGGTGTGCTGGTGCGACCGAGTATGTCGTTGCGGTGGGGGAAGCGGCCAAAGCGTTCGATGATCACCTGATGACGACGGGCAAAGTCGGCAAATCCGGCAAAGGTCGCCTGCGCCGGTGTGCCAGCCTGCTCGGCAGCCAGTGCCTCGAACAGGGCCACACTTCTGGCCTGCTGTTCGCGGGATTCAGCATGTTCCAGCGGCAGATAGAAGAAGACCCGCTCCAGTGGTGAGAGGGATTTATCCGCCCCGATGGATAGCCCTTTCAGGCAGAGATCCCTGGCCAGCGGATCCTGGGCAAAGGCCGCAGGCGTGCCGCGATGGATATTGCGGGGCAGCTGGTCGAGCAGCAGGATCAGCGCCAGCCTACCGCTGGGGAGATCGGCCCAGTGGGCGAGACTGCCCTTGGCTGCGGCCTCTGCCAGCTCGCCAAAGCGGCTGGCCAGCAGGGCATCCGTTTCGCTGCTTTTTCCCCACCAGAGCGGGGCTTGCCGTGTGGCCCGCAGGACGTCATCGGCCTCGTCGCCAAACCAGAGATCGAGCAGAGGTTGCCAGGGTTGCATGGGAACTCCTTGAGGTGATTCAGAGGGAACCAGGAACAAATGGCTCAGGGGTGCTGCCGAAACGGCGGCTTCTCGTTACACTGTGCCATCTTTTGCCCGAAAGACGTAACCCCCTGATGGCGAGCGCCGAATTCTTGGCTCGGCCGATGATGGCCTGCGATCGCCATGAGGTGGTCCTGTTGACCCAGGTGGTTATCGGGACGTAAACCTCTCTCCCGGGGGCTGTTCTCACTGATATAAGGAATCTTTGATATGGCCGGAACCAGTTTGTTGGCCCTGCTCGATGATATCGCCAGCGTGCTTGATGATGTGGCGCTGATGACCAAGTTCGTGGTGAACAAGCGCGAGACATTTTTCGGGAAGACGTTTCTCACTGATATAAGGGATCTTTGATATGGCTGGAGCCAGTTTGTTGGCCCTGCTCGATGATATCGCCAGCGTGCTTGATGACGTGGCGCTGATGACCAAGATGGCGGCGAAGAAGACCGCCGGGGTGTTGGGCGACGATCTCGCCCTCAACGCGGAGCAGGTTTCCGGAGTGCGTGCCGAGCGGGAGCTGCCGGTGGTGTGGGCGGTGGCCAAGGGGTCATTTCGCAACAAGCTGATTCTGGTGCCCGCCGCCATCGCCATCAGTGCCCTGGTGCCCTGGCTTATCACGCCGCTCTTGATGCTGGGAGGTGCCTACCTCTGCTTTGAGGGGGCCGAGAAGCTGGCCCACAAGTTCCTGCCCCATGAAGTGAGTGAGGGTGAGGCACACACAGCCCCCATTCCCGATGATCTGGTGGCGTTTGAGCAGCAGAAGGTGAAGGGAGCGATCCGCACCGATTTTATTCTCTCTGCCGAGATCATCGTCATCGCCCTTGGCACGGTACAGGGAGCAAGCCTCGCGCTGCAGCTCTCGGTAGTGGCGGGCATCGCCCTGCTGATGACCATTGGGGTCTACGGGTTGGTGGGGCTGATCGTCAAGCTCGATGACATCGGTCTGCATCTGCTGCAAAAGCCCGATGGCAGCGCCTTGCGCCGCGCTGTGGGGCAGGGACTGTTGGTGACGGCGCCTCGTCTGATGCACCTGCTGGCACTGGTCGGCACCATTGCCATGTTTATGGTGGGTGGTGGCATTCTGGTGCATGGCTGGCCTTTTGCTCATCACCTGATTAAAGGGGCAGCCGCTGTTGTCGCCACCCTGCCCACAGTAGGGCCGTACTGGCGGCGGTGACGCCGACGCTGCTCAACGCCGTGGCCGGTGTGGTGGCGGGCCTGCTGCTGGTTGCCGTGATGACGCTGGTGAGCCGTCTTGCTCCGGCCAAGGGATAAGCGAGCTTGCGGGCCATTTTCTCTTTTTCCTCTCTTCATTTTTTGGCCTTCGGGCTGCCCGGTGTCGGACTTGCTGCCCGCAGGTCTGCTGCGCCTCCCGAGAAAGGCCTTTGCGAGAAGTTATGTATCAACAACAGTGGAATAATGACCATATCTACCCGGGCCTCGACAGCCCAGAGCTGGAAGCGGACATGCGCGCCGCCCGCCACGCGCTGGAAGAGCTGGCCAGCTATATGGCGGGTCTGGACGGGGGGCGCGGCGATGACGCAGCGCTGCAGGATTTCTTGCGGGAAGTGCGGCTGCGCGCCCGTGATATTCGCCATATCGGCTGGAACGTCGCCATTCTGGCCGCCTGCCGTGGCAGTCAGGATGCGCGGGATCCGCAGGCCAAACAGCTGGCGTCCCGTGCCCGCGCCCTTAATGCCGATCTGTTCAAGACGCTCGCGCCGGTGGAAGATCTGATGCTGGCGTTGCCGGAAGAGGAATTCGCCGCGCTGATGGTGGATCCGCTGCTCGGTGAGGAGGCGTACCGCCTGCGCCACGAGCGTCGTTTGCAGGATCAGCGCCTGCCGGTGGAGGCGGAGCAACTGGTGATCGGTCTGGGCACCGATGGCCTGCACGCCTGGGGCAACCTCTACAACGATCTGGTGGGCAAGATCCGGTTAACCATTGATGGCCGCGAGATGGGGCTGGCCGAGGCGAGCAATCTGCTCTCCAGCCCGGTGCGGGCATTGCGCCTTGAGGCGTTTGATGCCATCAGTGCTGGCTGGGAAGATGAGCAGGAGACGGTCGCCGCCATCCTCAATGCCATCAACGGCTGGCGGCTGGAGCTGGCCCGTCAGCGTGGCAACACCCGTTTGCTCGATGAGCTGGATCTCTCCTGCCACCAGAGCCATATCGAGCGTGCCACCCTCGATGCCCTGATGAGCGAAACCTGGCGAGCCCGTGGGTTGGGCCAGCGGGCGCTGGAGCTGATGGCCGAGCGCCTTGGTCTCGACGATCTGGGGCCGGAGGATCTCTTTGCGCCGCCGCCTGCTTCCAGCAGCCGCGACATTCCTTTTGATGAGGCGATCGAGTTGATTGCCGATGCCTTTAGCCGTTTCGATCCCGAGATGGGGGCATTTGCCCGCATGATGGCCGAGAGGGGGTGGATTGATGCGGCGCCCACGCCAAATCGCCGCACCGGCGCCTACTGCACCAAGTTTGCCGAACCGGTCGAGCCGCGGGTCTTCGTCACCTATGCCGGCACCATGGACAACGTCATCACTCTGGCCCATGAGCTGGGTCACGCCTGGCACAACTGGGTGATCCGCGATCTGCCGATGAGTCAGCGCAGCTATCCCATGACGCTGGCCGAAACGGCCTCCATCTTAGCCGAAACCCTGGTGCGCAGCGCCCTGTTCGAGCAGGCAGAAAGTCCCGAAGAGCAGTTGGCCATCGCCTGGGCGGAGGCCGATGGCGCAGCCACCTTCCTGGTCAATATTCCGGCCCGCTTCGATTTCGAGCGGGCGCTGGTGGCCGAGCGGGCGCAGGGTTATGTGTCGGCAGAGCGACTCAAGGCGTTGACTGACGAGGCGTGGGGGCGTTGGTATGAGGGGAGCCTGACCCGCTATCACCCCATGTTCTGGGCGGCCAAGGCGCACTTCTCCATCGCCGGGCTGGGCTTTTACAACTATCCCTATCTGTTCGGTTATCTGTTCAGCCTCGGGGTCTATCAGCAGTTGATGAGCCGCAAGGCGGCGGGGGAAGAGGGTGTCTCTGAGGCGTATCGCGCCTTGCTGCGCGATACCGGCCGGATGAGCGCCGAAGAGCTGGTAGCCAAGCATCTGGGGCAGGATATCCGTGAGGCCGCCTTCTGGCAGGGGAGTCTGGCACAAGTAGCGCAGGCGGTAGAGCGCTTCGCGCAGTTGCCTGCCTGATTGGGTCTGCGGTGATATGAACAACAGGCCCCCGGACAGTCTCGCTGTCCGGGGGCCTGTTTGTTATGCCTGCTCTTGCTGCGGTTTGATGGGACCAACGAACAGAGGACGGGTCTGGTGACTCAGATCCGGCTGATAGCCGTTGAAGAAGAGGTTGAGCAGCACCGAACTGATGGTGGCCAGCAGGATACCGCTATGAAAAAGCGGTTGTAGTTGCGCCGGAAGCTGCTGGAAGAAATTCCCGGAGACCGTCGGGATCATGCCAATTCCGAGACTGATGGCGACGATATAGAGGTTGTGACGGTTGCTGTTGTAATCGGTGCGCGCCAGGATGCGAATGCCGGTGGCCAGCACCATACCGAACATCACGATACCGGCGCCCCCCAGCACGAAGGGCGGGATGGAGGCGACCAGCACCGACATCTTGGGGATGAGGCCAAAGGCGAGCAGGATCCCCCCCGACATCACGCAGACCCAGCGACTCGATACCCCGGTCACGCTCACCAGACCGATATTCTGGGAGAAGGAGGTGTGGGGGAAGCTGTTGAATATCCCACCAATAATGGTGCCGATGCCATCCACCCGCAGCCCGCGCACGATATCACCGCGCCTGGCCGGATGGCCGACGATGTCGCCAAGGGCCAGAAACATCCCCATCGACTCGATAAAGGTGATGAGCATGATCACCGTCAGGGTGGCGATGGAGATGGGATCGAAGGTGGGCCAGCCGAAGGCGAAGGGCACTATGGGGGCAAACCAGGCTGCCTCGCCGAGGCCATCGAGGCTCACTTCGCCCATGGCGATGGCCACCACGAAACCGAAGATGATCCCGAGCAGCACCGAGATATTGCTGAAAAAGCCCTTGGTGAAGCGGGTCACCAGCAGGATAAAGACGAGCACCAGAAAGCTGGTGCCGATATAGCGCAGGCTGCCATATTCCGGATTACCCTTGCCCCCTGCCATCCAGTCGATCCCCACCTGCATAATGCTGATCCCGATGGAGGTGATAACCACCCCGGTCACGACGGTGGGGAAGAGTGGCATCAGCCGACCTATCAGCGGCACCAGCAGGGTCGAGATGATACCGGCGGCGATGGTGGCGCCGAAGATGCCCGTCAGCCCCAGATCCGGGTTGGCTCCGATGGCCAGCATGGGCATCACGGCGGCAAAGGTGACCGACATGATGACCGGCAGCCGGATCCCGGCAAAGCGGCCAATCCCGACACATTGCAGCAGGGTGACGATGCCGCAGCAGAAGAGATCCGAACTGATAAGGTAGGAGATCTGCTCCTTGGGCAGCCCCAGACTGCCGCCAATCACCAGTGGCACCGCCACGGCGCCGGCGTACATCACCAGCACATGTTGCAGGCCCAGGGTAAAGAGTTGGCCCATGGGGAGCATGCGCTCCACTTCATCCACCGGGCGCTTGCGCGTACCCGGTCGGGGGGATTGGGGATTGGTCTCGTTCATCAACAGATCACTCCTTGAAGCCCGCGCAACTGCTACAGGCAAGATAGTGAAAGCCGCAGCTTTCCCGGTCATTGATCTCGTGTATTGACAGAGGTGCCAGCTCCCTCGGCAGTAGTGAGAGGGATCCGGTGCAGCACGGGTCAGTGCACAAAACATGCACAACGCCGCTCACGAGAGAAAACGTTTGGCGATAACGCCTTGTTTTTGCGGGATGAGTCACATACCGGCCAGATAAGTGTCCGGATGCTGGCTGGGGAAGGAGGTGAGGGCATCTCAGATTGGTAAGGGGTTTATCATTATTGGTCTGGCGATCTCACTTTGATAGCCGGGCACCAGAGGGTTGCTCGCATGGCGCCCCTCTGCATGTGACGGCGCTCGCGGGCCGCAGGGCGCAATCGGGGGCGGGGGCGTGATCCAAAGCAAGAAAGTTGGATGTTTTGGTGGCGCACGGGGCCGCCGCTGGGGTAGTTTCGATAAAACCGACACAGATCCTGAGGTCTTATCCATGATCATCTATCTGCATGGCTTTGATGCCACCAGCCCAGGCAATCACGAGAAAGTGCTGCAGTTGCAGTTTATTGATGATGATGTGCGTTTCGTGCACTACAGCACGGTTCACCCCCGTCATGATATGAGCCATCTGCTCAAGGAAGTGAAAAAACAGCTCGATATGAGTACCGATCCCAAACCGCTGATCTGCGGCGTGGGTCTTGGTGGCTACTGGAGCGAGCGGATCGGCTTTCTGTGCGGCATTCGCCAGGTGATCTTCAACCCCAACCTCCATCCGGAAGAGAACATGCAGGGCAAGATCGACCGGCCGGAAGAATATGACGATATCGGTACCAAGTGTGTAACTGAATTTCGTAAGAAAAATTCAGGAAACTGCCTGTGTATCCTTTCCGTTCAGGATGAAGTGCGCGATAATCGGGACACTGAACGTGAATTGAAGAACTATTACGACATCGTGTGGGATGAGCGCGAGACTCATAAGTTCAAAAATATCTCGCATCATCTGCAGCGGATGAAGGCCTTCAAAGAAGCCTGATCCATCACGTCGACCGATTTCGTTTTAGGGAGCCAATGGCTCCCTTTCGTTTTGAGGAACCGAGGAAAATCATCATGATGAATATTGTCGTTGTAGGCGGCGGCGCCGGTGGCCTGGAGCTGGCCACCAGTCTGGGTCGCAAGCTTGGCAAGAAGAACAAGGCCAAGATCACTCTGGTCGATCGCAACCGCACCCACCTGTGGAAACCCCTGCTGCACGAAGTGGCCACCGGCTCCATGGACGCGGGCATCGATGCCCTGAGCTACCAGTCTCACGCCAAGAACCACGGTTTCGACTTCCAGCTCGGCACCCTGACCGACATCAAGCGTGACGATAAACGCATCGTGCTGGCCCCGATCCACGACGACAATGGCGACATCGTGGTCAACGAGCGCGAGCTGCCCTACGACTATCTGGTGATGGCCATCGGTTCTGTCTCCAACGACTTCAACACCAAGGGCATCAAGGATAACTGTATTTTCCTCGATAGCCCCTCCCAGGCGCACCGTTTCCACAACAGCATGATGAACCGCTTCCTGCAGTTCGCCACCGAATATAAGCCGGGCGACAAAGTGAAGATTGCGATCGTCGGCGGCGGCGCCACCGGCGTTGAGCTCTCTGCCGAGCTCTACAACGCGGTCGAGCAGCTCTATGCCTACGGCTTCAAGAACCTCACCACCGACAGCCTGAAGGTGACCCTGGTGGAAGCGGGCCCGCGCATTCTGCCGGCTCTGCCGGAGCGCATCAGCGGCGCCGCCCATCAGGAGCTGGTCAAGCTGGGTGTGGACGTGCGTACCGCCACCATGATCACCGAAGCGACCAGCGACGGTCTGCACACCAAGGATGGCGAGCTGATTGAAGCTGACCTGATGGTGTGGGCGGCCGGTATCAAGGCACCTGACTTCATGAAGGATATCGCCGGTCTTGAGACCAACCGCATCAACCAGCTGGTGGTGAAAGAGACCCTGCAGACTACCCGTGACGAGAACATCTTCGTTATCGGTGACTGCGCAGCCTGCCCGCAGCCGGATGGCAAGTTCGTGCCGCCGCGCGCCCAGTCTGCCCACCAGATGGCCAGCCAGGCATTCAAGAACATTCTGGCCAAGATGAACGGCGGCGAGATGAAGCCCTACCTCTACCATGACCACGGTTCGCTGGTCTCCCTCAGCCGCTTCTCCACCGTGGGCAGCCTGATGGGTAACCTGATGCGCGGCTCCATGATGGTGGAGGGCTACATTGCCCGTCTGGTCTACATCTCCCTCTACCGGATGCACCAGATCGCCCTGCACGGTTACGTCAAGACCGGCCTCATCATGCTGGTGGGTCGCATCAACCGGGTACTGCGCCCGACCCTGAAGCTGCACTAAGCCGGGATTTGTCAACATGTTGAATACCAAAAGGAGAGGCGATGGCCTCTCCTTTTTTATGGGCGCAGATCAGGAAAGAGAGCGTTACTTGCCTAGATAGGTGCGGTCGAAGAAGGTATTGACCCAGTGAGGGCGGTAGATGGCCAGCACCGTCATCGCCATGCCGTTGAGCAGAGCTTCGGGGAAGAGCAGCAGTGGCCAGATGGAGAGGTAATCTGCCGTGATGGTGTGCCAGGGGTAGCTGTCACTTAGCCCCATCAGCAACGCACTGGCGGCCACCTTGACCGAGATGGTGATGGCGCCACCGAGAAAGGCGGCAACGAAGATATAGACAAAGAGGTGGCGCGGCAGCCAGGCCCAGCTGGCCAGAAACAGCAGCCAGCTGGTGGCCACCGGCAGGGCGATGCCAACCAGCGCTTGCCAGCCAAAATCGGCCAGATTGGTGACGCCGAAGTAACCGAGCACCAGCAGGGTCAGGCAGGGGGCGAGCAGTGCCAGCCGCCAGCCAAGCAGCAGGGTGAGGGTGGTGAGCCCGAGAAAATGGACCTCCAGCCCTTCATGCAGACCGGCTCTTATATACCAGAGTGGCACCAGCGCGATGGCACTCCCCAGCAGCAGGTGCTGATAGAGGGGGTTGTCATGGAGGGTCTGCCACAGGGAGCGGCGCAGGCTGAAGGCCAGCAGTACCAGCCAGATCAGAAGGGCGGCGAGTTGTCCTTCACTCATCTTGTCGTCCATTTATGCAGTTGAGTCCGGGCGGTCTTCCCGACCGCCCCATAGCAGAGCAGGCTGACGAGTCAGCCTGCTTTTACCATCAATATTTGACGTTGTTGTGGTACTTGCCGAGGATGCCCTTGACCCGTTCCATGGTCTCCTTGCTGGGGGGCTTGATCCCGCTCAGCTCGTACGGGTCGCCCAGCACATCCCACTTGTGTTTGCCGAGCTCATGGTAGGGGAGCAGCTCCACCTTCTCCACGCTCTCGCCCAGCTCGGCGATAAACTGACCCAGCCCTTCGGCGCTCTCGTCGTCGTCGCTCCAGGTCGGCACCACCACGTAGCGGATCCACATGGTCTTGCCTTTGGCTGCCAGATAGCGGGCAAACTCCAGGGTGTATCTGTTGCTGACGTGGGTCAGCGGAATGTGTTTATCGTCATTGATCTGTTTGATGTCGAGCAGTACCAGATCGGTCTGGTCGAGCAGCTTGTCCACCTGTTCGTCGAGATGACGGACGAAGCCGTTGGTGTCGAGACAGGTGTGGATCCCTTTCTCTTTGCAGGCGGTAAAGAGTTCGGTAATGAAAGCCGGTTGCAGCATGGCTTCACCGCCGGACGCTGTCACGCCACCGCCGGAGGCATTCATGAAGTGGCGATAGCTGGTGATGTCACTCATCAACTCCGGTACGGTCACTTCGCGGCCACCTTCGGTATCCCAGGTATCGCGGTTGTGGCAGTACTTGCAGCGCATCAGGCAGCCTTGCATGAATACGATAAAGCGTATTCCCGGGCCATCGACAGTGCCGCAGGTTTCGACGGAATGGATCCGGCCAACGGTGCCGTGAGCTCCGGCTGGCTGGCTGATTTCAACGGCAGGGATCCGATTAATGACAGACATAAACAACTCCAACGATTCGAGCAGGCCGTTATTTTATTACATAAACCCCTATTGATCCTACACCTTTAGTCCGGCGCCCGGCTGCCAAGCAGCTGCTCAAGCCCCTTGACTGTGAGCGGCCGACTGGTGAGAAACCCTTGATAATGCTGGCATCCCAGCGCTTTGAGGATGGCCAGCTGCGCCTCCTCTTCCACCCCTTCGGCAGTGACGGTAAAGCGGAATACCTGGGCCAGATCGAGGATAGCCTTGACGATAGCCCTGTCCTGTTCGCTATGCACCAGGGTCTGAATGAAGCTTCTGTCCAGTTTCACCTCGTCGGCGGGCAGATCCCGCAGGTAAGCCAGCGACGAGTAGCCGGTGCCGAAGTCATCGATGGAGATGAGGATGCCGAGCTCCTTGAGCTGGCGCATTCTGGCAATACTCTCCTGCCTATTCTCCAATACTACAGATTCGGTCACCTCCAGCAGCAGGCGGGAGGGGGGCACACCGGTATCGCGCAAGATGTACTCCACCTGTTGCACGAAGCCCTGGGTGTGGAACTGGCGAGCGCTGACGTTGACCGACAGATGGGGGATTTGCAGGCCACGGTTGAGCCAGAAGCTGTATTGGGCGCAGGCTGTCTTCATCACCCAGTAGCCGATCTCGAGGATCAGGCTGGTCTCTTCGGCGATGGGGATAAACTCCCCGGGTGGCACCATGGTGCCGTCGCTGCGCTGCCAGCGCAGCAGCGCCTCGATACCCGACAGCGAGCCATTGTCGACCCGGTATTGCGGTTGATAGTGGAGTTGCAGCTCGTGGTGACGCAGGGCATCGCGCAGCTCATTGGTGAGGGTCAGCCGGTTCTTCTCATGCTGGGCCATCGCCTCGGTAAAGAAGACGTAGTGGCCCTGACCGGCGCGCTTGGCCATGTGGGTTGCGGTGTCAGCCTGTTGCATCAGGACCAGATGATCCGTCTCGTTGCCGGAGAAGAGGCTGATCCCCACCGAGGCGCTGCAGTGCAGTTTGTGATCGCCGATGTCGAACGGGGTGCGAAACAGCCCCATCAGCTCGCGGGCGAAGTGCTCTGCCAGAATTTTGGCGGTGACTTCCCCTTGTCCCAGCTGGGTAAAGAGCAGGGCAAACTCATCCCCCGAGATGCGCGCCTGCACCAGATTGTCCTGGGGCAGCTCCCTGAAACGCTGCACCACGGCCTGCAGCAGCAGATCGCCGCAGGCGTGACCAAGGGAGTCGTTTATCGACTTGAAGTTGTCGAGATCCACCAGCAGCAGGGCACCCCACTGGCCGTTGGTGGCGCTCAGGGTCTGCTGCAAAATATGGTTGAGGCTGCGCCGGTTGTGCAGACCGCAGAGATCGTCGTAGTAGGCGAGCTGCTCGATATGTCTGGCCGCCTCTTTTTCCTGGGTGATGTCGTAGAAGCTGCAGATAAAGTGGCTGAGCTCCCCCTGCTCATCCTTGACGCCGTTCACCATCAAGCGCACCGGAAAGAGGTGACCATCCTTGTGCAGGCAGCGCTCTTCCCCAAGCCAGAACTCCTGCTCGTTGACGGTGCGGCTGACATCTTCCTTGAGATGATCCCCGTAGTAGGTGGGACGCAGCTTGCGAATGGAGTGACCGATCACCTCTACCTCGCCAAATCCGGTGATCCGGCTGAAGGAGTGGTTGACCTTGAGGATGATACCGTTGTGATCCATCACAATCAGCCCATCGTGGGTATTAAAGGCTACCTCGGCCAGCCGCAGGGCATCGTCGGTGGCGAGGCGCTTGAGCTCGATGGCGGCCCGCTCGTGCTGGCTGCTCAACAGATCCAGCAGTTGTTCGGGCTCCTCAAGGGGGGTATCGAGCAGCAGGGTGATCTGGCCAATGGGGGCGCCGCTCTGGCCATGGAGCGGAATGCCGATGTAGGCGCTGGCATTGAGAGCAAGCAGCCGGGTCGCTTTGGGATAGCGCACGGGCAGATCTTCCACATAGATGGCCTGACCGTGCTGGAACAGCTCCTGAGCGGGGCCGGGGTCGAGCTGGATAGGCTTGAGGGTGGAGCAGATCTCCTCGTTGATGACGCAGCGGGGGATGATCCAGAGATCCTGACCGCGGGGCTGGAACTCGCCGATCCAGCCCACCCGGGCACCGCTGGCGCTCATGGCCCAGCTTACCAGCGTCTTGCAGTAGTCGATGCCGGTCTGCTGGTGCAGTTCGGGCGGGAGGGCCAGTTCGGCGCGGTGCTCTTCCGGTTGCGGTTGCCAGTGGCCGAGCAGCTGGGCGCTGCTGCGCACCAGCTGCAACATCTCCTCGCTAAGCGGGGTGGGATCGAGATACTCCAGACTCAGCACCCCGAACAGCTTGTCCTGCTCCAGCAGGGCACCATCGAGGCGTGAGCGCACACCGGCACTGGTCAGATAGAGGTGATTGCTCAGCATCGGCTGGTGGGCGGCCTCCGAGAAACTCAACGCTTTGCGGGTACGCAGGGCGCGGATATAGCGGCTGTCACCACGAATGGGGTAGAGCGCCTCGACCCCCAGGGTGAACACCGGGGTGAGTTGCTCGCTGCCGAGATCGCCGTTGGCCTGATAGTGCCAGAGGATGAGCCGATCGGCCCCCAAACTCTCTTTAAGGGCCTCGAGCAGGGGCGCATACTGTTGCTGGCTCGCCATCTGGCTGAGGCGCGGCAGTTGCAATGCCAGATCGGCGATGGGCTCTTGGCGAAGGTTCTGCAGACAGATGAGCCAGAAGCCATCCTGCTCGTGGGCGAGGGCGATATGCCACAACTGGCTGGCAAAGCGCACGGTGATCTTGCCGCCATGGCCGTTGGCCAACAGTTGTTCGATGGGCAGGCGCAGGGCATCGGGCAGCTGGGCAGGCCAGGGGGCGCGCGGTTCGTCGAGCCAGTAGAGCGGGGTTTGCATCACGTCGGTCAGGGCGACCAGCCGTTGACTGCGCAGATCCAGACGGAAAAAGAGCGGCGTCTGGAGGGCAGGAGGAAGATGACTGAGTGCGGTAGACGACATGAACAAACAACATCCTGTTAAGCAACCGTCGGGGTTGCAAGAATACTGCAAAATGGTGCGAAACAAAATTTCATTGAATTCTAAATTAGAAAAGTCTAATTTATTGCCCATTATCATGTATGAGGAGTCTTGCAGATGAAACGGATCCTGATTATCGGTGGTGTCGCGGGGGGCGCATCGGCGGCGGCTCGTGCTCGTCGTTTGAGTGAAGAGGCAGAGATCGTGATGTTCGAGCGGGGCGAGTTTGTCAGCTTCGCCAACTGCGGTCTGCCCTATCACATCGGGGGCGATATCCCCGACCGGGATGCCTTGCTGCTGCAGACTCCCCAGAGTTTCAAGCGCCGTTTCAACGTCGATGTGCGGGTCTTCCACGATGTGATTGAGATCGACAAGGCGGGCAAGACCTTGCTGGTGCGCAACCTGCAAACCGGTGAAGAGCAGCGCGAGCATTACGATGTGCTGCTGCTGAGCCCGGGGGCGGCGCCGATCCGTCCTCCCTTCCCCGGTATCGACAGCCCCCATGTCTATACCCTGCGCAACATCCCGGACATGGATCGCATTATGGCGGCCCTGCACCACGATCAGCCGCGCCACGTTACCGTGGTGGGCGGCGGCTTTATCGGGTTGGAGATGATGGAGGCGCTGCATCAGCGCAAGCTGGATGTCACCCTGCTGGAGCTGGCCGATCAGGTGATGGCACCGGTGGACAAGGAGATGGCCAACATGCTCCATGCCCGCATCCGGGAAGAGGGGATTGACCTGCGCCTGCGCACCGGCCTCACCGCCATCGAGAGTCTGGATCTGCCTGCCGAGAAGACCTCCGCCGTGCCGACCGCCAAAAGCGGTGGCCTGCGCCTGACCCTCAATGACGGTTCCCATCTTGATACCGGTCTCTTGATCCTCGCCATCGGCGTCAAGCCGGAAACCCTGCTCGCCGCCAAGGCGGGGCTGGAGCTGGGCCCACGGGGCGGCATCAAGGTGGATGCCGGGATGCGTACCTCGGATCCCTTCATCTATGCGGTGGGGGATGCGGTGGAAGAGATTGACTTCGTCACCGGCGAATCTGTGCTGATCCCGCTGGCGGGCCCGGCCAACCGGCAGGGGCGCATCGCCGCCGACAATATGCTGGGCCGAAGCGAAACCTACAAGAAGACGCAAGGGACCGCCATCTGCAAGCTGTTCGATCTGGCGGTGGCCAGCACCGGCCTCAACGAGAAGCGACTGGTGCAACTGGGATTGCCGTTCGAGAAGGTCTATGTCCATCCGGGCAGCCACGCCGGTTACTACCCGGGTGCCCATCCGGTCAGCCTCAAGCTGCTGTTTGCCCCAGATGGCAAGATTTACGGTGCCCAGGCCATCGGCAAGGATGGCATCGACAAGCGCATCGACGTGCTGGCGGTGGCCCAGCGCGCCGGTCTCACCGTGTTTGACCTGCAGGATCTGGAGCTCACCTATGCGCCGCCCTTTGGATCGGCCAAGGATGTGATCAACATGGCGGGCTTTGTGGCAAGCAACCACCTGAAGGGGGACACCCAGCTCTGCCACGTGGCCGAGGTGCAGGCTCGTAACCCCCATCAGCTGGTGGTGGATGTGCGCAATGGCCCGGAGCTCGACAAGCTGGGGCGGATTCCGGGGGCGCTGCATATCCCCCTCGACGAGTTGCGTGGTCGCCTCCATGAGTTGCCCAAAGAGAAAGAGCTGCTGATCAGCTGTCAGGTCGGGCTGCGCGGCCATGTCGCCTGTCGCCTGCTGAGCCAACACGGCTTTAAAGTGAAGAATCTCTCCGGCGGCTTCAAAACCTGGCAGATGGCCACCGCCGAGTAACCGTTTTATTTCTGTGCCTGTTTGCCCCTCTCCCTTGTGCGTGCAAGATGAGGGGCTTTTTGTTTCTGCTTTTCGCCCTCCTTGCATTCCCTAATTGCAGCAATATTTCGACACACTTTATTTCCTGTGCCGGACAAAATTAACGTTTTGTTCAGGGGATGGGTGCTATAACCCCTGCCTCGTTCATGATGAACCGTGTAGTAGGGAGAGTGACATGCTGGATATGCTGATGGCCATTTGGCATCAGGATTTTGACGCCCTGGTTCAGATGCAGGCGGTACCCCTGCTGATCAGTTGCCTGATGCTGGTACTGCTGCTGGAGTCCGCATTCGTCTTCCTGCCCCTGCCGGGGGACAGCCTGGTACTGCTGGCCGGTGGGTTGGTGGGCATGGGGGTGTTTGGCCCCGAAGTGACTCTTGTCTATCTGCCGTTGGCTGCTGGCATAGGTTCCGTGCTCGCCTACTGGCAGGGACGGGCACTGCAGCGCACCCGCTTTATGGATCATATCGAACGGATGTTGCCTCCCGACAGCCTGCCCAAGGCGACCCGGCTGCTGAAAAAGTACGGTTTTCTGGCGATGTTCTCCTCCCGTTTTATCCCGTTTGTACGGGTGCTGACCCCCATGCTGATGGGGATTGGCCGCCTGAGCGTGCTGCGGATGTGCGTAGCCAGCTTTGCCAGTGCCTTTATGTGGGCGCTCTGCCTCAGTTTGGTGGGCAAACTGGCGATGAATACACCCTTCTTCCTCCACCACAGCGAACTGTTGACCCGGGCCCTGCTGATTACCTCGCTGGTGCTGTTTCTGGCGGCCGTCATGGCCATCCTGTTTCGCTGGTTCAAAGGCGGAGCAAAAAACGAGACCAGCCACGACTAGATGACAACCCTTGCCGCACTGGATCGGTGGGCAAGGGGGTTCTCGTGCTGCTGGGGGGCGGAATTGTGTCCATTCGGGTAATGAGCTTTGTGTCGGGTGAGCAGGATGCCTTATCCTGTTTCCAGCCACGCTGCGTTTGCAGCGCTCCAACTCGGGATGGAACCTATGCGCCTCTTCGACTCTCCCTCTGCTTCTCACCGCTCTATCGCTGAAACCGGCGCTCTGCGCCGCCGCTGGTCAACCCTGCTGCTTTGCGGGGTAGTCGGTTTGCTGTCTGGCTGCGGCCCTGACAAACCCACCAGCCAAGTACCGACCACAGAATCCACTGCGCAGCAGGAGGCCGGGGCGCCAACTTCTGTAGTGCAGGCCAATGCCCGCCAATATCGCGATGCCCCGGCGCTGGCGCTGGTCTTCTCCGGCCCCCTGTTGCCCAAGGCCAATTGGCAGAGCTGGCTCGGGGTCAGTGAGGGGGGCAAGCAGGTGCAGGGGGAGTGGATCCTCGCCGACGATGGTCGCACCCTCTATTTCCCGAACGTGCAGCCCGACAAGAGCTATGAAGTGAGCCTCAAGGCGGGGCTGGGCCCATCCCCTCAGAGCTGGACCCTCAAAACCCGGCCGCTGGAGGCGGGGGCTTCGTTTACCGCCAGCGGCATGGTATTGCCGCTGCGCGACGAGCTGCGCCTGCCCATCAGCGCGGTCAACGTGGACGAGGTCAATATCGATTTCTTTCGGGTCGATGCGGAATATCTGCCCCGTTTTCTGGCGGAATATCGCCCCGGTGCCGGCATGGGGAACTGGGAGCTTGAGCAGATCACCCAGCGGGCCAAGCGGGTATTCAGCGGCCGCTATGCGCTGGAGCTCGATGCCAACCGGCGCGAGACCCGCCTCATTAATGTGAAGGAGCCGCAGCTGGCGGAGGCTGGCGTCTACTTTGCTGTGATGTCGCCCCTTGGCAACTATGACTGGCGCAAGGAAACCACCTATTTTGCGGTGAGCGACATGGGGCTCAGTGCCCGCCGTTACCGCGATCAGCTGGAGGTGTTCGTCAGCTCGCTGGCTACGGCTGATCCGCTCAAGGATGTGCAGCTCTCCCTGCTTGACGAGAAGGGCAACCGGCTGCAGGTGCAAACCACGGATCTCCAGGGCCATCGCCGCTTCGATCAGGTGCAGGGGGCTCGCTTGCTGCTGGCCGAACAGGGCAACCATCTGGCGGTGCTGCGCCTCGATGGCGCGGCGCTCGACCTCTCCACCTTCGATCTCGGCACCCAGCCCTGGCAGGCCCAGCAGTTGTATCTCTTTAGCGGGCGCGACCTTTATCGCCCCGGCGAGCGGCTCGACAGCGAGATCCTGCTCAAGGGGCAGGATGGCCAGCTGCTGCCGGGCATGGCGGTAGAGCTGGAGGTGAAACAGCCGGACGGCCAGCTGCTCGAGCAGAAACGGCTGCTACCGGACAATTTGGGCGCGGCCCACTACGGTCTGCGTTTGCCGGATGATGCACCGCTCGGGCGCTGGACCATCAACCTCAAGACCGCCGCTGGTAGTCGTTTCGAGTGGCCCTTTTTGGTGGAGGAGTTTTTGCCGGAGCGGCTCAAACTGCAACTCGGCAAGGGGCCGGATGGTGAAGTAACGGATCTGGACGCCGCCCTGACTATGCCACTGCAGGGGGACTATCTCTACGGTGCGCCTGCGAGCGCCACCAAGGCGAAGGCGGAGGTAAAAATCAGCCGCGCCACCATGCCCTTTACCCAGTGGCAGGAGTTCACTCTGGGTGACGTGCTGCTCGCCGAGCAGGCCAAGGATCTCGAGGCGCGCAGTCTCACCCTCGATGCGCAGGGGCAGGGGATTTTTTCGTTAGTTGAAGAGCTCGATGGAGTGCGCAACCTCGGGCCGCTGGAGGTGGCCTATCGGGTCTCCCTTTCCGAGCCTGGTGGCCGCGCCGTCAATCGCAGCCGCACCCAGTATGGCTGGCCCGCGGGCAGTCAGTGGCCGGCGCTCAAGGCCGACTTCGTGGCCGATCGTGTGGAAGGGGGCAAGCCGCTCCCCTTCCAGATCCTCAACCTCGATGAGCAAGGCCAACCGGTGGCGGGGGCGGTGAAGGTGCGCCTTATCAACGAGTACCGCGACTACTACTGGCACTACGCCGATGGCGAGGGGTGGAAGTACGAGTTCAACAGCCAGCCCTATCTGGAACAGGAGCAGACCCTGCAGCTGGATGGCAAGGGGCCGACCCCGCTCACGCTGCAACTGGCGGCGGGCTGGTATCGATTGGAAGTGGAGAACAGTCAGGGCCATCAATCCAGCCTGCGGGTGGAAATAGGCAGTTACGCCTGGGGCGGTGGTGGCGAGCAGGCACGGCCTGACAAGATTGCCATCACCCTAGACAAGCGCGCCTATCAGGCGGGTGACAAGGCCAAAGTGACGCTGGTGGCCCCGCGCCCCGGCAAGGGGTTGTTGCTGGTGGAAGATGGCGACGGTCTGCGCTGGTGGCAGCGTATTGAACTCAAGGGGGCCGGTGGCGATGCCAAGGATGCCCGCGGCGAGTTCGAGATCCCGGTCAGCCCCGAGTGGCAGCGTCATGACCTGCATATCTCGGCCCAGATCGCCGCGCCAGACAGCGCCTCCAAACCGGCTGGCAAGCAGCAGGGGCAGAGCCTGCGCTCGGTCGGGTTGGTGCCGCTCACCCTGGATCGGGAAGCGCGCCGTCTGCCGCTTACCCTGAGCGCACCGGATAAAGCGGTGCCGCTTACCCGGCTGGAAGTGACCGCCACCTCCACCCCCAACAGTCAGGGGCGCGTGGTGCTGGCGGCGGTGGATCGGGGCGTGCTCAATATCAGCGACTACCAGCCGCTCGACCCGTTCGAGATCTTCTTTGGTCGCAAGCGCTTCGCTCAAGATTTGTTCGACAACTACGGCCAGGTGATCCCGCCGCAGGATGGCAAGCTGGCCCGCCTCAACTATGGGGGCGATCGGGCGCCGCTGAAAAAGGGAGGCGCGCTGGAGAGCCGGGTCGAGATAGCTGCGCTCTGGAGCGGCGAGGTGAGTTTTGACCAGCAGGGCAAAGCGGTGATCCCGCTCGATTTGCCCAATTTCAACGGCGAACTGGCGCTGATGGCGCTGGCCTGGAACGAACAGCAAGTCGGGGAGGCCGAGCGCGCCGTCAAGGTAGTGGCGCCGCTGGTGGCCGAAATTGGCTGGCCGCGCTTTGGCGCCAGAGGGGATGAGACCCGGGCGCTGGTGCAGCTGCGCAACATGAGTGGTGAGGATCAGACCCTCTCCCTTGTCTGGACCCTCAATGGCGGACTCAAGGCAAACGGTGAGCTGCCCGGCACTCTGTCCCTTAAAAATGGCGAAGAGCAGTGGCTGACCCTGCCGCTCACCGTGACCGGGGCAAGCGGCGTTGCAAGCCTGCAGTTGGCGGCCAGCGGCAAGGATTTTGCCATCAGCCGCGACTGGACTTTGCCGCTGCGCTCCCCCTGGCCGGCCGAGACTCGCCAGCGCTACCAGATGCTGGCCTCCGGTCAGCAGATGAGCTTTGCGCCAGCTGAGCTGGCCGGGCTGGATCGTGCCAACCTGCAGGGGCTGCTCAGCCTCTCCGGCACTCCCCCCTGGGATCCGGCAGCCCAGTGGCAGGCGCTGGCCGATTACCCCTATGCCTGTCTGGAGCAGACCTTGTCCCGTGCCTGGCCTTACTTGCTGACCACGGCCGATGAGCGGGCCGCCTGGAGCAAACCCGCAGAGGGCAAGAAAGCGGCGAGTGAGGCGGATGTGCAACGCGCCCTGCTGCAACGGCTGCAGCGGTTGCAACTGCCAAGCGGTGGCTTTGGTCTGTGGGATGGTCGCTCCGACGAGGAGCAGTGGCTCACCGCCTATGCCGCCGACTACCTGCTGGCGCGCAAGGAGGCGGGTGACGCAGTGCCGGAGGCAATGCTCAATCAGGCGCTGAACCGGCTGCAAAGCTATCTTACCGACAGTCAGTATGGTGAGCGCTGGAGCAGTGCCCCCGAGCACAGCCGGTTTGCCTATCAGGCCTACAGCGCCTATGTGCTGGCCCGGGTGGGCAAGGCGCCGCTCGCTACCTTGCGCCTTATCTGGGAGCCGCAGGCCGATCACGCTCGCTCCGGTTTGCCGCTTTTGCACCTCTCGCTTGCGCTCTCGGCCATGGGGGATGAGCAGAATGCCGCCAAGGCCCTCAGTCGGGCATTGGCGACCGAGCGCGGGGACGACTATCTGGGTGATTACGGCTCGTCGCTGCGTGATCAGGCTTTGGAACTCTCACTGCTGCGCCAGCACAAGCTGGCTGCGGAGCGCTGGCCGGCCCTCAGTGCCAAGGTGGCAGATACCCTGGCTCACCGTCAGTGGCTCAGCACTCAGGAGCGGCTCGCTCTGTTGCGACTGGCCCGCTTCGATCCGGCCGTCGACTGGCAGGCCAAGGTCGCTTCATCCTCTGGCAGCGAAGCCTTGAATGGTTCGGCCCCGTTGCAACTGGGTGCCCCCGAGGCACTGGCCGCCAGTGTGGTTACCAATGAGGGTAAGGGATCCCTCTATGTGCAGCGTACTCTGATCGGTTACCCCGAACAGGCTCCGGCACGGATCAGCAAGGGTATGAGCGTGACCCGCAGCTGGTTCAACAGCGACGGTCAGCGTTTTGACCCGGCCAAAGTGAAGGTGGGCGATCTGGTGGTGGTGCGGCTCAATGTCAGCAGCGAATCTGCCGTGCCCGATGCCCTGCTGGTGGAGATGGTGCCCGCTGGCTTCGAGCTGGAGAACCCCGCCCTTGGCAACAGCATCAAGCTCGAAGAGCTCTCCATCGAGGGGAAACCAGCGTGGCAGAGTGAGTGGAACGACTATCTCAAGCATCAGGATTTTCGCGATGACCGCTACACGGCAGCGCTGGATCTGAGCGAGGGGAGCAACCAGCAACTGGTCTACCTGATGCGGGCGGTGACGCCGGGTCGCTATCAGGTGCCACCGACCCAGGTGGAGGATATGTACCGGCCCGAGCTGCGGGCTGTGGGTGAGGATATCCACGAGGTGCGTATTTCTGAGTAACAAACCCTCCCTTGTGCGGGTTCGCCCGCTCACTTTCTGGCAGCATGGCTGGCTGAGTCTGGGTCGCAGTGGCCGCGCTGGCTGGCGCTGGCTTGGTCGTTTGCCACGCTGGCTGCGTTGCTCGGTGCTGGGCGTTGTAGCACTGCTCCTGTCATTGCTGGCGCTGGATCGACTCTTCCCGCCGCCGCCACTCGACCCAGCCTACGCACGGGTGGTGCTCGATATGAAGGGGCGGCCGCTGCGCGCCTTTGCCGATAGCAGCGGCGTGTGGCGCTACCCCGTGACCCTGGAGCAGGTCTCCCCCCGCTATATCGAGGCTCTGCTGGGCTACGAGGATCGCTACTTCTGGCGTCATCCCGGGGTCAATCCGGTGGCCATGGTGCGCGGGGTCTGGCAGTGGCTGCGTTACGGGCGCGCCGTGTCGGGCGGCTCGACTCTTACCATGCAGGTTGCCCGCCTCATCGAGCCTTACCACAGGAGTGTGCCCGGCAAGTTGCGCCAGATGGCCCGTGCGCTGCAGCTGGAGTGGCACTATGACAAGCGCACCCTGCTCACCGTCTACCTCAACCGGGCGCCGTTTGGCGGCAACCTGGAGGGGGTGCAGGCGGCAAGTTTTGCCTATCTCGGCAAGAGCGCGGCCAAGCTGACCTATGCCGAGGCGGCGCTGTTGGCGGTGCTGCCGCAGGCTCCCAGCCGCAACCGGCCGGACCGCCATCCCGAGCGGGCCCGCACCGCCCGTGACAAGGTGATGCAGCGGCTGGTAGCGCAAGGCGTCTGGCCCGAACAGGTGTGGCTGGAGGGGCGTATCGAGCCGGTGCTGGCCCGCGGTCACTTCACGCCGATGGAGGCGCCGCTCTTTGCCCGTCTCGCCGCCGACCATCAGGCCGGGGCGCTGGTGCACACCACCATTGATGGCGATCTGCAGCGCTGGTTGGAGGGGCGGGTGGCGAGCTACATTCGCCGCTTCCCCGAGCAGACCTCCGCCGCCCTGCTGCTGGTAGACAACAAAACCATGGCGGTGCGCGCCTATGTGGGCAGCGCCGAGTATGGCAATTTGCGGCGCCACGGTTACCTCGACATGGTGCAGGCGATCCGCTCTCCCGGCTCCACCCTCAAGCCCTTCATCTACGGTCTGGCCATGGACGAAGGGTTGGTGCACTCGGCCTCCCTGCTCTCCGATGCGCCAAGGCTGGGCTCGGACTATCGCCCCGCCAATTTCTCCGGTGCCTTTCAGGGGCCGGTAACCCTGACCCAGGCGCTGCAGCAATCCCTCAACGTGCCGGCGGTGCAGGTGCTGGAGGCGCTCGGGCCAGACAAACTAGTCAGCCGCCTCGACAACACCGGAGTGCGGCTGGCGCTCTCCGACAAACCCAATCCTGCCATCGCGCTGGGAGCGGCGGGTATTCGGCTCGAACAGCTGGTGGCGCTCTACAGCGCACTGACCCGGCAGGGGCAGGTGGCAATGCCGGTCTGGCTGGCGGGGCAGCAGGCGGTGTCACGCCCCTTGCTGAGCCCGGGAGCGGCCTGGATCATCTGGCAGATATTGAGCGCGCAGGGACGGGCGGACCAACCCTTTGCCAGCGAGGCGACCGGCCGGGTCAACAGGCTGGCCTGGAAGACCGGTACCAGCTATGGCTATCGCGACAGCTGGGCGATGGGGGTCTCCGGTCGCTGGACCATCGGCGTCTGGCTGGGGCGCCCCGACGGTACCCCTATGCCCGGTTTTTACGGCCAGAGCGCGGCGGTGCCGCTGCTGCTTTCGGTCTACTCGCGACTGGCTGACAACAGCCCTCTGCCGGCACAGCCCAACACGGTGAGCGAGGCCGAGATTTGCTGGCCGCTGGGGCGCAAGGCGAACGCGACCCTGCCTGAAGCCTGTTTGCAGCGCCAGAGCGCCTGGTTGCTGGAAGGGCGCGATCCTCCCACCTTGCCGGATCCCATGGACTGGCCCTCGCCGCTGCGGCAAGTTGCACTCACTGCCGAAGGCAAGCCGACGCTGACCCGTTGCCCCGATGCGGCTCAATCCGGTTTTCGGGCACTCTGGCCGTTGTCGTTGGAGCCTTGGCGGTCCCCCAGCGAGCGGCGGCAGTCGCTGCTCGCCAGCAGTTGTGCAGGGGAGGGGCAGAGCGCCGAGCTGCAGGCCCCCATTCGCATCGTGGCGCTGGGGGAGGGCAACCTTATCCGCAGCCAGCGCTATCGGTTGCAGCCCAAGGTGCTGGGCGGTGTCGGCAAGTCGGCCTGGTTTCTCAACGGCCAGCGACTGCGCTGGGACGGGGATCAGGTGCTGAGTGTGGCGGGTCGTTATCAGCTGGTGGTGGTGGATGAAGCGGGCAACAGCGATCGTATCGAGTTTCGCGTGGTGCATCCTGACAGTGATGCCGGCACCATCACCCGTTGATCGTTTTGCCGACAGCCATTGAGGTGAATGTAATTAACTATTTGAAATGCATCAATATTTGATTGGATGAATTAATTTATGAATAATTACGAGTTCATTCAAATCCAATCGGGAGTTCTCTTTTGCTGCGTGTTCTGTGTCCCTTGCTGGTGCTGATGAGTTCGGGTTGTGCCACAACCAATCATGGTGATCACCATGTTTCTCCTGAACGTACCGGGTTCTATTCACCTTTCGAACCAGCTTCCGAGAGTTTTGCGCGTTGCTATCAGAAACAGTTTGCCTGTACCCCTTCCAACATCCGCCGTGACAGGGCGATGGAGGCGCGCAGGCAGGCGCAAGAGCGGGCCAATCATCGTGGTGATGATTGGTAGGCCGCAGATAACGAGAGGGGTTGGCAAATGCCAACCCCTTTTTCATTCCGCCCATTCAGCCCGGTTGGCGCAGATGGCCGAGCCGGGTGAAGAAGTGCTGGCTCTTGCGCTGGTGAAAGTGGCTCTTCTTGATGGGATGGAAGATGAGGTTGCTTTCGGGGTGGCTCGCCTTTAACTGGTGGAGCATGGCTACGGCGGGCAGGCTGGTGCTGACCAGGGTGGTGAGTGGCATGCTGAGGGTCTCGGGCCCGAGCAGTTGATTGAGCCCTTGCTGAGCCTGCTCAAGGCGGGTCAGGGCCGCCGGGTCGGCATAGCCGCTACCCAGCATGGCGAGCAGGTTGTCGATGGCCAGATGAAATTCGGCCAGCTGTTGGCGAAAGCCGCTGCGCCCGCGCAGGGCAATCAGCTCTGCAAACGGAATGTCGGCCAGGTGAGTGGGCACTTGCAACGGGATCTCGAGGTGGAAGCAATCCTGACCACCGCGATTGTGGTAGCGGGATTCGAGCAGATGGAGCAGGCGGTCGAGAT
Source organism: Aeromonas sp. 55A (assembly GCF_051919665.1). NCBI lineage: Bacteria > Pseudomonadati > Pseudomonadota > Gammaproteobacteria > Aeromonadales > Aeromonadaceae > Aeromonas > Aeromonas sp. 55A. The sequence continues at coordinate 3,921,600 of NZ_JBQBEH010000008.1, read as the reverse complement.
AGTCGTGATCGGTAATAAGCGCCCCGTCATTGGCGAGTGCCCACTCACGGGCGAGACGCATGGAGAGCAGGTTGGCAAAGCGCCGCGCCATTCTGATCCCCCCTTCATCCCGGGTCGCAAAGCCGTGAGTAAGGCAAAAGCCGTGCAGCCGCTCCAGCCCCGCCTGATCCGGGCAGAAGCAGTCGTGGTTGGCCTCCTGACGCCAGCGACCAATCAGCTCCTTGTTGCCAAACACCTTGTGGCGGACGAAATCGGGGGCCACCAGGCCGCTTATCTGGTTCTCCAGTTGCGGGGTAATGGCGGCAAAGAAGGCGGCATCGGGCCGCTCGGCCAGCAGATCGGTCTGCTGTTGAAGGGTATCGAGCAGGGCGGTGAGACCGCTCTTTTCGCTGACGGTGAAGACGAAGGCGAGCCGCTCCAGATAGAGCAGGGCAAATTTGAGCCAGAGCTCGTCACGTACCTCCATGCCGGGGTAGTAGATATAGGTCTTCATCGGATCAGTCTGTTGTCAAAAATCTGGCGAGGCGCAGGGTCGGGAATATACGCAAGATTGGCGCTGCACGGCAAACACTGCGTGGGGTAATGTGAGCAAACGCTCATCCAGTAGGCGCTGGCCACAAAGTTCTGATATAATTCGCGCCCTTAAATCAAGGTCACCCGAGTCATTACCATGAAGTTCATTATCAAGCTGTTCCCGGAAATCACCATCAAGAGCAAGTCGGTTCGCCAGCGCTTTATCAAGATCCTGCAGGGCAATATCCGCAATGTCCTGCGCCGCTTCGACGACGATGCCCGCGTACGGATGGATTGGGACAAGCTGATCGTGAGCTCCCGCAATGACCAGTTCCGCGAGCAGGCAATCGAAGCCCTGGCCTGCATTCCCGGCATTCAGGCCTTCCTCGAGGTACAAGTCAGCAAGTTTACCGATCTGCACGACATCTTCGAGCAGGTGAAAGCCGTGTGGGGCGACCAGCTCAAGGGCAAAACCTTCTGCGTGCGCGCCAAGCGCCACGGCAAGCACGAGTTTTCCTCTCTCGAGATTGAGCGCTATGTGGGCGGTGGACTGAACCAGCACTGCGAAAGCAATGGTGTGCGCCTCAAGAACCCGGATGTGAAGATCAACCTCGAGATCGACGGCGAAGAGCTCTTTATTGTCAGCGCCATCCATCAGGGCCTGAGCGGCATGCCCATCGCGACCCAGGAAGATGTGCTGAGCCTGCTCTCCGGCGGTTTTGACTCCGGCGTGGCATCGTTCCAGTTCATCAAGCGCGGCTGCCGCGTGCACTACTGCTTCTTCAATCTGGGCGGTGCTGCCCACGAAATCGGCGTCAAGCAGGTGGCCTACCACCTGTGGAACCGTTTCGGCTCCTCCCACCGGGTACGTTTCACCGCCGTGGACTTCGAGCCGGTGGTTGCCGAGATCCTCGAGAAGATCGACAACGGTCAGATGGGCGTGGTGCTCAAGCGGATGATGATGCGTGCTGCCGCCAAGGTGGCCGATGAGTTCCAGATCCCGGCGCTGGTGACAGGCGAGTGTGTGGGTCAGGTATCCAGCCAGACTCTCACCAACCTGAACGTGATCGACCGGGTCACCGACAAGGTGATCCTGCGCCCGCTTATCACTTGGGACAAGCCGGATATCATCAGTGAAGCCCGCCGCATCGGCACCCTGGAGTTCGCCGAGACCATGCCGGAGTATTGTGGGGTCATCTCCAAAAAGCCGACTGTGAAGGCCGAGCTCTCCCGCATTGAAGAGGAAGAGGCCAATTTTGACTTCTCCATTCTGGACAAAGTGGTGGCCGAGGCCCGTTACCTCGATATCCGTCGTATCGGTGAAGAGACTGCCGCTGAAGTGCAAGAGGTGGAAACCATCCAGGTGCTGGGCGCTGACGAGGTGATCCTGGATATCCGCTCTGCCGACGAACACGACGAGAAGCCGCTGGTGGTGGAAGGTCGTGAAGTACTGCATATCCCCTTCTTCAAGCTGGCCACCGCCTTTGGCGATCTGCCCAAAGAGAAGACCTACCTGCTCTACTGCGATCGCGGCGTGATGAGCAAGCTGCAGGCGCTTTACCTGAAAGAGAAAGGCTTTGCCAACGTCAAAGTTTACCGTCCGTAATTTGACGCTCAATCTCCCATAAAAAATCCGGCCAATGTGCCGGATTTTTGTTTTATAGCTCGGAGCTTGGATTTATGGACAGGGAACGGGAGTGAAGGAGTGCTCCCCCAGGCAACGCCAACCCATTTCCGCTCCCCTCATTTGCCAAAGGTTATCGCTGCGATAGAGAGTCAGGATATAGAGCATGTCGTTCTTGCTGCCATCGAGGGCAACCGAGAGTACCAGATCATTATCCAGTTGCTGTGCATGGATGCGACTGGGGATGTCGCTATGACCGACAAAACGAAGTGCTACCTCACGGTAGTCATTGACCCATTTCTGATGTAGCTCGTTCGCCTGACGTATCTGCTGGTTGAACTGCTGCACTGGCGCCGATGCCAGTCGTCCAAAAACGGCTTGTGCTTCGGCATGTGCTGCTGTCACGTTCGCAAGGAGGAGAGTGGTAAGCATACCGATTTTGTGCATGAGAATATCCGGCTAACAACGACTGCTTCTATGACAACAGAAAAGCCCATTTGGTTCAACGCACAACCCACAGAGCCATATTCCACTGCGGGTGTGCTTTCAGTTGCGTTGCAGCGAGAAGGTTGGTAGCGACAGGTGCCAGTAGATAGCAGCTACCCGCAAACCGAACACGGCTGTCATACAGATGAGCATGGCGGTTACTCTGTCCATGTTCGCCTCCAGTGCCAGGGTGTAGAGGATTCCGCCCAAAATGCAGGCTGTTGCATAGATCTCTTTTTGCAACACCATAGGCACTTCCCTGGCCAGTACATCACGGATCATGCCGCCTGCTACCCCTGTCATGGTCCCCATCAGCACGGCGATCAGTCCCGGGGTACCGAAGTTGAGGGCTTTTTGCGCCCCAATCACCGTAAAGAGGGCCAACCCGAAGGCATCCGCGACGGGCAGTACATACCAGGGCATTCTGCGGGGCAGTTTGACCATCCACATCCCGATCAGCGCCGTTGCAATGACCACCCAGATATAGAGAGGATCGCGAACCCAGAACACCGGGGTTGCTCCCAGGATCATGTCGCGGATGGTGCCACCGCCGATGGCGGTGACTGCCGCCAACACCATGACGCCAAATCCGTCCATTCTGAGCCGGCCCGCCACCAGAACCCCTGAAAACGCGAATACCGCAGTACCAAACATGTCGCTGATGTAAACAATCTGCTCAACCAGTGTCTGCATGGAAAACAACTCACGCCAAATTGTTGATGGGGCCGCGATTTTAGGGGCTGGAGAGCCCAATCGCCAACTGTGCTCGACAAAATTGAGAGTCGACACCGCTTTTTTCTCGCATCATGGACAGGGAGGGGCTCGAGTGTGCCTGTTTACCTCCTTGTTGGAGGAGGGGCGCGATGAGTTTCTGCCACGTTTTAGTGGGCGTTTTTTTCCTTAAGTTTATCCCCGACCTGTCGATATATAGGGTAAGCGGCGTTAATGCGATGAAGCGTTGAAAAAAATGCTAAAGACATCCAAAAACGAGCCGTTAAATAAGATGCATCGGGCACAGAAAATAATAAAGCCTGAGCAAATAGAAGAGTAAATTTAATAGCTTAGGAGAATAGTTATGGCCATGTTTATCAACACTAACGTTTCATCACTCAACGCTCAGCGTAACCTGATGAATACGACCAAATCACTGGATACATCCTATACCCGTCTGGCATCCGGTCTGCGCATCAACAGCGCCAAGGACGATGCAGCAGGTTTGCAAATTTCCAACCGTTTGACCTCCCAGATCAATGGTTTGGATCAAGGGAACCGTAATGCCAACGACGGTATCTCTGTTGCTCAGACTGCCGAAGGTGCCATGGATGAAATTACCTCCATGTTGCAAAGAATGCGTACATTATCGCAACAATCTGCGAATGGTTCTAATAGCAAGGACGATCGTGATGCCTTGCAAGCCGAGTACAAGCAGCTATCAACAGAGATTAATCGGATTTCCAATGACACTACCTTTGGGGGACAGAAGTTGTTGGCTGGTGGTTATTCAGGCACTTTCCAGGTCGGTGCCGATGCAGGGCAGACAATCTCTTTCAAGATGACGACTGCTTTTAGCATGTCAGGCATCGCCAGTGCAACCAAAGGTAGCGCCACGATTGCTGCTGCTACTGCGACCAGTGGCGATGATGCTTGGACTGTAACGCAGCAGAACGGAACAGCTTCGACAGCATCGGTTGCGTCTGTTGCTTCCTCAGGAACCACCGCTGCAATCCCCGGAGTGCCGGCGCAACCAGCTACGGCTGCAACGCCAGTTAACTGGGCCAATATAGATGATATATCCGGGTCTACAGGTTCTAATGCCCAGCTGGCTTTTGCCAACCTTGACAAGATGATTCAAGTTGTTGACAGCAAGCGTGCAGAGTTGGGTGCGGTGCAAAACCGTTTCGATTCAACTATTCGCAATCAGGCAAATGTCTCCGAAAACGTCAGCGCCGCTCGCTCACGGATCCGTGACGCAGACTTTGCGACAGAAACCGCAAACCTGACCAAGCAAAACATTTTGCAACAAGCAGCCTCCACCATCTTGGGCCAGGCCAACCAGCGTCCTCAGTCAGCCCTTTCGTTGCTGCAAGGTTAATAAAAGAAAACAGGGCGGTTGTTCAGGCCGCCCTGGTCAAGAGATGGAACAAAGGGGTGTTCGGGTTGCACTCTGTTCTATCGGGAGAGATATAATTCTCTACTAGTAATGCCAAGTGTTGTACAGCTGTTCATTTCTGTCACGCTTGGTCATATTCTCCTGAGCATATGCTCATCTTTAGGCCGGTTTACCGGCCTCTTTTTATTGTGCCGCCAAATTGACGTCACTCAGTCCTTTTAAAGCATGAACCGTGCCAACTCACCTCATTCCGTAAACTGGGTCATCATCAGCTGAGATTTTCATGATGCGGCTGCTCAATTCATGTACTGTTGCCGCTTGCCGGAGAAAACTTGCCGCTTTAGGCAACAATTTTCCTAAAGCTTGTCTCTGCGCAGCCGTTAAATAAAGTGAAGCAATCGAGGGGTGTTCGGAATCCAACGTTTGCACTACTGCGGGTGACCTGTTCGTTCAAACAGACACCCGCCAGAAGAGATAGGAATGTTCAACCTGCTCTTCAAACGGTGGGACGTCGTCTCGTTTAGACGGCGCAACCTGCAGTCGCATGTTCTTCGGGAGAATTTTTTATGGCCATGTATATCAACACAAATACTTCATCACTGAACGCTCAGCGTAACTTGATGAATACCACCAAGTCCTTGGATACTTCGTATACTCGACTGGCATCCGGCTTGCGTATTAACAGTGCTAAAGATGATGCTGCCGGTCTGCAAATCGCTAACCGTTTGACCTCTCAGGTTAATGGTCTGGATCAGGGAAATCGTAACGCTAACGATGGGATCTCTGTTGCTCAGACTGCAGAAGGCGCAATGGATGAAGTGACATCTATGCTGCAACGCATGCGCACTTTGGCTCAGCAGTCAGCTAACGGATCCAATACGAAAGATGATAGGGATTCTTTGCAGGCTGAATACAAGCAGCTGTCTACCGAGATCAATCGTATTTCCAATGACACTACCTTTGGGGGACAGAAGCTGTTGTCCGGTGGCTATTCAGGCACTTTTCAGGTCGGTGCCGATGCAGGGCAGACAATTTCTTTCAAGATGACGACTGCTTTTAGCATGTCAGGCATCGCCAGTGCAACCAAAGGTAGCGCCACGATTGCTGCTGCTACTGCGACCAGTGGCGATGATGCTTGGACTGTAACGCAGCAGAACGGAACAGCTTCGACAGCATCGGTTGCGTCTGTTGCTTCCTCAGGAACCACCGCTGCAATCCCCGGAGTGCCGGCGCAACCAGCTACGGCTGCAACGCCAGTTAACTGGGCCAATATAGATGATATATCCGGGTCTACAGGTTCTAATGCCCAGCTGGCTTTTGCCAACCTTGACAAGATGATTCAAGTTGTTGACAGCAAGCGTGCAGAGTTGGGTGCAGTGCAAAACCGGCTTGATTCTACGATTCGCAACCAGTCCAACGTGTCCGAGAACTTGAGTGCCGCACGTTCTCGTATCCGTGATGCTGATTTTGCGACAGAAACCGCCAACCTGACCAAACAGAACATTCTGCAGCAGGCTGCCTCAAGTATCCTGGCGCAAGCCAACCAAAGACCGCAATCTGCTCTGTCCCTGTTGGGTTAACGAGTAGCGATGAGATAGAAAAGGAGCGACGATATGGCCAATGACATTGGAATTCCCTCATCGGTCACTCCTTCTTCTCTTCAGTCAAGTAGCAAGAGCGGCCAATCGGCCGCTCAAGTGCTATCTGGCATGGCGGAAGAGCAGCGGGTGATGACACAGGATGTGGAAAAGCAACAAGAGGAGCGAGCCAAAGAGAAGGTTCGCAAATCCGATGTCTCAGATAAGGGCATTGAAAAAGAGGTGCAAAACTTGCAGGAGTTCAGCAAGTTGCAGGGATGGACCGTCAACTTCAGCGTCGAAAAGGATCTCGAGCAAGTTGTTATCAAGGTGATGGACGCCAATACCAAGTCAATGATCCGTCAGATCCCAAGTGAAGAGTTGCTGGCTATCAGCAAGCGCCTCAAGGATCTACGTGAAGGTGATGTAACTGGTGGTGGCTCAAGAGTCGGATTACTGCTTGATAAAGAGATTTAATACGCAAGTTTTACGAGGAGAGTGAGAATGGCCACTATTACGTCTGCTGGTGCGGGTTCTGGACTGGAATTAGAGAAAGTCATTGCTGCTAGTGTTGATGCCAAAACGGCACAACTGATGGGGCCCATCACCACCAAGAAGACCAACACTCAGGTCACTCTCTCTGGCGTAGGGCAGTTGAAGTCCGCCATTGCTTCGTTCGTGACAACACTAAAGGCCATGGCGAAAGACGATGCATTCAACAAGCGTTCTATCAACGTTACTCAGGATAAGGACAAACCCGTACTCAAGGTGGAGAGCAAGGAGGGCGCATCCAACGGGCAATATGATGTCAGTGTCGAACAATTGGCGAAGACTAGTAAATTTGACGGTACCTTCGACTCATCGACGACCCCGCTTATCACTCAAGACGGGAAACTGACCTTCAAAGCTGGCGACAAAACTTTTGATGTTGATGTCAAGGCGGGGGATTCGTTGCAGTCCATCCGAAAGCGTATAAACAATGACTCTAGTAACTTTGGTCTCAGCGTCAACATCATGAATACCTCAGATGGTAAATCCAAGCTGATGATTGATTCCGGAGTAAGTGGTAGCGGTAAGGATTTACAGATCACTGGTAGTACTACCGAGTTGACCGATAATCTCGTGTCCAAGCTGACCCAGCGCCAAGATGCTCAGGATGCGAAGATAACTGTTGACGGCAATACACTGACCAGTGCTACCAATACCTTTGATGGCACAATTGTCGGGCTAAAACTGACTGTATTACGGGAGTCGGATAGCACAACCTCTACCGATGCCAGCGGTAATCCGGTCAAGACCTACAGCTCGAACAAGGTTGACGTAACCACCGACAAAGCTGGCATCAAGGACATGGTCAAAAGCTTTGTCGACGGTTACAACGCAATGGTTAAGAAAAGCAATGAGCTTGGCAAGCGCAACTCTATTGTGGCAGGGAAGAGCCAGAATGATGGTGGCGCTCTGGCGGGTGATGCAACGACGCGTGCCGTGGTCAATATGATGAATGGCATTATCACCGAGCCCTCGCAAAAGTCCTCCACTTACTCAACGATTTTCCAGATGGGTATAAAGATGGATAACAAGGGGGTATTGTCTATTGACGATACCAAGTTCAACGAGGCCATCGACAAGAATTTCGATCAGGTAGTGGCAGTTTTTGGCGGCAAGAATGGGGTTGCTGACAAGCTAACCAGTCAGCTTGAGACTTATTCTAAGACCGGAGGACTGCTAGCAAAACGTGAGGATACGCTTAATTCTGAGCTACGTGATGTTAACCGTAAACAATCAGACGTTAATGCACAGGTTTTGAAATATGAAGAGAGTTTGCGATCTCGTTACGGTAGTCTAGATGCTCTATTGGCGAAAATGAATAAGTCAGCTTCATATTTGAGTATTATCAATTCCAAAAGTTCCTCATAATGATATTTATGTAATGCCGAGTTGGGGTAGATTATTATGTCGTTTAAAAACATCAAAGCATACACAACTCAGAATCTTCAGGCTGAAATGGCTGTGGCGGATTCGTACCGGGTTATTCAGTTAATGATGCAGGGATTGATCGAGCGTTTAGCTCAGTCGAAAGGTGCGATAGAGCGTAGAGATTTCGAAGCAAAATCTGCTGCCATTTCTAAATGCATGGCACTGCTTAATGGTTTACAGGATGCACTGGATCTTTCTTATGGTAAAGTGCCAGAGGATTTATTTTCACTCTATGATTACATGAAAATTCGTTTGCTTGATGCTAGTCGACATATGAATGTTGCCCCTTTGGATGAAGTTAGTCAACTTATGCTGACAATTAAGAGTGGCTGGGATGCCATACCTTCAGAAGATCGGAAAAAAGCGTTAACTAAGCAGGCATCGCAATGAATGATGTGCATAAGTTGCATCAATTGACGCTGGATATTATCGAGGCACTTGCTACCGGTAATTTACAATATGCCAATAGTCTTGCTGATGAACGCCTATTGTTATTAGAGTCTCTTTGTATGAAAGATAAATATAGTCCAGAGTTAGTTGTTGCTGTTAAGTCAGTTCTCGTCCTAGATGAATGTTTGTCTTTACGTGTACAGTCTGAAATGAGTGATATTCAACGACGTTTGGTTGAGATTATGGCAGCTGGCAAAGTAGCTCAATTATATACTCTACACTCAAAATAAATGGACGTTCTTATGGATATGAATGAAGGTATAGATTTTCTTGAGACGGAAATATTAAGGTTGAATCGCCAGAAAGAACAAGAGGCTGCAATGGTTGAGGTGCTTCCTGTTAGATTTGAGCGTAATCTAGATGCATTCAGAAAATACATCCCTGCTATTTATGAGCAATTTTTTGATTATGAGCCAAAGAGTAAGCTTGAATTTTTTTGTAATGAAAATGGGATACCAAATTTATTGTGGGGGAATAGTGTAAATCCATTTTATGGGGTTGACCCATATTTTGATTGTAAGCAACAGATAGAGCGTACATTAAGTAATGGTAATTCTATTCAAACACTAGGCTTTGCGATAGAAGATAATCCATTGGAATTTATACATCTGGATTTTATGAATGATATGATGAAAAAACAGATGTCTGCTTATAACCAATTACCTAAATTAAGCTCAGTTGGTAGCGAGATTCCTCTGATGCTAATGTATGGTGTCGGGCTAGGGTATCAGATTTCATATTTATATGAACGATGCTTGCCAAGCGTATTTTTTATTATAGAACCTGATCTTGATCTTTTTTATGCGTCACTATTTACATTTGATTGGTTTGATTTTCTTGATTTCCTTCACAAGGAAAACTTACATGTTCATATATTTATAGGTCAAAATAAAGATGAAATAATTTTAGATATTGCTGCCGCATCTGTGAAATATGGTTCTTATTTATCTGCAGCTACAGTTGGATTTTGGCATTATAAAAGCAACGATATATTTGATTTAATACAGAGAACAAAGCAAGAGTTTTTTGTTTTATCAAGTGGTTGGGGTTTTTTTGATGACAATATAATAGCGATGTCTCATACAATTGCTAACATAAGGAAAAATATCCCTTTTTTACTAAAGGATAAAATTATTGATAATCGATGGAAAGATATTCCATTATTTATCGTAGGTAATGGTCCTTCTCTTGATTTTGCACTAGAGACATTGAAAAAATATCAGGATGGTGTTGTAATATTAAGTTGTGGTAGTGCATTATCTGCTTTGCACCGTGCTGGTATTAAACCAGATATTCATGTGCAAGTTGAGAGGACAAAGCTTGTTCCTGACTCTCATAAAATATTGAACGATGATGAGTACTTAAAAGACATCTTATTTTTAAGTGTTGATGTGATCCACCCAGATTGCGCTGAACAATTTGATCGTGTTGGTTTGGCCTTCAAAGGATTTGAACCTGGATTGTCTTTTATTGGTATGAATTGTCCCGTAGCAACTCAGCGAGATATTTTGAAGTCTGCTAATCCTCTCGTGGGCAATACTGGGTTAGCTACAGCATGTCGACTTGGATTTAATAATATATATTTATTTGGCATAGATAATGGATTTAAACGTGATAGTCATCACCATTCAAAATTTAGCTTTTATTTTGATGACAAAGGATTGCCAAAAGAAAAGTTATCAACACAGATCATAAAAAAAAGCAATCATCTGTTGCCTGGTAATTTTGGTGGTAACGTAGAAACCACTAATATGATGCGGCATTCAAAAAAAGTTATGGAAAGACTAATCGCAATTTATAAGGGTTGTAATATTTATAATTGCTCAGATGGTGCTAGGATTGATGGAACGATTCCTCTGCCACACAATAATTTGGCATTAGAAAATGAACGCTTAGACAAACATGCATTAATAAATCATATTATAGAAGATCTCTATGAGCCAATGGGGATTGATGTTGATTCATTAGCTGTAAAACTTAGGGTTGATTTATTTAATGACTTCGTTGATAAATTTATATTGGCTTGGAGTAAAACATTTAATACTAGGCAGGAAATAATATCATGTATGTTAGCTAGCTATGATAATCTGAAGGTTTTATCTATATATGGTTATGAATACATATATAGAACTCTAGTTGGTTCACTTAATTACTCTTTTGCTGTTATTTTATCTACACTATATAAGTTTGAGTTTTCAGAGACTTTGCTGATAGTTGTTAATGAAATGATAGAGAGTATGGTGTTTTATTTTGACGAGATGAAAAATAAATATAAAAAAACTCTTGACAGTGTTGATGTAAAGAATCATGGTCTATTTGATTAGATCTAGTTTGATTGTGCGTTGTTTCCCAGATCAGTCATCAAGTGTAGTGGTCAACTAAATCCGGTAATGCCTCCGATCGGTTGAGCTGATATGATGGGTGCTTTTGAGACTCATAGCTTCATGGCATCCATCACCGTTCACTGTCCTCGTTGCAACTCTGACCACGTATATCGCCATGTTAAGAACCCTGCCGGCCATGTTCGCTATCGTTGCCCCGTCTGTCCGCAGGTGTTTCAGCTCACCTACACCTATGAAGCCCGCAAGCCTGGCGTCAAAGACAAGATTGTTGATATGGCGTTCAACGGTTCAGGTGTCCGTGATACTGCTCGCGTCCTCAAGATTGGCATCAACACCGTCATACGGGCCCTAAAAAACTCACCCCAAGGCAAGTAACCTCCGAAAAGGTGGTGCTCGATGACGTTTATCTGTGAACTCGATGAGCAATGGGCGTATGTAGGTAACAAAAATAATGCAGACAGATGCGTATTCCGGCGAAGTTGAACAGCCATTCCGGCCAACGTGAACACCCTGATCCTTAACGCGCTCACGTCATCCCGTTTCTAACTCGACTGTTCAGATTGGGTCAACTCACTTCTCCTCTTTCTCATCGATTCTCCCTTCAGTGACAGCCGGTGAGCGTTGTGCATCAGCCGGTCCAGGATCGCATCTGCCAGGGTGTTGTCACCCAAGCTCGCGTACCACTCTTCAGTTGGCAGCTGACTGACTACTACCGTCGAGTATTTCCCGTACCGATCATCCATGATCTCCAGCAGGGCGTTGCGCTGCTCGGCATTCACCGCTTCCAGTCCCCAGTCATCGAGGACCAGTAGCTCTATCCTGGCCAGTTGACCCAGCAGTCTGGCGTAACTGCCATCTACCTTGGCCTGGCTCAGCTCAAGTAGCAGACGCGGCAGCCGGTAGTAACGAGTGCTATGCCCTTGCTGACAGGCTTGGTAGCCCAGCGCACAAGCCAGGTAGGTTTTTCCACAGCCACAGGGGCCGGTAATGAGCAGGTTCTGGCCTCGGCGCAGCCACTCTCCTTGGGCCAGGTTTGCAACCTGTGACCGCTCCAGGTTGCGTGCAGACTGGTAGTCCACCTCTTGCACCGTGGCTTGGAGTTTGAGCCGCGCCTGCTTGACTAGCCGAGCTTGTTTACGTTGCTCCCGGCTCAGTTGTTCGTGTTCGACCAGCAGGCTTAGACGCTCGATGAAGGGCAGCCCTTCGTAGGTACTGGCCTGTTCCAGTTGTTGTTGCACTGCATCCGCCATGCCGGTCAGTTTCAGGTTTCTCAGGCGGGTCAGGGTTTGTTGGGTCATGGGGCGTATCCTCTTTAGTGGAAGCTCTGGGGGCCACGGATGTTCTCGTGCTCTTGCGGTAACTCTGGGTAGCTCAGCGGGCTTTCGGGCAGTTGGTCGCGGCCACTGGTCAGCACCGACTTGAGCTGTTTGAGTCGCACCAGTCCTTCCCGATTAGCCAACTGACAGCAGGCCTCGACCCGTGATGGCGGATACTCCCGGCTAAGACTCAGTAGCCCCAGGCAGAGTCGGTATGCCTGCTCGACATGGGCTTTCTCTTCCAGCCGTTCGCTCACCCAGCACAAGGTGCCCGGTCCGATATCAGCAGCCCACTGCTTGAGACGGCCTGGCGTCCAGCGTTGCTGCTTGCTGTGGCGTTCCGGCATGTGCTCCGGGATCGTGCTCATCCCCGGGATGGTTTTACGCGGATGGCTCGCGACCAGCTGTTGCTGGTGATAGACCTGAAGCAAAGTGTCGCCAGCATGGAGCTCCAGTTGCTGGCCCACATACTGGTGTGGCACCGAGTAGTGGTGCTGCTCATAGCTGACGTGATAGTCGATGTTGACCTTGACCGTTTTGATGGCGACATAGCGATAGGGATGCACCGGCAGTGGTCCCAGCGCCGGGCGGTCCAACTGCTCAAACGCCTCGCGCCGGTTACCGGGCAGTTGCTTGAACGGGCGCTCGTTGAGTTCGTCCAGCAAGGCCCGGATGCACTGGTTGAGCTCGGCCAGCGAGAAAAAGGTCTGGTGGCGCAAGCGGGCGAGGATCCAGCGCTCGACGATCTGCACACCCACCTCAGCCTTGGCTTTATCCTTGGGCTTGTAAGGGCGAGCTGGCATCACTGCCACCTGATAGTGCTCGGCCAACTGCTGGTAGCTGGGGTTGAGCTCGGGATCGTATCGGCAAGCCTTGCTGACACCGCTTTTGAGGTTGTCGGGGATCAGCAGTGCAGGTGTACCGCCGAAAAACTCAAAGGCACGGACATGGCTTTGCAACCAGTCCGGCAGTGACTGTGACCAGGTAGCCTCGGCAAAGGTGTAGTTGGACGCACCAAGCACGGCGACAAAGATCTGGGCCTGACGGACCTCCCCCGTGGAGGGCGAGGCGATGGGCACCGTGGGCCCGCAGTAGTCGATAAAGAGCTTTTCCCCCGCCTTGTGGATCTGGCGCATGGAGCGCTTTTGCAACTGACACCAGGATTTGTAACGGTCGCAGAACTGGGAGTAGCTGTAACAGCTGTTGGGATAGCGCTGGGTGTACTCCTCCCAGAGCAGTTGTTTGGAGACCCCCTTACGCTTGAGCTCCTGATGGACAGAGGGCCAATCCGGTACAACATGGCGGGCCGAGATGGTGGTATCGGCCTGCGGATAGAACAGGGCCGCCAGTTGGCCATCATCAAGCTGGCTAGGTAAGGGCCAGGTCAGGCCGAGCGTCTGGGCACTTTTGAGGAGTTTCTGGATGGAGCCAACGCTGACCTTGGTGCAGCAACTTATCTGGCGAACAGAGAGGTCAGCTTCCAGCCGCAGTCGCAGCACTTCACGAATTTTACGCATTGCAATCCTCTTGGCAGACATAGGCTCTTCCCTGGCAAAAGGGAGAGCGTATCAAAGGTTGTTAAATCAATGCGTTAAGGATGATTCCGGTGAATGTGAACAGTGATTCCGGGATGTTGAACACTGTTTCCGGAAAGGAGGAGCAAAGTGTTCAGGTTGAGCCGGAATGAGCGTTCACATTGGTCCGGAAATGGTGTTCACGTTGAACCGGAATCGGTGTTCATGATCGGCCGGAATATGCAGACAGACCTGGATAACTACCTGGAACACTACAACACCCAGCGGGCACATCAGGGCAGGATGATGGAGGGTCAAACCCCCTACAGCATGTTCAAGAAGGGTCTGAAATTGATACCGAAGGAAGTGCGCACTAAAGTAGCGTAAACAAGACACCGGTTTGAGGCCGGTGTCAGGTGATAACTAGATCTGTACAGAAAGGCACCATTTCAACTGATTGGAGGCATTACCCATAATTTAATTGGTTGATGTGTCATGGGTTTTTAACTTACCTAAAAGAATTAATGAAGTCCAACCGTAAGACATCAAAAAATGCTCTTTTCTTTCACCCTCAATGCAATATCCATTTTTTAAAAACGCTTTTATGGAACCTAAGTTTTCTTTATAAGCACCAGCAGTGACCTTATGTAGCTCTAGTTTTGAAAAACAATAATTAGTGGCTAAATTGATTGCTTCTGTTGCTACACCTTTTCCCCAATAATCCTTATCACCAATTAAAATCCCTAACTCAGCTCTGCGATGTATTTCATCGATGGCAGATAGTTTTAGATTTCCTATATGTTTGTTTTTTTTGTTATCTATAATAGCCATCAGTATATCTATATCATCGTTGATTAGATAATGGTGACGCAGTTTCTCGATGTCCCAATTAATTAGTCGTGCTTCTAGATAGCGATTAGTATCGGGGTCATTCAACCATGAGCAATATGTCTCATTAATATCAGAAAGCAAAAGCTTTCTGAGGGTTATGTTATTACCTTGAATTGGATTGTATTTCAGGGAAACTAAATCAGTCATATATTACCACTCATATCACCATCATGTTATAAATAGGTCTTGTTTCACACTATATGAAATCATCCATACTAACAGCTTTGCCTCGATGTATGTTGTGATGAGTCTTCTTTCCAAGTATTTGCGATAAGACTCCAGGGGGTAATCCATAACCTGGCCGGATCCGTCGAATGTGTTCCGGCTTTATGGTGGTGCCCGCAGGAATGTCGGTAACAAAATACAAAGAACGACGAAATCTCATATTTGCCTGTTCAGCTTGGTTATTACCACTTTCTCCTGACCCCAAAGCTTGCCAACAGAGTTTTGCTTGGCTGCATAGTTCTTTCAGTTCATGTGGTTCAAGGGAAAACTCGGCATCCGGACCACCATCAGATCGATCAAGTGTCAGGTGTTTCTCGATAGCCACAGCTCCCAATGCTATTGCCAGCTGAGCGGCGGTATTACCCAGAGTGTGATCAGATAGACCAACGGGTATTGAAAAGGTCTCAGCCAATCGGGTGATCCGCTTGAGATTGATATCGGCAATAGGAGTGGGATAGCCGCTGACACAATGAAGAAGCAGGATCTGTGGGCAACCATTTTCACGCAAAACGGCTAGGGCTTGGGCAATCTCATCTTGAGTAGACATACCAGAAGAGATAATGACCGGCTTTCCTTTTTGAGCTATATAGCGGATCAGGGGAAGGTCAGTGACCTCGAATGAGGCAATTTTGTACGCAGGAGTACCTAACTCTTCAAGAAAATCGACCGCACTCTCGTCAAACGGGGTGGAAAAGATAGTCAATCCGCGTGACTTTGCCCGCTCGAAGATAGGTTGGTGCCATTCCCAGGGGGTATGGGCCAAGTTATAGAGCTCGTAAAGGGTATGGCCATCCCACAAACCGCCCTGAATATGAAAATCTGGCAGATCACAGTCGATTGTCATGGTGTCGGCGGTATAGGTTTGCAGCTTGATAGCATCAGCACCCGCATTGGCTGCTGCATCTACGAGTGCTAAGGCTCTTGCCAGTTGACCATTATGGTTTCCTGAGAGTTCGGCGATGATATATGGGGGCATATTTAAGCCAATCACACGGTCATTGATAGTAAAATTATTCATAATGGATACCTCTAAAAACACCATTAAGTGGATGGTTTTTTTTGTATGCGAACATGTGCGTCTATATATCCAGATAATCTCATCGATGGGTGCGAGAAAGTCAACCTATAATCACCAATGTCAATATATGCTGGAGGATAGCCATCAACATCTAAGATCCTGATTTGGTCAAAAATATACTCAATATTATAATTCATATCTAGTCTACTTTGCTCCTTGCTCCTTCTCTTAAATGTTACAACATCCCCATCTTGGGGTTGTGGAATGGGTAGTTCAACCAGTAAGCTATTCATCATAGAGATTATAGTTTTATATATTCTGCGAAAAACCTCTTCACCTCCACCGAGAAGAGATACTTCTTTTCGCAGATATACCGGGCCAGCATCTAACTGTTTTGTCATTTTAAGAGCCACAACTTGAGTAGCTTTATGCTGATTCAATACCATATTCTGTATGGGACTGCCGCCTCTGCCATAGGGTAAAGGGGTGCTATGAAAACATATACATATGAATTCTTCTATGTACTCATCAGGAACAACCCAAGACCAATGTGGAAAGAAAATTAAATCGATATCTTTTTTCGATAGCAATAATAAATCATCTGGAGATTTGAAAATACAACTTGCATTATTAATCAGTTCAGGTGATATCTCATTGAGTTGATGCCAAAAATTGGCACTTTTACAAGCAATTGCATACTTCATTTAAAATGCCCTCGATTTAATTATTTCAAAAGCTTCTGAATAATTAAACCCAGCTTGAGAACCTCTGGTTTTATTAAGGTTTTCGATGGAGAGAATAGACCTTGGATGCGGTGTGTCTCTCATTTCCATTAAATAGCATTCTAATGCTTTAACCTTTTTAGAGATAAAGGAGTCAATATTTACAAATAAATTTGGACTAAATGGTTTAATTCCCCACTCTGTTGAGGATGCAACCTCATAAGCCCTAATCTCTTGCCATATTTCATTAGGTTGAGGCCGAAAGGCAATTAGTGTTGCCTCATGGACTCGCCTATGATCTATATTAAGGTCAGCAGATGAATGAGTATATATAACATCTGGTGAAATAGTTATTTTGGTTTCTTCTATATATTTTGCTAAGTCTAACAGTGGTATGGTATCAAGCATATTATCTGGATATTGTCCCTTTCGAACCCATGTAAAACCAAGGATGTTAGCTGCCATGTCAGATGCTATTTCTCTATCACGAGATAAAATGTCATGGTCTTGAATATTATCTCTTGAACTAATACCATTGGTAAATGATAATCCGTAAACTCTATCACCTTGGCTAATATGCTTTGCAATGGTTCCACCACAACCAATGGTTTCATCATCTGGGTGTGCGGATATCACTAAGATAGTTTTTTTATTATGTGTCATTCTCTATTTCCTTCCTTAGGATTGACATTTCAATAATGCCATCCTTTATGCTATCTTCAGTAAAATTATTTTTATAATATAAGCTTAAAGCCCTGTGGTTTGTAATTTTAACGCTTAATTTTAGCTTTTCAAATTTAGCAATATTAAACGCTATATGTTTTGCTGCAGATAAAATATGTTGACCAAATCCAGACCATTTATCACTTGGATGTCTATAAATATCTAACCAAGCTTCTTTTTTTATCCAATTTATCTCACGTAAAGCAGTAGAACCGAAAATTATGCCTTCATAAAATATTGCATAGTTAATATCAAATGGTTTGTTTATTTGTGATTTGATGAATTTAAAATGGGATGACTTTGATATTCTCTTTGTATTAATCATCTCCTTACGTACGCTAATCTTATTCCTAATAGATAATACTTTAATTTTGTCGGCTGTTGACAGTTGAGTAAATGGTACTAGTGTGAACTCATTATAATTTAAAACAGTTGACATTCTATAATAATCAAAAATAAGCTTAGAGAGTTGAGTTGCACCATCACATAGATTGTATTTCTTCATTCTTTCAATGTAACCACATCTTACATTATGATTATTTATATTTGACAGTCTTGAGTATATATTATTGGTTATATTTTTATGATTCCAGTCATCCACCACTTCAAATAAGTTATAATGAGACATGTTATCCAATTGTAAGGATTGATTGTTGGCGGTTTTTATAATTATGGATGGTAGCAAGCATGCAATAAGCTCAAAAATAGTTTGTCCTGCTGCGCAAATAGATATATCGCATTGACGCATCAATTCGGCCATTTTATTGGCGCTAATGTGTGAGTAGTAGGTACAGTTATGGTAAGGTTCGCTGTGTGATTTTGCTATGATATGTAATTGTGCGCTAGGGTATGCTTCTCTAAGTATATCTATTATACGGGGGGTGATGTTTATAATATCTGTTCCACCGATCATAATTAGAATGTTGTTGATAATAGAGTTTGATATTTTATTTTTAGTAGTAAGAAATTCTGGCCGAATTGGTTGCCAATATGAACCCATTAGCCAATAGGATGAACTTTTAATAAAAGGAGTTGAGTTTGATTGTGGATGTATTACAATTCCATTTGGATACGGTAGACGAAAAGTGTCATCGAGATATATTGTTATTCTGAATGATGATGATATTTTTCTTAGCTGCGCTAATGATGTGCAGTAACTATCTATCAGCGCAATATCTAGACTAAATGACCCGGTAGTATTTTCGTATTGCCATCGTTTCCATATGACAGTTTTATTATCGATAAACTGCTTTGCAATTGAATCTCCATCAATCACCCACTGAACCTTGCCACCTAGTTTTTCCCATGCAGTAGCATATGAAGAACATCTACTTAGGTGTCCTAATCCTCTCTGCTGATCACCTTCTGTAAAAATCCACATCGTAATCATTCAGCGCACCTTGAATACAGGCTGGATCTGTTTGCCATCAAGTTCTGCGGTAAGGGTTTTGTCGTGATCGTGAGCAATGAGTTTTGGCAGTATGTCGCGATAGGCGGCCAGCAAAGCGGCCACATCCTGTTCGCTGTGGGCCAGATTCATATTGTGACTGCCAAGGGTGAGGATCCCTCGCTTGCACAACTCCTGGATCAGATAGCTCTTGAGAAGCCAGGTAGAGTGGTTTACTGAATCCGCAACCAGCAGAAAGCTCCAGCTCGGATGTCCGGCGGCTTGCAGCCAAGCTGGGGCATCGATCTCTTTTAGCAAGCTATCGAGCCCATCCAGTACCTGTTGTCCCCGCTCTGCAAGCCTCTTTGGTACATCCAGTCGCCGCATCTTTTTGATGACGGCGTTGGCCGCAGCGAGGGCAATTACATCCCCGCCGAAGGTGCCGGAGAAGAAGATATCTTCCATCCGTTTCATATATTGGCGGCGGCCAACAACGGCGGAAATCGGGAAACCATTGGCCATGCCTTTGCCGAACGCAGCAAGATCCGGCGTCACACCAAAGAGGCTCTGTGCCCCGCCCAAGTGGTAGCGAAAACCGGTAATGGTCTCATCAAAGATGAGTAGTGCGCCATGGGCATCGCAGAGTTGGCGCAGACCAGGCAGAAAATCCGGGGTTGGCCAGGTTACATTCATCGGTTCCAGAATGACGGCGGCAAACTCGCCCGGGTGAGCTTCCAGCAGGCACTGCAGCGAGGCAAGATCGTTGTAGTCAAATCTGTGGGTCAGCTCTCTCACGCACTCGGGGACTCCCAAATGGCGGGTGGTTGAGCCGATGTACCAGTCTTGCCAGCCATGATAGCCACAGACGGCTACCCGCTCGCGGCCTGTGACTGCTCTGGAGAGCCTGATACAGGCTGAGGTGGCATCAGTCCCGTTTTTGCCAAAGCGAACCATTTCGGCGCAGGGGATGAGCTCAATGAGCTGTTCAGCGACTTCAGTTTCCAGCCGGTGGGGAAGGGAGAATATCGAGCCAAGACTGAGTTGCTCCATTACCGCTTCATTCACATCCGGATCGCAATATCCAAGACTGATGGCCAGTAGGCCGCTGGCAAAATCAAGATACTCGTTGCCATCTACATCCCAAACATGCGCCCCGTTGCCGCGCTCGATAAAGAGTGGGGCGGCGCCATAGGGGAAACAGAGGCGACTTTTGGAGAAGGTTTGGGAGCCGAGTGGAATGCTCTGTTCCGCCCGTGCCGAGAGAGCAAGTGAATGTTGATAACGTGAGGTCATATATGATTCTC
Organism: Aeromonas sp. 55A; assembly: GCF_051919665.1. Classification (NCBI taxonomy): domain Bacteria; kingdom Pseudomonadati; phylum Pseudomonadota; class Gammaproteobacteria; order Aeromonadales; family Aeromonadaceae; genus Aeromonas; species Aeromonas sp. 55A. The sequence continues at coordinate 3,901,421 of NZ_JBQBEH010000008.1, read as the reverse complement.
CTTGGCCAGCGAATTAGCCAATCCTTCGTTGCGCTTGTGCCGGGTATTAAGTGTCGTCAGCTCCGGCTGCTGCGCCAGCAGGGCGAGGATATCGTCGGTCGTAAAGGTTGGGTCGGCAGGATAGAGAGCCTGATAAATTCGCTCTACTAGTTCAAAGTCGGCAGGCTCATCGACAGTCCAGCGCAGGTGGGCCAGCGAAGGCGAGCGCTGCAGTTCGCCGATAGAAAACTGTTCGGAATGACAGCGAACGTAATAGGTGACATGTTCCCGCTCGGTCTGCGTGGCGGCCTTTTCCTGCAAGGTTGCCAGAGTCGCTCCACTCATGATCTCGGCATCCAGCCCATCCGGATAACTGGGATTGCCGCAGTTGCTGCTGTAGTCGAACTTGCCCGAGAGATGGAGGGCTATCAGCTCGTCTATTACCATAGGGTCAGCCAGTGGGCAGTCACCGGTGAGACGCACAACATGGGTCGGACTGTAGGGTTGAGCCGCCAGATAGAAACGCAGCAACACATCGTCAAGAGGACCGCAGAAACAGGGGATATTCAACCTCTCGCACAGCTCTGCAATAGCGCGATCTTCCGGCTGATCGCTGGTGGCAACCAACAGTTTGTCCAGCAGCTTGCTCTGTTGCAGTCGTTCAATCTGTCTTGCCAGCATGGGTTCGCCCAGCAGTTCCTTTAGTACCTTGTTGGGCAGGCGGGAAGAACTGGTTCTGGCCTGCAGAATACCCAAGATCATCGTGTTCTCCAGAGTCCGGGGTTGATAAGTTCCTGTTCCATAGACGCCAGGTGTGCGATATCGGCCTCGTAGCACTCGTGCTGTACTTGACTGGCCGCAACGATGGCGGCCAGCTCTTGGGCATGGCAAACACCGACAACAAAGCGGCTTACCTGTGGTAGGGCTGTCATGATGGAGAGGGCTCTGCCAAGCGGGGCCACCGAGGAATGCCAGTGGTCAAACCGTTCAAGTGCGGTAGCGAAACGCTGAAAATAGTCAGGTCGCTGCGCTGGTTGCATCAATAACAGACCCTGTAAAAAGAGCGAGCGAACATGGATTTCACACCCCATATCTACCAGTTTGTCGAGCCATCCAGTGCGTAAAAAGCGTTGATCGAGCAAATTGGCAGGTAATTGTACCAGTTCCAGAGGATAGCCAGCTGCGCTCCAGGTATCGAGCTCCTCCGGGGAGTAGACGGAGATCCCGAGTTTTCCGATCGCGCCCTGTTGCTGCAAATCGGTGAGTAACTCGAACAAGGCAGGTGAGGCATCTTGGCTACGGTGCAGCAGCAAACCATCGAGCCGTTTTCGCCCCAGCAAATGCAAGCTGTTGTTGAGCGCTGCCTTGACATCGGACAGCGGTAGCCCTGGTGCCAGCTTGTCGATGAGAGTGAAGCCGGTGATATCTCTTTGCCCCAGCCTCTGCTCGGCATTGCCATAGGCTTGCGCCGTATCCAGGGTATCGATACCTGCTTGATGAGCTAACGCAATGATCGCGTCGAGTTCCTCATCACTGACTTGTCCGTCGTGATTGCTGATCCCGTAATCCAGACCGAATTGCACTGTGCCCAGAGCTAGCCGCATAGAGCCTGCTCCAGCGCATCTACGACCTGTTGCTGCTCTGAAAGAGTCAGAGCCGGGAACAGTGGAAGAGAGATTGCTCCCTGATAGTAGGCTTGTGCGCCCGGATAGTCTGCTGGGTCATGTCCCAACCCACGGTAGTAGGGTTGGGCAGGGATAGGAATATAGTGAACGTTGACGCCAATGCCGGCAGCACGCAGGCGGGCAAACACCTGATCGCGTTCAGCCACCTGAATGACATAGAGGTGATAACCGCTCTGGCGATTATTACTCTGCTGCAACGGCTGGACTGGCAAGAGGGATAACAGCGCGTCATATCGCCTGGCAAGTTCACGACGCTGAGTAATGAACTGATCAAGACGGCTCAACTGACTAAGCCCGAGTGCCGCCTGAATGTCGGTCAAGCGATAGTTGAAGCCCAGAAGTTGTTGCTCGTAATACCATTCTCCGGGAGAGGGCATGAACAGCGCTTGAGGATCGCGAGTTATCCCGTGGCTGCGATATAGCCGCAATTTGGCTGCGAGTTCCGGATCCCTAGTGGTGATGGCGCCTCCTTCTGCGGTCGTAATCGGTTTGACAGGATGAAAGCTGAAGACCGTCATATCGCTGTGACGGCAACTACCGATAGGTGACCCTTGATAGTGGGCACCCAGTGCATGGCAGGCATCCTCGATCAGAACGATTCCGTACTGGCGACAGAGCGCACCGATCTCTTCGAGATCGAAGGGCTGTCCGGCCAGATGTACAGCAATCAGCGCTTTTGGAAGGGAGTGGGTGCGCATAGCTTGCTGCAGTTTCTTATCCAGTGCCACTACATCGAGGTTACCGGTAGCAGGGGCAACGTCGACAAAATCAACGTTGGCATTGCAGTAGCGAACGCAGTTCGCCGAGGCAACAAAACTGACCGCAGAAACCCAAACTGTATCTTGGGCGCCAATATCCAGTACTGCGCAGGCCAGATGAAGCGCAGTGGTGCCGTTACTGCAAGCAACCACATGCGGCACTTGGCAGTAATCGGCCAGTCCTTGTTCGAAAGCAGGAACGGCTTGGCCTTGGGTCAGATAATCAGATTTCAGTACGGCAACGACGGCTTCTATATCGGCATCGCTGATCGATTGGCGGCCATAAGGGATCATTCGGACAATACCTGCTGGTTCATGCTCTTTAGTTCGGCTATCGACAGAAAGTGCTGATTATTTAGGGAATTGTATTCAAAGCCCGGTGCAACCAGTGTGGCTGTTTCACCCAGAGCATTAACGCTGAAATCATTGTTGCGGCTGGTGAAGCTGATGCTGGGGGCAATCACGTAGTAATCATTGAATTCATAAGTGTGGAAAGAGTCGTCAGCCGGACACATCACCTCGTGCAGCTTCTCCCCCGCACGGATGCCGATGATCTCCTGCTTAAGGGTCGGAGCCATGGCTGCCGCCAGATCGGTGATCTTGACCGACGGAATTTTCGGCACGAACAATTCGCCTCCGCGCATACGCTGGAAGTTGCTAAGAACAAAATCTACGCCTTGCTGCAAGGTCAGCCAGAAGCGGGTCATCTCGGGGTGGGTGATAGGTAGCGTACTGGCGCCGCTCTTGATCAGATTGTCGAAGAAGGGAACTACTGAGCCCCTTGAGCCGACCACGTTGCCATAACGTACCACCGAGAAGATGGTCGGGTTCTTGCCCGCCATATTGTTGGCGGCGACAAAGAGCTTGTCAGAACAGAGCTTGGTTGCCCCGTAAAGGTTGATCGGGTTGGCAGCCTTGTCGGTCGAGAGTGCAATGACCTTCTGCACGCCATTGTTGAGAGCGGCCTTGATGACGTTTTCGGCTCCTCCAACGTTGGTCTTGATGCACTCCATCGGGTTGTATTCGGCAGCTGGCACTTGCTTGAGCGCAGCGGCATGCACCACAAAGTCGACGTCGCGCATCGCCATGTCGAGGCGCTCGGCATCGCGAACATCGCCGATAAAATAGCGCATGCAGGGATGGTTGAAACGCTGCTGCATTTCAAACTGCTTGAGCTCATCACGGGAGTAGACGATCAGTCGTGCGGGTTGGTAGCGGGATAGCACGGTTGCAATGAATTTCTTGCCAAATGACCCCGTGCCACCGGTAACCAGGATTGTTTTTCCATTAAACATGACGGTGTCCCATGATGAAGATTGGTATCTATGGAATTCTAAAGCACTTTTTATGCCATTTGCAGACGTAAATTGGAAGGCGTGATCTGAATGGCTGTTTTTTGGCTATTTGTTGCTGCGTTGGGCAATGGCTCGGCAAACCTGCTCCACTGCATTGAGGGCTCTCGGGGTGAAACGGTGCAGCTCATCTGAGTTGATCAGCATCAGTCGGTGATGTTTCACCGCATCAAGGTTTGGCCACTGCTGCCAGTGACTCAGTGCGTCAGGATCTTGACTCCCAGCCAGGATCAGAGCGGGGTTGGCCCTGATGACCTGTTCAATATTCAGCTGAGGATAGGGTGTTCTGGCATTGCTCATGACGTTGACTCCACCGCAGAGCTCGATGGCCTGAGCAGGCCAGGCGTTGCCGCTCACGCTGGTGAGCGGCGGGTACCAGAGTTGGTAGAACACCTTGACGCCGGTTGGTTGGCCATAGCGCTGTTGTAGCTCATGCAGGCGCGCCAGATAGCGATCGGCGGCCTCGTTAGCACTCTTTTCCACACCCAGCAATTTGCCCAGCGCCCGCATCTCGGTGGCCAGCGAGGCAAAATCGGTAGGCTCAGAGTAGAAAACCGGGATACCCAGCTGCTCCAGCGGGGCCAGCATGCGAGACTGGGCCGAGCGCCAGCCGAGGATCAAGTCCGGCTTTTGCGCCAGCAGGGCCTCCACATTGATGCTGCGATAATTGGCTACCTTGGGCTTGGTTTTCACCTCGGCGGGATAATCGGAGGCATCGTCGATGGCGACCAGCTTGTCACCGGCACCGATGTCATAAAGCAGCTCGGTAAGATGGGGCACCACGCTCACCACCCGGCTCGGAGTGGCTGCCTGCAGCGCACCGGGCAACCAGGCCATCAGCACGCAGGGCAGCCAGATAGGCAAGCGCAACAAACTACCCATGAAATAACCCCGCTACCGTGACAACCAGCGCCAGTATCAACCAGCCCCAGCCGCACCCTTGCAGAATGTTGAGCACCTTGCGCGGTGTCTCGCTATCTGGTTCAGCACCACTGCCGATGACGGGCCAACGCTGGAGAGCCCCCTGATAGTAGCGAGGGCCACCAAGGCGGATCCGGCACTTGTCTACCAGCAGAGTGAGCAGCATCCCCATGGCGGGATAGGGCCAGAGCGCGCCACTGCGCAGCAGCTGTGCTGCCTGTTTGAGACGGCTTGCCAGCAGTGGCAGCCCCAGCAGCAAAATGACGGAGGCATTGAGCCCCTGATACAGTGCGCTGGCGGCGCGACCAAAGTGGTCGAAGGCGGGATCTTTGCGACTCCAGCTCAGGTTCATCAGTTGCACCAGCCGCCAGAGCAGGGCGCCCTGTACGCCAGCCAGGGCAAATCCCAGCAGCGGGCCAGCCCATTGGCCGACCAGACGCAGGGCGCAGCTCTCCGTCACCGCTTTGGCGAGCCCCATGGCCGAGAGTTTGCCGGTCTCCCGTTTGAGCCAAGGGGCAGACTGCAATCTTGCCAGCGGCAGGGTCTCCTGCGTGGCGAGCGATCGGGTGGCATGGGCGAGTTCGCGCAGCGGGCGGGATTCGAGCATCAGCAGCAGGAACAGTAGGTCGAAGATCGGCTCGCTCAGGGCCAGATTACGCAGCGACCAGAGCCCGGCAGCGCAGGGGAGCCAGACTACCAGCATTGCCAGCAGTCCGGCCTGCATTTGTTGGCCGGGTGAACCATCAGGTCTGTGTACCTTGTGCCCAAGCCGGGTCAGCAGGGGCGTGACGGCCGAAAGACGCAGATGGGATGGCCACGGGATCACCGTCTCCAGCAGGGCAGCCCCCACCAGAATGGCCGCCATCGTCGAGAGGAGGGCGTCGGCCATCAAATCAAGCGAGCCGGTCTCGATCACAGCTTGCCGAGCATCTTGATGATCACTTCGGCGGAGTGTTTACCCGCGACTTCAATAAAGGCATCGAAGGATTCAACCTGTTCCTTGCCGGCGATATCGGACATGGCACGCACCACCAGATAGGGCACCTTGAACATGTGGCACACCTGACCGATGGCGGCACCTTCCATCTCGACCGCCAGCATCTGCGGGAAATCGGCGCGAGCCTTGGCGATGGCGTCCGGTTTGCACATGAACTGATCGCCGGTGCAGATAAGGCCGACCTTGGTCTGGTGCTTGCCCTGCTCGGCGATGCAATCCTGAGCGACCGCGATGAGTTTCTCGTCGCAGGGGAAGGCGGCGGGTTGCTGCGCCATCTGGCCCATCTCGTAACCAAAGGCGGTCACGTCCACATCGTGGAAACGCATCTCGCTGGCAATCACCACATCACCGATGTGCAGATCCTGGGCAAAGCCGCCCGCAGAGCCGGTATTGATGACGCAGTCGGGGGCGAATTTTTCCAGCAGCAGGCTGGTGGCCACGCTGGCGGCGACCTTACCGATACCGGAGCGGGTCAGGATCACCTCTTTGCCTGCCAGCATCCCTTGATAGAACTCGCAACCGCCCAGTTGCAGGGTGGTGGGGTTGCTCATCTGGCTGCGCAGCAGGGCTACTTCTTGCTCCATGGCGCCGATAATACCTACTTTCATTGCTGACCTCGTCTTGATAGCCGTGTGGCTGAATTTAAGTTGCTGTAGATCATAACAAAAGATGGCGTCGGCGCCGAGAGGCGCAAGCGAAAGGAGAGATGAAACGCGGCGCTCCATATGGGAGCGCCGCGGGTGACAAAAAGCATTGATGAGGCGCGGTGAGGGCCTTTAGCCGAGCGCTGTATCGAGGGTCATCATCAGGGCAAAGCCTGCCATCAGGCCGAGGGTGGCATAGGTCTGGTGACCGTTGCGGTGAGTCTCAGGGATCACCTCGTGCGAGACCACAAACAGCATGGCGCCGGCGGCGAGCCCAAGTCCGATGGGGTAGGCGATGGTAAGGCCGCTGGAGAGCCCCACTCCGAGCAGGGCGCCAACCGGTTCGAGCAGGCCGCTGGCGATGGCAACCAGCACAGCCACCGAGGGGCGAAAACCGGCGGCGCACATGGCCAGCGCCACCGCCAGCCCTTCCGGAATATCCTGCAGTGCGATGGCGGTGGTGAGCGGCAGCCCCACCGACATATCCCCCTGCGAGAAGCTGACCCCGATGGCCATCCCCTCCGGCAGGTTGTGCAGGGCGATGGCAAAGACGAACAGCCAGACCCGGGAGCAGCTCTCATGGCCGGGGCCGCAGGGGCCGGTTTTGTCATGTTCGTGCGGGGTGAACTGATCCAGCCCCAACATCAACAGCACCCCGAGGGTCATGCCGACCACCACCACGGCGGCGGCACTGAAGCCGTTGCCAGTGATCTCCTCGGCGGCCTCCAGCCCCGGCAACAGCAGGGAGAAGGCACTGGCCGCCAGCATCATGCCGGCGGCAAAGCCCAGCATGGTGTCCTCTACCTTTTGCGGCACCGAGCGCAGAAACAAGGCGGGCAGGGCGCCGATGGCGGTGGCGGCAAACCCGGCAGCACCACCGATCAGGCCGTAGCGCACGCCGCTGGTTACCTCGCCGGTAGCAAGCATGATGAGACTCTGCAACAGCAGCAACAAGACCGCAGCCAGCGCGATAAAGAGGCCGAGAGCGGTGAGCGGGCGGCTTTGCATCTGGCTGCGCAGTTGCTGTGACCAGGATAACGGAGGAAGAGCTGAGAGATGGTCCATGGCATGACCTCGAGTGTGCAAAGTGGATGGTGGCATTACATCCACTTGGCCGTCCCTTGTCCATGTTTGCAAGACGATTGCCGCTATCTGAAAATCTGGAAAGAGTTTATCCAGGCAAACACATGGGAACTCTTATCGGTAGCCAAAGGCGGGGGGCAAGAGGGGTTGTCTGCAAAATGGCTGAAGTGGATGTTGAGTGGCAAGTGGGGATGCATCGCGAACTCTTTTAAATCAGCTGTAGATGTCTGCCTTGGTGTTCGGATAACAGAAACAACAAAACCGGCTTGCGCCGGTTTTTTTATCTGTCTGCTCGAAGGCTGGCTTATTTGGCCAGAGACTCCGGCAGCTCTTCACGGATCTTGCCGAGCATCTCTTTCAGGACGCGCGGGTTGGCAACCACGATGTTGCCGGAGTTTTCGTAGTTGTGACCACCTACGAAGTCGGTGACGATGGCGCCAGCTTCTTTGGCCAGCAGTTCACCGGCAGCGGTGTCCCAAGGCTTGAGGCCGATTTCCCAGAAACCGTCGACACGACCGGCAGCCACATAGGCCAGATCCAGTGCGGCAGAGCCGGAGCGACGGATGTCGGCACATTCGATGAACATGCTCTGGAACATCTTCAGGTAAGGCTCGATGTGATGCTTCTGCTTGAACGGGAAGCCGGTCGCCAGCACGGTGCCAGCCAGCTCTTTGGCCTTGCCGACACGAATGCGGTAGCCGTTCAGCTGGGCGCCGCTACCACGGGTAGCAGTAAACAGTTCGTCACGGATGGGATCGTAAACAACGGCTTGTTCGGTTTTGCCTTTCACGCGCAGGGCGATGGAAACGGCAAAGTGCGGAATGCCTTTGACCAGGTTGGTCGTGCCATCCAGTGGGTCAATGATCCATTGGTAGTCCGGATTGGTACCGGCAATCTCACCAGACTCTTCAGCAACAATGCTGTGCTCCGGGTAAGATTTTTTGATGGTGTGAATGATGGCCGCTTCGGCTTCACGGTCAACGTTGGTCACGAAGTCATTGCTGCCTTTTTGGATAGCCTCAATGTTCTCAGGCTGGGAGAAGGCTTTTACTACAACTTGACCGGCGTTGCGCGCAGCGCGCACGGCGATATTCAGCATCGGATGCATAGGTTCACCACTGGATGTTAAAGAACGGGGGATAAAAGGACGCGGTATGATACCAGTATTTTGTGCGATGGCAACTGTTATCCCCCTACGACCAATTGATTACCACTGCCAGATTTGACGGCTCCAATATAGACCAGATCTGCGCTAGTCTTATCCCAGCAGCCGGATACAGGCTGTCATGAGCATAGGGATGTGAACCATGAATTTGTCATTAGTGAGTCAGAACGTGTCAGCGGCCAGCGAGGGACTGTTGGCCATCTTGCGGTCATCACCCGAGTATGGTGATCACTTTGCCCACATCACCGTGACCCCCCTGGCCCAGTGGCAACCGGCCAAGACGGAGGCGGCGATCCTGCTGATCGACGGCGATGCGCCCTGGCAGGATGCCGGATTTGCCCGGGGAGAGGACGAGACGATCGGTTTGTCGGTCTTGCCGCTGTTGATCCGCAAGGGAGACAAGGAGCTGACGGTCTGCGGGCCGGAGGTGCGTGACCCCCGTTTCTATTTTGTCTCAAACGGCATCGTGCTGGATGAGTCGGAGCTGGCCGAGCCAGCCTGCAGCCGGGTGCTGTTGCGCAAGCTGGAGTCCTACTTCCCGCTGCTTTCCCGCCTGATCATGCTGCGCCAGCGCAAGCCGGTCGCCGTGATCAACTAATATCTACCATTGCCAGAGCGCATCAGCGGCGCACCGTGGCCTTGTTTGGCCTACGGTGCGCCGCTTTTTAATGGTCTGGAGCCGGTCACTTGTTGCAAGATGAGGCGGCTATGGTGTTGCACCCTGTTCCCACCGTGCAATCTGGCTATGACCAACAAGGAGTGAATCATGATCGACTTTTACACCGCCGCGACCCCCAATGGTTTCAAAGTGGCGATCGCCCTCGAAGAGCTGGGTTTGCCCTATCGGGTCATTCCTCTCGATCTTTCGGCGCTGGATCAGAAGAAGCCCGAGTTTCTCGCCATCAACCCAAATGGCCGTATTCCGGCTATCGTCGATCGGGATAACGACGATTTCGCCGTATTCGAGTCGGGGGCCATCCTCATCTATCTGGCGGAGAAAGCAGGCAAGTTGCTGCCCGCTGATCCCAAACGCCGCTCTCAGGCCATCCAGTGGCTGATGTTCCAGATGGGCGGGGTAGGACCCATGATGGGGCAGGCCAATGTCTTCTACCGCTATTTCCCCGAGAAGATCCCCGCCGCCATCGAACGCTATCAGAAAGAGGGGCGCCGTCTATTCGAGGTGCTCGACAGCCATCTGGCCCATCACGAATATCTGGCGGACGAGTACAGCATCGCCGATATTGCCACCTGGCCCTGGGTGCGTATTTATGACTGGAGCGGCATCTCCATTGAGGGATTGCCCCATCTGCAAGCATGGATGGATCGCATGGCAGAGAAACCTGCCTGCCAGAAGGGGATCACCATACCGCCACGCAAGGAGCAGCCCGATGAGCTGATCAAGCAGGCGCAGCAGATGGTAACACGTTGATTTTTAACTGCGGACGGGGCGAAATGCCCCGTAATATTAGAAAAACTAAGGCAAGCCGATTATAAAGATTCGTTCGTTTTCTGTGAGCTGAATCACTATGATGCCCCCATACCACCAAGCGTCCTGTGCGGTGGCTTGGCGGGCTCCCCGCCTACTGTTTCCAACACTGTTTTTGATTGCATCACAGCCTCTGTGATCAGATTCCTCTGGGCCATTTTGTGCCAGAGGGGCGGCAGCATTTTTTCGATTTTTTGGGACTGATATGGATCGGCACAGTTTTTATCCGTTGTTTTTACTGACCATTCTGATGGTCGCTGTGGGCCAGATGACCCAGACCCTCTATGTCCCCTCCATTCCCATGATGGCGGGTGACTTCAATGTGGCCTCGGGCCAGTTGCAGGCGGTGATGGCCTGTTACCTGATCCCCTATGGCCTCTCCCAGTTTGTCTACGGGCCGCTGTCGGATCGCATCGGTCGTCGTCCGGTGCTGATCGTCGGCATGATGGTGTTTCTGGTAGGCTCCCTGATCATTCAGGTCATCCCCCATTTTGCCGCCCTGCTGGTGGGCAGCTTTATTCAGGGGCTGGGTACCGGTGCCGGTGGCGCCATGAGCCGTACCGTGATGCGGGATCGCTACAACGGCGCCGAGCTTAACCGCGCCAATAGTCTGGTGAGCATGGGGGTGATCTTCTCCCCGCTGCTGGCGCCAGTGCTGGGTGGCTGGCTGACCGAGCTGTTCAACTGGCGTGCCGGTTACTGGTTCCTGTTCGGTTTTGGTGCCGTAGCAACCCTGGCGATCATGGCCTGGTTTGGTGAGACTCTGCCTGCTGCTGCCCGTCAGCCGCTGCGCGTCGGTGCTGCCTATCGCCATGTGCTGGGCAATCCCAAGTTTCAGGGCAACCTGCTCTGCCTGATGGCGACCTTTGCCGGTTTGGCAGTGTTCGAGGCTGCGGCCGGTGTGCTGCTGGGCGATGTGCTGAAACTGAGCGCCCGTACCGTGAGCGTGCTGTTCGTGCTGCCGCTGCCCGGCTATCTGTTCGGGGCCTGGCTCTCTGCCAAGCTGAGCTTTCGTTTGACTCAGAGCAAGCTGATGCGCCTTGGCATCGCCTTTCTGGCGCTCGGCTCCCTCATCATTCTGGTGCCGGGGCTGTTCGGGGTGGTGAGTGCCGCCTCGCTGGTCGGTGGTGCGGCTGTCTACTTCATCGGTAGCGGTATTCTCTACCCGACCGCCACTTCCTGTGCCATCGAGCCCTTCCCGGGTCAGGCCGGTACCGCGGGTGCCATTCTCGGCGGGATGCAGAATCTGGGTGCCGGTGTGGTGACCCTGCTGGCGGCCGGTTTCCCGATGACCGGTCAGGTGACTCTGGGTGCCATCATGACCCTGATGGTGCTGATCGTGGCGCTGAGTTTTGTCTGGTTACGCCACCATGGCTCCCCCCACGAGCAGATGGCAATTTGATCTGCCGCTCTCTTTGCATCTGGAGCAAGCCCACCCTCAGCGGTGGGCTTTGTTTTATCCGGAGAACGGGCTAGGAGATCGCATTAGCTTGATGTAGTGATCGATGTTGTGAGGTTAATTCCGGAAAAGAAAAAGCCCGTCACGCTGGTGACGGGCTTTTGCTGTTGGTACCCCGAGATGCCGTTGCCGGTTTGGGCCCTTGAACCGTCGGTTCAAGGCGGGGATCGGATCTGACCGCAGGCTTCTCGGTCGTGCCGAGCATGCGCAATAGCCAGAAGGCAGATCCCCTGTTTGGTATGAATATCGGCTCGGGGACTTGAACCGGCTGACAAACATCCCAGGGAATTTTAAAACGGTTTGCGATTAGGGCTGTTGCCCCTCTTCGCTGGAATCACCATATTGTCCGTGCTCGATCAGGGCCGCTTCGATGGTGCGCTGCAGCATCTTGATCCGCTTGTCCATGGTCTCAGAGTATTGGTGGTTCTTCTCTTTTTCAAGGCAGAGCTCATGACAGAAATTGAGCGCCGCCATGATAGCCAATTGCTCGTTGCTGGAGACTTTGGAGCGTTGACGCAGGTCGATCAACTTGTCGGTCAGCTGCTCGGCGGCCTGGCGCAGGGCATCCTGCTGTCCCAAGGGACAGGATACCTTGTAGGGACGTCCCAAAATGACGATTTCTACGGCCTCTGTGCTCATGCCTTCCTCAATACGGCGGAGCTGATTTCCGCCTTTATCCACGTGGACAACTGGGCGGGACTATATAGCGCAGATGCATAAGTTTCAAGGCCTTGCTGGCTCTGCAAGAGGGAGAATGCTAGGATCCTGACCATTAATTCTGCAAATTTGACTGAACTTTGAGCGGATCCTCGATGAGCAAAACGAACCCCCTTAAATATGCGGCAGTGGCCGACATCATGGAACAACATGAGCTGATGGCCAGCGCAGTAGAGGCCCATGGTGTGATCTGCGGTCTGGTGTGCGGCGGTGTGGCACTGGACGACAAGAGTTGGGTGCCCCATTTCAACGATCTGGTGAACGACGGTTTCGGCCTGCCGGCCCCGGTGCGCCAGGTGATGACCGATCTTTATCACAATGTGGTCGAGAGCCTGATGGCCCAGAAGGGCGTCGAGCTGCTACTGCCAAGTGATGATGCTCCCCTCGACGAGCGCATCGATTCGCTGGTGGACTGGTCACAGGCATTTCTGGCCGGTTTCGGCGTGGTGCAACAGGAGCTCTCCCGTGCATCGGAAGAGCTGCAGGAGATGATCCAGGATATCGCCAGCATCACTCAGGTCTCTGCCGAGTTCGATCAGGAAGATGACGAGAACGAAGCCTCTTTCCTGGTGCTCTACGAACACGTCAAACTGGGGGTCATGATGGCCTTCGAAGAGTTTGGCAAGCGCCCCGATACCCCGAGCGCGCCGCCGACCCTTCATTAAGGAGCGGGTCAACGCGACCCTTACTGAATCTGCAAGAGCGCCTGATGGCGCTCTTTTTTATTTCCTTGTGGTGGCTAACCCTGTGAGGCGCAACCGGTTTTTTGCCGGTGACCTCGCATTCGGCCAGCGGCTTTGTGATAGTATGAGGCCACCTTTTTTACTTCTTCCTCTCTGCTTATGTCTCAATCTGATGTGCGACAGGTCGATGTCACCCTGGTCGGCGGTGGAATGAGCGGCGCCGTGCTGGCCCTCTCGCTGGCAGCCCTGCTTCGATCTGATGGCTCCCCCCTCGAGATCCTGCTGCTGGAGGCAAGCGTCCCCGAACAGCACACCCATTCAGGGTTCGACGCCCGCGCCATTGCGCTTTCGGCCGGTACCTGTGATGCGCTGTTGCGACGCGGACTCTGGCCGCTGTTTGCCCCCCATTGCGCCCCCATTACCCAGATCCATGTCTCGGATCGGGGCCACTTCGGTCAGGCTCGCCTGTCGGCTGCCGAATACGGTCTGCCCGCGCTGGGCCAGGTGATCGAGCTTGCATCCGCTGGCAAGGAGCTGCAACGGGCGATGGCGGCCTCTCCCAATATCCGGGTCTGTTGTCCGGCCCGGGTGAGCGAGATTGCGCCCGATGAGGAGAAGGTGACCCTCACCCTCGAGAGCGGTGAACAGATTGAGACCCACCTGCTGGTGGCGGCAGACGGCGGCAACTCCTTTGTGCGTCAGCACTTCAAGTTGCCGGTGACCCGCCACGACTTTGAGCAGCACGCCATCATCGCCACGGTCAAAACGGCGCAAGACCCTGAGGGACGCGCCTTCGAGCGTTTTACCGAAGGGGGGCCGCTGGCCCTACTGCCGATGCAGGAGGGGCTCTCCTCGCTGGTGTGGAGCGTAGGGCAGCATGAGGTGGATGAGCTGACGGCCCTCGATGAGGCGGCGTTTCTTGCCCGTCTGCAGCAGGCCTTTGGCTGGCGGCTTGGTCGCTTCGAGCGATGCGGCGTGCGTAACGTCTATCCGCTCATTCTGACCGCCTGCGACTACCCGCTGGCCCAGCGCACCGTGCTGGTCGGTAATGCCGCCCACGCCCTGCACCCGATTGCCGGACAGGGCTTCAACCTCGGGATGCGGGATCTCGACCTGCTTACCGGCGCCGTAGCCAAGGCGTTGGCAGAGGGGGAGGATATCGGCAGCTTCAAGGTACTGAGTGGCTACTGGCAGCAGCGTCAGCGCGATCAGGAGCAGACCGTCTGGCTTACCTCTTCGCTGGCCCAGCTCTTCTCCAATGGTCACGATCCGCTGGTGGCTGGGCGCAATCTGGCGCTCACCCTGATGGGGCGATTCCCGTGCCTCAAGGCGCCGCTTGCCTCGCGCACCCTGGGCTTTGTCGCTGATGTGTGCGGCAACTAGCCAGCACTTGTTGAGTGGAACCTGTTGACCGCCATTCGTTGATCAAAACCTATTGAATAAAGAGGTGATGCTTGCGGGCGCCCCTCGCTGGCCAGCCGGTCAGCCCTGAAAGGATGAGATGATGCAGATGCAAAATGTGGATGTGGTGATTGTCGGTGGCGGCATGGTGGGGCTGGGGCTCGCTGCGGCCCTGAAACATAGCGCCCTCAAGGTGCTGGTGGTGGAGGGGCAATTGCCCGATCCGCAGCTGGGGGAGGTGGCCGATAACCGGGTCAGCGCCCTGAGTCTGGCCAGCCAGCAGATCCTGCGCCATGTTGGCGCCTGGGACGGCATTGAAGCGAGTCGCCTGCAGGCCTACGACAAGATGGCGGTGTGGGAGCAGGACAGCTTCGGCCATATCGACTTCGATGCCGCCAGCCTGCGTCAGGACAACCTCGGCCACATCGTCGAGAATCGGGTGATCCAGCTGGCGCTGCTTAAGGCGATTGAAGGTGCCAGCAATATCCAGTTGCTGACCCCCGCCAGAGCCAAGAGCCTGCAGAGCGGCCCGGCGGGCGCCCTGCTGCTCCTTGAAGATGGTCAGGCCATCTCGGCCAAACTGGTGGTGGCTGCCGATGGCGCCCACTCCTGGGTGCGCCGTCAGGCTGATATCCCGCTTACCAGCTGGGATTATGGTCACCACGCGCTGGTGGCGACGGTGCGCTGCGCCGAACCCCATGAGGCGGTGGCACGCCAGATCTTCACCCCGGATGGCCCGCTCGCCTTTTTGCCGCTGTGGCAGGAGAACCTCTGCTCCATCGTCTGGTCGCTGCCTGCGGCCCGCGCCGAGGCGCTCTGCGCCTGCGATGACGAGCAGTTCAACCGCCAGCTCACTGCCGCCTTCGACGCTCGGCTCGGTCTGTGCAAGGTGGAGGGGGCGCGCAGCGCGATTCCTCTTACCGCCCGCTATGCCCGCGATTTTGCTCGCGAGCGGTTGGTGCTGGTGGGAGATGCTGCCCACACCATCCACCCGCTGGCGGGGCAGGGGGTCAACCTTGGCCTGCTGGATGCTGCCGCGCTGGCGGAGCAGATCTTGCAAAATCATGCCGCGGGTGAGGATATCGGCCTGCTCGCCAACCTGCGCAGCTACGAGCGCTGGCGCAAGAGCGAAGCGGCTCGCATGCTGGCGGCGATGGAAGGGCTCAAGCGGCTGTTCAGCGGAGCCAACCCGCTCAAGAAGCTGGTGCGGGGCGTGGGATTGCGCGCGGCCAATCTGCTGACGCCCTTCAAGGAGGGGGTGATCCGCGCCGCCATGGGGCTGGAGGGCGAGTTGCCCGCATTGGCCCGTCCTGACTGGGCTGTTGCTGCGACCAAGGGCAGAGCCATGCAGGCCAAGGGTGAAAAAAACTAATATTACTCGCCGTTTTTGACAACAAAAGTAATCCGACAAGGCTGATGACCCGTTTTGGGTGTCAGCCTTTAATTTTGCTCTGGAGCGAAACGTTTTTCTGCAAATTGTGACGAAACGGTAAAAATCGAAATTTAATCTCGCCTGAGTCGGCTTATGGCTGTTTTTATCACTGCATTTATCTTAGTGTCTGGAGTCAGTTTTACGGGAGGGGATTAGTTTTTTTTGAGCGGCACGCTCGCCTGCTTGTCATATAATCCGCTCCGTTCAAGGAATCCCTCTTGCCTGGCAAGGGCAGGAGCGAGCACACACTTTGGGATCCGGTCGCTTTTTGTTGCACGCAGTGCAGTCAGAGCGGTGGCGCGGGTCGCAAGGGTGGTCGCCAAAGCGAAAAGGCTTTTTGCTAAGGAAAGAATGCGATGATCCAGACTACTGTACTGCATCCCAAACACCTGGAAGCCGGCGCCAAGATGGTGGACTTCCACGGTTGGGAAATGCCCATCAACTACGGCTCCCAGCTGGAAGAGCACCACGCGGTGCGCAGCGATGCCGGTATGTTCGATGTATCCCACATGACCATCGTCGATTTGACCGGCGAACGGGTCAAAGCCTTTCTGCAACACCTGCTGGCCAACGACGTGGCCAAACTCACTGCCCCCGGCAAGGCCCTCTACAGCGGCATGCTCAATCCGGAAGGCGGCGTGATCGATGACCTCATCACCTATTACCTCACCGATACCTTCTACCGGCTGGTGGTCAACTCCGCTACCCGCGAGAAGGATCTGGCCTGGATCCGCCATCACGCCATCGATTTCGATATCACAGTGACCGAGCGTCCCGAGCTTGCGATGATCGCGGTGCAGGGCCCCAACGCCAAGGTCAAGGCTGCTGCTGTGCTGAGCGCCGCTCAGCGTACCGCCGTGGTGGGGATGAAACCCTTCTTCGGCGTGCAGGCTGGCGATCTCTTTATCGCCACTACCGGCTACACCGGCGAAGATGGTTATGAAATCGTGGTGCCGCAAGAGAAAGCCTGCGAGCTGTGGCAAGCGCTGCTGGATAACGGCGTGGCCCCGTGCGGCCTCGGTGCCCGCGATACCCTGCGCCTCGAGGCGGGGATGAACCTCTATGGTCAGGATATGGACGAGTCAGTCTCTCCACTCGCCGCCAACATGGCCTGGACCATCGCCTGGGAGCCGAGCGATCGCAACTTCATCGGCCGCGACGTGCTGGAAGCGCAGAAAGCGGCGGGCAACCAGCCCAAGCTGGTGGGTCTGGTGATGGAAGAGAAAGGGGTGCTGCGTGCCGGTATGCCGGTCACCTTCACCGCGGCAAACGGTGAGAAGCGGGAAGGTGTGATCACCTCCGGCTCTTTCTCCCCCACCCTGGGCTACAGTATTGCCCTGGCGCGGGTGCCCCGTGATATCGGTGAGCTGGCCGAGGTGGAGATCCGCAAGAAGCTGGTCACCGTGAAGGTTACCAAGCCCGCTTTCGTCCGTAACGGCCAGAAGCTGGTTTAATACCGTCTTGGGGGAGGGCTGTGCCTCCCCCATCCCTTTTCATATTCGTTTTTAAACGCGACTCAAAGATCAAAGGAAGCACAAATGAGCCATATCCCGAGCGAACTGAAATATGCCACTTCCCACGAGTGGATCCGTGTTGAAGCCAACGGCGAGGCCGTGGTCGGTATCACCGAGCACGCCCAGGAGCTGCTGGGTGACATGGTGTTTGTCGAGCTGCCGGAAGTGGGCAAGCAGGTCAGTGCCGGTGACGACTGCGCCGTGGCCGAGTCGGTCAAGGCGGCCTCCGACATCTACAGCCCGGTGAGCGGCGAGATCATCGCCGTCAACGAAGAGCTGGAAGGGAGCCCCGAGCTGGTCAACTCCGACCCCTACAGCGCTGGCTGGCTGTTCCGCATCAAGCTCGATGACGAGAGCGAGCTGGCCAACCTGCTGGATGCCGAAGGCTACCAGAACGTGGTGGACGAAGAGTAATGCCCCCGGGCCCTGCCAACACAGCAGGGCCCCTTTGTATGACCGCCAGCCGGACAAGCACCGGCCGGTGGAAGGGTGAAGTCGCCCGCGCCTGCCGTTTTCTTGCCTGCTTTTGCCAGGGCAAACGGGCCGGTTCGCAACAAGGCGATCCCCTCTCGATGCTGCCGTAGCATCCGGTGCCGTACCCTGTCTGCGGGACCCAGAACATGAGTGGAGTCGGTACCAGCCGACGATCAGGAACATCAGGTCTTGGTTATCAGGATGTCATGCCAGGACTTATTTATCAGGAAATAGGGAAATGACCCAGTCACTGTTTGAACTTGAGCAAAAAACCGATTTTGTCCGCCGCCATATCGGCCCGGGCGAGGAAGAGCTGCGCCAGCTGCTGGCGACCGTTGGGGCCGAAAGCCTGGACGATTTGATTGAACAGACCGTGCCCTCCGCCATTCGCCTGCCGGGTCCGCTGGGGATCGGTGCCGGCATGACCGAAGTGGAGGCGCTGGCAAAGCTCAAGGGCTATGCCGCCCAGAACAAGATTGCCAAGAGCTATATCGGCATGGGTTATCACGATACCCATGTGCCCCACGTCATTTTGCGTAACGTGCTGGAAAATCCGGGTTGGTATACCGCCTACACCCCCTACCAGCCCGAGCTGGCACAGGGCCGTCTCGAAGCCCTGCTCAACTTCCAGCAGCTGACGCTGGATCTGACCGGCATGGATCTGGCGAGTGCCTCCCTGCTGGATGAAGCGACCGCCGCCGCCGAGGCGATGGCGCTGGCCAAGCGGATGGCCAAGTCCAAATCCAACCTCTTCTTCGTGGCCGATGACGTGCACCCGCAGGTGATCGACGTGGTTAAGGAGCGCGCGGTTCACTTTGGTTTCGACGTGGCGGTTGGCGCCGCGAGCGACGCGGTGAGCGAAGAGGTGTTCGGTGCCCTGTTCCAGTACCCCACCACCACAGGTGAGGTGAAAGATCTGCGCGCCCTGATTGCCGCGGTACAGGCCCAGAAAGGGCTGGCTTGCGTCAGCGCAGATCTGCTCTCCCTGCTGCTGCTCAAATCCCCGGGCGAGCTGGGGGCCGACGTGGTGTTGGGCTCCGCCCAGCGCTTTGGCGTGCCCATGGGCTACGGTGGCCCCCACGCCGCCTTCTTCGCCACCCGCGATGCCTACAAACGTTCCATGCCGGGCCGCATCATCGGTGTCTCCAAGGATGCCCGCGGCAAGGCCGCGCTGCGCATGGCGATGCAGACCCGCGAGCAGCATATCCGCCGCGAGAAGGCTAACTCCAACATCTGTACCGCTCAGGTGCTGCTGGCCAACATGGCTAGCTTCTACGCCGTCTACCACGGTCCGGTGGGGCTGAAAACCATCGCCTCCCGCGTGCACCGCCTCACCACCATTCTGGCGCTTGGTCTCAAGGCCAAGGGCGTGGCCCTCAAGCATACCAGCTGGTTCGATACCCTGACCGTGCAGACTGCTGACAAGGCCGCGCTGATCGCCAAGGCCGAGGGGCTCGGCATCAACCTTCGTGCAGACCTAGATGGCGCGGTAGGGGTGTCACTCTCTGAAACTACCACCCGCGCTGATGTGGCCGAGCTGTTCGATCTCTTCCTCGGTCAAGGTCATGGACTGGATATCGAGGCTCTCGACAAGGCGGCTCAGGCCCATCACGCTATCCCGCAGGATCTGCTGCGCACCGATGCCGTGCTGACCCACGAGGTGTTCAACAAGTACCACTCCGAAACCGAGATGCTGCGTTATATCCACCGTCTCGAAGCGAAAGATCTGGCCCTCAACTACGCCATGATTTCGCTCGGCTCCTGCACCATGAAGCTCAACGCCACCGCCGAGATGATCCCGGTGACCTGGCCCGAGTTCGGCAAGTTGCACCCGTTCGCCCCGCTGGCACAGGCCAAGGGCTACCAACTGCTGCTGGCCGACCTCGAAAACTGGCTGGTGAAAGTGACCGGTTACGATGCGGTCTGCATGCAGCCCAACTCAGGTGCGCAGGGCGAATACGCAGGTCTGCTCGCCATCAAGAAATATCACGAGTCTCGTGGTGAAGGGCATCGCGACATCTGCCTGATCCCAGCTTCTGCCCACGGTACCAACCCGGCCTCTGCCCAGATGGCGGGGCTCAAGGTTATCGTCACCGCCTGTGACAAGTCCGGCAACGTGGATCTCGACGACCTGCGCGCCAAGGCGGCCGAGGCGGGGGATCAACTCTCCTGTCTGATGGTGACCTACCCCTCCACCCACGGGGTGTATGAGGAGACCATCAAGGAGGTGTGCGACATCGTTCACCAGCACGGTGGTCAGGTCTATCTGGACGGTGCCAACATGAACGCGCAAGTCGGGTTGACGGCACCGGGCTTTATCGGCGCGGACGTCTCTCACCTCAACCTGCACAAGACCTTCGCCATTCCTCACGGCGGTGGCGGCCCAGGCATGGGCCCCATCGGCGTGAAGAAGCATCTGGCGCCGTTCGTGGCTGGCCACGCCGTGGTCAAGACCGACAAGGAGAGCCGTGACAACGGCGCCGTGTCGGCGGCACCGTTCGGCTCGGCCAGCATCCTGCCCATCAGCTGGATGTACATCGCCATGCTGGGTGACGAGGGACTGAAGAGATCCACTCAGGTCGCCATCCTTAACGCCAACTATCTGGCCAAGAAGCTGGGCGAATCCTTCCCGGTGCTCTATTCCGGGCGCAACGGTCGGGTGGCCCACGAGTGCATCCTGGATATCCGTCCGCTCAAGGAGGCTTCCGGCATCAGCGAGATGGATGTGGCCAAGCGGCTGATGGACTACGGCTTCCACGCACCGACCATGAGTTTCCCGGTAGCGGGCACCCTGATGGTCGAGCCGACCGAATCGGAATCCAAGCGTGAGCTGGATCGCTTCGTCGAGGCTATGACGTCCATCCGCGCCGAGATTGCCAAGGTGCAGGAGGGGCAGTGGAGCCTCGCCGACAACCCGCTGGTCCATGCGCCGCACACCCAGGACGATGTGATGGATGCAGAGTGGAATCGTGGCTACAGCCGTGCCGAGGCGGTCTTCCCGTCCGACGCCGTGCGCGCCGCCAAACTGTGGCCCTCGGTCAACCGCATCGACGACGTCTACGGCGATCGCAACCTGTTCTGCTCCTGCATTCCGACCGAGGATTACGCCAAGTAAGTGGCGTTTAGGTGCAACAGTTAAGCCGTATAAACAACAGGGCCACCCAGACGGGTGGCCCTTCGTTTACATGGACTTTATCTGCATGTTGCTATCCGAATGTCCGGCTTAAGTCCTTGAGCTGGCTCGCTTTGCTCTGCAAATTGGCACTGGTTTCACTCACTTGATCGATTTTGAGACTGTTATCGTGAGAGAGCGAGGATATCTGGTTGATATTGCGACTGATCTCCTCGATGACCGCTTGTTGCTCGGTGGCCGCGGCGGTGATCTGGTTGGAAAAATCAGAGACCTTGTCTATTTCGACCACAACCTGATTCAGGTTGCCGGTGCTTGCCCGGGTGGTGGCGAGGCAGGCGTTGGTTCTGGTCACATTGAGATGCATCATCTCTTTCCATCCCCCCAGGGTTTGCTGGATATGGCCAATGCTGTTCTGGATCTGCTCTGTCGCCTTGTGGGTTCTGGTCGACAGGCTGCGAACCTCGTCCGCCACCACTGCAAAGCCGCGCCCCTGATCGCCTGCCCGTGCGGCTTCGATGGAGGCATTGAGCGCCAGCAGGTTGGTTTGATCCGCAATGCCGCGAATTTCGCTCATGATGGTGCCGATCCGCTCGGATTCGCTCGCCAGCTCAACGGCTGACTGGAAGGCTTGCTCCGCCTGGGTGGCCAGCGCCGACATCTCTTCTCCTGTTTCCGAAAGCTGGGTGCTGGTGGTGATGCAGTGGCGGCGGGCCTCTTCGATCTGGCTGTTGCTGTCTTGAATATTGCGGTTAATCTCCTCGGCGGCCGAGGCCATCTGGGTGACGGCGGTGGCAATCTGCTGGATCTGCGTGTCTTGCGAAGAGATATCCTGGCTGGCCAGCGAGGCGGAGCCGCGCAGGTCATTGGCCATGGCATTGAGCGAAGCCGTGGTGTCATCCACCCGGCCGAGTACGGTACGGATCTTCGCTTGCCCGAGCTTGATATGGAAATCGGCAATGCTGTGGGGGGCATCCCCCGAGAAGATAAGGCGGCTGATGCTGTCGTAATCCTGCTCGAGCTGCTGCAAGAATCGCGGCGTGAGGAAGAGAGAGTGGCGATTGAACCAGATGGTGGCTACTAGGGGAATGATGACCCAGAGCGCCAGCAGCGGTGAGAGCAGCCAGAGCGCGCTGATCACGCTGACGAGCAGCAGGGGGATGGTCATCATGGCCGGTGTGAGTTGACGCAGGCCCATGTGAATGGCAGAGCCGGTTTCACGGGCTTTAAGGGTTTTGTACATCTGGCTGGCACGCGCCTTGTGCTCTGCGGCGGGACGGCAGCGGACGGATTGGTAACCCACCATCTTGCCATCTTCATAAATCGGGGTGACATAGGCATCAACCCAATAATAACGACCATCTTTGCAGCGGTTTTTTACCATGCCTCGCCATGGTTTGCCTGCCTGCAGGTGGGCCCAGAGATCGGCAAACGCTGCCTTGGGCATGTCGGGATGGCGCACCAGATTGTGATGCTGCCCCAACATCTCTTCCAAGCGATAGCCTGCCACCTGACAAAACGCCGGATTGGCGTAGGTGATGTCCCCTTTGAGATCGGTCGTCGATACCAACTGGATATCGTCGGCAAATTCAACCTCGGTATCTGTGGTGTGAAGCGAGCTGGTTACCATGATCAGGCTCCGGTTTCGGCGTAACGGAATGCTTCGTCTGAGTATGGCAGAGGATGTTCATTTATTGTGTTGTTGCATATTAACTCTTGTGCTACTGCGTGGGGACGGGATGGGTCTCACATTTTTACAGCACGGTTTGGCGAGGGGAGGCAAGCCAAGTAACATGGCGTGACTTATGGTTGTGCAGCGAGACAGGTAACGCAATGAAGTTGGATGCGATTTTATGGGATTATGACGGTACTCTGGTTAATTCGGTGCCGAAGAATATCGATATCACCAAGCAGATCTTGGCTGAGGTCGCCCCCCATCTGACCGGAGAACATCTGCCGCGCTATCTGCGCAGCGAAGCGGAGTATCACCATGCCAATCACGCCGCCAAGAACTGGCAGGCGCTCTATATGGATTACTACGGTTTGTCGCGGGACGAGATGGTGCTGGCTGGCAGTCTGTGGGCCAAGCATCAGGAGATGAACCGGACCGAGGTGCGTTTTTTTGCGGGGCTGGAGGCGGTGATTGACCATTTCTCTGCCATTCCCCACGGAATTTGTTCGCAGAACTCCCAAAAGAACATTCGCCGCGTACTGGAGCAGCATGGCGTGAACAGCCTGTTCAAGGCTGTGGTCGGCTATGATGACGTGCCCGGACAGCAGCAAAAACCCAATCCTTACGGTGGCCTCAAATGTCTGGAGTCTATCTTCGGCCCAGCCAGGTGTCCGTCGCTCATCTATATCGGTGATCATGAAGCGGATGTGCAGTTTGCCCGTCATTTGCAAGGGGCGCTTGGCGAGCAGAGCCGTGTGATATCGGTGGCTGTCGCCTATAGCCGCGCGACCCCGGAGCGCTGGGAACACCAACCCGACCATATCGCCCGTGACGTCGAGGATCTGCTCCCCATCATCGGGCAATATCTGTAACGCCGGTTGCAGATTGCCTTACGGAACATGCAAAACGCCGATCTGTTGATCGGCGTTTTGTCTATGGGATGCCTGATGGTTTCACACTCAGCTGGCTTAACACCTTGTCTGTTTAATGATGGGCGACTTAAAACAGCAGTTGCGTCAGGTAGCCCATCAGGATCGCCATGCCGAGGATCACGGTAAGGAAGGCCGCAATCATCGGGGTTCTGAACATGGATTTGAGCAGGACCACCTCGGTCAGGCTGGCGCCGGCACTGCTGATGATCAGCGCCATGACGGCGCCCATCCCCATCCCTTTGCCCAGCAGCACCGATGCCAGCGGGATTACGGCCTCGGCACGGATGTAGAGCGGGATCCCGACGATGGCGCTGAATGGAATGGCCAGCGGGTTGTCGGCGCCGGCATGGGCGGCGATCCACTCGGCCGGAATAAAACCGTAAATAAACGAGCCAATGAGCACCCCCAGCAGCAGGAAGGGCAATACCGCTTTGAACTGCTGCCAGGCATCGAGGCGAGCTTTGACCCAGGCGGTGGGGAGCTGTGGTGCTCTGGTCAGGGCTGCCGTGCCATCGCCGCAGCAGGAGAGGGTGGCCTGTTCTGCCATCTCTGGTTGAGGTGCCGGGCAGCACGCTGCCCCGTTGAGGGGTTTGATTGCACGAATGGCGCTGCGTTGGTTGTCACTGCAATGTGCTTGAGTAGTGGCGCGGGTCGCCGGGCCACAGCCGCTACCGCAAGAGGAGGTGGCCTCTTTGGGGTCGATGACATGGCGCTCGAACCCGAGCCTGTCGAGCAGCATGCTCGCCATGATGGAGACGCTGGCAGCGATCACGGCGTAGAGCAGGGTCACTTTCCAGCCAAAGGTGGCCCACATCAAGCCGACGATGATGGGGTTCAGCAGTGGGGAGATAAACAGGAAGGTGAGAGTGGGGCCAAAGCCAGCCTTGGCCGAGAGTAATCCTCTCAGCATGGGGATGGTGGAGCAGCTGCAAAAGGGGGTGACGGCGCCGAGCAGGGCAGAGAGCAGATAGCCTTTGCCATGGCGCGCCCCCAGCATCCGCTGGATCTTCTCGTCGGGGATCTTCTGGCGGATCAGGCTGACCCCGGCGCTAATGACCAGAAACAGCACCGACAGCTCGACAGCCAGAAACAGGAACATCTGGGCTGCATCGGTCAGCATGGTTAACCACTCATTCATTGTCGTATCCTCACTTGGTTTCCACATTTCCAAAATAATCGAAATGAATGGCCAGTCAAGATATTTCTGGTATTATCGAAATATCAAATTTGTGGAGGGCGCAGAGATGCAACTGGAAGAGGTCGCCAAGGCATTGAAAGAGCTGGGTCATCCGACCCGGCTGTTTATCTTCAAGCATCTGGTCAAGGCGGGAGAGCAGGGGCTGCCGGTGGGTGAGCTGCAAAAGCAGCTGGCGATCCCCGCTTCCACCCTCAGCCACCATATCGCGGCGCTGGTCTCGGTGGGGCTGGTGAAGCAAAACCGGGAGAGTCGCACTCTGCTTTGCGTCTCTCAATACGCGGTGTTGGAGGAGATCATCGCCTTTTTCCGCGATGAGTGTTGCATCAACAGCCCGGAGCATCGGCAAGATCAAAGGCAAGAGCTGCCTTCCTGAGGGCTATGGCTGCTAGTTGTGCGGTCAGTTGCGCTGCGCGCAATAAAAAAACGCCGATCATGTGATCGGCGTTTTGCATTGTTTTTCTCAGCTGCAGGTATTAACCCAGATTGGCTGCGACCTTGCTTTGAGCTTGTCCTTTGCGCTTGATGACAAAGCCAATGCCCAGTACCACCAGCCAGGCGGGGATCAGTTCGACCGAGATGCGGAAATCGGGGGTCATATACATGATCACCAGGATACCAGCCATGAACGCGAGGCAGAGATAGTTGCCGAAGGGGTACCAGAACGCCTTGAACTTGGGCTGGACACCCTCTGCGACCTTGGCCTTGCGGAACTTGAGGTGCGCGAGGCTGATCATCGCCCAGTTGATCACCAGTGCGGAGACCACCAGCGCCATCAGCAGGCCGAACGCCTTGCCCGGCATCAGGTAGTTGATCAGCACGCAGAGCAGGGTGGCGATGGCCGAGACCGAGAGGGCAACCAGCGGCACGCCGCTCTTGTTGGTCTTGAGCAGGGCTTTCGGCCCGTTGCCCTGTTTGGCCAGACCGAACAGCATCCGGCTGTTGCAGTAGACGCAGCTGTTGTAGACCGACAGTGCCGCCGTCAGTACCACGATGTTGAGTACGGTGGCGACCAGATTGCTGTCCAGAGCGTGGAAGATCATCACGAACGGGCTGCCGCCTTCCACCACTTTACCCCAGGGGTAGAGGGACATCAGGATAGCCAGGGCGCCGATGTAGAAGATGAGGATGCGGTAGATCACCTGATTGGTGGCCTTGGGAATGCTCTTCTCGGGGTTGTCCGCTTCCGCGGCGGTAATGCCCACCAGCTCCAGACCGCCAAAGGAGAACATGATCACCGCCATCGCCATCACCAGACCGCTGATGCCGTTGGGGAAGAAACCGCCCTGAGCCCACAGGTTGGTCACGCTCGCCTCGGGGCCGCCGGCACCGGAGATGAGCAGATAGCCGCCAAAGCCAATCATGCCGATGATGGCGACCACCTTGATGATGGCGAACCAGAACTCCATCTCGCCAAACGCTTTGACGTTGGAGAGGTTGATGGCGTTGATCAGCACGAAGAAGAAGGCTGCCGACATCCAGGTCGGGATCTCGGGCCACCAGTATTGGACATAGATGCCCACCGCGGTCAGCTCGGCCATGCTCACCAGCACGTAGAGCACCCAGTAGTTCCAGCCGGACGCAAAACCGGCAAACTCGCCCCAGTATTTGTAGGCAAAGTGGCTGAAGGAGCCAGCTACCGGCTCTTCCACCACCATTTCACCGAGCTGGCGCATGATCAGGAAGGCGATAAAGCCGCCGATTGCATACCCCAGCAGGACTGAGGGGCCTGCCATCTTGATGGTTTGGGCAATGCCCAGAAAGAGGCCGGTGCCGATGGCGCCGCCCAAAGCAATCAACTGAATGTGGCGGTTTTTAAGGCCGCGCTTCAGCTCCTCACCGTCTTGTTTCAAATCCATGGGTCTGTCCTTACGTCTCTGTTGTCTCTGGTCGGTGTTGGGCTCATCCTGAGCAGGCCGCAGTGCGTAGCCAAAACCTGACGAAAGCTGTAGTTATTTCGTTACGCCATGCCATTTTCAATTTTTAGTGTTGGCTGGCAACCGAAGCAGAATAGTGATAATCCGCCATGAATGCACCTGTTTTCCATCTCTAATGGCCGTGTTTTGTACCAAAGGCAGCTTTTTCATGATCTGAAGAGGCTTCTTGGTAGTTTTTGGTTGATGTTTGTGCAGTCGAATTCTGTTTTATTGACATTTTGTCTTGTTGGTGTGCTTTTGTGGTGCCAAGCCACAAATGGATGCAAATGATGCCAAACAAGCGGGAGTGCAAGGAAGAGTGCAGGGAGTTGGAGCACAGGGAACGTGAAAGCGTGCTGCAACAAGGGGTTGCCCGGAGTGTGCTGGTGGCGCTCTGGTTAGGGATTGCCGCCAGTCCGCTGTTGTTGCTGGTGGCCGCGATTATGTTGCTGGGTTGGCTGTTACTCGGTGATCAGGAGTTGCTGCACTACTGGCAGCCGCTGTTGCTGGTTGGTGGGGTAACGGGGGCGCTCGTTGGCGGCTGGCTGGCGGAGCGGGTTCGCCTGCGCCACGGTTTGCTGGCCTTCTATGCTCGGTTGATGAACAACCCTGAGCTCAATCGTTAGTGAACGCTGGCTGTTTGCCGAGCGCAGCAGAACGGAATCGAATAGCGGCTAACTGGCAGCGGGTGACAAGGGCACAACGCCAAGGTCGACAAGAAGAGGGATAAACATTTGTGGTGCTTATCCTTTTTTTATCCACGCTTTTCACTGTCATCGATGTGAATTGCAGTTCGCCACAGCTGACTTTCGCCGCGACACTGTGATTTTTATCTTTTGTTGATGCCGATAGCTGTCAAGCTGGCTTAACAGAGCTGGCGGCGCAGACCGGTCGCCTCGAGGACCTTGGCGCTGATCTCCTCCACCGAGTGGGAGCTGGTATCCAGGAAGCGGATCGCCTCCTGGCGAAACAGCCTCTCCACGCAGGCCAGCTCCTGCTCGCACTGTTCGATGGAGGAGTAGCGGCTGTTGGCACGGCGCTGGTTACGGATCTCGTGCAGCCGCTGCGGCGCTATGGTGAGGCCAAACAGCTTGTGACGGTTGGCCTTGAGGGGGGCGGGCAGCTCCAGCATGCCCATGTCCTGCTCGATAAAGGGGTAGTTGGCGGCACGAATGCCGAACTGCAGCGCCAGATAGAGGCTGGTGGGGGTCTTGCCGCAGCGGGAGACCCCGATCAGGATGATGTCCGCCTCATCGTACTCTTTGGTGGTGATGCCATCGTCGTTGGCCAGCGCAAAGTTGACCGCCTCGATGCGATCGTCATAGAGCTTGCGGTTCTCCATGCCGTGGGTGCGGTGGAGGCGGGGCTCGGCTTTGACCCCCAGCTCCTGCTCCAGCGGGCTGACGAAGGTATTGAGAAAGTCGTGGCCGCACGCCTCCGATTTCAGTACCTCTTCCCGTACCAGCGGGTCGACGATGGTGTGAAACAGAATGGGGCGTACCCCGGTCTGGCGAAACTGCTCGTCGATCCGCATCCGTACCTGACGGGCTTTCTCCAGTGTCTCCACAAAGGGGATAGTGATCTGCTCGAAGGCCAGCGGAAACTGGCTCAATACCGCGTGACCAAACACTTCGGCGGTGATTGCGGTTCCGTCTGAAACATAAAATACGGTGTGCACGTAGGGCTCCTGTGATACCGCGGGTGGGGTCGCATGGGGTAAGGGGGGAGAAGTATCTCCCGAAACCATACCAGTTTTGTCAACCGGTCTGCTGTGCCCAAGTTGTGAAGTGGCTTGCAAACCTGAATCGTTATCTTTTTGTGTCGCCATTGTAGAATGTTCCGGTCATTCGACCATCCCCAACGCTTGCTCGGGGATTTTTTTGAAAACCAGTAGAAAACGTTTTCATGGTCATTGGCAACAAAAGAAACAGACAATAACGCACCTGACTTACCCATAACCTCATCGATTAAATCGGGCGCACGAGGTGCTATGGCATCGGTGCCCACCAACCTGGAGACATCCAAGTGCAACAGTACGTGCTCTGGTACGAACAACTCGGAATGCAGGACGTAGAACGAGTTGGCGGCAAGAACGCATCCCTTGGCGAGATGATCAGCAACCTCTCTGGCGCTGGCGCTGGCGTATCCGTGCCGGGAGGCTTTGCTACCACCGCCTTTGCGTTTAACGAGTTTCTGGAGTCAAGCGGCCTCAACGGTAAGATCCACCATCTGCTCGACAATCTGGACGTGGACGATATCGCCGCCCTCAACCGGGCCGGTCAGCAGATCCGCGACTGGGTGATCGAAGCCCCGTTCCAGCCCGAGCTGGAGCAGGCTATCCGGGTTGCCTATGAAAAGTTGAGTGCCGGTGTCGAGGCCTCGTTTGCGGTGCGCTCCTCCGCCACCGCCGAGGATATGCCGGACGCCTCCTTTGCCGGTCAGCAGGAGACCTTCCTCAACGTACGTGGCATCGATGCCGTCATGACGGCGGTCAAGCATGTGTTTGCTTCCCTGTTCAACGATCGCGCCATCTCCTATCGGGTGCATCAGGGCTACGACCACAAGGGTGTTGCCCTCTCGGCCGGGGTACAGCGGATGGTGCGCTCGGATCTCGCAGCCTCCGGCGTCATGTTTACTCTGGATACCGAGTCCGGTTTCAACGACGTGGTCTTTATCACCGGCGCCCATGGTCTTGGCGAGATGGTGGTGCAGGGCGCAGTCAACCCGGATGAATTCTATGTGCACAAGCCGACTCTCAAGGGGGGCCGCCCGGCGGTGGTACGCAAGACCCTCGGCTCCAAGCTTATCAAGATGACCTACTCGGACGATGCTGGTCACGGCCGTCAGGTGAAGATTGTCGACACCGATGAGGCCGAGCGTAGCCGCTTCTGCATCACCGATGAGGAGGTGATGGCGCTGGCGAAACAGGCCCTCATCATCGAGCAGCACTATGGCCGCCCGATGGACATCGAGTGGGCCAAGGATGGTCAGGATGGCCAGCTCTATATCGTGCAGGCCCGCCCGGAAACCGTGCGCAGCCGTCAGGAGGCCAACACCCTCGAGCGTTTTGCCCTCAAGCAAGCGGGCAAGGTGCTGATCGAGGGACGAGCCATCGGCCACAAGATTGGCGCGGGCCCGGCGCGGGTCATCTCTTCCATCAGCCAGATGGACGAAGTGCAGCCCGGCGATGTGCTGGTGACCGACATGACCGACCCGGACTGGGAGCCCATCATGAAGCGGGCCTCCGCTATCGTCACCAACCGGGGGGGGCGCACCTGTCACGCCGCCATTATCGCCCGCGAGCTGGGCATTCCGGCAGTGGTGGGCTGTGGCAACGCTACCGATCATATTCAGCCGGGCCAGCGGATCACCGTCTCCTGCGCGGAAGGGGATACCGGTTTTATCTATGACGGCGAGCTGGACTTCGACGTGGCGGTGACCGAGGTGGGCAATATGCCGCGCCTGCCCATCAAGATCATGATGAACGTCGGCAACCCGGACCGCGCTTTCGACTTTGCCCAGTTGCCCAACGCCGGGGTGGGGCTGGCACGCCTTGAATTCATCATCAACCGGATGATCGGCGTGCACCCCAAGGCCTTGCTGGAGTTTGACCAGCAGAGTCCCGAGCTCAAGGCCACCATCGCCAAGATGATCGCCGGTTACGACAGCCCGCGGGAGTTCTACGTGGCCAAGTTGACCGAGGGGATCGCCACTCTGGGCGCTGCGTTCTGGCCGGAGCGGGTGATCGTGCGGATGTCGGACTTCAAGTCCAACGAGTACGCCAATCTGGTGGGCGGTCGTGGCTACGAGCCCCACGAGGAGAACCCGATGATCGGTTTTCGTGGCGCATCCCGCTACATCGCCGATAGCTTCCGCCCCTGCTTTGCCCTCGAGTGCGAGGCGATCAAGCGGGTGCGCGATGTGATGGGGTTGACCAACGTCGAGGTGATGATCCCCTTCGTGCGCACCGTGGGCGAGGCGGAGCAGGTGATCGACATCCTGGCCGAGAACGGTCTGCGCCGCGGCGAGCGGGGACTCAAGGTGATCATGATGTGCGAGATCCCGAGCAATGCCCTCTTGGCAGACAAGTTCCTCGAGCACGTGGACGGCTTCTCCATCGGCTCCAATGACATGACCCAGCTCACCCTTGGGTTGGATCGGGATTCCGGGCTAATCGCCCATCTGTTCGACGAGCGTAACGAGGCGGTCAAGGCGCTGCTGGCGATGGCGATCCAGGCTGCGCGCAAGGCGGGCAAGTACGTGGGGATCTGCGGTCAGGGCCCATCTGATCATCCGGACTTCGCCGCCTGGCTGGTGGAGCAGGGGATCGACTCGGTGTCGCTCAACCCCGATACAGTTGTCGATACCTGGCTCTATCTGGCGGAGCAGCATGGCGCCAAGTAAGTCACTATCGACATGAGTGATTAGAAAGGGGGGCCTAATGCCCCCCTTTTGATCGCTATTATCTTATGTTTTGCCCTTGGGCTTATTCCACCAGGCTCATGCCGGGGATCTGGCGCCAGTAGCCGTTGCAGTCGCTTCCTTGCTGCAAGGAGAGGGGAGCCTGGCCCTGCCGGTTGGCTTTGAAGCGGGCCAGCATCTCCAGCGTCTCCATCCCTTGCGGCGAAAGCCTGACCACATCTACCAGACCTTCCATATCAGCCAGCTCGTTACCCAGGTTGTAGCAGTAACCGGACTGGGTCTGGATCCCGTTGAGATTGAACACCCGCTGCCCCTCGCGGCTGTTGGCCAGTCGTCCGGTGGGGTAGTTGATGCAGGCGAGCTCGCAGTTGTCTTTCGGTTTGTCGAGGGAGCGGGCGGTGAAGCAGCGCGCCGAGTAGGCGAGCGGCAGATGGCCGTAGGCAAACACCTCCACCTCAAATTGGTCGCGCAGGGACCCCAGATCCTGATTGAGCTGGATCAGCCAGTCACGGGAGAGCTCCACCGGCATGACCCAGCGTTTCATCCCCTGTTTGAGCAACATGCGCAGCACATCGGCGTTATAGGCGTTGATGGCGGGACCACAGACGAAGGGGATCCCTGCCTCCCAGGCGAGTTGCACTGTACCGAGATCGTTGGCTTCGACCATAAGATCGCCATTGTCGACCAGCCGCTTCACCTCCTTGAGCTCGGAAGGGGCGGAGATAAGGGCGAGGGTCGAGAGCACTACCTGCTTGCCGGAGTTTGCGACCTGACGGGCCAGCGCAATCCAGTCATCGACTTTGAGTTCGCGCCGCTTGCTGCAGACGGTCTCCCCCAGATAGATGATGTCGGCCTGACTGTCGGCCGCGGCATGGTAAAAGGCCTCGGTATCGGCTTTGGGCCAGTAGAAGAGCAGAGGCCCGAGAGAGAATTGCATGGGTGGACTCCTTATTGCCACTGACGATGATAGGCGCCGAGGGTAGTCTGGCTACCTTCGGAGACGCGGGCGAGCTGGGCATCCCACTCAGCTTTAACCTGATAGGCCTCGGGATTGGCCTGATAGGCATCGATGGCCGCACGCCAGACCCGGGTCACTTGCTCCACATAAGCTGGGCTGCGTTGGCGTCCTTCAATCTTGACCGACTGGATCCCGGTCTTGAACAGCTCGGGCAACAGACCCAGGGTATTGAGACTGGTGGGCTCTTCCAGCGCGTGGTAGGTCTGGCCATCCACGTCGAAACGCCCCTTGCACAGGGTCGGGTAACCAGCATTTTCGCCCGGGCCATAGCGGTCGATCAGCACCTCGTTGAGCCGCGACTCGAGGCCATTCGGGGTCTCTTCCCAACGGACGAACTTGGCCGGTGAGCAGGCGCCGACGGTGTTGGGGCTCTCGCCAGTCATGTAGGAAGAGAGATAGCAGCGCCCCTCGGCCATGATGCAGAGGCTGCCAAAGGCGAATACCTCAAGGCCAACATCGGTCTCGCGGGCCAGCTGCTTGACCTGATGCATGGAGAGCACCCGGGGCAGCACCACCCGTGTGACATTGAATTGCTGCTGATAGAAGCGAATGGCGGCGGCATTGGTGGCGCTGGCCTGCACCGAGACATGGAGTTCCATCTTGGGGTAGTGGCGGCTGGCATATTCCAGCACGGCGAGATCGGCGATGATTAACGCATCGGCGCCGAGGGCCACCCCGCGATCAATCGCCTGTTTCCATCGAGTATCGGCCCCGGGATGGGCAAAGGTATTGATGGCAATATGCAGCTTGCGACCATGTTGATGCACATAATCCACCGCCTTCTCCAGTTTGCTGTCGGTAAAGTTGAGACCGGCAAAGTGGCGGGCATTGGTGTCATCCTTGAAACCGATATAAACGGCATCGGCCCCGTTATCCACGGCGGTTTTCAGTGCCGGCAAACTGCCTGCCGGACAGAGTAATTCCATTGGTACGCTCCGAGAGTGCATATGAAGGGCAAACGAGCCCTGATTGTATGCAGCCATGCACTCCCGCTTTTTGACCTGAGGCAGCTTTGTGTGGCTTTACCCTTCTTGAGGTAACCCTGCACAAGTTTGATTTCCAACAGGATCTTGCCACTCTCCCTGTGTTTGAATGCGCAAAAAAGGGAGTCTATCGTGTTTCAACAACTGCAACGCCGCCTGGTCGAACAGGCTCCGCGCTTCTTGCGCCATCCCCTCAAGCTGGTTCCGTTCAATCTGCAAAAGCAGCTGATGGAGAGTTTGCTGGCCCGGGTTTTCAAAGAGGCTATCGAAGATGGTGATTTCGAGTTTCTGGCAGACAAGTGGCTGAAAGTCGAAGTCTCTGATCTGGAGTTGTGCTGGTTTATCAGTGAGCAGAATGGCCAGCTGGTGGTGGCTCGCGAGTGTGACAAGGCCGATGTCTGCTTCAGCGGTACTGCCAACGACCTGATCCTGATTGCCGGTCGCAAAGAGGATCCTGATTCGCTCTTTTTCCAGCGCAAGCTGAAGATAGAAGGGGATACCGAACTGGGCCTTGAGGTGAAAAACCTGATGGACAGTCTGGATCTCGATGGCTTGCCAAGCCTGATGAAGTATCCCCTGATGGATCTGGCGACGTTTATCGAACGCGCCCGCACCGAATCAGCGCAGGCTCCGGTGCAGACGGCGCCGGGCGGGATCCCGTCTTAAGTGGACAATCACCCCATGGGCATGGCGACGATAATGGTGCCGTGCCCAGAGGCAGCGACAGGCCCACAGACAGGGCACCAAGGCGATGAGTGCCGCAGGGGCGGGCAGCTGTGACATGGCCAGCCCCGCAGCCAGCCAGATAAAGGGTTGCGCTTCATACAGCCACTCCGGCTGTAGCCAGCGTTTGCTCGGAAAGATAATCAGATCGGTACGTCGGTAGCTGGAGCGCATCATCCAGGTCACCGCTCCGGCGATAAACAGCAAGGCGCCTGCAAACCAGAGCAGGGGCTGTTCACTCAACGTAATAATGGCAATGGCTGCCAGCAGGTAGAGGCTGGGCAATCTCTCATAGATAAAGGGAGGAAGCATGGCGTGGTGTCTCCTGTGCCGTTTATCGGATATCCATCAAGTTTAGTCCCCCCCTCTCACTTCCCTCATGCTGGTTTGTTATACAAACGGGTAGTTTTGTTCTGAAATGGCTCGGCTTTTACGGTGCCAACATTGTGTTCTCTTATGTTACAATTGCGCGCCATTTTTGACTGAAGATTGACTGGGCATGTTGGATCAGATTCGTATCGTTTTGGTAAACACCTCTCATACCGGCAACATGGGGTCTGCAGCACGTGCCATGAAGACCATGGGTTTGACTCAGCTGGTATTGGTTGATCCGCAAGCCTTGCCGGACGACAATGCCTTCGCTCTGGCGGCTGGTGCCAGCGATGTGCTTGCCAATGCCCGTATCGTCCCGACACTGGACGACGCGATCGCCGATTGTGGTCTGGTGATTGGCACCAGCGCCCGCTCTCGAACCCTGAGCTGGCCCATGCTCGATCCCCGTGAGGCCGGCGAAAAGTCGGTGGTTGAGGGGATGCAGCACCCGGTTGCGTTGGTGTTTGGTCGTGAGCGCACCGGTCTCACCAACGACGAATTGCAAAAGTGCCACTACCACGTGGCCATTCCGGCCAATCCTGATTACAGCTCTCTCAATCTGGCCATGGCGGTGCAGACCCTCTGTTACGAAGTGCGGATGCGCTGGCTGCAGGGGCAGGCCGCCGAGCCTGAAGAGGAGATGGCCTATCCGAGTGCCGCCCAGCTGGAAGGGTTTTATCAGCACTTGGAACAAACCCTGATGAAGACCGGTTTTATTGCCGATGACCATCCGGGTCATGTGATGAGCAAGCTGCGTCGCCTGTTCAATCGGGCTCGGCCGGAAGCGGCTGAGCTCAACATTCTGCGCGGTATTCTGACCTCGGTGCAGAAAGCGCGCGTACCGGATTAATCCGACTGATTTACTCAACCATATACTTGACTGATTTGGTCGGGTATGTGACCATGTGCCCCATTAAATTGCTTCGCAAGACGGTAAGGCACATGAGACTGACTTCAAAAGGACGTTACGCTGTAACCGCCATGCTCGACGTGGCGCTGCATGCAGAGCAGGGGCCCGTCCCCCTTGCCGATATTTCCGAGCGCCAGGGCATCTCGTTGTCCTATCTCGAGCAGCTCTTTGCCCGCCTGCGCAAACATGGTCTGGTGAGCAGCGTGCGTGGCCCGGGTGGCGGTTATCGCCTCGGGTTGGCCCCTGGCGAGATTTCGGTTGGCCAGGTGATCACCGCGGTCGATGAGTCGGTCGATGCAACCAAGTGCCTCGGCAAGGGCGGTTGCCACGGCGGTACCCAGTGCCTGACTCACTCCCTGTGGCGCGACCTGAGTGAGCGGATCTCCAGCTTCCTCGGGGATATTACCTTGGCCGAGCTGGTACGCCAGGCCGATGTGCGCCGGATTGCCGGCAAGCAAGATGAACAAATGAAGACCGTGTTGTCCCTGGTTGATCGGGCAGAACACGGCGATGTGAGCTTGAAAGTCCAACTATAAACGTGCTTTCCACAGCGGGACTCTGTATGACCCGGACTGTGACGGAGAAAAACATGAAACTGCCTATTTACCTTGATTATTCGGCAACCTGTCCGGTGGACCCGCGTGTCGCAGAAAAAATGATGCAGTGTCTCACCATGGATGGCCTGTTCGGCAATCCGGCTTCCCGTTCTCACCGTTTTGGCTGGCAAGCCGAAGAGGCGGTGGATCTGGCCCGTAATCAAGTGGCAGATCTGATCGGTGCCGATCCCCGCGAGATCGTCTTCACTTCCGGTGCGACCGAATCCAATAACCTGGCCATCAAGGGTGTTGCCCACTTCTATGCCAGCAAGGGCAAGCACATCATCACCTCCAAGACCGAACACAAGGCGGTGCTCGATACCTGTCGCCAGCTGGAGCGTGAAGGGTTCGAGGTGACCTATCTTGAGCCGATGCCCAACGGCCTGTTCACTATCGAGATGATCGAGAATGCCATGCGTGATGACACCATCTTGGTCAGCATCATGCATGTGAACAACGAAATCGGCGTGGTTCAGAACATTGCCGCCATCGGCGAGTTGTGCCGTTCCCGCAAGATCCTGCTGCACGTGGATGCCGTTCAGAGTGTGGGCAAGATCCCGGTAGATGTGGAAGCACTGAAAGTGGACCTGCTCTCCGTCTCTGCGCACAAGGTGTATGGTCCGAAAGGGATCGGTGCACTGTTTGTTCGCCGTAAACCCCGCGTTCGTCTGGAAGCCCAGATGCACGGTGGCGGCCACGAGCGCGGCATGCGTTCCGGTACTCTGCCGACCCACCAGATCGTCGGGATGGGCGAAGCTTTCCGGATCGCCAAAGAAGAGATGGTGAGTGAAGGTGAGCGCATCTTGGCTCTGCGCCAGCGTCTGTGGAATGGCATCAAGGATATTGAAGCCGTCTACATCAATGGCGATCTGGAGCAACGTGTTCCGGGCAACCTCAACGTCAGCTTTGCCTATGTGGAAGGGGAATCCCTCATCATGGCGCTGAAAGATTTGGCGGTCTCTTCCGGTTCGGCCTGTACCTCCGCCAGCCTGGAACCTTCCTATGTGCTGCGCGCACTGGGTCTGAACGACGAGCTGGCGCACAGCTCCATCCGTTTCAGCATGGGTCGCTTCACCACCGAGGAAGAGATTGACTACGCGGTCAAGCTTATTCGTGACTCCATCGGTCGTCTGCGCGAGATGTCCCCTCTGTGGGAGATGTACAAAGACGGCGTCGATCTGAACACGGTCGAATGGGCTCATCACTGATCCACCGGGTCAGTGAGCAACAGAATTAGCAGGAGTGAGATATGGCTTACAGTGAAAAAGTAATCGACCACTACGAGAATCCTCGCAACGTCGGTGGTTTTGACAAGAATGATCCCAGCGTTGCAACCGGCATGGTCGGTGCGCCCGCCTGTGGCGACGTGATGAAGCTGCAATTGAAGATCAGCGACGAAGGCATCATCGAAGATGCCAAGTTCAAGACCTACGGTTGCGGTTCTGCCATCGCCTCCAGCTCCCTGGTGACCGAATGGGTCAAGGGCAAGACCCTGGACGAAGCGGCTGGCATCAAGAACACAGATATCGCCGAAGAGCTGGCCCTGCCACCGGTGAAGATCCACTGCTCCATTCTGGCTGAGGACGCCATCAAGGCCGCCATCGCCGATTACAAGCAGAAGAAAGGTCTCTAAGCGCCGGAGAGCAGTATGGCTATTACCATGACAGATGCCGCCGCGGCACGGGTTTCCTCTTTTCTGGCTAACCGGGGCAAGGGCATTGGCCTGCGCCTCGGCGTCAAAACCACCGGCTGCTCCGGTCTGGCCTACGTGCTTGAGTTCGTTGATGAACTGACCGATGAGGATCAGGTGTTCGAGCAACAGGGCGTCAAGATTATTGTTGATGCCAAGAGCCTGATCCATCTGGATGGCACCGAGCTGGATTTCGTCAAGGAGGGCCTCAACGAGGGCTTCCAGTTCAATAATCCCAACGCCAAAGGCGAGTGTGGTTGCGGCGAAAGCTTCAGTGTCTGAGATGTTTGACGTCAATGATCCTTCGTCTGTGGTTGAGCGGGTCGCCCATGACCCGTTCAACCACATCTCATTTGCCAGGGGCGAGTGAGGTTGTGGCGAACGTTTCCAAGAGGTTTGCATGAATCATTTCGAGCTGTTTGGGCTGGTTGAAGGCTTCGAGCTCGATACCCGTCAGTTGGCTGATACCTACCGCCAGCTGCAAACCCAATTCCATCCTGATCGTTTTGCCACCGCCCCCGAACGGGAGCAGCTGGCTGCGGTGCAACGTGCCGCCCAGATCAACGAAGCATTCACCACCCTCAAGGCGCCGCTGCGCCGTGCAGAATATCTGCTCTCCCTGCGTGGCACTGATATCCGTGGTGAACAGCAGACTCTGCAAGATACCGCGTTTCTGATGCAGCAGCTGGAGTGGCGCGAGCGTCTGGCCGATCTGAAAGATGACGCCGACCCTGAGCGCGCCATCAAGGATTTTCGCAGCGAGATCAGGCATGATCACCAGATGTTGATGCAGCAGCTGACCGAGTCTCTTGCCGCCGGCAGAGATCTCGTTGCCGCTGATTGCGTTCGCAAACTCAAGTTTGTCGACAAGCTCCTCGAAGAGCTGGAACGATTCGAAGACTCGCTTCTCGAGTCTTGATCCTTTAACGCTGGAAGTTTCATTACCCATGGCATTACTGCAAATCGCCGAACCCGGCCAGAGCGCTGTTCCTCATCAGCACAAACGTGCCGTCGGCATCGATCTCGGCACCACCAACTCTCTCGTCGCTGCGGTTCGCAGCGGTCACGCCGATACCCTTTGCGATGAGCAAGGGCGCGACCTGCTCCCGTCAGTGGTGCACTATCAAAGCGACGCCATTCGAGTGGGGATTGATGCCAAGCGCGAAGCGGCGCTCGATCCTCACAACACCATCGTCTCGGTCAAACGGATGATGGGCAAGGCGCTGGCCGATATCGATACCAGCCAGCAGCCTTACCAGTTTGTTGCCGCCGACAATGGCATGCCGCAACTGCAAACCCGTCAGGGGCTGGTCAATCCGGTGCAGGTATCGGCCGAAATTCTCAAAAAGCTGGCTGAGCGTGGCGCCCAGACACTCGGGGGCGATCTCGACGGCGTGGTCATTACCGTGCCCGCCTATTTCGATGATGCCCAGCGTCAGGGGACCAAGGATGCGGCCCGTCTGGCCGGTCTGCACGTACTGCGTCTGCTCAACGAGCCGACCGCGGCTGCGATTGCCTATGGCCTCGACTCTGGTCAGGAAGGGGTCATCGCGGTTTACGATCTGGGGGGCGGCACCTTCGATATCTCCATCCTGCGTCTGCACCGCGGTGTGTTTGAAGTGATGGCGACCGGCGGCGATTCCGCCCTCGGCGGTGATGATTTTGATCACCTGCTGGCGGACTGGATCAAGGAGCAAGCGGGCCTCTCCGGCGAGCTGGATGCCCATCTGCAGCGCGAGCTGCTGGATGTGGCCGCGGCCGTCAAACACGGTCTGACCGATGCCGAGCAGGTGGCGTGCACCTTTGCGGGCTGGCAGGGTTCAGTGAGCCGTAGCCAGTTTGATGAACTCATCACCCCGCTGGTGAAACGGACCTTGCTGGCTTGTCGCCGCGCCCTGCGCGATGCCGGTCTCGAGCAGGTGGAAGTGCTGGAAGTGGTGATGGTCGGTGGCTCCACCCGGGTGCCGCTGGTGCGTGAACTGGTGGGCGAGTTCTTCCAGCGCACGCCGCTGACCAGCATCGATCCGGACAAGGTGGTCGCCATTGGCGCCGCCATCCAGGCCGATATTCTGGTGGGCAACAAGCCAGATGCCGAGATGCTGCTGCTGGACGTGATCCCCTTGTCGCTGGGTCTGGAGACCATGGGTGGCCTCGCCGAGAAGGTGATCCCGCGCAACACCACCATTCCGGTTGCCCGCGCCCAGGAGTTCACCACCTTCAAGGATGGTCAGACCGCCATGGCCATTCACGTGGTACAGGGTGAGCGCGAACTGGTAGCTGATTGCCGCTCCCTGGCCCGCTTTACCCTGACCGGTATTCCGCCGATGGCCGCCGGCGCCGCCCATAT
This sequence comes from Aeromonas sp. 55A, assembly GCF_051919665.1. Taxonomy (NCBI): domain Bacteria; kingdom Pseudomonadati; phylum Pseudomonadota; class Gammaproteobacteria; order Aeromonadales; family Aeromonadaceae; genus Aeromonas; species Aeromonas sp. 55A. The sequence goes on along the minus strand of NZ_JBQBEH010000008.1, from coordinate 3,861,765 downwards.
TCGCGTCACCTTCCAGGTGGATGCGGATGGTCTGCTCTCGGTCAGCGCCATGGAGAAATCCTCCGGCGTGCAGGCCGAGATCCAGGTCAAGCCCTCTTACGGGCTGGCGGAGCAGGATATCCTCAACATGCTGAGTGCCTCCATCGAGAATGCCCAGCAGGATATGGATGCCCGCATGCTGGCTGAGCAGCAGGTTGAAGCCGACCGGGTGGTCGAGAGCCTCAATGCGGCGCTGGCCGCAGATGGCGATGCCCTGCTCAATGCTGCCGAGCGTGCCGAGATTGCTGCCGCCATCGCCCATCTGCTGACCATGCGCAACAGCGGTGCAACCCATCAAATCAAAGAAGCCATTGAGGCAGCCGATGCTGTCAGTGGCGAGTTTGCAGCCCGCCGGATGGACGCCTCCATCCGCAAGGTGCTGACCGGACAAAACGTCAACAAGGTGTAATATGCCAAAACTGATCATTCTTCCTCATCCCGTACTCTGTCCGGATGGCGCCGCCCTCGAGGGGCAAAGCGGCGAGACCATTCTGGATGTGGCGCTGCGCAACGGTATCGAAATCGAGCATGCCTGCGAGAAATCCTGTGCCTGCACTACCTGCCACTGCGTGGTGCGCGAGGGCTTTGACTCGCTCGAGCCAAGCGACGAGCTGGAAGACGACATGCTGGACAAGGCGTGGGGGCTGGAGCCGGAATCGCGCCTCAGCTGCCAGGCAAAATTGGCGGACGAGGATCTGGTGGTGGAACTGCCCAAGTACACCCTGAACCTTGCCTCTGAACGCCATTAATTACACATGAGTGAATTGCACGTGCAGCATCCTGTGGTGCTTCAGTGATATGGTGGAAGGCCGTGACCCTCGGGGGCACGGCCTTTTTTGTATTCGTTATTCTCTCTTTGCCAATAAGCTCTTTCCCATAAAGAGTGCTTATACATAGTGCCAGTAAAAAGGAAGCAAACACGATGGCTGACATGATGAAGGTAGCGTTATCCACCCAGGCTGCGGCCGCCTATTGGGGCGAGGGCGCCCAGCTCAGTTTCAATGGCGATGAGGCACTGATCCATCTTGGTGCCGCCGGTCAGGAGAAGGATGTTCTGCGCACCGTTCAGCGCGCCGCTCGTCGCCTCGAATCGAGCGGGATCAAGCGGATGACGCTGGTCGGTGAAGGCTGGGATCTGGAGCGTCGCTACGCGTTCGCCCAGGGTTTCTACGCCGCCAAGGGTGCGCGTGAACTGGATTTCGGCCAGCAGAGCGATGCGGACGCCCGTGAACTGGATGCACTGCTCAAGGCGGCTCGCTGGGTACGTGACATCACCAATGGCTGTCCGGAAGAGATCTACCCCATGAGTCTGGCGGAATCGGCCCTGTTGCTCATTCGTGGGCTGGCCGGGGATCAGGTTACTGCCCGCATCACCGCCGGTGAAGCGCTGCGCGAGTCCGGCCATATCGGGATCTGGTCGGTTGGCCGTGGCAGCGAGCGCGAGCCTGTGCTGCTGGAGCTCGACTACAACCCGACCGGTGATCGCAATGCGCCCGTGGTGGCGGCGCTGGTGGGCAAGGGGATCACTTTTGATTCCGGTGGCTACTCCATGAAGTCCTCTGACAACATGCTGCCGATGAAGTCCGATATGGGCGGCGCGGCCATGGTGACCGGCGCGCTGGCGCTGGCTATCAGCCGCGGTCTGAACCAGCGGGTGAAGCTCATTCTCTGCTGCGCCGAGAACCTGGTCTCCGGCCACGCCTTCAAGCTGGGCGACATCCTCACTTACAAGAATGGGGTTTCGGTCGAGATCCAGAACACCGATGCGGAAGGTCGTCTGGTGCTGGCCGATGGCCTGATGGCGGCCTCCGACAGCGGTGCGGCTTATATCCTTGACGCAGCCACCCTGACCGGCGCCGCCAAGATGGCGCTGGGGCGTGACTACAATGCGGTGTTTGCCCTCGATGAGACCGAACAGCTGCGTGCGCTGGCCGCCGCCAAGGTGGAAAACGAACAGGCGTGGGCGCTTCCGCTGGAACCCTGGCATGCCAGCCAGCTCACCTCGGCCTTTGCCGATCTGGGCAACGTCGCCTCGGCAGAAGGCACGGCCGGTGCCACCACGGCTGCTGCGTTCCTTTCCCGCTTCGTGCGTGATGAGGGCAAGGGTTGGGTGCACCTGGATCTGGCGGCCTCTTATCAGAAATCGGGCAACGATCTCTGGGCAACTGGCGCCAAGGGGCACGGTCTGCGTACCATCGCCCGCTGGCTGCAGGAGGTGACCGCATGAATGTCTGGCTGAGTCGTGAATTTGCACCGGCCGAGTGGGGGGAGGGGGCGCTGCTCTCTCACCGTGCCGACGGCATGGTGGTCCATCTGGTGACGGCCAATCCGCTGCTCGATATCCAGCAGGCGGCCCGTCGCCTCTGCCAGCAGGGGATCCAGAAAGTGACCCTGGCTGGTCACTGGGAGCGTGAACAGCAGTGGGCCTTTGCCCAAGGGCTGCAAACCCCCAAGGCGGAGGTGCAACTGCAGTGGGCCATGTCCTCGGAAGAGGACAGAGAGGAGCTGGAAGCGCGTTGGCTCTGCGGCCGCTGGGTGCGCGAGATGACCAATGCCACCCCGGAGCAGTTGGGCCCGCTGGAGCTGGCTGTGGAAGCGGCCTCCTTTATTACCGAGCTGGCGCCGGACAAGGTGAGTCATCGCATTTTGAAAGGCGAAGCGCTGCAACAGGCGGGCTGGGTCGGCCTTTACCAAGTGGGCCGCGGCAGTGCGCGCGAACCGGTATTGCTGGAGCTCGACTTCAACCCGGGGCGTGACCCCAAGGCGCCGGTGGCGGCAGCGCTGGTGGGCAAGGGGATCACCTTTGACTCCGGCGGCTACTCCATGAAGAGCTCCGAGGGGATGCTCACCATGAAGTGCGACATGGGGGGCGCGGCGATTGTCACCGGTGCGCTGGCGCTGGCCATGCTGCGCGGGCTCGACAAGCGGGTGAAGCTGATCCTCTGCTGCGCCGAGAACCTGGTCTCCGGCCACGCCTACAAGCTGGGCGACATCCTCACCTACAAGAACGGCACCACGGTCGAGATTGTGAATACCGATGCCGAGGGGCGGCTGGTGCTGGCCGACGGCCTGCAACTGGCGAGCGAGTCCGGCGCACCGCTGATCATCGATGCCGCGACCCTGACCGGTGCTGCTGTGATGGCGCTGGGTGGGCGCTACAATGCTCTGTTCGGCCTCGATAAAGGGCTGGTAAGCCGGGCCATGACCTATGCCGATGCCGAGCATGAGCCTGCCTGGCCGCTGCCGCTGGAGCCCTGGCACCGCCAGCAGTGCCCCTCCCATTACGCCGACACGGCCAACAGCCGTCCGGTGAAGGGGGGCGGGCCGGGTGGCGCCTCCAACGCGGCGGGTTTCCTCTCCCGTTTCGTTGCCAACGAAGGGATGGGCTGGTTGCATATCGATCTGGCCGCCTGCTTCAGTGACAACGGCGATGCCCTCTGGGCGCCGGGGGCCAATACCCTGGGGATGCGCACCATAGCGCGGGCCCTGCTGGCTGAAGCCAAATAGGCGAGACAAGGCACCTTCGGGTGCCTTTTTTATGCTGTTCGAATTGTGAACAAAAGATGGGATTTTGGCGGCTTAAGGTAACTATCGTGCGCAAGCGCACATATTTTCCGGCTCTGCTCGGTCAAGATGAGTGTGGATGTTGATTGCAAGGGAGTGATGTTTAATAAAAGTTGCTTATTTGTGTGTTTTTCCGGTTTTTGTTTACGTATAATCGCCAGCGAACATGGATTCTAACAATAAAACTCTGTAGTTAAGGAAAGATATCAATGGCCATCGAACGTACCTTCTCTATCGTCAAACCGGATGCTGTCAGCAAGAACCTGATCGGTGCCATCTATAGCCGTTTCGAAAGCGCAGGCTTGAAAGTGGTGGCATCCAAAATGCTGCACATGAGTAGTGAACAGGCTGCCGGTTTCTATGCCGAGCATCAGGGCAAGCCTTTTTATGACAATCTGGTCAGCTTCATGACCTCTGGCCCTGTCATGGTGCAGGTGCTGGAAGGGGAAGACGCCATCCGTCGCAATCGCGAGATCATGGGTGCTACCAACCCGAAAGAGGCGCTGGCTGGTACCTTGCGTGCCTGTTATGCCGAGAGCATCGATCGCAACGCAGTGCATGGCTCCGATGCACCTGCATCCGCTGCCCGCGAAATTGCCTACTTCTTCTCTGACAACGAGATCTGCCCGCGCGGCTGATTTTTGTGGATGATGACCCAAGGGAGCCTAGGCTCCCTTTGTTGTTTTCGCCGTTTACGCAATATCCCTCTATTCTCCAGGTGGAAAGCCAGACCCATTATTTGTACAATGCCGCCCCCTGACGTCGTCAGCCAATAATTGATGAAGTGTTTGAACTGAGGCCATTGATGAGCGAAACAAAAATCAACCTGCTGGATCTTGATCGGGATGCCATGCGTGCCTTTTTCGTCGAACTGGGCGAGAAGCCATTCCGGGCAGATCAGGTCATGAAGTGGATCTATCACTTTGGGTGTGATGATTTCGATCAGATGACCAACGTCAACAAGGTGCTCAAAGAGCGCCTCAAGGCGATCGCCGAGATCAAGGCGCCCGAGATCAGCCGCGAGCAGCGCTCTGCCGATGGCACCATCAAGTGGGCCCTGCAGGTGGGCGATCAGGAGGTCGAGACCGTCTACATCCCGGAAGATGACCGCGCGACCCTCTGCGTCTCCTCTCAAGTTGGCTGTGCGCTGGAGTGCAAGTTCTGCTCCACGGCTCAACAAGGCTTCAACCGCAATCTGAAAGTCTCCGAGATCATCGGTCAGGTGTGGCGTGCGGCCCGCGTGGTCGGTGGCAAGCGTCCCATCACCAACGTGGTGATGATGGGGATGGGCGAGCCGCTGCTCAACCTCGCCAACGTGGTGCCCGCCATGCGTCTGATGATGGATGACTATGGCTTTGGCATCTCCAAGCGCCGGGTGACCATCTCCACCTCTGGCGTGGTACCTGCGCTGGACAAGCTGGGTGACCAGATCGACGTGGCGCTGGCTATCTCCCTGCACGCCCCGAACGACAAGTTGCGTTCAGAGATCATGCCGATCAACGACAAGTACAACATCGAGGAGTTCCTCGCCGGTGTCCGTCGTTACTTGGCCAAATCCAATGCCAACGGTGGTCGGGTGACCGTCGAGTATGTGCTGCTCGATCATATCAATGACGATATGCAGCATGCTCACGAGCTGGCCAAGGTGCTCAAGGACACTCCGAGCAAGATCAACCTGATCCCGTTCAACCCCTTCCCGGGCAACCCTTACGGCAAGCCGAGCAACAGCCGTATCGATCGCTTCTCCAAGGTGCTGATGGAGTACGGTTTCACCGTGATTGTCCGCAAGACCCGTGGTGATGATATCGATGCTGCCTGTGGTCAGCTGGTGGGTGACGTGATTGACCGTACCAAGCGAACTATCAAAAATCGGATGCAACAGGATGGGATTTCCGTCAAAATGGTTTAAATGCTAAGCCATTGTATAGACAGGGAATGGATACACGTACATTGATCGTAGTGGCAGCGCTCTGCGCGCTGCCAGGCTGTGTGACCGAGACCACTTACGCTGGCCAGAACTCGACCCAGCGTGAAGTGGGTCCTGACCTCAAGGCGGCTGCCCAAACCCGCCTTGACCTGGGTATCCAGTACCTGCGTCAGGGCAATGCCGAGCAGGCCAAGTTCAATCTTGACCGCGCCCTCCAGTATGACCCCTCCAACCCCCAGATCCAGATCGGTTTTGCCTACTTTTACCAGAAGGTAGGAGATTTCAAGGCAGCCGAGACCCATTACAAGAACGCCCTTGCCATGGATCCGTCCAATGCTGACGCAATGAACAACTATGGTGCCTTCCTCTGTGATCGCGGCAGGTATGCCGAGGCAGATCAGGCGTTCAACCAGGCTGTTATTCAGCCAGGCTACGTAAAAATTGCCGATACCTATGAAAATGCGGCACTTTGTGCGCTGCAAAATCGCAGAAATGATAAAGCAGGCGAGTACTATCGCCTGGCCTTGGGGTATAATCCCCGCAATCCAGGGTTATTGCTGGACTTGGCCGAGCTTTCCATGAAAGATGGCAAGCTGCCTGATGTGCAGTCCTACCTCGCCCGTTTTGCCGATGTGTCAGACGAGAACGAGGAGAGTCTCTGGTTGAGACTTCGGCTGGCACAGGCGATGGACAAGCCGGCATTACTTCACCAATTCGGGACTGAGCTGGTAAGGCAATATCCCACTTCGCAACAAGCCAAGCGTTATTTAGCCAATGACTATTGAACAGCAACACGATTTCCAAGACGACTCCCAGGCAGTAGGCCCAGGCCAATTGCTGCGCAACGCCCGTGAACAGCTTGGCTGGACACGAGAACAGGTTGCGTCCCGCATTCACCTTCGTCTGACCCTGATCGCCGCTATCGAATCGGATACCTACGACAAGCACACCTCCCATACCTTTATTCGGGGCTATCTGCGTACCTATGCCAAGCTGGTCGGGATCCCCGACGAGACCATTCTGGCTGCTTACGACAAGCTGGGTCTGACTCCTCCCGACAATATCGACATGCAGAGCTTCTCCCGTCGCTCCCGTCAGCAAGCCAACGACAGTCGGCTCAAGGTGGTGACCTGGCTGGTGATCCTGGTGTTGATTGCGCTCTCGGTCGCCTGGTGGTGGCAGAGTACTTCACGCCGCTCCGCCGGTGATGAAGCGCTGGCAGCCACCGAGATGAGTGCAACCGGTTCGACTCCGGCTGAACCTGCTATCACGCCGACCGATGCGATCAACACAGCTCCGGCCGAAGGCGCAGCCATCGCACCGGCCGCCACGGACGTGGCTGCTCCTGCGGTGGTCTCCGATGCGACTGCTACCCTGGCGCCTGCTTCTGCGGCTGTTGCCCCGAGCGATGTCAGTGCGGCTGTCGGCACTGCGACCGATGCAGCGGTATCTGGCGCCAATGGCACCGAATCTGAAGAGGCTGTCGTTGATCCGGCGACTGCGCCGCAACTGAAGATGAGCTTCACCGCCGATTGCTGGCTGGATGTGAAGGATGCCAACGGCAAGACCCTGTTCAGTGGTCTGAAGAAGGCCAACGACGAGCTGGTGCTGGAAGGCGCCGAGCCCCTGAAGTTCATCATTGGCGCGCCCATGGCCGTCAAGCTTGACTACAAGGGTCAGTCGTTTGATATGAGCCGTTACAACAACGGTCGTACAGCCCGCTTCTCACTGCCGCAGGAGTAATCTGTTTCCCATGTTTTCTCACGAATCACCCATCATTCGTCGTAAATCCAGACAGATCATGGTTGGTAATGTACCGGTTGGGGGCGATGCCCCCATTACCGTGCAGACCATGACCAACACCAAGACCACAGATGTCGCCGCCACCATCGAGCAGATCCAGCGGATCGAGCGGGTCGGTGCCGATATCGTCCGTGTCTCCGTGCCCACCATGGAAGCGGCGGAAGCCTTCCGGCTCATCAAACAGCAAACCCGCATCCCCATCGTTGCCGATATCCACTTCGACTATCGCATCGCCCTGAAAGTGGCCGAGTACGGTGCCGATTGCCTGCGTATCAACCCGGGCAACATCGGCAACGAGCAGCGGGTGCGCTCGGTGGTCGATTGTGCACGCGACCTCAATATCCCGATCCGTATCGGGGTCAATGGCGGGTCGCTGGAGAAAGATATCCAGGAGAAGTACGGCGAGCCGACCCCAGAGGCGCTGGTGGAGTCCGCCATGCGTCACGTGGACTATCTCGATCGTCTCGATTTCCAGGACTTCAAGGTGAGCGTCAAGGCCTCCGATGTGTTCCTGGCAGTCGGTGCCTATCGCCTGCTGGCCAAGCAGATTGAACAGCCGCTGCACCTTGGCATCACTGAAGCGGGCGGTTTCCGGGCCGGCGCGGTGAAGTCTGCCATTGGTCTGGGCATGCTGCTTACCGACGGCATCGGCGATACCCTGCGTATCTCGCTGGCGGCGGATCCTGTGGAGGAGGTGAAGGTCGGTTTCGATATCCTCAAATCCCTCCGTATTCGCTCCCGTGGCATCAACTTTATCGCTTGCCCATCCTGCTCACGGCAGGAGTTCGATGTGATCGCTACCGTCAACGCACTGGAAGAGCGGCTCGAAGACATCATCACCCCGATGGATGTTTCCATCATCGGCTGTGTGGTGAATGGGCCGGGCGAAGCACTGGTCTCCGACCTTGGTCTGGCGGGTGCCGCCAACAAGAGTGCCTTCTATGAAGGGGGCCAGCGGGTCGATCGGCTCGACAACAAGGATCTCATTCCAACTCTGGAGCGCCGCATTCGCGCCCGCGCCGCCATGCTGGATCCCGCTAACCGGATCCCGATGGACAAGGAGTGAGCGAAACAGGGCCACATTGGGTGGCCCTTTTTCCAGGTGACTGATTTTAAATCCCGCATCCGGATTCCCTGATTTTACCTTGGGGGGGAAAATCCCTATAATGCGGCCAAATTTTACCTCTTTTTCTCGAGTATCAACGTGGCAAAACAGATCCAAGCTATTCGCGGTATGAATGATTGCCTGCCGGAGCAGAGCCCGGTATGGCAGAAGGTTGAACAGATCCTGCGCCAGGTCGTTGCCAGCTATGGCTACAGCGAAGTGCGCATGCCGATTGTCGAGCAGACTCATCTGTTCAAGCGCGCCATCGGTGAAGTGACCGACGTGGTCGAAAAAGAGATGTACACCTTTGAAGATCGCAACGGCGACAGCCTGAGCCTGCGTCCGGAAGGGACCGCCAGCTGCGTCCGTGCCGGTATCGAACACGGTCTGCTCTACAACCAGGAACGCCGGATGTGGTACATGGGCCCCATGTTCCGTCACGAGCGTCCCCAGAAGGGCCGTTATCGCCAGTTCCACCAGTTCGGTGTCGAGCTGTTTGGCATCAACGGGCCGGACATTGACGCTGAGCTGATCATGCTGACCCACCGTCTGTGGCGTCTGTTTGGCATCAGCGAGCATGTCACCCTGCAGCTCAACACCTTGGGTCAGAGCGCCGAGCGTGCCGCTTACCGCGATGCGCTGGTGGCCTATCTGGAGCAGTACAAGGAGCAGCTGGACGAAGAGAGCCAGCGCCGCATGTACAGCAACCCGCTGCGGGTGCTCGACTCCAAGGATGAAAAGGTGCAGGCCATTTTGGCGGGTGCCCCGCGTCTGTTCGACCATCTGGGCGAAGAGAGCCTGGCCCACTTCGAGGGGCTCAAGCGCCTGCTCGAGTTTGCCGGTATCAAATACGAAGTGAACGAGCGTCTGGTGCGTGGTCTTGACTACTACAACCTGACCGTGTTCGAGTGGGTCACCAGCAGTCTGGGTGCCCAGGGCACCGTCTGTGCCGGTGGCCGCTACGATGGTCTGGTAGAGCAGCTGGGCGGTCAACCGACCCCGGCCGTGGGCTTTGCCATGGGCATGGAGCGTCTGGTGCTGATGCTGGAAACTCTCGAGCTCAACGCCGATATCCGCCCGGCGGTGGATGTCTATCTGGCGATGGTGGGCGAGGGGACCGAACAGGCTGGCTTCCAGCTGGCCGAGCGTCTGCGCGATGCCCTGCCGGACCTGCGCCTGATGAGCCACTGCGGTGGTGGCAACTTCAAGAAACAACTCAAACGTGCCGACAAGAGCGGCGCGGCAATCGCCCTGATCCTTGGTGAGACCGAGGTGCAAAACGGGGAGATCACTATCAAATATCTGCGTGGTCAGGCCGAGCAACAGACCGTCAAGGTTGACGCCGCCATTGCCCTGCTGGCAGCCAAAGGAGAGTAAGCTGTGGAAGTCTATACCACCGAAGAACAACAGGTTGAGGTTATCAAGGAGTGGTGGAAAGAGAACGGAACCTCGGTGATTGCCGGGACCGTGATCGGTCTGGTCGGTCTGTTCGGCTGGCGCTATTACAACCAGCACCAGCAAGAGACCATGGAGGCCTCCTCCCACTCTTACAACCAGGTGATTGAGCAGCTTGCCAAGGGCGATGCCGCCGGTTTCGAGCAGGCGCAGCAGTTTGTCACTGCCAACAAGGGTGACTCCTACGGTGAACTGGCCGCGTTGCAACTGGCTGCCGCTGCCGTTAAGGCGGGCAAGCTGGATCTGGCTGTCGAGCAGCTGGAGCTGGTGGCGACCACGGGTGACGAGAGCATTCGTCCCATCGCGGCGCTGCGTCTGGCCCGTGTGCTGAATGATCAGGGCAAGGCAGATGAAGCGCTGGCCAAGCTGGCGACCATCCAGAATGAGGCCTTCAAGGCGCAGGTAGCCGAAGCCCGTGGTGATGTGCTGCAAAAGCAGGGCAAGACCGAAGAGGCTCGTGATGCCTATCAGGCGGCGGCGGATGCCGGCGGCCTGCAGGGTAGCGCCGAGCTCAAGCTGAAAATGGACGATCTGGCCCTGCCGGCCGTTGCGACTGGTGAGGCACCGGATGCGTAATCTATTCAAGATGGTGGCGCTGGGGGCTGCGGTCTCCTTCGCTCTGCAGGGTTGTTCCCTGTTCAGTTCCGAAGAGGATCTCAACCCGATGGCGCCGCTGCCCAAGGTTGAATCTGCCTTCACTGCCGACACCGCATGGTCATCCACTGTGGGTGATGGCATCGGTGACTTCTACTCCCAGCTCAAGCCGGTGGTGGAAGAGGATCGCATCTACGCGGCGGCTCGCGACGGCGATGTCAGCGCCTTTGACCGTGCCAGTGGCGAGCGCCTCTGGACCGTCGATCTGGCCGACCTGCCGGTCAATGCCGACAAGCGCAGTGCTCGTCTCTCCGGTGGTCTGGTCTCCCGTTACGGCAAGCTGTTCCTCGGCTCCGAGAACGGGGTGGTCTATGCCCTGAACGAAGAGAATGGCGAAGTGCTGTGGCAGACCAATGTGCCCGGCGAAGTGGTGGCAAGCCCCGCGGTGGAAGATGGCCGCGTGGTGGTGTTGACCACCTCCGGTCGCCTGATCGCCCTCGACACTGATGAAGGCAAGATGCAGTGGTCGCTCTCCGAAGAGCAGCCGCCGCTGACCCTGCGCAGTGCCGGTGCACCGGTGATCACCAACGGCGCCGTGATTTATGGTCGTGCCGATGGCAAGGTGGGCATCGCCCTGCTGAGCAACGGCCAGCCTGTGCGCCAGTCCAAGGTGGCTGATCCGCGCGGTGCTACCGAGCTGGACCGCATGGTGGATGTCGATGCCAGCCCGCTGATCGCCGGTGATGAGCTCTACGCCATCGCCTACAACGGTCAGTTGATGGCGCGCAAACTGATGACCGGCGATGAAGTGTGGAAGCGCAAGTATTCCGGCTATCGCGATCTGGCGATGACTGGCAATGCCATCGTGCTGACCGACAGCCGCAGCCACCTGTTTGCCATCGACCGTCGCAACGGTCTGGAGCTGTGGTCAAATACCCAGCTGGAAAATCGTACCGTCACTGCACCTGTCATCTTCGATGACTATGTGGTGGTGGGTGATGTGGAAGGATACCTGTATTGGCTTGATCGTACCGACGGTACCATCAAGGCGATGCAGCAGCTCGATAGCAGTGGTCTCTATGCCGCCCCTCTGGTGGATGGCGAGACCCTGTATGTGCAGAGCCGTGACGGCAAGTTGTACGCCCTCAAGCGTCCTTGATCGTCCGATAATGTGAATATCCGGCTCCTGGTCTTCGGACCCGGAGCCTTTGTCGTCTTGAGAATGAGGCTTTTATGACTCCTGTAGTAGCCCTGGTGGGCCGCCCCAACGTGGGGAAATCCACCCTGTTTAACCGCTTGACCCGTACTCGGGATGCCCTGGTTGCCGATTTTCCCGGTCTGACCCGGGACCGTAAATACGGTCAGGCGAAGTTGGGCGAGCTGGAATTTATCGTGGTCGATACCGGCGGTATCGATGGCACCGAAGAGGGGATCGAGCTGAAGATGGCCGAGCAATCCCTGCTGGCCATCGAAGAAGCGGACGTCGTGCTGTTCATGGTGGATGCCCGTGCCGGTCTGACCGCGGCGGATCAAGCCATTGCCGAGCACCTGCGCAAGGCCCACAAGAAGGTATTTCTGGTGGCCAACAAGACCGACGGTATCGACGGTGATTCCGCGGTCTCCGAGTTCTACGGTCTGGCGCTGGGTGAGGTCTACCAGATCGCGGCCGCCCACGGTCGTGGCGTGCTGAGCCTGCTGGAACTGGCCCTGGCTCCCCATCTGGAGACCCTGGTCGACTCCGCTACCGATGAAGATGCGCAGGATGAGGAAGAGGAGGACTTCGACGAAGAAGCCCTGCTGCGCATGGTGGCTGCCGGTGAACTCGATACCAAAGAGGACACCAAGGAGACCCCGTTCGCCGACCTGCCCATCAAGTTCGCCATCGTTGGTCGTCCCAACGTCGGTAAATCTACCCTGACCAACCGCATGCTGGGTGAAGATCGGGTCATCGTCTATGACATGCCCGGCACCACCCGTGACTCCGTTTACATTCCAATGGAGCGTGACGAGCAGAAGTATGTGGTCATCGACACCGCCGGTGTGCGTCGTCGTGGCAAGGTGCACGAGACGGTGGAGAAGTTCTCCGTTATCAAGACCCTGAAAGCTATCGAAGATGCCAACGTCTGCCTGCTGGTGATCGACGCCCAGGAGACCATCACCGATCAGGACTTGAGCATCCTTGGCTATGTGCTCCACGCCGGTCGCTCCGTGGTGCTGGTGGTGAACAAGTGGGATGGTCTGGATCAGAAGGTGAAAGAGGATGTGAAGAACGAGCTGGATCGTCGCTTGGGCTTCATCGACTTCGCGCGCGTTCACTTCATCTCCGCCCTGCACGGCAGCGGCGTCGGCCACCTGTTTGAATCTATTCAGGAGGCTTACCAGTCCGCCACCCGTCGTACCAGCACGGCCATGCTGACCCGCATCATGCAGATGGCGCAGGAAGATCACCAGCCGCCGATGGTCAACGGTCGCCGCGTCAAGCTCAAGTATGCTCACGCTGGTGGCTACAACCCGCCGCGCATCGTGATCCACGGCAACCAGCTGAACGACTTGCCGGACTCCTACAAGCGGTATCTGATCAACTACTTCCGCAAGTCCCTCAAGATCATGGGCTCGCCGATCCGGGTCGAGTTCCAGGAGTCGGTCAACCCGTTTGAAGGGAAGAAGAACACCATGACCCTGAGTCAGGAACGTCAGCGCAAACGCCTGCTGAAGATGAAGAAGAAATAAGTCCTTGCGGCTGCCCTCACCGGCAGCCGCTTTGTTATCCTCGCCATGTTAAGGTGAGGAATAAGGGGAGGGGGATCTGCCATGGAACAAGACCATGGCAGATCCACTTTCGAGGAGTTGATTATGGAAGCCCTGCTTTGTCCATCATGCCAGGCTGAACTGGATACCCGCAGCAAGGAGCAAACCTGTGGCCAGTGTCAGGCCAATGTCCGCGTCACGGCCATCTGCCCCACCTGCCAGCAGGAGCTGGAGCGTCTCAAGGCGTGCGGCGCAGTGGATTACTTCTGCAACCACTGCAACTCGCTGATCTCCAAGCGGACGGTACAGTTCAAGGCGGCGCTGGTGTAAGACGATAATCAGGTGAGAAAGAAGATAAAAAAACCCGGCGAATGCCGGGTTTATGCTGTGTGCTCTGCAATAAGCAGGGTATAGGATCGATTTCTGCGCCACAGATTGCGCTTGATGTCATTAAGCTTGAGTTTGCGTCTGGGGCTCCAGCTGCACTTCGCTTTTCTGACCAGACTGATTTTTCTACGTTTTTGCATCTTGGTCTCCTCCCAACTCAGGTGGCCATCCCGGCCTTGGGTCATTGATGGAGCCCATCCGAAATTGCTGTTATTTAATCTCTCAACATAATGAAAACAATGCGATTTCGGATAGGCTCCGATATGAATCGATGGTAACAGAGAAGTTTGCGTGAAAACAGCCGAATAATGGCTGGTTAGCGCATGGTGATCTGATTGACCACTTCGGCGATGGCGGTGGGGCGCTCGGCCAGCTCGGGCTCGCTGTCGTTGTCGAGACTCTCCCGCTGATGTGCCTTCTGTTGCTCGTTGTCGAGCCAGAGCAGACTCTGGTAATACTGGCGCACGTTGTTGACATAGTTGCGCGCCTCGCTGCCACGGGCATAGCCATAACGCACCTTGCGGTGCCAGCGCGCTTGCTGTAGCAGCGGCAGCACCTCTTTCACGTCGCTCCAGGCGTCAGGATTCTTGCCGAGCTCTTTGGTCAGGCGGCGGGCGTCCATCATGTGGCCGTAACCGATGTTGTAGGCGGTGAGGGCAAACCACACCTTCTCGTCATCGGGCACCGAATCCGGCACCTTCTCCATCATCTGTTGCAGATAGAGGGAGCCACCCTTGATGCTCTCTTCCGGATGAAGCCGGTCGTTGACTCCCATCGCCTTGGCAGTGGGCTCGGTCAGCATCATCATGCCGCGCACGCCGGTGTAGGAGCGGGCCTGCGGGTCCCAGTGGGACTCCTGATAGCTGATGGCGGCGAGCAGACGCCAGTCGATATTCTTGGCGTGAGTCTGGAACAGCGGCTGGTACTTGGGCAGCAGGCTCTTGGCGCGCTTGAGGAAGGTACGGGTATCGACAAAGTCGAAGTTCTGCACGTGGCCGAAGTACTTCTCGTCCAGCTTGGCGATGGCACCATCCATAAAACGCTGACCGAAGAAGTCGATCACGCTGGCATAGAGGCTGTCATCGGGCAGCTTGCTCATGGCCCAGGCAACGGTCTGCTTCTGGGCCAGGGTCAGCCCCTCGGTGAGCTCCGGGTAGTAGCGCTGGGTACGGGCCAGCACGGTATCCTGCACCACCGTGTAGTCAATCTTGCCATCCACCACCTGTTTGAGCAGCTCCTCCACATCGGCGTTGTCGCTGGTGCTCCAGGCTAGTTTCGGATTTTCTTTGCTCATCTCTTTGAGCAGATCTTCCCCGGTGGATCCGGCGGCCACCACCAGCTTGCCCTTGATATCGTTTAACGAGGCAGGCTTGGGTTTGCCGTTGCGGTAGACCAGCTTGGGAGAGACCTGATAGAAGCCCGGGCCGAAGCGAAACAGCTCGCGTCGCTCGGGGGTGACCATGATGGCGGCAGCCGCCAGATCGAGTTTGCCCTTTTTCAGCAGGGTGACCAGTTGGTCAGTGGTGTCGACCGGGATGATGGTGAGTTTCACCCCCAACCAGTCGGCATAATTTTGCGCCAGCTCGTAATCGAACCCCTGGGCGAGGTCGTCACGCTGGTAATAGGAGGTGGGACCATAGATGGTGCCAACCCGGATCTCGCCTCGCTGGCGGATCTGCTCCAGCTGGCTGGAGGGGCTATAGAAGTCGCAGCCAACCAGTGTCAGCGTCAACAACAGCCCGATAAACAGTCGAAAAATGCAGCGCAAGTAGGTGAGTACCTTTGTTGAAAAAATCGGCATTTGTCAAAAAAGAGGCACCTTTATACCAGAGAGTGTGCGCAGAGTCACACTGCACGAAGTGAGAAAAACGTTTGTCCGCTGTGAGCCAGATCCCTATAATACGCGCGTCTCAATTCCCCCCCACTTTAAAACTTGGTGAGAAAGGTCATATGGATATCTTGCGTGGTGCCCCAGCACTGTCTGATTTTCGTGTCCAAAAACTGCTGCAACGCTTCGCACAGATGAGAAACGAGAGTGGAGTAGAGAGCGGAGTAGAGATAGAGGATGTCTATGCCGAGTATGTGCACTTTGCCGAGCTGACAAGCCCCCTCTCTCCCCCCGAGCGAGCGACCTTGGGCCAGCTCTTGCGCTACGGCCCGACCATCCCCGAACACACCCCCAGCGGTCAGCTGTTTCTTGTTACCCCCCGCCCCGGCACTATCTCCCCCTGGTCTTCCAAAGCAACCGACATCGCCCACAACTGCGGCCTGAAACAGGTCAAGCGGCTGGAGCGTGGTATTGCCTATTACCTGACCATCAAGGGGCAGGGTGAGCTGAGCGCCGCCCAGCGCAGCGCCATTGCCGCTGTGCTCCATGATCGGATGATGGAAGTGGTGTTTGCCGAGATGAGCGAAGCTGCCGCCCTGTTTGCTCACCACGAGCCGCGCCCCTTCACCCTGGTGGA
Source organism: Aeromonas sp. 55A (assembly GCF_051919665.1). NCBI lineage: Bacteria > Pseudomonadati > Pseudomonadota > Gammaproteobacteria > Aeromonadales > Aeromonadaceae > Aeromonas > Aeromonas sp. 55A. The sequence continues at coordinate 3,845,678 of NZ_JBQBEH010000008.1, read as the reverse complement.
TGTGCTGGGCGGTGGTCGCACAGCCTTGGCCGAAGCCAACGTGGCGCTCGGCCTGGCGCTGGCCGACGACGAAATCGACTATCTGGTGGAGAACTTCACCAAGCTGGGTCGCAACCCCAACGACATCGAGCTCTATATGTTCGCCCAGGCGAACTCCGAGCACTGCCGTCACAAGATCTTCAATGCCGACTGGACCATCGATGGCGAGCAGCAGCCCAAGTCGCTGTTCAAGATGATCAAGAACACCTTCGAGCAGACGCCGGATCATGTCCTCTCTGCCTATAAAGACAACGCCGCCGTGATGGAAGGGAGCCAGGGGGGCCGCTTCTTCCCGAGCCCGGCCAACGGCGAATACCAGTATCACCAGGAACAGGTCGACATCCTGATGAAGGTGGAGACCCACAACCACCCGACCGCCATCTCCCCGTTCCCGGGGGCGGCCACCGGCTCAGGCGGCGAGATCCGCGACGAGGGTGCCACCGGTCGCGGTGCCAAGCCCAAGGCGGGTCTGGTCGGTTTCTCCGTCTCCAACCTGCGCATCCCTGGCTTCGAGCAGCCCTGGGAGCAGGATTTCGGCAAGCCGAGCCGCATCGTCAGCGCGTTTGACATCATGCAAGAGGGGCCGCTCGGCGGCGCCGCGTTTAACAACGAGTTCGGCCGTCCGGCTATTCTGGGTTACTTCCGTACCTTCGAAGAGGAGGTGCCGAGCCACAATGGCGTCGAGGTGCGTGGCTACCACAAACCCATCATGCTGGCGGGCGGTATCGGCAACATCCGCACCGAACATGTCCAGAAAGGGGAGATCCCGGTCGGCGCGGCGCTGATCGTGCTGGGCGGCCCGGCGATGAACATCGGTCTGGGCGGCGGTGCCGCATCCTCCATGGCCTCCGGCCAGTCGGCCGAAGATCTCGACTTTGCCTCGGTGCAGCGTGACAACCCCGAGATGGAGCGCCGTTGCCAGGAGGTGATCGATCGCTGCTGGCAGCTGGGTGACGACAACCCTATCGTCTTTATCCACGATGTGGGGGCGGGCGGTCTCTCCAATGCCATGCCGGAGCTGGTAAACGACGGTGAGCGCGGTGGTCGTTTCGATCTGCGCGCCATCCAGAGCGACGAGCCGGGCATGAGCCCGCTGGAGATCTGGTGCAACGAATCCCAGGAGCGTTACGTGCTGGCGGTAGCGCAGGACAAGCTGCCGCTGTTCAAGGCGCTGTGCGAGCGCGAGCGAGCACCCTATGCCGTGATCGGTACCGCCACCGAAGAGAAGCATCTCACTCTCTCGGATGAGCACTTTGACAACCACCCCATCGACCTGCCGCTGGACGTGCTGCTGGGCAAGACCCCCAAGATGCATCGCGATGTGGTGACACTGCCTGCACAAGGCAAAGCGCTCCAACTCGATGGCATCACCCTCGGCGAGGCGGCCGAACGGGTACTGCGTCTGCCGACCGTGGCGGAGAAGTCCTTCCTTATCACCATCGGCGATCGCAGCGTGACTGGCTTGGTCAATCGCGACCAGATGGTTGGCCCTTGGCAGATCCCGGTAGCCGATTGCGCCGTCACCGCTGCCACCTACGACAGCTATCACGGTGAAGCCATGTCGATGGGCGAGCGTACCCCGGTGGCGCTGCTCTCCCACGCCGCCTCCGCTCGCATGGCGGTGGCGGAAGCGCTCACCAACCTGGCGCCAACCCACATCGGGTCGCTGAAGCGGGTCAAGCTCTCCGCCAACTGGATGGCCGCTGCCGGTCACCCGGGTGAAGATGCCGGTCTCTATGAGGCGGTCAAAGCGGTGGGCGAGGAGCTCTGCCCGGCCCTTGGCATCACCATTCCGGTGGGCAAGGACTCCATGTCTATGAAGACCCGCTGGCAGCAGGATGGCAAGGAGCACAGCGTCACCTCGCCGCTCTCCCTGCTCATCTCCGCCTTTGCCCGGGTCGAGGATGTACGCAACACAGTCACGCCGCAGCTGCGTACCGATCTCGGTGAAACCGACCTTATCCTCATCGACCTTGGCAACGGCAAACAGCGCCTCGGCGCCTCGGCGCTGGCGCAGGTCTATCGCCAGCTGGGTGACAAGGCGCCGGATCTCGACAACCCGGTTCAGCTCAAAGGCTTCTTCAACGCCATTCAGGCGCTGGTGGCCGATCGCAAATTGATCGCCTATCACGACCGCTCCGACGGCGGCCTGTTCGTCACCCTGACCGAGATGGCGTTTGCCGGTCACTGCGGCCTCGACATCCAGCTTGATCGCATCGGTGGCGAGCTGCTGCCGGCGTTGTTCAATGAAGAGCTGGGCGCCGTCATCCAGGTGCGTCGTGAAGACAAAGAGACGGTGATGACCCTGCTGGCCGGTCACGGCCTGGCGGCTTGCTCCCATGTGCTCGGTACCGTGCGCGAAGGGGATCTCATTACCCTGCAGCGGAGCGGTCAGGAGGTTTATCGCGCCAGCCGCACCGCCCTTCGCACCATCTGGGGCGAGACCAGCTGGCAGATGCAGCGCCTGCGCGACAACCCCGAGTGCGCGGATCAGGAGCATGCTGCTCGTCAGGACGCCACCGATCCGGGCTTGCAGGCCAAGCTCAGCTTCAACCCGGCCGAAGATGTGGCTGCACCTTACATTGCCCGTGGGGTCTCCCCCCGTCTGGCAGTGCTGCGCGAGCAGGGTGTCAACTCCCACGTGGAGATGGCGGCGGCGTTCGATCGTGCCGGTTTCGCGGCGGTCGATGTCCATATGAGCGACATTCTTTCCGGTCGCATCAAGCTGGAGGAGTTCCAGACCCTGGTGGCCTGTGGAGGCTTCTCCTACGGTGACGTGCTGGGGGCGGGCGAAGGCTGGGCCAAGTCCATCCTGTTCAACGACAACGCCCGCGAGCAGTTCCAGCGCTTCTTCGAACGCGGCGATACCTTGTCGCTGGGCGTGTGCAACGGTTGCCAGATGATGTCCAACCTGCGGGATCTCATCCCGGGTGCCGATCTCTGGCCGCGCTTTGTGCGCAACCGCTCCGAGCGCTTCGAGGCGCGCTTCAGCCTGGTGGAAGTGCAGGAGTCCCCGTCCGCCTTCTTCGCCGGCATGGCAGGCTCGGTGATGCCGATTGCCGTTTCCCACGGGGAAGGGCGTGTCGAGGTGCGCGATGCCGCTCACCTGAACGCACTGCAGCAGAGCGGTCTGGTAGGACTGCGCTTTGTCGACAACCGCGGCAGCGTGACCGAGCAGTACCCGGCCAACCCGAATGGCTCGCCGGATGGTATCACCGCCGTGACCACCACCGATGGCCGCGCCACCATCATGATGCCGCACCCGGAGCGGGTGTTCCGCACCGTGGCCAACTCCTGGCACCCCGACAACTGGGGCGAGGATGGGGCCTGGATGCGGATGTTCCGCAACGCCCGGGTTCGTCTGGGTTAATCGCGACTGCGCCAGCGCATAAAAACAGAAACCGGCCAAATTTGGCCGGTTTTTCAATATGGGCTCTGTCGATCAGGTTTGGCCGTGGCCAAGTTCATGAGGGGTAAACTCTCCCCGATCCAGAATACGCAGACAGGCATCGACTACGGCTTCATCCAGCTGGACTCCCCGCATGGCCATGATATGGGTTCGGGCCTGCGCAATCCCCAGGGCAGCACGGTAGGGACGATCCGATGACATGGACTCCACTATATCGGCGACCGTGAGAATGCGCGCTTCCAGCAGGATCTGCTCGCCTTTTAACCCTGATGGATAGCCGGAACCGTCGAGATACTCGTGGTGCTGGTGGATCATCCGGGCTATGGGCCAGGGCAGGGCGATATCCTTGAGCACCAGATAACCCGCTGTCGGATGCTCCTTGACCAGATTGAACTCCTGGGGGGTCAGTTTGCCCGGTTTGGTGAGGATCTCGACAGGGACCTGGATTTTGCCGATATCGTGCACCATGGCGCCCAGATAGAGACCGCGTAGCGGTTTATCACCCAACCCCAGTTCTCGGCCGATGGCCAGCGCCAGGGTAGCGACATGCTTCTGGTGTCCGGCGGTGTAGGGATCGCGTTGTTCCAGCACGGCAGCGATGGCTCCCAGCGCATCCTCCAGGGCCAGCTCCAGTTGGCGGGCATGCATGGCTTTTTCACGCTGGGCGGCAAGATAGGCCTGCTGGGTTCGACGTGCCTGCAGGCCATAGGTCAGGTAGTCGGCCAGTCCGTTGAAGAGATGCACCTCCTCATCGGTGAAGGCTCTGGCCTGCGTGCTGTGAATAAGCAGTCCGCCTGGCACAGTGGCTTGCCACTGCAATGGCAGCAGCAGCCGTCCCCTCAAGGTGGCGGAGTGGTGGACCAGTTCGGTGCCAAGTGCTTCGTTGCGCATCTCGCCTGAACTGATTGCACTGATCAGGGCTGCGTCCCGGGTGAGCCAGTTATCGCTGGCAAACCAGACGGCCTGACCTGCCTGCGCCAGGATCTGTACTCTGTTCTGATCAGCGGTCTGCAGTACGGTCACCAGGGGAAAACGGCCATCGAAAGTGATGGCATCACAGATCTCCTGCAGTAGTGTCTGTTCATCCCCCTGCTTGAGCATGGCATGGTGGGCGCGGGTTATTGCTTCCAGCGTCCAGGTATATTGCTGGAGACGCTCCTGCTGCTGTTTCTGGTCGGTGATATCTTCGAAAAAGACAGCGACACCGATCACCTTGCCCAGCTCATCGTACAGGGGAAACTTGGTGGTACTGAGCCAGCGGTCTTCACCCCCTTTCAGATAGGGTTCTTCGTGATGCCGGGTTGTGCCGCTGGCCATGACCTGGAGATCGTCATCCCGGTAGCGTTGGGCCAGCTCGGCCGGGAAAAAATCGGCATCGCACTTGCCAACCAGTTCGGCCGGGGTGAGGGCCAGATCGTCGGCCAGCAGTCGGTTGCAGGCGATGAAGTGTGAACGGGTATCTTTCAACAGGACGCGATAGGGCAGCTGTTCCATCACCTGATGGAGCAGGGCTGCGGTGGGGTGAGAGCTGACGCCCGGTGGCTGAATGGATGGCGGTAGATCTTTTAACATCATCTTGGTGCAACCAGAGTCAGGTGGTAGTAAAACGGTAGCCCGCTTGCCAGACGGCGAAACAGGCATCGACCACCTGTTCGTCGTAATGCACACCGGCATAACGCGTCAGCTCGGCGAACGCATCGGTGAGAGAGAGAGCGCGCCGGAACGGACGGTGGGCCGTCATGGCGGCCAGGGAGTCGGCGACCCGTATAATCCTCGCCTCCAGCGAGATCGCATCCCCCTGTAGCCCTTGTGGGTAGCCGCTACCATCGAGATTTTCATGGTGCTGCATCACTATGGTGGTGATGGGCCAGGGGAAGTCAATCTGTTGCAGGATCTCGCGGCCAGTGTCCGGATGCTGTTTGATCAGTTCGAACTCAACCGGCCTCAGTTCCCGCGGGCGTGTGAGGATCTCCGCCGGGATCTGCAGCAGGCCGATGTTATGCACCATGGCCGCAAGACCCAATCCATCCAGCTGCTCTTGCGGCAGTTGCAGCTGTTGACCTATAGCCAGCGCGAGATCATGCACGCGCCGTTCGTGTCCTGCCGTGACCGGATCTTTGTGGGCAATCGCGGAGGAGAGGGCCGCGATGGTCTGAAACAGCAGGGTGCGCTGGCGCTGCTCGCTTTCCTTGATATGGGTGATGTCGACCAGTGCCCCTATGATTCCGGCCACCTCGCCCTGATGGTCATAGAAGAGATCCTTGAAGTTGAGCACCTGGTAGCGGTGGCCGCTGCGATCAAACAGCGTGTGTTCAAAATATTGCGGCTGCCTGCTGCGCAGCACCTCCATGTCCCTTTGGGTATATTCGTCCGCCATCTCCGGGGGCAGGATTTCGTCCACCCGCTTCCCCTGCAGCTCGGCCTTGCTGATCCCGGTGACCTGGGTAAAGGCCGGGTTGCAGCTGAGAAAGCGCCCTTCGACATCCTTGTAGAACACCGGGATGGGAATGGCCTTGAGCAGGGATTCGTTGAGGCGCTGCATGTCGACCAGCTCGGCTTGCTGGCGCCTGGCGAGCTGTTCGCTGTCCTTGCACAACTGGATGGCGCGCGCCAGATTACCGAGCACCGGGCTGAACAGATGGCAGACCGGCACTGTGTGCTGCTGGGGTTGGGGGGCCAGCAGCAAGATGAGATATCCCCCGTCAACCCTGAGCCGATAGGCAAAGTGGTACGGTCGGCCACCGGGGAGAGGCAAGGTCGTTTGCAGCGCACATTGGTCACCTTCAACAATCCAGGCAGGCAAGGAGAGCAGCGAGCCACTGTGCCGGGATAGCTGATCATCACCAATGACCTTGAGCAGCTCATATCCTTCCCGTTGCTGCTGCAATACCACACCAACCGGTGTGGCACAGTGAAACATAAAGCGCTGCACCACCTTGGTGAGCAGGGCATCGAGTGTGACCTCCCGACCGATGCAGAGGGCGAGATCGCAGACAATGGCCATGGCGTGATCGTTATTCATTGCTAACCCTCGCTGAGACAGAGGATGGCACCGTTGTGAAAGAGCGGGTAATCCCCCGGCCTTACACTTCCTATCTCGCCAAGAGAGAGGGCCCCGACCAGCTCGTGGGCTCCGCTGTGGCTAAAGAGGGTCTCCAGCTCCAGGGTGCTCTGTTCGCCGAAGTGCTGCTGACGGCCGGCGCAGTAATAGATCTCGAGGCGCTCGGGTGTACCTTGTCGGCCGAGCTTTTCGGCCAGTTCGACAGCGTGCTCTGTGGGGCTTTCCGGGGCTTTCAGCAGTGTGAGAATACTGTGGTCAGGCACCTCTCCGACGCAGAGCAGGGCACCTTCGTCGGTAACGGCGACCGGGATCCGCACGATCACATCGCCATTGGCTCGCAGCAACCCCAAGGGCAAATGTACACCGTACCGATAGAACTGCTCTGGTGTGAGGTTTTGCTGGAACTGCTGCCGGATCAGGGATTGATAGCGGCTAAAAGCCGGCTCCCAGTCGATAAAGGAGATCTTGTTGCCTTCACTGCTGGTGGCGAGCATGGGCTGGGCAGTGAGTTGATAGCCGTGCTCCAGCAAGGGGGGACTGTGGGGGGAGAGCAGTGCACAGCTGACCCCATACCCCAGCAATATCTGGGTGTCAAACAGGCAGGGCATGGCTGTGAACTGGCCGCTACCTGCATTGACACCCGCATAGTTGACCCTGTCCGCCAGCCTTAGATAGATCCCCTCGAGCAGGGTTGCAATATTGGGGAGCATGGCGTCAAAGGTGAGAAAGAGGGTGGGAACCTTCTCGGTGTCCGGCCATTCTGCCAGTCGGGACGCCAACTGCTCGCAGATGGTATCGGCCAGTGTATCGGCACTGGCTGTAGGGGAGAGCGAGAGCAGCAGAGAATTGTGGGATGCGGGTCGGGGCAACAGCCAAGCCCCCCTTTCGTGGAAACCGTGCCGACTGACAAGGCGTGGAAAGATTGCGCCACAGAGTTGAATGTTGAGGCGCTGACACTGCTGCTGCAGATCGGCAACGCGTGCGGCATCCCGCTCGGCCAGCAACACGTCGAGTCGTTGCCCCTCATAGGGAAGCAATGCATCGGCCAGTGGATGCGCATCAAATTGATGAAAAGTAGGCTGCATCATCGCTCGGAACTCCATTCCTGCCAGTCATCAATATATCAGCAAGGGGGTTGGATGAATACCGGACGAGACCAACGGCTGCACGGGGTGTGAGATGCCAACACAAAAGGGTCTCTGCCCGCAGGCAATCCACATAAAAAAGAAACCGGCCACATGGGCCGGTTTTGAAGGGGAATGAGCCGTGTTACTGCAACACCACCTGCTGAAACCCTTGTACCAGGCTGATGACCGGCTGGGGATAGAGCCCCAGCAACACCACCAGCGCTGCAGAGAGCAGCACTACCACTCCACCGGAGGAGAGAGCCCAGTCTGCGCTGGCATCCCGCTGCTGCATACCCGGTTCGCGCAGATAGAGGGTCACCATCACCTTGAGGTAGTAGTAGAGACCCAGTGCGCTGCCGAGCACGATGGCACCGGATAGCCACCAGAGCTGCGCCTCGACGGTGACGCCGATGAGGTAGAACTTGCCGATAAAGCCGAGGGTCATCGGGATGCCCGCGAGTGACAACATCATCACCGTCAGTACGGCAGTCAGATAGGGGCGCTTCCAGAACAGACCACGATAGCTGTGCAGGGAGTCGGCATCCTTGCCGCGATAGGGGCTCGACATCATGCTCACCACCCCAAAGGCACCCAGGCTGGTGAACAGATACATCAGCAGGTAGACCCCGGCTGCTTCCACCGGCATCTGGCCGAATCGGCTCGCCACGATCACCGCCAGCAGGTAGCCGAAGTGGGAGATGGAGGAGTAACCCAGCATCCGCTTGATGTTGGTCTGCACCAGGGCCAGCAGGTTGCCGACCAGGATGGAGATGACTGCCATGGCTGCCAGCAGCCAGTGGATCATGGGATCGCTCGCCGCCGGTACCGCCAGATAGAAACGCAGCAGCACGGCAAACACGGCGACCTTACTGACGGTGGCGAGGAAGGTGGCCACCGGTGCCGGGGCACCTTCGTAGACATCCGGGGTCCAGAGGTGGAAGGGGGCCAAGGAGAGTTTAAAGGCGAAACCGACCAGCATTAACCCCAAACCCCCCATCAGCAGCGGGTGGTGAGCCGGGCTCTCGGCCAGGGTCTGCCCCAGGGCAGCAAAGCTCAAGTTGCCTGCCTGTGCATAGAGCAGCGCCATGCCAAACAGCAGGAAGGCAGTGGCGGCGGCAGAGAGCACCATGTATTTCACCGCGGCTTCCAGCGAGTGGCGCTCGCGGTAGGCGTAACCCACCAGACCGAACATCGGCAGGGTCAGCATCTCGATCCCGATAAAGAGAGAGGCGAGGTGACGGGAGCAGGCCAGCACCAGACCACCAGCGGTGGCGATCAGCAGCAGCAGGAAGAACTCTTCCCGGTTGTCCGGGTAAGCTTTCAGCCACGATTGACCGAAGGTGCAGGTGGCCAGGGCGCCGATGAGTACCAGTCCCATGTAAAAGACGGCGTAACTGTCCACTTGCAGCAGCGGGGTGACCCCCTGATCCCCTTGCGCCATCACGATGGGCAGCGAGAACAGAGCAAGGTTGAGGCCAACAATGGTCACGGTAAAGGCGGTAGTGACACAGCGGCGCCAGGCGATGGTCAGCATCAGGGCCGCCATGGCCCCGGTGGTCAACAGCAGGGGAAGCAGTGCAAGCAGTTGGGAAGCGGAGAAAGTCATTGCAGGGCTCCAGCAGTCGGCAGCAGATACCAGTGCAGCACGTTGATAAGGCTGCTGCTGGCGGTGTCAATCACGGGTTGGGGATAGAGGCCAAGCAGAACCAGCAGACCCGCGATCACCATCATCATGGTCAGCTCGCGGCGATCCAGTCCCTTGAGCATGCTCTCATCCTTGGCGGGGCCAAAGCAGGCACGCTGCAACATGATGAGAGAGTAGACCGAGGCCAGCACCAGACCGAAGGTGGCGACCGCCGTGATGACAGGGGCAACCTGGAAGCTGCCGACCAGGATCAGGAACTCGCCGACAAAGTTGCCGGTGCCCGGCATGCCAAGTGACGCCACCGAGAAGAAGAGCATCACGCCGGGCAGATAGCGCAGGCGTCCCCACAGGCCGCCCATCTGGCGCAGATCCCGGGTGTGCAACCGCTCGTAGAGCTGACCGCAGAGGATAAAGAGGCCGGCAGCGGAGAGACCGTGGGCGATCATCTGCACCACCGCACCCTGCAGGGCCACTTCGCTTCCCGAGTAGATGGCGATCATCACAAAACCCATGTGGGAGATGCTGGTGTAGGCCACCAGCCGTTTAATGTCGGTCTGGGCAAAGGCCACGATGGCGCCATACACGATGCCAACAAGACCCAGCACCATGGCGTATGGAGCAAATTCGGCGGACGCTTCGGGGAAGAGCGGCAAGGCAAAACGCAGCAGACCGTAGGCGGCGGTTTTGAGCAAAATACCGGCGAGATCCACCGAACCTGCGGTCGGCGCCTGACTGTGGGCATCCGGCAGCCAGCCGTGCAGCGGTACCAGCGGCATCTTGACCGCGAAGGCGATGAAGAAGCCCAGCATCAGCAGCCACTGAACGCCCTTGCTCATCGGGGTATTGAGCAGCTCCAGATAGTTGAAGGTGAAGACTCCGGTGGCATGCTGGTGGGTCAGCACCAGCCCGATGATGGCCACCAGCATGATAAGGCCGCTCACCTGGGTGTAGATGAAGAACTTGGTTGCGGCGTTGATCCGTGATTTGCCGTCAGTGACCGAATGGCCCCAGAGCGCAATCAGGAAGTACATGGGGACCAGCATCATCTCCCAGAAGAAGAAGAAGAGGAACAGGTCCAGCGCCATAAAGACCCCGAGCACGCCGCCCAGGATCCAGAGCAGGTTGAGGTGGAAGAAGCCGATGCGCTGCACGATCTCTTTCCACGAACAGAGGATGGCCAGCACCCCGATAAAGCAGGTGAGGATCACCATCAAGAGCGACAGGCCATCCACCGCCAGATGCAAAGAGATGCCGAAGCGGGGGATCCACGGCAGGCGCCACTCGGCGGCCCAGGCGGAGGCAGCACCGGAGACGCCCGCGCTGTCGAGACCCGTGGTGGCAAGGGAGAAATCACCGCTTAGCCAGATAGCACAGGAGAGCAGCAGGCTGGCGCTCATGGACAGCAGGGCTACCCAGCGGACAAACTGCCCGCCGAGACGCTCCATCTGCCAGCAGAGCAAGCCGCCGATAAAAGGAATTAGCAAGATCCAGAGTAAGGTCACGGTATCAGCTCTCGTTCAAGTTCATATGAGATTGCGCTCCCTGTTCCATCAGGGAGAGCAAACAGCCTGGCTGTATGATTGTCCGGTTGTTCATCGCGTTATCCCAGCAGCAACAGCGCCAGCACCAGCACGGCGCCGATCCCCATGGAGGCGGCATACCAGCGCAACTTGCCGGTCACGGTCCAGGCCAGCAGCTGGTTGCCACGCAGGGCAAACCAGGCGGGCAGGCCCATCATCCAGTCCAGCGGGTCTCGGGCCAGCAGCCGGGTCGCCAGCAGATAGGGTTTGACCCACAGCTGGTCGTAGAGCCAGTCAAAGCCCCAGGCATTGAACCAGAGGGTGCTGAGCAGGCGACCCGGCGCACTGTTGGCAATGGAGGTGGCCAGACGGCGCTCACCAAGGAACAGAAACGCAGCCAGCACAATGCCAGCGATGGCGATGATGCCAGAGGCTACCTCCAGCGCATGGCGACCCTCTTCGATATGGTCCCCCGGGCCTGCGGGTAGTACACCTGCCAGTGGCGGGGTGATCAGCGCGCCGATGCCGGTAGAAAGCACCAGCAGCACCAGCAGCGGCAGATGGTGAGCCAGACCGTGGCCCGCATGGGCTTTGGTCTGCTCTTTGCCATGGAAGGCGATAAAGATCAGCCGGAAGGTGTAGAGCGAGGTGAGGAATGCCCCTACCAGACCTGCCCACAGCAGCGCGCTTTGGCCAGAGGCTTCTACTTGCCACAGGATGGCGTCTTTACTGTAGAAGCCGGAAGTGACCAGCGGCAGCGCGGCCAGCGCCGAGCCCCCCACCAGGAAGCAGGCATAGACCAGCGGCAGACTCTTGCGCAGCCCGCCCATCTTGAAGATGTTCTGCTCATGGTGGCAGGCGTTGATCACGGCACCGGCGGAGAGGAACAGCAGCGCCTTGAAGAAGGCGTGGGTCATCAGGTGGAAGATGGCCCCTTCCCATGCGCCGACACCGAGAGCCAGAAACATGTAGCCAATCTGGCTCATGGTGGAGTAGGCGAGGATCCGCTTGATATCGGTCTGAACCAGCGCTGCAAAGCCTGCCAGCACTAGCGTGATGGCGCCAACCAGACCGACCAGATGGAGGATCTCCGGCGCCAGCAGGAACAGGCCGTGGGTACGAGCAATCAGGTAGACACCAGCGGTCACCATGGTGGCGGCGTGGATCAACGCGGAGACCGGGGTCGGGCCTGCCATCGCATCTGCCAGCCAGGTTTGCAGCGGCAACTGTGCCGATTTACCGACCGCGCCACCCAGGAGCATCAGACAGGCCAGTGACAGGGCAGGGGAGCCCTCGGCAAACAGGGTCGGGGCACGAACCAGCAGCTCGTGGATATTGAGGGTGCCCAGTTCCCGATAGAGGATAAACAGGCCGATGGCGAGGAAGACATCACCCACCCGGGTCACGACAAATGCCTTGAGGGCGGCCGCTCCGTTCTTGCGATCCTTGTAGTAGAAGCCGATCAGCAGATAGCTGCACAGCCCCACCCCTTCCCAGCCGAGGTAGACAAACAGCAGGTCATCGGCCAGTACCAGAAACAGCATGCTGGCGATAAAGAGGTTGGTGTAGGTGAAGAAGCGGGAGTAACCCTCTTCCCCGCGCATATACCAGGAGGCGAACAGGTGGATGAAGAAACCCACCCCGGTCACCACCCCCAGCATGGTCAGCGACAGGCCATCCAGTGCCAGCGAGAAGCTCGGGGTAAAGTTGCCCACCGCCATCCATTGCCACAGGCGCTGGACATAGACGCCCCCCTCTGGCGGGTTGCCCAGAAAGTCGATGTCGACCCAGAGTGTGGTAAGCGCCGAGAGACCAATGGAACCCACCCCGATCAGCGCCGAGGTACGCTCGCCAAACCGGCCGAGGGAGAAGGCCAGCACCAGCCATCCCAGCAGCGGAAATAGAAAAGTCAGATATAAGAGGCTCATCCGCGCATCTCGCTCACAGTGTCCACGTTCAGGGTGTGGTAACGACGATAGAGCAGCAGTAACAGGGCAAGGCCGATACTGGCCTCCGCTGCCGCCAGAGAAATCACCAAGATATACATGATCTGGCCATCGGCCTGGGCCCAGCGGCTACCCGCCACCACAAACGCCAGTGCCGAGGCATTCATCATGATCTCGATACTCATCAGGATGTAGAGCAGGTTGCGGCGGATCAGCAGACCGCACAAGCCGATGCAGAAGAGCACCGCGGCCAGCAGGAGGCCGTGCTCCATAGGGATTCCATTCATTGCTGACCTCCTTCTTGTGCAGAGCGGGAAGCAGAGCGCGGGACGGAGAGCACTTCACCGCTCTTCTCTTCCCGACCCAGGTGATAGGCGGTTACCAGACCCGCCAGCAGCAGGATGGAGGCAAGCTCCACCGCCAGCACATAGGGGCCAAAGAGCTCGACACCCACCTGCTTGGCGGTCACTTCGGTCACTCCGATCAGGCCGCCGGTCACCCCGAGAATGCCGTGGGCCAGAAAGCCCAGCAGGATCAGCGAGAGCAGGGCTGGGCCCCCCCAGGTCATGGGGGTGAGCCACTTTTTCTCCTGCGCCTGGGCACTCCCCAGGTTCAGCATCATCACCACGAACACGAACAGCACCATGATGGCGCCGGCGTAGACGATCACCTGCAGGGCGCCCGCAAAGGCGGCACCCAAGCAGAAGAAGATCATGGCCACGGCGATGAGGGAGATGATGAGATTGAGCAGCGCATGCATGGGATTGCTGGTGCTGATCACCCGCAGCGTGCTGTAAATGGCCACCAGGGCCGAGGCATAAAATGCCAGTTCCATGATTGACTCCTCAGGGCAGCAGGCTCTTGACATCGATGGGCTTGGCTTCGTTTTCGGCATCCCCTTTCGGCTTGCCGTCGATGGCCATCCCGCTCATGCGATAGAAGTTGTAGTCCGGGTATTTGCCGGGCCCGCTGATCAGCAGATCTTCCTTCTCGTACACTAGATCCTGGCGGCGATACTCACCCATCTCGAAATCCGGTGTCAGCTGGATGGCGGTGGTGGGGCAAGCCTCTTCACACAGGCCACAGAAGATGCAGCGAGAGAAGTTGATGCGAAAGAACTCCGGATACCAGCGGCCATCATCCCGCTCGGATTTTTGCAGCGAGATGCAGCCGACCGGGCAGGCAACTGCGCAGAGGTTGCAGGCTACGCAGCGCTCGTCCCCGTCGGGGTCGCGGGTCAGCACGATACGGCCGCGGTAGCGGGGGGCGGCATAGACTGCCTGCTCCGGATAGTTGAGGGTCTCACGGGGCCGCCAGGCATGGGAGAAGACCATGGCCAGACTGCGTAACTGGGTGCCGACACCCTGAATAATGCTAACAATTTTCATATTGAGTGCCTCACTGCGTACTTATCAGTACAACTGCCGCGGTGACCAGCATATTGATCAGGGTCAGCGGCAAGCAGACTTTCCAGCCAAACGACATCACCTGGTCAAAGCGCGGGCGAGGCAGGGAAGCCCGCAGCAGGATGAAGAACACCATGAAACAGGCGGTCTTCAGGGCAAACCAGATGAAAGGGGGCAGCCAGGGGCCGTGCCAGCCACCGAAGAAGAGGGTCACGATGAGCGAGGAGATCAGCACGATGCCGATATATTCGCCCACGAAGAAGAGACCCCACTTCATCCCCGCATACTCGATGTGATAGCCGTCGGCGAGCTCCTGCTCGGCTTCTGGCTGATCGAACGGGTGACGGTGGGTGACAGCGACACCGGCAAACAGGAAGGTGACAAAGCCCAGGATCTGGGGCACCACGTTCCACAAGTCTGCCTGTGCCTCGACGATATCCCGCAGGTTGAAACTGCCGGTCTGGATCACAATCCCCATCAGGGAGAGTCCGAGAAACACCTCGTAGGAGAGGGTCTGGGCCGAGGCGCGCAAGCTGCCGAGCAATGAGTATTTGTTGTTGCTCGACCAGCCGGCGAACAGCACCGCATAGACCGCCAGCCCCGCGATGGCCAAGATGTAGAGCAGCCCCACATTGAGATCCGCCACGCCCCAGGTGGGGGTGATGGGCACCACCGCAAACGCCAGAATAAAGGCAGTGAAGGCGATGATGGGGGCCAGGATAAAGATCCGCCGATCAGCGAACGGCGGGATCCAGTCCTCCTTGAAGAACATCTTGATCATGTCGGCGGCCAGCTGGAGCAGACCAAACGGCCCCACCCGGTTGGGGCCGTAGCGATCCTGCCACAGGGCCAGCAGACGGCGCTCGATGAAGCTCATGAAGGCGCCAGCCCCCACGATCCCCACCAGCACGATCAGTGCCTTGCCCACCTCCAGCAACAGATCGATCAGCGACTCGCTCATGCGATCACCTCCTGCAGGTTAGTGATTGAGGCTTGTTGCAGGGCCGTCGGCAGGCCGTTCACCCCAAGGGGGAGCCCCACCAGACCGGCGCTCAGCTGCTCGCTAAGCCGCAGACGCAGTTGCCAGTGGCTACCGCCCCAGGAGAAGGAAACCTGACTGCCCCCGTGGAGGGCCAGACGCTGCGCATCAAGGGGATTGAGCACCAGCTCGGGTTCGTTCATCCGGGCCTGAATGACCGGGCTGCGAGCGGAGAGCTCCTCGCCGCCAAACAGCTGGGCATAATTGACCACCTGCAGTGCCTCTGCGGCCTTGAAGGGGGCGGGGATGGTGGTGAACCAGCCGAGCAGCTCCTTGCCTTCTGCCTGCTGGTCTGTTGCTTCCAGCAGACGGCGACCCGGATCGCCAGCACGCAGTTTGCCACCCACTTCATCCTGGAACTTGTTCCAGGCGGAGGGGGAGTTCCAGCCCGGCGCCCAGGCGAACGGTACTTGCGGCAGCGGCTGACGGGCTCCGGCATACCCTTCCATGGAGAAGTTGAAGGGGGAGTCGGGATCTTGCGCTACCCGCGGCTCGCTGACGTTCTGATCCGCCAGCATGGAGGTGCGACCGCTGTAACGATGCGGCTCACGGGCCAGTCGCATGCCACGGATCCGCAAGCCTGCGTTGGGCGCCGCTTCCAGCATGGTAGCCAGCAGCGGATTGCTGGTGGCGCAGTCATGGTTGACCTGGTCGAAGTTCTGCCAGCGCAGCGGCTTGCGTTCGATCGCCCCTTGCAGCGCCGCCAGCCAGCGCCACCCTTCACGCACCTGAATATCGGCGTTGTAGAAGGCGGGCACATAGACCTGGAAGAAGCGCTGGGCGCGCCCTTCCATGTTCACCAGGGTGCCATCGGCCTCTGCAAAACTGGCCGCTGGCAGCACCAGATCTGCCTTGTTGGCGGTCGGGGTCGCCTGATGGTCGATGACCAGCAGGTGCTGCAGCCGTGCCAGCGCAGCATCCACCCGGTTGCGCGGCGCGCGGCGGTAGAGATCGTTCTCCAGGGTGACCAGCGCCAACCCCTCTTCGGCCTCGATACGCGCAAGGGCGGCTTCGAGCGGCTTGTCTGACAAGGTTTGAGCGCCCAGCATGGCCAGACCCAGCGAGTTGGCCTCCTGGCCAACCAGCGCGATGCTGGCTTCCAGTCCTCGGCCTTTCAGGGCGCGGGCAATGTTGCTGGCCGCCTCAAGCAGCGCCACATCGCGGGCACTGGAGCCTGCAATGATGAGCGGCTTCTTGGCGTTGCCGAGCAGCTCGGCCCAGCGAGCCGCTTGTGCCTGCTGTTCGGAGCAGAGGTCGCTCACGGCCGGTGCTACTGGGTCGAGCAGGTTGGCGATGGCAAAGCCAAGGCGCGCCTGATCGGCATAGGGGGCGTGCAGCTTGTCGGCCGCCACATCGTCCAGACGGGTGGTGTCGAGGCTGGTGATGAGCAGCGGGTAGCGCTCGTTCTGACCCAGGGTCTGAACGGCGGCGACTTGCCACAGATCCACCTTCATCTTGCGGGCCAGCTCGCGAGCCTTGCCCTTGACGGCTTGGCGCAGCGCCAACGCGATACGGGCGGCGCTCATGGTGACATCTTCGCCGAGCAGCAGAATGGCGTCGGCCTCTTCCATGTCCCGCAGGCTCGGGGTTGGCACGCCGCCCTGTTGCAGGATCTGCAGCATCTTCAGCTGACAGGCCCATTCGGCCTGCTCGACGCCAGCGTAGAAGTTGTCTGCACCCACCAGCTCGCGCAGGGCAAAGTTGCTCTCCAGCGAGGCGCGGGGCGATCCGATGCCGATGAGGCCGCGGGCCGTGCGCAGGGCATCGGCGGCGCGGTTGAGGGCACCATCCACCGTGATGGTCAGCTGGTCGTTGCCATCTTTGAGCAGCGGTTGGCGCGGACGGTCGGCCAGATTGACGTAGCCATAGCCAAAGCGGCCACGGTCACAGAGGAAGTAGTGGTTGACGCTGCCGTGGAAGCGGTTTTCGATGCGGCGCAGCTCGCCATAACGCTCACCCGGACTGATGTTGCAGCCCACGGAGCATTGCTGGCAGATGCTGGGGGCAAATTGCATGTCCCACTTGCGGTTGTAACGTTCGGAGTGGGTCTTGTCGGTGAAGACGCCGGTGGGGCAGACCTCCACCAGGTTGCCGGAAAATTCGCTCTCCAGGGTGCCATCCTCGACCCGCCCGAAATAGACGTTGTCGTGGGCACCATAGACCCCGAGATCCTCGCCACCGGCATAATCCTTGTAGTAACGGACGCAGCGGTAGCAGGCGATGCAGCGGTTCATCTCGTGACCGATGAAGGGGCCCAGCTCCTGATTCTGGTGGGTGCGTTTGGTGAAGCGGTAGCGACGGCTGTTGTGGCCGGTCATCACCGTCATATCCTGCAGGTGGCAGGCGCCGCCCTCTTCGCACACCGGGCAGTCGTGGGGGTGGTTGGTCATCAACCACTCCACCACGCTCTTGCGAAATTCTTTAGCCTCTTCATCCTCGATGGCGATGTAGCTGCCATCGGTGGCCGGGGTCATGCAAGACATGACCAGACGACCGCGTTTGTCATCGGCATTCTGATACTGTTTGACCGCACACTGGCGGCAGGCGCCAACGCTACCCAGCGCCGGATGCCAGCAGAAATAGGGGACGTCCAGACCCAGCGACAGACAGGCTTGCAGCAGGTTATCTGCTCCGTCTACCTCGTACTCTTTGCCGTCTACATAAATGGTTGCCATACAACTTCCCTGAAACCTGTTTTGTGAAATCTGTGGTGTCGTTACCAGCGCTCGCCCAGCAGATTGGGCTGGATCCCTTTGACCGGCTTGCGGTTATCACCGCTGCCTTTGATCCCGGCCTCGAATTCGGAGCGGAAATATTTGATGGCGCTGGCGAGCGGCTCGACGGCGCCCGGTGCGTGGGCGCAGAAGGTCTTGCCCGGGCCAAGGAAACCGCAGAGTTGTTCCAGAGTCGCCAGATCGCCGGATTGCCCTTCGCCACGTTCCAGTGCCCGCAGCAGCTTGACGCTCCAGGGCAGGCCGTCGCGACAGGGCGTGCACCAGCCACACGACTCGCGGGCGAAGAACTCCTCCATGTTGCGCAGCAGGGAGACCATGCTGATGGAGTCATCCACCGCCATGGCGAGGCCGGTCCCCATCCGGGTACCTACCTTGCCGATACCGGCGGTATACATCTGGGCATCGAGGTGCTCCGGCAGCAGGAAGCCGGTGCCTGCGCCGCCCGGTTGCCAGGCTTTCAGGCGATAGCCGCTCTTCATGCCGCCGGCGTAATTTTCAAACAGCTCGCGGGCGGTGATGCCAAACGGCAGCTCCCAGACCCCGGGGTTGTTCACCTTGCCGGAGAAGCCCATCAGCTTGGTGCCGTGATCTTCCGAGCCCGGCAGCGCCAGCCCGTGATACCAGGCGACCCCGTTGCCGATAATGGCGGGGACGTTGCAGAGGGTCTCGACGTTGTTGACGCAGGTGGGTTTGCCCCAGACGCCGGAAACGGCGGGGAAGGGGGGTTTGGCACGCGGGTTGGCGCGGCGCCCTTCCAGCGAATTGATCAACGCCGTCTCTTCACCACAGATGTAGCGGCCGGCGCCGGTGTGGACGAACAGCTCGAAGTCAAAACCGGATCCCAGAATGTTCTTGCCCAGTAGACCGGCGGCCTTGGCCTCTTCCACCGCACGGCGCAGGTGGATGGCAGCATCTACATACTCGCCGCGCAGGAAGATATAGCCGCGATAGGCCTTGAGCGCCCGGGCCGAGATGATCATCCCCTCGATCAGCAGGTGGGGCAGTTGCTCCATCAGCAGGCGATCTTTCCAGGTGTTGGGCTCCATCTCGTCGGCGTTGCAGAGCAGGTAACGGATGTTCATGCTCTCGTCTTTGGGCATCAGCCCCCACTTCACGCCAGTGGGGAAGCCCGCACCGCCACGCCCCTTGAGACCGGCATCCTTGACGGTGCTGACGATCTCGTCCGGGCTCATCTGGCCGAGCGCCTTGCGGGCTGCGTCATAGCCCTGTTTGGCCTGATACTCCTCCAGCCACACCGGCTGGCCGTCATCACGTAGCCGCCAGGTGAGCGGGTGGGTCTCGGCGGTGCGTGCCGTGCGGTTGGCGGTGCCAAGAGAGGCGAGAATTTTGTTCTGCGGCAGGCTCATGGGTAAGCCTCCAGGGTTTTCAGCAAGGTCACCGGATCGAGGCCGCCATAGGTATCGTCATCGATCATGATGGCTGGCCCCTTGTCGCAGTTGCCAAGGCAGCAGACCGGCAGCAGGGTGAAGCGGCCATCCGGGGTGGTTTGACCGGGGCCGAGGTTCATCACCTCCTTGAGACCGGCCAGCAGATTTTCATGGCCATTGATGTAGCAGACCATGCTGTCGCAGACGCGGATGATGTGACGCCCTACTGGCTGGCGGAAGATCTGGCTGTAGAAGGTGGCGACCCCCTCCACGTCGCTGGCGGGAATGCCGAGCTCGGCCGCGATGGCGTGAATGGCGCCGTCGGGTACCCAGCCTCTGGCCTGCTGCACGATCTTGAGCGCTTCGATGCTGGCGGCGCGGGGATCTTCGTAGTGGTGTTTCTCGTGTTCGATGGCATCGCGTTCAGCCTGGCTCAGAACGAAGTCGTCCTGTTTGCTGCTGCATGCCCCTTGCCCCTGTGGGGTCTGATTATTGTGACACTGACATTGCTGGCTCATGACTTGACCTTTGGTGGCTTGTCCTTTTACTGCTCGTCCGGCGATCCCAATTCCCGGCCATGGCCGGGAGGTGGGATTACTTAACGGTCCACATCCGACATAACAAAATCGATACTGCCCAGATAGACGATGAGGTCCGACACCATGCTGCCCTTGATCACCGAGGGGATCTGCTGCAGGTGAGCAAAGCTCGGGGTGCGGATACGGGTCCGGTAGCTCATGGTCGAGCCGTCACTGGTCAGGTAGTAACTGTTGACCCCCTTGGTCGCCTCAATCATCTGGAACGACTCGGCAGCGGGCATCACCGGGCCCCAAGACACTTGCAGGAAGTGGTTGATCAGGGTCTCGATGTGCTGCAGGGTGCGCTCTTTGGGCGGCGGGGTGGTGAGGGGGTGATCCGCCTTGAAGGGGCCCTCCGGCATGTTCTTCATGCACTGCTCGATGATCGACATGCTCTGGCGGATCTCCTCGATCCGCACGGTGGCTCTGTCGTAGGCATCGCCATTGCTGCCGACTGGCACTTCAAAGTCGAACTGATCGTAACCGGAGTAGGGGCGCCACTTGCGTATGTCGAAGTTGAGGCCGGTGGCGCGCAATCCGGCCCCCGTGGAGCCCCAGGACAACGCCTGCTCGGTGGTGTAGGCAGAGACGCCTATGGTTCGACCGCGCAGAATGCTGTTGCGCATCGCCGCTTTTTCGTAATCCATCAGACGTTTGGGCAGCCAGCTCAGCAGGTTGTCCTGCACCAGCCGTTGCCATCCCTTCGGCAGGTCGTGGGCCACACCGCCGATACGGAACCAGGCCGGATGCATGCGGGCACCGGTGATCGCTTCGATGATGGTGTAGATCTTCTGCCGATCGGTGAAGGTAAAGAAGACCGGGGTCATGGCCCCCACGTCCTGAATATAGGTCCCGAGGAACAAGAGGTGGCTCTGGATGCGGAACAGCTCCGCCATCATCACCCGGATCATGTCGACCCGCTGCGGCACCTTGATGCCGGCCAGCTTCTCGACCGCCAGCACATAGGGGAGGTTGTTCATCACCCCGCCCAGATACTCGACCCGGTCGGTATAGGGGATGTAACTGTGCCAGGATTGGCGCTCGCCCATCTTCTCGGCACCACGATGGTGATAACCGATATCGGGCACGCAGTTGCGGATCTCCTCGCCATCGAGCTGCAACACCAACCGGAAGGCGCCGTGGGCAGAGGGGTGGTTGGGGCCGAGGTTGAGGAACATGTAGTCCTCGTTCTCGTTGCCGCGGGCCAGGCCCCACTCTTCCGGTTTGAACAGCAGGTTCTCCTGCTCCATGTCCTGTTTGGCGGCATCGAGCATGAAGGGATCGAATTCGGTGGCGCGCGCCGGGTAATCCTTGCGCAGCGGGTGACCCTGCCAGCTCTTGGGCATCATGATGCGGGTCAGATGGGGGTGGCCATCGAAGGTGATGCCCATCAGATCCCACACTTCCCGCTCGTACCAGTTGGCATTGGGGAAGTGGTTGGTGATGGTGGGCAGATGCAGGTCACTTTCGGCCAACGCCACTTTCAACATCACATCGGCGTTACGGTCGATGGAGATGAGGTGATAGAAGACGGTGAAATCGCTCTGGGGCAGACCGTCGCGATGGCTGCGCAGCCGCTCATCGGTGGCGCTGAGATCAAACAGCATCACAAACGGGGAGGGCACCTTGCGCAAAAAGCCCATCACATCCTGCAGCAGTTCGCGGGGAAGCCAGACCACCGGCACGCCGGTACGGGTAGTCTGCACGGTGAAGTGCTCGGCCCCGAAGTGGGCAAACAGTTCGCCAATGACTTTGGCATCCTTGTGGTCGCTGGGCTGCCACTGGGCCATGGCGTAATTGCTGGGAAAATCACGAGTCAGTTTCATGGTCAGATCTCATCCGGCGTGCGCAGGTTGGTCACATTGATCCGTTCGCCGCGCTTGCGCTCTTTTTCGGCCTGCATCTGGGGACGGTAGATCCCCTGATCGCCCACCACCCAGGAGAGGGGGCGGCGCTCTTTGCCGATGGAGTCCTGCAGCAGCATCAGGGCTTGCAAAAAGGCTTCGGGACGGGGCGGGCAACCCGGAATGTAGACGTCGACCGGCAGGAACTTGTCTACCCCCTGCACCACTGAATAGATGTCATACATGCCGCCGGAGTTGGCACAGGCCCCCATGGAGATCACCCACTTGGGTTCGAGCAACTGTTCATACAGGCGCTGGATGACTGGCGCCATCTTGATGAAGGGGGTCCCTGCAATCACCATGAAATCGGCCTGACGGGGCGAGGCACGGATAACTTCGGCGCCGAAGCGGGCCACATCGTGGGGGGAGGTGAAGGCGGTACACATCTCCACATAGCAGCAGGAGATGCCGAAGTTGTAAGGCCAGAGGGAGTTTTTGCGGCCCCAGTTGACTGTGTCTTGCAGCACCTCCTCGAGGCGGCCCATCATGATGCCGCGCGTCGCTTCTTGCGCCAGTGGGTCATCGACGGTCTGGCGCTGCTCCTGGGGGTAGCGCTCAACGGGTGCATCCGGGTCAATCCGGGTCAGGGTGTACTTCATGGTGCAACCTCAAGGAAAGGGTCTGTGGTTCAATCACTGTTTTTGTTGTTCAGCTGCGGTTTGCGCGGTGACCAGTCCAGTGCGCCGATGCGCCAGAGGTAGATCAGGCCGATAAGCAGCAGTCCGATGAAAATGGTGGCTTCAATAAAGCCGACCCAGCCACTCTCCCGCACGGAGACAGACCAGGCAAACAGGTAGAGCGCCTCGACGTCGAAGATGACGAAGAACATGGCGACCAGATAGAACTTGGCGGAAAAACGCAGGCGGGCACTGCCGACCGAGTCGACACCAGATTCAAATGGCTTGTTCTTGGTGCGGCCGTAGGCGCGACCTCCCAGCAGGGCGGCGAGGCCTATCATCACCAGACAGATGGTGATGGCACCGATGACATAAATGGCAAAAGCCCAATGTTGAGCAGAAATATCAGCAAACATAGAGGTTTTTCCTAACCAAATTAATCAAGCGACTTAACAATAATGTTACGCATTATGACACTTTCGCACTGATTTACATGTCATTTTTACGGGTTAATTATTAATCGGTTAACCGGTAATTAAATTTTGTTAAGAAGCGCACTTTTTTGTTGGTTATGGCGGGCGGGAAAGGCCTGTAAAGCGCAGAGAGCTGCTCCTCGTTATCACCTGAAAGGGGTAAATGCCGCGGGCGAAGCCGGATCAGGTCGGTATCGCGGGCAGGGGGCACAGGTGGGAGAAGAGCGTGATGGCGGGTGAGATAGGGGGTGGCAAGAGCAATAAAAAGAGAGGCTTTCAAGCCTCTCCTGTCATCGCGTTCCGGTTTCGAGCGTGGGGCGGTCAGGGTTTATTGGCGACCAGCAAGACCTGATCCGGGTAGGCGCCAATGGCGCGAAGACCGATATCTCCCGAGGTGATATCCAGATACGCCCGCTGACCATTGGCGGAGGTTACCGTGCTGCTCATCAGATAGACATAGCCCTCATTGACCTCTTTACCGCCCCCCGCCATGGCACGCGGGAAAATGGCTTCATTGAGAGAGGGCTTGTAGCAGGCATGCTCGACCAGGGTCGCCAGCTCCTTGATGTCGGGCAGGCGCCACTGGCTAATACCGCCGAAGTGATAGAGAGCATGGCTGCTGTCACTGCGGATCCGCTCCGCCACTTGCAGCCCCTGCTGCCAGTAGTAAACAGTCGGTTCCCCCAGGCAACTGCTGCCACTCCATGTCTGCCCCAGTTTGCAGCGCATCCAGGTGAGGCCGGTGTGTTGATCCGTGACGGTGCCGTTGCCATGGTCAAGAAAACGGGCAGAGGGGGCGGTGCGATCCATGGTGTCATCACAAATGGCAGCACCGTGGGCCAGGGGGGCCAGCAGTGCCAGCATGGCGAACGAAAAGCGATAAAGGCTCATGATATTCCTCGGATTATTGGGGAGTGGCGACCAGTCGTACCTGCATCAGCTCGATATAGGTATCTTGCTGCACCAGCGCGGGATAGGTGGTGCCCGCATCTTCTCCCAGGAGCAGGACTGTGCGTTTGCTGATGGGGCCACCGGAGAAGCGCTGGGCGGTGTTGCTGGTGGCGCTCCAGTAGTAGCCATGGTAGGTGTCATCTTCCGAGCGGGCGATATCCGGGAAGTAACGGGTATCCACGATGATGCGTTGACCCAGCGGGTCCTTGGCCAGGCTGCCGTAGTGCATCAGTGACATCAGCTCACCCATGGTGGGCAGCCGCCACTGGCTGATGCCGCAGCGCTGCTCGCCATTGAGCCACTGTTGATACGCGCGGGTGGTCAGCATGGTGGTCAGCGCCTGTGCCCGGGCGAGGGCCGACAGATCTCCTTCGGCGGTGAGCTGTTCGATCCTCTTATGAATATGCTGGTAGGCCGCTTGCTGCTCGCCTGCGGTCGCCTTGAACTGCTCATCCTCATAGGCAAAGGGTCTGCTTTTCCAGTCAGGACTCAAGGGATCATCCGATTTGACCTCCCACACCAGACCGGTATTGAGATCCTTGACGCACTGCCAGCTCGGCGCGTTGTCGGGGAGAACCTGACCGCGATCATCGAGTTTGCGGTAGGCAAGCTGGGGACGAGTGCTATTCCAGCTGGCATCTTGTCCCGGATAGTCATCGGGTTCCTGTTCCAGCAGCGGATCGTTGCCATCGCTGAAGGTGGTGACACCGGTGACGGTCAGCAGGTTGCGTGGCTGCTGCTGCACCAGCAGGGTCAGCAGCTCGCTTTGGGTCTCTTCAGCAAACTGGCCGTTGCGCTCCCACTCCTGAGCCAATTGCGCCAGCATCAGGCTGATTGCGCGATAGCTGGTGGTGAGCAACTGGGTCTCCTTGGCGGTGGCAAGGCGTGTGCGGGCCTGTTGCTGCAAGCTGATCGCCACCTGTTGTAGCGCCTGATCAAACTGGCCGAGACCTGCGAGGGCCGCGCGGTCGCTGCCCGGTTGCAGTGGCGCGAGATCGGCCAGCAGCTGCGTCAGTGCGCGATCGGCGGCCACCCCTTCGGCAATGCGGCTCTGCAACAGGGTGCTGAGCAGGGTCGGTTGTAGCCGTTGTGGATCCCCTTTGGCGGCCGGATGTGCCAGCAGCAGCCCACCGCTCCTCGGTACGAACAGCAGGGGCGAGTTGACGATGTTGGCCGAACGGCTGACCAGGGCCACAACTCCTTCGCCGCTGACGGCAGGGTCGGCAGGATCACATTGCCAATTCTGATCCAGATCGGCGCACAGGGTACCGGCAGTCGGCAGGACGACATCGACCCGGTAGTCCGGGATCGCCAGTGGTGCGTTATCTTCCCCGCCGCCACAGGCGCTGAGCAGGGCTGAGAGGGTTGCAATAACCAGTACGGATGGTTTCACTTCACATTCCTTGATTCGGTCACAGGTTCACGGGGGCGGTAACCCCCGTGGTGCAGGATTCAACGGCGCGGGGTGCTCCGGCGCCAGAGGCGGGGCCAGAGGGCCAGCAACAGCAGCAGGGGGGAAGTCGTGCCGCCACCCCCTTCATCCTGCTCAAGGGGAATGATGCCGGTGTTGGGCAGGGCTTCATCCTTGTCGCAGCGGGCGCCGACTTGCTGGGCGACCCGCCAGTTGCGCAACTGACCGGTGTCACCGGCGCTGGTGTCGTTGATCTCCAGCAGCCAGCGGCCAGCGAGCGGTTCGCCGTGCAGCTTATCCAGCGATTCGAACGGTACCAGTTCACGGGGAAACTCCCCCTTGAGCCGGGTATGGCTGGCGTAACCCTTGTTCCACAGGCTGATCCGGGTGCCGTAAGGGGAGGTGAGCCAGATCTCCAGCTGCTCCAGCTTGCTGTGCTCCAGATCGAGGGCGACCACGAATCCGCTGTCGATGCGGGCCTTGCTCTCGGGCAAGGTGAGGGTGAAGCGGGACAGGCCGTGCCGTTCATCGCTCACCGCATCCTTGATCTGGCCACCCTGGCCGATGGCCCGCTGCCAGAGCGGTTCACCGATCGGCAGTTGCAGGTCAAGGCGGGTCTGGCGCTCGGTGGGGCTGGGCAGGGTGAGCTGGAACTGCAGCGGCAAGGTGACTGCCTCGCCACAGGTCAGGTTGCTCACTGCTTCCAGCGGCAGGGTCCAGCGGGCGGTGCCATTGGCATTGAGCTCTCCCTGCCAGTGACCGTCACCCATGAGCCCCTTGCTCGGGAGCAGGCTGGCATCAGCCACGGTCAGGGGGCGGCCGCTCTGGTTGGTCAATTCGATGGCGAGGCTCTTTTTCTCCCCGGGCAGCAGGTAGCTGTCATCGGCAAGGCGGGCCGCAATGGGAGTGGGCAGCAGGGCGTGGTGGCGGAAGGCCTGCTCCAGCAGCTTGCCATAACTGCGATCCGGATAGAGGCGGTTGGCGGTATCCACGGTGACCCGCGCCAGCTGGGGCATCCGCACCTGCGGGCCGAGGCCGAAGTGGGATTCAATCAGCAGGGTATCGAACTCGTCACGGGCTACCTCGCCATATTGTTCAACGGCCTGGCGCAGCGCGGTGAAGAGCGGGGTGCCCCACAGCTGGTCGCCGTTGCTGCCGTTGATGGTGAGGTGAGCCGGATAGAGGAAGCCCGGATGATAGCGCGCTCGTAGATCATCGAGCTGACGGGGCGTTCGGCCGCTGATCCTGGCATCCCAGTTGAAGACCATGAAAGGCTCGAACTGGCGAGCCTCTGGACTACGCTGGCGCCAGCTGGCGGCCAGATAGTCGCTAAAGCCCTCGCCGATGGCGCCCCAGTCACCCTCTTCTCCCATGTCGGGCAGGATATGGTGCTGCACCGCATGGCCAAACTCGTGCCAGATCACCATGGGATCTTCCGCATGGGTACCCCGATCCGGCCAATTTCCAACCGGCGCAGGAAGGGGTCATAGAGGGAGTTGTCCTGCTCCCCGGCATCGGTATCGATGGCCAGGGGGCCGCCCATCAGCGTCGGGTAGCCAAGGGATTCCACATGGCGCTGGGCCAGATCCAGATGGTAGTAGCCATTGATATCGAGGAAGGCGGGCTGCTGGTGATCCAGCTGGAAGCCATCAGCATCAGGGCTGCTAAAGGGGGCAGTTTCCGGCGCCGTGCCATCCACGACCCGGGCGCGTGGGCCATTTAGCTGGTAGGTGTCATCCACCTTTTGTACCGTGAGCGGCACGGTGCGATAGGCCCGGTTGTCCAGCACCAGATCGTGGCGCCACAGCAGGTTGCCATCTTGCAGCTGGGTGCGTGGGTCGAGGGCAAAGATGCGGGCCTGCACCGTAGCCGCTTCCCCTGCCAGCGGGACCGCTTCGGCACGGGTGTTGGCCTCTTGCAGCGTGCGCCCCAGCAGGGCGCTGCCATCGCAGGTGACAAACAGTTGCCAGTGGCTGCTTTTGCTGTTGCCCGGCTGGCTTTCCACCGCCAGCAGACGCCAGGCCGCAGTCAGTGTGTCGCCATCCTGCCAGTACCAGGGCTGGGCTTCGTCACTTCCAGCGAATTGCCACACCGTACCATCCAGCGTGGCGGTATAGGCATCCACCCCGGCGCGGCTTGCTTCATCACATGGAGCCGCCTGTGCCTGCATCGGCCGGGTATTGTGATAAAGGCGCCACGGGCGACCCTGCTCATCGAGACTGACGGCGGCCATCAGGCCGGCGATCGGTGCGCCATTGAGTTGCTGGCGATAATGCAGATAGTGGCCCAGCTTGCCTTGGCGCTGATAGGCCGGGGCATCACTCAGGGTGACGCCGAGCTGCTGTTCGAGCCAGAGGCGGGTATCGGCCGGGGCGTCCTGTTCGACAAAACGCAGTTCGGCGGCCTGAGTGGAAAAGCCAGCCAGCCCCAGCAAGAGGGCGGGCAACAGGGGTTTCATAGTGGTACTCCCAATCAGCGGCAGGGTCATTGATTGATCCCCGCCAGATGCAACAAGAAGGCAAATTCACGAGCCCGATCGCCACCACCGGCGCGGTGGCCTCCCTCCAGTTCGGTCAGCAGCAGGTAGGGGCCGGAGCCCGTGCTGTGCTCCCGCAGGCGGGCCAGCCACTTGACCGGCTCCCAGTAGGGCACCTGGCTGTCGTGCAGGGCGGCAGTGACCAGCAGGGGCGGGTAGGGTGCGCGGTGCAGGTTGTCGTAGGGGCTGATGCGGCGCATCGCCTGATACTCTGCGGGCTTGGCCGGGTTGCCCCACTCCTGATACTCCTGACGGGTCAAGGGGAGGGCGGGATCACTCATGGTGCCGAGCATATCGACGAAGGGGACCTGCAACACGGCGCCGCTAAAGAGTGTCGGTTGCTGGTTTAGGGCCGCAGCAACCAGTGTGCCACCCGCGCTGCCCCCCATGGCAAACAGGGGCAGGGGAGCAGAGTCGGGCGACCAGTGGCGCAGGGCGTGACCGGCTGCGATAAAGTCGCTGATGCCGTTCTGCTTGTTGATGCCCCGTCCGTCGCGGGTCCACTGCTCCCCCAGCATGCCGCCGCCGCGCACATGGGCGATGGCGTAGACAAAGCCCCGATCCAGCAGGCTTAACAGCTCTTTCTGGTAGTAGGGGCGCATCGGCGTGCCATAGGCGCCATAGCCGTAGAGCAGTACGGCGCGGGGGGCCAGATCCTTGCGCCACACCAGCGAGACAGGCACCCGGGTGCCATCGGCAGAAGTGATCCAGCGCCGCTCGCTCTGATAGGGCAATGCTTTATTACCTGCGGTGTGCTGGTCGTTGATCCACTGGCCGCTGGTCAAATCCAGCCAGCGCTGGCCGGGGGGCTGACTCAAGCCCTGACTGCGCACCAGAATGCGGTCGCTGGCCGGGTCATGTTCTCCTTGCAGCCAGCCGGTACCGGCGCCACTGGCCAGCGGCAGGCGCTGGCGTTCATGGCCGTTGCGGTCGAGCAGGGCGAGCCAATCCTCCCCCTGCTGGCGAAACTGCACCACCAGATGGCGATCAAACAGTCGCCACTTCTCGGGATCGCCGAGATCCTCCCCTTTGGCGGGCCACAGTCGCTG
Source organism: Aeromonas sp. 55A (assembly GCF_051919665.1). NCBI lineage: Bacteria > Pseudomonadati > Pseudomonadota > Gammaproteobacteria > Aeromonadales > Aeromonadaceae > Aeromonas > Aeromonas sp. 55A. Next base: position 3,816,844 of record NZ_JBQBEH010000008.1, on the reverse strand, counting down.
CCACTCACCGAGCGGCGTGCTGGCTGAGTAGAGGGCAAACGCCCCCTCCCGGTTGCTCTTGATCACCCAGCCGGATTGACTGTCCAGATAGTATTCCACCCCGCGCTGGCGGGGTTTGATCTGCTGCGGCTTGCCCGAGTCGAGCAGGTACTGCTCCGAGCTGTCGTGGTTGTTGCCCTGCAACACCAGATGTTGGCCATCCGTGGTACGATAGAGGCTGAGCAGCCAGGCGGGATCCTGCTCCTCATAGAGAGTCTGCTCCTGGCCATCCTGCCAGCTGCGCAGCCGCCAGGGGCGCAGGGTGTAGCGCTCGTTGGCGACGGTGTAGAGGGTGCGACCATCTTGTGACCAGGCGAGATCAGCGCTGCGCTGTGCCAAACTGGTCAGCGCCTTGCCGCTTTGGAGATCGAGCAGGGTGACCTGATAGTCGAGATCACCGCGCCTGTCTTCGGCGATGGCCAGTGTGCGGTTATCCGGGCTCAGTGCCCAGCCGCCCGCTTCGTAATAGCCCTCACCCGCTCTGGCGGGAAGCCGCTGCAGCACCTTGCCCCCGTGGCGTTGCCAGAGTGAGCCATCCGGGCGCAGCTGCCATGCCTGATCGCCGCGGACAAGCCAGTTCTCTGGCACGGGTTCCCCCGCCGGATGGCGGGCAAATTCGGCGCGCAAGGTTGCTTCCAGCGGCTGCTGCGCGGCGAGTTGCTGCTCGCTCCAGCGATTTTGCTGCTTGAGCAGGGCGAGAATGGCCGGGTTGCTACGGCTCTCGTCCCGCAACCAGAAGTAGGGATCCTGGCGTACGGGATTGCCTGAAATCAGGTGCGATTGGGACGGGATTGGCGGTGGCAGGGCCTCTTGCGCCCACGCCAACGGGACGGCCAACAGAGCCGCCATGATTGCATGATGCTTCATCACATCCCCACGAAACGGTAGCTGAGGCTGGCTGACAGGTAGCGGCCGCTCTGGCTGTAGAGGGAGGTGTCGCTGCCAGCCGGGAGTCCGGCCACATCCTGATAGCGGACATAGCGGGTATCGAGCAGGTTGCCGATGGTGGCATTGACCTTGAGCGCCTCGGTGATCTGCCAGTCGCCGGTGAGATCCAGACTGAACCAGCCTGCGCTGCTCTGGCAGGCACCGTTGTAGCCAGTCTGCGCATTGGCGCACTGGGGCACCTTGGTCATGGCGGCGGCATAGTTGCCACTGAGCTCAACCCCCCAGTCGAGCTGTTGCCAGCGCAGGGTGGTGTTGCCTTCGAGAGGTGTCTGGGTGCGCAGCGGCTCACCGCGGTGATCCTTGCCATCCATCCAGGCCAGATTGGTCGAAAGTTCCCACTCGTCGCTCAGCCAGAGGCTGGCGGCCAGCTCGACGCCCCAGGTTTCTGCTTTGGCAACGTTGCGATATTGGCGCAGGAAGACACCGTCATCGAGGCGAAAACCGGTCTGGCGCCAGTCGATGAAGTTGTAGTAGCGGTTGTAGAAAACGGCCGGTTTGACGCTCCAGTTGTCGCTTTGGCCATTCACTCCCCACTCCAGACTGTGGCTGGTCTCCTCCTTGAGGTTGGGGTTGGCAATGATCTCGAATGGCGGCATGGCAAAGTAGTGAGGAATGTTGCCGTAAACCTGATCGTAAGCGGGAGCGCGGAAGCCGTTGGCATAGCTGAGCCAGCTGCGCCATGTTTCGTTGAAGCGGTAACTGGCCGCCACACTGGGGGAGATGTGGTCGCTGTGGTTCTCGGCCAGATTGCTGTCCGGTGCGCGCAGGCGCTGGCGGTCAAAGCGCAGGGTCGGGGTAAACTGCCAGCTGCCCAGATCGATCACATCGCTCAGCCAGATGCCATCGCGGCGGGTCTCGGCCTTGCTGAAGGGGGCTTTCTGTCCTTGGGTGGTGATGCCATCTTCCAGGGTCAAATTGCTGACCGGCCGCTCGTGGTTGGCCTGCTCCACTTCCACACCGTAGCTGAAGGTGTGATCCAGCGAGCCGGTGCTCAGCTTGCTCTGCAGCTCCAGCTCACTGCCAAGGCGCAGCTCCTCGAATGTGGAGAGGGTGCGCTGGCTGCGATATCTGGGATAGCCGCTCAGGGCATCGTTGCGCAGCAGCTGGCGCTGGTTGGCTTCGTTGCGTGACTGGTTGCCAAACAGGCTCCAGTTGAGGGTATCGATCATGCCCAGATCGTTGGCCTCCCAGCTGAACTTGCCGCCCTGGGTGCGCTGATCGCCATCTTCCTGAAAACCGACCACGTCCCAGCTGCCATCGGGTTGGGGCACCGCTTTGGGCCCCATCTGGCGTTTGGCGTGATCCTCGTAGTAGTCCAGCTCCAGCCGCAGAGCGTGATGGGCATTGAGGGGGAGGCGGCTGCTGGTGGAGGCACTCATGCCATCCAAATCAGCCGGAATGCGGTTCTCCTCAAAGTTGGCGGTTTCGTTGCCACGCCAGCCGGAGAGGCGCAACAGATGTGCGCTCTCCAGTGCCCGTACCGCGCCGGTCATGCTGAGCTTCTTCTTGTTGCTGTCGCCACCGTAGAGAGTCTTGGCCGCCAGATAGCTATCTTGCTGTTGCAGATAATCTTCCGGCTGCTTGGTATTCATCACCACGGTGCCGCCGATGGCATCGGAGCCGTGCAGGGAGGAACCGGCCCCCTTGGCCACCTCAATCTGCTTGATGTCGTCGAGATCGAAGTTGAAGCGACCCACCTTGTCATTGATGTTGTCGGCGCCAAAGCCGTCGCTGACGCGTACCCCATCCTTGATCAGCAGGATGCGGTTGCCACCGATGCCGCGCACGCTGATGTTTTGCGGTCGCCCGGCAGAGCCGGTGACCGAGACACCGGGGATCTTGCGAAACACATGGGTCAGCTCGCTGGCGACCTGACGGTCCAGCTCTTCCTGGGTGATGACGGTGATGGAGCCGGAGACATCGGAGAGTTTCTGTTGTACCCGTTGCCCGGTGACAATGATGGTGTCGTCGCTGCGAGCCTTCTCCACAGGGGGAAGATCGGCCGCGCCAGCTGAGGCACACAGGAGTGCCGGCCATGCCTGAAGCAGTTTGTTCATAATGATAATTGTTTTTATTTAAGCCTGAGGGGCGGCATTATTGCAGAGGCCTGACCACTTGACAATAAATGGCAATCATTATCATTAAGATCTTATGGTGTTGATATTATTGAGTTATTTGTTTTTAAAAAGAGGCTCCCGCGCGAAGCGGGAGCGGGGGGATCAGGGCTTGAGCAGTTGCAGTGACTCTTCTGCGGCCTTGCCTTGGGAGAGGGTGATATCGACCCGGCGGTTCGCCTGGCGATGTTCGGGGGTGTCATTGGCAAAGCGGGGTTGGGTGTCGGCAACACCCTGAGCGATGACTCGTCTGGCATCCAGCTGGGGGTTGGTCAGCATGGTCTGCACGATGGAAGAGGCTCGCAGCACCGAGAGCTCCCAGTTGTTGCGATAGAGCTCCACCGGCGCCTGGGTGTTGTCGGTATGACCGGTGACAACTACCTGCCCCGGGATGTTGGCCAAAATGCCGGCGATCTTGTTGACCAGCGGGATGAACTGGGGTTGCAGGAACGCCGAATCGGCGGGAAACAGCGCCTTCTCGCCGATGCGGATCACCAGCTGACTGCCAAGCTGCTCGACCTCCAGATCCTTCGATTCAATCTGGGCCTTTAGCTGCTGCTCCAGCTTCTGCTTGGTCACCTGCACCCACTCCTGCTCCTGGGTCTTGTGGGGCCAGGCTTCGGTGGCGCTCGGTTTTTCCGAGGCACCTATGGTCTCGTTGAAGGGGTCCGATGCCGCCATGGGGGCATCTTTCTCCAGCACAGTCTCCTCTTTCGGGCTGCTCGGCGTAGTTTTTGATTCTGGCTCGAGAATCCCTGTGCCCCCCTGCATCAAGGGGGAGCCGGCAGGCGGGGAGATGAGGCCGATTTTACCCAGCGACTCGATAAAGCCCTGGATAAGCACCCGGGTTTCGGACTGCTTGGCCATGGCAAAGGAGTAGAGCACCACAAACAGGGCGAACAGCAGGGTCATGAAGTCGGCATAGGAGACCAGCCAGCGTTCATGGTTCTCCGGTGCTTCAGCCTTTTTCTTTTTGGCCACCGTGACCTCCCAGATAAGGTTCGAGGGTAACTTGCAGGCGCGCTTGGGATTCGCCATCAACGATGCAGAGAATGCCGGTCAGGGTCATCTCCTTGTAGTGGCGGATCTGGTGGGCAAACCCTTTGTAGCGGTTGCCGAACGGCAAGAAGATCAGGTTGGCTGCGGATACCCCGTAGATGGTAGCGATAAAGGCCACCGCGATGGCGCCGCCCAGCTTGTCGGGGGCATCCAGCAGACCCATGGCGTGGATCAGGCCAAACACCGCCCCGACGATCCCCATGGTCGGGCAGTAGCCGCCCATGGCTTCGTAGAATTTGACCGTCTGTTCGAGATCTTCCTGCTCGAACTCGATCTCGTTCTCCAGCACCTCGTGTATCTTGGTTTTCTCGTAACCATCAACCATCATCTGCACCCCTTTCTTCAGGAAGGGATCCTTGATCTCGTCGATCATCCCTTCCAGCGCCAGCATGCCGCTGCGGCGGGCGTTGCCTGCCAGGGTCTCCAGCAACTGGGCCTGTTCATGCATGTCGAGCTTGAGGGGGGAGAGCAGCCATTTGAAACGCTTCATGGTGCTGCCGACGACGGAGAAAGGGAACTGGGTCAGCGCAGCACCTATGGTGCCACCGATCACAATGAGGAATGCGGGCAGATCGAGCAGTGCACTGGGGTGCCCCCCCTCGATCATGTTGCCGCCAAGGATGGCGATCAACGCCAGCACCAAGCCAATCAAGCTCATTTTTTACACGTCCCTGTATGGTGATAATCGCTAGTGTAGCTAGTTAAGTATCAGTTTTTCAAAATGATATCCAATCGCTGAGCAATTAATCGGCGTGGTATGTGGCAACGGGTGTGGCGCACAATGCTGGGGGTGCTGAGTGCTGTTATGGCATCTGTGGCTAGAGACTGACCCCATAAGAGCAAGGAGCGAAACAAGCAGTGCGCAATCATCCAGATCCGGGAATCCATGTCGCCCAATAAAGAGCTTCTCCTTTCGGGACCATGTCCTGGTGATTAGGTGAACGTGCTTATAAAGAAGGCGACCTGATGGTCGCCTTCTTTGTTTATTATGACGTGCAGAGTTCGCAGCCCGAGGGGCTATCAGAGCACCATGGCGGCAATCCAGCCGAAGATCACCAGCGGGATGTTGTAGTGAATAAAGGTGGGCACCACGCTATCCCAGATATGGTCGTGCTGACCATCTGCGTTGAGGCCGGAGGTGGGCCCCAGAGTCGAGTCGGAGGCCGGTGAACCCGCATCCCCCAGCGCGCCAGCGGTACCGACCAGGGCGATGATCGCCATTGGTGAGAAGCCAAGCTGCAGACAGAGCGGCACATAGATGGTGGCGATGATGGGCACGGTGGAGAAGGAAGAACCGATCCCCATGGTGATGAGCAGACCCACCAGCAGCATCAGGAAGGCGGCGATCCCCTTGTGCTGACCGATGCCGGAGGCAACCACCTGAACCAGAGAGTCGACACCGTGAGTTGCTTTCATCACCGCGGCAAAACCGGCGGCGGAGATCATGATGAAGCCGATCAGCGACATCATGCGCACTCCCTGGGTGAAGGCATCCTGGCTTTCGCGAAACTTGATGACGCCGCCGCAGGTGAAGATGACAAAACCGGCCAGTGCACCCAGTACGATGCTGTTGGTCATCAGTTGCAGCCCCAACGCTACGCCAATGGCCAGCAGAGCCACCCAGATGTGGGTGAGGTTGAGCTCGACCGCTTCGGGCTCGGCATCCAGGATCTTGGCCAGATCGTACTGGCGCGGTTTGCGATAGCTGATGAATACCGCAATCAGCAGGCCCAGTACCATACCGGCAACCGGAATGGCCATCGCCAGCGGGATCTGGCTGGTGGCGATGGGCACGCCGTTATCGATCAGGTTCTTGGCCAGAATGTTGTTCAGGAAGATGCCACCAAAGCCGACCGGTAGCACCATATAGGTGGCGGTCAGACCAAAAGTGATGACACAGGCCACCTGACGACGATCGATCTGCATCTGCGCCATCACATGCAGCAGCGGCGGGATCAGGATGGGAATAAAGGCGATGTGAACCGGGATCAGGTTCTGGGACGAGATAGCCACGGCCAGCACGGAAGAGAGCAGCAGGGTTTTGACCCACATGATGCGGGTCGAGCTGGCATCCTTGCCCAACTGGCTGATCACCTTGCGGGCCAGCAGGTCGGTGATCCCGGAGCGGGAGATGGCAACTGCAAAGGCGCCCAGCATGGCGTAGGAGAGGGCAATCTCGGCGCCACCGCCCAGGCCACCGCTGAAGGTGGTGAGGGTATCGGTCAACGACAGCCCACCGACCAGGCCGCCAGCAATGGCCCCCAGCGCCAGCGAGACCACCACATTGATCCGCAGCAGACTGAGCACCAGCATCAGCCCGACTGCGATAACAACTGGATTCATTTGATTTCCTTATAGTTTGTTATTGCTGTCTGTCATGTGAAGGGGAGTTAGTTTGCGAAAAATGTGACAAATGTCGAGTAAAAAATCAGTCAAACCCCTCATATCGCAGCAGCATGTGGCACAAGGTTGCTCAACATGAGGGTTTGTGACCTGTTTGTCTCCGTGCATCCCGTGTGCTGCGGTGGATAGTGACGCTGATAGCGATTTCCGGTGCGCTGTGCAATCAATCACGTCCCCAAAAAGCGAAGGCTGCCAGTGGCAGCCTTCGTCCGTTTATTCTTGTCCCTCATCGTCGGCAGGGGCATCGGTTGTGTCATCATCCGGATGTGCTGGCGGCCAGCCCCCCATGCTCTTCCAGCGGTTGACGATATGACAGAACAGCTCTGTGGTGCGTTCGGTGTCATAGAGGGCAGAGTGCGCCTCTTTATTGTCAAACGGGATGCGGGCGCTCTGGCACGCTTTGGCCAGCACGGTCTGACCCAGCACCAATCCGGAGAGAGCAGCGGTGTCGAAGGTGGCGAATGGATGGAACGGATTGCGCTTGAGGCCAGCGCGCTCGGCGGCAGCCATCACGAAGCCGTGATCAAAGGTGGCGTTGTGGGCCACTATGATGGCGCGGCCGCAATCCTGCTCCTTCATCCCCTTGCGGATCCCCTTGAAGATCTCGGTCAGCGCCTCTTTTTCCGAGACAGCGCCACGCAACGGGTTGTAGGGGTCGATGCCGGTGAACTCCAGCGCGGCTTTTTCCAGGTTGGCCCCTTCGAAGGGCTCGACATGAAAGTGGAATACCTGATCGGGAACGAGCCAGCCCTGCTCATCCATTTTCAGGGTGTAAGCCGCGATTTCGAGCAGGGCATCGGTCTTGGCGTTGAACCCGGCTGTTTCAACATCGATGACGACGGGGTAAAAACCACGGAAACGGCCCTTGAGGGTATGAACTGCGTCGGTCATGGGATCTCGGTCGGGATAAAATGAGGCGGCATTATGGCAAAAAAGCGCTGGCTTGTCCTCCCATCCCACGCAGTTGGCCGCGGCAAGATGGCGCCGGATTCAATATCTGTGCAGCCACCAGCGGGCGGCAACCAACGCCGTGAACGACCCCAGCAGGGCGCTGGCCAGCACATCCACCGGCCAATGCATCCCCATCACCATGCGCGACAGACCAACCCCCAGCGCCCACAAAGGCAGCAGCCAGACGCCCGTGGGGGCGCGGGCCAGCCAGATAAGGCCAAAGAACTGGGCCAGGCTGATGGCGGCGATGCTGTGGCCAGAGGGGAAGGCGTAGTTCACCTCGTCCTGCCAGTGGTGGCCGAGCCACTCTGGCAGGGCCAGCAACTGGCTGGCGGCGTGAACCTGTTCACTGCGCACATCGACGCTACTGGCGTAGAAGTGCTTGATGGCCGGGATCAGCGCCTGACTCTCAAGCCAGATCAGATAGGGTCTGGGCTCTTCGGTCAGGTGTTTGATCAGGCTTTTGAGCACCCAGTCGCTGGCAAGCAGGGCCGCCAGTGCACACCCCAGCGCAATGAAGGAGGCCCACTCCAGTCTCAGTTTGTAGCGAGTCAGCATCAGCAAGAGGGCGCCACTGATCCCGATCCCGGGAATATCGACCATGCGGGTGAGGGCGTATGACCACCATAGCCAGCCTGATTGCAGGGAGCCGGTCAGAAAAGGCTGCCAGGGCAGGGTGGCGAGCAGCAGCAGGGGCAGGATTAACAGGGCAGTGAAGCCAAGCACCTGACTGCGGGTGAGTGAAGCGGTTGACATTGGGAGCGACGAAGCGTGTGGCGGCATGGTGGGTATGGGCGATCGCGAAAAAGAGGGGCATTGTGCCACCGTGATATGCCCGGACAAAGCCGAGCAGCACGTTTGTTACCTCTGCTTACACATTTGTGGCGATATCCTCTGTTTGAGCGGGCGGATGGAGCGGCTGCCGCGCAATGTGGTCCCGTTTCGCGCCGGATTGCATCACAGGCTGAAATCTCGGGCGGCTTTGCGCTAGAATGGCGCCCCCGTGGCGGTTGTGACCAAAGAGAGCCCGATGAAGATAGTCGTTGATGAGAATATGCCCCATGCCGTGGAGCTGTTTGCCGAATTTGGCGAGGTGGTCGCCTTGCCCGGACGGCAGATGCAGGCCTGCGATCTGCTGGATGCCGATGTGCTGCTGGTGCGTTCGGTCACCCGCGTCAACGGCGATTTGCTGGCGACCAGCCCCAAACTCGGGTTTGTCGGCACCGCCACCATAGGCACCGACCATGTGGACAAGGCGTTGCTGGCAAGCCGCAATATTCCCTTCTTCAGCGCCCCCGGTTGCAACAAGTATTCGGTGGGGGATTATGTGCTCTCCGCCCTGCTGGTGCTGGCGGAGCGCTACGAACTCGACCTCTCGGCCATGACGTTGGCGGTGATTGGCGCGGGCAATACCGGCGAGTGCGTGGCTGGCAAGGCCCAAGCGCTCGGCATGCGGGTACTGCGCTGCGATCCACCCAAGGCGCGTAATACCCCCGATGCGGGCTTTGTCGATTATCAGACCGCTCTTGGTGCCGATATCGCCAGCTTCCATGTGCCCATTACCCGCGAAGGGCAGGATGCCACCTACCATTTGCTCGATGCCGAACAGATTGCCGCTCGTCCTGCAGGGCAGATCCTGATCAACGCCTCCCGTGGCGAGGTGTGGGATAACCGGGCCCTGCTGGCGCGCCAGTTGAGCGATAAGCCGTTGCGACTGGTGATGGATGTGTGGGAGAACGAGCCCGAGCCACTGGCAGCGCTGGTGCCCCATACCGAGATTGCCACCCCCCATATCGCCGGTTATAGCCTGGAGGGGAAGGCCCGCGGTACCTGGATGCTCTATCAGGCGCTCTGCCAGCAGCTGGGACGCCAGCCTCGTCAGGATTTGAGTCGGCTGTTGCCCGCCCCCGATGTGCAGGCAGTGGTGCCAGGCCGCGCGCCGGATCAGGCGCTGATCAAGCAGCTGGTGCATCTGGTCTATGACGTGCGCCGCGATGATGCCCGTTTCCGTGCCCGACTCGGTCTGCCCGGCAGCTTTGACGAGCAGCGCAAACACTACCCCGAGCGCCGTGAACTATCCTCCCTGCAGGTTGAGGGGGTGTTTGCCGACCAGACGCTGGGTGAGCTGGGATTTGCGCTGTCACGCCCCTGAATCGGGGACTAGGAGTTGGAAGATAACCGGAAGGGGTGAGCCGTACTGGCTACCTCGCCCCCATTTTTTTACTGAGCTGGCGCAGATGCTACTGCGCCGGCTCAGCCATATCTGGCAGCGTCATCTCGCAGCGCGGAAGCCTGCCGACCATGGCGCCACCCGGCGCCATTGCAGCATTATCAGAGGAGAACAGAATGAGCCAGCAGTTTAACGTAGCGGTATTGGGTGCCAGCGGCGCCGTGGGTCAGGCGATGATCGAGATCCTGGAAGAGCGCGAATTTCCGGTAGCGACCCTCTATCCGCTGGCTTCCAGCCGCAGCGCCGGTGATACCGTGCGCTTTGGCGGCAAGAACCTCGAGATCCTCGATGTGGAGGAGTTTGACTGGAGCCAGGTGCAGATCGCACTCTTCTCCGCCGGTGCCGAGGTCTCTGCCAAGTGGGCGCCGATTGCTGCCGAACACGGCTGCATCGTCATCGACAACACCTCCTGCTTCCGTTACGACGAAGATATCCCGCTGGTGATCCCGGAAGTGAACCCGGATGCGCTGGCCGATTTTCGCAATCGCAACATCATCGCCAACCCCAACTGCTCCACCATCCAGATGCTGGTGGCCTTGAAGCCGCTGCACGACGAAGTGGGCATTGCCCGCATCAACGTGGCCACCTATCAATCCGTGTCAGGCTCCGGCAAAGAGGGGGTCAGCGAGCTGGCTGGCCAGACAGCTCATCTGCTCAACGGCCGTCCGGTGGAACCGACCCTTTATCCGCAACAGATCGCCTTTAACCTGATCCCGCAGATCGACAGCTTCACCGACAACGGCTACACCCGTGAAGAGATGAAGATGGTGTGGGAAACCCAGAAGATCCTCGGCGATGCCAGCATTGCCGTGAACCCCACCTGCGTGCGGGTGCCGGTCTTCTACGGCCATGCCGAGGCGGTACACGTCGAACTGCACCAGCCGCTCGATGCCGAACAGGTCAAGGATCTGCTGCGCAGTGCGCCGGGTGTGACCCTGTTTGATGACGAAGGGGACTATCCGACCCCGGTGCGTGACGCAACCGGCAAGGATGAGGTGCTGGTGGGTCGGGTACGCCAGGATATTTCTCACCCGAGTGGTATCAATATGTGGATCGTGGCCGATAACGTTCGTAAGGGCGCGGCAACCAACAGTGTACAGATTGCCGAGCTGCTGGTTCGCGACTATCTGTAAGGCTGGTCAGATGCCACAAATGCGCAGCAGGGAGTGCTGCGCATCCGGCCTGTGATCAAACCGGGGTGTGACCCATGCCGCACTCCGTCACTTCAAGATTCTGTTGCGATATCAACTGATTAAGTTTTTTCCTACACTCAGGGTCAAGTTGGGTGCTAAATGTGTCGGACTGCTGGCTTGCCAGGCGAGCCTGATTTATATTGAACCGACTGTTTTGGGGTAACTATCCAGATTTTTCAATGTGATAGGGCCGTCATACGAAGGAACGAATATGGGACATTCCCGCATAACATTGGCAACGCTACTCGCATTGGGTCTGCTGGGCACCGTCCAGGCTGAAGACTCGGCGCGGGAGCCTTTTTTTGTCGAGCTAAAAGGCCCTGACGAACCCGCACCTCCCGCCGTCAATTCCCAGCCGCTGGCGCAGCCGGTCGCCAGACCCGTGGCGCAACCGGTGCGTGCAACCGCCCAGCCGGTGGTGCGTCAGGTCACTGCCAATGCCGGTAGCTATGGCCCTGTTCGTCCGACCGATACCCTCTGGAGCCTGGCGAGCAAATATCGCCCCTCCAATCGGGTCAGCGTCTACCAGACCATGGTGGCGATTTACGAGAAAAACCCCCGCAGTTTCGCCGATGGCAATATCAACCACATTCTGGTGGGGTCCCGTATTCTGCTGCCGACCGCGGCCGAGGCGAGCGTCATCACTGATGCGCAGGCCCGCGCCAAGTTCCGTAGCGACAACGCCAGCTGGAAGGGGTTAAGCCCCAAATATCTGGCTGACAAGCAGGCCCATACCGCCAAGCCGGCTGCCGCCAAACCCGCGAAGGTTGAAGCCGCCAAGACCGAGCTGGTGAAGGCTGCGCCTGCGCCGCTGCCAGTGGCGAAAGCCGCCCCCATTCCCGCCCCGGTGGTGGCACCGCAACCGGCGGCTGAAACCAAAGAAGTGGCCAAGGTGAGCGAGCCAGCGCCGAAAGAGGCGGTAGCACCTGCTCCGAGCGCAGCAGAAGGCACCACACCGGCGCCTCTGCCTTCCGATCTGGATAAACCAGTGGGCAAACCGGCCACTGAGATGGCGCTGGCACTGGAAGATGCCAATGCCCAGCTCGGCCAGGTGACCGAGATGAACCACAGGCTCAAGCTGCGTCTGCAATCCCTGACCGAAGAGGTGGAGACCCTCAAGGCCCAGCTGCAGGATCAGACCGCGCTGCAAAAAGAGATTGCCGAGCTCAAGGCCCAACCGGTCCCGCCGGCGGCAGCCGAGCCTGAGCCTGAGAAAAACTGGTTGATGGATCTGCTCTCCTCACCGCTCAACCTCGCCATGATCATTCTGCTGCCGGTGCTGCTGGTATTGGCGCTGGTGACCCTGTGGCTGCGTGCCCGTGCCCGCCGCGAACTGGAAGAGCAGGAGAAGAGCCTCTCTGAATCCACCGCCATGATGATGGATCAGGAGCAGAGCGAGTTTGATGATCTGCTGAGCGTCGATGTGACCGACAACGAGCCGGTGCGACCGGTGCCGGATCTCAACACCCCCGATGGCTTTATGCCGATGGAGCCTGACGAGCCGGCCGCCAAGCCGGATGTCGATCTGGTGTTCAGCGACGAGGGCGAGATGGAGCTGCAGGGCTTCGAGCCCGAGCGGATGGCGGCCCAGCCAGCCAGTCGTGACCCGGATCTGGTGCCGGATCTCGATCTCTCGCTGGATGAGCCCATCGCGCTGGCCAACGAGCCCGCCATGGATCTGGCCAGCGAGTTCAACCCCAAGCCCAAGGGCGCTGACGAGATCATGAGCGAAGAGGAGCTGCAGGCAGCCCTGTTTGCCGAGCTGGATGCAGATCTCTCAGCCGATCTCGACCCCGATTTGAGCTCCATCGACGAAGTCGGCGCCGCTGACGACGATCTGGCCAGCTTCGATCTCGGTGATTTCGACAACGCCCTCGACGAGCCTGCTGCTGGCAAAGATGACAACGCCATTGATCTCAGTGCCGCAGAGGACACCGACGAGAGTGCGGATGCCATGCTGGCCGAGCTCGGTCTTGAGCCTGTCAAGGCGAAGGAAGCCGAGCTGGATCTGGAGTGGGATCCCAACGAGCTGGCGCTCTCCGATTTCGAAGATGCGTTCGCCGAGGTGGAATCTCATCCGGCAGATGTTCAACCCCGTGAGCAGGCGCAAGAGAGCGGCTACGTCGAGATCGACAAGCTGCTGGCCGAAGCAGATGCCACCGCGCCAGAGCAGGAGCCGTATCAGGGCTTCTCGCTGGATGTGGGGCTGGATGGCTTCCCCGAGGTGCTGCCGGAATCCACCGGATTTGATGTGGATGCCGACGACGGCGGTGTGGGTGCCAAGCTGGATCTGGCTCGTGCCTACCTCGAGATTGACGACAAGGATAGCGCCCGCGAGCTGCTGCAAGAGGCGGCGGAGCAGGGCAGCGATCACCAGCGCGCCGAAGCCGAGAAGTTGCTCAAGCGGTTGGGCTAAAGGATTTCCCATCACGGGATCAGCAAAACGGGGGCAGCCAGCAGGCTGCCCTCTTATTTTGGCGATTTGTTATGGGGTGAGCATGGCCTCGCAGGCTGACCATCCAGGCCAATTGCGCGTGTGGTGGGACTTTTCGGGCTGAGCGCGTATAATCCGCCCCGTTTCTTTCACTGCGTTTTCACAACAAGACAAGTTTATCCATGCGAATTGCCCTAGGTATTGAATATGACGGCAGCCGGTATTTCGGCTGGCAGCGTCAGCGTGAAGTGATCAGCGTGCAGGCTGAACTGGAGACGGCGCTGAGCCGGATTGCCAACCACCCTGTCTCCATCCAGTGTGCCGGGCGCACCGATGCCGGTGTCCATGCGACCGGTCAGGTGATCCACTTCGATACCGAGGCGAACCGTGCCGAAGGGGCCTGGACCCTGGGGCTCAATTCCAACCTGCCGCCGGATATCGCCGTGCGCTGGGTCAAGCAGGTGGACGAGAGCTTCCACGCCCGCTTCAGCGCTACCGCCCGTCGCTACCGCTATGTCATCTACAACCACAACTACCGGCCGGCGATCCTCGGCAGTGGCGTCAGCCACTACCACGAGACCATCGATGCGGAGTTGATGCACCAGGCCGGCCAGAGCCTGCTGGGGGAGCACGACTTCAGCACCTTCCGTGCCGTCGCCTGCCAATCCAACACCCCGTGGCGCAATGTGACCCATCTGTGTGTCAGCCGCTCCGGCTCCTACATCGTGCTCGACATCAAAGCCAACGCCTTCCTGCACCATATGGTGCGCAATATCACCGGCTCCCTGCTGCTGGTGGGGCAGGGGCTCAAACCGGTGGAGTGGATTGCCGAGGTGTTGGCTGCCCGGGATCGCAATCTGGCCGGGCCGACCGCCAAGGCCGGTGGCCTCTATCTGGTCGATGTGGATTACCCGGCCGAGTTTGCTCTGCCGCAGTTGCCGCTCGGCCCGCTGTGGCTGCCGGACTCGGCACCGGGTACGACCAGTTTTTAGTAACTGCGCCCGAAAAATTGTGGTTTAATGACCCGTCATTTGTTGCCATCGAGCTATTAAGTCATTGAACAATCTAGGCTCGATGCGTTTTGTCAGGCACAAAAGCATTAAGGAATTCCATGAGCTGGCTTGAGAAGATTCTTCCCAAGAGCAAGATCACTGCGCCCCGTCGTCACAACATTCCGGAAGGGGTGTGGACCAAGTGCAGTGCTTGTGAACAGGTGCTCTACCGGGCAGAGTTGGAGCGCAACCTCGAAGTGTGCCCCAAGTGTGATCATCATATGCGCATCAGCGCCCGCGCCCGTCTCGAGAGCTTCCTCGATGAGCAGGGTCGTACCGAGATCGGTGCCGAGCTGGAGCCGCAGGATGTACTGAAATTCAAGGATTCCAAGCGCTACAAGGATCGTTTGTCTGCCGCTCAGAAAGAGACGGCGGAGAAAGATGCGCTGGTGGTGATGAAAGGGACCCTCAAAGGGGTACCGGTTGTCGCCTGTTCGTTCGAATTCTCCTTCATGGGGGGCTCCATGGCCTCCGTGGTCGGTGCCCGCTTCGTGCGCGCCGTCGAGGAGTGCATCAAGGAAGGCCGTGGTCTGGTCTGCTTCTCCGCTTCTGGTGGTGCTCGCATGCAGGAAGCCCTCTTCTCCCTGATGCAGATGGCCAAGACCAGTGCAGCGCTGGACCGACTCACCAAGGCGGGCCTGCCCTATATCTCCGTGCTGACCGATCCCACCATGGGTGGCGTCTCTGCCAGTCTGGCGATGCTGGGCGACATCAACGTGGGCGAGCCCAAGGCGCTGATCGGCTTTGCCGGCCCGCGCGTTATCGAGCAGACCGTGCGCGAGAAACTGCCGGAGGGCTTCCAGCGCTCCGAGTTCCTGCTGGAAAAGGGTGCCATCGATATCATCATCGATCGCCGTGAAATGCGTAACCGTCTGGCCAGCCTGCTCGCCAAAATGCTGAATACTCACGTCATCGAAGAGTGAAGATGAGTTCAAACATGCAACAATCCCAAAGCCGGTCGCTTGTCGACTGGCTTTCTTATTTGGAGCAGATCCATCCGGTCAATATCGACATGGGGCTGGATCGGGTCGGTGCCGTCGCCCGGCGCATGGGTCTCACCCAACTGCCGTTCAAGGTGATCACGGTGGCGGGTACCAACGGCAAGGGCTCCAGCTGTGCCATGGCGGCCAGCATTCTGATGGCCGCAGGCTACAAGGTCGGCGTCTACTCCTCGCCCCATCTGCTGCGCTTTACCGAGCGGGTGCGGGTCAACGGCCAGGAGCTGGCCGATAGCGATCACTGCGCCGCCTTTGCCGAGGTGGAAGCCGCTCGTGGCGAGATTGCCCTTACTTTCTTCGAGTTTGCCACCCTGGCTGGCTTGTGGCTCTTCTGCCGCGCCGCCCCCGATGTGCTGCTGCTGGAAGTGGGGCTGGGTGGTCGGCTCGACGCCACCAACGTGGTGGAGTCCGATGTGGCGATGATCACCTCCATTGCCCTCGATCATTGCGACTGGCTGGGTGATACCCGGGAAGCGGTGGCGGTGGAGAAGGCTGGGGTGTATCGCGCTGGCAAACCCGCCATCAGCGGTGAGCCCAATCCGCCTGCGACTATCGCGAGTGAAGCACAGCGTCTTGGCGCCAACCTGCGTCAGGTCGGTATCGATTTTCGTGGCGATGAGCACGAGAGCGGTTGGGATTATCACGGCCTGAACCAGTGGCGGGATCTGCCAAAACCGGCGCTGCCGCTGATGAACGCGGTGACCGTGCTGGCGGCGCTGGAATCCCTCGGCTTACCGCTGCCGGAGTCCGCCATTCGTGACGGGCTTGCCAATGCCCGGCTGGCTGGCCGGATGCAGCAGTTGCAAAGTGCGCCGCTGGTGATCGTCGATGTGGCCCACAACCCCCATTCGGCGGCCTATCTGGCAGCGCAATTGCGCAAGATGCCCTGCACGGGTGTGCGCCGCGCCGTGGTCGGCATGCTCAAAGACAAGGACATGGCGGGCTCCCTTGCCGAACTCGATGGCTTGATTGGCGAGTGGTATCTGGCCAGCCTCACCGGCCCGCGCGCCGCCACCTCTGCGCAACTGGCTGCGGCGTTGGGAGAGGGCAAGGGGCCTGCCAGGGAGTTTGATGATGTCAGCGCCGCTTATCAGGCAGCGTTGGCCGCATCGAGTCCGGACGATATGGTCATTGTGTTTGGTTCGTTTTACACTGTCGCCGACATTCTGGCGGGTGTCGCCGTCTAGGCCACACCCCGGCTCCCCGGCCTTCGCGCGGGGAGCCAAATCGCATATTGAGTTACGTAAAGGTAGGATTCAACTTGGCCTCGAAGTTTCAAAACCGTCTGGTGGGCACCGTCATCCTGGTGGCCCTGGTTGTTATTTTCCTGCCGGACTTGCTGGATGGTCACAAGCTGGCACAAAAGGAGGAGGCCTTTGCCAAGATCCCGCTGCGCCCCGAGCTGGAGCCTGCCAAGCCTGCGCTGCAGGTCTCGGCAGCCAGCAGCCTGCCAGCCGATCATCTGGCCAGCCAGCAACAGGCCTCTGCGGCCCAGCAGTGGCAAGTGGAAGAGGTGGCTGACCCCATGACCCTCGCCGGTCAGGGCAACGGTGCGCAGCCGGCGACAACCCCTGCCGCACCGGCACCGGTTCAGCCGCAACAGAATGCCCAACCCAAGCCACAGCCCAAGCCGGAAGTGGTGGCCAAAAAGCCGGTCGAACCGCCAAAGCCAGCACCCAAGCCGACGCCAGCCAAACCGGTTGAAGTTGCCAAGGCACCCGCACCGACCAAGCCGCAGGCGGGTCAGATCAAGTCCCTCGACGATCTGATTGAAAGCAAGATGACCCAGCCGACCACTCCCGCTCCTGCTGCGGCACCGGCGCAGGGCAGCTGGATCCTTCAGCTTGGCGCCTTCAAGAACGTCGACAGCGTCAATGCGCTGGTGAGCAAGCTGCGGGCGGCGGGCTACTCTGCCCATACCTCGCCGCGCACACCGGTGCAGGGTCAGCTCAACCGGGTCTTTATCGGACCGGATGTCTCCAAGGCCAAACTGCAGGGGATGCAGGGGCGGATCTCCCAGATGACCGGCCTCAGTGGTTCGGTGGTCTCTTACAATCCGTGACGGCTTGCCGTTGGCAATGGCCCTCTGAAACAAACACCGCGCCCTTTGCGCGGTGTTTTTTTATCTGGCCGTCGTGATTTTTAAGGACGGCGTCGTATAGGTCACCCCCCGGTTGGGATTTTCGGGCAGTTGGGGTAGTCTGAGCCCTTCTGCTACTCACAGGAGTTCAAGATGATCCTCTCAACGACCCCCACGCTGGAAGGCAAAGCCATTCGTGAATACCGCGGCATCGTGGTAGGCGAAGCCATTCTCGGCGCCAACATTTTCAAGGATCTCTTCGCCGGGATCCGCGACATCATCGGCGGTCGCTCCGGCGCCTATGAAAAAGAGCTGGCCCGTGCCCGCGAGATCGCTTTCGACGAGCTGAAAGAGCGCGCAGCGGCCCTTGGCGCCAATGCGGTGGTCGGCATCGATATCGACTACGAAGTGGTGGGGCAAAACGGCAGCATGCTGATGGTCAGCATCAGTGGCACCGCCGTGGTGGTCTGATCGGGCACCCGCCTCTGAATGGGCAATGAGCCGATAACTGGGTTATCGGCTTTTTTATTGCCTGTCTGATACGTGGCGGCTGGCAGGGTAATCACTCAAACCATTGATTTTAAATATTTATATTTATTAATAATTCCACTGGCCGGTTTTATTTTTTTTAACTGGGTGGCCCGAGAGGGCCAAGCTAGAGTGCCGCCATCAGGAACGACACCGCTCACGGACGAGGTTCTCTTCTTTTGAAGGCGTATCACTATGAATCAAAAACCTGCTCTGCTGACCCTTGTCATGTTGGCCATGACCGCCCATACCGGCAGTGCCCTCGCGGCGCTGCCCAATTTCAGTGCGACTTGTCCCACCGATATTCGGGTCAAGTCGCAAGGGGGCAACGTCTTTATCAATGGCAAGAAGGCGACCCTGAAAACGCTGGCGCCCGCCGCCTATTCGGCCACAAACGGCAAGGTGGTCATCGGGATCACCTTCGATCTGCCCGCCAGCGAACCCACCCTGGATTACGTCATCAAGCATGATCGCCGGGCTCATGGCTTTTGCACCGTGCACGCCTGGTCGGCGGGCAAGGCCGCCGCACTGCCGATGGCCAAAGGGGATTCCCCTTATCAGGGCAAATGGACCGCCAAAAATAGCGAGACCGGCGCTACGGTGGCCAACATTCAGGTGGATGGCAAGGAGCAGGTGTGGGTCAACGGAGTCAAGGTGAAGGCCAAGCGGGCCGATGGCGCGCTGCAGTTTCGTCAGGGCACCATTCTCTATACCCTGCAGGGGGATCCGCGCATTCGCGATGAGAGCGACTGGAATGACAGCGATGTTCAGAATACCGGCCCCATCCGGCTCGAGTAACAGACGTGCCGTGCCACGGCTTGGTCACTGATGCAAAAAACAGAGAGCGGCATGGCCGCTCTCTGTTTTGTTGTCTCTATTGGTTGATCGCCGTGCGGGGTTAGATGCCGTGGATGGCGTTGGCTTCCCCATACCAGTCCAGCTTGTCGGCCAGGGTGACCACGGTGCCGATGATGATGAGGCTCGGGCTATTCACCTGACGGGCCAGCTCGGCCAACTGCTGCAGCTCGCCACGCACCACCCGCTGACTGAGCTGGGTGCCTTGCTCCACCAGCGCTACCGGGGTGTGACCGGGCATGCCGTGGGTTTGCAGCGCATCCTGAATGCGGGCGGCGAGGGCCAGCCCCATGTAGAAGACCAGGGTCTGGCGGGGGGCCGCCAGCGCCGACCACTCCTGGGCGATATTGCCCTCCTTGTCATGCCCGGTGATGAACTGCACCCGCTGGGCGTGATCGCGGTGGGTGAGGGGAATGCCGCTGTAGGCAGCGCAGCCTGAGGCTGCCGTAATGCCCGGTACCACCGAGAAGGGGATGCCCGCCTCGGCCAGGGTTTCCAGCTCCTCGCCACCCCGGCCAAAGATAAAGGGATCGCCCCCCTTGAGCCGCACCACCTGTTTGCCCAGCTGCGCTTGTTCCAGCAACAGTTGGTTGATCGCCTGCTGGGGCACACAGTGGCGGCCCGCCTCCTTGCCAACAAAGATCCGCTCGGCATCCCGGCGAACAAGCGCCAACACCTCCTGTGAGACCAGTCGGTCATAGACCACCACATCCGCCTGCTGCAACTGCTGCAGACCGCTTAGGGTAAGCAGTCCCGCATCGCCGGGGCCGGCGCCCACCAGGGTCACGCTTCCCTTGCTCTGTGGTTGCTCATCGAGCAGCTCTGCGACGCTCTGTTCGGCAGCTTGCTGCTGGCCGCGGGCCAGTTGGCGGGCGAGGCGCTCGTGGCTAAAGAGCCGCTCCCAGAAGCGGCGGCGGGCCAGCTTGTCCGGAATGAATTTGACCCGCTCGCGCAACTTGCCCGCCAGCGCCGCGAGCTGGCCGAGGTGTTGCGGCAGCATGGCTTCAAGTTTTTCCCGCAGCTGGCGGCTCAGTACCGGCGCCGCGCCTGCGCTGGAGATGGCCACCATCAGCGGCGAGCGGTCAATGATGGCGGGCATGATGGCGCTGCAGTGGGCCGGAGAGTCCACCACATTGCAGAAGATCTGGCGCAGGTTCGCCTCATGAAAGACCTGCTGGTTGACTTCTTGCTGGTTGGTGGCGGCTATCACCAGCCACTTGCCATCGAGCAGTTCGGGATGAAAGCCGGCGGCGCAGACGGTCAGGCGACCCTGCTCGGCCCAGCTCATCAGCTGGGGTTCCAGATGCGGGGCATTGATGGTGATCTTCGCCTTGGTATCGAGCAGCAGGCGCGCCTTGCGCACCGCCACCTCACCGCCGCCGACGATCAGGACCGGCTTGTTTTGCAACTGACAGAAGAGAGGGAGAAAGTCCATAACAGGCTCCGGATGCAGGCCCGCTCGCAATGCCGCGCCGGGCGAGATAGCAGGGCGCGCCGTGACGCACCCCGGATGGTCGGGGGAAAGATCCCCCGACGGGAATAAAAAAGGGGAAGGGTGATCTACGCCCGGGCCAACGACAGATCCCCACCGGTGTCGGCCACTTGATCACGCTTCCCCAAACGAGGTTTTTCCTATTGCACCGCTTTGACGTGCATGTTGGCGACGTACTGATCTTCGGCCCAGAAGATGCGGTCAGCGACCATGGCTTCCGGGTTGAGGGTGACGCCGCGCAGCACCCGCTCCTTGAACTTGTGATAACCGGCCCGGTCGATAAGGTGACCCATGTGCAGGTAGATGGGTTTGCCATCCAGCATCTCGGCCTCGAACTCGAACAGGTTCTTGATCACCGCGTGCAGCACCTCTTCGGTCACCCAGTTGAGGAACAGCTTGCCGGTACGAGGGGTCTTCTTGCTGGTGCGTCCCCCCAGCTTGACCATGTAGAGCTGCTTGGGATCCCGCTGCCAGGCCAGGGTCGGGCAGGCCAGCACGCACTCGCCACAGCCGATGCACTTGCTCTCCTCCTTGACCGCCTTGCCATGCTTGATGGCGAGGCAATCCACCGCGTGGTGGCTGCATGCCTTGACGCAGGCGCCGCAGCCGATGCAACGCTCGGCATTGAAGTGGATCTTGGCGATGCCGAGGATACCGAAGTCGGCCATGTTGGCCTTGGCGCAGTCGTTGGGGCAGCCGGCGATCACCATCTTGAGGTGATAGGGGTTGGGGTAGAGGTGCTTCTCCATCCGCTGAGCCAGCCCGGTGCAGTCGATATTGCCCTTCTGGCAGATGGTGTTGCCTTGACAGGCGACGATATTGCGCCCGCCGATGGTCTGGTAACCGGCTGTGGTGTCCTCTACCTCGATGCCGCAGGTCTCCACCTCGATCTCCTTGATAAAGGGTTCGAGGGCGGCGTTGACCTTGTCCATGTCCTGATACTTGATGCCGGGCATCGCCAGCTTCTGGCGGGTGGTGAGGTGGATCAGGCCGTTGCCGTACTGTTCGGCGATCTGCTGGGCTACCGCCAGCAGGTGGGCGGGCATGATCCCGCCGGGAATGCGTACGCTGATCATCGCTTCGCCGCGCACCTTGGAGAGGCGGTATTCGTTCTTGGCGCGGGCCTTGATGATGTCGATATCGAGACTCATGGTGTTCTCCCTCAGTCGATCAGATGCTGGGCCTGGTCAAAACGAAAGACCGGTCCATCCACGCAGATATAGGTGTCGCCCATCCGGCAGTGGCCACACTTGCCGACGGCGCAAGCCATGCGGCGTTCGTAGTCGACCCAGATGCGATCCTTGGGGATACCGCGCTCAAGCAGGGCGAGTACCACGAAACGGATCATGACGGGAGGGCCGACCACGATGGCCTGGATATCCTCGCTATCCGAGAGATCCAGCTGGTCGATGTAGTCGGTGACCCGGCCGATGCGAAACTGCTCGCTCTCCTTGCCCTCGTCCAGCGTGACGATGAGATTCTGGCGCTTGGCCCAGAGCGGCATCTCGTGGCGATATAGCACCGCCTGCTCGTTCTTGAAGCCGAGGATCATGTCGAGGGACTTCACCTCTTCCGGGTGTTTGCTGAAGCGGCGCAGCAGCCCCTTGACCGGCGCGACGCCGGTGCCGCCCGCCACCACGATGAGGTGCTGGTTGCGGTAGGTCTCCAGCGGGTAGCCGTTGCCGTGGACGCCGCGCATCCACACCTTGTCGCCCACATCGAGGGCAAACAGCGCATCGGTTACCTTGCCGACTTTGCGGATCAACAGATCCACATAACCATCTCCATAGTCGGAGACCGAGATGGGCGCTTCGCCCACGGTGGGCAGGGAGATCTCCACAAACTGGCCGTAGTGGACATCAAAGTCGCGTGATACTCGAAAGTTCCACTCCAGCTCGGTGTGGCGCTCGATGGCCAGAATGGTGTAGGCCTTGGGCAGCAGGCGATTTTCGACCACGTCCTGCTGCGGTTCTGCTGTTGCGGTTTGCTGGCACTGGCACATATCAGTTCGCCCCCTGCGCGTTGTCGGCTGCGATGGTCTGTTCGACCACATCGGTCATCTTGTTGATGATGTTGCTAAAGGAGATGTAGTGAGGGCAGCGATCGTCGCAGCGGCCGCAGCCGACGCACATGTGCTCCTCCCCCTGACGGGCCTTGTAGTCGTTGACCTTGTGCAGGGCGCGATAACGCAGGCGCTCGCCATGCTTTGCGCGAAAACCGTGGCCACCGGCCATGTCGCTGAAGCCATCCACCATGCAGCTGGCCCACTGGCGACGGCGCTCGCCCTGCTGGGGGTTCTCCGCATAGGTGAGGTCATGCACGCTGTAGCAGCTGCAGGTCGGGCAGGAGGTGGTGCAGCGGCCGCAACCGATGCAGCGGCTGTCGTACTCGGCCCAGACCGGATGGGTGGTGAGGATCTGGCGGATCCGCTGGGGGTCGTCACAGACGCTGTCCGGGGTGTGTACCTTGACCGGGTTGCTCTGGACAAATTCCGGGGTGAAGTCATCGGATTCACCCAGTTCGGCAAAGTAGCCGAGCAGCTCGGGATCCTTCACCTCGATGCGGGCACCCTCATCGCTCAGACGAATGGCGGCGGCGTAGTCTTGGGTCTCGTTGCTGCCCATGGAGACGCAGAAGCAGTTCTCGAAGCTCTCGCGGCACTCCAGCAGCACCAGCTTGAGCTTGCTGCGCAGCCGGGCGTAGTAGACGTCACTGTTCTGGCCATTTTTCAGGTAGACCTGATCCAGCCTGCGCAGGGCGTGGATATCACAGCTGCGCAAGAACAGCAGGGTGGGCTTGGCCTCCACCTTGGATTCGCGCAGCTCCAGATTGTCGAAGTGGAACAGGGTCTGGGTGATGGGGAGCACCACCTCTTTCGGGGAGAAGTGGGACTTCTCCTGCCACACCAGATCGGCCGGATGGCGGATGCTGTGGTAGGTGACGTTGTCGGTGTCGGAGAAGCGGCCACCCCGATATTCGGCCGCGGGCGCCATGATCCGGTAATCGGGCAGCAGCCGCTCGAACAGCTGCGCCAGCGCGGGATGGGTGAGAAGAAACGACATAAATAAACACCTTGTATGAGGGTGAGATGCCCTGGCATAGGGATGAGGAGCGGGCCGGTCAGGATGTCTGGCATCGGTTCTGGCCGCGCTTGCCTCGCCACGGTCTGTTTTTATGACTCATGTTGCTCAACTGACCCGATTGTTATTGTGTTGGCGGCGCGTGCGTCGCGGCAGGTCGGGTCATGCCTGTAAAACCCTTATCAATTGAGCAGGGCGGCCTGATAGCCTGCGCACTTGCCCATCACGTATCCCATCTCCAGCTTGTTGATATCGCGGGTGAAACGGGAGACGGGGAAGTAGTCGGCCGGGGCGATCACCTCGATCTGGCAGTCCTCCGGCGGATTGGCGATAAAATCGAGCGCCTCGTTGTAGCTGCGATCCCGCTGCTCCAGCGCCTGTGCCAGCGCGGGGCGGGTCTTGAGCAGAGTGCGGATCATCCAGGGGAAAGGCATCGGCTTGAGCCGATAGCCAAGGGGCTCGGAGAGGATCACAGTCAGGTGACGGGCACCGCGGCGGTAGGCCTCGATCACCGGGATGGAGTCGGCCACCCCGCCATCTGTCATCGGTACCCCGTGCACTTCCGGGTATTCATGGGAGGCGAGGGGAATGGCGCAGCTGGCGGGCAGCACCTCGTTCATGTTTTCCGGCTTGACCCGGATGTACTCCGCCTTGCCGGTCAGGGTATTGGTCACCACCGCATAGAAGGGGATGCCGGTCTCCCGGTAGGCGTGAATGTCGAGGGGATACTTGCGGCAGCTGGTGTTCCACAGCCAGTGGATATCCACCAGATTGCCCCCCTTGGCAAAGCGCAGGGGATCCATAAACTGCTGGCTGCACGCCAGTTTGGTCAGGATCTCGTGGCTGCGGCCATGCTGGCTGGCGAGATAAGCCAGCAAGTTGGTGGCCCCCGCCGAGACGCCGATGGCGAAGTCAAAGGGGCGATAGTCATGCTCGATAAACGCATCCAGTACGCCGCTGGCAAATATGCCGCGCATGGCGCCGCCTTCTACAACCAATGCGCTGGGGGATGCGTTTTTGTTCATGACAGGCACCTCATTGATAAGTCAGAGAGAAAAAGTGGGAAAGAGAACGTTCGGGCTGTCAGGCCGACCATTCTGACAACCAACCGGGGTTGGCCATCGCAATGAGGTCATTCTAGGAAGGGGATAGTGTTTAGAATATCTGTTAATAATGAATCAAGTGTTTTGTATTTCTAAACGATGGTGATAAACCCGTTGTGATCAAAGGGGTTGTGTAGGAGTCTCAACGACTCTGTGATGGCTGGATATTGGCAAGGATGAGTGTGTCATGACGTTATTGGTGCCCCCGCTGCTCCGACGTGGCGATACCATCGCTTTTTTCTCCCCCTCCAGCGCGGCGACCGCCTGGGCTCCCAACCGTTTTGCCCGCGCCAGAGCCTTTCTTGAGGGGCAGGGCTTTAGGCTCAAGGCGGGCAGCCTCACCGGCCAGCAGGATCACTGGCGCTCCGGCTCCATCGCCGCGCGGGCCGAGGAGCTCAACGCCCTTATTCGCGACCCAGAAGTGCGCTGCATCATGTCGGTGATTGGCGGCAGCAACTCCAACTCCCTGCTGCCCTACCTCGATTTTGAGGCGCTCAAGCGCGATCCCAAGATCATCGTTGGCTACTCAGACGTGACGGCGTTGCTGCTCGGCATCCATGCCCAAACTGGCCTGGTTACCTTTTATGGCCCGGCGCTGGTGGCCTCCTTTGGCGAGTTGCCACCGCTGGTGGATGAGACGCTGGCCAGTTTTTTACAGATTGCATTGGCCGATGAAGCTGGCGTCCCCTGCACGTTGCCCACCCCCGCGCAATGGAGCGATGAACGGCTCGATTGGGAAAACCAGACCCGGGCCAAGCAGTGCCAGCCCAATCGGCTGATCTCGGTGGGCTCAGGCCGGGTTGAGGGGCGACTGATCGGCTGCAACCTCAACACCATGGCGGGGATCTGGGGCTCCCCCTATATGCCCGTCATCGAGCACGGCGACATTTTGCTGCTGGAGGACAGCCTGAAATCTGCCGAGACGCTGGAGCGCTCCTTTGCTCACCTCAAGCTGTGCGGGGTGTTTGAGCGGATCGGTGCGCTTATCCTCGGCAAGCACGAGTTGTTCAACGATCAGGGTAGCGGCAAGCGCCCCCTCGATATCCTGCTGGAGGTGGTGGGGGAGCCGAACTTCCCCATTCTGGCGGAGTTTGACTGCGCCCATACCCACCCCATGCTGACGCTGCCGCTGGGTATCGAGGTAGCGCTCGATCTCGACCGCCAGCAGCTCACCTTGCTGGATCCCTGGTGGGATGACTGTTGAGGCTATGTTGCCGAGGGAGATGAAGCACACATGCTATGTGCTGAAGAGGATTGATGAATGCTCGACACCGCCCATCAAGGGTCGTTTGTGGCAACAAGCGCGACTCGGGAGCGCGCTTGTTGCCATTGGCTGGATTACCAGCGGTAGGTTTTCAGCAAGGCCTCCAGTTTTTGACACTGCTCGACCAGCTGGATACTGGCGAGGTTGGCGGCATGGGCCTGACCCAGAGTGTCATTGGACGTATTGCGAATGTCGCTGACCGCGTGATCCACTTCGCTGCAGACCCTGTCCTGCTCTTCTGCTGATTGTGCCATCTGGGCGTTGAGGTCATTGATGCTGGCGATGCGTCCAATGATGTTTTGCATGGCCGCCAGGGTTGCCTCTGTCTTGCTGATGCTCTCACCGGCTTTGCTTTTTGCATCCCCGATCACCACAACGGCGCTTTGGGCCTCGTTTTGCAGGGCGGCGATCATCTGGGAGATCTCCTCGCTGGCGGCGCGGCTACGGTTAGAGAGGGCCCGCACTTCATCGGCTACCACCGCAAAGCCACGGCCCTGCTCGCCGGCCCTGGCCGCTTCAATGGCGGCGTTGAGGGCCAGCAGGTTGGTCTGATCGGCAATCCCCTTGATCACCTCAAGCACACCGTCAACGGCGAGGCAGCGGCTATCGAGTTGCTGGATAACCTGATCCACCCGATCAATTTCTGCCGACATCTCGCCCATATCTATGATGGAGTGCTGGGCGAGGCGGCTGGTATTGGCGGCATCCTGATTGGTGAGGGCGGAGAGCTCGGCGCTCTTGCGGGCATGTTCGCGCACTTCGTGGGAGCTTGCCGCAAGCTCGCTTACAGCGGCGGCAACCTGAGTGGTCATCGACTCTTGCTGACGGGCCGAGTTTTCTGTCTGGGTCGCCACCTGACGGATCTGGCTCGACTCCTGATAGAGCTGATGGGTCGCCCCTTCTACTTCCTGCAGGCTGTGCCTGAAGCCCTGCACCATCTCATTGACGGCACGGGTCATCTGGCCCAGCTCATCCTGACTCTGGTTTAGCAGGGGGATAGCGAGGTTACGCTCTTTGGCCATCTGGAGCATGGTACGTTGCAGTTGCCGCAGCGGGTGTTTTACATAGCGTTGCAATACCCACCACAGCAGGCCGAAACCGAGGCTGAAGACAAGGGCCAGACTGCCGCTCAGGATCAGGTTGTTGTGGCGGATCTCGCCGAAGGTATGGCTGAGATCGTAACTGATCCGCACCGCTCCCATGACAGTGCCTTCAGGTACTTGATGGCAGGTGGTGCACTGGGTACCGCGATACTCCTTGTAGGCTTTGAACGGCTTGATCAGGGTGAGCTGGTTACCCTGTTGCTGCAGGATGGTTTCCCCCTGATTGATGGCGCGTTCGTCGAAGCTGTCCTGGGCTTTCTGGTCCGGGAAACCCGGGCCAAACAGGTTGCTGACGGCCGGGGCTCGAACCAGACGAGCCTCGACAATGCCCGCTTCACTCTTGAGTTTGGTCTGCACTATCTGCCGGTTGGCCATGCCACCTGTCATCATCAGCACGTTGACCTGATCCATATAGGTGTTGGCCATGCTCTCAACCTTCTCCTCTGCCAGCCGGATGGCGAGATCCCGTTGCAGCCAGGCAGAGAGCTCGAAGCTGAGGCCAAAGGTGGTGCTGATGACCAGCGCAAGAGGGAGAAAGATTTTCCAGTTCAGGGAGAGGTTATGCATAGTCGGGGCGTTCCATGCGTTGTTGTGTTTTATCTGTTCCAGCTTCATCTGAGCGTAGGCGAGGAGAGCAAGAATGATGGTTCTCTATCGGCACACCATAACCGCTCTTTAGTAAATAATCTGTTAAGCAGATCGGTAATGCTGGTTGCCAAAATGACTTCGACGAGCTGCACGGCTCTGTGGGTTGATCCAGAACAAAATGCCAGTAACGATAATCGTTATCATTATTATTATTTACAAAAATAGTGACCACCATGAATCTGACCCCTTCCATGACCGGTATCTCCTCGCCGGATCCCCTCAAGTTTGCCTTTAGCGCCAAGACCTCGGCCCACGCCAGTCGGGGAGGGATGCGCCCCTTCCCGCTGGATGAGGCTGGCTGGCAGAGCTGGTGGCAGCGAGAGAGTGAAGCTGAGGAGCGCGCCCTCTACATCCATATTCCGTTTTGCCGCAAGCGCTGCAGCTTCTGCAATTTCTTTGAAAATGGCGCCAACCCGGCGCGGATCAACCACTATGTCAACGCTCTGTGCGCCTCCCTTGCGCAGGCGGCTGACACCCCGCTGGCGCAGAGCATGCCATTTTCAGCCGTCTATGTGGGGGGCGGTACGCCGACCGACATGAGCGCCGACGAGCTGGCCATGCTGGCCGCCGTGATCCGCCGTTTTCCGTTGTCGGCCTATGCCGAGGTGACGCTGGAGGGACGCCTCAACGGCTTTGATGATGAGAAATGGCAGGTGGCGCTGGCCGGGGGCTTCAACCGCTTCTCATTCGGGGTGCAGAGCTTTGATACCCGGGTGCGTCAGCAGGCGGCCCGTTTCGATGACAGGGAGACGCTGCTGACCCGTCTGGGTGAGCTGACCCGGGATGATGCGGCTGTGATCGTGGCGGATCTCATCTTTGGTCTGCCCGGTCAGGATGATGCCGTGTGGCAGCAGGATATCCGCGATGTGATGGCGAGCGGTGTACACGGGGTCGATCTCTACCAGCTCATCGCCATGCAAGGCACCAATCTGGATCGCGCGCAGGAGAAGGGCACCTTGGATTGGCTCGCCGATGGCCAGCAGCGGGCGGCCATGTATGCCTATGGCGGAGCGCAACTGGAAGCCCACGGCTGGGAGCGCCTCTCTTGCAGTCACTGGCGGCGCAGTCCGGCCGAGCAGAGTCGTTATAACCAGATGGCCAAGCGCGGTGCGGAGATCCTCCCCTTTGGTGCCGGTGCGGGGGGCAGCATTCTTGGCCACGGCTTGATGTATGGCCGGGATCTGGCCCCCTGGCACGACGCACTGGCCAACGGCAAGCGGGCGCCCGGGATGGTGATGGGACGCAATCCCAATGCAAGGATGGACGGTCTGCTGCGTGGCGCCCTCGACAGTGGAGTGCTGGCGCTGGATCGTCTGCCAGCGCCTTTGCTGACCCATCTGATGCCGCTTTTTGCCGCCTGGCAGCAGCACGGGCTGGCCGAGATCGAGAATGCAAGCTTGCAACTCACCCTCGCCGGACGCTTCTGGAACGTCAATATGCAGGCTGGCTTGTTCGAGTTCTTGCAGCTCAATCCGTTTGATGGTTCAGCACCGCCTAGCCATGGTACCGCCGCGGTGCGCCATTCGCTGGTTTGAGCCCGAGCGGAGCATTTGCACGGCTCCGTGTGATCCACAACGAAAGAGGGAGCCTTGCAGGCTCCCTCTTTTGGCTTGGCAGTTAGCGTCGTGCGAGCTTACTCGTCGCTGCTCTCCTGATAACTGTCGCGCATTGCTTTGGGCAAGCGGCGCATCGGCGCAAAGCCGATATCCTCGCCCACCACTTCCCGCTTGCGGGACTTGTTTTGAGGAGACTGGGCGGGATTTTTGCTGGCATCACCCTTGGCTTTGCCCTTGCCCGCGGCTGGCTTGCCCTTGGCATTGCTGCTCTTGGCGTTGGCATGACCGCGAGCCCGAGGCGGGTTCTGCACCGGCTTGCTGCCCGGCAGAGTCTGGCGACTCGGCTTGCCGCTTGGCTCATACCCTTCCAAGATCTCCACGGTCAGGGATTGGCCGATCAGGGCTTCGATAGCCTTGAGCTGACCCAGCTCGTCCTGACTGACCAGCGAGATGGCCTCGCCGCCACGACCGGCGCGGCCGGTACGGCCGATACGGTGGATGTAATCCTCCGCCATCTGGGGCAGTTCGAAGTTGATCACGTAGGGCAGTTGATCGATATCCAGACCGCGGGCGGCGATATCGGTTGCCACCAATACCCGAACGTCGCCACTGCGAAAATCGGCCAGCGCCCTGTTGCGGGCTCCCTGACTCTTGTCACCGTGGATGGCGACGGTGTCGAGCCCATCTTTTTGCATCTGTTGGGCCAGGCGGTCGGCGATCTGCTTGGTGCGAACAAACACCAGCACCCGCTGCCAGTTGCCACGGCCAATCATGTGGGAGAGCAGCTCGCGGCGCCGCTCCCGATCCACCTGAATGATGCGCTGGTTTACCTGCTCGGCGGCAGTGTTGCTCGGATCCACTTCGATCAGGGTGGGGTCGTTCAGCAGATCATCGGCCAGTGCCTTGATGTCGTTTGAGAAGGTGGCAGAGAAGAGCAGGGTTTGCCGCTCTGCAGGCAGCGCCTTCATGATGCGGCGGATGTCGTGAATAAAGCCCATGTCGAGCATGCGATCCGCTTCATCCAGCACCAGCACTTCCAGCTGGCTCAGGGTCAGGGCGCCCTGGGTCAGCAGATCCAGCAGACGGCCTGGGGTGGCGACCAGAATGTCCACCCCCAGCTTGATGGCGTCCAGATTGGGCTTGATGCTGACACCGCCATAGGCGATCAGAGTCTTGAACGGCAGGTGGTGGGCATACTTGATGATGCTCTCGCCCACCTGTGCCGCCAGTTCGCGGGTCGGGGTGAGCACCAGGGCGCGCACCTGACGTCGGCCGCGGCCATGGTTGGCCAGCAGACGCTGCAACATCGGCAGGGTGAAACCGGCCGTTTTGCCTGTGCCTGTCTGGGCACCGCCGAGCACATCCTGACCAGCCAGAATAGCCGGAATGGCTTGCTGCTGGATGGGGGTTGGCTGTTCGTAACCCAGCTCCTTGACGGCCCGCAGGATGTGCGGGGACAGACCCAGTTCGTTGAATGACATGTTCGAGAGAAACTCCTGAGATGAGCCTTTGGCTCAACGGGCAGCCAGCGTATTGGGGCCAGCCACGATATGGAAATGATAACGGGGGCGTAATATAGCAAAAGAGCGGCCGCTGCGCAGTAGCTGTTGTACCGGCCGCTCTTTTGTATCGCGAAAAGCAATCAGAGCAGGTCGCGGATGGGGGTGACCAGACTCTCCGGCTTGGTGGTGGGAGCAAAGCGGTCAACCACCTTGCCATCACGGTCGATCAGGAACTTGGTGAAGTTCCACTTGACGTTTTCGAGCCCCAGCAGCCCCGGTTTCTCTTTCTTGAGCCATTGATAGAGGGGGTGGGCCTGTTCACCGTTGACATCGCACTTGGCCATGATGGGGAAGCTGACCGGATAATCGAGAGAGCAGAAGCGAGCGATCTCGTCCGCATCCCCCGGCTCCTGATTGCCGAACTGGTTGCAGGGGAAGCCCAAAATCACCAGCCCCTTGGGGCCGAGCTCCTGATAGAGCGTTTCCAGCCCTTCATATTGGGGAGTAAAGCCGCAGCGACTGGCCACATTGACCACCAGTACCACCTTGCCCGCCAGTTGAGTCAGCGGGTAGGGGCTTCCATCCAGTTGTTGCAAAATAAGGTCGGGCAGAGGCATAAGCAGATCCTTCTCGTGGTTATCCGTGGAGTGTCAGGTCGGTTGTGGCGATGAGCGCCGGCCTAACGACATGATGGTGATGTGGCTACGGTATCGGTTGGCTCTTTTAACGGCAAGGTGAGAGCAAGGATCCGTCCCCTTGATTGCAAGGGCCATCACAGTTTCGACAGCCAATACGCTCCTTGGCAGAGCGGGATCACAACTGTCGACAAAAACGCGGGGCGGCGGGCAGCAACTCGCGTATTGATGTTGGGACTTCTCAAGAGAAGCAAACCGGTTTGTGACTTTGCCGGTAAGTCGCTACAAAGCGCCCTCTTTCTACTCATTGTGAGCCAATCTTGGACTATCAAGCTGCCATGGATGCCATTTACACCCGGGGATGGGTGATAGTGGATGATTTTTTGACTGCCGCCGAGGTGGATGCCCTCAAAGCCTGTTTGCCAAGCGAATGGCAACCGGCCGGGATCGGCCGTGACGCCCTGCATCAGGGCAATCCCGACATTCGCCGTGACCAGATCCACTGGCTGGAGCCCTCCCTCGGTGCGCCGGTGGCTGACTACCTCGCTCGGATGGAGTCCCTGCGTCTTGCCGCCAACCGGATGCTGATGCTGGGATTGTTCGACTACGAGGCCCACTTCGCCCGCTATTGCAGCGGGGATTTTTACGCCACCCATCGGGATGCCTTTGCCGGTCGCTCCAACCGCCGTCTTACCACCGTTTTTTACCTCAACAACGACTGGCTGCCCGAAGCGGGTGGAGTGCTGCGCATGTATGACAACAAGGAGCAGTTTCTGATGGATGTCAGCCCCAAGGGGGGCCGGCTGGTCATGTTTCTCTCCGAGGAGTTTCCCCACGAGGTGCTGCCTGCCAATCGCGAGCGCTACAGCATTGCCGGCTGGTTTCGGGTCAATGGCAACGGCATGGGAAGGGTCGATCCCCCGCGCTGAGGGGCAATGTGTCCCGATTTTGACACAGGGGAGACTTTTCACTGCAAGAAGTGGGGTCATGGGTCTCCCATCAGCTGACAAGGGTTGATCTCCCTTGCTACACTGGCGCGCACTTATGTTCGTATCTGGCTTCGTCCGGTTTTTATGGTGGTTGGCTTATCAAATGGTCATGACGAGGCCGCTTTTCCCAAGGGATCACATCTAATGAAGAACATGCATGTCTTGCTGCTGTGCGGCGGCGGTGGCTCCGAGCACGAGGTTTCTCTGCGCAGCGCCAATTTCCTCGAGCAACAACTGGGCCTTCTGCCCGGTGTCGAAGTGACCCGCGTCGAGATGTTCGCCGATCGCTGGCTCAGTGCCGATGGCCGCGAGTGCAAGCTGGGGCTCGACAAGCTGCTTTCGTTTGACAGCGTGGCCCGTCCGGTGGATTACGTGGTGCCCTGCATCCACGGCTACCCGGGTGAGACCGGCGATCTGCAATCCTTCCTCGAGCTGGCCGGATTGCCTTATCTCGGTTGCGATGCCGAGGCGAGCAAGATCTGCTTCAACAAGATCAGCACCAAGCTGTGGCTCTCCGCTATCGGTATTCCCAACACCCCGTACCTGTTCCTGACCGAGCAAAATGAGGCGGCGCTCGCCGAGGCGAAGGCCGCGCTGGCCAAGTGGGGCAAGGTCTTTATCAAGGCGGCCTCCCAGGGCTCTTCCGTTGGCTGCTACTCCGCCAGCAACGAAGCGGATCTGGTGAAAGGCATTGCCGATGCATTTGGTTACTCCGAACAGGTTCTGATCGAGAAAGCGGTCAAGCCGCGCGAGCTGGAAGTGGCGGTTTACCAGTATGGTGACGAGCTGGTGGCGACGTATCCGGGCGAGATCTGCGTGCCGCAGGACAAGTTCTACACCTATGAAGAGAAATACAGCAGCGCCAGCCATACCGAGACCGCATTGCGTGCCGAGGGGCTGACCCAGGCGCAGGCCGATGCGATCCACGAGTATGCCCTCAAGGCATTCCGTCAGCTGAAGCTGACCCACCTCTCGCGCATCGACTTCTTCCTGACCGACGAGGGCGAGATCCTGCTCAACGAAATCAACACCTTCCCGGGCATGACCTCTATCTCCATGTTCCCGAAACTGCTGGAGCATCACGGTCACCGCTTCGCCGACTACCTTGAGCAGATCCTGCGCAAGGCCAGTTAAGCGCGCTCTCCCGCTCGCGGGATGAAGCAGGACCCAATAAAAATCCCCGCCAATTGGCGGGGATTTTTTTATGCCTTTATCAAGCGGGGCAGGCCAGCTTGAAGGGATAAACAGGCGGGGAGGGGATGACTCTTCCCCGCCTGTTGCTAGCTGTGGGTGTTACCGGTGGTTAGCCGCGAGCCACCCGAAAGCGCACGCTGCGGGAGTGGCAGGGCGCCAGATCGCCAAACTCGCCAGCGGCCAGTTCAAGGGGCAGGGGTTGTTCATCCATCCGCACCGCTTGCCAGTCGCTCAAGGTGTGCTGGCTGGTCACCTTGCCTCCCTTCAGCACCGCCTGTTCGCTCGGGTTGTAGACCCTGATCACCAGCGCCTCTTCATCCTCGGCTTTTTTCAGGGCGCTCAGCACCGGACCGGACGGGTCCATGGTGAGCAGGCTGAAGTGCAGCGGGGTGGTGAAGCTCGCCTTGTTGAGCTTCATGGCATCGAACGGGATCTTGTTGTAGCAGCGCACCGGGGTGAGGTAGCTGCGCGCCGCCTGCATCACGTTGGCGCTGATGTGATCGCCGGCAAACGCCAGCAGGCTGAAACGGCAGCTGAGCTTGCCACGCACCTGGGAGTCCGGGGTCGGCAGCTTGATGCCGGAGGGGCGACCCGGGCGCAGCAGCAACTCCTCTTTACCGAGTACGCCGACCCCGCGCAGCAGGGTGAGTGCCAGGGTGTCGCACTGCTCACCGATCACTTCAAACTCGCGCAGACCGTCGCTCAGCACCGCCAGTCCCTGCTTGCCATCTTGCAGGGCGACGAAGTTCATCAGCTGCCAGACCGGAATGGGGGCCTCTTTCCACCCCTCCGCTTCCCAGTTCGCCATGGCGCTGTCGCGGGTGGGGCGGGTGATGCAGCCAAACTGGTTGTCAGAGACCACAGTGTCGCTCGGGAAGGGGGTGGGGATCAGCACCCGCACCCGATGATCATCGGCCTGATTGTCGAGCTCCAGCTCGATATCGATACGCGGGCTCTGATGCGCCAGGGTGATGCGGCAGATGACATCGAGGTGGCCGCTGCACTGGCGATCCGCACGCTCGGCGAGATTGGCCGGCAAGGCCATACGCAGTTTGAGAGTGGCGATGCTCTGCCACGCCTGATGGGTGACCTCGCGGGTCACCGCATACTCGGTGGAGTAGCGCAGCCACTCGTCCCGCGACGGCGAGTAGTCATATTCGTCGCCATCATCGGAGCCCTCCTCCAGCGTGAGCACCTGATCAAAGGTGGTGCCGCGCAGCTTGTCCAGGATCTGCAAGGTGCCGTTGTCATTGAGGGCGATGCGGTAAAAATCGTTCTCCAGCAGCTCGCCGCTGGCCGTCACCGGCTGCTCCAGTCCCGGCTGATTGCCCTCGATATGGAGAGTGCAGTAGCCCATGGCCGGCAGCGGATGGCAGAGTTGGATATCGTACTCCATAAAGGGGTCGTAGTTGCCGTAGTGAACGATCTGTCTGTCCACCAGTCCCGGGTCAATCTCGCGTCTGGCGCGGATGAAGTAGGGGATCGGCTGGCCTGCCTCGTCGCGCAGGGCAAAGGATTGAGCGCGAATGCGGATACTGGTGTTGACCACCTCCTGACGGGGGAAGGGCATCAGGTTGAACAGGCAGAGCTTGTCAGCCACCTGTACCCCGTCTTCACAGAGCGCCACCGGCATGTTGTCGACAATCTTGCGCATGTAGAAGCGGATCAGGTTCTCGGCCATGTCGTCGGCCAGAATGAAGCGGGTCATCACCTCCTGATGCACCTTGTCGCTGCAGCAGCAGCCGATGCTGTCATGGGCGTGGTTCTTCATGATCTCCTTCCACATCTTCTCCAGCAGCCCGTGGTGGTACTCAAAGCCAAGTGCCCAGGCGATGCTCGCCAGTGGCTCGAGGATGTTGACGATCTTGTTCTCGATGGCAGCGTGGGCCAGCTTGATGTCCATCCGGGTGGAGGAGATGGTGCGGTGTACCCGCATGTATTTGCCGTCGTTGAACTCCCCCTTGAGGGTGGCCAGCTGATCGCGGCACGCCTCGATGCGCTCGAATACCTGCTCGAAGCGGCTCATGTGGAATTCACGCTGGGGGTAGATCTCCCGCAGCTTGTCGATGATGGCGAAGATGTTCTGTTGCAGCGGCATCTGATCGTGGCCGTTGGGCAGCAGGATATCCTTGGTCACCGAGGCCTTCTCCAGCACCTCGAAGTAGGATTCGAGCCGCTTGCGCAGGCCCGCTTCATCTTCCGGCAGGTACTTGCCGATGGCGTAGCCAAGCGGTAGCACCTGGGCGGTCACCTCGCTGCCATCGTTGCTCTGCCAGAGGAACTCGGTCTTGTCGGTACCGTGACGCTCGGAGCAGCCGCGCCAGAACATGGCACGGTTAATCCCGAAGCCGTTGAAGATGTGGGGTAGCTGGGAGGACATGCCGAACGAGTCGGGCAGGTAACCGATCTTCATCGGCTCGCCAAGGCTAAGGCAGTCGCGCATCCCGTAGAGCAGGTTGCGCAGGATGGACTCGCCGCTCACCTGCATGGTGTCGGTCTGGGTGTACCAGGGGCCGATGATGAGTTTGCCCGCTTCCACCAGCGCCTTCACCCGAGCCTTGTTCTCGGGCTGGATGGCGAAGTAATCCTCCAGCACCGCGGTCTGGCCGTCGAGTACGTAGAACTTGTAGTCAGGGTCGGATTCAAGCCGCGCCAGGATCTCCGCCATGTTGTTGACCAGCAGAATGCGGGACTCCTCGGTGGTGAAGTACCACTCCCGATCCCAGTGCATGTGCGGGGTGATGTGAACTCGTGAAACTGTCATGACAATGATCCTTTGCTGACGCACGGCGGTCTTTGCCTGCCGTGCGGAAAAATAGTCTGTTGAAAAACCGTTTGTGAGGAGGAGCCTTACTCTGCGGCGACCACCTGATAGGTGCCGCGCTGCATGGCGTGACGGCGCCAGCCGATCAGCACCACAGTGGAGATAAGGGTGCCCACCAGTGCCGCACCGAGCCAGACGGCGGCAGCCATCAGGGCGCCATGGCCGCCATCGTGGAGCAGGAAGAGGGAGAAGATGCCGGCTCCCGGGGTGGAGAGACCAATTCCCATGGCACCCACCATGGCGCCGGTGACCACCGATCCTGCGAGGAAGGAGCCGATCACCCGGATCGGATCTTCGATGGCCATCGGAATGGCGCCCTCGGTGATCCCCGCCAGCCCCAGCAGCCAGGTCGATTTGCCGGTCTCGATCTCGAAGGTCTGGAACAGGCGTGGCGCCAGCAGGGTGGAGAAGGTGACGGTAAAGGCCGAGACCATCTTGACCGCGCCGAAGATGGCGTAAGGGCCGTAGACCCCGTTGGCCATGGCGCCGAGGCAGAAGGCGTAGGCCGCCTTGTTGACCGGGCCACCCAGGTCAAACGAGCACATAAAGCCGAGCAGGGCGCCCAGCACCAGCGCATTGGTGCCGGAGAGGCCGTTGAGCCACTCGGTGAGGCTGTTGTTGAGCCAGGCCACCGGCTGACCGATGACAAACAGCATCAGGCTGCCCGCCACCAGGGTGCCGATCACCGGATAGAGGTAAAAGGTGAGAAAGCCGTTGAAGTTGGGGCTAAGGCGCACATGCTGCTTGACCCAGCGCATCAGGTAACCGGCGATAAGGCCACCGACCACGCCGCCGAGGAAGCCGGAGCCAATCATGTTGGCGGCCAGTCCCGCCGCAAAGCCCGGGCCCAGCGCCGGTTTGTCTGCCAGAGAGTAGGCAGTATAGGCCGCCAGCACCGGCACCATCAGGGTGCCCAGCATGCCGCCGCCCAGCTTGCGGTACATCCAGAGCCAGGAGTTCTCGGTATCAAAAAGATGTTGCAGGCCGAAGATCTGGGCCAACAGCACAGAGACGGCGAGCACGGTACCGCCTGCCACGATCAGCGGCACGGCGAAGGAGATACCGCTCAGCAGCGCCTGCTTGAGCTCGGTCTTGAGGCTCACCTTCTTGCCGGTCTGCGCGTCGCTCTGGCTGGGGTTGGGCGTCGGGGCGGTGCGCCCGGCCTTGGCCGCTTCCAGCGCATCATTGAGTATCCGCTCGGCATGGCGGATGGGCTCGGCCACCGGCGTCTCGATACGGGGGATGCCGGCAAAACGCTCCTGCTCCTTGATGGCTACCTCGGCGGCGAAGATGCAGGCTACCGCAGCATCGAGCGCTGCTTGCGGCAGGCGATCCTCGATGCCGTTGGCACCCTGCTTTTCGACCAGTACCCGAATGCCCAGCTTGCGCCCCGCCTTCTCCAGATACTCGGCAGCCATATAGGTGTGGGCGATCCCCGCCGGGCAGGCAGTGACACAGACCACAGTGGGTTTATTTGTATTTAAGTTGTCTTCTTTTTCTGGTTGCTTGTCGCCATCTCCTTCACCATCCCCTTCACCATCAAGCAGCGCCATCAGCTGCTCGGCACTCTGGGCCGCCAGCACCGCCTCGCGGGTATCGTCATCCACCAGGGCAGTGGTGAGGGTGGTGAGTAGCTGCATATGGGTGGAGCCCGCCTGATCGGTCGGGATCGCCAGCATGAAGATCAGGTTGACCGGCTCGGGGCCGTCGATCCCCTCCCAACCCAGCTCCTCGCTCAGGGTAGCGACGGCAAAGGCCGCTTCACGCACCGCATCGCACTTGCCGTGGGGCACTGCCAGCCCTTCGCCAAGGGCGGTGGGGCCCTGCGCCTCGCGGGCCATGACCGCGGCCAGAAAGGCGGCCTTGTCGTGCAGCTTGCCGGCCTGATCGAGCCGATCAGCCAGGGCATGAATGGCCGCATCCCGATCGGCAAACCGGGTTTGCAACGTGATGAGATAGGGGCCGGTAAGACTGGTCAGATTCATGATGATCCTCTGTCAGGTTGGCTTGCCAGCAAGCCGTCATGGTGAAAGTGACAGCGATGCTAACAAACCGGCCGACTGATTTTTGTGAGTGGTATCATACAATTCATTATTTGTATTGTTTTTGTATTGTTTGGTCAAGGTGATTTGTTAGGTCAAATGGGGCCGAGCCGTTTTGTCTGCCAGGCAACTGGGGTAGAATGGCGCCTCTTCCATTTATCATGGCGCAGAGCCGACGAGGTGGCCTTTCGTGTCGAAAAAACCCATGTATCGCCAGATAGCCGACACCATTCAGCAGTGGATTGCGCAAGGGGAGCTGGCCCCCGGCGATGCCTTGCCCACCGAAGCCGAGCTGCGCGAGCAGTTCGGGGTGAGCCGGGTGACGGTGCGCCAGGCCCTCAAGCAGCTGACCGAACTCAATGTCATCGAGAGCATTCAGGGCAGCGGCAGCTATGTGCGGCAGGAGAAGGTGAACTACGACATCTATCAGCTCACCAGCCTCTATGAGAAGGTGACCGATCCGGCGGCCGAGACCCACAGTGACATTCTCGCCTTCGAGGTGATCAAGGCGAGCAGCGAGCTGGCCGAGCGGCTCAATCTGCTGGAAGGGGCGCTGGTCTACTACGTCAAGCGGGTGCGCTTTATTCGCCAGATCGCGGTAACGCTGGAGGAGACCTGGATGCCGCTCGCTCTCTTCCCCGATCTCAGCTATGCGGTGATGCAGGGCTCCAAGTACCACTACATCGAAGAGGTCAAGCAGCTGGTGATTGACCGCAGCGAGCAGGAGATCATTCCGGTGCTCCCCTCGGAGCAGGTGGTGGAGGCGCTCGGTATCGACCCCGCCAAGCCCATTATCGAGAAGGTCTCCCGTGGCTTCTTGCAAGATGGCACTGTGTTCGAGTTCAGTCGCAACTTCTTCAAGAGCGATGATTACAAGTTCACCCTGGTGGCGCGCCGCGCCAAGGGGTGAGCGGTTGCCAGCACCCGAGATAAAAAAGGCCACCACCCTGTTTGCGGTGGTGGCCTTTGTTTTTGGCTGATTGCCGGGCTGAATAGCAGATTGGCGGGTGGTTTGATGCGGCCGATCTACTGCTCGGCGTCTTTGATAACTTCCTCGACCCGTACCTGCAGGCTCCCTTGCGCCAGTGTGGTGATGAGCTGGTCGCCACGGTTGACCTGATCGGCGCGGCTG
This sequence comes from Aeromonas sp. 55A, assembly GCF_051919665.1. Lineage (NCBI taxonomy): Bacteria > Pseudomonadati > Pseudomonadota > Gammaproteobacteria > Aeromonadales > Aeromonadaceae > Aeromonas > Aeromonas sp. 55A. The sequence goes on along the minus strand of NZ_JBQBEH010000008.1, from coordinate 3,777,396 downwards.
ATGACCTCACCACGCGCAGTGCGGGTGATGGAGTAGCCGCGACCCAGAGTAGCGAGCGGGCTCACCCCGTCGAGGCGGGCGGTGAGCATGGCGAGGCGGTGGCTCGCCAGATCCTGGCGTTTGGCAATCAGGGCATAGAGCCGCTCCTCGGCCAGCTGGTGGCGGCGCTTGCCAGCTGCCAAGAGGCGCTCCGGACTCTTGCCCTGCAGGCGCAGTTCTAGATTGGTGAGGCGTCGCTCACCCTGATGCAGCCGCTGGCGTAATAGCTGTTGCAAACGGGTGGATAGTTCGTCGAGGCGCTGGGATTGCTGCTCCAGCCGCCGCTTCGGATCCTGATGGTCGAGCCGCTTTTGCAGCAGGATGAAATCGTGGCGGGCGGCGGTCTGCTGGCGGCTCATCGCCTGCAGCAGCCGCTGCTTGAGGTGAACCAGACGCTGGGCACGGGCGCTCTGATCCGGCGCAACCAGCTCGGCGGCAGCCGACGGGGTAGGGGCACGCAAGTCGGCGGCAAAGTCGCTGATGGTGACATCCACCTCGTGGCCCACCGCGCTCACCACAGGTATGGCGGAGTGGGCAATGGCACGCGCCACCGCCTCTTCGTTAAAGCACCAGAGATCTTCAAGCGACCCGCCACCACGGCCAACGATCAGTACATCCACCTCGGCGCGCCGGTTCGCTTTGGCGATCGCCGCGACGATCTGGCTGATGGCAGCGCTGCCTTGTACCTGAGTCGGGTAGATAAAGACCGGCAGATCCGGCGCACGCCGCTTGAGCACGGTGAGCATATCGTGCAAAGCCGCGCCGGTGGCGGAGGTGATAAGGCCCACCGCCCGCGGTTCGCGGGGCAGCGGCCGCTTGCGACTCTCGTCAAACAACCCCTCGGCGCCGAGGCGGCGCTTGAGCTCTTCAAAGCGCAGCGCCAGCACGCCGTCACCCGCCAGCTCCATCGACTCGATGATCAGCTGGTAGTCGCCGCGCGGCTCATAGAGGGAGACCCGCGCCTGCACCAGTACCTGCATGCCATCCTGCGGGCGGAAGGCCACCCGCCGGTTGTTGCCCTTGAACATGGCGCAGCGCACCTGCGCCGACATGTCCTTGAGGGAGAAGTACCAGTGGCCGGAGCTTGGCATCGCCAGATTGGAGAGCTCGCCGGTCAGCCACACCAGCCCCAGATCCTGCTCCAGGATCATGCGCACGGCGCTGTTGAGGCGGGTGACGGTAAAGACCTGCTGTTGCCTGTTTTGGCCGGATTCGTTGCGATAGTTCAAGGCGGTTCCTGCGCACGGTTCCTCGCCAGCGAAGGCGGAGGAGAGAAACAATGTCGCCATCTTACCCCACTTTACCTCGTCCGCCGAGTCAATGGATCAGGTTGGTCACTCCTCCCTGCAAATCGGTGTTGCATGGAAATGAAAGCGCTATCAATCACATACAGCCAATAGCGAAGTCGATGGTGGTCACATTTTGCGCGCATTCGCCATGAATTGGTTATGGGGAACTCTAGACTGATCGGGCTCATCCGAAGGCGGGACTGTAGCGGATGGGGGAATGCCGGGGCACACCGGCATCACACACAAAACAATGAAAATAAAGGACTATCAATGGCTAGATGGATACTCGCGGCCGGATTGTTGGGAACCCTGATCACGGCGCCGACGTCGGCGGCGGAGTGGTTCTTCCGGGGCACCGCGAATGGATGGGCGGCGACCGCCATGACGTCGACGGACGGCGTCAATTTTGATACCTGCCAGCGCTTCGTGAGCGGGGATGCCAGCGGCGGACCGCGCTTCAAGATAGACAGGTACGGCAACTGGCAGCAGAGCTACCCGGCGGCCGACTACGGGGTCAATGCCAACACGGCGTACCAGATCCGCATCAACGCCAGCACCCAGGCGGTGAGCGCGACGGCGGTGGCCAGTTGCGAGGCCTCGGGGTTTGCCAGCACCTTGCCGCAACTCAACGTACGCGGCACCTTCAACGGCTGGGCCAGCCTACCCATGACTCTGGTAGGGGATCACCTATGGCAGGTGGAAGCCTACATGGATGGCAAGGCGAGCCAGCGCCTCAAGTTTGATCAGGCTGGCGACTGGGCCGTCAACTTTGGCGACAGCAACGGCGACGGCGTGCTGGAGAAAAGTGGCGGCGACATCTTCTGGAGCGCCGTGGGTACGGTGCGCATCCAGGTCAACGACCAGACCCTGGTCTACAGCATCACCCCCCTTGGGGATGACAACCAGCCGCCGCTCGCGGTCATCACCCCGGGGGGCACGGTGAATGTGACCCAGGGGGCGTCACTGACCTTGAGCGGCAGCGACTCTACGGATCCCGACGGCCAGATCACGAGCTATCTGTGGAGCAGCGGCGAGACCACGGAGAGCATCGTCGTCAGTACCACCCAGACCGGCACCTTCACCTATGGCCTCACGGTCACCGACGATCAGGGCGCCAAGGGCAGCAGCAGTGTGAGCGTGGTGGTCGGGGCAGGACAGAGCAGCGACAGCTGGTACTTCCGGGGCACGACCAACAACTGGGGGCTCACCCCAATGACCAGCGAGGATGGTACCACCTTCTGCACCGAGCAGGCCTTTGGCAGCAACAACCCCCGCTTCAAGATTGACCACAAGGGGGACTGGACCGAGGCGTATCCGGCCCAGGATTACCTGGTCAGCGCCAACACCCGCTATCGCATCTGCTTTGACAGCCTGCGCAAGGCCATCGAGGTGGAGACGCTGGCTGGGGCCGATCTGCAGGCCCCCACGGTGACGGTCACCCCGGCCCCGGGGAGTTATCTGGACAACCAGTCCATCACCCTGGGGGTGAGCGACGATCAGGACAGCGCCCCCGCCGTGCATTTCACCACGGACGGCAGCCAGCCCACCACGGCGTCGGCCCGCTATGCAGGCCAGCCCCTGGTGGCGAGCGACAAGGGGAGCGGCACCGATCTGGTGATCCGCACCCTTGCCATTGACGCCAGCGGCAATCAGCGCGAGCAGCGCTTCGAGTACCGTATCGGCGAGCAGGGGGTGGCGAGCGGCGATTTTCGTGCCGAGAGCATCTACTTCCTGCTGACCGCCCGCTTCTATGATGGCGATGCCAGCAACAACTACCATAACCGGGATCGCTACAAGGCGGGGGATCCCCATTGGCGCGGCGACTTCAAGGGCTTGATCGCCAAGCTCGACTACATCAAGGATCTCGGCTTCACCGCCATCTGGGTGACGCCACCGGTGGAGAATCGCTCCGGCCTCGACTACCACGGCTACCACGCCTACGACTTCTACCGGGTCGATCCCCGTCTGGAGTCGCCGGGGGCGGGTTACCGGGAGTTCATCCAGGCGGCCCACGCCAAGGGGCTCAAGGTGATCCAGGATGTGGTGCTCAACCACTCGAGCCAGTACGGCCTGCGCGGCAAGACCTGGATCGATCGCCTGCCCGTCAAATACTACGTACCGGCGGGGTCGAGCCAGGGGCTCATCAACAACGGCCCCTATCAGGGCAACCTCGGGGACTACGCTAGCGCCAACCGCTGTGACGACGACAACCCGGTGGCTCCCGACTGGTACAAGGCCCGCTGCCAGTCCGATCCGGCGGGCACCCAGCCTCTGGTGGACCCCAAGACAGGCGCCACCGTGCCGAGTGCTGGCTACAACCCCAACCGCTTCTTCGGCATCGACGCCCAGACCCTGGATCCCGCCTGGTATCACCTGGACGGTTTCATGTCAGGCGGTGACTGGGAGAGCCCGCTCGCCCTGCAGCGCAAACACATGGCGGGGGATTGCATCGATCTCGCCACCGGCAACCAGAACGTCAAGGACTACCTCAACGGCGCCATCCGCCAGTACCTCGACATGGGGGTTGACGCCATTCGCATCGATACCTTGAAGCACATCGAGCGGGACGAGCTGCTGACCTATGTCCACGATTGGCAGGCCCACAAGCCGGGGTTGTTCGTCTTTGGCGAGAACCTGGTCAAGGGCACCGGCTGGGGCTCTGAGCTGGCCAACGACAATGCCTCGGCGGTGATCCGTCCCTGGTGGTATACCCGCACCACGCCGAACCCGGCGGATCCCCGGGCAGGGGGCGATTCCGGCCTCTCTGTGCTGGACTTCTCCCTCTTCTCCACCTTCCGTGACAACGTCACCCGGGGGAGCTTTGGCGGGGTGGGTGGGATCTTTGCCATGGACTGGGTCTATGGGGATGCCACCAAGCTCATCACCTTCTTCCAGAACCATGACGTGGGGCCGGACAACGACTTCAAGTACCGCTACGGCGGGCAAGAGGGCAATGCGGCCATGACCTACAACCTGCTCTGGACGGCGCGGGGTATCCCGACCCTCTACTACGGGGAAGAGGTGATGTTCCAGGCGGGCAAGCCCCAGGATATCGATGGGGCCACCATGACGGTGGATCAGACTGGTCGTGCCTACTACGGGGAGGTGCTGGACAACCCGGCCACCCCGAGCCACCCGCTCTACCAGCACATCAAGCGCCTGAACCAGATCCGCAAGGCGGTGCCCGCCCTGCAGAAGGCGCCCATGAGCCAGGTGAACGAGTGGGGCAGCGGCATCAGCTTCGTGCGTGACCTGAGCGCTCAAGGCAGCTACGCTGCCGTGGGCCTCGCGGCCAATTCGGCCCAGCAAATAAACCTGAGTGGCCTGAAGAACGGCACCTATATGGATGCGGTGACCGGCGCGAGTCAGAACGTCAGCAACGGCAGTCTGAGCTTTGCGGTGCCCGCCTATTCGGCACGGGTCTGGGTACTGAACGGCCCGGGCAAGGTGGGCGTTGACGGTAAATATCTCAAATAAGGAAAGCCTGTCACCGTGTGCAGCGAGTCGGCCTTGGGGCCGACTTTTTTATGCCGCATATCAAGGGATCGAGGGAGAGGGACCAGACGGGGAAGGCAATAAGCAGTAGCGTCGACATCGCTTGGGAGCAAGCGGCATCCGAGGGGGGCTTGCTCTGTTATGGTGCTTTCGCCCCAAAGTGGTGCGCATCATCGACATTGGCAGCAGGAACCCACCTTGGAGAAATATGCCGTATCCACCCTATGCCCCTCCTGTGACGAGTATGATTCATGCTGCCATGTGGCACTATATCAACATGATCCACTTAATAACGGGCTTTAAAAGGGGAGATGGCGAGCTGCCTTCAGTGTGGCTGGTCAAACATGCTGATGCAGCCTGATGTTTGTCCCATGAATGGGTGTGTTGCTCCTGTCATAGGCAGAATATCGGAATTTAAATTTGATTTTTCAGCCTATCCTGGATGCTTGTGTTGATTGGCGCTTTTTTTGCTGAGTCTTGTGATGTCGGCAGGGGGACCGGCAGGGGAAATGGCCAGGGCGCCCGAGTATGCCCACCCCTTCGGCCCAGTGACTGGTGCCCTGATGTCACAGCAAACATGGAAAGGAGTCATATGGAAGGTGAAATGACCATGTCGCCCGTGCCGGCGACCAAAGCCCTGGCCCACACCCTCAAGGACGATGTTTACGGCATGGTGCTCGGGGTCATGTTTATCGCGGTCGGTCTCAACCTGCTCAAGTGTTCCGGCATGATCACCGGTGGCATCGCGGGCATCGCCCTGCTGCTCGCCCATGTCAGCAGTTTGCCCATCGGGGTTCTGTTCTTCATGGTCAACATGCCCTTCATGGTGTTTTGTTACTTCACCATGGGGCGCGCCTTCACCATCAAGACGCTGATCGTCAACGTTACCCTCTCGGCGGCCACCCAGGCGGTACCGCTGCTGCTGACGGTGAGCTATGTCCACCCACTGTTTGCCGCCCTGGTGGGGGGGACCTTTCTCGGCATGGGGGTGTTGTCTCTGGCGCGCCACAATGCCTCCGTGGGTGGCACCGGGGTGGTGACGCTCTGGCTGCAACGGCGCGTTGGCATCAACGCGGGAAAGAGCCAGATGGTGCTTGATGTGCTGGTGTTTGCACTCTCCCTGCTCACCTTGCCACTGCCCTTGCTGCTCTGGTCCACCCTGAGTGCGCTGGCGATGAACGCCATGCTGATGAATTGGCACAAGCCAGGTCGCTATCAGGGAAACTGAACACCCGGCTGCACATAATTGGATCATTGAAAATGCTGTTCCGGGAGGTTGGAGGGAGAAAGGGGCTCAACGACAAAAAAGATCATCTTGTCGTGAAAAAAGGCATGATTACAGCTGAATTTATTAGTTTTTTGCGCCGTTGGCCGCCTAAAAGAGGGCTATGCCATAAAAAATTCAAAAAACTTCTTTACCAGTGACCAATGCGTGAGTAAACTTCGTCGGCAATATTTTACACCCCCACTTCCTCAACGGTGAGATATTGCCATGCTCAGGATTGCCAAAGAAGCGTTAACCTTCGACGATGTACTGTTGGTTCCCGCCCACTCCGAAGTTCTTCCCAATACTGCCGATCTGCGTACCAAGCTGACCTCCGCCATCAGCTTGAACATCCCGATGATCTCCGCTGCCATGGACACAGTGACCGAAGCCCGTCTGGCTATCGCACTGGCCCAGGAAGGCGGTATCGGCTTTATCCACAAGAACATGTCCATCGAGCAGCAGGCTGCCGAAGTGCGCAAGGTCAAGAAGTACGAGAGCGGTGTGGTCACTGACCCCGTCACCGTGCGCCCTGACATGACCATCGCCCAAATCAAGGAGCTGAGCCACAAGAACGGCTTCGCCGGTTACCCCGTGGTGACTGACGGCAATCAGCTGGTCGGTATCATCACCGGCCGTGACGTGCGCTTCGTGATTGACCTCTCCCAGACCGTTGAACAGATCATGACCCAGAAAGATCGTCTGGTCACCGTGCGTGAAGGGGCCCCTCGCGAAGAGGTGGTTGCCCTGATGCAAAAGCACCGTATCGAAAAAGTGCTGGTGGTGAACGCCGACTTCAAACTCAAGGGCATGATCACCGTTAAAGATTTCCAGAAAGCCGAGCGCAAGCCCCACGCCTGTAAAGATGACAAGGGTCGTCTGCGGGTCGGTGCTGCGGTCGGTGCCGGTGCCGGTAACGAAGAGCGCGTCGCTGCGCTGGTGGAAGCCGGTGTTGACGTACTGCTGATCGACTCCTCCCACGGCCACTCCCAGGGCGTACTGGATCGCATCAAGGCCACTCGCGACGCCTATCCGGATCTGCAGATCATCGGTGGCAACGTCGCGACCGCCGCGGGCGCCAAGGCGCTGGTTGCTGCCGGCGTCAACGCCGTCAAGGTCGGTATCGGCCCGGGCTCCATCTGTACTACCCGCATCGTAACCGGCGTGGGCGTGCCCCAGATCACCGCCATCTCCGACGCCGTTGATGCGCTGGAAGGCACCGGTATTCCGGTGATTGCCGATGGCGGTATCCGCTTCTCAGGCGACATCGCCAAGGCCATTGCCGCGGGCGCCAGCTGCGTCATGGTAGGTTCCATGTTCGCCGGTACTGAAGAAGCGCCGGGCGAGATCGAGCTCTATCAGGGTCGCTCCTTCAAATCCTACCGTGGTATGGGTTCCCTGGGCGCCATGTCCAAAGGCTCCAGTGACCGCTACTTCCAGACCGACAACGCCGCCGACAAGCTGGTACCGGAAGGTATCGAAGGTCGCGTGCCGTACAAGGGTCGCCTCAAAGAGATCATCCACCAGCAGATGGGCGGCCTGCGCTCCTCCATGGGCCTGACCGGCAGCGCCACCATCGACGACATGCGCACTAAAGCTGAATTTGTGCGCATCTCCGGCGCCGGGATGAAAGAGTCCCACGTCCACGATGTGACCATTACCAAAGAAGCCCCCAACTATCGGATGGGCTGATAAAACGGGGCCCTGCGCCCCGTTTTTCCACCCTTTTTTTATCCCGTGCCCTTTGTGACAACATCAGCCTGATGCAGGAATAAAATGACTAAAGACATTCACCAGCACCGTATCCTTATCCTCGACTTCGGTTCCCAGTACACCCAGCTGATCGCCCGCCGTGTGCGCGAAATCGGCGTCTACTGCGAACTGTGGGCTTGGGACGTAACCGAAGAGCAGATCCGCGAATTCAATCCGAGCGGCATCATTCTCTCCGGCGGCCCCGAGTCCGTCACCGAAGCAGGCAGCCCCCGTGCCCCCGAGTATGTGTTCAACGCCGGTGTCCCTGTGTTCGGCATCTGCTATGGCATGCAGACCATGGCCGAGCAGCTGGGTGGCAAGGTGCAATCCTCTACCGAGCGTGAATTCGGTTACGCCAAGGTGGAAGTGCTGGGCGAGGCTGGCAAGAGCAGCGCCCTCTTGCGCAACATCGAAGATGCCATCGCCGACAACGGCAATGCCCTGCTGGATGTCTGGATGAGCCACGGTGACAAGGTCACCACCATTCCGGCCGACTTCACCACCATCGCCCAGACCCCGACCTGCCCGCACGCGGCCATGGCGTGTGAGGCCAAGCGTTTCTACGGCGTGCAGTTCCACCCGGAAGTGACCCACACCCGTCAGGGTGCCCGCATGCTGGAGCACTTCGTCAAAGACATCTGCGGCTGCGAATGCCTCTGGACCCCGGCCACTATCATCGACGACGCCGTTGCCCGCATCCGCGAGCAGGTAGGTGACGATGAAGTGATCCTCGGTCTCTCCGGCGGTGTCGACTCCTCCGTGGTCGCCATGCTGGTGCACCGTGCCATCGGCGATCGCCTGACCTGCGTCTTCGTTGACAACGGTCTGCTGCGTCTGAACGAAGGCGAGCAGGTGATGGAGATGTTTGGTGACCACTTTGGTCTGAACATCATCAAGGTTGAAGCCGAAGAGCGCTTCCTCTCCGCGCTGGCCGGTGTTGACGAGCCGGAAGCCAAGCGCAAGATCATCGGCCGCGTCTTCGTCGAAGTGTTTGATGATGAAGCGAAAAAGCTGAAAAACGCCAAGTGGTTGGCGCAAGGCACCATCTATCCGGACGTTATCGAATCCGCTGCCAGCAAGACCGGCAAAGCCCACGTCATCAAGTCTCACCACAACGTCGGCGGCCTGCCGGAAGAGATGAAGATGGGTCTGGTCGAGCCGCTGCGCGAGCTGTTCAAAGACGAAGTGCGCCGCGTTGGCCTCGAACTGGGTCTGCCCTACGACATGCTCTACCGTCACCCGTTCCCGGGCCCGGGTCTGGGCGTGCGCGTCCTTGGCGAAGTGAAGAAAGAGTACTGCGATATCTTGCGCCGCGCCGATGCGGTCTTTATCGAAGAGCTGCGCAAAGCCGACCTCTACAACCAGGTCAGCCAGGCGTTCGCCGTGTTCCTGCCGGTGCGCTCCGTTGGCGTGATGGGCGATGGTCGCAAATATGACTGGGTCATTGCGCTTCGCGCCGTCGAGACCATCGACTTTATGACCGCCCACTGGGCACATCTGCCGTACGACTTCCTCGGTCACGTATCGAACCGCATCATCAACGAGATCAACGGTATCTCCCGCGTGGTGTACGACGTCTCCGGCAAGCCGCCCGCAACTATCGAATGGGAATAAGCGGCTCGCGCCCTTCTGCCCATCGAGCATAAAAATGCAAAAAGACGCCCTTGAGGCGTCTTTTCTTTTCTCAATCGTTTGCGCCACACATCTTCTTTTTTCGAGCAGCTTTTTTGCCACCTTGCCCCTGTCATATGTGACAGGGGCATTTTTGCCATCCCGCACTAGGCTCTCTCATGCCAATTGAGCCCGCTGTCAACAGCGGCTCGTGGCTGGGGGGAGGGCTGATCGAGTTGCAGATAGCTGCGCAATCGGGCCCATCGTCATCGTGCCAACCGGCAGTGATGACACCCCGGTGGAGACCGGAAACCACTTGAATCAACGGGGCGCAGCCCGAACGGCCAAACGAGTCGGGATCATAGAGCACGGAGAGTTTGATATGTCAGAACAAGCAGTGTTGGTGGGTGGATGGACCGCATATCACAAGCTGACCGCCGAGGATCAGGCGGTATTTGATCAGGCGCTGAAAGGATTTGTCGGGGTTCAGTACGTACCCTTTGAAGTCTCCACTCAAGTGGTGGCTGGCACCAACTACCGCTTCAAGTGCAAGAGCACTGTGCCGCTTGCCAAACCGATCCATGGCGAAGCCGTGGTGCAGATCTTCAAATCACTGGACGGGGATGCCCATATCACCTCCATTACCCCGATCTGATTGCGTTGCGTTGCGTTGCGGGGCAAGGCGGGGAGGGGGAATAACCTCCAATCTGTTTGCTTCTAATCCTGAAAATAAGAAAGACGCCTTAGGGCGTCTTTTCTTTATCTACGATCTGGCACCGAAGATATATGCCCAGCATTGGTACTTCTTATTTAATTTGTTGATATTTATTAGGAAAATTCCATTTTCCTCTTTTTCTTATCTGCCTTGCTCGCTAGGATAGTTGTTTGGAAATAACCCATTTGGGGTCGCCCATGAGTCAGGCCAGAGAAATGCCATAGGTAACAAGCTGCAGGCTGTTATTCAGGGGTGGTAGCATCGGCAATGGCACGAGTACACCGAGATCCAGTGGAGCCACAGTTGATGTAGGGGATCACAGTCATAGATTGGGTTTGCTGGCATTTTCCATTGCTGATTAGTACCGATTTCTATTTAGGGAGAACAATTTATGTCCGCAGACGAGGAGTTACCACTGCTGGATGCTTTACGAGGCTTGGCAATGCTTCAGCAAGAGTTCTTGCGCCTTGCACTTTTCGTTGCATCCCAAGGCTCCACCACATATGAAGGAGAAATTCTGACTTGTAGCCTCCCGGACGCACAACGACGCACAAGCACATTATTAGCAATGGGAGCAGGACAATCTGTCGAGTCCCTTTTACACATAGCCAAACAGCGCGGAATTCCTGTCCGCGACGCCTATCCAATCGCACGATCAGCTGTTGAGTCTTTCGTAAATGCAAGCTACCTCCTCGTGGAGTCAAATGCAGTTGCAGACCGAGCTGTTAGGTACATCGAATTTGCCGCCTGGCGGCAACACAATCGAAAATTCGGCAGTGGCGAATACTCGATTGAAGTCCACACAGACCCTGACCCAGTATCAACACTTGCATCTAAATTTCCTGAGTTTACGGGCAAAGGAAACGGAGGCTGGACCAACCTAGATATGCCAAGTCGTATCAGGCGGGTCGGTGAACTTGCAGGGCGCAAAGCTGGATCGCGGCTACTCGCGGCATATGGGCTGATCTACTCACTCTCGTCAGAGGTCATTCATGGTTCACCCTTTGGTGCCAGCTTCTTTTATTCAGCTCACCTTAAAGGAGAAGACACCACAGAGGCCTTCATCGCTGGAACGATTCGGCAGTTAGAGGAAATCCTTATTGCAGTTCTTCACGCCGGATGTGGTTACTTAGCTGCATTCTTTGAAAAGCAGAAAATGCAAGTAGGGCTTGATGCCGAAGAAAAGCTATTCAAGCGGCTTATGGAGCTGAGTTCCAAACCGACATCAGTGGCATAGGGTGCAATGAAATTGCACCTCTACTTTTGTTCCTCATACCTTGCACAAAAGCCACTCTGCAAATGGTGCAATGCGCTGCGCTTATTGCATCCTACGTCTCTTCGTCAATTCGCTGGGGTGGTGTTGCTAAGCGCCATGCCCCGCCAAAGTAACAAAGGGGCGATCTGCGCCCCGAATTCTTCTGATCTCCCCGCTTTATATCGCCGTACGCTGTCTGGCGCTGTCTGATTGTTTGCTGACTCACCACCAACAGTTCTGTTTCTCCCCCATCAGGCGAGCAGAAAAGGCCACCTTCACTCATACCTCGCCGCTTCCCAGGCGTGTATCGCCTGTTTGCGGGTCTCGCCCCAGTGATAGCCGCCGAGTTGGCCGTTTTGCTGGATGACCCGGTGGCAGGGGATCATCAAGGCGACGGGGTTGGCGCCCACCGCCAGCCCCACGGCGCGGGCGGCTTTGGGGTTGCCGACGGCGTTCGCCACCTGGGCGTAGCTCACCACCTTGGCGGGCGGGATCTGCAGCAGCGCCCGCCAGACACTGATCTGAAAGTTGGTGCCGCTCACGTGCAAGGAGATGGGGCGATCCGGCGCCTTGCTGCCATCGAACATGGTGTTGATGACCCCTTGAGTGCGTGATGGTGCTTCTTGCAGCGTTGCCGCAGGCCAGTGCTGGGCGAGGGTGGCCAGCGGCGCCTCTGGGGCCTTTTCATCGAGAAACGAGAAGTTGCACACCCCCCGCGGGGTCAGGGCGACGAATGCCTGGCCGAAGGGGGTGTCATGCACCCCGTGATCGATAACCAGCCCGGCCCCGCGCTGTTTGTACTCGCCCGGCGTCACCGCTTCGAGCTGCACGAAGTGATCGTAGAGCCGCGAGCCGCTGCTAAGGCCCAGGGTATCGGCCACCTCCAGCAGCGGGCGCGACTCCTGCAACAGTGCCTTGGCCCGCTCCAGGGTCAGCACCTGAAGATAGCGTTTGGGCGTCACTCCGGCCCAGCGGCTGAACAGCCGCTGGAAGTGAAAGGGACTTAAGTGCACGTGCGCCGCTATCTCGTCCAGAGTGGGCTGGCGCTCCACCTGACTTGCGATAAAACGGATGGCATCGGCGATGCGGGCGTAATCAGACATAAGGCGCTCTCACGATAAGGTTTCGGTCGCAGGATCTTGGGGACGACAAGTCATGTGCGACAAATTGATACCCCACCATCGGCCAGCAGGGCAATGCCGGTGGTAAAGCTGGATGCATCGGACGCGAGATAAAGGGCCGAGCGGGCGATCTCCTCCGGTTGGGCCAGCCGTTTGAGGGCATGCATATTCTGCACAAAGGCGAGGCTCTCTGGTGTATTGGCAAAAGCCCGCCCCATGGGAGTGTCGGTGCCCCCCGGCAGCAGGGCGTTGACCCGAATCCCTTGTGCCCCATATTCGGCAGCCAGCACCCGGGTCAGGCCAATGAGGCCTGCCTTGCTCGCCGCATAGGCCGCCATACCGGGCAGCCCCAGGGTATGGCCGACAAAGGTAGAGGTAAAAATAAGCGAGCCGCCGCCGCGCGCCTGCATGGCGGGGATCTGGTACTTGGCTCCCACAAAGGCGCTGGTGAGGTTGGTATCCAGAATTTCCTGCCACTGCGCCAGTTCAAGCTCCTCTATGCTGCCCGGCATGCCTGTGGTACCGACGTTGTTGAAGGCAATATCGAGCCCGCCGAAACGGGTTAGCGCGAGATCAACCAGATCGCGGGCGTAACTCTCGCTTTTCACATCTCCCGCCAGACTCACCGCCTGGCCCCCCTCATGGCGGATCTCCTCCACCAGCAGATCCAGTTCGGGCTGGCGGCGGGCGCCGACGACGACGCAGGCCCCTTCGCGGGCAAACAGGATGGCGCTGGCGCGGCCTATGCCGGAGCTGGCGCCGGTGATGATGGCGACCTTGTTGGACAGTAATGACATGGCAGTTCCCTCGCTGGTGTGTTGTGCGCCAAATCATTGGGGCACAGGGTTGGCTGTGGGTTGGAACCCCAATAGGTTCCAACCGACTTGGGTTTGGTCCCCACTATGGCAACCACTCCTTGCCGGAACGACCCGAATCTTGCTCTCTTTGTTCACAAGTCGTTTTGCTGCATGTCGATACAGGCCTTTGCGGCAACAAAAGGGGCGTTCTGCGCCCCGAATTCTTTATCATGCCCCCTTTAAAATCGCCGGATCCAGGTGCGGCGCGCCCTGTGTGCTGCAGTGAGGGGCGAGAGCCCCGGCGCCATGGTGGCTGCGTGCATCATCAAGCCTGCCTGGCAGGGCATTGACGGCGATTGCAATCAACAGACACGCTCCTGGATCAATAGCCCGTCATCTCCAGATAGCCGACCCCCTTGGCATCCCCCGAGACAGAGACAGCTCCCTCCCAGTAGTCAAAGCGGCCGGTCATGGCCTGATTGGGCTGACGGGCTTTGATGGTGAGGCTCATCCCGGCGGCGTTTAGCTGCCAATCGACGGGGTAATTCTGCCCCTTGGGGCCGCGCCAGGTGTTGCCCGGCGTAAGGCGAATCGCGTCGGGGGCGAGCACCCGGCTGCTGCCATCCCGCTCAATCAACATGCCGTAGCGATTCTCTGGTTCTGCGCGTCCCGATTTGGTGCGCAGGCGAAACAGCATCAGCTCGCGGCCATCGTTCAACTGGAGCGAAAACCAGTCCCAGCCCGATTGCCACTCCGCCAATACCGAGCTGCTCCACTCGTGATCAAACCAGCCTTGTCCGATGACGGTGCGGGTCTCGCCATCGCTAGTCAGGGTGCCGCGAAGAGTGAGGCGCGGGTAGGAGTAGTAAAAGGAGGCGTTGCCCGGGCTCTTCTCGCTGTAACCGGCCTTGCCTTGCAGTACCAGCGGCTTGGCGGCGGTGACGGTGAGGTTCAGCTCGCCAATCTTGCTCTGCACCTTGAGGGTGGCGGGAAAGAGCGCCGCCCCTTGGGAGGCAAGCCGCCACTCCCTGAGCCAATATTGGCCGCCGCTGGCCCCCGCCAGTCCCGGCCCCTGCCGACTGGCCCGTTCATCTTGCTGGTGAGTGCCACGATCGAGATCCGTGATGGCAAACTGGGCCAGCCAGAGCTGGGGAGTGAGCCAGGGGTTGCTGGTGCGGAGTTCTTGTTCGATACCTTGGCGAAACAGGGTCCACTGCATGCCATATTCGCGCCCCTGTTCATCCTTGAGGTTGCCGGTGAGATACCACCACTCGGAGCGGTAATCGGGGTGGGCGGCGTGATCCTCCGGCAGCTGGATGGTTTGCCCCGGCTGCACTTTTTTGAAGTTATCGTTGCCGCCACCGAGCAGGGCGCCCAGATCGCTGGCCTGCGCGCTGCCGATCATGGCAATCAGCGGGAGCAAGAGTGTGGCGAGCCACAGAAGCTGTAAGGAGGACAAGATCCCCCTCACCCTGGCCCTCTCCCGAAGGGAGAGGGGATGGTTCAATGCCGCACTCTGCTCTTCTTTGCGCTGAAGAAGGGACGGAGAGAGGGAAGTGGTCGATGGGAGCTTCAAACCATGGCTGAGCCAGTGCGCTAACCGATATGTCATACCACTCTCCTTGCCGCATACCAGGATGCCAGTGCGCCACAGACCGGTGCCAGCAACAGGGCGGTGAGCGCATGAAGGGGGGCTGCCTCGAAGGCGAGGCGCCAGCCAAAGGCGCGAGGGTTGACCACCTCGATCAGCACCCAGGCGAGGCCATATCCCACCGGCAAGGCCAGCAGGGCGGTGAGCAGCCCCAATCCAGCCCCTTGCCACACCAGCAGCTGGCGGCAGTGGCGGGGGCTCAAGCCCAGATTCTGCAAGGTCTGCAGCTCGCCACGGCGCGCCAACCCCAGCACCATAAAGGCCGAGCCGATCCCGACAAAGGCGATGCCGAGGATCAGCAGTTTCAATAGCTCGGTCACTACAAAGGTCTGGTCAAACACCTTGAGGGCCGCGCTGTGGATGGCGGGGGCGGAGAGCAGATTGAGCTGCTCGCCAAAGCGCTCGCGCAGGCGGTCGGCCAGCTGCTCGGGGTCGTCGCTAAAGAGGGCGAGGGATTGCACCGCTCCCGCCTCGAAGGTGTGCAGGATCTGCCCCTTGTCGCTGCCGTAGTCCTGATAGACGCCGGTGACGGTGAACTGCCTTGGCCCATGCTCGCCGCTGATCGCCAACTGCTGGCCCACCTTGACCCCGAGGCGTACCGTCAGCGGTTCGCTCGCCAGCACTTCGTCGGGACGGGTGGGCCAGCGTCCGGCCAGCAGCGGATAGGCCGCTTTAAGCTGGGGGATAAAGTCCATCTGCGCCCACTCGATGGGCTGCCCCTGCCAGCGGGCGGGGTGCACCGAGCGGCGCGAGGCGGCGCTCACCAGCGGGTTGGCGAGCAGGGTCTTAAGGGTGGCGTCGCTCAAGGTGCCCTTGTTGCCCGCCACCCCCTTGGGGGCGGTAACATAGAGATCGGCGGCCAGACGCTGGCCGAGCCAGATCTCCACGCTGGAGCGAAAACTCGACACCATGACCCCGATGCCGATGGCTGCCGCTATGGCCAGCTGCAACGCCATCACCGCGATGGCGGTGCGATCGAGGTGATAGAGGGTCTCGGCTACCCCGAGCCGAGCCGTGAGGGGGCCGCCCGCGCGCCGTCGCAGCCAGCCAAGCAGGCCGCGCAGGGCATCGGGCAACCAGAGCGCCATGGCTAGCAGCCAGCCGCCGGCGATAAACAGGGCGCCACTCAGACCCGTTTGCGGCAACCACAGGCATAGGGCGCACAGCAGCAAGATAGCGATGGCCAGCACGCGCCGTCGCCACGGGTGCGCGGGGGGGCGGCTGCTGCCAGCGCGCAGTTCTAGGGGGGATTGGCGCAGCAGTTGCCACCAGCCGGGCAGGTTGGCGGCCAGCGTGCCGAACAGCCCGATCAACAGCGCCTTGAGCAGGCTCACAGGGGAGAGGCGCAGCAGATCGATGGGGTTGGGCCCATAGAGATCGGCTAGCGCCTGGGTCAGTTGCCCCATCAGGGCCAGCGCCAACAGGCTGCCGAGCAGCACCCCGAGCAAGGTGCCGAGGGTGGCGAGAATAAGCAGCTCCAGAATGAGCCAGCGAAGCACCCGACTCGGCCCCATCCCCAGAATGATCAACTGGGCCAGCTGGGGGCGGCGCACGCTCTGCACAAATCGCTGGGCGTTAAACACCAGAAACAGTCCCACCGCCATGGCGAGCAATGAGAGCGCCGTCAGGTTGAGGGCCAGTGCATCACCAAGTTGGCTGGCATCGAGCGCCGGGCTGATGGGCTCAAGCCACAAGGGCTGGTTCGGGTAACGGGTTTGCAGGGTGGCCTGCAGGGTGCGAGCCTCGGCGTCGCTTAGCTTGAAGACGATGCGATCGAGCCGACCCGCTTTGCCCAGCAGCGGCTGGGCGAGGCCGATGTCGGTTATCAGCAGCCGCTCCATGGGCACGGCGCCCGGTTCAAAGGTGCCAGCCAGCGTCAGGGTCAGGATTCGGGCGCTGGCGCCATCGTTGCCGCCCAGCACAAAGCGTCGGCTCTGGCCCGCTTGCCAGCCAAGGCGCTCCGCTTCGGGGGCCGCCAGCCAGATGCTGTCGGCACGGTTGAGGGAGAAGGCGGGTTCGTTCGCGGGCTGGGCGCCAAACAGCTGGCGCAGGGGGCCGGGGTTGAAGAGATCCATCCCAAGCAGTTGAAAGCTGCGCCCCTCTTCATCCTTGAGCCAGCCATGGAGCTGGGGCATGGCATCGAGGGCGGGCTGGCTGGTCACCAGTTGCACGTAAAGCTGCTCATCCAGCCCGCCAGCGGGGGCCAGCCGGTAGTTGGCTTCCCCTGCCAGCTGGCTGCGGGCGGCGACAAAGTTGGTGCGGGCACTGTGATTGAGCAGCTCGATGGCCACCACCAGCGACACTCCCAATACCAGCCCGGCCAGACTCATCAGCAGCAACCAGGGGTGACTGCGATAGAGGCGCAGCAGCGCTTTGAGTGGCAGCATCAGCGTGCTCCCGGCAGACGCAGTCGCTGCCTAGTCATGACGGGAGCCCTTGAGTTCAATAAGTTGCCCCCCTTCGAGGCGCAGCACCCTGTCGGCCAGGGCGGCATAGGCGGGGTTGTGGCTCACCAGCAGCAAGCCTGCGCCGGTGCCCCGCACCGCCGTCACCATCAGCGCCATCACCTGTTCGGCATTGTGCTCATCGAGGCTGCCGGTGGGTTCGTCGGCGAGCAGCCAACTGGGTTGATGGATAAGGGCGCGGGCCAGCGCCACCCGCTGACGCTGACCGCCGGAGAGCTGCTCCGGCCAGGCTTGGCGCTTGTGGCTCATATCGAGCCGGTGCAGCAACTGGTCAATCTTTGTCTCATCCGGTGGCAGCCCGTTGATGGCCAGCGGCAGGGCCAGATTCTCGGCCACGTTCAGGGTCGGCAGCAGGTTGAAATCCTGATAGACGATGCCGAAATGGCGACCCCGCAGGCGCGCCCGCTCGTCGGGGGTGCGGTTGTCGATCCGGGTCTCCCCCAGCCAGATCTCCCCTTCATCCGGTGCAATCAGCCCGGCGATCAGATTGAGCAGGGTCGATTTGCCGCAGCCGCTTTGGCCCAGCAGCAGGGTGATCTCGCCAGCGGGGAGGGCGAGATCGAGATGGTGGAACAGCGGCAGTCGCTCACTGCCGTTATCGAAACTCTTGCAGAGGTTGCGCAGGGTCAGCATGGGATAACCGTTTGATGGTCAATGGCTTTCATCATGCTTGGTACGCTAGCACGGCCAGCATTGATCAACACCCCTTACGGTTGATCAAGAGTGCCAGTTAGTGATCAAGGCGGCAAAAGAGCAGTGGATCCTCGCTGGATCCCGCTTGCCCGAGGTGGTTAGAATAGGGGCTTCCATGGGTCACAGGATGAGCAAGGATGTTACACAAGCAAGTCAGTTTTATCATCGATAGCAAGGGCAACAAGCAGGCTGCCGTCGTCCCCATCGAGATCTACAACGAGCTGATGACCCTGCAAAAGGCACTCTCCGACAACCGGCCGGGGGAGCGCGAGCTCTACCACTTCAACGGCAAGGGGGCCGAGGCCCACGGTTATCCGGTGGGCAAGCGGCAAAATCCGGGCTTTATGGTGCTGGCCGGTTCCACCGCCAATGGCGAGGATGCCGCCTCTTTGCGTGAAGCGGTGATCGAGCTGCGTCACGAGCTGCTGGAAAAGGGGGTCATAGTGCCCCGCAGTCAGGGCGGCTTTGTCTTTACCGCCGATCAGCTGTTCAACAGCCCGAGTCTGGCCGCCAGTCTGGTGGCGGGCAATAACCGCAGCGGTCTGGATGCCTGGCAGAACAGCGCAGGCTATACCCTCAAGCAGTCGGGTTTCGGCAAGAAATAATCCCGCGTTTCGACAGCAAACCAATTAAGCGTTAATTGACCTGGATGAATTTTTCTTTTCATCCAGGTGTTAGCATCATTGCCAGATGGTTCTAAAAGGAAGAGACCATGTCTGCGCTTACCCCAGTTATTTTGCTGCTGTCCCTGTTTATCCTTCCCGCCCATGCCAGTAGTGGCCCTGTTCTGTTGACATCCTCCTCAATCGGTCTTTTTTGTGTCGGATTGTTTGTGTTGGCCTACGCCCTGGTGATGGCTGAAGAGTATCTGCAACTGCGCAAGTCCAAACCCGTGCTGGTGGCCGCCGGGGTGATCTGGATCCTGATTGGTATCGCCTATGCACAGCAAGGGATGAGCCCTGTCGCCGAGCAGGCCTTCCGCCATACCTTGCTGGAATATGCCGAGTTGATGCTGTTCCTGCTGGTGGCGATGACCTATATCAACGCCATGGAGGACCGGCGGCTGTTCGATGCCCTGCGCGCCTGGCTGGTGCGATCCGGCTTTCACTTGCGCACCCTGTTCTGGTTGACCGGTGGGCTTGCTTTTTGTATTTCGCCGGTGGCAGACAACCTGACCACTGCGCTCTTGATGTGCGCCGTGGTGTTGAAGGTGGCCAACGGTGATCGGCGTTTTGTCAATCTTGCCTGCATCAACATAGTGATCGCCGCCAACGCCGGAGGGGCGTTCAGTCCCTTTGGCGATATCACCACCCTGATGGTGTGGCAGGCGGGCAAGGTGCAATTTGGCCAGTTCTTCACCCTGCTTATTCCCTCTCTGCTCAATTTTCTGGTCCCGGCCATCCTGATGAGCCTGATGGTGCCGCGTCATGTGCCGGAGGCTGATAACGAGGTGGTCGATCTCAAGCGGGGTGCCCGTCGCATCGTCGCGCTGTTCTTGCTGACCATCATCACGGCGGTGCTATGCCACAGTTTCCTCCATCTGCCACCCGTGCTAGGCATGATGCTGGGGCTCGGTTATCTGCAGTTTTTCGGGTTTTATCTGCGAAAGTCGCTGCCGCGATCCCTTGCCCGCAAGCGTGCGCTCTACGAACGCAATGGTGATGAGGTGCGGTTGCGCAGTCTGGGTTCTGTGGTGCCATTTGACGTGTTCAACAAGGTGGCCAAGGCGGAGTGGGATACCCTGCTGTTCTTCTACGGGGTGGTGATGTGTGTCGGTGGGCTGGGCTTTATGGGCTATCTGGAGCTGGTGTCACACTGGTTGTATGACGCTGGGGATCCCACCATGGCCAACGTCTTCATAGGGGTCTTGTCCTCTGTCATCGACAACATTCCCGTGATGTTTGCCGTGCTGTCGATGAACCCGGATATGG
This sequence comes from Aeromonas sp. 55A, assembly GCF_051919665.1. NCBI lineage: Bacteria > Pseudomonadati > Pseudomonadota > Gammaproteobacteria > Aeromonadales > Aeromonadaceae > Aeromonas > Aeromonas sp. 55A. The sequence continues at coordinate 3,757,318 of NZ_JBQBEH010000008.1, read as the reverse complement.
CGCTGGGGCAGTGGCTGCTGGTGACCCTGACCGCCGGAGTGGGCGGCAGCCTGCTCTCCATCGGCTCTGCCGCCGGTGTTGCCCTGATGGGGCAGGCCCATGGCATGTATACCTTCTTTGGCCACCTGAAATGGTCGCCGGCTATCTTGCTCGGCTATCTGGTGAGCATAGGGGCGCACCTCTGGCTCAACAGTGCCCAGTTCTGAACGTCTGCCCGCCAGTACGAAAAGAGGCTTCCGTTGATGGAAGCCTCTTTCGTTTTCCTGGCCGAGGGGGATAGGGGGGGGGTCAATCGCCCCGCTTGCCCGCCAGCAGCCAGTAACTCAGGGTGGAACCCACGCCACAGCATGCGATGGCGATGGCCATGGGCAGCGGCGATTGGGGCGGATTGAGGTTGACCAGAATGCCGACCAGGGCGCCGATGCCAAAGCGCAGGGTACCCGCCAGTGCCGAGGCGGTACCCGCAGATTGCGGGAAGTGGCCCATCAGACCGGTCATGGCGTTGGCCCCCACCAGACTGATATGGCCGATAAAGAGTACCACCGGAATGACGATGCCCCACAGACCGCCGGTCTGGCTCCAGGCGTTGTAGATCAGCAGGGCGCCAGCGCAGGGCAGCACCAGCAGGCCGTATTGCAGCATCCGCTCGGCACCCACCCCTTTTACCAGTCGGCTATTGACGAAAGTAACCACCATCATCAGCAAAATATTGAGACCAAACAGCCAGCCGTAGTGCTCGGTCGGCACCTTGAAATACTCGATATAGACATAAGGGGAGCCACTCAGGAAGGCGAACATGCCGGAGCTGGAGAGGGAGCCGCACAGCACGTAGCCCATGGCGCCGCGATGGGAGAGTACCCCCCAGTAGTTCTTGAGGATCTGGCCCAGATTAAGGGGCTGACGGTGCTCGGGTTTCAGGGTCTCCTGAATTTTCCACTGCATCACCAGACAGATCAGCAGGCTGATCCCCACCAGCAGCCAGAAGATCACCCGCCAATCGGCGTGGGCGCTGATATAGCCCCCCACCACAGGGGCTACCAGCGGCGCCAAGGTCATCACCAGAATGACGAACGACATGGCGCGAGAAAACGCATCCTTCTCGAACAGATCGCGCAGCAGGGCATTGACCACCACCGAGCCCGCCGCACCGCCCGCTGCCTGCAACATCCGATAGGCCAGCAATTCGGGCAGGGAGTCCGCCATGGCGCAGCCCACCGAGGCGATGGCAAACATCACCAGCCCCGCCAAGATCACCGGCTTGCGGCCATAGCTGTCGGCCAGCGGGCCGTAGAAGAGTTGGCCGATGGCAAAGCCGCCCAAAAAGGCGCTGATGGTGAGCTGGGCGCCGTCGATGCTGGTGGCCAGATCCCGGGCGATGGCCGGAATAGCGGGTAGATACATATCCACCGCCAGCGGGGTCAGACCCGCCAGAGCGCCGAGCAGGATAAACAGGAAACGGGGAGAGAGCATGGTGGCCTGGGGGGACTGTGCGTGGGGCATAGGGTATCCGCTGATGAACCTTGGTTGAAAAAGGGAGAAGGGCGAGTCTATCAGGTTTGCCCCCGCTCGGCATGACGTTCCTACCCCCTCAAAAGGGGGAGGTGTCCGATCGCTCAGGCACCTTGGGGATCAAGCTTTCGGTCATGTCGGCGCGCTGCGCGGATCACTCCCCCCAGCCAGAGCAGCCAGGCCAGCAACGAGATGGCGTAACCGAGCCGCTCCGGCCAGCGGGCGGTGAGGGTGAAGGTGAGGCTGTGTTGTCCGGCGGGCACCCAGACCTGCACCAGCCCGTTGCGGGTGCTGCTGACGCTCAGCGGCAGGCGCTGGTCGAGCCTTGCCTGCCAGCCCGGGTAATCAAACTGGTGCAGGACCAGCTTGGCGGGTGCCGGGGCATCCACCGTCAATTCGATATGACGAGGCTGCCAGCGCTGGATCTGCCAGTTCACCCCCTGATGGTCGCTGGTGATGGCGGGCTGGAATTCCTCTTTCCAGGCCAGCAGGGTGGGGGCAAACATGCCGCGTGGCACCTGCTTTGGTCGGTATTCGCGGGCGCTGCGCTTGCTGTCGAACTCCCCGTCGAGCTGACTCTTTACGGGAGCCTGGGTGAGCGGCGCCTCGCGTACATAGAGTCCCTGCGAGAGCAGGGTGAGGGCAAGCAGTAACCACCAGACCCACTGCCACGGGCGATAGGTGGGGGTACCCAGCGCCACCACGGCGACGGTAGCGATGACCAGCAGAAGATTGAGGCGCCAGGGAAATTGCACCAGTTGCAACGGAGTGAGCAGGCGCCACAGGGGCTCGCTTGGAGGCAGCATCATCAGAAAGCTCAGGGTGCCAATGACCCCCCAGAGCAGCAACTCGGGATGGCGCGGCTCGCGGGCGGCAGCCCAAGCTACCAGTAGCAGAGCCAGGGTGAGCAGCGTCAGCCAGGCGAGATGGCCGCGAAAGCGCCAGTCATCACGGCTTTGGGGCAAACGATCGAGAAAGTTGCGCTGAAATTCGAACATGCCGGTGCGCATCTGCTCCATGGAGATCCCCCCCTGATCCAGCAGAGCGGGCAGCAGCAACAGGCTGGCCATCGCCAACCCCCAGAGCTGGCCCAGCAGGGTGCCAATGAGCGGGGAGGCGGTGACAGGGACACTGACAAGCGCTGTGCTCCCCTTGTAGCGCCAGACCAGTAGCAGGCTGCGCAGGGTGAGCAAGCCCAGAATGAGCAGGGTGCTTGGTAGATGGGAAAGCGTCAGCATGGAGACGGCCAGTGCGAGCAGCAGTAGTGCAAAGGGGGCGCCGCGGCAGAGGCGATCCTGCGCCAGTAGTGCCAGCGGCGCCCAGACGAAGGCCCAGCTCTCCGCCAGGGCAAAGCGGGCGTAGATATCGATGGCCAGATGATAGGGCAGCGCCATATAGAGCAGACTGGCCGCCAGCGCCCGTCCGTGGCCGGCAAAGGGACGCAACCAGAGATAGGCAAACAGGCCGGAGAGCCAGAGTGCCACGCTGCTGCTCCAGAGCAGCGGCGTCATCGCCTCGTGGGCCAGTGGGGTGGGGCCGGCGAACAGGGCGCTCACATAGTAGGGCAGGGGGGGATAGAAGAAAAAGACCGGGCTGCCGAAGGCGCCGTTCATCTCCATCAACCAGCGCGGATAGAGTTCACCTTGCCACAGTTGCACGGCAAAGAAGTGACCGGAGAGCAGGTGGTGAAACAGATCATGGCCCTGACTGCCGCCGCGCAGCCAGAATGGTAGCAACAGGAGGGCACAGGCCCCGGTCAGCACCGACAAAACCCACAGCCACTCTCTGGTTACACGCATAAGGAGACTCGTCTGTTATGGATGCGCTGTGAGTGTACCCAAGTTGTTCCCCTCTTTTTTAGTTGCCTTGGCGGATTTTTGTGCTCTTTATATGTTTCTTGTCACTTTCCCCATGGGTTGTCTGCCGCGAGGGAATGGCGAGCCAGAGTCCGGGCTCGGCGGCAAAGCGTGGGGCAAACCAGTGCTGGCGCACCGCGCTGGGCATTTCGTTCGCGGCGATGGGGCGGCGACTGAGGCGGCAGGCTCCCTGAGAGAGTGCCAGCGCCGCATCCCCCTTGTACCAGCCATCGGTGACGGCCAAGGCTGTGGTCTCCCGCAGCAGCCGCACTCCCCACTGGGTCACCAATGCCGGACACGCTTTTTCTGCGAGCCTTGCTGCCTGCACCATGGCGGGTGGACGGGGCAGGGTAAAGGTTACGCCGAGCAGCAGCAATCCGGCCACCGCGACCACCCCCTCGCCACGGCGCGGCAGCCAGCCTGCCAGCAGCACGATACCGAGCAGGGTGACGGGGGCCAGATGGCGGGGATTGTCGGGATTCTGGCCAAACAGGGTCCAGAGCAGCAGGGCGAGCCAGTAGAGAGTCCAGAGTGGGGGGAGGGCGGCAGGGCGGTTTTTTGATCTTTGCCAAAGCGGCAGCACCAGCAAGGCCCCCATCAACATAGGCCAGAGCGGGGTCAGCTGATCGTTGAAGGTGCGCGCCCAGCTCAGCAGCCGATCGCCGTGGGCCGCCGCCGTGTTGCCCCACAGGGTAAAGTGGCCGTCGGTAAAGCGCCGCCCCTCGCTGAAATAGGCCCAGCCATCGGCTTGCCAGACAAACAGCAGGCTGATAAGCCCCACCAGCACGATGGGGAGCACAAACCTGACGCGCGTGCCCTGCTGCGCCAGCCCGAGCCACAGGGGCAGCAGCGCCAGCACAAAATAGGAGGGGCGCAGTGCCAGCATAAGGCCCAGCAGCAGACCCGCCAGCGCAATTCTGCGCTGCTGCAAGGCCAGCAGCGTCCCGAGCCAGGCGGCGAGCGCGGGTCCGTCCGAAAGGCTGGAGAGCGCCAGCGTCGGGGTGAGCGGCAGTGCCAGTACCAGCAACCAGACGGGGGCGAGCAGGCTTGGCCGTTGCCACAGCTTCACCGCCAACAAGGCGGCGAGCGGCGCCAGCAAACTGCTCCCGAGCAGACTTGCCCACTGCACCGCGTGGGCCGGATCGTCCACCGCCAGATTGATCAGCCGCGCCAGCCAGATAAAGGCGGGGTAGCCCGGAAAGTGGGGGGAGAACTCCAGCACGCTAAAGCGCGTCACCCCGTGGGCGAAATTGAGGGCATCGTCGGAATCGAGGGCTACCGGAAAGGCCAGCAGCCAGCAAAGCCAAGCCAGTTGCAGCAGAATGAGCAGCCAAATGGTGGTGGAGCAGGGGGAAGGCCAACGCCGGGCCATTACCTTACCCCTCATCCCCAGCCCTTCTCCCGCAAGGGGAGAAGGGGGCAAACCAGCGTCCGGGTGCATTTATCGGTAGGCCGTGCGTAGGGGGCGTAGAGCGCAGCGAAACCCACCGTTTGTCACAGCGAGATGGCGCAATGATTGGCGGGTAGCCATCAAAGCGGCGCCAGCACGGCCATCAGCGCTTTTTCTGCATCGCTAAAGGCGGTGGCATCGGCGGGCTTGGCGCCCACCCCGAATACCCCCGGGTTACCGATGGCATCGAGCACCTTGGCCAGCGCCTGTTCGGCTGCCTTGCGATCCCCTTCATTGAGTGATGGGAGGATCAAGTCGAGGAAGCGCTTGCTCTTGACCACCAGCACCTTGGCGGTCTGGTAGTCGCCAAGATTCTGGCTGGCCCCTTCGAGGCGGCGCTCGATCTCCGCCTTGTAGGCGCGATTGAGCAGGGCGGCGGTGGCGGCAGCGTCTTTGGCCTTGATGGCGGCGGCCAGCGGCCCTTGCAGCGCCACCTTGTGGTGCTGTTCCAGATAGGTCAGCTCGTCGGCAATCTCGCTCAAGGTGGCGCTGGCATCCTTGCCGTCAGTGGCGGCGCCCAGCAGCGCCTCGCGGGCGTCGATCAGTGGCTCCTTGCCGGCGGCGGCGTAGGAGTAAGCCTGCGCCTGCCCACTCATGGCCAGCAGCAGGGTGAGGGCGAGTAAACCCGGGCGGATGGTCATCCTGTTCTCCTTACTTATGCCAATGGCGCGGCCATCAGGCCACGCTCTGGGTTTCAATCACGGTATTTTCGTTGCGATGGTTAAAGATGGCGTGACGTCTGTCCACCCCGTCGATCACCATGTCGGCGGCCATCATCCCCATCTCCATGGCGGTGTCGGTGAAGATGTAGCGGAATGTCCCCTGACGGCCGGTCATGATGAGGTTGGTGATGGGCATCAGCGCCTTGATGGCTTCGTTGCGGCGCGCCTGATAGCCGAGATCCATCAGCGGATAGGCGTATTCGCTACGCGCTTCAAAAGTTTCATCGCCAAGCTTGGCGGTATCGACACCGAGGCTCGCGAGATCGGCGGTAACCCGACCGCGCAGATCAGAGAGCGGCGCCTGCCAGGTGGCATCGCCTGGGTTGCATGGGATCTCCAGCATCACCGAGGTCTGGCCCTGGGGCGCCATAAAGGGGCTGCGGCGGCGCGGCTCCTGCAGACGGGTGGCCAGAATATGGGGGTCGGAGAGGTACTGCCAGGTGTTGTCCGACAGGTTCTCTTGCTTGAGCGGCATATTGATGAAGCGCAGGGATCGGTAGTGCAGGTCGCACGGCAAGCCAAGATGCTGGCAGGTGAGCGGCAGCGGCAGGGTGGAGATCACCTGATCAAAGCGCTCGCTCTGCTCAACATCATCTTGTTTCCAATAAACCCGTTCAATGTGGCCATCGGCCTGCTCAAGGCGGGTGATGGTGGCGCCGGTTTTGAGCTCCACCCCTTCGGCTACCAGCCGCTCCCCCAGAGTGGTGAAGATCTGGCCGAAGCCATATTTGGGGTAGCGGTATTTGCGGGCATAGGTGCGCACCGAGATACTGCCATTGCGTCTTGGCAACAGGCGGCGCGCCACGTCTTTGAGATCGATCAGGCTGATGCGCTGGCCGGCCCAGTCGGCGGAGAGCTTGTCCGGGTTGATGCCCCACAGCTTGCCGGTGTAGCCCTCGAAGAATTGGCGATAGAGGGTGCGGCCAAAGTGGCTCTGGATCCACTCGGCAAAGCTCGCCTTGGCATAATCGTCCGGCTTCTTGCTAAAGGGCAACAGCAGCAAGTCTTTCACCGCACCGGCCATCAGGGAGAGCGGCGCCGTCTTGAGCAGGTTGGGCAGGTTCAATGGGTAGTCATAGGTGCGCCCGCCAAAGCGGATCACGCTCTTGCGCTCGGCGTGTAGCAGATCGTCCCCCATCAGCTCGTCGATAAAGGCGAGCAGCTCGGGGTTTTTGGTGATAAAGCGGTGGCCGCCGTAGTCAAAGCGATACTCCCCATCGCGCCCCTTGAAGGTCTGGGTGGCGCACATGCCACCGACCACCGGCTCCTGCTCGAACAGGGTGACTGCAAAACCGGCGCAGCGCAGGCGCCAGGCCGCCATCAAACCGGCGGGGCCAGCACCCAGCACTGCAATGCTTTTCTTGTTGTTATCGCTCATGACCTATTCCGAAACTGCTTGATAGATAAGGGAACCGCGCCAAGGCGCGGCTCCCGAATAGTGTTGTTACCCCGTGGCTTTGTTGCCACATGGCGTGTTGGCTCAGCCTTTGCTAGTCGCGGCGCTCACCTGCGGGCGATAGCTGCGCTGCCAGAGGGTAACGAAGATCGCCAGATAGAGGGCCCAGGTCAGCAGCTGCAAGCCAGCGGGTGAGGCATTGTAGCCAAACAGGGCACGCAGGAAGGTACCAAATACCCCCTGATCGTCGAGAATGTGGCTGATGTCGAACACCGGCGTGGTCCAGAAGGTGATGATCTCTGCCGCTTGCAACATGTTGACGGCGGACGAGAGCAAGCCTGCGGCGATGATGATGATAAGCAGGCCGGTCCAGCGGAAGAAAGGCGCCAGCGCCACCTTGCGGGTGGAGCGCAGCAGCCCCCACACCAGCGCGATGGAGACCAGCAGCCCCGCCAGCGCACCCATCAGGCCGGATTGCAGATCCACCCCTTGCCCCGAATAGAGAAGGGCGGAGAAGAAGAGCACGGTTTCAAACCCTTCGCGCATCACCGCCAGAAAGGCGAGCAGCACCAGCCCAAACAGGTTGCCGCCATCGATGACCGCATCGATGCGCGCCGTCATGGCCCCCACCTGGGATTTGGCCTGCTTTTGCATCCAGATCGCCATATAGGTGAGCACCAGAGTGGCGAAGATGAGGATCCCCGCCATCAAGAGGTGGTTGTAGCGCTCGCTCTCGAACTGGCTCACCACCACCTGGAACAGGAAGGCGACGACAAGTGAGGCGATAAGGCCAAGCCCCACCCCCAGATAGATGAACTTGTTGTAGCGGCTCGCCCCCAGCTTGGCGAGGTAGGAGAGGCAGATGCCGACCAGCAGGAAGGCTTCCAGCCCCTCGCGCAGGGTAATCAGAAAACTTGCAAACATCAGGATTGAGGCTCCGTAGCGGGCGTGACGGGGAGAGGCTGCAGGGTAAGTTGCAACCGATTTAGCTGCACTATGGGTGGCTCCGGCAAGCTCGGCTCGGCGGCGCGCACCGCATCATTGACCCACTTGGGGTAGGTGCGGAAATTGAGTTTGATATCGGCCTTGAAGGGCCCTTGGGCTTCTGCGGGCAGCGACCAGGCTTCATCGCGCCAGCCATCGGCCGGAATGCGGGTATCTTCCAGCAGTTTGGCGTAGCGCCAGAACTTGAGCCCCACCGGCTTGCCCTCGGCATCGCCGAACACTTTGCGAAACAGTCTCGCATTCTCAGGGACGGCACCATCCACCGGCTGGCCGCTGGCAAGCACCACCTTGCCGTTGGCGTCGGTGACGGTCAGCTCCAGCCAGAGTTCACGAAAATCGGCCACCCCGGTGGGCAGGGCATGGCCCGCGCCGGTATTGGCGACCCGCACCACCAGCCGCTGACTATCGGCCGCCTGTTCGATACGGGCGGAGAGGGTCGCGCTGGAGCGCAAGAGCGCCAGACTCTCCTGTTCAAGGTCGGGATTGCGCAGCCCCACCAGTTGGTGCTGGGCGCCGGTAAAGTTGTGGCGATAGAGCCGGGCTTTCATGGTGCCGTTTTCGGTGGACTGGCCCGTCACCGGCGCGCCGCCATTGCCCGGCTCCGGGTTCATATGGCAGTCGATGCAGGTGCGCCGTTTGGCGGGATCCTCGGCCTTGGCGAAGCTGGATTTTTCCCACTCGTCCCAGGTGTTGACGATATTGGCGCCGGAGCCCGGGGCAAACTCGTTGTGGCACGACTTGCACAGGGCGGCATCGCGGTAGAAATCCTTCTGATAGGAGGCTTTGTGGGCCGCCGGACGGGCGTTGATCTGCCGCTCGGCCAGCCAGTGCTTAAGGCTGCCACCCGCGGCATCCTCGAACACATAGCTCTCGCGGTCTTTCAAATTCACGGTAAAGGCGCTGTTGCCGCCCGCATCTTCCACTTTGGTGATGCGATGACAGAGCACACAGCCGGTCCCTTCCTCAACCACAGGTTCACCCGCCTTGTGGGCGGCAATCAGCGAGGCGCCGCCCTGCTCGAACATGTGGGAGCCCTTGGGTAGATCCTGCTGGCCGTTCATTACCTGCTGGGGCATGTGGCAGCCCTGACACCACTGGCCGAACGCTTCCCCTTCGGTTTCGCGGGCCAACGCCTGCACCACCTTGTAGTAGGGGTGGGAGTTGCCCATCAGCCGGTGGTTGCTCTCGCTCCAGTCCTTGAACGCTTGGCTGTGGCAGTTCTGGCAGGAGGCGGAGTTGAGCCACTCTTTCGGGTGAGTGGTCGGCGCCTTGGCGGGATCGGTGCGCGGTGCATCGAGCCGCAGCCAGTTGGCAAGATAGGGGAGGTTGCCATCGGCGGTGACGAAGGCGTGCAAGTCCTCCATCATCGCTTTCACTTCCGGTTGGGGCTTGGCGGGGTCAACTGCCTCGGCCCCATCGCGGGTGTCATGGCCCATGCCACCCTGGGTCTGCTGGGTCATGCGCAGGTATTCGCCGACAAAATCCCCCGCCACCATGTTGGTGAGGTTGGCGTGGCCGTTGATGGCGTTGTCGCCGCTCTTCTGGCGATGGGCCGCCATCAGATAGCGGTTGGTGAAATTGAACCCGTCCAGATGGCAGGAGTTGCAGCTCATCCAGTTGTCCCCCGCCATGGGGAAGCGTGAGTTGGACGCTGTGTTGCCCAAGTTGAACAGCCGCTCGCCGCGCTGAAGCGGCGCGGGGCGGGGATCCGTCTCTACCAGCTTGGCAAAGTGGGGCACATCGACGGTGACCCGGGCAAACGGGCCGCTGCCGCCGCTATTGAGGCGGGTGAGATCCTGCCCCATGGCGTTGTGCACCAGAATATGGTCGCCATCGATTAGCAAGTCCCGCGGATTCTGGCCCGGCAGGTGGCGCAAGAGCTGGGTCGCCTTGGCGCCCCCCTGAAACTTCTTGCGGCGGTGGCGGTTGTTGTTGGACTTGCCGCTGCGGGAGAGATCAAACACCAGCAGATCTTCCGAGCCCGCCAGCGTCAGATAGACCCGCTTGCCATCGGCGGTGAAGCGCGCCGCGAAGGGGTTGGAGACGATCTGGCTGCGGTTGCCGACGCTTGGCAGGTTGATCTGCAAAAAGAGCTGTTTTCTTTCATCGACCCGCTCTTTCTCCTCATCGAGATCGATGATGGAGACGGCCGGAAAGACGGTGCTCTGAAACTGGAAGGGGTGATCGAAGCTCCACAGCACATGGGGCAGCCAGGCCTCGCTGCCATCGGGGGAGAGGGCGATGCCATCGAGCAGGCGCGGCAATCCCTGGGAGTCGCTCGGCGTGTCGCTATGGGTCTCGGCCAGGGTAATGAGTTTGGGCTTGGGAAGCGAAGATCCCTTGGCGCCGTGGCCAAGCTTGGCGAGATCATAGATGGCGAGCTGGCCGGTCATGGCGTGGGTGAGCAGCAGGCGATCGTCGTCGGTCAGGGCCAGTCCACGGGGAGTCTCGGCGGTTTCTGCATCCAGCTTGAGGTTGCCTGTGGTGTCATAGGCCTGCAGGCGAGCGGATTCGAACTGCGTGACCCAGAACCACTGCCGCTTGGCATCGAAGATGACCCCGTAGGGGCGATGGCCGGTGGGGATCGCCTTTGCCAGATCGAGATCATCATCCAGCAGCAGCAGGCGATCGCCGCTGTAGTCGGTGACCAGCAGGGTGCCGTCATCGGCGCGGGCAAGCTGGCGCAGATCGCCTCCCAGCTGCACCTCTTTGAGCCGCTTGCCGCTATCGCGCTCAAGCAGGGTGACCGATCCTGTGCTCAGGTTGGCGGTGACGAGGCGCGGGGCGCTCCCTTCCTCATAGGCGATCATCCCGGCACCCATCTGCTGGGCAAACGCGAAGGGGCTGGTCAGCAGCAGGACGAGTGCCAGCAGGGGTGACAAATATGCAGAGAACGATGACTTCAACATGGGATCAGGATCGCCATTTCAAGATGGTCCAGCGCCAGGCGTGGCGCAGCACCAGAGGAGTTAACGCCAACGCGCTCAGCCAGTGGGCCCAGCTGGCGAGGTTGCCCGTGGCATCGCCCGGAGTGCCGTGCAGCACCAGCAGCAGGCCGCTGGCCAGACAGATCAGCAGCAGGGCTTCAATAATCCGCCCCGTGGTGCGTAAAAAGGGTTTGTTGCTGCGGTTCAACAAGCTGCGATGGGAGAGCCAGAAGGCGCCAAACAGCAGGGGGAACAGGGTGAGCGAGAGCATCACATGGAAAAACAGATTCCAGCGTGCCAGCGACCAGAGCGGGGTCAGCGGTTCCCACAGCAGCAGGCCTGAGAAGAACATCAGATAGAGGGTGCCCTCGGCGGCCTGATGGTGGTAGGCCAGCCACTGCCAGAATTGTCGGGGTGAGAGAGAAAGGCTTGTCATAAAGGCTCCAGCACCCGGGCGGGGCCGCCCGGGGGGAGCAAGTTTATAACGCAGTAAGAGTAATGAAAAGTGTTATCAATTCCATTGATAATGAATCAAGCCTGAATGAACGGGGTGACCGAACACGGCTATTGATAATCCCTTATCCGCTTGGCCGCCACCTATGGGGCGAGAGTGCGGGCGCAGCCGTTCCTCGACAACGGGGCCGCTTGCGGCTCGGGGTTATGATCGCGCGTCTGGCTTGTTGTGGGTGTTCAGCTCACCAAGAGGCTTTTTATATTTATTTCAATTGATTGCAGCTAAAGCTTGGCTAGATGTTCGACTCCTGATGAGGATCATCAGCAGCATATTCCCGTAGCTGGCGACTGCGCAGCAGATACCAGAGTGACCAGAGGCTGGCGACCAGCACCAGTGCGGTGGGCCAGCTGAATGACCACTTCTGCAGATTGAGGCTGTGCAACTGCATCAGCAGGCCGCTGACGGCAGAGCAGAGCAGCAGCAGCGGGCTGTGGCGCCGGAGTCTGGCGCGAATGCTCTGGGTCTGCTGATAGGTGCCCCCGCAGGCGAGCAACGCCAGCATGGCGGGTACGTCGGTCAGCAGGCTGATGTAGAGGGTGATTTTGTCCGGATAAAAGAGGGTCAGGATCTCGCTGCCGCTCTCGCGGGTGACGCCGGCCATCAGAAACAGCCAGACCGAGCGGGTCAGCAACAGGGCGATGGGCCAGAACCAGAGGGGAGGGCGCAACTGGCCGTGATCGTCATATCGATGTTCGGGGTAGAGGGTCATGGTTGCCCGATATCCATTCATAGAGTGCAAGTGATGCAAGGGATATGGGGCGAAGGCGAGCCCTTTGCAAGGCGCGGGAGAGAGCGGGAATTAATCGGGGGGCCATGCCCCCCAATCCGCGAAAAGTTGTCTTGTGCCGAGCGGCTGGCGTTACAGCCACCCTTTGCGCTTGAAGAAGAGGCCGGTGCCGAGCGATGACATCACCATCAGCACCAGTGACATGGGATAACCATACTCCCAGGCGAGCTCCGGCATGCGGCCAAAGTTCATGCCGTAGATACTGGCGATCAGGGTCGGCGGCAGGAAGATCACGGCGGCTACCGAGAAGATCTTGATCACCTTGTTCTGCTCCAGATTGGTCACCCCCATGGAGGCCTCCAGCTGGAAGTTGATCTTGTCGAACAGGAACTGGGTGTGGGGCAACAGAGATTCCACGTCGTGCAGCATCTCGTCGATCCACTTGTTCTGCTCAAGGCTCATGCGCTGGCGCAGGCTGCGTTTGAGGAAACGCAGGGCGCGGCGGGTATCGTGCAGAGAGAGACGGATCTGGCCGTTGGCCTCTTCCTGTGCCATCAACTCTTTCAACATGGGGTTGATCTGATCCGGCTCGAAGATCTGATCGGCGGTGTTTTCCAACGTTTTGTAACCATCTTCGATAAGGTCGGAAAGGTACTCTACCTTGAGGTTTTGCACCTCCAGCAGGATGTCGAGGGCATCCTCCACTTCAAGCCGATCTTGGCGCATGTAGTGGCGCAGCAGGCGTACCAGCCCGATGTCATCTTCACGAATGCTGATCAGCAGGTTGTTGCGCAGGGTAAAGGAGACGTGGACACCCTTGGTGTCACGACCGATCCGCTGGGGAAACAGGGAGTGAATGTGCAGACCATCGGTATCCCAGTAGAAACGGGCGGATGCTTCGATGTCGTCGAGCTCTTCTTTGTCGGGGACCTCTTCCAGGAACAGGCCCGTCAACCATTCTCGCTCTGCCGTGTCCGGCTTGTAGGCATCCAGCCAGACCGTGTTGTCAGGTACTATGTCGTCAGGCCCGAGCGTGACTATGTCCAGCACCTTGTTGTTGAGAATGTAGGCGGTGATCATCTGTCCCCCCTTAAAAAGTCATGGGTAATCAGGGATGGTTGCACAGGTCATGCGGCCTTAGATCGCAGCAGAAGGCGATCCCGTGGATAAGCAGATCGGGCCGATGGAAAACCTGAATGCGGCGAACTATACAGGGGCGGGCCGCGCTTGTCAGGGGCTATTCATCAGGGATTCAGCTTGTTTGTTCAAAAAACCAGCGAGGTCGGAGCACCTGAGCGGCTATGCGGGGTAGAACCCGCCTTTGGCTGGGGGAGGGCTAGCTGGGGCTGCTTGTTGCCGCTACCCCGCTTCATCAGATATTGGGATAGTTGGGCCCGGAGCCCCCTGTGGCGGTATCCAGACGATGTTTTGGGGCTGAGTATCTTTGATGTCACCGCATCTTGGCATCGCCGTATTCCATCACATATTGGGATAGTTGGGCCCGGATCCTCCTTGTGGCGGTGTCCAGACGATGTTTTGGGACTGAGTATCTTTGATGTCACCGCATCTTGGCATTGCCGTTCCATCACATATTCGGATAATTGGGCCCGGAGCCCCCCTGTGGCGGTGTCCAGATGATATTTTGACTGGGATCTTTAATGTCACAGGTCTTGCAGTGAATACAGTTGGCTGCGTTGATTTGCAGTTTGGCCGCGCCTTCCATTTCCAGTACTTCAAACACCCCTGCCGGGCAGTAGCGTTGGGCGGGTTCGGCCCAGGTGGGCAGATTGACCTCGACCGGAATGCGCTCGTCCTGCAGCTTGAGGTGGCAAGGCTGATCCTCGTCGTGACTGGTGTTGGCCAGATACACAGACGAGAGCTTGTCAAAGCTCAGTCTGCCATCGGGTTTGGGGTAATGGATGGGCTCGCAGCGGCTGGCCACGCGCAGCTGACGGTAATCGTGAGCCTTATCGAGCAGTTTGAAGGGCGAGTTTGCGCCAAACAGCCGTTGCTCCAGCCAGTTGAAGGCACCGCCCAACCAGGGACCATAGCGATGAAGAGCCGCGCCGAAGTTGCGCGCCGCCTTGAGTTCGCGGGCCAGCCAGCTCTGGTGCAGCTCGTCACCATACTGGGCCAGATCCCGGCCCCCTTCATCGCCCCCCCGCAGGGCCATCGCGACGGTTTTTGCCGCCAGCATGCCGGACTTCATGGCGTTGTGGATCCCCTTGATCCGGGAAAAGTCGAGAGTGCCCGCATTACAACCGATCAGCAGGCCGCCCGGGAAGTGCATGCGGGGCAGGGCGTGCCAGCCCCCCTTGGTGATGGCGCGGGCGCCATAGCTGATGCGCTCCCCATCTTGCAACACGCCGGCGATAAGCGGGTGATGCTTGAGGCGCTGGAATTCGTCGAACGGGCTGAGCCAGGGATTCTGGTAGTTGAGATCGACAATCAGCCCGACCGCCACCTGATCCCCCTCCATGTGATAGAGATAGAAGCCACCGTGGCTATTGCCGCCCCCCTGCTTGCCAAGGGGCCAGCCACTGCCGTGCAGCACCTGTCCCGCCTTGCCTTGGCCAGCAGGCAGTTGCCACAGCTCCTTGAAGCCGATGGCATAGTGCTGGGGCTGGGCAGGGCTTGCTAGGTTGAAGTCGGCGATCAGCTGCTTGCCGAGATGACCGCGGGCCCCTTCGGCAAAGAGGGTGTAGCGGCCGAGCAGCGCCATGCCGGGCACATGATCTGCTTTCGGATTGCCCACCCGATCCAGCCCCAGATCGCCGGTGATGACCCCCTTGACCCGGCCCGCTTCCATGATAAGTTCGCTGGCGGTAAATCCCGGGTATATTTCGACTCCCAGTTTTTCCGCCTGTTGGCCAAGCCAGCGGCAGAGATTGCCGAGGCTGATGATGTGACAGCCCTCATTGTGCATCCGGGGCGGTACCGCCCAGGCGGGGAGTTGCAGGGAACGTTGCTCGCTTTGCAGCAGATGAACCTGATCGTCGCTGACCGGCACGCCGAGCGGCGCTTGCTGCCAGCCATCCGGCAGCAGCTCTTGCAAGGCGACGGGATCAAACAGGGCGCCGGAGAGCAGATGGGCGCCAATTTCCGCCCCCTTCTCCAGCAGACAGACAGAGAGAGTGGCATCCTGCTGTTTCAGGGCGATGGCTGCACTGAGCCCCGCCGGTCCGCCGCCGACGATGACGACATCAAATTCCATTGCTTCCCGTTCCATCTTGCCTCTGCGCTCTGGTTGGCCTAGGGTAATGCTGGTAGTTTACGTAAACGTAAAGTAGTTGTAAGCAAAGCTGAGCAAGAAAAAGCAAAAAATCAGGGAAGAGCGTACTGCAACAAACGCAGAGGCACACTAATGAATTCAATCCAAAGAGACGAGGCATGACCCCATGAAGCTGCTGGTCGCAATCAAACGGGTAGTCGACTACAACGTCAAGATCCGGGTGAAGGGAGACGGCTCCGACGTGGAGCTGGCCAATGTGAAGATGGGGATCAACCCCTTTTGTGAAATTGCGGTGGAGGAGGGGGTCAGGCTGCGGGAAGCGGGTATCGCCAGCGAGCTGGTAGTGGTGACTTTCGGCCCTGACGCTGCCGCCGAGCAACTGCGCCATGGGCTGGCGCTGGGGGCGGATCGGGCGCTGCATTATGTCACCGACGAGACGTTCACCCCGCTCACTGTCGCCCGTGCCTTGCACAAGGTGTGTGAGCAGGAGCAGCCGGATCTGGTGCTGCTCGGCAAGCAGTCCATCGATTCTGACAACAATCAGGTGGCCCAGATGCTGGCTGCCCTCAATGATTGGCCGCTGGCGACCTGTGCGTCAGCCCTCAAGGTGGAAGCGGGGGAACTGCTGGTGACCCGCGAAATCGACGGTGGCCTCGAGACCCTGCGCATGCCGTTGCCTGCGGTGGTGAGCGCCGATCTGCGTTTGAATGAACCGCGCTTTGCCTCGCTGCCCAACATCATGAAGGCCAAGCGCAAGCCGCTTGATAGCGCTCCGTTCTCGACACTCGCCGTTGAGGTGGCCAACCAGACCCGTTTGCTCGGGGTGATGGCGCCGCCAGCCCGCAGCGCCGGGATCAAGGTGGGCTCGGTGGACGAGCTGGTGGACAAACTCAAACACGAAGCGAAGGTGCTGTCATGAGCGTGCTGATCATTGCCGAACATCATCAGGGCCATCTGGCCGACAACGTGGCACAACTGGTCACCGCCGCCGGAGCCATCGGCGGTCAGGTTGACCTGCTGTTGCTGGGTCAGGGGCTGACCGAGGCGGGTGAACAGGCGGCAGCCCTCAGCGGCGTCGACAAGGTGTTGCTTGCCGAACATCCCCTGCTGGCCGACGGGCTGCTGGATGGGGTGGACAAGCTGCTGGCCAGCTGGTGCGAAGGTTACAGCCACTGCCTGATGGCGGCGAGTGCCATGGGCAAGGCGCTGCTGCCACAGGTGGCGGCCCGGCTCGGGGTGGAGATGCTCTCCGAGGTGACGGCTATCGAGAGTAGCGACACCTTCCTGCGCCCCATCTATGCGGGCAATGCCATTGCCAGAGTGGCAAGCTCGGCGCCCGTCAAAGTGATGACGGTGCGGGCCACCGCGTTTGCCAAGGCGGCGACGGGCGGGCAGGCTCTCATCGAACGCTTGGCCGTGCCCGAATTCGCTGGTCGTACCCGGTTGGTCGAGCGCCGCGCGGTGCGCTCCAGCAGGCCCGAACTGACCGCCGCCCGGGTGGTGGTCTCCGGTGGCCGGGCACTGGGGTCCAAGGCGCAGTTTGCTTTGATAGAAGCGCTGGCCGACAAGCTGGGCGGCGCCGTGGGGGCATCGCGAGCCGCTGTTGATGCGGGATATGTCGCCAACGATCTGCAGGTGGGACAGACCGGCAAGGTGGTGGCGCCCGAGCTCTATATCGCGGTTGGTATTTCTGGTGCCATTCAGCATCTGGCGGGGATGAAGGAGTCGAAGGTGATCGTGGCCATCAACAAGGACAGCGATGCCCCCATCTTTCAGGTGGCGGACTACGGGCTGGTGGGGGATCTCTTCACTCTTCTGCCGGAGCTCACCGCCAAACTGTAAATTTGTCAGAAATGGCTGAGCTGTGGTCGTTTATGCGCTCTGCCCGCCATTTCTGTGCATGTTCCCTGCAAGCCCTGACCCGTTCAGGGCTTTTTCTACTGCAAGGGGGAGGCAGAATGACGGTAAAAGGTTGAGCCAGCTCCCAAAAAGCCTTTGATCCGCTGGCTGCTCTTGTGTAAAACCTGACAAGTCATCGATTACTCTCATCCACTCACGGAAAGCGTCATGAGCAAACAGATTTACAACTTCTGCGCCGGCCCCGCCATGCTGCCGGTTGAAGTCATGGAGCGCGCCCAGCGCGAATTTTGTAATTTTCAGGGGCTGGGAGCCTCGGTCATGGAGCTTTCCCATCGTGGCAAGCCCTACATGGCGGTGGCCGAGAAGGCCGAAGCGGATCTGCGCGAGCTGCTGGCGGTGCCGGACAACTACAAGGTGCTCTTCATGCACGGTGGCGGCCGCGGTCAGTTCTCCGCCGTGCCCATGAACCTGCTGGGCGGCGCCAACAAGAAGGCGGACTTCCTGCTGACCGGCGTCTGGTCCCAGAGCGCGGTGGATGAAGCCAAAAAGTATGGCGATATCCAGACCTTCCAGGGGGTTGCCAAGAACGAGCAGGGGATCTCTCACCTGCTGCCGACCCCGGCGTTTCGCGCCGATGCGGCTTATGTTCACTACTGCCCGAACGAAACCATTGATGGCATCGAGATGTTCGACATCCCGGCTACCGGCGAGGTGCCGCTGGTAGCAGATCTCTCCTCCACCATTCTCTCCCGTCCTCTCGACGTGAGCCGCTTTGGCATCATCTATGCCGGTGCCCAGAAAAATATCGGGCCGTCCGGGCTTGCCATTGCCATCGTGCGCGATGATCTGCTGGATCAGGCGAGAGCCGATGTGCCCTCGATTTTCGACTACAAGCTGACTGCCAAGAACGACTCCATGTTCAACACGCCGCCCACCTACGCCTGGTATCTGGCCGGTCTGGTGTTCGAGTGGCTGAAAGAACAGGGTGGCCTCGAGGCGATGGAAGCGCGCAACAAGGAGAAAGCCGACTTCCTCTATGACTATCTCGATCAGTCGAGCTTCTACGGCAATCAGGTTGATGTCAGCTGCCGTTCGCGCATGAACATCCCGTTCCAGCTGAAAAATGCCGAGCTGGACAAGCAGTTCCTGGCAGAATCGGAAGCGGCCGGCCTGCTGGCCCTCAAGGGGCACCGCATTGTCGGTGGCATGCGCGCCAGCATCTACAACGCCATGCCGCTGGAGGGGGTGAAGGCCCTGG
This sequence comes from Aeromonas sp. 55A, assembly GCF_051919665.1. Taxonomy (NCBI): domain Bacteria; kingdom Pseudomonadati; phylum Pseudomonadota; class Gammaproteobacteria; order Aeromonadales; family Aeromonadaceae; genus Aeromonas; species Aeromonas sp. 55A. The sequence goes on along the minus strand of NZ_JBQBEH010000008.1, from coordinate 3,738,862 downwards.
TGAGCTTTATGGATGACTTTGCCAAGCGCAACGGCTGAGAACAGAGCCCCTATGTGTTTGCTGGTGGCCTCTCGTGACAACCCGTGAGCTGCTTCCAGCTATCGCAGTGATTCAAGACGCCGGGGATACCCGGCGTCATTTTTTCAACAGAACCAGCGCGCTGGCGTTTGCCGTGCGATTTCCCCTGAAAGTGCCCTTGCCGAGCGGGACGCAGGCTGTTAACGTCCGGACAGGCGTTTATTTTTGAGATAGCACAGGAAGTCTATGAATTCGTTGCGTTTGGAACCCATTTCTCGTGTGGCTGGTGAGGTCAATCTGCCCGGCTCCAAGAGTGTCTCTAACCGTGCGCTGCTGTTGGCGGCGCTGGCTCGTGGCACCACCCGTCTGACCAACCTGCTCGACAGCGATGACATTCGTCATATGCTGGCTGCGCTGACCCAACTCGGGGTCAAGTACAAGCTCTCCGCCGACAAGACCGAGTGTACCGTGCAGGGTCTGGGTCGCAGCTTTGCGGTGAAAGAGCCGGTCAATCTGTTCCTCGGCAACGCCGGTACCGCCATGCGCCCGCTCTGCGCCGCGCTGTGCTTGGGCTCAGGTGAATATACTCTGGGCGGCGAGCCGCGCATGGAAGAGCGTCCCATCGGCCATCTGGTGGATGCTCTGCGTGAAGCGGGTGCCCATATCCAGTACCTGAAACACGATGGTTATCCGCCGCTGGTGGTGGATGCCAAGGGGCTGTGGGGCGGCGATGTACACGTCGATGGCTCCGTCTCCAGCCAATTTCTGACCGCATTTTTGATGGCAGCCCCGATGGCGGCGGGTGATACCCGGATCCACATCAAGGGGGAGCTGGTCTCCAAGCCCTACATCGACATCACCCTGCACATCATGAAGCAGTTCGGGGTGGTCATCGAGCACGACAACTACAAGCTGTTCTATATCAAGGGCAACCAGACCTACATCAGCCCGGGTGACTTTCTGGTGGAAGGAGATGCCTCCAGCGCCTCTTACTTCCTCGCAGCGGGCGCCATCAAGGGCAAGGTGCGGGTCACCGGCATCGGCAAGCACAGCATTCAGGGTGATATCCACTTCGCCGACGTGCTGGAGAAGATGGGCGCGCGCATCACCTGGGGCGATGATTTTATCGAGGCGGAGCAGGCACCGCTGCACGGAGTGGATATGGACATGAACCATATTCCCGATGCGGCCATGACCATCGCCGTTGCCGCGCTGTTTGCCGAGGGGCCGACCTCCATTCGCAATATCTACAACTGGCGGGTGAAAGAGACCGATCGTCTGCACGCCATGGCGACCGAGCTGCGCAAGCTGGGCGTCGAAGTGGAGGAGGGGCATGACTTTATCACCGTGACCACGCCGACCCAGCTCAAGCATGCCGAGATTGATACCTACAACGATCACCGTATCGCCATGTGCTTCTCGCTGGTGGCGCTGTCGGATACCCCGGTCACCATCAATGATCCTAAGTGCACGTCGAAGACCTTCCCGGATTACTTCGACAAGCTGGCCAGTATCAGCCAGCGTGGCTGATCACTGACAAACCCGTCATCACAGACGCTTCGGGCCCGCGCTGAGCGGGCCTTTATGCCTTCCTCATCCGCACTTCCATTTCGCCTAGCATCATTTCAATAACTTGCAAGATTGATATATAAAATAGTTTTGTGATTGCTGTAATTTCCTATTTACACATGCCCTGTCGCGGGCTATGTTGAGATTTCCTAATCGCAGTCATCTAGCAGGAAGCCTTGTCATGCAGCATCAAACCGACGACGTTCGTATCAGTGAAATCAAAGAGTTATTACCCCCGGTTGCGGTGCTTGAGAAGTTTCCGGCTACCGAGGTGGCCTCGTCCACCGTTTTTGAATCCCGTCAGGCCATTCACAATATCCTGGCTGGCGAAGATGATCGTCTGCTGGTGGTGATTGGCCCTTGCTCCATCCACGATCCGGTTGCCGCGCTGGAGTACGGCAAGCGCCTCAAGGCGCTGCGCGACGAGCTGAAAGATCAGCTGGAGATCGTGATGCGGGTCTACTTCGAAAAACCGCGCACCACAGTGGGCTGGAAGGGGCTGATCAACGATCCGTACCTCGACAATAGCTGCAAGATCAACGACGGTCTGCGCATTGGTCGCAAGCTGTTGCTGGATCTCAACGACATGGGACTGCCAACCGCCTCCGAGTTCCTCGACATGATCACCCCGCAATATGTGGCGGATCTGATGAGCTGGGGCGCGATCGGTGCCCGTACCACCGAATCCCAGGTACACCGCGAGCTGGCCTCCGGTCTCTCCTGTCCGGTGGGCTTCAAGAACGGCACTGACGGCACCATCAAGGTTGCCATCGATGCCATTGGCGCTGCCAGTGCGCCGCACCACTTCCTATCGGTCACCAAATACGGTCACTCCGCCATCGTGGCGACCCGCGGCAACCCGGACTGTCACATCATTCTGCGTGGTGGTCGTGAGCCGAACTACAGCGCGGCCCATGTCAGCGAAGTTGTGAAGGGGCTGGAGAAGGCCGGTCTGCCCCAGAAGGTGATGATCGACTTTAGTCATGCCAACAGCAGCAAGCAGTTCAAGAACCAGATGGTGGTGGCCGAGGATGTGGCTGGCCAACTGCGTGCCGGTAGCAAGGCGGTGTTTGGTGTGATGGTGGAGAGCCATCTGGTGGAAGGCCGTCAGGATCTGGTGGAAGGGTGTGAACTCACCGTCGGCCAGAGCATCACAGATGCCTGCATCGGTTGGGCTGATACCGAAGTGTTGCTGCGCAACCTGGCGGATGCCGTCGCAACCCGCAACGCCCGCTAAAGACGGGATTTCGCAGTCGCAGTGACAAAGAGAAAGTAATAACCAGAGGCCGCTATTGCGGCCTCATCTATTCGTGTTGCGGGGCTTAAGGCTCAGGGCAGGGCATCGGGCCTGAAGCTGGCGCGGATCTGCGGCACCAGGCTTGAAGGGTCGAACCCTTTCTCCTCGCCCAGCACCGGATGGAGCAGGGGCTTCTCTTCGATGGGGGTGATATCCCCCGCCAGCAGCTGGCGGGTAGCCTGACCCATCTGGTAGAGCTGGCGCACCGGCGCAAACTGGGTCGCCAGATTGAGGGGATCATCGGCGCGGGTGAAGGCCATCATGGGGATCTGGTAGGTGGCATCGCGCGCCGGCTTGTCACCGTGAATCCCCTTGCCGGCAGACATCAAAAACGGCTGGTGATCGCCAAAGGCCACCACCAGATAGCGCTTGTCCGACTGGTCTAGGGTCTTGAGCAGTCGCTCCAGCGAGGCCATGGCATCCACCACCCCTGTGTAGTAGGTGTTGAGCAGCTGGGTGTCACTCTCGCTCTGGTTAGGGCAGGCGCCGCTGCGCTCCTGCCCCTGATAGCGGGGGCCATCGAAGGGGCCGTGCCCCTGCATGGTGACCGCATAGGCAAACAGCGGTTTGTCATCCTGTTCGCTGCGCTTGAGTATGTGGTCGATCAGCGCATCATCGGAGATATAGAGCCCCTTGTGCTCGAGGGTGGTGAAGCGGGTGTCGAACCAGCGCTCCTCATAGCCGAGCGCCGGGATCGCCTTGGCGCGGCCCCAGAATTTTTCCACATAGGGGTGGGCGAACAGGGTCTGGTAGCCGCTCTGTCTGGCGCTCTGGGCCAGCCCCGGCACCTGCTCAGAGAGGTAGTAGTAGGGCACCACCCCCTGCTTGAGCAAGCCCACCGGCAGGCCGGTGTTCATCTCGAACTCCGCCAGCACCGTCATGCCGCCGGTGGTGGGGGAGTGGATGGTCTTTTGCCACTGCTGCACGCTGGCGGGCAGGGAGAGGGTGGGAGCCGGTGCGCAGATCCGCCCCTTCCAGTCGAGCCAGAGCGACTCATATTGCAGCACGATCACCAGATCCCAGCGTGGCGCTATGCCCTGAGGCGGATAGCTCAGCTGTGGGGCCAGCTCGTTGATCTGCAAGGGGTAGCGAAACACGCTGCCGCTCTGCAGCATCTCGTCCACCAGATTGAACAGATAGAGGCCGGGGCCGGAGCGGATGATGTCCCTGTGGTAGTTGACCGCGCGATCCACGTAGCGAATGTTGGCCCCCAGCAGCTTGTTGCCGGTCTGGGTGGCAAAGACGCAGAGGGCAAAGAAGGCGACGGTGGCGGCGGCAGTGCGCAATACCCAGCGTGACAGGGCAAAGCGCCAGCAGAGAAACAGTGCCAGCAACACGGTGAAGATGGGCAGGATGGGGTGCTGGTCGAGCAGGATCCGCAGCAGCGCCAGCAGGTTGCCAAAATCGTCCCCGCCGAGCGGCACGCCGTAGATAGCGATCTTCATAAAGTTGGCCAGCAGGCCTATACCGGAAAGCGCGGTAAAGACCAGCCCCATATAGAGGTTGAAGCCCGCCAGCGCGCAGAGGCTCCAGCCCAGCACCATGCTGCCCCAGGCGAGATAGTAGTGCTCTGGGCGAAAGCCTGACCAGAGCAGAAACTCCCCCAGCTTGAATACTACGAAGCCGTGCAGCAACACGAAGGTGAGGTTGCCAAGCAGCAGGCTGCCGATGATCCGCCAGCGCAGGCTGCGGCGCAGCTTTGGCAGCACCGTTTTTAGCACGGCGGCGCTCAGGGCCAGCACCAGGGTCAGGCTCACCACCAGATAGGTGAGGTTGAAGCCCTGCTCCGGCAGGGTTTGCAGGATCTGGCTGAAATCGCCGCTCTCGGGGCGATCCTTGAGCAGCAGACCGATGCGCAGCTGATAACGGCTGGCCAGCGCATCATCCGGGGCGCGCAGGGTGCTGTTGAGATCCAGCGAGCAGCGGTTATTGCGGCACACCTGACGCTTATCCACCGCTTGACTGAGCTGGTCAATCCGCTCCCCCTTGTCGTTGAGCAGCTCTACCCGTACCTTGTCCCCCGCTTGCAATGGCCCTCGCAACTGCCACTGGCTGCGCACCACCAGATAGAGGCCGCGGCTGTCGCTTTTATAGAGCAGGGCGTGGCGGGTGAGGGTGGCCAGCGGATTGTCGGCGGGGCCCAGCACCAGCGGCTGGGCACGGCCCAGCCAGCTGCCGGGATTGATCAGCGGCAACAACAGGGTCAGCAGCAGCAATCCGCCCAGCAGGGCAAGCAGCAGAGAGGGCAGACTCAGGACGCGGGGGCGGCCTGAGGAGGGGCGATTCATATAAGCTCATCCTTTGAGCGAGTGAGGGAGAGATCGTTCATCCGCATAGAGTTTGACCCGATGGTGCGGGCCTTGTTTCAGCTTGTCAATTTAATGACCACTTAATGAATATTTGGTTACAGCTCAACCTTGCAAATTGTGATCCCGATCGAGGGGTTGTTCGGAATATGTGATGAAAGCGTCATCATGGGGTTTTGCCACTGGCTTGGGAGGGATCTGCTGTTTAGTCTCTCGATAGCGACTGGAGGTACATGTATGAATCCCAAAGTGATGGCACGTCAGGCCAGATTGCTGCGCATGCTGGAGAGCAAGGAAGAGATCCGGATCGGACGCGAGCGCGACTGCCCGCTGCCGCTGGCCCAACTGGTCAAGCTGAAGGATAGCCATCCGGCTGTGGTCAAGGTCTATCGCCACGGTCTCACCGCCGAGGTGTTTCACCTCAAGGTGGAGGGGCATCACTGGTGCCTCAAGCGGCGTCGTCAGGATTCACTGGTGGCCAATCTTGATGGCAAGACCGCCTTTTTGACCGAGCTGGAGCGGCGGCGCGAAATCGAGGCGCTGCGCGAGCTGCATCCTACTGTCCTCTCCCACGTGGTCTGCACCAGCTTTGGCTCGGCGCGGGCCGGGGTGCTGGTCTCCCCCTGGTTGCGGGGTGTGCCGGTCCATCAGCTCAACGAACGCAATCTGGCCCAGATGCTGGAGGTGCAGGGGGAGCTGGCGCGCTGGGGCTGGTTTGACTGGGACCCGAGCCCGGGCAACCTGCTTGATGACGGCGAGCAGATCTGCGTGTTCGACTTTGGCTATATGTGGACCTTCGATCCCCGCTTTGAATACAACTCCAACGGTCTGGTCGACCCGCAGTTCCATGTGCCGGAGCGGCTGGAGACCCGCACCCTCTCCGGACTCTTGCTCGATGAGGCCGATCCTCTGCCGCAATTTCGCTACTGGCGCGAGCTTTGTCTGAAATGGGTGAAACGGGAGATCCACCACCTGATCCGTGAAGGGGCCAGCGCGCCCGTGCTGGCCCGCCTGCACGCCCTGCAAGGGGAGTGGAGCGCCGCGCTGGCGAGCGACGAGGCGCTGGTCGCCAACTGGTGGCGTGACATGTATCGCAGCCACCGACTCGATGTGGCCGATGATCTGAGCGGGCAGAGCTGCGGCCCGCTCACCCTGCGTCGCCTCGACTGGTTGATGCAGGCGGTGACGGATCACTATCCGCTGCTGGTGGACAATCTCTCGCCCCAGGAGACTGAGTTGGGCCAGACCGGGCTGCTGGCCCGCTTGCAGCAACTGCGCCGGGAAGCCGTCGCCTGTCAGTTGCCAGCCACCAGCCTTGCCTGAGCTAACACATCCGCGGAATACAAATGAACAGGGCGCCGTGTTGGCGCCCTGTTGCATGGCCGGAATTGCCTCGGGTGAGGGTCAGTCCAGCAACTCCTGATGGAGGCGGTTGACGATATTGCCCGCCTCGCTCTCCTTGACCAGGAAGCAGAGGTTGTGGGCGCTGGCGCCGTAGCAGATCATCCGGATGTTGTGCTCGCGCAGGGCGTCAAAGACCTGACTGCCCACCCCGTTCACTTCGCTCATCCGGTTGCCGATGAGCGCCACCAGTGCCAGACCGGTTTCCACCTCCACCTTGCAGAGCTGCCCCAGCTCGGTCAGTACCTTGTCGCTCAGGATCGGTTCGCCGTTACTCTGGCTGCCGGTGTGATCCAGCGTCAGTGACACGCTCACTTCCGAGGTAGTGATGAGGTCGACCGAGATGCGGTGACGGGCCAGAATGCCGAACACTTCGGCCAAAAAGCCGTAGGCGTGGAACATGTTGAGGCTGTGCAGGGTCACCAGCACCTGCTGGCGGCGCAGGGCGACGGCGCGAAACAGCGGGCTTGAATCTGTGCTGGCGCGGATCCAGGTACCACCGGCGGCGGGATCCTTGGCTGAGCCGACAAACACCGGAATATTCTGGCGTACCGCCGGTTGCAGGGTGGCGGGGTGCAGCACCTTGGCGCCGAAGGTTGCCATCTCGGCCGCTTCGACAAAGCTGATTTCGGGAATGGGGCGGGCGCGGGTGACGAGGCGCGGATCCGTGGTGTAGATGCCGGGCACATCGGTCCAGATCTCGATACTGGCGGCATCGAGCGCTTCGGCGAGCAGGGCTGCGCTGTAGTCAGAGCCGCCGCGCCCCAGCGTGGTGGTGCGGCCATCGCCATCGGCACCGATAAAGCCCTGGGTGATGATCATGCTGTCGCCAAGCTGCGGGCCCAGCGTCTGCTGGCAGAGGGTTCGGGTGGTGGCCAGATCGACGGTGGCCTTGCCAAAGCGGCTGTCGGTGCGCATCAGCTGGCGCACATCCTGCCAGTGGGCCTTGACGCCGCGCTGGCGCAGCAGCTCGGTAAAGAGGCGGGTAGACATCAGCTCGCCGCAGGCGATGAGGCGGTCGGCCAGCTCCGCATCGGTATGCTGGTGAGCTTGCTGGGCCATGAGGCGAATTTCGTCCAGCTGGCCATGAATGAGGGCGCTCACATCAACGGGGTTGCCGAGATCGGCCAGAATGGCTTGCTGGATCCCGGCCAGTTTGGCCAGCTGCTCGTCGCGGCCCGCTTCGTCCTGCTCCCCTTGTGCCAGAGCGACCAGCAGGTTGGTGACACCGGCGCTGGCGCTCAGTACCACCACCCGGGTGGCGGGATTGGCCAGCACGATGTCGGCGCAGTGATTCATGGCCGGGAAGTTGGCGACACTGGTTCCGCCAAACTTGGCGACATTGATCGGGCTCATTGCTTACTCCTGTCTTATTTTAAGATTCCGGTTCCATCGGGCAAAAAAGAGAGGAGGAGGCTGAAAATGGCAGGAATGAACGAAGCTATCCCGGCCAGAAGCACTCCACCTGCAGAGCCCATCCCGTACCGCCCCTGACAGGGCGCGGTGGGGGATGATCACTACCGATGACAACCCGGGGGATTCAGCCCCCGCAGCCGACGTTGAGGTTACCAGTCTCCTCATTCGTCTCGGCGCTGCTCCCCCTGACCCAAGTTCACCGGACGCTGGCGTCCTCCCTTGGGCTGCCTGGGCAGCGCTCCTCTTCTGGCTCCACTAGGGCGGTGGAGTGCATTTAGAAATACCCTGCGTTGGATTGCACTGTCAATCGAGTTTGTGAAAAAGTTCAAATTGTCGGTTAACTCAACGCAGGATCAATGACTTAGGCAATGGTCTTTGACAAAACCTTGGAACGGCGCTGCCAGTTGTAGAGACGCTGGCGCGCCACCGGCAGATCTTCCACTTCCAGCGGATCGAAGCCCCGCTCCCGGAACCAGTGGATGGAGCGGGTGGTAAGCACGAACAGGCGGCGAATGCCGAGCCGCTTGGCCCGCTCGGCCACCTTGGCCACCAGCTGATCCCCCCGGTTGGAGTTGCGATAGTCTGGGTGGATGGCGACGCAGGCCATCTCCGCCATCGCCTCTTCCATAAAGCAGTAGAGGGCCGCGCAGCCGATGATGAGGCCATCGCGCTCGATGATGGTGAACTTGTCGATCTCCATCTCCAGCTGCTCGCGGGAGCGGCGCACCAGAATGCCTTCCTCCTCCAGCGGGCGGATCAGATCCAGAATGCCGCCGATATCCTCGATGGTGGCGGCGCGGGCCTGCTCGGCACTTTCCCGCACTATCTGGGTGCCGAGGCCGTCACGGCTGAACAGCTCCTGCAGCATGGCGCCATCATCCTGATAGCTCACCAGATGGGAGCGGGGCACCCCGCCACGGCAGGAGGCAATGGCCGCGCGCAGGTAGCGGGCGGTGCCAGACATCTCTTCGCCCGCTTGTTCCAGCTCCACCAGCAGCTCTTCGGCCTGCTCGGGGAAGAGCTCGGAGATGGCTTCGCCGCGTCTGTCCATTACCCCCTGGGTGCTGCTAAAGCAGATAAGCTTGTCCGCCTTGAGGTCGACCGCCACCCGGCGGGCCACCTCTTCCGAGCTCAGGTTAAAGCTCTCGCCGGTGACCGAGCAGCCGATGGGGGAGATAAGCACCAGACTCTTCTGATCGAGCTGGCGGGTGATCCCCTCCACGTCGATGCGGCGCACCCGGCCGCTGTGGCAAAAGTCGATGCCATCATCCACCCCCAGCGGCTGAGCAGTGACGAAGTTGCCGCTCACCACGCTGATCCGCGCCCCCTGCATTGGGGTGTTCGCGAGCCCCATGGATAGCTGGGCGGTGATGTCGTATTGCAGGCCGCCACACACCTGTTTGATGATGGTAAAACTCTCGTCATCGGTGACCCGGATCCGCTTGTGATACTGGGCCTCGATACCGGCGCGGGCCAGCGCTTCATCGTTTTGCGGACGTGAACCAAACACCAGCACCAGGCGTATGCCCAGTGTCTGCAGCAGAGCGATATCGCTGACGATATTGGCGAAGTTGGGGTGGCAGATGGCTTCTCCCCCCATCATCAGCACAAAGGTGGCACCCCGATGCACATTGACATAGGGGGTGGATTGCCGGAAGGCATTGACCAGACTGGGTTCGCGTTCACGCACTTGATATTTCTTCCATAAAAAAACAGCGATTGGCTCAATATATGAAAATTAATTCACAAATCAAGACTAAATATTGATTTTGGCCGTTTCTGGTCTACGAGGGGCGGCTTGGCAGTGCGGATCGGGAAAGGATGGTTGGAAGCGCAGATGGCCGTTGGGGCGAGCGGGGAGGGGGCCGCCGGTTGATCCGGCGCGATAAACTGCTATCTTCGATGCTTCTTTTCGTCAGCTGTGTGATTTCACAGGGTTTTATACAAGGACAGAATTCATGGAACAGATTATTTCACCGGCAGATGCCCTGCCGGGACGACGCGAAGCGATGGTGATTGGTCAGCAGCATGCGGTGAACGGCAACCCGACCCAGGGTCCCTGGCCCGAGAACATGGCGATCGCCTGGTTTGGCATGGGTTGCTTCTGGGGCGTGGAGCGCCTGTTCTGGCAGCAGCCGGGCGTCTACTCCACCGCGGCAGGTTATCAGGGCGGCGTGACCCAGAATCCTACCTACAAAGAGGTGTGCAGTGGCCTGACCGGCCATGCCGAGACGGTGCAGGTGGTGTTTGATCCGGCGGTGATCAGCTACGGCGATCTGCTCAGACTGTTCTGGGAGCAGCACGATCCGGCTCAGGGGATGCGTCAGGGCGGGGACATTGGCACCCAGTATCGCTCGGTGATCTTCTATGGTGACGAGAGCCAGCAGATCATTGCCCAGCAGAGCATGGCGGCCTACCAGCAGGCGATGGCGGCAAGCGGTGACAGCCGTGCCATCACTACCCGCATTCTGCCGCTGGCGCCCTTCTACTACGCCGAGGATTACCATCAGCAATATCTGGAGAAAAACCCGGATGGTTACTGCGGATTGGGTGGCATTGGAGTCTGTTTGCCGCCCAGCCTGAACCGCTGAACAGGTTTGTAGTCGATTTCTTAATAAAAGTGAAAATAAATGGTCGGAGGAGGGAACTTATTGCGACCAGTCGGGACTAACTAGGTAGCGTCCAGGGATCGGATGCAAAGTCCAGACACATTTCTTGCCTTGATAACCGCCTGATGAATGAACGCACTGGCGGGTTGAAAATGATAGCAAGCAGGGCTGCCCACCAAGGCGGCCCTTTTCCTTATCTGCTGCTTTGAAATCTTGCGTTGGGCGGGAGAGCCGGACGGCACATCAGCCGATGGCGCTGTCGAACAGGTTCTTGATGAGATCGATAAACTCGATGAGGAAGGTTTTCTGTTCCGGGGTCGGGGCGCGCAGCCAGACGGCAGAGAGCACCTCTTCCAGATCGGCGACCACGGCGTCGGCCTCCTGCATGATGGCGAAACGCACCTTGGCATCGAGCTGGGGGTTTTGCTCGCAAATGGCCATCAGGTTGCTGGCAACACGGCCACTGACCAGATCTTCGATGGTCTCTTCACCATCGTTCTGCTGTTGGGATTCAAACAGTCCCAAACTCTCCACCAGATACTCGATCAGCGAGATATAGCCTTCACTTTCTACCACCATGGTTGCTGCCTCAATACAGTAACAATACGAAAATTAAGCGTATTTTAGTGGCTTGCCCTAGCTTGGCAAGCAGCAGTGCAGGCGATGGCGAGTAAAACTGACTCCGCCCCGCTCCACGCACTCCAGCCCGGTCAACGTAAAGCCATGTCGTAAAAATAGCTCATAACTGAAGGCGCTGGCCTCGGTGGTGATGAGGGTCAGACCGAGCCCTCTGGCCCCCGCGAGCGCCGTGGTGAGCAGCAGATTGCCTAGTCCCTGGCGCTGATAGTCGGCGCTCACATAGAGCAGGCTGAGGTGGCCATCGGGGCTCAGAGTGACAAACCCGAGGGGCACATTTGCCTGCTCCGCCACCCAGCCGTGGTGCTCGCGCAGCTGGCTGACAAAGCCCGGATGTTGTGAACCGAGGGCCCACTGCTCCACCTGCTCGGCGCTGTAGTGTTCGGGGCCGCAGCGTCGCACCGCCTGCTCAAACAGGGTTACGAGAGCGGGGATATGTGCCTCGCCAAGGGGGACAATGCAAAGTGCTGGACTAAGTGCTGGCGTCATAAGGTCGGGCCGTCAGTAGGGGGGAGGGGGCGCGGCGCCTGTGGTCGTTTGGCTTTGGGCAGACCCGCGACAACCCGCTCATAGGAGTGGTGCACCCAGCCTTGCCACAGATCATCTGGCAAGGTGCTGTTCAGGGTCACTGTGTTCCAGTGTTGCTTGTTCATATGCCAGCCCGGTTTGACCTCGGGGTGGATCTCGCGCAGCAGCAACGCCAGCTCGGGCTCGCATTTGAGGTTGATGGTGAGCGGCTCGGCCTGCCAATCCACCAGCGCGAACATCTTGCCCGCGATGCGGTAGACCAGGATCTCCGGGCCAAACGGGGTATCTTCGGTGGTGCCCGGCAGGGTCAGCAGAAAGTGGCGCAAACGGGTCAAATCCATGGAAAGTTCTCGCGCAAGGGGTGATCCGGGTCATGTCAGGCGCATATCTATCGGCGGGCCTGTTCTGTTAATATGCGCGCAGCCGAGTATACCCCCCATCACCAAGGGAGCCTATTGGATGTTGTATCACAAGACTTTCGAACTGGGTCCCGAGCGGGATTGGGTGGTGTTTGTCCACGGCGCCGGTGGCAGCTCCTCCATCTGGTTCAAGCAGCTGCGCGCCTATCGCGAGCACTTCAACGTGCTGTTGCTGGACTTGCGCGGCCACGGCCAGTCCCACCAGCTGCAACAGGTGGTCAAGGGCCACTACAGCTTTCGGGAAGTGACCGAAGATATCGTTCGGCTGCTCGATCATCTCGATATCCGCCGCGCCCACTTTGTCGGCATATCCCTTGGCACCATCCTTATTCGCCATCTGGCCGAGCTCTGCCCGGAGCGGGTGAAAAGCATGGTACTGGGGGGCGCTATCCTGCGGCTCGATATCCGCTCGCGGGTGCTGGTGCAACTGGGCCGACTCGGCCAGCACTTCCTGCCCTATATGTGGCTCTACCGGCTGTTTGCCTTCATCATCATGCCGCGCCAGCACCATCAGGAGTCGCGCAACCTCTTTGTGCGCGAAGCCCGCAAGCTCTGCCAGAAAGAGTTCAAACGCTGGTTCCGCCTCGCCACCGAGGTTAACCCCCTGATGCGTTACTTCCGCGAACGCTCCCTGCCCATTCCCACCCTTTATGTGATGGGGGAGGAGGATCATATGTTTCTGGCCCCGGTGCGCGAACAGGTGGCCCGCGATGCCAGCTCCTCGCTGGCGGTCATTGAACAGTGTGGCCATGTCTGCAATGTGGAACAGCCGGAGCAGTTTAATCGTCGTACGCTGGCATTTATTCAATCGCTGGGGGGCGGACGGAAATAAGGATTCGTTACGCTGCGCATTCAGGTCATGCCACAGCGGCATTGCAAGCAGCCGCGAGCAAAGCGCTGCCAACGTGCAATAGATGTCGCTGTCTTGGCGATCGTATAAGCCGCATACTTTCAAGCTACAAGGGGTGATCTGCCCCCCTGATTCTTTATAATTCCCCCCTTTAAAACCGCCGGATCCCGGTTCGGCGCGCGCTGATGGCTTGCTACGTCATCAGGCAGATCATCAGGATTGAGAAACGGTTATGCATACTCTGGAACAGCTGCGCGCAGGTGAACTGTGCGGTGCCCGCCATCTGAAGCTCTCTGAAAATCTGACGGAGTTCCCCAGCGAGATTTTGAGCCTGAAAGAGACGCTGGAGGTGCTGGATCTCACCGGTAACCAGCTAAGCGCACTCCCTGACGAGCTGGCCGGGTTCAGCAAACTGCGCATTATCTTCTGCTCCGAGAACCGCTTTACCGAGCTGCCCGAGGTGCTGGGGCGCTGCCCGGCGCTCACCATGGTGGGTTTTAAGGCCAACCGGATTGCTACCGTCTCGGCCAAGGCGCTGCCTGCGGGTTTGCGCTGGCTGATCCTGACCGATAACGCAATTGAGCACCTGCCTGATGAGCTGGGCCAGTGCGACGCTCTGCAAAAGCTGATGCTGGCGGGCAACCGCCTGCGCGAGCTGCCTGCGAGTCTTGCCAATTGCCGCCGTCTTGAGCTACTGCGCATCGCCGCCAATCGCATCGAACGCTTCCCCGAGTGGCTGCTCTCGCTGCCGCGCCTTTCATGGCTTGCCTACTCCGGCAACCCCTTTAGCGAAGGGGAGGAGGCGCGGGCCATCGATGATGCCCATGTCACGCCGATTGCCTGGGAGACGCTGGCGCTGGGCGAGCTGCTGGGGCAGGGAGCATCCGGCGTTATCCATCGCGCCACCCTAGTGGCTAATCCTGCTGATGCAGTGATTCAGGCCAGCGGCAGAGGCGATGCCAGTCAGGTGGCGGTCAAGCTGTTCAAGGGGGCGGTGACCAGCGATGGCTTGCCCCAGTGCGAGATGGCGGCGTCGCTGGCGGCGGGCACTCATCCCAACCTTATCAAGGTGATAGGCAAGGTGGCGGATCACCCCTCCGGTATTCCGGTGCTGGTAATGGAGCTGATCGACCCGGCCTTTGCCAATCTGGCCGGGCCGCCGAGCCTGGACTCCTGCACCCGAGATGTCTATCCCGAGGGGCTGCATCTGAGTGTGCCGGATGCGCTGGCGATGGCCCACGGCATCGCCTCGGTGGCGGGCCATCTGCACCGCGCGGGCATCATGCACGGGGATCTCTACGGTCACAATATCCTGTTTGCCCGCGGGCCTGACGCACCGGCTCGCGCCCTGCTGGGGGATTTTGGTGCGGCTTCTTTATATGACCGCAGCGACCGCGAGCGGGCGCTGGGCCTTGAACGACTGGAAGTGCGCGCTTTTGGCTGCCTGCTGGAGGAGCTGCTGGCCCATTGCGATACGCAAGACTCACCGCTCGATAGGTTGCATCAGCTCAAAGCGGCCTGCCTCTCGGAACTCCCCTCCGAACGCCCCGATTTTGCTTATATTGAGCGTCAGCTGGTGGTTGCTCGCGCCACGCTGTCGTGATCTTTCTGGCGTTGGCAGGCACGTTGTGGCCTGCCAACGTCATTCCTTTTATTCATTCATCGCCATACACCCATGACGTTTTTGCATGGGTTGGTATACCTCTGCCCGTCATAAACGCACCCAATAGCGCTCATTGCGACTGCGAGGCGCACGGCAAAGTGACGTCCCGTCATTCGCTCGATAACACGCAGAGGCTGCGCAGCAAAAAGGGAATGGCAGAGGGTTGCGTGGTGCCGGTTAAGTTGTGATATTGAGGCATCTTTAGTACAGAAGGGTAATAACGATGGAAGCTGCGTTTTGGCATCAGCGTTGGGAAGAGAACCGGATTGGCTTTCATCAGGCGGACTTCAACCACTGGCTGCAATCCTGGTGGTCAGCCCAGCAAGCGGACGAGCCGGTGCTGGTTCCCCTGTGTGGCAAGTCCCGCGACATGCTCTGGCTGAGCGCTCAGGGTCATCCGGTCGACGGTTTCGAGCTATCGAGCCTTGCCGTCAGCCAGTTCTTCAGTGAAAACCAGCTCGCCGCGACCGTCAGCGAAGTGGGCCCTTATCAGTGCCATCAGGTGGACAGCCTGCGCATTTTTCAGGGGGATTTTTTCGCCGCCCCCAGTCTGGGTCGCCGTTACCGGCTGGTCTATGACCGCGCGGCGCTGATCGCCCTGCCGACCGCGATGCGCCGCCAGTATGCAGCCCTGATCAGTTCGCTGGTCGAGACCGGTGGCCAGATCCTGCTGGTAACCCTCGAATATCAGCCTGAGCAGCAGAGTCATCCCCCCTTCTCGGTGGGAGAGATGGAGGTGCGGGCGCTGTTTGAACGGGACTTTCGTATCGAGGTGCTGGGGCGCGCCGCCGAGGTGGATCACCCGCGGGTGCTGTCGGGTCAGCTCTCCTACTTCGATGAGGTAGCCTACCGGCTGGTTCGCCGTGGCTAACGGGCAGCTACGGGCGGGCAAAGGGTGATCTGCGCCGACAAATCATCGGGCTACGCGCTCTTCGCTACCTCCTTTGACGTAGATCAACGTGACTGGCGGGGGGAGTGCCTAATATGAGGCTGTTTCTCAATCACTGTTGGCATTGCAAAGCGAGTATCGGGTCTTTCCCGCTTGCTGATCAGCAACTCAGTGTCTGATTTTCACGCTCATGTTCACTTTTGGCGGCTTTGGTCGCAATTGTTATGGTTTTTCCAGCCGACCCTGATGGGTCGGCTTTTTATTGTCTGTGATTTGCGGTGGGCAGGAAAAACGGGGGATGTCGAGGCCTGATCAGGCCTCGAAGGTGGCGGCATTGAGCCGAAATGCCCGTGGATCATCGATAAACTGGCCGGTGATCCGCTCGTCATGTTCGTGCCCCTGACCATAGCTGCAGAGGATCAGCCGATCGGAGGTGCGCGATCGCAACTGGGTGATAAAGCGCACCAGATCGGCGCGGCTCAACTTGCCCACCTCGTCGCAGACCCGCTCCCGCTGATCGAACCCCAGATCCTTGTTGCCAATACTGACCCACAACCGCTGGCCGCGACTGCGCAGATTGGCATCCCGCTCGCTCAGCTGGGCTTGCAGCCCCGCCTTGCTCTCCTGCCACTGCTGCTCGGTGAATTCGAGCATGGCGAGCGGGAAGAGGTCGATAAACTCCTCCACCGCATCGAGCAGGATCTGCGGCCCCGCCACCGGCGACTGGATATAGAAGATCAGGCCTGGGTGGCGATTGAGGGGCAGGTTACCTGCGCCCACCACATACCCCAGTTGCTGACGGGTACGCAGCTCGTGGAAGAAGGTGGAGGACATGATGTGGTTTGCCAGGGTGAAGCAGGCGAGATCCCGCGCCCGGGTGGTGCGGGACTGGTAGTAGACCAGCAGTGCCGAGTCCTCGTGATCGCAACCCTGCTCGCGAATAAGGGTACCCCTGTCCTGAATGGAGATGAGCGGGCGGCGGGTCTCGCCGCTCGGCTTGCTGCTGGTGCCATTGATGTCGCTCAGGTGGCGCTCCATCAGTGCGGCCAGCTCCAGTGCTTCCGCGGCAGTCCAGTCGCCATGCACCAGTGCCTCGACATGCACCTCGCCAAACAGCTGGGCCACGAAGCCGGGCATCTCCTCCAACTCTACCGTGCGCAGGTGGCGCAGCAACTGCTCGAACGGCGGGTTGTTCGGTTGTAGCAAGCTGGTGAGCTGGTTAAAGAGCTGGGAGATTGGGCGCGCCTTGGACTGGTTGTCCCAGTTGCGGATGAGCTGCTCCTTGATTTCGGCGAAGCGACCCGGATCCGGATACCCCAGAGTGCGGTTGCCGAGGATCATGTCGAGCAACAGCGGCTGCTTGTCGGCAAAACCGCTCAGGTTGATGGTAAAGCCCCCCTGATGGGCATAGATCTGGTAACCCAGCCCCGCCAGCTCCGCCGGATAGGTGAGGGCGTTGAGGTGGTCGGCCAACAGCTCCACGGCGAGGCGCGCCATGGCGATATTGCGCGGATTTTTGACCGCATGTTCGCTGTCGATGGAGATGTAGAGATTGCCCTTGGGCACGCTGAACAGGTGCTCATGGAGGTGCCAGAGGCGAAAACCGGGGCGATCGATAAGGCAGGCTGGCATGTCGGCGGCAAGTTCGGGTGTGCGCGGATCGAGCCTACTGCTGATAAAGGGGTTGGGCTTGGGTAGCGCCAGCGCCGGATCCGGTTCGCTCTGCTGCCAGCGAATTTTCTCGGCCTCGGTAATAGTCGCCACGCTGTAGGGGGTCTGATACCAGCGGGCCAGCCGATCGGTCGCCACTTCCGGCGCAGTGATGGTGATGCGCAGGTTATGCGGGCTGAGCTTGGCAAGGAAGCGGCGGATCAGCCCCTCGTCATATTCGCGCATCATGTAGTCGCCGTAGAGCAGATCCTCAGGTTTGTAGCTAAATAGGTTGAGCACCAGCCCTGACACCGTATCGAGGGGGCGGCCGCGCTCCTGAAAGCGGAACGCCGATTCGAGCACGGTCCGTTTTTCGTCGTAGCGCCAGCTCTGCAACCCTTCGCGGCCAATCAGTTTCAGATAGCCAAACAGGGCGGCGAGGATGTCGTCCACATGCTCAAGGCCCAGAGGTGTGAGGCCGAAGTTGACGCCAAAATCCTTGAAGTTGGCGCCGCTGATGCCACCGCCCGCCGAGAGCTGGTTGACCCAGCCTTTCGCCTTGAGCAGGGAGAGCAGGCTGCCATCCCCCTCATAACCGATCAGATGGCTCAGGAAGGTGAGGGGCTTCTTGTCGTAAAACTCGTCCACATTGGGCAGAGGGAAGCTGAGCGAAAGCTTGCGGGTCTCCTTGACCGGATTGATGTGGATGCGCACGCCGAGATCATCGAGCCGGTAGAGTGGCATGGTGAGGGTCGGGGTTCCCAAATTGCGATTCAAAATGGGAGCAAAGTAGCGACAGCACCACTGCAACTGGGTATCGATGGATTCCGGCGAGATCATCACCAGCGCCATGCGATCCGCGCTGTAGTGGCTCTCGTAGAAGTTGATGAGGTCGGAGCGCAGATCTCGTCCCGGCAGATCGGCCAGGGTATCGAGGTTGCCCACCGAGAACTTGGAGAAGGGGTGCGCCGGGTTGACTGTCTCTTTATGCACCTGATAGCTGCGGCGCATGTCGTCCTGCAGCTTGAGGCGATACTCGGAGTCGACCGCGTTGCGCTCCTTGTCCACCCACTCCGGATCAAAGGTGGGGCAGATAAAGAACTGGGAGAAGCGATCCAGCCCCGCTTCGAAGAAGCCGTTGTCGATCTCGAAGAAGAAGTTGGTGAATTCGGTGCCGGTCCAGGCGTTGTTGCTGCCGCCATGACGGCTCATAAATTGCTGGTACTCACCAGGCTTGGGGTAGGTGCAGGTGCCGAGAAACAGCATGTGCTCCAGAAAATGGGCCATTCCCTGCCGGTCGGCGGGATCGTCAAAATGGCCGGTATTGACCGCCAGTGAGGCGGCGGATTTGTCGGTGTCGGGATCACAAATCAACAAGACCCTGAGCCGGTTGGTCAGCTCCAGAAAATGGTATTGCCGATGGTCATTGGGACTGGCATATGGGCTCATTGGCGTGTGACTCACGTTGGATTTATTTGAATTTAAACATGATTATCGACCCCGCTATCCCGTCAGGCAAACCCTTTTCTGAGAGGTAGCGCAATTGTTTCCACACCCGTGGCGGGGTAAGATCCCCCGGCTATCAAAACAGGCCCGTTGGGCGAGGTTGTAATGAAGATCTATATCATGCGTCATGGCCAGGCTGGCATGAATGCGAAAACAGATGAACAGCGTCCATTGACCGAGCAGGGTATTGAAGAGTCTATCCAGATGGCCCGCTGGCTGGCGCCTCAGCTGATTGGCCCGCTGGATCGGGTGATCCACAGCAACTATCTGCGGGCACGCCAGACCTGGCAAGCCATATGCAGTGAATTACCTGACGCAGCAGCCGTTGAAGAGAGTGGCGACATTACCCCTTACGGTGATCCCGCTTTCGTGGCCAGCTACCTCACCACCCTGGCGCAGCAACATGACCAGATCCTGATGGTCAGCCATCTGCCGCTGGTGGGTTATCTGGTGCAAAGCCTCTGCCCGGCCGCAGGAGCACCCATGTTCGCCACCTCAGGGATCGCCTGTATCGAGTGGCACGATGGCAAAGGAGCCTTGCTCTGGCTCGAAGGGCCACATACAATAGGCTAAAAGTTAATAAAAAGTTATAGATTGAATTTTTTGGGAAGAGATGGGCGAGTTTTCCGGATTTTTATAAATATTTTACGGAATTAATTCGCAGAAGCTGCTGTCATACGGATACAACTGCAAGAGGTTGCAAACGATGAGAGTGTTCAAGAAGTACCTGCCACTGATGGTGGCAAAGCATGTCAAAACCTTCTTTAAAGGTCGGATTTACATCCATGGTCGGGGGCGGTTTGATTTCCAATCCGGTTTGTTGCTGATGCCGAATCCGGCGGATATTCCCCACCGCCAGACAGTCACCGAGGTCAACGAGCTGATTTCCAGACTGCACATGGATGCCGCGTGATGCGCTTCTGAACCTGTTTCTGCACTGATATGCCCGCACTTTTGCGGGCATATTTGTTTCTGGCGGCTGGTGTTCACCGCGTCGCTGTTCAGGCCCACACCTTTGTTTCTCTCCCATCGCCCTCTATACTGGCCCGCTGTTGTCTCTTCGGTCTGGATCCTCTCATGCCCCTTGCCTTTCTGTTTCCCTTTTCCTGCATTGCCATCTGGGCTGGCAATGGCATCGTCAGCAAACTGGCGGTTGGTGTGTTGTCCCCGGCAGCCTTGGCCTGGTCGCGCTGGGTGGTGGCTGCGCTGGTATTAAGTCCGTTTCTGGCCCGTCGGGTATGGCGTGCGCGTGCCCGTCTGCGCACTGGCCTTTGGCAGATCGCCATGCTGGCCTCGCTGGGCATGGTGCTCAACCAGACTTTTGGTTACTACGCGGCGCAAACCCTGGGAGCCACCGAGATGGGGTTGATGATGGGACTGACGCCGCTGCTGACCGTGTTGTTCAGCATCTGGCTGCTGCGCGAGCGGCCCACCTGGGGCGCCGTGCTGGGGGCGCTGCTTTCCCTCCTTGGCTTGTCTATCTTGCTGGGGCAGGGGGATCCTACCCGGCTGTTTACCCAAGGCATTCATATCGGCTCTGTCTATATGCTGATTTCGGCGGGTACTTATGCTCTTTACAGTGTGCTGCTCAAGAAGTGGGATCTTGGGCTCGACAACTGGTCGCTGCTCTACGGTCAGGTGATCTGCAGTGTGGTGATCCTGACACCCTTCTTTTTGCTGGTGGATGGCCAGTGGCCGGATGGTCGGGCCCTGTGGCTGATCCTCTATGCCGGTATCCCCACCTCGGCGCTCTCGCCCTGGCTCTGGATGCAGGGTATCGCCCTGCTCGGCGCCAACCGTACCGCCATCTTTATGAACCTGCTGCCGGTGATGACGGCTGGCCTTGCCATCACCCTGCTGGGTGAGCGGTTGACCAGCTATCACCTGATCGGGGGCGGTCTGACCCTGCTGGGTGTCTTGCTGGCACAGCTCTTGGTGCGTCCGGTGGTGATGGGTCGCCGCCGGGTAGTGCTGGCACCCTGTCCCGAAGAGTAATCTTGCGTGAAAGCGTAAGTGGGCCCAATGGCCCGTTTGGCCGCCAATGAAAAGCGCCTGCAGCAATGCAGGCGCTTTTTTATGGTTACATCTTCCTAGCCGGTTACTGGGCAACCAGATAGAGCTCCTTGCTGTAGACCACATCCTGCGGGTTAAGGTGGGGATAGCCTTTCACGAAAGGCTTGAGCAACCTGGATTTGACCGAGAAATAGATGGGCGCGATGGGGGCATCCGCATCAATGAGTGCCTCTGCCTGTTGATACAGGGCATTGCGTTCAGCGGGATCCAGCGAGTCGTGGGCTTTGGCCAGCAGGGCGTCGTACTCCTTGTTGAACCACTTGCCGCTGTTGGCACTGCTGCTGGAGGTCATGATGTCGAGGAAGGTGGAGGCATCGTTATAATCCCCGTTCCAGCCATAGCGGCTAACCCCGAAATCCCCCTCGTTGAGTGCCGAGACCATGGTCTTCCACTCCATGTTGTTGAGGGTGGCAGTGACACCCAGGTTGTGTTTCCACATGGAGGAGACGGCCAGCGCAATCTTTTTGTGGCTCTCGTTGGTGTTGTAGAGAATGTCCACTGTGAGTGGCTTGTCCGGGCCATATCCCGCTTCGGCCAACAGGGCTTTGGCTTGCTTGATCCGCTCCTCTTTGCTCTGCAGCTGGCTGGCCGGTTTTTTCAATTCAAAGCCGTCCACAATGGGGGGCGTGAAGCTATATGCGGCAATTTGTCCCTGTCCCAGAATCTTGTCGGTGATGGTCTCCCGGTCGATGGCAAGCGAGAGCGCCTTGCGTACTTTGGGGTCATCGAACGGTTTGCGCTGGGTATTGAAGACATAGTAATAGCTGGCCAGTGTGGGGACGCTGACCAGTTCTTCCGGACTCTTGCTCTTGAGCTGTTTGTACTGCTCCAGCGGATAAGTGGTGTAGTGCAGTTCACCGGTGCGATAGCGGTTGTAGGCGGCGGTTTCGGAGACGATCTCCAGATAGATCACCTTGTTCAGAACGGTGTGCTGGTTGTTCCAGTAGTGGGTATTGCGCTCGGCACTCAGCCGCTCGTTGGGGGTCCACTCTTTGAGTACAAAGGCACCGTTGGAGACGATATTGCCCGGTTTGACCCAATCCTTGCCGAATTTTTCAATGGTGGCCTTGGGGGCCGGGAACGTGGTGTAGTGGGCCAGCGTCTTCAGGAAGAAGGGAACCGGATTTTTCAGGGTGACCTGCAGGGTGTAGTCATCGAGCGCCTTGATCCCGAGCTCTGACGGGCTCTTCTTGCCCTGTGTCACCTCGCTTGCATTGACCACACCGGTCAACTCGATAAACCAGGCGTAGTTGGAGGCCGTCTTGGGATCGGCCGCCCGTTGCCAGCCGTAGACATAATCGGCGGCGGTGACCGGTTCACCATTTGACCACTTGGCCTCGGGCCTCAGCTTGAAGGTGTAGACGGTACCTGTCTTGTCGACCTCGTAGCTGACGGCGCCTGCTGGTTTGATCTTGCCGGTATTATCCAGCTCATAGAGCCCTTCAAACAGATCGTTGACGATGGCACTACCGGCGGTCTCTTCCACCAGCTGGGGGTCGATGGTGGTGGGTTCGGTGCCGATATTGGTCACGTAGATTTGTTGGGCATCCGGCAGCAGCTTGGTACCGGCAGGCACCTGGGCAGCCCAGGCGGGAAGTGCAAACAGTCCGGCTACCATGCCGGCAATGAGAGTCTTGTTCATTGATAATCCTTGAGTTTTATTTGCTTCCAAAGCGAAATCAGTGTGCTGGATTGGCGATCGGATCTCAAGAGGCAATGGCTAAGGGAGCAGCAGGCCCATCAGACTCCATTTTTAATGGCCCAAGGCCAGTCAGCTCATGGCTTGTCGCAGGTTATCGCCACGAATTAAGGGTCCGAAAGTTATCGATTGAAACCGAATAAAATGCGTCTTTTACCATAACGTGAGGCGAAATAGCCTATTTAATAGGCCGCTTAATTCGCTGCAAAAACAAAAAACAGGCGTTACATTAGGTTACAAATCAAGGCCGCCGGTGATCGGCATTTTTTTTGCTGACGCCTGCAAACGTTTTCAATGCCAACGGATGCGATCTAAAGGAACAAAAATGCGAAACATGATCACCATGGGTGAGTTCATCGTCAAAAAGCAGGCGGATTATCCTACCGCGACCGGCGAGCTGACCTCGTTGCTCAGCTCGATCCGCCTTGCTGCCAAGGTGGTGAACCGGGAGATCAACAAGGCGGGACTGGCGGATATCATCGGTTCCATGGGCGCTGAAAACGTACAGGGCGAGGTGCAGCAGAAGTTGGATGTCTACGCCAACGAACGCTTCAAGGCGGCGCTGGAAGCGCGCGGCGAGGTGTGCGGCATGGCCTCGGAAGAGGAAGAGGACTTCGTGGCCTTTGACTCGCCACTCTCCAAAAACTCCAAGTATGTGGTACTGATCGACCCGCTCGATGGCTCCTCCAATATCGACGTCAACGTCTCGGTCGGGACCATCTTCTCCATCTACCGCCGTTTGAGCCCGCAGGGTTCGCCGGTGACCCTGGAGGACTTCCTGCAACCGGGCAACCGTCAGGTCGCCGCCGGTTATGTGGTCTACGGCTCCTCCACCATGCTGGTCTACACCACCGGTTTTGGCGTCAACGGCTTTACCTACGATCCCTCCATCGGCTGCTTCTGCCTCTCCCACGAGAACATCCGCATTCCGGAAGAGGGCAAGATCTACTCCATCAACGAGGGCAACTACATCAAGTTTCCGGACGGGGTGAAGAAGTACCTCAAATATTGCCAGGAGCGCGACGAAGCGACCCACAGACCCTACACCTCCCGCTATATCGGCTCCCTGGTCTCTGATTTCCATCGCAACCTGCTCAAGGGCGGTATCTACATCTATCCGTCCGGCACTAATTCCCCGAACGGCAAGCTGCGCCTGCTCTATGAGTGCAACCCGATGGCGTTTCTGGTGGAGCAGGCAGGCGGCAAGGCTTCCGATGGCTTTGGCCGGATCATGGATATCCAGCCCACCGCGCTGCACCAGCGTACCCCTTACTTTGTTGGCTCGACCAAGATGGTGGAGCGGGCCGAAGCCTTTATGCGCGAGTTCTCCGCCCATGAGGATCCAGCCAACCAGGGCTGATCGTCAGAGGTGTAGGTTGGTGCTGAGCGCAGCGAAGCCCAACATTTACTGGCGCGATTCCCTCTCCCCCTGGGATAGGGCAGGGTGAGGGGAATGGTTTTCACTGCCCCCCCCTCATCCCCGACCCTTCTCCCACAAGGGGAGATGCTAGTCACCAGCCAACATAAACAAAACGGGAGCCAATGTGGCTCCCGTTTTAGTTGGCATTATCTCTCTGGCTCGCCGCCAGCGTTGCAGATATTCACAGGCTGTTGTTGGCCAGATCAGCCAGCAATCCATCCACCAGTTTCAGGCGCATGGCGCGGTCCTGGGTCGGCACCTGGAAACGCAGCCGGGTTGGCCCGTCCATCTTGTAGACCCTTGGCTGGCTGGAGAGCAGCTTGACCAGATAGGCCGGATTGACCTTGGTCTCTTGCGTGAAGTCGAGATAGCCGCCGCGCTCGCTCATCTCCACCCGGCGAATGCCAAGGGCGGTGGCACGCTGGCGGAAGGCGGCCAGCTCCAGCAGGGTTTTGGTCGCCTCCGGCAAGAGACCAAAGCGGTCGATCAGCTCCACTTTGAGCTCCTGCAGCTCTTGCTCGTCCGCCGCACTTGCGATCCGCTTGTACATGGAGAGGCGCATGTTGACGTCCGGAATATAGTCATCCGGCAGCAGCGCAGGCAGGCGCAGTTCTACCTCGGTGTGCTGGCTCATCAGCTGCTCCAGCGACGGCTCCTTGCCATTTTTCAGTGCCTCGACCGCCTGCTCCAGCATCTCCATGTAGAGGGTGAAGCCGACCGATTCGATCTGGCCGCTCTGATCGTCGCCGAGCAGTTCGCCTGCGCCACGGATCTCCAGATCGTGGGTCGCCAGCGCAAACCCGGCGCCGAGATCTTCAAGCGAGGCGATCGCCTCCAGCCGCTTGGCCGCATCCTTGGTCATCAGCTTGGGATGGGGGGTGAGCAGGTAGGCATAGGCCTGATGATGAGAGCGACCAACCCGGCCACGCAGCTGGTGCAACTGGGCCAATCCCAGGTGATCCGCCCGATCCATGATGATGGTGTTGGCGCTCGGTACGTCGATACCGGTCTCGATAATGGTGGTGCAAACCAGCAGGTTGAAGCGCTGGTGGTAGAAGTCAGACATGATCCGCTCAAGGTCACGTTCGCGCATCTGGCCGTGGGCGATGCCGATGCGGGCCTCCGGCACTAATTCGGCAAGATCGGCGGCGCACTTCTCGATGCTCTCCACGTCGTTGTGCAGGTAGTAAACCTGACCACCACGCTTCAATTCCCGCAGCACCGCCTCGCGCACCACAGCCGGTTCGTGCTGGCGCACGAAGGTCTTGATGGCGAGTCGCTTGGCAGGCGGGGTGGCGATGATGGAGAGATCCCGCATGCCCGACATCGCCATGTTGAGGGTGCGCGGAATGGGGGTAGCGGTGAGAGTGAGGATATCCACATCGGCCCGCAGCGCCTTGATCTTCTCCTTCTGGCGCACCCCGAATCTGTGCTCCTCATCGACGATGAGCAGTCCCAGATCCTTGAAGGTGAGTTCGGAGCCGAGCAGCTTGTGGGTGCCGATGATGATATCCACCTTGCCTTCGGCCAATTCCTTCATCACAGCGCTCTGCTCTTTAGCGGAGCGGAAGCGGCTCAGCACCTCGACCCGCACCGGCCAGTTGGCGAAGCGGTCGCGGAAGTTGTCGTAGTGCTGCTGGGCGAGCAGGGTGGTGGGCACCAGCACGGCAACCTGCTTGCCGCCGTGTACGGCCACAAACGCCGCCCGCATCGCCACTTCGGTCTTGCCAAAACCCACGTCGCCGCACACCAGTCGGTCCATGCTCTTGGCCTGACACATGTCCCCCAGCACCGCATTGATGGCGTTGAGCTGATCGTCGGTCTCCTCGAATGGGAAGCTTGCAGCAAACTGGCGATAGGCCTCTTTGTCGTGCTTGAAGGCAAAACCGGCGCGAGCGGCGCGATGAGCGTAGACATCCAGCAACTCGGCTGCCACGTCGCGCACCTTCTCCGCCGCCTTGCGCCGTGCCTTGCTCCAGGCCTCGCCGCCGAGCTTGTGGCTGGGCGGGTTATCAGAACCGGTATAGCGGCTGATAAGGTGCAAACTGGTGACCGGCACGAACAGCTTGTCGCCGCCGGCATATTCGAGAGTCAAAAACTCGGTGGGCAGACCACCGGCGTCGATGGTTTCGAGCCCCAGATAGCGGCCGACCCCGTGATCCAGATGGACCACCGGCTGGCCCTGGGTCAGCTCGCCCAGGTTTCTGATCACTGCATCGGAGCTTAAGTTTTTGCTCTTCTCCCGCGCTCGCTTGCTGCGCACCTTGCCGCCCAGCAGCTCGGTCTCGGTGATCAGCGCCAGTGGATCCTGACCTGCCTCCTGCCACAGGAAGCCACGCTCAAGCGGTGCAACCAGCAAGCCGTGTCGATCCGGGCTCGCCATAAAGGCGTCAAGGGAGGGGAACTCTTTAGGTTGCAGCGAGATACGCGCCAGCAGATCGCCGAGCACCTCCCGTCGCCCTTCGGATTCCACCGCAAACAGGGTGCGCCCGGCAAAGCCTTGCAGGAACTGGTTGAGCGCCAGCAAGGGTTGCTCCTTGCTGTGATCGAGTTGCAGGTCGGGCAGCGCCGAGATAGGCAGATCGTGCTGACCAGCATCGCCCGCAGTGGCGGCCTCTTGCAGCCGCACCGCGCCATATTGGCCCAGAGAGGCAAAGAGCTGCTCCACCGGCAGATAGAGCTGGGCCGGGGGTAGCAGGGGGCGAGTATTGTCCCAGCGTCTGTCTTCATAGCGCTGGCCGATATCGTTCCAGAAACGCTGGGCGGCGGGGTAGATATCCCCCACGGTGAGCAGCAGGGTCTCTTCCGGCAGGTAGTCAAACAGGCTGGCGGTCTGGTTGAAGAAGAGCGGCAGATAATACTCGATGCCGGCGGGCCAGCGCCCCTTGCTCACCTCCTGATAGACGGAGCCCTCGGCCCGCGACAGCTCGAACTGCTCGCGGAACTGGCCGCGAAACAGCTCGATGGCTGCCTCGTCGGTGGGGTATTCCCGAGCGGGCAGCAGGCTGACCGTCTTGACCGGTTCGCTGGAGCGCTGGGTCTCGGGATCGAATGGGCGGATGGAGTCCACTTCATCGTCGAAGAAGTCGATGCGATAGGGGCTGCTACTGCCCATGGGGAAGAGATCGAGCAGGGAGCCGCGGGCGGCAAATTCGCCATGTTCCAGCACCTGATCCACCGCCACGTAACCCGCCTCGGCCAGGCGGCCGCGCAGCTGTTGCAGATTGAGGCGCTGACCGGCCTTCACCATCAGGCTGTATTTGTCGAGATAGACCCGGGGGGCACAGCGCAGCATCAGGGTGGAGATGGGGACAATCAATACCCCCTTGCTCATCTGCGGCAGCTTGTAGAGGGTCTCGAGCCTTTGGGAGATGATGTCCTGATGGGGAGAGAAGGTGTCGTAGGGCAGGGTCTCCCAATCGGGGAACAGCAATACGGGGGCGGACTGATCGGCTAGCTGTTTGTCTGCCAGCAAATACTGCAGCTCCTGCTCCAGGCGCAGGGCGCTCGGGGTATCGGCGGTGATAAGCAGTACCGGCCCCTTGGCTTCACTGGTGAGACGGGCTGCAATCAGCGAGAGGCTGCTGCCGACCAGCTGGCCGAGCGTGATCTTTTGGCCCGCTTTGGCGGGCAAGGCGGGGAGTATCATTGGCATGGTTCGATTCTTTTAACGTTGACGTTATCTATCGCTGACGTTCGCTTTGGTTAGCGCTGACGTTCTTGGGCGCGCAGTTTGAGCTGTTTCGATTGCACGTGGAGGCTGGCACGAACCAGCAGTTCACGGTCATCTTCGCGGATCCGCACATAGTCGAGCTGCACATGGGTGCCATGTTCACCGCCGTCGAGCTGTTTGACCTGGCCATAGCAGTAGATGGCGGCGGCCTCTTCGCGCAGGAAGATCTTGAGACGCACGATCTGGTGCAGGTGCGGCGCATCCCCGTGACCATGATAGGGGTGCAGGTAGGTGAGTTGACCTGCCCCGAAGCGCAGGGTGTGAAAGCGCTGCTCCGGATGGTCTTGCAGGGAGAGCACATAGCCCATGATCATGTCGATCTTGCGGGACTGCTGATTGACGATCTCGATCAGATCGTGCATCGACTCGTTCTGGTTGCGCAGCAGGCGAGTAGTCACCAGATCGATGGAGGTAATGGCCGAAGAGATCCGAAAGGGCTCCGGCAGCTCAGCGTCCAGCTCCTCCAGCGAAGGGAGGTGGAAGTCGGCCGGCATGGGGATCACATTGACCGGCGTGGCATGAGTGACGCTGAAGAACTGTTCCTGCATGGAGGCTATCCCTTGTTGTCATGGACGGTTTCCCTTTATTATCCGGTATCTTATTTTGTTGGCAACGTACATATCCTTGAAGACCGGACTTTTTCAGCCCCTTTCGCTGGCCATCGGCCTGCGTTATGCAGGCTCGAAGCGCAGCAATCGCTTCGTCTCATTTATCTCCCTGTTCTCTACCTTTGGCATTGCCATCGGGGTCGCCGCTCTGATGGTGGTCATTTCGGTGATGAACGGTTTCGAAGGGCAGCTCAAAGGGCGCATCCTCGGGGTGATCCCCCATGTGGTGGTGACCAATCAGGCTGGCCGTATTGATGCCGACCCGCAAGGCTTGCCGGATCTGGCCAAATTACCCCATGTGGTTGCCTCGGCCCCCATGCTCGACAGCGAAGGGATGCTGCAAAGCCCCGGCCAGCTGACCGGGGTGAGTGTGCAGGGGATCGACCCTGCGAAGTGGCCCAAGGATGACATCCTCCACAGCCAGATGCTGGGGGGGCGCCTCGATACCCTGCAGGCCGGCCACTACCGCATCGTGCTGGGGCAGGGGGTGGCACGCCGCCTCAATGTCTCCATCGGCGATCAGGTTCGTCTGATCCTGACCGAAGGGACCCGCTTCACCCCGTTTGGCCGGGTACCGGCCCAGCGCCTCTTTACCGTCTCCGGTATCTTCGGGGTTGGCGCCGATGTGGATAACCAGATTGCGCTGATCGCCCTGGGGGATGCCCAGCGGCTGCTGCGTCTGCCGCCAGAAACCGTCGGTGGCATTCGCCTCTGGTTCGATGATCCGTTTGCGGCCGATGAGGTGATCAAGACGCCGTTGCCTGACGGATTGGTCTGGCAGGATTGGCGCCGCGAGCGGGGCGAGCTGTTCCAGGCGGTCGCCATGGAAAAACGGATGATGGGGCTGATGCTAGTGCTGATCATCGCCGTCGCTACCTTCAACATCCTCTCCGCGCTGGTGATGGTGGTGACGGACAAGGAGGGCGAAGTGGCCATCCTGCGCACCATGGGTATGAGTGAATCAGGGATCGTTAAAATCTTCATGGTGCTTGGCGCCTCCAGCGGGGTGATTGGCGCCCTGTTTGGCGGACTGGCAGGCCTTGCGCTCTCCCTGGGTCTCAACCCTCTGCTCAATGCGGTGGGGCTCAACCTCTATATGGCGGCGGGCGGCAGTGGCCTGCCGGTGATTGTCGAGCCGGCTCAGGTCATCACCATCTTGCTGGGCGCCGTGCTGCTGAGCTTCAGTGCCACCCTCTATCCGGCGGCCCGCGCTGCGCGGGTGAAACCGGCCGAGGCGCTGCGTTATGAGTAATGCCGTGAATAATACATCTTCTGTTGTGACTGGTGCCCCCGTAGTTGCGGGTGCCAGCGTTGTTACCGAGGCAAGTGGAGCCCCTGTTATGAATGAAGCCGTATCCCGTGAACCTCTGCTGCGCTGCCAGGCGCTCAATCATGTCTATAAAGAGGGGGAGCTGGAGACTCAGGTGCTCAAGGGGATCGATCTCTGCGTCGCGCCCGGTGAAATGCTGGCGGTGGTGGGGAGCTCGGGCTCCGGCAAGACCACTCTGCTGCATCTGATGGGGGCGCTGGACAACCCCTCCAGCGGCGCCGTGCTGTTCAAGGGGGAGGATATCCACCATTGGGACAGCCGTAGCCAGGCCCGTTTTCGCAACCGCGAGCTGGGCTTTGTCTACCAGTTCCACCACCTGCTCTCCGAGTTCAGTGCGCTGGAAAATGCGGCCATGCCGCTGCTGATCGCCGGTGAGTCGGTGGCGGTTGCCACCGAAAAGGCAACCAAGATGCTGGGGCGGGTGGGGCTCTCCCATCGCTTGAATCACCGTCCCTCCGAGCTCTCCGGTGGCGAACGTCAGCGGGTGGCGATCGCCCGGGCGCTGGTCAACGAACCGAGTCTGGTGCTGGCGGATGAGCCTACCGGCAATCTGGATCACGCCAGTGCCACCGCGGTGTACGAACTGCTGTGTGAACTGAATCGTGAACTGGGCACTGCGTTTGTGGTAGTGACTCACGACTTGAGCCTCGCGGCCAAGCTCCATCGCCGAGTGACCCTGGTGAGCGGCGTGATGGCGGAGGTTGCCTGATGTTCAAACCGCTGCCCCTCTTTCTGGGCCTGCGTTACAGCCGCTCCCGCCGTCGCAACGGGTTTATCGCCTTTATCTCTGCCTCTTCCCTGATCGGTATTGCCCTCGGGGTGATGGCGTTGATCCTGGGCCTCTCCGCCATGAACGGTTTCGAGCGGGAGCTTAAAGATCGGGTGCTCTCGGTCGTGCCGCAAGGTGAGCTGGACGCCGTCGAGCGGCCGCTGCCGGATTGGCCACGTCTGCGTGACTATCTGCTGGCCCAGCCGGGCGTTGAGGCGGCTGCGCCGGTCATTCGCCTCAATGGCCTGCTGGAGCATGGCTCTGCCCTCAAGGGGGTGCAACTGCGCGCCGTGCTGCCCGATCTGGAAGCCAATCTGTCGGATGCCGGCAAATACATGACGGGCCGTGGTCTGCGTGAGCTGCAACCGGGTGAACGTGGGGTGATCCTTGGCAAGACCATCGCCGACAAGCTGGGGGTCAAGGTGGGGGATTCTGTTGCCCTGCTGCTGCCGCAAGGGGGCGATCAGGCGGGGATCAAGAATCCCCGCCGCGAAGCCCTGACCGTGGTCGGGCTGCTGGAGATCGGCGGTCAGCTCGACGGCCTGCTCGGCTTTATGCATCTGGCCGATGCGCAAGCGATCACCGGCATGGGCAGCGATGTGGAGGGCTTCAGCCTGCGGGTGAGCGATGTGCTTAATGCACAAAATATTACGATCGCCGCGGCGCAGCAGTTCCCTCATCACGTCTATATCCGCAGCTGGATGAACAGCCAGGGCTACCTCTATCAGGACATCCAGATGGTGCGTACCGTCATGTATGTGGTGATGCTGATGGTGGTGGCCGTGGCCTGCTTCAATATCGTCTCCACCCTGGTGATGGCGGTGAACGAGAAGCGCAGCGAAATCGCCATCCTGAAGACCATGGGGGCGAGCCCTGGCCAGATCCGGCTTACCTTCGTCATTCAGGGGATGGTCAACGGCGTGGCCGGTGCCCTGCTCGGCGCCCTGCTGGGCGGGCTGCTTTCGAGCAAGCTGACCCAGATCCTGGGTGTCATCGAGAAGCTTATTGGCCACCGCTTCCTCAATCCGGATATCTACTTTATCGACTTTTTGCCGACCGAGTTGCATATGCAGGATCTGCTCATCGTGACGGGCGCCGCCATCCTGATGAGCCTGGTGGCTACCCTCTATCCCGCCTGGCGGGCGAGCGGTCTGGTACCGTCCCGCGAGCTGGGGCACTGATGCGCCGTATCTAATGCGCCATAAATAACGAAGGGCCCGTCGGTGTTAAACCGGCGGGCCCTTCTGTTTTCTGGTCATGTAGACTGGCTTAGTGAGCGTTCAGCTCATCGAGTGGCAGGGAGAAGCTGGCCACGAAGGTGTCGATAAAGTAGCGCATCTCCTCGCTCATCCGCGCTGCCAGCATGGCCTCAAGGCGTTTGCGAGCCGGTTCGAACTCCCGGTTGCCCGCGTTGATCTCCTCCAGACACTTGGTATAGGCGCAGAGGGTGTCGGCATCCTTGACCAGTCTGGCCAGCTCGTCATCCTGGGCTGCCGAATCGAGCAGGGGGCGAAAGTCATCGATCAGTTCTGGCGGCAGCATGCCAAGCAGACGCTGTTCGGCGGCCAGTTCTATCTTCTTGTACTCGCGGGCAATTTCGGGGTTGAAGTATTTGACCGGGGTAGGCAGATCGCCGGTCAGCACCTCGCTGCTATCGTGGTAGAGGGCCATCACGGCGGCGCGATCGGCATTCACGCTGCCGCCAAACAGTCGATTTTTGATGATGCCTAGGGCATGGGCCACCATGGCCACCTGCAGGCTGTGCTCGGCAATGTTTTCCGGCTGGATGTTGCGCATCAGGGGCCAGCGGTAGATGAGTTTCATGCGGGCGAGATTGGCGAAAAAGTGGCTGGGTAACATGATGGCCTCAACAAAAGAGAATAGAAAAGGGCAGACCCTAGTCTGCCCTTTTTTTCGTTGCAGGGCAGCGTCTGCCCGCGCATTTCCCGCAGTTAGCGGATATAGCGGCCCGATTCAGCCTCCTGATTGGTCACAATCATCTGGCCAATGGGCGCTAGGCTGATCAGCGCCAGCTTGAGGTGCTGGATACCGAACGGAATACCGATAATGGTCACGAAGCAGGCCAGTGCGGAAGCGATGTGGCCTATGGCCAGCCAGACACCGATCAGCACGAACCAGAGGATGTTGCCAATCAGCCCCAGAGTGCCGGTGCCGATATCGCTCTGGCCAGTCATGGTCTTGCGATTGACCGCCTGCTTGCCAAACGGGAAGAAGGTAAAGGTGCCGATCACGAAGCAGGCACGTCCCCAGGGGATGCCGACCAGCGAGATAAAGCAGACAAGACCGGCCAGCCACCAGGCCAGGCCCATAAAGACACCTCCCAGTACAAACCAGAGCAGATTGAACAAGAAGCGGAAAAAGGCCATGTGAGTGACTCCAGATCATCAATTTGGTTGCCACCATAACGAGGGAGGGGTAGGGACGCAATGGTTGATTGGTTCAATCGCCATTTGGCTGGTCAAATTGAGTCGCCGCCCGCAACGGTGGGCTGTGTTTCGGCGAAAGATGGGTAATAAAGCGGCGTTCAGATGAAAAAAGGTGAGCAAACGCAAAATTATTGCCATCGTATAGTTGAAGTCTGGCACCTATCTCCCCATATAAAGGGCAGTTTTGCACGAATTGTGCTTGCACGCCGCTCAATGTGGGGGATGTGTGGCTCGACTCGACCAAAGTGCGCCGCTATAATGCCGCGTCATATTTTCTCATCACAAAGACATATCGTTGTCTTTATAAACAGGAAGACTCCGGGCTTTGCCCAGGGGCAATAAAGGGTCAGCACACAGTGCTGAGTTGAACGAGGTAGAAGAATGCAAGTTTCTGTAGAGACAACCCAGGGTCTGGAACGCCGTCTTACCATCACTGTACCGGCCGCTACCGTAGACGCCGCTGTGCGTAAAGAATTGAATGGCCTGGCCAAAACTCGTCGCATCGACGGTTTCCGTCCTGGCAAGGCTCCGGTTGCCATCATCAAGAAGATGTTCGGCGCCATGGCTCACGCCCGCGTTGCTGATGAAATGATGCAGAGCAACTTCATCAAAGCCATCATCGAAAACAAACTGAGCCCGGCCGGTGCCCCGACCATGGACCCGAAAGAGATCAAAGAAGGTCAGGATTTCGAGTTCACCGCCACTTTTGAAGTGTATCCGGAGTTCGAAGTTGCAGGTCTCGAGACCATCAAGGTCGAGAAGCCGGTTGCGACCGTGAAGGATGAAGATCTGGCCAACATGATCGACACCCTGCGCAAGCAGCACGCTACCTGGGCTGATGCCGATGTTGCCGCTGCCAATGGTATGCGTGTGACCATGGACTTCGTCGGTTCCATCGCCGGTGAAGAGTTCGAC
Source organism: Aeromonas sp. 55A (assembly GCF_051919665.1). Classification (NCBI taxonomy): domain Bacteria; kingdom Pseudomonadati; phylum Pseudomonadota; class Gammaproteobacteria; order Aeromonadales; family Aeromonadaceae; genus Aeromonas; species Aeromonas sp. 55A. Next base: position 3,705,111 of record NZ_JBQBEH010000008.1, on the reverse strand, counting down.
GGCGGCAAAGCTGAAGGCTTCAACCTGGTGCTGGGCGCTGGCCGCATGATCCCGGGCTTCGAAGACGCCATCCTGGGCAAGAAAGCGGGCGACGAGTTCACCATCGAAGTGACCTTCCCGGCTGACTACCACGCTGAAAACCTGAAAGGCAAAGAAGCCAAGTTCGCTTCCAAGCTGATCAAGGTTGAAGAGCAGATCCTGCCTGAGCTGACCGAAGAGTTCGTGAAGCGTTTCGGTATCGAAAGCGGTTCTGTTGAAGAGCTGAAAGCCGAAGTGCGCAAGAACATGGAGCGCGAACTGGCTCAAGCCCTGAAAAACAGCGTGAAAGAGCAGGTTCTGAACGGTCTGGTTGAAGCCAACCAAATCGACCTGCCGAAAGCAGCTGTTGCTCAAGAGATCGACGCACTGCGTCAGCAGGCTCTGCAGCGCTTCGGTGGCTTCCAGGGCGGCAACGCTCCCGAGCTGCCGGCTGAACTGTTCCAAGCTCAAGCCGAGCGTCGTGTACGCGTAGGCCTGCTGCTGGGTGACGTGATCCGCACCAACGAGATCAAGGCTGACGATGCCCGTGTAAACAGCATCATCGAGTCCATGGCGACTGCCTACGAAGATCCGAAGGAAGTGATCGAGTACTACCAGAAGAACGAACAGATGCTGAACGGCGTTCGTAACCTGGCAGTAGAAGATCAAGCCATCGACCTGATCCTGTCCAAAGCGCAAGTGACCGAAAAAGAAGTTGCCTTTGACGAAGTGATCAACAAGTCTGGCGCCGCTGCCTAAGAACATTTGACTTAAGGTCAAGACTGTTAAGTATAATGGCTCGTGTGATCTCCACTCGGGCCATTTTATTTTAGGGACAATGCCTTATGTACAAGAACTATAACGATATGACCGATTCTCCCAGCAATGCGCTGGTCCCCATCGTGGTCGAACAGACTGCCAAGGGTGAACGTTCCTACGATATTTACTCCCGTCTGCTGAAAGAGCGGGTGATCTTCCTGACTGGTCAGGTTGAAGATCACATGGCCAATCTGGTGGTGGCTCAGCTGCTGTTCCTCGAATCCGAGAATCCGGACAAGGACATCTATATCTACATCAACTCGCCGGGTGGTTCGGTGACTGCGGGCATGTCCATCTACGACACCATGCAGTTCATCAAGCCGGATGTCAGCACCGTCTGCATGGGGCAGGCCTGCTCCATGGGTGCCTTCCTGCTGGCCGGTGGCGCCAAGGGCAAGCGTTTCTGCCTGCCTAACGCCCGCGTGATGATCCACCAGCCGCTGGGTGGCTTCCAGGGTCAGGCATCTGATATCCAGATCCACGCCCAGGAGATCCTGAAGATCAAAAATACCCTGAACGAGCGCCTGGCGTTCCACACCGGTCAAGACATGGCTACCATCGAGCGTGACACCGATCGTGACAACTTCATGTCCGCCGAGCAGGCCGTGGCCTATGGTCTGGTAGACGGTGTCCTGAGCCAGCGTAGCTGAGCAGGGTGTCCCGGTCTGTTGTAAACTCAACAGGCCGATCCATCCTCTATTGATAAAACGAGGTTGCTGAATGACAGAGAAACGCAAGGGTGAGGGTGATAAGCTGCTCTACTGCTCTTTTTGCGGCAAAAGCCAGCATGAAGTGCGCAAGCTGATCGCTGGCCCTTCCGTCTACATATGTGATGAGTGCGTCGAGCTGTGCAACGACATCATCCGCGAAGAGATCCGCGAGATCTCGCCCAAGCGCGATGGTAACGAGCTGCCGACCCCTCATCAGATCCGCGCTCATCTCGATGACTATGTGATCGGGCAAGAGTACGCCAAGAAGGTGTTGGCTGTAGCCGTCTACAACCACTACAAGCGTCTGCGCAACAGCGGCGAAAACAGTGGTGTGGAGCTCGGCAAATCCAACATTCTGCTGATTGGCCCGACCGGTAGCGGTAAAACCCTGCTGGCCGAGACTCTGGCTCGTCTGCTGGATGTGCCGTTCACCATGGCCGATGCGACCACCCTGACCGAAGCCGGTTATGTGGGCGAGGATGTGGAGAACATCATCCAGAAGCTGCTGCAAAAGTGCGACTACGACGTAGAGAAAGCCCAGCGTGGCATCGTCTACATCGACGAGATCGACAAGATCTCCCGCAAGTCGGACAACCCCTCCATCACCCGCGATGTCTCCGGGGAAGGGGTACAGCAGGCACTGCTCAAGCTGATCGAAGGGACCATCGCTTCCGTGCCGCCGCAAGGTGGTCGCAAGCATCCGCAGCAGGAGTTCTTGCAGGTTGATACCTCCAAGATCCTCTTTATCTGTGGCGGTGCCTTTGCCGGTCTGGACAAGGTGATCGAGCAGCGTTCCGTGAAGGGAACCGGTATCGGTTTTGGCGCCGAGGTGAAATCCAAGGATGCCAAGGCCACCCTGAGCGAGACCTTCGCCAAGGTGGAGCCGGAAGATCTGATCAAATATGGTCTGATCCCCGAGTTCATCGGCCGTTTGCCGGTGGTCGCGACCCTGACCGAGCTGGACGAGTCTGCCCTTATCCAGATCCTGAAAGAGCCGAAAAACGCGCTGACCAAACAGTACGCTGCGTTGTTCGATCTGGAAGGGGTTGAACTGGAGTTCCGTGACGACGCACTCAACGCCATTGCCCGCAAGGCGATGGAGCGTAAAACCGGTGCTCGTGGTCTGCGTTCCATCGTGGAAGCCGTGCTGCTGGATACCATGTATGACCTGCCTTCTCTGGAAGGGGTCAGCAAGGTGGTGATCGACGAGACCGTGATCAAAGGGGACTCTGCGCCCTTGATGATCTACGAAAATCCCGAAACCCAGGCTGCTGCATCAGAGTAAATGTCTGATTTTTAATCAAATGGAAGGGGCTTTTTGCCCCTTTCATGCTTTTTACGGTTTCGGCGATTGAATCTCATCTCAGCGCCCCCATATACTCAGCCAAGCGCTTTGCCAACGGTATAACAAGCCGAGAGGACATATATGAACCTAGAGCGTTCAGAACGCATCGAGATTCCCGTCCTGCCTCTTCGTGACGTGGTGGTTTATCCCCACATGGTCATTCCACTCTTTGTGGGGCGGGAAAAATCCATTCGCTGTCTGGAAGCGGCCATGGAGCAGGACAAGAAAGTTCTGCTGGTGGCCCAGAAGGATGCGTCAACCGATGAGCCAACGGTGGAGGAGATCTTCACCGTCGGGACAGTGGCCAATATTCTGCAGATGCTCAAGCTGCCGGACGGCACCGTCAAGGTGCTGGTAGAGGGGGGACAGCGTGCCCGCCTGGAGCGGATGATCGACGACAAGGATTTCTTTGTCTGCGAGGCCCAGTACATCCCCTCCCAAGCCATTGAGGAGAAGGATCAGGAAGTACTGGTTCGCTCCGCCATCGGCCAGTTTGAAGGCTATATCAAGCTCAACAAGAAGATCCCGCCCGAGGTACTGACCTCGATCTCGGCGATCGACGATGCTGCGCGTCTGGCTGACACCATGGCGGCCCACATGCCGCTCAAGCTGGAAGACAAGCAGAAGGTGCTGGAGATCGTCTCGGTCTCCGAGCGCATCGAATTCCTGATGGCGATGATGGAGTCGGAAATTGACCTGCTGCAGGTCGAGAAGCGCATCCGTACTCGCGTCAAGAAGCAGATGGAAAAGAGCCAGCGCGAGTATTACCTCAACGAGCAGATGAAGGCCATCCAGAAAGAGCTGGGTGAGCTGGAAGATAGCCCGGATGAGTTTGAAGCCCTCAATCGTAAGATTGAAGAGGCTGGCATGCCGGAAGATGCCCGTGAAAAGGCCCAGGCCGAGCTTGCCAAGCTGAAGATGATGTCTCCCATGTCCGCCGAGGCTACCGTGGTTCGCAGCTATGTGGACTGGATGGTACAGGTGCCGTGGAAGGCGCGATCCAAGGTCAAGAAAGATCTTGGCAAGGCGCAAGAGGTGCTGGATGCCGATCACTATGGCCTCGAGAAGGTCAAGGATCGCATCCTCGAATATCTGGCGGTACAGGCACGGGTGAACAAGCTCAAGGGCCCCATCCTCTGTCTGGTTGGGCCTCCCGGTGTGGGCAAGACCTCGCTGGGCCAATCCATCGCCAAGGCGACAGGCCGCAAATATGTGCGGATGGCCCTCGGTGGGGTGCGTGACGAAGCGGAGATCCGCGGTCACCGCCGTACCTATATTGGTTCCATGCCCGGCAAGCTTATCCAGAAGATGGCGAAAGTCGGCGTGAAGAACCCGCTGTTCCTGCTCGACGAGATCGACAAGATGAGCTCGGACATGCGTGGCGATCCCGCATCCGCCTTGCTGGAAGTGCTGGATCCGGAACAGAACAACAGCTTCAACGATCACTATCTGGAAGTGGATTACGACCTGTCGGACGTCATGTTCGTGGCCACTTCCAACTCCATGAACATCCCGGGTCCGTTGCTGGACCGTATGGAAGTGATCCGTCTCTCCGGTTACACCGAAGATGAGAAGCTCAACATTGCCAAGCAGCATCTGGTTGCCAAGCAGATCCAGCGCAACGGCCTGAAAGCCTCCGAGATCACCATCGAAGATTCTGCCCTGGTCGGAGTGATCCGCTACTACACCCGCGAGGCGGGGGTGCGGAGTCTGGAGCGCGAGATCTCCAAGATTTGTCGCAAGGCGGTCAAGCGCATCCTGCTGGACAAGAGCATCAAGCATGTTCAGGTCAATCAGGAGAACCTCAAGGAGTTCCTCGGGGTGCAGCGTTTCGATTACGGCAAGGCCACCGACCAGAACCAGGTGGGTCAGGTGTGTGGTCTGGCGTGGACCGAAGTAGGGGGCGATCTGCTCACCATCGAGACCACCAACATGCCGGGCAAGGGCAAGCTCACTTATACCGGTTCCCTTGGTGACGTGATGCAGGAGTCCATCCAGGCGGCTATGACGGTCGTACGGGCCCGTGCCGAGAAGCTGCGCATCAACGCCGACTTCTACGAGAAGCGCGATATCCACGTGCACGTACCGGAAGGGGCAACCCCGAAAGATGGTCCGAGCGCCGGTATCGCCATGTGTACCGCCCTGGTCTCCAGCTTGACCGGTAATCCGGTTCGTGCTGATGTGGCGATGACAGGGGAGATCACCTTGCGCGGCGAAGTGCTGCCCATCGGTGGTCTCAAGGAGAAGTTGCTGGCAGCCCACCGTGGCGGCATCAAGCGAGTGCTTATTCCGAAAGAGAACGAGCGTGACCTTGAGGAGATCCCGGCAAACGTCAAACAAGACCTTGAAATTTATCCGGTTCGCTGGATTGACGAGGTGCTGGAATTGGCGTTGCAGGACAATCCACAGGGGTTTGAGCGCGTTTCTGTCGTGTAAATGTTGATGCGCCGCAAATTTGGCGCATTCGGCGGGTGGTTAAGGCTTGCATGCGCCCGATAACGGAAGTAGCCTTGACCACCGATCGGGTACTCGTGATGAGTCGCAATGCGTTGTGTGGCGCGGGTTTGCGCCAGATTGTCACTTGCAACTGATCAGGAGGCTTGCTATAAAACCTCCACTTGTTGTGGCCAGGGAAATCAGCGCCGCAGCGGTGTTTGATAAAAGGGGAATATAAGAGTGAATAAATCTCAACTGATTGACAAGATTGCAGACGGTGCCGATATCTCCAAAGCTGCCGCTGGCCGTGCGTTGGATGCCTTCATTGATGCTGTTGGTGAAGCGCTGAAAGAGGGTGACCAGGTTGCTCTGGTTGGTTTCGGTACTTTCGCTGTACGCGAGCGTGCTGCCCGTTCAGGCCGTAACCCGCAGACTGGCGCGACCATCGAAATCGCTGCTGGTAAAGTTCCTGCCTTCAAAGCCGGTAAGGCCCTGAAAGACGCTGTTAACTAAGTCGGTCGCTGATATCCGTCGGCTACCGTCCTTGGTCGCAGACCAGACAAGTTAGAGAGTCTTCTCTCATACTGATTGACCAAGGCGCATCGCAATCGGTGCGCCTTTTTATTGTTTACGCCCATCGAGTTCGGGAGCATAAGTACAAACATGATGTTGGATAAACTACGCGAAGGGGCGCAGGGCAAGGTAGCCAAGGTTATCTTGGGCCTGATCATCCTCTCCTTTGCCTTGGCTGGTGTAGGTAGTTACCTGAACGGCCCGGCCCGTACCGCCCCCGCCACCGTCAATGGCACCGAGATCAGTGCTGCGGCACTGGAAAATGCCTACCGTAACGAGCGCGCCCGCATGGAATCCCAGATGGGAGAGGCATTCAGCCAGCTGGCCGCGAACCCCGATTACATGAAACAGTTCCGCCGCGGTGTGCTGGATCGGCTGATCGACCAGGCTCTGCTGGACAGCAAGGCCCGTGAACTGGGTCTGCGCATCAGTGACGAGCAGATCAAGCAAGCCATCGTAGCGATGCCGGAGTTTGCCGAGAACGGCAAGTTCAACAATGACCGTTACCTGCAACTGATCCGTCGTGCCGGCATGACTCCCGAAATGTTCCGTGACTCCCTGCGTCAGGACATGGTGCGTCAACAGTTGATGAGCGCCCTGCTGGGCACCGAATTCTCCCTCAAGGGTGAAGCGGAGCAGCTCGACAAGCTCTACAACCAGACTCGCGATCTGCGTCTGGTGCGTCTGGCTGCTGCCAACTACATGGCTGACGTTCAGGTCTCCGACAACGAGCTGGAGCAGTACTACAAGACCAATGGCGCCCGTTTCATGAACGACGAGCAGGTCAAGGTCGACTATCTGCTGCTGGACGCTGCCAACCTCGCCAAGGATATCAAGGTCACCGAGCAGGATGCCCAGGATTACTACGATCAGCACCAGGATCTGTTCCAGCGTGCCGAGCGTCGCCACGTGGCTCACATCCTTATCCCGTTTGGCAAGGATGAGAAAGCGGCCGAGCAGAAAGCAGAAGCCGTGCTGGCCAAAGCCAAGGCGGGCGATGATTTCGCCGCGCTGGCCAAGGCTGACTCTTCCGATACCTTCTCTGCCAAAAAAGGCGGCGAGCTGGACTGGTTCGAGAAAGGGGTGATGGATCCGGCCTTCGAGAAAGCCGCGTTCGCCCTGAACAAGGCTGGCGATCTCTCCGGCGTGGTGAAGAGCCCGTTCGGTTTCCACATCATCAAGCTGCTGGGGGTTGAAGCAGCCCAGACCAAGCCGTTTGCCGATGTGAAAGAAGAGACCATCACTCGTCTGCAAGCTGACAAGGCCAAGGAGAAATTCTTCGCCGAGCAGCAGAAGATGGCTGACAACAGCTTCGAAAACCCGGACTCGCTGGATCTGACCGCTGATGCCATGGGGATGAAGGTTCAATCTTCCGATTTCTTCACCCAGGCGACTGCTCCGGCTCCGCTGAACGATCCCAAGGTGCTCTCTGTTGCGTTCTCCGAACAGCTGCGCGATGACAACACTAACTCCGACGTGATCGAGCTGGCTGACGGCAAGGCGCTGGTGCTGCACATCACGGGTCACAAGCCCAAAGCGGTCAAGCCGCTGGCCGAGGTGAAAGAGCAGGTGATTGCCGCCATCAAGCATGACAAGGCTAGCGAAGTGGCCCGTGGCAAGGCCCAGGGCCTGCTGGACAAGCTGAAGGTCGGTGAGAGCATCACAGCCGATCTGACTGCACTCGGTCTGAAAGTGGAGACCCACAAAGGGGTTGCCCGCTTCGATCGCGAGCTGGATCAGAACCTGATTGCCCAGGCGTTCACGCTGCCCCATCCGATCGACGGCAAGCCGAGCGTGGCTCTGGTTGCCGAGACCAATGGTGACCGCGTTGTGGTTGCGCTGGACAAGGTCAACGTCCCTGCCGCCGCATCCGGTATGGCCGCCATGCTGCAAGCTCAGCTGGGTCAGGGCAAAGCCCAGGTGGATTACAAATCTCTGATCGACGAGTTGCGTAAAGCGGCCAAGATCGAGTACTTCACCAGCGTGGAAGCGACCGTCGAGTAATCGTCAGTTCAATTCAGTGAAAACGGCTCCTTGATGGAGCCGTTTTTTTATCTGTGGGCAAGAGGGGGGATATTCAAGCTCTGCTCTCTGCTCTCTGCTCTCTGCTCTGTGGCGTGTAGTCACACCACTGCTATACGCCATCTCAGTCGTCTAAATACGGGATATAAAAAAACCGGCACATGAGTGCCGGTTTTGCATTGCGCACTTGCGGGGTTATACCACGCCCTGGGTGCGCAGGTAATCCTCGTAGGTGCCGCCGAAGTCGCGGATACCATCTTCAGTCAGCTCCAGGATGCGGGTCGCCAGGGAGGAGACGAACTCGCGATCGTGGGAGACGAAGATCAGGGTCCCCTGGTAGAGCTCCAGTGCCATGTTCAAGGATTCGATGGATTCCATGTCCAGGTGGTTGGTCGGCTCATCCATGATCAGGATGTTGGGGCGTTGCATCATCAGCTTGCCGAACAGCATGCGGCCCTGTTCACCACCGGAGAGCACCTTGACCGGCTTCTTGATGTCGTCCTGGGAGAAAAGTAGACGGCCCAGTACGGAGCGTACAGCCTGCTCGTCTTCGTTCTCCTGTTTCCACTGGGCCATCCAGTCGAACACGTTGAGATCGGTGTCGAAATCTTCGGCGTGATCCTGAGCGTAGTAACCGATCTGGGCGTTCTCGGACCACTTGATGCTGCCGGTATCCGGAGCCAGTGCGCCGACAAGGGTCTTGATCAGAGTGGATTTACCGATACCGTTGGTACCCAGAATGGCGACCTTCTCGCCCACTTCCATCATCATGTTGAGGCCCTTGAACAGGGGACCGTCGCCATAACCCTTGGATACACCTTCCACTTCCAGGATGTTGCGATAGAGCTTTTTGTCCTGCTCGAAGCGGATGAAGGGGTTCTGGCGGCTGGAGACCTTGACGTCCTCAATCTTGATCTTGTCGATCTGCTTGAGACGGGAGGTCGCCTGACGGGACTTGGAGGCGTTGGCGCTGAAACGGGAGACGAAGGATTGCAGATCGGCGATCTGGGCCTTCTTCTTGGCGTTGTCGGCCAGCAGACGCTCGCGCGCCTGGGTGGCGGCCAGCATGTAGTCGTCGTAGTTGCCCGGGTAGACGCGCAGCTCGCCGTAGTCCAGATCCGCCATGTGGGTACAGACGGAGTTCAGGAAGTGACGGTCGTGAGAGATGATGATCATGGTGCTTTCACGTTCGTTGAGCACCTGCTCCAGCCAGCGAATGGTGTTGATATCCAGGTTGTTGGTCGGTTCGTCCAGCAGCAGGATGTCAGGGTTGGAGAAGAGGGCCTGTGCCAGCAGCACCCGCAGTTTCCAGCCTGGGGCCACTTCGCTCATTGGGCCGTTGTGCTGCTCAAGGGGAATGCCGACACCCAGCAGCAGCTCGCCTGCGCGCGCTTCGGCGGTGTAGCCGTCATACTCGGCAACCAGACCTTCCAGCTCGGCGGCCTTCATATAGTCTTCGTCGGTGGCTTCGAGGTTGGCGTAGATGGCATCGCGCTCGGCGATGGCCGCCCACAGCTCGGTGTGACCCATCATGACCACGTCCAGTACGCGCATATCTTCGTAGGCGAACTGATCCTGACGCAGCTTACCGATGCGCTCGTTGACGTCCAGGCTCACATTACCGCCAGTGGGCTCCAGATCACCACCGAGGATCTTCATAAAGGTGGACTTGCCACAGCCGTTGGCGCCGATAAGGCCATAGCGGTTGCCGCCGCCAAACTTGACGTTGATGTTCTCAAACAGCGGCTTGGCGCCGAACTGCATGGTGATGTTGTTGCTGCTTAACAAGGTATGTGTCCCGATTGGTCTGTCAAATGGCGCGCATTATGGCACAGATCCCCCGAAAGTTTTAGCGAGAAGTGTGATCTTGATCGGGGCAAGCGGGGCGTGCAGCCGATTGATGGGCAATAAAAAAAGCCGGCTTGAAGCCGGCTTGGAAGGATGAACTTGATCTGTTAGTGGGAAGTTGCGCCAGAGGCCCCCAGCCCGGTTTGGGAGCGAACGAACTGCGGCAGGAACTTGGCATGCTCGTCGGCGGCGTTCTGGGAACTGTCGGTGATGGAGAAGAACCAGATCCCGATGAAGGCCAACCCCATGGAGAAGAGGGCAGGGTATTCGTAGGGGAAGATGGCCTGGGCATGGCCCAGCACTTTCACCCACACGGTCGGACCCAGGATCATCAGGGTCACTGCGCTCGCCAGTCCCAGCCAGCCACCGTAGACGGCGCCACGGGTGGTCAGGCGTGACCAGAACATGGAGAGGAAAAGCACCGGGAAGTTGCAGCTGGCGGCGATGGAGAAGGCCAGACCGACCATGAAGGCGATGTTCTGCTTCTCGAACAGGATCCCCAGACCAATGGCAACCACACCCAGCACCAGAGTCGTCATCTTGGAGACGCGCAGTTCATCGGTCTCGTTGGCCTTGCCCTTCTTCAACACGCTGGCATAGAGGTCATGGGAGACCGCAGAGGCACCGGCCAGGGTCAATCCGGCAACTACCGCCAAAATAGTGGCAAATGCCACGGCAGAGATGAAGCCGAGGAACAGACTTCCACCCACTGCATCAGCCAGGTGGACGGCTGCCATGTTGGTGCCGCCCAGCAGGGCGCCGGTGGCATCCTTGAAGGCCGGATTGGTGCTTACCAGCAGGATGGCGCCAAAACCGATGATGAAGGTGAGAATGTAGAAGTAACCGATAAAGCCAGTGGCGTAGAACACCGATTTACGCGCCTCTTTGGCATCGCTCACGGTGAAGAAGCGCATCAGGATATGGGGCAGGCCGGCGGTACCGAACATCAATGCCAGACCGAGCGAGATGGCGGAGATGGGGTCGGAGACCAGCCCGCCCGGGCTCATGATGGCGGAGCCTTTCTCGTGCACTTTGACCGCTTCACTAAACAGGGCGCCGATGTCGAAGTTGACCGATTTCATGACCATGATGGCCATGAAGCTAGCACCGGAGAGCAGCATCACTGCCTTGATGATCTGCACCCAGGTGGTGGCCAGCATGCCGCCAAACAGCACGTAGAGCACCATCAGGATACCAACCAGCACCACGGCCACATGGTATTGCAGGCCAAACAGCAGCTCGATCAGTTTGCCGGCACCGACCATCTGGGCGATCAGGTAGAGGGCGACTACCACCAGCGAACCGCAGGCGGAGAGGGTGCGCACTTCAGTTTGTTTGAGACGATATGAGGCGACATCGGCGAAGGTGTATTTGCCGAGATTGCGCAGCCGTTCGGCGATCAGGAACAGAATGATGGGCCAGCCCACCAGAAAGCCGATGGAGTAGATGAGGCCGTCATAGCCGGAGGTGTAGACCAGCGCGGAGATCCCGAGGAAGGAGGCGGCGGACATATAGTCACCGGCGATGGCCAGACCGTTCTGGAAGCCGGTGATACGGCCACCGGCCGCATAGTAGTCGGAAGCCGAGCGGTTGCGCTTGGAGGCCCAGTAGGTGATGAACAGGGTAGCGGCCACAAACACCAGAAACATCACGATGGCGGCGACATTAAGGGGCTGACGCTCCACGGCGCCAGAGATTGCATCGGCCGCCAGCAGGGGAGAGGAGGCCAGTGAGGTCAACAGCAGCAACTTGCCTTTCATGATTGCACCCCTTTGAGGATCTTCTGGTTCAGTTCATCAAACTCGCCGTTGGCCCGAAACACATAGATGCCGGTCAATACGAAGGAGGAGAGGATGAGTCCTACCCCGACCGGAATGCCACGGGTGACGGTGGTGCTGTCGCTGAGCGGGGTGCCCAGCCAACCGGGGGCAAAGGCGATGAGCAGAATAAACGCCAGGTAGAGTCCCAGCATCAGAGCCGAGAGGGCCCAGGCAAAACGCTGGCGCTTGGCGACCAGCTCCTGGAAGTTGGGATCTTGCTGGATCCTCAGATAGCTTTGCTGTTCCATTGCAGTTCTCCATGACATGAGTGTCAGCGGTGGATGGGGTAACCCCGACGAGCAGGCAATCTGCTCATGTAAGCAAAATGTGAATTAAATGTTATTTCTCGACAATTAGACTTTGGGATAAGTGAGCGGCGAGCCACAGGTCAGGCGCAGGTAGATGAGCGCGGCCGTGGTGGCATCGGCAAGGGCGTCGTGGGCGGGCAGGGATGGGAGTTCAAGGTGGCTGCATATGGAACTTAAATGCAGGTCAATGGCCGCATCGGGATAGCGGCGATAGAGGTGGTCGTGATAGAGCTGGCTCACCTCGATCCCTCGCTGGGGCAGGGTCAATCCCCACAATTTCTGGCAGGCGAGATTGAGAATGCGCAGGTCGTAGGCGATGTGATAGCCCACCAGTTCACGGGGGCCGATAAAGTCGAGCAGCAGGCGCAGCGCGGCTTCCAGCGTCATCCCCTGTTGCAGATCCTGATGGCGCAGACCGTGGATCACCACCGATTGGCCGGTCAGGCTGGCCGGTGGCTGCACCTTGATGGCGAGAGCCTCGCCGGTCAGCAGCCGGTTGCCCTGAATGCGCACCGCCCCGATGGAGACGATCTCGGCCTGCTCGGGATCGAGACTGGTGGTCTCGAAATCGAGGGCGATCCGTTCATCTTCGGGTGGGGTGGCAAAGAGCGGCGCGAACTCGCCCGTTCGGAACGTGCGGCCATACCAGTAGCGTCGAACGCTGCTCAACATGGCTATTGTCTCAGACGAAAGTGCAAGGTGAGCCACTGCTGGAACTTCTTCACCTGATGTAGCGCCTGGCGAAGCAGATCCCGCTCGCTGTGGCTGAGATCCTGTGTCTGTACCCGACTATTGCCCCCCTTGAGCTGGCTGCGCAGCCTCAGCCGGATAAAGAGCCGGAACGCCTCTGCCAGATTGCTGCCATAGTCGGCACTGAGCCGATCGGCGGCCACCAGTGCGTCGATACGCCCCAGGGTTGAAGTCTCCAGAATGCCTGCCTCAAGGGCCAACATGCGGATACCGTGCACCAGCGGGAACAGGCCGCCCCGCTTCAGATCCAGCCCTTCCGGTGGCTGTTCCAGCCGGCCAAACAGGGTGAGGGGGGCATGAAAGGCCACTGCCGGTCGCACCATCTCCGCCAGCAGATCCCGTCTGTCGGCCAGCTGCTCGCGCAGCGCTCTGGCAACAGGTAGATGGAGTTGACGATCCCCTGCGATGGGATGAGCATCGGCCAGGGTGGCGAGCCAGAGCAGCTCATCCTCTTTTGCCGTGGTGCAGGCGCTGGCAATGGCGCTTTGCCACTCGCTGCCCGTTTTTACCCAGGCCGGATTGTTCACCATTACCTGCCCGGGGCACAGCGGGTAGCCGAGGCGCTCCAGCAGGGCGCTGAATTCGGCGAGATCGGCTGCCTGGGTGGGCCATGTCAGCCCCTCTGGCAGGATCAGGGCGTTGTCCTGATCGGTTTTGAGGATCTGCTCGCCGCGCCCCTCCGAGCCCAGCATCAACAGGCAGACGTTATTCTGCACCTCGGGGGGGATCACCAGCGCAAAGGCTTTGGCGATCAGCTGTTCGTTGATGGTGGCGATCAGCTTCATCAAAAAGGCGGTGTGGATCCCTTGGGCAAACAGCGAGCGGGTCAATTGTTGCTGCTCGCGGGCGACCGCCTCCAGTGCGGGCAGGCTGTCGGCGCGGGCAATGCGCAACGTCAGCACATGGGAGTGGGTAGAGAAGAGCCCCAGCACCTGGGTCAGTTGCAGGATCCCCGCCACCTCGTTGCCACGCCACACCACCAGTCGCTTGATGCGATGGCGGGTCATCAGCAGCAGGGCATCAAACAGATAGCTCTCCACTGGTAGACCGATGAGCGGCGTTGGGGTCAGCACCGAGAGGGGGGCCGTCAGCGGCAATCCCTTGAGGGTCAGGGCGTGGAGCAAAGTCTTGCGGGTTGCCAGCGTGAGGGAGCCATCGTGGGCGGGGTAGAGCAGGCAATCGGTCCCCTTGCTCACCATGGCTTCGGTGGCCGCCAGCAGTGACAGCTTGCTGTCGACGATAAGCGGTGCTTGCAGGTGGCCGGGTTCGATGCGGGTCAGGATAAATTCCGCCAGATTCTTCTGACCCAGTTGTTCGCGTTGCTCTTGCTGGCGCTGACGCTCGGCCAGATTGGCGGTGAAGTAGCTGGCAAACTGCGGATCCTGCTCACAGAGCGACAGAAAGGTGTGGCGAGGGATGAGCTGGCACAAGCTATCTTCCAGCGCGGTGAAACGGTGGCGGCAGCGACCATCAAACTGGGCGCGTACATCGAACAGGTCATCAACCCCGTAATCACCAAACTGGTGGTGAGGGGCTGACTCTTCCACCGCCCCCTTGATGATGAGATAGAGGCCGGGAGGCTCGTCCCCCTCCTTGAGCAGCATATCGCCAGAGCGAAAATAGCAGAGTGAGAGGTGACGAGAGAGCCGCTCGCGCGCCTCCTCATCCAGTCGGTCGAACGGTGGTCTGGCAAAATTGAACAGGGTTGACATGACAGCGTCCTCTGCTGGCTTGCGGCACTCATGCAGCTCCCAGTGTGACAAAGGGAGGGGGAGGCGACCAGCCGACTTTAGTCTCAGCTGTACCGCCTGTTCACACTCTGATAACGTGGTGGTATGACCAGTGGGTCAGTTTCAGGGATCAAGGAGAGGACAAGGGAAATGGAAAAACCAAGGATCAAGTGCGAGATCCACGACGGGATTGCCGAAGTGATGCTGACGCGGGGGGATAAACTCAATGCGCTGGACCGCGCCATGTTCAGTGCTATCGACGAGACGCTGACGCAGCTCGCCCGGCACAAGGGGCTGCGGGCGGTGATCCTGCATGGCGAGGGGCGTGCCTTCTGCGCCGGGCTGGATGTGAAATCGATGCTGAGACAGCCTGTCGCGGCGCTCGATATCCTCAAGCGTGAAGCGGATGAAGCGACCAATCTGGCCCAGCGGGTCGCCTATGGCTGGCATCAGCTGCCGGTGCCGGTGATTGCGGTGACCCAGGGAGTCTGCTTTGGCGGTGGTTTGCAGATTGCGCTAGGGGCCGATTTTCGCTTCAGCACCCCCGATTGCCGCTTCTCGGTGATGGAGATCAAGTGGGGCATCATCCCCGACATGAGCGGCAGCGTCACCATGCGCAACCTGATGGGGCTGGATACCGCCATGGAGCTGGCCATGAGCGGGCGGGAACTGGATGCCGTCGAGGCCAAATCCCTCGGGATGGTGAGCCGGGTTTGCACCGATCCGCTGGTGGAGGCGCGGGAGTTTGCCCGCACTCTTATCACCAAGTCGCCGGATGCACTGGCGGGGATCAAGTTGCTCTACAGCCAGGCCTGGGCCCGCAGCGATGAGGCGATGCTCAAAGAGGAGACCCGCCTGCAAAAGCAGATATTGGGGCGGCCCAATCAGTGGAGAGCCACCTTTAACAGTCTGTTTCGCTGGCGGCTGCCATTCGGGCCATGTCGTCCGTTGCGCTGACCGAACTCTCTCGTACCCTCTCGGTCACAAATAGCAAAAATAGCGGTATGGCAGCATGTTATCATGGTTACCCTTGGCAACAATCTGCGTGTAATACAGCATGCTCCGGTTGGCTTGCTGAGTGGCAAGTAGTGAGGGGAGATTGAGCTGGTGCGGGAGGCAAGGTGGTGTATTTAGGTATTGGTGCCTTTTCAAAAAAGACCGGGATCAGTGCTCACAGTTTGCGTTTTTTTGACAGTATCGGGCTGCTGTCTCCCAAGCGAGACAGTAACGGTTATCGACGTTATTCAGAAGCGCAAGTAGCACAAGCGCATATGCTGCAGCTACTGCAGCGAGCGCGTATACCCAATGCGATGATTAAGGAATTGCTGGCAGGAGCGCTGGGCAAAACCGGTCTGTCGCAGTTGACGCAATATCGACAGGACCTTGCCGCAGAAATTGAGTCACTCCAGCAAGCCCACTATATATTGGGGTTGCAACTCACAGTATTGGCACAGGCACAGCAGGGGGCCATGCAGCTCGATCGTCCTTTTTACGCCACATTGGAGGCTACTGAGGTCGGTTTGCTTGAGTTGGATGGACCACCTATTGGTGATTTCTTTGCCGAGATTGCGCTCTTGTCTGCAAACCCGGCTTGGTATCTGTTGCATGACTACGGGTTTATTCTGACACCAGCGGAGGTGAGTGCCGCGGGTTATCCACTGCGACAGATGTTTACCCGCGTGCCCGCCCATGTTGCGAGGAGTCCCGGTACCTTGGCTGCGACCAGGGTGATGGCGATGTATAGCCGCGGTAGTTTGGAAAATAATCCAGCGGTGTATCAACTGCTGGCACAACTGCATGTTGCTGGCCATTGCCCGGCCGGGCCCATTTACATAAGGAATGTAAGTGGCCCGGCACTGGAGCGGAGCAAGTGCGACTTTATTATCCGCATCGATATCCCGATCGCGGAGAGTCAGCCCGCTATTTAACCCTAATTGAGGTGACGGGCGAGGAACTCGTAGTTACGCTCCAGATTGTTACGGCTGTGAAAGTAACGGTCATCAGCATGTTTGGCCTGCATCAGCAGGTTGTACTCCACCTTGTCACTGCCGATGGCTCTTGCAAGCTTGGCCGCAAATTCCTGGCTCTGCAGGCGTGGAATGGTATCGTCCAGATAGCCGTGCTGGATCATAAAAGGGGGCGCATCCTGGCGGATATAGGTCTCGGGATTGGTGGTCGCCATCTCAGCCGCCGCGACTTGAGTAATTTGCTTGCGCATCAAAAAAGATTCGAAAGAATCTTCAGTGGAGTGAGGTTGGCCAGCAATATCGATCTGTTTCCACTGTGCGTCCATGGTGAGGAAGTTGATCGGTGGATACCAGCTGATTACCGCTTGTACCCGGGTGGAGACATCCTGGTTACCCAAGGTAGCATCTTCCAGCTCCTTGACATCCGCACTTACCCCGGCCAATGCCACCAGATGACCGCCAGCCGAGCCACCCATCAGGATGATTCGGTCAGGATCAAAACTGTACTGTTTGGCATGGGCACGCACAAATTTGATGGCAGCCTTGAGATCATGGATCTGTGCAGGCCAGCGGGCTTCAGGGCTGAGACGATAGTTGATGTTGGCTACGGCATAGCCCTTTTGCAAGCCATAGAGAGCCGGCACCAGCTGGTTATCCATCTTGTCGCAGCCGAAGAAGGCTCCTCCGTGTACATTGATGATCACCGGATAGCTGGCTTGCCACTGATCTGGCAGATAGATATCCATCTTTTGGGCTGCGGATCGGTTGGCATAGGGTACATCGAGATACTTGTGTGCTATTCGGCTCACATCGGGAGCCATACCACAGCTGTTTGGTCCCGAAGGGGGGCCTTGGATCTTGCGACCATGCCAGTCGCTGGGCATGGGCACGTCCGGTATTGCGGCCAGTGCCGCCGGGGTGCAGAGCAGTCCCGCTATCAATCCAATAAGAAGTGGGCATTTCATCTGTATTTACCTCCAGATCAATCCATGAGAGAGGCTTCATGGTAGTGATTCGAGTAACTCTAAGGTCAATACCTTATGTGCTTGTCAGTGTCCCTTGTTGTGATCCCGTGCTTGCCAAGGGACACCAACTGGACAATAAAAAATCCCCAAGCAGTGCTTGGGGATCCGACCAGTTGACTCATCATGGTGTCGTTGCGACACTCCGTGGGCCTTTGATTCGTGGGTGTCAAGAAATCTTGCGATCCTGATCCGGTTCGAACGGATGGCCCGATTTCTCCAGCTCCAGGTTCTCTTCGGAGCGCTTGCCCACCCAGTAATCGGCGTTCTTGATGCCGAGCTTCTCCGGGTGGAATACTGGGTCCAGCCCTTGCGCCTGCTGCGCTTCATAATCCTTCAGGCAGGTGAAGGCTGTCTTTTGCAGCAGCAGGATGGCAATGATGTTGAGCCATGCCATCAGGCCGACTCCGATATCACCCATGCCCCACGCCAGATCCGCAGTCTTGACGGTGCCGTAGACAGTGGCTGCCATCAGCGCAATCTTCAGCAAGAAGGTGAGCCAGGGGCGATTTATCTTGCGGTTGATGTAGGCGATGTTGGTTTCGGCGATGTAGTAGTAGGCAACGATGGTGGTGAACGCGAAGAAGAACAGCGCGATGGCCACGAAAATGCTGCCAAAGCCCGGCATCATGCTCTCCATGGCGGTCTGCACATAGCCCGGGCCTGCTGCGATACCGGCAATACCTGTGTAGATAGCGGCGCCGTCCGGCCCTTGTACGTTATAGAGACCGGTGATCAGCAGCATAAAGCCGGTGGCGGAGCAGACGAACAGGGTGTCGATATAGACGGAGAACGCCTGCACCAGACCCTGCTTGGCCGGGTGACTCACTGCCGCAGCAGAGGAGGCGTGCGGCCCGGTACCCTGGCCCGCTTCGTTGGAGTAGACCCCGCGTTTTACCCCCCACATGATGGCCAGACCCAGAATGGCACCGAAACCGGCATCCAGACCGAAGGCACTCTTCCAGATCAGCAGGATCACGCCCGGCAGCTGGCCGATATTGAGGGCGATGATGACGCAAGCCACGATGATGTAGCCCAGCGCCATAAAGGGCACTACGGTACTGGCGAAGTTGGCGATACGCTTGACGCCACCGAAGATAATAAAGCCGAGCAGCAGCGCCAGACCGGCGGCAGTGACGTTCGGATCGATATTAAAGGCGGTCTGCAGGCTTGAACCGATGGAGTTGGCCTGCACGCCCGGCAGCAGCACGCCGCAGGCGAAGACGGTGGCGATGGCGAAGGTCCAGGCGTACCACTTCATGCCAAGCCCTTTTTCGATATAGAAGGCCGGGCCGCCGCGGTATTCACCGTTGATCTTCTCTTTGTAAACCTGACCCAGAGTGGACTCCACGAAGGCGGAGCTAGCGCCGAGGAAGGCGACCATCCACATCCAGAACAGGGCGCCTGGGCCACCGAAGGTGATGGCGGTGGCCACACCGGCGATGTTACCGGTACCCACACGACCGGCCAGGGTCATAGCGAGCGCCTGGAAGGAGGAGACACCGGCATCGGTGCTCTTGCCATCAAACATCAGGCGCACCATCTCTTTCATATGACGCAGTTGCAAAAAACGGGTGCGCAGGGAGAAGTAAAGACCGACCCCCAGACACAGGTAGATGAGCGCAGGGCTCCAGATTACACCATTGATGGCATTGACGATTTCATTCATGTACAACAACTCCTTTGTTGTGTTTGTGGCGCTGTTTTGGCGAGATCTTGGCCTCGCTCTCTGTCACTGTTTTCGGCCCTGTTTGTTAACAATCCAGTTAACAAATGAGCGCGAGGTTGAGGGGTTAAGCAGAGCGCAAACACGCGCCATGCATGGCTTGTAACATATCGAGTTGTATCGGTGCTTCCCAGCGAAAAATGTTGCCTTGTTGCAAATTTGTGAATTGACAAGGGTGGGGGGATAATGGCAGGCAGCGTTTCCTATGAGTAAAGATGAGATCCTCCTTGTTGATCTGCGCCGGACAATGTGACGGGCGTAACACAATGGAAAGCAAACATGAGGCCAACAATGAAAAATGCCCCTGAGACGTTGACGATCCGTCCCCCTGAGGCCGACGACGGGAGCGCCATCGCCCACCTGTTCAGCCAATTGGGGTATCCTGCCGAAGGCACTGACGTGACGGCGCGCCTGTTGGCGCCGGATCCCGCGAGCGTTGTGCTGCTGGCATCTCTGGCCGACAAGGTGGTCGGCGTGCTGGTGTGGCACAAGCTGGCACCGCTGCATGTTGCACCAGCTTGGGGCCTGATCTCGGCGCTGGTTGTCGATGAAGGGGCAAGAGGGGCGGGAGTGGGCGCAGCCTTGCTCAAGGGCGCCGAAGCAATGGCGCGGGCCGCTGGTTGCGCCCAGCTGGAACTCTCCAGCAGTCTCAAGCGCGAGGCGGCCCACCGTTTCTATCTGGCGCAGGATTATCAGGAGCGGCCGAAACGGTTCGTCAAACAGCTGTAACCTGTTTTTTGCATCAAAAGAAGGAGTAGGCGTGCTGGGATGGTTCAAATGGCTGGGTGGTCGCCCGCAAACGTCCATGAGTGAGGATGAGTTGGCGCTGTGGCGTCAGGCTCTGGCGGCTGTGCCCATCTTGCAAGGGCTCAGCGATGCCGAGCAGACGACGCTTATCGGCTTGGGGCAACAGCTGCTCAAGCGCAAGACCCTGACCCTGATCGGGGTCGAGCTCAGCCGCCGTCAACAGGCGGTACTGGCGCTGCAGGCGGCGTTGCCCATTCTTCATCTCGGTATCGACTGGTATCGCGGCTTTCACGAAATCATCATCATTCCCGAGCCCGTCACCCGGCGTCAGGAGGTGCAGGATGAGTTCGGGCTGGTGAGCGAGTTTGAAGAGGAGAACGCAGGCGAATCCTGGCCGCAAGGGCCGCTGGTGCTGGCCTGGAGCGAACTGCAGCAAGATGGCGACTGGGACGGCTTTAATCTGGTGATCCACGAGCTGGCCCACAAGCTCGACATGCTGGGGGGGGAGGCGGACGGCGCACCGCCGTTGCCGGGGCAGATGAGCAGCCAGCTCTGGCAACAGGCATTTCAGAGCGCCTTCGATACGCTGTGCCAGCAGCTTGAACGGGACGAAGTGACCGATATCGATCCCTATGCCGCCGAACATCCCGCCGAGTTTTTTGCCGTCAGCTGCGAATGTTTCTTTACCGATCCGCTGCGGCTGCAGCAGGTCTATCCCGCGGTATACCGGCAACTGAGCCAGTTCTTTAGCCAGGATCCCGCGCAGCGTTTTCCTGCGACCCGCTTACTGGCGGGGGAGGTGGACGCCAAGTGACTTAGTTGATAACCGATCTGTTGAACGGTTATTCGAGATAGCAAAAAGGCACTCGAGGGTGCGTTTAAAAAACGATGTAAGCGCATGAAACAAAAGGATTTGTTTCGCTCGATGTCCACACGTCGACCACATTGAGAAAAACCCAAAACCCCGCATTGTCGGGGTTTTGTTTTTCAGCCTCTCGGCTCGTAGCTTTAATGTAACATTAAGTTGGGTTTTGATTGAATCCTTTGCTGGTGGTGCGTAGTATAGTCACGGTATATTCAATAACCGAGAGGCGGTAATGACTCCAATCAGTTGAAATGGTGTCTTTCTATAAAGGCACCAATCACTTTCTCGTGGAGCTCAACGGAACGAGAGAAGCAGATGGTCTTGCGAGCCAATCGCTTGATGCGCATTCTGAGCGTCAGGTTGTTACGCTCGATACGCTGGGTGAATATCTTCCCGGTCAGATGCATCTCGCTCGGCACCTCTCTGGCATAGCTTCCCCAATCATCACTGGTGATAAAGCCTATCTGGAACGGAGAAAGCAGGCTCAGCAACCGACGGCATGTCTCATCGTTGCGTGGGCCAAAGGTATATGCCACGACTCGTTTTCTCTTGGTATCAAAAGCATACCAAAGCCAATGTCGATGCTGTTTGTTGCCAACATAGGCCCATTGCTCATCAAGTTCACAGATAAGTGCCACGTCATCGAGCACCACCTTTTCGGAGGTTACTTGCCTTGGGGTGAGTTTTTTAGGGTGCGTATGACTGTGTTGATGCCAATCTTGAGGACGCGAGCAGTATCACGAACACCTGAGCCGTTGAACGCCATATCAACAATCTTGTCTTTGACGCCAGGCTTGCGGGCTTCATAGGTGTAGGTGAGCTGAAACACGTGCGGACAGACGGGGCAACGATAGCGAACATGGCCGGCAGGGGTCTTCCCATGGCGATATACGTGGTCAGAGTTGCAGCGAGGGCAGTGAACGGTGATGGATGCCATGAAGCTGTCGGTCTCAAAAGAGTTCATCATATCAACTCAACCGATCGGATGCATCACCAGATAATTTTTGTCCCTCTTTATTTCTATGGTATATGACCCTAAGTACAGTTATTGCCAGAGCTCCAAGGAGCGCAGCTGGCGCTGCTTGAGGGCAACTCGCTCGGCTCGCCTAACCCTGCTTCGCTGCGCTCGCTCAACCCCTCCACCGTGCCCTCAGCAGGAGTCTCTGCCACCTTGCGGCGCAGCACCCAGCCATCAAGTCGGGTTGCCTTGATGGTCTTGCCAGCGGCCACACCGACCAGCCGGATCACATCTTCCCCGTACTTGTTCTTTGCGTGGTCTATCAGGTGATGCAGCCGCACAGGCCGCGCATCCCGTGGACAGACTGGGCCGCCCATGGAGTAGGTAAACTCTTTCCAGTTCGCCGCATCGGCATAGCGGCGGCACTCTTCCATGATCTCGCTGGCCAGCGGTGCCACCGTCCGGCCTTCCTGCTCTTGTGCTCGCCCGGGCAGTCGGCGCAGCTCCCGCCACACACTGACTGGCGGCCCGCCCAACTGCTGAAACTGGCGAATGCCCCATAGCGAGGCCCACGCCCTGACGCGTTTTGCTCCTTCGCTGGCCGTGGTCTCTGCCTCTAGGTCGCCTTCATCACCTATCTGGTGGCCGTCGATATTCTTGGCGATGTATTTCACGATGTAGCCCACCGCGCCCCCTTTGGCTGGATCCATCACTTTCCAGTCAAAGCGGGGGGTAATGTCGCTATAGGGTCGCTTGGTTAGTGGGTGGCGCTTGCGCTCAAGGTCTGCTCGGTCATGGCTCAGGGCATAGCGTTGCATGGTACTAATCAGCTCATGCTGCTGGTCAGGGCGCACAAACAGCAACAGGTGCTAGTGCGGGGTGCCATCGTGATGGGGTTCGACCACCCGAAAGCCGAAATATTCGATATCGCGGCGCGGCAGCGCTTCCAGAGAGTGCCTAAATAGGTGTTGGTATTGCGCGGGGTGTGGCCAAGGTATTTCAAGGAGGTTAAGTCGCTGCCCATTTTGCGCCAGACTACCTACATGATGTGATGATGCTCAATCCGCTAAGGGGAAAGCTTGAAATGGCGTGACCACATAGCGTCCACACTTTGGCCCATTTGGAGAGGGAATAAGGGGTGGTAGTGCTGTAATTTACTGAGAAATAGAAGGTAATTCAGACCGTATAAATAGCAAAAAGGCACCCGAGGGTGCCTTTTTTACAATTTGAGTGGCTTGCCTATCAGGCAGCGGCTTTCAGCTGTACGGCGGCGGCTTTCTTGTGATCGCCGATCGGCATCACGGTACGGCCGAACTGCTCGTTGATCACGGTGGCCATGGCCAGGTAGATGGCGCTGGCGCCACAGATGATGCCTTCGAAACCGGCGATGGTGCCGATCAGGGTGCTGCCGGTGAAGTCACGGGCGGCCAGCAGGAAGAACAGCACGGTCAGGGAGGCGAACACGAACTGCTTGGCGCGCGGGTAGTTGATGGTGCCAACCAGCATGAACAGGGTGAACATGCCCCACATCAGCAGATACCAACCCATGTAGGCGTGCGGAGTGGCTTCGGCCAGACCCATGGTCGGCATGATCAGCAGGAACACCAAGCTCAGCCAGAACAGGCCGTAGGAGGTGAACGCGGTCACACCGAAGGTGTTGCCACGCTTGTACTCCATGATGCCAGCAATGATCTGGGCGATGCCGCCGTAGCACAGGCCCATGGCCAGGATCATGGCGCTGATGGGGAAGAAACCTGCGTTATGGATGTTCAGCAGAATGGTGGTCATACCGAAACCCATCAGACCCAGAGGGGCAGGGTTGGCCAATTTTTCGCTCACGTGGCGTTCTCCAAAAATAGAGGTGGGGGTTAACAAAAGACGCGCGATTTTAGGCAGGCTGTGGCGTGCCCGCAAGGGGGCAAGGGGGATAAATCGTAAAAAAACTACGTAATTATTTGCATCAGAGGCCAAATGCTCACCAGGACAGGCTGTTTGGTGAGCAAAAGGTGTCAAAATAGTTGAGGAGTTGTATTTTTATTACGCATTTGCGCAGTGCGGCGGCCTTACTGATCCAGTGTCAGGATCACTTTGGCTTCCTTGTCCTCTTCCTTGACCTGGCTGTCGAGCACGAACAGCCGCTCCGGGGCGATCCCCTGGCTGTCGACCAGAAACTCCTTGGTATTTTGCGCCCGGCGCATGGCGAGATTGCGCAGGGATTTGGCGGTGATGAGCTGCTGATCCCGTAGCAGGATCACCGCCTGGGCTCGCAGTGCCGCGCTCTCTTCATCCAGATGGAGGCGGTCCGCCAGATCTTCCAGATCTTCGCCAAAGCGCTCTTCATAGGCTTGGGCCAGAGCCTCTTGCAGGGCGGGGTCCTGTTCCAGCAGGTCGAGATCCGCCTGATTGCCGGTGAGCTTGGCTAGTACCCGTTCAAGCTTTTGCCGTTGCAGGATGGGGCGCTCCTCGTTGAAGTTGACCTTGCCGCGAATGTTCATGCTGAGCTTGGGTCTATCCTTGAGGGCCTGCGCCAGTTTGACCAGTTTCTCCTGCTGGGTGGGGGTGAGATCGGGATCTCCCGGCAGGAAGGGAAGTTCGTCGAGATCTTCGGTGCCATCGGCCAGCGAGGCGAGCAGGGAGAAGGGGGAGGTGATCGCCTTGCTCAGGGTGTTGCCCAGCACATCCCAGAAAATATTGCCGATGCTGAAGTCCGGTTGATCGAGATCCCCCTTCACCTTGAGGTTCATCTGTATCACCCCGTTGGCATCGCTTAGCAGGGCGATGGCTAGCCCCAGCGGCAGATCCTTGGCCTGATCGCTCTTGATCTTCTCGCCCAGTTGCAGCTTCTTGATGGTGATGTCGTTATCCCCCTCCAGCCGATTGCCCTCCAGCTTGTAGTGCAGCTTCATGGAGAGCTGCCCTTTGTCGATGGCATAACCGGCATAGGTGCCCGAATAGGGGGTGAAGGTGGTGAGCTCCAGATTGTGGAAAGCGACCGCGATGTCGAGGATCGGGTTGGCCACCAGCAGGTTGGTGCCGCCGCGAATGGTCACTGGCGCATAGCGATCCACCTTGCCGTTGAAGGCGAGATCGGAGCGTTGCCCCGGAATATTGCTGATATGGCGACTCTGGCCGCCCAGCGAGGCGATATCGGCCACAAAATCCTGACTCAGGCTGCGGTCGGCAAAGCGCAGGTTGCCCTGATCGGTGCGCAGCTGGTCGATGGTGAAACGAAAGTCGGGAGCCTTGCTGCCTGCCTTTGCTTCAGTACTTTTTGCTGCCGCCGGTTGTGGCAACAGCAGCTGTTGCAGGTTGGTGGTGCCATCTTCGTTGATCTCGATGCGGGCGAAGGGCTTGTTCAGAGCAATGTCCTTGATCCGCATCTGCTGGCTGATGCCGTCGTACGTCAAACCGGTGAGAGCCAGGGTGTTGAACTCCAGCAGCCGCTGATTGTCTGCCCGATCGACTACTTTGAGCCCGTTGACATCGAGCCCCCCTTGCAGGGTCAGCTTGCTCAGATCTCCCTGGGCGGTGGTGGCGAGATCAAGTCTGGTCTTGCTGCTCAGCAGCCCGTTTTGCACCTTGATGCGTACCAGATCGGCCAGATAGGGCTGTGCCAGCGTCAGGGGTAGCCCCTGCTGGTTGATGTCGCCGCTTAAGGTGAAAGGAGTCAGGGTCAGTTGGCCATCAAAGGCGAGGGGGCTGCTCTGGTTGAACTGGGTGGCCAGAGTCAGTTTGCTCGGTTGCTCCCCCTTGCTGCCCAGTGGCCCCAACGCCAGCTTGAGGCCGGAGAGCTGACGTGCCTGCGGTTTGCCGCTGCTCGATTCGGTGAGGGTGAGATCACCCTTGTCGATAAGGATCTGCTTGATCTGCCACTGCCAGAGTTTGTCTGGCACATGTTTCTTGCCGTTACCGGCTGTCTTTGCTTGTGGTGCCGATTTGGGCGCCGCATTGCTGGCCACCTCGTTTGCGGCGTGGGCCCCTTTGACGGGCTTAGCGGGGGCCTGTTCAATCAGCAAGTCAGCCAGATCCAGCTCCTGCTGTGGGTTGAGGGTGGCCTTGAGCAGGGGCTGTTGCAGGGTCACCTTGCCGATCTGGAGCGACTGTTTCTGGCCATCGACAGCCAGATCGCTCAGGGCCAGCTGGCCGAAGCGGGCAAATTCGTCGCCCTTGTGTTTTTTAAGCTGCCAGTTGTCCAGGGTCAGCTTGCCTTTGGACAATTGCCACAGCACTCCTTGCTTGCCCTCTTTAAGCTGGTACTCCACCTCTGCATTGGCGTGGCCCTTGGCCAGATCCAGCTTGAGATAGGGTGCCCAGAGCGGGGCGAAGGGTTTCAGCTCGACCTGCTTGAGGCTCACCTTACCCTGACCCATGCCGCTCATCACATCGAGTTTGCCGTGAGCGGCGAGGCTGCTTTTGCCGTTGATGGCGGCGCTCAGCTGATAGGCGGTCGGATGGTTTGCCTCGGTACGCAGGTTATCGAGCTTGAGGGTCACTTTCTCCAGATTGAGAGGCGGCAACCAGCCGGGTTCGCTCTCCTTGCGTTGATCCTGATAGCGCACATGCCCGTCAGTGACATTGACGCTGGCAATATCGACCAGCAGCGGGGCGCTGGCTGTTTCGGGCTCGGGGGAGGGCGCAGGGGCGAGCAGGGTCGCCAGCGCATCGGTCAGATTGAGCCGAACATCCCCCTTTTTGTCTGCCAGCCGTTGCAGCAGCACCACGGGTTTGGTCAGGGTGACGGCGGAAAGCACGACCCCTTTCTGCTGCCAGCTGGCTTGCAGGTTTGGGGTGATAAAGAGCTGCTCAAAACGGATGATAGGCTGCTGTTTGGCATCGAGCAGGGCAGTCGCGCCGAGGGTGAGAGAAGGGTTGCGCAGACCTAGGTCAATTTCCCCCAGCGTCAGCTGCAGGCCGTAGTGCTCGGCCAGCCAGCCGGGCAGATAGCGCTGGACCAGACGGGGGGTTTGCCACAGCAGCAGGGGGATCAGGATAAGAAGCAGCAGGAAAGCGTAGGCAAGGTAGCGCAGCAAGCGGAGCTTGGGGGACGAGGGCTCGGTGGTGTTCATTTGGTGCACTCCCATTTGGTTCCCACCATGGTACAGAAAAGCTGGATAGTAATCATGGGGTTGCGTGCTGTTGTACGCCGTACTTTGTCCAAAGGCGATCCAGTTCACCCTTTTGTTGCAACGCTGCCAGCCACTGTTCCAGCTGGGCAGGGGTAATGGGGGCCTCAGGGTGAAGGATGGCGCGGTGTTGATACTGTTGATCCCATTTTTGCGAGATCAGCAGCTGGTCGGCTGTGTCGGGATTGGCCTGCAGATACTGGTTAAGGTACGAAACGTTGAGAATGGCTACCTCGCCGCGCCCCTTGAGTAGCGCTTGCAGGGCGCTGACGTTGTCCTTGACCAGGGTGATATTGAGCTTGCGCTGCAGGTAGAGGGGATCGGCATTGAACTGGCCGACGCCGTAGTGATAGCCGGTCACCCCGATGAGGTGATGGCTGGCAGGATCGTCAAAAAAGCGCTGATCCCGGCCCGCTTTGTTCAGGGCCACATAGACCTCGCCACCACCGAGGAAGGGGGTTGTCATCTTGAATTTATCGGTGTCCCAGCCCCACTTGGTGTCTTCAAACAGCATCAGCGAGAAACGGCCCAGATCGAGCGCCTTGTAACGGTTGGCGGCCGAGGTGGGGACAAAGACGAAGGTCACCTCTTTCTGTACGGTATTGAGCTGGTCGATAAGCTCCAGGGTCAGCCCTTCATAGCGGGAATCGGGGAGTTTGACCACAAAGGGGGCATAGGGGTATCCACCAACCTTGATGAGGGGATGGCTCCAGCCAGAGAGGCTGAACAAGAGCAAAAACCAGCACCAATATCTCATGGGATCCCCAAGGCAATAGCTTGCTCCCAGATTCGGTTAATCTGCGCCAGTTTTCAAGCTGTTAAGGGAATTAACACAGCGCTGTTCGGCGGCTTCCAGCTCGGCCATCACCATCTGGATATCCTCCAGTTGTTGGCGCAGCACGCCGCGTTTTGCCTCGATCAGCTGGATCATGGAGTGGAGCTGGGTTTTGCTCGATTTGTCGGTGTCGTACATATCGAACAGTTCGCGGATCTCGGCCAGGCTAAACCCCAGCCGTTTGCCGCGCAGAGTCAACTTGAGCCGGATCTTGTCCCGATGGCTGTAGATGCGGGTTTGCCCCTCCCGCAGCGGGGTGAGCAGCCCCTCATCCTCGTAGTAGCGGATGGTGCGCGGCGTGACATCGAACTCGTGGGCCAGCTCCGAAATGCTGTAGGTGATCTCCTTGCCGGGCAGGGAACGGGACATGGTCATGACTCCTGTTGCTGGGCGTGTGGCTGGCAGAGGCGGGCACGCAGCCGCTCGGCATTGGCGTGCAGGGCCTGACCGACCCGCGAGCCATTGGGGCGGCCGAGCTGCTCGCTCACCCACTGGCCGGTGGCCGCCAGTTTGTCGAGATCCACCCCCGTCGTCATGCCAAGGCCGTGCAGCAGGTAGACCACCTCTTCTGACGCCACATTGCCGGAGGCGCCCGGCGCATAGGGGCAGCCGCCAAGCCCCGCCACCGAGCAGTCGATGGTGCGAATGCCACGCTCCAGCGCGGGTAGCAGGTTGGCCAAGCCCTGACCGTAGGTGTCGTGAAAATGGACCGCGAGTCGCCCCGCCGGGATCTCGTGCAGCACCGCATCCAGCATGGGCGCCACCGTGCCGGGGGTGCCAACGCCTATGGTGTCCCCCAGCGAAATTTCGTGGCAGCCGAGATCCAGCAACTGTTCGGCCATGGCGGCGACCCGTTTCGGGCGGGTCGGGCCATCGAACGGGCAGGCGATGACGGTGGAGAGGTAGCCGCGCACCTTGATGCCGAGTCGGCGCGCCTCCTGTACCAAGGGGGCGAAGCGCACCAGCGACTCCTCCACGCTGATGCCGATATTGGCGCGGGTAAAACCGTCGGAGCAGGCTGTGAAGAGGCCAATCTCATCGGCGCGGGCGGCAATGGCTGCCTGCAAGCCTTGCAGATTGGGCACCAGAGCGCCGTAACGGGTTGAGCCCTTGCGCGGCAGTGCCTCGAACAGCGCTGCGGAGTCCGCCATCTGCGGCACTTTTTTGGCAGAGACAAAGGCACCCACCTCGATGCGTTGCAGGCCGCTGTCGCTAAGGCGCTGGATCAGCTCCAGCCGCTGTACCAGGGAGAGGGGCGCAGCTTCATTTTGCAGTCCATCTCGCGGCCCCATCTCCACCAGAGTGACCCTGTCGTCACGGACGTCCTGTGATCGGTTCATGGGTGATCCTCCTGTATGGCTATCTCTTCGGCAAAGCGTACCAGTACGGCCCCCTGGCTTACCTGCTCGCCCTGTTTGCACTGCAGGGCTTCAATTACCCCGTCCCGCTCTGCACGCAACTGGTGTTCCATCTTCATCGCCTCCAGCACCAGCAGGGGTTGCCCCTTGCTGACCGTTTGGCCAGGTTCGATCATCACGGCTACCACTATGCCGTGCATGGGAGCGATGGCGCCCTGCGCCTTCTCATTTGTCTGATCATGATGGTGGCTGTGCTGCCGATCATCGGCCGCGAAGCGGATGCGCTGGCCCCCCAGGGTCATGATGAAGGCTGCCTCCGAGCCTGTGGCCCTCTGAATGGGGATCTGTTGCCAGCAGCCACCCTGCTGCAGCCGGATATGGTCGTCCCCTCTGTGGTAGCAATGAGTCTCCCCTTGCCACTCAAACTGGCTGCCATGATCGTTAAGGGTCAATACCCGGTGCTCATCACCGATGCGCACCGCCGCTGTCCAGCAGCGATCCGGCCCCAGCCGAAATCCGCAGGCTTGCTGCCAGGGGGAGGTGCCCGCAGGGCGGCTCGCCAGCCAGAGGGTGGCCAGCGGCCAGGCGAGTTCAGGAATGGGCTGTGCTGTGGTGGGGATGGGCCACTGGGTATGGTGGCGCATGGCCAGGACGTCAGGCTCTTCACACAGGCGCAGCAGCAGCGCTCCGTTGTGCACCAGCGGGCCGAGATCCAGCGCAGCCAGCGCATCGGCCAGTTGGGCGAACGCCTCGGCGCGGTTCTGGCCGTGAGCGATCAGCTTGGCGATCATGGGATCGTAATAGGGGCTCACCTCATCGCCAACGGTAACGCCGGTGTCGATGCGCACGCCATCCGGCCACTGCAGCCAGTGGATAGGCCCGCTGGCAGGCAGAAAACCGGCCGCCACATCCTCAGCGTATAGGCGCGCCTCCACCGCATGGCCGTGCAGCACCACTTGCTCCTGGGTGAGTGGTAGCGGCTTTCCTTCGGCCACGGCCAGTTGCCAGGCCACCAGATCCTGCCCGGTTACGGCTTCGGTGACCGGATGCTCCACCTGCAGCCGGGTGTTCATCTCCATAAAGAAGAACTCATCCTTGCAGAGCAGAAACTCGATGGTGCCAGCCCCCTGATAGTGGATGGCTTTGGCAGCTGCCACGGCCGCATCCCCCATGGCGCGGCGCAGAGCCAGAGGGATGTCGGGGGCTGGCGCCTCTTCGATCACCTTCTGATGGCGTCGCTGCAAGGAGCAGTCCCTGTCCCCCAGATAGATGGTGTTGCCGAGGCTATCGGCAAAGACCTGTACTTCCACATGGCGAGCCCGGGGCAGATAGCGCTCCAGCAGCACCAGATCGTCACCAAAGGCAGCCTTGGCTTCCCGTTTGACTGCCGCCAGCGACTCGTGAAAGTCGGCCAGCTGATCGACCCGGCGCATCCCCTTGCCACCGCCGCCACTGGCGGCCTTGATAAGTAGCGGGAAGCCAATCTGGCTCGCCTGATCGCGCAAGAAGTCCGGTCGTTGATCCGTGCCGTGATAGCCGGGCAGCACAGGTACGCCGGCAGCCTGCATCAGCGCCTTGGCGCCCGATTTGTCGCCCATAGCGAGAATGGCGGCGCCGCTTGGGCCGACAAAGCGCAGGCCGCGCTGTTCGCAGGCCGTGGCAAAATCGCTGTTTTCCGACAGAAAGCCGTAACCGGGATGGATGGCATCGGCGCACGCCTCTTTGGCAATCTTCAGCACCTTGCCGGTGTCCAGATAGCTCTCTCTGGCCGGAGCAGGCCCCAGATGCCAGGCCTCATCGGCCAGACGGGTGTGCATGGCGTGGGCGTCGGCATCGGAGTAGAGGGCGATGGTGTGGATGCCAAGGTGTTTCGCCGTCTTGATGATGCGTACGGCGATTTCGCCGCGATTGGCAATCAGCAGGCGCTTAATCTGAGTGTGATGGGTCATTTGGGCTCCCTGCTGCTCAAGGCGCACAAGTACGAAGCGTGTTGAGCCACACGACAGTGATATTCACCACAGTTGGCGATCAGCAGACGTTTAATCGGGGTGTGATAGTTCATGTCTCATCCTTGAAACGGGGACGCCAGGCGGGAGGACGTTTGTCGAAGAAGGCCTGCATCCCCTCCTGGGCTTCGAGCCCGACCCGAACCCGGGAGATGGTATCGACGGTTTTCTCTTCGTGCAGGCGGGAAGGATGGGCCTCTATCGCCGCCAGCAGTCGTTTGGTCTCTTTCATCGCTTCCGGCCCGTTGCGGCACAGACGCAGGGCCTGCGCCCGTCCCTCCGCCAGCAGTTGATCCGGTTGGCAGAGTTGGTGTGCCACATTGAGCCGACAGGCGGTGATGGCATCAAACGGCTCGGCACTGAGCATGTAGCGGCGCGCCTGACGCATTCCCATGGCACGTACCACGTAGGGGCTGATCACCGCAGGCACTAAACCAAGGCTTACCTCGGAGAGGCAAAAGCGCGCATCATCGCTGGCCAGCACCAGATCGCAGGCGCAGATGAGGCCCAGCGCCCCGCCGTAGGCGGCGCCCTGTACCAGCGCTACCGTGGGGAAGGGGAGCTCGTCGAGGGTCTGCATCAGCCGGGCCAGTACCCGGGCGTCTTCGCGATTGTGCTCGAAATCGGCGTGGGCCAGATTGCGCATCCAGTTGAGATCGGCGCCCGCGCAAAAGTGCTTGCCCTCGGCCCGCAGCAGCAGGGCGTGAGGGCGTTCGGCGAGAGCATGACCATGGAGATGGGCCAGATCATCGAGGCAGTCGAGCAGCCCCAGCATCAGGTCGGCATCAAAGGCGTTGTGGCGGGCCGGGCGCGACAGCACCAGCTCGGCCAGCGGGCCGTGCCGCTCCAGCCGAAACGGGTTTTGGGAGGAAGTAAGTGGATATGACATAGTTTTGCTCCTTACATCCGGAAGATGCCGTACTGCTCGGGTTCAATGCGGGCCCCCTGACAGGCGGCGAGCGCCAGCGCCAGCACGGTGCGGCTCTGGGCCGGGTCGATGACGCCGTCATCCCACAGGCGAGCGCTGGCGTAATAGGGGTGGCCCTGCCGCTCATACTGCTCTATCACCGGTGCGCGGATGGCGGCTGCCTCCTGCTCGCTCAAGTCCTTGCCCTCGGTCGCCAGCTTGTCCCGACGCACCTGCACCAGCACCCCGGCAGCTTGCTCGCCACCCATGACAGAGATGCGACTGTTGGGCCAGCTAAAGAGAAAATCGGGTTCATAGGCGCGGCCGCACATGCCGTAGTTGCCGGCACCAAAGCTGCCGCCGACGATCAGGGTGATCTTGGGCACCCGGCTGCAGGCCACGGCGGTGACCAGCTTGGCGCCATGCTTGGCGATCCCCTCTTTTTCTGCGCTGCTCCCCACCATAAAGCCGGTGATGTTCTGCAAAAAGAGCAGCGGGATGGCACGCCGGTTACAGAGCTGGATAAAGTGGGCCCCCTTCTGGGCGCTGTCGCTGTGCAGCACGCCGTTGTTGGCGAGGATCCCCACTTCCATGCCGCAAATGCGGGCAAAGCCGGTCACCAGAGTGGTGCCGAACAGCGCCTTGAATTCGTCAAAGTCAGAGCCATCCACCAGCCGGGCAATCAGTTCGCGGGCGTCGTAAGGGCGTTTGAGACTGGTGCCCACCAGACCGTAGAGCTCCTCTATGGGGTAGCTTGGCTCATCGTAGGTCGATGCCAAGCCCGAGATCGGATCATGGTCACTGCCCAGATGAGTGAGCAGGGTACGGGCGATGGCCAGCGCGTGAGCATCGTCACGGGCCATATGATCCGCCACCCCGGAGTGGGCGCAGTGCACTTCGGCGCCGCCCAGGGCCTCGGCGCTGATCTCCTCGCCGGTGGCGGCCTTGACCAGCGGCGGGCCCGCCAGAAAGATGGTGGCTTGCTCCCTGACCATGATCGACTCGTCCGCCATGGCGGGCACGTAGGCGCCGCCTGCGGTGCAGAGCCCCATCACCACTGCCAGTTGAGGGATATTCTGGGCCGACATGCGGGCCTGGTTGTAGAAGATGCGACCAAAGTGATCCCGGTCGGGGAACTCCTCATCCTGCATCGGCAAAAAGGCGCCGCCGGAATCCACCAGATAGAGGCAGGGGAGACGCAGCCGCTCGGCGATGGCCTGGGCGCGCAGGTGTTTTTTCACCGTGAGCGGGTAGTAGGTGCCGCCCTTCACGGTGGCGTCGTTCACCACCAGCATGCAGAGCCTGCCCGAGACCCGGCCGATGCCGGTGATGATACCGGCGGCGGGCACTGGCTCGTCATAGACCTGCCAGCCAGCCAGCGCCGAGAGTTCGAGAAACGGGGAGCCCGGGTCCAGCAGTTGATTGATGCGCTCGCGGGGCAGCAGCTTGCCGCGGGCCTGATGGCGGGTGTTGTTGGCCGCGCCGCCCCCTAGCGCGATCTCGGCAATGCGGGCGTGGAGATCGTCGACCAGCCCCTGCATGGCGGCCCGATTGGCCGCATATTCCGGGCTCGCCGTGTCGAGACGGGAGTGGATACGACTCATGCATTTTCTCCCATCAGCTCGCGGCCGATGAGCCAGCGGCGGATCTCCGAGGTGCCGGCGCCGATCTCGTAGAGTTTGGCGTCCCGCAGTAGGCGGCCAGTGGGGTATTCGTTGATGTAACCGTTGCCGCCGAGCAGCTGGATAGCGTCGAGGGCCATCTGGGTGGCGTTTTCGGCGGCAAACAGGATGGCGGCGGCGCAATCTTTACGGCTGGTGCGCCCCTGATCGCAGGCGCTCGCCACTGAGTAGACCAGCGCCCGGCTGCTGGCGAGGCGGGTATACATGTCGGCGAGCTTGCCCTGCACCAGCTGGAACTCGCCGATGGCTTGACCAAACTGTTTGCGCTCACGCACATAGGGCAGCACCACGTCCATGCAGGCCTGCATGATGCCAAGGGGGCCGGCCGCCAGTACCACCCGTTCGTAATCGAGCCCGCTCATCAGCACCTTGACCCCGCCGTGCAGGGTGCCCAGCAGGTTTTCCTGCGGCACCCGGCAGTTGTCGAACACCAGCTCGCAGGTGCTGGAGCCGCGCATCCCCAGCTTGTCGAGCTTCTGGGCGGTAGAAAAACCGGGAGTGCCGGCTTCAACGATAAAGGCAGAAATTCCTTTGGGGCCCGCACTGGTATCTGTCTTGGCATAGATGACGAAGGTGTCGGCATCCGGGCCGTTGGTGATCCACATCTTGTTGCCGTTCAGCACGAAGTGATCGCCCTCGCGCTTCGCGGTGAGGCGCATGCTGACCACATCGGACCCGGCGCCCGGTTCGCTCATGGCCAGCGCCCCCACATGCTCGCCGCTCACCAGCGGGGGCAGGTAGCGCGCTTTTTGCTCCGGTGTGCCGTGGCGGTGGATCTGGTTGATGCAGAGGTTGGAGTGGGCGCCGTAGGAGAGGCCGACCGAGGCGCTGGCGCGGCTCACCTGCTCCATCACCAGCACATGGGCCAGATAGCCGAGGTTTACCCCGTTATACTCCTCCGCCACCGTGATGCCGTGCAGCCCCAGCTCACCCATCCGGGGCCAGAGATCACGGGGAAAGGCGTTGCTCTGATCGATCTCGCTGGCGCGCGGGGCGATCACTTTCTGGCAGAAGGCCGCAACCTGTTCGGTCAGGGCATTCAGGGTCTCATCCATCTGCATCCATGCTCTCCTTGCGGATATGACAGTCGGGTAGGAAGGTTGGCTCGACCGGCTGACTCGGCGTTACGGCTGGTAGTGGTCGGTCCATTTTGTACTTCACTTCTGCCATAAGTTTACGTTAGCGTAAACGTAAATCAATTGTTAATCTGTTGTGTGTTGATAAAGCGGTGGTAGTGAGAGCGTCATCAGCTGCCACGACAACAGCGCCATAGTGGCAGATCCGACAGACGCAGCGTGTGGGTGCCGCGTCATAAAGCACTAACTCAGGAAAAGAAGCGCGGGGCAACAAGGGAGAGAAAGACGAGATGGATTTTACCCTGACCGATGATCAACAGGCGTATGTGGAGGCGGCCGCCGCCTTTGCCGATGAGGCGCTCAAACCCCATGCCGCGCGCTGGGACAAGGAGCATGAGTTTCCGATCCCGACCATCAAGCAGGCGGCCGGGCTAGGTTTTTGTGGTCTCTATACCCCGGAGCAGTTTGGCGGATTGGGGCTGCCTCGTCTCGATGCGAGCCTCATCTTCGAACGCCTCGCCATGGGCTGTACCTCGACCACGGCGTATCTGACTATCCACAACATGGTGAGCTGGATGCTGGGTAGCTGGTTGCCCACCGAGGTTGCCAAAGAGTGGGTGCCCAAACTGGCCAGCGGCGAGCTGCTGGGCTCCTATTGCCTCACCGAGCCGGGGGCGGGTTCCGATGCGGCGGCACTCAAGACCCGGGCGGTGCGCGAGGGTGACAGCTACCTCATCGAGGGAACCAAGGTCTTTATCTCGGGGGCAGGCAGCAGCGATGTGCTGGTGGTGATGGCGCGCACCGGTGGTGAAGGTGCGAAGGGGATCTCTGCCTTTATGGTACCGGCTAATGCCCCCGGCGTGAGCTATGGCAAGGCAGAAGAGAAGATGGGCTGGAACAGCCAGCCGACTCGGGAGGTTGTTTTCAACGGGGTTCGCATTCCTGTCTGTTATCGGTTGGGCGAAGAGGGGGAAGGGTTCAAGTTCGCCATGCAGGCGCTTGATGGGGGGCGCATCAATATTGCCACCTGCTCGGTGGGCACTGCCCAGCAGGCACTGGACGATACGCTGGCCTATGTGCAGCAGCGCCAGCAATTTGGTCACCCGATCAGCGAATTCCAGAGCGTGCAGTTCCGCCTGGCAGATATGGCGACCGAGCTGGCTGCCGCCCGTTTGCTGGTGCGTCAGGCCGCCGACAAGCTGGATCGCGGGGCACCCGACAAGAGTGCCTGGTGTGCCATGGCCAAACGGTTTGCCACCGATGTGGGTTATCGAATCTGTGATGAGGCTCTGCAACTCTTTGGCGGCTATGGTTATATCCGCGAGTATCCGCTCGAGCGCTATCTGCGCGATACCCGGGTACACCGCATTCTGGAGGGCACCAACGAGGTGATGCGACTCATCATCGCGCGCCGCCTGCTGGCCGATCCCGGTTTGTCGCTGGGCTAACCGGTGGTCGCATCAAGGGTGTGTTGCCTGCCACCCTATTTGCACCATGCCATGCCGGTTTCGGCTTTGTGAGCCAGCCACAGGTTGGTGTCATTCAAGCCTGTCATCATGGCGGCAGCTTCATCGACAAGGACAATGTTATGACAAGGATCAGACTCGAATATCATGGCCACGTGGCCTATATCACCCTCGACCATCCCCCTGCCAACACCTGGACCCTTGCCAGCCTGCAGGCCTTTTTGCAGATGATGGTGGAGCTCGACAGTCGTCCCGATGTGGTGGCGCTGGTGATCCGTGGTGCGGGCGACAAATTTTTTTGCGCCGGTGCCGACCTCAATATGTTTGTCGAGGGGAATGTCGAGCTGGCCTGCGAAGTAGCCGAGGCCTTTGGCAAGGCCTTCGAGGCGCTGGCCCGTTTTCACGGCGTCAGTATCGCCGCCATCAATGGTTATGCCATGGGAGGCGGGCTGGAAGTGGCGCTGGCCTGTGATATCCGCATCGCCGAGCAGCAGGCGTTGCTGGGACTTCCGGAAGCCTCGGTGGGCTTGCTTCCCTGTGCCGGTGGCACCCAGCGTTTGACCGAGCTGGTGGGGCCGGGCTGGGCCAAGCGGATGATCCTCTGCGGTGAGAAGGTGAGTGCCTCGCTGGCCTACGAGATGGGGCTGGTGGAGGAGGTGGTGAAAACCGGTCAGGCGTGGGAGGCCGCGCACCAGATGGCCCATCTGGTGGAGCGCCAGAGCCCGAGCGCTCTGCGCGCCTGCAAAACCCTGATCAATCAGGGCCGCAGTGGCCCACGGGATGCAGCCTTGCCCCTTGAGCGGTCGCTGTTTCTCGATCTCTTTAGCGATGCCAATCAGCGTGAAGGGGTGGCCGCCTTCCTGGAGAAACGCTTACCGCGCTGGCAATATGGCCCAACAAAATAAATCCATACGGAGCCGTTTATGAGTGAGCCGGTCAAGGTTAGCTGTTATCCCACCGAAGATGGTCATCAGATCGGGGTGTTGACCCTCGACAGCCCGGCGTCTCTCAACGCATTGAGCCTGCCGATGATCCAGATCCTGCAACAGACGCTGACCCGTTGGGAGCAGGATCCCGCCATCGTCTGTGTGCTGTTGCAGGGGGCGGGTGAGAAGGCATTTTGTGCCGGTGGCGATATCCGCTCCTTCTATTACCGCAAACAGGAGGCAAGCGGATCGGAACTGTTCGAATATGCCCGCGACTTTTTCGAGCAGGAGTACCGGCTCGACCACCACATCTACTCTTACCGCAAGCCCCTGATCTGCGTGGCGGACGGTATCTGCATGGGGGGCGGCATTGGCCTGTTTGCCGGAGCCGATTTTCGGGTGGTGACCGAAAGAAGCCTGTTCGCCATGCCGGAGGTGACCATCGGCCTCTACCCCGATGTGGGGGCAAGCTGGTTTTTAAGCCGGATGCCGGGGCGACTCGGGCTCTGGCTCGGTCTGACTGGCGCCCGCTTCAACGGGAGTGATGCCATCGGTCTTGGGCTGGCGGATCACGCCATCGCCAGTGGCGAGCGCAGTGAGCTGCTGTCACGCCTCGCCGTACTCGACTGGGCTGCCAGTGGTGCTCCCCGCGAGCAGATCGATCTGCTGCTCAGGGGATTGCACCGTGAGGTGGCTACCCGCTTGCCAGCGCCAGTGTTGCTGCCCCATCAACAGAGGATCGATGCCCTGCTGGCGGGGCGCACGTTGCAAGGGGTATTGGCGCGGTTGTTCGAGGCTCAGTTCGATGAACAGGAGGTGGTACTTCAGCAGGCGCAACAGATTTGCCGCACCGGCAGCCCCATCAGCCGTGCCATTTTGTGGCGCCAATATTGGCAGGCTCGCCGCAACTCACTGGCAGAGGTATTTGCCGAGGAGCTTACCCTCTCGGTCAACTGCGTGCTGAAGGGGGATTTTGTGGAAGGGGTACGGGCACTGCTGATCGACAAGGATAAAGATCCCCGCTGGCAACAGTTGCCACCGGAGGGGGAGTGGCTGGATGAGTTCTATCGCTGGCCGCAGGGGCGCAATCCGTTGGCCTGCAAGGAATAACAGGTTGGTAACCGGCGGACGCCGCCATCAGCAACGCAAGGAGCAAGCGGATGACAAGGATAGGGTTTATCGGGCTCGGCAACATGGGGGGGCCCATGGCGGCCAATCTGGCCAGGGCCGGGCACACGGTGCAGGTGTTTGATCTGGTGGCCCAAAACATTGAGCGCGCTATCGCCGCTGGCTGCATCGCCACGGGGGATGCCCGTGAGGCGGTGACCGGCTGCGAGGTGGTGATCAGCATGCTACCGGCGGGGGAACATGTGCGCGATCTTTGGTTGTCTGACGGGCAGGATCTGCTGGCCGCCCTGCCGGTTGGTGCACTGGTGATCGACTGCTCCACTATCGATGTCGACTCTGCCCGTCAGGTCGGGGAGGCGGCCCGCGCACGCGGTTTGCGCTTTATCGATGCCCCCGTATCGGGCGGTGTCGCCGGTGCGGCCGCCGGGACGCTCACCTTTATCGTTGGCGGCGACGCGGCGGATTTCGAGGCGGCAAAACCCTTGCTCGCCTGCATGGGGCAGAACCTGTTTCACGCCGGGGCGCTGGGTGCTGGGCAGATCGCCAAGATGTGCAACAACATGCTGCTTGCGATCCATATGGCGGGCACTGCCGAGGCGCTGGCCCTCGGGGTGAAGGAGGGGCTGGATCCCGCCGTGCTCTCCACCATCATGGGCAAGAGCTCCGGCAACAACTGGAGTCTGGAGCGCTACAACCCCTGGCCCGGGGTGATGGAGAATGTCCCTGCCGCCCGCAACTATCAGGGGGGCTTTATGACCCGTTTGATGGTGAAAGATTTGGGATTGGCCATGGCGCTGGCCGAGCATGGCCACAGCGCTGTGCCGATGGGGGCGCTGGCACGTAACCTGTTCAACCTGCATGCCGCCCAGGGGCAGGGGAGCCGCGATTTCTCCAGCATCGTCGAACTCTATCTGGATAAACAGGATCCCGCCTGACGGGCCACCTCTCTTCAAGGCATCTCCCCTCGACCAGCTACAAGGAGCATTGATGGATATCAAAGATAAGGTCATCGTTATTACCGGTGCCGGACGTGGCTTGGGACGGGCCATTGTGCTGGCCCTGGGCGCACAGGGGGCGAAGCTGGCGCTGCTAGACATCAATCGCGCCGATCTGGAGGCGACCGCCGCCATGGTTCACAGCCAGAATGGTCAGTGTGATCAAGATAGTCAGTGCGAGCTGTTTGTCTGCAATGTGGCGAGCGAAGCCGAGGTTGAAGCCGCGTTTGCCGCCATCAAAGGGCGTTTTGGCGTGCTGCACGGTCTTATCAACTGCGCCGGCATTTTGCGCGATGGCATGCTGATCAAGGTGAAAGAGGGTGAACTGGTGGAGAAGATGACGCTGGCCCAGTGGCAGAGCGTGATTGACGTCAACCTCACAGGTACCTTCCTCTGTGGGCGCGAAGGGGCGGCGCTGATGGCCCAAGGGGGGCAGGGGGGCGTCATCATCAACATCTCTTCCATCGCCCGCGCCGGCAATATTGGCCAGAGCAACTATGCCGCCAGCAAGGCAGGGGTTGCCTCGCTGGTGGTGACCTGGGCGCGGGAGCTGGCGCGCCATGGCATTCGGGTCATGGGGATTGCCCCCGGGGTGTTTGCCACCGACATGACGGCGGCGATGAAGCCGGAGGCGATGGCGCGGATGCAGCAGGCCATTCCGGTCGGCACCCTTGGCGAGGCGCAACAGCTGGCCGAGACGGTGAGCTTTATTTTTGCCAACGACTATCTGTCGGGGCGGATGATAGAACTGGATGGCGGTTTGCGTTTATAGGGATTTACATAATGGGCCCCGGTGTTTCCACCGGGGCTTTTTTATGCAGATTATTTATACAGAGAGCGCCTGAATGGCGATGCATAGGAACCATGCGAGTCAGGTTGTGTTGGCAGAAAAATGAGAAATATCAATGGGTCTTGGTTAATTTGAGCCAGCTCACAGGCCATATGGGTCAGTGCTGTAAAATTGCGCGCGGTCAAGGCGGTGCATGATTGACGGGACGAGGGATTGCGGTCGGAATAGTCATGCAATATAGTTGCCGCCTTTTTCACGGGGTCAGGATTCCCAGCCCCTCCCATATTGCGCGCAGTATGAATACGGACGCTCTGCCGCCGCCTAAATAAACAGGATTGAAATGGACAAGAAACTAGGGCTGGGCGCCCTCATTTCGCTGGTGATCGGCTCCATGGTCGGCGCCGGGGTCTTCAGTCTGCCACAAAACATTGCTGCGCATGCCAGTGCCGGGGCGGTCGCCCTGGGTTGGGCCATCACCGGTCTGGGCATGATCTGTCTCGCGCTGGTCTATCAGAACCTCTCCATGCGCCGCCCCGATCTCGATGGCGGTATCTTCAGCTATGCCAAAGCCGGTTTCGGCGATTTTATCGGTTTCAACGCCGCCTGGGGTTACTGGCTCTGCCAACTGCTGGCCAACGTCTCCTACGCCATCGTGGTGTTCAGCGCCCTGAGCTACTTCTTCGATACACCTGACAACGTCATCTTCGGTGACGGCAATACGCCGGTGGCCATCACGCTGGCCTCCATCCTGATCTGGTCGGTGCATGCGCTGGTGCTGCGCGGGGTACAGGTTGCTGCGCTGGTGAATATCGTCACCACCATCGCCAAGATGGTGCCGCTCATCGTCTTCTGTGTTGCGATCCTGCTGGCTTTCAACATGGATACCTTCACTCTGGATATTTGGGGCCAGAACAACATGGAGCTGGGCTCCGTGATGGATCAGGTCAAGTCCACCATGAAGGTGACCCTCTGGGTCTTTATCGGGATTGAAGGGGCCGTGGTGGTCTCTGCCCGTGCCCGTCATCGCAAGGATGTGGGCCGTGCCACCGTGCTGGCGCTGCTCGGCGCCCTGACACTCTATGTGATGGTGACCCTGTTCTCGCTGGGTGTCATGAGCCAGCCGCAACTGGCGGCGCTCAAGAACCCTTCTACCGCCATGATCCTTGAAGCCGTAGTCGGCCCCTGGGGGGCCTGGCTTATCAACATCGGTCTGGTGGTGTCGGTGATGGGGGCGCTGCTCAGCTGGACCGTGCTGGCCGCTGAAGTGCCCTATATCGCAGGCAAGACCGGTGTGTTCCCGGGCTGGTTTGCCAAGGAGAACAAGAACGGCTCGCCGCAGGTGTCCCTCTGGTGCTCTACCTGTCTGGTGCAGATCTTCCTGATCATCATCTACTTCCAGAGCAGCACCTATCTGGCGCTGGTCAACATCGCCACCTCGGCGGCGCTGGTGCCCTACGTTTTCTCCGGTGCCTATGGCCTGAAGCTGGCATTGAAAGGGGAGACCTATCAGGGTCAACCTCATCAGCGCAAGCGTGACCTGCTGCTGGCCCTGGTGGCGACAGTTTACGGCTGCTGGCTGGTCTACGCTGCCGGTGTGGAGTACCTGTTGCTGGTGGCGCTGCTCTACAGCCCGGGCATCTTCATCTACTGGAAGGCGCGTCAGCATCACGGTCTGCGCGGCCTTAACCGGTTGGAGCAGGGGATGACGGCGGCCCTACTTGGCTGTGCCGTGCTGGCCTTCTACAAGGTGATGGACGGTACCATTCCACTGCACTAACCGGCACAATGAAGAGATGGCCCTCGCGCCATCTCTTTTTTTTCATGCAGATATCCACTGTTGCCCGGCCGTGTTGGCCAGTTTTTGTTTAACACAGGAATTTTTATGCTGTTTATGGGTTACCTCCTGCTGGGCGCCTTTGCCGGTATGCTGGCGGGGTTGTTCGGGATTGGCGGTGGATTGATCATTGTTCCCGTGCTGGTGGTCAGTTTTCGGGCGATGGGATTTGAACCTGAAATCATTACCCATTTGGCCCTGGGCACTTCCCTTCCCACCATGATCTTTACCGGATTCAGCTCGCTTAGAGCGCACCAGGAAGCGGGCGCCGTCGACTGGGTGATGATCCGCCGACTCGGCGCCGGCATGCTGATTGGGGGCTGGCTTGGCGGCATGACCGCCAATCTGCTTAGCACCAGTACCCTCAATATCATCATCGGATGCTTCGCCTGGACTATGGCGCTGCAGATGGGGCTTAACCTCAAGCCCAAGGCGGAAAGACACCTTCCTGGAGCGTTCGGCACCGGCATTGCCGGTACCATCATTGGCTGGATGTCAGCGCTGTTTGGTATTGGCGGTGGCTCGCTGACCGTCCCTTATCTGAGCTGGAACTCGGTGCCAATGCGCAATGCGGTTGCTGCCTCTGCAGCCTGTAGCATGCCCATCGCGCTGGCGGGGAGCCTCAGCTACCTCTATGCGGGTTGGGGTCATGCCGATCTGCCCGAGTGGAGTGTGGGCTACATCTATCTGCCCGCCCTGCTGGGCATTGTGCTGACCAGTACCCAGTTTGCCCGCCTTGGTGCCAAGCTGGCACACCGCCTGTCACCCACACGTCTCAAGCAGGCCTTTGCCCTGCTGATGCTGCTGGTGGGGGCGAAATTTATGCTGTTTAGCTGATTCATTCGGCAGATTGTTGAAAAATAAGGCAAACGATCTATTGGAGGGTAGAAAGCCGTTGCATTGAACGCCCAGTTTGCCTATTCTCCTCGCCGGTGGTCCTATTGGTCCTCTCGCATTGATAACCCGTCGACCTGGTCAGGACCGGAAGGTAGCAGCCAAGGCGGGGGACTCGAGTGCCGGGATGTGGCTGGTAGGGCCACCACTTGTTTTTGTAAATCAATAAGTTACAGCTTATAGCACCCTTCAGACCTCTTGGTAATCCACTTTGTGTGGATGAATCAGGAGTCTTCTCTGTGAATCTCTGGCTCAGTCCTCAAGGTATCTGGTACTACCGCAAGGTGACAGTGCTCCCCTGTGGTCGCCGCAAAGACATCAAGAAATCTCTCCGTACTCGGGACAAGCTGGTTGCTCGTGAACAGGTGGCTCAGATGCTTGCCTGTGCGCGTTCTCGGGTAAAACCTGCGGCTGTCCAGCCAGAACCTCAGTCAAACTCCCTGCCAGAGCCTCAGCGGCTACCGCAACAGACACCCTCAGCGGCCAATCCAGCCTCTCAGTCAGCCCCTGTGGGACCCTCTGCCATTGCATCCCCAGTACTCTCAGAACTCAGTGAGCGTTATCTGAAAGAGAAGGCGCTGTCCTGGGCGCCCAAAGAGCTCAGCAACCAGAAGAACTACATCGGTTACTTCATCAAGGCGCTAGGGGATCGATCTCCCACCGCTTACAGCAAGGCCGATGTGGTCAAGTTCAAGAACGAGCTACTGAACTCAGGCAAGAGCCCGACGACTATCAACAAGTATCTCCAGAAGCTCTCTCTGTTATTCATCTGGCTGGGCAATCACCACGAGGGCATCGTCAATCACTTCGCTGGGCTCAAGCTACAGCGGGTCAAAGAGGTCAATGCTCGAAGCAGCTATACATCTGCGGAGAAGCAACGGTTGATCCAATGGGCGAAGCAGCAGGAGCCATACCGTAAGTGGATAGCGCTGCTCGGCCTGTATACCGGAGCGAGAGCCAATGAGATCTGCCAGTTGTACGCGGACGATGTGCAGCAGGTCGACAAGGTGTGGTGCCTGAACATCAGAGACAACCGCCCAGACCAGAAGCTCAAGACGGCCAACAGTGCCCGCCTGATCCCTATTCACTCCTCGCTGATTGCTGGTGGCTTTATCGACTTTGTGCAGGAAAGGGAAGGGGGACGGTTGTTCCCAGAGCTACCTCATCGACAAGACGGTTACAGCCATCTTTGGGGGCAGTGGTTCAGTCGTCATCGTCCTGTAGACAAAGACTTCCACAGCTTACGGCATACTGTGGCAACAGCGTTGAAGGATCATGGGGTGCCGTTACAGTATGCGGCGGCAATCTTGGGGCATACCAATGGTGCCATCAGCTACGACAGGTACGGTGGTGGAGTAGCAGTTGATAAGCTGCAGGCTGCTATCGAAGCTGCGCTATGAACGGGAGCAAACGGCCTGGACGTGTGTAGGGCTGAAGGACTGGTCCGAGGTTCAATGCAAAGGCTCTCTGCTGAGGGCCACTTTGCTGAGAGTTGCCCATACCAACATGTTCACAGAAACTGTAATTGGTCGAGCCTTGGGTAAATGATAGTATGCCCTCTTACGGGGTATGTTATTGTTTTAAGGATTGTTTATGAGATTTGCATCTACTTGTTGTGCAGCCCTGCTTGGTCTCTCGACTCCTTACGCTATCGCTGACTGTTGGATTGTTACAAACATTAGTGGTTATGGCGCTACAGCACATGACAACTATAATTTCACCGAAGACAAAATAACCAATGGAGTCTTCCAAGTGGCGGTAGATGGCGACAACAGCAAAGTGACAAGCGTAGGCAAGAGCTTGAGTGGGGACGGGTTGGTGTATGTAGAGGTATCAAAAAATACCTTAATTGGGTTTTACCACGACACAAATTTTACAACAGTTGAAACCTGGTCAATAACTACTGATAAAAAAGTGCTCTATACCAAGGTCATAAACGCACCGGACAATAGCTGGACTACTTCACGTTCGATGGTTGGCGATGTAGTGGGGTATTGTAACTCCGAACAAAA
Source organism: Aeromonas sp. 55A (assembly GCF_051919665.1). NCBI lineage: Bacteria > Pseudomonadati > Pseudomonadota > Gammaproteobacteria > Aeromonadales > Aeromonadaceae > Aeromonas > Aeromonas sp. 55A. The sequence continues at coordinate 3,660,415 of NZ_JBQBEH010000008.1, read as the reverse complement.
TAATTAATGGAGGGTAATGACTCCAATCAGTTGAAATGGTGTCTTTCTATAAAGGCACCAATCACTTTCTCGTGGAGCTCAACGGAACGAGAGAAGCAGATGGTCTTGCGAGCCAATCGCTTGATGCGCATTCTGAGCGTCAGGTTGTTACGCTCGATACGCTGGGTGAATATCTTCCCGGTCAGATGCATCTCGCTCGGCACCTCTCTGGCATAGCTTCCCCAATCATCACTGGTGATAAAGCCTATCTGGAACGGAGAAAGCAGGCTCAGCAACCGACGGCATGTCTCATCGTTGCGTGGGCCAAAGGTATATGCCACGACTCGTTTTCTCTTGGTATCAAAAGCATACCAAAGCCAATGTCGATGCTGTTTGTTGCCAACATAGGCCCATTGCTCATCAAGTTCACAGATAAGTGCCACGTCATCGAGCACCACCTTTTCGGAGGTTACTTGCCTTGGGGTGAGTTTTTTAGGGTGCGTATGACTGTGTTGATGCCAATCTTGAGGACGCGAGCAGTATCACGAACACCTGAGCCGTTGAACGCCATATCAACAATCTTGTCTTTGACGCCAGGCTTGCGGGCTTCATAGGTGTAGGTGAGCTGAAACACGTGCGGACAGACGGGGCAACGATAGCGAACATGGCCGGCAGGGGTCTTCCCATGGCGATATACGTGGTCAGAGTTGCAGCGAGGGCAGTGAACGGTGATGGATGCCATGAAGCTGTCGGTCTCAAAAGAGTTCATCATATCAACTCAACCGATCGGATGCATCACCAGTTTTTTGATGAAATCCCAATCGTTGGAGAGTGTCTATGCAGCTAGACGAGTTTGTTAAAACAACTCTTATGTAGGTTGTCAAAGGAGTGAAAGAGGCACAGGAAGCTGCAGCAGAGTTTGGCGCTGTTGTGAACCCGAGGCCAGAGGAAGGCTGGGGAAAACGTAGAGAGACGAATGTCTCATTCGATGTAGCGCTTACTGTCAGTGATACAAGTGCAGGTGAGATCGGTGGCAAGCTAACTGTTGCTTCATTGCTAAATTTTGGAGGTAAAACAACAGAGACAGATTTGAAACAGGAAACCAGCAGAATTCAATTCGAAGTAATGATGGCGCTTCCATGTATTGAAGAGAAGAAAAAGATGGCTACGCCGAAGAAAACTAGCAGAGCAGGTTTTGTGTCACGAGGGGTTTAATGGAACCAGAACAAATTCTGTAAAAAATCTGTGGGGGTATCATTGAGTAATGAAGCCGTGACGATTCCCCCCGTCCCCCTAAGAGCCAGCTAGCAGGCCGCCTGATCACTATCTTTATCCCACAGCCTGTCGCATGCCTGCACCTCTATGTGTCACAGCCTCAAGCATCCTATTGTGTCAGCGCGTAGCAGACCCCTATGTCTTCCTACCGTGTGTTCCTACTTCTACTACCTGCTCTTTTTGTCTCATTTAGGTATACATCAACGATACATAGTTTATGTGCCCCAATAAGTGATAAAAAAATCATTGACCCTACTTCAATGAGACAACTATAGTGAGCCTACTTGATTGAGACATGACTGATGAATGATCGGCACTGACATTACGACTGAGAGACAAGGAGAAAAGATGTTTGTGAGGGCATACCTGCGGGCCAGTACACAAGAACAAGATGCACAACGGGCACGTCAGACACTTGCAGACTTTGCCCAAGAGCGAGGCCATACAGTAGCAGCGTGGTATGCGGAGAACGTATCTGGCGCACACTTGGAGCGTCCCGAGTTGACCCGTCTGCTGGCTGACGCTCAACCTGGAGATGTCTTGCTGCTGGAGCAAGTGGATCGCCTGAGTCGTCTAGTTGAATCCGAATGGCAGCAACTCAAACGAGCCGTTGAAGATGCAGGGGTGCGTATAGTCGCTTTGGATCTACCCACCTCTTGGGGAGCTATGGACAAGGGACAGGTTGGAGCCGCAGACATGACTCAGAGGATCCTTGGGGCGGTGAACCTGATGATGCTTGAACTTCTTGCTGCCTTTGCTCGGAAAGACTATGAGGATCGCAGAAGGCGACAAGCTGAAGGCATTGCCAAGGCTAAGGAGGCGGGCAAGTACAGGGGAAGCACAGCTGATGTTGCCAAGCACAAAGTCATGGTTGACCTCAGGCGCAATGGCGTATCAGTGGGGGACATTGTGGAGATGACAGGTATGTCACGAGCTACCGTCATGCGAGTGCTGAAGAAGGCGCGAGAGAGCGGGGAACTATCCGAGTAACCTATAGACATCAAGAGGAGTCAGGTTCCTCTCGCTCTGCTTCATCATTCAATCTTCCACCATGAGTTGACCACTACACGCACCAAACGATCTCTGAGCAATCGCATAACTGGCCTATGGGGTAGCTTAGGTGCTGGCCATGGATAATCACAGAGGATCATGGAGATGGCTTCCTGTCGATGCCTCTATCCACTGGCAGCCTATCACCTGTCCGATGCTTGGCTGATTTGAATAAACCCTGACCATAGGAGAGAACAAATCTATCGACCCTCTTTCTTACCGCCCCTGTTTTTGGACAGTCTGCCAGCTTGTCCTCGTGATCCTTCCTTTGTAAAATTGCCTTCCAATAAACCCTGACTAATGGAGAACAGCCCATGAGATAAACCAACCAAACCAGAGATAACTGAATGACCGAACTGACTAATTCCATCGCTACCCCTAAGCGTGGCCGTCCAGTATTTACCCACGATAATCGCTTTGTCCGCCAATGGCTTTACCGCTATAGCACTTCTCTCCCGTTGGAAGATGGGTTGCTGCTACCTTTTAAAGTCCCGTCTATCTACGAGTTGCCAAGCTGGTGCAATGATGTGATTGTTGGAGCTGCAAGGTTGAACAATTCCGAGAAGTACACAGGAAAACCATTAAATACAACACTCATCATCAAGCTACTCATGGCTTTCCCCACGCTGACCAATGCCAATGTGAAGGCGTTCCTCGAGTCTCGAATGGCAGACACTGTCAGCAAGCAATACGTGAGTCAGCTAGCTAATGCTGCTATTAGTGCGAGTAAATCAATCGACTACTACCTTGCTAAGCTAGAACTTGGGGAACAAATCGGAAGGGGGCCAACTGGAAATAGTCTGACATTATTTAGTAATCCGTCAGATCACTCCTCGGTCTGGTCGGAGTGTCAGGCAGCATAGGCTTGAGTTTACAGGGATAGTCTGAATCCATCGATCTTGGTCTGGGATGATTATCAAAAAAGTATTATCTACCAGACCTTCTATCAGATCTGACATCGTTTGCTCATTGGGAATGAATGCCTGCTCTGGCTAGTGATGATTACCAATAAAGACTATCCCAATAATCTTATCTATAAGATACCTATCAGCCCCCCCCCCCCTCAAACTCGGTGATCTCCATACTTTGGGGATCTCCCCATTCCTGCTGGAATAGAGGGAGGTCTAATGAAGACCAGATCTGTACAAGCTGGGGCAATGCCAAGTTGGTCTAAGCTGGAACGAGTTTTTCTGGCTGTTTATTGAACAGTGTTTGTTTGGAATGCAGGTGTCTCTAAGAATGGTAAGTTATTCACAGTAACTGCTGACATCAGCAACACTAGATTCATAATCAGAATGTGCACTTTGCGCATTACTCATCTCATACGAACAGTCATCTTCAAGATCCAGATTTGTTGCGCATGAATGTAATGAGCTCGCTGCTGTTGCAAGAACGTCTGCCGCACTCTCAGCCTCTTCTCTTGCTTGAATGCACTCTTCTGAATCTTCAGATGCGGCAGCAATAGGCAATCCAAACACGACAAGAAGGGAAAATAAGCTAGCACTTAAAATACGCATAAAAGTCTCCGATTCACTATGGAGCTTATTATGCTGAAAGGTCTCTCATCGTTACTTGATCCTCTTCACAACATCCCTTAGATACCAGAGCCAAAGGCCAACTACTGGATTTCCAGTGAGCTTCTATTACCCGCTTTTCTTTCACCTGTGGCGCTGTTTTACGTTGGCTTACTACGTCTGTTCTTCATTGGCTTGAAGCATTAGGGGAGGGCAGTTATCATGGGCTCCTCAATTGCCCCTATAGCTACTCCACTTCATGTGGATTACTTTGGTCGGGTTAGTTGTTACATCTTGATTTTAGAAATCTTGTTGATGGCAATCAGTTCCATCCCCAAGTGCCTGATTTATTTGGGCTCGCATTGATAACCCGTCGACCTGGTCAGGACCGGAAGGTAGCAGCCAAGGCGGGGGACTCGAGTGCCGGGATGTGGCTGGTAGGGCCACCACTTGTTTCTGCAATTCAATAAGTTAGCTTCCTAAAGCCCTTGGTCATCCACTTTATGTGGACGACGAGGAGCTCATCGATGAATCTCTGGCTCAGTCCCCACGGCATCTGGTATTACCGGAAAGTCACCACGCTCCCCTGTGGTCGTCGTAAAGAGATCAAAAAATCCCTGCATACCCGAGACAAGCCGACGGCCCGTGCAGCTGTTGCGAAGCGGCTTTCCTGTGTGCATTCCAGACCCAAGCCCATTCAGTTGCCTGCAGAGGTCAATGTTGCCCCACATGAGCAATCAGTAGCCCGGAATCAGGGGGGGGTTATTGCTTGGTGACACGCATGGCTGTGTTGTATTTGAGCCGCCCATGGGAAATATGTCTGTTTATCTCGCTCAGTAGCGTCTCTTTATTGATGGGCTTGGTGATATACCCGTTCATGCCATGGGATAGATAGTATTGCTTGGATTCCGGCATCGCATCAGCCGTCAGGGCGATGATGGGGATATCTGCCCAAGGCATCTGGGAGGTGCGGATCCGGGTGGTGGCCACCAGGCCATCCATCACTGGCATCTGGACATCCATCAACACCAGATCAAATTCGGTGTGACCCAGTTTCTCCAGCGCCTCTTCTCCCTGAACGGCCAGTGTGACCTGATGGCCCACGGAGTCGAGCATGGCGCCGATCACCTTGCGGTTGGTGGCATTGTCATCAACCAGCAAGATGCGATAGCTCTCCTGATCCAGCGGCTTGGACGGCAGGCAAACAATCGAGGGGGTAGTGGCTCTGGCGGGCCAGATGTAGGTAAAAGTACTGCCATGTCCCTCGCTACTCTCTACCGAGATATCGCCGCCCATCAGGCGTGCGAGGTTACGGGATATTTCAAGTCCCAGGCCCGATCCGCCATATTGGCGGGTGATCGAGACATCCGCCTGGGCGAAACGTTGAAACAGGTTCTTTAGCTGACTTTTGCTCATGCCGATCCCGGTGTCTTGGATCGAGATGCGTATCGAGTAGCGATCCTGCTCCAACAGGGTGCTATCAACGTGGATCTTTACTTCCCCCTGATGGGTGAACTTGATGGCATTGCTCACCAGATTGAAGAGGATCTGGCGCACCCTCAGCGGGTCGATCATCAACCACTCCGGCGTATCAGGGGCAACAGCCAGGGTCAGCTTGATCCCTTTTGCATCGCAGTTGCTCTGCATCAGGGCCCGGATATCCTCCAGCAGCTGGGGCAAGTGATGGGGCGCCAGTTGCAGCTCGATCTTGCCCTCTTCCAGCTTGGATACATCGAGAATGTCGTTAAGCAGACCGAGCAGATGGTTTGCCGATTCGCGCGCCGTCTCCAGATAGTCTCGCTCCCTCGGATCCATATCCCGGTCGGCCAGCAGTGAGAGCATGCCGAGAATGCCATTCATGGGGGTGCGAATTTCATGGCTCATGTTGGCCAAAAAGCTGCTTTTGGCTCTTGTGCCTGCCTCTGCAGCCTGATTTGCCCGCAGCAGTTTGTCATTGAGCTGCTGCATCAGTTTGTGCTGCAGAAACGAGATATTCATTTGCCGCCAGATCAGCAGGGCGAGCACAAAGAGCAGCGCAAATTGCAGGGTCGCGATGAGTGTCGTCGTGATGATCTGCTCCCTCACGCTGTCGCGACGCGCCACATCAAACAGGGTCGCCTGCTGGTTCACCTCCAGAGTCAGCTGATGGAGCAGGGGGAGCAGGGAGGCAAGCTGTTGGCGCAGCTCCTGATGGGCAAGATTGTCCAGCGGCTTGGTGGCTTCCGGGCCGAGCCAGATATCCGCCAGAGAGATGTAGGAGCGAATGGCTTTGCTTGCCTGCTGGTAGATCTCTGTTTGCTGAAGCAGGCTGCGATCCTTGCTCTCCAGCACCAGATCCATGCGGCTGACCAGAATATCGTATCTGAGCTGGAAGGTCGGTTGCGACTCATGGAGCAGCGAGCTTTGAAAACGCAGCGCTTCGTTATAGAGCTGGAAATAGTTCCACATCACGTTGTCTTCGCCCTGGCTGGTACTGCGCTGCAGATCCTGAAATTGCCGGTACTGGATGGTACCAATACCGGCAAAGGCAAGGAGCAGCACGCAGAGCACCACAAACAAGAAACGTTGACTGGCCGCCATGGAACGCATGATGGGATTTACTCCACTTTTATCGCGCTGATCTGCCAGATAGCCCGACCGTAATAGAGCTTGTTTTGCAGTTCAGGATATTGATCGAACGGATAGACAAGGTACAGCGGCCCTTTGTCACGCACCGACAGTGGCTTGCCATTGATCGTGCGGGCGAGGATGACCCGATACTGCTCGGCATCGCTTGTCGGCACCTGTACCGAGTAGTCATTGAGCGCGGTAATGGTGAGCTGTTTGCCGGTTGCCCCGACCTTGGCCAATACATCTTGCAGCAGCGGGCCGCGAAAAGTCTTGGCTTCGTCATACCAGGGGGTATGGGTTTTGATTTCGTGTACCGGCAGTTGATCCAGCATGGCGCTGTCCCACAGGGCCAGAGCCTGATGAGTGGGGCTGCTGATGGCGCCTTCAACCTTCAACACGGCGCTGTCAGGGGAGGGGGCTGCGTATGCGGTGCCGCAAAGGGCTGCCAACAGTGGTGCGATGTAAAGGCCTGCTTTCATGATCTCTCCTTCCTGGAAAATGGCGGCATGGGGGGCCGAGCCAACGGTGGCTTGTGAAGTGTGTCCAAAGGCAAGCAATAATCGGGCCCAGTCTAATGGGCTTGAATTATCAGCCATTTAGCCTGTTATCTGGCGATCTCGGCCAAGGTGAATTGCAGTTTGCAACGTGCGGGGGAGGTCAATTGCAATTTGGCAATCAAAACGAGGAGTGGGTGTCGGTGAATAAGGCGCAAAGAGTATCATTTGGAGAACAAGTGCCGTGGCACTGCCCGGCATAACATTTGCAACGTGCTGAATGCCGTGACAGCAAATAGTCTGAGAATCGACAAGGAGCTAGCGATGGAAAGCATGACTTACACCATTAATGATATCCAGGTAGTGGTACTGGAAAACGAGTTTGACGCGATGGCCGTCAGTGAGCTCCGCCCGTTGTTTGAAACCCTCTCGACCCACCCGGGAGATATCCTGGCCGATATCAGCGATGTTCATTTTATCGACTCGTCGGGGATCGGAGCCTTGGTATTTCTCTATAAAAGATTGATTATGAACGGGCATCAGATGGCCCTTGTCTGCGGACCCGGTCAACCCCATGACCTGCTGGAGATGTTGCATATCGACCGGGTGATCCCCTGCCATGAGAGCATCAAGGCCTATATGCGTTCCCGTGGCATGATGGCCGCGGCATCATGAAACGCTTTGGTATCCTGCTATCGTCCATTCTGCTGTCGGGTTGTGCACAGTGGCCGCCACAGGGGTATGGCGGCATGGCAGAGGCAAGACCTACCCGTATTCCGGTCAATGAGGATGAACGGCGGGTCTGGTCTCGTTATGATGAGCGTCAGAAGGAACTCGACTTGCAGCTGACGGAATTAAAGCAAGCGAGTCTGCAGGGGTGTATGCCTGCCGAGTTGAAACGACTACAATCTCAACGTATTGATATCGAACGGGATATGCACGGACGGCTCTGGTCGGATGTAGCCTGGCGTCAGACCGTGTTGGCACAATCACTACAACAAGTACGTTTGCGGCTGCAACAGACAACAGCGGATGGCTGTCGTGCTGATTGGTCAGGGCTCCCCTTACGCCAATGGGGGCAGACGTAACAGACGAAAAGGATGTCTATGAAACGGGGCGCTCTCGAAGGATTGATCTGTGTTCTCTTGCTGTTGTTCACCTGCCCGTTACTGGCCTCCACCTTGTTGGCTCCCGGTGATCGGTTGGCCATAGTGCAACCCGGTGAGCCTGCTTTTGATCAGCCTTTCCAGATCAACAAGCAGGGGGAGATTGCACTGCCTGAAGTCGGCAACCTAGTGGTGGGGGGGAAGACCCTGCAACAGGCGGATGAGCTGATCCGCACTGCCCTCAAACCTGTTTACAACAACCTCTCTCAATTGACCGTCACCTTGCTGGAAAAGCGGCTGCTGATCAGCGTGATGGGCTATGTCAAAAAACCCGGCAGTTATGATCTGGCGCCCGATGGCAACGTGCAGATGGCCCTCGATGCCGCTGGCGGTCTGGTGCCCGGTGCCCAGCTCAACAATATGCAGGTGCGGCGTGGCAGCACGGTCTCTAGCTTCGACTACAAGCGTTATCTCGATACCGGCGATGCCAGCGTGTTGCCGCCATTGCAATCCCTCGATGTGGTGTTCGTGCCCGCATCGCCTTTGATCGGCAACGTGCAGATCGATTTTGATGCGGCGACCCTGGCGGCAGGCGGGGATGGCGATACCGGCAAGGCGATCAAGGTATTTGGCGAGGTCAACAGCCCCGGCGCCTTCAGTTTCAAGAGCGGCAACTCTATCGTGGATCTGCTGATGCGAGCCGGTGGGGTGACCCGCTTTGCCGGGGTGGAGCGGATCCGGGTGATCAATGGTGATGCCCCCGAACTGTTCGATCTCAAAGCCTATCTCGACTCCGGCAACAACAAGCTGCTCCCTAATCTGGCGCCGGGCGCCACCATCTTCGTGCCCAAGGATGAAGAGCAGATAAAACGGGGAGCGCGCACCATCTACATCATGGGCGAGGTGTTCAAACCCGGCGCCTATGAGGGGCGGGAAGGGGACTCCTTCCTCGATATTCTGGCCAATGCCGGCGGCCCGACCCGCTATGCCGAGAGTCGCCAGATCCGTTTGCTGCGCACCGATGGCACGATCGAACCCATCGACTTGCAGGCCTATACCGAAGGGATGCAAAAGGCGCTACCCCAAGTCAAACCCGGTGATGCCATCTTTGTGCCGGAAAAGACCGATATCAACGAGAAGTCCTGGTTGAAAGTGGCACCAGGGCGGGCGGTGATGGTGATGGGGGCGGTGCGGATCCCGGGCCGCTATGAATGGTCTGACGAGATGTCGTTGCTGGATCTGATCGCCCACGCCGGAGGACCCAACGAGCGGGCCGATATCGCCAAGGTGCAGATCCTGACCGCCGAAGGGGGGCAGGCCACGCCGACCCTGTTTGATCTCGACAAGTTCCTTCATCAGGGCGGGGCGCTGGCCAGCCTGCCGAAGATCCGGGCCGGATTCACCATCATGATCCCCGAGCTGCCCACCGATCCCAGTGACAACAAGTCCCAGTGGGTGCGCCAGTCACCGGACAGTTCCATCTATATCTTCGGTCAGGTCGGGGCGCCCGGTCGCTATGCCTTCAATGAGCAGATGGGCTTTATCGACATCCTGTCGGCCGCCGATGGTCCGACTGCGGCGGCGGATCTGCGCAATGTGCGCATCGCCCATCGCAGTGGCAGCACGGCGCGGGTCAGCAAGCTCGATCTTGCCCTCTACTTTGAAACCGGCGATGAAACCTTGCTGCCCAAGGTGCTGCCCGGCGACTCCATCTATCTGCCGGAGAAGAATCGCCCCTGGCTCGACGAGCCGAAGGAGAACACCATTCGGGTGTTGGGGGCGATTGCCCGTCCCGGTCGCTACCGCTTTGACTCCTCCATGACCCTGCTGGATCTGCTGGCAGAGGCAGGGGGCCCGACCAGCAGCGCCTATATCAAGAAGATTGTGGTGATCAACATGGCTACCAGTGGTCAGGGGGATCAGGCCCGCAGCTTCGATCTCGACGGCTTTGCCAAAGAGCCCGACTTTAGCCAGTTGCCGGTGCTGCGTGCCGGGGACACCGTCTTTATCCCTGATAGCAAAAGCAGCAACTGGGCCATCTTCATGGATGGCATGCGCGACATTCTGACCACGATCTCGGTGGTGGCCCTGGTCGGGACGCTTTGATATGAGCATCCCCATTCAATATCTGGAGCTCGAATCCCTCTACGCGGCGACGGTCGCCCGGGGGATCCGCTCGCTGGCGGTCACCTCGTCGGAAGGGGGAGAGGGGGTGAGCTCCATCTGCGATGCGCTGGCAAGGCGCTCGGAAGCGGATGGGCTGCGCACCCTGCTGGTGGATCTCAATCTCTATCACCCCGGCCGCGCCCCGGCGGTTGCCTGGGGGCCCAATGATGTGCCCGAGCCTGTGGCCAATGGCCGCTCCTTGTCCTTGCTCCCTGCGCCGGGCAAGGATCTGATGGCCTTTCGCAACAAGGATACCTTGCGCCAATTGCTGGTTCGCTGGCTCGAACATTACGATGTGGTGATCTTCGATACCTCGCCGCTCACCGCCCTCAATCGGGGCAATATTCCGGCCGATCAGGTGTGCGGGGCCTGTGAAGGGGCACTGCTGGTGGTGCTGGCGGGAGTGACGCCGACGACCGTGGTACAAAGTGCGGTGGATAAACTGACCCGTGCCGAGGCCAATCTGATTGGCGCTGTCTATAACGACAAACTCAACCCGGGGCTGGCCAGCGAGATCCTGCGCGAACTCAACCGGCTGCCCAGCAACCGGGTGACCGAATGGCTCAAGCGCTGGTGTCGGCGCAGTGCCTTGCTCAATTTCCGGATCTGATCGCCCGCTGATGGAGGCCCGATATGGATGACTGGTTGCGATCTGCTCCGGCAACCCTGCAGTCGGTGCGCGAACTGCGCAACCGGCTGGCGCAGGGACTCTCCCTGTTTCAGGTCTCCCCAAAGGATCAAGCCAACTGGCTGCTCTGTTTCAGTGAGCTGGCCACCAATAGCGTCAAACACACAGCTCCTCCCGCGACCCGGCTCTGGCTCACTCTGAAAGAGGATGAAACGGGCTTGAGTCTGATACTGGAAGATGATGGCGGCCCGCAACCCGGTCTTGCCAGTGCGCCGTTACCCGATGAACTACAGGAGGGGGGATACGGGCTGGCGCTGGTGCACCAGCTGTTTGCCGAGGTGTACTTCTCTCGCGACGGTGAGCGCAATCGCGTGACCCTTCGCCAGCAGGGCCCGGTCAACCAACTGCCGGTGATCGCGGTGATCGACGATGACAAGGTGATGCGTGCCTTGCTCACCGCCTACCTTCATGAGCACTACCGGGTTGAAAGTTATGCCGACTCCCATGCCGCCCTGCTGGCGCTTGGAAAGCAGCCCCCCGCGCTGGTGCTCTCCGATATCGAGATGGAGGGGATCGATGGCTTTGGGCTGCGCCAGCAGTTGATGAAGGATCCCAAGATGAAGGGGGTGCCCTTTATCTTCCTGACAGGTCATCAGGATCAGTGGACCCAGAGTCGGGCGGGGGCGCTGGGGATCGATGACTTTCTGGTCAAACCCATCACCAAGCAGGACCTGTTGCTGGCGGTTTCGCGGGTGCTGCAACGCTCGCAGCAGCTTAAGTCGCAATGGGGCGAACAGCTGGATCAGCGCATGACCTCGGCGCTGCGCCCGTTATTGCCCGCCACCTCCATAGGGGGATACCAGCTGGCGTTGCAAACCCGCGCGGCCACCGTGGGGGGCGGGGACTTTCTGCTGGTCAAGGATCGGGTGCTGTGGCTCGGGGATGTGATGGGCCACGATGCAGAAGCCAAGTTCTTTGCCCATGCCTATGCCGGTTATCTGCGCGGTTTGCTGACGGCACACGATCTGGAGCGCGCCCCCGCCCGTTTGCTGACCATCTTGTCCAATGCGGTTCACAGTGATCCGCTTCTTGGGGCTACCCTGCTCACCACCCTCTGTATTGAGCTCGGCAACGAGGGGCGGGTGCAGTGGGCCAGCGCGGGCCACCCGGCGCCCTGGCTGGTCGGGCCCGGCACCTTCCGTCAGGTCGGCGTGACCGGCCCCTTGCCCGGTTTGCGCCCGGATCCCCACTTCGTGACCAATGAGCGTCAGCTCAAGCCCGGCGAGATCCTGCTGTTCTGGACCGACGGTCTGCTCGATAGCCGTGATGCCGCAGAGCGCCAGTGCTGGGAGGCGCAGCTCAAGGAGATCTGCCTGACTTCGGGGCCCGGTCTTGAGCAACTGGCTCATCGCATTGCCCGCTGGTTTGATGAGCGCATCAATGATGCCGCCCTCGATGACATGACCCTCCTGCTGGTCGCCTGTCCCGGCGCCTGATCCAGCCCCTCTTTGCCTGACTGGCCCGCTCTATGCAGCGCCTCATTTCAGGTGGCATGGAGCCACGGGAGGAGGTGCCTATGTTACCCATGCAGCAGATCTGGCTGGCCATCGATGCGCGTCAGGTCGGTGGAATAGAAGTTCACATTATCCACTTGGCCAACGATCTGCTGGCCAGGGGATTTCGCCCCACCATAGTGCTGGTGAGCAACCACGGCATGACCCCCTTTACGATCTTACTAAAACAACAGGGCTTACCCTACGAGGTGTGCCACAACAGCCGCGACTTTATGCGCCGTCTGGCCCGCCAGCCTGCCTCTGTGCTGATCCATACCCACGGCTACAAGGCCGGGGTGCTGGGGCGACTGACAGCCTGGTTCAGCGGAAAATCGGTGGTCTCGACCTTTCACAGCGGGGATGACGGGGAAGGCTTGCTGAAGTTTTACAGCTGGCTGGATCGCACCACAGCGCGTTTTGCGAAGTGTATTGCAGTAAGCGAGCCCATCGCTCGCAAATTGCCTGTGCCAAGCACGGTGATCAGCAACTTTGTCCCCATGCCTGCGACGCCGGCTACGGTAACTGGCAACCGGATTGCCTTTGTCGGCCGCCTCTCGCCGGAAAAGGGGCCGGAGGCGTTCTGCCAGCTGGCCGCCTTCTGCCCGGATGGGACGTTTCATCTCTACGGGGATGGCCCCATGAAAAGTGCCTTGTTGCAGCAGTATGGTGATCGCGTCCAGCTTCATGGTTTCCAGAACATGGCCAATGAGTGGCACAACATCGACCTGCTCTGCATCACCTCCCGCTTTGAAGGGTTGCCGCTGGTGGCCCTGGAGGCGATGGCTCACGGCATACCGGTTTGTACCTTTGCGGTGGGGGGCCTAGTCAATCTGATCGACCATAAATCCAATGGATGGCTGGTGGAGCCCGGCCATGTGAGGGATATGGCGGAGCTGGTCAACTACTGGCTGCGCAGCGATGGGGTGGTGCGCAGCAAAATGAGTCAGGCGGCCCGCAACACCATAGCCCGCGGGTACAGCGTGAGCAACAGAGTGACCGATATTCTGGCTGTCTACGGCGCCTGAATCCCCAAGGGGAAACCCGCCAAAAACGAGTGGCCGCTGGCTACTCGTTTTTTTATGTGCCGGTGTTAGGGGTTGCAGGGGCGGATTGCTTCTGTGATCACGCAACGCTTGGGTTTCTGCTGTTGGTCAAACTGGCATCAGGCCTTTGGATGGATGGGGCCAGATGATGGCGATCAGGTCGCTGACTTCTCTGTGATCACCGCGGACGTGCAACAAAGATGCGCCATAAAAAAGGCCATTGCAGTGGCAATGGCCTGATGGGGTTGGGGTGTGGTTGAGGTTGGCACAGCGGGATTAGCGCCCCTTTTTGCCAACCATGATGGCGATCGTCTTGCCGATGATATGCACATCCTGCACCAGCCAGCGCCAGGGGTGGAGCAGGGCGACCGAGTAGGCCAGATCGAACGCCAGCTTGCTGCGCACATCATCCAGCGACTCGTCGTAACCCTGATTGACCTGCGCCAGACCTGTGATTCCGGGGGCTACTTCATAGGTGCGTTCGATAAAGTACGGCACCGCATCTTCCAGCCGGTTGGCAATCCCGGGTCGCTCCGGGCGGGGGCCGATCAGCGACATCTCCCCTTTGAGCACATTGATAAACTGCGGCAGCTCATCGAGCCGGGTTTTGCGCAGAAAGTCGCCGCTGCGGGTGATCCGGCTGTCCCCCTTGCCACACCAGACCGGCCCGGTGGCCGCCTCGGCGTCGGCGCGCATGGTGCGAAACTTGATCATGAAAAAGAGCTCGGTATGGGTGGCGTGGCTGCGCCCGATCCGCAGCTGACGAAAGAACACAGGCCCCGGGCTATCGAGCCGGATGGCCAGCATGATCAGCGGCCACAGCGGCAGCGTCAGCAGCAGGCCAAGAGTGGCACCGAGCAGATCCATGCTGCGTTTGACCACCAGGGTCAATCTTGGAATGGGGTGTGTCATACGGCTTTCTCCTGTGACATGAAGCGAATGGGGGCGCGCAGGCAGTAGCGCAGGGTGCCCATGCCGTTGTACCAGTGTCCGAGCACCAGATAGTGGATCTTGCGAAACAGATTGGGCCAGGGGTGCACAGGGGTCAGCTGGATCAAGATGACCAGCAGATACCCCAGCAGTTGCAGCCCCAGCAACAGCTGAAACAGCAGGGATTGGGTGGCCAGCGGGATGGCGCAGAGCCACAGCAGGGTCAGGCAGAGCGGCATCAACACCCGCAGCCCCTTGCCACTGGCAAAGTTGAAGGCAACCCAGCCGAACTTGGGGTGCAGCAGGGGCAGCAACCGCAACAGCTGCTGGGTGTTGCCAGCACCGATCCGCTGGCGCCGTGTCGCTTCCAGCGCGGCATTGGAAACTTCCAGCTCCAGTGCGGCGCAGCGATTGTCGTAGACAGCGCGATACCCCTTGGCGATGGCCTGCATCGGCAAGATGAAATCGTCGTTGATGGTATCGGCAGCCAGCGGGGTGAGGCACTCCCGGCGCATCATGTAAAAGGCCCCGTGAGCCCCCAGCATGCCGCCAAGGGCCGACTCGCAGAGTTTGATCTGGCTTTGATAGTGCCAGTAACTCTCCTCGCCCTGAGAGCCCGGTTGCCAGAAGCGGTACGCTTCCCCGACTACCCCTACCTTGGGATCGGCAAAATGGGCGACCGCCAGCAGCAGGCTGTCGATGGGCAGCAGGGCCGAGACATCGGTGAGGGCCACCAGATCGCTGTGTACCCGGGTCATGGCCTCATTGAGCACGGCGACCTTGCCGCGATTGCGGGGGTGATCAAACAGCCTGATCTGCAACTGCTGCAGGGCGGGATCACCGAGCTGGCTCAGCGCAATGGGGTAGCTGTTGTCGCTGCAGCCGTCGAAATGCACATGCACCCACAGCTTGTCGGCGGGGTAATCGAGGCTGGCGAGGTTTTGCAGCTTGGCCGCGATGGTCGCCGCCTCGTTATAAACCGGCATCAGCAGGGTGATGGTCGGCAGCGCCTCATCGGTGGCATCTGTTTTGAATCCCCGAGCCAGGGGGCGGGGCGGATTGGCTACCTTGCGTGCCTGCCGACCACCGAATTTGAGCAGCAGGGGATAGCCGACATGGTGGTAGACCACCAGTACAGCGCACAGCCAGAACACGATCATGATCCATTCCATGGGATGCTCCTCTGGTCATCGGGTCGCTTGATCAGCGGCTGTAAAGCTGCTGATAGGCCTGAGCCATCCGGCTCAAGCTGCTTTGCTGGCACACAAACTCACGGGTGACGGCACGCAGGCTATGGCAGTGCAGCAACCCTTGTGCCAGAAGCTGGGCAAGGCGGCCGGGATCCCGCTCCGACAGGATATGGCCGCTGTCCTGACAGACGATCTCTCTGGCCGCCCCCACGTCGCTCATCACCACCGGTACCCCGCACGCCTGTGCTTCCAGCACGCAAAGCGGCATCCCCTCCGCCAGCGAGGGGAGGCAGAAGAGATCCAGCCCCTGATAGAAGCGCGGCATGTTTTCGACCAGCCCCAGAAAATGGACCCGATGGGCGATCCCCAGCTGCTGACACTGTTGTTGCAACGCATTTTGCAAACTGCCGACCCCTGCCAACGCAAGATGCACCTCCTGCGGCAGGGCGCGGATCGCTTCCAGCAGCAAGGTATGCCCCTTGACCGACTCAAGGCGGGCGGCGCAGCCAATCAACTTGACCCCTTGCGGCAATCCCATCTCCTGTCGGGCGAGGACGGCGGCGCCCGGGGCAAAACGCTGCTCATCGATGCCGTTGGGGATCACGGTTGGCGACAGCTGGCCCAGCTTGGCCAGCAGCTGGTTAGCCACCGGCGTGGCATCGGCCACCAGAATGGGTTTGAAGGCGCGCAGCCCCCACAGGGCCAGCGTGCGCTGATGGGGATCATCGAGATACCAGGCATCGTGCTCTGTGTGTACCAGGGTGGGCACCCGTGCCAGCCGACTGGCCAGACCGCCATAGAGCATGGGCCCCAGATGGTGGGTATGTACCGCGACGGGCTTGAGTTGGCGCAGCAGTCGGGTGAGCCGCCAGAGGGTTACGATCGACCAGCCCGCGGGTTTTTCCAGACAGTGAATATTGCCAGCAAAGGGATGCAGGGCGGGCCACGCCCTTAGCACATCCCCTTTGCGCCCTTCGAGGGAGATGATATGCACCGGCTGCTCGGCAGGGCTCGCCTGCGTGAGGTTGAGCACCATGGTCTCCAGCCCGCCGGGCTGCAGGTGCTGCACGATTTGTACGACAGGTTGAACAACAGGTTGCAAGACAGGTTGTAAGACGGGCTGGGCGCTGGCGCTCCCGTGGGGATGGGGTCTGTGCGACGGGGTTGATGACAACATGGTTCGCGCTCCGGCAAGGGAAGGGGTGACACCCCGGATAGCGGGAGAATGCGAATCTTGTACCACTCTTGCGATCTGCCCACAGAGGCGATCAGCTCCTCTGGTGGCATTGCCTTTGCATCGTGCGGGGGAGGGCTTTTCTCAGGGAGTGATGCCATGCCTGTCCAGTTCTATTACAACCTCTACATCATTCTCTTTGCCGCCTGGCGCCGTCGCTATCTGCTGGTGATCCCGGTACTGGTGATGCCGCTGGTGGGCGTGACGATCGGCCTGCTCACCCCCAAGGAGTATGAGAGCCGCACCACCTTTATGGTGCCGCAAGATGCCAACCAGACCCCGACCCTCAAGGATCTGATCACTCAGGAGAGCCTGAAAGACCGCTTTGCGGTGCTCGAAGCCCTGCTGCGCAGCCGTTATGTACTGGACGGGGTGGCGCGGGATCGCGGTCTGGTCAATGACGAGACCCCGCCAGCCCAGCGCGATGCCATCATGGACTGGCTCTCGAGTGCCGTCTCGCTGCGGTTGATTGGCGATGAGGTGATCGAGATAAAGGTCAAAGCGGATTCGGCGGCCAACAGCGCCGGTTTGCTCGAAGCCATTTCACGGCGCTTTTTCTTCAACCTGCTCAGCAAGGGGCGCCAGTCGGCGGAATCGTCCGAACGTTTCCTGCAAAGCCAGCTCGACAGCCGCCGCAGCGAACTGCAAGCGGCCGAGCAGCTGCTAGCCGACTTCAAACGGGAGCATGCCAGCGCCTTGCCCCAGCAGCAGAGTACCAACATCGCCCGTCTCTATGGCTTGCAGGAGCGTTATGCCGAGAGCCTGATCACCCAGCAGCAGGCCAAGGCCCGGGTCGATCAGCTATCGCTGGGGCAGGAGAGCCAGCTGGCCCGCCAACTGGATGAGAAGCTGCAGCTGATGCGCACCGAGCTGGTGTTGCTGCGGGCCCGCTACAGCGACGAGCACAGCAAGGTGCAGAGTCTGCGCTATCAGATTGACCAGTTGCAGCAGGAGTTCGAGCAGCTCAAATCCCAGCCGGATATGGCCCGCGGGCCCGAGTGGCAGTTGGCCCAAACGCAGCTGACGGAGGCAGAGCAAAACGCCGCTGGCTTGAAGAGTCAGCTGGATGGGCTGGACAAGGTGGTCGACTCCCAGGGAGATACCGAGCGTCAGCTCGCCGAGCTGGAGCGGGATCTGGCGGTCAAACGCACCCTCTATCAGGATTTGCTGCTGCGCTATGAGAAGGCCAAGGTGACCGGCGATCTGGGCAACTTCGAGCAGGGGGAGCGGATCAAGGTGATCGACAAGCCCTTTGCCCCCAGCAAGCCGAGCAACTACCCGCTCTGGCTGTTTCTGCTGGCGGGCATTGTTGGCGGGCTGGGGCTCGGCTGCGGTCTGGCGCTGGTGGCCGAACTGGCGGATGCCAGCCTGCGCCGCTCCGATCAGCTGGCCGCCCTGGTCAAGGCGCCGGTGCTAAGCCGGATTCCCTACTGCGAGCCGGTGCCGGACTATCCATCCAATAGTGATAATGCGCTGGATGGGCAGGTGTTGCCCTTGTCACCAGAACCGAGTTGATTGGTGCAATATCAGTTGGTAACTGTTCACTGGCCGGGGCTTGACGTACACAACGCGACAGATAGGGAGTAATCCCTTTTCTCGATGCAGGCCCGAGCGATTGGGGGCCGTCACGTCTGAGGAGTGCCCCCAATCGCTCGGACATCTCCACCAACGACAGTGTTCGCTGGCGCTACAACTCCCCAGAATTTGAACACAAGCCATAGATCCCTTTGTCCCATCCCACATAGCCGCGCTACGCGAGATTCCCTTTCCCAAAGAGATAGGGGCTCATGCAGCCTCGGGGGAGATGGCGATGGCAATGGCTTGTAAATTCGAGAGATAGCCACGGGGTCATATCCCTTCTCCCCGTTATTAAACAAGAGGGAAGAAAAAAAAGAGATTACTCGGTAAACGTTGGGCTTCGCTACGCTCAGCCACAACCTACACAATCGGTAGGTTGGTGCTGCGTCTGCGAAGCCCAACATACGAGATTAATATCATTCCCCATGTGTTATCTGCTTGGATTGTATCCCCCGGGGAAAATATCTAGTACGATTTTCATAAAAAGTGTATGAATGAGTCGCATCTTGTTCGCACGCTGATTTTACATTTGAAGATTGTTTGAAATGGAGTTAAAGTTACCCTCTTAACATATAAATAAAGTTTTGTATTCGGAGGTGTTGTGAAATTCCCGAGCGATCGTTTATATAAATTTTCGTCATTTAATGAAAATTCAATATCAGCTTTAGCTAGTAGTTCAGTCTGGTTTTCGAATGTTAGTGCGCTAAACGATCCGTTCGAAGGATTTGTTACATACGACGAATCATTAAGTGAAGAGAAGAAAGTGGCTAGAGCTATAAGATTTGCCGCTGAGTGTATAAAAGAGAATACCTCTCCAGAACAAGCATTAGAGCTTGCTATGCAAGGTTATCTAAATGGAAAAGATGAATTCATAGAAAGAGTAGATGACTCAATTAATACCCTGTTAAATAAACGTAAGTCATTCATCGAATCTTTGTGTGTGCTATCAATGTCAGCTGACATTCCAAACTACCCTTATCCGCACTATGCCAATATGCTTATGTGGGCCCATTATGGAAGTGGTTTTTCTGGCTTTTGTTTACAATTTTCAGCACAGAGATTATATGAGTCGTTAAAACAAAGCCAGTCAACGCTTGCTTGGAGTACAGTTGATTATGTTGATAGCCCTAAAAATATAAACATCTTGGATTGTTTATGCCAAGATAGTGTTGAATACTGTAGGCCGATCTTAACTAAACATGAGCAGTGGAGCTATGAGGGGGAACTGCGGTTTATTTCCCAAAGAGAGGGACTTCATCACTATTCACCTGATGCACTCGATGCAATTTATATTGGTGAGCGGATGCCGGAGGGTAAACAACGAGTCTTATTTGCTATCGTAAAAGCATATTTCCCAAAAGCGAAAACATTTAAAGTTGGAATTCATCAAAGTGGTTATAAGGTTGTAGCTGAGGAAGTTGACATATGACCTTGGATTAATCTTTCTTGTAGCTCGTAGGTTCGATTAGCCGGTAGGCGTAATCGGACGAACGCGGTGAAATTCCATGTCAATGCGGCAATAAAGTCACGACCGACGCCAGTTCGAGAGTCAGTTTTTTGGGGGGCGAAGTGGCAAGCTGGGAGGGTTTTGGTGAGTTTAATAGAAATATTGCAAAAAGACCGCGAATGTCCGATTACGCTTCGCTAATCGAACCTACAGCCCTTGCTTCCGGAAAATATCGAATGCTGCAAGGCAGCTTATTTCAAACGTGAGGATCGATGAATCAACCCATGGCGCTCACTGATGGCTACACGTTTTGCATCGCAGGCACCGGTACGGAATACCGCTTGTGCGCTCCTTTTCTGCTCCCCGAAGCGCTAGACCCAGTAGCCATGCTGGCTGCTGCCAATCAGTCCCTCGACCTACATCCCGGTGCTGCATTGTCACGAGATGCTTCAAGAGCTCGGAGCGCTGCCGCCTTTATGTTGCTATGTGTGGGACGAGCCGCGCAGGCAGAAGCCATTCTCCGAGAGGTGATCTCCGCGCAGATGGTTTCAGAGGATGTTGCTGCTCGCGTTAGCTCAGAACTACGCCTGGTGCAGGTTTTGCAGCGGCTCGACCGTGCGAGCGAAGCTGTCAGCTTGGCCACCCAAGTAGTTGAACGGTTGCAACCAACATCCCTTATGCGGCATTTCGCACTGCATCATCTTGGCAAGGCTCTCGCACAGACTGGCGCCTATGACAACGCTCGCGCCGTGCTGTCAGAGGCGCTCTCTCTACGCCAGGCGCTGGGCAAGAGCGAACTTATCGCATCCACTCTGGAGGCGTTATCGTTGTTGCCCTCAGAAGAACAAGCGGTGCAGCATCCATATGGTCAGACCTGGCATATTGGTCAATCGGGCTAATTTCGTCAGGGCGACTAGCCTTTGCGCTCTGCATTCAGATCATCACCGCCACAAAAAAATCAGGGAGCCATAGCTCCCTAATCGCAACACACGGGGGGATAAATCAGCCGATGGCGGGTGCCAGTTGCCCGTTGACGGGCTGCTGGCGTCCCTGATTACGGCGTTGATAGCGCCAGGCCAGCAGTAGCGGCATACCGAGCAGCAGCTGGGCGGCCAGCGGGATCTCCTCGATGGGGGCGGCCAGTGCCCCTTCCGGAATAATGCCCCCCTCAATTTCGGCCGCCAGTTTGAGCTCCAGCGCATTGCCAAAGTCGGCAAAGGTGGTGGCATTGATAACAAACGCATCCTGACCGCCCGCCACGTTCTCCACATACCACTCTTGCAACACCCCATCGGCATAGTCCTGACCTATGGTGATGCCGTTGATGGTATCGATGCCGGAGGCGAGCAGTTGATCCCGCACGGTAGAGGTATCCAGCCCGTTGTTCTGGATACCGTCACCCGACACATCCATCACCTGGCGGGCGGCGGTGTAGTTGTTGGTATCAAACTGCTGGGCACCAAAGGCCATGGCCGAACCGGGGGCCGTCATCCCCGCATAGGGGCGGACCAGAGCATCCAGAGTGGCGGCGAAGTTGTTGATGGAGGTCATATCGTAGAGGTGGAACCAGTCAGTCATCACGCTCTGCTGGGTCGAGCCGCTCCACATCACCATCTGTACCGCAATGGACCCCAGCTTGTCGCCACTGGTGTCGAGGATGGCGCTCTGTACATCCTGACTGTAAAAGGCGTCCACATAGCCCTGTAATTGCAGATTGAATTCCGATGAACTGACGCTGCCCGACACATCCATCAGCAGTTGCAGTTCGGTATCGACTTCGGTCAAGGCGTATGCGGGGGAGGTTACCAATAACATCCCCAGCAGCCCTGCCAACGGTTTGAGTTTCATTGCCCACTCCTTCTCCTTGGCGCTAGTGCCAGCAGGGGGAATGAATAAAGCGTGCCAGCTTTGTTGCATCCTCTGACTTGGCTTGGTCCGGGTGAGAGCGGGCAGGCATGGAACTTGCGACAGCGGTCAAAAGCGCTGATAACCGGCAGGAGTTGCGATGGAGATCCGTCCCTGGCAGTGGGCACCCAACTGGCTGCTACTTGGTTTGGCCAATCAGTGGGGCATGGTGTGGCTCAATATGGGCCACTTCAACTTGCTGGTGGTGTTGCTGATTGCTATCTGGTGGCAAATTGCATCGCGGGTTGCACCGAGCTGGCGTCCGCATCCACTGGCGCTCGCCCTCTTTATCCTGCTGATCCTGATCCCCAGCGCCAGTTGCAAGGCGCTGGCCTGTCTGCTGTTGGTGGCCTCGCTATGGCGCCGTCATCAGAGTGGTGATGAGCGGGCGGTGTTGCAGATTGTGCTCGCCTTTACCGTGGCGGTGTTGTGGGGGCAGCAGGTGTTTGCCCTGCTCTCCGGCCCTGTGCTGGCGCTCGATGCCTGGGGTGTGGGCCAGTGGTTGCAGCTGCTGGGTTGGGAGACTCGCCTTGATGGCAATCGCATCGAGCGGTTGGGGGGCCATGCGCTGATCGTGCTCAAGGGGTGCTCCTCGTTTTCTCAACTCTATCTGGTGGTGCTCTCCTGGCTGGTCTCCTGCTGCTGGCTGGCGCCGGAGCGGCCCCTCTACCGGCAGTGGCCCATGTTGCTGCTGGTTTGCCTGCTCTATATCGGGGCCAATCAGCTGCGGTTGGTGCTGATGAGCCTGGATCTGCGCTGGTATGGCTGGCTGCATACCGGCTCGCTGGCCCAGCTCTACCAGTGGGCCATCATGTTGCTGGTGATGACCATCCTGTTTCTAAGGGGGCGCCGTGATGCGACTGTCTAAGGGATATCTGCGGTTGGTGGCGTTATCAGAGCCGGGTGGTCAATATGATGCTGCTGGTGATGAGCATTCTCTTTATCCGGGGGCGCCGTGATGCATCTATCTAGGGGATATCTGCTGCTGTTGCTGGTGGCGCTGCTCAGTGCTGCCGCCATGGGCTGGCGTTATCAGAACCGGGCGATCAATGAGGGGGCCAAACCCATGCTGATGGAGCTGGTCCAGATGGGCTGGCGCTTGCGGGTGGCTACGCCAGTATTGGGCGGCACCTATGTCAGCTATCAGCTGGCCCATCCCCGCTGTGACGGCCTGTTGCAGGCCATGCTGGTGGCACCGGATAGCGAGGCGATGTCAGTGACGCTGGCGAGTGAAGGGATGAGTCAGGGGGTGATGTTTTTAGGCGAGTTGCACCAGAGCCCGCCGCTGCTCTCTTACCGTCTGACCCAGGGTTGGCGCAAGTTGTGGGGGCTGACCCCTTATCCCCTCTATCGGGTGGCTTTGCCGACGTCTTGCATTGACCTTATTGCGCCGCCGCTGGGGTGACCGACCCCGGTTCACCGTTTGGCAGAATGCGGATCAGCAAGGTATTGGGGGCCAGCATGGGGTCATAGCGTGGCTCCAGCTCAATGGCGCGAGCTCCCAGCAAGCGGGTGAGTGCGGTCAGCCGCACGCTCGCCATCCGCGCACTCTCCAGCATGTCAGTTTGCAGCCCGGGGCCGCTTACCAGCGCAATTCGGGCCGGATCCTTGCGTCCTAAAAACTGATGCAGCAGCTGCTCCTGATCTGCTGGCAGTTGTGTCTCCGCTTGCTGGTACTGCAGTTGCAGCTGGGGCTGTTCGGCCATTTGCTGTTCCCGCAACTGGTTGAGGATCGGCAGGGTCTCATTGACCGGCTCCTGACGGGCGCAACCGGTGAGGATCAGCAGCGGCAGCATAAGGGGCAACAGGCGGCGCAGGGCGCTGTCTTTGGCTGTGGAGCGGGGAGTCTGGTTGGCCATACGCAGTCACTTCAGGAGGATGAGTTGGCACCAGTTTGCAATGTTTTCAATCCCTTGGCCAGTTGTTCAATCTCGCGGCGCCACTGGATCCAGGCGGCAGAGGGCAGTTGCTCTGCCACCTGCCAGCGGGTCGGCAGCTGATCGCGCAGACGCTCCAGCAGCAGGGCGGCTTCCACCTGATAGCGGGCCTCCTGCTCCAGCCAGGCGAGCCAGCGCAGATCCTCGATGGCTTGCTGCAACAGCAGCAGATCGTGGGAGAGGCGGTGCGCCTCGCAGGCTTGCGGGCCGAGCAGCATAAAGTCGCTCTCCCGCCCGTCGGTGGGGTCATAAGGCAGGGCGGTGGGCATGCGGCCATGCCACTGCAAATAGCCCTCGGCGCCGCTCTGCCACAGATAAAAACCGGCGGCTCTCGGGGTGCCCAGATTGTAAAACCAGGGGGTGATCTTGTGCTGGCGCACTCGCGCCACATCGGTCTTGTCGGCGCCAAAACCTGCGTTGATCAGGGCAATCTCCACCTCTGCCAACAGACCAACCTGACCCGGGTGGTTGAAGTGGCCCGCACGGATCACCGCCGGATCCCGCCGTTTCATCTCCCGCGCCAGGGTGGTGATGGCGGGCAGGGTGGCAAGATCCGGCTCATCAAACAGGCTCCATGCCACTGGCGGCAAGCCGCTGGCGGTCAGCCCCTGTTGCCGCGCCTGCCACTGTTCGAGCTGGCTGGCAGGGTCACTCCCCCAGCGTTTGAGCGGGGTATAGGCCAGCAGGGGGGGCACAAAACCGAGTCCGGCTGCCTCTCCCATGACCTCCCGCATCCCTGCTTCATCTTGTGGCAGGGCGGGCGAGAGGCCGCTGATCCCCAGCTTGGCGAGCCGCTCCAGATCGCAGCGACTGGCCGTGGCGATCTGCTCTTTTAGCGCCTCGGGGTCGGGGCTCAGCCAGTTCAGATAGGGGGGGGCTTCGACATAGATGCCGACGGGCTTGCTGGCCGCGGGCAGGGTCAACGGCAGCACCTCGATAGTCAGTGGCAGCTGCACCAGTTGCTGTTGGCTGAGCAGCTGAATATTGCCGAGATAGCGCCCCGCAGGCGCATCGCGGTGGACGGTGATCTGCAGCACCAGACGCCGGGGCACGCCTGCCAGCAGGGTGAGTCCGGCGATCCCCTCGACCAGCTCTTGATCCGAGGGAGCCAGCAGGGTGCCGCTCGCCTGCGGGCGAACCAGATGCCACTTGCCGTAATAGGGGGTCAGCGCCAGCGGCGATCCTGCTTGCTCAGGGGGCTGGATCACCAGCAAGGGGGCCGGATCGTCGGTGGCGGCGTGGATGGCAAACTCCAGCAACAGCTGGCTGCCACGGGCGGCCAGCACGGGTTGCGCAGCCTGCTGCAACGCATCGGCCGTAGATAGCGGGGCGATCTGCAGGGTTGGGGCGGCATCCGTAATCGGCGTGAGGCTCAATTGCTGCGCAGCTGGGGCTGGGGAATAGGGGGCCAGAGTCCACTTTTCCAAAAACAGCTGGCGCTGCTTGGTCAGCACGCTTGCGGTAGCGTCGGCCAATACGGCGAGATCTTTTCCACTATTCGGGAGAGCCTCTTTGCTGGTGGGGGCCGGAGAGGGGGCAAGCAGCAGCCCTGCCAGGTATTTGGCATCCGGTGAGTGGCCCACCAGTGTGATAGTGAGCGGGCCGCCGGGGTGGTTCAGGGTGACATGAACCGGGCCGCCCTGTCGTGCCCCGAACAGGTGCCAGGGATCCGGATTTGGCAGCGCCTCGCGAGATTGCCCCGCCAGATAGCGCTGCGTTAGCCACTCCTGCGGTTGCCACTGTTCGGCCCAGATGGGCTCGCCATTGACCAGCACGCTGCGCTCGAAGGGATGGGGCAGGTACTCCCATTCACCTGGGTCATCCAGCCAGAGGGTGAGCTGGTAGCGCCCCTTGGCGACCTCCAGCCGTACGCCATCCAGATTGCGCAGCCCATCGCGCACAAGGGCATCGCCGGAGGGGCGCAAGATGGGGGTGGGATGGCCAATCAGCCGGGGATCCCCCGGGCTCAGGGGCTCAAAGCCGGTAAAGCGGGGGGCGGTGGAGGCCCCCAGATCCAGCGCAATGGTGCCATCAGGCAGAGTCAGACCGGGCACCCAGTACCAGCGGTGAATGGTCATGGAGGGGGCGTTATCGGCCATAAAGAGATAGAGCTTGGTGAGTTTGTCCAACGCCAGCGCTCTGGGTTGGCTGGTGCGCCACTCGCTCAAGGCAAAGCGCTGGGTGAAGGGGCCGGGGGCGACAATCCGCTCCAGATTGACCCGGCTGCGGTAGTTGACCGAGGCCTCGTCGTCGATACGCAGGATCAGGGTTTGCGGGTGGGCGCTGGGGTTATGGCCCTCGATCACCAGTTCATCATCGCTGCCTATTGGCCAGTTGTGGGTGCTCAGATCGAGCCGCTGGGGTGTCTGGTTGCCTGT
The DNA here is from genome assembly GCF_051919665.1 of Aeromonas sp. 55A. Classification (NCBI taxonomy): domain Bacteria; kingdom Pseudomonadati; phylum Pseudomonadota; class Gammaproteobacteria; order Aeromonadales; family Aeromonadaceae; genus Aeromonas; species Aeromonas sp. 55A. The sequence continues at coordinate 3,634,398 of NZ_JBQBEH010000008.1, read as the reverse complement.
CATGGGCAGCGGGGTCTGCCCCTCCAGCCGGGGGGCGGCCATTGCTGCATGGCAGCAGAGCAGGATAACCAGCCAGAGCCCTCTGCTCATCCGGCCAGCCCCTTCAACCAGTTGTTCAGCTCGGCAGCCTTGTGATCCCAGCTTTGCTGGGCCACCTGCTGTTGGCGAGTGTGGCGCCCTTCGCTGCGGGTGAGCCCCTCCCAGCCACTCTCCTGAAACCAGCCCGGATTGGGTTGATCAAAGGCGGCCCAGTTGATGGCCTGGGCCAGGCTCTCCCCATCGTGGGGGAGCTGGATCTGATCCCGATAGCCATCGAGGGCCGGAAAATCGGTGCTGACGATGGGTCGCCCTGCGGCCAGATACTCGCGCAATTTCAACGGATTGCAGGCACGGATCTGGGCGTTGTCGACAAAGGGCAGCAGACTCACCTGCCAGTGCTGGGCATAGGCCGCCAGCGTGTGGTGGGGACGGGGCCCCAGCAGATGGATATTGGGGAGCCCCTTGAGGGGGGAGATATCGGTCTGGACCGGGCCAATCAGCACCAGATCCCAGTGGGGCAGGGCGGCGGCCGTCTCTGCCAGCAGGGGGATATCAATCCAGTCGCTCAGGCTGCCGTAAAATCCGGCAATGGGGCGGCCGGAGGGGAGATCTGCCGGACGCTCTCTGGGGGGCATAAACAGCTCGAGATCCACACCGTGGCTGAGCAGCCGGGTTTTATGGGGGGGAAAGCGGCTGGCCAACGCGGGGCTGGCGGCCAGAATGAGATCGGCTTTTTCCACCAGTCGGGCTTCGCAGTGGGCAATGGCTTGATGATCTACCCCCGCCAGCGCCGAGAAGTCATCGCCGCAGTAGTAGATCACTGCCCGCTCTTCGAGCTTGCCAATCAGATCGACGGCGCTGGGCAGGGAGATCCAGAGCAGGGGGCGATCCAGCTCGGGCAACTGGCGCCGGATCTGCGCCGCCAGCCAGTGGCCATTGATCTTGCCCGCCAGACGACTGCCGGGCAGTGGCAAGGCGAGCGGCGGCAGAACTCGGGGGCTGCTGACCTCTGATGGCGCAACCGATTGGCCGCCAGCATGGCGCGCGCCGCGCAGCACGGCCCCCAGTTTGCGGACGATGCGGGTGAGATCATGCAGGGTAAAGCGGGGGCAACGCATGCCGATGGAGTTGACCCAGAGCACTTGATAATCGGGCAACAGACGCTTGATCAGGTGTTGGGTGCTGGAGGGGTGCTGCCCCCAATCCTCTCCCAATACCACCAGTTGCGGCAGTGAGTGTGGTTTCATGCAAAGGTCTCCGAAGCGTGTGCGGGGTCGCTGTGATCCTGTGGCTGCAAGGGGCGCAGTACGGTGGCCGGTACACCCGCTGCCAGCACACCTGCGGGCAGATCCCGAGTGACGACGCTGCCTGCGGCGACAATGGTGCCGGCGCCTATGGTGACACCGGCCATCACCATCACCCCGGTGCCAAGCCAGACATCCTGCTCCAGCACAATGGCCCCCACCTGTTCATCGCGATCCGGCAGGCCCCGGGCGCGATCGCGGGCATTTACCGGGTGCCCCGGGTAGCCCGCCAGAAAGGCACGCCCTGCAATTCTGACGTTATCCCCCAGCACTATCTTGCTGCCCACCGCCAGGGTGGTTTGCCAGCCAATCCCGACATTGCGGCCAATGACCAGCCTTGGTGTCTGGCTCGATGCCCGGCCGCTGATGGTCATGGCGGCGCTGAGGCGGCAGTCGGCACCAATTTCGATGGTGACCGGACCGCTGATATAGGGGATGCCGCCATATAGATAGAGGCGCGGGGCGGGGGCCGTCAGGCGAGATTGAAACAAGGGGGTCCACCAAAGGGTGCGGGTCAGGGTCGCCAGCGCGTTGCTGCCGAGCAGATAGAGCCGATAAAGCAGCCGGTGCAGGGGAGGGATCACGGGGAATGACCAGTGGCGGGCACTTTTGGCCAGTCGCCATACCCGGCGAGCCAGTGGCGTTTCCCCCTGTTTGGCCCAGCTTTTCATCCGGTGCAGGTTGATGGTGTTCATGGCGACCTCTCCCTCTGGTGCAGTCCGTTGCTCGCTATGCAGAAAGCAGGGATCGGGCCAACAGGACGACCCCAGTGTGATCGGGCCAAATGGGGCTAAGAGGAGGGGCAGATTGCGCCGGTCGGTGCAATTTGCAGCCAGCGTTGTGCAAAACGCAAATGCCAGTCTCATTCTGGGCTTGCTTAGGCCGGTTAAACCGCACAGAGAAGCTATCGTCTCTGGGCGGGAGTGAGTGGCGTGGGCTTTGCATTAGCGGTAGCTGACCCGAAGCGAGATGCTTCGGGTGGCTGGGAGGCCCTATGAAACTTGGTGTGAACCAGATTGCCATGCTCTACTACGCCGGCGGCTTGCTCCTGATGAAGGGGATCTCCCTGCTGATGCTGCCGGTGCTGACCCATCAGCTGCTGCCTCGTGAATACGGCCAGCTGGAGGTGCTGTTGACCCTCATCAATCTGGGCTCCCTGATCCTTGGCTTCGGGCTGGTGGATGCCCTCTACCGCTTTGCCGGATTGGCGAAAGATGAGCAGGAGCGCCAGCAGGTAGTGGCCCGCATGTTTGGTCTGGTCTGGCTGATCGCCCTGGCCAGTCTGGTGCTGCTCTGGCTGCTGGCACCTGTGGTGCAAGCCTGGCTGCCGGTGGAAACCCGCCTTGCGGATGTGCGCTGGGTGCTTTGCGCCCTGCCGTTTGAAGGGGTGATCGGCGTGCCACTGGCATGGCTGCGGATGCGCAATCAGGCGCGGCTCTTTTTCGTGGCGACCGCAGGCAAGGCGGTGATCCAGTCGGTGCTGACCGGCTGGTGGCTCTGGCTCGGCTGGGGCGTGAGCGGGGTGCTGGCCTCCGGCACCCTGACCTGCGTTGCACTGGCGCTGCTGCTGAGCCTCTGGCAGTGGCGAGATAGCGGGATCCGCTTTGACTGGCAGCACTATCGGCCGCTGCTGCGCTATGGATTGCCCCTGGTGGTGAGCGGGCTGGCAGGTTTTGCCCTGAGCGGACTGGATCGCTGGCTGCTGGCCGATGTGGTGGGGGAGGCGCTGCTTGCCTACTACGCGGTGGCGGGCAAGCTGGCGCTGGCGGTGGGGCTGTTGCTGCAACCCTTTGCTCTCTGGTGGTATCCCCGCCGTTTCATGCTGCTGCGCGAGCCGGATGGACTGCGGCTCAATGCCCACTACAGCGTGATGGGGTCGGTACTGGGGTTTGTTACTGCGGGGATTGTCGGGCTTACCGCCCCCTTGCTTATTCGCTGGCTGACTCCGGAGAGCTATCATGGAGCGATCGCCTATATTCCGCTGCTGGTGCTGGGTATGGCGGTGCGCAATGTTTCGGACTTGCTCAATGTCGGCTGCTTTAGCGGCGAGAAGAGCAATGCCCAGATGGTGATCAATCTGGGCTGCAGCGCCCTTGGGGTAGCAGGCTTTCTGCTCGCCATCCCCCCCTTCGGGGTCGCCGGGGTGATCTGGACCCTACTGCTGGTCTATCTGGTGCGGGCGCTGGCCTTTTATCTGGTGAGCCAGCGGTTGCTGCCGCTGCCGTATCGCCTCTCGACCCTCTGGGCCAGTTCGCTCGGGGCGCTGGCGATGGTCTGGCTCGGCCAATGGTGGGCAGGATCATGGCTCGTCTAACGCCAGCCATCTGGGCAAGCGCCATCTGTCTGGTGCTGGCACTGCTCTGGTGGCGGCTGCCCCATCCCTTGCTGCTGCCGGTGCTCGGCCTTGCCATTCCCGCCATCTGGTTTGCCCTGCGCTGGCCCTTCTTGATGGTGCTGGGGTTTGTCACTTTCTCCTTCTTTCGGCTGCATGAGGTGTTCCCCCAGCTCTATCCCCTCAAGATCCCGCTGCTCTTCTCGCTGGCCGCCATCGGTGCGCTGGTCTGGCACATTTTGCTGACCGGTCGGATCAAGCCCTACTGGAGTCCAGCCCTGAGCTGGCTGACGGCCTTCTTTGTGATGGTCTCCATCGGTGTGCTGTTTGCCAGCAACCGGGGCGAGGCGATCGCCACCTGGACCGGCAGCTACAGCAAGATCTATCTGATGACCCTGGCCACCGCCTGGCTGGTGCGCACTCCGGGGGATTTTGCGCTGGCGGTACGTACCTTCGTGGTAGCGGGCTGTCTGGTGGCGCTGGTGGCCCTCTACAACAAGGCGAGCGGGATCGGGCTGGTGGAGGGCACCCGGGTGACCATAGGGCGCGAGCTGGGCTCTGTGCTGGGGGATCCCAACGATCTGGCGCTGGTGCTGCTCTTTCCTGCCGGCTTTTCATTGAGCTTGCTGCTCAATCAGGGCAATGGGGTGGGGGGGCGTTTGCTGGGGGGGCTTGGCTTTGCGCTGACCGCCGCCGCAATTATCGCCACCCAGAGCCGCGGTGGTCTGCTGGGTATCTGCGCCGTTGGTGGCCTGTTTGCCTGGCAGCGGGTGAAGTCGAAAACCCTGTTGATCTCGCTGGGGATGGTCGCGCTGGTGGTGCTGTTTGCCGCTGCCGGGATCAGCGACCGGGCATCTGGCGGCGCCGCCGAGAGCGGTGTCGATGCTTCGGCCATGGGGCGGATCTACGCCTGGCAAGCGGCCTGGGGCATGGCTCTGGGCCATCCGCTGGTGGGGGTGGGCTTGTCCAATTTCTATTACAACTACTTCTTCTACAGCCCCCATTGGGATGGACTCAATCATGCGGTGCACTCCACCTGGTTCGGGGTGCTGGCTGAAACCGGCTTTGTCGGGCTGGCGCTGTTTATCGGCATGGTGGCGGTGACCCTGCGCAGTTGCTGGCGTTGCCAGCTTGCTGGCATGCCTCCTGCAGTGATCACGGCGATGCAGGGGGTGATGGCCAGCATGGTGGGGTTTGTGATTTCGGGATCCTTCCTGACCCAGGGCTTTACCTGGCCCATCTATCTGGAATTGGCGCTGGCCGTCGCCGCCATCAAGTACGTGCAGCAGGCGGCCACTGAGGTGAAGGCCACCTCTGAGGATCATCAGGAGGCAACCCGGTTGCCGGCAGTGCCACCAAAGGGAGCAAGAGGATGAACGCAACCCCTGTTTTGCTGGTTCACTACGGAGAGGACTGGATCCGCGGCAGCGAACGCTGCCTGCTGGATCTGCTGGCCCACCTCGATCGCAGCCGGTTTACGCCGTTGCTCTGGTGCAATAGCCCAACGCTGGCGGCAGAGGCGGCCACCCTCGGGGTAGAAACCATGGTCGAGCCCTTCAGCCTGCTGCTGGGATGGCAGGCGCCCCGTTTTGATCTTGCTGCCCATCGGCGCCTCTCCTGGAGAGCCAGAGAGCTCATCACCGAGCGGCAGATTGGGCTGGTGCACGCCAACAGCGCGGCTCCTTGTCAGTGGCTGGCGGGGGTCTGTCGGGCGTTGCAGGTGCCGCTGGTGTGCCACCTCCATGCCCGTTACCAGCCCAGAGACAGGTTCAGCCTGCGGGTCCATCAGGCCAGCGTGCTGATCGGGGTGAGCGAGCCGGTGTTGACCGGCTGGCGCCAGGATGGCTGCGCGGCCGATCGGTTGATCCGGGTACCCAACGGGGTGGATGCCGCTCGTCTGAATGGTGGTGCTCACTGGCCGGTCGTCGGCATGCTGGGCTTGCCCCCGGGGGATATGATCATCGCAACCGTTGGCTCCCTGATCAAACGCAAGGGGATTGATCTGTTGATCCGCTCGCTGGCTGCCCTGATGGCATCGGGGGAGGAGGCCCAGTTGCTGATCATTGGCAGCGGCCCGGAGCGGGAAGCACTGATGGCGTTGGCTGTCGAGCTCGGGGTGGCCGAGCGTGTCCACTTTCTCGGCGAGCGGCCGGACAGTGCCGCTATCTTGCGAGGCGGGGTGGATCTGCTGGTCTCCGGCGCCCGTGAGGAGGTGTTTGGTCTGACGTTGGCGGAGGCGGGCATGTTGGGGCTTCCGGTCAGTGCCTACCGAGTGGGCGGCATCCCCGAAGTGGTGGAGGAGGGAGTGACCGGCTTGCTGGCAACCCCGGGGGATTGGGCCGAGATGGCTGATCACTGGCGGCAATTGAGCAATCCGCAGCGCCGATGTGAAATGGGGCGTGCCGCTCAGTTGCGTGCCGCACAGTTGTTCACTGTGGCGCGCTACGTTGACGGAGTCACGGCGGTGTGGGACGCCGCGCTGGCTGGTCGTTGGCACGCCACGGCCCCCACACCCTTCCGACCACTCATTCACTGGGCGGGGCAACGACTCCTTGCCAGAGGGCGCAATATGCTGGCGAGTGGGATGACAAGAGTGGCGCAAAAAGTGCAGTTGGGGTTTGGCCGCCGCAAGGTACCAGAGTAAGGGAGCAGCAAGATGAGCATGCAAACTGAGCCGGTGTTTGGAAAGGTCATCGTCGTGGATCCCATCCCGTTTCGCGGTGGCTCCAAGGTTGCGACCGAAGTGCTGCTCGATGAGTTGGCCAAACGGATGCCCGGGCTCACATGCCATGTGTTGACCCAGGATCCCGACTCCTGGTCCCGTTGTCAGCATCATTCCCTTTGGTTGCCCCACATATTGAAGGGGCGGGAGTCCGGCATCGGCTATCTGCTCAAACAGGGGTGGCAGACCCTGCTGATCCTCTGGCTGGTGTTGCGTCTGGGGCAGGTGAAGTGCCTGGTGGCGGCGTCCGGACCGGGAGTGGATCTCTGCTGTTACTGGGCGGCCCGCTGGTTGCGGTGCCGGGTGGTTCAGCTGATCCATGGCCCTGTGGGGTGCTCGGGGCTCTCTGCCAGAGCCCTGCAACGGGCGAGTTTTGTCTTTTATCTCGAATCAACTCGCAGCTCCCTGGCGGCGCTGCTGGCCCGGCTTGGCGAGACCGAGTTCCCGTCACACTGGCAGCCATTTACCAATGGTTTGAGCGAGATTGATTGGCCCAAAGCGACTCTGGGGGGGCCTCGTATTTTGTGGGCGGCCTCGTTGCTGCGCTGGAAGGGGCTGGAGACCATGCTGGCCGCCCATCAACTGATCCCTGACGCTCGCCCCGAGCTGATGGTGTGCTATCTGCAGCCCAAGGGCACGCTGCAACCCTGCAGCCAGCCTCAGCCACAACTGCCAGACACGCACTGGTATGCCAACCCCGCAAATCTTGACGAGATCCGATCTCAATGCGGCATTTTTGTCTCCACCAGCCATCAGGAACCGTTTGGTCTCTCCATTCTGGAGGCCATGGCGGCGGGATTATGCGTAGTGATCCCGGCCGATGGCGCCTGGTGGGATCGACACCTCATCGATGACGTGAATTGCCGCAAATATCAGCCAAACGATCCCGGCGATCTGGCGCGGGTGCTGGCCAGCCTCAATGCCATGCCCGACGTGGTCAAGCGACTTGGCCATCATGCCCGCCTGCATGCCATGGTCCATTACAACGCGGCAGATACCTATCAAAGCACAGTGGATCAGTGGGAAAGTATGTTGCGATGGGATGCGTTGAGCCTTGCCGTGCATGGTTAGCGCGCAGTGGTTCCCCGTGGGGAGGATGGGGGGGGATGAGGGACTTATGGGCAGAGGGGTTACGGGAGGCTGGGTGACTCCGCCACTCTGATGCAGTTACGGCCGGATGATTTGGCGGTGTAGAGCGCAGCATCAGCCAGTTTGACCAGTTCAGAGGGCTGCCAGTAACTCGATGGTCTGAGGCAGGCAACACCCATGCTAACGGTCACCAGACCGGTGGCATTTTGTGCGTGTGGCTGCGCGAGTGCAAAAATCAGCCGCTGGATATGTTGGGCAATTTCATAGGCGGATTGACGCTCGACATGTGGCAACAGGATGACAAATTCCTCTCCACCGTAGCGAGCCACCAACTCCCCCGAGCGGCGCCCGGATAGCGCCAGGGTATGGGCCAGCAATCGAAGGCACTCGTCACCGGCAACGTGGCCATAGAGGTCGTTGAACTGCTTGAAATGATCGATGTCGAGCATGATGAGCGCAATCGGCATCTCTGTCTGAATACAGTGCTCCCAGGCCTGGTTCAATGAGTTGTCGAACAGACGACGGTTGCCGATATTGGTTAGCCCGTCGGTATTGCTGAGCGCTTCCAGTTTCAGGTTCGCTTCCGCCAGCTCCTTGGTTCTGATCTCGATAATGAGCTCCAGCTCATGTTGGCGCTCCTCCAGACTGGTCATCGGGTAAATTTCGCTTTCCCGAGCAGCACTGTAAGGGATGGAGATACTGCTGTGAGCAATTTTCCACGCCATGGCTTCGTGTCGAAAAATCAGCACCAGCCTGGCGGTTCTGCGGGAGAGTATAGGTTCGGATTTCGGTAGATGGATATGGAAGAAGGCGGTGACAGCCACCACATCCGCGGCCAGATCTTGCAGGGTCACATCGAGTATTTCCAGGCGGATCCTGCCCGGGGTCTGGGTAAAATCGCGGCGGGTTATCCGGACCCACTCATCTTTATCGGTAACCAGAACATCACTGCTGCCGGCAAAACCGCTGAAATTGTCGCTAAACCGCGTGGTGAGCCGATCATCCCGTGATGAATACAGCTCGATGTACTCATCAAACAGTGAGCGGATCAACTGTTCCCGTTCAGTGGTCATTGCGCTGGGCCCATGTGAAGTGGTCACGTTTTTCAAACGTTCGATTGAACTATAGTCAATTATGTCATTTTAGTTGGCTATCTATTTTGATTTTTCTCGTTTTTTTGTTCGATTACCGTTATTGGCAAGTGTCCGTAAGGTCAGTCAGAACAAGGTACCATGGAGAGGATTAGCATGGCTGTCCGGTGCATATCCTCCCCATCTCTATTGCGCATCGGGTTGACCACCGGTGACAAGACGGCGGGTCTGCATGCAGATCCCCAGACTGCAGGCATCAGGTAACCCAGAGTGCCTCGCTGCGATCAATGGCTGGCGAGATAGGGGCTGATATCCACCTCGTCAATGAGCTCCGGGCTCATGTAACGCTTGGCATAGCGCAGGTAGACGCCAGAGCGGAGAAAGAGCGCAAACAGCTCGGGGTCGATATGGTGATCCTGTTGCATAAATCCCATGATGCGGATGGCCTCCGAAAGAGATTTGGCTTTCTTGTAGGGGCGATCGCCGGCGGTCAGCGCTTCGAAGATATCGGCGATGGCCATCATCCGGGCAGGGATGCTCATCTCGTCCCGTTTCAGCCGCTTGGGATAACCGGTGCCATCCATCTTCTCATGGTGTCCCCCTGCGATTTCCGGCACCTGTTTCAGGTTGGCGGGGAAGGGGAGTTTTTCGAGCATGATGATGGTCTGGATCATGTGCTCGTTGATCTTGTAGCGCTCCTCATCTGTGAGGGTGCCCCGGCGGATGGCGAGGTTGTAGAGCTCGCCGCGGTTATAGAGGTATTCGGGGGGGTTGACCTGAAATCCCCAAGGGTTGTCAGGGGCAAGGCGGTCGCGGTTGCTGCGGGTGAAGAGGTGATCCGGGCGATCGGCCAACAAGGGTTCGGTGACCGGCAGCGGTGACTCCGCGGCCCGCTGTTTGCGCGCCAGTTCATCCTGAGAGATCCCAATCCGATCAGAGAGCGTGCGCTGCCAGGTGCGGCCCGCGATCTGCTGCAGCCTTGCAATATCCTCTGTGGCCATAAATTCGCCCCCTTCGTTGCAACGGGCGATAAAGGCAAACTCCTCATCCAGCTGTTGCCACTGCTGTTGCAGCGTGGCCTGTAACGTGGCCTCATCACCCCCTTGGAGACGTGCCTGCCAGTAGGCAATCTCGGCATCCCGTTTCAGCACTTCAAAGCGCATCCTGACCTCGTGAATGCGATCGCACAGGGTTTCCAGCTTGGTGGCCTTGTCGACCACAAACTCCGGAGTGGTGACTTTGCCGCAATCGTGCAGCCAGGCCGCGATATGTATTGCTTCCCACTGTTTTTCATCGAGCGAGAAGTGTTGGAAGGGGCCCTCCTTGGCCTCACATGCCGCTTCTGCCAGCATCTTGGTCAGTTCGGGGACTCGCTGACAGTGGCCACCGGTATAGGGACTCTTGGCATCGATGGCCCCTGCGATGAGCTGGATAAAGGCTTCCAGCAGATTGCGCTGCTCCTCCAGCAGCCGCTGGGTGGTGAGTGCCACGGCGGCGGTAGAAGAGAGCGCGTTGACAAATGCCATCCGCTGCGGGGTCAGGGACTTCTTCCGTTCATCGATCAAAAACACCAGGGTGCCGAGCAGTTGGCCATCACGGTTTTTCAGGGCAATCGGCCAGAAGGTCAGCGGTGTGTCGCTCTCCTCAATGTAGGGAAACAGGATCTGCAATTCGCTGGTGACCAATGCAACGGGTTCCAGTTCTACCCCTTGCAAGCTCTGGAACAGTGGATGTTTTGGCTGATTGAGGGTTCCGATACTGTGGATCGGCGTTTGCTCCTGCACCTCGCCATTCCAGCATAACCCTGCCAGATCCAGTGTCTTGTTGCCGCTATCGGAGAGGTAGAGCATGCAGCCTGTTGCACCGGTCAGTTGCTGCATTTCGGTGAGCAGCCGCACCAGCAAGCGGGGGAAACTGGTCTCGCTGGAGAGGGAGGTGGAAAGCTGCAAAAAGCGCTGAATGGTCGATTTCATGTCGCCCATGGCCTGGGAGAGATCGATGATTTCAGCAATATAGGAGTTGACTCTGATCGGATCGTTGAAGTCGAAGTGGGCGATTTTTCCTGCTTCTTGAGTCAGGTCATCAAGGGGCCTGGCGGCGGTTCTGGCCAGCTTGATGGCCGCGAACAGGGCAAAGATCAGGAAGATGCCCGACAGAAGGAAGGTCTGATTGCGAATGGTGAAGGCGGTGGCCAGCAACTCATCGACAGGTGCTGCAATCCAGAGGGTTAATTTTGACCCATCGGCTTCCGGTAAAGTGATACGCATTCCTTGCCAATCATTGCCCTCTGATTTAAAGGAAAGACTATCTGCCTTCTGATTCTGACTGGCATTCATCAAGTGTTGGATCATAGGCAGGTCGGCTTCGGTCACTCTTGCAAGTCGATAAGCGCCATGTTCATGAATCACCATCCCACCTTTATGACTTGTCATTAGCTCGCCCTGCTCATTGACGATGGCTAGACGCATATTGGGGGTTATCTTGGCGGATTTGAGCAGGCGCTCGATAGCTCGGAGGTTCAGGCTCATCCCTATGACGCCAGCCCCATTTTGCATTGGTTCGGCAAAACTCAGGTACATCTCCTGAGTATCGTGCGAGATATAGAGAGGGGATTGCACCAGCTGTCCACTCTGCTTGGCCTGAATAAACCATGGATGCTCTATTGGATCAAAAAATTGTCCTGATTCCTCTTGCCGTTCAATGATGGTGAGATTGTCGGCCAGCGCGAAGGTCTCCGTAAGAGTGGTTGCCTCTTGATGCCGGATGCTCTTAACGATCCAGCGGGTATTGGCGGGCGGCGTTAGGTGTTGTACCTCGGTGTCGGCAGGCCAGCGCATGAGCCAGAATAGATCGCCGTTGTTGTAACCGGCATACACCGCGTTGGCAGAAGGTTGTCCTTTGAGCAGGGTTGTCATGTAGGGAAGGCTGGCCATTCGCTCTGACAGGGTCTTGGCTTCGGTCAGGCGCTGTTGGGCGAGCAGATTGACGCTTAAAGCTGAGGTGCTGAACAGTCCTTCTAAAGCCTGAGTGGTGATTTGGCCAATCAGGCTGAATCTCTCTTCTGCCTCTTTCATCAGCATGGTTTTGGTTTGCCGATATTGGTGACCAAGAGTGATCAAGGCAAACACCAGCAATAAACCCAGAAACAGATGGGCAATATGAACATACAAGGGGATAACGCGGCGAATGAGACTCATGTTATCTCCTTAAATGGATGGGTTTGTTGAGTGGGGTATAAATGAGATAACCCAACAGGATAATGGGTAGCTTCATGGTGTTCGCCCTTGCTGCTTGCATTAAAGAGCCCCCGTTGCGTAAACCACCAGATGACAATAAATGGAAAGGGGTGATAAATCCTTTTTTTTATTCACCCATCGCAGTAGCCAAAAATGATCCACGGCGATGTTACCGCAGAGTTCTGTGATCGTGATTCTTTTCACTCTGGATATGGATTGAAACCCTCTTTTTGCGGGAAGTGCGCCGAGATATTCAGCAGCCTGGTTTCTTCATCCAGCGACACAGTAACGGTGGCGCCATGGGCTTCCAGCATGATTTTGCCATGATAGCCATTGTGACTGTGTGCTTCTTTGTTGTTATTAGAGGATGGGAATCTGTCGAACAGAGAGAGGACATTGTTGATATCCAGCAAGGTCGAGCTATCAATATTTAAAATAATGCTGTCGGGGTATTTCAGACAGACAATTTCCACGCAGGAGGAGGGTGCCGCATGCTCACAAGCGAGCCGTGTCAATATTTGAAACGCGGAATAACAGAGAAATTCGTCACCTGCGATGAATAGCTCATCATAGAGGTAATTTTTGGGTTTGGTCAGCTTGATATCGAGCTTTTTCTCGGCATAGAGATTTTTGAATTGCACCGAAAGCCGGTTGAAAATATTAAAGAGCTGGACTTTACCCGCTTTCAAAACAAAGGTGCCGGTTTCAATCTGGTAAATCTCGCTGGCCAGCCGGGTCAATGCCAGTGCATCGCCTACAGATTTTCTGGTGATGGATAGCTGGGTTTTTTGGAGCATGTTGAGCGATGAGTCGGCCGCCAGCTCTTCCAGCAGGTGTAGCGCGTTGAGCAGGGGCTCCCGAATTTCATAGCGGATATTGAACTCGAGGCTCTCTTTGAGCGCATTGAGCTCAAGCATCTGATCGAACTCTTTTTGCAGATCTCTTCTGGCATGCACCAGCCGCATCAGATTGGCAATGCGAAAACGCAGCATCTCGATGTCGATCGGCTTGGTGATAAAATCGACGGCCCCCAGTTTCATCGCCCGTTTACGGGAATAGATATCATCCAGTGCCGTCATAAAGACGATGGGGATGTGCTCTGAGTGGGGATGTTCACGCAAAATTCTGGCGACATCGAATCCGTTCAGGTTGGGCATCATGATATCGAGCAGCACCAGATCGGGTGGATTATCCGATTGGCAGATCCTGATCGCTTTTTCGCCATCCTTGACCAACTTGAGATGAAACTCTTTGCGAAATACCGAGGTGATCAGCATCAAATTATCTGGAACATCGTCAACCACCAGAATGGTTGGACTATCCTGATTGCTGGCGACCAGATCGCTGTTGGAAAAACGGTGTAAACGACCGAACTCAAATTGTGAAAGTGGGGGCTGCGACTGGCTGGTTGCCAACAGCAGCCGAGTGATCCTGGTTTTAAGGGTATCGGGCTTGAGCGGGGTCAAGATAATGTCAGAGACTTTCGCCTGGACAAATTGTTCGATTAATGGGCGATCTGTCCCTGAGGTCAGGGTCAAAAATGGCAGTGTGTGATGAGGTGCCCTACTGCGAATATTTTTCAGCAGCGTGAGCAAGTTTGCCGAATCGAGATCGATATTGCAGATGATCATGGCGGCAGGGCCATCAGCCACGCAACGTTCCAGCGCCTCGACACTCTCCACCACCGTAATCTGGCTTATGCCAATGGCTCGTAACTGATTGCATAGCGCATCGCTGTGCACATTATCTTTTTCCAGTACCAGCGTGGGCCCGGAAATTATTTTTGCTATGTCCATATGGCTATCTGATGTGCCCATCTGTCGCTGTATCCTGCCAGCTCATTTTGAGCATGATAATATAGGGTGCATGACCCCGGTCAACCGATACCTCTGCTACCTTGCGCTGGAAATATAAATCTGCAAGCTGGCTCATCACCCAACGTGATAAAGAGAGCAATCCGATATCATCATACCGTTGGTGCTGACCCATCTTCTGATGGTGTACAACCGCCATTACCCCATATCCACTTTTTTCTTGTATCCGATTTATCCCTTGTGAGTTGCTGGCTCCTGTCGGGTTGTGCGCACATTTCAACCGGGTTGTCATGGCTGCCTGTCGGGGGATCCGTTATGGTGTGAGAAAGGTTGGCAGGGGTCGCCATCCTCCATCTTGGCAGGGAGAATCACGAGATATGGAACATCTTGCCCCGAGCGCGGCTCATCCTATGGTGCTGCTGGTTGATGATAAGAGTGGCTGCCACAAGTTGATGAATGCGCTGCTCGGTGAGTGCCTTTTATTGCACGTCTTCTCCTGTGAGGCGGTGCTGATGATGGCCAGGCAGAACGATGGAGCATGCTGTCAACCATGAAATCGCGTCTCTGGCACATTGCTGCCGTGCTGTTGCTCTCCCTGATGTTGGCCACGCTGGTCGACGCCTTCTATCTGGAGCTGGAGCGGCAGGAGTATCGCCAGTCGCTGGATACCCGCATTCAGCGCGAGGGCGACAATCTGCAGCAACTGACCCTCTCAAGCAAGGGGATGGGGGCGGTGCAACTGGCTGGCCGCCTCAACCGCGAGATCCAGCAAGCGTCACTGCTCGAGCGGGGGGAGCTGAGCCCGAGCGAAGCTCTGCAGGTGTTGGCGCAGGGGGTGAAGGCCAATCATGCCTTTGTTACCAATAAAGCAGGGGTGATTGTCCGTGATTGGGATGCGCTTGGCCGCCATGTCGTCGGGCAGGATGTGTCGTTTCGCTCCTACTTCAGGCAAGGGCTCAAAGGGCTGGAAACAGTAGATGCCGGGGTTAGCCTCAATACCGGCAAGCGGATGATCTATGTGGCGGCGCCAGTCTCTCACGATCGGGCGCAAGGGAGCGACATTACCGGGGTGGTGGTAGCGCGCTACGAGATGGCGCTGCTCGATACCTTTCTGGCCGGGTGGGGCGATACCATCGGTTTGCTGGTCTCGCCAGATGGAGTGGTGATGGCCAGCAACAAGAGCGACTGGCAAATGGCGGTGGTGGGACCGAACTCTGCCGCCAGGCAACAGCAGCTCTTTGCCTCTCGCCTATATGGACACTACTTTGCCCCGGATCGCAAACCGGTGATCCTGCCTGCACTCGATGGCAGTGAAGTTCGGATAGGGAAAGATAGCTATCTGGTGAGCCGCATGCCTATCGAGTGGCACGATGCCAAAGGGCAGTGGACGCTGCTGCTGTTGGGCAATGTGGAACAGGCCGTGTCAGGATGGCGGCGAGTGGCCTTGTTCGGCACCGCCCTGTTGATATGTCTGAGCTCGGCCCTGCTCTGGCAGGGGCGGATGTTGCGTCGCCGCAGTATCCGCGAGCGCAACGAGCAGTTTGCCTTCCAGCAGGCATTGATCGATACCCTGCCACATCCTCTCTTCTATACCGATAATCAGGGTCGCCTGCTGGGGGTAAATCGCGCCTTTACCAGCTCATTTGGTGGTGCCCGCCCGCTCGAGGGCAAGCGGTTGGCGGAGTTGCCCCAACTTGCCGGGTTGGACTCGGCGGATGAGGACAACACCTTGTTGAGGGTGGCTGGCAGCCAGGCCAGAACGCAGCATGAGGTGCGCCTGTTTTCGCCGGATGGCCGTCCTCTGGACATGCTCTATTTTCTCTCGGGGATCGAGCTTGCCGAGAGCGAGCGAAGCGGTGCGGTCGGCAGCTTGGTCGACATCACCCCGATCCGTGCCGCCGAGCAGGCCATGCGGGAGGCTCATGACCGGATAGCGGCAGATCGCCAGCGGCTGCACGAGAGCGAGCAGCGGATCCAGTCCATGGTGCGCAACGTACCGGGTATGGTCTATCGCTGCTTGCCTCATCATCCCTGGACCATGTTGTTCGTCAGCGACGAGGCGGAAAAATTAACCGGCTATCCCGCCAGCGATTTTGTCGATAACAGCCGCGATTTTGGTGACTTGATCCATCCTGATGACCTCGAACTGAGCAACCGCAACACCATCGATGCCATTGCCGAACATCGGCAATACATCAACGAGTACCGCATCTTCGATCGCTGGGGTCAGCTCCGCTGGGTCTACTCCATCGGACTCGCCACCTATGATGCCGAGGGTAAGGCCATCTATCTGGACGGGATCATCTTCGATTTCAGCGACCGCAAGCAGGCTGAGGCCGCCATGCTAGAAGCTAGGCAGATCGCCGAAGATGCCACCCGAGCCAAGAGCGAATTTTTGGCCAACATGAGCCATGAGATCCGCACGCCAATGAATGCCATCATCGGTATGGCCCATCTGGTGCTGCAAACCAACCTCTCCCCCGAGCAGCACAACTATGTGAGCAAGATAGACAGAGCGGCGAACAACCTGCTCGGGATCCTCAACGACATCCTTGACTTCTCCAAGATGGAGGCGGGCAAGCAGCAACTGGAGAAGGTGGATTTCCAGCTCAACGAGGTGTTCGAGTGGCTGGCGGATCTTACGGCGTTTCGGGCGCGGGAAAAGGGGCTGGCGCTGCTGTTCGATCTGGCCGCTGATCTGCCTGACCGTTTGTGCGGCGATCCCCTGCGGCTTGGCCAGATCCTGCTCAACCTGACCAGCAATGCCATCAAGTTCACCGAGCAGGGAGAGGTGATTGTCCGGCTGGCACGCAGTAACGAGCGAGATGGCAAGATCTGGCTGCAGGGCAGTGTGCAGGATAGCGGTATCGGCATGACAGCCGAGCAGTGCCAGCGTCTCTTCCACTCCTTTGAACAGGCTGACAGCTCGACCACCCGCAAATATGGTGGCACCGGTCTTGGTTTGGCCATCACGCACAATCTGGTGCAACTGATGGACGGTGAGATCCGGGTGGAGAGCGCCCCGGGGCAGGGCAGCGAGTTCCACTTCCGTATCTGTCTCGCCACCCTGGCGGATCAGGGTAAGGAGAAAGAGCAACGTGTGGCCATGCCGCTGGCGCCGCAGCGTCTGCTGTTGCTGGAGTCGTATCCTGCTTCGCGAGCGGCCATTCTCCACCAGCTGGCGGCGCTGCCTGTTGAGCTTGTCTGCGCGGACGAGCCCGCCGCGCTGCTGGCACTGCTGCATCAAGGCATCGCGGCGGGCAAACCCTGTGATCGAGTTGTGCTGGGCTGGCAGGAGGGGGAGAGCTGGTTGCCAGAGGTGCTGCAGGAGGTTGGCACGCTGGCAGCGCCGCCCGCGATCTTGCTGATCACCTCGGGCGATCCCGCACCGCTTGCCAGCTATGTTGCTGCGCTGGGGTTGGCGCCGTGTGATGTGCTGGCCCATCCGTTTACCCCGCAGGCACTGTGTCAGGCATTGTGTAAGGCGCAGGGGGGCGATGCCGTGGGACGAGAGGCGTTATCGGATGCAAGCCCCCATCATCAGGTTGCGCTGCCCGCTCATGGGTTGGCGGGGGCTCGTCTGCTGTTGGTGGATGATAACGACATGAACCGGGAGGTGGCGCTGGCCCTGCTGGGCAAGGAGCAGATTTCCCTGGTCTGTGCTTGCGATGGGGCACAGGCGCTCGCCCTGTTGGCGCAAGATCGCGGGTTTGACGGCATCCTGATGGATTGCCAGATGCCAGTGATGGACGGGTACACCGCGACCCGGTTGATCCGCGCCGATCCGGCGCTGGCCCGGATCCCCATTATCGCCATGACAGCCAGCACCATGGCCGGGGATAAAGAGAAGGCGCTGGCGGCAGGCATGAATGACCATATCGCCAAACCCTTGAATATGCCGCTGTTGCTGGCGACCCTCTCGCACTGGATCACACCTGCCAGACCTCTGGCTGCCGCCAGCAAGTTGCAGGTGACTGACGATGCGACCCCTTGGCAAGGCGTGCCCGGCCTTGACGTGCAGCGGGGCATGGCCGTGATGGGGGGCGACAGTGCGCTCTACCGCAATATGTTGCAGCGCTTCTGTAGCGGGCAGCAGGGGTTTGCAGCCAGTTTCCAATCGGCGTGCGCATCGGATGACAAGGTCACGGCCCGGCGTCTGGCTCACACCCTCAAAGGCAGTGCCAGCACCATAGGGGCGACCGGTGTGGCGGAGCAGGCGGCGCTGCTCGAGCAAGCTTGTGAAGAGGGGGATTACGTGAGGGGCGCAACCCTCTTGCCATCCCTGATGGCCGAGCTGAAGCCCCTGCTGTCTGGGCTGGAAGCCGCGCTGGCAGTGTCCCCTGTGACGATGGGCGCTTCCCGAGGCATCGATGCCGGGATGCTGGCGGCGCAACTCCAGCAGTTGGGGGCCTTGCTGGCACAGAGCGATGCCCAGGCGTTGGCGCTTTGTCAGCAGATTGAGGCTGATCTGGCTGGCAGTGCATTGCCGCTGCGTGCTGCATTTCAAGAGGTGAGCCGGGCGGTCAACGAGTTCGAGTTCGATAAGGCGCTGCAGTTGCTGGCACCACTGCTTGGGTGATGGTTAACACCCTTATCGCTTGTCATGTTCATCGTCATCCCAACTCATTTTTTAGGGTTGCCATTGAACAAGAACAATTATCATCTATATCGATAGATATGGATATTTACGCTATGGTTAATTACGCAGGGTGACGTGAAGGTAAATAGTGTGAATACGTGCAGTAACATCTGTAACCGGATGAGCGAATGCATCGCGAGCTAAATATGTACACTATGTTGCAGGCAGCCTCCACCTTGCCTTTTATCTTACCATTAATTTGAATGCAGATTCACGATGATGCGTAAACATATCCGTGATCGCGATATTTTACTCACCAGCATCCAAGACAATAAATAGTGGGGGAGGTCATACTGATATGCATACCTCGGCGGCATCTTTTCATTAAGCGGTGTTAAACCTCAGGGAGGCCAAGCGGGGTTGTGCTGTGTGGGCTCGCAGTAGAACGTGTCGCACTGAAGCGCAGGTAAAATGCAAACTGAAACCAAGCGACAGCAGGTAAATCGTGCCGTGCAGGCCGTGCTTGCTACCGGTGGCAGCTGGCCGTGAGACAGTTCTGGTGTGGGGAGGCAAGTCAGGAGGTTGTCCCGTGGATGACTGTATGGAATATGCAATGAGATGAGTAAAGATATATTCAATGGATCATTTATGGGTGGGCATCAGTATTGTGAAATGAGCGGTATAGCCAAGATTTTAATCATGTTAATTTGGCTCACAGTGAAAGAGAGGATATGCGGTGATTAATTATTTAATATCCAATTAAGTTCATAAAATTTACGGAGTTGCTAAATATCTCTTTGGGGGTAATTAATTTCATTTGTGATGTGGCTCGCTATGAAAATAGGGGTAAGCCGGTCGAAATTGATAGAGATCAATACTGCAGGGTGGGTGAGTCCTTAGCATTTCCGCTATTAAGCATTTATCAAACAAGTGCTCACTACGGGAATAAGTAGAATGGTCGAGGATAATTTTTTATCGGCTCATGGGATTAATCGCCGTGATTTTATGAAATTGTGTGCCGGGATGGCCGCAACCCTGGGATTAAGTCAGAATGCCGTCGCCAAGATGGCCACGGCGCTCACCAGCCCCGAGCGGCCGCCGGTGATCTGGATTGGGGCGCAGGAGTGCACCGGCTGTACCGAGTCACTGCTGCGCGCCACGCACCCCACCATCGAGAACCTGATCCTCAATACCATTTCGCTGGAGTACCATGAGGTGCTTTCGGCGGCTTTTGGTCATCAGGCGGAAGAGAACAAGCACAACGCCATCAAGCGTTACAAAGGCAAGTATGTGCTGGTGGTGGATGGCTCCATTCCGCTGAAAGATGGTGGCGTCTACTGCATGGTGGCCGGTGAGCCCATCGTCGACCATATTCGCCGTGCAGCCGCCGACGCGGCTGCGGTCATCGCCATCGGCTCCTGCGCCGCCTGGGGCGGTGTGCCTGCCAGCGGTGGCAACCCGACCGGCGCTGTCAGCCTTGAAGAGGCGCTCGGCAATATCGGCACTCCCATCATCAATATCCCAGGCTGCCCGCCCAATCCCCACAACTTCCTCACCACGGTTGCCTACTACATCACCTACGGCAAGCTGCCGGCCCTGGATAGCAAGAAGCGCCCGCTGTTTGCCTATGAGCGGCTGATCCACGAGAACTGCGAGCGTCGTCCGCACTTCGACGCAGGGCGTTTTGCCAAGGAGTTTGGTGATGAGGGTCACCGTCAGGGTTGGTGTCTCTACCATCTGGGCTGCAAAGGGCCGGAGACCTACGGCAACTGCTCGACTCTGGAGTTCTGCGATGTGGGCGGCGGCATCTGGCCGGTCGGCATCGGTCACCCCTGTTATGGCTGCAACGAGCAAGGGGTCGGCTTTAGCAAGGGGATCTTCCAGCTCGCCAAGGTCGAGAACCCGACCCCGCGGGTGGATAAACCCGATGTGAAAATTCAGGAGGGGGGCTATACCTCGCCCACCGCGACCGGCCTTATCGGTGGCGCCCTCGGGGTGCTGGTGGGGGTGAGTCTGATGACGGTGCGTGAACTCGGTCGTCAGCAGAAACGCCACGAAGCCGGGCAGCACCCATCACGGGAGGAGTAACCGTGAACAGACGCAACTTCCTCAAATTCGCCTCCGTCGGTGCGCTGGCGGCGGGCACAGCCGTACCTAGCACCGCACTGGCGGCGGCCAAGAACAAGCCGCCCATTCCCGGCGCGCTCGGCATGCTCTACGACTCCACCCTCTGCGTCGGCTGTCAGGCCTGTGTGGCGGAGTGTCAGCACCTTAACGGCAATCCGGCCAATCCAGCCGGGGCGCAAACCTGGTCCAACAACGACAAGCTGACCCCCTACACCAACAACATCATTCAAGTGTGGAAGAGTGGCACTGGCGAGCACAAGGATCAGCTGGTGGATGGCTACGCCTACATCAAGAAGCAGTGCATGCACTGTGTCGATCCCAACTGCGTCTCTGTCTGTCCGGTGCAGGCTCTTAAAAAAGATCCCAAGACCGGCATCGTTCACTACGACCCGAGCGTCTGCACCGGCTGTCGCTACTGCATGGTGGGTTGCCCGTTCGATGTGCCCAAATATGACTACGACAATCCGCTGGGGGCGATCCACAAGTGCGAGCTCTGCAACCAGAAAGGGCTGGAGCGGATTGATCAGGGCAAGTTGCCAGGCTGCGTCGAGGTGTGCCCCACTGGCGCCGTCATCTTCGGCACCCGCGAGGAGCTGATGGCCGAGGCCAAGCGTCGCCTGCTGGCGACTCCGGGCAGCGAATATGCCTATCCGCGCCAGACCCTCTCTGCCAACGACCCCTACCTGCACGAAGTGCCCAACTACCAGCCTTACGTCTATGGCGAGAAGGAGGGGGGCGGCACCCAGGTGCTGGTGCTGGCCGGGGTGCCCTATACCAAGCTCGACATGCCCGACTTGCCGGAGCTCTCCTCCGGTGCTCGCTCCGAGCATATCCAGCACACCCTCTACAAGGGGATGGTGCTGCCCATGGTGGTGCTGACTGGCCTCTCGGTGCTCATTCGCCGCAACACCAAGAATGGTCACGATCACCATCACGATGATGGCCATGATCAGGGGAGTGTGCAGATCAAGGATCAGGGCACCACAAAGGGAGGCAAGGATCATGAGTAACCACAAGGCACATCCCCTCGGCGGCAAGCTGGTCAGCTGGCCTGTGCTGGTGCTAGCCCCCTTTGCCGTGCTGTGCGGCATGTTGATTTTAAAACGCCTCGTCTTCGGGCTGGGCTCGGTCACCGATCTGAATGGCGGTTATCCCTGGGGACTCTGGATCTCGTTCGATCTCTTGATCGGCACCGGTTTTGCGTGCGGTGGCTGGGCGCTGGCCTGGGCCGTCTACGTGTTCAACCGGGGCGAGTATCACCCCCTGGTGCGTCCGGCGCTGCTGGCGAGCCTCTTTGGTTATTCCCTGGGGGGGCTCTCCATCACCATCGACGTGGGGCGTTACTGGAACCTGCCGTACTTCTACCTGCCCGGTCACTTCAACACCTCCTCGGTGCTGTTCGAGACGGCGGTCTGCATGACCATCTATATCGGGGTTATGGCGCTGGAGTTCGCTCCCGTGCTGCTGGAGAAGTTCGGTTGGAAGGCGTCACTCATTCGCCTCAACAAGATCATGTTCTTCGTGCTGGCGCTGGGGGCTCTGCTGCCCACCATGCACCAATCCTCCATGGGCTCGTTGATGATAGTGGCGGGGGAGAAGATCCATCCGCTCTGGCAAAGCTACGAGCTGCTGCCGGTCTTTTCGCTGCTGACCGCATTTATCATGGGCTTCTCCATCGTGGTATTTGAGGGCTCCTTGGTGCAGGCGGGACTGGCGGGGCGTGGCCCCAACGAGAAGTCGCTCTTCTACAAGCTGACCCAGGTGATCGACATCTTCCTGATCCTGTTTGTGGCGCTGCGCTTTGCCGAGATCGTCATCCACGACAAGTCGGCCTACCTCTCCGAGTTCAATCGCTACTCCATCATGTTCTGGAGCGAGATCGCGCTGATGATATTCCCGCTGCTGGTGTTCCACTGGGACAAGAGCCGCCGGGATTCGCGCATGTTGTTCCTGGGGGCCCTCAGCATGCTGCTGGGCGCCGCCCTCTGGCGACTGGATTACTCCTTGCTCGCCTTCAACCCCGGCAATGGCTACCACTACTTCCCCTCCGCGGAGGAGGTGCTGATCTCTCTGGGCTTTGTTGCCATCGAGGTGTGTGCCTATTTGCTGTTGATCCGGCTCTTGCCGGTACTGCCATCACTTGAACGTGTTCACCAAGATTATCAGGCCCGAGGGAAAGCCAACGTATGAGCCAACGTATCACCATAGACCCCATCACCCGCATTGAGGGGCACCTGCGTATCGACTGCGAAATCGAAGGCGGTAAAGTGACCAAAGCCTGGTCGTCCGGCACCATGTGGCGCGGCATGGAGGAGATCGTCAAGGGCAACGACCCGCGCGATGCCTGGATGATAGTGCAGCGCATCTGCGGGGTATGTACCTCCATTCACGCCATCGCCTCGGTGCGGGCGGTGGAGAACGCCATTGGCGCCAAGGTGCCGGTCAACGCCCAGTACATCCGCAACCTCATCATCGCGGCCCACAACATCCACGATCACATCGTCCACTTCTACCAGCTCTCCGCGCTGGACTGGGTGGACATCACCGCGGCCCTTGAGGCCAATCCGCAAAAAGCGGCGGACATGCTCAAGGGGGTATCAACCTGGTCCCTCAACAGTGCCGATGAACTGACCAAGGTGCAGGACAAGATCCGCGCGCTGGTGGCGAGCGGCCAGCTCGGCATCTTTGCCAACGGTTACTGGGGTCACAAGGAGATGAAGCTGAGCCCGGAGGTAAACCTCATCGCCGTGGCCCACTACCTGCAGGCGCTGGAGTGCCAGCGCGATGCCAACCGCATTGTCGCCATCCTCGGTGGCAAGAGCCCGCACATCCAGAATCTGGCGGTGGGCGGCGTGGCCAACCCCATCAATCTGGATGCACCTAGCGTGCTCAATCTCGAGCGACTGCTCTATGTGAAGAGCTTTATCGACCGGCTCGGCGAGTTTATCGAGCAGGTCTACAAGGTGGATGCCGCCATCATCGCTGCCCACTACCCCGAGTGGCTGAGTCTGGGGCAGGGGGCCAAGCACTACCTGAGCGTGCCGGAGCTCCCCACCGACGGTGACGGCGGCAGCTTCCTGATGCCGGGCGGCTATATCGAGAATGGCAATCTGACGGGTTATCGCCCCATCGAGAGTCATCAGGATGGCTGGCTGATGGAGGGCATCGCCGAGAGCAACAAGCATGCCTGGTACAAGGATGACGAGCCCCTCAAGCCGTGGGAGGGTAAGACCGAGCCTAATTACACCGGCTGGCAGGATGACGGCAAATACTCCTGGGTCAAATCCCCCACCTTCTACGGCAAGGTGGTGGAGGTGGGGCCGCTCGCCGACTTGCTGGTGAAACTGGCCGCCAAACACCCGGAGACAGTGGCGCACTTCGACCAGTTGAATGGCATCTACAAGGCGCTCACCGGCTCTGCCATCAAGACCGAACAGCTGCACTCCACCATGGGTCGCATCATCGGTCGAGCGGTGCGCTGCTGTGTGCTCAAAGACACCCTGGCGCACCAGTGGAAGGCGCTGGTGGACAACATCGGCAAGGGGGATACCACCGCCTACATCAAGGCGGAGATCCCGGCGGATAAAGAGTTTCGCGGGGTGGGCTTTGAAGAGGCGCCGCGCGGCATGCTCTCCCACTGGATCGTCATCAAGGGTGGCAAGATCGAGAACTATCAGGCGGTGGTGCCATCGACCTGGAACTCGGGCCCGCGCAACTTCAACGATGAACCCGGCCCCTACGAGCAATCTCTGGTGGGCACCCCGGTGGCGGATCCCGCCAAACCGCTGGAGGTGGTGCGCACCATCCACTCGTTCGACCCCTGCATGTCCTGCGCGGTTCACGTGGTGGATACCCAGAATGGCGAAACAACTCAGGTTAAGGTGCTGTGATGAACACCCTGATCCTGGGCGTGGGTAACCTGCTCTTGAGCGATGAGGCCGTCGGCGTCCGCATTGTCGAGGCGCTGGGGCGCGAATACCGTTTTGCCCCCGGCATCGAGCTGCTCGATGGCGGCACGGCTGGCATGGAATTGCTCGAAGCGATGGCCAGTCGCGATCACATCATTCTGGCGGATGCGGTGCGCAGCGGTAATCCGCCGGGCACCGTAGTGACTCTGAAAGATGAGGAGATCCCGACCCTGTTTGGCCGCAAGATCTCCCCCATCAGCTGGGGCTGGCGGACGTGCTCTCGGCGCTGCACATGACGGGGGAGTCGCCCAAGCGGCTCACTCTGATCGGCATAGAGCCTGAATCCCTCGAACCGCGCATCGGCCTTACCCCAGTGGTGGTGGCGGCCATGGGGGAGGCGACGGATCGGATCTTGACCCTGCTGGCCAGTGTCGGTGCCCCTGCCATCCCGCTCTCTGAGCAGGAGAAAGCTGAACAAGCGCGGGAGGGCCTATGGCGCAGTCCCATTTAAGCGAGGTTGAGAGAGTGCTGGAGAGAGTACCGGAGACGGCACAGGAGTTTGCCGGTTTTGCCACCAATCCAGCACCCTTGCTGGTAGCCCAGTACGAGCGGATCGCTCGCGAAGAGATGCAGGCGTTGCCCTTCTATCACCCGGACATGCCCATAGTGGCGGAGTGCGTGCTGTTTGAAGGTCAGTGGCTTGGCTGTGTGCTCACCCCCTGGATGCTGAGCGTGGTGGTGCTGCCGGGGCCGGATCAGCTTTGGCCGGTGCGCAGCAGCAGCGATCGACTCGCCCTGCAGCTCCCCTGCGGCAACATGACCTTTATGGTGGGTGAACTGCCCGAGACGGGTCAGCTGTTGTCCTGCTCCCTGATGTCGCCGCTCGATCCCAATCTCGGTGCCGGGGAGGGGCGCGTGCTGGTGAGCAGCACCCTCAAGATGCTGCTCTCCTTGCCGGTGCAGCAAGGGGCTGGCGGCGTGGATCTGGGTCGCAGACGGCTATTCGGTACCCGGCGCGGTCAACCGGCATAGTTGCTAGGTTTCACGCGAAATCAAGTTTAGAATAGGGGGCCATTTTGGCCCCTCACTCCCATGTTCAGACACGCATTCCACCTCTTTTTTGAGTGATGATCCGTGAGTGGTACAAAACAAGAAGGATCCCCATGACTGTTCCACGCAATTCCCTTCGCCATTACTGTGGCACCAGTGCTGCCGCCCTGTTGACTCTGCTGCTGGGCACTGCCTCTCACGCGGCGCTGGCCGCAGCCCAACCTGTGCCTGCCGAGCTCAAGCTCGCCATCGGCGCCGAACCCACCGAAGGGTTTGACCCTTTGCTTGGCTGGAGTCACGGCAGCTACCTGCTGCTGCATAGCCCGCTGCTCAAGCAGAATGCCGATCTCAGCTGGCAGAATGTGCTCACCCAGGCGGTGACCCCGAGCAAGGATGGCAAGGGGTGGATCATTACCCTCAAGCCTGACCTGAAATTCTCCAATGGCGCGCCGCTCACCGCCGAGGATGTGGCCTTTACCTATAACAGCGCAGCCAAGGGTGGCGGCAAGATCGACATGGGCAACTTTGTTTCGGCCAAGGTGCTCTCACCCACCGAGGTGGCCATCACTCTTAGCGCCCCCCAGAGCACCTTCGTCAACGTGCTGGGATCCTTGGGGATAGTGTCGAAGCGGGATTACGACGCAAAAGCATATGCCCAAAAGCCGGTCGGTGCCGGCCCTTACCGGCTGGTGAGCTTCCTACCCGGTCAACAGCTGGTGGTAGAGGCGAACCCCTATTACGCCGGTGGCAACAATGACTTCAAACGGCTGGTGTTTGTCTTTATCGACGAAGAGAGCGCCTATGCCGCGGCCCAGAGCAGCCAGCTTGATGTGGTGCGCATCGCCCCGTCGCTGGCGCCCACCGTGCCAGCTTCCCTCAAGCTGTGGGTGCGACCGAGTGTCGAGAACCGTGGCATCGTTTTCCCTATTCCGCCTGCGGGTGGCAAGGATGCCAAGGGTTATCCCATCGGCAACGACGTGACTGCCGATGTGGCGGTGCGCCGCGCCATCAACTACGCCATCGACCGCAAGTTGCTGGCCGACCAGCTGCTGGAGGGGCACGCCATCCCCGCCTACAGCGCGGTAGAAGGCTTGCCCTGGCTGAATAAAGCCACCGCCTTCAAGGATGGTGATGCCGCCCATGCCAACGCCCTGCTCGATGAGGCTGGCTGGAAGATGGGCAGTGACGGTATTCGCCACAAGGGCGACCTGAGAGCCGCCTTTACCCTCTGGTACACCAGTGGCGACAGCACCCGCCGGGATTTGGCGGAAGCGGTGCGCGCCATGCTCAAGTCCATCGGTCTTGAGGTGAGCCTCAAGTCCGGCAGCTGGGAGCAGGTGGAGCGGGAGATGCACGCCAATCCGGTGCTGATGGGGTGGGGGAGTCTGGATCCCATGGAGCTCTATCACCACTACCAGAGCGGCTCCGGTGGCGTGGAGTTCTACAACCCGGGCTACTACAGCAACCCTGTGGTGGATGGCCACCTCAAGCAGGCGCTGGATGCCCCGAACTGGCAGGCGGCCGTGCCGTTCTGGCAGCAGGTGGAGTGGGATGGCAAGACCGGCGCCGGAGTGCAGGGAGATGCCGCCTGGGCCTGGCTGCTCAACGTGCAGCACACCTATCTCGCCAACCGTTGCATCGACCTTGGCAAGGGGGCGCCGGAAATCCACGGTAGCTGGTCACTCCTCAACAACCTGCAGGATTGGCGGTGGACGTGCCGGTAAGTTCGCCCTTGAGTCATTCAGGTTATCTGTTGCTAAAAGCCCTGCTGCGTCTGGCAGGGCTGTTATGTCTGGTCTCGGTCGCCACCTTTGTGCTGCTGAGCTACTCCCCCATCGATCCCATCAAGGCCTATATCGGCAACGACCTGCTCCATGTGCCGCCGGAGCAGTACGCCCGTATCGCCGCCCGCTGGGGGCTGGATCAGCCGCTCTGGCTGCGCTACTGGCGCTGGTTTACCCAGGTGCTGCAGGGGGATCTCGGTTACTCCATGCTCTATAACGCACCAGTGGGTGAGGTAATAGGCCAACGCTTTGCCGCCTCCTTCCTGTTGCTGGCGGGTGCCTGGCTGCTCTCCGGCTTTTTCGGGATTTTGCTGGGCCTCTGCGCCGGTCGCTATCTCAACCGCTGGCCCGATCGCCTGATTTGCCGCTTTGCCTACCTGCTTGCCTCCCTGCCCACCTTCTGGGTCGGCCTGTTGCTGCTCGCCCTGTTTGCGGTGCACTGGCCACTGCTCCCTGTCTGCTGCGCCTGGACGCCGGGGCTCGCTGCCGATGAGGTGGACTGGGCCATGCGGCTGCGCCATCTGTTGCTGCCGGTCACCACGCTCGCCCTGCTCGGGGTGGGCAATATCGCCCTACATACCCGGGCGCGGGTGGCCGAGGTGCTGGAGAGCGACTTTATCCGCTACGCCCGCGCTCAGGGGGATGGCGGCTGGCCCATGCTGCGTTTTCACGTGCTGCGCCACGCCCTGACCCCGGCGCTCTGCCTGCAGTTTGCCTCCCTTGGTGAGCTGATTGGCGGATCGCTCTTGGCCGAGAAGGTCTTCTCCTACCCGGGGCTCGGCCAGGCCACTGTGGATGCGGGGCTGCGGGGGGATATCCCCCTGCTGATGGGAATCGTGCTCTTCTGCACCCTGCTGGTCTTTATTGGCAACACGGTGGCCAGTTTGCTGCTGGCCCGTATCAATCGGGGTTGGGAGGGCGAGCATGCTGTTTAATCCGCTTCCCTCCATACTGCGGCTGGTTTTTGCCCTGCTCGGATTGGCGCTGCTGGCCACTTACGGCTGGAGCCTCTCTCATCAGGATGTGCCGATGGATCTGCTGGCGCGCCAGCAGCCTCCCTCGCTGACCCACTGGTTCGGCACCGATCAGATGGGGCGTGATCTCTGGTTGCGGGCCTTTCAGGGTACCCTCACCAGTCTAGAGCTTGGCATCAGCACGGCGCTCTGCAGTGGCCTGCTGGCCATGGTGGCGGCAAGCGTGTCGCTCATTCACCCCAGATGTGATGCGGCGGTACGAATGGTGATCGACGCCATGCTGGCGCTGCCCCATATGCTGCTCTTGATCCTTATCTGCTTTACCGTGGGGGGGGGCATGCGCGGGGTGATCCTGGCGGTGGCGCTCACCCACTGGCCCAAGCTGGCGCTCATTCTCTGCGCAGAAGCGAGGCGGATCGCCTGCAGCGACTATGTGGTGCTGGCCCGCTGTCAGGGGATGGGGGCGCTGCGTCGCTGGCGCATCCACCTGCTGCCGGGGCTGTTGCCCCAGTGGTTTATCGGCACCTTGCTGATGTTTCCCCATGCGGTGCTGCACAGCGCGGCCTTGAGCTTTCTCGGTTTTGGTCTGGCGGCCCACGAGGCCTCGCTTGGTCTGCTGCTGGCCGATGCGTTGCGTTATCTTGCCGGTGGCGGCTGGTGGCTGGCCCTCTTCCCCGGCCTGATGTTGCTGCTGCTGGTTCTGCTGTTTGATCAGGCTACCCGCGCCTTGCAACAGCTGTTGTGGCACAGGAGTGAACCATGCTGAGTTTTGATCAGGTGACCATAGAGGCGGCCCATTACTCCTGGCTGGGGCGACGCAGCTGGCAGCCATTGCTGACCGATATCAGCCTGCAACTGGCACCGGGGGAGATAGTGGCGCTGGTGGGGGGGAGCGGCGAGGGCAAGAGCCTGCTGCTGCAAAGCGCCCTGACATTGCTGCCGGACAATCTGCGGATGCGCGGCAGCATCTCCCTCGATGGCACGCCTCTGTGTGATGCCTGCCGGGCCAGCCTGCGCGGCCACACCCTCTGCTATGTGCCACAGGGGGTAAGCGCCCTCAATCCGCTGCTGACGGTGGAGCGCCAGCTAGGCCGGGCGGCACGCCTCTGTGGCCAGAATGGTTCTCGCGAGCGGCTCGGCGAGCAACTGCTGCGCTACCAGCTGCCCGCGACCACCCTGGACAGGTACCCGCGCCAGCTCTCCGGCGGCATGGCCAAGCGCATTCTGGCCTGCACTGCGGCCCTCGGCGGCGCTCGCTACATTCTGGCAGACGAGATCACCGCCTGGCTCGACGAGGAGCTGGCCTGTCTGCTGCTCGGTCAGTTGCGTGAATTGGCCAATCAGGGCAGCGGTATCCTCTGGGTCACCCACGATCTGGCGCTGGCGGCCCGCTTTGCCGATCGCATTGTGGCGCTGCATCAGGGGCAGGTGAGCGATACCTTGAGCTGCCACCATCTGCGCCAGGGGCAGGGGAGCGAGATGCTCCGTGCCCACTGGCAGGCGCTGCCGGAGTTCAATGCGCTCTTTGCTGCTACGTCGGAGATCTCCTGATGATTGAGTTGCAGGAATGGATCGTCTGTCTGGTTGCGGGTGTTCAGTGGCAGGCACTGCCGGAATTCAACGCGATCTTCTCTGTGCCGGAGGTTTCCTGATGTTGGAAGTACGAAATCTCACTATCGCCCAGGGGGAACGCCCCCTTTGGCAGGGATTGTCGCTGACGGTGAAAGCGGGCGAACGGCTCGGTATCTCCGCCCCGAGCGGTTATGGCAAGACCACGCTGGGGCGGGTATTGGCGGGTTGGCAACCGGTTGGGGCCGGCGGGCAGATCCTGCTGGATGGGCAGCCAGTACCTGAACAGGTAAAAGGTTATAACCCCATCCAGCTGGTGCCCCAGCACCCGGAACTCACCTTCAATCCCTATCGCACCACCGGGCAGGCGTTGTGGGATGTATGGCGCCCCGATGACGCCATACTGGCCCGCTTTATGGTCAAGCCCGAATGGCTTGGCCGTAAACCCGGTCAGCTCTCCGGTGGCGAGCTGGCCCGCATCGCGTTGCTGCGCGCCCTCGATCCCCGCACCCGACTGCTGATTGCCGACGAGGTGACTGCCCAGCTGGATCCGCAAATTCAGCGCCAGCTCTGGCGGGAGTTGATGATTGAGTGCGAACAGCGCCGGCTTGGTATGGTGATCTTCAGTCACCAGCAGGCGCTGTTGCGCCAGATCTGCCATCGGGTGCTGCGCTTTGGTGAGGTGCCTGCGGAGCAGGAGGCGATGGCCCGTAGCGTGGCCTGAGGATTGGTGTTTCCCCCTCATCCCCAGCCCTTCTCCCGCAAGGGGAGAAGGGAGTTGAAGGTGCCATCTCAATACGCTCAGGGTTTAGGGTTTGGAGAACCTTGGGGTTTGAAAATATGGCTGGTTGTTATGCTCGAAGCCTCCCTTAGGGGGTTGAGGGAGTCGTATTGTTGCAGCATATTGCCTGTATCCACGAATAGGTTCCCTTTTCCATGTTGAGACGGGAACGGAATGCGGCATCCACGAACCGGTTCCCTCTCCCTGGGGAGAGGGCCTGGGTGAGGGGACGCGAGTATGAGGCGCGGGCCATTCGGTATAGAGAGAGAACGCCTGATAAGGTTTGTAGATAAAGAGAGGGAGGCATCAGCCTCCCTCTCTTGCTATCCGCCGTTGGTAACGGCATTTAACCGGTTCTGGTTCAGGCTGTAGCCAGCCAGTTGAGCCAGGCATCCATCCCTTCGCCCGTGGTAGCGCTGACCTGGATCACCTGAATATAGGGGTTGACCCGTTTGGCGTTCTCGATGCAGCGGGCCACGTCAAAGCTGACGTAGGGCAGCAGATCGATCTTGTTGATCACCATCAGCTGGGCAGCGGCGAACATATCCGGGTATTTCAGCGGCTTCTCTTCCCCCTCGGTGACCGAGAGGATCGCCACCTTGTATTTCTCGCCGAGATCGAAGCTGGCGGGGCAGACCAGATTGCCCACGTTCTCGATAAAGAGGATGCCCCCTTCATTGGCGGGCAGCTGGTGGCAGGCGTCGTGGACCATTTTGGCATCCAGATGGCAGCCCTTGCCGGTGTTGATCTGCACAGCAGGGACACCGGTGGCACGGATGCGATCCGCATCGGCACTGGTCTGCTGATCCCCTTCGATCACCGCGCAGGTGCGCTTGTCGGCCAGCTGGCGCAGGGTTTCGCACAGCAGGGTGGTCTTGCCTGAACCCGGGCTAGAGACCAGATTGAGCACCAGCTGGTCGGCAGCTGTGAAGTGCTCGCGGTTGTGGGCGGCCAGCGCATTGTTCTTGGCCAGCACATCCATCTCGATGGCGATCAGCTGACGCTGCCCCATGCCCGGAACCGACAATCTCGCTTCCCCTTTGCCATAGTGCAGATCACCCTGCTGATGGTCATGGTCATGGTCATGGTCATGGTCGTGGCTGTGATCATGGGGATGTGCGTGGGAATGGCCGTGGTCATGAGAGTGGGCATGATCATGATGATGGTGGTGGGGGTGATCATGATGGTGCTCATGGGGCTGATCATGCCCCTCATGGCTTATGGGAGTCCGTACCCCGTGGTAGTGGTGATGGACATCCCCCTGATGGTGGTAGTGGTGGTGAATGATCAGGGTGCGCGGTGCGCTCTGCTCGTGATCATGATGGTGATGGGCGTCATGAGCATGATGATGGTCGTGTTCATGACCATGTTTATGGTGATGTTCATGCTCGTGATCGTGCTCATGGCCGGCGATCCGCGCCTGGCCGCATCCGCATACGCTACACATATCAACTTACCTCGATGTCGGTGATGCGCAGGCTATCACCCTGCGCGACTCGTAATTTGTATCCGCTACACCCGGGGCAGGCCTGCCCGCGCTCGGTGAGGGTGACCGTCTGGTTGCAGTCGTAACACCAGGCCTCTGCCGCCTTGTGTTGAAAGTGAAGCTGGGCTCCTTCGACGACAGTGCCCTTGGCGGCCGCCTCGAAACAGAACGCTATGGTGTCCGGGTCGACGCAGGAGAAGCTGCCGACCTCGAGCCAGAGGGCGGTCACCTTGTTAAAGCCCCGCTGGGTGGCCTGTTCGGCCGCCAGATCGATGGCGGCCATGGCCAGAGACATTTCGTGCATGGTGGCTCCTTAACCGATATGGGGAGGAGCAGTGACTCCTCCCTGTAATTGACGGAACGGCATGGTTGCTCAACAGATCCGCGGCAGCAGTTCCCCTTGCGGCAGCTCCAGATAACGGCGGCTGCCCCAGGGGTTGTTGAGGATCACCTTGTGACGATCGCTCGCCTGCACCACGCCGATCTGGCTGGCAGCGGGGTTGAATTGCCGCAAGATGCCCAGCGCGTCCTGTGCCTGTTCGGCAGGCAGGGCCAGCACCATGGTCCCCTCGTTGGCGAGATCATGGGGCTCGAAACCGTAGAGTTCGCACAGGCCGCGTACCGGATCGCACACCGGGATGGCGGACTCCTCCAGCTCGATGGCAACGCCGGAGGCGCTGCTCCACTCGTTGAGCACGGCGGCGATGCCACCGCGGGTGGCATCGCGCAGGGCGTGAGGGGTAATCCCCGCTTTTAGCAGCGCTTCTACTTGCGGCCAGAGGGTGGTGCAGTCGCTCTTGAGATCGGAGCCCAGTTGTAGGGCGTCACGGGCCATCAGGATGCAGGCGCCGTGGCTGCCGATATCCCGCGACACCAGAATGGCGTCACCGGCCTTGAGGCTCCGCACCGAAATGCCCCGGCTCTGCTCAGGCAGCGGGAAGGTGCCGACCCCGCTGGTGTTGATAAAGATCTTGTCGGCTGCCCCCTTGGGCACCACCTTGGTGTCGCCGCAGACGATGCGGGCGCCGCTCTTGGCAAGCTCGGCGGCCATCGACTCGACGATGCGGGCGAGATCGGCGTAGGGGAATCCCTCCTCGATGATAAAGCTGCAGCTCAGATACTCGGGCTTGGCCCCCATCATGGCGAGATCGTTGACCGTGCCGGCGATGGCCAGCTTGCCGATATCCCCCCCTCGAAGAAGAGCGGCGAGACGGTAAAGCTGTCGGTGGTGAAGGCAACGGGGCCGCTCACCGGCAGCAGGGCCGCATCTTCACCGCGCAGCAGGATCTCGTTGCCAAAGTGGCGAAAGAATAGCTGGTTGATCAGCTGATTCATCTCGACGCCGCCGCCGCCGTGGCTTAACTGAATTTCTCTCATTGGATCCCCATATATCGGTAGTAGGCATTGCAGGCCCCTTCGGAGCTGACCATGCAGCTGCCCATGGGCTGGGTCGGGGTGCAGCCCCGGCCAAAGACTTTGCACTGGTTTGGCTTGGCCAGGCCGCGCAAGATATCGGCGCACTGGCACGCCTTGTGGTCATCGATGGGAGTCTGATTAAGCGCAAAGTGACGCTCCGCATCGCGCTTGGCAAAGGCATCGCGCAGGCGCAGGGCGGAGGCGTTGATATCCCCCAGACCTCGCCAGCGAAAGTGCTCGCGGGTCTCGAAAAAGCGCTCGACCAGCCGCTGGGCGGCTTTATTGCCGCTGGCGGTGACGGCGCGGCTGTACTGCACCTCCAGCGCATAGCGACCTTCCACCTTCTGGCGCACCATCATCAAGAGCGCCTCCATCACATCCACTGGCTCGAAGCCGCTCACCACCACTGGCACCTGATAGCGATCGACGATAGGCAGGTAGATATCGGCGCCGGTGATGACGCTGACGTGGGAGGGGCCGATAAAGGCGTTCACCTTGGCCACCCCGTCGGCCATCACCGCATGAATGGCGGGGGGCACCAGCACATGGTTGATATGAAACAGCAGATTCTCGACCTCTTGCTCTTCAGCTGCAGCCAGCAAGGCGGCTGTCATCGGGGTGGAAGTCTCGAAGCCGATGGCGAAGAAGACCACGGTTTTGTCCGGGTTCTCTTTGGCGATGCGCAAGGCATCGAGGGGGTCATAGACCGGACGGATATCGCTCCCTTTGGCCCGTTGCTGGGCCAGCGTGCCTTTGGATCCCGGCACCCGGATCATGTCCCCCAACGTCACCAGAATGACGTTGGGCTGGCTCGCCAGCTCGATGGCCTGATCGATGCGCTCTTTTGGCATGATGCAAACCGGGCAGCCGGGGCCGTGGACAAACTCGATGCTGGCGGGCAGCAGTTGGTGCAGGCCGTACTTCATGATGGTGTGGGTATGGCCGCCACACACCTCCATCACCCGCAGCGGTTCGGGCAGATCTTTGGCCAGTTCATTAATTTGGGCGGCGAGGGCGCGGATGACGTCGGGCTGGCGAAAGCCCTGAAACAGGTCATTGAGGGTCAGCATGGCAAAATATCCTGTTTGGGCATCAGGGCCACCATCTGGCGGAAGCTCTCGAGGCTGGCCTGCGCCTCCTCTTCGTCAATCTTGCTCATCACAAAGCCGATATGGAGCAGCACATAGTCGCCAATGTTGAGAGGCTCTTCGAGCAGCATGCAGCTGACGCGCCGCTGCACCCCCAGGGTATCGACGGTGACGCAGTTGTCTTCGGGGTGCAGCTGCACCACCTGAGAGGGGATGGATAGACACATGAATTTCAGGACTCCGACAAGGTGGCACAGCCGGTGGTGACAGGCTGATGCGTGGCAAGATGGTGGATGGCAAACCAGAGCTGACCGGCGGCGATGCCACCGTCATTGAGCGGCAGGGTTTCGCTGGTCAATACCTGCCGACCGGCCGCTTCGAGAGCGGGAACAAGTTGGTCCATCAGCACCCGGTTTTGAAAGACGCCGCCCCCGAGCGCCACCGGATAGTCGGGGAGGCGCTCGGCCAGGGCAACCACCAGATTGCTGATGGCGCGGATAAAACCGGCGGCCAGGCTGGCGGTGGCGGTGCCTTGGCGCCGCTCGCTGACAAGGGTATTGATGAGCTCGGCCCACTCGATCTGCAGCGGCCCCTCTGTTGATTGGCTGAGATCAAAGGCAAGGGGTAAGGGCTGTTCATCAGGGGCCAGCTGCAAGGCAGCCGCCTCCAGCAATAGCCCCGCTTCGCCCTCGTAATCGGGGGTGTCGATCACTCCCAAGATCGCTGCCACCGCATCGAACAGTCGACCGATGGAGCTGGTGTAGGGGGCGTTGCGACCGAGATGCCAGAGCTGGTGCAGGTTGCTGATCCGCTTAAGGGGCAGTTGCTTGATCAACGGAATATCGAGGGCACTGATCTCCTCAGGGCTGTGCGATTCAAACAGCAGCCCCAGCAGCTGGCGCACCGGCTCGCGAATGGCAGCCTCGCCGCCGATCAGCTTGAAAGGCGCGAGGTGGGCAACACGATCGAAGCCCTTAACGTCTGCGATCAGCAGCTCGCCGCCCCAGAGGGTGCCGTCATCGCCAAGGCCGGTGCCATCGAAGGCAACACCCAGCACCGAGCCCGTGATGTTGTGCTCGGCCATCACCCCCAGCAGGTGGGCGTGATGGTGCTGCACCTCGAGGTGGGTCGCACCCTGATCCTGGCAATAGCTTTTGGCCCACTGGCGGCTGAGGTAGCCGGGGTGGCGATCCGAGACCAGCAGTTCGGGGTTGAGATCGTAGAGTTCGCGAAAGGTCGCCAGGGTTTGCTCGAAGTGCTCCTGCATCGGCAGGCTGTGCAGATCGCCGATATAGGGGCTGTAGATGCGCTGGCGGCCGAAGGCGAGCGCCAGCTGGTTCTTCTGCTGCGCTCCGACTGCCAGCAGTGGCGCCTTGACCGCCTCTTGCAGGCTGGGAGTGCAGGGGGCATAGCCCCGGGCGAGGCGCAACGTCTGGCGCCGCCCGCCTGCCCACTGCACCAGACTGTCGTCACACGGGTGCAGGATGGGGCGGTTGTGATCCAGGATGCCGTCAATCTCGCGGCCGAGTTCCCTGACCACCGCCTCGCACTCGATAAGGATTGGGCTGCCGCGACCATTGGCGCTGGTGGCCACCAGCGGCATGGCGCAGGCGTCCAGCAGCAGCTGATGGAGCGGGGTATAGGGGAGCATGACCCCAAGGTAGGGGATGCCGGGGGCGATCCCCTCGGCCAGCGGCGCAGTTGTCAGTTGGGATTCTGACGGCCGATCATCGTTTTCGCGCTTGCGCAGCAAGGCGATGGGTCTGGCCTGAGAGGTGAGCAGTTGCCACTCGTCTTCGCTGCCGGTGACATGCAGTTTGGCCTCGGCCAGGGAGCCCATCATCACCGCCAGCGGCTTGCGTGCGCGCCGCTTGAGCGTTCGCAATCTGGCCACACTCTGTTCATTACGGGCATCGCATATCAGGTGATAACCCCCCATCCCCTTGACCGCAATCAGCGCCCCCGCTTGCAGTGCGCTTGCTGCTGCTTGCAGGGCATCCTCGCGCTCGGCCAGCGTATCGCCACGGCCGCTGCGCCAGGTCAGATGCGGCCCGCACTCGGGGCAGCTCACCGGCTGGGCGTGGTAGCGCCGATCCAGCGGGTTTTCATAGGCCGCAGCGCAGTACGGGCACATGGCAAAGCCTGCCATGGCGGTGTGGGGGCGGTCGTAGGGGAGGCGGTGGATGATGGTGTAGCGCGGGCCGCAGTGGGTGCAGTTGGTAAAGGGGTAGTGGTGGTGGCGATCTTTGGGGTTGGCCACGTCCGTGGCGCATGCCTCGCACATCCCCTGATCCGGCGAGATGGCGACCGTGGCCGCGCTCTGCTGCTGGCTCGCTTTAATTCGAAACTGGCCATGAAATTGGCCATCGAAGTCGGGATCATGAGCAAGGGGCAGTTCCCGCTCGCTGAAATGATCGATGCGGCTAAGTGGCGGCGCCAGTTCCCGGAGTTCGCGGGCAAAGGCTGTGAGCTGCTCAGGCGATCCTTCGGCACCTATGGTGACGCCGTTGGCATCGTTCAACACATAACCGGCAAGGCCGTGGCGCAGCGCCAGCCCATAGACGAAGGGGCGAAAGCCGACCCCCTGAACTATGCCGTCGATATGAAATTCGCGGCGCAGCCGGTTGGCCACAGGATTGGAAGAGCCAGAGGGGGCAATGGTGGCGCTCATGCCGGCTCCATCTCATCTTGAGTCTGCGGCAAACGCAGCACCCGGCGCTCGTTCTCTTCACGCCTCACCCAGCCATCCATCTCCATGCGCAGGCAGAACGGAATGGCGTATTTGCGCGACAAGCCGGTGACCTCCTTGAGGGATGCCATGTCGATCAGATCTCCCACCTGCTGGCCCGCCAGCACGGCGGCGACCATCTGGTTGTAAAGGGCGGCGTCGTAGTAGATGGGGCCATCGAGTTGCACCAGATACTTGAGTCGTGCCAGATTGCGCAGCTGCTTTTGCAACGCGCCTTTTTGCAGCAAGCCCTGCTGCAGGGCGGCGGGCAGCTTGCGGGTGATAAAGGGGTCCAGCTCCACACCGCCGGGGCCCAGTTTACCGGGCTCGTAACCCTCCTTGCCTTGATCTCGCACCACTTTGAGCACCAGCTGCGCCTCTTCCCCCAGATCATCTTCCGACTCGCCGCTGCCCGGTTGCCACTTGTCATGGTGCAGGCGGATCAGCTGCTCGCTCTTGAGCTGCTGGAGCAAGGCCTGAGTGACCGGTAGGGCGATGCCAAAGCGGGTTGCCAGCTCGGCGGCGCTGAGCGGTTCGCTGGCCAGGGTAGCGAGCAGCTGGTCGCGGCTTTGGGCCAGCCAGCAGTTATCCAGCAGCCAGTCACCGAGGGGGGTGACCTGCTCTGGCTGCTGGTCAAAGCGGCTGGCCAGCACATAGCCATTGAGGCCAAGCTGCAGGGTGGCGGGGTTGTAGCGCTCCAAGTCATCAGGTAGCTCACCCAGCAGGGTGTGCAGCGCCTTGCGCCTCGCGGGATGGATGTCGCCGCACCAGACGATGCGGGCGCCGTGCAGCAGTTCGCTGCTGCCGTGGCGAATGATGGCGAGCGGCTGGCCAAAGAAGCAGGGGATGGGACTGGTAAAGATCAGTCGCGCCAGCCGGGTCTCTTTTATTGGTACAAAGCGCGCACGGCCATGCCAGCTGCCAAGGGCGACTTCGACCTCCTTGTTGTGCAGAGAGGGGCGTAGTGTCTTGCCGCTCAGGCTCTCGGCGTTGAGTCGCACGATAAGGTGGGTGGCCGCCTCGCACTGACCGGCGGCGCTGGTGAGGCAGTGACCTCGGGCCACCTCCTTGTGGGGCACTTTTTTAAGGCCCACCGCCACCCGACAGACGGCGCCAATTTCATCAACGCTCTGGTGATAGGCTTGCAGGGAGCGCACCTGCACCTCCCGATCGGCGGGGTAGAGGCGCAGCTTGTCTCCCACCTTGAGGCTGCCCTGTTGCAAGGTGCCGGTAAGCACTGTGCCGGTGCCATTGGCAGTAAAGACACGATCAACATAGAGGCGCGGTGCGCCCTGCTCGCGAGCCGCTTGTGAGGCTGGCAGATCGGCAAGCTGGCGCACGATGGCGGCGTGCAGGGCAGCCATATTGGCGCCGGTTTTGGCGCTGACGCTGACGATATCGGGCACCATGCCGCTCTCGTCCATCACCCGCTCCAGCAGGCTCTCTTCAAGCAGTAAAAGCTCGTCGGGGGAGACCAGATCGCACTTGTTGATGCAGACCAAGAGACGCGGCACCCCCATCGCCTTGAGCAGGCGCAGGTGATCGCCGGTCATCGGCATCCACCCCTCGTCGGCAGCAATCACCAGCAGCACCAGATCCAGACTCCAGAGCCCTGCCACCATATTGCGGATATAGCGCTCGTGGCCGGGCACGTCGATGACACCTATGGTGTTGCCCTGACCGTCGTCAAAGTGGGCAAAGCCGAGATCCTGGGTCATGCCGATGGCCTGCTCGTGGGCGCGGGCGGTGGTGATGCCGGTGAGGGCTTTGATCAGCAGGGTCTTGCCGTGATCCACGTGGCCGGCAAGGCCGATAACGGCGCGATAGGGGGTCATGGGATCAGGACTCCTCGGTTGCATTGATCGGGCTGGGCAGCAGCAATTCCTTGAGTTGGGCGATCAGCAGCTCCATCTCGGTCGGCAGCAGAGTGGCCATATTGAGCAGCACCTTCTGCTGGCGCACGGTGGCGATGACCGGCACCGGCAGTTCGCGCAGCGCATCGAGCAACTGCTGGGCCGGACGCGGGTCGGTGCACTCCAGCGCAGGTGCCGGATAGAACTCGTCCGGCAAGGTGCCGCCGCCCACCACCAGCTGGGCGGGGACCGGCACAAAGCAGCCGGGCAGGGCAGCCATCAGCCGGGAGGCTCTCGCCTGCATGGTGGCCGGGTTGCTCAAGGTGCGCTGGGCAATCCCTTCGCCGATGGGGGACTTGTTGAGCTTGTGAATGAGCAGGCGTTCGAGCAGGGAGTAGACGATGCGGCTCGGGCGGAAGGTGCGCATCATGGGGTGTTTTTCCAGCCGCTTGATAAGGTCGCTGCGGCCACTGATGATGCCTGATTGCGGGCCACCCAGCAGCTTGTCGCCGGAGTAGCAGACCAGATCTGCCCCCGCCTTGATGTACTGGCGCACCGAGGTTTCATCCGGTGCAAACTCTTCGCTGGTCAAGCCCGAGCCCTGATCTACCGCCAGCACCACGTGCTCGGGCAGGGCGCGGGCCACCTCGCCGATATCGGGGGATTCGGTAAAGCCGCGAATGGCAAAATTGGATCTGTGCACCATCAACACCAGCGCGGTCTGATCGGTGATGGCATCAAGGTAATCTTTGGCGGTAGTGATATTGGTAGTGCCCACCTCTACCAGTTTGGCGCCGGAGAGCGCCAGAATATCGGGAATTCGAAAACCGCCGCCAATCTGGATCTGCTCGCCGCGGGAGACGATCACCTCGCGCCCCTTGGCCACCTCCTGCAGCAGCAAAAAGAGCGAAGCGGCGTTGTTGTTGACCACCAGCGAATCCTCGGCCTGGGTGAGGCAACGGAGCAGGGGGGCGATCAGCCCCTTGCGCCCGCCGCGCTTGCCGGTGGCGAGATCCAGCTCCAGATTGTTGTAGCCGGTGTTGAGGTCGCGCACCTCGTCCCACAGATCGGCACTTAACGGCGAACGCCCCAGATTGGTATGCACCAGGGTGCCGGTGGCGTTGATCACCCGGGTTTGACGCTGGCGCAACTGCTGTCGGCAGCGTTTGGCAATCAGCGCCTCGATCTGCTCGGGGGCGACGCCATGCTGGCGAAAATCTTCGCTCTGGCGCAGCTCGCTCAGGGTGTCGCGCACCGCCTGAGTCACCAGTGGGCGGCTCAGCGCCTCGATAAACCCGGCGAGAAAGGGTTGCTGCAGCAGCTGTTCCACTTGCGGCAGACGGCGGGTTTGTCGCTGTGAATCGTTGGCAGCCGTACCTGATGCGGGCTGGCGGTGGGGGATGGCTGGCGCGTGAGACGAGTTCGGCATGGGATTACCAGTGCAGTGCGTGGGTTCGGGATGCGCACCGGTTTGCCGATAGAGAGGCCGAGCTGACGGGTTATGGCACTGCTGGCGATTTGCGGATGACTGCAAACTGGG
Organism: Aeromonas sp. 55A; assembly: GCF_051919665.1. Classification (NCBI taxonomy): domain Bacteria; kingdom Pseudomonadati; phylum Pseudomonadota; class Gammaproteobacteria; order Aeromonadales; family Aeromonadaceae; genus Aeromonas; species Aeromonas sp. 55A. The sequence continues at coordinate 3,593,888 of NZ_JBQBEH010000008.1, read as the reverse complement.
TGCATCAATGAGCGGGTATAAATTAATGCTGCATCGATGCTGATAAATTAATTGTTGGCCAGCGAGATAACCTGAGTTCGGATTATATTGGCAAGCGGCAAGCACCTTTTTTAAGGTATTACTTCAAACATATTGAACAAACAATGGAAATAACATTCAGGCCGAAAAATTCAGCGGGAGAGTATTTGTTCAATAGATAAATTTGGCGGAAGAGGCAGGAATCGAACCTGCCAAAGCCTTCTCGGCTCACATCGGTTTTGAAGACCGAGGAGGCCACCAGACCCCATCAACTTCCGTAACGGTCGCCATTTTGTGGCAAATTTCTGTGACTGGCAACGCTTTTTTTGTCATAAAAAAGCGAGAGTTAGCGGTTTTTTGAAAAAATCAAAGAACCTTGTTTTATATCAAGTTCAGCACAATTAGCCCGATGTTTTTAATTTAACATCGGGCCTCGATCACATTGCCGGAACCGTTGGTCAATAACGGTCGTTAACAACTCGATAAATAATCACCGCTTGGCGTTGGAAATATTCCACTGATCCAGTTTATCTATTAACAGACCGGTATCCTTGGCGGCATCAAGATGCTGATAAAGATAATCCATCGCCTCGCTCACCATCTCGGTCATCGGGAAGGAGAACGCAACTATGGCCGGTTGTACCCCGACAAAGATCACCTCGGGGACAAAGGTCTTGAGCTCGTCGATCAGGAAATTGAGCGGCATATTGTGGGTCGAGAAGATAAACATCTCGGCGATGGTCTCGGGGGGGATCACCTGCAGGGTTCCCGCCTTCTCGCCGATCTCGGCGGCATCCACCAGCACCACCCGCTCCGGTTGCAGCTCCCGCACCTTGTAGACCACATTTTCCGGCGCGATGCCGCCGTCAATATGGATCCAGCCGGGCAGGGGGGCGGCTTGCAGCTTGTCGGCGAGATAGGGGCCGGCACCGTCGTCCCCCATCATGGCATTGCCCACGGTCAACACGAGATTGCAGCCCATCAGCGGCTCCTTACCATCAGGTACATATGGGGGTCGTTATAGAGGGCGGTGAGCTGATCCATAAAGGTGTTGGTCCAGCCCAGCTCCTGCTCATCGAGCAGATTGTCGGCTTTGCGCAGTCGGTCGAAGGCGCAGGCCAGCATATGGCAGTGCTCGCGATAGATGGTGATCTCGCCAAAGGTGAGAAATCCCTCCATCTTGCGGCGCGCTTCGCTCCCTTCTCGCAGCTTGGCCACCCAGTCGCGATAACCGGTCAGCGAGCAGACCAGGTCTGCTCGCAGGCAATCGACGATGCCGAGGTGGTGGCCGATGGCGAGGCTGTAGTACATCACCTCTTTGGCCTCTTCCGGCACGTCGAACTGCTCGTCGACGAACTTGCGCGAAAGTCGATAGAAGAAAACCTCGTCAGCCATGCACTGCCTCTCCCTTGCCGGCTGCCCGGTTGAGGCAGGCGTTTGCGAGGTTGTTGACGATCTCCGCCAGGCGCGGATCGTCGTGCTGATCGAGGTAGCTCTGGATACGCAGATCCACATCCTGCTGGGTTGCCCCTTCGAGCAGGGCCATAAACTCGTCGGCGATGATCCGCCCCTGCCGGTAACCAGCCATGCGGCGCGCCTCGCGCTCGATCATCACCCGGATTTCATTGGGGATACCGGTGTGGCGCAGCTCGACCCGCTCACCCGGTTGCACCTCGTGGCTGGTGGCTTTGAGTTTCTGCTCAAGCAGACCGAGCGCCACGGCAAAGCCGTAGATGGTGGCGGCGGGAGTAGGCGGGCAGCCGGGAATATAGACATCCACCGGCACGATCTTGTCGGTGCCGCCCCAGACGCAGTAGAGGTCGTGGAAGATGCCGCCGTCACAGCCGCAGGCGCCGTAGGCGATGCAGATCTTGGGATCGGGCGCCGCCTCGTAGGCGCGCAGGGCCGGAACTCGCATCGCCCGAGTCACCGCGCCGGTAAAGAGCAGGATGTCGGCGTGACGGGGAGAGGCGACCACCTTGATGCCGAAACGCTCGGCATCGAACAGCGGGGTGATGGTGGCGAAGATCTCGATTTCGCAGGCGTTGCAGCCGCCGCAATCAACCCGGTAGACATAGGCCGAGCGGCGAATGTCTTTCAGCAGGGTCTTCTTGAGTTTGGTGATCTCGGGATCCTGTGCCAGCGGCACGGCGCGGGTATGGGCATGGCCGACAACCGGTTCTATGCCTTTGATCTTGCTCATCACATCCACTCCTTTTGTGCGGCCATCGGTGTGGCTATCGGTGTGATCAGGGCCGAGTTAGGCTGGCTCAGCATGCTCTGTTTTCGTTTGCACTCGGGGCAGTGGTGCAGCCGCTCCGGGGTGGTCAGCGGCGTGCCCGCCTGCTTGAGGGTGTCCTCCACCAGCACCACCAGCTTGCTCGGGGCAAAGTAGGTGCCGCACAGGGTGCAGGGGGCCAGCGCGAAGCGGGCCTCCTCATAGAGATCCGCCTTGTTGGTCACCGCCAGCTCGAATTCGGGGGAGAGGGCGATGGCGCGGGTCGGGCAGACCTCTTCGCAGCGGCCGCAGAAGATGCAGCGCGCCATGGAGATCTCCCAGCGCCGTTCGCCGGTCTCCATGTCCACTTCCATCACCAGCGCATTGGCCGGGCAGGCCTTGGTGCAGGCGGCGCAGGCGATGCACTGATCCGCCTGATATTTCGGTTTGCCGCGAAAATCCCGGTTCACCTCGTAAGGGGCGAAGGGGTACTTGGCGGTCGGGGTGCCAGCCTTGAGGATGGTCTTGAACAGCTTGATCATGATGACCCCTTATTTCAGCGGAGAGTTTTTGCGATCGATGCCGTAGCGCTCGATCTCCTTGTAGGAGACCACGGTGGACTTGCCCTTCTTAGGGTCGACCAGGGTGACCCGATCGGTACAGGAGTAGCAGGGATCCAGACTACCGATGATGAGCGGCGCATCCGCCACGGTATTGCCGCGCAGCATGTAGCGCAGAGCGGGCCAGTTGGCGTAGGTGGCGGCGCGGCAGCGCCAGCGGAACAGCTTCTGGTTGTCCCCGGTCATGCTCCAGTGGACGTTCTCGCCACGGGGCGCCTCGGTAAAGCCCAGCGCAAACTTGCCCGGCTGGTAGGTGAAGCCTTCGGTGAGCAGTGGCCCTTCCGGCAGGTGCTCAAGACCAAACTCAATCATGTCGAGGGAGTCGTAGAGCTCGTGGATGCGCACCAGCACCCGGGATTGCACATCGCAACCCGCCTTGGTCTGGATCTCCATCGGCAGCTCGCGGTAGCCGGCAAAGTCGTGGACCCGGCGCACGTCGCGCTTGAAGCCGCTCGCCCGCACCATGGGGCCGACACAGCTGAAATCGCGGGCAATTTGCGGCTCGAGCTTGCCGATACCGATGAGGCGGGAAGAGATGTTGGCGGTATCCAGCAGCATGGCCACCAGGGGTTTGAGCTCATCACGGAGCTCGCGCACCAGCTGGGCACCCTTGATGCGATCTTCCTTGAAGATGTCGCGGCGCACCCCGCCAATCAGGTTGAGGCCATAGGTCTTGCGGGCGCCGGTCAGCAGCTCGGCCAGGGTCATGGATTTTTCCCGCACCCGGAAGAACTGCATAAAGCCGGTGTCGAAACCGGTGAAGTGGCTCGACAGGCCGATGTTGAGGATATGGCTGTGCAGGCGCTCCACCTCCAGCAGCACGGCGCGGATCATCTTGGCCCGTTCCGGCACCGGAATGCCCATGGCGTTCTCCACCGAGGTGGTGTAGGCGACGCTGTGGGTAAAGCCGCAGATACCGCAGACCCGGTCGGTCAGAAACGCAACTTCGTTGTAGCCCATCCGGGTTTCCGCCAGCTTCTCCATGCCGCGATGGACATAGAAGAGGCGGTAGTCGGCGTCGATGATGTCTTCCCCATCGACGAACAGACGAAAGTGCCCCGGTTCGTCCGAGGTGATGTGCAGCGGGCCGACCGGCACGATGCGGTTGGCATCACTGCCGAGCTCATTGACGAAGGGGTAGGTCTCGGTGTCGGTGGTGGGCATCGGGCGCTGGCGATAATCCATGGCGTCCTTGCGCAGCGGGTGGATATCCTCCGGCCAGTCGTCCGGCAGCACCAGACGGCGTTCGTCCGGCAGGCCGATGGCGCGCAGGCCATACATGTCGCGGATCTCCCGCTCGCCCCATACCGCCGCCGGAATGGTCGGGGTGATGGAGGGGTACTCCTGGGTATCGGCATCCACCAGCACCTTGACGGTGATCCAGCACTTGGTGTCGCCCTCCATGGAGAAGACGTGGTAGACGGCGAAGTGGCCGTTGAGGCTGCGCTCGTCATTGGCAAAGGAGAGCGGAAGCCAGCCCCCCAGCTGGTGGAAGATCAGGCTGGCCGTCTCGACCAGACTGGTGGGTTTGACGGTAATGGTGGCCTGATCGGCGGTTTGCCACTCCTCGTCGATGATGGCGTGGGGCAGTTGGGCTCGCACCTGCTGGATGTAGTCGCAGCCGATGCGATCCGAAATGGCGATGGTCATGCAGTTCTCACTTTATGTTCGGGAATGAGCATTCACAAAAGGTGAAATCGAAAAAATGGCTGTGCTGGCGGGCATGGTTCAGATCCCGACCAGATAGGCGAGCAGCGCCAGCAGGGCCAGCCCCAAGCCGTAGCGGGTGAGCTTGTGGGTGCGCACGAACTGGGTGCGGGCCATGGCGTTTTCGATGATGCCAGCCAGTAAAAAGGCCACCAGCAGCTTGCAGGCGAGGATCAGCGCCGCACCGATGAGTGCCGGCAGACTCCAGTTGGCTGCCTTGCCGAAGGGCAGGAAAATCACCAGAAAGAGCTGCACCACCACCAGTTGCTTGAGGCCGATGGAGAGCTTGAGCAGGGCCAGGCCCGCACCGGAATACTCGGTGAGCGGCCCTTCTTGCAGCTCTTGCTCGGCTTCGGCGCAGTCAAAGGGCAGCTTGCCCATCTCGACAAACACCGCGAAGGCGCAGGCGGCGCCCGCCAAGAGGGTAGCGATCGGCGCGGCCAGCGGCTGGGTCGCCACATAGCGGCTGATGTTGCCCAGATCCGAGCTGCCCACCATCATCGCCATGATGAAGCAGGCGAGCACCAGAATGGGCTCCACCAGAATGCCGAGGGTCAGTTCGCGGCGGGCACCAATCCCTGCAAACATGCTGCCGCTGTCGAGCCCCGAGAGGGAGAAGAAGAAGCGGAAGATGGCGAACAGATAGATGTCGGTGATGAGATCCCCGGCGATGGGGAAGGGGGACTCGTGAGTCAGGGTCGGCAGCGCCATCCCCACCAGCAAGAGGGCGGCGATGAGCAACGCCGGCATCAGGTTGAAGATGATGCCGGCAGGTTCGGGAGTTACCTCCTGGCGGCGCAGGAGCTTGGCGATATCCCGGTAATCCTGCAGCAGGCCCGGCCCCTGACGGGAGTGCATCTTGGCCCGCAGCACCCGGTTGAAACCGGTGGCGAGCGGCGCCAGCGCCAGCATGGCGATGGCCTGGGTCAGGGCGAGGGCAACCATGCCCCAGCTCGGCATTTCAAGAACAGGCATATCAGACTCCTACAGCCATCAGGATAAAGAGCGCCAGCACAACACCGTGCAGCAACCAGCCGGTTGTCCCGCTGGTATCGCTCACCCCGTGCAGGGCGCTGGCCAGATCGAGCTGCGGCTGCTTGCGATAGAGTGGCGCGCAGAGTTGGCGCAAGGTGTGGGTGACACCGCCGGAGGTGAGGCTCATGCGCTCCTCGTAGGCGTAACCACAAGCCCACGGGGTGCCAGCGTGACGACGACCTAGCTTGGGCCCCTTGAAGATGGCCAGTACCAGCAGCGGGATGAGGAACAGCCCCAGCAAGGTGATGGCGATAACGGGTGGGGAGAGGAGCGCCTGGCTGCTATCCAGCGGCAGCAGGGTGGCGCCGGTGGCCACGTTCATTTGGTCGCTTACCAAGGCTTGACCATAGCTGGCGATATGGGGGGCAATCCAGGGGGCGCCCAGACCCAGCACCAGACAGACCGCAGCCAGCAGCAGGGTGCCTGCCACCATGGCGCCCGGCACTTCGCGGGCGTGGCTCGCTTTCTCGCTGCGCGGTGCGCCGCAGAAGCAGATGCCGTAGACCTTGACGAAACACATCACCGCCATGGCGCCGGTCACCGCCAGCATCACTACCGCGAGCGGGGCGACGACAGAGGTGCCGAGTTTGGTCATGGAGAGCAGGGATTGGTAGATAAACCACTCGCTGACAAAGCCGTTCAGCGGCGGCAGCGCCGAGATGGCCATGGCACCGATGAGGAACGCCAGCGCGGTCCAGGGCATCAGTTTGGCCAGCCCCCCCATCTTGTCCATGTCGCGGGTGTGCAGGCGGAACATCACAGAGCCGGTACCCATAAAGAGCAGGCTCTTGAAGATGGCGTGGTTGAGCAGGTGATAAAGCGCACCGAGCAGCCCCAGCACCACCAGCGCCGGTTGCTGGTTGGCGATGCCGATCATGCCGATCCCCATCCCCATCAGGATGATGCCGATGTTCTCCACCGTGTGGTAGGCGAGCAGCCGCTTGAGATCGTGCTCGGCCAGCGCAAACAGCACCCCGAGCACTGCCGAGCAGGCGCCGAAGATCAGCACTACATAGCCCCACCAGAGCTGGCTGGCGCCGAGAAAATCGATGCTGACCCGCAAGATGCCAAACAGACCCAGTTTTACCATGACGCCAGACATCAGCGCAGAAATATGGGACGGCGCAACGGGCTCGGCCACCGGCAGCCAGCCGTGCAGCGGCACGAAACCGGCGCGCAGGCCAAAGCCGCAGAAGCTGAGCAGGAACACCAGGGAGGCCAAACCGCCCGTCAGATGGTGCTCGCGCAGCGCGGCGAACTCCAGCGAGCCGGATTCGCGGCAGAGCAGCCAGAAGGCGATCAGCACCAGCGCCATGCCGATATGGTTCATCACCAGGTAGAGACGGCTCTGTTTGGCGGCCTCGGGGTTGGTCTTGACCAGCCAGTAGGTGGTGAGGGTCACCAGCTCGTAGCAGAGCAAGAAACCGAGCGCATTGTCGGCCAGTACCATACCCACCATGGCAAAGAGGAAGAGGTTCATCAGCGCGCCGATGGCCACATCGCCCTTGCCCTGATATTCGCGGATATAGGCAAAAGAGTAGAGGGCGACGGCGACGCCGACGGTGCTAATCACCAGCAGCATCAGTGCGGCCAGCATGTCGAGGTGAACCGAACCCAGCAGCCAGAGCTGGCCGTCGACGGGGGTGCCTTGAGCAAAGATCTGGATGGCGGCGACCAGACCCGCGAGCGAGCCCAGCAGGGCAAAGCCGCTATTGAGGCGGTTGGCCAGTGCGGGCAGCTTTTGCAGCAGCAAACCGGCGGCAGCGCCCAGCAAAAAGAGCAGGAGCGTGGCCATAACAAGGGGGGACAACATCAGCGAACTCCCTCTGTGGTGGATAAATCGGATGCAGGGAGCGCCGTGGCAGGCGCCGGGAAGGCAGAGGCCCCTTGAGGGTTGGTGTCGGCCGCTTGCTGGCGACGGATACGCGCGGCGCGTTCGGTGTCGCCGTCATTGACCAGCTTCAGTGCCTGGGAGGGGCAGGCACCGACACAGGCCGGACCGTCGGTGCGAAACTCGCACAGGTCGCACTTGACCGCGATGCTGCGCACCCCCGGCTCCCAGCTCAGCAGATCCTCGCCAAAGCAGCGCAGGCCGGCAGAGGTGGAGGGGTTGCTGGAGCGGATGGAGCAGGGGATATAGGTGTCGTAACTGGTGGCTACGGCCACCGGACGGCTGCCGCCGCTCTGGATAGCGCCAAAGGGGCAGGCCACGGCGCAGAGATTGCAGCCGATGCAGAGCGACTCGTTGAGTTGCACGCAATCGCCGGTCTGGCGAATTGCTTCGACCGGGCACACCTTGATGCAGGGGGCATCGTCACAGTGACGGCACTGAACCGGCATGGTCGCCTGCTCGTGTCGCATAACGGTTAAACGGGGGGCTTGCTGCAAACCTTGCGCCTTGTGTACCTCGCTGCAGGCCGCCATACAGGTGCCACAGCCGATACAAAGCTTGGGGTCAGCGATAACGAAGCGGTTCATAGCCTACCTTGTCGTGTCGCGAACGGAGAAAGTAGGGGCAGGTTGGCAAGATACGGGCCAGAATGGTTTTTGCAGACAAATTGGTTTTAAGTGACTGTTTTTTAAATAAATAAAAATATTCGTGTGGTTGGATGAACGCGCTGGTGTGGCTGTCGAACTGTGACGTTCGTCACTTGTGACGAAGCCGCCAAGAGGGTTCGTCACCATGGAAAAAGCAGTATGAGTAGGATGCAAAGAACGGAGTGAATTGCACCGCTCTCCAACATATGTTCGCGGTGCACGGCGCTGCGCTTGTTGCACCCTACGGCTGTTGTGTGAGGGGAAATGAGCTGGTTCGATTTGCCGTGGTTTGCTCCCTTCTCCCCTTGCGGGAGAAGGGCCGGGGATGAGGGGCGGTAATCGGGGGTAACGAAAACAACAGAGGGAGGCCAATGCCTCCCTCTCTATTTGCTGACGTTTTCTATGCCTTTAAGAGGCCATCAACCCGCCATCAGATATCCACCTGGGATCCCAGCTCGATGACCCGGTTGGGCGGGATCTCGAACTGATCCGGGGCGCGCAGGGCGTTGCGCTGCAGCAGCACAAAGAGCTTGCCGCGCAGATAGAGATACCAGGGGCGGTCTTTCATGATGAGCGACTCGTGGGCCATAAAGAACGAGGTCTCCATCATCCGGCAACTGAGCCCCTCGGCGTTACAGCGGTGGAAGATCTCCTCCACGTTCGGGGTCTCGCGCCAGCCGTAGCTTGCTACCACCCGCCAGAAGGTGGGGGAGAGCTGCTCGATGCAGACCCGGCGCACATTGTGGACGTAGGGCACATCCTCCACCCGCAGGGTGAGCAGGATGATCCGCTCGTGCAGCACCTTGTTGTGCTTGAGGTTGTGCAGCAGCGCATGGGGGATCACATTGACCACCCGCGACATATAGACCGCAGTGCCGGCCACCCGGGTCGGCGGGGATTTCTCCAGCGAGGCGATCATCGGCTCAAGGGAGTTGCCGTGCTCGTTCAGGCGACGAATAAGCTGGAAACGCTCGCTCTTCCAGCTGGTCATCACGGTGAACATCACCGCGCCCAGGGTGAGCGGCAGCCAGCCGCCGGAGAAGATCTTGGCGAGGTTGGCGGCAAACAGCGGCACGTCGATACAGAGCAGCGCGGCAAACAGGATGGCCACCAGATACTTGTTCCAGTGCCAGCTGTTCTTGGCCACCGAGCAGGAGAGGATGGAGGTAAGCACCATGGTGCCGGTCACCGCGATGCCGTAGGCCGCCGCCAGATTGCTGGAGTGCTCGAAGCTCATGATGACGATCACCACCGAGATATAGAGCATCCAGTTGATGACCGGAATATAGATCTGGCCGGACTCCTGCTCGGAGGTATGGACGATGCGAATGGGGGAGAGATACCCCAGCCGCACCGCCTGCCGGGTCAGCGAAAAGACCCCGGAGATCACTGCCTGCGAGGCGATCACCGTCGCCATGGTTGCCAAGAGCAGCAGTGGCACCAGCGCCCATTTCGGCGCGAGCAGGAAGAAGGGGTTGGCAATCGCGGCGGGGTTGCTCAGCAGCAGCGCACCCTGACCGAAGTAGTTGAGCACCAGGGAGGGCAGCACAACGATAAACCAGGCGAGGCGAATGGGATTTTTGCCAAAGTGGCCCATATCCGCGTAGAGCGCCTCCACCCCTGTGATGGCCAGCACCACGGCGCCGAGGGCAAAGAAGGAGGTGGTCTGATACTGGATAAAGAAACGCACCGCCCAGACGGGGTTAAGCGCACCCAGCACCTCGGGGTTGTGGATGATGCCGCGCAGCCCCAGCACCGCCAGCGTCATAAACCAGATCAGCATGATGGGGGCAAACAGCTTGCCCACCATGGCGGTGCCATGTTTCTGGATGGCAAACAGCAGGGTCAGCACCAGCACCGAAAGGGTGACGATATAGGGGTCGAGGGCGGGGGTGAGAATGCTTAGACCCTCGATAGCCGACATCACCGACATCGCCGGGGTGATCACCACCTCGCCATAGAAGAAGCTGCCACCAATCAGGCCGAGGATGATCAGCAGCGGTGTCCAGCGGGTGGAGGCGTTGCGGGTCGCCAGCGACATCAGGGTGAGAATGCCACCCTCGCCGGCGTTGTCGGCCCGCATGACAAAGGAGAGGTACTTGACCGACACCACCAGGATCAGCAGCCAGAAGATCAGCGAGAGAAAGCCGAGAATGGAGGCCGGCTCGACGCCGAACCCGAATTGACCTGATAGGCACTCGCGCAAGGTATAGAGCGGGCTGGTGCCGATATCGCCATAGACTACGCCAATCGCCGCCAGCATAACGCCGGACATGGCTTGTTGTTTATCACAGTTCATGAGTTCATCTTGTCAGTTTGATGTTTACACGTTTGCCAACGCACAGCTGCCCGACCTACCAGGTAAGTCGTGATATTTAATCGGGAGAGAATTAATGGATTGCGATGGGAAAGGGCGCTAACGGAATAGTGATCTGCTTGTCATGGAACACAGTCTGTTCATCTGTCATTAAGCTTATAATGACACACACTCTGCGGGACTATGCTCAGTTATAAATAATCAAAAGTTCAATTTGAGTAAGAGAATTAATTATCCGGCGATTGAAATGGGCTGCGATAATGCAGGCAACTATCTGTTTTATCTAGCGAAGTGGTTTGGCTACTCTCTTTTACCAAAACGGATAATAAATAGACGATAAAGTAATCGCTAATTAATTACTGGCAGGATGGCAAAGGGGATGCAGTTGGGCTGCGATGGAGTCTTTATGTGCCAGAGGGGAAAGGTAGGGTGCAATGAACGAAGTGAATTACACCGCTAATTTAAAATGCAAGAGGTGCAATGCGCTGCGTTTATTACCCCCTAGGGTGTTACTGTATTGTTATTTTTTAAATATAACATCTCGATGGAATATCATTGGTTCATCCATATTGATAACATTGCTCTTTCCCGGATCATTATACTTATAACTAGTTATTTCTGAAATTTGACTATTTTTTTCAAAGATAGCCCTTGCCACTAAAGCAAGGTTCCATGAATTGTTTTTTGAGGATATTTTGTATATTTCCATTCCAGCTGATGTTAGTGGCACAAAAGAAATTGATAGTTTTTTTTCGTGGAAAAACATATGGTGATTAAAATCAATGTAATAGCCTGGCTGTGGCGCATTATCATGGTATGTTAGCTGTGTTTCTGGAAAATCAGAACTTCTATAAATACCAGCAAAAATGCACAAGCCAGCATCTACAAGAGTTTTTATATGAGATTCATCAATATGTTCACCGGTTAATATGCACGAACCAAATACAATATAATTCCCCATCGTATTAAATAACTCAGCCTCATATTGGCTTAGGTTTTTTAAAGTGTCTAGAGTTCTTAAGCTAATCGAGTCTGGACTTTTTATTTCTTCAGATAATATTAGCCCCCATATTTTCTGGGTGTACTCATTGTCAATTAATTTAGCTTCATTTCTCCATCTATTAAAAAAGTCGTTAGATATTTCTTTGTCTGGCGGTAATGTTACATCGACAAGTTCATTAACTGCATATTTTGCACAGTTTGTTATATTTAATGCTTCATCATTATTGATTTTACTCGATAGTAACGTAGCATGATTTGACGGCACCATATTATCTATGGTGTTCAATTCAATATCGAAGGTAGCTAAACCTTGCTCGATTAGTATTTTTTCTCTAGCGGTTTGCAAATTAATTAACTCGATAATTCGCTTTTCTTTAGCATGTTTAACGCCCAATAAAAGTTCAAAAACCTTATTGATGGCATTTGGAGTATGTTCGATTACTGGTTGAAGATCTGCTTTTAGTTCAGTATTTACACTTATATCTAGTTTATTGTCCATTTTAACCTCAAACCGAGTGAGTGTGTGCTCAAATGATATTTTTGACAAATGTAAACTTGTTTCGAGTTAACTTCATGGAAATAAAACATCACTCAATTATCAAGTATCCAAGCATATGATTAATACCAAGAGATGCTTGATCTTGAGGATATAACCTAACATATAAAAACTTTTCATTTTTATTAAATCCAGTTACAACGCGTTCAACTGCATAAAAATAATCTGCAGGAACATAACCAAGAATTTGTGAGGATGTTGATGGTGATTGGTAAACTGGTTTGCCTACATAGATCGGTGGAGCCGGAATTGATTTTTCAGTTTTTGGCCATTTATGGCTAGATTCAAACTCTTGTTTTTTTAATAAAAACTCTAGGAGGATATCTAGACAGAAATTAAAATTCTCCCTATTAACTTCATTGGCAGCATAACTTGTTGTGTAATCTAGATGCCAGTGTTCATACTCTGTTTGTATTACTCGTGGGGTTAATCGACAGAAATTATTTACACTTGCGGTGCTAATACCCCATTCAATACAATCACCCTTAAGTCGTTCATAGTCAACTTGTATATAATCTAATGGTGTTTTTACTGACTGGGAAATCCATTGCTTATTCTTACAATACTGAGGCGCCTTTAGTCCACCAAGCGCCATATACATTAATCCTAATATTGGTTTGTCATTGTCATAATCTCTGAACCCATAAATTGAATAGTTATACTCGTAGGCTATGTAAAAGGAACGGCGTAAATTCTCCAACGCGTCTAGGTAGCTGCCTTTTTCAGCCAGTTCTATAGCTATCTTTATAAATTCTTTTGGTGCTCCATCATATAATACATCTATGACTAAAATTTCGTCCAAAGTCATATTTAGAACATGCTTTAAGATGGTGTCGGTAAAAGTAATTGCGGTGGAGAAATAGTTAACTACAGATGCTGGCTCAGTTAATTGCCCATAGTGCTTTGCAATAACTCTCTGTTTATTGAGAGCCTTAATCGTTCCTGATTTTATTACTGGGACCTTATGTTTCTTTAACTCCCCTAACAGTTCATCAAAAGATTTTGATTCAATGTTGTTTGTTTCTTTGATATCGAGTTCATTTAGTACCGCAAGAATTACTAATTCAATGAAATCTTGTAGTAAGATTATTCCAGCAGTACATGAGTGTTTATCTCCATTGTTCACCAACGCTTTCGTTTTATTAAATATATTTTTCGATACTAAAAGAGTATTCAATGTAGATGCTTTCATGAATGCCTACTGTAGCTAAGCGATGCAATTTGAGCCAGCCTTCCTATGTTGTTGACCCCAGCGAAGCTGGTTGCCAACTGAAGCATGCTATCCAATCGGGTAGGGGGTAAAAAGGGCAATCGGCGCATAATCTGTCCGAGATCAATAAATTAGTCATTGATTGGTTGTTGTTTGTTCGCTCGAGCTGAAAGGGCAGGGTGAAATGCCTTAGTCAGCCGGTGTCGAGCTCGTCACTTTTGTCGTGTCGATCACACTTCCCAGCCCGTCGTCACCCTCGTCAGGGGTGGCAATCAGCACGTCATTCTTTATAATTACTTCTTTATTTTCAGATGGTTGTGAACTTTTATCGCACCCTTGGCCCGTTTTGGTCTGATAAATGCTTTATGGGGGGCTGGCCGCCTCTTTGCCTGTCGGCGGGCGGCCCGGTGTAACGAACCATTTAGGATCCCTCTCTATGAACAGCTTCGTGATTGCAGATCCCAGTCTCTGTATTGGGTGTCGTACCTGTGAGGTGGCCTGCGCCGTTTCACACCAGTCAGGGTCTTGCAGCGGGACCCTTGAGCGGGAGGGCGGCCTGCATCTTGCCATCGAGGATGGACATCTGGTCTCCAAGGACAGCTACTTTCAGCCGCGCCTGAAGGTGATCGTGGGCAGCAAGGTGACCACGCCGGTGCTCTGCCGCCAGTGTGAAGACAAGCCGTGCGCCATGGCCTGCCCAAACAATGCCATCGTCAGCGAGGATGGTTGCGTCAAGGTGTTGCAGGAGCGCTGCATCGGCTGCAAGTCCTGCGTGGTGGCCTGTCCTTACGGCGCCATGGCGGTGGTGCTCAAAGAGGTGGCACCCGCTGCCGATTCGCTCTTCAAGCGTCCGCAGACCAAGGCGCAGGCGCTCAAGTGCGATCTCTGCCGTCACCGCGAGGCGGGCCCGGCCTGTGTCGAGGTGTGTCCGACCCAGGCGCTGCGGCTGGTCACGCCGGAGCATCTTGAAAACCTGAACCGGCAGAAGCAGCTGGCCAGTGCCGAGGCACTGCTGGCGATGCCGGCGCGGGTGTGAGCGGGCTTGCCGAGCCGTTTTTCGTTAACAAACAAGAGTGTGAGTCATGAAAAAAGTCATTACCGTGTGCCCCTATTGCGGCACCGGTTGCAAAATCAACCTGCTGGTTGAAAACGACAAGGTGGTGGGGGCCGAAGGCGCCAACGGCCGGACCAACGAGGGGCAACTCTGCCTCAAGGGCTATTACGGTTGGGATTTTTTGAACGACACCAACCTGCTGACCCCCCGTCTCAAGAGCCCGATGATCCGCCGCGAGCGCGGTGGCAAGTTCGAGGCAGTCTCCTGGGATGAAGCGATCGAGTTCGCCAGCAGCCGTCTCTCTGCCATCAAGGCGAAATATGGCCCGGACGCCATCATGACCACCGGCTCTGCCCGTGGCCCGGGCAATGAAGCCAACTATGTGATGCAGAAATTTGCCCGTGCGGTGATTGGGACGAACAACGTCGACCACTGCGCGAGGGTGTGACACGCACCCTCAGTCTCCGGTCTGGAGACAACTGTAGGCAACGGCGCCATGAGCAACGCCATTCCCGAAATTCAAGAGACCAAGTGCCTGCTGGTGTTTGGTTACAACGCTGCTGACTCTCACCCCATTGTGGCCCGCCATATCCTCAAGGCGAAGGCAAACGGGGCCAAGGTGATTGTGTGTGATCCCCGCATGGTGGAGACCGCCCGCATCGCCGATCAGTGGCTGCCGCTCAAAAACGGTTCCAACATGGCGCTGGTTAACGCCTTCGCCAACGTGTTGATCAATGAAGGGCTCTACAACAAGGCCTTTGTCGCCAACTACACCGAAGGGTTCGAGACCTTCAAGGCGACGGTGGCCAAGTACACCCCGGAATATGTGGAGGGGATCACTGGCCTGAAAGCCGCCGATATCCGCGCCGCCATTCGCACCTACGCCGAATCGCCCGCTTCCATGATCCTGTGGGGCATGGGGGTGACCCAGTACGGTCAGGCGGTGGACGTGGTCAAGGGGCTCGCGGGTCTGGCGCTGCTGACCGGCAACTTCGGTCGCCGCGGCACCGGTTGCGGGCCGGTTCGCGGTCAGAACAACGTGCAGGGCACCTGTGACATGGGGATGCTGCCCCACCAGTTCCCGGGTTATCAGTCGGTGGCCGATCCCGCCATCAGCGCCAAGTTCGCCAAGGCGTGGGGCGTGGCGTCGCTCTCCCAGAAGCCCGGCTACCGCTTGACCGAGCTTGGCCACAAGGTGGAGGAGGGCAAGTGCAAGGCCTTCTATATCTTCGGTGAAGATCCGGCCCAGACCGAGGCAGATCTCGGTCAGTTCCGCCGCACTCTGGCGGGGATGGAGCTGGTGATCGTGCAGGATATCTTCATGACCCAGACTGCCGAGATGGCCGACGTCATTCTGCCCGCCACCAGTTGGGGCGAGCACGAAGGGGTCTACAGCTCGGCGGATCGCGGCTTCCAGCGTTTCTACAAGGCGGTGACGCCCCCCGAGAACGTGAAACCGGACTGGGCCATCTTCTCGTTGATGGCGACCGCCATGGGGTATCCCATGGAGTACCACAACACCGAAGAGATCTGGGACGAGATGCGTGCGCTCTGCCCACTCTATGCCGGGGTCAGCTACGACAAGATGGCCGATCTCAAGAGCGTGCAGTGGCCTTGCCCGACCGAGGATCACCCGGGCACCAGCACCTTGTTCGAGGGGAATGTGTTCACCACCCCGAGCGGCAAGGGCCAGCTGATCGCTTCCGAGTGGCGGCCGCCGCTGGAGCAGCCCTGTGCCGAGTACCCGCTGGTGCTCTCCACCGTGCGCGAGGTGGGTCACTACTCCTGCCGCTCCATGACCGGCAACTGCTCGGCGCTGCAGACCCTGGCCGATGAGCCGGGCTATGTGCAGATCCACCCGAGCGATGCCAAAAAGCTTGGGGTGAAGGATCAGGCGCTGGTCTGGATCTCGTCGCGCCGTGGCAAGGTGATCACCCGGGCCAACTACAACGACCGGGTCAACGCCGGGGTGGTCTACATGACCTACCAGTGGTGGATCGGGGCCTGCAACGAGCTCACCATCGAGCACGTCGATCCCGTCTCCCACACGCCGGAGTACAAGTACTGCGCGGTGAAGATCGAGCGCATCGACAATCAGCCTGAGGCGGAAGTGTACGTCCAGACTGAATACAGCGCGCTCAAGGCGAAATTGCGCAGCGCAGCCAAGGGCTGATCGCCCTAAAAAAGAGGTTCTGCACAAATAAGGGAACCCGACTCGGATTTATCGAGTCGGGCACCCTTTTATTACCCAAAAAAGGGGAGTAAATGATGCAACATGAAATTGGTCGCTTATTCGGACTTTTCTATATTGGCACCTATCTGGCGGCGATATTGCTGGGAATAGGTTGCTATATTTGGCGCGACGAGATGATATTTCTGCTTGGCTTCGGTTTTTTCGGCTGTTTTATGGCGGCACGGCTTGCCATGAGCAGCGTATTTTCTGCCTTGAGCATTTCCAGTGCCTGGCTGATCGGGTTTATCTCCACCACCTTGATCAACGGCCTGCTGCTGGGGGTGATCACCCTGCTGATCTACCTCACGCACCAGAGCGTCACCGCCGAGCTTGCCGACAACGCCAGCTGGCTGCTGATGGCCTTCCAGAGCTTGTCGGCCCTCTTTATCTTCGGTGGCCTGAAGTGCTGCCATAGCCGGATCATCACCTCATAAACTGCCGATGGATGGGTTGCAAACGCCATCTCGAATTCCGCAGTCAGCGAAGAGGAGAGGCAGATCTGACAGTTGACGGCGGCCCACTTTTCGGGCGCCTTAATTGAGATCAAGAACTGATGAAATAACCGGTTAAATATGGCCATCAGATATATTAAATCGGATTGTAATGAAATTTGAGCTCATCTATGATGAGTCGCCATTCCAATATATCCCCCGATAACGATGTTACTTTTTGTTGTCGTTCGTTAATAACAACTCTGGAATTGCAACATGCGACAATTTTCGTCATCGCTTTTCTTATTGGCAGCCGCTTTTACGGGCTGCGGCTATTTATTTTGGTGACGGATGCTTGTCGTGATGCGATGGCATGGACAGCCTGACTGGTGACTAAATCGATATAACGTGAGGCCGCAATGCTAAATGTGAGTGCCATCCCCCTGGACGAGATCTCTCCCATCTGGGACGACGGTTTCCTCCTGCTCTCCAAATCCCTCCTGTCGGCCGTGACGCTCGATGATTTTATCCACAAACTCAACAAGATAGATGCCAGCTTCGGCGGCGTAACCCGGGTCAACCTGATCCTCAACATGGGTGCGGACGAGGAGGCCATCTTCTACTTCATGGGACATTCCGGCCCAAAGCATCTGGTCTGCCCCAAGGCAGAGCTGCACCTCTCCCCCCGTCCTACCAAAGAGACCCCGGAACAGGCCATCATTCTCGCTGCCGCCCGCTTTGAGAATCGCTGCCCGGCGCTGGATCGCGAAGGGGTCTACGGGGGGCTGCGCTCCTACTGCCAGCTCCCCATCACCACCGCCCGCAGCCACCTTGGCGGGGTCGAGTTTATCAACACCCAGCTCGACAGCTTCACCATGGAGACCCTTGCCAAACTGACCCAGCTGGCGGCCATTATCGCCATTGCGCTGGAGAACGTACTCGACAAGGAGCGCACTCTGGAGCAGGCCAACTCCCTGCGCCTTGAGCGCGACAGCTGCAAAATTCTGGTGGATGTGACCAACGCGGTAATCAAACTGGTGCGTATCGCCGAGCTGCCCAAGAGCCTGTTTGCCATCCTGCAC
This sequence comes from Aeromonas sp. 55A, assembly GCF_051919665.1. Taxonomy (NCBI): domain Bacteria; kingdom Pseudomonadati; phylum Pseudomonadota; class Gammaproteobacteria; order Aeromonadales; family Aeromonadaceae; genus Aeromonas; species Aeromonas sp. 55A. Next base: position 3,575,867 of record NZ_JBQBEH010000008.1, on the reverse strand, counting down.
CACCACTTCGGCATCAGCAGCCTCTGTCTGGCGGAGTACAACGCCACCTCCGACAGCTTCAAAAGCTATCTGGTCAATCAGCACCAGAGCGAGCAGCCGGGCATCATCGATCACTCCTGTTTCGAAAAGAAGTGCCTGCAGGGGGCCCTTGGCCATAGCGAGCCGTTTTTTGTCTATCGCGAACATGGCCACGGCTGCAGCAATCGCTGCCGCTTTACCTCCCAGATCCTGCCGCCCGAGGCCGATAGTTCCTGCATTTTGCCGCTGCGTTATAGGGGCAACCTGCTGGGGGTGTTGATCCTCTCGCACCCCAACGCCGACTTTTTTGCCGATATCGATATCTCCTTGCTGGAGCAGGTGGCGGCGCGCACGGCCATTGCCATGAACAACGTGCAGGCGCAGCAGGAGATCTCCAACACCAACGGCGCAAAAGAGAAGACCATTCGCATCAACGAGCCCCAGATGCAGGGGGAATTCCCCCACATCATCTACCAGAGCGCGGTGATGGAGAGCGTGCTGGAGAAGGTGCGGCTGGTGGCCGAGAGCGACAGTACCGTGCTGATCCTCGGCGAGACCGGTACCGGCAAGGAGCTGATCGCCCAGGCCATTCACGCCCTGAGTGCCCGCCACGACCACGAGATGGTAAAGGTGAACTGCGCCGCCATTCCCACCGGCCTTATCGAGAGCGATCTCTTTGGCCACGAAAAGGGGGCCTTTACCGGCGCCCTGACCCAGCGGATCGGCCGTTTCGAGCGGGCCCACAAGGGCACCCTGTTCCTCGACGAAGTGGGGGATATGCCGCTGGACTTGCAGCCCAAACTGTTGCGGGTATTGCAGGAGCACGAGCTGGAGCGGGTGGGCAACAGCAACCCCATCGCAGTGGATGTGCGGCTGGTGGCCGCCACCAACTGCGATCTGCTCTCCATGGTCAAGAACAAGCGCTTTCGAAGCGATCTCTACTACCGCCTCAACGTCTTTCCCATCGAGCTGCCGCCGCTGCGCGAGCGGCGCGAGGACATTCCGCTCTTGGTCAATTTCTTTATCAAGAAGATCGCCAAGCGGATGCGCCGCACCATCACCTCGATCCCCGCCGATGCCATGAAGATGCTGGTGTCGCTGCCCTGGTACGGCAATATCCGCGAGCTGGAGAACGTTATCGAGCGCGCCGTGGTGATGACCCGCGGCCATGTGCTCAACCTCTCGCCCGATGAGCTGATGCCCCTCAAGGGCTACCACAAGATTGAGACCCTGGTCTATGACGAGCCCGCCACGCCGCTCTTTGCCGAGGGGCCGGAGGATGAGCGCGAGGCTATCATCGCCGCCCTGCGCGACTGCAACGGCATAGTCGCTGGCGAGCGGGGGGCAGCCAACCGCCTCGGCATGAAGCGCACGACCTTGCTCTCCAAAATGAAGCGGCTCGGCATTTCTGCCAGAGATCCCGAGATCATCGATGGGGTCGCACCATGAGAGAGCTACTTGAGCTTGAGGCGCGGGGCGAGCTTAGCGAGCAGAGCGAACAGAACGAGCTGGCACGCTGCGCTATCCACCGCGAGGTGGTGCACTACCGCGCCGATACCTTGACCTGCGACAGCGAAATGGCGCTCCCCTCCGAGACGCCGGTGGCGCTGGTCTACAACGGCATCGCCCACAGCGTGATGATGTGCTCGGCCTCCGATCTGGAGGATTTCGCCATCGGCTTCTCGCTATCCGAGGGGATCATCGACAGCCTGCTCGATATCCACGACATCGAGCAGCATGACGGCTGTCAGGGGATTGAGCTGCATATCACCCTGGCCAACCGCTGCGTCCATCGCCTTAAAGAGAAGCGGCGCACTCTGGCGGGCCGTACCGGTTGCGGCATCTGCGGCAGCGAGAGTCTGGAGCAGGTGATCCGCACCCAGCCAAGCTTGCCCGATAGTCAGCGCCTGGCGGTGGGCCATATCGACAAGGTATTGAGCGCACTGCGCCCGCTCCAGCTGCTGGGTCAGCGCACCGGCGCCACCCATGCGGCTGTGCATCTGGATGGTGAGGGCAATATTCTCGCCATCCGCGAGGATGTGGGGCGCCATATTGCGCTGGACAAGCTGGTGGGTCATCTGTGCCGCAGCGGTCGGCGGGATGGCGCCATTCTGGTAACCAGCCGCGCCAGCTTCGAGATGGTGCAAAAGTGCGCCAGCGCCGGAGTGGAGATCCTGCTCGCCATCTCCGCCGCCACCGAGCTTGCGGTCGAGCGGGCCGAGCAGACCGGGCTCACCCTGGTGGGCTTTTGCCGCCCCGGGCGGGCCGAGATCTACAGCGGGTGCCAGCGCATTCTGCTCAAGTAATGGCAAGGCTGTGAACCCGTTAAACGGCTTATAAATACAGGCAATGAAAAAGGGCGGGGAGTGTGACTTCCCGCCCTTGTTGTCTCTGCTTCTGGAGCGGATTAGCGAGCCAGCAGGATACGCAGCATGCGGCGCAGCGGCTCGGCGGCGCCCCATAGCAGTTGGTCACCCACGGTAAAGGCAGCCAGATACTCAGGGCCCATATTGAGTTTGCGCAGACGGCCCACCGGAATGCTGAGGGTGCCGGTAACGGCCGCCGGGGTCAGCTCGCGGGCGGTGATATCGCGATCGTTGGGGATCACTTTCACCCAGTCGTTGTGGGTAGCCAGCAGCGCTTCGATCTCCGCCAGCGGCACATCCTTTTTCAGCTTGATGGTAAAGGCCTGGCTGTGGCAGCGCAGGGCGCCGATCCGCACGCACAAACCATCCACCGGAATGACGGCATTCTCGATACCCAAAATCTTGTTGGTCTCGGCCTGACCCTTCCACTCTTCACGGCTCTGGCCGTTGTCGAGCTTGGTGTCGATCCAGGGGATAAGTCCACCGGCCAGCGGTACGCCGAAGTTGTCGACCGGCAGGGTGCCGGAGCGGGTCTTCTCGGTGATCTTGCGCTCGATATCGAGGATGGCGGAGGCAGGGTCGGCCAGCTCGACCGCCACTTCGTCACGCAGCATCCCCATCTGGGTGACCAGCTCGCGCATATGGCGGGCACCGCCACCGGAGGCGGCCTGATAGGTAGCCACGCTGACCCACTCCACCAGATCGGCCTTGAACAGGCCGCCGAGGGCCAGCAGCATCAGGCTGACGGTGCAGTTGCCGCCAACGAAAGTCTTGATGCCATCGTTCAGGGCCTGCTCGATGACGTCGCCGTTGACCGGATCCAGAATGATGACGGCGTCTTTCTCCATCCGCAGGGAGGAGGCGGCGTCAATCCAGTAACCCTGCCAGCCAGCGGCTTTCAGGCGCGGATAGACATCCTTGGTGTAGTCGCCGCCTTGCGCGGTGATGATGATATCCTGCTTGGCCAGCGCCTCGATATCGAAGGCGTCCTGCAGAGTACCGGCATCGACGCCGAAGTTGGGAGCGGCCTCACCGGCCTGGGAGGTGGTGAAGAATGTGGGTTGAATATGGGCGAAATCCTGCTCTTCCTGCATCCGGCTCATCAGAACCGATCCCACCATGCCACGCCAACCGACCAAACCTACTTTTTTCATATTGTCCTACCCTGGATTGCTGCTAAAGAAACTCGCGGTGACACCCGTAACCCCTTGTCTGGCGACGCCTGTTTACAAGCGGTTTACAGGCCATTTAAAAAATATGCGCTGCGAAAAATGCGTCTATCCACATTACGGATTGTGACGGCTTGCGCAAGTCGAATTGCGCAATATTCTGTGCCGTTTGCTGCATTAACCGGCAGCCAGACTATCGCTCAGGCAGACGGGGAGGGAGAAGGTCAACATCTAGACGAAAAGGCCACCGTTTTTGGCGGTGGCCTGTCAATAAAGCGGTTGAGAACGTCCTCTGCTGTTGTCTGGGGGCGTAGTTGGCGAGTGAAACAGCCCGACTGTGTGGGCGTCTAGCCGTAACGGGCCAGAGTGAGCCCCTCATCGCTGATGGCGGGCTCGCTGCCGCTGATAAGATCGCACAGAAGCTGACCCGAACCGGCCGCCATGGTCCAGCCCAGGGTGCCGTGGCCGGTATTGAGCCAGAGGCCGGGAATGGGGCTCGGCCCCACCAGCGGGGTGCCGTCCGGCGTCATGGGGCGCAGGCCGGTCCAGAACTCGGCTTGGCTGATATCCCCCCCTTCGGGAAAGAGATCGCCCACCACCATCGCCAGAGTGTCGTGGCGTCTGGGGTTGAGAGCGAGGTTGTAGCCCGACAGCTCCGCCATGCCGCCGACCCGGATCCGCTCGTCAAAGCGGGTGATGGCCACCTTGTAGGTCTCGTCCAGCACGGTGCTGCGCGGTGCGGCCTCGGCATTGATCATCGGCAGGGTGAGGGAGTAGCCCTTGACCGGATAGACCGGTAGTTCGAGCCCGAGCGGGCGTAGCAGTGGCCGCAAAAAACCGGTGGCATAACTGCCAAGCGCACAGACGATGGCATCGGCGCGATAGCGCTGCTCGCCTGCCCGCACCGCCACGGCGCGGCCGCGGGCTTGCTCAATCTCGTCGATATCGCAGTTGAAGACAAACTTGACCCCGAGCTTCTCGGCTTCAAGGGCAAGGGCCTTGGTGAAGCGGAAGCAGTCGCCGGTCTCGTCGCCGGGCAGACGCAAGCCGCCGACGATTTTGCCGCGCACCCGCGCCAGCGCAGGCTCTGCCGCTTCGCAGCCGCTGGCATCCAGCGACTGGTAAGGGACACCATACTCCTCCAGCACCTCGATATCGCGCTGACTGGCATCGAGCTGGGATTGGCTGCGAAACAGCTGCAGGGTGCCGAGCTGGCGCCCTTCGTAATCGATGTTCAGCTCGTCGCGCAGCAGCTTCATGCAGTCGCGGCTGTATTCGGCCAGACGCACCATGCGCCCCTTGTTGGTGGCATAGGCGGTCGGAGTACAGTTGGCGAGCATTCTGAGCATCCAGCGTAGCTGGAAGGGGTCGGCAGTGGGGCGCACCGTGAAGGGGGCATGCTTTTGCAGCATCCACTTGGCGGCCTTGAGGGGGATGCCGGGGGCCGCCCAGGGGGCCGCATAGCCCGGGGATATCTGCCCGGCGTTGGCATGGCTGGTTTCAAGGGCGACGCCCCCTTGTCGCTCCAGCAGGGTTACTTTGTGACCCGCTTTGGCCAGATACCAGGCGCTGGTTACCCCAATCACGCCACCACCGAGAACCACTATCTCCATATCGTCTTTCCTTGACTGATCTCCTGATGTGGCCACCACCATAATCAGCCGCCACAGGATATTCAACCGCTCTGCGCAGGATTGGGATCTCCGTCTGCTTGCCAGTCACAAGCTGGTGTTTGGTGCGATGGTGAGCCTGATTGCCAGCGTAAATCGCTGCGTTGTTGTCAGTGTGAATGTGCCAGAGGACATGGCCCGCTTACAACTGCTCCAGCTTGATCAGGTAGTGCTCCGCCGTGGCCAGAATGGCTTGCTGCTGCGCTGCGGCTTGGCCATCCCAGTTGGCATAGGGGAGGGCGAGGCGGGGATTGCCGCCAAGTTTGTCCCGATTGCGCCAGAGAAAGTGCCAGTAGAGGCTGTTGAAGGGGCAACTTCCGTCGCCGTGGCGCGCTTTGACCTGATAGTGGCACCCCTTGCAGTAGTGGCCCATCCGCTCGAGATAGGCGCCGCTGCTGGCGTAGGGCTTGCTGCCCATCAGGCCGCCATCGGCAAACTGGCTCATGCCGCGGGTGTTGGGCAGCTCCACCCACTCGATGGCATCCACATAGATGCCGAGATACCACTGATCCACCTCGTCAGGATCGATCCCCGCCAGCAGGGCAAAGTTGCCGGTCACCATCAGCCGCTGGATATGGTGGGCGTAGCCGTGCTCGAGGGACTGGCGAATGGCGTGGCGCACGCAGGCCATCCTGGTTTCTCCATTCCAGAAGAAACCCGGCAGCGGCCGCTTGGCCTCGAGAAAATGGGCCTGCTTGTAGTCGGGCATCTTTTCCCAGTAGAGGGCGCGGACAAACTCGCGCCAGCCGAGGATCTGGCGGATAAACCCCTCCACCTGTGCCAACGTGATAGTGGCCTGATTGGCCTGCCAGTGGGATTCGGCGGCGCGGATCACCTCAAGCGGATGAAGCATCTTGCTGTTGAGGGAAAACGACAAACGGCTGTGAAACAGGCTCCAGCCCCGCTCGCTCAGGGCATCCTGATAGCGGCCAAAATGGGGCAGGCAGTGCGTCAGAAAATGGGCCAGCAGCTCGCGACTCTGGCGCCGGGTGATTGGCCACGGCAGTCTGCTGGCATCCGCCTCGCCGATAGTACTGACCCCGTGGCGGGTCAGCATGGCGTCAATCTCGCTCACCTCATTGGCAAAGGTGAGGGGGGCCGGGATTGGCTGGCTCTCCGGCAGCTTGGCGCGGTTCTCGTCATCAAAATTCCAGCGCCCGCCAAGGGGTTGGCCGCGCTCATCGAGCAGCACTTGATATTGCTTTCGCAAGGCGCGGTAGAAGAACTCCATCCGGCTGTGGGGATAGCGCTGCCAGCCATCGCGGGGGGTGAGAAAATGTTCGCTCTCCACCTCGGAGGCAGGGATGGCAAGGCCAGCCGCCCAGCTTTTCAACTGGCTGGCGAGGCGCCACTCGTCCGGGCTCTGCCAGGCAAAGCTGTCGGCCTGATGTGCTCCGAGCTGAGCCTCCAGCAAGCCGGGCAAGTCGGGCCAGCGGGCGCTCTCATCCAGGGTCAGGTAACAGACGCGGTGGCCCGCTTGAGTGAGGGCCGCTGCGAAGGCGCGCATGGCGGCAAAGAAGGCCAGCACTTTCTGACGATGGTGGTGGCAGTAGTCGGTCTCCTGACGCAGCTCTGCCATCAGGTAGCAGATCGCCGGATCCGGGGTACGAAACCAGCTGTGAGCGGCGTTCAGCTGATCGCCGAGAATAAGACGCAGCTCCATCAGGCTGGCTCTTCATTATGTTGATGGCTACGGAGACGAGCGTGGCGACAGCGTTCGCTGCAGTAGCGAACCTCCTCCCAGCTGCGTGCCCACTTGCGCCGCCAGCTGAAGGGGCGCTGGCAGACGGGGCAGATCTTCTCGGGCAGATGGGGTTTGCGATGCATGATGGCTCCCGGCCCTGGCTGATGGGGGATGTGGCGTGTAGGTAGGGAGAATAACGAAGCGGGGGCGCGGGCGGATCAACCTCACTGCCAGTTTGCCGCTCAGATGCGCACTTTGTGAGCGGGCGCACAGCCCGTCGGTGCGCCCCTTGTTTGCCAATTAACCAGCCGTTAACGTGGCGAGGCTGCCCGCTGGCAGCATCCATCTATGGATCTTGTTGGCCACCGACTGTCTACAACCGATATGGAGGGGAGTGATGCCAATCATGACAGCTACGCCCCGAGCAGCTTGCCTGCTCGCCCACTGGTATACCCGGGATCCCATTCTCACCTTCGACTTTCCTCACCGCTGATTGGCGGCACCCGCCGTTTGAATTTGTCAGCCGGACGACCCCAATCGCCCCGGCCTCTTTGCCAATCCCGATTTCAAACACACTGGCCTAGCGCCGGTGAGGAGTCTTTTATGCGTCGTATACCCGAGCCGTTTCGTATCAAGATGGTCGAGCCCATCAAACAGACCACTGGCGCCGAGCGCCGCGCCGCCCTCGAGGCTGCTGGCTGGAACCCCTTCCTGCTGTTGGCCGAGGATGTCTATATCGATCTGCTGACCGACAGCGGTACCGGCGCCATGTCCGACCGTCAGTGGGCTGGCATCATGATGGGGGATGAGGCCTATGCGGGCAGCCGCAACTTCGTTGAGCTGGAGCGCACGGTGCGCGAGATTTTTGGCTACCAGCATGTGATGCCCACCCACCAGGGGCGCGGGGCCGAGCAGATCCTCTTCCCCGAGCTGGTCAAGCGCTGCAAGGGCAAGGCGCCGGTCTTTATCTCCAACTACCACTTCGACACCACCAAGGCCCACGTGGAGTTGGCTGGGGCGCGGGCCATCAACCTGCTCACCCCGAAAGCTCTCGATACCACGGCGCCTTATGCCTGGAAGGGGGATTTTGATCTCCCTCGCCTGACCGACACCATCGAAACCCTGGGGGCCGACAACGTGGCCGGCATCATCATCACGGTGACCTGCAACAGCGCCGGTGGTCAGCCGGTCTCCATGGCCAATATGGAGGCGGTTTCCGAACTGGCCCGTCGCCACCAGATTCCGGTGGTGATCGACGCCGCCCGCTTTGCCGAGAACGCCTGGTTTATCAAGGAGCGGGATCCGGCCTATGCCAAGCACAGCATCAAGGAGATAGTGCGCCAGATGTTCGCACTGGGGGACATCTTCACCATGTCGGCTAAAAAGGACGGGCTGGTCAATATCGGCGGGCTTTGCTGCTTCAAGGAAGATCTCGACCTGTTCCGCGCGGTGCAGGTGCGCTGCGTGGCGATGGAGGGGTTTGTCACCTATGGCGGCCTCGCCGGGCGGGACATGGCGGCGCTCGCCATCGGCCTGCGCGAGGGAATGGATGAGGAGTATCTCACCTATCGCATCAGTCAGGTGGCTTATCTGGGTGAGCGGCTGGCCGAGGCGGGCATCCCCATCCAGACCCCCACCGGCGGCCATGCGGTGTTTGTGGATGCCAAAAAGCTGCTGCCCCATATTCCGGCCGAGCAGTTCCCCGCCCATGCGCTCGCCTGCGAGCTCTATCTGGAAGGGGGCGTGCGTGGGGTGGAGATTGGCTCCCTGTTGCTGGGGCGTGATCCCGCCACCGGCAAGCAGGAGGCGGCGGACTTCGAGCTGTTGCGCCTCACCATTCCGCGTCGGGTCTACACCCGGGATCACATGGACTATGTGGCCGACTGCCTGATCGCGGTAAAAGCGCGGGCCAGCGGCATTCGCGGGCTCACCTTTGACTACGAGCCGCCGCTGCTGCGCCACTTCACGGCGCGGCTGAAACCTGTCTGATCAGCAACCAGTCAGACTGGGTGATCAACCCAGCCAAGCCGTGAGGATAACCGGCTGCTCCCGGTTAAACGGCCCAGTAAAAAAGCCCCCGCACCAAGGTGTGGGGGCTTTCGTTTATCGACGCAAAGCAGGGGTCAGACCGCCTGATACTCCAGCTCGACGGAGCCCAGCGCCTTGAGGGTGGACTGGGCGGAGTCACGCTGGCTGATCTGGCCGTTTTTGTTCTCCAGCAGCACGGCGCGGCGGATGGTGGCGAGATCTTCACCGTTAAGCACCGCATGGGCGCAGGCCATCTGCATCGGTGGCAGGCTGGGGTTGAAGGCGGCGTTCTCGGCGTAGCGGCCAGAGAAGATGCGGCCATCGGCAAACTGCAGCGCCACCGCGGCATAGCCCTGACTGTAGGGGGCGTAGCTTTGACGGGCGGCGGCCAGCGCGGCTTGCCACAGTGGGTCTTCGCTTTGAAGCTCAAGCTCTGCGTGATCCTGCGGGCTCATCAGCGCATCAGTGATGTCGAGATCCGCCGGGCCAAACGAGTGGGGCAGGAAGGATTGCAGGGCGCTCAGGTCATCGGGCAGAGAGACTTTCAGGATCTTGGCGGTACTCAGCTCGTTCATAAACTGACGGCAGTGGCCACAGGGGGTGTAGTTGACGGTGATTTCAGAGATCCCGGTCTCGCCACCCAACCAGGCGTTGGAGATGGCGGACTGCTCGGCGTGGACCGAGTGGAATAGACCTTGCCCCGCAAACTCCATGTTGGCGCCGAAGTACCAGGTGCCGCTCAGGCCGCAGGCGATGGCACCGACATAAAACTTGGAGATGGGCGCCACCGAGCAGGCTGCTGCCAGTGGCAACAGGGCGAGGCGCAGGGCGCGATCATCGAGACCTGTGGCGGCTTTCAGGGTGGCGACTTGCTCCGGCGTGAAGCGGGCGTTGAAGTCGGCACTATCCAGCATGGGCTGCACGGCTGCTTTGAGCGGGGCAGAGAGGGTATCGAATGGCTTGGCAAAACGGGGATGCATAGTGTGTCCTCAAAGGCCAATTGGGCGGCCATTGTAGGGAGCAAGCTCGGGTAAATGTGTGAGCCGGCTCACGCCCTGACGGGCAAACGGAGGGGGATGGTAATGGAAACGTTTGTCTTGTGCAAATTGTGCGGCAGGTCGCACCCAGAGAGGCCAGCGGGCCCCTCTGGGTGGTTAATTGGTGATCAGATCAGCCAGTGATAGATGGCAAACAGCAGCGGGGCGACGGCAGCGGTGAGGATGCCGCACACCACCATGGCGAGCGATGCAAAGGCCCCCTGGGTGATCCCCTTCTCGGCGGAGGTGGCGGTGCCGATGGCGTGGGCACAGGCCCCCATGGCGAGCCCTTGCGCTTCCGGATCGGTCACTTTGAGCAGTTTGAGCAGCGGGTAGCCGATCAGGGCACCGACAATCCCCACCACCACCACCACGGCGGCCGCGATGGCGGGAATGCCGCCGATGGACTGGCTGACGCTCATGGCGAGCGGGGTGGTGATCGATTTGGTGGCAAGGGAGGCGAGCAGCGCCGGATCTGTGCCCATAAAATGACCGATCAGCAGGGTTGTGCACACCGAGATCAAGACGGAGGCGAGGGTACAGATTAGGATGGGCTTGAGCTTGGCCTGGATCTGGCGCGCCTGCTGATAGAGCGGCAGCGCCAGCGCCACCACTGCGGGCTCCAGCAGCATGGTAATGGGGCTGCTGCCGCGCTCGTACTGCTCAAGGGGCAGGTCAAACCAGAGCAGCAGGCCGATGATCACCGCGGTCGGCACCAGCACCGGATTGATGATGGGCCAGGGCAGGCGACGATAGAGGGCGCGGGTGGCGAAATAGAGCGCCAGGGTCAGAGGGATCGCTAGCCAGAAGATCATTTGTTCATCCTCTGGTAGAGCCGACCGACGGTGGCGAGGATCAGCACGATCCCGAGCACGATGCAGAGCATGATGACGCCGAAGGATTGGCGCAGGGGCTCAAGCCAGGCCACCAGCCCGACAGCGACCGGCACGAACAGCACGCCCATGTGGCGCAGCAGCAAGCCAGCGCCCAGCTCGACCCAGTGCAGCTTGATCAGTTGCAGGGAGAGCAGCACGAACAGCAGCAGCATGCCGATGATGCTGCCGGGAAAGGCGAACGGCAGGATGGCTGCCACGGATTTGCCTGCCAGCAGGCAGGCGACGATGACCATAAAGTCACGAAAGTACAGCAAGGCGCGTTGCGCGATCACGTGAACCTCATCGACTGGGAAGAAAAATCGCAGTTTACCAGAGAGGCCGGGTCGCGGCATTAAAACAATAACAACTGAAATCAGTTCGTTTGAAGCTGATTTGTATGCAGATTATCTGTTGAACATCGTCTGATAGAACCCTTTTTCGAACTACAAGGAGTAGTGATGACATCCCTCTTGTCCCGAGTTCGCCAGCTGGCGAATGATAATGCGTTGCCACCCCATCTGCTGCAAACCCGTCAGTGGGAAGGGCCCCTGTGCCGGGTGCGACTCGACAACACAGGTTCTGATGCCACCCCGGTCGAGCGCTGGGTGCTGTTTGACGGCAAGCTTGGCCTGCCGGTGGAGAGCGCCATCTATGGCGAAGGATTCCAGATGCTGGCCCAGACCATGGGTAGCTGGCAATCACCGCAACATGTCGGCCGTTGCCCCGATGCCAGCGTCTATCGCATCACCGATGACAATGGCTACCACACCATTCACAACCTGTTGCTGGTGGAGCATGGCAAGGGGTGGCTGCTGCTCGCCTTTGCCAGCTGCCACCGTTTTGGCGGGGAGTTTCGCCTCTACCCCGATGGTCGCTTGCAGATCCTGATGAATTGCGAAGGGCGAAAACTTGCAGCCGGTGAGCACTGGCAGAGCGAGGCGCTGATCTGCCTCGAAGGGCCGGAGCGCGAAGATCTGCTGGCTGAGTTGGCACGGCTGATCGAGGCCGAGCATGGCTCGCTGATCGGCAAGGTGAGTGATCGCCCGAGCGGTTGGTGCTCCTGGTATCACTACTACGCCGAGGTGAGTGCTGCCGATATTCGCGAAAATCTGCAGGTGCGTGCCGAGCGTTTCCCAGCCCTGCGTTACGTGCAGATCGATGACGGCTATCAGGCCAAGATGGGCGACTGGCTCACCCCGTCGGCCAAGTTCGAGCAGGGGGTGGCATCACTGGCTGAGGAGATCAAACAGGCTGGCTGCGAGCCTGCCCTCTGGGTCGCTCCTTTTATTGCAGAGCCCGGTTCGCAGGTGTTTCAGGATCACCCCGACTGGTTTGTGAAGGGGGATGACGGCTTGCCGCTGCCCTCAGAGCGGGTTACCTATGGTGGTTGGCGCTGTACCCCCTGGTATGTGCTGGATGGTACCCACCCCGAGGTGCAGGCGCACCTTGAGCAGGTGTTCCGCACCCTGCGCGAACAGTGGGGTATCCACTACTTCAAACTCGATGCCAACTTCTGGGGCGCCATCCACGGTGGCCGTTTCCACGATCCGGCTGCCACCCGGGTTGAAGCCTATCGGCGCGGTATGGCCGCCATCCTGCGTGGTGCAGGTGAAGGCGCTTTCCTGCTCGGTTGCAATGCCCCCATTTGGCCAAGCCTTGGGTTGGTGCACGGCATGCGGGTGAGCGATGACGTGGAACGCAACGGCCACCGCTATCGCCAGATCGCTCGCGAAGCCTTCTGCCGCGCCTGGCAGAACGACAAGCTCTGGGCCCTCGACCCCGACTGCATCTGCCTGCGGGATCTACCGAGCCAGCAGGCAAGCAAGGCGGATTACAGCTTCCATCTGGCAGCGCTGGTGGCGAGCGGCGGCATGATGCTGGCTGGTGATCGACTGCAAGATCTCGATGAGGAGCAGGCGGCGCAACTGCATAAGCTGCTTGCGCTCTGCGCAGCCCGAGCACCCTCTGCCCGTTTCGAGTCGATGGACTTTGCCTGCGGTGAAGTGAGCCTTCCCGAGGGTGGCACTCTGCTCTGCCTGTTCAATTGGGAGGGGTTACCACAGGAGTTTCTGTTGCCGGAAGGGGGAACCGATTTTTGGCAAGAGCAGGCTGTCGGCACAACCGTAACCCTGCAAGGGGGTGAGGGGCGGGTGATCCGCTACGCCTGATAAGGCGCATCTCTCAAAAAACTCAGGCTCCTTCGGGAGCCTGAGTTTTTGTGATTTGGGAGACGGTATCAGTAACGCCACTCGACCCCGACGGCGTATTTGGCGGAGCCATAGCCCGGGATGTCGCTGCCGGAGGCGATCGCCTTGAGGGTCAGCAACGGGGTGATGGGTACCCCCAGACCAAAGCCGATGGCCAGCTGATCATTGGGGTTCCCCATCAGATCGACCCGCATCACTCGATAGAGGGACATATCCTCGCTCAGGTGCATATAGGCCTGAGACGCGCGGTTATAGACCTGACCAAACACCTCCAGCTGGAAACCGGACTGGGCACTGATGGCAAGCGGCACCCCGACAAACTTGTACAGATGGGAGCGGTTGAAGTAGCTGTTGGTGATCTGGGGGGTGAAGTCAGTCTGCTGATAAAGAGTGTTGAAATTCTGTTCTACGATGCGATAGGTCTGCTCGGGCAGGCGAGCAAGATAATCCGGCACATCGAACCGGTATGCGGCGTTGGCTGCCAGCGGCAGCAGGGTCAGTAATCCGAGCAGTGCGTGGTGACGAGGCATCAGCAAATGGCTTCCGTTCGGCCAAAGAGATTACTTGCTTGGGATACATCCGCTCAGGATGTTGCAAGATATTGGTTTTTGGGAAAATCCCCTTCGTCATTATGACCTGAAGAAGGGGGCTGGCGGGAAGGATTTAGTGTGAAACTACTCACAACTCATAAATCTTCCAGATAACGATAGAGACTCTTGAGAATCGCAAAGTTCCGTTCGTTACTCTGGTTCTGCTCTGCCAGCGCCTCGAGACGGGGCACATAGTCCGGCAGACGGCGGCTGAAGTAGTCGCTGCAGTGCAGGCGCCAGCGCTTCTGCTCGGTTTCGCTCAGAGTGTGTGGCCAGTTGCGGGCGCGGTAGCGGAACAACATCTCCGGCAGCCGCGCGTCGGTAAAGGCAAACTCCCGCTCACCCAGCAGATCTGCGGGGGTGGCGCGCACCAGATCCATGGTGGACTTGTCGCCGTGGCCAAAGAAGCCGGCGTAGAGCTGGGTATCGGGGTCGCTCTCATTGCTGCCGGCGAACTCCTGATTAAACACTTCCACCAGTTTTTCCCGCACCTCCGGGTGGGCGCGCAGCAGATCCAGGCTCTTGCGGCACTGCTCCCGGTCGATGCCAAGCTGGTCGGCGCGCTCCGCCGTCAGGGTAGCGGCCGGCGCCAGCACCGGGCACTTGTTGATATGCACCAGCTTCACTGGGATGCTGGCCAGATCCCCCAGCTCCTCTTTCTTGGTATAGAGGCGCTCGCGGATCTCCTCGCTGGTGAGCTCGATAAGCGGGGTCGGATCGCGGGTCAGATCCACCATGATCACCGCGTTCTGGTTGGTAGGATGCCAGGCGAGCGGCGAAACCCAGCTCACACACCCTTGCCAGGGGGAGAACATGCCGGAGACGTGCGCCAGCGGCTTCATGGTCACCACGTCAATCAGCGCCTTCACCTTGTTTTTGTTGCGCAGATCAAAGAGATAACCAAACAACTTGGGTTGGGCTTTTTTCACCAGCTTGGCCATCTCGATAGTGGCCAGCACGTCCGAGAGCGCATCGTGGGCATTGGCATGGGCCACGCCGTTGGCGACTGTCAGCTTCTCCAGCCGGAAACTCGGCTTACCCTCCTCGTCAAAGGCCCACTCGATCCCCTCCGGGCGCAGGGCATAGCAGGCCCGCAGCATGTCGAGAATATCCCATCGGGAGTTGCCGTTCTGCCAGCTGTAGGCATAGGGGTCATAGAAGTTGCGATAGAGGGTGTAGCGGGTCACTTCATCATCGAAGCGGATGCTGTTGTAGCCAAGCACACAGGTATTCGGCGTGGCGAACTGCTCGTGGATCTGGCGAATGAAATCCGCCTCGCACAGCCCATCCTTCATCGCCTTTTGCGGCGTGATACCGGTAATCAGGCACGCCTCCGGATCCGGCAGGTAGTCTGCCGGAGGCTTGCAGTAGATGACCAGCGGCTCGCCAATGATGTTGAAATCCGCATCGGTACGAATACCGGCAAACTGCGACGGCCTGTCCTTGGCGGGGCTGATGCCGAAGGTCTCGTAGTCGTGGAAATAGAAGGTAGGATTTGTCTGCTGGTTCATTTCGTGGTTCTGAATTGTGTCTATATGCTTGAAAAACAAGTCGTTATACGGAGTGTTATCTCAGATTGTCTCACTTTGTCCGATCTTGATTCAGTCCGTTTCAGACCAGTTTGGTACATATCTGTGTACACGTTAGGACGCGTTAATGTGTCAGTGAAAAATCAGATGACCAGTCACAGGAGAGTCATATGCCACTTACTGATACGAAGCTACGGGCCCTCTATGGTAAGCCCTACTTTGGCAAGACGGAATTGTCAGACCGTGATGGACTGTCAGCTCGGGTCACCGAGCGAGGCACCATCTCGTGGCAATATCGCTATCGCTGGCAAGGAAAAGCAGCGAGACTCAAAATTGGACGCTATCCCGACCTTAAACTCGCTGATGCCAGGGCGTTGATCCCTGCTATCCGTGGCGCTCTTGAACGTAATGAACATCCCAGAGTTTTCTGGGATAAACTCCACCAGAAGCATGATGTCACCCTGAAACAGTGCTGCGAGCATTTTCGTGAGCACCATTTGCCCAAGCTGCGGCCTCGTACGGTCATGCTCTATGAGCATACCATGCAGCGCTATTTCGAACCTCTGTTTATTGGTATTCCGGTGGAACAGATCCCGTTTTCGAGCTGGTTGGAGTGGTTTGATAAGATTGGCAAGAAAAAGCCGAAAAACGCAGGGCATTTATTGCGCAGGTTAAAGTCCATTCTGAGTTTTTGTATGCGACGTAATCTCATGGGTGGCTCTCCGAAGTCGAAATTACGTATCGAACATGTTGGCTTTCAACCCGAGAGAGAGCCTCGCGTGCCGACCAAGCGAGAACTGGTTCACCTGCTGGGTTGATAACGAGGTCATGAACAACTGGTTTCACCACGACCATCATGGGCATCAGTCTCTATTCCTCCTCGTTAAAATACGGGGGTATAGGTAAAGGGGCATACGAGGAATGAGGCGGTGCAAACGGAGAGAGTGGTGCACCGAAAGAAGATATTAGGGAGGGGACGCACCATCGCCCGTTGGCAGTGACGGTAATTTACCGGTTCAAGCAGTTGCTGGCAGGGAATAGCATTCTCTGGAAATGCCACGGTCAGGTAGGAGAAGTGGTGGCGCATATGAGTGCGATAAACAAACGGAGCTCACTTGGTCTGCCTGTAAAGAAGCCCCAAGTGTTGTAGCAGCAATGGGGCTTCGGAAGTCATGACTTGCTGGCTGAGTTAGGCAACAATGCCCTGCTCGACATTTTGTGACTCACAGTCAAAACATCTGTTCGTCGTCGGCATCCACAAAGAGCTGCAGACGGTCGCGTTCCTCATCCCGATGCAGCCGCAGGTGGATTGGATTGCAACAGGCCATGCAATCTTCGTAAAACTCCTGATCACCCTGGCTGGCATCCAGCTGGACCCGGGTATGGTGGCCACAGTGGGGGCAGACGATGCGCTTGCTGGTGTACTCGATCATGATAACCTCCTCGGGCCCTGAGGCCGCTTTTCTACCCTGATTCTAGTCGGGCTGAAGGTGGTTAACCGCGAGCAAACGCACGTTTATGACAGAGATCAAGCCAGAGAGATGACCGATGGCGACTGATTGGGCGGGTCGTGTGCGAGAGGGGGAATCTGGTTGCGAATGACCGGTGAAAAGAGGGGATTGCCAATGGTTGTTTGGCAATCACAGGGGGCTGGATGCCCCCTGTGAGCATGAGAATGTGTGTGCTAAGAGGCGCCGGGAGGCGTTACTTGATCCAGCTGGCCAGCATCTCGCTATTGAGCTCGGCCAGTGAGCGGAGCTGGTAGTTGGCGATGGCCAGACGCGGATCTCCGACCAACGCCGGGTACATGGAACGATCAGCGCCTCTCGCTGGCTTAGTTGACCCAGCTGGCCAACATGTCGGCATTCAGCTCGGCCAGCGAGCTCAGCTGGTAGTTGGCGATGGCCAAGCGTGGGTCACCCACTAAAGCGGGATCCGGCACGATCAGCGCAGTCATGGAGGCCGCCTTGGCCGCCAGCAGGCCGGTGAAGCTGTCTTCGATGGCCAGGCAGTGTACCGGTTCCACTCCCAGCTTTTCGGCGGCGTGGATATAGACATCCGGGTGCGGTTTGCCGAAACGCTCCACCTCTGCGGAGTGCACCGCCATAAAGCGATCGCGAATGCCAAGTTTGCCGAGCACCGCTTCTACCATCGCAAAGGGGGAGGAGGTGGCCAGACCCACTTTCAGGCCGCGGGCTTCGATAAGGTCGAGCGCCTCCAGCACACCGGCTTTGGCCTGACCTTCGGAGAGGATCAGGGCGTTGACCCGATCCAGAATGCGCTGTACCACCTCTTCCTGAGTTGGGCCGCTCCACGGGCGCAGGCGATACCAGTGGGCAACCAGCTGATCGATGCGCACGCCGATGGTCGACTCACAATCCTCGACGGTGTGGGGGTGACCCAGTTCGGAGAAAACGGCGATCTGGGCCCGTTGCCAAAAGGGTTCCGAGTCGATCAGAACACCATCCATATCGAAGATCACGGCAGCTAACATCTTGTACTCCTGACAAATTTGAAGAGGGGATTATAAGCCTGACGGGGAAATGCAAAAGGGGCATTGCCATGCCCCTTGCGCCCGATCACACCGGCAAACGTTTGTTTCGGTGCGACGAAAAAACAGCGTTTAGAAAATGACCTCGACGCTGGCGGCAACCGCCTTGGCCTGCTCGACCGCCTCGCGGCAATCTTCACCCCGGGCCAGCGCTACGCCGAGACGGCGGCGACCGGCGATTTCCGGCTTGCCAAATAGCCGCAGCTGGGCGCCCGGCACCAGCGCCAATGCCTCACCAATTCCCTGATAGCGGATATCCTGGCTGTGCCCTTCGCGCAGTACCACGGCAGAGGCGCTCGGCCCGTACTGGGTGATGGTGCCGACCGGCAGCCCCAGAATGGCGCGCACGTGCAGGGCGAACTCGGAGAGATCCTGAGAGATCAGGGTCACCATGCCGGTATCGTGGGGGCGCGGCGAGACTTCGCTGAACCACACTTCATCGCCTTTTATAAAGAGCTCGACTCCGAACAGGCCGTAACCACCGAGGGCCTCGACCACCTTGGCCGCTACCTCTTTGGAGCGGGCCAGCGCCAGCTCGCTCATCACCTGCGGCTGCCAGGATTCGCGGTAGTCGCCATCTTCCTGACGGTGGCCGATCGGCTCGCAGAAGTGAATGCCATCGACGGCGCGAACCGTGAGCAGGGTGATCTCGTACTCGAAGGGAACGAAGCCCTCGACGATCACCTTGCCACGACCGGCGCGGCCGCCTTCCTGGGCGTAGGTCCAGCTCTCATCAAGCTTGGCGAGATCGCGCAGTACGCTCTGTCCCTTGCCGGACGAACTCATCACAGGTTTCACCACGCAGGGCAGGCCGATAGCCTCGACGGCGGCGACAAACTCCTCCTTGCTCTGGGCAAAGCGGTAGGGGGAGGTGGGCAGACCCAGGGTCTCGGCGGCGAGGCGGCGGATCCCTTCCCGGTTCATGGTGAGCTGGGTTGCGCGGGCGTTGGGCACTACCTTGACCCCTTCTTGCTCAAGGGCAGCAAGGGTATCGGTGGCAATCGCTTCAATCTCGGGGATGATGAGGTCGGGTTTAACCTCGGCAACCAGGGCACGCAGGGCGTTGCCATCGAGCATGTCCAGCACGTGGGCTGCGTGGGCCACCTGCATGGCGGGGGCATTGGGGTAGCGGTCGGCGGCGATCACTTCGATCCCGAACCGTTGCAACTCGATGGCGACCTCTTTGCCAAGTTCGCCGGAGCCCAGCAGCAGGGCACGGGTGGCGCCGGGGCGGGTTGCGGTTCCAAACATACGATCTCTCCTGATGTCGATGGTCATTGTTGATGATCGCTATTACACAAATAGCGGACAAAAAAGAGGCACGCATGGCGTACCTCAGGAAACGGGTTTGTGAGCGCGCTGCTCCAGATGGGTCAGCAAGGTAATGGCGCCAATGATGATGGCGGCGCCAAGCCACAGACGGCCGGGGGGGGCCCAGCCAAATACCAGCCAGCCAGCCAGCACGTTCATCGGCAGCTTGGCAAAATCGAAAGGTTGTACGAAGGAGGCCTCCGCCACGCTGTAGGCGCGCGCGATGGACATCTGGGCCAGCGCCGTCAGCACGCCGGAAGCGGCTACCAGCAGCCACTGGCTCTCGCTTGGCCACTGCCACTCCGGCAGGGCCAGCATGACGTTGAACGGGGTACTGAAGATAAGCAGATACACCACTATGGTGTGGGATGATTCGTTGGCTGCCTGATAGCGCACCATCAGGGAGTAACCTGCCCAGAACAACGCCGCCGCCACCGGCAGCAGAGAGGCCCAGTTGAACTCGTCAGTCCAGGGGGCGAGGATCAGCATGGCGCCGGCAAAGCCCGCCAGGGTGGCCAGAATGCGGGTGCGGCTCACCTGCTCCTTGAGCAGCAGGGCGGAGCCCAGGGTGGCAAACAGCGGCGAGGTCATCAGCAGGGCGATCCCCTGCCAGATGGGGACGGGGTACGCCAGTGCCCAGAGCCAGAGCTGGATGCCGATCACTGCCAGCAATACCCGCAACAGGTGCAACCGGAACTGATTGGTCATCAGGGATTGGCGCAGGCCGTGGCGAACCAGCCAGGGCAGCAGGCAGATCAGGGCGATCAGGTATTGATGAAAAGCGACCTGGGTCGATGGGAGGCCAAGCTTGAAGCTGACATACTGGCTCAGGCTGTTGACGGCGGCGAAGCAGAGTCCTGCCACCATCATCCAGACTGCACCGGCCAAAGGAGAGTGCCTGCGCGAGGGTATCATGGGATCCGGGTCGCTGGAAAAAAGTGCGGCGGATCATAACGGCAATCGTTTGTTCTGCCAAGGGTTGAAGCGCGGCCGCAAGGTTGGCTGGCGAGGAAGTGGCCTTGCATCAAAAAATTTGAACAAGTTGAGCATCTATTTTCGCTATCAGCAAATAAGCACAATGTTTAGAGTGACCTCCATCGACAGCAACGCTGTTCAACCGACAACCAAATGGAGTTTCACCATGGCCAATATCCTCGTACTCAAATCCAGCATCCTGGGTCAATATTCCCAATCCAACGCCCTGATCGACGGCTTCCTGGCTGACCATAAGGATGATGTCGTCACCGTGCGTGATCTGGCAGCACTCAAGCTGCCGGTGCTGGATGGCGAGCTGGCCTCCGGCCTGCGCGGTGGTGACAACCTCAATGAACGTCAACTGGCGGTGATCGCCCAGTCTGACGAGCTGATCGCCGAACTCAAAGCGAGCGATCTGGTGGTGATTGCGGCCCCCATGTACAACTTCAACATCCCGACCCAGCTGAAAAACTGGATCGATCTGGTAGCTCGTGCTGGTGTCACCTTCCGCTACACCGAGACCGGTCCGGTCGGTATGGTTGAAAATACCCGTGCGCTGGTGATCAGCCCCCGTGGCGGCATGCACGTCGGCAGTGCCACCGATCTGGTGACCCCCTACATGCGTACCGTGCTCGGTTTCATCGGTATCAAAGAGGTGGATTTCATCTACGCCGAGGGGATGGGTATGGGCCCGGATGCCCAGAGCAAGGGGATGGAAGCGGCCAAAGCGCAGCTTGAGGCTCTGGCTATCTAAGGGCTCTCTCTATAAGGGCTATCTATCCCGTCAGGGGTTATCTCTCTCTAGGGGTTGCCCTGCCAGATACAAGAACGCAGCCATCAGGCTGCGTTTGTTTTTTGGCTAGATGTGATTGCGACAGACGTTACTGCTACAGAGAGTATCGCGGCAAGCGGTCGGTATAGACGTTCCGGCGGAGTCACTACTCCATCATAAAGCGGCGACAACCGCGCACCAGCAGCAATGCCACCGTGACCAGCAGGCCAAGCAAGAGGGTGGTCAGCCACTGTTCGGTACTTTGTGGCAAGTGGGGCGTGAAGAGGCTGATCATCAACAGGGTACAGAGCGTGATCAACAGGCTCTGTCGGGTCATCAATATCATGGGGTCATCCTTGGTTTGCTCACCTGAAACGATTTTAATGCCCTCTTGTGACAGGGTGATGTATCCGTGCATCACTCTGTTGGGGCTCTTCAGACCATATCAGGTTTTTACCGCAGAGCCAGCGCCATCACTGGCGCTGTGATCCCGATCCCGCTAGATCTCTTTATCTGAACTGTTTCTGCGCTGGCTGGTAGTGAAAATCACCGCTGGCGAGCCGCGCTTCCAGTGCCGCCTGATCGATCTCCTGCGCCTTGCAGAGATCATCCAGATCGTCATAGCGATCACGCAGCTGCATATTGACGACGCTCAGCAGCATGTTGATGTCCATGGTGGCGAACTTTTTCAAATCCATGATTATTTCTCCCGATCCAGTGATTGCAGCTGCTCGATGGCGGCGCTGACGCTGTGCAGATGCTGGCGGATCGCCTCGCGGGATTCGCTCGGCAGATAGTCGGTCAGGGTATGTTGCCAGCTGCCCGCTTCACTCTTGAGCTGCAGGAAGAGGGCGAGCCCGGCATTGGTGAGGGAGACCAGGCTGATGCGTTTGTCCTGCTCGCTGCTCTCGGTAAAGATGATCCCTTTTTCGACCAGACGGCGGATCTCGCGGGAGATGCGCACCTTGTCCATGCCGCTCGCCTCGACCAGCTCTTTCTGGCTGATGGGGTAGTTGGGGCCGAGCACCATCATCAGGCGCCATTGCGGCACGGTCAGCTGGTAACGCTGTTCATAAAACTGTTCGAAGGTATCCCGTAGCATCTCGGCGGCATGTACCAACTGATAGGGCGGGTAGTGAGCGAGTAACGCTATGATTTTTGACATATTACACCCTGCTGTGACGGCTGCATCAGATGCAGTTTCTTTTGATACTTTGACATTGATGATACGAAACTCAAGCTGATTTGTCTGACCCGGTTGCGATGAAATGTGCGGTGGCGCACGCCCTCAAGGAAAAACCGAGTCTGACCGACGGGATTTTAAGCCAACGCTGTTCAGCCTTTACGCAACCAGATGAGGGCGTTCTGCTTGAGCCAGGCCTCACGAGTGTGGATAGCGTAGAGCGCGGCCTCGTCGCGGCTGCCCGCTTGCCAGCTTTGTGGCTCCTGTTTGGGCAGCTTGCGCTGACCCAGCAGGCAGGCCGGAATGTGCGGGTTGGCCTCGATGGCGACCAGCAGATGGGGCTTGGCTGCCTCGGCACCCTCGGTAGCAAAGACCATCAGCGCCTTGTTATAGAGCAACCAGCTGGAGGCTTCATCGAAGCGCACCAGCAGGGCGGCCAACGCCTGCCAATCCCCTTGCAGTGCATAGAGGGTGGAGAGGTTGTAGCGGCAACCCAGCTCATCGGCCATGCAGATTGTCAGCAGCGCCAGATACTCCGCTTTGGCCTCGCCCAGTTTGCCAAGGCGCAGCAGGCAGTCGGCGCGGCCGGCTCTGGCTGCCAGCAGAGGACGCAGCTCGGGGGCACTCCAGCCGTGGCCGGCGATTTGCTGCCAGAAGGCGTCGTCAAAGAGCGGAATGGCATCGGCAATGATCTTCTCGAACCAGCCGAGGCGGGCCTGATGATCGCGGCAGCTGTCGGCCAGCTCGAACCAGGTCTGCCACTGTTGGGCCTGTTCGCCATTGAGGGCCATATCAGCGCTGGGGGCGGCCTGATACTGGTCGAGGTTGAGCAACTGGTTGAGGGCGGTTTTCATGTTCTGGCGCTGGCGTTTGCAGAACTCGACAAAGGGGAGTTCGCTGGCGGCGGCGCTATAGAGCATCTGGGCCATCTGCTTGTCGCGAAACAGGCTCAGCTCGGCGGCCAGACTGAAGCGGTACTGGGTGGTCGGGTCGTTCAAATCCTTCGGCTTGGGCCAGGTGGCAAAACCCATGCTGAAGCCATAACACCATTGACCGAGGGGGTGGCTCTGTTCGAACACCTGCTCGGGGTTATCGCTGGGCAGGCGGCACTGGCTGGGCAGGGCCAGCTGAGCGTCGTCGGCTTGGGATTCCAGCTCGGCGATCAGGTTGTTGAGGGCTTCTGCGCTTTTTTCATCCAACTCGGCATCCTGTTCCAGCAAACCAGCCAGCGGGCGTTGCCAGTCAGGGCTTTCCGGCCCCACCAGACGAGCACAGAGAAAACCGTGCAGGGCCGGGTAGGTCATGTCCTGATCGCTGTGGCTCTGGATCCATTGATTAAGATGGCGGGTACGAGTGGATGGGTTCATCGACAGTTCCTCTGGATTTGAACAGCCGCGAAGTCTACCTAAAAGTGGGGTTATTTGCAGCAAATGGCCGCCTGTTTGGCGATTTAATCACCATTGGCGGATAAGATAGGGGCGAAAGGGCGGCTCGTGGTGGCTTGGGGACTAGGCCGGATCACCGCTCTTGAGGTAACATGCGCGCCCATAGGGGCCATGTTCAGTTGGCCCATCCGGGTAATGAAAAAAGAGAGCACCATGATACAGATTGGCAAGATGAACACCCTCACCGTTGTTGAACTCGAAGACCGTGGCGCCTGGCTTGCGGCCGATGAGTACGGTGAACTGCTGCTGCCCAAACGTCAACTGCCGGAAGGGGTGAAAGAGGGGGATAGCGTGCAGGTCTTCCTCTATCTGGATGCCGATTGCGAGCCGGTGATCACCACCGACAAGCCGTTTGCCATGGTGGACGAATTTGCCGGTCTGAAAGTGGTCAATGCCAACAAGATTGGTGCCTTCCTCGACTGGGGCATGAAAAAGGATCTGTTTGTGCCGAGCCGCGAGCAGAACAAGCCGATGCAGGTGGGCCACGTTTATCTGGTGCGTCTGCAACTGGATAACGAAGGGCGCATGGTCGGCACCAGCCGCATCGAGCGCTTCCTGACCCCGGCTGGCAGCAACTTCAAGGTCGGTGACGAAGTGACCGCGCTGCCGGGGGAGCACTCGCCCCTTGGCATCAAGGTGATCGTCAACGGTCAGTATCCCGGCATGCTGTTCAAGAATGAGGTGTTTGGCCGGGTGATGACCGGTCGGCCGCAAACCGCCTGGGTCAAGCAGGTGCGCGAAGATGGCAAGCTCGATCTGACCCTGCAAAAGCCTGGTCTGGTGCGGGTTGATGATGCCGGTGAACGCATTCTGAGCCGGATGAAAAAGCAGGGCGGCAGTCTGGCGGTGGGTGACAAGAGCGAACCCGAGCTCATCTACAAGCTGTTCAGCATGAGCAAGGGCACCTTCAAGAAGGCGATCGGCGGCCTCTACAAGCAGGGCAAGATCGTCATCGAAGATAACGCCATCACTCTGGTGGCCACAGAGACCGACTCGGCAGTGGATAGCGAATAAGATGCTGAGTCCCTGTGTTGGCCTCTGCAAGGCGAAAGACGGGCTTTGCCTTGGTTGTGGCCGCACCCTGACCGAGATCGGCCACTGGTCGGCGATGGATAGCAAGGCCCAGCTGTCGGTGATGGCCGAGCTGAATGGCTCGAAAAGCACCCACCGCTGCCCGGGTTGTGGCGAACCGGCCTATTGCGCCGTCTCTGCCGGTCAGACCATCGCCCAGTGCTGGTGCAGCCAGTTGCCGGTATTGCCGATGCAGGAGGCCAGCGCTTGCTGGTGCCGCCGCTGTCTGGCCAAGGCCATCGCAGCGCAGGATTAGCAGAAAACAGCAATAAGAGTGCACGGAAACAAGAAAGGCGCCGATGGCGCCTTTTTTATGCCTGCTGCTGGCGATGCCAGCGCACATGCACTTGATCTTCGGTCAGTAGACGGGGCAGCAGGAAGGTGGCGAAGATCACCTCAAACTCATCCTGATGATCCAGCAAACCGACCCACACTTCGACCCAGCGCTCCATATCGACCGGCTCACCAAGCTCGGTCGACCAGTCGGCATTGGGCAGGGTTGCCTCCACGGCGCCACACTGCTCAAACTCCAGGGTGATGTCGACTATTTGTTCGGGGGCCAGCATATCGGCGGCCTGCTCAAGAAACTGATCATAGGCCCATTCGACCAGCTGATCCGGGGTACGCTGTTCCATGAAATCACTCCAGATACATCGAGGTTCGCTACTGTAACAATTATTGGCTGTGGCGGCCAGACCAGTGCGCCGGGCGTGGCTGGCCTGTCCAAGTTGCCGTTGGGGGAGTATGGTTAAGGCGCGGATCATCTGGCAGGGAGTGAGGGGATGAAGCAGCGGGGACGGCGGCAACAGATCAAGCGACGGCGCGAGGCCTGGTGGTGGCACTATCTGCCGCTTCACCGCGAAACGGTGGGCGGCCATCTGGGCCCACCGGAGAAACCCGATGAGCCCTGAGGATCAGTCGGCCTGATGCACCCGATTGAGGGTGATCTGGCCCAGTTGTCCCATCTGGCGGCGGATCCAGACCGAGCGCTTCTGCACATAGGGTGAAGGGGGCTTGACCCGATAGCGCCACGGATTGGGCAGGGCAGCAGCCAGCAGGGATGACTCGTAGCGGGTCAAGCGGCTGGCCGGTTTGCCAAAGTAGGTGCGGGCAGCGGCTTCGGCGCCATAGATGCCGGGGCCGAACTCCACGATATTGAGATAGACCTCGAGAATACGGGCCTTGTCCCAACCCAGCTCCATCAGCAGGGTAAACCAGGCCTCCAGCCCCTTGCGCAGGAAGCTGCGATCACTCCACATAAAGAGGTTCTTGGCGGTCTGCTGACTGAGGGTGCTGGCGCCGCGCACCCGTTCGCTGTGCTGGTTGTGCTTGAGGGCCGCGTTGATGGCATCCATGTCAAAGCCGTTGTGATCGGCAAAGCGCTGATCCTCGGCGGCGATCACCGCCAGTTGCAGCTCCTTGGAGATGGACTCCAGAGCCACCCATTCATGGCGCACCTGGGTGATCTTGGCGGGCGGAAAGAGGGCCCGCTCGATACGCCAGCTCCACATCGGCGGATCGATAAAGCGCAGCAAGGCGACCGAGCCGACCGAGCAGAGCAGCCCGGCCAGCGCGATCTTGCCTGCCCACCTCAACACCCGGCGCCCAAGGGATGCAGATGGGCGCACGGGGGCCACGGCGTCAGGGCTAGACTCCCACTGATAGTGGCTGGGATCATCGGGATCCGGAATTATTGGGGCAGCCATTCGATGTGGCAGAACTTCTCGTCAACACGGCGGGAGAGCAGCATGCGGGCAAACAGATGCTCATACTCTTGTTCTTCATTGCCAAGGCCAACCCAGATCTCGGCATAGTCGGTGTCGCTCACCGCAAAACCCACGTCCGCTTCCCAGTCATCGGCCGGGTCGGTTTCGGCCAGCAGGCCGCGGTCGTTGAACTCCTGATTGAAACGGGCGATCTCCTGCTCCGGCAGGTTGTCAGAGGCCAGCTCCATAAAGAGTTCGAGGGCGGTATCGAGCAGTTCCTCGACGCTGTGCATTTCGTCATTCATAGACATAAGCGGTCTGTTCCAGAAAAGAGAAAAAGGTGCCAGCGCAGATCACTGCCTGCGGGGCGGCGCTATTCTAGCGGTCGGCAGACCCCTTGGCGAGATGAGGCGAGCCGCTGTGACCTGTTTTTGTGCCAATAAAAAACCGGATCCTGCCAGGGGATCCGGTTTCATTGGGGGAAGGGGTCACGCATAGGGCGTCAGCTCATCCCTTCTTGTTGTCATCGGCGAAGGTGATGTTGAGCTCCAGCACTGACAGCTCATCACTCTTCTGATCCAGTTGAACGGTTATCTTCTCCGGATCAATGTTGACGTATTTACGGATCACATCGAGGATATCCTGCTTGAGCTGGGGCAGGTAATCCGGCCCCCCTCTGGATGAACGCTCGTGAGCAACGATGATCTGCAACCGCTCTTTGGCCAGTTGTGCGGTGTTCTGTTTCTTGTTGGAACGAAAATAATCCAATAATGACATGTTTAACTCCCGAACAGTCGGCTAAAGAAGCCCTTCTTCTCTTCTTCCAGAAAACGAAATTCCTTGGCATCGCCCAGCAGGCGGGACACCGCATCTTCGTAGGCCTGACCGGCATCGGACTCCTTGTCCAGGATGACCGGCTCGCCGGAGTTGGAGGCGCGCAGCACCGCCTGGGACTCCGGGATCACCCCGAGCAGCGGGATGGCCAGGATCTCCTGCACATCCTGCACGCTCAGCATGTCGCCGCGGTTGACGCGGGTCGGGCAGTAGCGGGTCAGCAGCAGGTGCTCCTTGATGGGGTCTTCGCCACGCTCGGCGCGGCGAGACTTGGAGGCTAGGATGCCAAGGATGCGGTCGGAGTCACGCACGGAAGAGACTTCCGGGTTGGTGGTGACGATCGCTTCATCGGCAAAATAGAGCGCCATCAGTGCGCCCGCCTCGATCCCCGCCGGGGAGTCGCAGACGATGTAATCGAACTTCATCTCCGCCAGTTGATCCAGGATCTTCTCGACCCCCTCACGGGTGAGGGCATCTTTGTCCCGGGTCTGGGAGGCGGGCAGGATAAACAGATTTTCCGAGCGTTTGTCCTTGATCAGCGCCTGATTGAGGTTTGCTTCCCCATTGATGACGTTGACGAAGTCATACACCACGCGCCGCTCGCAGCCCATGATGAGATCCAGGTTTCTCAGACCGATGTCAAAGTCAATGACCACTGTCTTGTGACCACGCTGGGCTAAGCCGGTGCTCAGGGCCGCACTGGTTGTGGTCTTGCCAACGCCACCTTTACCCGATGTAACGACTATGATTCGCGCCATTCTCGCTTCCTTGTAACTCTATTTGATACGGTCTATTCGGAGTTGTTCATTGTCCAGCCGGACGTGTACCGGTTGCTGGATCAGGCCTGCCGGCAATGCATCGCTCAGCTGGAATGTGCCCGCGATGGAGAGCAGCTCGGCCTGTAATTGCTGGCAATAGATCCGGGCCTGGGTGTTTCCCCGGGCACCGGCAATGGCTCTGCCACGCAGGGTGCCATAAATATGAATGCTGTCGTCGGCGAGCACTTCGGCTCCTGGACTGACGGACCCCAGCACCACCAACGAGGTACCGGCGGCATAAATCTGCTGGCCGGAACGAACCGGTCCCACATGTACCTTGCTCGGGATCAAGGGGGCGGGTTCGGGCTCGGGAACCACCTCAGGGGCGGCTGGCGCGGGGGCAGGCTCGGGTTCCGGTTCGCTCTTGCGACTCTTGCCCGAGGCCATCACTGCCAGTCCCACCGCCTTGGCGGCCGTCTTCATCTCTTCACTGCGCGCCCCCGTGATGCCAACCAGCACAAACTCTTCGGACTCCACCAGCTCCTTGAGCTGTTCGAAATCGGGAATATGTTCCAGTCGGGAAACATTGATCACCAGCGGCGCACAATTAAAAAAGTAGGGTGCCTGGGCCACTTTTTCGGCCAACAACTGACGTATCCGCTCAGGCTCGCCATCGCTGATATGCAACACAGAAATAGTGAAGGTGGTCCCTTTCAATTCGTTATCGCGCTCAACCATGAATCTTCCCCGAGGCAGAGATGCTAATCCGTTATTGTTATTCAATTCCTGATGTTATAGTTTGCCCCCATCAGAGGCAATAAACTCGTCGGATTATATCAATTTCCATGTTGTGTGCAGTCTATAAAAGTCGCAAAAAAGCCGAGACCTACCTTTTTGTTGAAAAAAGAGAGGATTTCTCCCGCGTTCCCGAGCCATTGCTGAGCGCATTCGGGCGTCCCGAGCTGGTGCTGATGACCAAGCTGGATCCGGCCAAGCCCTTGGGTCTGGCTGATGTCGGCAAGGTGATGGCCGCGCTGACCAACCAGGGGTTCTACCTGCAGGTGCCGCCGCCTCCCGAAAACCTGCTGGAGCAGCATAAGGCCAGCCTTAAAAAACCATCCTGAATATCCAGCCCCGTTGTGTGTTCTGCCCAGCGGGGCTAATTCTTTGTGACTCTGCATGACGCATTCCGGCTCCGGAGAGGTAGCTTGCGATAATCCCGTGACAGGATCTGGCCAAATTAAACCCTCCCTTTGGTGATATTCACTTTTCGCTGTTTAAATAGAAAGTCAATCTGCTCCCAACACCATATCCTCAACCTTTGCTGGCGCTCACAAAAATAGCGAGTAGCGCGCACTCATATCCTCCATTTCAACGGCTATTGGCTCATTCATCGATTATTTTCAGCCCCTTCCTTGGGCGCTTTTTTGGCCTCCACTGCGTGATGAGTTGTCCATCAAAGGGCGCGTAAAGAGGGCGGTGATAACGGTGCTAAAACCAGTTTGCGCGATGCGCTGTGGCCAAAATGATGAGCTAACCCCCTGTTTGTGTGCTTGATTGTTTGCCCTGATCACGAAAGTACCACATAGGCGGCAATCAATGTGGCGGCGTGATAATCCGCAGGGTGAGCGGTAACCGCGTCTTGCCAAACAAGGGTATGACCAAAGGGGGGATATTGAGCTGAGGGGGCATCTCGATATCGATTAGTTGTGGAATCGTGACCGGGGCAAGATAGCAGGTACAGGTTTCATGTCGGTGCGTAATGTCCCTTTCTTTCAATGCATTGAGAATAGTTAATCAAGGTATGTAATTAGAGAGGCATTTAGACAAGGCAATCCGCATTGCGATGGCGTAGCAGGGGTATATCAGCGACGCCCTACAGTGAAATGGTCGGTATGCCGGTATAAGTGCCCGGCATCCCATTCGGGCAATAAAAAAGGCGGGATATCCCGCCTTTGTTCAGATGAGGGTCGCAACCCCTATTTATTCGCAGGCAACCTGCATCACCTTGATGGCCAGACCGCCACGGGAGGTTTCACGGTACTTGGAGTCCATGTCCTTGCCGGTGATGTACATGGTCTCGATCACCTTGTCCAGGGAGACGCGCGGCTTGGAGGTACGACGCAGGGCCATACGGGAGGCGTTGACCGCTTTCATGGCTGCGATGGCGTTACGCTCGATGCAAGGCACCTGTACCTGACCGGCAACCGGATCACAGGTCAGACCCAGGTTGTGTTCCATGCCGATCTCGGCAGCTTCGCAGACGTGCTCCGGGCTACCGCCCATCAGCTCGGTCAGACCGGCAGCGGCCATGGAGCAGGAGACTCCCACTTCACCCTGACAGCCTACTTCGGCGCCGGAGATGGAGGCGTTCATCTTATAGAGGATGCCGACGGCACCGGCAGCCAGATAGAAGCGGGTGTATTCGTCGCGGCCAACCGGCTGGATGAACTTGTCGTAGTAGGCCAGTACGGCCGGGATGATACCGGCTGCGCCGTTGGTCGGGGCAGTGACCACGCGGCCACCGGCAGCGTTCTCTTCACTCACGGCCAGAGCGAACATGTTGACCCAGTCAACGATGTTCATCGGATCGCTCGAAAGGTTCTCGTTGGTGTTGAGCTGACGGTAGAGCGGCGCGGCACGACGGGGTACGCGCAGCGGGCCGGAGAGAACGCCTTCGGTACGGCAGCCGCGCTCGATACCTTCGCGCATGGTGTTCCAGATCTTGCCGAACTTCTTGTAGATCTCTTCCGGAGTGTTGAAGCACTTCTCGTTTTCCATCATCAGGGCAGAGATGGAGAGACCGGTCTGGCTGCAGTGGGCAACCAGCTCGGCGGCGCTCTTGAACGGATAGCGTACGGACATGTCGCCGCTGTCAGCCTTGCCGAAGTTCTCTTCGTCAACGATGAAACCACCACCGATGGAGTAGTAGGTCTTGCTGTAAACCACTTCATCTTCGATCAGGGCAGTCAGCTTCATGCCGTTTTCGTGCAGCGGCAGGGCTTCGTCGTGGAATACCATGGCGTCGCGCGGGAAGCTGACGGTGTGGCAGTGCAGGCCGATCGGCAGGCGCTCGGTCTGTTCAACACGGGAGATAAACTCGGGGATGGCATCGATATCGACATTTTCCGGCAGGTTGCCAGCCAGGCCCATGATGATGGCAGTGTCGGTATGGTGGCCTTTGCCAGTCCAGGAGAGGGAGCCGTAGACGTCGACATTGATCCGGGTTACATCGCGGATCTTGCCGCCCGCGCGCAGCTCGTCAACAAACTGTTTGGCCGCTTTCATCGGGCCAACAGTGTGGGAAGAAGAGGGGCCTACACCGATTTTGAAGATATCAAAAACGCTGATCATGTCACTATTACCTCAGGGTAGAAGGGGGCGGCATGCCCACTCACAGAAATTTGGGAGATCCATGGAACGCGCTTGTCAGCGCAGGTCACAGAACCAGATAACCGTAGTGTAACGGCTCCAGGCCTAAAAAAAGTTGAAATAGATCTATTTTTGTTGAATCTGAGGCGCGAGTATAAAATTTATTTTTGTGCTTATCCATTTTGTTAAGCGTTTGCCCATAAAAATACCCGGCGATGCCGGGCATTTCGGAACCAAATGGAGTCATTTGCCGTTTTTTAACATTCGGTAATGTTAACGGCGAGGCCACCACGGGCCGTCTCCTTGTATTTGGTCTTCATGTCGTTGCCGGTCTCCCACATGGTCTTGATCACCTTGTCGAGCGACACCTTGTGCTCGCCGGTGCCGCGCAGGGCGAGGCGGGCGGCATTGATCGCTTTCACTGCGCCCATAGCGTTGCGCTCAATGCAGGGCACCTGTACCAACCCGCCAATGGGATCGCAGGTGAGGCCGAGATTGTGCTCCATGCCTATTTCGGCGGCGTTCTCCACCATGGCCGGACTGCCCCCCAGCAGTTCGGTCAGTGCGCCAGCCGCCATGGAGCAGGCAACCCCAACTTCACCCTGACAGCCCACTTCGGCGCCGGAGAGGGAGGCGTTCTTCTTATATAAGATGCCGATGGCAGCCGCGGTGAGGAAGTAGCGGATCAGCGTCTCGTCATCCACCTTGTGGACGAAGCGATCGTAGTAGTGCAGCACGGCGGGGATGATGCCCGCAGCGCCATTGGTGGGGGCGGTGACCACCCGGCCACCGGCGGCGTTCTCCTCGTTGACCGCCAGCGCAAAGAGATCGACCCACTCCATCACCATCAGCGGATCCTTGTTGAAGTTGGTCTCGCAGCTGAGCTGGCGGAACAGCCCCGGGGCGCGGCGCCGAACCTTGAGGCCGCCCGGCAGCACCCCTTCGCTTTTGCAGCCACGCTCGACGCAGCCCTGCATCGCCTGCCAGATTTTGCGAAGACCGCTCTTTATCTGCTCATCGCTGCGAAATATCCGCTCATTGGCGAGGATCAGCCCCGAGATGGAGAGGCCGCTCTCCTGACAGTGGGCCAGCAGTTGGGCGCCGCTGTCGAACGGGTAGGGGACTGGGTGCTCGGCATCGGACTTGGCGGCCTCTTCTTTGGCGGTGGCAAAGTGGCTCTCTTCAATGATGAAGCCGCCCCCGATGGAGTAGTAGGTCTGGCTGAAGCGCAGGTTTTCCTCTTTATCAAAGGCGCGCAGAGTCATGCCGTTGGTGTGGGCCGGCAGGGTTTTGCGACGGTTGAAGATGATGGCACCGGTGCGGGGAAAATGGCTTGGTTGTTCGCCTGCCAGCGGCAGGTTCTGTTCCTTTTCCACTCGAGCCAGAATGGCGGGAATCGCATCGATATCGACCGATTCCGGTTCAAAGCCCGATAACCCCAGAATGATTGCCTTGCCGGTACCGTGCCCTTTGCCGGTCTGGCCCAGCGAGCCGTAACACTCCACTTCGACCCGCGTGACCTGCGGCAGATGGCCTTGCAGTTTGAGCTGCTGGGCGAAGGCATAGGAGGCACGCATGGGGCCGACGGTATGGGAAGAGGAGGGGCCAATTCCGATGGAAAACAGGTCAAACACGCTGATCATGACATCAATCCGGTGATGGTTTATGTCTGTTTATTCTAGGATTTTTGCCATGGATAGGAAGCGGGGATGTGCGGTGCTGTGACATGGACACAGATAATGGGGCTGGGGGGACCAAGAAAGTTGAAGGGGCTGCTCCCCTTCAACCGGCCTGATCAGTCGAGAAATTCGCACAGGTAGGCAGTGGGGGTTTTCACTTCCAGTTTGAAGGAGGAGTGACCGGCCACCAGGAAGGATTCACCCTGGCTGTAGGTGTGCCACTCATCTTCATCAGCCAGCTGGATGGTGAGGGCGCCCTTGATCACCGTCATCCGCTCGGGGGCGGCGGTGTTGAACAGGTAGTCACCGGCGTTCATCACCCCGACGGTTGATTTCTCGCCTTTTTGTTCGAAACCGATGGATTTTACATTTCCGTCGAAATACTCGTTAACTTTCAGCATCTTTACATCCCTGTGTGTACGTTTGTGCTGCCAAACTAGCACAAACTTTTGCCAGTTGTCATGGGGGATGAGGTAAAAATCGCCGAGACCGCTTTGAATCTTCACTTTTTCGCAAACTTATTAATAGCCAAGGTTAATGATTTGCTGATTTAAAACAGCAATTAAATGTGAGATAACACGCGCAAACAGGGGAATGGGCAGCCGCTCATTCCCCTGTTTGGTTAATTGCACTGGGAAAAGTGTGAATTTTGCTACATAAAGGAACATATTGTGTTAACTAAAGGACTCATTAAAAACATCGGCTTCCAGGTTGTGGTCGCCATGGTACTGGGCGCAGTGGTCGGCGCGTTCATGGGTGAACAAGCCACCGTGTTTGCACCGCTCGGTACCCTGTTTATCCAGCTGATCAAGATGCTGGTGATCCCGCTGGTGGCGGTTGCCATCCTCTCCGGCGCCGCCAATCTGGGCGCCAGCCCGGCTGCGGGCAAGATCGGTGCGGCTACGCTGGCCTTCTTCCTCGTGACCTCAGCGTTGGCCGTGTTGCTGGCGCTGGTAATGGGGCAGATCTTCAAACCGGGTGTCGGGGTCGATTTCGCTTCCGTCGCCTCCATGTTTGGTGGTGACTACGCCGATAAAGGGGCGTTGCCGGATGCAGTCGCCACCCTGCTTGGCATGATCCCCACCAACGTCTTCAACTCCCTCAACGAAGCGAACATCCTGCAGATCCTGGTGTTCTGCATGTTCCTTGGCATTGCGCTGGCCAAACAGCCACGCGAGCGAGCCAAGCCGCTGGTCGATGGGCTCAATACCCTGGTGGATGCCTTCGTCTGGATGATCAACAAGGTGATGATCATCGCGCCGCTCGGGGTGTTCGGTCTGATGGCGGAAGCCATCGGTACCTATGGCTTCGATGTGCTGACCCTGGTACTCAAGCTGTTCGTGGTCTATGTGGCTGCCATCCTCATCTTCGGCTTTGTGGTCTACCCGCTGCTGGTGATGATGTTCTCCAACACGCCGGTAATGAAGTACCTCTCTGCCATGAAGAAGCCGCAGATCGTTGCCTTCTCCACCGCCTCTTCCATGGCGACCCTGCCGGTCAATATGGAGACCTGCGAGCATGATCTGAAAGTGACCAACGCGACCGCTTCCTTCGTGTTGCCGCTGGGTGCCACCATCAACATGAGCGGCAACGCCATCTATTACGGTCTGGTCGCTATCTTCTTCGCGCAGGTTTACAACATAGATCTGAGCGTCGGTGCCTGGGCGGCCATCATTGTGACCTCCACTCTGGGGGCGATCGGCCAGGCCGGTGTGCCAGGCCCAAGCTTCCTGGTGGTTGCCGTGCTGCTGGCGGCCGGGATCCCCATTGAAGGGTTGCCGCTGCTGTTCGCGCTGGATCGTCTGTTCGACATGATCCGCACCTCCCTCAATATCACCGGCGATGCGGCCTGTGCTGTCATTGTTGATCGCTTCAGCCCGGAATATGACCCGCAGCGCTGGAACAAGGCATAATTGCTTTGAGCTGGACTGAGATATAACAGCCCTAAGCTGACACTGGGTAACGCGAGCCCCTGCCATGATGGCGGGGGCTTTTTTATATCTGCCGGACAAGTATCAGAGCAAAGGTGTGCACAAGAGATTGCTGACGGATTTAGCTGTGTTGAATGGAGAGTACAGGAGGGGAAAACATCAGTTGTGGGCATGTGCCTATGGCGTCAACCGGCCTGTTGTAGATGCCGGGGTAGGGGATTGTCAAACGACGGGTAACAAAAAGGGGAGCCTTGCTCCCCTCGGATATGATCTGCTGCTGGTTCTACTCCATCAGGCCATATGGTTAAACCATCCTGGTTACACCCTTGTGGCGAAAGAAACAGCGTCAACGTGATGAAATCATATCTATGTTGACCATCTCGGCATTATTGCTGAAAAGCGCCAGTTGGTGGCGATTAAACAGACATGGCAAAGAGGGTCGGTCCGGATTGATGCCTCTCTATCCGGCTCAGAACTGTGACAGTGAGGGCAGAGAGACAGCAACCAGGGTGAAAAACACCGTGAAAACGGCAGTAACGACAAACTCTTTCATTTTTCTCTCCCTAAGTTGTTGGTTGATGTAGTCAAGATACCATAACAAGGGGGTAAAACAAGGTGTAAATTGATAAAATGGCCACTTTATGTTTTTGGTTGGTTGAGATGGCTGTTTTTGTCATATTGAGCTGATTTTATCACCTCATCTGGCGGGGTTAGCATTCAAGATTCTGTTTTTATGATTATTTCATTTAAATTCAATTGGTTGGTGAGCTGCTGGTTGGCTTGATTATGGGTTTTGTATGGAGCCTTAGTGGCTTTTTATAAGTTTTCACCCTCGTGATAGTGTCAT
Organism: Aeromonas sp. 55A; assembly: GCF_051919665.1. Taxonomy (NCBI): domain Bacteria; kingdom Pseudomonadati; phylum Pseudomonadota; class Gammaproteobacteria; order Aeromonadales; family Aeromonadaceae; genus Aeromonas; species Aeromonas sp. 55A. The sequence goes on along the minus strand of NZ_JBQBEH010000008.1, from coordinate 3,540,259 downwards.
TGAAGCCATAAAAAGTGTGTAAGGCCATGCTTTGACGATTCCTGACGTAGATAGCCCATCCAAAAGAAGTCTATGGAGACAATCTGGTCGCCAGCCCTTGTCGTACCATCACTTTATCAGTCCGGAGTCTTCGCATTTTTACAGCAATACACTGGGGTCATAGGGAGGAGAGCCGTGCATCGGGGGGGGACAGAGTAGCAGCTGGCTGTTTTATCACCGCCAATTTTCCCGTCGGCCTCGGAATAGACATGGCCGCAGCAAGAGTGAGGTGCGCAATAGGGCAGAGGCATACTCTCTGGCTGGGCTGGGCTGGGCTGGGCTGGGCGCGAGCAGCGATTTGTGTGGGCGATGCACCTGCGTGAGTCATGTGATTGCAATACGAGAGCTGCGCCGGAGCATGGTTGGGTAAGATATCTGAATCCCTTCTACAAGATTGAGATATAAAAAGCGGCGTATGACGAGGAGGCTGAACAAGTTGGTTTCAGGGGCGACAGAGCGCAGGTCAACGCAATTCGGTTCGCAGTGATAAAACATCCACGACGATACCGGAACTCTGTTCGTAGGCTGATGCCGGTTGCTGTGAGGAGAGGAAGGCTGGTGATCAGTCAGATGGCGCAAGGGTTGGTAATCAGGCAACCCGTATGGTGAGGGCCACACAGCGTGCCGATGCCCCCGTTTTTGCAAGATATAAAAAAACCCTCCGATGGAGGGTTTTTGTCATCAACAGCCGGTAAAAAGCCGCGAGGCTTAGAACAGGGTGGTGGAGAGGTTGTAAAGCTCCTGATCGAACGGACGCTTCATGTTCTCGATGCAGTCGATGATGTCGTGGTGGACCAGCTCGTTGCGCTGGATACCGACGCAGCGACCACCGTGACCAGCCAGCAGCTGCTCAACGGCGTAAGCACCCATACGGCTGGACATGATGCGGTCACGGGCAGTCGGGGCACCGCCACGCTGGATGTGGCCCAGGATGGTGGCGCGGGTTTCACGACCGGTCAGGGCTTCGATGTCCTTGGCCAGTGCGTTCACGTCGGTAACGTGCTCGCAGATGGTGATGATGGCGTGCTTCTTGCCTTTGGCTTCGCCTTCCTTGATCTGCTTGAGCAGCTTCTCTTTATCGAAGGCCACTTCCGGTACGATCACATATTCGGCACCACCGGCAACGGCGGCGGACATGGCCAGATCGCCACAGTGGCGGCCCATGATCTCGACCACGGAGATACGGTGGTGGGAGCTGCAGGTGTCGCGCAGGCGGTCGATGGCGTCAACTACCACGTTCAGGGCAGTATCAAAGCCGATGGTGAAGTCGGTACCGGCGATATCGTTGTCGATGGTGCCCGGCAGGCCGATGCAGGGGAAACCCTCTTCGGTCAGCTTCTTGGCACCCATGTAGGAGCCGTCACCACCGATGACGACCAGCGCATCGATACCGTGCTTTTTCAGGTTTTCGATCGCTTCGGCGCGCACTGCGGGGTCTTTGAAGGCAGGGAAACGGGCGGAGCCGAGGAAAGTACCACCACGATTCACCACGTCGGAGACGCTGTGACGCTCCAGCTTGACGATACGATCCTGGTGCAGACCGAGGTAGCCATCATAAATACCGTAAACTTCCAGGCCATGATGCAAACCGGCGCGAACCACGGCGCGAATGGCTGCGTTCATACCCGGTGCGTCACCACCACTGGTCAAAACACCAATACGTTTGATTTGTTTGGTCATGAGTGCCTCTGGATCTGAGTTGTCAAATACGAATGTTTAAATAGACAAGCCACTTTTACTATATCGGCTTTCATATGGGATGCGGGGCCACCATAGGAAAAGCGATACAAGAGAGGGGACGAGCCCCTCTCTTTGCCGTAATCAGCGATTACTTGGCAGCGCCAGCGATGATCTGGGAGAAGTCGTCCACTTTCAGGGACGCACCACCGACCAGGCCACCGTCGATGTCCGGCTGACCGAACAGGTCGGCTGCAGTGGCGCCAGTGACGGAACCGCCGTACAGGATCTGTACTTTGGCAGCAACGGCGGCATCAAAACCGGCCAGGTACTGACGGATGTGAGCGTGAACGGACTGAGCGATCTCCGGAGTGGCAGTCTTGCCAGTACCGATGGCCCATACCGGCTCGTAAGCGATAACGGCGTTGTTGAAGGAGGCGATGCCGCAACGGTCGATAACGGCTTTCAGCTGGGTCTCAACCACGTTCCTGGTCACGCCGGCTTCGAACTGCTCCAGAGTTTCACCGATGCACAGAACCGGGATCAGGCCGCCTTTCTGGATCGCTTCGTACTTGGCAGCAACCACGTCGTCAGTCTCTGCGTGCAGGGTACGACGCTCGCTGTGGCCGACCAGAGAGTAGGTGCAACCAAAGGCTTTCAGCATGGAGGGGGCGTTTTCGCCGGTGAAGGCACCAGACTCGTGAACGTCAGCGTTCTGGGCACCGTAGGCAATCTTGCTGCCAGCGGTCAGTTGCTCAACCAGACCCAAAAAGATAACCGGCGGGCAGACGGCGACTTGCACAGAAGGATGAGCGGCAGCAGCCGGGGTCAGTCCTTTGATCAGAGCTTCTACAGAAGCTTTGGTGCCGTTCAGTTTCCAGTTACCCATTACCAGGTGCTGTCTCATCTTGTATATCTCCTAGGCATTTGATTGCGCGACATTATATGAATTGAACCGAGCCCAAGATAGCTGACCCGGCGGCAAATGACGTAATTTTTTTTCGCTTTCCTGATCCAAATCAGGAATGAAACGCTTGATCGCTCATTCGTTAACCTGCCCCCGCAAGCGAGCCCACCATACCCCAATCCATTCGTGGATGGCAGCTTCGGAATACATCAGATAACGCCCTTTGGGTAAATAACTGTAGAGGGGCTGGGGTACCTGGCTCTGCTTGGCGGTGTAATCGGTGGGGGCCGGCACGGCATTGAGTCCCTGACCCTGATAGAGGGCCATGGCGCGTGGCAGGTGAGTGGCAGAACTGACCAGCGCTACCTCTTTTCCTTTCAGATGGCGGCTGATACTGACCGCCTCATCATGAGTGTCTTTGTTGTTTTCAAACAACGTCATCCGCGCGCGGGGAATGCCGAGACTCTCGGCCATCCGGGCATTGACCTCGGCATTGGAGAGGGGATCCCCCGACACATAGCCGGAGAAAACCAGCTCGGCGTCGGGATAGGCCTGGGCGAGGCGAACCCCTTCGAGAGTGCGGGCTAGGGCAATATTGTTCTGCCAACTGCGCATCGGCACCGCCGGGTCGCTGATATGGCCATTGCCGAGCACCACGATGGCATCGATGTTGGGATGCTGGCTCACCTCGAACGGCGGGTAGGTCTGCTCCAGCCCGCGAGCCAGCTCATAGCTCATCGGTCGCATTCCCATCAGCGCCACAATGAGCAGCGAGAGGGTGGCCAGCAGCTTGCCGGTTTTCTGAAATCGGGTGAACCAGAGCAGCAGCAGGGCGACCAGCAGCAGGGAGAGGGAGAAGGGGAGCGGCATCAACAGCTGACCCAGCCACTTTTTGAGCACAAACACGACAGACACTTCCTTGAGTTTTCAGCAAATTCGGGATGTGACAGAATACCTCTCTTTTTTGGGATGGCCACAACCCTGTGGCGCTAATGTTGAGTTTCTCCTTGAAGCACGATCAGAGTTTTGACGGGCGCGCCGACAAGTTCGCCCGCAACATTTACGACTCCACCAAGGGGCGCATCCGCACCACCATTGTCTGGAGCGACATCGAAGCCTGCCTGGCCCGCCTTGGCAACCGACCGCTGCGCATCCTCGATGCGGGGGGCGGTTTTGGCTATTTTGCCCAGAAGCTGGCGGCCATGGGCCATCAGGTGGAGCTGTGCGATCTGTCAGCAGAAATGCTGGAACTGGCCCGCAGCCAGATCGCCGAGAAGGGACTGGAAGACAAAATTCGTCTCATCCATTGCCCCATTCAGGATCTGAAGCAACACGTGACCGGTACCTTTGATCTGGTGCTCTGCCATGCGGTACTGGAGTGGCTCGCCGAGCCGCGCCAGACCTTGCTGGGTCTGTTCCCTTTCGTCAATGCCGGGGGCATACTGTCGCTGCTTTTCTACAACCGTCATGGCTTGTTGTTCCAGAGTCTGGTGGTGGGCAATTTTGACTATGTGCGCCTGGGTCTTCGCAAGAAGCGCCAGACTGCGCTTACGCCCACCAATCCCCAGCTGCCGGAGCAGGTCTATGACTGGATTGGTCGCGGGGGGCTGCGCATCATCGGCAAGACCGGGGTGCGGGTGATCCACGACTATATGCGTCACAAGCAGGATCAGGTGGAGAAGTTCGACGATCTGCTGGCCATGGAGCAGCAATATTGTCGTCAGGAGCCTTTTGTCTCCCTCGGTCGCTATATCCATGTGATGGCCCAGAAGCCGGCCAGCTGATTGCTCGCGGTTCACTTCGATGTGGACCATGTTTTCGATGCTACCGGATGTAGCCGCGCGCACGATTTTGCGCCCAATACAACAACGAGATGACAACATCATGATGAGTACATCCCGTACCCTGCCCGAAATGGTGGGATGGGTCAGGCAGGAGGGGTTGGCGTTGAGCCTGCCAACCGACCGGCTGGCCTTTCTGATTGCAATCAAGACCCTGTCCGAAGATGAGTCGGACCTGTCGGAAGCTGCGCTGCACGATGCCTTTGGCTATGTCAGCAGCGCTTTCGGCCAGATGGACGAGACCCTCACCGGTCGCGCCAACAACGCCATCAACGATCTCATTCGCCAGCAACTGCTGTCGCGTTTCAACACCGACATGGTGGCGGGGGAGAGCCTCTACCGCCTGTCACGCCTGGGAGTGAGCATCGTCGACTTCTTTATGGATCAGCGTCAGGTTGACTCCATCAAGCTCTCCATTCTGCTCGAGCACCTGGCTGCCGAGCTCGACACCGCCCGCAAGGCGGCGCTCGAGACCAACACCCGCGAGCAGTGGGATGCCGAGGTGCTGCCGCGCCTCACCTTCTCGCTGGAAGAGACCCTGGGGCGCATCGATCTCACCCAGCGCGCCATGGATGAGCAGCAGAATCAGGTCAAAAGCGAAATCGCGGCCCTGCTGACCCAGAACTGGGTCGATGCCATTCACAGCTGCGAAAAGCTGCTGCACGAGACCGGCCAGACCCTGCGCGAGCTGCAAGATACCCTGGATGCTGCCGGTCACCGCCTGCAGGCGGGGCTGCTCAATATTCAGGAAGCAGCGCAGGGGCGCGACGATCTGTTCCACGTCGAGGAGCTGACTCACGCCTTGCAAGGGCGCCTTGACGTCATCACCAGCTGGGGTCAGCAGTGCATCGAGCTCTGGTCCCGCTACGATAGACACGTCCACAAATTTATCCGCAACGCCATCGACATGGACAAGAACCGTGCCTTCAGCCAGCGGCTGCGCGAGTCCATCCGCAATTTCGAGCAGCACAACTGGCAGCTGCGGGTGGCCGAAGAGCCCCGTCTGCTGGAGCTGCGCGACGAAACCATCGCCATCCACGACGAGGAGGTGACCGGTGAGGTGCCACTCGAGATGGAGTACGTCGAGATGGTGGATATCAACCAGGAGCTGGCCGAGCGCATCGAACGCTATCTGGCCCGCTACCCCGAGCAGGGCCAGCAGCTGGATCTGGCAGATGTGCTGCGGGAATATCTGCTGGACTATCCGGCTCATGCCCACTTCGATGTGGCGCGTCTTCTGATCGACCAGGCCGTGCGCCTGGGCCATGCCAGCGGCGAGCGCGAACTGCATCGCCAACCCGCATGGAAACCCATTAACCAAGCTGGATCCAAGGTTCAGGCCTATGTCATTGATCAATTCTGAGTTTCCCTTGCCGCTGCGCCTTGCAGAGGCGATTGCCAACCCCTTGTTTCCGCGCATCGACACCGCCTTGCGCTCCGGCCGTCACATCAGTGCCGACGAGTTCGAGCAGCATTCGGCGCTGGTCGAATATCACAGCGAGCTGGAGATCTTCTACGGCCGCTATCAGGTGGAGCTGATCAAGGCGCCGGAAGGCTTCTTCTACCTGCGCCCGCGCCCGAGCTCCGACATCGGCACGACTGTGCTCTCCGAGCTCGATATGCTGGTGGGCAAGGTGCTCTGCTACCTCTACCTGAGCCCGGATCGTCTGGCCTCGGAAGGGGTATTCGCCATGGCCGAGCTGCAAGAAGAGGTGCTGAGCCTCGCCGACGAGAAGCAGCTGCTGCGGATGGTCAACAGCCGCTCCGGCGGTACCGATCTCGACAAGAAGAAGCTGCTCGAAAAGATCCGTACCTCCATGCGCCGTTTGCGCCGTCTTGGCATGATCACCGCCCTTGGTAACGGGGATAAATTCCGGGTCAACGAATCGGTATTCCGTTTCGCCGCCGACGTGCGCTCCGATGAAGATCCGCGTGCCGTTCAACTGCGGATGATCCAGGAGGGTGAAGCCATCTTCCACGACGACGAAATGCCGAGCAGCGACTCGCTCTTTGATGACATCGAGGCGGATCTCGATGAAGAACAACTGGATCTGGAGGTATAACCGGTGCGAGGCAAGTTCAAATCCCTGACCATGGTCAACTGGAACGGCTTCTTTGCCCGGACCTTCGATCTCGACCAGCTGGTCACCACTCTTTCCGGCGGCAACGGCGCGGGCAAGTCCACCACCATGGCGGCCTTTATCGCGGCGCTCATCCCCGACCAGTCACTGCTTCACTTCCGCAATACCACAGAAGCGGGATCGAGCAGCGCCTCCCGTGACAAGGGGCTTTACGGCAAGCTGCAGCGCGGCCACTGCTATTCCCTGCTGGAAGTGATGAACAGCCGCGAACAGCGGATCTGGGTCGGCGTCCATCTCGAACAGGTGGCCAACCGTGACAACAAGGTCAACATCACCCCGTTTGCGCTGGTGGATGTGCCGGAGAATCTGGCACCGACCGATCTGCTACTGGAGAAGCTCGATGGCGGCAAGGGGCGGGTACGCGCCTTTACCGATCTGAAAGGGGCGGCCGCCGAGCTGGGGGCGCTGAAAGTCGCCAAATTCAATACGGTGACCGACTATCACAATTTCATGTTCGAGTTCGGCATCACCCCGAAGAAGCTGCGTGATCAAAAAGATCGCGGCAAGTTCTATCGCCTGATCGAAGCCTCCCTCTACGGCGGCATCTCCTCGTCCATCAGCCGTTCCCTGCGCGAATACCTGCTGCCGGAGAACTCCGGGGTGCGCAAGGCGTTTGCTGACATGGAGGCGGCCATCTATGAAAACCGCCGCACGCTGGAGGCCATCAAGGAGACGCAAGGTCAGCGGGATCTGTTCAAGAACCTGATCACCGAGACCACCCACTATGTGGCTGCCGACTATGTGCGCAATGCCGCCGAGAAGAGCCGCCTCTCCGAGCTGGCCCTCAAGGCGCGCCAGGAGCTGGCCGACAAGCGCCGCATTCTGGCCGAAGAGAAACAGCGCGCCATCTATCTGGCCGATGAGGTGGAGCAGCTCACCAACCGTGAGAAACTGCTGACCGACGAGCTGGAGTCTGCCTCCGAGCATCTGGCCAAGGTGATGGCGGCTGTCAGCTTGCAGAAGAAGATCGAGATGTATCGCGCCGATCTGGCGGATCTCTCTGACAAACTCGAACAGCAGCAGGCGGTAGTGGAAGAGATCCACGGCCAGCTGCTGGAGGTGGAAGAGCGCAAGGAGCTGGCGCAGGCAGAAGTCGACAGCCTCAAGACCCAGCTGGCCGACTACCAGCAGGCGCTCGATATCCAGCAGACCCGCGCCATCCAGTACCGTCAGGCGGTGCAGGCCCTCGATGCTGCCCGCGAGCAGTGCGAGCTGCAGGGGCTGACCGCCGAACAGGCGAGCGACACCCTGCACCAGTTCCGCGCAGCCGAGCAGAGCCTCACCAGTCGGGTGCTGGGGGCCGAGCAACAGCTGGCACTGGCCAAGGCGGCGGTGGCCGAGCACGAAGCGGCGCTGGCGCTACTCTTGAGCATCGCTCCGGAAACAGTGCGCGAGGCCGCCTGGCCTACCGCGCAGGCGCTGCTCAAGCGTCACATTGAAGACAAGGCTCGCATTGCCCAGGGGCAGGGGCTGCGCGCTGCGCTGGCTCGCCTCGAGAAAGAGAGCGAAAGCCAGAAGAGTCTCTTCAAGTTGCGTGACGAGCTGCAGCAGGCCTCTGGCCAGCTTATTGCCAGCAGCGATGAGCTGGAGATCTTCCTCGAAGCCCAACGTACCCGTCAGGAGGAGCTCTCCGAGCAGCAGGCGGAGGTGAATCAGCGCCGCGCCAGCCTCGAGCATCAGGGCACCCAGCTGGGCCGTGATATTGCGGAGCTGACCAAGCTGGCGCCGCGCTGGCTGAAATCGTTCGAGAAGCTCGAGCAGCTGCGCGAGCAGAGCGGCCTGCCGCTCGCCACCGCTGAAGAGCTTTCGGCTGGCATGCAGACAGTGCTCGACAAGGAACGCGAGTTCGAGCAGGAGAGCAACCGCATCGCGGCGCAGAAACAGGCGCTGGAGCTGCAAATTCGCAATCTGCAGCTGGGGGCAGGCGAGGCGGATCCGCGCTTGGCTCGCATTGCCGAGCAGGTGGGGGGCGTGCTGCTCTCCGATGTCTACGACGACATCTCCATCGATGATGCCCCTTACTACTCGGCGCTCTATGGCCCGGCTCGCAGCGCTCTGGTGGTGCTCGACCTTGAGGGTGCCATCGAGCGGCTGAAAAAGCTGGAAGATTGCCCGGAAGATATCTACCTCATCCAGGGCAACCCCGACTCCTTTGACGAGGATCTGGTGGAAGCGGACGAGCTGGGGGACGCCGTGCTGGTGCGCACCAGCAAGCGTCAGGTGCGCTTCTCCCGCTACCCCGAGCTGCCGCTGTTTGGTCGCGCCGCCCGGGAAAAACGGATCGAGCAGCTCGACCTTGAGCGTGAGGGCCTCATCGAGGGTTACGCCAAGGCCGCCTTCGAGCAGCAGAAGTATCACCGTCTCTACGGTCACTTCCGCGACTTTATTGGCCAGCATCTGGATATCGCCTTCCGCCCCGACCCCGAAGCCGAAGTGCAGGCCAAGCAGGCCGAGCTGCGCGCGCTGCAAGGAGCCATCGGTGAGTGCGACAAGCAGCTGGCTGAAGCTAAAGCTGCGGCCGCACAGCTGACCCGCCATATCCAGCTGGTGCAGGGCATGCTGCCCTTTGCCCACCTGTTTGCCGAGACTGATCTGGCGGCCCGCCTCGAGGCGGCTCATGCCGACGTGGAAGCCCTGAAACAGGCCGAAGCCTTTATCGCCAAGCACGGCAAGGCGCTCGAGAAGCTGGAAACCATGGTGCAGGTGCTGCGTCAGGATCCGCAGGATCTGGCCGCGCTGCAGGCTGCCTATGATGAGGTGAGCGACCTGCTGGCCGAGCAGAAGCGCCGTTGCTACGCCCTCGATCAGCTGGTGGCCCGTCTGCCGCACTTTGCCTATCAGGATGCACAAGACCTGCTGGGCAAGGCCTCCGAGATGAGCGAGCGACTCAAAGAGAAGCTGAAAGCGGCCGAGCTGGCGGCCCGCACCGCTGGCGAGCAGCACAAGCAGATTGCCCAGCGCCACACCGAGGCGCTGCAGCTGCGCACCGCCCTCAACTCCAGCGTCGAGGCCAAGCGCCAGACCCTGACCGAGTTCGAGCAGGAGCTGGCGGCCATGGGGCTGACTCTCTCTGACGATATGGAAGAGAAGGCGCGTGCCCACAAGAAAGAGATTGAAGAGCTGCTGATCCGCACCCGTTCCCGTCGCACCAGCGCCGAGGCCCAGTTGCAGGTCACCAAGCGCGAGATCGAATCCCTCGGTGGCCGTCTCAAGCTGGAAGGCAAGGATTACTACAGCGCCCGTAAATCTCTGGTGGGTCACAAGGCGAGCTGGTCGCGGGTGGTGCGACTGGCGCGGGAGACCGACGTCGAGAAGCGCCTCAACAAACGCGAGCTGGCGTACCTTGACAGCGACGAGCTGCGCTCCATGTCGGACAAGGCCCTCGGCGCCCTGCGGGTGGCGGTGGCCCATGACGAGGCTCTGCGCGATGCGCTGCGTCTCTCTGAGGGCAGCCGCAGCACCGAGCAGAAGGTCGCCTTCTACGTGCAGGTCTACCGTTACCTCAAAGATCGCATCCGCAACGACATCATCCGCTCCGATGATCCGGTCGAAGCGATTGAGGAGATGGAGATCGAGCTGGCTCGTCTGGCTGACGAGCTCAAGCAGCGGGAAACCCATCTGTCGCTCTCCTCCCACGAGGTGGCGGCCAAGATCACCAACATCATCCGCCGCGAGCAGAACCGCATCCGGGTGCTCAACCAGGGCTTGCAGAACATCGCCTTCGGTCTGGTGCGCGGGGTGCGCCTCAACGTCAATATCCGCGAGGCTCACACCCGTCTGCTGACGGCGCTGGCCGATCAAACCGCCATGCACAACGATCTGTTCGCCGACAAGGAGCTCAGCTTCTCCGAGGCGATGGCCAAGCTGTTCCAGCGCCTGAACCCGCAGATCGAGCAGGGGGATCGCAGCTATCAGGTGATGGGCGACGTGCTGCTCGACTATCGCAACTATCTGGAGCTGGAGATCGAGGTGCAGCGCGGGGCCGATGGCTGGCTGCGTGCCGAGAGCGGTGCGCTCTCTACCGGTGAGGCGATCGGTACCGGTCAGGCCATCCTGCTGATGGTGCTGATCAGCTGGGAGGAGGAGTCCCGCCGTCTGCGCGGCAAGGATATCGCCCCCTGCCGTCTGCTGTTCCTCGACGAAGCGGCCCGTCTGGATGGCAAATCCATCGCCACCCTGTTCGAACTGTGCGAGCGTCAGGATATGCAGCTGCTTATCGCGGCGCCCGAGAACATCAGTCCCGAAAAGGGCACCACCTACAAGCTCATCCGCAAGGTGCAGGGCAAGCACGAGCACGTGCATGTGGTGGGTCTGCGCGGCTTCGGTTTTGCCGACGACAAGCTGATTGCCTGAGAAGTCTCTGGCCCATCCGACACGGGATGACCGGTAACTTGTTGAAAGGGAGGCATTTGCCTCCCTTTTTATTGGAAAAATATGGCAAAGTAGCGGTACGGTCGCTGCTGCCTGACAACAAGGCGAGTAACATGGTGAGTGCCTTGGAGCTATGGCAAGGTGAGAGCTCCCGCCTGCAAACGTGTCGCCAGCGTCACCTGCCGTATCGAAGAAGAAAAATTGCGCATAGCGAAAAGAAGAAGAGAGGAGAGGGGAAAGGTGCAACATATCCAGAAAGGGCTGCTGTTATCTCTTTGCCTGCTGTTGGTGGCCTGTAGCAGCCGTTATGACGAGAGTCACGGCGGCAGCTGGCGCGGCTATAGCGAAACCGGTTACGCCAGCTATTATGCCGACCGTTATCATGGCAAAAAGACCGCCAGCGGCGAGCTCTATCGCAACAACCTCAATAGCGCCGCCCATATGGAATTGCCCTTTGGCACCATGGTGCGGGTCACCAACCTCGCCAACGGCAAGAGCGTAGTGGTCAAGGTCAATGACCGTGGCGCCTTTAAAAAAGGGCGTATTATCGATCTCTCCAAATCTGCCTTTAGCACCATCGGCAATATTAGCGACGGGATTATCAAAGTAAAAATAGAGGTGCTCTAGGCTGGGTGAACCCGTTTATACACGAAAATGGATGTTGATGAATGATATTGGAAGGCTGACATCGACCAGTCAGCCTTTCGGTAGATAAAGATATAACATTGACATGGATCAATATTTAATTCAGCTAAAAATGGATTTGTTATCAATGGAAAAAATCGATGATCGTGATTGATATTTATTTTAGCTTATCTCGCCTGTTCGGCCTTACTATGGGGCAAACGGAGGGATTAGTGATGATTATCTATGGTAAATATGGTGGTGCAGCGCTGAGAGCTGTTCATCTGATGGTGCAGAATAATTATGGGCATGCCACCGCCTGGGATATGGCTATTGCTGAAGCATTTGGTTGTGATATCAGTACAGGAAAATTCAAAAATAATCCAAAGGTAACTTTTTTGACTCTTTGCAGTCTTGGTTGTATCAGTTGCATCATGCCAGTTCATTATGTAGCTGCGACCAAAACCAGAGCATATGTGTTGGCTGCCATTGATTTATTGTCACACAAGGATATTACCAAACCGATTAATCCCGAGCAGTTATGGCTGGAGGTGATCTCGGCCTGTAAGAGCGGCAAGGTTGTTAAGCATAACAATCAGATGGATGTCATTCTGACACTCTGGTATGCCGGTGTGCTCAATCCCGAGTGGGATAGGGATGCCATCAGGATAGACTATCGACGAATATAAAAAAGCCAAGGTAATGAATACCTTGGCTATGAAACATCAATTGGTTCTGGTCAGGGATGCACTATCGGAGTGTGTGAATGGCTTGCCATACACCATCAGGTTGGTGGTTTGACTGTATTTGAGGAGATCTTTCTCTGAGAAGTCCAGAGTCATCGAGAAATCCGTGGTGGAATCATTAATGGTCATATAATTGCTTTCCGCAATACCACGCTTGCCCGTCTTGAACTCGATTTTGTTACCCGCTTTGCCTTCAGTGACCACACAGACTGCACGAGGTATACAGTATGAGTTGTAAACAAGCTGATTGTTCTTGTCATAAATCAGATAACCGCGTTGGTCATGAAATTTCCCATTATCACTTTTTCTGAATACTTCCTGCTTGTAATACATGGCTACCAGATATTGTTCGCTGGCATTTTTAGCATCGGCAGCCGGTTCAAAAGTAATGACTTCGTAAAAGGGTTCCACTGCCGGCCCCCCTTTGCCAACTTTGCTACCCTCCTGGCCGGGTGCTACATCTACACCACCAGCATCGGTGCTTTTCCATGTGCCAGCCAACTGAGCTAATGGACCAAAATCCAGACCGTTGATAATAGTGCTGGACTCTGCGTGAGCGAGCGTGGCACAGGTAATTAATGCTATGGGTAAGATAACTTTATTCATTGTGATAACTCCATCACTAATAATGGCTTGCGAATAAATATGTTCAGCAAAGTAATTGTTATAACGGACCAAGGATGTGGTCAATGATATTGAGTGATGGTGGTTCGTTTTTGTGAGGTATGATTTGCTTTTTCGTGGCTAAATAAATTGAATTTGATATAAGACAATGTTGTATTTTTTCATCGCGCTTCCTCAGATATATCGTGATAGCGAGAAAGGAACATTGACATGATGCGATGATTATTATGTCAACAGCATGAATATTTCACTCAGCCCCATCAATTGAAGGCGATAGCCACTAACTCTGCGGCACCCTGACCCCTTTATCGAGATAGAGGCTACTGTAGTGGGCGCGGTGGGTGACAAACATCACCTGATGGCGGCTGCAGTCGGAGAGGATAATAAAATCCCCCGCCTGAGCGGGGCTCTGCAAGGTGATTTCCTGCTCGGGGGCGGTCAGGCGATCGACATCTTCCTTGAAGGTGAGGGTGTAAGAGTACATATGGCGCTCCACTGCTGGCTCATATCAAACACTCCGTTGAAGGTAGTTGCTGGCATGGGCACGCGCGGCGCCCGATTGGCGCTGTTAGACCAAATATCAGCGGTGAGAACGTGCGTGGCTTCAGTCGGGTTGTTCTGCTGAGGTGCGCTTGAGGCGTTTACATCAAGGCCATTGGTATCAAAACGATGGTAAAGGGGCGAAAGGGGGATGAAAAAACCGCCTTTTGGCGGTTTCTCTTATGCGATGGGCCCTACTTCAGGGCCTTCTTCAGCTTCTTGATCTTGCCTTCATGCTTGGCAATTTTCTCAAGACGAGCGGCGATCTTCTTCTTGATCTCTTTCTTGCTTGCTTTGGCCATCGGTGGCGCTCCTTTGCAGTGGGGACACATGAGGTGTCAGTGTGGGTCTTCCCTTTGACGTCCCAGAGTGCCACAGGGCTCCTTTGTGAACCAGCACTCTGTTGCTTTAATAGCCAGTTCGCTATAACTGCAAGGGGCTAAGCCAACGCAGCAGTTGCTGGCCCACTTGCGGGTTGGCGAGCAGGGCCATATGGCTGGTACGATAGACAATCAGGGTATGGGCAGGAAGAAAAGCCAGCTGATGGCGCGCTTCGTTGTGCTGACCGAGGGCGCTGCGTAGCGGCACCAGTCCATCGCCAATCAGCCGGTCGGCCAGCAGGCTGCGCTTGGCGACAGTGGTCGCGGCGATGGCATAACAGTTGACGCCGCCGGGCAAGGGGAGTGGGACGCGAGGGTCGCGCAAGGGCACGGCGGGGTCGGGTTGGGCCACTTCATCGATCACCTTGCCGTGGCGCAGATCCTTGATGCCAGCACTGCGCAGCCGCGCCAGCCTGACGAAGGGCTCGCTGTAGGCGGTAGCGGGCAGCAACTGCTCCAGCCAGTGACCGGCATGTTCGAGCGGCGCGCCGTGGTGTGGTGTGCCGAGAAAGATCAGGTTGGCAAGGTGCGCAGGCCAGGTGAGCCCGGCCACGCCGGCATGGTGGCAGGCGCTGCGGGCAACCAGGCCTCCCATGCTGTAGCCCATTATCGTTATCTCTTTGAGGTCTCCCGACCAGTGGGCGCGCAACTGTTCCAGCAACAGGGCCAGTTGCTGCCCGTTTTGTGCGATGGGCAGGCCCGAGTTGTAGCGCAGGTAAAGAGGCTGATAGCCAAGCGCGTTGGCAAGTTGCTCCCCGTGATTGACCGGCTTGCCTTGATGCTCGGTCTGCCACTGCAGATCGTTCATGCAGAGGCCATGGATCATCAGCAGCACCCGTCCCTCGCGGGGTAGATCCTCCGGTATCGCCTGCCAATCGAGGGGCTTGCCCTGATAGCGCAAGGTCATGGGGGTGGCGAGAGCATTATGGTGTTCGACCAGCTTGTCCCCCAACACGCCGTTGAGCGTGGCGATCAGGGCCGCACGTTTCGGGGTTTCGGGGATCTGGTGGGGCGGCGGTGTGGCTGGCAGGCGGCTGAGCAGATGGTTGATGCCGCTGCTTAGGGTGTTGGCGGTGCCATGTACCCCCTTGTAGACCAGCCCGGTGATCCCGCCTGTTTTTCCCTCATCCCGTCCCGTGAGCCCCATACCGCTCAGTACCGCCTGATGTACCGCTTCGGTGATCTCTACCGCGGCGGGCAGCGTCAGAGTCAGCAGGTGCGCCAGCTCGCGGATATCCGAAAGATGCCAGGAAGAGGATGGCGATGGGTCTGTGGCGTCGGTCATGGCAAGCCCTTGTGAAAGCGGGTATCGCGTTGTCGTGCCGCGAAGAGCGCAGCGTATCTCTATATCAAACCAGCTTGCGCCCTTTGTAGCGTGTTTACCAGTACGGGCCATGCATGGCGGGGCTGATAAGAACCGCTTGCGAAGCCGGTCACGGTAATGACAGGGAAAATCACCTCTACTTCGTCATATGAAGCTACATGGAGAGGTGAGGATGTCGCTGTTTGATGAGATGCGAGTACAGGATTTGTGTGCACGGTTGCTCGATAGCCAGAACGGAAAGGGCTGCTCCCTTGAGAGTCGGCATGGCCGCGAGTTGAAGCATCTGTTGCAGGCAGTGGCCGGGATCAAGCCGGTTGGCCGAGGTGCTCATTATGCGTTGACCGACGCGGGGCGGACTTATCTGACCGGACAACTGGCACGGGCTGCGCCCCCCGAACCGGACAAGGGGGAGCAGCTGCAACGAATGGGAGTGAGTTTGCCTGCACGGCTCAATCAGGCCTGCTTTTATGCCCTCTGGCATGGGGACAGCAAGCATCCGCGGTCAGCATCCCTTGCCGCGCCACTGCTTGCGGAATTGTCGCTCACGCAGGATGAGGTGATCCGCATCCGTACCCTCGAACCGCTCTCACTGGTCGATCTGCAGGGTCAGCAGCACGATATGACTGCAATGATGGCGTTGTTGGGAGAGTTGGCGTTGCCGGAGCGGACTCTGGACACGCTGGCGGCCATCGGCTGGCAGGGGGAGCGGGTCATTACGGTGGAGAACAAGGGGGCCTTTGTCGACTACCCGCTGCAACCCGGGCAACTGCTGCTCTTTGCCCCCGGTCGCAATACCACCTTGGCCAAACAGCTGATCCCGCTGCTGCCTGTGGGCGTGCAGTGGGCACATTTTGGCGATCTCGATCAACGGGGTATCGATATTGCCATCGAGCTGGCGCGCGAGCTAAATCGACCGGCCATGCTCTGGCTTCCCTGTGAGCTGCAACCTTATCTGGATCACTATGCCCGTCCGGTACGCACCTTTGCAACGGACAGTGGCAAGGTACCCTGGCGTGTGACGACGCAGGCTGATCAGGTCGATGATCATGGCTCGCCGGCAGACGTTCCCTGGCTTGATAAACTGATCACAGACGGGACTTGGCTGGAGCAGGAGGTATTGATTCTGGCCCCTCACTGGCGGAGCTGGTCATTGGAGGAGATGGGCAATCAGGTGTGAAACGGGGAGTCCGCGCTCCCCGTCATTTCGTGGTCAGCTGCTTATTTGGCGTTGATGGGCCCCTTGGTGCCGGCGTCATTATCGACCCAGCCATCTTCACCCTTGATGCGGCGATCCCCCTGAATGGTGTAGATGACCATGCCATCCTTGAACACCAGCGCGCCATCGGATTTCTTGGCATTGACCTTCTTGTCGTTGACCCACACCTGATCCTTGCCATCGATGCGGATATTGGCCACGGTGGCGCCGGTTTGGGGGAAGGTGGCGATCCAGTTGCCCGCATAGGGGCTGCTGCTGGTTGCCGCGGCCGGAGCATTGCCAACACCGGCAGCTGCGTTCTCAGCCTTGGTTTTGTTGATATCGCAGCCATTGAGCTCGCTCACCTGAGTGCAGCCCGAGCGCTCCAGCTTCTGCTCATAGCTCAGATTCAGACCGCCCTCCGCGGCTGGGGCGGCCGTGCCAAATCCCGCCTTGGCATTTTCCGCTTTGGTTTTGTGAATGTCACAGCCCTGCGCCTCGGTAACCTGGGTGCAGCCGGATCGCTCCAGTTGCTCGGCATATTTGGCGCTGATGGCGTGGGCAGGGGCGATCCCGAGCAGGGTCAGGGTGATAAGCAGAGCAGCATTCCTGGACATAGATAATCCTTCAAAGATGTAAGTCATGCAGGTTCATTCGCGCAGTTGCGGCAGTGAACGTCGGCCTCTCCTGAGCATCCGAGACAGATGCGCAGCTGGCGTATTCACGTTAGCACCTTGGGCCAACCGCGCCCAGCAATGTGGCCGGAAGATAAGGCGAGAGGCGATACGGGCGGGGAGTGCAAGGGAGGTTAAATGGCAGTGACACTTCTGCAGAAGAGGTGGTAACAAAAGAGCAAGTCACTGCACGGCATTATCATAATGATAACGGCAACCCCGCTGATATCATTTCAGCCCCTGAAACTGACCTTTGATGATAATTCTCACCGGCGCAGGGATATTGCCTCTGATTATTATCACCTTGCTACTTTATCGCTTGGCTACCCTATCCATCCTTTTATGGAATAAACCGCTGAAATAGCCACTGATTTTGTGGGGGGCATCACACACTTTCGCCATTTATTAATATCTGCCTGCATTTTATTGGTTTGGCACGGTTATTGATTGCCTCATATCGACGCTAACCGACGCGCTCACCCACAACCGGGATGCTGGTGACATCGTGAGTGAAAGGGGAGCTATCCATATCTCATCCAATGATTGGGGCGAACGATGAAAGCAGTTAACGAATTAATCAAAGAGATCAGAGCACTCAAATCCAACCTGCATGAAAAAGATTTTCTGCTGACCTGGGAGCAAACCCCTCAGGAGCTGGAGCTGGTATTGAAACTGGCCGAATCCCTCAAGACTCTGCGCGCCGAAAATATCTGCACCAAACTGTTTAACAGCGGGCTCGGTATCTCGGTTTTCCGCGATAACTCCACCCGAACCCGCTTCTCTTACGCCTCTGCGCTGAACCTGCTCGGCCTGGCCCAGCAGGATCTGGATGAGGGCAAATCCCAGATCGCCCATGGCGAGACCGTCCGTGAAACTGCCAACATGATCTCCTTCTGTGCCGATGCCATCGGCATCCGTGACGACATGTTCCTCGGTGCCGGTAACGCCTATATGCGTGAAGTGGGCGCAGCACTGGACGAAGGATTCGAGAAGGGCGTGCTGCCCCAGCGTCCGGCACTGGTCAACCTGCAGTGCGACATTGATCACCCGACCCAGTCGATGGCTGATCTCGCATGGTTGCAGGAGCACTTCGGCAGCCTGGAGAGTCTCAAGGGCAAGAAGATTGCCATGACCTGGGCCTACTCGCCGAGCTACGGCAAGCCGCTCTCCGTGCCCCAGGGCATCATCGGCCTGATGACCCGTTTCGGTATGGATGTGACCCTGGCCCACCCGGAGGGGTATGACCTGATCCCGGACGTGATCGAAGTGGCCAAGGAGAATGCCAAGGCCTCCGGCGGCAGCTTCCGTCAGGTTACCTCCATGGAAGAGGCGTTCAAGGATGCGGATATCGTCTATCCCAAGTCCTGGGCTCCCTACAAGGTGATGGAGCAGCGCACCGAGTTGCTGCGTGCCAATGACCACGCTGGCCTCAAAGAGCTGGAGAAACACTGCCTTGAGCAGAACGCCAAGCACAAGGATTGGCACTGCACCGAGGAGATGATGAAGCTCACCAAGGGGGGCGAAGCGCTCTATATGCACTGCCTGCCGGCCGATATTTCCGGCGTTTCCTGCAAAGAGGGCGAAGTAACCGAAGGGGTATTCGAGAAATACCGTATCGCCACTTACAAAGAGGCGAGCTGGAAGCCCTATATTATCGCCGCCATGATCATGGCCCGTAAATTCTCCGCGCCGGCAGAAACCCTGGAAAATCTGATTAAAGAGGCGCAAAAGCGGGTGAAATAAATAACAGCAGGGGCAGGGTGAATATTCATCCTGCCCACGCTGTCGAATCCATTATTTCGAGTTTTCTCCCCGTGGTATCTGAATAACGGATCTCCCGGCGAGGCAGCTCTTTGTCAGGTAACGCCTAGTGAGGTAAGCATGTCCCAATTTTCGCTGAAGATGGATATTGCCGATAACCGCTTTTTTACCGCCGAGCCATCACCGCTGTTTTCCCGTGTTGAAGCACAAAAGGCTCGCGCTTTTCATAAAAAACTGGCCGGTTATGAGCCGACCCCATTGTGCGACCTGAAAGATCTGGCCGCCTATATCGGGGTGAAAAATATATTGGTCAAGGACGAGTCAAAGCGTTTTGGCCTCAATGCCTTCAAGATGCTGGGTGGCGTTTATGCCATCGCCAACTTGCTCTGTGAAAAATACGGGGTGGCCATCGAGGATTTCTCCTTCGATCTCATCAAACGCACCATCAAGGAGCCGATGACCTTCGCCACCACCACAGATGGCAACCACGGTCGTGGTGTTGCCTGGGCCGCCAAACAGGTGGGTCAGCATGCGGTGGTCTACATGCCCAAGGGCTCGGCCCAGGAGCGGGTGGACCACATCCTGGCGCTGGGGGCCGAGTGCATCGTCACCGACATGAACTACGACGACACCGTGCGCCTGACCATGAAGATGGCCGAAGAGCGCGGTTGGCACATAGTGCAAGACACCGCCTGGGAGGGTTACACCAAGATCCCGACCTGGATCATGCAGGGTTACTCCACCCTGGCCGACGAAGCGGTCGAGCAGATGCAGGATATGGGCATCAAGCAGCCGACCCACGTGCTGCTGCAGGCCGGGGTAGGGGCGCTGGCGGGCGGTGTGCTCGGCTATCTGGTGGACTGCTTCGGGGCGAAAAACCTGCACAGTATCGTGGTCGAGCCGGATCAGGCCGACTGCATCTACCGCTCCGGCGTGGCGGGGGAGATGGTCAACGTGGGGGGCGATATGCGCACCATCATGGCCGGTCTCGCCTGCGGCGAACCCAATCCGCTCGGTTGGCCATTGCTCAGAAGCTGCACCACCCAGTTTATCTCCTGCCACGACAAGGTGTCGGCGCTGGGGATGAGAGTGCTCGGCAACCCCCTTGGCAATGACCCCCGAATCATCTCCGGCGAATCCGGCTCGGTCGGTACCGGCGTGCTGGCGGCGGTGCGTCACCACCCGGATCGCGCGGCGCTGATGGCTCGCCTCGGGCTGGATAGCAACTCGGTCGTACTCATCATCAACACCGAAGGGGACACCGATGTGAAGCACTACCGGGAAGTGGTGTGGGAAGGCAAACATCCTGCCTGCGATTAACCCCGGCTGTGACTAATCCCTGCGAGAGCAGAGAGACGAATTGAAGCATTGATCGCGCCTCGCCAACGTGGCGCGGTAACGGGCACAGGGCGCAGCCGACGAACAGGCCGCGCACTCTCAGTTGTTATGGAGAATCACAATGAGCAAGCAAATTCCGTTTGAAATGGTGTTGGAGAAGGCCTACCAGTACAAGGCCGAGATGACTCAGTTCCTGCGCGACATGATCGCCATCCCGAGCGAGAGCTGCGATGAGGAGCGGGTGGTGCTGCGCATCAAGCAGGAGATGGAGAAGGTTGGTTTTGACAAGGTGGAGATCGACCCCATGGGCAACGTGCTGGGCTATATCGGCCACGGCCCGCACCTGATCGCCATGGATGCCCACATCGATACCGTGGGGGTCGGCAACATGGCCAACTGGACCTTCGATCCCTATGAGGGGATGGAAGATCACGAGATCATCGGTGGTCGCGGCGCCTCCGATCAGGAAGGGGGCATGGCCTCCATGGTCTATGCGGGCAAGATCATCAAGGATCTGGGACTGGAAGACGAGTATACTCTGCTGGTGACCGGCACCGTGCAGGAAGAGGACTGCGACGGTCTCTGCTGGCAGTACATCATCGAGCAGAGCAAGATCCGCCCCGAGTTCGTGGTCAGTACCGAACCGACTGATTGCCAGATCTACCGTGGCCAACGCGGCCGCATGGAGATCCGCGTCGAGGTGCAGGGCGTCAGCTGCCACGGCTCTGCGCCGGAGCGCGGTGACAACGCCATCTTCAAGATGGGCCCGATCCTTGGCGAGCTGCAGGAGCTGAGCCACAACCTCGGCAATGACGACTTCCTCGGCAAGGGCACCCTGACCGTCTCCGAGATCTTCTTCACCTCACCGAGCCGCTGCGCCGTGGCGGACAGCTGCGCCGTCTCCATCGACCGCCGCCTCACCTGGGGCGAGACCTGGCAAGGTGCGCTCGACGAGATCCGTGCCCTGCCTGCGGTGCAAGCCGCCGGTGCCGAGGTCTCCATGTACCAGTACGACCGTCCGGCCTATACCGGTCTGGTCTACCCGACCGAGTGCTACTTCCCGACCTGGAAGGTGGAAGAGGATCACATCACCGTCAAAACCCTCTCTAAGGCTTATCGCGAGCTGTTCAACAAGGAGCCGGTGGTGGACAAGTGGACCTTCTCGACCAACGGGGTCTCCATCATGGGTCGCCACGGTATTCCGGTGATCGGTTTTGGCCCGGGTAAAGAGCCGGAGGCCCACGCCCCGAACGAGAAGACCTGGAAAGAGCATCTGGTCAAGTGCGCCGCCATGTACGCCGTGATCCCCATGCTCTATCTGGCCGAGCTGGACAAGTAAGGGGTCTGCCGGGTGGTGACTGCCATCGCCGCCCGGCTGTCGCAAGTGTGGCAAGTGCCCCGTCTCCATTGAGGCGGGGCTTTGCTGTTTGAAGTGATGTTCGAGGTGGTGGGGATGAAACGGCTGATCAAAAACGGTGTGCTGGTCGATGCACAGGGTGAATATCGTCAGGATCTGCTGATCGATAACGGGGTGATCCGCGCGCGAGCCGCCGCTATCCAGCCCGATGGCGAGACCGACGTGATCGATGCCAGCGGCTGCTATGTGATGCCGGGTGGCATCGACGTCCACACCCACTTCAACATCGATGTGGGCATTGCCCGCAGTTGCGATGACTTTTTCAGCGGTACCCGTGCTGCCGCCTGTGGTGGCACCACCACTATCGTCGATCACATGGGATTTGGCCCGGCGGGGTGTAACCTGCATCACCAGCTGGCCCGCTATCACGACTATGCCGCCGATCAGGCGGTGGTCGATTACAGCTTTCACGGCGTTGTCCAGCATGTGGATGACGCCATCCTCCACGAGATGGCCGCCATGGTGCAGGAGGAGGGGATCAGCAGCTTCAAGCTCTATCTCACCTACCAGTACAAGCTCGGAGATCACGATGTGTTGCGCGCGCTGGCCCGCCTCAAGGAGGTGGGGGCGCTTGCCACCGTCCATCCCGAGAACGATGCTGCCATCGCGGCGCGCCGTGCGGCCCTGCTGGCCGCCGGTCACCATGAACCCTGGTATCACCCGCAAAGCCGCCCATTGGAGTGCGAGGCGGAGGCGATCGCCCGGATGATCAATCTGGCCGGACTTGCTGGCAATGCGCCACTCTATATCGTCCACCTCTCCAACGGCTTGGGGCTGGAGTATCTGAAACTGGCGCGTCGTCAGGGGCAGCCGGTCTGGGTGGAGACCTGCCCGCAATATCTGCTGCTCGATGAGCAGTGTTATTACAAGGAGAACGGGGTCGACTATCTGCTGAGCCCGCCGCTGCGCTCGCGCCGCGAGCAGGACAAGCTGTGGGTCGGCATCGCTGCTGGCGACATCGACACGGTGGCGACCGATCACTGCAACTTCTCCCACGCCCAGCGCGTGACCCTCTCGGGAGGCGATTTCAGCCGCTGCCCCAACGGCTTGCCCGGGGTCGAAAACCGGATGCTGCTGCTGTTTTCCCACGGGGTGCTGGGGGGGCGCATCTCGCCGTCCCGCTTCGTGGCCCTCACCAGCGCCAACCCGGCGCGCCTGTTTGGCCTCTGGCCGCGCAAGGGCAACTTGCAACCGGGATCTGACGCCGATCTGGTGCTGATGGATCCCCGTGGTGACACCCTGATTTCTCACCCACTGCTGCATGACAACGGCGACTACAGCCCCTACGAGGGGATGCGTTGCCCGGGCCAGATCAGAATGACCCTCAGTCGCGGCGAGATAGTCGCTCGCGACGGCGAGTTTCTGGGGCTGCGTGGTCATGGCCGCTTTCTGGCCAGGGCACCCTTTGATCCGCTGCTGGGCGAAGCGGCCCGAGAACAGCAATTAGCACAATGATAGACAGAACAACCGAGCCGGTATGACGCCGGCCCACCTTTATCATCGGAGAGCACAAGATGAAACAGCGTATCGTACTGGCCCTGGGGGGCAACGCTCTGGGCAACAACCTGCCCGAGCAGATGAAGGCGGTGCAGAGCACGGCGGGCACCATTGCCGACCTGATCGCTCAGGGGCATGAAGTGGTGGTGACCCACGGCAACGGGCCGCAGGTGGGGATGATCCAGCAGGCGTTCGAAGTGGCGGCCCGCCACGAGCCAAAATCCCCCCATCTGCCCATGTCGGTCTGCGTGGCCCTGAGTCAGGGTTATATCGGCTATGACCTGCAAAATGCCCTGCGTGAAGCCCTGCTGGAACGCGGCATCCACAAGCCGGTCGCCACTCTGGTGACCCAGGTGGAGGTGGATAAAAACGATCCCGCCTTCCTCGACCCTAGCAAACCCATCGGCGGTTTCTTCAGCAAGGAGGAGGCCGAAGCATTGATGGCCAAGGGGGAGCGGCTCAAAGAGGATGCCGGTCGCGGCTATCGCCGGGTAGTGGCATCCCCCAAACCCGTCGATATCATCGAGAAAGAGACCGTCTCTGCCATGCTGGCCGCCAGTCAGGTGGTGATCACCGTCGGGGGCGGCGGTATTCCGGTGCTGCGCGAGGGCAATCACCTGCGCGGTGCCAGCGCGGTGATCGACAAGGATTGGGCCAGTGCCAAGCTGGCGGAACTGATTGACGCCGACATGCTGATCATCCTTACCGCGGTAGAGAAAGTGGCCATCAACTTCGGCAAGCCCGAGGTGCAGTGGCTCGATCAGCTGAGCGTGGGTGATGCCCAGTGTTTTATCGAGCAGGGGCAGTTTGCCAAGGGATCCATGCTGCCCAAGGTGGAGGCGGCGCTCTCGTTCGCTACATCCTTGCCCGGGCGAAAATCCCTGATCACCCTGCTGGAAAAGGCAGCCGAGGGCATTGCCGGCAAGACGGGAACCCTTATCAGCCGCTAGGCGTTCCAGCTCGGGTTGAGTGTGATTGCGGGGGCCGTCGGCCCCCTTGTTCATTTCGGGGGCGACCATGGTCAGCGGAGGATGAGCGGCGTAAGATGGCCGCCTTCAAGCGCGGGCAAGACGCCGAGAGCAGACCCGGCGCAATGAGTGACAAGAGGTGAGTAGCAAGCAAATGAGCGGAAAGATCAATATGGCGGCGCTGGTGGGATTGATCCTGCTCACCGCCATCTGGAGTTACAGCTGGATCGTGATGAAGCAGGTGATGCTCTACGCGGGGGCCTTCGAGTTCACCGCTCTGCGCTGCCTGTGCGGATCTCTGGTTCTGCTGCTGGTATTGGCCCTGCGCGGGCGCCGTTATCTCAAACCTACCCCGTTTCGCTATACCCTCGCCATCGCCCTGTTCCAGACCTGCGGCATGGTGGGGTTGGCTCAGTGGGCGCTGATCAGCGGCGGGGCGGGCAAGGTGGCTATTCTGAGCTACACCATGCCGTTCTGGGTGGTGATCTTCGCGGCGCTCTTTCTCGGCGAGCGGATGCGCAAGCTTCACTATTTGGCGGTCGGAGTGGCCGCCTGCGGGCTGCTGCTGGTGATCCAGCCCTGGTTGCTGCATCTTGAATCCCTCAAGAGCGCGCTGTTGGCGATCCTCTCCGGCATCTGCTGGGGGATCAGCGCCATCATCGCCAAGCGGATGTATGCCCGCCATCCCGGGGTGGATCTGATGTCCCTCACCACCTGGCAGATGATCTACGCCACCGTGGTGATGACGCTGGTGGCCGCGCTGGTGCCGGAGCGCCCCATCGACTGGCAGCCCTACGTGATGGGGGCGCTGGCCTATAGCGCTATTTTTGCCACCGCCATTGCCTGGAGTCTCTGGCTGTTTGTGCTGAAAAAACTGCCAGCGGGTATCGCCAGCCTCGGTACCCTGGCGGTGCCGGTGAGCGGCGTGCTGCTCTCCTGGTGGCTGCTGGGCGAAAATCCGGGGCCAGTGGAGGGGAGCGGTATCGCCCTTATCGTGCTGGCGCTTCTTGTCATCAGTCGCAAGGGCAAGCGTTCCGTGGTGTCAGTGGCGGGGGAAACCCGTATCAAGCACGGTTGAGTGGTGACTGGGCTGCCAGTGGCACGATAAACAGCACTCAAAAGAGCCCGCGACAGGGGACCAGCCCCTAGTTACAATGGCGTGGTCTGACTGTGCTGGAGCACAGGTATCTGATTTATTGTGATTATTTCAACGAACCTAACGGCAAGGATGAGACCGTATGATGACGCTGGTGTGGTTGGCTGTAGGCCTGGTGTGTCTGGTTGTGGGGGCCGAATCTCTGGTGCGGGGCGCATCTCGCCTCGCCACCATGATGGGGATATCGCCACTGGTGGTGGGATTGACCATAGTGGCCTTTGGGACCAGTGCTCCCGAGCTGGCTGTGAGCATCCAGTCTGGCCTCGAGGGTCAGGCAGGGATAGCGGTGGGGAACGTGGTTGGCAGCAATATCTTCAACGTGCTGTTTATTTTAGGTATTTCGGCACTGATCGTACCGTTGACCGTCTCCCAGCAACTGGTACGTCTCGACGTTCCCTTGATGATAGTGGTCTCTTTTCTGGTGTTGTTGCTGGGCTACGATGGCCGTATTGCGCCACTGGAAGGGGCGCTGCTGTTTGCCGGCATCATCGCCTACACCGTGTTTCTCTTTGTCCAGAGTCGACGGGAAAATAAAGCGGTGCAGGCGGAGTACGAGCAGGAGTTTGGTACCCGTGAAGCGAGTACGGCGGGCAACTGGTTGCGCAATCTGCTCTTTATTGCCGCAGGTCTGGGTCTGCTGATCCTCGGCTCCCGTCTGCTGGTTGGCAGTGCGGTTGAGATTGCCCACTACTTCGGGGTGAGCGATCTGATCATCGGCTTGACCATAGTGGCGGCCGGTACCTCCTTGCCCGAAGTGGTGACCTCCATCGTCGCAGCCCTACGCGGGGAGCGGGATATCGCTGTGGGGAACGTGGTGGGCAGCAATATCTTCAATATCCTCTGCGTGCTGGGGCTCACCTCCATCGTCACTCCCGGTGGGCTTGAAGTGTCGGCCACCGCCCTTCAGTTCGATATTCCGGTAATGATTGCGGTGGCGCTTGCCTGCCTGCCCATCTTCTTTACCGGTTACACCATCGCCCGCTGGGAAGGGGCGCTGTTTCTGGCCTACTACATCGGCTACACCTGCTGGCTGATCCTCCACGCCACATCCAGTCCGCTGCAAGGTCAGTTCAGTGCAGCGCTAACCGGTTTTGTGTTGCCGCTCACCGCCATCACTCTGGTTGTGCTGGCGGTGCGAGCCTGGCGATTGCAACGAACCCGGTCGTGATGCAGGTTCTCCTGATGTAAAGGCGCTGCATCAACCGACAGGCCGAAAAAAGCCCCACCATCATGGTGGGGCTTTTTGCTTGGTGAGGGGGACGCTATCGGCGCTGGGCCAGATGCATCATGGCTTCCAGCACGGCGCCGCCGATGGCGCGTGCCTTGTCGGATACCGTAGTGGCGTCGGCCCGCTCGCCTCTGGGGTCGATGTCACCGATCTTGAAGCCGACAGTCACCTCGATGCCATCGCTCAGCAGCCCCCGCACCATGCCGGAGAGCGGCGCGATAATGGGGGCGTCCCCCACATGGGCGATCACATCCCCCTCCTGCACCAGATCACCGAGCTTGATAATGCTCTTCATCACCCCGGCGACAGGGGCACGCACCACCCGGCGGGCGGAGTGCCCCTCGATCACCCCGGGAATGCCGGTATTGGGTTGGGCGGGGCCCTGATAGATGACCCGGCCCAGATGATGGCCGCGGTTGGTCTCAATGACCGCATCACAGTCGCGTCCCGCCTCAAATCCCGGGCCAAGGGCCACCGTAATGGGGGCCATCTCCTTGTGGGTGCCGAGATTCTGCTTGGCGAGGATGGCATCCACCAGATAGCGGGGCTTGAGCTCGGCGAGGGTGGTGCAGTCGGGGTCAACCAGCAGCGGAATGATGCCCCGATCCAGCTGCTCGAACGCTTGCTCAACGCTCTCGACCCGCTTGGCGCGCACACCCTCGACACTGGTTTCACCATCGAACATCCCTTGAGCGAAGGCGACGGTGCGGCGGATCACCGTGGGCTTGTCGAGATCCAGCATCACCACCTTGAAGCCGGCATTGTGCAGGCGCAGCGCCACCCCGGTGGCGATATCGCCTGAGCCACGCATCACCACCAGCTGATCCCGCTTGAGGCGAACATCGTCCTGCATCAGCCCACCCGATTTGCCGTTTTTCACCTGCAGCAGCTCGGCGAGGATGCTGATGGCGATCTCCTCGGGGGTTTCGGCTCCGATGTTGTAACCGATGGGGGCGTGCAGCTGCTGCAGTTGCTCCTGGCTCACCCCTTGCTGGCGCAGCGCCTGGGTGAAGGTCTGCACCTTGCGCTTGCTGGCGAGCAGCCCCAGATAGGCGAGGGGGCGATTGATGAGCCGCTCCAGCGCCTCCTTGTCCTGATGGTTGGTGGCGATGATGACGAAGTTGGCGGGCTCGATGGCCAGCGCCTCGATCACCGCGCTGATGGTATCGGCCTGTTTGAGATGGGTGCCGACGGGGAAGTGATCGGGGTTGAGGCTCCCTTCAAAACAGTCGCCCACATGGATATCAAAACCCAGTGGCGCCGCAGCATGGGCCAGCGCCCGGTTGACGTGACCGGCACCAATGAGCACCAGCCGGGGGCGCAGGCCATAGACATCGATATAGACCGACATGGCTCCACCGCAATCCGACCCGACCGCATGCTCACCGTTGCGTGCCATCCGGCCGTGGAAGATGCGCGGCTTGCGCTCGGCAATGGCGGCCATCGCTTCCTCGATCACCAGCCGCTCGATCATGCCGCCGCCGATGGTACCGAGGATCTGGCCATCGGCCATCACCAGCATCTGGGCCTGATGGCGCGGGGTGGAGCCCCGGCTCTCGATGATCTGGGCCATGGCAAACGGCGTGTTCTCCTGTTCCAGTCGGGCTGCGTGTGCAAACAGATTCATAAGGTACCTCTTTTCATCCTTAAAACGTCAGGGGTGAGGCTAAAGCGCCTCCCCGTGCGGAGCTGTGCAGATCAGGTGACGGATGGGGGGGGATTCGCGCACGGCCCCCTGCCAGATGGCGTGGATCTCGGGGTGGCGGCTCTGCAGCTTTATCAATTCCGCCAGCCACGACGCCTCATTTTGATAATCGCCATTGATAAACCAGATCCGGCGCGCCCCGGGCGGGGTGCCCTTGAACACCCCCTCGGGGTGGGAGAGCAGTCTGTCAAACAGTGCCCAATCCAGTGGCTCACCCGCCGCAATCCCGCACAGGGCCTGCAATTCAGCCCAGCGGTGGATCTGCGATGGCTCGGCATTGGCTCCCACCATGGCGCCGCCCAGCAGGGCGATCACCCAGTCACTTTGGTGTGGAATGCAAGGTTCATGCAAAGCGGGCACTTTCAATAACTTGTGATGGGCGCCATCCGCTTCGACCAGGATGAGATCGAAGCGCTGCTGTCCTTTGAGCAGGTCGATTTGGCGCAGATCCGGCCCTGCAACCTTGCCGGTGCGCTCGTCAAGATGGCTGAACAGGGCAACCAGGGTCGGGCCATCCGGCAGCGCCTGACAGCGGGTAAGTTGACGAACGGGATCAGTCTCGATAATCAATTCCCGATAGTGTGATGGGGCTGGCAGAAACATTCGGGTGGTGGTGGTAATTAGCACCCTTTTACCCTGCTTATAAAAATATTCCGCCAGCCAGAACAGGGTGCTGGTTTTTCCGCCGGCACCACAAAGGCTAATTAGCGTGGTATGGTTGTCACTATTTTCAAGCAGTGGATTTAAAAGCGAACCAATATCCGGAAACGCGTGAATAACAGAGTGTGGCAAGGACATGGCAATGACCGAAATAAATAGCGAGGTGAATGAAAAGGTGCAGGCTCGGGGGCGTGAACAGTGTGACTGTATAATTACCGCAGCAGGTTTGTCATCCCGCATGGGGGCATGGAAAATGATGCTACCTTATGGCTCGGGGACAATTCTTGATGCAAGTCTCAAAAATGCCCTGGCCTTCTGCTCCCGGATTATTTTGGTAGTGGGCCATCGCGGGGCCGAACTCGCAGCCTGTTATGGAAATCGCCCCGACATTCTCATCGTCCATAACCCTGACTATGAGTTGGGGCTGGGCAGTTCCATCCGCTGCGCTCTGGCGGCCAGCGATGCTGACTACCTCTTTATCAGCCACGGGGATCTGCCCTGTATCCCGTGCGAGGTCTATCAGCAGTTGTGGCAGGCGCGCGGAGAGCTCGCCCTGTTCCCGAGCTTTGAGGGGGAGGCGGGTCATCCGGTCTTGCTGCCAAAGTCCCTCGCAAGGGCGCTGGCTGCCGCGCCGGCACAGGGTTCGGTGCGCCGCTGGTTGCTGCAACGCCCACACCGAAGCATACCGGTCGAGAGTCCTGCCATCCTCTTTGATATCGATACCCCCGAGCGATATCAGGCGCTGATCCGCGGCGAACTGGAGCTGCGTTCTGCCGACGAGCTGACATCTGCACAGGGCTGAGTCGTATCGTTGGGACCCACCTCCCTTTGCGTGCAATGGCAGCCAGCGGGGCGGTAACGCCGAGTCATCTCGCAGCCTTTGGATAAACCGAAATAGCGACGACCGCCTTTTATATAGCAGTGACTTTTAAGCCAGCCCCGGCCATATTGGCTGGGGCTGGCTTGCGATAATGCTGGATGATTTTCACCCTATCAAAGTGATATTTATCGCTGCCGATTTGATACTTCTCTTTTTTCTCTGGCATTGCCTTGAATAAAATTTCAAGTGAGTGAGAACCACTCTCATCAATCATAATGGCGGCATGTCAAACAGCCTTCATTAATTCGAGCCATCTCACGCTTTTACCCTAAAAAATAGTTTTGCCGATGGAGTGGCCTGATAGTTGCTCTTCTCCTTGCCAAGGGGTAATGCCCGTGCGGGATACCCCATTTATTCATGCTGCCAATGCGCAGAACAGCTGCAAGGAGATAGCCATGGGCGATATTATGCGACCCGTTCCCTTCAAGAACCTTCTGACCCGTATTTTTGCGGAATATAAAGAGAGTCAGAGCATTTTTGGTATTCCCGCCGCACAATTTTATCGCAAGCCGGACGAGCGCAAGATCAAGGTGTTCGGTGAAACCTGCGAGACCCCCATCGGCCCGGCAGCCGGCCCCCATACCCAGTTGGCCCAGAACATCGTCACCTCCTGGCTGACTGGCGGGCGCTTTATCGAGCTCAAGACGGTGCAGATCCTGGACCGTCTCGAACTGGAAAAGCCCTGCATCGACGCCGAAGACGAGTGCTTCAACACCGAGTGGTCTACCGAGTTCACCCTGCCCAAGGCGTTTGATGAGTATCTGAAAGCCTGGTTTGCCCTCTACCTGCTGGAGGAGGTGTTTGACCCGCGCCTCGACGGAGAGGCCAAGTCCTTTATCTTCAACATGAGCGTGGGTTACAACCTTGACGGCATCAAACAGCCACCAATGCAGCAGTTTATCCACAGCCTGATGGATGCAAGCCAAAGTCCGAAATTTGCTGAATACCAGCAGGTGGTACGTGAGCTGGTGGCCGACGAGCAGTTTATCGCCGAGCTGGGAATGGGGGCGCGGCGCGATCGCCTGCAACAGCTGGTAGATCGTATCCCGGCCAATCTGGTGCACGGCGTCACCCTCTCTACCATGCACGGCTGCCCACCGAACGAAATTGAGGCCATCTGCCGCTACATGCTGGAAGAGAAGGGGCTCAACACCTTCGTCAAACTGAACCCGACCCTGCTGGGCTACCCGCGGGTGCGCGAGATCCTCGATACCTGCGGCTTTGATTACATTGGTCTGAGCGAAGAGTCGTTCGATCACGATCTCAAGCTGGATCAGGCCAAGGCCATGCTAACCCGTCTGATGGCGCTGGGCGCCGAGAAGGGGCTCACCTTCGGGGTGAAACTCACCAACACTCTCGGCACCATCAACCGCAAAGGGGCGCTGCCGGGGGATGAGATGTATATGTCCGGCCGGGCGCTGTTCCCGCTCTCCATCAACGTGGCGGCCGTGCTGTCCCGCGCCTTCGATGGCAAGCTGCCCATCTCCTACTCGGGCGGTGCCAGCAAGTTCAACATCGCCGAGATCTTCGAGACCGGTATCCGTCCCATCACCATGGCCACCGATCTGCTCAAGCCGGGTGGCTACCTGCGCCAGATTGAGTGCCTCAAAGAGATCGACGCCTCTGACAGCTGGGGCATGAGTCAGGTAGATGTGGCCAAGCTGGAAGCGCTGGCCGCCAAGGCCCTCACCATGGATTACACCCAGAAGGAGTGGAAGTCCGAGGATCGCATCGAAGTGGGTGGCGGCCTGCCGCTGACCGATTGCTACGTGGCGCCCTGTGTCACTGCCTGCGCCGTGCATCAGGATATCCCCGAGTACATTCGTCTGATGGGCGAGGGAGAGTATGTGGCAGCCCTTGAACTGATTTATCAGCGCAACGCCTTGCCTGCCATCACCAGCCATATCTGCGATCACCAGTGCCAGTACAACTGCACCCGTCTCGACTACGACAGCGCGCTCAATATCCGCGAGCTGAAAAAAGTGGCGCTGGAGCGCGGCTGGGAAGGGTACAAGGCCCGCTGGCACAAACCGGCTGGCAGCGGTGACAAGCACCCGGTCGCGGTGATTGGCGCAGGCCCGGCCGGTCTCTCCGCCGGTTACTTCCTGGCCCGTGCCGGCCATCCGGTCACCGTGTTCGAGCGCGAAGCGGATGCCGGTGGCGTGGTCAAGCACATCATCCCCGAGTTCCGCATTCCGGCCGAACTTATCCAGCATGACATCGACTTTGTTGCCGCCCACGGGGTCAAGTTCGAGTTTGGTTGCGATCCGGCGCTCACCGTCGACAAGCTGCATGCCCAGGGCTTTAGCTATGTTTTCGTCGGCATCGGCGCCGACAAGAATGGCGGTATGCGCCTCGAGGGGGGGCACGAGCGGATTTACAAATCCTTCCACTTCCTGCGCAGCTTCAATCAGGGCAAGCCGCTGCCGCTGGGCCGCCATGTGGCGGTGATCGGTGCCGGCAACACCGCCATGGACTGTGCCCGCGCTGCCCTCAAGGTGCCCGGTGTCAGCGATGTGACCGTGATCTACCGTCGCAGCGAAAAAGAGATGCCCGCCTATCGCGAGGAGTATCTGGAAGCGGTGGAGGATGGGGTGCGTTTCTGCTTCCTCACCAATCCGGAGCGCTTTGACAAAGATGGCAAGCTCACCGTGCGGATGATGGCGCTGGGGGATCCTGACGAGCAGGGCCGCCGCCGTCCGGTGCCTACCGAGCAGACCGAAGTGATGCAGATGGATGCCCTGATCACCGCCATCGGCGAGCAGCCTGACTGCGAGGTGCTCAAAGCGATGGGGATTCCTCTTGGCAACGATGGCTGGCCCGAGGTGGATGGCCAGACCGGCGAAACCAGCCGTCGCAACGTCTTCCTGATCGGTGACGTGCAGAGCGGCCCATCCTCGATCGTCGGTGCCATCGGTGGTGCCCGCCGCGCCGCGGATTTGGTGCTCTCTCGCGAGCATATCGCTGGCAGTCAGGCCGAGGTCTCAATCCAGCCGTCGGGCAAGGACGAGATCTACCGTCGCAAGGGGAGCATCGCCGTCACCCTGGTAGACAAGAGCGAGCGCGATGCCTTCGTGGCGCAAGAGGCGCACCGTTGCCTCGAGTGCAACTACCTCTGCAGCAAGTGCGTGGATGTCTGCCCCAACCGGGCCAACGTCGCCATCGCGGTGCCGGGCTTCAAAGACCAGTTCCAGACCCTGCACCTGGATGCCTACTGCAACGAATGTGGCAACTGCGCCCAGTTCTGCCCGTGGCAGGGCAAGCCCTATCAGGACAAGGTCACCATCTTCAGCCTGCCCGAGGATTTCGACAACAGCCGCAACCCCGGTTTCTATCTGGCGGATAGTGGCGAACTGCGGGTGCGTCAGGATGGCGAGACCTATCGTCTGACCATAGACGCCCAGAGCCGGATCAAGGATGCGCCAGCGGCCCTTGGCGACATGTGCCGGATCATCAGCCATGTCCATGCTCATCACCACTACCTGCTGGGGGCCGTCGAGGCCTGAGCGAACCACGAATAAGCGAAGGAGCAAACCATGTTTATTCTGAAGAACGTCACCGCTGTCCAGCTGGAGCCGACCCGGGTGCTGGAAGGGGTGGATATCGCCATCGAAGGATCGCTTATCAAAGCGGTGGGGCCCAATCTGCGGGCCCTCTACCCGGAGGCCAACTATCGGGAGATGGGCGGCAAGCTGGTGATGCCGGGCATCGTCTGTGCCCACAACCACTTCTACTCAGGCCTGTCGCGGGGGATCATGGCCAATATCGCCCCTTGCCCGGATTTTATTTCCACCCTGAAAAATCTCTGGTGGCGGCTCGATCGGGCGCTCGATGAAGAGTCCCTCTACTACAGCGGTCTCATCTGCTCGCTGGAAGCGATCAAGAGCGGCTGCAGTGCGGTGATCGACCACCACGCTTCGCCCAACTTCATCAAGGGCTCCCTGAATGTGCTGTGCAAAGGGTTTATGGAGGCGGGTCTGCGTGGCATGACCTGCTTCGAGACTACGGATCGCAACGGCGGCCTCGCCGAACTGCAGGCCGGGGTGGAGGAGAACATCCTGTTCGCGCAGGCCATTGATGCCGCCAAGGCCAAGGGGAGCGAACCCTATCTGGTGGAGGCTCATATCGGTGCCCATGCCCCCTTCACCGTACCCGACGAGGGGCTGGCCATGCTGCGCGAAGCGGTACAGGTCACCGGTCGCGGGCTGCATATCCATGTGGCGGAGGACCGCTACGACATGGCCCACGGCCACCACCACTATGGTAAGGAACCCATCGCCCGGCTGGACGAGTTTGGCCTTGTCGACAGCAAGACCCTGATCGCCCACGGCATCTACCTGAGCCCGGCTGACATCGAGCTGCTCAACAGCCGCGATGCCTTCCTGGTGCACAACGCCCGCTCCAACATGAACAACCATGTGGGCTACAACATGCACCTGCCGGAGTATCGCAATCTGGCACTTGGCACCGATGGTATCGGCTCCGACATGCTCGAAGAGCTCAAGTTTGCCTACTTCAAACACAAGGATGCCGGTGGCGCGCTGTGGCCCGACAGCTTTGCCCGCTTCCTCTGGAATGGCAACACCCTGCTGGAACGCAACTTCGGCGCCAAATTTGGCCGCCTGGAGCCGGGATACAAGGCCGACCTCACCATTTGCGACTACGACGCACCGACTCCGCTGGCGCCGCGCAACCTCGGTGGCCATCTCGCCTTTGGTATGGGATCGAACAGCGTCAACAGCGTGATGGTGGAGGGGCGCATGGTCTATCAGGACCGCGAGTTCCCGTTCGATGTCGCGCCCATTTATGAGCAGGCCAGCAAGGTGGCGAGCCGCCTGTGGCAACGGATGGATCAGCTGGCCTAGAGCCATCTTCCACAGTTTTGGACCGGATTGCCCGCCCTGTGGATCTCCCCGGCGGCGGGCAGCAAGAGTAAGGACGACACATGATTGAGCAATTCTTCCGACCCGAGCAACTGGGTCAGGCTTTGGAACTCAAGGCCAGCTTCGGCAACGACGCCGTCTACATGGGGGGCGGCAGCAAGCTTAACGCCGCCCCGACCCGCACCGACAAGAAGGTCGCTATCTCACTGGACAAGCTGGGGCTTGACCAGATCGAGCAACAGCACGGCCAGCTCCATATCGGCGCCACCGTCACCCTGCAGACCCTGAAAGATGATCCCCGCACCCCGGCCGCCCTGTGCGACGCGCTGGGGTTTGTCTACTCCCGCCATCTGCGCAATCAGGCCACTCTCGGTGGCGAACTTGCCTGCCAACAGCAGGACTCCCCCTTGCTGCCGGTGTTGCTGGTGCTCGAAGCCGTGGTGGTGCTGGAGAACAACCTGCTGCAACCCATCGATGCCTATCTGGCGGGCCAGCGCAAGGAGCTGGTGCTGGGGGTGGTGCTGCCGGAGCCTGAACTGCGCTGCGCCACTCGCCGCATCAGCCGCAACGCCGACGGCTTGGCGGTGATGACTGCCGCCGTGGCCCTTGATGCCCTTGGCGAGATGCGGGTCGCCGTTGCTGGCGTTACGCCGCAGCCGATGCGCCTGCGGGATCTGGAGCGCCGCGATCTGCACGATGCCGCGCTGGAGGCGGCCGTGAGCGAGCTGGTTGCACCGCGCGAGGATCTCGGCGGCAGCGTGACCTACAAGCGCTATATCAGCGGGGTAGTGGTGGCGGATCTGCTGGTCGAGTGTCAGCAGCAGGAGGTACAGGCATGATGGAACTCAACTTTACCCTGAACGGTGCCCTGCGCACCGTCATCACTCCGGCTGGCGAGAATGCCCAGCGGGTGCTGTTCAACCAGTGCCGGATGCACTCGGTGCGCAACAGCGACGACGGCTTTGGCTTTGCCGGCTCCGACGCCATTCTCTTCAACGGCAAGGTGATCAACGCCTCCCTGCTGATCGCCGCCCAACTGGATGGGTCAGAGGTGCGCACCGCCGAGTCGCTGGGCAGCTGGAACCAGCTCAGCCTGGTACAGCAGGCGATGGTAGATGTGGGCGTGGTGCAGTCCGGCTACAACGATCCGGCCGCCGCGCTCATCGTCACCGACCTGCTTGATCGCCATCCCGAGCCCACCCGTGATCAAATCGACGATGCCCTCTCGGGCCTGTTTCACCGTGATGGCGGTTACCAGCAGTTCTATCAGGCCATCGAGCTCGCTTGCTCACGGATGAAGGATCCCGATTACCTGTGCCAGATCGCCCCGGAGTTTCGCGACGATCTGCGCCACATCGGCAAGAGCTGCCCCAAGGTTGACGCCGCCAAGATGGTGCAGGCCAAGCCCTGCTACGTGGAGGATCGGGTCACCGAGGATGCGTTGGTCATCAAGATGCTGCGCAGCCCCCATCCCCATGCGGTGATCACCAAACTCGACGTGAGCCGCGCCGAAGCCATGCCGGGGGTGGTGCATGTCATCACTCACCTCAACTGCCCGGATATCTACTACACCCCGGGTGGCCAGAGCGCACCCGAGCCGTCACCGCTCGATCGCCGTATGTTCAGCCGCAAGCTGCGCCACGTAGGTGACAGGGTCGCCGCTGTGGTGGCCGAGAGCGAAGCCATCGCATTGGCGGCGCTGAAACTCATCGAGGTCGAGTATCAGGTGCTGCCGGCGGTCATGACTATCGATGAGGCGATGGCCCCCAATGCGCCCCTGGTCCACGATGAACCCATTGTCTACATGGCCGGTGCACCTGCGGATCTCGAGCAGCAGAACGCCTGCTCGGTGCGCCGCGGCGACGAGCACATGATCATCAACTTCCCCATCGGTTCCCGCCCGCACGAGAACCTGGCCGCCAGCGTCCATGGCCAGATTGGTGACGTGGCCAAAGGGTTTGCCGAGGCGGACGAGATAGTCGAGCGCACCTACGAATCGACCCAGGCCCAGCAGTGCCCGACCGAGCCGCACATCTGCTTCACCTACATGGATGGGGATCGTCTGGTTATTCACGCATCCACCCAGGTGCCTTGGCACGTGCGCCGTCAGGTAGCGCGCATCGTCGGCCTCAAGCAACATCAGGTGCATGTGATCAAGGAGCGGGTAGGGGGCGGCTTTGGCTCCAAGCAGGATATCCTGCTGGAAGAGGTATGCGCCTGGGCGACCAAGGTTACCGGCCGTCCGGTCACCTTCCGTTATACCCGTGAAGAGGAGTTCATCAGCAACACCTCCCGCCACGTGGCCAAGGTGAAGGTGAAAGTGGGGGCCAAGAAAGATGGCACCATCACCGCCATCGATATGGATTTTCGTGCCAACACCGGCCCTTACGGCAACCACTCATTGACGGTGCCAAGCAACGGCCCGGCGCTATCCCTGCCGCTCTATCCGTGCGACAACGTGCGCTTTACCGTCAACACCTACTACAGCAACATCTGCCCGACCGGGGCCTATCAGGGTTATGGCGCGCCCAAGGGCAACTTCGCGCTGACCATGGCCATTGCCGAACTTGCCGAGAAACTGGGTATCGATCAGCTCGACATGGTGGAGCACAACCGGGTGCATGAAGGGGACATCCTCAAGGTGCTGGGGGCCATCGGCGAGGGCAAGATGCCCACCTCTGTGCCCCACGCTGCCAGTTGCGCCCTCGAGCCCATCCTCAAACAGGGTCGCGAGCTGATTGCCTGGGATAGCCCCAAACCCGCCGACGGGGATTGGCGCATCGGTCGTGGCGTCGCCATCATCATGCAAAAATCGGGGATCCCCGATATCGATCAGGCTAACTGCATGGTCAAGCTGGAATCTGACGGCACCTTTATCGTTCACTCCGGTGGCGCCGATATCGGCACCGGCCTCGATACCGTGGTGGCCAAGCTGACCGCCGAGGTGCTCGTTTGCCCGCTCAGCGATGTGCATGTGATCTCCGGCGACACCGACCATGCGCTATTCGACAAGGGAGCCTACGCCTCGTCCGGTACCTGCTTCTCCGGCAATGCGGCCAAGATGGCGGCCGAGAACCTCAAGGCGAAGATCCTGTTCCACGGCGCCGCCATGCTGGGCGAGCCGGTCGAAGACGTAGAGCTGGTTCACCCGGGCATAGTACGCGGCAAGCAGGGGGAGGTGAGCCTCGCCAAGCTGGCCCACAAGGCCGAGACCGGTACCGGCTTCGGCATTCTGGTGGGCACCGCCAGCTACATCACCTCTGAGCTCGCCTTCCCGTACGGGGCCAACTTTGCCGAGGTGGCGGTCAACGTCAGAACCGGCGAGATCCGGCTCGACAAGTTCTACGCCCTGCTCGACTGCGGTACCCCCATCAACCCGGAGCTGGCCCTCGGCCAGATCTACGGGGCGACCATGCGGGCCATCGGCCACACCATGACCGAAGAGATCTGCTACGACAGCAAGGGCATTCCGCTGACACGGGATCTGAAGAGCTATGGTGCGCCCAAGATTGGCGACATTCCGCGCGATTTTCGGGCCTTCCTGGTGCCGAGTGACGACAAGGTTGGCCCTTACGGCGCCAAGTCCATCTCGGAAATCGGGGTGAACGGCGCGGCGCCCGCCATCGCTACCGCCATCCACGACGCTTGCGGTGTCTGGCTGCGCAAGTGGCACTTCACGCCGGAGCAGATCCTGCGCGAACTGGGCAAGCTGGAGCAAAAAGTGTCGGCATAACAAAAGAAAAGGTGAGGGGCGGGCGCCAGCTCGCCCCCAGCGCCTGACGGCGGAATGAGTACTCCGCCTACATTCTGTGTGATGGGACAAACACGATGTCTAAAACAACACGCAAGCACTCGGATCTCATTTACGAGCTGGAAGACAAACCCCCGTTTTATCAAACCCTGATGGGTGCAGTGACCCATCTGCTGGCCATTTTTGTCCCCATGGTGACCCCGGCGCTGATCGTCGGTGGCGCCCTGGGTCTCTCCACCGAGATCACCGCCTATCTGGTCTCCATGGCGATGATCGCCTCCGGTATCGGCACCTGGCTGCAGGTGAACCGTTATGGCCCCATCGGTTCGGGGCTGCTCTCCATCCAGTCGGTCAACTTCTCCTTCGTGACCGTGATGATCGCGCTCGGCGGCGCCATGAAAAAAGATGGCATCCACGAGGAGCTGATCGTCTCGACTCTGCTCGGGGTCTCCTTTGTCGGCGCCTTTCTGGTGATGGGCTCCTCCTTTGTGCTGCCCTACCTCAAGCGGGTGATCACCCCGACCGTGAGCGGGGTAGTGGTGCTGATGATTGGTCTGAGCCTTATCAAGGTGGGGATCATCGACTTTGGCGGCGGCTTCTCCGCCATGAGCAGCGGCACTTTCGGCAAATACGAGCACATCGGGCTGGGGCTTTTGGTGCTCTGCGTCATCGTCGCCTTCAACTGCAGCCGAAGCCCGCTGCTGCGGATGAGCGGCATCGCCATCGGCCTGCTGGTAGGTTATGCGGTGGCCCTGATGCTCGGTATGGTGGATTTCTCCGCCCTTGAGGACCTGCCGCTTATTACTGTGCCGATCCCGTTCAAGTACGGTTTCACCTTCGATTTTCACGCCTTTATGCTGGCAGGCACCATCTATCTGTTGAGCGTGCTGGAGGCGGTGGGGGACATCACCGCCACCGCCATGGTCTCCCACCGGGATATTCAGGGCCCCGTTTCAAAAACGGCTCTCCGGCGGCGTGCTGGCTGACGGTCTGGTATCGGTGATCGCCTCTGCCCTCGGCTCTTTGCCACTCACCACCTTTGCCCAGAACAACGGCGTCATCCAGATGACCGGGGTGGCCTCACGCCATGTGGGCAAGTTTATCGCCGTCATTCTGGTGCTGCTGGGGCTCTTCCCGGTAGTGGGGCGCTTCTTTACCACCATACCGTCACCTGTGATGGGGGGCGCCATGGTCATCATGTTCTCGATGATCGCCATCGCCGGTGGTCGCATCATCATCAGCCACGGCTTCGATCGGCGGGAGACCCTGATTGTCGCCACTTCGCTGGGTCTTGGGCTCGGGGTTTCCTATGACCCGAACGTCTTCAAGGTGCTGCCGGCGGGTATCTACATGCTGGTGGAGAACCCCATCTGCGCCGGCGGCATCACCGCCATCATCATGAATCTGGTGCTGCCGCAAAGCCGCAAACGCAAGGCGGCCGTCAGGGATGCCGAGGCGGTGGAGGTGATCCAGCTGAGCGACAAGCCGGATGTGAGCTTTACCGCCCGCAGCGCGGGCCTGTCATCGGCCAGCAAGGGTGAGGGGTCACCAGAGCCAGTGCCCGGGCAGGCGGTGGCGCCACAAGTGGAACGGATCTGACGGTTAAACCGGCAAAAAACGTCAACAGAACAAGAAAAACAGGGAAACGGTTATGAAAAACGACAACTCTGTCAAAGCGGTACGCGGCAGCTTCTTCGATATCACCCGGGTGGTGGATCAGCCCGAGGAGATTGAGTCCAACGCCCGTCTTATCGAGGATGGTCTGCTGATCATTCGCAACGGTTGCATCGACTGGTTCGGTGAGTGGGAGGAGGGGAAAGATCGCATTCCGGCCGAAGTGCGGGTGCGCGATTATCGCGGCAAGATGATAGTGCCGGGCTTTGTCGATACCCACATTCACTATCCCCAGAGCGAGATGGTAGGGGCCTATGGCGAGCAGTTGCTGGAGTGGCTCAACCGCCACACCTTCCCGGCCGAGCGGCGCTACAACGATCTCGAGTATGCCCGCGAGATGTCCACCTTCTTTATCAAGCAGTTGCTGCGTAACGGCACTACCACGGCGCTGGTGTTCGGCACCGTTCACCCCGAGTCAGTGGATGCCCTGTTCGAGGCGGCCAGTCGCATCAATATGCGGATGATCGCGGGCAAGGTGATGATGGATCGCAATGCCCCCGATTATCTGCTCGATACCGCCGAGAGCAGCTATGTGCAGAGCAAGCAGCTTATCGAGCGCTGGCACGGCAACGGTCGACTGCTCTATGCCATCACACCACGATTTGCACCCACCTCGACACCCGAGCAGCTGGCGATGGCGCGGAGACTGCGCGAAGAGTTTCCCACCACCTATCTGCACACCCATCTGTGCGAGAACAAGGACGAGATTGCCTGGGTCAAATCCCTCTTCCCGGCGCACAAGGGCTATCTCGATGTCTATCACCAGCATGGGCTCACCGGCCACAACTGCGTCTTTGCCCACTGCGTCCATCTGGAAGAGCAGGAGTGGGATTGCCTGAAGGAGACTGGCTCCACCATCGCGTTTTGTCCCACCTCGAATCTTTATCTCGGCAGCGGTCTGTTCAAGCTGCACAAGGCGTGGCGCAAGCAGGTGAAGGTAGGGATGGGCACCGACATCGGCGCCGGTACCACCTTCAACATGCTGCAGACCCTCAACGAGGCCTACAAGGTGATGCAGTTGCAGGGCGAACGGCTCTCGGCCTATCAGGCTTTCTATCTGGCCACCTTGGGCGGCGCCCATTCGCTGGGGCTGGACGAGAAGATCGGCAGCTTTGTGGTGGGCAAGGAGGCGGACTTCGTGGTGCTCGACCCGGTCGCCACCCCGCTGCAGCAGCTGCGTTATGACAACTCCACCACCCTGCGGGACAAGCTCTTTGTGCTGTTGACCCTGGGGGATGACAGATCCATCTACCGCACCTATGTGGATGGCCAACTGGTGCATGAACGGGGGTAGGGCTTGTAGTGGGCTGCCGCGGCGCAGCCCCAACGAATACGGCGGCTGGCGTGCCCCACAGGGGCGCCAGTCTTGCCGCACCACAGGGGATCTCCCCGCATAGAACGTGAAATGGCCCGGTTTTTTTGACCAGCAAGGCAAACGTTTGAGTCAAGGCTGCCTGCCCTGGTCTGTCTGTCGCATCCTCTGCCACCATCGCCTGTTTCTCATCAGACTGGCGCTCGGCAGACCCGCAGATCCTGTCGCCATTTCGTCATGGAACATTCAGGCGCGTGTGAAGGAGTTGGGTATGACCCAAGCAAACAGCAGGACAAACAGCGTGGAACAGCTGGCCAATGATGACGCCAGCCAGAGCGCAGCAAAGCAACAGCCGCTCACGGCTCTTGATCGCTACTTTATGATCAGCGAGCGGGGCAGCAATGTCAGACAGGAGGTGCTGGCGGGCCTCACCACCTTCCTTGCCATGGTCTACTCGGTGATCGTGGTGCCAAGCATGCTCGGCAAGGCGGGCTTTCCTCCCGGCGCCGTGTTTGTGGCCACCTGTCTGGTGGCGGGGTTCGGTTCGCTCTTGATGGGGCTCTGGGCCAAGTTGCCGATGGCCATCGGCTGCGCTATTTCCCTCACGGCGTTTACTGCCTTCAGTCTGGTGCTGGGGCAGCAGATCCCCATTCCGGTGGCGCTGGGGGCCGTCTTCCTGATGGGGGTGCTGTTTACCGCCATCTCGGTGACCGGGGTGCGTAGCTGGATCCTCGACAACCTGCCGATGGGGATTGCCCACGGCACCGGCATCGGGATCGGTCTCTTCTTGCTGCTTATCGCTGCCAACGGGGTGGGGCTGGTGATCAAGAACCCGCTGGAGGGGCTGCCGGTGGCGCTGGGGGCTTTTACCTCCATGCCGGTCATTATGTCCCTGATCGGCCTTGCGGTGATCTTCGGGCTGGAGAAGCTGAGAGTACCGGGGGGGATCCTGCTGGTGATCATCGCCATCTCCATCTTCGGCCTTATCTTCGATCCGGCGGTCAAGTATCAGGGATTGTTCGCCCTTCCGAGCCTCTCGGACGATCAGGGCAAGTCCCTCATCTTCAGTCTGGATATCATGGGGGCCCTCTCGCCGCTGGTGCTGCCCAGCGTGCTGGCGCTGGTGATGACAGCGGTATTCGATGCCACCGGCACCATCCGCGCCGTGGCGGGCCAGGCCAACCTGCTCGATAAGGATGGTCATATCATCAACAGCGGCAAGGCGCTCAGTGCCGACTCGGTCAGCAGCATCTTCTCCAGTCTGGTGGGGGCGGCCCCCGCTGCCGTCTATATCGAATCGGCCGCGGGCACGGCGGCGGGGGGCAA
The DNA here is from genome assembly GCF_051919665.1 of Aeromonas sp. 55A. Taxonomy (NCBI): domain Bacteria; kingdom Pseudomonadati; phylum Pseudomonadota; class Gammaproteobacteria; order Aeromonadales; family Aeromonadaceae; genus Aeromonas; species Aeromonas sp. 55A. The sequence continues at coordinate 3,497,620 of NZ_JBQBEH010000008.1, read as the reverse complement.
AACCGGCCTCACCGCGACCGTGGTCGGCGGCCTCTTCCTGCTGATGCTGTTCCTCTCGCCGCTCTCCTATCTGGTGCCCGCCTATGCCACCGCACCGGCCCTGATGTATGTGGGGCTCTTGATGCTGAGCAACGTCACCAAGCTCGATTTCGATGACTTTGTCGGGGCCATGTCCGGGCTGGTGTGCGCGGTCTTTATCGTGCTCACCTGCAACATCGTCACCGGCATCATGCTCGGCTTCAGTGCGCTGGTGATCGGCCGCATCTGCTCGAAGGAGTGGCACCAGCTCAACGTCGGCACCGTGGTCATCGCCCTAGCGCTGGTGCTCTTTTATGCTGGGGGGTGGGCTATTTAGGGATAACCCGCCCGTTTCGGGGCTGCCATCGGCAGCCCCGCTTTTCTTTGCCAAACCTGCATGTTCATTTGATTTTCACCCCGTACCATTTTGATAAATCCCCTTACCAGATTGATAGCGCTGTGGGAACTGGTTGCATCGGGGGCTGCTGCTTCGTCTCCGGCAGGCACCTTGCCGGCCAGAAAAAGGGAGACAGATGGGATCCTCTTCACACTTCTTCCCATCGCCGGGGAGAGAGGGGGAAACAGGCGCATATCTTGCTGTTTTTTATCCCGGTTCTGGATTTTTCTTCCCTGAAAAAGGACTTGATCATGTCCATAGGATTACCGCTCAAGCGGGTGGATGCCGAGGCCAAGGTGACCGGCAGTGCCCGTTATACCGATGACAACATCATGCTCGGGATGCGCCACGCCAAGTACGTGCGCAGTAATATCGCTCATGGCAAGGTGCTTGCTATCGACGCCAGCGAGGCCCTGGCGCTGCACGGGGTCGAAGCCGTGTTCACCCATGAAGATGTGCCCACTACCTGTTTTCGCACTGCCGGCCACGCCTGGTCCCTCGATGAGGCCAAGCGGGATGTGAAAGACCGCCGTCTGCTCACCGACCATGTACGCCACTTTGGTGATGGGGTCGCCATCGTGGTGGCCCGCGATCCACTGGTCGCCGAAAAAGCGGCTGCGCTGGTCAAGGTGACCTACGAACCGCTACCGGTGATGACGGATGCCCAAAGCGCGCTGGCCGACGATGCCTATCCCATTCACCCGAGTGGCAATCTGCTGCGCCAAAGTCAGCTTCGCGCCAATGACCCGGAGCAGGCCATTGAGGCGGCCGATCTGCAGTTTCAGGGGCACTACCGGACGCCGGTGGTGCAGCACTGCCATCTGGAGACGGTGACCTGCTACGCCTACATGGATCAGCCGGACCACATCATAGTGGTCAGCAGTACCCAGATCCCCCAGATAGTGCGCAGCCGGGTGGCCAAGTCCCTCGGCCTGCCCTGGTCGAGCGTGCGGGTGATCAAGCCCTATATGGGCGGCGGTTTTGGCAACAAGCAGGATGTGCTGGAAGAGCCGATGGCGGCGTTTCTGAGCTACAAGCTTGGCGGCGTGCCGGTCAAGGTGACCTTGAGCCGGGAGGAGTGCTTTTTTGCCTCCCGCACCCGCCACGGCTTTGCAATCGACGGCAAGATAGGCCTCAACCGCGACGGCACCCTCAAGGGCTATCAGCTCGACGTGCTCTCCAACACCGGCGGTTATGCCTCCCACGGCCACTCCATCGCCAGCGCCGGTGGCAACAAGATCAGCTACCTCTATCCGCGCAGCGCCTTTGGCTATGACGCCAAAACCTTCTACAGCAACCTGCCCACCGCCGGTGCCATGCGCGGTTACGGCGCGCCACAGGCGATTTTTGCCCTCGAGTGCATGCTGGATGACGCCTGCGCCGAACTGGGGCTGGATCCGCTTGATGTGCGGATCGCCAACGTGGCGCGGGAAGGGGATGTCAATCAGGTCAACCAGAAGACCATCTACAGCGCCGGGTTGCCTGAGTGTCTGCGCCGGGGGGGCGAGCAGTTCCAGTGGGATCGGCTCAAGGCCGAGTGTCTGGGGCAGGATCCGGCGAGCCGGGTGCGGCGCGGCATCGGGGTTGCATGCTTTAGCTACGGCTCCAACACCTATCCGGTGGGTGTCGAAATTGCTGGCGCCCGCATGCTGCTCAATCAGGATGGCACTGTCAATTTGCAGATTGGCGCCACCGAGATAGGGCAGGGATCGGATACCGTCTTTGCCCAGATGGCGGCCCAGACGTTGGGCATTCCGTTTGAGCAGATCCGGGTCATCTCGACTCAGGATACCGACATCACCGCCTATGATCCTGGCTCGTTCGCTTCGCGCCAGAGTTATGTGGCGGCGCCCGCCATCCATCAGGCGGCGCTGCAGCTGCGGGCCCGCATTTTGTCGCTGGCGGCCCAACTCTGCCATCAGGATGTAGGATCGCTGACCCTGATCGACGGCTACGTGGTGCTGGCCGGTGCGCCGGAGAAGGTGCTGATCAGCGTCGCCGAAGTGTCGGTCAACGCCTACTACCACCTCACTATCGGCGGTCAGATCACCTCCGAGGTCTCCCACAAGACCACCACCAATCCGCCCAGTTTCGGCTGTACCTTTGTCGATCTCAGCGTCGATATCGATCTCTGCAAGGTGACCATCAATCGCATCATCAACCTGCACGATGCAGGCAAGATCCTCAATCCGCAGCTGGCGGAGGGGCAGGTGCATGGCGGCATGGGGATGGGGATCGGCTGGTCCCTGTTCGAGGAGATGATCATCGACGCCAAGACCGGCGTGGTGCGCAACCCCAACCTGCTCGACTACAAGTTCCCCACCATGCTGGATTTGCCGGAGCTTGAATGCGACTTCGTGCAGACCTACGAGCCCCAGTCGGTCTATGGCCACAAATCCCTGGGGGAACCGCCCATCATCTCGCCGGGCCCCGCTATCCGTAACGCCATCCGCATGGCGACCGGTGTCGCCATCAACGAGCTGCCTATCACCCCCAAAACCCTGTTCCGGGAGTTTGTCGCGGCGGGTTTGATTGGCGAGGGATCAGGGGAGGAGCAACACCATGTTTGATATTGCCCGTTACTACAAGGCGCACAGTGTAGCCGAGGCGGTCGCCCTGCGTCAGGCTGACCCCGAGGCGCGCCTCCTGGCCGGTGGCACCGATGTGATGATCCAGCTGCATCACCTCAACGCCGCCTATCGACATATCGTCGATATTCACGACTTGCCCGAACTCAAAGGGGTGAGCGAGCTGGCTGACGGATCGATCCGTATCGGCTCCGGCACTACCTTTACCGAGCTCATCGAGAACGAACTGGTACAGCGCCGCCTGCCGATGCTGGCGGAAGCGGCTGCCACCATCGCCGGCCCGCAGATCCGCAACGTTGCCACCTATGGCGGCAATATCTGCAATGGCGCCACCAGTGCAGACTCGGCAGCGCCGACTGTCGCGCTGGAAGCAGAGCTGGAAATTGCGGGGCCCGATGGCACACGCCGCATCCCCATCGCCGGTTTTCACACCGGCCCTGGCAAGGTGGCGCTGCAACCGGCGGACATTCTGGTGGCGTTTCACTTTGCCCCGGACTCACACCCCCATGTGGGCTCCCACTATTTCAAGTACGCCATGCGCGATGCCATGGATATCGCCACCATCGGCTGCGCCGCCTACTGCCAGATTGAGGATGGCCACTTCAAGCGCTTGCGGCTTGCTTACGGCGTGGCGGCACCGACGCCGGTGCGCACCCCTCACGCGGAAGCGGCGGCCGAAGGGCAACCGCTGACTCGCGCCACACTGGCCGCGATTGCCGAGGCGGTGGTGGCCGATGTGGCGCCGCGATCCTCCTGGCGGGCAGAGAAGGAGTTTCGCCTGCACCTTATAAAAACCCTGGCGCAGCGGGTGGTCGCCTGCGCAGTCGAACGTGCCGGAGGGAAGATCCTATGATGCAACCGCAAAGCTGTCCCACTGTTGCGATCCAGTGCGAGATCAACGGCAAGCCTTACTCCTATGCAGTGCCGCCCACCATGTCGCTGCTCCACTTCCTGCGCGGGCAGGGGCTGATCAGTGTGAAAGAGGGGTGCAGTGTCGGTGAGTGCGGCGCCTGTACCGTGCGGGTGAATGGCACTGCCATCGACAGCTGCCTCTATCTGGCGGTCTGGGCCGATGGCAAATCCATTCGCACCGTGGAGGGGGAGCGCAAAGGCAATGAGCTCTCCGACGTGCAGCAGGCCTTTATCGACGAGGGGGCGGTACAGTGCGGTTTTTGTACCCCGGGCCTCGTGATGGCGAGCGCCGCCCTGCTCGACAAGACCGAACGTCGTCCGCTGACCGATGCGGAGATCCGCCGCGGGCTGTCGGGCAACCTCTGCCGCTGTACCGGTTATCAGAACGTGGTTCGGGCGGTGAAGAAGTGCTGCAAAGGGTGATAGTTCGGGTGCCGTGAGTGGTGCGTGCCGTTGTTTGAAAAAAGGAAATCAAGCCGCCCAAAAACACAGGCCCGCCTCGAAAGAGGCGGGCCTGCTGCTGAGTGGGGTCAGGAGAAATCACACTTTTGGCTGGTCGATCACCAATTTGCCATCTTTGACCGGAATGGTGGCGCCTGGGGCTTGCTTCATGCGGATCACCCCCTCCTGACCTGCGAGGCGATAGGTAACGTCATAACCAATGGTGTTAACGCTGCTATCCTGCACGGTTTTGCAGCGCTGCTCAGTGGTGGTGTAGGTATCCCCCGCCTGCATATTGCCTTGCACCTGATTACCGGCATAACCCCCCGCGACCGCCCCTGCGGCGGTGGCCACCTTCTTGCCGCTGCCGCCGCCAAACTGGTGGCCGACTACGCCACCCAGCGCCGCGCCCACCACGGTGCCGAGGATCTTGTGCTCATCCTGCACCGGCTTACGGTGGGTCACGGTGACGTTGCGACACTCCTGGCGGGGAGTCTTGATGGTCTCGGTGATCGGCTTGCTGGCGATCACCTCGGCAAAGGTGGGTTGTGGTGTAAAGAGGGAGCCGCTGGCCGCGGCCGAGAGCGCTAGGGCCGAGGCGATGCCAATACCGATACCTGCCATCATGGATCTGTTCATCTTGTTGTTCTCCTGCATACCCACACGGGCTGTTCCAATCTGGCGCTATCTTGTCACAACCGGTTGGCCGGACAAGGCGAGGGGGATGGGTCTGCGACAGGCGCTGGCAAGGTCAAAAAATAGCCACCCCGAAAAAGTGTCTGGCTTTGGCGACAACGGACTAAAAGTGACCAGTTTCCGGCGCATGGTGGACTGTGCCAGTGTGATAAGGAGCAATTCGAGTCGCAATTTGCAAGGCGGGCGGGGAGCAGAATGCCAGAGTGGCAAAGTGCTGACGGGGGCAGGTCAAGGGAGGTCTTGAACAAGGGCTCTGTTCGTTGAGATGCCCACGCAAGTGGTTGATAAATGGTTCCAGCCCCATCGGATGTTGGCCGATAAGAGATCACGGCAAGCATTTTGCTTTGATTGGGTGAAGCAGAGGGTGAGCGGGTCGGCAGACAACTGCGTAAGACCTGATATGAAGATGTTCACCCGAGATCACCGGATCAACGAGGGGGAGATATGTCAATGTTACCCAGCTGGATCACCCCGGCCATCCAGGCCAACATCATCACGGTGCAGCAGGCCGAACGTCTGCTCTCATCCCTCTACCGGCCCCTGGCCGAGCAGGGAGAGGAGCTTCCCGCCGATATCGCCGACATCAGCCTCAAGCTCTACTGCTTCCGCCAGCAGGGGCGGGTGCGCCACTAACGATGATTGAGGTAAAGCCTTCGCCATTGGCGGGGGCTCGCTTGCCTGTCCTCGCACCGAATACCTCTTCCGCTCTTCCTCTAAGACGTTTTGCTAATACCTGCCGCCGCAGGCTCACTGTTAGGCTGTCATCCCCATAAGAGACCAGTGACGGGCAGGATGCCCATGTCGCTTACTGATCTCTGAATCATCCCGAAACTGCCCGTTTTGTGCCACCTGTGAGGAAGGAATCCGATGACAGTGCAGAACATCTATGAGCGTGATCTTGCCAAAACCGCCGCCAATTTCGAGACCCTGACCCCCATCAGCTTTTTGGGGCGGGCGGAGCGGGTCTATCCCGACTATCCGGCGCTGATCCACGGCTTGCTGCGCCAGAGCTGGGGCGAGACCGCCCGCCGTTGCCGCCAGTTGGCTTCGGCCCTGAGGCTTAGCGGTATCGGGGAGGGGGACACCGTCTCCATCGTTGCGCCCAATATCCCGGCGATGTTTGAAGCGCACTTCGGGGTGCCTATGAGCGGCGCCGTGCTCAACACCATCAATACCCGGCTTGATGCCGAGTCGATGGCCTTTATCTTCCAGCATGCCCAGAGCAAGGTGGTGCTGGTGGACAGGGAGTTTGGCCCTGTGGTGCGCAAGGCGCTGGATCTGCTGGAGCGCCAACCGCTGGTCATCGCCATCGACGATCCCCTCTACCGGGAAGGGGCGCTTGTCAGTGAACTGACCTATGAGGCCTTTATTGCCACTGGTAACGGCGATGAGCCCGGCTGGCTGCCCCAAGATGAGTGGCAGGCCATCTCCCTTAACTACACCTCTGGCACTACCGGCAATCCCAAGGGGGTGGTCTATCACCATCGCGGCGCCCACCTCAACGCCATCAACAACGTGCTCTCCTGGGAGCTGCCCAAACATCCCGTCTACCTCTGGACATTGCCGATGTTTCACTGCAACGGCTGGTGCTTCCCCTGGACGCTGGCGGCCACCGCCGGGGTAAGCGTCTGCCTGCGGCATGTGCAGGCGGCCGCCATTTATAAGGCGCTGCACGAGCACAAGGTGAGCCATTTTTGCGCGGCTCCCATCGTGCTCAATATGCTCAACAATGCCGATCCGGCGCTCAAGCAGGGGCTGGATCACCCCATCAAGGTGATGACCGCTGGCGCTGCGCCCCCCGCCACCGTGATCGCCGGTATGGAAGCGATGGGGATCGCCGTGACCCACGTATATGGCCTCACCGAAACCTATGGCCCCTGCGTGTTGTGCGAACCGCAAAGAAGCTGGCAAGGGCAGGATGCCACGGCGCTCTCCCGCCTCAAGGCACGGCAGGGTGTTGCGTCGCCCCTGCAGGGGGAGATGCGGGTTATCAATCCGGTCACTGGCGAGCCGGTGGCCAAGGATGGCAAAACCATGGGGGAGATAGTGCTGCGGGGCAATGTGGTGATGAAGGGCTATCTGAAGAATCCGGCGGCCAGCGCCGAGGCGATGGCGGAGGGGTGGTTTCGCAGTGGCGATCTGGCGGTATGGCACCCGGACGGTTATGTGGAGATCAAGGACAGATCCAAGGACATCATCATCTCCGGCGGGGAGAATATCTCCAGTTTGGAGGTGGAAGATGTGCTCTATCGCCATCCCGATGTGGACGAAGCGGCGGTGATCGCCATGCCCGATGAGAAGTGGGGGGAGGTGCCCTGCGCCTTCGTGAAACTGAAAGAGGGGCGAGAGACCACACAGGCGGAGTTGATCGCCTTTTGCCGGGAGCAGATGGCCCACTTCAAGGCCCCCAAACGCATCATCTTCACCCCGCTGCCGAAAACCTCGACCGGCAAGGTGCAAAAATTCGTGCTGCGCAAACAGCTGGGGTAGCGGCCTGTACGTAAGGAGCCAGCACAGACTTTCATAGAAGGGAGAAACGAGGGAGCATGGAGGGCTGCTGGCCCTCCCGTTGTGTGGCTAGGGGGTCTTGCAGGCAACGCAGTTGCGACCGCTCTGTTTGGCCTGATAGAGCATCTGATCGGCGCGGGCGTAGAGGCTCTCCATCAGCTCCCCCTCGCCATTTTCCACCAGTCCGGCGCTGATGGTGATAACCAGTTTATCCCCATCGGGCAGGGGGAGTGGGCTTTGCATCACCTGCAGGCGCAGCCGCTCGGCCAGGGATGCGGCGGCCGAGAGGGTGGTGTTGGGCAGCAAGATGGCAAACTCGTCACCGCCGATGCGGGCCAGCACATCTTCGCTGCGCAGCACCGATTGCATCACCCTGCCCAGATGCACCAGCGCGCTATCCCCAAGGGGGTGACCGAAGCGATCGTTGATACACTTGAACTGATCCACATCCAGCACTATCAGCACCGAGGCGAGGTGGTGGCGCATGTCCAGACTGAGGTTCTTCTCGCACAACTCGAAAAAGAAACGGCGGTTGTAGAGACCGGTGAGGCCATCGCGCACCGACTGCTGGTGCAGCTGCTCCTTGAGCTGGTGCAGTTCGGTAATGTCGGAGGAGATACCGATCAGGGTGGGTGTGCCATCCCCCAGTAGAAAGGGCACCTTGACCGACCAGTAATAGTGCTGATTGCCTTCGGGATCGGTCAGCATCTCTTCCCCGGCTTGCAGCTCGCCGGTTTCGAATACCCGGTTGTCCAGCCGCCACAGCTGGCAGGCGCTGGCAGCCGGGATCACCTCATCATCGCGCCGATTGATGATCTGCTCGGCAGGAAGGCCCAGCAGATCGGCGACCTTTTGGTTGACGTAGAGAAAGCGGTGCAGGCTGTCCTTCATATAGATATGGGCATCCACGTTGGCGAGGATGATTTCCAGCAGCTGATGCTGCTCCGCCATGCGGGCCTCAATCAGCTTGTGTTCGGTGATATCGGTGGAGATGCCGCACAGGCCGATCAGGTTGCCATCCTTGTCATGGATGGGCTTTTTAACGGTCCAGTAGCAGCGCTTTTCCCCGGTGGATTTGAGGTAGTTGATCTCCTCCTGGGCGATGGCGAGTTGTTGCTCCATTACCAACCGGTCGTTGCGTTGAATGGTGTCGGAGAATTCGAGATCAAAAAAGGCCCGATCATCCTGCCCCTGCAACTCGGCGAGGGTGCAACCAAAGAGATCCAGCACCGCCTGATTGGCATAGGTGTAACGGCCCGCCAGATCCTTGGTAAACATGTAGGCGTCCGTCTCGTTGAAGATGGCTTTGAGGTGATCCAGCTCATGCTGTAACTGGATAGAGAAGGGTTCATTCTTCATGGGGTTAACCATCCTTGGTCAATGGAGTCGTTGTATACCGCGCTAATATATGTACCAACGGTTTAAATTAAGCACTGAACAGGCCATATTTCGTGTTTATTTCCGCAAGTTCTGCGCCATGTCACACGATTGTCATCGTTGGTGTGGTCAAAGGAAATCAACTGAGTCCGTGGCTATGCAGATAACCGTCCCACCTATATCGGCCCGGCATCGTGGGCGAGCAGCAGAGCAATTGCCCGGCAGTTAAATACGCCAGCCCGAGCGGCAGAAAGGGCAACAAACAGGTCTTTAATCAAACAATTTTCACTGTGCCCCTGATATCATCCTCAGCAACGCAATATGGAGAGATTCGAGATGGCAGTGGCACCGTTTAATTGGGATGACGTTGTTCAGTGGGACGGGCCGGGGGCCATTGCGGGTAGCGAAGAGATCTTGAGTGCCGATCGGCTTGATCGTGCCCGCTATGCAGAGTTTCTGACCAACTACTTGGCCGCCGAAGGCAAGCAGCGCAACTATGTGCTCAACCTCAATGCCGAGTGGGGGGCGGGTAAAACCTGGTTTATCAAGCGCTGGTATATGGAGCTGAAAGCGCATTATCCCACCGTCTATATCGATGCCTGGCAGCAGGACTTTTCCGACGATCCCTTGCTGACGGTGATTTCGTCGATTATCGACCAGTTAAAAATGATTGCGGGAAAAGAAAACCCGATTCCAGAAGGAATGCGTCAGCGGCTGCTTGGATTATTTAAGGTTGGCGGCAAACTGGCGTTGAAAGCGGCAATCAAGAAGGCTGGATTGGAAGAAGATGATTTCTCTCTGGAAGGTGAGGAGGCCAATCAGCTGGTCGATGCTTTGTGCAGCAATCAGAAAGAGCGTTATGAATCTATCCAGTATCTTAAACAAGAGATACGGCAATGGGTGGAAGGTGCTGTTGCTTTAGGTAATGGAGAGCTGGATTACCCCGCCTTTATTTTGATTGATGAACTGGATCGCTGCCGTCCCTCCTATGCAGTGGAAATGCTGGAGACAATAAAGCATATATTTGACATTCCCAAAGTTGCTTTTGTATTGGCAACGGATACCGAGCAGTTGCAGCATTCAGTTAAAGTCATATATGGAGAAGGGTTTAACGCTCAACATTACCTAAGTAGATTTTTTCATAGAAGGTTCATTTTAAACTCAGATTCATTGAAGAATTTTATAGAAAATGAACTTGTATTACTCAGTGTTAATTTGGATGGCATATGGCCATGCTTTAAGAAAAACGCTTCACTAACTGATTTTGTTACGATGATGTTTGAGCATTTCTCGCTAAACCTGAGATTGACTACTCTTGTGTTAGATAGATTAAAAATAGTATTGTTAACTTATTCAGATGAAAGAAAGTTAAATCTTCCGCTGTTACTTTTCTTGATCTCTTTGAATGAGGTCGATACTAACTTTTACAATGATGTTGTAAATTTCAGACTTGATGTTGATGAATTTAAACTGAAGGTCAACATGTATGGAACCAAATTACATACTTATATAATAACTGACGCTGAGTGTGTTGATGTTGCACCTAATTATATTGTTAAAGGGGCTTCAAATAAAAAGTATATATATATTGATGGCTTCTTGGCTAGTTCATATTGCATTATGAATTTTATGAGCAATGGAAACAGTGAGCCCAAAAAAATCATGGATAAAATTTCAACGGAGGAAGGTAATCATGGTCGCAAAGAAAATATTTGGGTGAGTGTTATATTATCAAACTTGGAAGATGATATGTCTGTATATAGAAGTTTAGTTGAGCGTTCTTATTATCTTAAATGAGTAAAGCCGGGATAACCCGGCTTTACTCTCAGTTTATTTATTATGCCGCTCATAAAGCCGCTGAACCACATCCTGTAATCCCAGCCCTTCGTTTTGCAGCAGCACGGTCAGGTGGTAGAGCAGATCGGCGGATTCGTTGATGAGCTCCTCCCGATCCTTGGCCATGGCGGCCAGCGCTACTTCAACACCTTCCTCACCGACTTTCTGGGCGATGCGCTTGGTCCCTTTGCCGTAGAGGCTGGCGGTGTAGCTGGTGGCCGGATCGGCCCCTTTGCGGGCTGCCAGCACCTGCTCCAGCTCTGCCAGAAAACCGAGGGGCGGCAGAGGGTGACCATGGAAGCAGGAGGTTGTCCCTTTGTGGCAGGTGGGGCCGACGGGGTTGGCGGCAATCAGCAGGGAGTCCTGATCGCAGTCAGTGCTGATGGCCACGAGTTGGAGCACATTGCCCGAGCTTTCACCCTTGGTCCAGAGCCGCTGTTTGCTGCGGCTAAAGAAGGTGACCTGACCGGTGGTCTGGGTCTTCTCCAGCGCTTCGCGGGTCATAAAGCCCTGCATCAGCACCTCGCCGCTGGCGGCGTGCTGGACGATGGCGGGGATCATACCGTCACACTTTTCCCAGTCGAGCCGCTCGGCAAGGGGGCGCGCGCTGGCGGTTGTTTGTGTGTTATCTGAGAAGTTATTCACGGATGGCGACTCCTTCGTTTTTCAGCCAGCGTTTCAATTCGGGAATGGGGATAAGGCCTTTGTGGAACACTGAGGCGGCCAGCGCCCCGTCCACGTCGGCGAGGGTGAAGGCATCGCGAAAGTGTGCCATGGCACCGGCGCCGCCGGAGGCGATCAGCGGCACCTTGCAGACGCTGCGCACCAGCTTGAGCTGGTCGAGATCATAACCCTGACGCATGCCGTCCTGATTCATCACGTTCAGCACGATTTCACCCGCACCGCGTTTTTGCACCTCCTGCACCCAGTCGAGAGTGTGCCAGGCGGTGGTGCGGGTGCGACTCTCGTCACCGGTAAACTGTTTGACCTGATAGTGGCCCGTTTCGGCGTCGAAGTAGGAGTCAATGCCCACCACCACGCACTGCACGCCAAAGCGCTCGGCCAGTCGGCTGATCAGGGTCGGGTCGGCAAGGGCAGGGGAGTTGATGGAGACCTTGTCGGCACCAAATTCGAGGATCTGGCGGGCATCTTCCACGCTTTTAATGCCACCGGCAACGCAGAAGGGGATATCGATCACCTCCGCCACCCGGCTCACCCAGCTCTTGTCCACTACCCGGGCATCGCTGGAGGCGGTGATGTCATAGAACACCAGCTCGTCAGCGCCCTCTTCGGCGTAGCGGCGCGCCAGCTCGACAATGCCGCCCATCACCTCGTGGTTGCGAAATTGCACCCCTTTGACCACCACGCCATCTTTCACGTCGAGGCAGGGGATAATGCGTCTTGCCAGCATCAGTTGCCTCCTGTGGTATCAGCAGCGGGGGCTTGCCAGCAGGCGATGGCGTCACCCACCGAGAACTTGCCCTCCAGCAGGGCGCGGCCAAGGATGATCCCCTTGACGCCGGAGCCCTTGAGCGCCTCGATATCAGCGATGCCGCCAATGCCGCCGGAGGCCTGAAAGGCAACGCTCGGGTAGCGGGCGCAGAGATCCCGATAGAGCTCGACATTGGTGCCAGCCAGGGTGCCGTCACGGCTGATGTCGGTGCAGAGCACATGTTTGAGCCCGGCGGGGAGGAAGCGCTCGATCAGCGCTTCGATGGTCACACCGCTGTTCTCCTGCCAGCCCGCCACCGCGATATGGCGATTGCCCTGCTCATCGATATTGACGTCCAGCGCCAGCACGATCTGCTCGGGGCCATATTTCTCCATCCAGCTGGCAACCAGATCCGGGGATTTGACGGCGGTGGAGCCAATCACCACCCGGCTGGCACCGGCGGCCAGCAGATCTGCCACATCCTGCTCGGTACGCACGCCGCCGCCGACCTGCACCGGTGCTTCGGTGGCCGACAGCAGCTGGGTCAGCAGGGGCAGCTGGCGCGCCTTGGCATCCTTGGCACCGTCCAGATCCACCAGATGGAGCTGCACCGCCCCCTGGGAGACATATTCATCGAAGCGGGCCTGCGGGCTGCTGCTGTATTCGGTCTTCTGCTCGTAGTCCCCCTGATAGAGGCGAACTACCTGACCGTTGATAAGGTCAATTGCGGGAATGATCATGCTAGTCACAGCTCCAGAAAATTTTGCAGCAAACGGGCACCGGCTGCGCCTGAGCGCTCCGGGTGGAATTGGGCGCCAAAGAAGTTGCTGTGCTCTGCAACCCCACCGACGATGGCGGTAAACGGCTGGCCATAGTCGCAGGTCGCCAGCGTCGCGTCGGTCACCTCCAGCGCATAGGAGTGAACGAAATAGAAGTAGCTGCCGCTCGGGATCCCCTTGAGCAGAGGATGGGTCTCGTCATGCTCAATCTGGTTCCAGCCCATATGGGGCAGCCGCAGATTACCGACCTCCATCAGCCGGATCTTGCCCGGCACTATGCCAAGGCAGTCGATAAGCTGCTCTGACGAGTCATCCGTACCCATGCTCTCTTCGGAGGCTTCAGCCAGCATCTGCATACCGAGGCAAAAGCCCAGCAGCGGCTGCTTGGCGGCGCGAATGAGCGGCACCAGCCCCCGCTCGTTGAGGTTTTTCATGGCGGCAACCGCGGTGCCGACGCCGGGCAGGATCAGCTTGTCCGCCTGCTCGATATCGGCCGCCACGCTTGAGACCAGCGGCTGCACGCCGAGGCGCTCGAAGGCCATTCTGACCGAGGCCAGATTGGCGCAGCCGGTATCGATGATGACCAGCTTCTGCTTGCTTACATCCATCACAGCACTCCCTTGCTGGAGGGAAGCTCGCTCCCTTCCACCCGAATGGCCTGACGCAGGGCGCGGCCAAAGCCTTTGAACAGTGCCTCCACCTGATGGTGGGTGTTGCCGCTGCCCACCTTCATCTGCAATGTGATGGCCATGGCGTCCGACAGCGAGCGGAAGAAGTGGGGCACCATCTCGGTGGCCATCTCGCCCACGTTGTCGCGGCCAAAGCCGCTCGGGCAGTCAAACACAAAGTAGGGGCGACCGCTGAGATCCAGTGCTGTGCTCACCTCCTGTTCGGTCAGCGGGCGCGCATCGATCACCGCCTGCACCTCGTCCATCGCCAGCACGAAGCCGAAACGGCCGATGCCGCGCTTGTTGCCAAGGGCCTGACGCAGTGCCTGACCCAGCGCCAGCCCCACATCTTCCACCGTGTGGTGATCGTCGATATGCAGATCGCCGCTGACGTTCAGCTTGAGCTGGAAACCGGCGTGGGTGGCAATTTGATCCAGCATGTGATCAAAGAAGCCGATACCGGTGACGATCTGGTTGCCGCCGCTCTTGTCCAAATCTAGGGCCACCTGAATACGGGTCTCCTTGGTGTACCGTTCCACCGAGGCTACGCGTCCCTTGGACAACAGCTGATCACGGATGGCGAGCCAGTCGTGATCCTGCGGGTGGTAGCGAATACCGCCAATGCCCATGTTTTCGGCAAGTTGCAGATCGGTCTGGCGATCGCCAATCACGAAGGAGTTGGCAAAGTCGATGCGGCCGGAGGCGAGGTACTCCTTTACCAGCCCGAGGTGGGGCTTGCGGCAGCTGCAACCGTCGGTGGGGAAGTGCGGGCAGATCAGCACCTGCTCCCACTTCACCCCTTGCGATTCAAACAGGTGCATCATCAGGTCATGGGGTGGCTGGAAGTTTTCCAGCGGCAGGCTGGCAGTACCCAGCCCATCCTGATTGGTCACCATCACCAGCACGTAACCGGCGGCCAGCAACTCGCGCAGCACCGGAATGACCATGGGCTCGAAACGCAGCTTGGCGAGGCTATCCACCTGCTTGTCGGTCACCGGCTCTTCAATCAGGGTGCCGTCGCGGTCGATAAACAAAAACGGGGTCTTCATCGCTACATCCTTGTCTTACAAAGTGGGAGAGGGCAGGTCACGCAGTACCGCCAGCACGGCATCCATCTCGCCCTGATAGCCGATGGTGACGCGAATGCTGTTATCAAGGCCGGGTTTGGTCGAGAAATCTCGCAGTATGATGCCGGCGGCCTTCATGGCGGCAAAGATGACGGCGCCATCCACAAAGCGCACCAGCACGAAGTTGCCCTTGTCTTCGAATACTTCCTTCACGCAGGCAAGCGTTGCCAGCTCTGCCTTGAAGGCGGCTTTTTGCTTGTTGAGCTCTATCACTCGCTCGTGCATCAGCTCCAGCCCCATGGGGGAGAGGGCTTGCGCCGCGATCTGGGCGATGGGCTCGGGGATGGGATAGGGGGCGATCACCTTGGCCAGCATGGCGATCACCTCGGGGCTTGCCAGCGTAAAGCCGCAGCGGATCCCCGCCAGGGCAAAGGCCTTGGAGAGGGTGCGGGTCACCACCAGATTGGGGAAGCGGGCCAGCAGGTCCACCACGGACGCTTCCGGGCAGAACTCGATATAGGCCTCGTCCACCACCACGATGGCGCGATCCCGCGCTTTTTCCAGCAGGGCGATAAGGCCGTCGCGCCCCACCAGATCCCCGGTGGGGTTGTTGGGGGAGCAGAGAAATACCAGTTTCACATCAGACAGACGGTCCGCGATGGCGGGCCAGTCCGGCTGGCGGTTGGCGGTCAGCGGCTGCTCGACGATGCCCACGCCACAGGTCTCGGCGCTGATGGCGTACATGCCGTAGGTGGGTGGGCAGATAAGGATCTGATCTTCACCCGCTTCACAGAAGGTGCGAATAAGCAGCTCGATGGCCTCGTCGGCGCCGCGGCTCACCAGCACCTGATCTGGATTAACCTCGGCGTAGGCGGCATAGCTGTTCACCACCTCGGCCGGTTGGCACTCGGGGTAGCGGTTGAGGCGGCTCCCCTCGATGGTGAAGGGATAGGCCTGCGGCGCCTCGTTGGCGTTGAGCCAGACGTGGCCCTTGCCGCCGATGCGGCGGGCGGATTGATAAGGGGTGAGGGCCCGCACCACGCGGCGCGCCAGATTGGCAATGCTCATGACAAATCCTTCTGCTGTGCTGTTGGTTGGGGCGCGGCGGCCAGGGCGTTCAATCTGAGGGTGACGGCATTTTTGTGGCCATCGAGCCCTTCGGCCTGAGCAATGCGCTCGACGATGGGGCCAAGGCCCTGAATGCCGCGCTCACTCAACTCCTGCACCGTGTAGCGGCGCTGATAATCGGCGATGCCAAGGCTGGAGCAGGTGCGGGCATAGCCATAGGTAGGCAGAGTGTGGTTGGTGCCGCTGGCGTAATCGCCGACTGACTCGGGCGTCCATGCTCCCAGAAAGATGGAACCGGCATTCTCAAGCTGGTCCAGCAGCTCGCGGGGTGCGCGGGTCTGAACGATCAGGTGCTCCGGCGCATAGGCGTTGGAGATGGCACACGCCTCGGCCAGATCGTCACAGAGGATCACCAAACTGCTGCCGAGCGCCTGGGCTGCGATATCGCGGCGGCTCAGTTTGGCCAACTGGCTCTTGATTTCCCCTGCGATGGCATCGGCCAACAGTGGCGAGGTGGTGACCAGCACCACCTGACTGTCTGGGCCATGCTCGGCCTGGGAGAGCAGATCTGCTGCCACGAAGGCGGGGTTGGCGCTCTCGTCGGCAATCACCAGCACCTCGGAGGGGCCGGCGGGCATGTCGATGGCGGCGCCGCGCCAGTCGCGGGATACCTGTCCCTTGGCTTCGGTCACATAGGCGTTGCCCGGGCCGAAGATCTTGTCCACCTTGGGGATGCTCTCGGTGCCGTAAGCCATGGCGGCGATGGCCTGGGCACCGCCGATGGCGAACACCTTCTCGACGCCGCAGGCGCGGGCGGCAAACAGGATCTCGTCGCTGGCGGGGGACGGGTGCAGAGCACCACTTCACGGCAACCGGCGATAGCCGCCGGAATAGCCAGCATCATCACGGTGGAGGGGAGCGGCGCGCTGCCCCCCGGCACATAGAGGCCGACCCGACTGATGGGCTGGGTGCGCAGCTCGCATACCACCCCGGGTTGGGTTTCCACTCGCACCACTGGCTGCACTTGTGCGGCGTGGAAGGTGCGAATGTTGGCAATGGCCGCTTCGATGGCATTTTTGATGTCGTCATCCAGCCGCGCGCAGGCAGTTTCAATCTCGGACTCGCTGACGCGCAACTGTTCACGGGGGGCGCGCTCGAAGCGCAGGCTCAGCTCGCGCAGGGCCTCATCGCCACGGCTACGCACCGCGGCGATGATATCCCGCACTACGGTGCCAATATCGGCCTCGTCACTCAAGGCCGGTCGGGTCAGCACGTCGGCCTGCTGGGCGGAGGAGAGGGTCTTCCAGATCAGGGTCTGCATGATGTCCCTTCCTTATTCCATCATTTTTTCGATGGGCAGCACCAGAATGGAGCTGGCGCCGAGGGCCTTGAGCTGCTCCATGGTCTCCCAGAACAGGGTCTCGCTGGAGACGACGTGCAGCGCCACCTGATTGGTGTCACCGGCCAGTTGCATGATGGTGGGGCGCTCGGCACCCGGCAGCAGATCGGTGATGGCATCGAGCTTGTCTTTGGGGGCGTGCAGCATGATGTATTTGCTCTCGCGGGCCTGCTGCATCCCCTGAATGCGGGGCAGCAGTTTGTCGATGAGCTTCTGTTTGGCATCAGACAAGGGGTTGGGGGCCTGTACCAGCACCGCCTTGGAGCGGTAGATCACCTCCACCTCTTTCAGGCCATTGGCTTCCAGGGTCGCGCCGGTGGAGACCAGATCGCAGATGGCATCGGCCAGGCCCGCGCGGGGCGCCACTTCCACCGAGCCGCCCAGCATCACGCTCTTGAAGCCAAGACCCTTGTCGTCAAAGAAGCGCTTGAGCAGCCCGGGGTAGGAGGTGGCGATGCGCTTGCCCGCCAGACTCTGTGGCCCTGTGTAGGTCACATCTTCTGGCACCGCCAGCGAGAGGCGGCAGCCACCAAAGTCCAGCTGCTTGAGGGTTTTGACCTCGAAGGGTAGTCCCTGTGAAGCGCGAATAAGCTGCACCTCTTCCAGCACGTTCTCGCCGATGATGCCAAGGTCGACCACCCCTTCCATCACCAACCCCGGGATATCGTCATCGCGCACCCGCAGGATATCGATGGGCATGTTCTCGACATGGGCGATAAGGCGCTGCTCGCGCAGGTTGATTTTCAGGCCGCAGCTCTTGAACAGGGCTTGGGAGTCCTGGCTCAGACGACCGGACTTTTGCATGGCGATACGTAGACGTTGTGTTTCCATTGCTCGATTTCCTTCTAGTCAAAAACGAAAAAACCCTCGGAAGTGGGTGCTTCCGAGGGTTTATGAATCTTGCGGTCCTTTTGGAAGTCACCAGTTAAGTGTCCTCCAGCAGTCAACCTCCTGAAAGACTAGTCGGGATGATGATGGTGGTGATGAGTCTTCAGGGTGGTGAACTTCATGTAATCAATCCTTTACAAAATAAGATGTCGTAATTGACGCCTGATTTAAACTACCTGCCTTGACAGAAAATGCAACCCGAAATTGTGATTTGATCGATTAAAGTGGCGAAAACGGTTTTCTGGTCGATAACTAGACAATAACCCCTGCAGGAGTCGCCATCATGCCCAGCCAGGACCTGTTGTTCCCCATTTTGCCCCGGGCACCTGCCGCGCCCGGCAGCGAAGAGATCAAGCGGGAAGTGAACCAGATCAGCAAGAAGCATCAGCTGCGCAAGACCGGCACTGACAACAGTGACTCCCAGCAGCGCCAGCAGGCGTATAGCACCCCCGCCAAGCGTGATCAGCCCAAGGCGGAGGAGGGCGATCACAAGCCGGACCCCGAGCATCAGATCGATCTGTTCGTCTAGGCAGATTATCTGTCCCGCTTTTGCCGCGCTTTTGGCATAATGGCCGCTTTTGCTGCGGGACGCCCTTTTGACCATCCAGACCCTGTTCAAGCCAGATGGCCCTCTGGCCAGCCATATCGACGGTTTCAAAGCCCGCGCTCCCCAACTGGAGATGGCCGAAGCGGTCGCGCGCGCCATCAAGAGTGGTGGCCGTCTGCTGGTTGAGGCAGGAACCGGTACCGGCAAGACCTACGCCTATCTGGTCCCTGCGCTGGAATCCGGCAAGCGGGTGGTGATCAGCACCGGCTCCAAGAACCTGCAGGAGCAGCTCTTCTATCGGGATCTTCCGACCATCACAGGGGCGCTCTCCTACACCCCGCCGGTTGCCCTGCTCAAGGGGCGCAGCAACTATCTCTGCATCGAGCGGATGAACCGGCTCTTGAGCGAATCCCATCTGCAAAAGCCTGAAATCCTGAACGATCTGGTGAAGGTCAAATCCTGGTCCACTGCGACCGATAACGGCGATGTGGGGGATATTCCGGGATTGCAGGAGAACGCCGAGATCCTCGCCCACGTCACCAGCACCAACGACAACTGCCTCGGTCGCGACTGCCCCTATTACGACGACTGCCATCTGGTGGTAGCCCGTCGCCGCGCCATGGACGCCCAGGTGGTGGTGATCAACCACCACCTCTTCTTCGCCGATATGGCGGTGAAAGACACCGGATTTGGCGAGTTGGTGCCGGAGGCGCAAGTCTATGTCTTTGACGAGGCACACCAGCTGCCTGAGATCGCCTCCAACTACTTCGGCAAATCGGTGGGCAGCCGAACGATTCAGGATCTGGCGCAGGATATCCAGCTGGCCTATCGGGCAGAGGCCCACGACATGGCCCAGCTCGGCAAGGCGGCGGACCGGCTCGCTATCGCCAGTCAGGATCTGCGTCTCGCCTTCGGGGTGGATGGCGGTCGCGGTAATACCCGCGACATGCTGCGCCAGCCGCTCTGGGGGCAGGCTTTGGCTCGTCTTAACGATGCCATCGGGCTCTGCTACGAGGTGCTGAAACTCGCTCTCGGCCGTGGCGAGCAGCTGGATCACGCCTTCGAACGGATCAGTGAACTGCGCACCCGCCTGGGTGAAGTGCTGGCGGTCAACCAGACCGGTTTCTCCTACTGGTACGACTGCTCACGGCTTCATTTCACCCTCAATCTGACGCCGCTATCGGTGGCCGAGCGATTCAGTGCCGAGGTGCAAAGACCGGAAGTGGCCTGGGTCTTCACCTCCGCCACCCTGACGGTGGATATGCGGTTTGATCACTTCAAAGCCGAGCTGGGGCTGGCGGGCAGCGCCGAGCTGATCCTCGACAGTCCGTTCGACTATGGCGAGCAGGCGCGGCTCTGTGTGCCCCGCTATCTGCCGGAGCCCAACGCCTTTGGCCGTGGCGAGCAGCTGGCCAATCTGATGATCCCGCTTATCAACAAGACACCAGGGGGCTGTTTCTTCCTCTGCACCAGCCATCAGGTGATGCGTCAGGTGGCCGAGGTGCTGCGCCGGGAGATTGGCCGCACCGTGCTGCTGCAGGGGGAGGACAACAAACAGCGGCTGCTCAAGGAGTTTGTCGAGAATGGCCGCGCCGTGTTGGTGGCGACCAGCAGCTTCTGGGAGGGGATCGACGTGAGAGGGGCGGCGTTGTCGTGTGTTATCATCGACAAACTGCCGTTTGCCAGCCCTGATGATCCGCTGCTCAAGGCGCGGGTGGATGATTGCAAGCTTAAGGGGGGTGATCCCTTCGCTGAGCTGCAGTTGCCCAAGGCGGTGATCGCCCTCAAACAGGGGGTGGGGCGGCTCATTCGTGATCGCAGTGATCACGGGGTGCTGGTGATCTGTGATCCACGGATGGTCAACAAACCTTACGGCGCCACCTTTATCAAGAGTCTGCCCGCCATTCCTCGCACCCGGGAGTTGGGGACGCTGGGGAGCTTTTTCGATCGCGGTGAATAAGTTTGCCGCCAGCTAACAGATTTGAACAACGGGTGAGCATATCTCGCTTGCCGGTTATGTAATTGACTGATTTTATAGAGATTGGAAAGCATGAACGAGTTGAAGATCCTGGCCGTAGATACCGCCACCGAAGCCTGCTCCGCCGCCTTGCTGGTGGGTGACAAGCTGTTCTCCCGCTGGGAGGAGGCGCCACGGGATCACACCCGAAAAATCCTGCCCATGGTTCAGGCTGTGTTAGAGGATGCCGGGATAAGTTTGAGTGACCTCGATGCCATCGCGTTCGGCCGCGGCCCGGGCTCCTTTACCGGCGTGCGGATCGGCATCAGTGTGGCGCAAGGTTTGGCGTTTGGCGCGGGAGTGCCGCTGATTGGCATCTCGACCCTGGCCGCCATGGCGCAAGGCGCCTATCGACTGGATGGCGCCGAGCAGGTGCTGACCGCCATCGATGCGCGGATGAACGAGGTCTATTTCGGCTGCTATGAGCTCATTGATGGCCGCATGCAGCTGGTGGGGGACGAGGTGGTGAGCGAACCCGCGGCACTTGTTGACGTCCGTGGCAAGCTTGCGGGCCCTGTGACCTGCGTCGGCACCGGTTTTGAAACCTATGGCGAGACCCTGAGTGGTCTGGCCGATGAGCTGGCGGTGAGCCAGGTGCGTTTCCCGGCGGCAGAAGACATGTTGCCGCTGGCCCGTGCCGCCTGGCTGGCGGGGGAGGCGGTACCGGTTGAACAAGCAACGCCGGTCTATTTGCGTGACAAGGTGACCTGGAAAAAACTGCCGGGTCGCGAATAAGGGCAGGAGCACTGACGTCATGTCGCTCTTGCCGCTCATCAGCTGCAACACAAGCGGGTGGCCCGACGGGCCACGCCGGCAACAGGAGAGTGACATGATGCGTAATACCAGAAGCGACATGATGAAACGCACTATGGTGGTCGGGGCGCTGGCTCTGCTGCTCGGGGCCTGCAGCTCGGTCCCCAAGGAGCTGGCCTATGAGCCAGAAAACCAGCTGGTGGCCTATCAGCCCGCCCTTGGCGGAATGGAGGGCAAACCGGCCCGCTGGAGCGGCGTTATCTCGGCGGTACACAACAAGGCGGATCAGAGCGTTATTGAAGTGGTCTATCTGCCGCTCAAGTCCAACGGTGTGCCGGAGCAGACCGAGCAGAGCCCGGGCCGTTTTCTGGCCATCATGAAGGGTTTTGTCGATCCGACCCTCTACGCCAAGGGGCGCAGCCTGACAGTGCTTGGCACCATAGGCAAACCGGTTGATAGCCAGATTGGCGAGCACAAGTACCGCTTCTCGGTGCTCAATGTGACGGGCAGCAAGCTGTGGCCGCCAGTCAAGGAGGTGGAGGTGCGCTATATGGACCCCTACTTCTACGACCCCTTCTATGATCCCTTCTGGCCGAGACGGCCGCTGCGTCGTTAAGGCTTGCCATGATTAACGCTATGATGAGCACCAGGCACGAGCGGCTGCTTACGCTGGCGGATGGTCGGCAGGTGGCCTTGCTGGAGAATCAATCCGCTGAGCATGATCAGCAGGGCAAACCCCTGTTGATCGCCTTGCATGGCTGGCTCGACAACAGTGCCAGCTTCTTGCCGCTGGCGCCCCATCTGGGGGATTTTCACCTCATCTGTGTCGATCTGCCGGGGCACGGTCACTCCGATCACAAAACCACCCCTTATGTCTTTGTTGACTGGCTGGACGATCTCTACCAGATCGTGCAGGCGGCAGGCTGGTCGCGCTTCACTCTGCTCGGTCACTCCCTCGGGGCGCTGATCGCCTCCGCCTATGCCGGGGTGTTCCCCGAACAGGTGGAGCGGTTGGTCATGCTGGAGGGGCTGGGGCCGCTGAGCCAGCCCGATGAGGAGGTACCTGCCCAGCTGCGACGTGCAATTTTAAACCGCAGCCGCACCCGGGAGCGCAGTGCCAACGGCTTTGCCTCCATCGATGAGGCTGTCGCCGCCCGTTGCAAAGTGGCGGATATCACGCCGCAGGCGGCGCGTCTTATCTGTGAACGGCAGCTTGAGATGAGGGCAGGGCGCTGGCACTGGCGCAGCGACCCCCGCTTGCGGGATCTGTCGCCCCTGAGAATGAGCGAAGGACAAGCTCGTGCACTGATGGCGGCTATCCGTTGTCCGGTGCTGTTGATTCAGGGGGAACAGGGCTTTGCTGCGCTTGAAGCCCAATGGCAGGCCCGTCAGGATGCCTTCCAGCAGATCGAGCGGGTCATATTGGGTGGAAACCACCATTTTCATATGGAAAATTCGGTTGATACGGCCGTTTGTATCGTAAAGTTTTGTCAAGTTCGGTAGAATCGCCAGCTTTCAATAATTCCAGGTTTGTTTTCTCCCTCACATTTTTCTGTTGTTAATTTGCTGTTAATTGATGTTGCGCTGTGTAAATATGTGCGGCATTAGAGCATCAGCTTAAAACAACCGATTAAAATGGATGTGAACCGGGACGGAGGCAACACAGTGAGCGCACAGGTGCTAGTTATGCAGGAGAAGTTTGTGGAAAAAGTCTGGCTGAAACGTTATCCGGAAGGGGTCCCCGCCGAGATCAATCCAGACCAATACAGCTCCCTGGTCGAGATGTTCGAATCCTCGGTGACCCAGTTTGCCGATCAGCCCGCCTTCGTCAACATGGGCCAAACCATCACCTACCGCCGACTGGAAGAGCAGTCCCGCGCCTTTGCTGCCTATCTGCAAAACGAGCTGAAGCTGGAGAAAGGGGATCGGGTTGCGGTGATGATGCCGAACCTGCTGCAATATCCCATCGCCGTGTTCGGCATCCTGCGCGCCGGCATGATCGTGGTCAACGTTAACCCGCTCTATACCCCGCGCGAGCTGGAGCATCAGCTCAAAGATTCCGGTGCCAAGGCCATCGTCATCGTCTCCAACTTCGCCCATACCCTGGAAAAGGTGGTCTACGACACCCCGATCAAGCACGTTATCCTGACCCGGATGGGGGACAATCTGGGGCTGGCCAAGGGCACTCTGGTCAACTTCGTGGTCAAGTACGTCAAGAAGCTGGTGCCGAAATACAATCTGCCCCACGCCACCACCATGCGTCAGGCCCTCTCCAAGGGGCGTTTCCTGCAGTACATCAAGCCGGAGATCACCAACGACGATCTAGCCTTCCTGCAGTACACCGGTGGCACCACCGGCCTCTCCAAAGGGGCCATGCTGACCCATCGCAACATGATTGCCAACGTCGAGCAGTGCCTCGGCGTCTACGGTCCCATGCTGGAGCGCGGCAAGGAGTTCGTAGTCACCGCGCTGCCGCTCTATCACGTCTTCGCCCTGACCGTGAACTGCCTGCTCTTTATGCGCATCGGCGGTTACAACCTGCTGATCAGCAACCCGCGCGACATTCCGGGCTTTGTCAAAGAGATCAAGAAGTACCCCTTCACCTGCATTACCGGGGTTAACACCCTGTTCAATGCGTTGGTCAACAACGAAGAGTTTCAGGGGATCGCCTTTGACAAGCTCAAGCTGACCATCGGTGGCGGCATGGCGGTGCAGCGCGCGGTCGCGGAGAAGTGGAAGACGCTGACCGATACCCCGCTGCTGGAAGGCTATGGCCTGACTGAGTGTTCGCCACTGGTGAGCGTCTGCCCCTACGATCTGACTGATTACAACGGTTCCATCGGTCTGCCGGTCTGCTCTACCGAGATCCGGCTGGTGGATGACAACGGTCAGGTGATCCACGCCCTCGGCACCCCGGGCGAGATGCAGGTGCGCGGCCCGCAGGTGATGGTGGGCTACTGGCAGCGTCCCGAGGCGACCGCCGAAGTGATGCAGGATGGCTGGCTCTGTACCGGTGATATCGCCGTGTGCGACGAGCAGGGCTTCTTCAAGATCGTTGACCGCAAGAAGGACATGATCCTAGTCTCCGGTTTCAACGTCTATCCGAACGAGATCGAAGATGTCGTTGCCCTGCACCCGAAAGTGCTGGAAGTGGCCGCTGTCGGTGTGCCACACAAGGTCTCCGGCGAGCTGGTGAAGATCTTTGTGGTCAAGAAAGATGCAAAATTGCAGGAGGACGAGATTATTGCCCACTGCCGCAAACATCTGACTGCCTATAAGGTGCCGAAACTGGTAGAATTTCGTGACGAACTTCCCAAGACCAATGTGGGCAAGATCCTGCGCCGCGTACTGCGCGACGAGGAGATTGCCAAGCAATAACCGGACTGCAGCTGCAGAATTTTCTGCAAACCAGCACCGTCGTTATGCAGAACCGTGGGTCATCCCACGGTTTTTTCTTTTTGGCCCTGATCAACCGCGCAGGCACAGATGCACTATCAACTTATCACTCAGCAAGCCGAACTTGAGCAGTATCTCGCTTCTCTGGCCGACGTTCCCCTGGCTATCGATACTGAATTCGTTCGCACCCGTACCTACTATCCCCAGCTTGGCCTATTCCAGATCTATGACGGCGAGCATCTGGCGCTGCTGGATCCGCTGACGCTGGATCTCTCCGCCCTCTGGCAGCGACTGGGCAGGGAAGGGCAGATCGCCATCCTGCACGCCTCTGGCGAAGATCTGGAGCTTATCCAACATCAGGCGGGCCACCTGCCCAACCAGATGCACGATACCCAGCTGGCTACCGCATTTCTCGGTTACGGTGTCTCGGTCGGCTTTGGGGCGTTGGTGAACGAATTCCTCGGGGTCGAGCTGGAAAAAGATCAGGCGCGCACCGACTGGCTGGCACGCCCGCTTACGCCGCGTCAACTCGAATACGCGGCGGCGGATGTCTTCTACCTGATGCCGCTCTACGAGAAGGTGATGGCCAAACTGCGGGAAAGCGGCAAGTTTGCCTGGTTCGAGCAGGAGTGTCAGAACCACTCCGCCCGAAAGACCCAGGGTAGCGATCCCCGTCAGGCATATCTTGACATCGTCAACGCCTGGCAACTGGGGCGCCGCGAGCTCGCCATCTTGCGTGAGCTGGCCGCCTGGCGCCAGCAAGAGGCGGTGCGCCGGGATCTGGCCCTCAACTTTGTGGTCAAAGAGCTGCACCTGTTCAAGGTGGCAGAGCGTCGTCCTGCCTCCCTGCGGGATCTCAACGAGCTGGGCCTCTCGCCCATCGAGATCAAGATCCACGGCAAGCGGATGCTCGATATCGTCGCCAAGGCGCAGCAGAGCGATCCTGACAGCTGGCCCGAGCCCATTCGCCGGCTGGTGGACTTTCCCCAGTACAAGGCCGAGCTCAAGCGCATCAAGGCCATGGTGGAAGAGAAGGCCAAGGCGAGCAATATTCCGCCCGAGCTGATTGCCAGCAAGAAGATCATTCACCAGTACTTCACCTGGAGCTGGCGGATGAACGACGAAGAGCGGGCCCGCAGCGACAAGCCGATGCTTCTGCAAGGGTGGCGTCATGAGCTGGTCGGTTACCTGCTGGCACAATAAGCCACCTGACGGTTGCACCTATAAATCAATCCTCACCCTCGGGTGGGGATTTTTTTATTTTCAGGGGATATTTAAGATTTAAAATGTCAGAATATCTTGCGGTCGCTTATCAAATAATTGTGGCTCAAGAACAAGAGTTCGAAATAAACGAGCTTATTTTTCGTGACTGTGTTGGCAATAAAAGTTATATATCATTAATTGTCTTGTTAAACTTGATAGTGAAAATTCTTACAAGATAAATAGAGGTAAGTCCGCTACCAATAAGACAGCAAACATGTAGATAGGGTGATGCTTCAATAATTCCATTTCGTATGGCAGATGGGCATACTATAAAAATAGTCAACAAGAAGCACATGGGGATATTGATTGTATGCTGTCTATTTATTGCATTTCTATCATCTGGCCATATGAAAAAACCATATCTATATGCCATAACTAAAAAAATGGTGATCAACAATAGGTAGTATATAACTTGAGGCAGTACATAGGTTAGTAAGCTGCTGTAAATGGCCTGAATGGGGACAAACTCAGCTCTATATATTATCTCAAATACGATATTAACGAGTAGTATTATTATCCCATGAATGATTGTTGGGCGTTTGTAATCTCTGATTCTATATCTGGCTCGTGACTTCTTCAGGAAAAAAATAAATAACAATATGGCAATAGCTAAAGCAAGATACATTTTTGTTCCCAAGTTTTGATGGTCAGAGACAAATCATGGTGAATTATAAAGACTCGCTTGTACCTATAGCAATGAGGACTTCAGAAAAAAGGAAAAGGCAGCGGAACACCGCTGCCTTTTTTGATCACCAGATAGGCTGGGTCAGGTAGGGGTTGCTCACCTTCTCGCGGCCGAAGGTGGAGCTGGGGCCGTGGCCCGGAATAAAGACGATTTCGTCACCCAGCGGCAGCAGGGTCTCGGTGATCGACTTGATCAGCGTGCCGTGATCGCCACGGGGGAAGTCGGTGCGGCCGATGCTGCCGGCAAAGAGCACGTCGCCAACCCAGGCGAGTTTTTCGGCCTGGTTCAGCAGCACGATATGGCCCGGGGTGTGGCCTGGGCAGAAGTAGACCTCCAGCTCGCACTGGCCAAGCTGCACCTTGTCACCCTGCTCAAGCCAGCTATCCGGCGTGAAGGCGGGGGTATGGGCGAAGCCGAACATCTGGCTCTGCTGGGGCAGCATGTCGAGCCAGAAGGCGTCCTCCTTGTGGGGGCCGGTAATGGCGACGCCGGTTTTTTCCCGCAGCTCGGCGGCGGCACCAACGTGATCCAGATGACCGTGGGTCAGCAGGATATGAGTTAGGGTCAGGCCGCGCTTGGCGATGGCAGCCAGCAGTTTGTCCGCTTCGCCGCCCGGATCGATCAGGGCCGCCTGATGGGTCTCGTCACACCAGATGAGGGAGCAGTTCTGGGCGAACTGGGTGACCGGGATCACCTCGAATTTCAACATAGAGTTCCTCTCTTGGGATGGGTCAGCCGCGCAGCGCGCTGGCATGCTGCTCGGCGAAATAGTCGAGACAGGCCTGTTTGTCACCGCGGAATACGATGCGCTCCTGCTTGTTGCCAAGCTGATAGAGATACATGGGGTCGTAGTAGCGGGTCAGCAGCAACGTAATCCAGGTCAGATGCAGCCCGGTATCGCCGCTCTTTTCCTGCTCGGTGAGGGCGGTCTGCATCAGGGCATCCAGCTCGCGGTGGGCCTGATCGCCGAGGCGGCGCTTGAGGCGGGCCAGCGCATCGGTGAGGTAGGCAGCAAACAGCGGCCAACCGGCTTCCTGGCCATACATGGCTTGATAGCGCAGCCAGAGATCGTGCACGTAATCTTCACGGATCTGCTCGGCCCGATCGATTTGCGGAACGTCCACCACCACCAGCGGTGCCTGACTCATGGCCTCATGGAGGGAGAGGGGCAGGCAGCAGCGGCCGATCAGGCGGCTCTCGTCCTCGACCACGAAGGTCTGCTCGCCGCGATGGCGGCGCTTGAGCAGTTCGATGGCGAGGTTGTTTTCAAAGTTGATGTTGCTGGGCTGGCCGCCGGGCAGTTGACCGAAGGAGGAGCCCCTGTGATGGGCGTGCCCCTCCAAATCCACCGCCTGGGTCACCTGATCGAGCATATGGGTCTTGCCGGAGCCGGTCATGCCGGTCAGCACGCTCCAGTGACACTCGGCAGAGGCCTTGTCCTGGGTGTCGATCAGGAAACGGCGCAGCTCCTTGTAGCCACCGGCGACGCGGGGGCGAGTCACCCCCGCTTCAGCCAGCCACTGTTGTACGGTTTGCGAGCGCAGGCCGCCGCGAAAGCAGTAGAGCACGGCATCGGGCTGCTGGCGCAACTGCGCCAGCCAGCCTTCGAGTCGCTCGGCACGTACTGCTCCCCCCACCAGCTTGTGTCCAAGCTCAATGGCGGCGGCCTGACCCTGCTTCTTGAAGCAGGTCCCCACCTGGGCGCGCTCATCGTCTGTCATCAAGGGCAGATTGGTCGAGCAGGGGAAGGCCCCCTCCTTGAACTCGATGGGGGCGCGCACATCAATCAACGGCACATCGTCCAAAAAGAGTTGGGCGTAGTCCGTGGCCAGTGGCAATTCACTCATTGGACAATCTCGATAAAGCGGGAGCCCTCAAGGGGCTTGATCTGGCCGATGGGTGAGAGTGCAAGGCCAGCTTCGCGCGCGATGGCGAGCAGCTCGGCTTCGCTCTCTTTCCCCACGGCGACCAGCAGGCCGCCACTGGTTTGCGGGTCGCACATGATGTTGCGGGTGCGATCGTCCATGGCATCGAGCTTGTGGCCGTAGGAGTCGTGATTGCGCAGGGTACCGCCCGGGACGCAGCCCTCGGCGAGGTAGTAATCCACCTCATCAAGCAGCGGCAGCGCCTTGAAGTCGAGGCGGGCGCTGACATTGGATCCTTCGCACATCTCCAGCAGATGGCCCGCCAGACCAAAGCCGGTGACGTCGGTCATGGCGTGGACACCCGGCAGCTCGGCAAAGCGCTGGCCGATCTTGTTGAGGGTGCACATGGCATTGGGGGCCAGTTGCTCGTGTTCGGGTTTCAGCTTGCCCTTCTTCTGGGCGGTGGTGAGGATGCCGATACCGAGGGGCTTGGTCAGATAGAGGGTGTCACCCACCTTGGCGGTGTCGTTCTGCTTGATGGCATTCAGAGGCACGATACCGGTGACCGCGAGGCCGAAGATGGGCTCTGGGGCATCGATACTGTGACCACCGGCCAGCGAAATGCCCGCTTCATGGCACACCTGACGGCCGCCATCGATCACCTGCTGGGCTACTTCCGGCGCCAGGGTATTGATGGGCCAGCCGAGGATGGCGATGGCAACGATAGGCTTGCCGCCCATGGCGTAGATATCGCTGATGGCGTTGGTGGCGGCGATGCGGCCAAAGGTGAAGGGGTCATCGACGATGGGCATGAAGAAGTCGGTGGTGGAGACAATGCCCTGACCGTTGCCGATATCGACCACGGCCGCGTCATCCTTGCTGCTGTTGCCAACGATCAGGGTCGGGTCGTTGAAGCCCGGGATCTGGCTCTTGAGTATGGTGTCGAGTACCTTGGGAGAGATTTTGCAGCCGCAGCCAGCGCCGTGGCTGTATTGGGTCAGACGAATGGAAGACATACTTACCCCTTTTATTTGCAAACAGAGCAGAGGCTCTGTGGAGCCGTCTTGGTCAATGGGCGGCCTTGTAGAGAGAATGACAAGAAGCCGCAAATATGGGTGGCCTCGGTGCCAACAGGGGCAGCGATGACTGGCAGTTATGAAGGACCGCCAGGCCGGACGGGGAAGAAAAGGGCGACAAGGTGCGCCAGCGCAGCCCCGCCAAGGGCCACAGGACGGGGCATTATGCCACATTTGCCCCTTGGGGTTCGAACAGGAATTCACATAAATAGCAGGGAATTGCCCGCACTTGCCTGTCATCGGTCTGGATCCGGCGCTGGCTGATTGATTGCAGTACAGATGCAACAAAGAGAACGTCAAAGTGCAACAGCGCGTGCAACCACAACCCCGCGGAGGAGAGCTTAGTGACCACCACATTTTTGGTTAACCACCCCATTACCACGGCGCAGTTTGCGGCGTTGTTGGCGCAGACCTCGCTGGGGGCGAGACGGCCGCTGGACCATCCGGCCACCCTGCAGGGCATGCTGGATAACGCCAATCTGCTGATCACCGCCTGGCAGGGCGAGACCTTGGTCGGGGTGGCCCGTTCGGTGACCGATTTTCATTTTTGTTGTTACCTCTCGGATCTGGCGGTGGCCGAGTCGGTGCAGGGGCAGGGGATTGGCAAAGCACTTATTCGCGAGACATTCTTGCAATTGCAGCCGGGCTGCAAGCTGATCCTGCTGGCCGCGCCGCAGGCGGTTGCATACTACCCCAAGCTTGGATTTAGCCAGTACCCGAGCGCCTGGGTGATGAGCAATCTGGATGAACTGGTACTGGATGAGTTGGCATAAAACCGTCAACTCATCCAGACAGGGCGAGATTAGCTTATCCGGCCCGCTCCAGCGCCGGTTGCCGTGACTTGCCCCAGCGGCGCAGGCGCCGTTGCAGTGGTCGCTCCAGCAGGTTGTAGCTCAAGGCAGAGAGTCCGATCAGCACCGCCAGCATCAGCAAGGTTGCCACTACCCCCAGCAGCGGGTTGGTCTGGCCATACCACCATTCGGTGATCCCCGGCGCCAGAGAGTGGATGAGCTCGCACCCGGTGAGCAGCACCAGCGCATGGAGCAGGTAGATGGAGTAGGAGAGATCCCCCAGCCAGTTGGTGAAGCGGTTATCCAAAAGGCGCAGCAGCGGACTCCGGCGCTCCCCCTGGGCGGCGGCAATCCAGATCAGCAGCACGTAGGAGGCGATCAGTAGCAGGGTCAGCTGCGGCGTCATGGTGAACTGCATCAGCGCGAAGGGCTGCACAAAGGCGACCAGCAGTGGCAGGTCTCGCTTCATCATGGGCGAGCCTTTCGCGGCCTTGACCCTCGGCAGCAGCCAGAGGCCGAGCACGAATTCACTTACTCCGCGTCCCACCGCCAGCGCCCCGCTGGTGACATCCAGGGTGCCGCGACTGTGCACGATAAAGGCCAGCACCGTCAGCGCCAGCAGGGGGGCGAGATGGCTCCAGCGACTGCGGGTCACCGCCAGCGGGATCAGCAGCGGGAACAGCAGGTAGCTGATCCACTCCACGCTCAGGGACCAGGCGGCGAAGTTCCAGGTCAACCCGTGATCGGTGACCACCTGCAGCAGCAGTAAGGCGCTGGGCAGCGCTTCGGCTGGCGTGAAGGGCGAACCGAAAGGCGGCATCCCTTCCCACTCCCACATCTTGAACAAGGGGCCGGCATAGAAGCCTACTCCGTGCTGCGCCTTGTAAAGTTCCCAGCCGACCAGCAACAGCAGGGTTACCAGGTAGAGGGGGTAGACGCGGGTCAGCCGCAGCCAGAGAAAACGGCCATAGCTCACGGTGCGGGGTGTGCGGGTGAAGGCCTCCCCATAGACATGGGCCAGCACCACGCCGCTCAAAATAAAGAACAGATCGACCCAGAGGTAGCCGTTCTCGATGAGTTGGGTGTGGCCTGCGATCGGCTCCATCCACTGGGGAAAGAGTAATAATCGGGCATGGAACAGCACCACCATCAGGGCAGCGATGCCCCGCAGCGGCGTTAACAGCGGCAATGATTGATTCATATCGGGATCCCTTGTGATGTTCAGCTTGGCCTGACATCGATTTTTGTTGTTGTACCGTCCATCAATCCTGATGGGACGGTTGCCCCGGCTTGGCTGCCGCAGGCGGGATCACACTACGGAAAAGAGAGTCATACGGGTGTGATTTAAATCATAAATGTGCAGTTATTGTGCAAAAAATTTAAACAGATAAAGACGTGGGACGCAGGCAGGGAAAGAGGAGGAGAGAGAGCACCCATAAAGCAGAGAGGGTGGTCAACGGGGCGAGGGTCAGGTCTATAGGGGTTAAGCAAAACAATCAGGCCCGCAAGGGGCCTGATTGATCATAAGGGGAGGGTGGTTGCCGATCAGCGGGCGCGTACCACCAGACCCTTGAGGTAGAAGCCTTCCGGATAGGCGGTACCGATGGGGTGATCGGAGGCCTGGGAGAGCAGCTCCAGGATCTGGGCATCGCGACCGGCATCGAGCGCCGCATCGGCGACGATCTTCTGGAACAGGCTCTGCTCCATCAGGCCGGAGCAGGAGTAGGTCAGCAGCACGCCACCCGGCGCCAGCAGCTGGAACGCCAGCATGTTGATGTCCTTGTAGCCTCGGCAGGCACCCAGCAACTGGGCCTTGCTCTCGGCGAATTTGGGCGGATCCAGCACGATGACGTCGAACTTCTCGCCCTTCTCGCGATATTCCCGCAGCAGCTTGAACACGTCGTGACGGACAAACTGGGTGTTGCTGGTATCCAGCCCGTTCAGCTCGGCATTCTGGCGGGCAATATCCAGCGCATACTGGGAGAGATCGACGTTGACCACTTCCTTGGCGCCGCCCTTGAGGGCATAAACGCCAAAACCGCCGGTGTAGCAGAAGCAGTTGAGCACCCGCTTGCCTTCGGTGTACTTGGCGGCAGCCTGACGGTTGTCACGCTGATCCAGATAGAAACCGGTTTTGTGGCCGTTGCGAATATCCACCAGGATCTTGACGCCGCCATTCTCCTCGATGACCACCGGCTCGTTCGGGGTCTCGCCATAGATAACGCCGGTGCGCTCTTTCAGCCCTTCCTTCTTGCGCACTGCCACATCGGAGCGCTCATAGATGCTGCACTCTGGGTAGAGGGTACGCAGTGCTTGCGTTATCAGCTCACGCTGGAACTCGGCACCGGCAGAGAGGATTTGGCACACCAGAAAATCGGCATAACGGTCGATGGTCAGACCCGGCAGGCCGTCGGATTCGGCGGCGCACAGGCGATAACCAGTGAGGCCCTGACGCTTGATCAGCGGATCGCGAGACTCCTGCGCATATTTGAGGCGACGGATAAAGAAGTCGAGATCGACGGTCTCATCCTTGTCGAAGGTCCAGACCCGGGCACGGATCTGGGAGCTGCCTGACCAGGCGCCACGGGCGAGCCACTTGCCATCGTTGGCATAGATCTCGACGGTATCGCCGTCAATGGGGTTGCCCTGAACCCGCTCAATCCCCTTGGAGAAGATCCAGGGGTGGCGACGCAGCAGGGATTTTTCGCGGCCTTTGACGAGATAGATGGAAGCGCTCATGGATGTTTGCCGATGGTAGAAAGAAAAGGGGCCACATTCTATGTGCAATAGTGCGGCTAAGCCAGCCTTTGCTGGTATATGGCAGAGTGACGAATTGTACGTCTGGACAACGCCCGAGTGTTGCATATGCAAGATTTGCAGAATCTCAATGTTGGCGTTTTACGCTGTTTATCTTATATGTCACAGTTGGTTGTGCTTGTTTTTTGTTCAGTGCTGGTCGCTATGTGTGCACAATGTAGTCAATAAAGCGTTTTAACCTTACTTTATAGTGATTTTCGCTAAAGAGTCATTTGATGATGTCGATAGTGGGGAAGACCATTTTGAATCTTTCCTGTATCGAGCTGTCCATGTCCCTCTCCATCGCTACCAATATTTCTGCCCTCAATGCTTCTCGCCATCTTGGTCAATCATCCAACATGCTGGATTCGGTATATCGACGACTCTCATCCGGCTTGCGCATCAACAGTGCCGCTGATGATGCAGCAGGCTTGCAGATCAGTAATCGCCTCACCAGTGAAGTGAACGGGACCAACACCGCTATTCGCAACGCCAATGATGGGATCTCGGTGATCAACGTCGCCGATGGGGCGCTTGATGAGTCGGTGAACCTGATGCAGCGGATGCGCACCCTGGCACTGCAGTCGGGAAGCGGTGCCAATACGGCAGAGGATCGCGTAGCCCTGAATGCTGAGTTCAAGCAACTGCAGTTGGAGATGGACCGGATTGCCACAGGTACCCGGTTTGCCGGACAGGATCTGCTGGCGGGGAGTTACGAAGGTATCTTCTTGGTCGGTGCCTATGCAGGACAGAATACCGTCATTACCGATCTCAATGCCCAGACCAAAAATCTGGGGGAGATGGAGTGGCGAGCGCGCAGTCCGGCAGGAAGCAAGCCAGGGGCGTATGACATTGCTGATCTCAAGCTTTCATCTCAGCCTATCACCCTTAATGGCGTCACTTTTGACAAGGACTATTCAACCCTGGAAGCGTTCGTGGCAGATATTAATGGCACCACCTTTCCCAATAATCAGGGGCCGGTACAAGCGCAACAACTGCCATTTTCTGTCGCCTCTGCGGTCGATTTATCCGCATTACCCTCCTATATCGATGTGGCGGGTCACTCTGTGGATTTGACCACAGGCATTGATATGACCGGATGGGATCCGGTCAATCCGACAGCAAAAAATAGTGCCATCATGGCAACCGTGGTTCAACGCATCAACAGTACTGCGCAATCGGCAGGTCTAGGTTTTTATGTGAGTGCCTCCAACAACAGCAATCCCGCCAGCAATGCGTTGACCATGCATAGCGCTCAGGGCAACAGCCTTGCGCTGGCCAATGGCACAACCCCCCCTCCGCAGCCAGCACCACCGGCGCCTCCGGTGATCAGTAGTTCCTCTCTGAGCTCTCTGTTACCCGATGTTACATCGACGACGTATATCGGTCAGATGGAGCTGCGCTCATCAGGCGACAAGTATTCCAATATTGATATGCAGGGATCCAGCTTGCATGCGCTTGGCTTTTATCAAGAGGACAAGAAGAAATATACCGTTGATAATATTGATGTTCTTAGTGAAGACAACGCCAGCAGGGCTATCAAAACCCTGGATGTGGGTATGAAACAGCTGGGGGTTCAGCGCGCTCGGCTCGGGGCCCAAGCCAATGCGCTGGATTCACGGGTACGCAATCTGGCCAATGCCAATGAGAACCTCAGCGCTGCCCGCTCAAGGATCCGGGATGCCGACATGGCTGTGGAATCGGCGCGCTTGGTCAGCACCCAAATCTTGCAGCAGGCGAGTGCTTCGATTTTGAGTCAGGCAAACAGTCGCCCCAATGCGGCCCTGAGTTTGCTGCAATCCTGAGCGGGACTGCCAGCCGGCATAGCAATTGGTCGCTATCATTCATGGTCACTATCCATAAAGACAAAGAGGCCACCCAATGGGTGGCCTCTTTTCTTATTGCTTCTTGTTGCCGGATGCTATTCGGCAGCGTCAGAGAGTGATCCCCTTGAGTGCCTGGGTCAGCTCGCTGGCGGTGGCTTTGAGCCCTTGCGTGCCAGCCACCGAGGCGCTGGCGGATTCTTCCACCTGCGCCGCTTCATGGCGTACCTGATCCAGATTGTGGGTGATCTCGGCGGCGACCGAGCTTTGCTCTTCGCTCGAGGTAGCGATCTGGGTGCTCATCTCCAGCACCGCATCGCTGTGGTTGCTCAGTTTTTCGATATCGAGCCCCACTTCGCTGATGAGCTGCTGGCTGCTGGCGGCGCGCCCCACGGTTTTCTCCATGATCTCGTTTAGCGCGCCGGTACCGGTCTGCAGCTCTTCGATCATCTGCTGGATCTCCACCGTCGCCTGCTGGGTACGGCTGGCGAGGGTACGCACTTCATCTGCCACCACCGCAAAGCCGCGACCCTGCTCACCGGCACGGGCCGCTTCGATGGCGGCGTTGAGGGCCAGCAGGTTGGTCTGCTGGGAGATGGCGTTGATCACGTTGACCACCTCGTTGATCCGGTTGGCGTTGTGGGTGAGCCGCTCGACCGCGCCGGAGGCGTTGCCAATCTCGTCGGCCAGGGTGCGGATCGCCTCTATGGTGCGGGCTACCCGGTTGGCGCCATTGGCCGCCTCTTCGCTAGACTGGCGGGTCTGCTGCAGGGTGTCGTTGGCATTGCGCGCCACTTCGCGGATCGCTGCCGACATCTGTTCCATGGCGGTGGCCAGTGAATCCATGTGCTGGCGCTGGGAACGCGCCATGCTCTCGCCTTCGCGGGCATGGTCACGAAACTCGTCGGCGGCCATGGTCAGCGCTTCGGCAGACTCCTCCACCAGTTTGACGATCTGGTGCTGGCGGTCGGTAAAGCGGTCGATGCTGCCCGCCAGGGTGGAGAACTCGTCCCGCACCGGGAAGAAGTTGAGTCGGAAGGTGAGATCGCCTTCCGCCACGGTTTGCAGCGCCTTGTTGGTGGAGTAAAGCGCTCCGGAGACAAAGGTCATCATGTAGTGGATCACCAGTGCCATCAGGGCGGCCAGCGCGCCGATCAGGAGCAGGGTCGAGCCCTGACCCTCCCACATGGAGAGGTTGCCGGTATCGAGATCACCGGTGACGTAGCCCGCCTGACCCGCTGGCGCGGTAAAGAGGTAGTGATCTCCTTGTTGCTGCAACCCGCTGCTGCCTTGCCGGGTCAGACGCAGATCAGCAGGCAACACCAGAGTGGGCTGCTGGCTGACCAGCTGCGCTGTGGTCTCAACCCGTTGCTGCAACTGCGCTACCCGCAGGGAGATCTCCTGCTGATGGCTGGCCGCCAGCATATACCAGCTGAGAAAGGCGATGATGAAGAGAGGTAACCAGAACGCGATATGGAATTTTTCACTGATGGTGAGGTGAATGAGATAGCGGTCAACCCACCGGAATTTAACTTCTTTCATAATGGAGCTGCATCCTGCAGAGATAGAGTGTCGGGCACATTATCGTCTCGGAAAATTTTTTCTTAAGCGGAAGGTGTGAGAAATGGGAGAGCAATCGTTTGTCATTCGGGTGTGGGGGCAGGTGCAGGGGGTGGGATTTCGCTATTTCACCCGCGAGCGGGCGCTGCAACTGGGTTTGCGGGGCCATGCCTACAACCTGGAGGATGGCTCGGTGGAGATCCTCATCAGCGGCCCCGCGCAGGGGGTGCAGATGATGCTGGGTTGGCTGGAGCATGGCCCGCGCACCGCTAGGGTGACCCGGATGGAGTATGAAGAGGCGCTGCCGCCCACCGGTCAGGGCTTTCACACCAACTGAAGGGGCGGAGACGAGATGGACGCTGACAAGGAAGGTCTGTTGCTGACTCAGGCAACAAGCTGGGTCTCCCGTTATCAGGAGGCGGCGCGGGCGGTGCGCGAAGAGGCCAGCGAACCGGCCGTGCATGGCTACCGTATCGCAGCGCGCCGCTTGCTGGCGCTGCTCGCCCTGTGGCGGCCGCTCACCTATCATCCCGAGCTGGAGCGGCGTCTGCTGCGCTCGGTCGGGCGGCTCTCGGCGCTGCGGGATGCTCAGGTCTACGCCGAGCGTTTTGGCAAGCCGCCTGCCAGCACGGGCAATACTCACAAATCTGCCTGTCGCGTACCCCTGTTGTCACGGCGACTGGCCCGCTGGCTCGCGGCGGTGGTGCAGGTGCAGGATGCGCGGGCATTGGCGTTCCTCTATCAGCAGCATCTGGCCCTGTGCCTTGATGAGGCGCAGAGCGCTCTCGATGAACCTATTCCCTGCGTTGGGAGATCTGCCAGCTCCCGTCAGCAACAGTTGCGCCGCTGGCATCAGCTGCGCCTCGAGATCAAGCAGGCCCGTTATGGCGTGGAACTGTTGCTGGATCTGGGGAGTGGGGAGCCCGGCTGGTTGAGTACCCTGGCTCACTGGCAGGAGCGACTCGGCCAGTTGCAGGATTGGCGGCAATGGCGGCGGAGGTTGCGAGCCGAGCAGGGGAACAACCACAAGCAGGCGAAACTGCGGCAGCAGTTGAAGGGGAAGATCACCGCCCGTTTGCGTCAACTGGACTGCCAGCAGGCGGAGCTGGTGGCGCTCAAACTGACGATGCTGGCAGGCCACAACATGAATGACATGCCAAGTCGGCTGGTCAGGTATTCAGAACAAAATGTATCGCCCGCGAATCCCTGTTGTTGATAGCCCCGAGACCGCAATCTGCGGAAGTCATCCGCGACCAGCATCTACAAAAACTATCCAGGCCAAACAGGTGAGACAAAAAAAAGAGAGGCTGTTTGGCCTCTCTTCTCTATCTGGCTGTGGTCGCAGTCAGCGATATGCTTACTTGACGCGCATACCAGGCTGGGCGCCTTCCTGTGGCTCCAGGATCCAGAGATCCTTGCCGCCCGGGCCTGCGGCCAGCACCATGCCTTCGGACATGCCGAAACGCATTTTGCGCGGCGCCAGGTTGGCCACCATCACGGTCAGCTTGCCTTCCAGATCTTCCGGGTTGTAGGCGGACTTGATACCGGCAAACACCTGACGGGTTTCACCGCCGATATCCAGTTGCAGCTTGAGCAGCTTCTCGGCTTCCGGTACCGCTTCGGCCTTCTTGATCAGCGCGACGCGCAGGTCAATCTTGGCGAAGTCGTCATAGGTGATGGTTTCGCTGATGGGGTCATCAGCCAGCGGGCCGGTCACTTTCGGTGCCTGCTCCTTGGCCAAATCTTCCTTGGAGGCCTCGATCATGGCTTCAATTTTGGCCGGCTCAATGCGGGAGAAGAGGGCCTTGAACGGTGCAACGGTGTGATTGACCAGCGGCATCTCGATGCCATCCCAGCTGAGGGTTTCGGCCAGGAAGGCTTCGGCACGCTCGGCCAGCAGCGGCATGACGGGCTTGAGGTAGGCCATCAGCACGCGGAACAGGTTGATGCCGACGGAGCAGACAGCTTGCAGCTCGGCATCAGCGCCTTCCTGCTTGGCGATAACCCAGGGCGCCTTGTCGTCCACGTAGCGGTTGGCCTTGTCGGCCAGCGCCATGATTTCGCGGATGGCGCGGCTGAACTCGCGGCTCTCATAGGCTTCCGCAATGGCGGTACGGGCGTTGGCGAACTCGGCGTAGAGCTCGGGTTCGGCGCAGGTTGCCGCCAGCTTGCCGCCAAAACGCTTGGCGATAAAACCGGCGTTGCGGGAGGCGAGGTTGACCAGCTTGTTGACCACGTCGGCGTTGACGCGCTGCACGAAATCTTCGAGGTTCAGGTCCAGATCATCGATGCGGCTGTTGAGCTTGGCGGCGTAGTAGTAACGCAGGCACTCCGGATCCAGGTGGTTCAGGTAGGTAGATGCCTTGATAAAGGTGCCCTTGGACTTGGACATCTTGGCGCCGTTGACGGTTACATAGCCGTGCACGTTGACCTTGGTCGGCTTGCGGAAGTTGGCACCTTCCAGCATGGACGGCCAGAACAGGCAGTGGAAGTAGGCGATGTCCTTGCCGATGAAGTGGTAGAGCTCGGCGTCGGAGTCCGCTTTCCAGTAGCTGTCAAAGTCGATGTCGCCACGCTTGTTGCACAGGTTCTTGAAGGAAGCCATGTAACCGATGGGAGCATCCAGCCAGACGTAGAAGTACTTGCCCGGGGCGCCGGGAATTTCGAACCCGAAGTAGGGGGCATCACGGGTGATGTCCCACTGCTGCAAACCGCTTTCGAACCACTCCTGCATCTTGTTAGCCATCTCTTCCTGAATGGCGCCGGAGCCGCGCACCCACTCAGAGAGCCATTTTTCAAACTGCGGCAG
The DNA here is from genome assembly GCF_051919665.1 of Aeromonas sp. 55A. NCBI lineage: Bacteria > Pseudomonadati > Pseudomonadota > Gammaproteobacteria > Aeromonadales > Aeromonadaceae > Aeromonas > Aeromonas sp. 55A. The sequence continues at coordinate 3,458,165 of NZ_JBQBEH010000008.1, read as the reverse complement.
GTCGAAGAAGAAGTGCTCGGAGTCCTTCATTACCGGAGTCGCGCCGGAGACGGCAGATTTCGGATCGATAAGCTCAGTCGGGCTGTAGGTGGCGCCGCAGCTGTCGCAGTTGTCGCCATACTGATCCGGAGATTTGCACTTGGGGCAGGTTCCCTTGACGAAACGATCCGGCAGGAACATGGATTTTTCCGGATCGAACAGCTGGGAGATGGTGCGGCTCTTGATAAAGCCACCATTTTTCAGGCGGCCATAGATCAGCTCCGCCAGCTCGCGGTTCTCGTCGCTGTGGGTGGAGTGATAGTTGTCAAAGCTGATGTTGAACCCGGCGAAATCGGCCTGGTGCTCCTTGGAGACAGCGGCAATCATCTCTTCCGGGGTGATCCCCATCTGCTGTGCCTTGAGCATGATCGGGGTGCCGTGGGCATCATCGGCACAGATGAAGTGCACCTGATGGCCGCGCATTCGCTGATAACGAACCCAGATATCGGCCTGGATATGTTCCAGCATGTGGCCAAGATGGATGGAGCCATTGGCATAGGGGAGGGCGCAGGTTACCAGCATTTTACGAGGATCAGTTGCCATATTACGTTCTTGATGTGCTTGTTGGGATGATAGAGTGCCGTGCATGTTACCCGAATTGGGGGTAGCCTGCCTAGGGTTGTGGCTGTGCCAACCTTGGCAGCACCTGCCGTTATGATGGCAGGCAAGCCACTGATTTGTGTGCGGTAACCGTTCACCTCAAGATAATGACAAGATAATGAGGAGTTAATGGTGATTGATTCAGTAAAACAGATCCTCGCCGAATTTAAGCCAGCAGGCTGGCACAAGGATCTGGTGGATGCCGGATTCGTTCGCGAGATCATCAATCAGGGTCAGGGGCTTACTATCCGGCTGGTATTGCCGTTTGCCGGTCTCTCGCTGCTCGATCAGCTCAAAGAGAACTACGATGCCAGGCTGCGTAGTGCCACCGGCGCTGCCCGTATCGACTGGGCATTGGAGATTGACGTCGCCAGCATGCCGCGGGCGCAGGGCCTCAATGCCGTGCAGGGCATTCGCAACATCATCGTGGTTGCTTCCGGCAAGGGGGGGGTAGGCAAGTCCACCACCGCAGTCAATCTGGCGCTGGCGCTGCAAAAAGAGGGGGCGCGGGTCGCTATTCTCGATGCCGATATCTATGGCCCTTCCATTCCCACAATGATGGGCACCCTCAAGGAGCGCCCGGTCAGCCATGACGGCAAGCTGATGGAGCCGGTGATGGCCTGCGGCCTCAAGAGCAACAGCATCGGCTATCTGGTCTCCGAGCAGGATGCCACCATCTGGCGTGGCCCGATGGCGAGCAAGGCGCTGGCGCAGATCCTCCATGAGACCCGCTGGGGCGAGGTGGATTATCTGGTGGTAGACATGCCGCCGGGCACTGGCGATATCCAGCTCACCATGGCCCAGCAGGTGCCGACTTCGGCGGCAGTGATCGTCACCACCCCGCAAGATGTGGCGTTGGCCGATGCCCGCAAGGGGATCGCCATGTTCAACAAGGTCGATGTGCCGGTGCTTGGCATCATCGAGAACATGAGTTACCACGTCTGCAGCGCCTGCGGTCACCATGAGCCGCTGTTCGGTACCGGTGGCGGCCAGAAGATGGCTGAGCAGTATCAAGTGGCGCTGCTTGGCCAGTTGCCGCTACACATCGACATCCGCCAGCACATGGATGATGGCTGTCCGACGGTGTTCGGAGCACCGGAAGGAAGCCTGGCTCAGGCCTATTTGAAGCTGGCGCGCAGGGTAGGGGCTGAACTCTTTTTCAGCGCAAAACCGATTGCGACCCCCCTCTATGCCATGGCGCTGGATGAATAATCGGCGGTCGGTCACTTGAAAGGGAATTGAGGGTGGGCATGACCCACCCTTTTTTATATAATGGATCGGTTTAAACCATCCCCACTGCTCTTCTCTTTTAGGTATTTGTCATGTCTGATACTCAACATTCGTGTGTGATCATCGGTATTGCGGGCGCATCTGCGTCTGGCAAAAGTCTTATAGCCCAGACCATTTATGAAGAGCTGGTGGCCGAACTGGGCGCAGGTCAGATTGGTGTGATCACCGAAGATTGCTACTACCGTGATCAGACCCACCTGACCATGGAAGAGCGGGTCAAGACCAACTATGACCACCCCAACGCGCTGGATCACGACCTGCTGGTACAGCACCTGAGCCAGCTGGTCAAAGGTGACGCGGTTGCCATTCCCCAATACTCCTACACCGAACACACCCGTATGAGTGAAGTGACCCCGTTTGCGCCGCGTCGGGTGATCATTCTGGAAGGGATCCTGCTGCTGACCGACAGCCGTCTGCGGGATTTGATGGATGCTTCCATCTTTATGGATACCCCGCTCGACATCTGCCTGTTGCGCCGTCTGGTGCGTGATGTGCAGGAGCGTGGCCGTACCATGGACTCCGTGCTCAAGCAGTACCAGAAGACGGTGCGTCCGATGTTCCTGCAGTTTATCGAGCCGTCCAAACAGTATGCCGATGTGATCGTGCCCCGTGGTGGCAAGAACCGCATCGCCATCGACATGCTCAAGGCGCGTATCCGCCACATGTTGATCGGTTAAGATGAAACAAGCCGGGTGATGCCCGGCTTTTTTAAAAGCACAATTTGTCAGGAGAGTCGCCCAATGCGTCTGTGTGATACCGATATTGAACGCCATCTGGATGAAGGCAAGATCGTCATTGAGCCACGGCCCGGGGTAGAGCGGATCAGTGGTGTCAGTGTCGATGTGCTGCTGGGTAACGAGTTTCGGGTGTTTCGCGATCATACCGCGCCCTATATCGACCTGAGTGGCCCGAGCAGCGAGATGGCCGATGCCATCGATCGGGTGATGAGTGACGAGATCCACATCCCCGATGGGGAAGCCTTCTACCTGCACCCGGGTCAGCTGGCGCTGGCGGTGACCTACGAATCCGTCACCCTGCCTGCCGATATCGTCGGCTGGCTGGATGGCCGCTCTTCACTGGCGCGGCTGGGTCTGATGGTGCACGTGACCGCGCACCGGATCGATCCGGGTTGGTCCGGTCGCATCGTGCTGGAGTTCTACAACGGCGGCAAACTGCCGCTGGCGCTGCGTCCGAAGATGAAGATCGGCGCCTTGAACTTCGAGATGCTCTCCGGCGTCGCGGCCCGTCCCTACAACAAGCGGGAAAATGCCAAGTACAAGAGCCAGCAGGGCGCCGTTGCCAGCCGTATCAATCAGGACTGATAACTGGCAACACGGCAACGATTCAAGGGAGCACAAGGTGCTCCCTTTTTGCATCTGGAATCAAACGGATATGGGGTTGATGGTGCTGGTCGGATGAGATTGGCGGGGCAGGGACGTTTTATCACCACTTTCGCCCGTTTTTCTGTCATAAAAACGTCATAAAAATGAAATTATTGGCTTAATTGTCAGCTATTTTTGCCCTTTCCCGCAATCATAGGTGGCTTTAATTAATCGATGGCAAGCCGCATAAAGACTGGCTCTAGGATATTTTTTTCCAAAAAGCTCTTTTTTTTTATGGCTGAAATATTTCAATGGTGGCTATGGTGTTGGCCGCCATCTGGCATAATCCGCCGCAACTCATAAACAGGCTTTTTTTTATGTTTGAAATGTTTAGTGGTTTGGGTTTGTGGTGGTCAATCGGTTTGGTATTGGCCGTTTTTTTTGTGCTTGCCTATGAATTTATCAACGGCTTTCACGATACCGCCAACGCGGTAGCAACGGTTATCTATACCAAGGCGATGCCAGCTCACCTGGCGGTTGTCGCATCGGGGATCTTCAACTTTTTTGGCGTCATGTTCGGCGGTCTGGGGGTGGCCTATGCCATTGTCCATCTGCTGCCTATCGACCTGCTGCTTGGGATGGACTCCACCCAAGGGTTGATCATGGTCTTCTCCTTGCTGTTTTCCGCCATCGTGTGGAACCTGGGCACCTGGTTCTTCGGGATCCCGGCCTCCAGTTCACATACCTTGATCGGTTCCATTCTGGGGGTAGGCGGCGCCTATGCCTGGATCACCCATAAACCGGTGACAGAAGGGATCAACGTGGGCAAAGCGATCGACATCATGCTTTCCCTCATCATCTCTCCCACCATAGGTTTCATCATCGCGGCACTGCTGCTGCTGGCAATGAAACGCATCTGGACCAGCAACAAGATCCACAAAACACCGGAAGAGCGTCAGCTGGTGGATGGCAAGAAGCACCCGCCGTTCTGGGCGCGTCTTACCCTGGTGGCCTCGGCCATGGGCGTCAGCTTCGTGCACGGCTCCAACGATGGCCAGAAGGGGATCGGTCTGGTGATGCTGGTGCTGATCTGCATGGCACCCGCCTATTTCGCGCTGGACATGAACAGCCGCTCTTATGACCTGGATCGGACCCAGGATGCCAACCAGCGCATTATGGAGATCTACCAGCGCAACCAGTCCGCCCTCTCTGGCGTCATCAACTTCTCTGCACCGGCAACGGCTCAGGAAGAGCTGATGACCCACTGCTCCGCCGATGGCGTGCTGCAGGCGATGGCCACCCTGGATGCCCGTCTGGGTGCCGTGCGTACTTATGATCAGATGAGCCTGACTGACCGCCGCGAAGTGCGTCGTCTGCTGCTCTGTATCGATGACACCGCCCGCAAGGCTGCCAAGCTGCCGCTGCCAGCCAAGGAGCTGACCGATCTGGCCAAATGGCGCAAGGATCTGACCGCGACCGCTGAATACGCACCGACCTGGGTGATCGTCTCCATCGCGCTGGCGCTCGGTTGCGGCACCATGGTGGGCTGGCGTCGTATCGTCCATACCGTGGGCGAGAAGATCGGCACCACCGGCATGACCTACAGCCAGGGCATTGCGGCCCAGATCACTGCTGCTACCTCCATCGGGGTTGCCAGTCTGACCGGTATGCCGGTGTCCACCACCCACATCCTCTCTTCTGCGGTGGCGGGTACCATGGTAGCCAACAAATCCGGCCTGCAGAGCCAGACCATCAAGACCATCCTGATGGCCTGGGTGTTGACCCTGCCGTTGACCATGCTGCTCTCCGGCGGCCTGTTCATCGTCAGCCATCATCTGTTTGGCTAAATGCCAATACCATATTCGATAAAGGGCCTGCGGGCCCTTTTTTGTGTTTCCTGTCCTCTCCTGAATACGGTTTACACCTTTCCCCCCAATAAATGAACAGTCCTATGGGATAAGGTGTGAAACGGACACCGCGCGATGACTCGCTGACGTTTAAACTGGCGTTGGTCGAGCAGATTGAAAAAGGCGAGCTCAGCTGTCTGCAAGCACAAGCCCGATATGGCATTCAGGGCAATTCGACCATTCTGGTGTGGTTTGCGTAAACATGGTTGGCAAGATTGGAGCCTGGGGTATCTGTACCCGCCGGCAATAGCATCACCATGCCTGACCCCGACAAACAGACGCACCAACAATGTATCAAAGAGCTCGAGCAGCTTGCGCTGATAAGCCTGAAGGCCCAAGTCGTCGATGTGCTGAAGAACGACTAGGCGTTTCCATCGTAAAAAAGCGACCCGACAAGTCCTCTCGCAGCGGCAAGTCGAGAAGCTGACCATCGTAAGGGCTTGCCTGTTTCTGGGAATAAGCCGGCAGGCTTTCTACAAGCGCAATCGGGTTGCGGACGGACATCTAAGCTCAGGGGCTGCAGGTGGTGCGATTTGTGCGTCAGGTTCGGCTGCGACAACTGCAGGTCGGCACCAGCAAGCTGCATTATCTGCTTCAGGGTCAGGATGATGCCTAGTTCAAGGTCGGGCGGGACAGGCTGTTTCGGATATTGGCCGAGTACCGCTACTGGTGCAGCCCAGTCTAGGGTTTCCTCGTCACGCAGTAATGCCGATTAATCCCTGTTTGTATTGTGTATGCACTGAGCGATGCTTTGCTGTTATATGCCAACAAACTAGAAATAGAATATCATTTTTAACGAGTCGGAAGATAGAATGAAAATCTTGAGCCGGTTTAGCAAACCTTTACGACACAGACACAGTTTGCTGGCCAAGCTCCCGGTTCAAACAGAGGAGAGAGTCATGAGCCAGTCTGTGGCTTGGTCAATGCCATGCGGCGTGTCGGTAGCGGATTTGTTTGTCCATATCCGAGGTATTACAGACCGGAGTAGGGTGTTCAAGAGGATATTTGCATTAGGTTCCTCACCAAACTCCTTATCGATGAAGCTCGAGCAATCTATGTAATGAAAATAAAAAAAGAGCCACACAATGGTGTGGCTCTCGATTTAGTCGTTACCGGCGGATATCAGGGGCGACCGGCCGGGCAGGTGGCCACGTTGACGGCGGCAGTGCTGCCACCATGACGACCTGATGTGCTCACTTCGTTGCGTACCAGCGGCGGGTAGTTAACCGGCTCACGAGCAGGCAGGGCAGGGGCTTCGGCAGGGGTTGCCATCGGCGCGGATGCTTTGCGGGCACGAGCCAGCAGGCCAGCACCGTGAGCTACCTGTTTGGTTACGACCGGAGTCTCTTCCACCGCAACCGCAGCGACAGGAGCCGGGGCTTCGACAACAGCAACTGGCATTTCGACTGCAGCCGGTGCAGCTTCCACGACAGGAGTGTTGACAGCCGGGGCTTCTTCAACAACTGAAGCAGTTTCAACGACTTCAGTGACAGCCATGTCGACAGCCATGTCGACAGCCGGAGCGGCGACAACGGCAACTTCCGGCTCTGCTGCAACCACGACTTCTGCGACAGCGTCAACAACCGGGCTAGCGGCCACATCAGCTTGAGTTGCTTCAACCTGAACAGCAGCCTGCTCGGCAGCTTCTTCAGCAACGGCTTCGACAACCACATGCTCGGTCAGTGCCGCAGAGGCTTGCAGGGCAGCAGCGACGGCTTCAGCGCTCGGGATGGTAACAACAGGCACTACCGGCTCTTCAACCTGCGCTTTGGCAATATCTGCCTGGGCGGCGGTAGTCAGAGTAGGCTCAGCTTGTTGCTCTTCATCACGCTGGCTACGTGCTTCTTCATTAATACGCTTGCGACGTTGGCCTTCGATGCGCTGGCTGCGGGGAGTACGGCGTGAACGGCGCTGGCCTTCACTCTGCTCTTCCTGCTCGTTACCCACGGTAGCATCGATCACTTCAGCTTGCGTTGGTACTTCGTCAACCGGCAGGGCAGGGGTGTCAGCAGCGGCGACATCGACGCGGATCTGCTTGCGCAGTTGGCGACGTTCGCGGCGCTCGGCCACTTTCTGCTCTTTTTCCTGACGTGGCTGGGCGGCAGTTGCATCGACGGTATCTACCGCTTCAACAACGACTTCGGCGCGCGGCTCACGGGGCGCACGAGGTTCACGGGCTGGACGTGGCGCACGTTCCTGGCGCGGTTCGCGAGGCTCGCGTTCCTGACGGGGCTCACGTTCCATGCGCTGTTCGCTACGCACCTCACCACGGGCTTCACGCTCCTGACGAGGCTCGCGCTCTTTGCGGGGACGGCGATTGCGGTTTTCACCGGCTTCGCGGTTGCCACCTTCACGCTTCTCGCCAGCTTCTGCATTGTTGCGGTTGCCACGATTGTCGTCACGACGAGGACGCTGACCACGGCCACGACCTTCTTCGCGCTGATGACGCTGACCCTCTTCCTTGCGTGCTTCGCGAGCAGCCGGTTTATCAGCCGGAGCTTTTACTTCGGCAGGGGTTGCATCGCTGCTGAACAGGCCGGTAATGCCTTTGATCAGCTTGCTGAAGAAACCTGCTTCGGCAGGTGCAGCGGCAACGGCCGGGGCTGTCTGCTGCTGTGCTGCAACCGGAGCGGGTTGAGTCGGCTGGGCAAAGCCTTGCAGCAGCGGTTGTTCACGCTCGATCACCTGAGCTTGCTTCGGCTGGTAGACCGGCTTGGCAATCTCGGTTTTCAGCTCATAACTGGCCGCTTCCGGGATCTCGTTTTGACGAATGCGGGTCACTTCATAGTGCGGGGTTTCCAGATGCTGGTTCGGAATGATGTAAACACGCACATCATTGCGCTGCTCCAGACTGGCGATGGCGGCACGCTTCTCGTTAAGCAGATAGGCGGCAACATCCACCGGCACCTGGCCGTGAACCTGCTCGGTGTTGTCCTTCATGGCCTCTTCTTCGATGAGACGCAGGATGGACAGGGCGAGGGATTCGTTGTCACGGATCACGCCTTGACCCTGGCAACGGGGGCAGATATGGCTGCTGGACTCGTTGAGGGAGGGGCGCAGACGCTGGCGAGACATCTCCAGCAGACCGAAACGGGAGATCCGGCCCAGCTGGATGCGGGCACGATCCTGATGCACCGCTTCACGCAGACGGTTTTCCACTTCGCGCTGATGGCGAACCGGGGTCATGTCGATGAAGTCGATTACGATCAGGCCACCCAGGTCGCGCAGACGCAATTGACGGGCAATTTCGTCGGCCGCTTCCAGGTTGGTTTGCAGCGCAGTCTCTTCGATATCGCCGCCCTTGGTGGCGCGGGAGGAGTTGATATCGATGGAGGTCAGTGCTTCGGTCGGATCGATAACGATGCTGCCACCGGAAGGGAGGCGCACTTCACGCTGGAAGGCAGATTCTATCTGGCTCTCAATCTGGAAGTGGTTGAACAGGGCAACTTCACCCTTGTACAGCTTCACACGGTTGAGGAAATCCGGACGCACCAGCTCGATATGGGCCTTGGCGCGTTCGAAAATCACCGGATTGTCGATCAGGATCTCGCCCACATCGCGACGCAGATAGTCACGGATGGCACGCACGATGACGTTGCTTTCCTGATGGATCAGTACCGGCGCGGCGCGCTCCTGGGAGGCTTTGTGGATGGAGTCCCAGTGGTTGAGCAGAACGTTCAGATCCCACTCCAGCTCTTCTGGCGACTTGCCCACACCGGCGGTACGTACGATCAGGCCCATGCCTTCCGGCACGGTCAATCCGCTCAGGGCTTCTTTCAGTTCAGTCCGCTCATCACCCTCGATGCGGCGGGAAATACCACCGGCACGGGGGTTGTTGGGCATCAGTACCAGGTAGCTACCTGCCAGGCTGATAAAGGTGGTGAGGGCTGCACCCTTGGTGCCACGCTCTTCCTTGTCGATCTGGACGATAACTTCCTGACCTTCGCGGACCACTTCTTTGATGTTGGGACGACCCTGATAGGAGTAACCGGAAGGGAAGTAATTGCGGGCGATCTCCTTCAACGGCAGGAAACCGTGGCGCTCGGCGCCGTAGTCAACAAAAGCAGCTTCAAGGCTGGGTTCTACGCGGGTGATCTTACCCTTGTAAATGTTCGCTTTCTTCTGCTCGTGTCCCGGACTTTCAATATCCAAATCGTAGAGCTGTTGTCCGTCAACCAGCGCTACGCGCAACTCCTCTTCTTGAGTTGCGTTGATAAGCATTCTTTTCATTGAGTTCTCATTATTGTGTCATTTTGATTTCCTCCATCTGGGTCCTGCCAGCGCCGGCCTCGGGTCTTCAGCATACTGGGGCAACCTCCCGGTTGGGGTATGCATGAGGCGCAAACTAAGGGCGTTCTGGTCATCACTTCTCGAGAAGGAATGAATAAGGATGCCGAAATGGAGACAAATAAACGGTGATGTTTGTGTTCTCCATGCGTTGTACCTCGCACCCGGGAACCGTCATGTTCTTGTATACACGGTGTTTCGGGATTGGGTGGCATACTTTTTGGCCACTTAGTACAAGGCTTGAACACAATGACAAAACCTTGTTTATTATCCCATTTAAACCTCTTTTATAGCAAGGCGCCATTTTTCAACAAACCATGCAGCCAAGGGGCGCTGGCAGTGTTAAAATCCGCGCCATGACACAGATACAACAACAAGTGCAGCTGCTCACCATCGAAGCTGAGCATGACGGGCAGCGCATCGACAATTTTCTCAAGACTCAGCTAAAGGGCGTCCCCAAGAGCCTGATCTATCGCATCCTTCGCAAAGGTGAAGTGCGAGTAAACAAAAAGCGCATCAAACCGGAGTACAAACTCTGCGCAGGCGATGAGGTGCGGGTTCCCCCCGTACGCGTTGCCGAGAAGAATGAGCTGCCTTCAGCCAACCTCGGGGTTATCCAGCGTCTGGAGAGTCAGATCCTGTTCGAAGACGATGCCATGATCGTGCTGAACAAGCCCTCCGGCATGGCCGTACACGGTGGCAGCGGCCTGAGCTTTGGCGTGATTGAAGGGCTGCGCGCCCTGCGGCCGGAAGCCCGTTTCCTCGAATTGGTTCATCGACTGGATCGCGACACCTCTGGTGTATTGCTGGTTGCCAAGAAGCGCAGCGCCCTGCGCAGCTTGCATGAGCAGTTGCGCGTCAAGACCATGCGCAAACAGTATCTGGCGCTGGTGCGTGGCAAGTGGCAGGCTCACGTCAAGGTGGTTAATGCGCCGCTGCGCAAAAACGATCTGCAATCCGGTGAACGGGTAGTACGGGTCAGTGCCGATGGTAAGCCCTCCGAAACCCGGTTCCGCATCGTGCGTCAATTTGCCGAAGCGACTCTGGTCGAGTGCAGCCCCATTACTGGTCGTACCCACCAGATCCGCGTGCATACCCTGCATGCCGGTCATCCGATCGCCTGTGACGATAAGTACGGTGAAGCGGCGTTTGACGAGAAAATGCGCAACCAAGGGCTGAAACGGCTCTTTTTGCATGCCTGGAAGCTCAGCTTCACCCATCCGGCCGATGGTCGCGAGATGCAGGTAGAAGCGCCGCTGGCGCCTGAACTCGACAACTTCCTCAACGGCTTGCCACGCTGATGCAGGATATCCGGCTCGCCATTTTCGATTGGGACGGTACCCTGATGGATTCGGTGGGCCGGATTGTTGCCTGTGTGCAAGGGGCCGCCAGAGATTGTGAGCTGGCGGTACCTGCACCAGCCCAGATCCGGCAGATCATCGGATTGAGCCTTGATGTCGCCATGTCCCGCCTGTTCCCTTTGCGTAGCGATAGTGGCACCGCCATTGATGAGCGCCAGATTGTCATGCTCATCGATCGCTATCGTCATCACTATCTGCACGACACCACCCCCAGCCCGCTGTTTTCTGGGGCAGGGGAACTGCTGCATGACTGGCAGTCACGAGGGCTGCAACTGGCCGTCGCGACCGGCAAATCGCGCCGTGGGCTGGATCGGGTATTGGATGAGACCGGGCTGCGCCCGTTGTTTGTGACCAGTCGTGGGGCCGATGAGGCTCGATCCAAGCCTGATCCGCTGATGCTTGAGCAGATCCTGAATGAGCTGGGGCTGTCACCCTGGCAGGCCGTCATGATCGGCGACTCTGTTCACGATATGGCGATGGCCGAAGCAATCGCCATGCCGCGTATTGGCGTTACCTGGGGTGTAGATAGTCGTGATGCCCTCGGTCGTCACGGGCCTGTGGCGGTGGTGGATTCTATGGCGGCTCTTCGCGGGCTGTTATAGACGCCTCTCTTTAAGAGACATCGATCTGATTGATAACAGAAGCCCGGTGTCTTGACCGGGCTTTTTATATGCTCGATCTAGCTTATCTATTCGTCCGCGATCAGGGCAGGGCGATACCGTGGCGCTCCAGCAGCTCGATCAGGCCGATCAGTGGCAGACCGATCAATGCGTTAGGGTCGCGCCCCTCCAGCCCCTTGAACAGCACGATCCCCATTCCTTCACATTTGAAGCTGCCCGCACAATCTAGGGGCAATTCTGCCTCTACATAGCGGCGAATGGCGGCTTCATCGAGGTTACGAAAATGGACGGTGAAAGACTCCACCAGTTGATGAGCCTCACCGGTTGCGGCATTCACCACGCACAGGCCGGTGTAGAAGGTGACGCTGCGACCTTGAGCCGCCATCAGCTGGGCGATGGCATTGTCGATGGTGCCAGGTTTGCCGAGGATGTGATTATCGCAGACACACACCTGATCAGATCCGATGATCAAACCGTGATCACGTTGCCCGGCGATGGCATCAGCCTTGGCACGAGCCAGTCTGGCCACCAGCGCCTCGGCGGATTCGCCAGCCAGTGGTTGCTCATCCACATCGGGCGCGGCACATTCAAAGGGGAGGCCAAGCTTCTCCAGCAGGGCTTTGCGATAGCGAGAAGTTGAGGCGAGGATAAGATTCTGTGGCATAATCAGGTACCGATGAAAGCAAGTACCGGCATTCTAGGGACTTGTGGCGTTAAAATCATCGGCGGTAAGGACTTTTTCCTTTGACTATCAGTTGTTGGACCTATATTATTCGCGCCCTATGCAAAAGGTGAAGTTGCCCGTTAAGGTTGATCCAGTCCGTAGTGCCTTGAAGCTGCTCGATTACGTCGGGATAGTGGAAAAGTCGCAGATGCCCAGGCTGGAGGAATCAACCGCTGGCTTGCGGAGTGATATCGAGGTATCGCTGCACTTTGGCAAAGATGTCCAGAAGTTGACCGTTATGAAAGGCACTGCCCATGCCAAGGTTGACCTGGTTTGCCAACGTTGCGGAGAGACTTTCGAGCATCTCTGTGAAGCTGAATTTATCTACACTCCGCTGTTCGAAAGAACAAACGAGGAAGAACTGCCGGAAGCTTATGAGCCCATTGAGTTGGACGAAAACGGCGAGATAGATCTTCATCAAATCCTGGAGGATGAACTCATCCTCTCGTTGCCTCAAGTCGCAATGCATTCTCTGGATGCATGCCCGAGAGGAAACATGGAGATGACCTGGGGTGAAATCGAACCTGCTGATGAGCGGCCGAATCCCTTTGCAGTTCTTGAAGAGCTTAAACGTAAGTGAATTTAGGAGTTAGCCTACAATGGCCGTACAACAGAACCGTAAAACCCGTGCCAAGCGTGGCATGCGTCGTTCCCACGATGCGCTGACCACCGCTGCCCTGACTGTTGATCAGACCAGTGGCGAAATTCATCGTCGTCACCACGTGACTGCCGATGGTTTCTACCGCGGTAAAAAGGTAATCGCTTAAGGATTGCCTTTGTCTACGCAAACTGTCGCGCTAGACATCATGGGGGGAGATATTGGCCCCTCGGAAACAGTGCCTGCCGCCGTGCAGGCACTGTCTCTTTTACCCCAGCTAAAACTGATCCTGGTCGGCGACCAGCACCAGACCTCTTCTCTGCTGCAGCAACATGGCTTGCTGAATCATCCCCGCGTTCGTTTGGTACATGCATCCCAAGTAGTTGGCATGGGCGATAAACCGATCGTGGCGCTGCGTACTCTGAAAGACTCTTCCATGCGGGTGGTACTCGATCTGGTGAAAGCCGGTGAGGCCGATGCCTGCGTCAGTGCCGGCAATACCGGTGCGTTGATGGCGATGGCCAAGTGCGTGCTCAAATCCCTACCCGGGGTAGATAGACCCGCCCTCATCAAAGCGTTGCCGACATTGAGCGGCAAACGTACCGTGATGCTGGATCTCGGCGCCAACGTCAGTTGCGATGCGGATACCCTGTTGCAGTTTGCGGTGATGGGCTCCGTCGTTGCCGAAAAGGTAGAAGGCATTGCATCCCCCCGTGTTGCCTTGCTCAACATCGGCGAGGAGGAGATCAAGGGCAACGATCTGGTGCGCCACAGCGCCGAATTGTTGCGTCAGTGCCACGCGCTCAATTATGTCGGGTTCGTCGAAGGGGATCGCATCTTCAGCGGCGACAGCGACGTGATCGTCTGCGACGGTTTTGTCGGCAATGTCGCCCTCAAGACCGCAGAAGGGGTGGTGCGGATGATGGCCCAGCTGGCCGGATATCCCCGCAAGAAGCGCACTTTTCTTGGCCGGATCGCCGGATTTATGTTCAAACGGCGTTTTTCTTACCTGAACCCCGACCAGTATAACGGGGCAAGTCTGTTAGGATTGCGCGGCATTGTGGTAAAAAGTCATGGGCGGGCCGAACGGCGCGCTCTGTGTAATGCGATCCTGCTGGCCGCACAAGAGGCCAAACATCAACTTCCACTGCAAATAGCAGATCGCCTTGAAGCTGTCTTCTCTGACAGGGATCTATAAGAACTCTATGCATAGCAAAATTCTGGGTACTGGCAGCTACCTGCCGAGTTCAGTGCGTACCAACGCCGATCTCGAGCAGATGGTTGAGACTAGTGATGAGTGGATCGTGGAACGCACCGGTATCCGTGAGCGCCGTATTGCCGGGGCTGACGAGACCGTTGCCACCCTCTCTTACCAGGCCGCCCTGCGCGCCCTGGATGCAGCCGGTTTGACCGCTGCCGATCTCGATATGATAGTGCTGGCCACTACCAGTGCTGAAAATGCTTTCCCGGCTGCCGCCTGCGAGCTGCAGGGGCTGCTCGGCGTACCGGGCATCCCTGCCTTTGACGTGGCAGCTGCCTGCGCAGGCTTCACTTATGCGCTCTCCATTGCCGATCAGTTCGTCAAATCCGGCGCCGCCCGCCATGTGCTGGTCGTCGGGGCCGATGTGCTCTCCCGCATGTGCGATCCGCAAGATCGCGGCACCATCATCCTGTTTGGCGATGGGGCAGGGGCTGTGATTGTCGGTGCCAGCGAGACGCCGGGCATCCTCTCTACCCATCTCCATGCCGATGGCCGTTATGGCGAGCTGCTTAAGCTGCCTCATCCCCGTCGCGGCATGCCGGGTGCCGAGCTCGAAGCCTACATGTATATGAAGGGCAACGATGTCTTCAAGGTCGCGGTCACCCGTTTGAGCGAGATCGTAACCGAAACCTTGGCCGCTGCTGGCATCGAGCCGAGCGAGCTGGACTGGCTGGTGCCGCATCAAGCCAACTTCCGCATCATCAGCGCCACAGCCAAGAAGTTGGGTATGAGCCTCGATAAAGTGGTGCTGACCCTCGACAAGCACGGCAACACTTCTGCTGCGTCCGTCCCTGTCGCCTTCGATGAAGGGGTGCGGGATGGCCGGATCAAACCGGGTCAGCTGGTACTGCTGGAAGCCTTTGGTGGCGGTTTCGCCTGGGGCTCTGCACTAGTTCGCCTCTGATCTTCGGCGGGATGGTGTCTCCATCATCCCGTCACCGATTTCATTTTTGTCTTATCTAAAAGGAATCAATGATGACCCAATTTGCCATTGCCTTCCCGGGACAAGGTTCCCAGTCCGTTGGCATGCTGGCCGAGCTGGCCGAACAACATGCCGTGATCAAGGAGACCTTCGCCGAGGCGAGTCAGGTGCTGGGTTATGACCTGTTTGCCCTGGTGATGGATGGTCCGGTTGAAGATCTGAACAAAACCTGGCGCACCCAGCCTGCGCTGCTGACTGCCTCTGTCGCCCTGTGGCGCCTGTGGCAACAGCAGGGTGGGGCAACGCCTGCCATGATGGCGGGTCACAGCCTGGGTGAGTACTCTGCGCTGGTTTGCAGCGGCGCACTCGATTTTGCCGATGCGGTCAAACTGGTCGAGTTGCGTGGTCTGGCTATGCAGGAAGCGGTACCGGAAGGCACCGGCGCCATGGCGGCCATCATCGGTCTGGATAACGAATCCATCGCCGCCAACTGCGAAAAAGCGGCACAAGGGCAGGTGGTCTCTCCAGTCAACTTCAACTCCCCGGGCCAGGTGGTTATCGCCGGTCACAAAGAGGCCGTTGAGCGCGCCAACGTGCTGATGAAAGAGTCGGGCGCCAAGCGTGCGCTGCCG
This sequence comes from Aeromonas sp. 55A, assembly GCF_051919665.1. Classification (NCBI taxonomy): domain Bacteria; kingdom Pseudomonadati; phylum Pseudomonadota; class Gammaproteobacteria; order Aeromonadales; family Aeromonadaceae; genus Aeromonas; species Aeromonas sp. 55A. The sequence goes on along the minus strand of NZ_JBQBEH010000008.1, from coordinate 3,442,602 downwards.
CTGCCGGTCTCCGTGCCGTCTCACTGCGCGCTGATGAAACCTGCCGCAGAAAAACTGGCAGCTGCGCTGGACGGGATCGAGATCAAGGTTCCAACCATCGCGGTCATCAATAATGTCGACGTATCCTGTGAACAGGATCCGGCCGCCATCAAGCAAGCGCTGGTACGTCAGCTGTTCAGCCCGGTTCGTTGGACCGAGACTGTCGAGCGGATGGCCAATGAGGGGGTTACCCTCGAGATCGAGATGGGACCGGGCAAAGTGTTGACCGGGCTCGCCAAGCGCATCGACAAGCGCGTGGAAGGTATTCACGCCAACGATGCCGCCTCTTTCGAGCAGGCGCTGGCCCAGATCAAGTAAACAGGAGCAAGTGATGAGCTTTACCGATAAGGTTGTGTTGGTGACCGGTGCCAGTCGTGGCATCGGCCGTGCGATTGCCGAAACATTCGTGGCCCGTGGCGCGAAAGTGGTCGGTACGGCGACCAGCGAGAGCGGTGCCGAGGCGATCAGCGCCTATCTGGGCGACAATGGTTGCGGCATGGCACTGAACGTGACCAGCCAGGAATCCATCGAAGTCGTCTTCGCCGCCATCAAGGCGCGCTTTGGCGACATCGACATCCTGATCAACAACGCGGGGATCACCCGTGACAACCTGTTGATGCGGATGAAAGATGACGAGTGGAACGAGATCATCGATACCAATCTGACCTCGCTTTATCGTCTGAGCAAACCTGTGTTGCGTGCCATGATGAAGAAACGTCACGGTCGCATCATCAGCATTGGCTCCGTGGTGGGAACCATGGGCAATGTCGGTCAGGTCAACTATGCTGCCGCCAAGGCCGGTCTGGTTGGTTTTACCAAATCGTTGGCGCGGGAAGTGGCATCCCGTGGTATCACAGTGAACGCGGTTGCTCCCGGTTTCATCGAAACCGACATGACCCGTGCCCTGAATGACGATCAACGTGCCGGCATCATGAGTCAGGTGCCTGCCGCCCGTTTGGGTGATCCAAAAGAAATTGCCGCAGCTGTGGTATTCTTGGCTTCTGATGAAGCAGCCTATATCACCGGCGAAACCCTGCATGTTAATGGCGGGATGTACATGGTGTAATCAATTTGTCGTAAGATCTGTTCAAATTTGCGATAGTACGCCGAAGTTTGGCACATTTCGTGGTTTGACCAGCGGCAAGCTACTTGCAAACTCACGTCAATTGAATAAACTACCCCAACCAGACGCAAATAGCGTATTTTTAAAGGAAAATTCAGGTCATGAGCAACATCGAAGAACGCGTAAAGAAAATCATCATCGAACAACTGGGTGTTAAAGAGGAAGACGTTAAGAACGCTGCCTCCTTCGTCGACGACCTGGGCGCTGACTCTTTGGATACCGTTGAACTGGTAATGGCGCTGGAAGAAGAATTCGATACCGAAATTCCTGATGAAGAAGCCGAGAAGATCACCACTGTTCAAGCGGCTATCGACTACATCACCGCTAATCAGGAATAAGTTCCTGTTCTGAAAGAAGCGGCCCAAGGGCCGCTTCTTTTGTATTTGTTCCTTTTCAAAACACCTCTCGGAGACTACCTCAGTGTCAAAACGCAGAGTCGTGGTGACCGGCTTGGGGATGCTTTCCCCGGTGGGTAACACTGCCGAATCCAGCTGGCAAGCACTGCTCAACGGGCAGAGCGGTATTTCCCTTATCGAACACTTTGATGCCAGCGAGTTTGCAACCCGCTTCGCAGGTCTGGTCAAGGATTTCGATCCCGAGCAGTACGGTATCAACCGTAAAGACGCTCGCAAGATGGATCTCTTCATTCAATACGGCATCGCGGCCGGTATGCAGGCGCTGGATGATTCCGGCCTGACCATCAATGAAGAGAATGCCGAACGTGTCGGCGTGGCGATTGGCTCCGGTATCGGCGGTCTGGGTCTGATTGAACAGAACCACGAAAGCTTGGTCAATGGCGGCCCGCGCAAGATCAGTCCCTTCTTCGTTCCGTCCACCATTATCAATATGGTGTCCGGTCATCTTTCCATCATGAAAGGTCTGCAAGGGCCGAACATCGCTGTGACGACCGCCTGTACCACTGGTACCCATGCCATCGGTATGGCTGGCCGGATGATCGCTTACGGTGATGCCGACGTGATGGTCGCCGGCGGTGCCGAGAAAGCTTCCACCGCGATGGGGATGGGTGGTTTTGCTGCCGCCAAGGCACTCTCCAACCGCAACGACGAGCCGCAAAAAGCGAGCCGTCCGTGGGATAAGGATCGCGACGGTTTTGTGCTGGGTGACGGTGCCGGTGTCCTGGTACTGGAAGAGTACGAACACGCCAAGGCCCGTGGCGCCAAGATCTACGCCGAGCTGGTCGGTTTTGGCATGAGCGGTGACGCGTACCACATGACTGCGCCTCCCGCAGATGGCAACGGTGGCGCTCGTGCCATGAAAAATGCTATCAAGGATGCTGGCATTGCCCCCGAGCAGATTGGTTACATCAACGCTCACGGTACCTCCACCCCGCTGGGTGATGTGGCTGAACTGCGTGGCATGAAGTCGGTGTTTGGTGAGCATGCCAAATCCCTGATGGTCAGCTCCACCAAGTCCATGACCGGTCACCTGCTGGGCGCCGCCGGTGCCATCGAGGCGATCATCACTGTGTTGGCCCTGCGTGATCAGGTGGCGCCGCCCACCATTAACCTGGACAACCCAGATGATGAGTGCGATCTGGATCTGGTACCCCATGTGGCCAAGTCAGGCAGCTTCGAGTACGCCCTTTCCAACTCGTTTGGTTTTGGCGGCACCAATGGCTCACTGATCTTCAAACGCGTATAATTTGCCGCAGGGCAAAGACACAGGCCCGATACTGCCGGTATCGGGCCTTTTTTATCGGAGGGATCCCTTTGCTTATCAATGGCATGAAGCTTGATACCATCTCGGCCCATGATCGGGGGCTGGCCTATGGTGACGGTCATTTCACCACCATGGCGGTCAGGGAGGGTCGCGTGTTGCAGTGGCCTGCCCATCTGGCACGGTTGCAGCTGGCCAACAACCGGCTGGGATTGGTTGAACCGGACTGGGATCTCTTGACCCGGGAGGTTGAAGAGATGGTGGCCGACCAGCCACAATGCGTGGCCAAGGTGATCCTGACCCGCGGCGAAGGGGGGCGGGGCTATGATGGCAGCGGATGTCAGCACATAACCCGGATTGTCACTCTGGCGCCATTTCCCACTCACTATGGCCAGTGGCAACAGGAGGGGATCGAGATGGTGGTGTGCCGCCAGCGGATCGGTGATGCCCCTATGCTGGCCGGGCTTAAAACCTTGAATCGGCTGGAGCAGGTATTGCTGAAAAGCGAACTTGTCAGCCGAAATGCAGTCGAAGGGATAGTGCTTAACAGTCGCGGTTTTCTCATTGAAGGGGTCAGTGCCAATCTGTTTTGGCGTCGGGGCAAGACGGTGTTTACGCCCGATCTCGCCCGCGGTGGTGTCGATGGCATCATGCGCCGCCAGGTGATGGCGATGTTGAAACAGATTAGTATTGAGTTGCGTGTGGTAGAGGCTCCTCTGGAGTCACTATGGCAGGCGGAAGAGGTGTGGCTCACCAATACCCTGATGGGGATCGTGCCGGTCAATGGCATAGAGGATATTCACTATCCCCCAGCGGTATTGAGTCGCCGTTTACAGGAGCGTTTGGTCATTGAAGTTTAATCGGCTTTACACCCTGCTCGCGGGGGCGGCACTGACGGTAGCCGCTGCCGGGGGCTATGTACATTACAAATGGCAACAGGTAGAGACGCTCACCAACAAGGGGCCGACCCGGCTCTTTACGGTGGAGAAGGGTGCCCATGCGGCGCGCCTCATTGCCGAACTGGGTGAGGGGGAGACCAGCCCTTGGGTGGTGCGGCTCTGGCTGCGCAGCCATCCCGAACTGGTGGCCATCAAATCGGGCACCTATGAAATCAAGGAAGGGGCCCCTCTCAAGGAGACCCTTTCTCTGTTCGCATCGGGCAAGGAGTTTCACTTCAGCCTCACCTTCGTCGAAGGTTCCCGTTTCGAGGATTGGCAGAAGCAGCTCTCCAGCGCCCCATACCTTGAGCGATTGACCGTTGAGCAATCCGAAGCCGACTTGGCGCAGGAGCTCGGCATCGAGAATGGCAAGCTGGAGGGTTGGTTCCTGCCGGAAACGTACGCCTATACCACACATGCCAGCGATCTCTCAATCCTGCGTCGTGCCCATCAGGATATGGAGACTTTCCTGCAGCAGAGCTGGGAGAAACGTCAGGCCAACCTGCCTTACAAGACCCCCTATGAGGCGTTAATCATGGCCTCCATCATCGAGAAAGAGACCGGCCAGCCGGACGAGCGTGCGCAGATCGCCTCGGTGTTTGTCAATCGTCTGCGTCTGGGCATGAAGTTGCAAACCGATCCCACCGTCATTTACGGGGTGAAAGATCGCTACGATGGCAACATTCGCCGCAGCGATCTGACCGACAAGAATCCCTACAACACCTATGTGATCGATGGTCTGCCGCCCACGCCTATTGCCATGCCGGGCAAGGCCTCCATCGAAGCTGCGCTTAACCCCAAGTCGACCGACTATCTCTACTTTGTCGCTAAGGGGGGCGGTGCCCACTATTTCTCCAAGACCCTCGATGAACACAATCGGGCGGTTCGCGAATACATATTGAAGAAACCCTAATGTCTAAATTTATTGTGATCGAAGGATTGGAAGGGGCAGGGAAGAGCTCGGCCGTGCGTTATGTGACCGACTATCTGCAGCGCCACGGCATCAACCGGATCGAGTGCACCCGCGAGCCAGGTGGTACGCCGCTGGCCGAGCGGATGCGGGCCATCGTCAAAGAGGTGCACGACGAGCGCCTCACCATCGAGGCGGAATTGCTGCTGATGTATGCCTCCCGCGTACAACTGGTGGAGACCCGCATCAAACCCGCACTGGCCGACGGTGTCTGGGTGGTGGGAGATCGCCACGATCTCTCCTCCCAGGCCTATCAGGGTGGCGGCCGTGGTATCGATGCCCAGCTTATCGGAGCCATCAAGCAGGCGGTGCTCGGCAACTTCAAGCCGGATCTTACCCTCTATCTCGATATCGATCCTGCCCTTGGCTTGCAGCGCGCCCGCCATCGTGGCGAGCTGGATCGCATCGAACTGGAGCAACTGAACTTCTTCGAGCGTACCCGAACTCGTTATCTCGAACTGGCCGCCAAGGATGACTCCATTGTGGTGATCGATGCGGCGCAAACGCCGGAACAGGTCAAAGCTGCCATCGAGTATGCATTGGATCACTATCTGTCGAACGAGCCGCTATGTATCCCTGGCTGATCCCTGACTGGCATGCTCTGAGCCAGACGGCCCAGTCCGGTCGTCTCGGCCACGCCTGGTTGTTGCTCGGTGATCCTGGGCTTGGCAAGGAGCAACTGGCCGAGCGACTGGCGCGTTTACACCTTTGCCAGCAACCGGATCGCGGAGAGCCGTGCGGCCACTGCCACTCTTGCCAGCTGTTTGACAAGGGCAACCACCCGGATCTCGGCACCATAACTCGCGACAGCAAGACCATCGGGGTCGAGGCCATTCGCGAGATCTGCACCCGGCTGCAGGGCTCTGCCCAGCTCGGCCGTGGCAAGGTGGTGATCATTCCTGATGCAGAGCGGATGACTGAATCCGCGGCCAATGCCCTGCTGAAAACCCTGGAAGAGCCGGCTGGCGACAGCTTGCTGTTGCTGATTGCCTCCCAGGTTTCCCGGCTACTCCCCACCATTCTCAGTCGCTGTCACAAACATGTCTGTCAGTTGCCTGCGGAAGGGGAAACAGTACGCTGGTTGGCCGAGCAGGGTCATCAGGCCACTCTGGCTCAGGTGCGGATCTGTCAGGGGGCACCGCTGCGGGTACTCGACTATATCGAGCTGCAACAGGACGGTACTCGCCGCGAACTGCTGGAACAGTTTGTCGCCCTGAGTCAAAGTCCGGTCAAGGCGACGGCACTGTGCAGCCAGCTTGGTCAGGAGACGCAGGTCAGGTTGCACTGGTTGCAGCTCTTCTTGTGTGATGCCCTGAAAACCCAGGCCGGATGTGGTCACCATCAGCTGGCCATGCCTGATCTGGCCATCTTGAGCCAGCGGTTGGCGGAGCAGCACTCCAGCGAAAAACTGCTGGAGGCAGAACAAGATCTGGTTGCCCTGAAAGCGGCCTGTCAGCCGGGTCAGCTCTCCAATCCCACCATCCATCTGATGAACTGGCTCAGTCGCTGGTTATAAGTATCGACAAGCAGAAAGGTTTTATATGTTACTCGTTGATACCCACTGTCATCTCGATCGCCTCAGCTATGGCAGCAAGCAGACCAGCATGTCTGATGTACTTGCCAAGGCCGCGAAACTGGACGTGGGATATTTTCTCTGTGTCAGTGTGACTCAGGCACAGTTCCCGACCATGCTCGAGGCGATCGCTCCCTATCCCCAGGTGTTTGCCTCTTGCGGTGTACACCCGCTCAATCAGGAACCCGGGGTGGATGCAGCCTTGTTGCTGACACAGGCTGCGGACGAAAGAGTGATCGCCATCGGCGAAACTGGGCTTGACTACTTTTATTCCCCTGAAAACAAAGAGGTGCAGCAAGCTTCTTTCCGCGAACATATCCGGGTTGCCCGCGCGTTGAACAAGCCGCTGATCATCCACACTCGCGATGCCCAGCAAGATACCTTGCAGATCATGCGTGAAGAGGGAGCTGATCAGGTGGGCGGTGTGCTGCACTGTTTCACCGAGTCTCTCGAGATGGCGCAAGCCGCGATGGCGATGGGGTTCTATATCTCCATCTCCGGGATCGCCACCTTCAAAAATGCGTCTGCGCTGCAAGAAGTGGTCAAGGCTCTGCCCCTCGACAGATTGCTGGTCGAGACCGACTCGCCCTATCTTGCACCTGTTCCGCATCGGGGGAGGGAGAACGAACCTGCCTTTGTGCGAGACGTTGCGCAGTTTATTGCCGATCTGCGTCATATTCCGCTTAATGAATTGGCAGAAGCTACCAGCCGGAATTTCTTTGAACTGTTCAAGCTGGCGAAAAAATAACACAGAAGCCCCGTTGCTCGGGGCTTTTATATTTCAAATACCAAGCTGATTACCCACCTGAAAATCAACCTAGCACAACGTTATCTCTCACCCACCCAGTCAATTCAACTCGTTCATCCATACAAAACTGGGTGAATGATATTCCGATGTTTCGTTTTTTCACCGTGGTCAAAGAGTATTAAAACATCAGGCTATAAGTATCGATAATATTCATTATCGATACTTGATGTATGGGAAGGATCCTGTAAGATCCTCTCAAACTTCATATGAATCATAGAGTTCCGTGGCATATCTATCCTTGTCCAATCCGGCTCATCAGTCACTGCAGGCTGTTTTCGATGCACAGCTAAATAGTCGGGCACGCCGCTTTTTGCGCAGTGCAAAAGCGGATTCCACCCTCAATGCCTATCAGGCGGATACCCGTATTTTTGTCTTCTGGTGTCAATTGCACGGGCTGGATCCACTGCAAACCACCCATCACGACATCATGAACTTTCTCGCTGATCAGGCTGACGGCGTATTGGCCGACTGGGTATGGCTGGATAAAGAGGAGGGAAAAGGGGAGCTGCGCAATGGTGAACCTCGTAAACCGGCAACCTTGGTGAGACGGCTTGCCGGGATCCGTTATGCCTTCAAGCAGAAAGGCATTCACCCCATGCCCACCGAACATCCCGAAATCAAGGAGATGATGCGCGGTATTGTCAGGTTGGGGGATAACCGCAAGCGCAAAACCGGTGCCCTGACGCTGCAACCTTTGACCCAGGTGCTGGATGGCATCGACACCAATGACCTCGCGGGTTTGCGTGATCACACCCTGCTGCTCTTGATGTTCAGTGGCGCCTTGCGCCGCTCGGAAGCAGCCCGAATTGAGGTGAGCGATCTCGATTTTGTGGGGCAGGGGATCCGCCTTCGCCTCAAACCGAGCAAGCATCAGCTGCATGAAACCGAGATAGCCTTGATCCCGGGCAAGCACTATTGTCCTGTGTCGGCACTGCAAAACTGGCTGAGCAAAAGCCGGATCAGCGAGGGGCCGCTGTTTCGGCGCATGAACCGCTGGGGCCAATTGATGGCCGAACCACTCGGCCCCCAGGGCATCAATCTGATGATCAAGCGGCGAACTGGCCAAACCATCGACGATCTCTACGTCAGTGGCCATAGCCTGCGCCGTGGATTTATCACCTCTGCAGTGACTGCCGGCAAACCGATGAACAAGATCATCGAGGTGACGCGCCACAAGGATATGCGAACCCTGCAGGAGTACTTCGATGACGCCCACAAATTCTCCGATCATGCCCTTGATGGCTTGCTTTGACACAACTGCGTCACTTCGTTTTTTATGTTAAATGATATCTTGTTGATCTGATGATATATTTGCTGTGCAGCCAGCAGCCCAAAGGGGAAGGGCATCTTCCTATGGATAATGGCATGTGATGAGAGATAACAAATCTGGAAATTAAACATCGCAAGGACATATGAGCCAAGAAATGACAGGGCGTGAAGTGCAAGAGGCGGGGCCCCAAAACAATGCCGAGCGGCAGCGCCAACATGTAAAACGCAAGCAGGAGACCCATACCCGACTGCAATGCTGGATCAGCAATCGCCACGCCGAGCGATTGGCCGCTCTGGGTCTTCATTTAGAAGACAGTCAGGCATCACTCATCGAGCAGGCGATCGATATGCTCTACCAACATGAGCTGGGTAGAGAACCTCCGTTTGAAAACAGAGTCTCCACACAGCTCGAAGAGACTGTTGAATAGAGCCAAGAGTGAAGTAAGAGATAAAAAAAGCCAGGTACGAATTCCTTGTACCTGGCATAGGGGAATTGGCTCTTTGCAGAGCCGTGCGCTAACTGGTGTTCGGATTGCCTTAAGCTTAGACAAGGCTCAAGGCTTTTCAAGATCCGAAGAAAAGTTCAATCAGAGTGTGGGTATTTCAGACTCGTTCAAGTGCTTATGCACCGAGCGGCCCACTACGCATTGAACAGATTGTTGTCACGCACCAGCTCGCGGGGGAGGGCATTCTTGACCCGACTCCCCACCCATTTCCCCATGCCCAGGGTATGCCCCTGATAGCGGACGATCACCTCGCCAGCGCCCGCATCCTGTTCTGGCCAGACGTCCCGTCCCATCATGAATTCCCGCGCATTGGCGCTATCCAGCTCGACAACACCCTTGCTCGCTTTATCGCCATAGGCCAGTGCCCACTCATGAGTGAGGCGATAGCCTTTCTTGAAGGTTTCTGCCAACTTGATGCCGATGCGATCGAAGCGCAGCTTGCCTTGCACCTGATCAAACTGCTGGGGAAAGAGCCAGATTTCGTCATTGCGGCCAAACAGCTGACCCTGCGGTGCCACCCCAAAGTTGGCTTCGATCTCGCGCAATATGGGTTCCGCCTCTTTGGCAGGAAGCGGCGCAAAAGGGAATTTACCCAGCTTGCCTGGCTTGAACATGGTGTTGGGCACCGAGTGATGCTTGCGCAATCTGGCGACAAAAAAACCTTCACTGTCGAAGATTTGGGGCCAAACGTGCAGGTATCCTTCGGATGTGCAGGCTTGCTCTGCATGGGGGAACAGGTCAGCCAGCGAGTCAAAACTCAAGGCATCGCCAAACTTGTCCAGCAAGGATTGGCAGACCGCTTGGTTCTCCTGCTCACTCAAGGTGCAAGTGGAGTAGACCAGTACGCCACCCGGTTTCAAGGCATGGAAGGCACTCTCCAGCAACCCTTGTTGCATCGCCGCAATCTCGTCGATGCTCTCGATGCTCCAGTTGCGCAGCGCATCTTCATCCTTGCGCACCGTGCCTTCACCGGAGCAGGGGGCATCGAGCAGGATGGCATCGAATGTCTCCGGCAACCACTGGCCAAATACCTTGGCATCAAAATGGGTCATACCTACATTGGTCACGCCGCAGCGCTGGATATTGGCGCTAAGCACTTTCAACCGGCTGCTGGAAAACTCGTTGGCAACCAGCATCCCCTGATTGTTCATCAAGGCGGCTATCTGGGTGGTCTTGGAGCCGGGGGCCGCCGCTGCATCCAGCAACATGCCATCCGCTTTGATCTTGTCGCTGGCAAAGAGTGCCATCACCGGCAGCATGGAGCTCGCTTCCTGAATGTAGAAGAGCCCGCTCAAGTGCTCGGCGGTGTTGCCAAGTGGGACAGTTTCATCGCTGCGAGTCAGCCAGAAGCCGGTATCACACCAAGGCACGGGGTCGAGCTGCCAACCCAGTGGCTCCATCAGGGCGACGAAGTCTGAGACGGCGATCTTCAAGGTGTTGACCCGAATGCTGCGGCGCAGCGGACGTCGACAACTGGCCATAAAGTCATCCATCGAGAGATGGGCCGGCATGATGGCCGCAATGTGGCGTAAAAAGTAATCGGGAAGGAAGGTGTTGTCGTGCACTGTGCCGTCTCGTTGACCGAAAAAGAGGGGCGATATCCTACCACAAGGCTAAGAATATTCTGAATCTGAACCCTATCAACAGGCACCGGAATATAAAAAAGCCCGGCACTGGGCCGGGCTTGGATGATATATGAAAAGGGTTGGGATCGGGCTGGATACGAGGGCTCCACTCCAGCCACTCTTTCTCGGCCTTGCCGTAGAGCGGATAGCTGTGTCCCGCCTTGACGGTGGGACCCATCTCTTTCTCCGGCGTATTGAAAGCAATGCCGCCGGCCAGCAGGCTCTGCACCGTCTCCACTTCGATAGTGCCGCCGGTCAGCCCGATATCCGCCTTGACCCCGGAGACATTCCAGAAACGGGAGTTGGCTCGCACCAGATGGGCATACTCCTGATCCACGTTGACATCGATCACCACCTCGCTGCCATCCCGAGCCAGCGCCACCTTGGTGACACTGCCCACCACCATCTTGCGAAACAGCAGCGGGCTGCCGACGCTCAGGCCATTGACGGAGGGGCTCTTGAGGGTCAGGGCCAGACCCACCGGGCCGACCTGACTCAAGGGGAAGCGATCTTTGCCAGCGCCTTTACCGGGTTGTGCCTCTACAAACGCCCCCTTGATCAGGGTGTCGAGGTGCGCAACCCCGCCTAATCCCAGCTTGGCTTGCACCAGAGTAAAGCGGGCGCCGGACTGCAGGAAACGCTCGGCGTAGTGGCCATCGAGCTCTGCCTTGAAGATCACCTGACCCAGTGACGGCTCCAGCTCGATCTCTTCAATTTTGCCGATATCGACACCGCGATAGCGGATCGGGCTGCCAATCCCGAGCCCCGGATTGCTCTCTGCCACCAGTGACAGCTGGCGCACCTTGGCCTTGGCTTGCTCCCTGGAATCGAACAGTTGATGACAGCTGCGGCCATTGGCCAACCGATCGAACTCGATGGCACCGCGCAGCAAGGTACCGAGGTTGCCCACCTTGACCTGCACCCCATCGACCCGCACCTTGGTGTCGATGGCCGGTTTTTTCCAGAACTGGGGTTGCTGGGCGAGGAGGGGAGCATAGACCCCATCAATCTCGAGTTCGATCTCGACCCCCTCTTTGGCGGCGCGCAGCTGTTTGACCTTGCCCGCTTCCAGCCCCAGATAGAGCACAGGCGAGCCAATGCCAATGCCATCGGCCTGATCTGCCTTGAGCAACCAGCGCTGGGGCTTGGCATCACGGGTGCCGAGCAGAGCCAGCTCCTGACTGGGGTAGAGACGATTAATCCGCTCGCCACTGCTGGCTTGTACCAGCTTGATCCCGCCCCCCAACCAGGCACTGGCCGGACTGGTTTCTACTTTGATGCCGCTCAGATCGGCATCGATCTGCAACGGGGCGGCGCGATAGAAGCGGGCACGGTTGAGCAGATGGCCATAGTTCGGCGCCATCACCAGCTCGACGCTGGCATTGCCGCGCGCATCCAGGGTGAGCTGGCTGATGCGGCCCACCTGCAATCCCTTGTACCAGACAGGGGCATCCTGATTGAGCCCCGCCAGATCGTTAGCCTGCAGCGTCACCTTGGTGCCGCTCTGGGGGGCGCGATCGGTCAGGGTCATCTTCTGTACCGGTTTGCCCGCTACATAGTCGAGGCGAATGGCCGGGCCGGAGAGCAGGCGATCTGCATGCTGCACGCCGGTCGCGGAGAGGGAGACGCTCTCCCACACCAGTTGACTCTTGTCGGTAATGCGGTAAGCCTGCTCCGGATTGATCAGCGCTGTGACCACCCGGCCTTTATCGGTAAGCCGAATGGGGTCGATACGACCGATCTCGATCCCCTCATAGAGGATGGGCATCCCTTCCTTGACCGGAAGATCGCCAGCCGCAATGTCGATACGCTCGCCACGCGCTGCTTCCGCCAGCCCTTTATAGAGGACGAAAGTCTGTCCCTTCTCCGGTTCCGGTGAATCTTTGGGCGAGTCAAAGGCAATGCCCCCGCTCAGGATGGAGGTGAGGCTGCCAGCCTCCACGCTCACCCCGGCCAGACTGAAGGAGCCCTTGATACCGCTGATATTCCAGAAGCGGGTATCAGCTTTGACCAGATGCTCGAAACGCGGCTCGATCACCAGATCCAGAATGACGTTCTGGTTGTCCTGACCCAGGCGGGTATTGATGACGCTGCCCACCTCGATACCGCGGAAATAGAGCTTGGCGCCAATCCCCACCGAACCCAGCGAATCGGCGGTCAGGTGCAGCATCCGCCCCTGAGCCTGATAGCCGGGGGGAGGGCCCTCTAGGGCATCAAAGGTCTCCTCCAGCGGATTGCTTTCACGCCCCGGTTGCAGGTTGATGTAGTTGCCGGAGACCAGGGTATCGAGGCCGGAGATCTCGGTGAGCGACGCCTTGGGGCTCACCAGCCAGAAGTCGGATCCCTTGCGGATCAGCGGTCTGGCACGGCTGTCAATCTTGGCCATCACCGCAATCTTGCGGCCATCTTCAGCCAGCTCCAGCTCTTGCACTACACCGATGGCCACCCCCTGATAACGCACCTGGGTTTTACCCGGCAAGATGCCGTTGCCCTGCGCGAAGTTGATCTGGATAAGCTGGCCACGGCTCAATACCTGCTGATAGAGAAAGCCACCCGCCAGCAGCAGGGCTATCAGGGGTAACAGCCAGACCGGCGATAACCAGCGGCGCTTTTCGATGACGGGTTCAGCCCCGATCATAGTGACTCCTTATTGGCTGGATTAAACAGCACATCAGACAAAAACAGAGAAATCATCAACGGGCCGCCTTGTCCCACAGTAAACGGGTATCGAGCATGCGGGCCGACATCATGGTCAGCACTACCACACCGGCAAAGGCGGTGGCCCCCGGGCCTGCGCGGACACTCAGCAGCACCCCCCGATCGACCAGTGCCACCATCAGCGAAATCACGAACAAGTCCAGCATCGACCAGCGACCAATAAAATCGATCACTCGATACATCACCAGCTGGCGCTTGCGCCGCACCGGTTTGGCCCGCTGCAACTGCCAGCAGATCCAACCCAGCCCCAATATTTTGCCCACAGGCACCAGTATGCTGGCGGTGAGAACTATGGTGGCAATCCCGCTCATTTTGCTGCGATAGAGCATCATGATACCGCTGAAGATGGTATCTGACTGCAGTAACCCCTTGTTATAGAAATGGGTTATGGGCAACAGATTGGCTGGCAATAACATGAAGGTGGCGAGCGCCAGCAAGCCCCACGACCAGGCGAGGGAGCGGGGAATGCGCACCTGCAATTTGCTACTGCAACGGGGGCAGACTGCCCCGGTTTGATAGCGCACCAGCAAACCACAGGTATGGCAGCGGCAGAGCCCCATCTCACGGGCGCTGGTCATGTTCCGGCTCCTTTAACGGGATCCTCGCCCAGTAGGGGGCGGGGTCAAACAGGATCAGCAGGGTCATATTGAGCAGCATCAGAATACCGAGGCTGAGCAAGCCGCCACCGAGGCGCACATCGGCGATGTCGATCAGTTTGAACAGGGCAACCAGCAGGCTGACGATATAGACCTCCAGCATGGCCCAGTGGCGAAACACCTCGACCAGCTTCAAGGTGACGGGAAGAATGTGCCAACGTTTGGCCAGACCCGAAGCCAGCACAAAGATCCCCGCCAATAATCCCACCGGCGCCAACACCGCGCACCAGAGCACCAGGCTGGCCACCCACCATTCGCCCTCGCCAAACAGCACCAGAATACCGCGCAACAGGTCGGCGTCGGTGTTGACCCCAGCCAGCCGCAGATAGATCAGCGGTTCAAAAAAGGCGGAGGGCAGCAGCAAAAAACCGGTGATGGTCAGGGCCATCAACTGAGAGGGACGAAAGGCATAACGACCATAGAGATGCTGATGACAACGCGGGCAGTGGGCATGACGACGCAGCGGCAGTGCTTTGCGCTGGATCAGCAAGTCGCACGCCGGACAGACAATTACGGAACCGGGCTCCATCATACAATTCAACCTGTTGAAGGAATTGGTGAAATTTACCCTAAAACCGGTTTCCTGTCTTGCCTGCGGTCGGAATGTTACGAAAGTATAATTGACGTTAACGTAAACGTGATATTAGATAGCCAGACTAGACAGGTGAAAGGAGTCATGATGTCCAGTTTGTCCCCCTCGGCAGGCTTGCGCTTTCGCACCGCCCTTGCCAATGAACATCCCCTGCAGATCGTCGGCACCATCAACGCCTATATGGCGCTGATGGCCGAGCGCAGCGGTTTTCAAGCCCTCTATCTCTCAGGCGCCGGAGTCGCCAACGCCTCCTACGGATTGCCGGATCTCGGCATGACCTCCCTCAACGACGTGCTGATCGATGCCGAGCGGATCACCGCCGCAACCCGTGTGCCGCTGTTGGTCGATATCGATACCGGCTGGGGGGGGGCGTTTAATATCGCCCGCACCATTCGCGCGTTCGAGCGCGCCGGAGTGGCAGCCGTGCACATGGAAGATCAGGTGGCTCAGAAGCGTTGTGGTCATCGCCCCAACAAGGCGGTGGTCACGCTGGAGGAGATGTGCGATCGCATCAAGGCAGCGGTGGATGCCCGCGAGAATGGCGAGTTCGTCATCATGGCCCGCACCGATGCGCTGGCGGTAGAGGGGATGGAGTCGGCTCTTGAGCGCACCGCCGCCTATGTGGCCGCCGGGGCCGACATGATCTTCGCCGAGGCGGTGACCGAACTGGCCCAGTACGACCTGTTCAAGCAGGTGGCCGGGGTGCCCATCCTTGCCAACATGACCGAGTTCGGCAAAACAGAGTTGTTTGACAAGGAGCAGCTCGCCGCCCACGGGGTCGACATGGTGCTCTATCCATTGAGTGCCAACCGTGCCGCCAATCAGGCCGCCCTCAACGTCTATCACCATATTCGCCAGGATGGTCATCAAAGGGCCGTCGTGGAGACCATGCAGACCCGGGAGTCGCTCTACGACTTCCTCGGATATCACCACTACGAGCAGACACTGGATCGTCTGTTTACAGCCAAGGAATAGGAGGCAGCTTATGGGACAGCAAAAACCGTTGGGTGGGGCAGGTCTGCGCGGCCAAAGCGCAGGTGAGACCAGTATCTGCACAGTAGGCAAGAGCGGCACCGGTCTTACCTATCGCGGCTATGACATCAAGGAGCTGGCCGATAGCGCCCAGTTCGAGGAGGTCGCCTATCTGCTGCTCAAGGGGGAATTGCCCGGTGAGCAGCAGCTTGACGCCTACAAGCGCGAGCTGCGTCGTCTGCGCACCTTGCCCCAGCCGCTGCTGGAGGTACTGGAGCGCATTCCCGCCGATGCCCACCCCATGGATGTGCTGCGCACTGGCTGCTCCATGCTCGGCGATCTGGAGCCGGAAGATGGTTTCGAGCATGAGCATGAAGTGGCGGATCGGCTGCTGGCCGCCTTTCCGGGCATTCTGATCTACTGGTACAAGTTCAGCCATGAAGGTATTCGTATCGTCCTCGATACCGACGAGGAGTGTATCGGTGGCCACTTTCTGGCGCTGCTGCACCAGAAGGCACCGAGCGAGCTGGAGCGGCGGGTGATGCATGTCTCCCTCATCCTCTACGCCGAGCATGAGTTCAACGCCTCCACCTTTGCGGCGCGAGTCTGCGCCTCAACTCTTTCCGACATGTTCTCCTGCATCACCGCCGCCATCGGTACCCTGCGCGGCCCGCTCCATGGCGGGGCCAACGAGGCGGCCATGGCGATGATCGAACATTGGCAAGATGAGACGCAGGCAAGGCGCGAACTGCTGGCCAAGCTGGCGGCCAAGGAGAAGATCATGGGGTTTGGCCACGCCATCTACCGCACTTCTGATCCGCGCAACGTCATCATCAAGGAGTGGTCGGCCAAGCTCGCCGAGGCAGTGGGGGATGATCGCCTCTATCGCGTCTCCTGCGAGGCGGAGAAGGTGATGTGGGAGGAGAAAGAGCTCTTTCCCAACGCCGACTTCTTCCATGCCAGCGCCTATCACTACATGGGGATCCCGACCAAGCTGTTCACGCCTATCTTCGTCTGCTCGCGGGTCACCGGCTGGTGCGCCCACGTGATGGAGCAGCGCGAGCACAACCGGATCATCCGTCCGAGCGCCGATTATGTCGGCCCGGCGCCCCGTCACTTTGTCTCCCTACAACAACGATAAGGAAATCACGATGTCCGCCAACGTCGACGTCAACCACAGACCCGAGCCCGATCAGGTGCTGGTCGATATTGCCGATTATGTCTGCAACCACCCCATTACCAGCAAGGCGGCTCTCGACACCGCCCGTTACTGCCTGATGGATACGCTTGGCTGTGGCCTCTTGGCCCTGCGCTTCCCCGAGTGCACCAAGCACCTTGGCCCTATCGTACCCGGCACCCTAGTCCCCCATGGTGCCCGGGTGCCCGGTACCCAGCTCTGCCTCGATCCGGTTAAAGCAGCATGGGATATCGGCGTCATCATCCGCTGGCTCGATTACAACGACACCTGGCTGGCCGCCGAGTGGGGTCATCCATCCGACAATCTGGGCGGCATTCTCGCCACTGCCGACTGGCTCTCCCGCACCCGCGTCGCCGAGGGCAAGGCGCCGCTCACCATGAGCGATGTGCTGGTGGCCATGGTCAAAGCCCACGAAATTCAGGGAGTACTGGCGCTGGAGAACTCCTTCAATCGAGTCGGTCTCGATCACGTGGTGTTGGTGAAGGTTGCCAGCACCGCCGTGGTGACTCATATGCTGGGGGGCAACCGCGATCAGGTAATCGATGCGGTCTCCCAAGCCTGGGTCGATGGCCAGAGCCTGCGAACTTACCGTCATGCCCCCAATGCGGGGTCGCGCAAGAGCTGGGCGGCGGGGGATGCCACCTCTCGCGCGGTGCGCCTCGCCCTGATCACCATGAGCGGCGAGATGGGCTATCCCGGCGTACTGAGCGCGCCCAAGTGGGGCTTCTACGACGTGCTGTTCAAGGGCAATCAGTTCGCCCTGCATCAGGGGTACGGCAGCTATGTGATGGAGAACGTGCTGTTCAAGATCTCCTATCCCGCCGAGTTCCACGCCCAGACGGCGGTGGAGTGCGCCATGAAGCTGCACGGTCAGGTGAAGGGGCGGCTCGACGAGATCGACCGTATCGAGCTCACCACCCATGAGTCGGCCATTCGCATCATCAGCAAGGTCGGCGCCCTCAATAACCCGGCCGATCGGGATCACTGCCTGCAGTACATGGTGGCGGTGCCTCTGATCTTCGGTCGCCTCATCGCCGAGGATTACGAGGACGATATCGCCGCCGATCCCCGCATCGATGGGCTGCGCAGCAAGATGGTGGTGCAGGAGGACAAGCGCTACAGCCGCGAATATCTGGAGGCAGACAAGCGTTCCATTGCCAACGCCATCCAGATCTTCTTCAAGGACGGTACTCACACCGCCAAGGTGGAGGTGGAGTATCCGGTCGGCCATCGCCGTCGCCGGGAAGAGGGGATCCCGCTGCTGGTGGAGAAATTCCAGCACAATCTGGCCACCCGCTTCCCGGCCAAACGGGTCCGCGATATTCTCGCCCTCTGCCAGGATGGCAAGCAGCTGGCCGCCACCCCGGTGCACGCCTTTATGGATCTGCTGGTGATCTGATCGCTCTTGCATTGGCCAACATATCGGCAAACAGTGATAAACGAAAAGCGGGCTCATCGGCCCGCTTTGTTATTCTGGCGGCTTATCCCTCGATAAGCCTTACCCAAGCGCACTGCTGTCGCCGTTAAAGAGCTCCGTCATGATGGCCGTCTCGCGACTGGCGATGGTCTCGAGAAACTCGTTGGCACGCCCCATCTGATGACACACCTGATAGCCGCGCTCGACAAAGGAGAAGAGCTCGCCCAGCCCCGCCAGATGGGCGGGCCCTGACACCAGCTTGAGGGTTGCCCCCACCAGCGGCTTTCTCGCCAGTCTGTCCAGCGTCATGCCAAGCTCGCTCACCAGC
Source organism: Aeromonas sp. 55A (assembly GCF_051919665.1). Taxonomy (NCBI): domain Bacteria; kingdom Pseudomonadati; phylum Pseudomonadota; class Gammaproteobacteria; order Aeromonadales; family Aeromonadaceae; genus Aeromonas; species Aeromonas sp. 55A. Next base: position 3,424,193 of record NZ_JBQBEH010000008.1, on the reverse strand, counting down.
GTAATCTGATGCTCCCGACGCGCCTGTTCACCCACGGCACGATAGGCGATGGTGTAGTGGTCCGGCGTGATGGGATCAATGCCATCAATGCGCCGCAGTGCCACCACCATCAGATAATCCAGCTCTTCGGAGAGGGCATCAAGCTCGATCGCCTGCGCCAGCACCTTGAGGCCGGACTCCGGCAACAGTCGCTCGGCGGTCGGCATCACCCGCATCACGTCCGCATCGCGGCGGGCGCAATCCCCGGGGCCATAGAGATCGGTCAGGAAAAACTCGGCGGCAGGGCCATAGCGGTCACTCTCCAGTAGATCTCGATGGGTTCGCCCCAACCGGTCGGCCTGCCACTGGCGTAGCCGATCCCGATCCTGCTGATCTTCCGGGTGGGCACGCATCTGCTCGCGCAAGGCTGCAACCCGCTTGAGCAGGCGGTAGAGCCGACCCAGGGTGCTATCGTCGTCGTGGGCATGTTCTTGATGCGTCATCTACAGCTCTCTGGCCTTGGGCCCATTGATAGGGATTGGGTGATACGAAGATACAAGTGAATGAAAAACAAGCAGCTTTTGCTGACCGTTCCGTGACAAGTGTAGCGCGCACGGGGGAGGGAATAAATGCCATGCCCCGCTGATGGCCTGCATCCCTCTCGACTCTGTTAAGTGAGTCCCATTTATGTGAACCATCCTTTCATTTGTTGTGAACATGTGTTTAATATCAATAACTAACTTATGACCCAGAGTAACGACCATGTTCTTCAACTCGCTCGCTGGCAGCAGCGCACTCTCTATCATTCAGATCAGCCGTCAGCATCCGCTGGGATTGGCCGCCGCCCGGCTCGCGGCCGAAGCCATCGCTGCGGACATGAGCGAGAGCTATCAACTCGATTGCGAATGGGCAGATGAAGAGGAGACCGAGCTACACTTTCGCGGCTCAGGGGTACATGGCACTCTCACCCTGGACGAAGATACCCTGGAACTGGAAGTGCATCTTGGCTTGATGCTGTTGCCGGTACGCAGCGTACTGGAGCAAGAGATCCTCGATTATGTCGACAATCGCTTACCTTGCCCCAAACGTGTTTGAAACTTTTCGTTGCACTGGCTTTAAATAAACCAGCTGTAAACGATGGCTGTTTGAAATAAGTTGGCAAGCCATATGGTTTGTCAGATTTATTATTCGGCGAGGTCTCGATTCTATTTTGTAAGTAATCTTTCATCTTTATTTCATATTTCGAGTCGGCACTCATTAATGTCATTCTGATTGCATCAAGTCTTCATCCGGATATGAGGGCAGAAGCAATTTGCCGCCTCGATAAATTCATTTTGTAGGGAAACAACCATGCCACTGAGTGAATTTATCTCCTGCGTCGATACCGCCTGGTTACGCATGGACAGACCCAACAACCTGATGCAGATCATCGGTGTCCTGATGTTTGAAGGAGAGCTTGATGAAGCGCGTCTGCGGGCCGGATTGCGCCATACCATTTCGGTGCAACCCCGCTTTCACCAGCGGGCCGTGCTGGAAGGGGGCTCCTACTACTGGCGTCATGATCCCGATTTCGATCTCGATCAGCACCTCAAGCGAGTGATCCTGCCGGGTGAAGCAGGCAAGCTGGAGCTGGAGAAGCTGGTGGCCGATCTCGCCTCGACGCCGCTCAACCACCAGCGCCCCCTGTGGGATATGCACCTGACCGACACGTCGCTGGGTGGGCAAGCGCTGGTGGTGCGCATTCACCACGCCATGGGCGACGGCTTCTCGCTGGTGCGGGCCATGCTGACCATGATGGATAACACCCCGGAAGGGGCGCCGCTACCACCGTCACCGGAGCCACTGGATGACAGCGATGACGAGGATGAGGAGGATTGCCACCAGGGCAGCCGTCTGGTGCGGGCCGGCCTCAAGCTGACCGGTAGCCTCTGGTCCAAATATGTCGAAGTGGTCACCCATCCCACCAAGGCGGTGGATTACCTCAAGACCGGGCGGGATGTGGCGAGCGAGCTGTGCAATATCGCCACCCTCGGTGATGATTCACCCTGCCGCCTGCGTGGCAAGACCACCAGCACCAAGCGGGTGGCCTGGTCGGAGCAAATTGATCTACCGGATATCAAGGCAGTGGGCAAGGTTCTGGGCTGCTCGGTCAACGATCTGCTGATCGCCGCCACCGCAGGGGCGTTTCGCCACTACCTGCAGGAGAAGGGGGATGATGCCAACAAGGTCAAGATCCGCGCCCTGGTGCCGGTCAATATGCGTGCACCGGACGATGAGGGGGCACTTGGCAACCGCTTCGGGCTGGTGGCCCTGGACTTGCCACTGGATGTTGAACACCCGTTGCAGCGGCTCTATACCGTACGTGACCGGATGCAGGCGCTGCGCACCTCGCTGCAACCCGTGGTAGTGCTCAACTTGTTACATGCCCTTGGCATGGCACCCAATGCGGTGCAGCAGCAGGCAGTCGAGCTGCTCACGGCCAAGGCCAGCGCGGTGATCACCAATGTGCCTGGCCCGCAGCAGACCCTCTATCTGGCTGGAGCAAAATTGCGTCAGCCGCTGTTCTGGGTGCCGCAATCGGGGGATATCGGCGTCGGCGTCTCCATCCTCTCTTACGATCACAAGGTGCAGCTTGGCCTTATCACCGACAAGAAGCTGGTTCCGGATCCGGATCGGGTGGTCGAGCGGTTTGCAGTGGAATTCGAGCAACTGCTGTTGCTGGTGCTGATGGAGCCGGAGCTGTTGTTTGACCCCAACGGGCTGGATGCGCTGCTCGGTTAAGCGAGCATTTGAAAGACCGATGGCGGCGTAGCCAACCGATCAGCACCCATCATAAAAGAGGCCAACCCGCGGGTTGGCCTCTTGTTTTGCTACCTCTTAGTGGCAGGAGTGGCGGTTAATCCTCCAGCTCTTCCCGCGCCGCCTCCACATCGAGACGCTCCATGGCATCCATGGGTTCGCACTCGGCCGCTTCGGCATAGAGGGCTTCGGCGGCTTTCAGGCGGCTCTTGCCGTGCAGCATCACCTGTGCGTTGGCGTACTCCATGCGGGCGATAGCCGAGTCGGGGATCAGCGCCAGCGCTTCCTTGAAGTGACGCTCGGACTCCTCCTTCTTGGCGCCATAGGTGAGGCCGCCGATCATGGCCCCCAGCTTGTCGACGATCTCCGCGTGCCAGGCGCCAAAGGCAATATGGGCCTCGGCGTGATCTGGCGCCAGCTCCAGCGCCTTCTCAAGGCTTGCCTTGATCTTGTCGCCAATTCCTTGCGAGAGGGCCTTGGAGATGGAAATGACCTGACTGTAGCGACCGAGGGCCAGCGCGTGGAAATACCAGGCGTTGGCGTTCTTGGGCTGGCGTTTTTGCAGCTTCTCGGCATGGCTGGCTGCCCGCTCGAAGGCGGCGCGCTTGGCATACTTGTCTTCCAGCAGATAGCTGGCGTGGATAACCAGCGCCTTGTTTGCCACATTGAGGCCCGCCTCACCGACCGCTTCGCCAAGGGCGACGGCCCGGGCAAAATCCCCGGCATGATAGGCCCGCCAGGCATCCTGTACCTGCTCATCCTCGGGCCAGGGTTCGGCATCCCCCTGATGGAGACGCTCCCAGTTGTCCGCCAGCTTCTGGCCAGCATACTCATAGGCCGCATCCTCGTAGGGGAAGGGGACAAATTCGAGTTGTGAAGTGGTCATGCTTGTTCTCCCTGTAGCATGTGAATCAAACCTTGTCGGTGTAGTGATGGGCGAGGGCGCCCAGATGAGCGCGGGCATCGGCCCGCAAATAGGGTGCGACCAGCTGCATCACCTGAAAGACGCCGAGGGCGATATCGGCGTCCGCCTTGGGGTGCAGTGCCCGCTGATAAGAGATCCAGAATGTGCCAACAAGCGCCACATTGGCCGCCAGCGTGCGCATCTGTTGCGCCGTGCCCTCCATCAGCCCGACCGTTTGCAGATGGTTGCAAATGGCGATGGCGGTCTGCTCCTTGCGGCGCAGCAGGGCGGAAAAGCGCTGTTCCACCTGATGATAACCACTCATCAGGGTCGCGATATCATAGTAGAGGAAACGGTACTGCCAGATGGCTTCAAACATCAGGTGGAGAAAGAGCCAGATATCTTCTGGCTCATCGGACGGGGTGCTGACCGCCTCCAGCAGGCGATCCATCTGCTGTTCAAATTCGCAGAACAGGGCGTTGACGATCTCCTCCTTGTTGTGGAAGTGGTAGTAGAGATTGCCCTGGCTGATCTCCATCTCGGCCGCAATGGCCGAGGTGGTGACGCTGGGTTCCCCTTGTCGATTGAAGCAGGTGAGGGCAGTGGTCAGGATCCGCTCCCGGGTACGACGTTTGAGTTTGCGATCCATGCTACTCCTTTGGTGATGAACGGCGCACGCCGTGGCGATAGCGTTTGGCAAGCCAGTGCTGCAACTGCTCCAGCGACTTGTCGAGGGCGGCAACCGAGCCAATGCCGGGGGCCAGCAGGGTGCGATCTTCATCGGCCAGCGCGGCCAGATTGAGCTCGAGGCCATGCTTGGCCAGCACCGGCGCCAGCTCGTTACGACGCAGCCAGAGATCGCGGCGGGTATGCTGGTAAGCGTGCTCGCATAGGCGGCGACGATCCCGGTAACTGAACACATTGGTGAAGAACATCTCGCCATCGGCTGAAGAGGGCTCAAACAGCAGGGCGTCGGCGTCGGGATATTGGTGTTTGTAGCGATCCATCCCCACATGCATGCGGGAGTGGATGATGGCGCGAAAAGTCTGGGCCAGCACCACCGGCAGACCGCTGTCCACCAGATTGGTCGGCGCGCCGGCGGCCATGTCCGCATCATAGGGCACCAGCGGATTGATGCAGAACACAAGATCCGCACCCTCTTCCAGCGCTACCGAAGCGTGCAGGGTCTTGATCAGCGCCCCGTCCACATAGTAACGCCCGTTAATCAATGAAGGGGGGAAGAGACCGGGCAGAGCGGCCGACGCCTGTACCGCCGCCGAGATGGGCACGTCATCGAGCCCCGGGCTACCAAAGGCAACCGGATGACCGGTGTCGAGTTCGGTTGCGACCACAAACAGTCGGCTGCGCAGCTGGCGAAAATCGTTGCTGCGACCGGGACGAGAGAAAAACTGGGTCAGGGTGCGATCTACCCCGCGGTTGTCAAACAGTCCGGTCGGAATGGCCTTGGAGAGCCCCTGCAGCGATTCAAACAGGCTGCGCTTCCAGGGCGCCGCCAAATAGTAGGTCAGGCTCTGCCACGCCAGCGGCGGGAGCGAGGTCAGGCGGTCGGCATATTCACGAAAGGCGGGGCGCAGCAAGGTGGCCGGGTCAAACATCTCCCCCGAATCATCGCTGAGCAGGATCCGCACCAGCTTAGCCGGCGAGATACCGTTGGCCAGCGCCGAGGCCACCACGGCCCCCGAACTGACGCCAACATAGATATCAGCATGGTCAAGGCGCAGGCCGTTGATGCTGTCAGAGAGGGCTGCGCAGGCACCGATCTCGTAGATGCCGCCGAGCGGCCCGCCGCCAGCAAGGGCAATTGCGATGGTACTCATAGCGTCGCCTCTCTATCCATGACATTCACCATGACAAGACCGGCCCAGCGCAGGGCATGGGCCGGTATCAATTACCTTCCGTCACCACGAGGGATCAGGGCAGGACGCTCTCTGCTTTGGCCTTCACCTCTTTCACCGCGTCTTCGGCGGCGGAGAGGAGATCGGCGGCCTGCTCAACCACGGCCTCTTTAGCCTTGGCTACCGGTGCCTTCTTTACCGGAGGCTTGCGGGCAGCGGGCTTTTTGGCGGCAGCCGGTTTGGCTTCTGCGGCCGGGGCTTCTTCTTCCTGTGCATCCAGCAGTTGCTGGACCACATCGGTCAGCTCGGCCATGCGCTTGGAGAGCTTGTCGATATCCTTGCGTGTCGGGATGCCGAGGCTGGCCACAGCGCGTGCCACGCGATCTTCAAACACCTGCTCCAGACGGCCCCAGGTATTGGCGGTCTTATCGGTCACAGCGGCAATCTTCTCATCTGCGCTCTGACGGGTTTTTGCTTGCAGCGCTTCACCTTCTTGCACCAGGGCTTCAAAGATCTTGCCACCCTCTTCCTGTGCTTTGGCATAGGCACCCAGACCCGCCAACCAGATCTGCTGGGTGGACTCCTTGATGGTGGAGGTGAGTTGGTTGTCGGTCACTGACCCTGCCAGCGCTTTCAATTTCTTAGCCATGATCTTCTCCTTGAATAACGACAGATAAATGTAATGGCGACAACGAAACTGCAATCGGGTTGTGGCATTACTGATTTTTCAACTTCAGTCTAGGGACAAAAAATAGAGGGTTCTACCTAATAACGGAACAGGCACACCACCGAAATTAGGGTTTGCTCACGAACCGACAATCAAATTGCGGATTCCCATATGAATCGTGATATATCTAACAACCTAGTAACACCCTAATCAGTAGCAGGATTCTCTTTATGAACTATTTCATTACTGGCGGTAGTGGTTTTATCGGGCGTCGATTGATCAAAAAGTTATTCCAACAGCATCCCGACTGTATCGTCTATTTTCTGATGCGCGCCTCTCATCAGGATAAATTGCCGGAGTTATTTGCATTCTGGAATGTGGATGAATCGCGCGCAGTCCCGGTTTTTGGTGACATGACGCAACCGCTGCTGGGGGTGTCGGTCGAGATGCAGGAGCAGTTGATCGGCAAGATCGACCACTTCTTCCATCTGGCTGCTATCTATGATCTGAACGCCAAGGCCGGGATCCAGCAGCAGGTCAACACCGAAGGGACCCGTCAAGCCGTTCAACTTGCCGAGCGGCTGGGGACGGGGCAGTTCCATCACTGCAGCTCCATCGCTGCCGCGGGCCTGTTCGATGGTCTGTTTCGCGAGGATATGTTTGATGAAGCCGAGCACCTCGACATGCCTTACTTCCAGACCAAGCACGAAGCGGAAGGGATTGTGCGAAACGAGTGCACAGTTCCGTGGCGAGTCTATCGACCGGGGATCGTTGTCGGTGACTCCAACACCGGCGAGATGGACAAGATCGACGGTCCTTACTACTTCTTCAAGACCATCCAGAAGCTGCGCCGTCTGCTGCCGCCCTGGATGCCCGCCATCGGGGTTGAGGGCGGGCGCATCAACATAGTGCCTGTCAACTTTGTGGTCGATGCCATGGTGCATATCGCCCATCAGGAGGGCGAGGAGAACAAGACCTTCCACCTGACCGACCCCAACCCGATGCGGGTTGGCGACATGCTGAGCACCTTCTCCCGCGCCGCCCATGCGCCGGAGCCTGCGATCCGCATCAACGCCTCTCTCTTTAACTTCATTCCCCGCCACCTGACCGCCATGCTGATGACCATGGCGCCGGTGCGCCGCATCCGCGATGCCGCCATCGCCGATCTGGGTCTGCCCAAGGATGTGTTCCGCCTTATCAGCTATCCCACCCGTTTCGACAGTCGCGAAACCCAGCGGGTACTGAAAGGGACAGGCATCGAAGTGCCACCGCTGCACAGCTACGCCTGGCGGTTATGGGATTACTGGGAGCGCCACCTCGACCCGGAGCTCTTCATCGATCGCTCCCTGCGTGGGCGGGTCGAGGGCAAGGTGGTACTGGTGACCGGAGCCACCTCTGGTATCGGCCGTGCAACCGCGCGCAAGCTGGCGGGTGCGGGGGCCAACGTCGTTACCATCGCTCGCGACGAGCAGAAGATTGCCGAGACTAAAGCGGAGTTTGCCGAGCTGGGGCTGACCATCGAAATCTATCAGGGGGATCTCTCCAATCTGGCGCAGGCCGAGGAGATCACCGCTCGCATCGTGGCCGATCACGGTGGCGTCGATATTCTGGTCAACAATGCCGGCCGCTCCATCCGCCGCTCCATCGAGGACTCCTTCGATCGCTTCCACGATCTGGAGCGCACCATGCAGCTCAACTACTTTGGCGCGCTCAAGGTGATCATGGGGGTGCTGCCCACCATGATCGAGAAGAAAAAAGGGCACATCATCAACATCTCCTCCATCGGGGTGTTGACCAATGCACCACGCTTCTCCGCCTATGTTGCCTCCAAGTCGGCCCTTGATGCCTGGGTGCGTACCGCCGCCTCCGAGTTTGCCGATAAAGGGGTGAGCTTCTCCATCATCAATATGCCGCTGGTGAAAACGCCGATGGTCGCACCGACCAAGGTCTATGAGCAGGTACCGATGATGACGCCGGAAGAGGCGGCCGATCTGGTGTGCGATACCATCATCAACAAGCATGTTCGTCTGGCCACTCGCCTCGGGGTATTTGGTCAGGTGGTTCACGCTCTGGCTCCGCGTGTCGCTCAGGTCATCATGAACACCAGCTTCCGCACCTTTGCCGATCCCAAGGATGGCGACAAATCCAAGGCCACCGCCGATCAGGTTGCCGTCTCGACCCTGATCAAGGGGATACACTTCTAACCGGGTGATGGGATAAAGAGATCAACAGGGGCCTGAGCAATCAGGCCCCTGTTTTATTTGGAATAGCAGTTGAAGAACGGTTAAGGAGGGTCAGACTCGGGACAGCAGATAAAGCAGCAGATCAGTCGTGCGGCGCGAGTAGAGCAGAGAGAGATGGCCAATGGCAGGCAACTCGATATCTTCCATTCCCGCCAATCGTTGCCGCTCCTGCGGCATCACCACATTGTCGTGACTGGTGCGCACCGAGATACCGGGCACGCAAAGCGGCACCGAGGCAAAACGCTGTAACCAACCGGAACCGGGCTCCATCTCACGGGCATTGGCCCCAAGCCCAAGGGCGGCAAGCTGACTGCCCTGATGAGGGGTGGCCAGCGTGATCAGCCGTGCGACCTTGTCACCACCATGGATAGCCAGATAGTCGCGGCAGACCAGCCCGCCCATACTGTGGCCGACCAGTACCAGCTTGTCAGCCCCGGTTTGCGCCAGCACATCGTCAATTCGCTTGGCCAATAGCGGCACCATGTCATCGATATGACCAAATGGTGGCATCAGGGTAATGGTGGCGACCACATGGCCTGCTGTCTCCAGTCGGGTGCGCTGGGTACGCCAGATCCCGCGACTGCAACCGTAACCATGCACCAGCAATACGGGGCGCTGGCATGGACGCAGCCGATCGGGTGCCATCAGCAAAGGCTCGAACGGCAACAGCAAGGTGAAGGTGTAGAGGTAGGCCAGCATCTCCTGCGCCATCATCTTCACCCTGCGCCAGGGGCCGATAGCCGGGGAGGGGTAGAAACGGGTAAACAGCCAGCTGCCGAGCACCACCAGACAACGCAACCCAAGCAGGGCAAACACAACAAACAGCAGGGTCAGCAACCAGGGGAATCCCACGACCAAGTGGGCGATACTCCCAAGGAGCAGCACCTCTACCATCAGCAGGATAAACAGGTGTCGTACGATCGTCATAAGGCCATGATCCGACCAGTCAGGCGTGGAAGTCAAACGGCACTTTGAGACAGCTTGATCCAGCGCGGCTTTTGTCGCTAACCCCCGGCGAACTCTTTTCCGATGAGGTTATTTGCAATACTGTATATCCATACATATACTCTATCCATCATCACCAAGAGGAGGCCATCATGGCTGTCGAGATCAAATATGTGGTTGTTCGTGGGGGAGTGGAAAAAATGACCTTTGCCAGCAAAAAAGAGGCCGATGCCTATGACAAGCTGCTGGATACGGCCGACGAGTTGATGACCCTGTTGGCTGGTGCCCCGATCGAGTTGGCGCCAGAGCAGCAAGAGAGTCTGGCATTCTACTTGGCAGAGCAGCGCGATGTGCTGCAAACCCTGCTGCGCGGCGGCAAGGTTCAGTCAGGCACGAAATAGGAAGAGGCCCCAGCAGCCAAGCGCAAGGAGAAGCCACTAAAGCAGGTGGCCTGATTGCACAGACCTGCTATTTCTCGGGATAAACAGCTCGCGGCATTCACTTTATTTGCATTTAAAACCACTTTCACGGCTATTTACCCCGAGAATTTTTTAACCATTCTGCATATCCCATGCATAACTGAATAGCGTGCACCACTGAGCGACACCAGCCAGATCTATGAGGAAATAATGAGCAAACAGTGGAGAGAACGTTATCCAGATCGCTCCTGGTGACCTTAATCAGCAACAACAAGAGGCAGTACCAATCCCAATAGAAGCCGCATTCATGTATCACGAGCCCTTTTCTAGCAACTCGGCTCACAGGCTCATACCGACTCATCTCAGCATCAACAAGCAACACCATGACTCAACAACCTTTATCCTTGCCGCCAGCCATGCCGCTGTTTGACAGCCTTATCTATCTGGAGGCCGGTAACCCACAGGTCAATCAGTACCTTGCCAACCTCAGCCTCAACGATGTGCCCGATGCCGGGCTGGTTTACGAACTGGCGGTCGATTGGCTGCTGGAGCAGCGCAACAGCGAAAACAACTACAAAACCTATCGCAGCGAACTGACCACTTTTTTGCACTGGTGCTTTCGCGAGGCGGCCATCAGCCCGAAAGATCTCACTCGCCGCATCATGATCCGCTATCTCGACTACTGTCAGTCGCCCCCTGAAGAGTTGATCGCCTATCGCAACGTGGCGCAGTTTGTCCTCGACAAGGAGTGGGGAGAGCGGTTGCCCAACCCGCAATGGCGACCGTTTCTCGGCAAGCGGGAGCTGGGCCGCACCTTGCCCTATCGCCTAAGCGAGCAGGCGATGAAGACCAAGCTCGCCATCTTGTCCGCCTTCTTCCAGTTCCTGATCCAGGAGGAGTACATGGACAGGAATCCCGCTCTGCTACTGCAGCGGGTCAAACGGCCGCAACAGCTGGAGGCCAATGATCAGGTGCAGGTCTTCAGCGAGTTGCAGTGGTCATACGTTATGCAGGCCGCCGACACCCTTGCCAACGACCATCCGGAGCAACACGAACGCAGCCGTTTTCTCACCATTCTGATGTACGCCTGCTATCTGCGGATCTCTGAGGTTGCAGCCCGGCCGGGCTTTACCCCTGTGATGGGGCAGTTCAGGCGGGATCGTAAAACCGGCGTCTGGGGCTACTTTATTCCGCAAAGCAAAGGGGGCAAACGGCGTACCGTAGCGGTATCCCAAGCGCTGTTGGCGGCACTCGAACGCTACCGCCGTTTCCTCGGTCTTTCTCCCTTGCCAACACCGGATGAACAGACACCGCTGTTCGTTCGCCATAAAGCGGCAGCCCACGGCCGCGAGCAAGGGGAACTCAACGCCAATCTCGGTATTCGCCAGTTACGGGATTTGATCATGGTGATCATCGGTAAAGGCGCAGAATTGGCAGAGCAGGATGGATTTGTCCAGGATGCGGCCGAAATGCGGCAACTCTCTCCCCATGCGATCCGCCACACCGGGATCACCCATGACATCAACCTGCATGGGAGACCGCTTTCCCACGTACAAGCCGATGCAGGACATGACAGCATCGACACCACTTCGAAATACCTGCACACCAGCAACAGCGAACGACATGAGAGCGCGCAACAAAAACCGCTAGACAGATTGAGCCAACAAACGAGAGATAATCGTTCAAAGGGCGGGTGAGCATCGTGACCAAAAAAAGTGATTCATTAAGGTCTCATTCAAGCTGGTGCCGTTATTTTGTACTTCTCTGGATGGCAACCGGTTCAGGGAACAGCAGGGCTGTTAAGAACGAGCAGGTAGCCATCCGCGGGATCAATATTTATTCCGTATCAGAGAGAAAAATAACCAAATCGCTTGCTCAAACATCGAGACAACCCCCTATGCCGATAGACATCATCAAGAAGACCTACAAGATTGTCGGACAAGGCGATCTGATGGCGCAATTTACCCTTATCCCCTCAGGCACGTTGAATATCTGGTTTCCCGAAACAGGATTGCAGATGGAGGCACCCTGTAGCCAACTTCATTTTGCAAATGACACCCTGCTCTATACCAACGGCATGCACTACAGCCAGGCGAGAGCATTCTGGTCGTTAACACTTCACGCTGTCGATATGAATGAACTGAAGAGGCTAATCATGGATATGTGCAGCAATGCCCACATATCCCATCCGCGAACGCCCATGCCCAAACGCAAACATTGGCTAATAGCCTGATCAGCCGGATTGAAAGAACAAGACTCGTCTCGCAAAAGGCGGGTCTTTTTCATTCTCTCTGTAGAGTGCATTGAGGTCTAAAAAGGTGATTTGATGACTTATACGAATGGTCATCATCGTGGGCTACCGAAAACACTCAGGAGCCAAACACAACATAACGAAAATATATAAATGGTTACGTTAAATGCACCATTATAAAAGTCACGAAAACCAAGAGGGGAGGGAGCGCTTATTGCATCAAGGGCATTAATGATCCGGCACTGTTGTAAGTGTGAACTATTCAATACGGGAAATTTGCATTTTTAGCATTTTGAGTAAGGGCAGGGGATCTGTCCACCCATTAAGGCGACTACTTTAACCAGGTCAAGACAGCCTCTAATAGTGGACTCTTGTCTCAAGATGGGACATTTGTGGTTTCAGAATATCGACTAAGGGGAGGGGACATGGTCCCAAGACATGTTCGGGTACAGCTAAATGAGCAGTTGGTGAACTAGCCAATTCTATTGCCAACGCTATGGCACCAAGCACGATGCATTGCCTGCTTTAGGTGAGGTTCTTCTGCATTTGGCTGCAAGATATCAAGATGGTTCTTCATCATGGATCGCATTGACCGGAGTTGTGTCGCCGTAGTGGTTAAATTCACTCAATGTTATCTCTCACAGAGATGCCGATAAATGGGGTTATCGGCATAATTTGTAAAGACTCTGTTATTCTTGACCTTCAACATGTCTCACCCAGAAATGACCGAGATCATCAGCGTCCTGCAAACCGGCAGCGCCTGGCCTGTGGATGTGGTGCGGCGCATCAGCCCAGGGGAAATGTCCGACGAGCTCCATGCTGCACGCCGCGAGGTCGCGCCAATCGATCATGCCTGAGCCATCCAACCCGGTGAGCAATGTTTAGGGCTGGCCTATAGCACTAGCGTTCACCGACAGGCCACGGGCGCGGGCCTCCCGCAGGCAGCGCTGCCAAAAGTACCTGCCACTGGGCGAATCCCATTTAACCTGGTAACGACTGGATAGCCAACAAATCGCCTCCAGCGGCAGATGGGCAAAATCCTGTTGATGGGTGTACCAAAAGGCCCGCCAGTCGTGGATAACCGCCACACGGTTGACCAACTGCCAGCGGCAGATCCACAACGGGGTGTCCTTATGAATCAACACCAACGCACCGGCCAACGGGAACACGTCGAACCACAGCAACTGGTGGTCATCGGGCACACTGATATCTAGCTGCCGAAACCGATGGCGCCGCAGTGGTGTCAACAGATCGACACCGGCGGTTAATGCATCCAGCAAGAGTCGATCCTGTGGGCGACGGCTGTGTTTCATCGGAAATAACTCCAAAACGTAGAAACCCATCACTGCGCATAATGCATATTATGTTAAATCAACTATCTTGTTTCCTGTCACCACTTATTGAACTGTGTATAATGGCAACAATTGATCCTATCTTCGACCGGATGTCTTAAGTGGCTGAATTAACATCAGAACAATTAAAACCCGCTTTTGCGATTGAACAGTTCACCAAGCTCAGCGAGCTTGAACCTATCCCCTTTGCTGCGCTGCAACCCAGAGCCATTTCCGGCATCAAACGTCTTGCCAGTTTTGATGGTGACTGTCCGGTCATGCTGCTCAACGGGTTCCCCGGCGCAGATTACGAAGGCGTTTGCCAAACGTTGATTGCCGACTCAAATGGCAAGGATGGTGACCTGTTTGACCTTTGCTACACCGAGAATCTGAACAACCCATACAAGCCTATCTGGCTGCGCCTGCAACCGGGCACTGGCGTCGAGTTTTGCGAAATGGTTGGCGAACTGCTCAAGCTGTTGAGCCACCATCTCGATGCCGAACGCATCGTGACCCGCATCATGCGCAAGCAGAACAATGATCCGAAAATCGATGATTTCCTCTCCGATCTGGCGGCTCACGTGGCATTGGGTCTGGAGTTTCAGCACCCCATTCTGATCAACCTGTTGATCCATCACGAAGCGCAGGAAGCGCCGGTGATTTATGGCCGTGATCTCAACTGGGATACCCTGTTTGGCTCCATCAACTACCAGACAGAGCAAGGCTCTGTCTATGCTAACCAGCACCTGTTGGAGCCTGGCTTGCTGCGCGAAGCCAACGGCGGCTACCTCATTTTGCAACTGGACGAGCTGCTGGATCAGCCGCACCTCTGGTTCAAACTAAAAAATGCCATGCAAAAAGGCGAGCTGGACTGGAACGCCTATCAGGAAGGGAAAACCCTGACCCCCTTCTTCGCGCCTGAAGCGACCCCCATCAAGCTCAAGCTGATCCTGGTCGGTGACCGACTCGACGTGGCCGAGTTCCAGATGCTGGATCGCGATATGTCCGAACGCATCTTCCTGCGCGCGGATCTGGTGTCAGAGGTGAATATTGAAGAGGATCTGCAGGAATTTCTGCAGTACCTGGCCTGGCTGCGCCAGCGTTGGAGTCTGCTGGACTTCACGCCAGCCGCCCTCGCCGCCCTTTGTCGTCATGCCAGCCGCCTCTGTGACCATCAGGAGTGGCTGTCGCTCTCCGAAGTGCAACTCTCCGCCATCATGCGGATGGCTGACAGTCTGGCCCGGGAGCTGGAATCTGATGTGGTCACCGACGAGCATATTAGCGGCGCACTGGAAGAGCAGGATTACCGCCTCAACTATCTGGTTGAGCAGTCCGATCAGGGGGTTATCGACGGCCAGATCCTGCTGCAAACCGATGGCGAAGAGATTGGCCAGATCAACGGCCTGTCTGTCATTCAGGTCTCCGGTCACCCCTATGACTTCGGTGAACCGGTGCGCCTCACCGCGACCGTACACCTTGGTGATGGCGATGTGGCGGATATCGAGCGCAAAGCGGAGCTGGCCGGTCATATCCACGCCAAGGCGATGATGATTATCCACGGCTATCTCTCCAACAAATTTGGTGCAGAGAACCCCTCCCCCCTGTCGGCCAATCTGGTGTTCGAGCAGTCTTACCACGAAATTGATGGCGACAGCGCCTCCCTGACCGGCTTGTGTGCCCTGCTCTCTGCCCTCGCCCGCCAGCCTATCTATCAGCACTTCGCCGTGACCGGTGCGGTCGATCAGTTTGGCAATGTGCAGGCCGTTGGTGGCGTGAACGAGAAGATTGAAGGCTTCTTCCGGGTGTGCAAAATCCACGGCATCACCGGCAAGCAAGGGATCATTTTGCCGGGCACCAACATCCAGCAGCTGAACCTCTCTGACGAGGTGATTGCAGCGGTTGAAGCAGGCCAGTTCCACATCCACCCGGTGGATCATGTGGAAGAGGCCATCGAGTTGCTGACTGGCTGTGTCGCCGGTGAGCCTGATATGCCCGATACCCTGTTTGGCCGTATTCAGGAGCGGTTGGACGAGTTGAACGGCTCCACTGCCAAAGTCGGACTGCTGCAATCCCTGTTGGGGCGCCTGTTTGGCCGCTGATGAAGTGATCGGAGTTGTTTAGCTAACAACTGTAAGCTAAATTGGCCAGGCTTTGACCCATTTGAAGGAAATACCGCGTGACCGTAGACAATACCACCATGGAAGCCCGCCTTTCCCTGTGCGAACAGGGCAAGAACTCTTTTACCCGTGAAGAGCTGCTGGCTTGCAGCCGTGGCGAACTGTTTGGTGAGGGTAACAGTCAGCTGCCTGCCCCCAACATGTTGATGATGGACCGCATCGTCAAGATCAATGACAACGGCGGCGAACACGGCAAGGGCGAGATCCTGGCTGAGCTCGACATTACTCCGGATCTCTGGTTCTTCGATTGCCACTTCCCGGGTGATCCCGTGATGCCTGGCTGTCTCGGTCTGGATGCCATGTGGCAGTTGGTTGGCTTCTTCCTTGGCTGGAAAGGTGGCCCGGGCAAAGGCCGTGCGCTGGGTGTCGGTGAAGTGAAATTTACCGGCCAGATCCTGCCGACTGCCAAGAAAGTGACCTACAAGATCACCTTCAAGCGCGTCATCAACCGCAAGCTGGTGATGGGGATTGCTGATGGTGTGGTCGAAGTCGACGGCCGTCCTATCTACAGCGCCACCGACCTGAAAGTGGGCCTGTTCAAAGATACCACCGCATTCTGATCTCTCTGATTGGTGGTAAAACAGCATTAACGCAAAGGGGCCACAACGGCCCCTTTCCTTTTGTAATGAGTGATGAAGTACCTGCTACTTCATGAAGAGGCCTGAGCCCCGCCCTTCCATGGCGTCACGCCAACCACCAAGCCAATGCCCTCGGGCATCCAGGCATTGATACGGACACGCTTCTTTCTGTTTGCCGACCACGCCAGCCTGATAACCACGAGCACGAGCTCTTTCCAGACGGTCCCGCTTCTGTCTCTTCATCATCTACGACCCTCTTCGTGGAACAAAAAAAGCGACCAATTCTGCATCGGTCGCTTTCATCTTTACTCCTGCGAGCGCACTCGGTCAAACAAAAACTTCCACCCTAACCGGGCTATGTGACACAAGGCACTGAACTGGATTAAGTTTTAATTACAGGGAACTTACTCCTGATTTTTGAGTCCTTCCAGCTCTTCCCAGCGAGCAAATGCCTGTTCCAGCGCGGCTTCAGCGGCATTGAGCGCATCGAGTTTCGGCTGGGTTTTATCTGCCGGCAGCGAGAAGAACCCTGGCTGGTTGATCTCGCTTTGCAGCGCATCGAGTTCGGCTTCCAGCTGCTCAAGACGCGCCGGCAGACCATCCAGTTCAAGCTGCAGCTTGTAGGAGAGTTTTTTGCCTTTCTTCGGCGCTTCGCTCACTGTGGCTAGCGGCTCGGGAGCCTTCACCGGTGTGCACTTGACCTGTTGCTGGGCATTCTGCTGTTCGCGGGTCGCCATCATGTCGGCATAGCCGCCCACGTAGTCGCTGATGCGGCCATCCCCCTCAAACAGCCAGCAACCGGTCACGGTATTGTCAATGAAACGACGATCGTGACTCACCAGCAGCAGAGTGCCTGGATAGTCCGCCAGCAGCTCTTCCAGCAATTCAAGCGTTTCGACGTCGAGATCGTTGGTCGGTTCATCGAGGATCAGCAGGTTGCTGGGTTTAAGGAACAGCTTGGCCAGCAGCAGACGGTTTTTCTCACCGCCGGAGAGTACCTTGACCGGCGTTCGAGCCCGCTTGGGTTCAAACAGGAAGTCCTGCAAGTAACCAAGGATGTGACGGGAGCGGCCACGCACCATCACCTCCTGCTTGCCCTCCCCGACGTTGTCCACCACCGTTTTCTCGGGATCGAGCTGTTCGCGGTACTGATCGAAGTAGGCCACTTCCAGATTGGTACCCTGACGCACCGAACCACGAGTGGCATCTAGCTGACCCAGCAGCAGCTTGATCAGGGTCGACTTGCCGCAACCGTTGGGGCCGACCAGCGCAATCTTGTCGCCACGCAGCACCTGCAGATCTAGCCCCTCGAACAGGGTGCGATCACCAAAGTCGAGTCCCAACCCTTCAGCTTCAAATACCAGCTTGCCGGAGCGGCTCGCCTCGTCGAGTTGCAGCTTGGCTTTGCCCTGCAGTTCGCGACGCTGGGTACGCTCCATGCGCATCGCCTTGAGGGCGCGCACTCGCCCCTCGTTACGGGTACGGCGCGCCTTGATCCCCTGGCGTACCCACACCTCCTCCTGCGCCAGCTTGCGATCGAACTCGGCATTTTTCAGCTCTTCGACCCGCAGCCACTCCTCTTTGCCCTGCTGGTACTCGTCATAGTTGCCGGGCCAGGAGGTGATCACGCCGCGATCCAGATCGATGATCCGGGTCGCCAGCTTGTGGATGAACTCACGGTCGTGGGAGATGAAAACGATGGCGCCACGGAAATCCTTGAGGAACTCTTCCAGCCAGTTGATGGCCTCGATATCCAGGTGGTTGGTCGGCTCATCGAGCAGCAGCAGATCGGGATCGCATGCCAGTGCACGGGCCAGCGCCACCTTGCGCAGCCAGCCACCGGAGAGACTGTCGAGGGTCACGTCAGGATCAAGACCAAGCAGGGTCAGCACCTGATTGATGCGGGTCTCGTACTGCCAGCCATTCTGATAATCGAGCTGCTCCTGCAGCTGGCTCATCTTGCGAATGTTGGCATCGGACGGGTCACTCGCCAGCGCCATGGAGACGTGGTGATACTGCTTGAGCAGCTCACCGACTCCGGCCAGCCCTTCGGCGGCGTAATCAAACACGGTGAGCTCGCTCGAGGTGGGCGGATCCTGCTCAAGACGAGTCACTTTCAAGTCCTGCTGCAACACCAGACGGCCATCATCGAGGGGCAATTCACCGGCAATGACCTTCATCAGGGTGGACTTGCCCGCCCCGTTGCGGCCCACCAGACAGAGGCGCTCGCCTCGCTCTATGGTCAGCTCGGCCTTGTCGAGCAACGGAAAATCACTGAACGACAGACACGCGCCGTGCAATGTTAAAAGAGCCATGTTCGTTCCTTATCTCATATGAAAAAACGGGCAACAGACTGGGTCTGCTCCCGTTTCATCGTCAAATCACAAATCAACCCTGACGAGCGAGCCAGCCTTTGAGCTCGGCCAGTGTGAAGGGCCAACCGAGCTCGCGGCCTGCTTCGTCACGCAGCACCGGAATGCGCACCCGATAGGCGGCAAGCCACTGCTCATCATCCATGATGTCGCACTGGCGGGTGGCGGCGGCAAGACCTGCCTCCTCCACCAGCGCCCAGGCCAGCTCGCACAGGTGGCAACCGTCGGTATGAAACAGGGTCAGCATCACGCCTCGCCTTGCTCCGGTGCATGGGTGATGATCCAGCAGTTGTGGATGTGCTGGTTGCGCTCGAAATCCTTCGGTCGCGTCTTCTGGGTGATGTTCTGGGCCTTGAGACCAGTGGCCTCGAGACCGGCCAGATCCATCTTGAAGTGACGCTTGTTGTTGGAGAAGACCAGAGTGCCGTCCGCCGCCAGCAGGCGCTTCAGGTGCTGCATCAGCAACAGGTGATCGCGCTGTACGTCGAAGCTCTCGTCCATCCGCTTGGAGTTGGAGAAGGTGGGCGGATCGATGAAGATGAGGTCGTACTGCTCGTCCGCTTCCGACAGCCACTTCAGGCAATCTGCCTGCACAAACTTGTGCTGACGGCCCACCAGCGAGTTGAGACGCATGTTGTCCTGCGCCCAGTTCAGGTAGGTGTGGGACATGTCCACTGTGGTGGTCTCGCTGGCACCGCCAAGACCTGCGTGCACGGTGGCACTGCCGGTGTAGGCAAACAGGTTCAGGAAGCGCTTGCCCTTGGCCATCTGACCCAGCATGCGGCGAGTCTGACGGTGGTCGAGGAACAGGCCGGTATCCAGATAGTCGTAGAGGTTGACCCACAGACGGGCACCGTACTCCTGCACTTCCATCCGGTGCTGCTCTTCGGAGAGCTTCTGATACTGTTGTTTCCCTTCCTGACGCTCACGCACCTTCAGGATCACTTTCTCGCCGTCCATGCCGGTCACCTTGATGGCGGCCTGAACCATGTCGAGCAGACGTTGACGGGTTTTCTGGGCGGGGATGTCTTTGGGCGCGGCATACTCTTGCACCACCAGATAGTCCTGATAACGGTCGATGGCGGCGTTGTATTCCGGCAAATCGGCATCGTAGAGGCGATAGCAATCGATGCCCTCTTTGTTGGCCCACTTCTCGAGGGTTTTCAGATTCTTGCGCAGACGGTTGGCAAAGTCCTGCGCCACCTCTTTTTGGGAGGCCACGGAGTCCAGTGCGATTTGATAATTGCGCAGCTGACACTCGAGGGCGCCGTTGAACAGGCGATATTGCTTGTCGGCGCGCAGGCGCAGACAGCTGAGCAGCTCGGGGGATGCGGAAAGAATAGAGACTTTCCAACCCTGGAAGCTGCGACGCAGAGCATCGCCAAGGGCCTGATGCACTTCCAGCAGCGCCGGGAACTCGCCAAGACGCTCGCCGTAAGGCGGGTTGGAGATCAGCATACCGACTTGGCGAGCCTCCCCTTCCACAGTCGGCATCGGCAGTGGGTTTTCCAGCTTGGTGACATCGGCCTGCTTGAAGGTGATGAGGTGGGCCACACCGGCCGCTTTGGCGTTGTCGCGAGCTTTGAGCAGCACGCGCTGGTCGGCATCACAGCCAAACAGCTTCACTTCACAACGCTGCATACCGCGTTTGGCGCGCACTTGCGCTTCCATCATCAGGCTCTGCCACAGCTCACTATCGTGCTGCAGCCAGCGATCGAAACCGAAGCGCTCGCGGCGCAGCGCCGGCGCCATGTCGGCCGCGATAAAGGCCGCTTCGATCAGCAGCGTACCGGAACCGCACATCGGGTCCATCATGGGCTCACCGGCCCAGCCACTACGGGCAATCATGGCGCAGGCTAGGTTTTCTTTGAGCGGAGCTTCACCGGTGCCCTGACGATAGAAACGCTGATGCAACGCCGGGCCTGACAAGTCCAGCGTGATATTGGCCTTGCCTTTGCCCAGGTGCGCCATGATGCGAATATCCGGCGACTTCTTGTCCACGTCCGGACGCACGTGACCGCGCTTGGTGAAGCGGTCGACGATGGCATCCTTGATTTTCAGCGCGCCATATTGGGTATTGCGAATGGCAGGGTTGGTACCGGTAAAGTCCACCGCGATGGTAGAGGTACCGGAGAAGTGCTCTTCCCAGGGGATTGTGTGGGCGCCCAGATAGAGATCCAGATCATCGTTCATCTGGAATTCGGAGAGCACCAGCACGATACGGGAGGCAAAACGGCTCCACAGGCAGGCCTTGTAGCCAATCGCCAGTTCGCCTTTGAAATGGACGCCAGCCACGGTCTCACGGACCTGCTCTGCGCCAAGATTGGTCAGCTCGTCGGCCAACAGGTTTTCCAGCCCCTTGGGGCAGGTTGCAAAAAATTCTTTCATCACGCTCACGGGGAACCCATAAAAATAGTGCCGCATTATACCTCATCAGGCGGGCTGGAGCATGCAAAAGTCGGCGCAAACAGCAGGATGGAAACAGATTGATAGGTGGTGAAAAGGTAAAAGGCCCCATGACAACCCGATGGCGAGATCATGGGGCCAGACATCATTTAGCGGATCACTTCATGCGAGCCTTGAAACGGGGATTGCTTTTGCAAATCACGAACAATTTGCCGCGGCGGCGCACCAACTGACAATCGGGATGACGCGCCCGTGCGGATTTGAGTGAACAGACGACCAAGCATTCAGGACTCCTTCTTGCTTGAAAATGCGCCAAAGCGCTTGTTGAAACGGGCTACACTCCCCTCGCTCGATACCTGCTTCTGCTTGCCGGTATAGAACGAGTGCGACTGGCTGGAAACATCGAGCGATACGTAGGGATACTCCTTCCCATCTTGCCACGTGTAGCGGCGATCGCTCTTGATGGTTGAACCGACCAGGAAAAAGGCATCTGCCGCCGTGTCATGGAACAGCACCAAACGATAATCAGGATGAATATGAGGCTTCATAGCAACTCCATTTTGTTATATTATAACAAAATGTAAGTGAGAATAGCTCTCGTTTCAAGCATAAAATGTCGTATGTAGAAAATCGCAGCAGTGAGTGATGTGTTGATAGCGAGGTGAAGGCACCACGCAAGCAGAACGAAACAAGAGGAAGGTACCATGCTTGCAGCACGAAAGACCAAGACACTGCGTGGGTCAGAACACGAGGTGCAAGTGGATGTAACAAGCCTCAAGAGAGGCAGGATCACAACCATGAAGATCAATGAGAATGGGCAAGATGATCGCGGATCAATGAAGTATCAGAAACGAGGCGCTATTGAGGTGATCACAGTAAAAACAGGCAGCGGTATAATCACAGAGATAAAAAGATTGGTGAAAATATATCAACTGACCTGACGATATTGCTCGGTCACGGTAATACGCGGCTTCATCCGGTTATTCATCACCTTGATCACCCCGAAACGCGGCAAGGTTTTACTGGTGGTCAATACCAGATCGGCAGTGAGGTTCAAACAGACGCTAGCCTGATCCCCTGCCTCAATGACCATAAATTCGCCGTTGCCATGAGGTGTATTCATCAGGACCAGATCACCGTTTTGCGGGATCACTTGCGGATGCTGTTCACTAAAAAACCAGCTTTGCGGCATCAGGGGTTTATAAAAACGACTGACCGCGATGGCATTAAGCACCAACTGAACCTGATGCGGAATACTCCACTCAAGTTCGGCTGCTTTATCCATCAACTGATAATAGAGGGCGGCATCATCAACACAAAAAGGCTGGGTTGCAAATGAGCTGGGCACCAATTGTCGCCCTTTATACTCGGTCGCAAATAACATGTTATCAGACAGGTCCAACATCAGACGGTCACTCTGGGCATCATAGTGCCATTGCCAGCTATCGGTCGGTTGGATAAACATGTTGGAGCCCTTACTTGATAATTACCAGTTGACTTTATTCCATATGCAGGAAATCAGCAACGTCAAATAAAGGGCCCCGCCATCTATTTCTTAAATATTGGTCACAATCTCTTTGACCAACCCCGGCCCTTTATAAATAAAGCCGCTATAAATTTGTACCAGACTGGCACCGGCGGCCAATTTTTCACGGGCGGCCATGGCACTATCAATACCACCCACACCGATAATTGGCAGAGCACCATTGAGCGCCTTGGCCAGATGACGGATCACCTCGGTACTCTTGTGCTGCAGCGGACGACCACTCAGGCCACCCGCTTCACCGGCGTGGGGCATGTCATAAATCATCTCGCGCTCGAGGGTGGTATTGGTGGCGATAACCCCATCAATACCATTCCGTACCAGCGAAGCGGCCACCTGATCTATTTCTTCAAGGCTTAAATCCGGGGCAATTTTAACCGCCAGTGGCACATACTTTTTATATTGGGCGGCCAGCTCTTGCTGGCGCACCTTGAGAGCAGCCAGCAATTCATCCAGCGCCTCGCCATATTGCAGCGAACGCAAACCCGGGGTGTTGGGGGAAGAGATATTGACGGCAATATAACCGGCATGATCATAAACCTTGTCCATGCAGATCAGGTAATCATCCTTGCCCTGTTCGATGGGAGTATCTTTGTTTTTACCGATATTAATGCCGATGACCCCCTGATATTTGGTCTCTTTTACCTTGGCCACCAGATGCTCCACCCCCTTGTTGTTGAATCCCATCCGGTTGATGATCCCCTCTGCCGGAATAACCCGGAACAGGCGGGGCTTGTCATTGCCGCTTTGGGGTCTGGGGGTGACGGTACCGACCTCGATAAAGCCAAATCCCATGGCGCCCAGCGCGTCAATGCACTCACCATCTTTATCCAGACCGGCCGCCAACCCCACCGGATTGGCAAAGAAAGCCCCATGACAGTGACGGGGCGTTTCGGCAAATTCTGGCGGAAGAAACAATCGAGTGGCGTACCGAGAAGGCGGGGCAAATATTTCATGGAGAGATCGTGAGCCTGTTCCGGATTGAGTTTGAACAGGTGGTCACGCGGCCAGACAGACGGGTGGTCTCCGGGTAACGCTTGGCGATAGCAACCCAGGGATCTTCGCCCAGCTGCTTCAGACCCAGGGATACACGGGTACGCTCGCGGTCGAACTTCAGAACCTTGACAGCGATCTCGTCGCCAACGTTGACGATTTCGGAAGGATGCTTAACGCGCTTCCACGCCATGTCGGTGATGTGCAGCAGGCCGTCAACACCGCCCAGATCTACGAATGCACCGTAGTCGGTCAGGTTCTTGACGATACCCTTAACTTCTTGACCTTCTTGCAGGTTAGCCAGCAGGCTTTCGCGCTCGGAGGTGTTCTCGGTCTCGATCACGGCACGACGGGAAACAACAACGTTGTTGCGCTTCTGGTCCAGCTTGATGACTTTGAACTCGAGTTCTTTGTTTTCCAGGTGAGCGGTGTCACGGATCGGACGCACGTCAACCAGAGAACCCGGCAGGAAGGCACGGATGCCGTTCAGTTCAACGGTGAAACCACCCTTGACCTTGCCGTTGATGATACCGATAACGGTAGCTTGCTCTTCGTAAGCCTTCTCAAGCTGCAGCCAGGCTTCGTGACGCTTGGCTTTTTCGCGGGACAGCTTGGTTTCGCCGAAACCATCTTCGATAGAGTCCAGAGCCACGTCAACGGTGTCGCCGACGTTGATTTCCAGCTCGCCCATGGCGTTCTTGAATTCTTCAGCCGGGATAGCGGACTCGGATTTCAGACCGGCGTCAACCAGTACGAAACCGTTCTCGATAGCAACGACAGTACCCTTGACGATGGAACCTTGACGGGTTTCAACGGCGTTCAGGGACTCTTCAAAGAGTTGAGCAAAAGATTCGATCATTGTTTATGTCACAAATGAAACATCCACTTGCAATCCGGCACAAGCGGGGCTGTTTTAAATAATCTGCGCCATCCTTGGTGCAGACGACCGGATGTCAGCTTGCGCTGGCATCACCAAGTTGTTGCTCTGCATAAGCGAGTACTGTTGCCAGCACTTCATCTATGGTCATGGCGGTAGAGTCTACCACCAGAGCATCTTCTGCCGGTTTCAGGGGTGCAGTGGCGCGATTTCTGTCGCGATCATCACGTTCCCGAATCTCGGTTAAAAGACGCTCAAAGTTAACATCAAAGCCCTTATCTTGCAACTGCTTATAGCGACGCTGGGCCCGTTCTTCGGCACTGGCGTCGAGGAAAATCTTCACCTCGGCCTCGGGGAAAACAACTGTACCCATGTCACGACCATCGGCAATCAGACCCGGGGCCTGACGAAATGCCCGCTGACGGCGCAGCAAGGCTTCGCGCACACGGGGGAAGGCGGCGATTTTACTGGCAGCATTACCCACTTCTTCAGTGCGGATGGTGCGGGAGACATCTTCCCCTTCCAGGATCACCTTGACCAAATCGCCCTCAACCTGAAATTGCACATCCAGATTGGCAGCCAGCGGCACCAGTGAGGCTTCACTGTCCAGCTCTACATCGTGATGCAGGGCGGCCAGGGACAACACCCGATAGATGGCGCCCGAGTCCAGCAAGTGCCAACCCAGCTTCTCAGCAAGCAGCTGACACAAGGTGCCTTTACCTGCACCACTGGGGCCATCAATTGTCATTACGGGGGCCATCTGAGGCATAACTTCTCTCCTGCACTGTGTTGCTCCCATCCCGAAGGGGTGGGTTAATGGGCGCCGATTATACCCGAATGTGGTGAGCCTGGCAGTCATCAATCCGCACAAAGGGCCAAAACCCCGCCGGACAGCTGTGCTTGTATCTCATTTGGAGATTTCATTAAGCAATGCAGGGACTTGTTCTTATGGTCGTTCCTGACAAGGCGCGCTAAACTGGCCCCCTTTTTTGAGCCGTTAGTAGTAAGGAGCAACCTATGAGCAGCGTTACCCTCGTGGCTAAATCCAAATTGCCAACCCCCTGGGGCACCTTCACGCTGGTAGGTTTTCAGGAAACCGGCACAGGCAAAGACCACGCCGCACTGGTGATGGGCGACATTACCGGTGACGAGCCCGTGCTGGGCCGGATCCACTCAGAGTGCCTGACCGGCGACGCCCTGTTCAGCCTGCGTTGTGACTGCGGTTTCCAGTTGCAGGCGGCCATGGAGAATATCGCCAAAGCCGGTCGTGGCGTGTTGCTGTATGTGCGTCAAGAGGGCCGTGGCATTGGCTTGCTCAACAAGATCCGCGCCTATCACCTGCAGGATCAGGGGGCCGATACCGTGGAAGCCAACGTGGCCCTTGGTTTCGCCGCCGATATGCGCGACTACACCATCTGCGCCGATATGCTCAAGCAGCTTGAGGTCAAGTCTCTCAAACTGATGACCAACAACCCGCGCAAGATGAAAGCCATGGAATCCTTCGGTATTCCGGTGGCCGAACGGGTACCGTTGCAGGAAGGGCGCAATCCCCACAACGAGTTCTATCTGTCGACCAAGGCCAACAAGCTGGATCACATGCTCAAAAAATGAGCCTGCATTGACGAATGCCAGATAGTCAAACGCCTCCCAATCGGAGGCGTTTTTCTTGGAACGACCACACATCAACCCTGGCTATAGCTGTGGTACGGTCAAATTGGCCAGCAGAGCTTCAAGCTCTTCGCCAGTGCGGGCAGCACAGTATTGTTCGACCCGCTCGCGGGTCAATTGCGGCGCGAGACGTTCAATCAGATCGTAGAGATAGCCGCATAAAAATGCCCCTCTGCGCAACCCGATAGCGGCTACACCGCCTGGTAGCCAGGGCGCCGTTTTGAGCACCAGATCGCCATCGCGCTGGGGCTCCCAAGCAAAAGTTGCCATCACCCCGATGCCCATTCCTTGTCTGACATAGGTCTTGAGCACATCGCTGTCGCTCGCACAGCAGGAGATCCGGCTCTCGGCATGAGCGCAATCAGTGCCATGAGCTGTGGAAAGCGCCCTTCCATCGGTCACCAATGCAAACTCCACCAGCTCAGCCGGAGTCAGCGATGTTGCTTTGGCCAACGGATGCTCCTTGGGTAGCACCAAGCCCCGTTGCCACTGAAAAGAGGGGAGCACAAGCAGATCGCTCCCATCCTCCGGTTCATCCGCCAGCAGCAGATCGGCAGCGCCATCATGCACGGCTGCGCGGCACTGCGTCGCACTCCCTTGCATCACAGTTACGGCAACTTTGGGAAAGCGGGCCATAAAACCCTTGAGGATGGCGGGCAGAATATAGCGAGCTTGCAGATGAGTAGCGGCAATGGTGAGGGTTCCCTGCTCCAGATGCACATGCTGCCTGGCCATTACCTTGATGGTGGCGACCTTGTCCAGCACCTCCGCGGCCACTTTGATCACATCCCGACCGATGGGGGTGATCTGGGTCAGGTGTTTGCCGCTACGCTCGAAGATCTGGATCCCCAGCTCATCCTCCAGCATCCGCACCTGTTTGCTGATCCCGGGCTGGGAGGTAAAGAGGCTCTCGGCGGTGGCCGACAAATTCAGCCTGTGGTTGGCCACCTCGACGATATAGCGCAATTGCTGCAATTTCATGGTGTAGCCCTCAAGCGAACCCACCGTTAATAGTAACAAACTTTCAGCAATGGCCCGCCGCCATCAGGCCGGGCGATCCTTGAGTAGAAAATCGCGCAAGGCACGGTTGGCCATGGAGAGCGGATCGCCACGCCGCCACGCCACGCAGAGATCGAGATAGATAGGCGGGTCGAAGGGCACGCCACTCAGATCCGGCTCCTCTTCCAGCACCATCCGCAAGAAGGTGGTCACCGCAAAGCCTTGCCGCACCACCGCCTTGAGCAGAGGGATAAGATTGCTCTCGAAGGCGATATCGGGTTCGACGCCCAGGCTCTGGGCCAGCGCCTCCATATGCTCCCGGTGGTAGAAACCACGGCGAAACAGCGCCAGCTCCTGAGCGAAAAACTGAGAGAGGGTGACGGCCGATGCGCCACGCAAGGGGTGATCGTCCCCCACCACCATCAACATCTCTTCACTCAGCAGATGTGCCCCCTCAATGGCGGGGGGGAGATCACTGGTGATGAGAATGGCCAGATCGAGGGAGCCATCCACCATCCGGCTGAGCAGCTCACGGGTGCCGGCCTCTTCGACCCGGATCTTGAGGCCGGGATAGCGGTGCTTGAAGGCCATCAGACGAGGGGGAAAATAGTAGGAGCCCATCATGTAGGGGATCCCGATCCGCACCTCCCCCCGCTCCAACCCCTTGAGCTCGGCCATCTCGGCCTCGGCCTGATGCATCTGCAGCAACAAGCGCTCGGCATGGCGACAGAGCACCTCTCCCTCCGGGGTGAGCCGTACCGCCCGATCCTGTCGATCAAACAGCCGCAATTCGAGCTGCTGCTCCAGCTTGGCGATGGCCATGCTGATGGCCGGCTGTGCCACATGCAGACTGTTGGCTGCCTTGGTAAATGAGCCGCCATCCCTGACCGCCAGCAGATAGGTGAGCTGTTTCAGATCCATGTATCAATTCATCTTATGAGATAGATAACTTAAATATATTATATTTATAACTGCAAGGACTCTACCCTGACCAAAAGTAGTCAGGACAATACGCAATGATTGAAGTCGGAAGTCGCGAGTGGATACGTGCAACCCTGGCCCTCAGCCTGGGCTCTTTTCTGGTGTTTCTGAACCTCTACCAGACCCATCCCCTGTTACCCCTGATTGCCGAGGTCTTCTCGGTCAGCTCCCTCTCGGCCAGCTGGACCCTGGCAGGATGCACTGCTGGCCTCGCCGCCTCCCTGCTGATCTGCGCCAGACTGGCGGATCGCCATGGCCGTCGGCAGGTCATGCTGGGTACCCTCACCCTGGCGATCCTGCTCTCACTGTTAATCCCGCTGGTTGAGCAGTTTGGCACCCTGCTGTTGCTGCGCATCCTGCAGGGCGCGCTGCTGGCAGGACTGCCCGCGACCGCGATTGCCTATATGGGGGAAGAGTTCAGCAAACGGGCGCTCCTCTCGGCGGTGGGGGTCTATATTGCCGCCAACTCCCTCGGTGGCATTGCCGGTCGGGTGGTCGGCGGCCTGCTGGCGGGCTGGTTTGGCGACTGGCAGCATACCTTTCTGGGGATCGGTGTGATCAGCCTGTCACTGCTGCCGCTGGTCTTCTGGCTGCTGCCCCATCAGACCCGCTTTGTGGCGAGCGCCCCCGTTCGCGGCCAATTTACTCGCGCCTTGCAACAACATCTGACCAACCCCTTGCTGGTAGGGGCTTACCTTATCGGGGGGCTCAACTTTATGGTGTTTCTGAACCAGTTCAGCTACCTCACCTTCCTGCTGGCCAAGCCCCCCTTCTCGCTGCCCACCCAATGGCTCGGCATGCTGTTTCTCACCTATCTCTCGGGGACGGTGGCCTCCTCACTGAGCGGCCGCTTTGCCAACCGCTGGGGGGCACAACGCATGCTGCTGGTCGGGATCGCCCTGATGGCCCTCGGCAGTCTGTGGCTGCTGCAAGCTAGCTTGCTCGGGATCCTGAGTGGCTTGCTGATCTCCAGCTTCGGCTTTTTCCTGGCACACGCCTGCGCCAGTGCCTGGGTCGGTCATCATGTCGAACACAACCGCGCCCTCGCCTCCTCCCTCTATCTGGTGGCCTACTATCTGGGAGCCAGTCTGGGTGGGCTTTACCTGCACCCGTTCTGGGAGCAAGGCGAGCTGGGCGGTCTGGTCATGGGAATTGAACTGGTCCTCATCCTGACGGCGGGCTTGAGCCTCTGGCTCGGCCGTCTCAAGCAGCGAAGCCAATCGCCACTGCCCACCCAGCAACCCCACCGACACGGGTAACGGGCTCAGCGCAAACAGGGTCACCCACGAGCAGATAGCGCTCTCGCAACCCAGCACCGCCAGATAGCAAAAGGGGTCACACCGGTGACCCCTTTTGCTGCGTTATTCAAGAGCCTGTCAGGCTCGCACCGCATTTAGAGCAGGATCACTCCTGATCGAAATAATCCGCAGGCACCGCGACCACAGCACCGGTCGCCACCTCTTCGGCGATCACCTCAGCCAGCGGGCGCAGATGAAACTTGATCTGGCCGGAAGGCAACATCAGGCCAATATCGGGGTTGCGGATATCCTGCATGTTGCCAGTTTTGAATGGCTGCTCGGGATAGCGCGCTACCAGATCTTGCAGTGAAGTAACCACCAGCTCGATATGTTCCAGCCCCGCCTGATGGACGCGACCCGGTTTCGGTGCGGCCAGCTCGATACAGGGTACCTGTACCTCACCAGCCAACAGCGGCTGATGCAACTGATAAGTGGCGATGGGACGTCCGCCAATCATACCCTCCACCAGCAAGGAGCCCGCCTCAGCCAGCACAGCACATAGCGCGCGGTACTCCTGCAGGGTAGCCGCCCGATAACAGAGGTGATCGACCGTTGGCTGTGAAATTGTGACGCCAGTGGCGGCCAGTTCGGCCAACAGCTGAGAAACAAATGGGGCCATTGGCCCCAGTGTGGAATCGAGTGGGTGGGACATGCTTACCATTTCTTCTTGGGTTGAAACAGGACATCGAGCTCGTCAGCTTCCTTGTCCTTGATGTTTTGCAGATCCTGCGCGCTGTTTTGCTGCTGCAGCTCTTCAAGCTCCTTGAGCCCCTGACGCATATCTTCTTCACGGGCCAGCAGATAGGGATCCTTGTCGCCCACGCTCGCCATGGCCGACAGACCCTTGGTATAGAGCTGGCGGCATGTACCATATTGGCCCTGAATGCGGGCATCCATCGCCCGCTTGACCAGATTGGAGATGTTGATCTTGAGCTGCATCAGCTCGAGGCGGCGCTCTTCCTGGGCAAACCCCTGAGGGTCAATCTTGCCCTTGTTGTGCTCGACCCGCAGCACGGCCCGCATCTTCTTGACCAGCTGCAGCATCTGGATCGCCTGACGATCGGACTCCGGGGTCTTGAACTGCCCCTCATCCTGCACGCTGTAGTTCTCCTGCACATTCTTGATCTGGGTCTGCACATCGACGATGCGTTGCTTGATCTGATTGTTCGGCATCACCTGGGCGATGGCGCGATAGGCATCGAGGATCCGGTGCTGCAACAGCAACACCATGTTCTTGGAGAAAGGCACCAGATTGACGTTCAGCAACACTTCTTCGGTCTCGTCAGCCACCGTCTTGTGTCTGGCAACGGCGTGACGCTTGTCCGCCTCTGCCTTCTGCTTATATTGCTGCACCACGTTATAGGCGATAACCAAAAACAGGAGTGCGCCAATAGACAGCAATACCAAAGTTAAAATCATAGGATGTCCAAACCCCTGTTCCTATCCAATTGCGTGATCCTACAACAGCTTACCCACTTAAGGTAGCCTGCAGATCCCCCCTTGCCCACGATTTGTCACCAAGCTGTGCCCCCGGTCTCAGGGAGAGATTGCAGGATCAGGGGATGATGACCATGACGGTCACCTCCCCATAGTATCGCCCATCAGCGCCATTACTTGAGGTTAAAGCCCCGCGATTGCAGGAATCCCAGCATGAAAGGGCGGGACTCCTTGCCCAGAATGGCGCGGATCTGTCCGCTCCAGGTCTGCTGCTTGTTGTTGCTGCTGCGGGCCTGATAGTAGTCCGCGATCTGCTGATCGTACCGGGCCAGCAGGCCGCGATCCAGCTCGTGCTGGTAGCGCTCCTGATGCACCACCAATCCCCTGGGCAGACGGGGTTTCTGCTCCGGCTGCTGGGCAGGATGACCAAGGCAGAGGCCAAACAGCGGGATCACCTGATGGGGCAAGCCGAGCAGTTCGCTCACCTCGGCCGGATGGTTGCGAATGCCGCCGATATAGACCCCGCCCAGCCCCAGCGACTGCGCCGCCAGCAAGGCGTTTTGCGCCATCAGGGCGCCGTCGATGGCTCCGATCAGCAACTGCTCCGCATAGCCGGTCTGGGCCTCGGGCACGATCTGGGTGTGGCGGTGGTAATCGGCGCAGAACACCAGAAACTCGGCCGCCTGCACCACATAGGGTTGATTGCCCGCCAGCATGGCCAACTGCTGACGCGCATCGGGCTCGCAGACTCGCACAATACTGGTCACCTGCAAAAAGCTCGAGGTTGAGGCGGACTGGGCGGCGGCGAGAATGGCATCCAGCTGCTGCGGGGCGATCGGCTCGGCAGTGAACTGACGAATGGAGCGATGGGAAAGGATAAGATCGATGGTCTGATTCATGGCACCTCCAAAATGAGGTAACACCATAGCGAAAAAAACGAGGGAGCCCAAGGCTCCCTCGCACACCCAGCTTAAGGGGCCGGATAGACGTAAGGGGCTTGCAACCCGAGCGGGAAGCCGAGCGCCCAGTAGAGCAGCAGGAAAATCGTCCAGCTCACCAGGAAGGCCAGCGAGTAGGGCAGCATCATGGAGACTAGGGTACCGATCCCGGTGCTTTTCACATACTGCTGGCAATAGACCACCACCAGCGGGAAGAAGACCATCAGCGGGGTGATGATGTTGGAGGCGGAATCCCCGACCCGATAGGCCGCCTGGGTCAGCTCGGGGGAGATCCCCACCGCCATCAACATGGGTACCAGGATCGGGCTGATCAGCGCCCACTTGGCCGAAGCCGACCCCACCACCAGATTGACGCTGGCGGTCAGCAGGATCATCCCGACGATGGTCACTTCACCGGGCAGCGCCAGCGCATGAAGCACTTCGGCACCGGAGAGGGCCAGCAGGGTGCCCAGGTTGGAGTCGCCAAACGCCTTGATAAAGAGCGCGCAGAAGAAGGCCATCACCATGTAGGAGCCCATCTTGTTCATGGTGGCCGACATAGCGTCGATCACATCCTTGCCACTCTTGAAGCTGCCTGCGACAAAGCCGTAGACAATCCCGGGCAGGATAAAGAGCAGGAAAATGAGCGGCACTATGGACTTCATCACCGGTGCGGCGAAGGTGGTCAGGGAGCCATCGGCAGCACGCAGCGGTGAATCGCTCGGGGAGAGCGCCAGCGCCAGCAGCACGATAGCCGCCAGCATGGCAAACCCGGCCCAGTTGAAGGCCCGGCTCTCTTGCGCGCTGTAGCGCCCCATCTCGTCGGCACTCTCCAGATCCTCGTTGAGCGCCACATGCTTGAGGCGCGGCTCCACCACCTTTTCGGTGATGAACCAGCCGACGCAGATGATCAGCAACGAAGAGGCACCGGTAAAGATGATGTTGCACAGGGTGTTGACCATGTAGTCAGGATCGAGCAACTGAGCGGCGGACTGGGTAAAGCCCTGCAGCAGCGCATCCCCGCCGGAGGGCAGGAAGTTGGCGGCAAAACCGCCGGAGACACCGGCAAAGGCAGCGGCGATCCCCGCCAGCGGATGGCGTCCGGCAGCGTGGAAGATGATGCCACCGATGGGGATCACCAGCACATAACCCGCATCTGCGGCGGTGTGGCTGACGATCGCTACCAGGATCAGCATGGGAGTGAGAAAACGGGCAGGCGTCACTTTGAGCAACTTTTTCAGACCGGTATTGATAAAACCGGACTGCTCGGCCACCCCGACCCCCAGCATGGCCACCAGCACGATGCCCAGCGGGGCAAAGCCGGTGAAAGTGGTCACCATGGTGGAGAGAAACTCGGCCAGACCGGCACCGGTCAGCAGGTTGTTGACCACTACCGCCTCCCCGGTACGGGGGTTGACCAGATCAAACTGGAATTGTGACAACACCCAGGAGCCGACCCAGACGATCAGCAAGGCGTAGAGGAACAGCATGGCGGGGTCGGGTAATTTGTTCCCGGCTTTCTCGACGCCATTGAGGAAACGGTTCAGCCAACCTTTGGGAGGGCTGGCCGGACGGTCATTGACAGCAGCATGACTCATTATTGCGATACTCCTTTCCCTAGAAACGAGGTCGCATGCTAGCAATTCCAGCCAATCCGTCTCATGACCGATCGCAAAAGAATGATTAATTTTGATTAAATGTTGCGGAATAAAATTCCAAGTTGTGGCCTAACGCACACTTGTTACTCTGCCATCACGGCATCTAACAGTGGATAACGCCCAACCTGACACTCCACCACGAAACCGCTTGCCTCGACTTGTGCCACCGTCAGCGGCTTGCTGAACAGATATCCCTGGAACACATGGCACCCCTGGGTCTGCAGTGCGGCCAGTTCGTGAGGCTCCTCCACCCCTTCCGCCATGATCCCCAACCCCAGATTGGTGGCCATGGCGGCGGTCGCCCGGATCACCGGCAGGTTGAGGCCGACCACGAAAGAGCGATCCAGCTTGATCGTATCGATGGGCAGGCGATTGAGATAGGCAAGGGATGAGTAGCCGGTACCAAAATCGTCGATGGCAATCTTGATCCCCAGTTCACTCAAGTCATCGAGAATATCGAGGCACCCCTTCATATCCAGCATAAGCACGGTTTCGGTCAGTTCCAGCGTCAACAGGGAAGCATCCACTCCGTGCAGAGCCAGCTGCTGGCGCACTTGCCCGGGCAGTGCCGACGAGAGCTGGAAACCGGAGAGGTTGACGGAGACTGGCACCCGGTGATGGAGGCGCTTCTTCCAACTGGCCATCTGGGCAAGTGCGGTAGAGAGCACCCAGCTGCCGATCTCGCGGATCAGCCCCATCTCTTCGGCCAATGGGATAAATTCCACTGGCGAGACATGGCCAAGCACCGGGTTATACCAACGCAGCAGCGCCTCGTAACCGATCAGACGCCGTTTGGCGACATCGACCTGTGGCTGGTAACAGAGGCTCAGCTCCTGACGACCGATAGCCTTGGCCAGAAACTGCTTAAGATTGAGCTTGCGCTGCAGGGTCTGCTGCATGCTGGGGGTAAAACGCTGCCAGCGCAGCCGCCCCATCTGCTTGGCCTGATACATGGCCATATCGGCGCGGGTGATGAGGTTATCACCATCGTCCGCATCATCGGGATAGATGGCAATGCCGATACTGCCGCCGATGGTTACCTCCGGCAACCCGCTCCAGCAAGCGGTCTCCCGCCTTATGGCCGTAGTTGTCGTTGACCAGCTTGAAGTTGTCCAGATCCATGAATACCAGCGCGAAACGCTCCCCCAGCCCGCAATAGGCCTCGAGAGATTTCATCAAGCCATAACGGTTGAGCAGGCCGGTCAGGGAGTCATGCCAGGCGAGGTGGCGATGCTCCAGCTCCTCGAGTTTGCGATCGGTAATATCGCGCATGGTGAGCAGGATCCGTGCTCCTTGCTGGATATAGCGGAACTGATACTGGAACCAGCGCATCCCCTTGAGGGTTCGGCACTCCCCTTCGGTCACTACTTCATCGAGTCGGGAGAGCTTCTGGTAAAAACTGTCGTCACTACCGGAAAAAACCTGGGAGAGCGTGGCGATCCGGTGACCGAAACACATCTCGAAGTGATAGTTGCCGCTTTCGAACGCGCCATTGCTATCGAACAGGCAGGCCAGGGTATCACCGGTTGCCAGCGAGGACTCCTGATAGAGGGTATCGGAGTCGAGCACCGCCTCGGTCATCATCATCAGACGACCAGCCAGCTGAATGCCGGAGAGGCGTAGATAGATCTGCTTCTTGACCCCCTTTGGGGAGATAGTCCACCACTCGTTGTAACTTCGCCCCTGCTGAAAATCACCGAGGTAGCGTTGCAACAACAGCGCTATGGCTGTGGCCATATCAGCCGAAAAATCCCTGGAACAGAGCTCGTCAAGGGAGGTGGCCTCCCAGAGAGGAAGTGCTGCGCGGTTTGCCCAGAAAATATGGTGATGTTCGATGTCATATACCCAGATAGGGGTATGCAGAACATCCATTGTCTTCAGTAACCGTTCGTCAAGCGTATTCATCTGGTCAAAGTCATTCATGCTGGATGGTCACTGGTGAACCGGAAAACAAATGGGCAAACCGCCGTATGCAGAATGCAAGGTGAAAACACCTCTCGGCCACTATTTCTCGCGATGGCCAAAAGCAGATAACTGATTTCAGAAATCAACAACAGGAGAGCCAATCCAGCCACAGAAAAAAGGACTCAGCCAATACTCCTGTCAATCAGAACAAATCCCTCGTTCGTTTTTAACTTTTTTTCCCAGCAAAAACAAGCACTAAGAATTGCACTCTGGATACTTCAAAAAACATTTTTACGATTCACAACAAACACTTATTTACTGACAAGCAAGTCAACTAAAAAAGTGCCGGCATTTCCCTCGTAAAACTTTCATTTATTAACCAGCGCGTTGAATAAACAGACAAAAAAGAGCAAAACCGGCCCCAAATAGCGACTTAACAAGGAACTTAAATACCTCAAAACCGAATATCTACCTTCACCAGACCGGCATGATGAATATGCGACTGTCATCACATTCACATCGCCGAAAAAAAGAACTGCTCTTGACCAGCGCGATCCTCTTTTTCCTGAGGATGGGTCGTATTGTAGTCATACCATGTCGCCTCTCTCTCTTGAGCTAACGGGTGACATCTCGCAACAATGACTGTGGCGCAGAAAATAATCCTCATTCGAGAACAATTGAAAATTTAAACTGGTATCAGTAGAAATCGAATCCAGATCAATTAAACGCTGAATTACCCTTGCCAAGCGATAAGGCTCTTTTTATGGTTGCCCCCTTGTTACACCCAGAACAGCGTTTATGAAGCACATCGAAGAGTTCTACCTGTTCGTCAAGGTGGTGCAAGAGGGAGGATTCTCCCATGCTGCAGCCGCACTGGGCATGCCAACAGGCACCATCAGTCGACGCATTTCCCAGCTGGAAGAGCAACTGGGTTGCTCCCTGCTACATCGCTCTACCCGTAAACTCCGCCTTACCGATGAAGGGCTCAGATACTACGAGCGTCTCTGCACACCGCTTGCACAAATCGAGCAGGCCACCAGCGAGATCCGGGGTAAAGAAGCAGACATCACCGGGCTTATCCGGATAGCCGCGCCGATCGCGCTCTCCAACACCATCCTCATCGATATGCTGGCCGAATTCGGGCTGCACTATCCCGAGGTACAGTTCGATATCACCCAGACCAATGATCACCAGCACCTGTTCGACAATGATCGGGATCTGGTGTTCTTCAACGGTGAGCTGCCCCAGTCGCTGCCCAATGCGATCTGTCTCGGTCATATCGAGTACGGCCTGTTTGCCTCGCCACTCTATCTGACCAAGAAGGGAACCCCCTCCCACCCCAGCCAGCTGGAAGAACATGATCTCATCTACTGCTGGCCACACCAGCACTGGCAACTGACCGACAAGGATGGCCAGAGCGTCTGCATCAAACGCAGCGCCAAACTGACCGTCAACCAGACTCAGGCCGCCGTGCGCGCAGCCCGGCGTCATCTGGGGATCGTCAACGCCCCGCTGCACTATCTGAGCAGCTTCCTCCATGACGAGCAGCTGGTACCGGTACTGACCGACTGGCAGACCGGCAATCGCCCCTTCTACATGTTGTGTTGCCAGCACCAGTTCGCCCCGTTGCGTGTTAAGATGTTCGCTGAATTTGTTGAGAAATACTCCGCACGCTATCGTAACCGGCAATGGGATAACCAATTTTCACAGGGTGACAACCTCCCACATTGCATCTGACTGTTAGCGGGCCACACTTATAGCAATCCTTGCCAACAGAGCCTGCCTAACGCCATGAATGTATTGATATGTGATGACTCCGGGTTCGCCCGCAAACAGCTGGCACGAGCGCTACCGGCTGACTGGAAAGTCGATTTGCACTATGCGGCGAATGGCCTTGAAGGGATCGAACAGGTGCTGATGGGCCATGGGGATCTCATCTTTCTCGATCTCACTATGCCTGAGATGGACGGTTACGGTGTGCTGGAGACCCTGAAACGGGAAGGACTACGCAGCAAGGTTTTCGTGGTCTCCGGAGATATCCAGCCTGAGGCCTATCAGCGGGTCATGGGGCTGGGGGCGCTCGATTTCATCAAGAAGCCCGCCGCCCCAGATACCCTGCTAGCCCTGCTCAAACAACATGGCTTCTGGAGTGCTTCATCGGGTAATCAGCCGAGTGCAGCCGAGCCCTTGCCAAGCGGCGTGGTAGCCGATGCAGGCGTCAAGATCACCCCCGAAATCCGCGATGTCTATCAGGAGCTGGCCAACGTCTCCATGGGTCAGGCCGCCGACTTGCTGGCTCGTCTGCTCAACGCCTTCGTGGTGCTGCCTATCCCCAACGTCAACGTGCTGGAGGTCTCCGAGCTGCATATGGCGCTCTCGGCGGCTGCGGATTCGGATACCCTCTCCGCCGTCTGTCAGGGGTTTATCGGGGCGGGGATCGCCGGCGAAGCGCTGATCCTGTTCCATGACTCCAGCTTCAAAGATTTGGCCAAGCTGATGAACCATCAGGGAACGCTGGATCGCACCGCCGAACTGGAGCTGCTGATGGATACCGCCAACGTGCTGATCGGCGCCTTCCTGCGCGGCTACGCCAACCAGCTCGATACTCCCTTCAGTCAGGGGCACCCGGTGGTGCTCGGCCAGCACAGACCCATCAACGAGCTGATCAACACTAACAAGAGTCGCTGGCGCCGCACGCTCGCCATCGAGATCAACTACCGGATCCAGGACTACGCGGTGCAGTGTGATCTGCTGCTGCTGTTTACCGAAGATTCCATCGCCACCATGAACAACAAAATCATGCACATGCTCTAGGAGTGACTATGGAAATCCGTGAATTTCATTGGCTGATGAACATAGTCCAGAACTTGGACGTAGGCTTGGTGGTGCTCGACAAGGAGTACAAGGTACAGGTGTGGAACGGCTTTATGGAGAGCCACAGCGGCCGACTGGCCAGTGACGTGCGTGACGGCGTGCTGTTCGAGCTCTTCCCCGATGTGGACAGAGCCTGGTTCGAGCGCAAGGCCAACATGGTCTTCAAGCTCAACAACCGAGCCTTCAGCACCTGGGAGCAGAAGCCCTACCTGCTGCGTTTCTCCAACTATCGCCCCATTACCGGCTCGGCCCCCCACATGTTCCAGAACCTGACGCTGGTGCCACTGGCCGATTTCGGCGGTCAGGTGACCCATATCGCGGTGATGATCTACGACGCCACCGATGAGGCCATGCTGATGGGCGGCCAGCGGCAGGCTTAAGTTTGCTGCAAACAACCAAATAACAGAGGGCGCCGCGGCGCCCTCTGTTATTTCGGTATGAACAGGTCTTGGTATAACCTCTACCTGACCAGCCGTCTCAACGCGCCCCGAGATACTCGGTGAAAGCGTCGATCACCTCTTCAATATCGTCATCGTTGATCTGCAGATGAGTCACCAGCCGCAGCTCGCCGTAACCGGAGAAGAGGATCCCCCGCTCCTTCATAAAAGCGAGCAGAGGGGCCGATTCCCCCTCACGCAGCCGCAGGAACACCATGTTGCTCTGCACCAGCGAGAGGTCGAGCTCGATGCCCGGCAGTGCAGCCAACCCTTCGGCCAGCCGTTTGGCACGGCGGTGATCATCGGCCAGACGGGTCACGTGCTGCTCGAGGGCAAACAGACCGGCTTGCGCCAGAATGCCCGCCTGGCGCATGCCGCCCCCCAGCATCTTGCGCAGTCGGCGCGCACGGGCGATGAAGTCGTGACTGCCCACCAGCAGCGAGCCCACCGGTGCGCCCAACCCCTTGGAGAGACAAATCGAGATGCTGTCAAATGGCGCGGCGATCACCTCGACCGGGGTCTCGCTGGCCACGGCGGCGTTAAAAAGCCGTGCGCCATCGAGATGGAGCTTCAAGCCACGTTCAGCAACAAATGCCCCCATCTCTTGCAGATAGGGGAGCGGCAGCACCTTGCCATTGTGGGTGTTCTCAAGACAGATGAGGCGAGTCTGGACGAAGTGGGCATCATCAGGGGCCAGCGCAGCCTTGATATCATCGAATGCCAGCGTGCCATCGCGCTGCATCGGCAAGGGTTGCAGTGCTACGGAGCCCAGCACGGCACTCCCCTGCGCTTCATAGCGATAGATGTGAGCTGCGTTGCCGAGGATGGCCCCCTCACCGCGCTGACAGTGGCTCATCACCGCCAACAGATTGGACATGGTGCCGGACGGCACAAACAGCGCCGCCTGTTTGCCCAGCAATCTGGCCCCAAAGGCCTCCAGCGCGTTGACGCCCGGATCTTCACCATAGACATCGTCACCGACTTCGGCGTGGAGCATGGCTTGACGCATGGCGTCAGTAGGCTGGGTGACGGTGTCACTTCGTAAATCGATATAGCGCATGAGATCCCTCCTGAAACAGGAGAGTGACGTTAGCCATGCGCCCCTCGCTTGGCAAGGGGCGCATGAGCAGAATGTGAAGCCAATAGACGTCCATAGAACCCGCAGGCGGGATTTACCAAGGCAGCGGCTGGCCGTTGAGATCCAGTAGCTGACCCGATTGGGTCAACGATAACCCCTTGATGAGATTGAGCAGTTTCACCGCCACCTCGGCAGGCTCCTGCAATTGCTCCGCAGGCAACTCGCTCAGAAAGGGGGTATTCATCGGGGAGTCCATCAAGCCGGGCGCAACGGCCACCACCCCTGCTTGCGGGAAACGTTGCGTCCACTCGAGGGCCAGGGTTTTCACCCCCATGTCGAGGGCCGCCTTGCTCATCCGGTAGCTGTAACGCCCCCCCTCCAGATTGGAGGTGATGGAGCCCGCCAGATCGGAGATGGCACAGAGCCACAGCGGATGGTCATTGCCCATCAACCGACTGAAACGGGCAGCCAGCGCCAGCGTTGGCCAGGCATTGGCCAGCAGGCTGTCGCACAGCCACTTGGGGTGCACCTCTTCGACCCGCCGCTCCGGCATAAAGCTGACATCGTGCAACAGGCCGATGGTGTTGATCACCACAGTGGGAAGAGGATCGGTGTCGTAGAGGGTAAACAGGGCGTCGAACGAGATGGCGTCCACCTCTTGCAGCGGGAAGAAAGCCCCCATCTCGATCCCTTTTGGATAGGTGCGCCCGGCAAGAAGGAAGGACTCCCCCCTTGCCATCAGCTCTCTTGCCAGCGCCGAGCCCAGCGCACCACTTCCGAGGATCAAGTAGCTCATCGCCCATTCCATGGAGATTTATCTTGCTTAGAGCGTATCAGAATAATCAACCGGCCGTGACACGACCAAAGGGTAATATGCCCCTCATCACGCTTCCCCCAGATGGCGACCAAACTCCCGCGCCAGCGCCAAGTCGAGAAAACCGTCCGCTTTCTTGTGGGTGCGCAAAAACTGGTAATAGGCGAGCAAGGTGACCAGTGCCTCCTCATCGGGCAGCCCCACCCCGGGTTGCTGCTCGCCCAGCAGTAGCTGCGCCGCTGCCAGCGCCTCCCTGTCCACCACTTCCGCCTGACGGTAGAGATAACCGCAGCCGGTTGCCAGCCACTCCAGCGAGCAGTTGGCCCCCATGGCGATCTGGTTGGCCCGCGCCAGGCCAGGCTCGGCTCCCTTCAAATATTTGCGGATCAGCGCTTCACTGAGCCCCACCTTGCGGGCAAACGCGCTCACGCTCATCTCCCCGATCAGGCTCTGCAAGCGCTCGGCAAATCCTTCCATCCAACTCTCTCTCCTACTCTGCGATCAGAACCAAAGTTCGAATCATGCCACTGCCCATTATTGCTTTGCCAGCCACATGAGGCCAAGATGCCCGCAGTCATCTATGTTGCACATCGTTTTCGCATCGTGTTTTTCAAGGAGTCAACCATGTCTGTATCCCGTGTCGCCCTGCATCCGCAAGGCCCCACCTTCTCTCGCCTCATCATGGGTTACTGGCGCCTGATGGAGTGGCAGCTCTCTCCGGCCGCTCTGCTCGATCTGATGAAATATCATCTGGATCTGGGGGTCACCACCATCGATCACGCCGATATCTATGGTGGCTACCAGTGCGAAGAGGCCTTTGGTCACGCCCTGCGCCTCGAGCCTTCCCTGCGCAGCCGGATGGAGATCGTCACCAAGTGCGGTATCGCCCTCACCGCCAAGCCGGAGCATGCTCTCAACCACTACAACACCGGCAAGGACCATATCATCGCCAGCGCCGAAGCCTCGCTGCGCAAGCTCGGCACCGACCATCTGGACCTGCTGCTGATCCACCGCCCAGATCCCCTGATGAACGCAGATGAAGTGGCCGACGCCTTTATCACCCTGAAACAGGCGGGCAAGATCAAGCACGCCGGGGTATCCAACTTCACCGCCCGTCAGTTCGAGCTACTGCAATCGCGCCTCCCCTTCCCGCTGGTCACCAACCAGCTGGAGATCTCGCCGCTTCATCAGGAAGGGACCCTCGATGGTACCCTGGATCAGTGCCAGCAGCTTGGCATCAAGCCGATGGCCTGGTCATGTCTCGGCGGCGGCCGACTGTTCAGCGATGACGCCTATGCCCCGCTGCGTGCCGAACTGGAGCAGATCCGTCAGGAAGTGGGCGCCCAGACTATCGAGCAGGTGGTCTACGCCTGGGTAATGATGCTGCCAAGTCAGCCGCTGCCATTGATTGGCTCCGGCAAACGGGAGCGGATTGCTGCCGCCGTGGCCGCCGAATCCATCGCCCTCAATCGCCAGCAGTGGTTCCGCATCCGCAAGGCGGCGCTCGGTTACGACGTCCCCTGATCACAACAAAACGTACAGAAACAAAAACGGCATGGGGGAAACCCATGCCGTTTTTTTATTGCCGAGGCACCTTAGCGGTGGCGCTGTTGCGGGCGACCACGGGGAGCATCTGTCTTCGGTTTGGCCTGGTTGACGGTGATGGTACGGCCACCGACTTCAGTGCCATGCAGACCAGCGATGGCCTTCTCGGCATCACCATTGACCGGCATTTCAATAAAACCAAACCCCTTTGACTGGCCGGTATCGCGGTCGATGATGATATCAACCTTGTCGACCTGTCCAAACTGGCTGAACAGGGTTTTCAGTTCGTCGGCCGTCATCCGGTACGACAGATTTCCTACGTAAATCTTCATTCCATCCACTCTCGATTCAAGGTGCCTTCTCTATGCAATTCCCAGCATAACGGTAAGGGCACAACCCCTATGCCGGACCTGCCATGGCTTCATGCCGTGGCCTTCTCCACACTGTCGTCAAGTGATTGATCTCTTGGGTTAACAGTGCAGACAAGATCAATTCGAGTCACTGGCAGTATCTGAGCTTTGCCGGGAATTGTCGAGAAAATAGTCGACTCAGGCCGATTGCAGATCTGACAACCGTTGCGCCAGCATCCGGCGACCGTGCCAGGCCCGTTTAAAGCCGAAGCGATAGACAGACGGGCTCACCAGATGCAGCTCCCCCGCCTTGAGATCCAGCAAGGCCATGGCCGCCGCCAGCTCATCTTCACTCAGTTGCAGATCGAGGCTGAAGTCGAGCCACTGGCCGTCGTGACCCACTCGTCGCTCCCGTTCAAGCGCCACCAGCTGGTTGCGGGGCAGCGCCAGCGCCTCATCCTTGTTGCCATTGAGCAGATAGATATGCTGTTCGTCCCACCCCAGCTCCGCCAGGCGCCAGGGCTGCCAGCTGCGGGGCAGCGAAACCATGATCCCGGTGATGCCACCAAAGACCACGCCCACCCAGTTGAGCAGCGCCATGGCGCCCCAGCCATCCCACAAGGAGGCCGCCACCACGCCCCAACTCACCAGCAACAGCAGAAAAATGACGCAGCGATAGCGCACCGCTGGCGGCATCAACAGCTGCACCTGCGAACCGGCAAGCAAGGATGTAATACGCATGAAAAGCTCCTGTCATCACGAAATGGCGTCATTGTGAATAGCCATCAGGATGCTGACAAGGGGGTTTTCTTTGTCATCCCCCTATAAAATCAATACCATGGCGTAAATGATTCTCAGTGGAACCCGCTTCTTGACCAGCTCGCAACCCTGTGTGCGCTTTTGTGGCGTCGACAAATTCTATGGCGATTTTCAGGCTCTTCATCACATCGATCTCACCATTGAACGGGGAGAGAAGTGGGTCATCTGTGGCCCGTCAGGCTCGGGAAAATCGACCCTGATCCGCACCATCAACGGGCTGGAGGGGATCGACGGCGGCCAGCTGTTCCTGTTTGGCGAGCCGGTAACCCCCGCCTACTTGCGTCGCCTGCAAGGTCGGGTCGGCATGGTGTTTCAGCAGTTCAACCTCTTCCCCCATATGACGGTGCTGGAGAACCTGATGGTGGCGCCGGTGCATACCCTGGGGTTGCGCCCTGAGGAGGCCAAAGCCCGGGCGCTCGGGCTGCTCGAGCGGGTGCGCATTCAGGCACAGGCCGACAAGTACCCCCACCAGCTCTCCGGCGGCCAGCAGCAGCGGGTCGCCATCGCCCGCTCCCTCTGCATGCAACCCGAGCTGATGCTGTTTGACGAGCCCACCTCCGCCCTCGACCCCGAGATGATCCGCGAAGTGCTCGATGTGATCCGCGAG
The DNA here is from genome assembly GCF_051919665.1 of Aeromonas sp. 55A. Classification (NCBI taxonomy): domain Bacteria; kingdom Pseudomonadati; phylum Pseudomonadota; class Gammaproteobacteria; order Aeromonadales; family Aeromonadaceae; genus Aeromonas; species Aeromonas sp. 55A. Next base: position 3,380,445 of record NZ_JBQBEH010000008.1, on the reverse strand, counting down.
CTGGCTGACGAGGGGATGACCCTGATCTGCGTCACTCACGAGATGGGCTTTGCCCGTCAGGTGGCGGATCGGGTGCTCTTTATGGATGAGGGGAAAATCATCGAGTCGGCCCCGCCCGCCCAACTGTTCAACGCCCCCCGGCACCCGCGCACCCGGGCCTTCCTCGAACAGGTGCTTAGCTATCATGACTAGGCTCAATCGCCCCCGCCTGCTTGGCTGGCTGTCGGGCACTGTGATGCTCTCTGCGCTACTGGGCTGGGCGCTCTATAGCGGCGCTCGCCAGATGGGCTATGAGTGGCAGTGGCCGCGGGTGTTGCCCTTTCTCGGCGAGTGGGATGAGGGAACCTTTTATGCCGGCCCCTTGCTAAACGGCCTGCTGGTCACTTTGCAGGTGGCGCTGCTCAGCCTGTTGGGCACTCTGGCGGTCGGGGTGTGCGTGGTCAGCCTGCGGCTGCTTCCCTCCAGGCTCGGCCCATGGCTCGCCATCGCCTATCTGGCGCTGGTGCGCACCACGCCCCAGCTGGTGCAGCTCTATATTCTCTATTTCTTGCTGGGCCCCATGCTGGGATTGGCCCCCCTTGCCTGCGCCGTGTTGAGCCTCTCCCTCTATCAGGGGGCCTTCACCGCCGAAGTGCTGCGTGCAGGCGTACATGCCATTCCCAAAGGACAGTGGGAGGCAGCCCAGTCGCTTGGCTTGTCACGGGCCATCACCCTGCGCAAGGTGATCCTGCCCCAGCTGGTGCGCATCACCTTGCCGCCGCTCACCAACGAGCTGGTCTCCCTTATCAAACATTCGGCGCTGGTGAGTGTGATCGCCATCTTCGATCTGACCAACGAAGGGCGTACTCTGGTTGCCGATACGTTTCTGACCTTTGAGGTGTGGTTTACCGTAGCTGCCCTCTATTTGCTGTTAACCCTGACGCTGTCAGCCTGTTCGCGGGCGCTGGCCCGTCACCTGAATCCGGATCAACAAGGACGCTAACCATGAATCTGTCATTCAAGACCACCCTGTCGGGCGCTGCCCTGCTGCTGACAAGCCTGCTCACTCCGGCACTGGCAGAAACTGCCCCCTCCGACACCCAGGCACAGATCGAGCAGAGCGGTACCCTGCGGGTCGGCATGTCCACCTTCGCCCCCTGGGCGATGCGCGACAAGCAGGGGGCCCTGATCGGTTTCGAGATTGACGTGGCCCGTCGCCTCGCCACAGATAACGGCTGGCAGGTAGAGTTCGTGCCTACCGCCTGGGATGGCATCATCCCCTCCCTGTTGGCGAAAAAATATGACGTCATCATCGGCGGCCTCACCATCACCCCCGAGCGGGAGAAGAGCGTGCGCTTCACCCAGGCCTACTCCCATTCGGGGGTGCAGCTGGCCGCCTCCAGCACCATGGCCAAAGAGAAGAAAACCGTGGCGGACTTCAACCAGCGCGGGGTGATCCTGGCGGTACGTCGTGGCGCCTCACCGGTACAGGTGGCAAAAGAACACTTCCCCAAGGCCACCCTGCGCCAGTTTGATGACGAGTCACAGGTTTTTCAGGAGGTGCTGAACGGCCGCGCCCACGGTGCCCTCTCCTCTTCCCCGAAACCCGAGCAAGAGGCGCTGCGCCACCCGGATGCCCTCTTTATGCCGTTTGCCGAGCCGTTGGCACAAGGCGATGAAGGCTTTGCCCTGCGCAAGGGGGATGATGCCCTGGCTGAACAGTTCAACGAGTGGATCGCCGCCCGTCAGGCCGATGGCTGGCTCAAGGCGCGCCATGACTACTGGTTCAAGTCGCTGGCGTGGGAAGCGCAGGTCGCCAATCCCTGATGCTGATGGCCCTCAAACAGACCATCCGGCGCATCGTCCGGAAGCCATGTCGGAACATCAACTGGCTGGATGGGGCGATCGCCCTGATCCTGCTGCTGGCTGGCCTCTGGCTGGCCAGCCGCTTGCACATCGGGGTGGCCTATCAGTGGCGCTGGCATGAAGCCTTCGACCTGATGTTCACCCCCGGCCCTCACGGCGAGTTGCCCTACTTTTTCAGCGGTCTGCTCACCACCTTGCGCATCGCCCTGCTCGGCATGGTACTGGCGCTGCTGCTCGGCACTGCGCTGGGGGTAGCCGCCTTCAGCCGCCGCCCCTGGCTGGTGATGCCCGCGACCCTGTTTATCCAGCTGATCCGCAATCTGCCGCCGCTGGTCTTTATCTTCATCTTCTACTTCTTTATCGCCAACCAGCTGCTGCCTTCGAGCGGCCTCTCCCGCTGGCTCGGCACCGTATCACTCTCCCCGTGGCAAGAGGCGCTGTTTGGCCCACCTGCCCGCTGGGAGAACCTCATCTCAGGCACCCTCTGCGTTGGCATGATCAGCGCAGCCTTCGTCGCCGAGATCGTCCGCGCCGGGCTGGCCGCCATCCCCCGTGGCCAGTGGGAGGCGGCGCAGAGCCTCGGGCTCTCTCCCTGGGTGCGGCTGCGCCATGTGATCCTGCCGCAGGCCATGCTGCTGATGCTCCCCCCCTCACCGGCCAGCTCATTGCGCTAGTGAAGGATACCGCCATCGTTTCCCTTATCTCGGTGCAGGAGCTCACCTTCGTCGGCACCGAGATGGCCAACTCCAGCGGACTGGTCTACGAGATCTGGCTGCTGGTGGCCGCGGCCTATTTATTTATATGTTTGAGTCTGTTCGTATTGCTGAGCAGACTCGAAGCAAGACAAGGAGCACGCACATGCTGACGTCCCTGTTGCTGGCGACCGTATTGCAAGCGGAAGCCATTGGCGGTTATGCCGCCGGTTGCCTGAAAAACGGCGTATCCCTGCCCCTCGAAGGGCCGGGTTATCAGGTGATCCGCACCAAGCGGCTACGCTACTACGGCCACCCCGACCTCATCCACTATCTGCAAGCGCTGGCCAACCAGACCCGCATGGCCGGGCTGCCGGATCTCTATATCGCCGATCTGGCGATGGCCCGTGGCGGCCCCTTTACCTCCGGCCATCGCAGCCATCAGACCGGACTTGATGCCGATATCTGGTTTCGCATGGCCAACCGCCCCATCAGCAAATGGGAGCAGGATGCCCCCAAGGAGTGGGCGCTGATCGACGAACCCAGCTACAAGATGTTACCGGGCCGCTTTGGCCCCCAGCAGCTCACCCTGCTGCGGCTTGCGGCCAGCAAACCCGAGGTGGCCCGCATCTTCGTCAATCCGGTGATCAAATCCGCGGTCTGCCAACAGGCTGGTAACGAACCCTGGGTCGCCAAGCTACGCCCCTGGGTGGGCCACTTCAGCCACTTCCACGTGCGGCTGCGCTGCCCGGTGGGCAGCCCCGATTGTGAACCCCAGGCTCCCATTCCGCCCGGCAATGGCTGTGGGGAAGAGCTGGCCTCCTGGCTAAAAGACAAGCCCCAGTTGCCCAAGGTCTCAGGCATCAACAAGCGACCTGAGCTACCTGCGCGTTGTGGCAACTGACCCCAAGCTGGTATGGTGATGCACTCTTGGTAGTACACCATCCATGGCGCAGTATCGACTCGAAATATCAAAGGAGAACAACAAGATGGCCACATCACTCTGGCGCAGAACCACGCAGAGCCTGTTGACCCTGACCCTGCTGCTCGGCCTGACCGGCTGCGGCATGAACAACATTCCGACCCTGGATGAGCAGGTCAAGGCGAGCTGGGGGCAGGTGGAAAACCAGTATCAGCGCCGTGCCGATCTCATTCCCAATCTGGTGGCAACCGTCAAGGGCTACGCCAGCCATGAGCAGGAGACCCTCAAGGCGGTCACCGATGCCCGTGCCCGGGTCGGCAGCGTGCAGGTGAGCGATCCTGCCCAGCTCAAGGAGTTTGAAGCGGCGCAGAACCAGCTCTCCAGCGCCCTCTCCCGCCTGATGGTGGTGGTAGAACGCTACCCCGAGCTGAAAGCGGATCAGCAGTTCCTTGCCCTGCAGGCTCAACTGGAAGGAACCGAGAACCGCATCTCGGTGGCACGCCGCGACTATATCGAGGCGGTGCGCCAGTTTAATACCGAGATCCGCACCTTCCCCGGCGTTATCTGGTCCAAGCTGCTCTACTCGGATCTGGAAGCCAAACCCAGTTTCAGTGCCAAACCCGGTGCCGATGAGGCGCCCAAGGTCAGCTTCCAATGAAGATGATGCTGCGCTGGTTTCTTCCCTGTCTGCTGCTCTGGGCCAGTGCCCTGCAAGCGGCACCCGACTTCCCGACGCTGAGCGGACGGGTTGTGGATGAAGCCAGTCTGATGTCCCGCAAACAGGCCCATCAACTGACCCAGCAACTGGCGGCCTTTGAAAAACGCAGCGGCATCCAGCTGGTGGTGGTCTCTGTCGACAGCCTCGATGGGGAGACTATCGAGGAGTACGGCTACCAGCTCGGTCGCCACTGGGGGATCGGCCAGAAAGGCAAAAACAATGGCGTGCTGTTGCTGATCGCCCAGGATGAGCGCAAGGTGCGGATCGAGGTGGGATATGGGCTGGAAGGCGCCCTGCCCGACGCCATCGCCGCCAACATCATCCATGGCCGCATCCTGCCCGCCTTCAAGCGCGGCGATATGGTGGCCGGGATCATGGCGGGCAGCCAGAGCATCATGAAGGCACTCGCCGGAGAATATCAGCCGGTCGAGCAGCCAAAGAGTGACAACGGTGGCGGCCCCTGGCTGTTTATTCTGGTGGTGATTGCGATGATCGTGCTCCACAACCTGCGCGGGGGTGGTGGCGGTGGGCCGGGAGGACGACGTCGGTCGGCCTATATGGCTGGTGGATTGGGTGCCGGCTCCTTTGGTGGTCGCTCCGGCGGCGGATTCAGCGGTGGCGGCGGCAGTTTTGGCGGCGGCGGAGCCTCCGGTGGCTGGTAACAGGAGTAAAGAGACAAATCATGATTTCTAAACAGTTCTTCCACACGCTTCAGGCAAAGGTGCGCGAAGCGGAGCTAGAGACTGATGCTGAACTGGTCACCGTGCTGGCCCCGGCCAGCGATGGCTATCGCTACATTCCCACCCTCTGGGCGGCGCTGCTGGCGATGCTCACCCCGCTGCTGGTGTTCCAGCTCGGCTTCTGGCTCGGCTGGTACGAAATCCTGCTGGTGCAGTGGTCGGTCTGGCTGCTGCTGAGCCTGCTGTTCCACTGGACCCCCATCAAGATGCGGCTCATCCCGAAAAAGGTGCGCCAGCACCGGGCGGCCCTGATGGCTCGCCTGCAATTTGTCGAGCAAGGGCTGCACCGCACCCGCGACCGGCTCGGGGTGCTGATCTTCGTCTCGGTCGCCGAGCACTATGTAGAAATACTGGTGGATGACGGCATCGCCCAGCATATCGACAACGGCCAGTGGCAGGAGATCATCGACGACTTCGTGGCGCGCGTGCGCAACAAGGAGATCGAACAGGGTTTTCTGGAGTGCGTGGAGCGCGTTAGCGCCATTCTGACCGACGCCTTCCCGGCCACCCGGGATCAAAACGAGCTGCCGGACAGTCTGATCATCCTCGACAAGCCCTGATCCGGTTTAAAAAACCGGCATTCTGCACAAGGGTTAGGCATTCGGAAAAGATTATGAAAAATAAGGGGAAAAGAGGTTGACCCACACAGCCCTTTCCCCTAAATTACGCCCCGTTCCAGCGCAACAGCGCAGCGAACGAAAATTTGGTGAGGTGTCCGAGTGGCTGAAGGAGCACGCCTGGAAAGTGTGTATACGGCAACGTATCGAGGGTTCGAATCCCTCCCTCACCGCCAAATTAAAAAACCGACCTCATGGTCGGTTTTTTGCTTTCCGGAAAACACAAACATCGGTGCCGACAACTGCAACAACGACATAAACAGGTGAGCACTCTCGCCAGACCATCGCCTGTATGAGCAACACCTCCCCGGCACTTCCCATGGAGCAGCTGGTTGGGCATGGGCTTGCTCATCGCCGTTGTGTCATTAGCCGGCATGCCCCCCTTTTCTAACGCTCAGCGACGGGTACCCAGCAAACCACCCTCAGGGCGATGGTGAGGCATGCCACGTCGGCGTCATCTATCTCCTCAGCATGACAGCTTTATGGCAGCCTGAGCGCTCACCACAAGGCTCTGAGCACAGTTTTCCTGTTATCCTCGGCGCACCAGCACCTTACCGCCTCGCGAGAGGCTGGCACAAAAAAAGGCCGCTCAATGAGCGGCCTTCTTCATAACGGGATCAGCAATCAGCTTTCGCGGCGCTTGCCACCGAATTTGCGATCTTTGTTGAAACCACCTTCGCGGCGATCCTTGTTGAACGGACGGTCACCCTGCGGACGGCGATCCTTGTTGAAAGGACGGTCGCCACGGAACGGACGATCACCGCGCGGCGGACGGCTGCTGGTGTTGCCACCGGCCGGCACCTCGGTGTAGCGAGTGATCTGCAGCGGACGCTGGCAAACACGGGCTTTCTTGATCACTTCCAGCACATCGGCGCTAATGCCTTTGGGCAGGTCAACGGTGGAGAAGTCGTCAGCGATGTCGATGTTGCCGATGAAGCGGCTCTCGATGTTCGCTTCGTTGGCGATGGCGCCCACGATCTGGCCCGGCTTGACACCGTGATGGGCACCCACGTCTACGCGGTAACGCTCCATCTCCACATCCGGGTTGTCTTTCAGCGGACGCGGCTCCAGGGACGGCATGCGACGGGCCGGACGATCGCCACGGTCACCGAAGTCACGACCGCCGCGATCGTTGAAGTCACGACGCTCGAAGCCACCACGATCGTTGCTGTTGTTGAACAGCGGATCCGGGATGGAGTCATCCAGCAGCAGCGGTTGGTCGCCCTGTACCAGCTTGGCCAGTGCGGCAGCCAGCTCCAGCGGATCGGCAGAATCTTCTTCGATCAGCTCGTTTACCAGGTTGTGGTAGATCTCGAGCTCTTCGCCCATCATGGTTTCGCGGATGCGCTCTTTGAACTTGGCCAGACGATGCTGGTTGATGTCCTCGGTGCTCGGCATCTTCATCGGCTCGATGGCCTGACGGGTTGCGTGCTCGATGGCGCGCAGCATGCGGCGCTCGCGCGGAGCCACGAACAGGATGGCCTCGCCCTTGCGACCGGCACGACCGGTACGGCCGATACGGTGAACGTAGGATTCGGTGTCGTACGGAATGTCGTAGTTCACTACGTGGGTGATACGCTCAACGTCCAGACCACGGGCAACCACGTCGGTGGCGATCAGGATGTCCAGCTGGCCCTGACGCAGCTTGTCAACGGTACGCTCACGCAGCTTCTGCGGGATGTCACCGTGCAGCGCTTCACAGGCGTGGCCACGTGCGGCCAGCTTGCCAGCCAGCTCTTCGGCAGCGTTCTTGGTACGTACGAATACCAGCAGGGCTTCGTAGGATTCCACTTCCAGCAGGCGGGTCATGGCGTCCAGCTTGTGCAGACCGGTTACCTGCCAGTAACGCTGGCGAATAGTGGTAGCGGTAGCAGTCTTGGAGGCGATCTTGATCTCTTTGGGCTGCTTCAGGTGCTTCTGGGCCACGCGACGGATCTGCTCCGGCATGGTGGCAGAGAACAGAGCAACCTGACGAGAGCTCGGGCACTGCTCCATGATCCAGTCCACGTCGTCGATGAAGCCCATACGCAGCATTTCATCAGCTTCGTCCAGTACCAGAGCTTTCAGGCCGGAGAGATCCAAGTTCTTGCGACGGATCAGATCCATCACGCGGCCCGGAGTACCGACGACAACCTGGGCACCACGACGCAGGGCGCGGGTCTGGGTTTCGTAGGAGGCACCACCGTAGATCGGCAGCACGTGGAAATCAGGCATGTGGTGTGCATAGCGTTGGCACGCTTCAGCCACCTGCAGCGCCAGTTCGCGGGTAGGCGCCAGCACCAGGATCTGGGTGTTGCGGTTACCAGCTTCCAGACGAGACAACAGAGGCAAGGCAAAAGCAGCGGTCTTCCCTGTACCGGTTTGCGCCTGCCCCAGCAGATCGTGTCCCGCCATCAGGTGGGGAATTGCTGCGGCCTGGATCGGTGACGGGCGCTCATAGCCCACGTCCTGCAGCGCTTTCAATACAGGCGCGGCCAGTCCAAGCTCACTAAAAAGGGGCAGTTGTTCGGTATCAGACATAGATTCTTCCAGATTAAGGCAGGCGGCTAACACCGCGGAATAGCAAAAAGGCGGCGATTATAGCGCCACTTTGTTCTGCTGTCTTGAAAAATGTGATAAGCCTCTCAAGACGTTGGCAATTATAGAGGGATCTGGCGAGTATGGCTTGCTTATTTTGCACTCATAGTGCGTTATTGCAGATCACTCCTCGCTGGAGTCCTTGCCCCGCTTGTGTTTGAGCACCGCCATGGTCAGTCGGCTGGTGCACAATAAACGCTCACGTTCGTCCCGAATTTCAATCTGCCACACCTGGGTTGTTGCTCCCAGATGGAGCGGCGCGCAACGCCCGGTCACCACTCCTTCCCGCTTGGCTCGCAGATGGTTGGCATTCACCTCCAACCCCACACAGTAGCTATCTGGCCCCACCGCCATATTGGCCGCCAGCGACCCAAGCGTCTCCGCCAGCACCACGGACGCACCACCATGCAGCATGCCAAGGGGCTGGTGGGTGCGGTGATCCACCGGCATGGTCGCTTCCAACCAGTCGGGGCCAAAAGCGGTGTAGATGATATCGAGGTGGGCCATCAGGGTGTTGCGAGAGGTGGCGTTGAGGCCCTCCAGACTCATGGGTTTACGCCAGATGTGCGCAATATCGTGACTCATTGCGAGCAGACTCCTTATGTAAGCGATGAATGCATACCGATATGAGTGAAACGCCCTCCATCGGCAACATGGTTCTGTTATATGAGTTGTTGGTTATCAGGTGACGTGGTAACAACGCAGCCCCGACCCGGAGCTGCATGTTACACAATCATGCCCTTAAGCGGGATGTCACCAAGGGTAGGTAACGCCGGGCCACTCAGCCCAGGGCACATCTCGTCCCGGCAGGCGGGGTTCTGGCCACTGCCACACACTGGCGAGCCACTCGCGCAACTGCGTCTCCAGCTCCTCATCCGCGATGGGCGCCTCGGCCACCTTCCAGAAGAAGAGCTCCACCGCTACCTCTGGCAACACCGAGGGGTAGAGATAAACCCCACCCCAAAATTGCGGCTCCCGATCCGGGCTCCAGAGGCCATAGGCAAAGGAGCGCTTGGCCAGAAACTCCGACTGCTGCCACTCCAGATCCCTTTCGTGCTGGCTCAGGCTGAAATTGGCCGAGGGCCAGAGATCGTTCGGGCGAAACAGCTGATGGAGCTGCTCGCGCTCGCGCAACATGGCGACAAACTCCACCACCGCCTGAGAGGGAGTGGCGGGTAACAGCAAGAAACGTGGATGCCGATAGGCCTTCGGCACCCGAAACCGCTTGGGGAACGTCAGCATCAGAGCAGCTCCAGCAGGGCTTGCAATGGATGTTTGAGCTTTTCCCCCTCCATCCGTTTGACCTGACTGCGGCACGAATAGCCGGTCGCCAGACAGCGCGCTTTGGGCAGGTGCGCGAGTGGCTCAGCCCAGCTCAGTCCATAGATCCCCTTGGAGTTCTCCACCTGTTTGACGTCGTGACCATAGGTGCCCGCCATACCGCAGCAACCCACAGAGACCGGCTGCAAGCTGGCCCCGAAGCGGCCAAACAGGGTGCTCCAGTCACCGTGAGTGGAGGGCTTGGCGGTCTTCTCGGTGCAGTGGGCAAAGAGATACCAGGGCTCACTCCCCTCCTCGATCTTGGTCTTGTTGGCGCTAGCAGGCAGTTGATCTGCCGGCAGCGAGAGCAGCCACTCCTGCGGCAACAACACCTGAAAATCACCGCGGGCCGACCCCAGCGCCTTGGCATACTCGTCGCGATAGCAGAGCACCATGGCCGGATCCACCCCCACCATGGGAATGCCAAGCGCCGCCACCTTGTTGAGGAACTGGGCGCTGTTGGCGGCGGTGCGGGCAAAGGCGCGCAGGAACCCCTTGATATGCTGGGGCTTGCCGTTGGGTTTAAAGGGCAGCAGATAGGGCTGGAAGCCGAGCTTGCTGGCCAGTTTCACCAGGTCGCGCACCACGGGGGCATCGTAATAACTGGTGAAGGGATCCTGCACGATGAGCACTACCTGCTTGCGCTGCTCGGCACTCATCCGCTCCAGTCCCGGCAGATCAAAATAGCGGGCGCGGTTATCGTGCAGGCTCTCGGCCAGGGTCGGCACCGAGAGCAGCGGCACATCCACCATGCCGATACTCTTCTCGGTCGCCTTCTGGGCCCACTCTTTTTCGAGGAAGAAGTTGACCAGCTTCGGCGCCTTGGCAAGCAACGGCGCATAGCTCTCCACCGTGCCGACGAAGTAATCCTTCGGCGCACGCAGGTAGCGGCCGTGGTAAAGCTGCATAAAGCGGGCGCGAAAATCGGGCACATCCACCTTGATCGGGCACTGGCTGGTGCACGCCTTGCAGGCCAGACAGCCAGCCATCGCCTCCATCACCTCGTGGGAGAAATCATACTCGCCGCGCTGTTTGGCCCAGCTGTTGCGCACCTTGTCCACCAGCTGTTTGAAGCGCACACCACCGGATTGCAGTGCCACCTCTTCCGCCAACGGATCGAAGCCCTGCTCCGCCAGCTGACGCAACCATTCACGCATCAGGCCCGCCCGCCCCTTGGGGGAGTGGCGGCGATCGCGGCTGATCTTGACCGAGGGGCACATGGGGGAGTCGGTCTCGAAGGTGAAACAGAGACCATTGCCGTTGCAATCCATGGCGCGGGTGTAGCTGGTGCGCACCGCGAGCGGGATCTGGCGGTCATACTTGCCGCGCTTGGGGCCATCCACCGACACCAGCTCGGCGCCGCTACCGTAGGGGATACAGATCTTGCCCGGGTTGATGCGGTTAGCCGGGTCGAACGTCCCCTTGACCCGCTGCAGCTCTTCCCACAGCTCGCCAAAGAAGGCGGGGCTGTATTCGGAACGAAAGCCCTTGCCGTGCTCGCCCCACATCAGGCCGCCATATTTGGCGGTGAGCGCCACCACCTGATCGGAGATGCGGCGCAGCAGCACCTCCTGCTCGGGATCGCACAAGTCCAGCGCAGGGCGCACGTGCAGCACACCGGCATCGACGTGGCCAAACATGCCGTAGTCGAGGCCGTGGGCGTCGAGCAGGGCACGAAACTCCATGATGAAATCGGCCAGTGACTCTGGCGGCACGGCGGTATCTTCGGTGAAGGCGACCGGCTTCTTGCGTCCTTCAGCGTTGCCCAGCAGCCCCACCGACTTCTTGCGCATGGTGTAGATGGTCTCGATGCTCGGCAGGTGGTCACACACCTGATAGCCGATGATCCCCGCCTCGCCCTTGGCCAGCAGGTCGTCGATACGGCGGCAGAGCTCCGCCACCTTGGCCTTGTGTTCTGCCTCGTCGGTATCGGCAAACTCGACGATGTTGAGCCCCTGCAGATCCTTGCCGGGCACATCCTGAATAAGTTCTTTCACCGAATGCCAGATGATGTCGGCACGGGCCAGCCCAAGCACCCGGGAGTCCACCGTCTCCACCGACAGCGCTTGCGCCTGCACCATAAAGGGGGCGTTGCGCAGAGCCGAAGGAAAGCTGTCGTACTTGACGTTCACGAGCGTACGGTAGCGCGGGATGGGGGTGATATTTAGTTTGGCCTCGGTGATAAAGCCCAAGGATCCTTCCGAGCCGCACAGCACCCGACTCACATCCAGCGTGTCGGTATCGGGTTGATAGAGGTGCTTGAGATCGTAACCGGTCAGAAAGCGATTGAGCTTGGGGAAGGTCGCCTCGATGTCGGCGCGACGCTCCTTGCCGATGCGATAGAGGGTGCGATAGATCTCCCCTTCCCGATTCTCCAGCGCCAGCTTGTCGGCCAGTCGCTCACCGGTCAGCGGCTCGGTGGCCATGATGTCACCGTTCTCCAGCACCGCCTTGAGACCCAGCACGTGATCCGAGGTTTTACCGTAAACGAGGGACCCCTGCCCCGAGGCGTCGGTGTTGATCATGCCCCCTAAGGTGGCGCGGTTGGAGGTGGAAAGATCCGGCGAGAAGAAGTAGCCATGGGGCTTGAGATAGGCGTTGAGCTGGTCTTTCACCACCCCGGCCTGGGCACGCACCCACCCCTCTTCCAGATTAATTTCCATGATCTGGTTCATATAACGGGAGAGATCGACGATAATGCCGCCGCCCAATGACTGGCCATTGGTGCCGGTACCGCCACCGCGAGGGAAAAAACTCAAGGAGGCGAACGCCGGCTCTGCGGCCAGCTTGAGCATTGCTGCTATGTCGTCCGCACTGCGCGGATAGAGAACCGCCTGAGGTACTACCTGATAGACGCTGTTATCCGTCGCCATCGCCAACCGGCTTGCATAAGACTTTTCGATATCACCACGAAAGGCGCTGCGCCCTAGCAACTCTAGGAACGACAGGGTTGTGGGTGACAAACTGTCCTGGTAATCGAGTCTCGGGATCATGAATCCTTGTTCCCTTATTTTGCTTGATGCCGGCACCCCGGCGACTACGACTGGCCAGCCGCCTGTCAATGGCAATCAGGCCAGTCCGCTCACATGTGAGCGGGCAGTATATCAGCTAGAAAACCGCTTGCGCTTGGCAATATTCACCATTTGAAAGGAGGACTTTTATGGCTCACCACAGCCATGTTATCAGTACGCTGGTCACCACCGAAAAACAGGCGCTTACCCTGTCGCTGTTCGGTTGCATCACCTTTGCCATCTTCGGCATCGGCTACGGCCTCTTCGTCGGTTCCAACGCCATCATGCTCGATGGTATCTTCACCCTGTTCAGCATGGGCATGACAGGCCTCGGTCTGGTCACTGCCTATCTCGTTACCCGCCCTTCCGATGCGCGCTTCCAGTATGGCTACGCCCACTTCGAGCCCATCACCAACGTCATCAATGGCACCATTATTCTGCTGCTCTGCCTTGGCGCTCTCTATAGCGGCATCACCACCCTGCTAGATGGCGGACGAGAGATCGATCTCGGCCACGCCCTTATCTATGCCGCCGTCTCCACCTTTTTCTGCGCCATCATCTATCGCATCGAAGCCCAGGTTGCCGAACAGGTAGACTCCGAGCTGGTGCGGGTCGACTCCAAGGAGTGGCTGGTGGATACACTGCTCAGCGCCACCCTGCTTATCGGTTTCGTAGTCGCCATCGGCCTCGATGCCATCGGCTACGGCCAATACAACCGCTACATAGACCCGGTGCTGGTCTCGCTGCTGGCCCTCTGCGCCACTCTCATTCCCATCAAGGTGCTCGGTCGCAACCTGCGGGAAGTGTTGAAGATCGCCCCCAAGGGAGATGTGCCACGGCAAGTCGAGCAGGAGATCGAGGCGCTGCGCCAGCGCCACGGCATCGAGTGCTACAGCCATCTGGCCAAAAGCGGTCGCCGCTTCGATCTGGAATTGAACATTCTGGTGGCGCCGGGTCAGGAGTGGCCCGTCGAACGTCAGGATGCCCTGCGTCAGGAGCTCTGGTCTCGCCTTGGCGACACCCTGGGCGATGCCTGGCTGTCGGTCTGTTTCACCCGCGAAAAGCGCTGGTTGTAACGACCGCACGGGGGAGAGCGGCACCGCTGCCTCCCCCTGTCGCATCACAACCCCATCACGCCTCGCTGACGCTGCTCTTGCCAAATTGGCGCCAGCCGCTATCATCAGGGCTCATTTTTCACCCGAGGTTTTATTGCCCATCATGGACAATCCCCGAAGTTGCCCTTCGTCTCTCTCTGTCAAAGCCTATCTTTTTCTGCTTAATCAGCGCCTCTGAATAACACCTTTGCCTTGCTGTTACTGCGGCCATCGCGCGCCGTGATCACTCTCTGCTCTGTCTGTTTTTATTGAGGTCATACAATGGAATTGCTGCTGGATCCCCATATCTGGATCGGTCTGTTTACCCTGATCATTCTGGAAATCGTGCTGGGGATCGACAACCTGGTCTTTATCGCCATTCTGGTGAAAAAACTGCCTCCCGCCCAGCGGGACAAGGCACGCGTCATCGGCTTGTCGCTGGCGCTGCTGATGCGCCTTGGCCTCTTGAGTGTCATGTCATGGCTGGTCACCCTCACCACTCCGATTTTGCACCTGTGGGATCACCCCTTCTCAGGTCGGGACCTGATCCTGATGGGAGGTGGCCTGTTCCTGCTGTTCAAGGCTACCTCCGAGCTGCACGAGCGGCTGGAAGCCAAACCCCAGGATGACGGCCCAGTCGGTGTCTACGCCAGCTTCGGCGTGGTGATCGCCCAAATTCTGGTGCTCGATGCGGTCTTCTCGCTGGACTCCATCATCACCGCCGTCGGCATGGTGGAACACCTTGGCGTCATGATGGCCGCCGTGACCATCGCCATGGTGGTCATGGTGCTCGCCTCCAAGCCACTGACCCGCTTCGTCAACGCCCACCCGACTGTGGTAGTGCTCTGCCTGAGCTTCCTGCTGATGATCGGCTTCAGCCTGGTGGCGGAAGGGTTCGGTTTCCATATTCCGAAGGGCTACCTCTACGCAGCCATCGGCTTCTCGGTGCTGATCGAGTTTTTCAACCAGCTGGCCCAGCGCAGTGCCATGCGTCACGAAGCCAGAATGCCACTACGGGAGCGGACCACTGCCGCCATCTTCAAGTTAATGGGCAGCAAGGCCTATCAGGATCAACCGGATGACGATATGGATGCACCGACCACCGAGCCGGTGAGCTTTGGGGAAGAGGAACGCTACATGGTGACGGGGGTGCTGTCGCTGGCCGAACGCTCCATCCGCACCATCATGACTCCGCGCTCCGAGGTGGCCTGGATCGATATCAATGACTCCAGCAACGAGATCCGAGCCCTGTTGCAGCGCGAGCCCCACAGCCTGTTCCCCATTTGTGACGGGGATCTGGACGAGGTAGTCGGGGTGGTCAAGGCGCGCGACCTGCTGTTTGCCTTGAACGAAGGACAATCCTTAAGCGAACTGGCCAAACAAAATGACCCCATTATCGTGCCGCAGACCATCAACGTGATCCGCCTGCTGGCGGAACTGCGCAAAGCCAAGGGGAGCCTGATTCTGGTCTCCGACGAGTTTGGCGTGATCCAGGGGCTGGTCACCACCCACGATCTGCTGGAGGCCATCGTCGGCGAGCTGCCAGACGAGGACGAAACCCCTGATATCGTGCGCGATGGTGAAGGCTGGCTCATCAACGGCAGCACCAACATCCACCATGTGGAACAGGTGCTGGAACACGAGGGGCTGGTGAGCGAGAGCGACGAGTATGTGACCCTGGCGGGCATGCTACTCTCCCACTTCGGCACCCTGCCCACTCCGGGCCAGCAACTGCAACTGCAGCAACTCAACTTCGAGGTGATCGAAGTGAGCGAGCGGCGTATCGAGCGGGTGAAGGTGATGCCTGCCACCGCTTGACCCCGTCACCAACAGAGAGCAGAAGAGGGCCAGATGGCCCTCTTTTTTATGCTTCGACGCCTTATTTCCTGATGGTGTGCGCTGATTACTGCATCACGCGCAATTCTCTTGTGCAATTACCCCTCTTTTTCACAACAAGATAGCGGCATAAAGTGGCCTCACTTCCACCATGAGGAACTCAAGATGAGCCACGATCACCTGTTCTGCCCGCTGCGCCTCGGTCAGTTGCACCTTGCCAACCGCATCGTCATGCCCCCCATGACCCGTTCCCGTGCCAGTCAGCCGGGTGATGTGGCCAACGCCATGATGGCGAACTACTACGCCCAGCGCGCCGAGGCGGGTCTGATCATCAGTGAAGGCACCCCAATCGACCCCATGGGCAAGGGCTATGCCTGGACGCCGGGGATTTACAGCGCCGAGCAGATCGCTGGCTGGAAGCTTGTGACCGATGCCGTGCACGCCAAGGGGGGCACCATCTTCGCCCAGCTCTGGCACGTGGGCCGGGTCACCCATCCGGACAACATCGGCGGTGCCCAACCCATCTCCGCTTCAGCTCTGCCCGCAGTGGGCGTCAAGGTGTTCGTCGATAACGGCAGCGATGCGCCGGGCTTTGTCGAGACCGTCACCCCGCGCGCCATGACCCAGACCGATATCGATGCGGTAGTGGGCCAGTTCCGTCAGGCGGCTCGCAACGCCATCAGCGCCGGTTTTGACGGCATCGAGCTGCATGCCGCCAACGGTTATCTGATCAACCAGTTCCTCGACTCCGAATCCAACGCCCGCACCGACAGTTACGGCGGATCGCTGGAAAACCGGCTGCGCTTCCTCAAAGAGGTGACCGAGGCGGTCAGTAGTGAAATCGGGGCCGACCGGGTCGGGGTGCGTCTTGCGCCGCTCACCACCCTCAACGGCACAGTGGATGCAAACCCGCAGGAGACCTATCTGGCGGCCGCCCGCCTGCTTGGCCAGCTCAACGTGGTCTACCTGCACATCGCCGAGGCGGACTGGGACGATGCTCCCCTGATGCCGGAGAACTTCAAGCAGGGCCTGCGGGATGCCTTCCCCAACACCCTGATCTATGCCGGTAAATATGACGGGGAGCGTGCTCGTGCCGCCCTCGACGCGGGCTGGGCCGACATGATTGGTTTTGGCCGCCCCTTCATCGCCAATCCGGACCTGCCGAACCGGCTGCGCCACGGCTATCCGCTGGCCCCCCACGATCCGGCAACCCTGTTTGGCGGCGGCGAGAAGGGGCTGACCGACTACCCCGTCTATCAGGCTGACGACGCAGCGGCCAGCCGCTGATTGCCCATGGCCAACCGGCCACGTAACGCAGGCCCCACAGATTGGGGCCTGCCGTATTGTTGCCCATTCGCAGCAGTGGCAGTTTCACGGCCTTGCTGTTGCAAAGATCTCGTTGCTATCTCCCCTCGCTTTTACAAGGAGTCATCATGGATCACACCCAAGCCTGGTGCTGGCATGCCCCCGGTGAACCGACCCAGCTTACCCTCGCCGCGCTGCCCCTGACACCGCTCGCTCCTGACGAGGTGCTGGTGGCCAACCGGGTCATCGCCTTCAATCCCGTGGACTGGAAGCTGATCGAATACGGCCACTCCAACTGGCAGGATGGTCAGGTGCCCGGTGTCGATGGCATGGGCACTATCGTGGCCCTCGGCACCAACGTCAGCCATCTGCGCCTCGGTGCCCGGGTCGCCTATCACACCGACCTGCGCCACCACGGCAGCTTTGCCCGTCACACCAGAGTGCCCGCCCGCGCGCTGCTGCCGGTACCCGATGCCCTGAGTGACGAGGCGGCCGCCGCCCTGCCCTGCCCAGGCCTCACCGCCTGGCAGGCTCTGGCCAAGCTGCCGCGCCTGCACGGGGAAGCGCTGCTCATTACCGGTGCCGGTAGCAGTGTGGGTCGCTTTGCAGTGCAGCTCGCCCTTAAACAGGGAGCGCGGGTCTTTGCCAGCGTCAGTCCACGCCACCATCACTGGCTCAAACAGATCGGTGTGCAGGGTGTAGCCGATTATCGGGATCCCGACTGGCTGGCCACCTTGCAGGCCGCCAACGGCAACGAGCCGTTCGAGGGGATCATTGATCTGGTCTCCAGCCAACAGGCAGAGAGCCTGCTGCCAGCCCTTGGCTACTACGGCCATATGGTGACTGTGCTCGGGCGCATCCCGCACAATCCGCTGCCCGCCTTTGCCCATTGCCATTCGTTGCACGAGATTGCGCTGGGCGCCCAGCACGCCTTTGGCACCGACAAGCAGTGGAGCCGACTGGTGGCCGCCGGTGTTGCCATGATGGAGCAGATGGCGAGCGGCGAGCTGACCCTGCCGCCGCTGATGGTCGGCAATTTCGAGGCGCTGCCCACCCTGCTCGAGCGCTTCAAGCGTGAAGGACAGGGCGAGAAGTTTCTGGTGCGAGTGGCATAACGCTGACCTTTCCCGATAACCACACCAGTCTTTGAAATAAGAGAGGCCCGCCAGTAATGGCGGGCCTCTCTTTATATAGTGCATGTCATCTCGACTTCATTGGCGCCTGACTCAGTGCAAGATCACCCCGTGAGTCGCGGCATAACTGCGGATCTCACGGGTCAGCCGTGCTTTGTCGGCCAGAGACAGCCAGCTCGCCTCAACGGCATTGAGCGACAAGCGGCAGAGCTGGCTCATGGTCGCGCCAAGGCCATCGGCCAGCGCCGCAAAGTTGGCATTCATATAGCCGCCAAAGTAGGCGGGATCGTCCGAGTTGATGGTGACGCAGAGCCCCTGCTCCAGCAGCCGCAACACATTGTGCTGGGCCATATTGCCGAACACCTTGAGCCGGGTGTTGGAGAGGGGGCATACGGTGAGCGGCAAGCGGGTATCCGCCAGATAGCGCAGCAGCTCGGGATCGTCGGCCGAGCGCACCCCGTGATCGATGCGGCATACCTTCAGCTCGTTGATCGCCTGCCAGATGTAGTCGGCAGGGCCCTCTTCACCTGCGTGGGCCACCACCGGCAGCCCCAGCTCGCGGCATTTGGCAAAAATCCGGGCAAACTTGGTTGGCGGATTACCCTTCTCCCCCGAGTCAAGGCCGATGCCGTGAATGCGTGACAGGAAGGTCTCAGCCTCTGCCAACGTAGCGAACGCTTCATCCTCGCTGAGGTGGCGCAAAAAGCTCATGATCAGCCGCCAGCTGATGCCAAACTCCTTCTCCCCGCTCTGCAGCGCCCGCTCGATACCGCCCAGCACAGTAGCAAAGGGGATACCGCGGGCGGTGTGGGTCTGCGGGTCGAAGAAGATCTCCACATGCACCACCTTGTCGGCAGCGCACCGCTCAAGATAAGCCCAGGTGAGGTCGAAGAAGTCCTGCTCGGTCACCAGCACGCTGGCGCCGCGATAGTAGAGGTCGAGAAAGGATTGCAGGCAGTCAAAGTCATAGGCGGCGCGCACGCTGGCCACGTCGGGCCAGGGCAATGGCACACCGTTGCGGCGGCCCAGCTCAAACATCAGCTCGGGTTCGAGGCTGCCCTCGATATGCAGGTGCAGCTCCAGTTTCGGCAGTCCGGCGATAAATTGCGCGGCGGTGAGGTGTTCGGGGGTGACTGGCTTGGGAATCGGGGTGTCCATAGCGACGGCTCCATCAGCAAAGTGATCCGGCGTCAGCCCCTCCACCAGACTGACCCGACGGCAGCTTTATTGTGCACCGAAGTGGCGAGACAGGGGAGACTTGTCATCAAACAGACTTATAATGGCGTCACAAAAATCATAAATGATTGAACATCTTAACGATTGGCGGCTCGCCTGCGCCCTGACAAGGAGTTTTCATGAAGAAGAACGTCATCTGCGATATCGACGGTGTCATCCTGCACAACAACGATCTCATCCCCGGTGCCGACCGTTTCGTCCATCGCCTGCTGGAGCAGGGCAGCAAGCTCTTGTTCCTCACCAACTACCCGGCCCAGACCCAGAAAGATCTGCAAAACCGCTTCCGTTCCGCAGGTATCGAAGTGCCGGAGGAGTGCTTCTACACCTCCGCCATGGGTACCGCCGACTTTCTCAAGCGACAGGATGGCAAGAAGGCGTATGTGATCGGTGAAGGGGCACTGACCCACGAGCTCTACAAGGCCGGTTTCACCATCACCGATATCGACCCGGACTTCGTGGTGGTGGGCGAGACCCGCAACTACAACTGGACCATGATGCAACAGGGGGCCAAGTTCGTCGATCAGGGGGCCCGCTTTATCGCCACCAACCCCGATACCCACGGCCCCATGATGCACCCGGCCTGCGGCGCCCTGTGCGCCCCCATCGAGCGGATGACCGGCAAGAAGCCGTTCTATGTCGGCAAGCCGAGCGCCTGGATCATCCGTGCGGCGCTCAACCGGATGGAGGCCCACTCCGACGACACCATCATCATCGGCGACAACCTGCGCACCGACATTCTGGCGGGCTTTCAGGCCGGTCTCGAGACGGTGCTGGTGCTCTCCGGGGTGAGCAAGGTCGCCGATATAGACCGCATGCCGTTTCGGCCGAATCACATCTTCGACTCCGTGGTTGACATCGATATCGTCTAATCACCACCCAAGCGTTAAACAGGGCAGGTCTCTCCTGCCCTTGCAGGATTGTTATGGAACCCATTCTGATCGCCGTGGCCTTTGGCTGCGGCATGGTAGTCAATCTGATTGGCCTGCCCCCCCTGCTCGGCTTCCTGGCCGCCGGTTTTATCCTCAACGGCATGGGATATGAAAATACCCCCGCCCTAAGCGAGGTGGCCGATCTCGGCGTCACCCTGCTGCTGTTCACCATCGGCCTCAAGCTCAATATCAAAACCCTGATGCGGCGCGATGTGTGGGGCACCACCAGCCTGCACCTGCTGCTCTCCACCCTGCTCTTTACCGTAGTGCTGCTGGTCTGCAAGGGACTGGGGCTTGAACTTGCCCTGTCGCTGGACTGGAAACTGGCGCTGCTGCTGGGCTTTGCCCTCTCCTTCTCCAGCACCGTCTTTGCGGTCAAGGTGCTGGAAGATCGCAGCGACATGAATGCCCTCTACGCCCGCATCGCCATCGGGGTGCTGGTCATGCAGGATGTGTTCGCCGTGGCGTTTCTGGCCTTCTCCAGCGGCAAGTGGCCCAGTATCTGGGCGCTCTGGGTACTGGGATTGCCGCTGCTGCGCCCGCTGCTGTTCAAGCTGCTGGAGCGGGCCGGGCACGGCGAGCTGCAGGTGCTGTTCGGGGTGTTTTTGGCGCTGGTGGTCGGGGCTGCCGGTTTTGAAGTGGTCGGCCTCAAGCCGGATCTGGGGGCCCTCATCATCGGCATGCTGCTCGCCTCTCATCCGGCTGCGGCGGGGCTTGCAAAGGCGCTCTTCAACCTCAAAGACCTCTTTCTGGTCTGCTTTTTTCTCACCATCGGTCTCAACGGCCTGCCGACCCACGACACCATGTTGCTGGCACTGGCGCTGGTGCTGGCCCTGCCTCTCAAAAGTGTCCTCTACTATCTGGTCTACAGCGGCGCCCACCTGCGGGTGCGTACCGCACTGCTCTCGACCCTGGCGCTCACCAACTTCTCGGAGTTTGGCCTCATCGTCGCCGCCATTGCCGCCAAGGCGGGCTGGCTCTCCCACGAGTGGCTGGTTGCGGTCTCGCTTGCACTGGCGGCGAGCTTTATGATCTCTGCCCCGCTCAATGCCCAGAGCGAGCGCATTTACCACCGCATCGGCCACTGGCTGCGGGGGCTACAGGCGAGCAACCTCCATCCGGAAGACAGACCCATCGAATTGGGCGATGCCGAGGTGATCATCCTCGGTATGGGACGGATCGGTCAGGGGGCCTACTTCGAGCTGGAGAACAAGTACGGCAACGTCATCCTCGGGGTGGAGAACGACAGCGAGAAACTGCCCACCCTGCGAGCCCAGGGGATGAACGTCATCGAGGGGGATGCCACCGATACCGACTTCTGGGACAAGGTGCTGCTCTCCAATCAGGTCAATCTGGTGCTGCTGGCGATGCCCCACCACTCGGGTAACCTCTACGCCATCGAGAAGCTGCGCAGCCACGGGTTCAACGGCAAGATCGCCGCCATCGTCCGCTTCGAGGATGATATCGCCTCCTTGCAGGAGCAGGGGGTGGATGCGGTGTTCAACGTCTACAACGAAGCGGGCAGCGGCTTTGCTCGCCATGTGATCCGCCGCTTGCAGCCGCTTTGAGTCGTCGGCCAGCAGCCCTTGGCAAGGGCTCTTGGCAAGGAGGAACGCATCGTTTAAGTTATGCACAACCTCGTTTAATAAAACGAACAAACGCGGGGCCGGGATGGCCCCGCGTTCCTATCTGCAGAAGCCAAGGAGGCACCATGAAGACCCTCAACGACTGGATTTTGCCGGGCCGCCACGAGGTAGCCCCTACCCCGCTGATGCCAGCCCCCGAGCGCATTAAAGCGGGCAACCCGGCGCAAACGGTGTGGAACCACTACTCCGACCCCAGCCAGCAGTTTCACGTGGGCTTCTGGGCTTGCGAGCCTGGCCGCTGGGCCATCCACTACACCGAGCACGAGTATTGCCAGTTGCTGGAGGGGGATGTGGTGATCCACGACAGTCTGGGCGGCCAGCTAGCCCTCAAACCCGGCGATCAATTCGTGATTCCCGCCGGTTTTGTCGGCGAGTGGGAGACCCTTACCCCCTGTCGCAAGGTCTATGTGATCTTCGAACCCGCCTCTGCTTGACGTTCACGTCACCCAGCCCTGTTGCAGCAGCCCTTATCCTGTTGATCCGCTTGACGCTTACGGCATGATTTTCTGCGGTTTTCCCGCTTGCAAAAGGTTTTTCCGCTAGGCATTGTGTCTGACGAGGAATGTAAATGGAATTTCGAGCCCAAACGTGGGGGGCTCATATAAAAATCAAGAGGATTACCGCCAATGTGTTCAATTTTCGGCATTCTGGATATCAAGTCCGATGCAGTAGCCCTGCGCAAATCGGCGCTGGAGATGTCCAAGCGACTGCGTCACCGCGGGCCTGACTGGTCCGGCGTTTACAGCTCCGACAAAGCCATTCTGGTGCACGAGCGTCTGGCCATCGTCGACCCGGGCAATGGCGCCCAGCCGCTCTACAACCCCGAGCGCACCCATGTGCTGGCGGTCAACGGCGAGATCTACAACCACAAAGAGCTGGAGAAGAGCCTCAAGGTCGACTTCCAGTTCCAGACCAAATCCGACTGTGAAGTGCTGCTGGCTCTCTACAAGGAGAAGGGTCCGGCGTTTCTTGACGATCTCAACGGCATCTTTGCCTTCATTCTTTATGACGCCGAACAGGATGCCTACCTGATTGGTCGCGACCACATGGGGATCATCCCCCTCTATACCGGCCGCGACGAGCACGGCAACTTCTATGTCGCCTCCGAGATGAAGGCGCTGGTACCGGTCTGCAAGAGCGTCGAAACCTTCCCGCCAGGACACTACCTGTGGAGCAAGGATGGCGAGCTCAAACAGTGGTACAAGCGCGACTGGATGGAGTACGCCGCGGTCGAGCACAACGTCAGCGACAAGGCCGAGCTGAAAGCGGCGCTGGAAGCGGCGGTCAAACGCCAGCTGATGTGCGACGTGCCTTATGGCGTGCTGCTCTCCGGCGGGCTGGACTCCTCCGTCATCTCCGCCATCACCAAGCTCTATGCGGCGCGCCGCATCGAGGACGATGGCAAGAGCGAAGCCTGGTGGCCGCAACTGCACTCCTTCGCCGTGGGGCTGGAAGGGTCGCCGGATCTCGCCGCCGCCCGCAAGGTGGCTGATCACCTCGGCACCATCCACCACCAGATCCACTTCACCGTGCAGGAGGGTCTGGATGCCCTGCGCGACGTCATCTATCACCTCGAGACCTATGACGTCACCACCATCCGCGCCTCCACGCCCATGTATCTGATGGCCCGCTACATCAAGGCGATGGGGATCAAGATGGTGCTCTCCGGCGAAGGCTCCGACGAGCTGTTCGGTGGCTACCTCTACTTCCACAAGGCGCCCAACGCTAAAGAGTTCCACGAAGAGAACGTGCGCAAGCTCGCCTCTTTGCACCTCTATGACTGCCTGCGTGCCAACAAGTCGATGGCCGCCTGGGGTGTGGAGGGTCGCGTGCCCTTCCTCGACAAGGAGTTCATGGATGTGGCGATGCGCTTGCAGCCCGCCGACAAGATGTGCGGCAAGGGCAAGATCGAGAAGCACATCCTGCGCGAAGCGTTCGAAGATCTGCTGCCCCACGAAGTAGCGTGGCGCCAGAAGGAGCAGTTCTCCGACGGCGTAGGCTATTCATGGATCGACAGCCTGAAAGCCATGGTCGAGACCGAAGTGACGGATCAGATGTTCGAAGCGGCCGCATTCCGCTTCCCCATCAACACCCCGCTCACCAAGGAGGCCTACTTCTACCGCGCCATCTTCGACGAGCACTTCCCGCTGGAAGCCGCCGCCCGCACCGTGCCCTACGGCAAGTCGGTCGCCTGCTCCACTCCTACCGCGCTGGAGTGGGATGCCAAGTTCAAGGAGATGGCCGACCCGTCAGGCCGCGCCGTGATGGACGTGCACCAGCAGGGCTACTAAGCCTGCACGCCAAACCGAGCGGATAACGTCAGATAGCAAAAAGCCCTTCACCATGGTGAAGGGCTTTTTCATCTCCCCGCGGTCGCGCCCGCCAAATCACATCAGACCATCGCAGATAGTTGATTTTTCATAAATATTTAATTTTTTACCGAGTGACCATGCATTGACAGGGAGCGCGTCGATTGACTATGCCTGAAGGGTGATCAACAGGATCACCAAGATGACAACAAGGATCGGGAGGGGGCATGGACGCTAACACTCTATCAAGGATCGGCCTGCTGACAGCACTGCTCGCCAGTCCGTCTGCAATGGCCAATGACAATATTCTTGCCCTGCAGCTGGGCAAGGCGTTCAGCAATGAAAAGCTCGACATCAAGATCGCCGATGCCAAGTTTCACCATATGTTCTGGCGCTGGGGAGACTCGGCCTGTCAATTTGGATTGGGAGTGCGTGGCGAGGCCCAATCAACTGACTTGAGTGTGACTGGCAGCCCAAAACACCAACAATAAAGACTCAATCGATGCAAAATGTTGATAAGTGTGACAAGTGCAGGATCCTTGGCGACATTCAGCCGTCAACACGAGGCACACAAGGCGCATACAGAAGGGAAATAAATAGATGAGGAGATATAACGCGCGGGATGGCGTGTTGATGCGATCCCGCGATTCAAGTCAGTAGGTCACTGCGCATCCGGCTGGTTTGCGGGGGCGGCCTTGATAAAGGCTTGCAACTGTTCGCAGTTGGCGACGATGCGGCGGATAGTGGGGTAATCGTCCAGGGTCATGTCGTAGCGGCGGGCGTTGTAGACCTGGGGCACCAGCATGCAGTCGGCCAGGGTCACTTCGTTGCCGACGCAGTAGACACCGGCGGTGGTCATCAACAGCTGTTCGAGGGCGGTGAAGGTCTCGTCAATCCAGTGGCGATACCAGCGGGCCTCCTGCTCGTTGTTGGCCCTGAAGTGCTCTTCCAGATAGTTGAGTACCCGCAGATTGTTGAGCGGGTGAATATCACAGGCGATCATGTTGACGATCTGGCGCACCCGTGCCCGCGCGTCGGGGGAAGAGGGCATCAGTGAGTAGGCGGGATAGGTCTCGTCGAGGTACTCCATGATGGCGACCGACTGACCGATCTGCACATCGCCATCCACCAGAAACGGCACCAGCCCTTGCGGGTTGATCCGGCGATAGGCCTTCTCGCTCTGCTCGCCTTGCCGCAAATTGATGGGATGCTGCTCGTAGGCGAGCCCCTTGAGCTGCAACACGATCCGCACCCGAAAACTTGCCGATGAACGCCAATAGCCAAACAACTGCAACATAATCTGTCCCTGCTTTTTATCTGGGCCCGAAGCCCGGCAGGTGCTCGCCACCTGCCTCCTTGTGTATCCGGCACCGGTTGAGGGCTCGTCGTGATCCGGAAATATCCCGAATATCCTTGCCGCCAACCGGCGCTGGTCATCAACCTCCCTGACCGCTCGCTGGCACCACCCGTTGAGAGATGGTGCCAAACAGGTTTTGGCCAGAGCGATCTTCCATCGCGATCGACACTCTATCACCAAACTGCAAATAGGGGGTTATAGCTTGATCACAATCAAGAATTTCCAGCATGCGGCGCTCGGCGATGCAGGATGAACCGGCGCTGCGATCGTAGTTGGAGACGGTGCCCGAGCCGATGATGCATCCCGCACCAAGGGGGCGGGTCTTGGCCGCATGGGCAATCAGCTCGAAGAAGTTGAAGGTCATGTCCACCCCGGCTTCGGGCGCACCAAACAGGGCACCGTTGAGGTGGGTCAGAAGCGGCAGATGGACCTTGCCATCACGCCAGTCATCGCCGAGCTCATCCGGAGTGATGGCCACCGGCGAGAAGGCGCTGGACGGTTTGGACTGGAAGAAGCCAAAGCCCTTGGCCAGCTCCCCCGGGATCAGGTTGCGCAGGCTCACATCGTTGACCAGCATCAGCAATTTGACGTGGCTGGCAGCCCCCTGCGGGCTCACCCCCATCGGCACATCGTCGGTGATGATGGCCACTTCCGACTCGAAATCGATCCCCCACTCCTCGGAGCCCATGACAATCGGCCCACGGGGGGCGAGGAAGCTGTCGGAGCCCCCCTGATACATCAGCGGATCGTGCCAGAAGCTTTCCGGCATCTCGGCGCCGCGGGCCTTGCGCACCAGCTCCACATGGTTGACGTAGGCGCTGCCATCGGCCCACTGGTAGGCGCGCGGCAGCGGAGAGAGGCAAGACGCTTCGTCAAAGGCGAACGCCTCGGCCACGCGGCCTTCGTTAAGCTGCTGATAGACAACCTCCAGCCTGGGGGCAACCTCGGCCCACTCGTCGAGGGCGGCCTGCAGGGTGGGAGCAATCTCGCTCACCCGTACCGCCCGGCTCAGATCCCGGCTCACCACCACCAAAACGCCATCGCGCTTGCCATTGTTCAATGTTGCCAATTTCATAAGCGATTCCTTATTTGCCGGCAGCAGCGTCCGGTCGCTGCCAGCTGGAGACATACCGGGTGTTCTCGATCCCTTCGCACAGACTGCCAACGTTCAGCGCATCGCGGGTATCGAGCATGACCGCCACCTCGTCGGTGAACTTCTTGGCATAGGCCTGCCCCGCCGCAAACGCCTTGGGATGGGGGCCGTGGGTGAAACCGGCGGGATGGAAGGTGACCATGCCCCGCTCGATATTGTCCCGGCTGAAGAAATCCCCCGCGTGGTAAAAGAGCACCTCGTCGTAATCGTCATTGCTGTGATAGAAGGGCACCTTGAGGGCGCCGGGATCGCTCTCGATGGGGCGCGGCACGAAGGTACAAATCACGAAGCGGCTCGCCACAAAGGTCGAATGAGCCGACGGCGGCAGATGGTAGCGATGGCTCATCAGCGGGCGGATATCCCGCCAGTTGAGGCGCACCACGCACAAGTCCCCGTGCCAACCTTGCGCATCCAGCGGGTTGAAGGGCCAGGTAATGACCGACACCTGATCGTGGCGTTTGACCTGCAGCGACCAGGGATTCTCATCCTGCTGGGCCAAAAAGCGTTCGTTGATGGCAGGCACATCCAGCGCCGCCGGGTCAAAGATGGCGTGATTGCCCACCAGCCCCTTGTCCGGCAGCTGGTAGCTGTCGTTGGTCGCCTCGATCATCAGGATGAACAGGGGCGCTGTCGGCTCGATGCGCCACATGGTGCCACGGGGGATCACCACGTAGTCGCCATCGCGAAGAGTCAGGTGGCCGTAGTCGCAGAAGAACTCGCCGCTCCCTTCGTGGATAAAGAGCAGCTCGTCGCCGTCGGCGTTGCGCACCAGAAACGGCATCGCCTCGGAGAGCCGCCAGATGCGATAGCGGCAGTGGGGGTTGCTGAGAATGTCGGGGGCCACCCAGGGGGAGAGGGAACTCACCTCCTCCTGCAGGGCATTGAGGTCAAACAGCCGTGGCCGCAACGGCCCCTCCCAACTGCTCCAGTCGGTGGGGGCATGTTTGTGGTGCATATGGGTAGCGGGGCCGAAAAAGCCGCTACGCCCCAGCTCGCGCTCATAGATGGCCTGTTCCGGCAGGTCAGCATGAGCCTGTCGGGAGTGGGTTCCCTCCCGGTGGGAAAAGTTAATCCAGTTACGCATTGTTCGCTCCCTCTTTGCGGGCACCCTTCTCATCCTCACCGCCATCCAGCACGCCGCGGCGGATCTGGTCCAGCTCGATCGATTCAAAGAGCGCCTTGAAATTGCCCTCGCCAAACCCTTCGTTGCCCTTGCGCTGGATGATCTCGAAGAAGACCGGGCCTATCACGGTATCGGTGAAGATCTGCAGCAGGATGCCATCCTTGGTGGGGGAGCCGTCGATGAGGATGCGCAGCTCTTTGAGGGCCGCCAGATCCTCCTGATGCCCCTCGACACGACTGTTCACCTTCTCGTAGTAGGTATCCGGGGTCGGCATAAAGCCGGTACCGCGGCTGCGCAGGGTGCGGATGGTGTGGTAGATATCGCTGGAGGCCATAGCGATGTGCTGGATCCCCTCCCCCTTGTACTGGCGCAGGTACTCCTCAATCTGGGACTTGTCATCCGCCGACTCGTTGATGGGGATGCGGATCTTGCCGCAGGGGGCGGTCATGGCGCGTGAATGCAGCCCGGTCAGCTTGCCCTCGATATCGAAGTAGCGAATTTCGCGGAAGTTGCCGATCCGCTCATAGAAGTTGGACCAGACATCCATATTGCCGCGATGCACGTTGTGGGTCAGGTGATCGATCTCCATAAGACCGGCATCTACCTCTGCCATCCGGGACTGCCAGTCGGGGTAGAAGACAAAATCCACGTCATAGATGGAGCCCTTGTCGCCATAACGGTCGACAAAGGAGAGAGTGCTCTCGCCGATACCGTAGATGGCGGGAATATTGAGCTCCATCGGGCCAATCTTGCCGACAAAGGGCTTGGCCCCCTTGGCGATGGCGTACTGCTGGGCCTTGCCCGCATCGCTCACCCGAAATGCCATGCCGCAAACGCTCGGCCCGTGCAGGCTGGCAAACTGCTCCGCCTGGGAGTGAGGCTCGGCATTGACCACAAAGTTGATATCCCCCTGCCGGTAGAGCCAGCACTGCTTGTGTTTGTGCTTGGCGACCTCGGCAAACCCGAGCGAAACGAACAGGCTCTTGAGGGCGGCAATCCCTTTGGCATCGGGGGCCGTGTACTCGACAAACTCGAAACCGTCTGTGCCTAACGGATTGATGGTATGGGTGGCGGAAGAGGTGGCATTCATCGGGCGCTCCTTGCTCTTGATTCGGTTAAAACGGATTGCGGCACCCAGCGGCGCGGCAAGTGTTAACAACTTGTTTCATTAGAAGCAGGGCGTAGCAGGAAGAGAAGAGGCGGGTTGCAGATAGTTTTTCGCAACTGGCAGCAAAAAGATGTAAATGGATTGTGACATTCAAGCCACAGCCTTGCGGATCAAACGGTGACGACCCGCAGGACTGTCAGCTTTGCCTTACAGTTGCCAGTTTTTAACCATCAGATGGGGCAAGCAGGCCCGGGCCTTTTGCAGTCGCACAGGCGTCGGATTGATCAGCCACGCCTCTTTCCCCAACCCCAGCAGTGGCAGATCGTGCAGGCTGTCGCTCAAGGCCAATTCGGCATCGAGGGCACAGATCTCCGGTAACAGCTTGTGCTGGCCGTGGCAATAGAAGCGCGGCATCAGGCCGCCAAAACGGTAGTGCATCTGCGAGCCAATGATCCGGTGGGGCAACTGGCCGGGCAGTTGCTGATAGAGCTGGGCTCGCACCAGCGCGCAGGGACTGGCGGAGATCACCCAGCAGCGCGCGCCCTCGCTTTGCAGCAGATCGCGAGCCTGACGAAACAGTCCCGGCCTAGAGCGGCAATAGGCACGCACCAGCTTGCGCCAGCCCAAAGGGGAAAGCCCCAACGTGATGGCCCACCAGATAAGGGAGATACCGCGCCGCCGCTGGCTGGGAAGAAGATAGACCAAGCCACCCAGCGCAATCACTGGCAATAGCAGCAGCGGCCAGATCCGGCGGCGCAGGATATAGCGCAGCAGACCTGCGTGGCTGTCGCCGGGGGCCAGAGTGTCGTCAAAGTCGGCCAGGATCCAGCGCGGTGCACGTCCGTCAGGATCACGCGCTTTCGCTGAATGGATAATGGTGTCAGACGCTGGGCGCATAAGCATCAGGGCGCAAGGGCTGCGATGGCGGCCGTGAGTTCGGGAGTGACAAATTCACTCCCCACATCGGGCGGGCAGACAAAGTCGAACGGCTCGCCCGCCAGGGTAAAACTCAGTCGCCAGGCATGCAGATAGCCACGATCGGCTGACGTACCGCCATAGCGCTCATCCCCGAGAATGGGGGCACCGATGCTTTTGAGGGCAACCCGGATCTGGTGGGTCTTGCCGGTCTGGGGCTTGATGCGATAGAGCCGCAGCCCCTCGCGCACCGACAGTGAATCGAACCAGCTGATGGCGGGGTTATCCAGCGTGCGTGCCAGCATCCAGCTGCCGCCACGCCCCTTTTGCATATCCCCCTTCACCCAGCCCTGCTTCTTCTTGGGTTTGCGATCGGAGAGCGCCAGATACTGTTTACTCACCTCACGGGCCGCAAAAGCCATGCTCAGCTCACGATTCGCCTCTGTGGTGCGGGCCAGCAGCACCAGGCCGGAGGTCATCTTGTCGAGCCGGTGCACCGGATAGAGGGTGAGCCCGGTATCGGCCTTCACGCGATTGACCAGTCCCGGATTGACCGACTCCCAGTCGCCCTTCTCGTCATGCATGCCGATGCCGGGCTGCTTGTCGATAACCAGGAAAGCGGGATGCTCAAACAATATCCGGTACATAAAACCTCGGGAACTGGGGGATAAAGCACGCAGCCAACAGTTGGCGGCGCTCGGGAGTGCTGCATTCTCCCTGCTCGTCCGCCATTTGGCAAACCGGACGGGCGGAGCATAAAGATAAAAAATGACCCCGCCTGCAACAGGCGGGGCCATTTTCGGCCATCTTGGCAGATCACACCTTACACATTGCGCGGGCGCAGGTGGGCGTGCCAGCGCGCTTCCCACTTCTTGAACAGCCAGACGATGACAAAGGTGAGCAGCATATAGAGCAGCCCTGCGGTCAAAAACGCCTCGAACGGACTGTAGTAGCGGGAGTTGATGATCCGCGCCGCGCCGGTCAGATCGACGATGGTGATGATGCCCGCCACCGCCGAGCCCTGCAGCATGAAGATCACCTCGTTGCTGTAAGCTGGCAGTGCCCGACGAAACGAGTTGGGCAAAATGATCCGGGTCAGGGTCTGCCAGCGGGTCATGCCAAAGGCGTTGGCTGCCTCAATCTGGCCACGCGGCATATTGTGTACCGCCCCGCGCACGATCTCGGCGGTATAGGCGGCGGTATTGAGGGTAAAGGCCAGCAGCGCACAGAACCAGGCTTCGGAGAAGAGCGACCAGGCGGCACTGTTCTTCAGCCACTCCCACTGGGCGGCGCCGTAGTAGATGATAAAGAGCTGCACCAGCAGCGGGGTGCCGCGAAAGAAGTAGATATAGGCCCAGATCGGCCCCTTGATCAGCCAGTTGCGGCTGTTGCGCAGGATGCCCATGGGCACCGCCAGCATCAACCCAAGGATCAGAGAGAGGGCCACCAGCCAGACGGTGGTATAGAGCCCCTCCCAGTAGGTGGGCCACTCTTTGAGAATGATTGAGAAATCCATGGCTTACCTCGTCTTGATGGCATAGTGACGCTCGGCCCACTTGAGCGCCGAGGTGGAGACTGCGGTGAAGATCAGGAAAATTAACGCCACCGCCATGTAGAAGGTGAAGGGTTGCTGGGTCGAGCCCGCCGCTAGCGAGGCTTTGCGCACCATGTCATCGAGGCCGATGATGGAGACCAGCGCGGTGGTTTTCAGCAGCACCAGCCAGTTGTTGCCAAACCCCGGCAGAGCGTGGCGCATCATCTGGGGGAAGAGGATCCGCACAAACACCTGGGTTGCCCGCATGCCAAAGGCCCGTGCGGCCTCCAGCTCACCTTTGTCCACCGCCAGAATGGCGCCGCGAAAGGTCTCGGTCATGTAGGCGCCGAAGATAAAGCCTATGGTCGCGACACCGGCCACAAAGGGGCTGATGTCGATATAGTCCGGAAGCAGGGAGACCCACTCCTGATTGGGATTACTCTCCAGTAACCAGCTGTTGTAAGTCTCGTTGACCCAGGTGCAGATACCGTTGATCAGCACCTGGCCGCCAAAGAAGAGCAGCATCATCAGCACCAGATCGGGGATGCCGCGAATGATGGTGGTGTAGCCGGTGGCGATGGCCCTGGCCCACTTGTAGGGAGAGAGTTTGGCCAGCGCCCCCAGCATCCCCAGCAGCAACGCCAGCAGCAGGGAGGCCAGCGCCACTTCCAGGGTGACCCAGGCGCCCTCCAGCAGCGAGGCTTCGTATCCTTTCAAATCAAACATATGCAGCTCCATCGCCACTGAATCTTCACGCACCTGCTAACCAGAAGGCTCCATAGCAGTCCGAATGAAATATGTGCAGCTCCATTGCAATCAATGCGGGCCCGTAAACTCCCTCAGGGAGGTGACGGGCCCGATGACTACTGACGGGATCAACCTGTCGTTACTTGCCGTAGACGTTTTTGGACTTACTCGCCGTAAACGTCTCTTTGTTTTACTCTCCGTAAACGTCGAACTCGAAGTACTTGTCGTTGATTTCCTTGTACTTGCCGTTGGCACGCAGCGCCAGAATGGCGGCGTTGAATTTCTCTTTCAGATCCTTGTCAGCCTTGCGCACCGCAATACCGGCACCCTCGCCAAACCACTTGGGATCGGTCAGTTTAGGGCCGACGAATTCAAAGGCATCACCCCCCTCTTTCTTCAGCAGACCGTCGGTGATGGCGGCAGAGTCGGCCAGCACATAGTCCACACGACCGGATTTCAGATCGAGATAGGCTTCATCGGCCGTACCGTAACGCTTGATGGTGGCGTTGGGGAAGTTGTCGGTAATAAAGGTATCCATGGAGGTCGCACGCTGCACCGCGACGGACTTGCCTTCCATAAAGGCTTTGTCGAGCTGCACATCAGTGCCCTTCTTGGCGGCAAAGCGGGCCGGAATGTGCTGGTACTTCTGGGTGAAGTCCACCTTCTTCTTGCGCTCTTCGGTGATGTCCATGGTGGCGATAATGGCGTCAAACTTGCGTGACAGCAGCGCCGGAATGATGCCGTCCCAGTCCTGCTTGACCAGGGTGCACTTCACTTTCATCTCTTCGCACAGGGCGTTGGCGATGTCGATATCAAAGCCTTTCACCTCGCCACTGGGCTCGGTCCAGGAGAAGGGGGGATAGGCACCCTCAACCCCGATCCGGACCTCTTTCCACTCCTTGGCCATCAGGCTACCGGACGCGAGGGCAGTGACTACGGCTGTCGCCAGCATCAGCTTGTTCATGTATCTCTCCTTGATAAAACAGTTGATTGGGTAACCAGGCATCCCGCCATCAGTAGATGGAGGAGATGAATTGCTTGAACCGCTCGGATTTGGGATGGGCGAAAATCTCCTTGGGGTTGCCCTCCTCTTCCACCCGCCCCTGATGCAAAAACATCACCTTGTTCGATACATCCCGGGCAAACGACATCTCGTGGGTCACCACCAGCATGGTGCGTCCCTCTTCGGCCAGCTCGCGCATCAGGCCAAGTACTTCTCCCACCAGCTCGGGATCCAGCGCCGAGGTGGGTTCGTCAAACAGCATCACCTCGGGCTCTACCGCCAGCGCACGGGCAATGGCGGCCCGCTGCTGCTGACCACCGGAGAGGTGACCGGGATAGTAGTCGCGCCGCTCCCAGAGTCCAACCCGGTTGAGCAGTTGCTCTGCCTTGGCCAGTGCTTCGGCGCGAGGCACCTTGAGCACCTGGATCGGCACTTCGATGATGTTCTGCATGATGGTCATGTGTGACCAGAGATTGAAACTTTGAAACACCATGGCCAGTCGGCTGCGGATCCGCTCCACCTGACGCATATCCTCGGGCAACCGCTCGCCGGCGCGGCTGGTTTTCATCCGGATCAACTCGCCATGGAGCGAGACGGTGCCGGATGAGGGGGTTTCAAGCAGATTGATACAGCGAAGAAAGGTCGACTTCCCCGAGCCGGAGGAGCCGATAAGGGAGATCACATCCCCCTTGTGGGCGGTCATGTCGATGCCCTTGAGCACTTCGTGGGTGCCAAAATATTTGTGCAGATCACGTACTTCCAGTGCGGCAACGTCGCTCATCCATTACAACCTTGTCTGTCCCTAGACGCCGCAGGGGCGTGACTCAACCATCGTCCATTTAACAAAAAGTTAACCGATGGCAACCTTCAGCGAAAATATCACCCGGATAGTGAAAAAACAATACAGAACGAGGGTCTTCAGAGGATTCGCTCTATTTTTATTCGCTCCTTGCGTATTTTTCAGCACTTTGTTTGCATAAACAGCCGTTTCAATGGCTGTTCCGATACCGCCTTTTTATACCCCAATCATATCAGTGGCAAGAGAAAAGCGTGATGTGTGCCAAACCGGCACCAAAATGGCTTTATGCAGACCCTTGCAGAGCGAAATATCAGACCCCAAGATCGGATCAACTTGATTTCATTGGTGCACTCGGGCTCGCACAGAACCTTATCAAACAGAGAGGTTGTGGCAAAAAAGTAACAATTAGCCCCCAAAAGGGCTGTTTTTGGCCATGAAAGCGAGAGATATGTGACACAGAGCCAATAAGTAATGATAAGGTGGTGTTTTTATCAGTTTTTGTGATCGAGGCCTCGATGCTGCTCAATGTGTTGCTGATCCTGTTGCCACTGGCAATCGGCTATCTGGTTCCCCTCTCCTCTGCCCGACTGATCAAGCTGGTCAACCAGAGCCTGGGCAAGATGGTCTACCTCATTCTATTTCTGATGGGGCTCGGGCTTGCCTATGTGGAGAACCTGGGCAGCAATCTAGCGGTGATCTTCAAGGTCGCCGGGGTGATGCTCACCGCGATCACGCTCTGCAACCTGCTGGCCCTCTGGTGGCTCGACAAGCGCACGCCGCCGACCCACGAGGCGAGCGATGCCAAGATGCCGGGCAAGTTGCACCTGTTGTGGGAATCCCTGCAGCTCTGCTTTGTGGTGCTCGGCGGCGTGCTGCTGGGTCTACTGGTGGATCTGCGCGCACTGCCCATCGACAAGTGGAGTGAGTGGGCCCTGATGCTGCTGCTGTTTCTCATCGGGGTGCAGATGCGCAACTCCGGCATGCGGCTGCGCCAGATCCTGCTCAATCCCTGGGGGATGAAGATAGCCGCCACCGTCATCCTCAGCAGCTGGCTTGGCAGCCTGCTGGCGGCCCAATTGCTGGGGATGCCCTTTGCCCATGGTCTGGCGATGAGCTCGAGCTTCGGCTGGTATTCGCTCTCCGGCATTCTGGTGGCCGACAAACTGGGGCCGGTGCTCGGTTCTGCTGCCTTTATCAACGATCTTGGGCGTGAGCTTATCGCCATCCTGATCATCCCGGTCCTGATGCGACGCCACCCCTCGGCAGCCATCGGTTACGGCGGCGCCACGGCGCTGGACTTCACCCTGCCGGTTATCCAGAAATCAGGGGGCATTCAGGTGGTGCCGGTGGCCATTGTCTCCGGCTTTATCCTGAGCCTGCTCGGCCCCATCCTGATCCTCGGGTTTCTGGCGATCTAAGCCTGATTTCCACATTGCAGATCAAAAAGCCCGACCTTGTTGTCGGGCTTTTGCTGTTTGAATCAACCACGCACTGGCTGCGATATTGCCCGCAGCCTTATTCGCGCCACTGGCCGCCACTCATCACTCGCTCGATAGCAAACGTCCGGTCGTGCACCAGCAGCAGATCCGCATCCTGCCCGACCCCGATACGCCCCTTGCTGCCGAGCCCCAGCGCCTGCGCCGGATTGCTCGTCACCGCGGCCAATGCCGTCTCCAGCGAGACACCGAGTTGGGTCGCACGCACGCACTGCTGCCACAGGCTGGCAATCTGGCCGCAGCGCATCTCGATTAGCCGCCCTTCGCCATCAAAGCGCGGCAGGCTGGCGTTGGCATCCGAGCTGAAGGTGATGCGCGCGGCAGGCACACCGGCGACCAACAGCTCGAGGAGCGCATCGGCGGCAAGCCGCTCGCCATCCTCCAGCAGATCGGGAAAGCTCGAGGTGGTGAGATCGACCCAGCCTCCCGCCCTGCCCCACTCGATGGCCTCGGCAAAGAGCCAGGGGTTGCGGTTGCAGTGAGTGGGATAGAGCTGGCGCAGCGGAATGTCGGTCTCATCGCGCAGGGCCCGCAGGGGCGCCAATGCCCCCTTGCCATCCCCGACATGGAAGAAGCTGACCCCGCTCTTGCTCGCAAGCAGCCCGGCCACTCGCGCCTCGCTGGCAAGTCTGGTCAGCTCATCGTGGGTCGGCGCACTGGATCTGTGGTCGCTGATGGCCACCTCCCCCACCCCCAATACCTCGGGGATCAGGATGATGTCCGACTCCACCGTGCCGGTCAGGGTCTTGACCGGCAGATGGTAGGAGCCGGTATACATAAAAGCGCTCACCCCGGCGGCGCGAAACTCACGCACCTTGCCGAGCACCTGCGCGGGAGTGCGGGTCAGGCTGTCTGTGCCAAGCGCCGCCACCAGGGTAGTGACGCCGGCCTTGAGCGCCTCGCTCGCCGCCAGTTCTGGGGTGCGAAAGGCAAAGCCCCCCTCACCGCCACCGCCAGTAATATGGGCCAGCGGATCCACCAGCCCAGGTACCAGATAGCGGCCACGACCATCGACCCGATGCAGCGGCCAGTTTGTGGGCACCGTCAACCCCTTGCCCATCCAGGCGATACGGCCATCGGCCACCAGCAAATCCTGCTGGCCAAGGTGGGTGGGGCTGAAGATCTCGGCTCCCTCGATCAGGGTCAACATGGCGATCCTCCTTGCACAATTGTCGCTTGCCCAATGAAAAGAGAGGGAGCAAGCTCCCTCCCCCCGTCAACCACCATATATATCGTACTTGAAGTACTTCTGGTTGATCTGCTGATAGGCGCCATTGGCACGCAGGGCCTTGATCGCCTCGTCCAGCTTGCCCTTGAGCTCCTTATCGCTCTTGCGCACGGCGATCCCCATGCCATCACCAAACCACTGACGATCGGTCAGGGCGGGCCCCACATAGTCGAACTTGTCGCCCCCCTCTTTGCCAAGCAGTCCCTGCTCAATGGCAGAGGCATCGGCCAGCAGGGCCAGCACCCGACCCGCCTTCAGATCGAGATAGGCCTCATCGGCATTGCCGTAGCGGACTATGGTGACATTCGAGCCAAAATTGTCGGTCAGGTACTTGTCGTGGGTGGTGGCACGCTGCACCCCGATGCGCTTGCCCGCCATGCCTTCCGAGGTCAGCGTCAGCTCGGTTCCCTTGGCCGCCACAAAGCGATTGGGAATATGGGCATATTTCTCGGTGAAATCGACCTTCTGGCGCCGCTCGTCGGTGATCGACATGGCGGCGATGATGGCGTCGTATTTGCGCGACAGCAGGGCCGGGATCATGCCGTCCCAATCCTGCGCCACCAGCTCGCACTTGACCGCCATCTGCTTACAAAGGGCGTTGGCGAGATCGATATCAAACCCCTTGATCTCGCCCGACGCATCGGTCCAGGAGAAGGGCGGGTAGGCCCCCTCCACCCCGAAACGCACGGTTTTCCACTCCTTGGCTATGGCGGGGGTGGCCAGCAGGCTGGCAACAAACAGGGCTGAGAGGGTCAGTCTGATCTTCATCATGAGTACTCCATTACATAAAAAGCGCACAGGCGCGGACAAGGCACCGCAAGCGAATGCATACGATGACCAAAAGCGGCAAAATCTGGATGAGCGAGATCACGCCCAAGCGGGCGTCAGTGAACTGCTCCAGGGGTTCGATCTATTCGTCGAACCACTCGGAGAGATAGAAAGGCTTGAAGTAGAAGGCCAGAAAAAAGCCTCT
This sequence comes from Aeromonas sp. 55A, assembly GCF_051919665.1. Lineage (NCBI taxonomy): Bacteria > Pseudomonadati > Pseudomonadota > Gammaproteobacteria > Aeromonadales > Aeromonadaceae > Aeromonas > Aeromonas sp. 55A. Next base: position 3,343,079 of record NZ_JBQBEH010000008.1, on the reverse strand, counting down.
GGCTTTGCGCATCATGGTGGTTTGTCGCGTCCTGTGACAAAGATGGCAATCACCTTAGCACGCCCCAAATTTGCCCGGCAAGAGGCAGCAGCAGGGCAGTAGCAAAATCCCGATCATGGTCAAGGCGGGCAGGATCCGTTAGGCTCGAAGCACCTTGCCATCCCATAACAGACCCACCGCGACCGATGAATTTTCTGGCACATCTCCATCTGGCAGTCCACACCCGAAGCTCCCTCACCGGCAATCTGCTCGGCGATTTCGTCAAAGGCACGCTGCCCACGGGGCTTGCCGCCCACTTCGATGAGGGGATCTGGCTACACCGCAAAATTGACGCTTTCACCGACAGCCACCCCGAGCACAAGGCGGCGGTCGCCTGTTTCGAGGCCCCCTGGCGCCGCTTTGGCGGCATAGTGGTGGATATGATCTACGACCACTGGCTGAGCCAGCACTGGGAGCTGTTCAATACCGAGCCCCTGCCCCGCTTCCTGCAACGCAGTTATGAGCAGCTATTGGCGGATCACCCACGCCTGCCGGATGGACTGCCACTCCCCCTCAAGCGGATGGCCGAGCAGAACTGGATCGCCTCCTACAGCAACAGGGAGGGGTTGGGGCAAGCGCTAAATGGCATCGGTCGCCGACTGCGCCGCCCGGTACAACTGGGAGAGGCGCTACTGACCCTCGATGAGTCGCAGTGGCAAACATGCGAGGCGGGGTTTTTGCGTTTCTATCCCGCGCTGATGGACTTTAGCCAGCAGCAGCTGGCCCAATATCGGGCAGCCCAAGGGGCACAGTGATCCCTCTGGATAAAGCAGCTTCCCCATAAAAAACGCCCCTTGCGGGGCGTTTGTCATCAGTTGGCTTCGTCTTTCTTTTTGCGAATGCTTAAGCCAAGTTCCCGACCACGCAGTCGGGCGTAATAGATGGTGCCGACAAAGGCGAGAGTGGTGAAGACCAGCTCCACCAGCGCCAGCCACCGCTCCCCCTCATCCGTGGTGATCAGGGTGAGGGCGTGGAGGAAATAGGGCATCAACACGAAGTTGCCCCAGGCGTGGGTGTAGGGGTTGCCCTGCACTATCCCCTTGAGAGGGAAGAGCAGCGGCACCGTCCAGATCACCGGCAGCAGCCAGGGGTTGAGGTCCGGATGAGGCGACAGCCACAGATGCCAGAGGATGACCCAGCACAGCAGGCCGAAGAAGCCGACCAGAGTCAGCCAACGTGCGAAGCGGGTGCTCACTTGAGGATCTCCAGCACCTGCTCCGGCGGCCGACCAATGCGGGCCTGACCGTTCTTGATGACGATGGGACGCTCGATCAGCTTGGGATGCTGATGCATGGCGCGGACGAGGGCATCGCCGCTGACACCGGCCAATCCCAGCTCCTTGTAGAGATCCTCCTTGGTGCGCATCAGCTGGCGGGGATCGCTAAAACCGAGCAGAGAGAGCAAGTTGCGGATCTCATCTTCGCTTGGGGCCTGCTCCAGATAGAACACCACATCAGGGGCGATCCCGTGCTGTTCCAGCAGGGCCAGGGTTTCGCGACTCTTGGAGCAGCGCGGATTGTGGTAGATTTGGGTCTCGCTCATGGTAACTCCCTGATTAATCGCAAGATGGGACTAGAAACGGCGCTATTGTAGGGGAAAGTGATGGTCAGGGTAAGCGGCAGTGGAAAGGAATTGAAACGAATTTGTTGGCTGATTGTGGCGGGCCTGCTGGCCGCCTGCACACCCGCCCCCGAATTTACCGATGCAACAGGGCAGTCGGTCAGCCTGCGCCACTTTGCCGGCAAGCCGCTGCTGGTCAACTACTTCGCCCCCTGGTGCGCTCCCTGCCTGCGGGAGATGCCGCGCCTCAACGGGCTGGCGGCAGAAGGCCAGATCACAGTGGTGGCCATCAACTACGACCCGACCACGCCAGCAGAGCTGGACAAGCTGGCTGCGCAGTATCACATCAAGGTGCCGCTCCTTATTGCCAATGAAGATGCCAGGCTCCCCTTCCCTCGTCCAAGCGGCCTGCCCACCAGCTATCTGCTCGATAGCGAGGGCAAGCTCAAGCAGACGCTGGTCGGCGAGCTCGACCAGCAGCAGATCGAGATGCTCAAGGCGACCGCCAGCAGCCTGAGTCACTAGCCCATCGCTGCTATCACCGTCCCCCACATCAACGCCACCGCCATAAACAACAAGGGCGCACCATAGTGCGCCCTTGTTTGATATGTTTCGTTAGCCCTTGAGGCTGTCGAGATCCTTCTTGGCCCGCTCCAGCTCGGTGATGCGCGCCTCCAGACGAGCCAGGGTCATCCGATCGCTGGTGGTACCGCGTGCCACGATCAGCTCGTCGATGGCCGCCTGATAATCCCCGCGCAGTGCGAGCATCTCGGCCCGCGCCATATGCAGCTCGGTCATTCTGCCCGCCTTGCGATAGGCATCGGCCAGCAGGTTCCAGGCCAGATTGTTCTCCTCATGGGCACGGGCATAGGGGTCGAGGATGGCGATGGACTTCTTGTAGTTGCCGCTCTCGAGGTAGGCGTTGCCGAGGTTGACCACCACCACTTCGTTATCCGGCATCCGGCTGCGGAACTTCTCGAGGCGCGCGATGGCCTGGGCACTGCGCCCCTTGGCCAGATCGATGTCGGTCTGGGCATCGACGATAAAGAGATCTTCCGGATGACGGGCCGCCAGCTCCTGCATCAGGGTATCCGCCTCGTCGGTGCGCTTGAGCTGGATCAGCGCCAGCGCCTTGCCATAGATGGCGGCATCCTTGAGCGGATAATCCCCCTTCTGGATCCGGCTATCGAAGTAGCTCAGCAGCCCCTGCGGAGTATCGGTACCAAAACGCACCTGAATCCGCACCTTGGCCAGCCAGAAGTCGAGACTGGGCGGCAAGTCGCGGCGACCATAGCTGCCCGCCCGAGCGCGGGCCTCGCTGATCCGGGTCTCCGGCAGCGGGTGAGTGAGCAGCATCTCCGGCGGCTTGCTGGCGTAACGGTATTCGGCAGCCAGTTTCTGGAAGAAGTTGGCCATCCCCATGGGGTCGAAACCGGCATCATAGAGGGTCTTCATGCCGATGCGATCCGCTTCATATTCGTTGTCGCGGGTGTAGTTGATGGCAGACTGCATGGAGAGGCCCAGCGTGGTCTGCAGCGCAGCGATACCGGCGGTCGGGTTGATCACCGCCAGCGCGATGGAGCCAACCAGACCGGCCAGAGTCACAGCCGAACTGCTCGCCTGCGCCTCCATGTAACGGGCGATATGGCGTTGGGTCACGTGGGTAATTTCGTGGGCCAGTACCGAGGCCAGCTCGCTCTCGCTGTCGGCGTAGAGGAAGAGGCCGGTGTGCACCTTGACTCGCCCACCGAGGAAGGCGGCCGCGTTGATGCTGGGATCATTGATGAGGAAGAAGGTAAACGGGAAACGTACCCCATCGGCGTTGGTCAGCAATCGCTGACCCAGATCGTCAATGTACTGGCTCAGCACCGGATCATCGATGATCGGCAGACCCGCACGGGCAAAGCGCATAAAAGCGTTGCCGTAACGCACTTCCTGCTCGATGGGCAGGGCAGCAACCCCGGCCGTGCCGATGTCGGGAAGCTGATTGTTGGCCTCGGCATGAAACGTGGCGCCCATCAGGGAAGCCAGCAGGGGAAGCGATGCCATCAGGGGGGAAAAACGTGCCACGTTATCTCTATCTCCATCAGAAAGGGCCTCGGCAGAATACCCTTGCCCATCAAGGGCTACAAGCGTTGTTTCATGCTCTTATCACGGCCATAATAGCGGCCACCTGCCTGATGGAGCCCCCATGGAAATTCTCGACCTGACCCCCTGGCGCTGCCCCGAGCCGCTGATCCGGCTCAAGCTCTGGTTAAGGGGGGCCAAAAGCGGTCAAACCGTCACCATCCGGCTGGCCGATGCGGGCTCCCGGCAGGATATTCCGGCCTATCTGCACCGTCAGGGCCACCATGTCGAGGTGCAGCAAGAAGCGGACAAAACCCTCTCTTTGCAGTTGGTTGTCGGGGCGAAACAACCATCTTGAGCCCCAGTGATGTAAGGATGCCGTCATGTTAGAAGTATTGAAGCGCTGGTATCAGACCCGTTTTTCCGATCCCGATGCCGTTACCCTTTTCCTGTTGCTGGTGTTCTGCTTCACCATCATCTGGCTGTTTGGCGATCTGCTGGCCCCCCTGCTGGTGGCACTGGTAATGGCCTATCTGCTTGAGTGGCCGGTCGCCCGGCTGCAAAAAGCGGGGCTGTCGCGCACCCTGGCCACCAGCGTCATTCTGATCCTCTTTATTGCGGTAGCAGTCGCCTCCTTGCTGGGTCTTATCCCGACGCTGGTCAGTCAGGGGATCAATCTGGCCAAAGAGGCGCCGGCTATGCTGACCCACGCTCAGGATTATGTGCGCACCCTGCCTGACAAATACCCCGAGCTCATCGACGTCAGTCTGGTGGAGACCGTCATCGACAATATTCGCCAACGCATCCTCAGTGGCGGCGAGCATCTGGTAAGCGCCTCCCTCAGTTCGCTGGTCAACGTGGTCGCCATCATGATCTACCTCATTCTGGTGCCGCTGATGGTCTTCTTTATGCTCAAAGACAAGCGGGTACTGATGGGCAGCCTGCGCCGCTTCCTGCCGCGCAACCGCACCCTGGTCAACCGGGTGTGGGTGGAGATGAACAACCAGATCATCAACTACATCCGCGGCAAGGTGATCGAGATCCTCATCGTAGGCATCGCCACCTATGTTCCCTTCGCCCTGATGGGACTGCGCTACTCTGTGCTGCTGGCGGTCGCGGTCGGCTTCTCTGTGCTGATCCCCTATATCGGCGCCGCCGTGGTGACCGTACCGGTAGCCATGGTCGCCCTGTTCCAGTGGGGGCTCACCCCCGAATTCGCCTGGCTGATGGTGGCCTATCTGGTCATTCAGGCCCTCGATGGCAACCTGCTGGTACCTGTGCTCTTCTCGGAAGCGGTCAACCTCCATCCGGTGGCCATCATCATCGCCGTGCTGGTCTTCGGCGGCTTGTGGGGATTCTGGGGAGTCTTCTTCGCCATTCCCCTCGCCACCCTGGTCAAGGCGGTGCTCAATGCCTGGCCAAAACGCGAAGAGATGCCCAGTGCCGCAAAATAACCTGCTTCCCCTGCAATCGTGACAACGGAGTGTCCATGATATTTTTCCGTCAAATCAGAGCGGCAGGGCTAACGGCCCTGCTCCTCGCTGCCGCCATGCCAGCGCGTGCCGATATCGATCTTGGCGCCATGGTTCTGCTCACCAGCGACAGCCCTACCAGCCCGGTGCCACAGGGCTTTGTCGCCGGTGCGGCGCTCATCGGGGGACAGGCCCGTTATGAAGCGCAGGACAACGCCCTCTACGCCATCCCGGGCTTTATCTACTTCGGCGACGACTTTATGTTTCTGGGAGATCGGGCCCGCTATTACTTCCACAAGGATGAGAACGTGGCCCTCTACGGCTATGGCCGGGTCCGTTTTGGCAATCTGGATCCCGAGGACTCTCCGGCCTTTACTGGCATGGAGCAGCGAAAATGGCAGCTGGAAGGCGGGATCGGTGGCAACATCATCACCCCCTACGCCCTGCTGACCGTGCGTGCCAACAGCGATGTCACCGGCCGCAGCAAGGGACAGGAGCTGCTGCTGTGGGCCGATTTCCCCATCCTGCGTGACAACCTGCTGATCATGCCGGGGATGGGGCTGATGCTGCGCAGCGACAAGATGGCCAACTACTACTTCGGCGGCATCTCCGAGAGCGAGGCAACCGCCCAGCGGCCCGCCTGGGATACCGGTACCACCCTCTCCCCGATGACGGCCCTCATCACCAGTTACCGCTTCAGCCCCAACTGGATTGGCATGTTTGCCATGAACTACGAATGGTATGATCGGGACATCAAAAACAGCCCCATCGTCCAGCACGACGGCGAGCTCTATGCGGGTTTTGCGCTGGGCTATATCTGGTAACAGTTATGAATCTTGAACCGTGAGACACGACCAAACAAAAGGGAGCCCTCGGCTCCCTTTTCCACGACCATCAAGCTGGTCGTACAGCCTGCTCAAGCTGCCAATTCAGGCTTACAACGCCGCCAGAAACTCGGTCAGCTGCTGATTGATGAAGGCCGGATTTTCCAGCGACGAGATGTGGCCAGCCATCGGGATCTCCCTGAACGGGCAACCCAGCACCTCGGCCATCAGATAGCCCTCCAGCACCGGACGCGCCTTGTCCTCGCAGCCGGTCATCACCAGCGCGGGAGTGGTGATCTCCTCCAGCCACTCGATACGATCTTCGCGGGTCACAAAGCTGCGGCCCACCGCTACCATGGCGGCAATCTTCTCGTTTGGCCAGGCGGCCAGACGCGCCTTGAAATCGGCCAGCAAGTCGGCATCGGGCTGGTTCGCAAAGAAGATAGGCGCCACCTGTTCGATGATGGGCGCCGGCACGGTGCCGAGCTGCTCGATCATCGCCAGCATGCCGAGGTAGCGCTCGCAGGTGATCTGCGGTTCCAGGCCAACGAAGCTGTCCATCAGCACCAGCCCCTTGAGGCGAGCTGGTGCCATGCGCGCCAGCTCCACACCCCACATGCCGCCGATGGAGAGGCCCACCAGCACGAACTCGTCGACCCCGAGGGCATCGAGCAGCGCCAGGTGATCCCGCGCCAGGGTTGCCAGCGTGCAGGCGCCTTCCGGAAGCAGGTCGGAATCACCGTGGCCCCACAGCTCGGGAACGATGCAGCGATAGCTGCCCTTGAGCGCCTCGATTTGCGGCGCCCACATGGCGCTGTCCCACAGATAGCTGTGGCCAAACAGCAGTACCGGCCCTTGCCCTTCGTCCAGATAGGCCATCCGGCGGCCCGCTATCTCCATAAAATGCTTCATGTTATCTCCTGTTGCCAGCGATGGGCGGGCAGTGTATCACGTCTCCCCTTGGCAGGTGACGCCTCCCTGGTGCAAGCTGGCAGTGACTCAAAGAAGTCACCCATGAAAGGATGCCAAAAGGAGAAGCCCATGGCGAAGGAGAAGAGCAAGAAGCGGCCGCGTCTGGACAAGAAGTGCTACGAGCACCACCTTGCCCATCTGCAGGAGGAGCTGGTCAAGCTGCAGGAGTGGGTCAAGCAGGAGGGGCTGAAGGTAGTGGTGCTGTTCGAAGGACGGGACGCCGCCGGTAAAGGGGGCGTCATCAAGGCGATCACCGAACCGCTCAACCCCCGGGTCTGCCGGGTCACGGCGCTGCCCGCCCCCTCCGATCGGGAGCGCTCCCAGTGGTACTTTCAGCGTTATGTGGCCCACCTGCCCGCCGCTGGCGAGATGGTGCTGTTTGACCGCTCCTGGTACAACCGGGCCGGAGTCGAGCGGGTGATGGGATTTTGCAGCGACGCCGAGTATCGCGAGTTTCTGCGCGCCTGCCCCGAGTTTGAGCGGATGCTGATCCGCTCCGGCATCACCTTGATCAAATACTGGTTCTCGGTCAGTGACGAGGAGCAGGAGAAGCGCTTTAAAGAGCGGATCAACACCCCCATCAAGCGCTGGAAATTCAGCCCGATGGATTTGCAGTCCCGCTCGCGCTGGGTGGAATACTCCCGCGCCAAGGATGACATGTTCACCTACACCGACACCGAGGATTGTCCCTGGTTCGTGGTGGAGGCGGATGACAAACGCCGTGCCCGCCTCAACTGCATCGCCCATCTGCTGAGCAAGGTGCCCTACGAGGCGATCCACTACGAGCCCATCAAACTCCCCCCCATCAAGACCGAAGGGTATGAGCGCCCGCCGCTGGCCAGCCAGACCTTTGTGCCCGATATTACCGCCGAACTCGAGGCCTGAACCGGGTTACCTTGCCTATCTGCGTGTTCAAATCGCAGGCAATAAAAAGCCGGTCTGACGACCGGCAAAAAGGCATTGATTATTAAGAAAGGAAAACCAGCACAACAAAAAATCAGGTACGGATATATTTGGCGGTACGGGGGAACGCCTGCTCCTTGGCATCGAACAGGTAGCAGGCTTCGGCCGGGATACCCACGCTGTAGGTCTGACCGGTCGCCACATCCACATCCGAGGTGGCCTTGACGGTAAAGTCGTGACCATCCACATCCATATAAACGAAGGACTCGGCACCCAGGTGCTCGGCCACCTGCACGATCCCGCTCACCTTGCTGTGCGCATGGGGGTGATCCAGCGGCATCAGATGCTCGGGGCGAATACCCAGCTCCACCTTGTCACCCACAGCGCCACTGCGGGCATCGACCCGGGCACGCACGGTATCGCCAGAGGTCAACTTGACCAGGCACTCCTGCTCGCCAATCTCCAGCAACTCGCCCGCCAGGAAGTTCATCTTGGGAGAGCCGATAAAGCCCGCCACGAACTTGTTGTCCGGGTTGTGGTAGAGATCCAGCGGTGAACCGAACTGTTCCAGGTTGGTGGCAGCTTCGGCCTTGAGCGGGCTCAGCACAACAATCTTGTCGGCCAGAGTCATCGCTTCCACCTGATCGTGGGTCACGTAGATGATGGTGGAGTTGAGCTCCTTGTGCAGCTTGGCGATCTCGATCCGCATCTTGACCCGCAGCGCGGCATCCAGGTTGGAGAGCGGCTCGTCAAACAGGAACACCTGCGGCTGCTGCACGATGGAGCGACCGATGGCGACACGCTGACGCTGACCACCGGAGAGCGCCTTGGGCTTTCTGTCCAGCAGCGGCTCGAGACCCAGGATCTCGGCGGCGCGCATCACCCGCTTGTGGATGTTCTCTTTGTCCATCTTCTTGAGCTTCAGACCAAAGGCCATGTTCTCGTAGATGTTCATGTGCGGATAAAGGGCGTAGGACTGGAACACCATGCCGACGTTGCGCTCTACCGGCGGCACGTCGTTCATGTAGCGACCACCGATGGTCAGCTCACCGCTGGTGATGTCTTCCAGACCCGCGATCATCCGCAGCAGGGTGGATTTGCCACAGCCGGACGGGCCGACGAAGACGATGAATTCGCCCTCCTTGATGGAGAGGTTGATGTTGCGCAGGGTGTCCTTGTGAACAGCCGGATCGTAATTTTTGCGAACGTTGTTGAGTACTACTTCAGCCATGACGAGCTCCGCTCTTGAATCTTTGCAAATCGTGATAGCGGGGGGAGTCAGCTCCCCCGGCCATAAACTTAACCTTTCACACCACCAGCAGTCAGACCGCCAACCAACCAGCGCTGTGCCAACAGGAAGACCACTGTGATGGGGAAACCGGAGAGCACTGCAGCCGCCGCGAAATCACCCCACAGATAGTTCTGCGGATAGAGGTACTGCTGGGCCCCGACCGCCAGGGTCAGATTGTTCACATCCTGCAGCAGGATGGAGGCCATGGGCACCTCGGTAATGGAGCCGATAAAGGCCAGAATAAACACTACCGCCAGGATGGGCACCGACAGGGGCAACAGGATCAGACGGAATGCCTGCCACGGGGTCGCCCCGTCGATGGCCGCCGCCTCCTCCAGGGAGGAGTCGATGGTCTCGAAGTAGCCCTTGATGGTCCAGACGTGGAGGGCGATCCCCCCCATGTACGCCAGGATCAGGCCACCGTGGGTGTTGAGACCGAGCCAGGGGATGTAGTCACCAATCTTGTTAAAGAGCGCGTAGATGGCTACCAGTGCCAGCACTGCCGGGAACATCTGGAAAATCAGCATGCCCTGCAGGATGGTGGACTTGCCACGAAAACGCAGGCGGGCAAAGGCGTAAGCACAGGTGGTGGAGAGCGTCACGATCATCAGGGCTGTGATGCCGGCGATCTTGATGGAGTTCCACAACCAGGTCAGCACCGGGAACGGCGGCGGCGTGATGCTGCCGTCGGCGTTGGTGATGGACATGCCCAGCGCCAGCTTCCAGTGATCCAGCGTCGGATTGGAGGGGATGATCTCCCCTACCGCGAAGTTACCGTTACGAAACGAGATGGCGATAACCATGATCAACGGGAAGATGATCAGCGCCAGGAAGCCCCACATGACCAGGTGAGTTGCCCACACCCGGTATTTGACTGATTTGGGTTGTACGATTGCCATGTTGAAGCCTCCTTACAGCTGCTTGTCGGCTTTGGACAATTTCAGGTTGAGCAGCGCCAGCGCACCCACGATGAGGAAGATAGCTGTGGCGATGGCACTGGCCAGACCGTAGTCCTGACCACCCGATCCCTGGAACGCAATCCGGTAGGTATAACTCACCAGCAAGTCGGTGGTACCGGCCGGAGTGCTGGCGCCGATGATGTCGGGCGCACCGTTGGTCAACAACTGGATAAGCACGAAGTTGTTGAAGTTGAAAGCGAACGAGGCAATCAACAGCGGTGTCAGCGGCTTCATCAAGAGCGGCACTGTGATCTTGAAGAAGTTCTGTACCGGACCGGCACCGTCCATGGCGGACGCTTCATAGAGATCTTCCGGAATGGCTTTGAGCAGGCCCATGCAGAGGATCATCATGTAGGGGTAGCCGAGCCAGGTGTTGACAATCAGGATCATCACCTTGGCCAGGAAGGGGTTGGTATACCAGTCCGGCTTGATGCCAAACGCCGCTTCCAGGAACATGTTGATCTCACCGAAGTTCTGGTTGAACAACCCCTTGAACACCAGAATGGATATAAACGCCGGGATCGCATAGGGCAGGATCAACATGACCCGATAGAAACCGCGCCCCTTGAGCTCTTCCCACTGCACCAGACAGGCCAGCACCATGCCGATAGCCAGGGTGAAAGCGACGGAGCAGGTTGAGAAGATCACGGTCCAGATGAAGATCTGCAGGAAGGGTGACTGGATGCCCGGATCGGTGACGATGCGCGCGAAGTTCTTCCAACCGACGCTCACCACAAAGCCCGGAGCAATACCCTTGCCGACAAACTGACCCTGTTCGTCGATGTACTGATAGAAGCCGGTCTCGCCATTGGGCAGCATCAGCTCGCCATTCTGGGTATCACGCAGCAGGTTGCTGTCTTTGATCACCACGCCGGACTTGAGCACGGCACCATCCATCAGACGGGTGTAGTGCTGCTTCTGGGCGGCAAACTTGCGCAGACTGCTCAGGGTCAGGTGGGTACCGCCATCCGGCAGTACCAGATCAAGGTCACTCAGGTGAGTACGATGCTCAACAATGGCGCGGATCGGTGCGGCCTTGCTGGCCGCTTCGCCAGTGAAGGGCTGCAGCTCGACCACTTGCTGGGTGTTCTGCACACGGCCCTCGCGGGACGCCAGCTCACGGACCTTGTTGGTCATCAGGGAAACAGGTTGGCTGATAAAGGATTGATCATCCTGTGTCAGCAGCAGCTGGAACTGGCCGTTGTCGCCACCCAGCAGGGTAAAATCGAATTCACCGCCCGCCACCTTGTAGGTTTTCTTCAGGTGGTAGTCCCGCGCCTGCTCCACGGAGAGCAAGTTGGACCCCGAATAGTTGGTGAAGGCAATGCCAATGGTGTAGGCAAGAGGGAAGATGATAAACACAACCATGCCCGCAACACCCGGAAAGATGTAGCGATGGGCATAGGTCTTCTTGTTCATGAAGACATACAGACCGACGGAAACCACCACCAGATCCAGCAGCGCGAATACCCACTCGCCACTGGCGTACATCATCACGGCTGCGTAGCCGTTGAGGATGGCAACCAGGGCCGCTATGGTCCACTTAAGCCAGGTGTGCTTATCCTTCGGACCGGCATAGGACTCAACAGAAGGTACTACTTCCATGCCAATTAACCTTTATAACGCCAAGAGAGATTTGAGAGAGTGGGAGGCCATGACGGCCTCCCGGGTAGTGCGTGCTTACTGAACGATACGCTTGGCAGCGGTATCCAGAGCTTCGTCAACACCCTGACGACCGGAGGTCACGTTCTTGAGGGCAGTTTCGAAGGAAGACCAGAAACGGCTCATCTCGGGAACGGATGGCATCGGCTCGCCAGCCTGGGCGTTCAGCATGGTGGCCTTGATGTGCGGATCGGATTCCAGGGTCTTCTGGAAGGATTTCAGCGCAACGGCACCCAGCGGCTTGTCGGCGTTAACCGGCGCCAGACCGGCATCGGTCAGCAGGTAGTTTTCCAGGAACTCGATAGCCAGATCCTTGTTCGGGCTGGCGGCGTTGATGGTGGCACCCAGTACGCCAACGAAGGCTTTGGCCGGCTTGCCGTTCAGGGTCGGCAGCGGCGCTACGCCGTACTTGATGCCGCTCTTGTCCAGGTTGCTCCAGGCCCAGGGACCATTGATCATCATGGCCACTTCGCCCTTGTTGAACTTGGCGTCCATCACACCGTAGTCGATGCCTTTTTCAAGGTGACCGGACTTGATCATCTCGGAGATGTAGCCCACGCCCATCTTGGCACCTGCGTTGTTCACGCCGGTATCTTTCACGTCATAACCGGTAGCGGTTTTCTTGAAGGCGTAACCACCGTTGGCAGCCACCAGCGGATAGCTGAAGTACGGGGTGTCATAAGCCCACATGATGGCGCGCTTGCCGTTTTTCTTCAGAGTCTCGTCAATCTTGGCGATCTCTTCGAAGGTTTTCGGCGGCTCGGGCAGCAGGTCTTTGTTATAGATCAGGCTGACCGCTTCCATGGCAACCGGGTAGCCATAGGTTTTGCCATCAACAGTCATGGCATCCCATGCCAGCTGTTCAAATTTGCCTTTGGTGGCAGCGTTTGGCGTTACCGGAACCAGCAAACCGGCTTTGACCCACTCACCGTAACGGTCGTGAGCCCAGAAGAAGATGTCCGGGCCGTTGCCAGTGGCGGCGGCTTGCTGGAATTTCACTTCAACCTGATCCGGGTGAGCCACAGTAACCTTGATGCCGGTTTCTGCTTCAAACTTCTTACCCACTTCAGCCAGACCGTTGTATCCCTTGTCACCGTTGATCCAGATGGTCAGCTGGCCTTCATCGATAGCAGCAGTAGCAGAGCAAGCGACGCCAAGAGTGGCCAGACCGATCAGGGATGACAGCAATTTCTTTTTCATGAGCCTTTCCTTGTATTAGTTCCGCGCTGTAAGAGCATTGTGTGCGAGATGAATATTATCCCAAGCGGCAAACGGCTCACATGACGCAACTCGCATTTTTGAAATGCAATTACGTATTTCCTTCCAGAAAGTTTTGAAAACATTTTCTTATTTCAGGGGGTTAGCGCCATTTATTGGCATATTTCTCGCCAACACAAGAAATTAAATTACCAAATAGAAATAAAAAGACATGAATGAAAGGGTTTTCACCTCATTGAAAACCCTTTCACATGGATAATTCTGTTTAATTTGTTAACAAAGCACCGAGTTGCTTTCGCTACCCCCTGCCCCATTAAATAAAAAGACACCGCAGCGAACTGCGGTGTCTTTTTGCCAAAAATGAAGGCCGGATCACATTATGACTGGCGCAGCAGCTGATCCTTGAGATTGGGCGGCACCCCCTTGATGGTCAGGGTATCGGTCTGCGGGTCATAAAACACCCGGCTGTTCAACAGCTTCTGCTCAAAGCTCAGAGTCAGACCGCCGCCGGAGCCAACAAACTTGGTCAAACCACGCAAGGTAGAGCGATCCGCCGGGAAGCGCTCTTCCAGCTCATACTCCTGACCGATAAAGCTGTAAAAATCGAGGTCACCGTCACCAGGCAATTCTGCAGACAGCTCCTTGATTTCGATCTCTTCACCGGCACTCGCCTGTTCGGTGCAATATTTGAAGACCTGCTTTTTATAGTCATTGCGCTCGGTCGGTTCGAGCTGACGACTGTCACAATAATCTTCGACCGCCTGCAGCAAGCCTTTATTTTGTACCTTGGCATCCATGCCCTCGCGGGCACCCAGCAGATCCATAAAGAAATCGCCCAGTTTGCGACCAATGCGCCCCTTGCTGAAGGTGATATAGCGGCGCGAATCAGGTTGGGTTTTCCATTCGGTCAAATCAATGCGGGCCACCAGATTGAGTTTGCCGATATCCAGATACTGGATATGGCGCAATTCCAGCGCTTCGCTGACGGTGACGCTCTCCTTGCCCTCCAGCAGGGCAATCAGCAGATAATCGACCCCGACGTAGTTATATTTGGCAAACAGCAGCACCCCTTGCTCATCGAGGGCGTGCTCCACCAGCTGCTTGACCAGCATCTGGGTCACGGTGACCGAGAAGGGAACGAATTCGGTCTGCTCGTCGAGCAGCTGTTCGAGGGCGATACGAAACGCGGGTGAAGGCTGCTTGGGAGCATCGATGCCGTCGGCCAGCTCGGCGACGGCGGCCTCGGGGTCTGCAAAAAAGCCAAAGCCCTTGCCCCCCTTGCCATTGTAAATGCGGTGCAGCTCCGCCATCAGCCCCTGTACTGCCTCGTCAGCAGGCAGAAGCTGGCTGCGGGTATCGGCGTGAGGTTGACCATCGCCGCCCTGGCGCAAGGAGTGAAGAATGATCTTGTCGATATCGAGACTCATGTCACAAAGCCATAGTGTTAGCCGAAAGGGTGAAGTATTATAAGGCGCTTTGAACCGAGATGAACTGAAGATTATGCCTATCGTATCAAAGTACAATAACGAGCAATTTGACGCCCTGATGAACGACCTGATCACCGCGCTGGAAAAGCATAAAGCGCCGGTGGATCTCAGCCTTATGGTGCTTGGCAATCTGACCACCAATATCATCAACGGTATGGCACCGGCCCAGCGCCAGGCCATCACTGAAAAGTTTGTCCAGGCCCTGACCGCATCGGTCGATAATCGCCACGACGCACACTGAGTCCCCGACTCTGTTGATTTGACGTTTCTCAACGCAGATGGATCACTATGGTCGAAACCGGTAACCCCTATCGTGATAATGTCTCTCGCCTGATCACCTGGGGGCATTGGTTCTCCTTCTTCAACATTATTCTGGCCATGCTCATCGCCACCCGTTATCTGGGTGCCATCAGCTGGCCATCGACCACGCTTGGCGTGATCTACCTCGTTGTAAGCTGGATTGGCCACTTCTCGTTTCTGAGTTTTGTCACCTACCTGTTGACGATCTTCCCGCTCAGCTTCGTGCTGCCCAAAGAGAAACCGCTGCGGTTCATCTCGGCCATCATCGCTACCTTGGCGCTGGTGCTGTTGCTGATCGACACCCAGGTATTCCGGCTGTTCAAGTTCCACCTCAACAGTCAGGTATGGCAGTTGCTGCTGGATCAGGCGCAAACCGAAGAGGGCTCAATCTGGAGCATCATCTTCGTTGCCGTGCCCACTATCTTCCTGCTGCAACTGCTGCTGTCGGCCTATGTCTGGCGCAAGATCAACAAGCGCAAGCGCCGCCAGTACGGCAATCAGGTGGGGCTGGCCCTGCTGATCTGCTTTATTCTGACCCACGTGGTCAACAGCTGGGCGGATGCGACCCTCTATCAGCCCATCACCATGCAGAGAGCCAACTTCCCCCTCTCCTACCCCATGACGGCCCGCTCCTTCCTGGCCAAACATGGCTGGCTGGATCTGGATCAGTACGAGAAGCAGGCGGCCTCCCAGGGTGATAACAGCGACAGCCGGATGCATTACCCACTGCGCCCGCTCAACGTCAACGCCCCCCTGACTCACAACAATCTGCTGATTGTGGTGGTCGACTCATTGCGTTTTGACATGCTCAACAACATCAACATGCCCAATCTGCAGCGCTATGCGGATCAGCATCTGACGTTCCGCAATCACCTGAGTGGCGGCAACGACGACCTGATGGGTATGTTCAGCCTCTTCTACGGGTTGCCCGGTCACTACTACAAGGACATCAGCAGCGACAAGCGTCCGCCGGTGCTGTTCGACGAGATGCTGCGTCAGGATTACCAGTTCGGGCTGTTCGGCGCGATGGAAGATGCCCAGAAGTATCGCAAGAGCATCCTCGCCGGTCTGCGCAAACAGGTGTTTGTCTCCGAGCAGAGTGACGATGGCAAGCTGCTGACCGACTGGCAGCAGTGGCTGGAGAAGCGCTCTCCCGAGCGTCCCTGGTTCTCGCTGGTCTATCTCTCGAGCCCCGGCGACTACCAGTTGCCCGCCACCATGAAGGGGCCGTTCCAACCGGAGCTCGCCAACTTCAATCCGGCGACCGCCTATCGGGCGGAGAACCTGCAAAAACTGGAGAACCGCTACAAGAACTCGGTCTTCTATACCGACCAGTTGCTTGAGCAGATGCTGACCAAATTGCAGTCGCAGGGGATGGACAGCAACACCATCGTTGTCATCACCTCCAACCACGGCCAGGAGTTCAACGACACCCGCAGCAACAGCTGGGGCGCAGGCAGCAACTACTCACCCTATCAGGTGCAGGTACCGCTGGTACTGGCCTGGCCGGGGCGCGGCAGTGACATTCGGGAACAACCAAGCAGCCATTTCGATCTGGCGCCGACCCTGATGCAGGGGATGCTGGGCGTGCGCAATCCGGCGCGCGATTACAGCGTTGGCCGCTCGCTGTTTGATACCAGCCCGCGCAACTGGCTGCTGGCTGGGGATCAGAACGACTTCGCCATCTATGAAGGGGAGACCATCACCCACTTCAACAAGCAGGGTGACTTCGAACTGCTGGAACGCAACAGCTATCGCCCGATCAAGCACGGCACCCCGGATATGGGCGCCATGATCCAGGTGATGAACGAGCTGAACCGCTTCTATCGCAACCAGTGAAGCGCCCGTTGATGGCTTGCTACCATAAAAAACGCCCCGAATTCGGGGCGTTTTTCGTTGTATAGCCGGGCCACGTTCACGACTGTTAGCTACCCCACCCTTGCGGGTACTTGTAGCCGACGAAACGCTTGGCTGCATAGGCTTTGAAAGCCGCCGAGTTGTAGGCCGCCGCCACATCTTTGGCAAACGGCTGATCCGCATCTGCGCTTTTCACCACCACCCAGTTGATAAAATCGTAGCTGCGCTCCAGAAACAGTCCTTCACTGAACGGGATTCCGCTGGAGGCGGCAAAATTACCGTTGATCACCGAGAAGTCCACATCCTCCCGCGAGCGGGGCAACTGCGCGGCTTCCAGCAGTACCAGCTTGAGATTGTGCGGATTGTTCACCACATCAAACTCGCTCGCCTTGAGCGGGTTGATCCCCTCCTTGAGAGTGAGCCAACCAAGATCCTGCAGCATCAACAGCGCCCGCGCCTGATTGGTGGGATCGTTGGGAATGGCCACCGTGCTTCCCTCTTTCACCTTGTCGAGTGCTGCCAGCTTGCCGGAATAGAGTCCCATCGGACCGGTTGGCACCTGGGTAATGGGCGCAAGCGACAAGCCGCGATCTTTGGCAAAACTCTCCAGATAGGGTTTGTGCTGGAAGCAGTTCACATCCAGTGATCCATCAGCCAGAGCAATATTGGGGGTCACATAGTCGGTGAACTCCACCAGCTTGACCTTGTACCCCTTGGCCTCCAGCTGCGGCTTGATGGAATCGGTCACCATGTCGGCAAAATCCCCCACCGTGGTACCAATCACAATCTCCTGTTTGGTCGGCAAGGGCGCATCGGCGGCAACCGCGGAAAAAGAGAGGCTCCCGACCGCCATCGCGGCAATAAAGGTGCTGGCGCCAGCAGTGGCGCGCAAGGAAGCAGTCAAAGGAGAAGATAAGAAGGAACGAAACGGCATAGGGACTCCCTGTCAGGTACGCATCAAGCTATGGGACTGCGGCGGGGTGGCTCTCAGAGATTAGGCCCCTCAAACCGCAGCAATCTAGCCATCCAAACGGCTATTTTGGTTACCATAACAGAGCCATCCACCGCCGCCAAGCAATAAACCGCTGGTTCCACCTCATCACCCTTGCTGTCACCCCCGAATGCATAGCTGTACTCACGTTGGCACACACAACCATGCCGCTCACGTTCAAGAGCGCACGAGCTCCCCTCGGGATTGCCCCGAATCGAGATGGCTGCGGCGAAGGAGAGTCGCGAGAGGAGTGAATTACAGATAAAAAGATCAGTAGCGAACGGTGAGAACCATTCTCAATAAAACACATAACCAGTGTCATTGGAATACCTACCATAAACCAAATCGGATTTCTTTGAACCTCATTGCGTTTTTTGAAAATGGCTCTTTTTGAACCCCTACCACCCGTGTATAGATTTCCGTCGCACTCAGGATGGTGCGATCCAAGATGGAGTAAAAAAAATAATGAAGCAAACATCGTTAGCACTGGCGATCACAGCACTGCTGTCGACCCTGCCCAGTGCGCTCGTTCAGGCAAATGAAGGTTGTGCGCCGCTCACCGGCAAGGAGAGCGGCATGGATATCGGACGCAGCAGCACCGAGCGCTGCTTGCCTGGTACCAATCCCCTGCAGGATCAGCAGTGGTATCTGCTCAACAGCGGCCAGGATGGATTCAGCGCCCGTGGCGGTATAGCGGGCAATGATCTCAACCTCTGGTGGGCTCATCGCACCGGCGTGCTGGGCCAGGGAGTCAATGTGGCCGTGGTGGATGATGGTCTGGCCATCGCCCACCCGGATCTGGCGGAGAACGTGCGTCCGGGTTCGAAAAACGTGGTGACCGGCAGCGATGACCCGACACCGACCGATCCGGATACGGCCCACGGCACCTCGGTCTCCGGCATTATTGCGGCGGTAGACAACGCCATCGGTACCAAGGGGATAGCCCCGCGAGCCCAGCTGCAGGGATTCAACCTGCTGGATGACAACAGCCAGCAGTTGCAGAAGGATTGGCTCTACGCCCTTGGCGACAGCGATGCCAGTCGCGACAACCGGGTGTTCAACCAGAGCTACGGCATGAGTGTGGTGGATCCCCGCTCTGCCAACTCTCTGGATCAATCCCAGCTTGATCGCCTGTTTGAACAGCAGACCCTCAAGGCGCAGGGCGCGGCCTATATCAAGGCCGCCGGCAACGGCTTCAACAAGATAGCGGCGGGCGGCTATGTGCTTAACCGCACCGGCAATGGCCCCAAATTGCCGTTTGAAAACAGCAATCTCGATCCCTCCAACAGCAACTTCTGGAACCTGGTGGTAAGTGCTCTCAACGCCGATGGCGTCAGATCCTCCTACTCCAGCGTCGGCAGCAACGTCTTCCTGAGCGCCACCGGTGGCGAATATGGCACCGACTCCCCCGCCATGGTCACCACGGATCTACCCGGTTGCGACATGGGCTACAACCGTACCGATGATCCCAGTAGCAACCGGCTGCACGGCAACCTGCAACTGGATGCCAGCTGTGACTACAACGGTGTGATGAACGGCACCTCTTCGGCGACCCCGAGCACCGCTGGCGCCATGGCGCTGCTAATGTCTGCCTATCCCGATCTGTCGGTGCGGGACCAACGGGATCTGCTGGCACGCAGTGCTACCCGGGTTGATGCTGCGCATCCTCCGGTCATGGTGAGCTACACCAGCAGCACCGGAAAACGCCGTGAGGTCAAGGGACTGGAAGGGTGGGAGCGCAATGCCGCCGGCATGTGGTTCAGCCCGACTTACGGTTTTGGTCTGATTGACGTCAACAAGGCCCTTGAGCTGGCAGCCAATCACCAGCCCCTCCCCCCGCTGGTACAGCTGCCATGGCAGAAGATCAATGTCACCGGCAGTGCCGCCGCCATTGCGGATGTGGGCAACAGCCCGACCAGCTCAACAACCCGCATCGCGACACCATTGACGGTAGAAGCGGTTCAGGTGATGGTGAGTCTGGATCATCAGCGCCTGCCCGATCTGCTGATCGAACTGGTCTCCCCCGCCGGCACCCGCAGCATCCTGCTGAGCCCCTTCAACAGCCTGGTCGGCCAATCTCTCGACCAGCAGCAGCTGGGCTTTGTGCGAACCAAGGGATTGCGTGACATGCGGATGCTATCCAACAAGTTCTACGGCGAATCGGCGCAAGGCACATGGCGACTGGAAGTGACCGACGTTGCCAACGGTACTCGTCAGGTCTCTCTGCTCAATCGCGAGACCCGTGAGCGTACCACCCTGACCGAGCGCAACAATCGCCAACCGGGCAAGCTGATCTCATGGTCCCTGCGGGTCCTGGGTCACGATGCCAACCGCAGCTAACACGCTAGGAGTATTACCATGAACAAACCTGTTACCTTGCTTCTGGCAACCCTGCTGGCCCCCCTCTCGGGACAGCTCTGCGCCCAAGAGTCCGTCACCATGGATGGCAAGCAGTACAGCACCATAGAGGTGAACGGCCAGACCTACCTCATTCCCGACAACGGCAGCAAGAAGCGGGTCGCCCGCAGCCTTGACAGCAAGGTCCCGCAACAGACCCTGCGCCGCGGTGACGTGTTGATGCAAGGGGCCGCCAGCCCGGAGCTGACTGTAAGCGGCACCCTGCTGGTGGAAGCTGACGATGCCAGCGCCAAGGCGCTGGCGACTCGCCACGGCCTGAACTTCAAACAGAGCAGCGGCGGCATCGCCCTGCTGGAAGCCAAGCCGGGCACCGATCTGAACGCCGTCGCCACGGCGCTCAAGCAGGAGGGGGTCAAGGTGCAGATTGAACTCGCCGGGGCCCTCAAACAGCCCAAGTGAGCCGTCCCGGGCCATTGCCCGGGCATATCAGCTGATCTTCGAGGGGGCCGCCGGCCCCCTCGCGTGTTGATCGCAGCCATCCTCATTGGCCGTCAGGCCATCCGTTTTCCCTCCTTCTCCCCTGCCCTTTCCCCTCTTGCCACCCCCACCTTTGCTTTGGCACCGCCTTTCGATGCGACCTTGCTCACAACTCGGCCCCCTTGCTCCCGCCGGCACATTTCTCGCTCCCCCGGGGCAAGGCAGCCATCGCCCGGCTTGTTAACCTGCCTGCAGCCAAACGCCGGACCACCGGCCCGTTCGGCCTTCCTTGCGATATCCAATGGCAGCCGCCAGCAGAGCGGCCCAGCCCGGGCGGATGCCTTGCGCCCGGTGTCGATATCTCCTTTGTATTTTTATTCAGACAGTTACGAGGACGTCTTCATGCCTATCACCACAAAATTGAAAGCGGTTTCACTGGGTGTCAGCCTGGCGCTGGCCGGCCTGCTGGTCGGTTGCAACCAGAATGACTCGGATCCCCTGGTCAAGGACGATGCCTATTACCGCGGCCAGGCCGAGGCCATGGTGGCCAAGCTGACCCTGAGCGAGAAGCTGGACCTGCTCTCCGGCCCCGGTTACGGCAGTGCCAACGGCGCCATCAACGTCAAACAGGACGTGCCCGGCGTGGCGGGTTACATCAACGGCGTACTGCGCAGCGCGGACGGCATCGACATTCCGGCCCTCAAACTGGCGGACGGGCCGGCCGGGGTGCGGATCAACGCCAACCGCGACGGTGACAGCGCCAGCTACTACGCCACCGCCTGGCCCATCGGCTCGCTGCTCGCCTCCAGCTGGGACGTCAAGCTGGTCAAGGCCGTCGGCGAGGCCATGGGGGACGAGGTGCGCCAGTACGGGGTCGACATCCTGCTGGCTCCGGGCATGAACATCCAGCGCAACCCGCTCAATGGCCGCAACTTCGAGTACTACTCGGAAGATCCCCTGCTGACCGGCAAAATCGGCGCCGCCATGGTCAACGGGGTGGAGAGCAACGGGGTGGGCACCACCATCAAGCACTACTTCGGCAACAACTCAGAGACCAACCGCAACCAGATCAACGACATCGGCGAACCGAGAACCTTCCGCGAGATCTATCTGCGCGGCTTCCAAATAGCGGTGGACGAGGCCCAGCCCTGGGCGGTGATGACCTCCTACAACAAGGTCAACGGCACCTATGTCAACGAGCGCAGGGATGCGGTGACCGACCTGCTGCGCGGCGAGTGGAAGTTCGACGGCCTGGTGATGTCCGACTGGTTTGCTGGCGATGTGGCCAACAATGCCTACAAGCAGGTGCTGGCGGGGCAGGATTTGATCGAGCCGGGGAACGTCAAGGAGCAGTTGCAGCAATCCATCGAGCACGGCGATCTCGACGAGGCCAAGGTGAACGAGGCCGTCATCCACATCCTGACCCAGGTGATGAAGAGCCCCTCCTACAGTCAGTTGGCCATCAGCAACAACCCGGATCTGACCGCCCATGCCAAACTGGCCCGTCAGGCCGGCGCCGAGAGCATGGTGCTGCTGCGCAACGAGGCCGCGGCCCTGCCGCTGGCGGCAAGCAGCACCCTGGCCAGCTTCGGCATCAATCAGATCAACACCTACAAGGGCGGCACCGGCAGCGGGGATGTGAACGCCGCCAGCACCACCACCATCGCGCAGGGACTGGCGGCACGCTTCCCGGTCAACGAGGCGTTGCAGAGCTACTACCGCGATTTTTACGAGAACAACAAGGTCTATCACGAGGGGCAATTTGGCGCCAAGGGCTACTACACCTGCGCCGAGGCGCCAATCAGCGGCGAGCTGGCGGCGCTGATCGCCAATGCGGCTGCCACCCAGCAAGCCGCCGTCATCAGTATCGGCCGCCAGGCCGGGGAAGGAGCGGATCGCAGCAGCGGCAAGGGGGACTATCTGCTCGGCGATGACGAGCGCGCTCTCATCGACGCGGTGAGCAGCGCCTTCCACGCCCAGGGTAAGAAGGTGGTAGTGGTGCTTAACGTCAACGGCG
This sequence comes from Aeromonas sp. 55A, assembly GCF_051919665.1. Lineage (NCBI taxonomy): Bacteria > Pseudomonadati > Pseudomonadota > Gammaproteobacteria > Aeromonadales > Aeromonadaceae > Aeromonas > Aeromonas sp. 55A. The sequence goes on along the minus strand of NZ_JBQBEH010000008.1, from coordinate 3,320,625 downwards.
TCATCGACACCGCCCAGTGGAGCGACAAGGTGGATGGCATCCTGCTGGCCTACATGGCTGGCCAGGAGACCGGTCACGCGGTGGCGGACGTGCTCTCCGGCGCGGTCAACCCGAGCGGCAAACTGGCCCAGAGCTTCCCGCACAGCTACGCCAGCGTTCCCTCCGCCGGCACCTTCCCGGGCGAAGACACCAACGGGGACGGCGAACCGGACGATCTCTACTACAACGAAGGGATCTACGTGGGCTATCGCTACTACAGCACCTTCGAGCAGGCGGTCTCCTACCCGTTCGGCTTCGGCCTCTCCTACACCAGCTTCAGCTACACCAGCCCCGCCATCGCCAACAATACCCTGGCCGATGGTGCAACCGGCAGCCTGGTGCTGACCGCCACCATCACCAATACCGGCGCCATGGCAGGCAAGGAGGCGGCCCAGGTCTATGTGACCGCCCCCGAGGTCAAGCTGAAGAAACCGCTCATCGAGCTCAAGGCCTTTGCCAAGACGGCGCAGCTGGCACCGGGGGCCAGCGAACAGCTGAGCTTCACCATTCCGGCCAGCATCCTCGCCAGCTTCGATGAGGCCAGCAACCAGTGGATCGTGGAGCCGGGCCGCTACAGCGCCTACATCAGCCCCTCATCGGATGTCTCCGCCAGCACGCCGGTCAGCTTCACGGTGAGCAAGGAGATCGTGGTGAGCAACACCACGCCGGGGGCACTGGCACTGCCGACCGGGGTGGATCCCGCCAGCGTCACCACCATCACCCGCTAACAAAGGCAGGCACGGCCGGGCCCCCAGCCCGGCCTTGCCCGACAATGGCCCAGCAATGACCCGACCACGGGACCGGCCTTGCGCCGGTCCCGTTTTTATTGGCAGGAGTTGCGATAGGCCAGCGGCGTCATCCGGGTGTTGGCCTTGAAGAAGCGGTTGAAGGCGCTCTGGGACGAGAAGCCGACCCGATCGCTGATGTTCTGTAGCGGTTGATCACCCTCCCCCAGCAAGCGGCAGGCTTCGCTCACCCTCGCCTCCCTGAGCAGGGTGGAGAAGCTGCGTCCCTCCCCCTGCAATTTGCGATTCAGGGTCCAGCGGCTGACATTCATGGCCGTGCACACCTCCTTGAGCAGGCTCTCGTCGCTCTCCAGCCCCCCTTCCCGGATCTTGTGGCGGATCCGCTCCCCCACCAGACAGGCAAAGGGGGCCCGCTCGGCGATGTCGGCACAGATCTGCGCCAGCTGAGCCAATTGCAGATGACCCAGCGGCTCGTTGTAGCACTGGCTGGGACAGTCGAGCTGGGCGTTGTCGATGGTAAGGGTGTTTTCCTCCTGCTCCCAGCGGCAGCGGGTGGCGAAGAACTGGTCCAGCAACTGATGGCGCGGTGGCGGCCGCCCCGTGAAGCCCACCGAGACCCGGGGATCCGCCAGATAGACTCGCAAAATTCGGTAGAGCATGATGAAGTTGGGGATAGCCTGACTCGCCCCCAGGCTGGCGGGCCCCTGATTGACATACAGGTATTGGCTGGCCTGCGCCCCCCGCAGCACCCGCAGCTCGTCACAACTGCCGATGATGGGGCGATAGGCCAGCAGCACCTCAAGCGCAGCCCGCGGCGAGGGCTGATTCAGGCACAGGCTGATAAGGGGTGGATAGTGCTGGTAGAGCTGCCCGATGTCGTAGGAGAGAATGGTTTCGTGAAAACTGGCCAGATAGGGCTGCATCAGTTGCAGCATCCGGTAGTGGCTGTGGGCCGGCAACCGTCCCTGTTCCCGCTCGATGTCGAACGACGTGAGACCGCCCGCCATCAGAATGGCTTCGGGATCACCCCCCTGCTGCTGGCAGGCTCCCAGCATTCGTCTGATCACCTGGTTTGATACGCTCTGTGACATCCGCCGTCCAGGCCTCCGTGCTGACAAGAAATTGCTCGTGATCTCCACTTTATCGACTACTGATCCACCTCCCATCGAACAGGGTTAGGAGACCAGGGACCATTATGGGGCGGTCACAGGACGAGCAGATGTAACGGAGTGTAAAAGCACGGGCCAGCACGCATATTTACTCCCTATCGTCAGCCTCACCCATTATGAGAGAGGCAGTCCGGCAGGAATCGGACAAGAGCAGCGATAGTCAACCAGTCGCCCACCGCGATAGGGAAGAGAATCACCCATATCAGGAGGCATACGACGAGCCGACCGGGTTTCACACGGAGTCGGCCCCATCCATCTGTTGAGCTGCATGGATCAGATGTGCCCGTTCATTATTCAGAGGCGGGCGGCAGAGTTGGAAAAACTGGCGGGGTTGTGTGGATTAGCGACACGAAGCTCACTGTGACATGGAGCCAAGCCACGGGAGTGGGTGTGAAAAAGCAGATAAAAACAATGCCAGTCAGGCTTTACTGACTGGCATTAGCCTCATACCGAGGTGTTTTATCACCGGGTAATCGCCATCTCCATTCAGGAGGGCTGTTCGCCTTTGCTCTGGGCACCCGGCGGCAAGGGTTTGCGCGCCATCAACTCCAGCTCCAGCAGCGCATAGCGGTGCTCGATGAAATCATAGACGTTGTTAGATAAGGCCAGCTTGAAGTAACTGATGGCCTCCTTGCGGTTGCCTTTGCCCAGCTCGAACTTGCCCAGATAGAAGTAGGTTTCACACAGGCGCTCGGCAAGCTCCCGGTTATCCTTCACCCCTTTCACCACGTTGCCCATCAGCTGGGAAGCGTTGATCTCGCCGGTATAGAGGCGAACCAGATCCCAGTTCCAGGCATCGTCATCGTACTTGTTGAGACGCTCGCGCATCCGGCTCATTGCGGCCGACGGGTCGAGTTTCTGCTCGGCCAGATAGAGCCAGATCACCCGATAGGGATCTTCCGGCTGCGCCTCGTAGAAACGCTTCATATCGGCCGCGGCCAGCTCGGGACGGTTACCGTAATAGAGGGCGATGCCACGGTTGAGATAGGCATAGTCATAGTCCGGCGCCAGTTCGAGGGCGGAATCGAAGGCATCATAGGCTTCGTCGTAATTCTGCTGCTGTACCAGATAGACGCCGATGAAGTTGTAGGCTTCGGCGAAATCCGGTTTCTCCCGCAGGGCACGGTTGAAATCGAGCCGCGCGAGGGAACGCAGACCAACCCGATCAAACACCACGGCACGCTCATAGAACAACTCTGCCCGTTGCTCGGTGGTCAGTTCCATTTCACTGAGCATCTGCCCGAGTCGGGCGAGCGCCAGCTCACTCTGGTAGGAGACCTGCAGGGGGGTCGCCAACACCAGTGAAGCAGGCTGCGGCTTGGGAACCTTGGGGGTGTTAACCTGACTGCTACTGCTGCAACCCCACATGGGAAGCAACAACAGGATACCGAGGAGGTATCCAATCCCTTTCCTGACGTTCAATGAACACTCCGACGCTTACGCTTGACCCCGCATATGGTAAAGGTCAGCAGCTGCTTTGTCATGTAGCTGTGCCCCTCTACCTCAAATAAATCAGGATTCGACAGGGTATCCGGCATCGCACCAACCGCGAAACCCGCCGTCGACGCTGATCACCTTGCGATAACCCATCTGTTGCAGGTTGTCCGCCGCCAGAATTGAGCGAAAACCACCACCACAATAGAGGTAGAGCTCGGTCTCGAGATCCGGGAACTGGGTCTCGATATCCCGCTCAATCACGCCACGACCCAGATATCGGGCACCGGGCAGATGGCCTTTGGCCCACTCGCTCTCTTCCCGCACGTCGATCAGGTGAAACGTGCGCCCTTCATCCTGCCAGCGCTTGATCTGGTGAACATCGGTTTCGGTGATGCGGGAGCGGATCCCGTCAACCAGCGCCAAAAAACGGGGATTGTGATGCATGACAAACTCCTGTTGTTTAAATCATGTGCGTCAGCAAACGACACGCAGAGATAAGAAAAGAGCGCCATGAGGCGCTCTTCACTGTTACGGCAGGATTTCCTGTTGGTCCGCACCCTCTTTCTCTACCTGGGTTGGCAGCATGTGCTCGCGCTTGACGCCGAGGAACATGGCAAACGCACTCGCCACATAGATGGAGGAGTAGGTACCGAACGCCACACCGATCACCATGGCCACGGCAAAACCGTGGATCAGCGCACCGCCCTTGAGCAGCAGCGCCAGCACCACGATAAAGGTAAGGCCGGAGGTGATGATGGTACGACTCAGGGTCTCGGTCATGGAGAGATCCAGAATGTACTCGGTATCCCCTTTACGCACCTTGCGGAAGTTCTCCCGCAAGCGGTCGAACACCACGATAGTATCGTTCAGGGAGTAACCCACCAGGGTCATCAGCGCCGCCAGTACGGTCAGGTCGAACTCGTACTGGAAGTAGGCAAAGACACCCAGCGTGATCACCACGTCGTGCACCAGGGAGAGAATGCCCCCCAGCGCCAGACGCCATTCGAAACGCACTGCCACGTAGGCCAGGATACAGAGGATGGAGGCCAGCATGGCCAGCGCACCGTCTGTCGCCAGTTCATCACCCACGGAAGGGCCGACGAACTCGACGCGTTTGAGCACTGCGCCCTCGTCGAGCTGCTTGGCCGCCGCCAGCACTTCGTTACCCTGTTGTTCTACCTTGACCCCCTCTTTCGGGGTCAGGCGGAACAGCACGTCACGGCTGGAGCCAAAGTGTTGCAGGGTTGCCCCTTCAATCTTCTGCTCTTCCAGAGCGTCATGGATCTTGTCCAGGCTCACCGACTGCTGGAACCCCACCTCGATAGTGGTACCACCGGTAAAGTCCAGACCCCAGTTCAGTCCCCGATCAAACAGGAAGAACAGGGCTACCACCATCAGCACGGAAGAGAAAACCACACCCGGCTTGGCATAGCGCATAAACGGGATCGGTTTTTCAAAATGTAGAATCTGAAACATCTCTCTATCCTCAGATGGGCAGCTTGTCGATACGCCGTCCACCCCAAGCCAGGTTGATAATGGCACGGGAAACTGTGATGGCAGTAAACATGGAGGCGGTCAGACCAATGCCCAGCGTCAGGGCAAAGCCCTTGATGGCGCCAGTACCGATACCGAACAGGATCACGCAGGTGATCAGCGAGGTCACGTTGGAGTCGGCGATGGTGGAGAATGCCCGATCAAAGCCCAGATGGATGGCTTGCTGAACACCACGACCGTTGCGGATCTCTTCACGAATACGCTCGTAGATCAGCACGTTGGCATCCACCGCCATACCCAGCGTCAGGACGATACCGGCGATACCCGGCAGGGTCATGGTGGCACCAGGGATCATCGACATGATGCCGACAATCAACACCAGGTTCATACAGAGCGCCAGGTTGGCAACCCAGCCGAACGCGCGGTAGTAGATCCCCATGAACAGCACGATCACCAGCATGGCCCAGCCGATGGCTTCCATACCGCTGTCGATGTTCTGTTGACCCAGGCTCGGGCCAATAGTGCGCTCTTCCACGATCTGGATCGGGGCGATCAGGGCACCGGCACGCAGCAGCAGCGCCAGGTTGTGGGCTTCGTTGGCATTGTCGATACCTGTGATACGGAACTGGCTGCCAAGACGCGACTGGATGGTGGCGACGTTGATCACCTCCTCCTGCTTGCGGAACTTGCGCTTGCCATCCGGACCCGGTTGACCGACCGGCTTGTACTCGATGAAGACGGTCGCCATCCCTTTACCCACGTTGTCCTTGGTAAAGTTGGCCATCTTGTTGCCACCCTGGCCATCCAGCTTGATGTTGACCTGGGGACGGCTGTACTCGTCGAAACCGGACTGGGCACCCACGATGTGGTCACCGGTCAGGATCACCCGCTTTTGCAGCACCACAGGGCGACCGTTGCGATCGTTGTAGACCTTGGAGCTGGGCGGGACACGGCCGTCTGCCGCAGCCTGGATGTCGGCAGTCTCATCGACCATGTGGAATTCCAGGGTCGCGGTTGCACCCAGGATCTCCTTGGCGCGGGCGGTATCCTGAATACCGGGCAGTTCAACGACAATGCGCTCGGCGCCTTGCTGTTGTACCAGCGGCTCGGCCACGCCCAGTTCGTTGACCCGGTTACGGATGATGGTGATGTTTTGCTCGAGGGCGTACTTCTTCACTTCCTTGATCTTGGCTTCGCTCAGACCAGCCAGCAGGATGAACTCATCCCCTTTCTGCTCGGTAGTGAAAGTCAAATCAGGGTTCTGACGACGCAGATGAGAAACGGCGCGTTCCTGATCGGCTTCGTCACGGAAGATCACCTGCACCTGATCACCGACCCGGCGTACGCCGGAGTAACGGATCTTCTGGGTGCGCAGCTCGGAGCGGAAATCCTGCACCATCTGCTCTTGCTGCTTGGTCAGTGCTTCGGCCATGTCCACTTCCATCAGGAAGTGCACACCACCGCGCAGATCAAGACCCAGCTTCAGAGGCGCCGCACCGATGGCTTCGAGCCAGGCGGGAGTGGAAGGTGCCAGGTTGAGTGCGGTAATGAAGTTGTCGCCCAGCTTGTTGGCAACGATATCGCGCGCCTTCAGCTGGTCTTCGGTGTTCTTGAAACGGATCAGGATAAAACCGTGCTCGAATGCAGCATGTTTGACCGGGATCTTGGCCGCTTCAAGGGTCTCTTTCACCAGATCAAGAGTATCTAGCTTGACTTCGGCACCACGGCTGGCAGAAACCTGCAAAGCCGGATCTTCGCCGTAAAGATTGGGGGCTGCATATAGAAAACCGATGGCGATCACCAGGATCACCATCAGGTATTTCCACAGCGGATAGCGATTCAACACGCTGTGCTCCTTGGGAGATTAAAGGGACTGGATAGAACCCTTGGGCAGAACGGCAGAGACGAAGTCCTTTTTGATGGTGACTTGAGTCTGGTCGTTCAGGGCGATCACCAGGTAATCGCTGTCTGCAGCCACTTTGGCAATTTTGCCAACCAGGCCACCGGAAGTGAGCACTTCATCACCCTTGGACAAGGAGCTCATCAGATTGCGGTGATCCTTGGCACGCTTGGCCTGGGGACGATAGATCATGAAGTAGAAGATCAGGCCGAATACGGCCAGCATGATGATCATTTCCATACCACCACCCTGTGCACCCGGTGCTGCGCCTTCTGCATACGCCTTGGAGATAATGCTCATTTAACAACCTCTTATTGATGTAGATTTAAAAAAACAAAATTATATGTTGTTGTTATTTAACGTCATTTTCAGCTAACGGAGGCACAGGCTTCCCTTGCCGACGGTAAAACTCTGTTACAAAGTCGTCTAATTTACCCTGCTCGATCGCGTCCCGCAAACCCTGCATCACGCGTTGGTAATAACGCAGGTTATGAATCGTATTCAGACGGGCACCGAGGATCTCGTTGCACTTGTCCAGATGGTGCAGGTAGCTACGGCTGTAGTTCTTGCAGGTGTAGCAATCGCATTCGGCATCCAGGGTGCTGGTGTCGTTGCGGTGCTGGGCATTGCGGATCTTCACCACACCATCGGTGGTGAACAGGTGGCCGTTGCGGGCGTTGCGGGTCGGCATGACGCAGTCGAACATGTCGATACCGCGGCGCACCCCTTCCACCAGATCTTCCGGCTTGCCGACACCCATCAGGTAGCGCGGCTTGTCAGCCGGAATTTTCGGGCAGACGTGCTCGAGGATACGGTGCATGTCCTCTTTGGGTTCACCCACCGCCAGACCACCGACCGCATAACCGTCGAAACCGATCTCCAGCAGCCCCTTGAGGGAGACATCACGCAGATCTTCGTAGACCGAGCCCTGGATGATGCCGAACAGGGCGTTCTTGTTGCCCAGCGCATCAAACTTGTCGCGGGAGCGCTTGCCCCAGCGCAGGGACATCTCCATGGACTTGCGCGCTTCTTCATAAGTGGCCGGGTACGGAGTGCACTCGTCGAAGATCATCACGATGTCGGAGCCCAGATCGTACTGGATCTCCATGGACTTCTCGGGGTCGAGGAAGATCTTCTCGCCATTGATGGGGTGACGGAAGTGGACGCCCGCTTCGGTGATCTTGCGAATATGGCCTAGGCTGAACACCTGGAAACCACCGGAGTCGGTCAGGATCGGGCCCTGCCAGTTCATGAAGTCATGCAGATCGCCGTGGGCACGCATCACTTCCTGACCCGGACGTAGCCAGAGGTGGAAGGTGTTACCCAGCAGGATCTGGGCGCCGGTTTCACGCACTTCTTCCGGGGTCATCCCCTTGACGGTGCCGTACGTCCCGACCGGCATAAAGGCCGGCGTTTGTACCACACCACGTTCGAAGACCAGTTGACCGCGACGGGCACGGCCGTCGGTGGTTTTCAGTTCAAATTTCATTGCTACCTCGGCTGCGTCAGATAAACAGTCTGACAATAGGAGGGCCGCTCACGGCCCGGTAAATAAGCTGAAGCTTATGCTTCAACCTGGCGACGGGTGACGAACATGGCGTCCCCGTAGCTGAAGAAACGGTACTGCCCGGCCACGGCTGCCTGATAGGCCGCCATCACGTTGTCATAACCGGCAAAGGCGCTGACCAGCATGATCAGGGTCGACTCCGGCAGATGGAAGTTGGTGACCATGGCATCGACAATCTGGAACTGGTAACCAGGGAAGATGAAGATATCGGTGTCACTAAAGAAGGGCGCCAGCGGTTTGCCCTGCGCCAGGGTGACCTTGGCCGCGCTCTCCAGCGAACGGACCGACGTGGTCCCCACCGCGATCACCCGGCCACCACGGGCACGGGTGGCCGCGATGGCATCTACCACCTCTTGCGGCACTTCCGCATACTCGGAGTGCATATGGTGATCTTCAATCTTATCTACCCGCACCGGCTGGAAGGTCCCCGCCCCTACATGCAGGGTGACGAAGGCCGTTTCAACCCCTTTGGCCCGAATTTTCTCAAGCAGCGGCTCATCAAAGTGCAGACCGGCGGTCGGCGCCGCGACGGCGCCCGGCTTTTGATTGTAAACGGTCTGGTAGCGCTCCTTGTCGGCATCCTCGTCGGGACGGTCGATATAGGGGGGCAGCGGCATGTGGCCGATGGCCTCCAAAATCTCCAGCACCGGACGTGGGTCGAGGAAGTGGATCTCGAACAGGGCGTCGTGGCGGGCGCGCATCTCGGCTTCAACACCACCATCCATGATCATCCGGGTGCCGGGCTTGGGCGCCTTGGAGGCACGGACATGGGCCAGCACGCTGTGCTCGTCCAGAATGCGCTCGACCAGTACCTCCAGCTTGCCGCCGCTGGCCTTCTGGCCAAACATGCGCGCCGGAATGACACGGGTGTTATTGAATACCAGCAGGTCACCCGGATTGAGCTGATCCAGCACATCCACAAATTGACCGTGGCGCAGGGCGCCAGTCTGACCATCGAGCTGCAACAGGCGGCTGGCGGTACGCTCTGCCATCGGATAGCGGGCAATCAGCTCGTCTGGCAGATCAAAATGAAAATCGGATACTTGCATCTTTCACCTCGGGGGGAATCGGCGGCTAGTCTAGTTATCCCCATCTTCCAAGGCAACCCAAAAGACCAAAAACCCAAGAGAGACAAGGGGTAGCGAGCAATATTGAGACACACATCCGGTTAATGATTCTTTAATGTTCTGTATTGACCCTGATCATGTTTTGCCAGTTGGGGCTGGGCTAGGGTGAAAGCAGATACACAAGGAGGCCCACCATGATGACCCTATCCGAAATCATGACCGAACACCCCTTCACTCTGGGTCCGTCAAACAGTGTCAAACAGGCGATGGACCTGATGCAGCAGGAGCGGATCCGCCACATTCCCATCGTCGATGAGCAGCATCACCTGCTGGGGTTGGTAACCCTCACCGATATCCTGGCCACCCGGGAATCCAAGCTGCTGCTTATCAGCCCGGAGCGGGAAGCAGAATTTACCGACAGCGTGCAACTCGACGAGATCATGACACGGCAAGTGGCGAGCGTAGATCCTCACGCCGGCATCAAGGAGGCGGCACTTTATCTGCAGCGGCACAGATATGGCTGCCTGCCGGTACTCAAAGGACGCAAGCTGATCGGCATTGTCACCGAGTCGGACTTCATTGCCGTGGCCATCAACCTGCTGGAATTGATGGAAGAGCAGGAACCACCTACCGACTTTTGATAGATTGCCATGTAATTAAATTACAGCAAAAGCGTTTTCAGCCGTCAAAATAAGCTGAAATGATGAAACACTTTCATTTTGATTGAAAAATTACACCAAATGCTTGCCTTGTGATCTGCATCACACTATCATCCCTCTCATGCAATAGTTGCCGAGAGGGAGACGAGGGATTGTGCACCCATTATCTTCCTCTCATATGTCTGCAAGTTTGCACACCCCGTAGTTAGTCTTTGCTGTAAAGCATTTGTTTATATAGCCATTCCTTGTTTGATGACCCGGCCCTGTCGTTGCGATAGCGCCGGGATTTTTTTATCCGCGTTTGCTGCTCTCCCCCTTGTCAGCACATCTCCATCGCTGCGAGCAGCGGCCTCAACCTCCTGCGCCACCTGTTTGCACAACCGTTTATCTCATCGCGTTATCGTGGCTCTGCACACCTCTTCTCATGCCTTGAAAAGGCGATGTAGCGCACAGATATTGAACCACGACAAGGAGTTATCTCAGTAGGCCAGAGATATTCATGTTAGGTACAGCCATAGTGAGCTATCTAATAAGTAGATTTAAGCGATTCAAAATTGCGGCTTTTATCGATTAACGGAAGCCCCTATGATGAATCCATCGAAAGTTAAGCGCCTCGTCTGGCAAGACTCTTCAACACCAGACCGGCATATGTACATCACCAAGGAGCAATTACATGTCTACCTACATCAACACTGAAATCAAGCCGTTCAATGCTACCGCCTACCACAATGGCAAATTCGTTCAGGTGTCTGACGCTGACCTGAAAGGCAAGTGGTCCGTGGTCTTCTTCTACCCGGCTGACTTCACCTTCGTTTGCCCGACCGAGCTGGGCGACTTGGCTGACAACTACGCTGAATTCCAGAAGCTGGGCGTCGAGATCTACTCTGTCTCTACCGATACCCACTTCACTCACAAAGCATGGCACGACACTTCTGACACCATTCAGAAGATCCAGTACCCGATGATTGGTGACCCGACTGGTACCATCACCCGCAACTTCGGTGTGATGATCGAAGAAGCTGGTCTGGCTGACCGCGGTACCTTCGTGATTGACCCGCAGGGCATCATCCAGATCGTCGAGATCAACGCTGGTGGTATCGGCCGTGACGCACTGGAACTGCTGCGCAAAGTCAAAGCGGCCCAGTACGTTGCCTCCCACCCGGGTGAAGTGTGCCCGGCTAAATGGAAAGAAGGCGAAGCCACTCTGGCCCCGTCCCTGGATCTGGTAGGCAAGATCTAAGCCTCCCGCTTCCAAGACCGGCCCGCTTCAGGGCCGGTCTGCTTTCCGGCCTTGCCAAATAGACCTGAAAGCAGACCGACTCACATTTAATGCCAACTCGCCATTACAAGAAGGAATTCGACCATGTTGGATACCAACCTCAAACAACAGCTGAACACCTATCTGCAGTACATCGTCAATCCCATCGAGATCAGCGTGTCCGGCAACGACAGCGACAAATCTGCAGAGCTGCTGGCACTGGCCAGCGAGATCGCCGAGATGTCCCCCAAGATCACCCAGACCTCTGGCACTGCCGCTCGCAAGCCTTCCATGAGTGTCGCGCCGCAGGGCCAAGCCCCGCGCGTTCACTTTGCCGGCATCCCCATGGGTCATGAATTTACCTCTCTGGTGCTCGCCCTGCTGCAAAGCGGCGGCCACCCCTCCAAGGCCGATGCGGCCGTGCAGGAGCAGATCCGCAATCTCAAGGGTGAGTTCCACTTCGAGACCTATATCTCCCTCTCCTGCCACAACTGCCCGGACGTAGTACAGGCCCTCAACCTGATGGCGACCCTGAACCCCGGCATCACTCACACCATGATCGACGGCGCCCTGTTCCAGGAAGAAGTTGCCGAGCGTCAAATCATGGCGGTACCGAATGTTTACCTGAACGGTCAACCGTTCAGCCAGGGCCGGTTCTCGCTGGAAGAGATCGTCGCCAAACTCGACACCGGTGCCGCCGAGCGCAAGGCCGCCGAGCTGAATGAGAAAGCGCCCTACGACGTACTGGTGGTAGGCGGTGGCCCGGCTGGCGCCGCAGCGGCCATCTATGCCGCTCGTAAAGGCATTCGCACTGCCATCGTTGCCGAGCGTTTCGGTGGTCAGGTGATGGACACCGTCGGCATCGAGAACTTTATCTCAGTGCCCTATACCGAAGGCCCCAAACTGGCCGCCAGCCTGGAGCAGCACGTCAAAGAATACGGCGTGGAAGTGATCACCGAACAGCGTGCCGCCGCCATCAGCAAAGATGGGTATGTGAACGTGGATCTCGCCTCTGGCGCCACCTTGAAGAGCCGTGCCGTGATCCTGGCGACCGGTGCCCGCTGGCGTGATCTGAATGTGCCGGGTGAGCTCGAGTACCGCACCAAGGGCGTGGCCTACTGCCCGCACTGCGATGGCCCCTTCTTCAAGGGCAAACGAGTAGCGGTAATCGGTGGCGGTAACTCCGGCATCGAGGCAGCGATCGACTTGGCTGGCATCGTCGAACACGTCACCGTAGTGGAATTTGCCGATACCCTGCGTGCCGATGAAGTGCTGCAGAAGAAGGCTCGCTCCATGGGCAATATCGACATCATCATGAGCGCTCGCACCACCGAAGTGATCGGTGATGGCAGCAAGGTGGTCGGTATGGACTACGAAGATCGCACCACCGGTGAGATCAAACACCTGGCGGTGGCGGGGATCTTCGTCCAGATCGGCCTGGTACCGAACACCGAGTTCCTGAAAGGGAGCGAGATTGCCCTGACCCGCGTTGGCGAGATCGAGATCGATACCAAGGGCGCGACCTCCCTGCCCGGCGTCTACGCCGCAGGGGATGCCACCACGGTACCGTTCAAGCAGATCATCATCTCCATGGGTGCTGGCGCCACCGCCGCACTGGGTGCGTTTGATTACCTCATCCGCAACCCGGCACCTGAAGCGACCAAGGCTGATGCAGTGACCGCCTGATAAACCCAGCGCAACAAAAAGCCGATGCTCGATTAAGTAAACACGAGCGTCGGCTTTTTTATATCTGCATCGATGCGCAATAAAAACCCCGCAGCAAATGGCGGGGTTGTTCATGACTGGACTTAAACGACGGGCATCACTCCAGCAAGAAAACAGCCTCGATATTATCACTTACCGTGATCTGCTGTTGTTGATAGCTGTTGTCCGCCATATCCGCCGCAGGTGCAGCCATCGCCATGGCCTGCACCACCTTCAGGTTGCGGCTGTAGGCGGTAATGGGCGAAGCATTGCGGTACTCCACACTGTAGACCTTGCCAAGCTTCATCCCGAACGCCTTGGCCAGAGATTCAGCCTTGGTTTTGGCATCCTCAACTGCATTCAGACGGGCCTGCTCCTTGATGACCTGCGGCGACTTCAACCCGTACTCAATCTGGGATACGGACTCCAGCCCGGCTTTGAGTGCGGTATCCATCAGGGGGCTCAACTTGTCGAGCTGATAGAGCTTCACCGCCAATTGTCGCTGGGCACGGTATCCCAGCAATACCGGCTTCTTGTTTTCACCATACTGATATTCCGGCGAGACCATCAGGTTGCCAGCCTCGACATCGCTGCGCTTGATCCCCAGCCCTTCCAGTTGGCTGAAAAAGGCTGCGACCTTGGTATCGACCTGCTGCTTGGCCTTGAGGCCCTGCTTATCCAGTGCACTCACCGCCACATTGAGGGTGAGCATATCGGGTTCGGTCTTCTGCTCGGCATAACCGCTCACCACCAGATGGGGCGCTTGCGGCACTTCAATCGCCAGCAGCGGAGCACTGACAACCAAAGCAGAAAGAGTAAGAAGGGGACGCCACATAGAAAAAACCTCAATCGGAAAGATTGAGGCCATTATGCCCGTGCAGCTACGGGATTCATATATCGTGCAAGGGGGGGAGCTGATCCAGTATCTGATTGGTCAGATCGAGACTAATGGTGACCATGCTGCCGGGATCCTGGCTCTGGTTTGCCATATCCAGAGCAGGAGCCGTGCCACAGACCAACACCTCATCATCGAAATGGAACGAGTCCCACGACAGAACGTGTCCTTGCACCGCCTGTCCGATATTGGTGCCACCACTATCCTCCTCCATCGCAGACCAAGGGATGGTATCAGACGGCCCTAGCAAATCTTGCAACAATGGAGAGTGAAAACTGGCCAGCGGATACTCCTGCTGACCCTGATGATGGCCAACCAGAATCATGTTATGGGCAGACTCGGTATCCATGACCGGCACATAAGTGATAGAGGCCGTAGCGAAATCAACATAGAGCGAGCCCGCTACATCACCGGCCTCATTCTCAATCTCCATCCCATCCAGCCGATCCCCCGCGATCGATGCCTGATAGCCAAACTGGCCTGCACAGGTTATGTTCCCCTGCCCATCCCAGCTATAACGGATGCCATCAATGTCGACCCAGTTGAATGACTGCATGATTACCCCTCTCCTCTACTGCCGCTATCTTATCCATCCACCTTGAGAAAAAACAGGGGCCAGAGAGAGCCAGGCCCCATTCGCTGGTTACGGATCAACCTTGAGATTGCCGTCATCAAGCAACTGCTTAATGATATCGTGGTTTGATGTCAACCCACCATTATGATCCAAGTCCAGACTGCCCTGGAACTGCACCGTCAGTTGGGAGCCTCCAGTAGTCAGCCCATTAGTATCAATGGTCAACTTGTTAGCCGTGGCATCAAACTTCAAGTAGTTGTTCAGTATTGTTGCCAGATCATTGTTATTCGCGACTGAGGGAACGCCAACAAGCAGATCCGACAGATCGAGAACATCACCACCGTTGCTCGTTTTGCCCAACGAAAAGTCGGTAATGGTATCGGTACTACCATCCGCATTGCCAGCAATCCACTTGAAGGTATCACTGCCAGTACCGCCCGTCATGGTCTCACTGCCTAAGCCTCCGATCAGCAGATCGTTGCCATCTCCTCCTTGCAATATGTCATTACCAATCCCACCGATCAGTGTGTCATTACCAGCTTCTCCATAGAGGGTATCATTGCCGCTGCCACCATCCAGCGTATCGTTGCCCTTGCCACCCACCAGGCTATCCTTGCCCAACATTCCGTACAACAAGTCATCACCATCACCGCCAGACAAGATATTGTCCAGACTGTTGCCCGTGATGCTGTCATTGAAATCAGAGCCGATAGCATGTCCTTGCGTGCTGTTGAAGGTTACGTTCACGCCGCTGACGGCGTTGTCATAATCCAGGGTAAAGGGCGCTTCCGGCAACAGGTTAAGGGCTATGTTGCTGCGCACCGCATCGTCATCCCCGTCCGTCAACGTGATAGGCAATTGTAAACTGAGCGGCACCCCGGGGGTCGCAACACTGGATCCAAAGTCCCCAATCTTGAAGGTATTACCACCTGCATGATGGAACTCCAAACTGTTATAACCATCCGCGGTATAGGCTGCCAGCTTGGTATTGGAGACAACCCCATCCACTGTCGCAACATAGGCAACACCAGCTCCAGGATCATCATCAGTAAACTTGACTGTAAAGTCTTTACCTCCCACATTAACGGTTTGGGACATGCCAGCCCCGATGCTCACAATCCTGGTCGCACCGTTGTAGCTGATTGCCACGGCAGTCAGCGACTCCTTAGTACCATCGCCGATGTCGTTATCACTATCTACATCCTGACGAGCAACCAGCCTTACGCTGGAACTGCTGGTTATCGCTGTCATCAATGCGGAAGCACCATTGACATCGTAATGTGCCTCGAAAGCATGAGTAGCTGGATCCCCATATGACCCACTGCTCCCAGGGGAACCTGTCAGATCGACAACAAAGTCGATCCGCATAGCCTCACCGATGCCGATAGATGCGCCTCCGCTGATCCCCCCGCTATGGGCTGTGGTATTGACTGTGCCGCCGTCCACCCCACCCGTCATCGCCGTCAGCAGCAGATCCTTGCTGTCATTCGCCGCAGCGGTGAATCCAGCCCAAGGCCCGTTGCCACCGACGAAATTATAGCCGCCACCATTAAAGTCTATCGTGGTCTGTCCGCCATCCACCTCTCCTATCATTTGGACCTGGTAGGTGGCAGAGGCGGGCTGCAAGGTCGCGATGAAGACAGTCCCAGCAACTGTTGCGGCCGTCAGTATGGTTCCGTTTGCTGATAACGTATACGTAATGGGTAAGCCACCCGACGTCATTCCGCTAATGAAACCATTAAGTACACTGCCAAAACGGATGCTCCCACCATCCGCACCATAGTTGTTTGCCAAGGTACCATCACCATCCAGCAGGAAGGTGCCAGTCACCCCGGATTGATTCAGCATAACGCCCACGGCTGGCGTCATAACAACCGGCACGTCATCTTCAACCTGTACGATGAAATTTCGAACCAGAGTCACGCTGTCCACGCCTTCGTGGGCAGTAATCGCACTGGAGAGATTTAGCGCTTTCAGTTCCAGATCGTTGCCATCCATCTCGGCATGATCTATTGGCCCTTCCAGGGTGAAGGTGTAATCCCCATCAGTCTCGACAACCAGCGTAAAGATAGGTTTGCTGCCAGCCTTCGCCACTAGGGTATCGACTCCGACACCATGAATGATGCTGTAGGTGATCGCCACGCCACCTGAAGTCAGAACAGGCAAACCGGCTGTACTACCGACACCGAAATTGACACCCACGCTATCAACCACCAAATGGGCGAGGGAACCAGCTACTGTGGTCAAGGTAGGATTGTTACCAGGCAGCCCGGTTGGTAAACCATCCTCAAACACCGAGGCCATAATCGGAGTGGTATCCAGCACCAGTATCTTCAGCAACGCGCTGGATTTGTCTCCATCACCATCAATGATGGTGTAGGTAAAGCTCTCCTGTGTATCGACAGCCACATCATTGGGCGGTGTGTAGGAGTAAGTGCCGTCTGCACTCACGATCAAACGCCCACCCAGAGGTGTAGTGATGGGGCCTGTCGTCCCTCCTTGCACCAGGAAAGTCACCACATTGCCATTAACACTATCAGCAACACCCACATAATCACCCGGATTGCTGACAGTAAAGCTGACCTGCAAAACAGTTGAGGGACCATCGGCACCGGCACTGTCTACGCCAGCACTGGCATCCACATCAGTGATCACATTGCCAGTGGCAGGAGGCGGCACAGTCGCCTGCAAAGTGGCATCCAGGTCATAGATATTGTTGACCAGCGTCACCGCATCTCCGTTGTCTTCCACCAGTCCCAGCTGGGCGATCGCCGAGGCATTGCCGCTCACGTTCAGACCAACGGCGTAAACTTCAACGTTGTTGTTGTTCACAAAGCTGGTCCAGCCGGCGGGGACATTGCCTTCATTGGGCGCGCCATCCGACAGGAAATAGACCTTGGTTTCATACCCGACAAAGGCTGGGTTTGCCAAATCCGTTGTCAGTTGATTCTGTGCCAGTACCAGGGGGGCGTTGTAGTTGGTACCACCGCCATCCGTCGGCAAACCGGAAATGCTGGCCTTGGCCACATCAGGATCACTGGTTTGTGGGATCAGGACTGCACCACTGGCAAAATCAATGACCGTAATGACCAATGGAACCCCCAGCGCCACATACGAGTCGATCATGTGGTTCAGGGCATCCTTGGCCAGTTCCAAGCGATTGGGAGAACCAATGGTGTTAGTACCAATCTGCCATAGCATACTGCCTGATGTGTCGATCACCATGACGAGGTTGAACGGTGGCAAACCAGTCTCAGCAATGACAACACAGTTATCTTGGGCGACCGGTACGTCATCGATGATGGCGATCGTCAAGCTGCCGCTGTCTGTGCTGCCACCCACCCCGTTCACGGTCACTCCCACCACGTCCGTCAGGGTGGTGTCATTCGCTGGTTGCGTGTGTGTCTGCGCCGCATTGAGTGTGTAGCTGTAGGTGATCGTCGCGCTCTTGTCCCCGTCGGCGCTGCTGTAACCAATCACCTTGAGGGTGCCTTCCCCCGTGTTGATCCCTGCCGACGGCGCACCGACCGAGAAGGTCTTGAGCGTCGCTACCGAGAAGGTCACGCCACCAATCACCACCTCCTTGATCCCATCGCTGGCCGAGACCTGGAAGCTGTCGCTATCGGTTTCACTGTTGCCCGCAGCGGCCGAACCATCCGGGTTCAGACCCGCTTCATAAACCGTCGAATCCGCCCCCTCTGCCGCCACCGTCACCTTGGCCGTATCATTCGCACCCTGAATAGTAATGGTCAGCTTGGCCGGACTGGTGTCACCGTCCGCATCACGAATGAAGTAGGTCAGCTCGACACTCTTGAGGTCATTTGCACCCAGTTCTTGTACCGCAGCACTGGCGTTGTTCAGGGTAAAGCTGTACGCCCCGGTCACATCATCCAGCACCAGTGTGCCATATTGCGCCAACTCGGCCTTGGCCGCCGCGTTGGCGTCCCACACCACGTAGTCTGCTCCCTTGCCATCGGCACCAAATACATCATCGCTGCCATCGGTCAGCACATCGCCGCTGACAGCCAGCGTACCGTCTTCTGTCACCGCAACCGGGCCATCATTCACCGCCTTCGGCACATCGTCGATGATGGCGATCGTCAGGTTGCCGCTGTCTGTGCTGCCACCCACTCCGTTCACGGTCACTCCCACCACGTCCGTCAGGGTGGTGTCATTCACTGGTTGCGTGTGTGTCTGCGCCGCATTGAGTGTGTAGCTGTAGGTGATCGTCGCGCTCTTGTCCCCGTCGGCGCTGCTGTAACCAATCACCTTGAGGGTGCCTTCCCCCGTGTTGATCCCTGCCGACGGCGCACCGACCGAGAAGGTCTTGAGCGTCGCTACCGAGAAGGTCACGCCACCAATCACCACCTCCTTGATCCCATCGCTGGCCGAGACCTGGAAGCTGTCGCTATCGGTTTCACTGTTGCCCGCAGCGGCCGAACCATCCGGGTTCAGACCCGCTTCATAAACCGTCGAATCCGCCCCCTCTGCCGCCACCGTCACCTTGGCCGTATCATTCGCACCCTGAATAGTAATGGTCAGCTTGGCCGGACTGGTGTCACCGTCCGCATCACGAATGAAGTAGGTCAGCTCGACACTCTTGAGGTCATTTGCACCCAGTTCTTGTACCGCAGCACTGGCGTTGTTCAGGGTAAAGCTGTACGCCCCGGTCACATCATCCAGCACCAGTGTGCCATATTGCGCCAACTCGGCCTTGGCCGCCGCGTTGGCGTCCCACACCACGTAGTCTGCTCCCTTGCCATCGGCACCAAACACATCGTCGCTACCATCGGTCAGCACATTGCCGCTGACCGCCAGCGTACCGTCTTCTGTCACCGCAACCGGGCCATCATTCACCGCCTTCGGCACATCGTCGATGATGGCGATCGTCAGGTTGCCGCTGTCTGTGCTGCCACCCACTCCGTTCACGGTCACTCCCACCACGTCCGTCAGGGTGGTGTCATTCACTGGTTGCGTGTGTGTCTGCGCCGCATTGAGTGTGTAGCTGTAGGTGATCGTCGCGCTCTTGTCCCCGTCGGCGCTGCTGTAACCAATCACCTTGAGGGTGCCTTCCCCCGTGTTGATCCCTGCCGACGGCGCACCGACCGAGAAGGTCTTGAGCGTCGCTACCGAGAAGGTCACGCCACCAATCACCACCTCCTTGATCCCATCGCTGGCCGAGACCTGGAAGCTGTCGCTATCGGTTTCACTGTTGCCCTCAGCGGCCGAACCATCCGGGTTCAGACCCGCTTCATAAACCGTCGAATCCGCCCCCTCTGCCGCCACCGTCACCTTGGCCGTATCATTCGCACCCTGAATAGTAATGGTCAGCTTGGCCGGACTGGTGTCACCGTCCGCATCACGAATGAAGTAGGTCAGCTCGACACTCTTGAGGTCATTTGCACCCAGTTCTTGTACCGCAGCACTGGCGTTGTTCAGGGTAAAGCTGTACGCCCCGGTCACATCATCCAGCACCAGTGTGCCATATTGCGCCAACTCGGCCTTGGCCGCCGCGTTGGCGTCCCACACCACGTAGTCTGCTCCCTTGCCATCGGCACCAAATACATCATCGCTGCCATCGGTCAGCACATCGCCGCTGACAGCCAGCGTACCGTCTTCTGTCACCGCAACCGGGCCATCATTCACCGCCTTCGGCACATCGTCGATGATGGCGATCGTCAGGTTGCCGCTGTCTGTGCTGCCACCCACTCCGTTCACGGTCACTCCCACCACGTCCGTCAGGGTGGTGTCATTCACTGGTTGCGTGTGTGTCTGCGCCGCTTTGAGTGTGTAGCTGTAGGTGATCGTCGCGCTCTTGTCCCCGTCGGCGCTGCTGTAACCAATCACCTTGAGGGTGCCTTCCCCCGTGTTGATCCCTGCCGACGGCGCACCGACCGAGAAGGTCTTGAGCGTCGCTACCGAGAAGGTCACGCCACCAATCACCACCTCCTTGATCCCATCGCTGGCCGAGACCTGGAAGCTGTCGCTATCGGTTTCACTGTTGCCCGCAGCGGCCGAACCATCCGGGTTCAGACCCGCTTCATAAACCGTCGAATCCGCCCCCTCTGCCGCCACCGTCACCTTGGCCGTATCATTCGCACCCTGAATAGTAATGGTCAGCTTGGCCGGACTGGTGTCACCGTCCGCATCACGAATGAAGTAGGTCAGCTCGACACTCTTGAGGTCATTTGCACCCAGTTCTTGTACCGCAGCACTGGCGTTGTTCAGGGTAAAGCTGTACGCCCCGGTCACATCATCCAGCACCAGTGTGCCATATTGCGCCAACTCGGCCTTGGCCGCCGCGTTGGCGTCCCACACCACGTAGTCTGCTCCCTTGCCATCGGCACCAAACACATCGTCGCTACCATCGGTCAGCACATTGCCGCTGACCGCCAGCGTACCGTCTTCTGTCACCGCAACCGGGCCATCATTCACCGCCTTCGGCACATCGTCGATGATGGCGATCGTCAGGTTGCCGCTGTCTGTGCTGCCACCCACTCCGTTCACGGTCACTCCCACCACGTCCGTCAGGGTGGTGTCATTCACTGGTTGCGTGTGTGTCTGCGCCGCATTGAGTGTGTAGCTGTAGGTGATCGTCGCGCTCTTGTCCCCGTCGGCGCTGCTGTAACCAATCACCTTGAGGGTGCCTTCCCCCGTGTTGATCCCTGCCGACGGCGCACCGACCGAGAAGGTCTTGAGCGTCGCTACCGAGAAGGTCACGCCACCAATCACCACCTCCTTGATCCCATCGCTGGCCGAGACCTGGAAGCTGTCGCTATCGGTTTCACTGTTGCCCTCAGCGGCCGAACCATCCGGGTTCAGACCCGCTTCATAAACCGTCGAATCCGCCCCCTCTGCCGCCACCGTCACCTTGGCCGTATCATTCGCACCCTGAATAGTAATGGTCAGCTTGGCCGGACTGGTGTCACCGTCCGCATCACGAATGAAGTAGGTCAGGTCGACACTCTTGAGGTCATTTGCACCCAGTGCTTGTACCGCAGCACTGGCGTTGTTCAGGGTAAAGCTGTACGCCCCGGTCACATCATCCAGCACCAGTGTGCCATATTGCGCCAACTCGGCCTTGGCCGCCGCGTTGGCGTCCCACACCACGTAGTCTGCTCCCTTGCCATCGGCACCAAATACATCATCGCTGCCATCGGTCAGCACATTGCCGCTGACCGCCAGCGTACCGTCTTCTGTCACCGCAACCGGGCCATCATTCACCGCCTTCGGCACATCGTCGATGATGGCGATCGTCAGGTTGCCGCTGTCTGTGCTGCCACCCACTCCGTTCACGGTCACTCCCACCACGTCCGTCAGGGTGGTGTCATTCACTGGTTGCGTGTGTGTCTGCGCCGCATTGAGTGTGTAGCTGTAGGTGATCGTCGCGCTCTTGTCCCCGTCGGCGCTGCTGTAACCAATCACCTTGAGGGTGCCTTCCCCCGTGTTGATCCCTGCCGACGGCGCACCGACCGAGAAGGTCTTGAGCGTCGCCACCGAGAAGGTCACGCCACCAATCACCACCTCCTTGATCCCATCGCTGGCCGAGACCTGGAAGCTGTCGCTATCGGTTTCACTGTTGCCCTCAGCGGCCGAACCATCCGGGTTCAGACCCGCTTCATAAACCGTCGAATCCGCCCCCTCTGCCGCCACCGTCACCTTGGCCGTATCATTCGCACCCTGAATAGTAATGGTCAGCTTGGCCGGACTGGTGTCACCGTCCGCATCACGAATGAAGTAGGTCAGCTCGACACTCTTGAGGTCATTTGCACCCAGTGCTTGTACCGCAGCACTGGCGTTGTTCAGGGTAAAGCTGTACGCCCCGGTCACATCATCCAGCACCAGTGTGCCATATTGCGCCAACTCGGCCTTGGCCGCCGCGTTGGCGTCCCACACCACGTAGTCTGCTCCCTTGCCATCGGCACCAAATACATCATCGCTGCCATCGGTCAGCACATTGCCGCTGACCGCCAGCGTACCGTCTTCTGTCACCGCAACCGGGCCATCATTCACCGCCTTCGGCACATCGTCGATGATGGCGATCGTCAGGTTGCCGCTGTCTGTGCTGCCACCCACTCCGTTCACGGTCACTCCCACCACGTCCGTCAGGGTGGTGTCATTCGCCGGTTGCGTGTGTGTCTGCGCCGCATTGAGTGTGTAGCTGTAGGTGATCGTCGCGCTCTTGTCCCCGTCGGCGCTGCTGTAGCCAATCACCTTGAGGGTACCTTCCCCCGTGTTGATCCCTGCCGACGGCGCACCGACCGAGAAGGTCTTGAGCGTCGCCACCGAGAAGGTCACGCCACCAATCACCACCTCCTTGATCCCATCGCTGGCCGAGACCTGGAAGCTGTCGCTATCGGTTTCACTGTTGCCCTCAGCGGCCGAACCATCCGGGTTCAGACCCGCTTCATAAACCGTCGAATCCGCCCCCTCTGCCGCCTGCGTATTCCGGCGAAGTTGAACAGCCATTCCGGCCAACGTGAACACCCTGATCCTTAACGCGCTCACGTCATCCCGTTTCTAACTCGACTGTTCAGATTGGGTCAACTCACTTCTCCTCTTTCTCATCGATTCTCCCTTCAGTGACAGCCGGTGAGCGTTGTGCATCAGCCGGTCCAGGATCGCATCTGCCAGGGTGTTGTCACCCAAGCTCGCGTACCACTCTTCAGTTGGCAGCTGACTGACTACTACCGTCGAGTATTTCCCGTACCGATCATCCATGATCTCCAGCAGGGCGTTGCGCTGCTCGGCATTCACCGCTTCCAGTCCCCAGTCATCGAGGACCAGTAGCTCTATCCTGGCCAGTTGACCCAGCAGTCTGGCGTAACTGCCATCTACCTTGGCCTGGCTCAGCTCAAGTAGCAGACGCGGCAGCCGGTAGTAACGAGTGCTATGCCCTTGCTGACAGGCTTGGTAGCCCAGCGCACAAGCCAGGTAGGTTTTTCCACAGCCACAGGGGCCGGTAATGAGCAGGTTCTGGCCTCGGCGCAGCCACTCTCCTTGGGCCAGGTTTGCAACCTGTGACCGCTCCAGGTTGCGTGCAGACTGGTAGTCCACCTCTTGCACCGTGGCTTGGAGTTTGAGCCGCGCCTGCTTGACTAGCCGAGCTTGTTTACGTTGCTCCCGGCTCAGTTGTTCGTGTTCGACCAGCAGGCTTAGACGCTCGATGAAGGGCAGCCCTTCGTAGGTACTGGCCTGTTCCAGTTGTTGTTGCACTGCATCCGCCATGCCGGTCAGTTTCAGGTTTCTCAGGCGGGTCAGGGTTTGTTGGGTCATGGGGCGTATCCTCTTTAGTGGAAGCTCTGGGGGCCACGGATGTTCTCGTGCTCTTGCGGTAACTCTGGGTAGCTCAGCGGGCTTTCGGGCAGTTGGTCGCGGCCACTGGTCAGCACCGACTTGAGCTGTTTGAGTCGCACCAGTCCTTCCCGATTAGCCAACTGACAGCAGGCCTCGACCCGTGATGGCGGATACTCCCGGCTAAGACTCAGTAGCCCCAGGCAGAGTCGGTATGCCTGCTCGACATGGGCTTTCTCTTCCAGCCGTTCGCTCACCCAGCACAAGGTGCCCGGTCCGATATCAGCAGCCCACTGCTTGAGACGGCCTGGCGTCCAGCGTTGCTGCTTGCTGTGGCGTTCCGGCATGTGCTCCGGGATCGTGCTCATCCCCGGGATGGTTTTACGCGGATGGCTCGCGACCAGCTGTTGCTGGTGATAGACCTGAAGCAAAGTGTCGCCAGCATGGAGCTCCAGTTGCTGGCCCACATACTGGTGTGGCACCGAGTAGTGGTGCTGCTCATAGCTGACGTGATAGTCGATGTTGACCTTGACCGTTTTGATGGCGACATAGCGATAGGGATGCACCGGCAGTGGTCCCAGCGCCGGGCGGTCCAACTGCTCAAACGCCTCGCGCCGGTTACCGGGCAGTTGCTTGAACGGGCGCTCGTTGAGTTCGTCCAGCAAGGCCCGGATGCACTGGTTGAGCTCGGCCAGCGAGAAAAAGGTCTGGTGGCGCAAGCGGGCGAGGATCCAGCGCTCGACGATCTGCACACCCACCTCAGCCTTGGCTTTATCCTTGGGCTTGTAAGGGCGAGCTGGCATCACTGCCACCTGATAGTGCTCGGCCAACTGCTGGTAGCTGGGGTTGAGCTCGGGATCGTATCGGCAAGCCTTGCTGACACCGCTTTTGAGGTTGTCGGGGATCAGCAGTGCAGGTGTACCGCCGAAAAACTCAAAGGCACGGACATGGCTTTGCAACCAGTCCGGCAGTGACTGTGACCAGGTAGCCTCGGCAAAGGTGTAGTTGGACGCACCAAGCACGGCGACAAAGATCTGGGCCTGACGGACCTCCCCCGTGGAGGGCGAGGCGATGGGCACCGTGGGCCCGCAGTAGTCGATAAAGAGCTTTTCCCCCGCCTTGTGGATCTGGCGCATGGAGCGCTTTTGCAACTGACACCAGGATTTGTAACGGTCGCAGAACTGGGAGTAGCTGTAACAGCTGTTGGGATAGCGCTGGGTGTACTCCTCCCAGAGCAGTTGTTTGGAGACCCCCTTACGCTTGAGCTCCTGATGGACAGAGGGCCAATCCGGTACAACATGGCGGGCCGAGATGGTGGTATCGGCCTGCGGATAGAACAGGGCCGCCAGTTGGCCATCATCAAGCTGGCTAGGTAAGGGCCAGGTCAGGCCGAGCGTCTGGGCACTTTTGAGGAGTTTCTGGATGGAGCCAACGCTGACCTTGGTGCAGCAACTTATCTGGCGAACAGAGAGGTCAGCTTCCAGCCGCAGTCGCAGCACTTCACGAATTTTACGCATTGCAATCCTCTTGGCAGACATAGGCTCTTCCCTGGCAAAAGGGAGAGCGTATCAAAGGTTGTTAAATCAATGCGTTAAGGATGATTCCGGTGAATGTGAACAGTGATTCCGGGATGTTGAACACTGTTTCCGGAAAGGAGGAGCAAAGTGTTCAGGTTGAGCCGGAATGAGCGTTCACATTGGTCCGGAAATGGTGTTCACGTTGAACCGGAATCGGTGTTCATGATCGGCCGGAATATGCACCGCCACCGTCACCTTGGCCGTATCATTCGCACCCTGAATAGTAATGGTCAGCTTGGCCGGACTGGTGTCACCGTCCGCATCACGAATGAAGTAGGTCAGCTCGACACTCTTGAGGTCATTTGCACCCAGTGCTTGTACCGCAGCACTGGCGTTGTTCAGGGTAAAGCTGTACGCCCCGGTCACATCATCCAGCACCAGTGTGCCATATTGCGCCAACTCGGCCTTGGCCGCCGCGTTGGCGTCCCACACCACGTAGTCTGCTCCCTTGCCATCGGCACCAAATACATCATCGCTGCCATCGGTCAGCACATTGCCGCTGACCGCCAGCGTACCGTCTTCTGTCACCGCAACCGGGCCATCATTCACCGCCTTCGGCACATCGTCGATGATGGCGATCGTCAGGTTGCCGCTGTCTGTGCTGCCACCCACCCCGTTCACGGTCACTCCCACCACGTCCGTCAGGGTGGTGTCATTCGCCGGTTGCGTGTGTGTCTGCGCCGCATTGAGTGTGTAGCTGTAGGTGATCGTCGCGCTCTTGTCCCCGTCGGCGCTGCTGTAGCCAATCACCTTGAGGGTACCTTCCCCCGTGTTGATCCCTGCCGACGGCGCACCGACCGAGAAGGTCTTGAGCGTCGCCACCGAGAAGGTCACGCCACCAATCACCACCTCCTTGATCCCATCGCTGGCCGAGACCTGGAAGCTGTCGCTATCGGTTTCACTGTTGCCCTCAGCGGCCGAACCATCCGGGTTCAGACCCGCTTCATAAACTGTCGAATCCGCCCCCTCTGCCGCCACCGTCACCTTGGCCGTATCATTCGCACCCTGAATAGTAATGGTCAGCTTGGCCGGACTGGTGTCACCGTCCGCATCACGAATGAAGTAGGTCAGGTCGACACTCTTGAGGTCATTTGCACCCAGTGCTTGTACCGCAGCACTGGCGTTGTTCAGGGTAAAGCTGTACGCCCCGGTCACATCATCCAGCACCAGTGTGCCATATTGCGCCAACTCGGCCTTGGCCGCCGCGTTGGCGTCCCACACCACGTAGTCTGCTCCCTTGCCATCGGCACCAAATACATCATCGCTGCCATCGGTCAGCACATTGCCGCTGACAGCCAGCGTACCGTCTTCTGTCACCGCAACCGGGCCATCATTCACCGCCTTCGGCACATCGTCTTCCACATTGATAACAAAGATCCCCGCCGGGAAGCTATCTGTCAGCGGGTCTCCGTCACCATCGGTGGCGGTCAGTACGCCAGAAAAGTCAATGCCCACGCCAGTCAGTTGTTCGCCGTCATCACCATCCGCTGTCGGATGGTCCAGCGGACCACTCAGGGTAAAGATGTAGCTGCCGTCCGCCCCTACGGTCAGGGTAAAGACCGGCACACCGCCTGCACTGGCGGTCAACACATTCCCCACCACGCTGTAGCTGAGCGCTACACCACCGCTGGTCAGTCCCTGCCCTACAAGACTAATGACATCACTGCCCAGACCAAAGCTGCCTGCCCCATCGGCACCGAAGTTGACCAAGCTATTGAGGATACCGGCCGCACCGCTGGCGCTCACACTCTGGTCAGCCCCTTCGCTGTTACCGCTGGTCAGCGCATCTTCATGGACCAAACTGCGCACAGATAGTTCTTCCCCATCAACCAGAGTTGGTATGTCATCCCAAATGGCGACATCAAGGGTATCGCTAACCGTATCACCATCACTATCGATCAGCACAACGCTGAAGCTTTCGCTCAGGGAGGTGTCATTTACGGGTCTTGTATGGTCTCCATTATCGCCAAGGGTATAGCTGTAACTGACTTGCCCTTCACCGGTCACCGGGTTGTAGGTCACCGCTGTTATGGTCAGTGCATTTCCTAATGGGCTGATAATGGACTGTGGAAACGATGCGCCTAACTGGCCATTGGTGATTAATGTAACGCCACCCAAAGTCAAACTCTGGACGCCGTCAGGAGCATTGAAGGTAAACACACCACTTTGAGTCAAAGCTGAGTCAAAGCTGCGGCGTTGGGAGCTGAACCATCCGCTAAATTGGTATCGCTGACTTGTACCTCACCCCCTACCAGATCAAGCCCAGCAAGCTCCACCTCTTGATCGACCGGTGTGATGGAGATAACGAGTGTTGATGTCACTGTGTCTTGGCCATCAGTCACCTGATAATTCACTGAGGGAACTGTGCCATCATAGTTAGGCGCAGGCGTGAAGGTATAACTCCCGTCAGGGTTGATGATCAGCGTGCCCACACCAGTAATAGTGGCAGCAACTCCAGCAGGCACACCGATGTTGATACCCCAGTCATATGAAACGATAGAGGCATCAGCAGGTCCGTCAGGATTGGTGCTATTTTCGAGCAGATTTCCGCTGACCTGGGTGTCTTCGAGGGTCACGACGGCTTCACCCAAATCATCAAGCTGATTCTCAAGAATTAAATCTTCTGCCTGATTTTCATTGATAACGATGCCTGTATCGTAAGTAGTATCAAAACCGGCTTCGGCAATGGTCGCATCACCAGTTCGATCGATTGTGACAAAACCACCATTACCACTCGCTCCGGCTACGCCTCCAATACCGCCACCACCGGCAGCAGGTGCACCACCTGCTGCTGAAGCCTCAAAGTTTTGCGTCGGGTCAACACCTTGCAAAATTGACTCTTGCAATGCAGCAATGTCAGAAGGAGTGCCCTCCGTGCTGGCACCACCTTGCGGTTGCCCCGGTTCTGCTAATTCGGAACCGGTGGGTACATTCTGCGCTGGTGTATCGTCATAGGGGGAAAGAACAAGCTTGGCATCATCCGCTATGGTCACTTTGGCACCGGACTGGAGTATTTCCCCCTTTTGCAGGGGGCGACTGCTGCCATCAGCCAGCACAATCTCCACATTCCCTTCGATAGCTGAGACAACCACGGACTTGTCGATGATTTGGGTACGCATATCCATTGCTCCAACGTGACAGATCTTGATGTCTACACCGTAGAGGGAGATAACGTGCTTTTCCGTTGCAATAATCTATAGGTTTGACTGCCCTCAAACCGATACAGAGAATAAAATCGAAAGGTTAGTTTTTCTTCATTAAAATCACAATGATAAAAATGGATCCAAATAACACCCATATTAATTTGATAATTAAAAAATCAAAAAATATATTGTATTGATATAAAAAATGACCCCATTCGGGGCCATTTCTACACTGCACATATCAATCAAGACAAGGGGAAAGCAGGATGCACAAATCCCTGATAACCATCGATATGCAACTTGGAAAGCAGTTCCACTTGATGTTGATCTTCGACGCGGGTTGCAATGGTGGTCACACCGGCATTGTGTGCGGCTCGGCACACTGCAGCCAGGAATGAGGTGTCAGCCCCCGGCTCCATGACCTGACTGGTATAACCGTGATCCACCTTGACATAGGCAGGCGCTAACTCCTCCAGATAGCCCAGTGACTGGAAGTGACGGCCGTAGTGGTCAACCCCCCACTGGAAACCATGGACCTGCAATGCGCCTACCAAAGCGGCCACATGATCTTTGTGCTTCATAATGGCTGCCTCGGGTATCTCGAATAACAGACGTTCTTTCAATTCGCCATGTTCGACCAGATAGTGCGTCAGCCAGGTCAAAAACTCATCCGAACAAAGCGAACCTGCCGTTATATTAATTGCCAGCACTAGATCCGCTTGTTTGTGCAGTAAGGGAACACATGCATCAAGTATTGCCTGATCAAACTCGCCCCCCAATTTGAACTGTTCGATGGCAGGCAAAAACTGACCGGCAAAATAGTCCGTGCCATCGCGAGAGATAGAAGCAAACAACTCGGCATGCAACCTGGCTCCGTTATCAAATCGGCAAGCTGGCTGAGCCTTGAATCGCCAGAGGTGATGCGAAATAGCATCCTGAACCAAATCACGCCATGCCAAGCGCCCCATCAATCCCTGCTCGGCTCCCCCTTCCATGACAACAGCACCACGGCGTTCATTACGCGCCTTGCCGAGTGCATTATCCGCTTTAGTCAACAGGACGGAGAGATCATCATTACCATCACGGCCAGCAATACCAATGACGGAGAGAGGATTACCCTCCGCCATTGGGTTCACGACCAGATCAGCAATACGAGAATTGATAATTTCTGCCAACTCCTTAAGCTGACCCAAATCATCTGTCGGGCAGAGCAGAGCATATTCGGTCGCTGATATCCGCGCCACAGCTGCACCATCCCATCCCTTCAGCTGTTCGCGTAAGATTTGTGCTATAGATTTGACCATATTATCACGGGCAGCAAAACCTTCATCACGGTAGATATCATCGAGCATATCTACCGCAACCAACATGATGCCCCCTTGGCCAGATTCTGCAATCCAGGCATTAACCTGACCAACAAAATAAGCTCGATTACCCAAGCCAGAAACGGCATCCACATAAACTCGTTCACGCAGTTTCTCCGCCTCGTCGGCCTGCTCTTTGAATTGCACCGCCAACTTTCCGGATAAGATGTTGATCGCTTGTACAACCTGCTTCAATTCATAGGTCTTGGGCTCTGGAATGGTATGCCCAAAATGATGCAATTCAATCTCGACGGCCTGCTCACAAATCTGCTTGAGCGGTTTTAACAGGAAATTAAGTGCACGCATAAGCAAGATCGTGGTTACCAAAAATCCAATCACAAACCAGGTCGCCAGTTCGCTCATCCCTGCCCACAGTTCGTGATAGGCTTGTCCCGGGTGGCCCACCACCTTGAGCTTGCCAAGTTGCAGCCAGCCAGACGTCAGAATTGACTCATTGGATACTTCAGGAAACAAGCCAAGTTCAATAAACCAGTCAGGTACACCCTGAATACGGCTGCTGTTTTCTTCTTCAATTACATCTTTCGACGCAAGCAGGTCAAGACGAACCATACGGTAATAACCACCATCAAATATGGCCTTAATCACCGACTCAGCTCCCACCTTGTCGCCATTTTCAAGATAAGGGGTTAATGCCAGTCCCAGTGACGTAGCGGTGTTGATTACCGTAGTTTCCTGCTGTTGTGCCAGATAAGTTCGTGTCGAATTGAATTGCACCCAATAAGTAGCTGCAAACAATAGTCCAAACAACAGCAACATGGTGGCCAATAACTGTCTATAAAGCGTCATAGGTTAATCATCCAAATTCACCACAGGCCTAGCCAATCGCCCCGATGTCATGCGATTGCGTAAATCATTCCATAATCCCAAGCGAGATGATTGGCCAGCCAGCTCCCCTTGGCCTCGTGCCTTCATCAACCACAAGTGACTACCGTTAAAACTGTAAATAGGCACTAGATCACGCCGCTGTGTGGCAGGGCGAATTGAGCCTATCAAATTATCCAAAATAACCGGAACGGAAGAGGGTGTCTCATAATATGCCACCACCATGTGAAACTGGTTGTAATCAAGAGCCTTAACGTACACCATCCGCATTTTATCATCCGGGATCCCAAGCTCGAGCAGTGTAGAGTATTTGGCGATACTGAAATCTTCACAGTCTCCCCCGGCGGCTCCCAAAAATTCTAGCGGGGTTGCCCAATAATCCTTTTTGCGCCACAACTTGATATCGTCAATAAAACGCATCCGATTAAAAAAATTATTTACCCGCTCAAGCTTTTTTTCTTCGCTCAGGGCCCTGCCCTTCGTTTCCATCACCAGCATGCGCCAACTGGTTACACGCTTGCCGGCTCTGGCACCATAGGTCTGCTCCGCCCGTTTGATCAAGTTGAGATCTTCCTGTGGCAGAGGCTGACTGGCACAGAGCAGAAGTGAGAAGGGTAACAGCAGGATCCATAAGGAGTGGCGCAAAGCGCGTAGCGATCGGTATCTCCATTCATTGAGAAGATAACACCATCTGCTTCCGGTACCACGCTGGAGTGTCACGTCATATGCCTGCTGCATGATTGCTACTGCACTCCTCAAAAACCGTGCAACCACCTGCTTTAGCCAAACATGGTGACTGCCAGCAGCAGTCACCATGTTGGCGTTCATCATCATCCCGGCGGGATCATTAGCAAACGGTTATTGCCTGGGCTGCCATTCAGCGGGTTGCTTGACGCTAAATGCATTGAGCAGACTACCTGTCGCGTTGAGAATGCGATAGTCAGCCAGCAGTGCATCATACTCGGCAGTGATATAGCTGCGACGCGCTTCGAACAATTCGTTTTCGGTGTTCAATACGTCCAGCAAGGTTCGCTGACCCAAGCCAAACTGCTTCTTGTATGCCTGAACGGTATCGTAGCTTGCATCCACATGCTCTTTAAGGAAGGTTTTCTGTTTGGCCAGCGACTCTTTCGCATTCCATGCCAAACGGGTTCCCTCTTCTACCTGACGAAATGCATTCAGATGAATGTCTTTCGCCTGAGAGTACAGTGCCGAAGTTGCATTGCTCTCGGCTACGTCAGAACCACCTCGGAACAGGTTGTAACGCATCCGCACCATAGCTGTCAGATCGTCATTGCGACCTTTAACGGCATCAATATCCTCATTCCAGTTTTGGTCCACTTCAAAAGTGACGTTAGGGTAGAAACCGGATTTGGCACCTTCATGCTGATACTTGGCCGCTTCAATATCTTGCAGGGATGAGAGCAGGGTCGGGTGAACTTCTGTCGCCGTTTTCAGGGCAGTATCGAGACTAGCCGGGACCAACTCGGCATTAGGTACCGGTTGAACGAGATCTTTTGGCACCTCGTTAACCACCCGAATAAACTCGCTTTCCGCATCACGGTAGTTGTTTTCAGCGGCGGCTTGGTTGGCGTAGGCCCTGGCAACACGACCATCAATCTGGGTCTGATCAGCAGTAGAACCAAGCCCTGAATCAGTCCGTTTCTGAATGTCGCTACGGATCTGTTCGTGGGTTTCCAGGTTCTGTTTGGAGAGTTCCAGGATCTCCTGCTGGCGCAGCATATTGAGGTAGACCTCAGCCACTCGCAGCGCGGTATTCTCTGCTTCGGAGATCATCGCCAGACGCTGGGCGTTGGCTTCAGCTTCAGTTCGGGAGACGTTGTTGCTGACATCAAAGCCATCAAACAACATCTGCCGCAAACTGAGTCCAGCCTCTTTGCGAGTCATGGAGTCATCAATATTGCTGTTTGAACCAGCAGCCCGGGTAGAAGGGCTGTCAGTCTTTTCATAGCCTACGCCGCCACGCAGATCGATCGTAGGATAATAGCCACCCTTGGCGCCATCATGCTGATAGAGGCGTGCCTGGTAGAGATCAAACGCTTCCTTGATCTTGGGATGCGTAGCGAGTGTCTGTGCCACCGACTCTTCCAGAGTCTGGGCCTGACCCAAACTAGGGATCAGGGTGATGCCACTGACCAGCATGGCAACAATCGTTTTTTTCATGTTATCTCCAGTCATGTTTTGTTTTTAGATTGTTGGCTTATCGTTCTCTCAGTGCCGACTGCTTAGCCCGTAAAATCGGCTTAAGTAAATAGTCTAGGACACTTTTTTTACCAGTAATGATATCAGCACTGGCTAACATACCGGGGATGATGGGAAGTGCGTTAAGCTCATCGCCCAAGTAACTCTTCTCGGTACGCACCCGAACCAGATAAAAGGAGTTCCCCTCCTCATCCTGGATCGAGTCCGCACTTATCTGTTCAACCTTGCCATGCAATCCTCCATAGATTGTAAAGTCGTAGGCAGTGATCTTGACGATGGCATCCAGCCCTGGTCGCAGGAAGGCGATATCTTTCGGCGACACCTTGGCTTCAACCAACAAGGTGTCCTCCAGCGGCACTATCTCCATCAAATCCATGCCGGGCTGCACCACGCCGCCCAGGGTGTTGATCTTGAGTTTCTTGATGGTGCCCTTGAGCGGAGCAATCACGCTGGTCCGATCAACCCTATCTCGCAAGCCAACCTGCCCTTCTGACAACTGGCCAAGTCGCCCCTGCTTCTCATTCAGTTCCGTCTGGGAGTCAGCACGGAATTTCAGCGCTATGTCATTGCGCTTGGAAATAGTCTCACGCAACACCGAATTGAGTTTTGGTATCAGCAGACGGTTGCTCTCCAGCTCCCCCTGCATCTCGTTGACCTGCCGCTCCAGCTTAATTAGCTCCACTTGAGGCACTATACCCTCTTTTGCCAGTGGACGGCTAATATTGAGCTCTTGTCTGGCCAGATCCACACTGCGATTTACTGTGCGAATTTTGGCATTCAGTTCAATCAGCTCCTGCTCTTTCTGCTCGATCTGTTGACCAAGAATATAGAGCTGGTTCTTCAGGTTATTGAGGCGATCCCGTTGTACCGAGCGTTCACGGTTGGCATATTCGGGAAAGACGGTTTCATAGCCATCCGGGAACTGAATTGGCGCTTCTCCCACCACTACCTGTTCACGCCACCCCAGTGCGGGATCATTTTTAACCTCAACACTGGCCATTTCGGCGCGCAGACGGGCCACATCCCCCTTGAGGGTGACTACCTCTTGCTCCCGTTCTCTAAAGTCGGAGCGGAAACGGGTGTCATCAATACGCAGCAGCGGCTGCCCCTTTTCGACTATATCCCCCTCTTTGACGAAGATCTCTTTGACGATCCCCCCTTCCAGGTTCTGGATCACCTGCAGCTGACGGGATGGAATAACTTTGCCCTGACCCACGGTGACTTCATCCAGCTCGGCCCAGGCAGCCCAGACGATGGCACTCATGAAAAAGAGGAAACAGCACCATAACAGGATGCGGGCACCGGTTGGGGTAGTAAGCAACACAGCTGCCGCGCCGTCATCGACAAACTCCAGATGCTCGGGTGCCGGCAATACATCGCCGGAAGGCGTCTTTTTGCTGCGCTTGAACCAGTCCATGAGCCCCTTAACCATGGGACACCTCCTGCACGCGCACCTTGCCTTCCTTCAACTGCTGTAACACCACCTCTTTGGGGCCATCAGCAACGATCTGCCCCTGCTCGATGACGATAACTCGCGAGGCCACATCCAGCATCGAGGTTTTGTGAGTGATGAGGATCAAGGTGGTTTCCGGGCCCAGTCTGGCGAGCTCCTGTTTGACCTGCATCTCGGACTGGTTGTCCATGTTGGAGGTAGGCTCATCCATCACCAGAATGGGGGGATCATTGAGCAGGGCGCGTGCCAGCAGGATCGCCTGACGCTGGCCACCGGAGAGCTGGCGGCCACCCTCGCCGATCTGCCGATCCAACCCGTTGGGATCACGGTTGGTAAAATTGGTGACGCCCGCCCGCTTGGCAGCGCGCAAGACTCTCACGTCATCCACCAGCGGATTACCCAGCATGATGTTGTCTCGCACCGAACCAAAAAAGAGAATGACATCTTGGGGAACACAACCGATATTGCGACGAATCACCGAGGAAGGTAACTGGTCTATTTCGAAACCATCGATCCGGACCGAACCGTCAGTCGGCCGATACAGCCCCATCAACAACTTCTCGAGGGTCGTTTTACCCGCCCCAATCCGGCCGATAATTGCCACCTTTTCACCCGGCTGAATACGCAAATTGATATGGTGCAGGGTGCTGGTTTCCATTCCTGGATATTTGAACGAAACATTTTCGAATTCAATTCGACCGGCAATCACCGGATGATGGATATATTGCTTGCCCTCCTCCTGCTCACCCGGGGTTTGCATGATTTTTTCCAGAATATCCAGTGCAGATTTGGCCTGGTTATAACGGGTCGACAACACTGAGAGTTGCACCATGGGCGCAATGGCACGGCTGGAGAGCATCACGGCAGCAATCATCCCCCCCATGGTGACCAAGCCTTCGGAGATCTGGTAAACACCGACGATCACCAGACCGACCGTCACAACCTGCTGGATATAACTGGCCAGTGACGACATGGAGTTGGTAATTCGCCGTGTTTGTACACCCCAAGTGGAAATATGGGAAACAGCCTGCTCCCAACGGTGCTGGAACAGACTCTCGGCGCCAAAAATCTTGACCGTTTCCAGCCCAGAAATACTTTCGATCAGGTTGGCATTTTTCTGAGAGGCCAGCCGGGAACCCTCTTCGATGGACTTTTTAAGCGGCTCTTGAATATAGACGCTATAGGCGATGAGGATCAGCATGGCGACGATGGGGACCACCACCATTACGCCTGCAAACATCCAGATAATAAAAAGGAAGAAGACGGCAAAAGGGAGATCGATAAGAGTAGAAACCGTTGCGGAGGTGAAAAACTCCCGCACCGATTCAAATTCCTGCAGATGTTTGGCGAACGCGCCAGTGGAAGCGGGACGAGACTCCATCCTCATGCCCATCACCTTGGCGAAAATCTTGGCAGACAATAGCACATCAGACTTTTTGCCAGCGATATCAATAAAGTAACTGCGCAACTGCCGCATCACAAAATCGAAGGTAAAGACCACCATGGCCCCGACCGCCAGCACCCAGAGCGAATCAAACGCCAGATTGGGCACAATCTTGTCATAGACGTTCATGGTGAAAAGAGGGCTGGCGATGGCAAACAGGTTGATCAGAATGGAGGCGATCAGCACATCGCGATAGATGCCGCGGGATTCGAACAAGGTGCTCCAGAACCAGTGGCCATCACGGGTTTCCAGCACCTTGGGCGAGCGTTCGTCAAACTTGAACTGCTTCTTCACGTAGAAGAGGCGTCCCAGATACTCATCACCCAATTGGGCTGCGGTCAGCCATTGCGCGGCATCACCAGCCTGCGGGAAAATCACTTTCCCCTGGCTGCGATCTTCGTTCCACTCCAGCAAAATGCAGGCGCCACCACTGCGCATCTGCAATACGCAAGGCAGCAGCAAGGGAGAAATATCGGCCAGTGGCTGGATCACTTCACGGGCGGATAACCCGCCCCGCTCGGCAGCACGGCAAAAGAGTGCGGTTGTCAGGCGTCCGGAGACCAGTGGCAACCCGGTCGTCAGGGCATCCTGACTGTTGGGTACACCATAAAAACGGGTCAAGAAGACCAGACACTCCAATAACTCATCAATACGACTTGTTTCTGCTTGCATAGCATCCTGTCACTGCATAAATGAGGTAGATAAGAGCGTTCATCGCTCATATTTCCCTGCTATAGCCACGCTAAAACCGAGTGGCCTTCCCGCTGATAAGACTGATCAGGGGATAAACCTGTCCAGATAGATCGCGACACTCATCGCCAATTTCCCGGCACAGCAGCAATGGTGGCATGATTCGTTATTGGTAAAAATAATCGGCTCATCAACACCATGCTAACACTGCAACCAGGGTGAATGTCGGAGTTAATTGATAATGACATTTATTATGGCGCACCACTATATCAACCGGCACGTACCAAAACTATAGTTTAGGGTATGAAGTTTTTTATATAACCCTATGTTTTACGTGAAAATAATAATCTGGCGCTCAATTATAGGTCAGGAAGTATGAAGGGTCTGCCCAACGCGTGACCTTGCGGGCCGTTCAATGAGAGTGCTTTGGCAATATCCGCCATGGCCGTCCAGCGATTTTCACACCAAGCTGGCGCCAACAGGGTTGGACGGCGCGCGGAGGCCGAAATCCGGTGATACACCACCTCGGGCGGCGTGTGCTGGATCATGGCAACGGCCGCTTCCACATACTGCTCCAGCGTCAATACCTCAAGGCGCCCCGCCTGCCATGCCTTGCCAAGAGTACTACCCTCAACCACATGAAGCGGATGCAACTTGATCCCCTCAACACCGGTCTCAACGATACGATGCAGGGTATCGAGGCTGTCCATCGGCACCTCCCCCGGCAGGCCGACGATCAGATGAGCACATACCTTGATGCCGCGCTGATGGGCACGTCTTACCGCATCCTCATAGGCGGCATAACCATGGCCGCGGTTGATCCGTTGCAGAGTCTTGTCGTTAGCGCTTTGCAGCCCGAGCTCCAGCCACACCTCGTAACCCCGGGCCTGATAGCCCGCCAACAGATCCAGCACCGCATCCGGCACGCAATCGGGGCGAGTGCCCACGCAGAGCCCCACCATATCGCTCACCGACAGCGCCTCTTCATACATCCGCTGCAGATATTCGACCTCGGCATAGGTGCTGGTATAGGCCTGAAAATAGGCAAGATAGCGCTTTGCACGGGTGACTTCGTCCCGGCGAGCCAGCAGTTGTTGCACCACGGAGAGTTGTTGGGCCGACTCGTCGGCAAAAGAGGATACGTTGCAGAAGGTGCAGCCACCACGGCCCAGGGTGCCGTCACGGTTCGGGCAGGTGAAGGCCCCGTGGATGGAGAGTTTGTGGATCTTCTGACCATGACGCTGCTTGAGATCCTGACCGAATGTATTGACGAGTTCGTGTAACTGCATGACACCTCCGCTAAAGGAGCGCCATTGTACGAGCTTGCGCAAAACAGGGGCTGAGCTGGATCAAGCTAGCGGAGAGGGTAAAACATATAAATACCCGACCAATTTTGAATAAATATAGAGAAAAAGCGCAAAAAAAGGATTTTTGCAGTTCTTTGACGATTCAAACAGTAAACATCCATATGAAAATGAGACCTGATAACCCACTGTTGAACAATGAAAAATCCAAAGAGACCCGACAGCACACAATTGCAAGCATGGGATATTGAAAATGTGATCCCTTCCGCTGTCGGCCACATCTGGTTGGTAAAATTACTACATTCGCCCATCGTCGCCGAGCGCACCATTGAGCCCGTCAATGGCGATATATTTAACCAATAAAATCAAACCATACAGAATAAACACTCCATAACTGCGAGCTAATCCCCCTAACCCGACATTTTGTTATGCGAATGTAACCATGAAGACAAACCTGACCTGCGATTGACCTCGCCAGAAAATCCCATTAGTTTGGAGATTCGCCACGTCAGGCAGACGGAACCACAAGAGCCAATCGCAATTTATGCAGTCAGGTGATGACTGTGCGATACAAGGCCGAGCAAGGGAGAAATGCAATGTCACTATATGATCCAAAGCTGGAGAGGGATAACTGTGGCTTCGGCCTGTTGGCCCACATGGAAGGGGAAGCCAGCCACAAGCTTGTCCGTCTCGCGATGTCAGCATTGGCTCGCATGCAGCACCGCGGAGGGATCTCCGCCGATGGCAAGACCGGCGATGGTTGCGGTCTGCTGCTGCAAAAACCGGACAGCTTCTTCAGAGCTGTCGCCGAGGAGAAGGGATGGCACCTTGGCCGCAACTATGCGGTCGGCATGCTGTTTCTCAACCCTGACCCCGTATTGGCCCAGCAGACCCGCGACATCATCGACGAAGAGCTGGAAAAAGAGACCCTGAGTCT
This sequence comes from Aeromonas sp. 55A, assembly GCF_051919665.1. Taxonomy (NCBI): domain Bacteria; kingdom Pseudomonadati; phylum Pseudomonadota; class Gammaproteobacteria; order Aeromonadales; family Aeromonadaceae; genus Aeromonas; species Aeromonas sp. 55A. Next base: position 3,281,844 of record NZ_JBQBEH010000008.1, on the reverse strand, counting down.
GGTCGGCTGGCGCAAGGTGCCCGTCGATACCAACGTACTGGGTACCATCGCAAAAGCCTCCCTACCCAGCATTGAACAGGTCTTTGTCAACGCCCCGCCCGGCTGGGTCGACAAGGATCTCGAGCGCCGCCTCTATATCGTGCGTCGCCGCATCGAAAAGCGCGTCAACGACGACTACTTCTATGTGGTCAGCCTCTCCAACCTGGTCACCGTCTATAAAGGGCTGTGCATGCCGGTGGACTTGCCGCGCTTCTATCTGGATCTCGCCGACATCCGTATGCAGGCGGCCATCTGCGTCTTCCACCAGCGCTTCTCCACCAACACCAGCCCGCGCTGGCCGCTGGCGCAGCCGTTTCGCTATCTGGCCCACAACGGCGAGATCAACACCATCGCCGGCAACCGCCAGTGGGCCAAAGCGCGCAGCTACAAGTTTGCGACGCCGCTCATTCCCGATTTGCAGGAAGCGGCCCCCTTCGTCAACACCACGGGGTCGGATTCCTCCAGTCTCGACAACATGCTGGATCTCTTCCTCGCCGGTGGCATGGACCTGTTCCGCGCCATGCGCCTGTTGATCCCGCCAGCATGGCAAAAGCACCCGAACATGGATGACGACCTGCGCGCCTTCTACGACTTCAACTCCATGCACATGGAGCCGTGGGACGGCCCGGCCGGTATCGTCATGACCGATGGTCGCTACGCCACCTGCGCACTTGATCGCAACGGTCTGCGTCCGGCCCGCTACGTCATCACCAAGGACAAGTTCATTACCCTCGCCTCAGAAGTCGGCACCTGGGACTACACCCCGGACGAAGTGCTGGAGAAGGGCCGGGTCGGCCCGGGCGAGCTGTTCGTGGTCGATACCAGCAACGGCAAGGTGTGGACCAGCTTCGAGATCGATGACGACCTCAAGAACCGTCACACCTACAAGCAGTGGATGGATAAACATTGCCGCCGACTGGTCCCCTTCGAGCAGATGGACGACAGCCAGACCGGTAGCCGCGAGTTCTCCGACGACCAGCTGAAAACCTATCAGAAGCTGTTTGGCTACTCCTTCGAGGAGCTGGATCAGATCATCCGGGTATTGGGTGAAAACGGTCAGGAAGCGGTGGGCTCCATGGGGGATGATACCCCGATGGCGGTGCTCTCCTCCGGCCCGCGCACCCTTTATGACTACTTCCGCCAGATGTTTGCCCAGGTGACCAACCCGCCCATCGATCCGCTGCGTGAGAACCACGTGATGTCGCTGGCCACCTGTATCGGTCGCGAGCAGAACGTCTTCAACGAGACCTTCGGCCACGCCCACCGGGTGCTGTTCCAGTCGCCGATCCTGCTCTACTCCGACTTCCACCAGCTACTGGCACTGGAAGGTGAGTACTACCGTCATCAGGTGATCAGCCTCAACTTCAAGCCCGAAGAGGGGCTGGAAGCGGCCATCTTGCGTATCTGCGAGGAGGCAAAAACCGCCGCAAAGAGTGGTACCGTGCTGCTGGTGCTGTCGGATCGCGATATCAGCGCCGATACCCTGCCGATCCCGGCCGCCATGGCGGTGGGTGCAGTGCAGCGCACCCTGGTGGACAACAACCTGCGCTGCGACGCCAACATTCTGGTGGAGACTGCAAGCTGCCGCGATCCGCACCACTTCTCGGTGCTGCTGGGCTTTGGCGCGACCGCCATCTACCCCTATCTCGCCTACGAAACCCTGGCCAAACAGGTTGAAGAGAGCGTGCTCACCATGTCCCTGCGCCAGGCCATGGTCAACTACCGCAACGGCATCAACAAGGGGCTCTACAAGGTGATGTCCAAGATGGGCATCAGCACGGTCGCCAGCTACCGCTGCTCCCAACTGTTCGAAGCGGTGGGTCTGGCCAAAGCCGTGGTCGATACCTGCTTCCGCGGCGTATCGAGCCGTATTCAGGGTGCCGATTTTGCCGATATCCAGCAGGATCAGCACAATCTGGCCCGTCAGGCCTGGCTGGTGCGCAAGCCCCTCCCCCATGGCGGCCTGCTCAAGTTCGTCCACGGCGGCGAGTACCACACCTACAACCCGGACGTGGTACAGACCCTGCAAACCGCGGTGCGCTCCGGCAACTATGCCGATTACAAAGAGTACGCCCGCCTGGTGAACGAGCGCCCGGTTGCCACCCTGCGCGATCTGCTTGCCCTGAAGAAGGTCGACAATCCGGTCGCGCTGGATCAGGTTGAGCCAGCCGACAAGCTGTTCCCCCGCTTCGACTCCGCCGCCATGTCCATCGGCGCCCTCGGCCCTGAGGCCCACGAGGCGCTGGCTGTTGCCATGAACCGCCTCGGCGGTCAAAGCAACTCCGGCGAAGGCGGCGAAGATCCCAAGCGCTTCGGTACCGAGAAAAACTCCCGCATCAAGCAGGTGGCTTCCGGCCGATTCGGTGTCACCCCCCACTACCTGATGAACGCCGATGTAGTGCAGATCAAGGTGGCGCAGGGTGCCAAGCCCGGCGAAGGTGGCCAACTGCCCGGTGACAAGGTCACCGCCCAGATCGCCCAGCTGCGTTATTCCGTGCCCGGCGTGACCCTGATCTCGCCGCCGCCGCACCACGACATCTACTCCATCGAGGATCTGGCCCAGCTCATCTTCGACATCAAGCAGATCAACCCGAGCTGTCTGGTGTCGGTGAAACTGGTCTCCGAGCCTGGCGTCGGCACCATCGCCTGCGGCGTGGCCAAGGCCTATGCCGACTTCATCACCATCTCCGGTTATGACGGCGGCACTGGCGCGAGCCCCCTTACCTCGGTCAAATATGCCGGCTCCCCGTGGGAACTGGGTCTGGCTGAAACCCAGCAGGCGCTGGTCGCCAACGGTCTGCGCCACAAGGTGCGGCTGCAGGTGGATGGCGGTCTCAAAACCGGCCTCGACATCATCAAGGCGGCCATCCTCGGCGCCGAGAGCTTCGGCTTTGGCACCGGCCCCATGGTGGCGCTCGGTTGCAAATACCTGCGTATTTGCCACCTGAACAACTGCGCCACCGGCGTTGCCACTCAGGATGAGAAGCTGCGTCGCGAGCACTTTACCGGCCTGCCGGAGATGGTGATGAACTACTTCAAGTTCATCGCCGAAGAGACCCGCGAGCTGATGGCCCAGCTCGGCGTCACCCAGCTGACCGACCTGATTGGCCGCACCGATCTGCTGGAAGCCCTGCCCGGCCTCACCGCCCGTCAGGCCAAGCTGGATCTCTCTGGCATTCTGGCCCGTCCGGTAGCACCAGCAGGCTCCAGCCTGTTCAGCCAGCAGCACAACCCCACTTTCGACAAGGGGCCGCTCAACCTGAAAATGGTGGAAGATCTGCTGGAGGCGGTGGAAACCTCAAGCGGCGGCGAGTTCCGCTACGACATTCGCAACACCGACCGCTCGGTGGGTGCGCGCCTCTCGGGCGAGATCGTCAAACGTCACGGCAATCAGGGGATGGCGGCGGCTCCGGTCAAGGTGCACTTCAACGGCACCGCAGGCCAGAGCTTCGGCGTCTGGAACGCGGGTGGCCTTGAGATGATCCTCACCGGTGATGCCAACGACTACGTGGGCAAGGGGATGACCGGCGGCAAGCTGGTGATCAAGCCCCATGTCGGCGTGGCGTTCAAATCCCATGAAGCAGCCATCATCGGCAACACCTGCCTCTACGGCGCCACCGGCGGCAAACTCTACGCCGCAGGCACTGCTGGCGAGCGTTTCGCGGTGCGCAACTCAGGTGCCCTGGCGGTAGTCGAGGGGATTGGCGACAACGGTTGTGAATATATGACCGGCGGCATCGTCACCGTGCTCGGTCAGACTGGCGTCAACTTCGCGGCAGGCATGACCGGCGGCTTTGCCTACGTGCTCGACGAGTGCGGCAACTTCGCCAAGCGCACCAACCCCGAGCTGGTGGAACTGCTGGATGTGGCGGATCTCGCCATCCATCAGGAGCACCTGCGCGGCATCATCACGGCGCACCTCAATGAGACCGGCAGCTCGCGCGCCGAGGAGATCCTGGCCAACTTCGACTCCTATGTGCCCAAGTTCAGGCTGATCAAACCCAAGTCCAGCGACGTGAAATCGCTGCTGGGTCACACCAGCCGTTCCAGTGCAGAACTCAGAATCCAGGCGCAATAAGGAGGGAACCCTATGAGCCAGAACGTATTTCAGTTTATCGATGTGCAGCGGGTCGACCCGCCCAAGAAGCCACTCAAGATCCGCAAAATCCAGTTTGTGGAGATCTACGAGTCCTTCAATCAGCCGCAGGTACAGATGCAGGCGGATCGCTGCCTCGAGTGCGGCAACCCCTATTGCGAGTGGAAGTGTCCGGTTCACAACTACATCCCGAACTGGCTGAAACTGGCCAAAGAGGGGCGCATTCTGGAGGCGGTGGAGCTCTCCCACCAGACCAACAGCCTGCCGGAAGTGTGTGGCCGAGTTTGCCCGCAGGATCGCCTCTGTGAGGGCTCCTGCACCCTCAACGATCGCTTCGGCGCGGTGACCATCGGCAACATCGAAAAATACATCACCGACAAGGCGTTTGAGATGGGCTGGAAGCCGGATCTCTCGAACGTGGTCAAGACCGGCAAGCGGGTCGCCGTCATCGGTGCCGGCCCGGCGGGTCTCGCCTGTGCCGATGTGCTGGCACGCAATGGCGTCACCCCAGTGGTGTTTGACAAGTATCCGGAGATCGGCGGCCTGCTCACCTTTGGCATCCCCTCCTTCAAGCTGGAAAAAGAGGTGATGCAGCGTCGCCGCGAGATCTTCCAGGGGATGGGCGTGGAGTTTCGTCTCGAGACCGAAGTGGGCAAGGACATCACCTTCGCCGATCTGCTCGGCGAGTTCGATGCGGTCTTCCTCGGGGTAGGCACCTACAAGTACATGAAGGGCGGCTTTGCCAACGAAGAGGCGCCGGGCGTCTATGATGCCCTGCCCTACCTCATCGCCAACGCCAACCGGTTGCTGGGGTTCGAGAAGGCGCAAGCCGACTATATCGACTTCGCCGGCAAGCAGGTGGTGGTGCTGGGCGGTGGCGATACCGCCATGGACTGCGTGCGGACCGCCATCCGTCAGGGGGCTGACAAGGTGATCTGCGCCTATCGCCGCGACGAGGAGAACATGCCGGGCTCCAAGCGGGAGGTGAAAAACGCCCGCGAGGAGGGGGTTGAATTCATGTTCAACCTGCAACCGGTAGCTGTCGAGCTGGATGCCCATGGTCGCACCGTCGGCATCAAGGTGGTGAGCACCGAGCTGGGTGAACCCGACGCCAATGGCCGCCGCAATCCGGTGATCATCGAGGGCTCCGAGCAGGTGCTGGCTGCCGATGCGGTGGTGATGGCGTTTGGCTTCCAGCCCAACCCCCAGCCCTGGATGGCGGAGTTCGGCATCGAGCTCGACAACCGGGATCGCATCAAGGCCCGCGAGCAGGCGGAGTATGCCTTCCAGACCAGCAACCCCAAGGTGTTCGCCGGTGGCGACGCGGTACGTGGCTCCGATCTGGTGGTGACCGCCATCTACGAAGGGCGCAAGGCGGCCGAAGGGATCATGGACTATCTGGCGGTCTGATCCGACCGGCCAAGACCCTGATGCACTTTCACTATCAGCCCCGCCAATGCGGGGCTGATTTCTTTGACATGCCGCCAGTGAATAGCGATGGCTAACTCTTTGGCATCGGACAAACCCAAGAACTGCGCCATTCTGGCGCGGCATACTCATCGGGCCAATACTCGGTCTGCTGTTGAATTTTACCTTCCGCAACATGGTGAAATGTGATGGCGCGAGCATTTACGACCCCATCGCTGACTAGCACCTCACTGACCACCTCACTCCCTTGTGCCAGAAGACGGACAATCTCGAAGCGCCACAGGCCAGCTGCGGGGTAGCGACGATTGATCTCAATAAAATTCTCTCGCCCCACAATCCGTTCTCCCGATTGGGGCCAGTCACAGAAAAAATCATCTCCCAGCCAGCTTGCAGCCTTCGCAAAGTCATTGCTCTGCATCTCCTGCCAATAGGCCTCTACCACTGCTTTTGGCTCCATGGTGTTCAATTCCATACTCACTCTCCCTACACACGCACCACCAGCCACTCCCCCTTGCCGACCGGCACCAGCGAGGTGGCAAAGGCCGGATCCTGCCCGACCTCGTTCATCCACTCCACCATCTCGCTGCGATGGGAGATAGCGTTATCGACCACCAGCAGGCCACGGGGTGCCAGCAGGCGGCGGATCTGCGGCCACCATGCCCGGTAGTGCTGACGATCCGAATCGAGGAAGATGAGCTGATAGCCGCCTTGCGGCAAGATCGGTAACAGCTCGCCCGCATCCCCTACCAGCAAGGTTACCCAGGGGGCCAACCCTGACCTCTGAAAGTTGTCATGGGCCTGTACGCGCTTATCCTCATCCAGCTCAATGGTGGTTACATGCCCCTCCAGCCGACGCACCGCTTCTGCCAGCCAGAGTGTGGAGTAACCATTGGAGGTGCCGATCTCCAGCACCGCCTGCGCCCCACGGGTCTGCACCAGCACTGACAGCAACACCCCCGTGTCGCGGGTGATATTGAGCAGCTTGCGGTGGCGTGCCTGCTGCATGCTGTCATTGCGCTCGCCCAGCTGCTCCAGCTGGCGTTTTAACTGTTCCAGTTCCATCGATATCCCTTTCGTCCTTGCCCAAAACCGTTAGCCCACACCTCCAAGCTTGGCATTTGGGAGTCAAATGATTGCTTTCAATCGCCATTCACACCACAAAGGATGAGAAAAGGACAACCATTTGAGGCAGAATTTGTGACGTCTATCTGTTACACTTCGCGCCCGCCATTTTCCGGCTCACTCTCTGACTTGATGTCAGGCGCAGCCGTCGGTGGTTACAACCTCCGTCTCGCTCATGCCGAGCTAACCAAGCCAAACACAGCCCAGCTGGAACACAGGAACCCATTATGAGATTTGAATCGTTCGATTTTGCCCCCGAGATTTTGCGTGCTGTCTCAGATTGCGGTTATCAGGAGATGACCCCTGTGCAGCAACAGGCGATCCCGGCCATTCGCCGTGGCCGCGATGTGCTGGCCAGCGCCCAGACCGGTACCGGCAAGACCGCCGCCTTCGCCCTGCCCATCTTGCAGCGTCTGGTAGACAATCCGGCGCCGGTCCAGCCTTCCAACGCCCGGGTGCTGATCCTGACCCCGACCCGCGAGCTGGCGGCTCAGGTGGCGAGCAACATCAATGACTTCGCCAAGTATCTCGATATCACCACCATCACCATCGTCGGCGGTGGCAAGCAGGACGTGCAGGCCAAGAAGCTCAAAGCGGGCGCTCACATCATTGTGGCCACCCCGGGCCGTCTGCTGGAGCACCTCACCGCCTGCAACCTCAGCCTCTCCGGCGTCGAGTGTCTGGTGATGGATGAAGCGGATCGCATCCTTGACATGGGCTTCAGTGCCGATGTGCAAAAGATCCTGCAAGCGGTCAACAAAACCCGTCAAAACCTGCTCTTCTCCGCCACCTTCTCCGACGCGGTGAAGAAGCTGGCCAACCTGATGCTGGACAGACCGCAGATCGTCAGCGTCAACAAGCAGAACTCCACCGCCGACACCGTCAGCCACACCGTCTATCCGGTCGAGCAGAAGCGCAAGCGCGAGCTGCTCTCAGAGCTGATTGGCAAGCAGAACTGGCAGCAGGTGCTGGTGTTCGCCAGTACCCGCGAGAGCTGTGATGTGCTGGTCGAGGAGCTGAACCTCGACGGCATCAAGTCCGCCGTTGTCCATGGCGAGAAGGCCCAGGGCAACCGTCGCCGCGCCCTGCGCGAATTCATGGAAGGCAAGGTACGGGTACTGGTCGCCACCGAAGTGGCCGCCCGTGGTCTGGATATTCCGGATCTGGAATACGTGGTCAACTATGATCTGCCGTTCCTGGCGGAAGATTACGTCCACCGCATCGGCCGTACCGGTCGTGCCGGCAAGCGCGGCATGGCCATCTCCTTCGTCAGCCGTGAAGAGGAGCGCACCCTGCTGGAGATCGAGGCCCTGATCGGCCAGAAGATCCGCCGCATCATGGTACCGGGCTATGAGGTGAGCAGCCGTGACGAGCTGATCAAGCAGTTGCAGGAGCGTCGCCGCTTCGGTAAGCGCCCGCAGCGTGAAGATAACGCCGTGGCCCAGGTGATGGCCGAAGCCAAGCTGCAGGGTCAGCGCCTCAAGCGTCTGGCCGCCGCCAAGAAGCCCCGTCAGCCGAAATAAGGCGGGCAGTTGCTCTATTGAACCGCAAAGGCGCCACTGGCGCCTTTGCCATCTCTGTCATCGGTGTTGGCCCCTGGTGGTCAACTCAAGGATTGCTTATGACCTCTCCGACCTACAATCAGGCCCTGTTCGAGATGGCCACCCAGAGCCTGGCCGAACTGGCCCGCACCGCCGAGCAAAAGGCGGGCAAGCGCACTCCGGCGCAAGAGAGCCACTTTCTCTGCACCTGGATGGCCGACTCCCTCAAGGAGAAGCGCTTCTCCCGTCTGGTGATGGAAGATTTGAAAGCTTGGGTGCAGCTTGGCCGCACGCTGGGTGCGGGCGCCGATCTCAAGGGATTGCTGGAGCGCATCGCCTTCCAATACCAGTGCGCCATGACCAATCCGCAGCAATTGGGAGCCAAGCTGGCTGCCCTGCTGGAGGAGCTGGCAGCGGCAGGCTGGCTGGTGCTGACCGAGAGCGAAGTGAACGCCAAGCTGCGCCTGCAATCGGGCGGTCAGGCGAGCCTAGTGGTAAGCCACAGCGAATATGAAGGCCATATCGAGGGCGGTGAGCTTGTCAAACCCCTCACCCTCTATGTGCGCGGTGACGAGAAGGTGCTGGCCGAGGCGGCCTTCAAGCACGGCCTGCTGCTGAGCCTGGGCAACAAGAAAACCACCCTGGTCAAACATCACAAGGCCTACCGGCTGATGCCGGACAACGCCCAACCGGCGCTGGCACTGCTGAGCGAGGCTCGCCAGAGCGCCTGATCTCGCCTGTTTTCAGCAATAAAAACGGCAGACCCTTGCGCAGGATCTGCCGTTTTTTATTGTTCGATGTTTGGTGATGAGGTTGGGTAGTCGTTTAGCGGATCTTGATGCCAATCTGGCCCGCGTCACACCACTCGAACATCACCTCCTCGCTCTTGCCGCAGCAACTGCCACCACAGACACGGCTTTCACGCTTGATGACCCGCCCCTTGCGCATCCAGACGCCGAGCATGGCCTCCACCGCATCTTCCGAGGTGTGGAAGTGGCGAGCCAGATCACGCCGGCTCACCTTCTGCTGCGCGGCGAGGTAATCCCCCAGCTCGCGCAGGATCATAAGGTCACCACCTTGCGGGCGACGATGTCACCGTGACGGCGACCGGCCCACCAGAGCAGTCCCAGAGAGAGGCCATAGCTGACGATCCAGAACAGGCTCTGCTCCGGATGAGCGGCGAAGGTGGCCACCTGATAGAAGAGGGTGGCGCACATAAAGGCCATATAGTTGCACCATACCGCCGTCATCAGCGCCCACTGACGACCGGTTTCCCGCACCAGCGCGCCCATGGCGGCGGCGCAAGGCATGTAGAGCAGCACGAACAAGAGGTAGGCAAAGGCACCGGCCGCCCCGTCGAAGTGGGTCTGCATGTTGCCGTAGGTGGAGACATCCACCTCCTGCGCCTCGGCGGCAGCTTTCTGGTCGTCGAGGTTGCCAACATCAAGCCCCATGGGGTCGCTCGGGTTGATCTCCGCCAGATTGGCCGCCACGGCATCGATCGCCTCGTGGAAACTGGCCACCAGCGAGAACTCGCTCTCCTCCTCTGCATCGCCACCACCGGCGTAGAGGCTGTTGAGGGTACCGACCACCGCCTCTTTGGCGAAGATACCGGTGACGATACCGACTGTGGCCTGCCAGTTGTCATCTCGTACACCTATGGGGTGCAGCACCGGGGTCACCGCCTGGCTGATTTTGCTCAGGACCGAGCTCTCCTGCTCCTGATGGCCAAAGCTGCCATCGGTACCCAGGGAGTTAAGCACGCTCAGCACGGCAACCACCAGCACGATGGTTTTACCGGCGCCAAAGACGAAGGATTTGAGCTTCTGCCAGGTCTTGATGGCAACGTTGACAGGACGCGGCCACTCGTAATCCGGCATCTCCATCACCATGGAGTCGCTCTTGCCCGGCAGCAGGGTATTGCGCAGCAGCAGGCCAGTGAGCACCGCCACCAGAATACCGATGAGGTAGAGACCGAACACCAGGTTCTGGCCTGATTCAGGGAAGAAGGCCACCGCAAACAGGGCGTAAACCGGCAGACGGGCACCGCACGACATGAAGGGGGCCATGGCGGAGGTCATCAGCCGCTCCCGCTCGGAGTTGAGGGTACGGGTCGCCATCACCGAGGGGACGGTACAGCCAAAGCCCATCAGCATCGGCACGAACGCCTTGCCCGGCAGGCCGAGGCGGCGCATCAGGGCATCCACCACGAAGGCGGCGCGGGCCAGATAGCCGGAGCTCTCCAGTACCGCGAGGAACAGATAGAGGCAACCAATCACCGGAATAAAGGTGGCCACGGTCTGCAAACCAACCCCGAAGCCGTCAGCCAGAATGGCGCCCAACCATTCGGGGGCATTGATCAGCCCCAGCAGGTGGTGCACCCCATCGACAAACAGGGCGCCGCCCATGATGTCGAAGAAGTCGATAAAGGCGCTGCCCACCTTGATGGCGAACATGAACATCAGGTACATGACAAACAGGAAGAAGGGGATGCCAATCCAGCGATTGAGCAGCACCCGATCCAGCCACTCACTCTGGGCCTCGGTGAGCTTGCCCTTCTGCTGGCGAGCCTGTTGTACCCACTGGTGGATATGGCCGTAGCGGATATCTGCCAGTTGCAGGTCGATATCCTGCCCTTGATGAGCGCGAGCTACCACATTGGCGGCGGCCGCCTGCTGACCGGGCAGCAGAGTCTCCTGCATCACCGCATCCTCTTCCAGCAGGCGCAGGGCGCGGCCACGGGTAGTGAGGTGATGCGGGGCGAGCAGGGTCTCCAGCTCCGCCAGATCGGTTTCAAGCTCTTGGCCGTAATCGAGTTGCAAGGCTGCTTGCTGCTGACCGATAAACTGCCGGATCTGCTGCTTGAAGGCGGCAACCTGCTTGCTGTTGTGGGCAGAGAGGGCCACTACAGGGCAACCGAGGGATTTGCCGAGCTTGCTATCGTCGATGACGATGCGGCGCTTTTGCAGGATATCCAGCTTGTTGAGCACCACCACCATGGGCAGGCCCAGTTCGCGCAGTTGCAGCGTGAGGTAGAGGGAGCGCTCCAGATTGGCGGCGTCGATGACGTTGAGCAGCAGGTCGGGTTGTTGGCCCTGGGCAAAGCGGCTGGCGATCTGCTCGTCCAGACTGCCATCCTGACCCGCCAGGCTATAGATGCCGGGCAGATCCATCAGCTTGAAGTGATGCTCACCCGCGCTGAACTCACCCATCTTCTTGTCGACGGTGACGCCACTCCAGTTGCCTACCTGCTGGCGGGCGCCGGTCAGGGCGTTGAACAGGGAGGTCTTACCGCTATTGGGGTTACCTACCGTTACCAGGGAATAATTCATACCAGCTCTACCTCTATTTTCTTCTGAACCCGCCGCGTGCGTGTGGCAAGCTGCTTTGCAGGTTCGACTTCTTGTCTCTGAACCGCTCCCGGTGACTTTCTTGACCTGAGCGGCAGCCGAGCAGGGGGTTATACCGGCTCGACTTCTATTTGCTGGGCCAGACTCTTTTGCATGGAGAGACAGATCCCCTGGCACTGGATCTGGAGCGGGTCCCCCAGGGGGGCGGAGCGCAGATAAATGACTTCAGTCTGGGGCAACAGGCCCATCACCATCAGTTTGCGGCGCAGCGGCCGGGCGAGCTGATTCATATTCTTGATGCGAGCACTCTGTCCCGGTGACAACTGCGTGAGTACCATGACTGACTCCTGAAGTTAAACAATAATAATTCTCTTTTACTTGGGGCATTATAAGCTGTGTCTTCAACTTTTATTTGAGTAAAATCAAACTCCGCTTAGCTAATCCATAAAGTAATGCCATGAATCACGACAACAACAGCCGCCTCGTTTACAGCACAGATGGCGGCATGATCAAGGAGCAGAGCGCTCCCCAATCCGCCTCCCCCTTCCCCACTGACGGCACCGTGCGCATTCGCCGCGAGACCAAAGGGCGCAAGGGCGCCGGGGTGATCACCATTCATGGCGTACCCGCCGATCAGCAAAAATCCCTGGCCACCCTGCTCAAGAAAAAGTGCGGCACCGGAGGCGGTATCAAGGAGGGAGTGATCGAGATCCAGGGGGATAAACGGGACCTGATCAAAACCGAGCTGGAGAAAGTCGGTTTCAGCGTCAAGCTGGTGGGTGGCTGATCCCCTTGTCACTCATGCGGTTTTTCCCTAGAATGCCCGCTCCCATCGAGGGGGAGTAGTCTCGCACGCCGGTGCCATCCATTGCATGAATACCGGTTTGCGACCCTGATCAACATACTTGGTGCCAAATCACCATGGTCAGGGTGATCCATGCCAGCCATGGATTTGACAAGACCTTTGACGGGCCAGTGCCAATACCGGGGACGGATGGCGCAGGCTTGTCTTTGGTTTATAACAATTCCGTCCCCCGGTCATTTTTATGGAAGCCTTGTTAACCTCAACCCTCAGCGTTGCTATTGCCGAGATCGGCGATAAAACCCAGCTGTTGGCGTTGCTGCTCATCTGCCGTTTTCGCAAGCCCTGGCCCATCATCGCCGGCATGCTGGCGGCTACCTTGCTCAACCATGCGGGCGCTGCCTGGATTGGTGAGTTCATCAGCCGCTGGCTCGATCCCAAGATAATGACCTGGCTGGTCGCCATCGCCTTTATCGCCATGGCTATCTGGATTTTGGTGCCGGACAAGATGGATGACGAGGAGAGCTCGCTGGATAAATACGGCCCCTTTATGGCCACCTTCGTGCTCTTCTTCATCGCCGAGATTGGCGACAAGACCCAGATCGCCACCGTGCTGCTGGCCGCCAAATATGATTCGCTGGTGCAGGTCATTACCGGCACCACCCTCGGCATGATGCTGGCCAACGTGCCGGTGGTGCTGATCGGCAAGCTGGGGGCAGACAAGCTGCCGCTCAAGGGGATCCGCATCGCCTGCGCCATCCTCTTCGTCGGCCTCGGGGTGAGCACTCTGATCTTTGCCTGATCGCCTTTTCCGCTGCTCAAGCCCTCCCCTGTGGAGGGCTTTTTTGTTTGCTGCTGTGTCTATTGCGTAATCCGCTGTCGCACCACCAGCCGTAGAGCTAAGGGGCAGTGCACGGTTGCGGGTGCCTCATGCCATAATGGGGCAAACCTCGTGGAGTCCCCCCATGCACAACGTATCAAGAGAGACGCTTCTCGAATGGGTCAAACAGGGACGGCTGGCGCCAGAGAAGCTGGTAGACGCCCTGACCCTCGCCGATCTTCCCCCCATCCGGCGCGCTGGCAGTGGCTGTTTGACCGGCTGCTGCTCTGGCTCGGCGCCCTCTGTATCGGGGCTGGCCTCATCTTCTTCGTCGCCTTCAACTGGCAAGAGCTGGGCCGGGTCTCCCGCCTCGCCCTGCTGGAGGCGCCGCTGCTCGCCATGCTGCTTCTGATGTGGCGCAAACCACTGGGGGATACCCCCCGTCAGGCGCTGCTGCTCGCTATCGCCCTCAATATCGGCGCCCTGCTGGCGCTGGTGGGTCAAACCTACCAGACCGGCGCTGATCCCTGGCAGCTGTTCGCCACCTGGGCGCTGATACTGGTTCCACTGGCGGTATTTGGCCAAAGCCCGCTGCTCTGGACCTTAAGCTGGCTGCTCGGCCAGCTGGCGCTGGTGCTCTACTGGCGGCTCGGTTTGTTCACGTTCTTCTTTACCTTCGATGAAGAGGGATTGGGCTGGTGCCTTACCCTGCTCAACGCCGCCCTCTGGGGTCTGCTTCTGCTGGCGCCAACCCGCTGGCGCCTGATGCCAAGCTGGCTGGCGGGTCTGGCTGCCGGTCTGGGGGCCACCCTGCTCACCCTGCTGGCGCTGTTTGATGCCGCCTCCCCGCTGGTGTGGCCACTCTGGCTTGGCTGGCTGGCCACGGCCTATGCCTTGTGGCACCACAAATTTATCGCCGGACTCGCCATGGGGTGCCTCAGCCTGATTACCGTCATCCTCGCGGCGCTGGGCAAGTGGATGGAGCCCGACATCAACGGCTTCTTGCTGCTGAGCCTGATTGCCATCGGCCTTTCTGTCACCGCCGCCCGCTGGCTGCAACAACAACGGAGGTCTCATGAGTGATCTGACCCTTTGGCAAACGCTGCAACAGGCCAATCTGGTGGAAGGGGAGATGCCCCGTGATACCCAACCCCACTGGTCGAGCCGCTTTCTGCTCGGGCTGGTGGGCTGGATTGCCGCCCTGTTCCTGCTCTTTTTCCTGTTTCTCACCTTCGAGCAGCTGACCCGCGAGGCCAACAGCGCCCTGCTGCTGGGGGCCGTGCTGCTTGCGGGGGCCTACGCCCTCAATCGCAGCCAAAGCGGCGATCTCTGGGATCAGTTCGTACTGGCCCTCACCCTGGCGGCCGATGCCTGGCTGCTCTATGGCCTGCTCGATCAGCTGGACCTTCATCACGCCCTGCTCTGGTTCGGTCTGTGCCTGCTGTCCCTTGCCATCGCCGTGCTGTTCGATCACTGGCTGGTGCGGCTGTTTCACAGCGTGGCGGCGGCCCTGCTGCTCACCCTTGGCCTCGCTTGCCTCGGGCTGCAACTGCTGGCGCTGCCGCTAGTCATGGCGGCCATCACCTTCTGCTGGCTGCGGGCAGATAGGGATCCAGAGCGTCACCAGCTCTACCACTCCATCACGCTGGGGCTGGCCCTCTCCCTGCTGGTGCTGGGCCGTCTGCACCATCCGCTCTGGGATGGCGGCAGCAGCGTGCTGGACGAACTGGGGCTTTCTCGCCTGCCGCTCTGGCTCAATCCCCTGCTCTGCGCCGCCCTGCTGCTGGCGGTGATGGTGAAGCTGAGGCTCCCCCTGCTGTTTGGCCTGCCGCTGGTGCTGATCAGCGCCATCATCCCCGGCATGGGGGCGGGCGCACTGGTGCTGATCCTCGGGTTTTATGCCGGCAGTCTGGGGCTGATGACCCTCTCGGCCCTGCTGCTGCTCGGCTATGGTTCGCTCTATTACTACGATCTGGGACTCACCCTGATGACCAAATCCTGGCTGTTGCTGGGCTCCGGCATCCTGCTGCTGGGGGCCCGCCAGCTGCTCACCGCCTTCGCGGCAAGGAGCGACTCATGAAACTCGTCACCCGACAGCTCGCTCTGTTGCTGAGCGGCCTCGCCATCCTGGCAGGCATCAATGCCACCGTCTGGCGCTATGAGCACGCCATGAGCAGTGGCGAAGTGGTGCTGCTGCGGCTCGCTCCGGTCGATCCCCGCTCCCTGATGCAGGGGGATTACATGCGACTCAACTACGAAATTGCCCGCGAGCTGACCAGCCGCGATGCCCGTGCGACTCAAAACAAGGGCAGCGATACCCTGGTGATCCGCCTCGATGCCCATCAGGTGGCCACTCTGGTGGCCGATGGCAAACCGGATCGGCTCGCCAGCGATGAGCGGCTATTGCAGGTGCACCAGAGCGAGCGGCAGTGGCAGATTGGCCCCGATGCCTACTTCTTTGAAGAGGGCACGGGGGAGCAGTACGAAGCGGCCCGCTACGGCGAGTTCCGGCTGCAAGCGGATGGCAAGACCCTGCTGGTAGGGCTGCGGGATGAGGCCTACCAGCCCATCGGGCAGATCCGCGCCCGCTGGTAACGGCAGTGAGTGGCTATTTACTCTGTTCATGGTCACACTCAAGGGAAGGTTGATCGCTAAGGATGTTCCCTATGAGGATATGGCTGATCTGTCATCTGTTGCTGCTCTGCTGGGCCTCGACGGCCCGGGCTGATCTGGGCAAGCTCGAGTACCTCACCGAAGAGTACCCCCCCTACAACTACAGCGATCCGCAAGGCCAGCCCACCGGCCTTGCGGTCGAACTGCTGCAGATGATCTGGCAACACAGCGGCGTGACACCCCAGCCGGTGCGCATCCTGCCCTGGGCGCGAGGTTATTACTTGCTAACCCAGAAGCCCAACGTGGTGCTCTTCTCCACCGCCCGCACCCAGGCGCGGGAGGATCTCTTCAAGTGGGTCTGCCCCATCGGCTACTCGGAGTACATACTGCTTGGCCGCAAAGCGCAGAACATCACCCTGACCGCCTTCGAACAGATGAGCCAGTACAAGATCAGCGCCGTGCGCTCGGACGCCGCCGAGCAGCTGCTGCTCAACAACGGCATGGATGACAACAACATCATCCCGGCCAACCGCCTGTCGCAGGGGTTGAAGATGCTGCTCTCCGGCCGCGCCGACCTGCTCGCCACCAGCAAGCTGGCGGGATATGACGCCATCCGCGAATTGAAGCTCAATAGCGACGACTTCAACGTGGCCATGGTGCTGAGCGCCGAGCAGCTCTGCTACGCCTTCAGCCGTCAGGTGCCCGACAGCGAGATCACCCTCTTTCAGCAGGGCCTGACCCGCGCCCTCGCCTCGGAGGAGTTTCGCAAATTGCAGGCCAAATACCTGCCGGTGCGCTGAGCACTCACTCACCCGATGGGCAGCAGTTCGCTGCCCATTTTATTGATGAAAAATGCAATAGAGGTGGCTAGCTATTCCCGCCACAAGCAGTCAAACTGGGCTACATAGTTGATTGTGAAGGATCTTTCCCGTGCGGACATGGCACCTACCTCATCTGCTACTGCTCTTGTGGGCCACCTTCGCGCAGGCCGATCCGGGCAAGCTCGAGTATCTGAGCGAAATCTCTCCCCCGTTTAATTTCAGCGACCAGCAAGGGATGCCGACCGGATTGTCGGTAGAGCTGATGCAGCTTATCTGGAAAACGCGGGGCGTGTCGCCCCAGCCCATCCGCATTCTGCCCTGGGCCCGGGGCTACAACCTGCTGCAACAAAAACCCAATGTGGTGCTGTTTGCCACCGCCCGCACCCCGCAGCGGGAGGCGCTCTTCAAGTGGGCCTGCCCCATCGATCACTCGGAGTTTGTGCTGCTGGGGCGCAAGGCGGACAACATCACCCTAGGCTCGGAGGCCGAGATCAGCCGCTACAAGGTCGGCGTGGTGCGATCTACCGTCTCCAAACAGCTGCTGCTCGAACGCGGTATCGATGAGCACCAGCTGATGCTGGCCAACCGCCTCACCCAGGCGGCCAAAATGCTCACCTCAGGTCGCGCCGATCTCTTTGCGACCAACAAGCTGGCGGGCTATCAAACTCTGCAGCAGCTCGGCTTCAAGCCGGATGACTTTCATGTCGCCTTCGTGCTGGATGCCAGACCGCTCTGCTACGCCTTCAGCCGTCAGGTGCCCGACAGCGAGGTCGCCCTCTTTCAGCAGGCGCTGACCCATGTCGTCGCCTCGGCGGATTTCTCGGCCCTGCAAGCCAAATACCTGCCGCTGCGCTAACGCCCCGATCGCCGCCGACATAGGGTGCGGGATGGGGCTGTACGCCCGCGCTTTTTTGCCAAACATGCTCCGTCGCCTTGGCGAAATCGGCCAGCTTGGTCACACTTGAGCAGATATTCCCTTGATCAGGATGGCAAAAATGAAACCATGGATTGGATTGGCCGGGGCGCTGCTGGCCACCCTCGCACAGGCGAGTCCTGAGCTTGGCAAACTGCACTACATCACCGAAGAGTACAAACCCTACAACTACGCCGATGCCAGCGGCGCCCCCACCGGCCTCGCAGTCGAGTTGCTGCAACTGGTGTGGAAAAAGACCAATACCCCGGCGCAGCCCATCACCATCATGCCGTGGGCGCGCGGCTACTACCTGCTGACCCAAAAACCCAATGCAGTGCTCTTCTCCACCGCCCGCACCCAGGCGCGGGACCCCCTGTTCAAGTGGGCCTGTCCCGTCGGCTATATCGAAGTCGTGCTGGTAGGGTTGGCCGAGCGCAATATCACCATCACCAAGCTCGACGATGCCAAGGCGTTCAATATCGGGGCGGTGCGGGCCGATGTGGGGGAGCAACTGCTGCTCAACAACGGCTTTGACGAGACCAGGCTGATGACTGCCAATCGGCTATCACAAGCGCTCAAGATGCTCACCTCCGGCCGGGTTGATCTGCTGTCAACTCACAAGACCACCATGGAGATGCTGGTCGCAGAGCAAAAGATCGACCCAGCCAGCTTCAAGGAGCAGTGGGTGCTGAGCTCGGAGCAGCTCTGCTTCGCCTTCAGCCATCCAGTGAGCGACGAGCTGGTCAAGGAGTTCCAGACCGGCTTGACCCAGGTGTTGGCGAGCAGCGAATACCCGCTGCTGCACAGCAAATACTTCCCTACCCCCGCCACCAAATAGCGGCGTCGAGCGCCAACAACAAGGGGCCCACCGCGGGCCCCTTCGCTTTTTTCCGTTTGCGCTCCCCTCTTTTTACCGTTTGCACGCCTCTCGCGGCGTCCCCCCACCGCCCTGCCAGCTCCAAGCCCCGGCAACCAACAACTAATCGCTAATTAATAAAAGTTTGTGCCAGCGCAAAAAATCACTCTTTTCTGATAGTTAGCTCATCAAAACCATAGATAAGACCACTCTGGCTCCGTAATATGGCGAAGGGCGTCTGTTGACCCCTTTTCCGAGATCAATGGTCAACGGTGCAATCTGGTAGCGACAGTCAGGGGCGGTAGCGACTTTAGCGTAGGGTCGATTAGCGAAGCGTAATCGTCCGCGGTAACCGTCCCCCCTCCCCTTGCGGGAGAGGGCTAGGGTGAGGGGTCACTCGCCTGATGGACATGGCTTCGCCATGCAGGACACGAGGACTCCGTCCTCGACGGGGTTTCGCCGCCGCTGCGCGGCTTGGCGAGTGACTTTTCTTTGCGTGGCCAAAGAAAAGTCACCAAAAGAAAGGCCACCCCCACTTGTTCGCCCTCCTGCGTCGGGTTCCCTCGGTTCACCCGTTTGTCCCACGGCACGCGCCGATGGGCTTTGACCTTCGCCATCCCTGGCGTCGGTCAAAGTCCGCTACGGACATCCATGTCCTTGCGCCAAACCGGGCCGAGCGTTGCTCGTCCAATACCGGTTTGGCCCATGGCACAGCGGCGCTCGCTCGGCGTCCTGCCTCGCGGCCTGGACAAACGGGCTCACCTCGACGAACAACAGGGGGCAACACCCAGCAAGCCGCCCCGAGGCCGGTTAACAGGCGTAGGGTGCACCAAGCGCAGCGCATTGCACCGCGGTAACACTCCCCAGCCTATTCGGGGCAAAGATCTGGCGGGTTGTTAGCTCAGAGTCAGCCCCTCGCCCGCCCCATGGCAAGATCAGATTGTCGCACCTATGCAACAAGCGTTATCGACATGGTTGCATAGATGAAAAAATCATGGCGGGTATAACGGCAAGCGGTGCCCATCCCTATCGGGGTGATGCATCCGATCGGTTGAGTTGATATGATGAACTCTTTTGAGACCGACAGCTTCATGGCATCCATCACCGTTCACTGCCCTCGCTGCAACTCTGACCACGTATATCGCCATGGGAAGACCCCTGCCGGCCATGTTCGCTATCGTTGCCCCGTCTGTCCGCACGTGTTTCAGCTCACCTACACCTATGAAGCCCGCAAGCCTGGCGTCAAAGACAAGATTGTTGATATGGCGTTCAACGGCTCAGGTGTTCGTGATACTGCTCGCGTCCTCAAGATTGGCATCAACACAGTCATACGCACCCTAAAAAACTCACCCCAAGGCAAGTAACCTCCGAAAAGGTGGTGCTCGATGACGTGGCACTTATCTGTGAACTTGATGAGCAATGGGCCTATGTTGGCAACAAACAGCATCGACATTGGCTTTGGTATGCTTTTGATACCAAGAGAAAACGAGTCGTGGCATATACCTTTGGCCCACGCAACGATGAGACATGCCGTCGGTTGCTGAGCCTGCTTTCTCCGTTCCAGATAGGCTTTATCACCAGTGATGATTGGGGAAGCTATGCCAGAGAGGTGCCGAGCGAGATGCATCTGACCGGGAAGATATTCACCCAGCGTATCGAGCGTAACAACCTGACGCTCAGAATGCGCATCAAGCGATTGGCTCGCAAGACCATCTGCTTCTCTCGTTCCGTTGAGCTCCACGAGAAAGTGATTGGTGCCTTTATAGAAAGACACCATTTCAACTGATTGGAGTCATTACCTAACAAAGATACCAGAGAGCTTTTATTAGCATTTAAAATGATGGCAGCCACCAAAAATATAAACTCATGGGAAAATATTTTTTATTCTGGCGTAGTGGAAGATCAAGAATTAATGGACTATCTATCACATGGCGAACTAATGCCTCTACGATAAATAACCAAGCCTTGCAAATATATATTTTCCCTACCGACAAAGAAAACCACATTTATCCCCTCTCTAAATAAAAAACCGCAGCCTTGAGCTGCGGTTTTTATTTCTATTCCCCAAACATGCCTTCATTCCAGATAAAAACTATTTCCCCAACCCCTTGCACTGCTCTCCCCCGGCGGCGGGATAAGCGGTGAGCGTCTCATAGAGGGCGGCGCGCAGGCTGCCGGATTGGCAGAAGTCGCAACTGCCGCCAGCGTCGATATCGGTGATGCGGGCGCCTTGCGGCCCGTCCTGTACCAGATAGGTGCTGACAAAACGGTAGGTGCCGCTGGGGGCGTCGAGCGGGGTGCCCGGCTCGCCAAAGGTGAAGCGCACCTTGACCTCGCTGCGATCCCGACTGCCGGCGATGGCGCGTGACGAGAGGATCTCCGAGCCCAGCAGGTTATCCCAGGCGTTGGGCAGGAAGGGGTTGCCCTCGACAAAGGGGGGCTTCTCGTCGGGGGCCTGGCGGGTGGCTATTTCGCGCGCCCTGGAGGCGGCATTGAGCAGGCAGAGCAGCTCGGGGGAGACGATAGTGGGCAGCGCGCCGCCAAGATCGCTCTGATAGAGGCCACTCGGTTTGACTTGGCGCTCCCAGTCGAGAAACTGGGCCACCTTGGCCTTGGCGCGGGCACTGGCGGCCGGATCGAGCTTGCCGCTGGTGGTGGTGCCCGCATGGGCCGGGGCGATCAGGGCCGCCGCAGAGAGGGCCAGTGCCAGCACGGGCCAGCTGGATATCTTCATGGTGCCATCTTCCTTATGTTCGCTTGCATGGGCCGAGCCTTGAACAACGCGCCGGGCCCTGAAAAAAAGAGCGCAGCCCAAGGGCTGCGCTCTGCGTCAGGTCGTCAACCGGCGGGCCTTAGGCACGGCGCCAGCTGGTCTTGCCGGCGCTGTCTTCCAGCACGATACCCATCTCGGTGAGACGGTTGCGGGCGGCGTCGGCGGCGGCCCAGTTCTTGTCGGCACGGGCCTGATTGCGCTCGGCGATCAGGCGCTCGATCTCGGCAACCTCTTCGTCCGCTTCGTCACCCTTGAGGAAAGCCTCGGGGTCTTGCTGCAGGATGCCGAGCACGGCGCCCAGCTCGCGCAGACGGGCGCCCAGCGCGGCGGCAACGGCCATGTCTTCACCCTTCTGGCGGTTGATCTCGCGCACCAGATCGAACAAGGCGGAGTAGGCTTCCGGGGTGTTGAAGTCGTCGTCCATCGCTTCCTTGAAGCGCGCCACCTGCTCGTCGCCACCGGCGGCAGCGGCTACCGGCAGATCGCGCAGGGAGGTGTACATGCGCTCCAGCGCGGCGCGGGCTTGCTTGAGGTTATCTTCCGAGTAGTTGAGCTGGCTGCGGTAGTGGCCAGACATCAGGAAGTAACGGACGGTTTCGGCGTCGTAGTGAGCCAGCACGTCGCGGATGGTGAAGAAGTTGCCAAGGGATTTGGACATCTTCTCTTTATCCACCATCACCATGCCGCTGTGCATCCAGGTGTTGACGTAGTCGCCACCGTGGGCGCAGCAGGACTGGGCGATCTCGTTCTCGTGGTGCGGGAACTGCAGATCGGAGCCGCCGCCGTGGATGTCGAAGTGGTTGCCAAGGTGCTTGGAGTTCATGGCGGAGCACTCGATGTGCCAGCCAGGACGGCCCGGGCCCCAGGGGCTTTCCCAGGTCGGCTCGCCCGGTTTGGACATCTTCCACAGCACGAAGTCGAGCGGGTTGCGCTTGGCATCGACCACGTCGACGCGGGCACCGGCTTGCAGCTGCTCCAGATCCTGGCCGGAGAGCTTGCCGTAGTCGGCGTAGGATTCGACGATAAACATCACATCGCCGTTATCGGCCACGTAGGCGTGCTCTTTTTCCAGCAGGGATTGCACCAGCTCGATGATCTCTTCGATGTGCTGGGTGGCGCGCGGTTCGATATCCGGGCGCACCATGCCGAGGGCGTCGAAGTCGGCGTGCATGTCGCCAATCAGCCGCTCGGTCAGCTCGTCGCAGGTCACTTGGGTCTCGGCGGCACGCTTGATGATCTTGTCATCCACGTCGGTGATGTTGCGCACGTAGGTGAGGTCGTAACCGGCGTAACGCAGGTAGCGAGCGACCACATCAAAAGCGACGAAGGTGCGGCCGTGGCCGATATGACAGTGATCGTAGATGGTGACACCACACACATACATGCCCACCTTGCCCGGGTGGATAGGTTTGAATTCTTCTTTTTGACGAGTGAGTGTGTTGTATATCTTCAGCATCTTCTAACCACTGCCTGTGAGTAAAATGGTTGGTCATAATACCCCGTTCAGGGGCAGAAAACGAGGCAGAAAACGTGGCCAATCCCGCCTGCCAGCACGGTTACGGCGCCTGAGAGACTATGCCGCCAGCCCCTGATGGGCTAGAATTGCCACCACTTTATGCCATACACCTGCGGGCACTTCGTCGTCCGCATCAAATGAAAGGACATATCATGGTCACTCTGCACACCAATCACGGCGACATCACCCTCACCCTGAACGCTGAAAAAGCCCCGGAAACCGTGGCCAACTTCCTGCAATACTGCCGTGACGGTCACTACGACAACACCATCTTCCACCGCGTTATCGACGGCTTCATGATCCAGGGCGGCGGCTATGCCCCGGGCTTTGAAGAGAAAGACACCCGCGCCCCCATCAAGAACGAAGCGGCCAATGGCCTGTCCAACAAGATCGGCACCATCGCCATGGCCCGCACCATGGAGCCGCACTCTGCCAGCGCCCAGTTCTTCATCAATGTGAACAACAACGACTTCCTCGACTTCAAATCCGCCACCACTCAGGGCTTCGGCTACTGCGTATTCGGTGAAGTGACCGCCGGCATGGACGTGGTCAACAAGATCAAGGGCGTCAAGACCGGCAACTACGGCCGCATCCATCAGGACGTGCCGGTAGAAGACGTGGTGATCACCAAGGTGACCCTTGCTGACTGATCTCTGCCGACTCGGCACTGACAAAACTGCGGCCCCGGCCGCAGTTTTTCCATCTGCCTCCCCAACTGCCAGACCAAACTGGCGCCGCCTCGACTATCTGGCCCACGGCAACCCGCGCCAGCGCTCGGCCCATGCCCTGCTCACCGCCGGTGTGTGGGATGAGCTGGCAACGCAGTGCGCCGATCTGGCGCTGGTGAGCACGCTCGCCATCGGCCTCGATCGGCCGGGCAGCGATCTCGATATTCTCTGCCAGCATGCTGATCCGGCGGCATTTGCCGCTACTTTTGCAGAGCAAGGGTGGCAGGCGAGCGCCAAGGGCGACAATGTCTGGCTGCTGGAGCGCACCTTTTCCTGTCTCGACCAGAGCTGTGCAGATACCGGTTCTGACACGAGCGAGGCCAGCTGGCCGCTGGAACTCTATGTCACCCCCGCCCCCATCGAGACGCTGAATGGCTGGCGCCACCTCACCCTGATGGCCGCGTTGCTCGAGCGGTTTGGTGATGCCTTCTACCGCGAAGTGCTGCGCCTGCGCCTTGAAGAGGGATTGAAAGGGGAAGCGGCCATGTGCCGGTTGCTGGGTCTGGCGGGCGATCCTTATGAAGCGCTGCTGACGCTGGAGGGACGCAATCTGGCCGAGCTGTCATGGCAGCCGCCATCCCGTGACGATATCCATACCGCAACTGGCGCGATGGCGCCTGCAGCGCACTGTTCGTCCCCTGTTGTGTCTACTATCTCTGCCACCCCTGTTTGCCCTGTTTCGACCGAGAGCCCGACCCCCACATCATGAGCACCCTCTTTATCAGTGACATTCACCTCTCTGCCCAGCGGCCCGATATGACCGCGGCACTGGTGCGCTTTCTCGAGCACGACGCCCCCGGCGCCGATGCCCTCTATGTGCTGGGGGATCTCTTCGAATTCTGGATTGGCGACGATGACCCAAATCCGCTTCATCAACAGATGGCCGATGCCTTCTTGGCCCTGAGCCAGCAGAACGTGCCCATCTACTTTATCCACGGCAACCGCGACTTTCTGCTGGGCCAGCAGTTTGCCAAGCGCGCTGGGATGACATTGCTGGGGGATCCTTGCGTTATCGACCTCTATGGGGAGCGGGTAGTGCTGAGCCACGGCGATCTGCTCTGCACCCTGGATGAGGGGTATCAGAAGTTTCGCCGCATCACCCAGCTCAAGTGGCTGCGCTGGCTCTTTTTGCGACTGCCGCTCGCCCGCCGTCAGGCCATCGCTTGCAAGATGCGCGGCCAAAGCCAGATGGAAAATGCCCACAAGAGCCAGATCATCATGGATGTGACGCCCGCGGCGGTGGACGACACCCTGCGCGCCCACGACTGCCGGATGATGATCCACGGCCACACCCACAGACCCGCCATCCACGACTTCACCCTCGATGGCCACCCCGCCCGCCGCATCGTGCTGGGAGACTGGTTCGAGCAAGGCTCGGTGCTGGTCTGCCGCCCCGGCGAGCAGCGGCTGGAAATGCGGGCGCTGGCAATGATCGGCCCCGCCGCTCACCCATCCGTCTGACATCCCCCCTGCGAGGGTTGCAGGCAAAACCTGCGGCCCGGCATCCCCTGTTAACCCGGTGAAGCGACTCATTACGGTGAGCTCAGGCTGGTATGGCCTGTGCTGATGGGGTGCTCGCCCCATCCCTATCGGTTCTGCTGCGCCAGCAACACCAAATACGGCAAACGCCGGCCAAAAAACACATCCAACATGCTGAAAATAAAGATAATTAACCATTCAATCAGCGTTGAAATAAACGAAACCGCTCATTAGACTACCGACTCCTCCCACCCGTCGTAACACAAGGAACGTATCAAACAATGAAAAAGACGGTTCTCACCCCCTTACTGGCGCTGTTGATCACAGGCTGTGGCGGCGGTGATGGCGAACAGGAAGAGACCCCTATCCGCCCCCCTGTCACCCCCAACTATTTCGAGGCATCCAGCCAGAGCAGCGCGGGCGGACAGTTGAACCCCACCAGCCTGCGGTTGGCGGCGGGTGAACAGGGGCGCTTCTCGGTACAGGCTGACAGCGGTTACCTCCTGACCGGGATAAGCGGCTGTGATGGCACCCTGGACGGCCTCACCTATACCACTGGCCCCATGCGCAGCGATTGCCAGATCTCGGCCAGCTTCACGCAGGAGAGTGCCGCCGTCTATTTCAACGCCACCACTCAAGCTTCTCAGGGGGGCGGGCTAAGCCCCGACGCCCTGCGTCTGAACGCCGGTGAACAGGGCAGTTTCACCGTGCAGCCCGAAAGTGGCTTCGTACTGACACAGATCGCAGGATGTGAGGGAACACTGACGGGTAATACCTACACCACAGCACCCATGCGCGCCGATTGTCAGATCTCGGCCCGCTTTATCAGCGATGCCGCCAATGCCATTGCCCGGGAAGATCATACCCTTGCCAGCGAGCAATCCCTGATCGCCCATGCCCGTGCGACGATTGCCGACAGTGAGGCGCACCGCACCAAACTGGTTCGCAGCCTCTATCAGGGAATGGCACAGATCAGCTGGAACCCGAGCCACGACTCCATCACCTTTTCCAGCTTCCAGCCGGAGAGCACGGTGACCCTGCTCCCCTCCAACATCAATGGCAAGGGGGAGAGCGAGATCCGGGGTCTGGTGATGGTCTCCGAGCAAGCCGATTACCGTCAGGCCGCCATGGGGGCGAACCTGTTTTCCGTTGACCGCACAGCGCAGAGCGAGGCGCTGCTCAAGGGGCTGATTGGCTGGCTGACCCGGGGCAAGGATAGCGATGGCCTGCGCATCCTCACCGCCCAGATGCCAAGCCGCGCCGATAGCGTCTATTTTCCCCACAACGAAGGCGTGCGGGACTGGCTCAAGGCGATCTATCCCGACAAGCACAGCATCAACCCGGCCAATACCTGCGATTATCAGGCGCTGAGCGACTGCATCGACACCATGGCGCCGGAGCTTATCGTGATCAGCGATATCGACCGCCAGGGGCTAGGGTATCAGGGGATCGCACAGGGGATCGCCAAGGCCAAAGCGGCCGGGATCCCGCTGCTGCTCTCCAACTATCGGCGCGATGCCAGCCCGCTGCTAAGCCCCCTCTATCTCGATATGGGGCTGGTCACCTGGGGCAACTACTGGTCAAAACTCAGAGCCAGCGATCTGACAGTGAACACCATCATGGCACCAGACGCCCAGCTGATGGCGGTCGATACCCTGCTTGGCAACCTTCTGGATCGCAACTTCACGACCCAGTGGCTCGATAGCTGCGGCGGCAACTTTATCAATTGCGGTGGCTCGGAGAGCTTCAACCAGCAGTTCAAGCTGGGTGCCGACTGGCTGAGAAATGCGGCCATCACCCTCGACAAGGCCGGGATCAGTCCCTTTGCTCGTGACGGCGTGACACTGTTGCCCGCCACCCTGCTGCTGGCCGACAAATACAGGGCCGCCATCGACTACCCCATCGCCTGGGATGAGCATCAATCCTGGCAGCAGGCGATGTTTGCCGACTGGCTGGTGAGCTATGCCCGCACTCGTACCCCGGCCCAACCCGATCTGGGGGAGTACGTCACCGATCGCAGCAAGGTAGTGAAGGGACAAGCGACTCACTATGCCTATCCCGCAACGCTCACCGACAGTCGGCGCATTGCGGTTCCCTACAGCGGGCAGTGGACCACCACCGGCTGGTATGCCCTGCCGGGACAAACCATCACCCTGAGACGCACCGATAACGCCGATGTGTCCGCTACCGTCCGACTCAACTACCACAGGCCCAACACCAATCGCGCCTATGAGCAGAAGATCTATCGAGCCCCGCTGGAGCTGACCACCGGGCGGCTGATCTTGGCCAAGGGGGGCAGCGTCACCTTCACCTCTCCTTATGGCGGCCCTATCTACCTCTATCTGGAAGGGGGGGCAGCATCGCTGGCCGTCCAGGTGAGCGCCACGGGCGTCACCCGTCATCCGGCCATCATGGATTTCGGTGATGAGCAGCAGATCCGCGAGTTCAACGAGCGGCTGGAACAAACCGAGCTGCCCCATATCGATCTGCGGGCCGATGGCGCCGAACAGCATCTGCGCCGGGATCGCTTCACCAAGGCGGTTGGTGGCGTCATCCCCGACACCAATGCCCTGCTCGACAGCATCGCCCGGGATCACATCAATGGTGTCTACACCCTGGCGGGCCTGAAAATTCAGGGCAAGGGGCTCGATGAGTCGCTGCCTGCGGATGTTAAAAACGCCTGCGTGGCACTGTTGGGGGAGGGGTGTCTCGATGAATCGCTCCATACCCGCACCATCATCCAGCATGCCAACTATGACCAGAATGCCCATTGCGGCAGCGGTTGCAGTGGCAACCCGTGGGACTCTTCCGGCAGCATCAGCCCGACCGGCTGGCTCGACAATCACGAGCTGGGCCACAACCTGCAGACCAACCGGTTGAACGTGCAGTACGCTGCGGCAGACGATGCCGACAACTGGAGTGGCTACGGGAGCCGGGCGGGGGAAAACTCCAACAACATCTTCCCTTATGTGGTGAAGTGGCGCGCCCATTATCTGAGAGATGGCAACACGGCGCCCATCAAGGATGGGCACATGAATCACAAGGATCTCTTCTATGTGTTCATGTCTGATGCGGCGCAGGTAAGGGACAGGAGTGGCAACCGCCTCGTGCTCGGGGCCAACTGCAAGGTGCTCGATACCGGCGAGAGTCGCTACGAAGCCCCCTGGAAGAGCAATGCCTACGCCGTCCACAACGGCTATCGCATGGCGTTTTATATCCAGATGGCATTGCGCGCCCACGGTATGATCCTGACTGATGGCACCCGGCTGAACGATGGCTTCACTCTCTTCACCCTGCTCTATCAGCATTCACGGATCTTCGGCGCGGCAGCCGACAGTGAAGTGCAGTGGAATGCCAGCAAGGATAGGCTCGGCTTTAGCCTGTTCCCCTACTCGGGGCATGCGGTCTATGGCGGCAAACGGGTGCGCGACATACCGGGCAATGACTTTATGCTGGTTGCACTCAGTCGGCTCACCGGCTGGGACTGGCGAAATCACTTCGATCTGCTTGGCCTGCGTTACTCCAGTCTCGCGGTCGCTCAGGTGCAGGCCAACCAGCGTTATGGCAGCCTGCCGATGGGGATGTATGTGCTGGAGGATGACCTGCCCCCAGCCAACATGAGCGAAGGCGTCACATTCCTGCCGCTCTCTGAAAGCTATGGATCCACTCTCTGGCCCCGCAACAGCGGCTCGCCAAGCGCCTGCCCAACACCCTGAAGCCGGTCATCACGATAACCACAACAAGCGCCCGGCAGGGCGCTTGTTGTTTATCCGGCCTCTGGCCCTGTTGTTGATGATGTGAAGAGGGTGAAATAGTGGTGATCGCTCACAGATCAGCAAAGCAAACCTGCACTCCTCTTTCAGTCCCCGGGTTGTGTGAACCCCGTCACCTTGCCCCTTGCCAATTGAGAGGATGATGGCGCTCAGGCAGAAATGTCTTTCTCGCCAGCTATTTCAACAAGTTGAGGTTTGTATGCCTGACAGCAATGTGGTCGCTCACCCGTTCGATGCCAAGAAGATCAATGTCAACGATCCCTATGAGATGAAGCAGTGGATCAAAATGTTCGAGTGCACCGAGGTCCAGCTGAAACGGGCGGTCAAGGCAGTCGGCACCTCAGGCAAGGCGATCAGAAAATACCTCAAGAAGTGAGGGCACAACCCCGTCACAAACCCGGCCCCGCTCGCGGGGCTTTTCTCATCTTGGCCTTTACGTGGGCCCGTCCCCGCCCCTGTTTGGCAGCGCACATAACGCCATTCAACCGCTCACAACCGGACTGTGCAGCCCGGATAAGGCTAGCGCCGTCCGACAGCTTGTGACCAGCCAGCGCCGTCTGGCCCTTCGCATCCCGGCATCCCTGCCTATAATGCGGACTCAAACACACAGAGAGGATTAATCCATGGGCTTTATCACCTGGATCGTATTGGGATTGTTGGTGGGTATTCTGGCGAAGTGGATCATGCCGGGTCGCGACGGTGGTGGTTTCTTTATGACTGCCCTGCTGGGGATTGTCGGCGCCATGGTTGGCGGCTATGTGGGTACCCTGCTGGGGCTGGGCTCGGTGACCGGTTTCAATATCCCGAGCATCGCGCTGGCGACCGTGGGCGCCCTTATCGTCCTGTTTGTCTTCAACAAGATCCGCAGCTGACCCCCAACGCCATCTATGTGTAGATAAACAGGGCACCGCGAGGTGCCCTCTCTTTTTTTATCGCCCTCACGATGTTGCCAGCGGCACGATCAACCTCACCAGCAAGCCCCCCAGCTGGGTGGCCGGCAGCAACACCACTTCGCCGTGGTGGTAGTGGGCGATATCGCGCACCAGCGCCAGACCAAGCCCCGCTCCCGGCTGTTCACTCCCCTGCTCGAGGCGCTGGAACGGCTGCCAGACCCGTTCCGCCAGCTCGGGGGCGATGCCGGGGCCGCTATCCTCTACCTCCAGCCAAATCTTCCCGTTGCTTCGCACCACCCGCGCCGTCACAGTGCCGTGGGGCGGGGTGTATTTGATGGCGTTGTCTAGCAGGTTGGCACACAGCTCCCCCAGCAGCAGCGGCTCCCCCGCCACCATGATGGCGGACTCCTCCCCCTCGTACCCGAGATCGATCCCCTTGCTGCGGGCCTGCGGCAGCCGTGACAAACAAGCCT
The DNA here is from genome assembly GCF_051919665.1 of Aeromonas sp. 55A. Lineage (NCBI taxonomy): Bacteria > Pseudomonadati > Pseudomonadota > Gammaproteobacteria > Aeromonadales > Aeromonadaceae > Aeromonas > Aeromonas sp. 55A. The sequence goes on along the minus strand of NZ_JBQBEH010000008.1, from coordinate 3,251,808 downwards.
GCTGCACCAGCGGCGTCAACTCCATGGACTCACGCTGGCGCAGCCCGGAGCACTCGTCCGATTTGAGCCGGGCCAGCAACAGTAACCGTTCGGTCAGGGCGATGGTGTGATCGAGCCGCACGGCCATGGCATCGAGGCTTTCGCTCATCAGGGCCGGATCGCCACTGCTGCGGGCCACCTCAACTTGGGTTTTCAAAATGGTGAGCGGCGTGCGCAGCTGATGGGCGGCATCGGCGCTAAAGCGCTCCTGCCGGGCCACCAGCTGGCGCAATCGAGCCAACTGGCGGTTGAACGCCTGCACCAGCGGCCGGGTCTCCTGCCAGGGGAGCAAATCCGGCAAGGGGGCGAGATTGGCGGCATCGCGGCGCAGGATCTCCCGCGACAGGCGCCGCATCGGGGTGAGCAGCCGCTTGAGCAACAGATAAGCGAGCAGCAGGGTGAGCACCACCAGTGCCCCTTGGGTCAGCAGGGCCGACCAGAGCAACTGCTCCGCCAACTGCTGGCGGCCGAGCAGGGTTTCCGCCACCGTGATGCGGGCCATGCCGTTGACGCCCCCCTCGCCCACCGGTTGCAGCAGCATCACGGCGCGGATCGGCGCCTCCTGATAAAGCCCGTCGTAGAAGTAGGCGAGCGCCGGATAGCGGTCGGTCAGGGGCGTGCCGTCCGGCATGGGGGGCAGGTCATCAAAGCCGGAGATGACCCTATCGTCGATGCTTCGCACCTGATAAAAGAGGCGATCGCGCATGTTGCGCTCGAAGCTGTCGAGCACCACGTAGGGCACATCCACCCTGAGGCTGCCCTCGGCTGCCGTCAGCCGCTCGGCAACGGTGCGGGCCGAGGCGAGCAGGGTGCGATCATAGGCCGAGGTGGCCGCCGCCAACGCGCCGTAGTAGCTGTACCAGGCCGAGGCAGCCCAGAGGATCAGCAAGGGGCCCCCCAGAAACAGCAGCAGTTGATGGAGCAGGGAGCGACTAATGGGAAGCCTCCGGCGCCGCTTCCAGCAGATAGCCCAGCCCGCGCAAAGTGGTGATCACCACCCCGCTGCCCACCAGCTTTTTGCGCAGCCGGTGGATATAGAGATCGATGCTGTCGAGCCCCACCTCGTCATCGAGGTTGAACACCTGCTCGAACAGCTGCCCCTTGGCGACCGGCCGCCCGTGGCGGTACATCAGCGCTGTCAGCAGAGCCAGTTCGCGCGGAGTCAGGGCAAGGCGGGCATCGGCCAGCAGAAAATAGCCGTCGGGGTGCAGGGTCAGACGACCCAGCCGCAGCTCGGCACCACCGCTTTCGCTGCGCCGCAGCAGGGCTCGCAACCGGGCATCCAGCTCCCCCAGATCGAACGGCTTGGCCAGATAGTCATCGGCTCCGGCATTGAGACCGCAGATCCGCTCCTCCACCGCGCCGCGGGCGGTGAGCAGCAGCACCGGCACCCCCTGCCCCCGACTGCGCAACCGGCCGAGTACCGCCAGCCCGTCGAGCTTGGGCATCTCGATATCGAGCACCGCCAGCGCGTACTGTTCGTGGCGCAGCAGGTGATCAGCCTGAGCCCCGTCAGCCACCCAATCCACCGCGAAACCGGCGGTGGTGAGTGCCCGCGACAGCCAGTGGGCCAGTTCGTGATTATCTTCCGCCAACAGCAAGCGCATCCCTCTCCCCTTGTTCCTAACCACGGCATTCAGCCGCAGTGCTTCAACTGCATCCCTTCGTCACTGCCAGTGCGGGAGAAGGTGCGATCAGGGTCACACTCCCGGCTCTTGGTCAGCGATTGAAAGGTGAATGAAAGGTTGTTGTTTTAACAATTTCGCATCACTTCGTCTATCGACGGAGTCACACCCAGGAAAAACAACGACAAGATGGAGCACACAACCATGAAGCAACGCACACGTCATGCCCTCGCCCTGCTGACCCTGCTCGGCGCCCTGCCACTGCAGGCGGCCGAAAGTGCCGCGACCCCGAGCCGTACCGAATGTATCGCACCAGCCAAACCGGGTGGTGGCTTCGATCTCACCTGCAAGCTGCTGCAGGTGAGCCTGCAGGAGACCGGCACCATCGACAAGCCGATGCGAGTCACCTTCATGCCGGGCGGGGTCGGCGCCGTGGCCTACAACGCCATCGTGGCCCAGCGCCCTGCCGAGGCGGGGACTGTGGTCGCCTTCTCCGGCGGCTCCCTGCTCAACCTCTCACAGGGGAAATTTGGCCGTTACGGAGTGGATGATGTGCGCTGGCTGGCGGCGGTGGGCACCGATTACGGCATGATCGCGGTGCGCCACGATGCCCCCTATCAGAACCTCAAGGAACTGGTGAGCGCCATGGAGCGCGACCCCAACAGCGTGGTGATCGGCGCGGGCGCCTCCATCGGCAGTCAGGACTGGATGAAGACGGCGCTGCTGGCCAAGCAGGCCGGGGTTGATCCGCACAAGATGCGCTACGTCGCCTTTGAAGGGGGTGGCGAGCCAGTCACCGCGCTGCTGGGCAACCATGTGCAGGCGGTCTCCGGCGATCTGAGCGAGATGGTGCCCTATATCGGCGGCGACAAACTGCGGGTGCTGGCGGTGTTCGCTGCCGAGCGGCTGCCCGGCAAGCTAGCCACCATCCCCACCGCCAAGGAGCAGGGTTATGACCTGGTGTGGCCGGTGATCCGCGGCTTCTATGTCGGCCCCAAGGTAAGCGACAGCGAATACCAGTGGTGGAAGCAGACCTTCGATCAATTGGTGAAGACCGACACCTTCAAGGCGCAGCGGGATCTGCGCGGCCTGTTCGAGTTTAACCTCACCGGCGAGGCTCTCGACAGCTACGTCAAGGAGCAGGTGGCGCAATATCGCGAGCAGGCCAAGGCCTTCGGTCTGGCCAAATAGGAGCCGTAGCCATGAGCGATCGCATCTTCGCCGCCATCTGGCTGTTGCTCTGTCTGGCAGGCGCCGCCATCGCCTGGCAGATCCAGAGCGAATACAGCTATGAGCCGCTGGGGCCGCGCCCCTTCCCGCTCGGCATCATCGGCCTGATGGCGCTCTGCGCCCTGTTGCTGCTGCGCCGCCAGCCGGACACCGTCAGCTGGCCGCCGCTGCGTACCCTGCGCCACCTCGCCATCATGGTGGTGGCGCTGGCCGGTTACGGTGCCAGCTTCGAGTGGCTGGGCTTTCCGCTGGCCACCACCCTGCTCACCTTTGTTCTGGGGCGCCTGTTTGGCGCCTCTGCCAAGGCTGCCCTGCTCTCCGGCGTTGTCGGCGGTCTGGTGCTCTATCTCGCCTTCGACCGGCTGCTGGATGTCACCCTGCCCCTCGGCGTCTGGTTCTCTTAAGGAGTCAATATGGATACCTGGATGTACCTCTCCCAGGGCTTTGCGGTGGCACTCACCCCGGAGAATCTGGTGATCGCCCTCATCGGCTGCTTTGTCGGCACCGTAGTCGGCCTGCTGCCGGGCCTTGGCCCCATCAACGGGGTCGCCATCCTGTTGCCGCTGGCTTTTGCGCTGAAACTGCCCCCCGAATCGGCGCTCATTCTGCTCGCCACCGTCTATATCGGTTGCGAGTATGGCGGGCGGATCTCCTCGATCCTGCTCAACGTGCCGGGGGATGCCGCCGCCATCATGACCGCGCTGGATGGCTACCCCATGGCCCAGCAGGGCAAGGCGGGAGTGGCCCTCTCCATCTCGGCGGTCAGCTCCTTTGTCGGCTCCATGCTCGCCATCGGCGGCATCATCCTGTTCGCCCCGGCGCTGGCGCGCTGGTCACTGGCCTTCGGCCCGGCGGAGTATTTCGCCCTGATGGTGTTCGCCATCGCCTGCCTTGGCAGCATGATGAGCCAGAACCCGCTCAAATCCTTTATGGCGGCGCTGATTGGGCTGGGGCTCGCCACCGTTGGAGTGGATGCCAATACCGGCGTCTATCGCTTCACCTTCGACAGCGTTCACCTCTCGGACGGGGTGCAGTTTATCGTGGTGGTGATCGGCCTCTTCTCGGTGAGCGAAATCCTGCTGATGCTGGAGCACACCAGCGGCGGCGGCAAGCTGGTGCGCACCACCGGACGGATGCTGTTCAACTTCAAGGAGCTGGTCCATTGCACCGGCACCATGTTGCGCTCCTCCACCATCGGCTTCTTCGTCGGCATTCTGCCCGGCGCCGGTGCCACCATCGCCAGTGCCATCACCTACATGACCGAGAAGCGACTGGCTGGGCCGAATGCCAAATTCGGCGAAGGGGACATTCGCGGCGTGGCGGCGCCAGAGGCAGCCAACAACGCATCGGCCTGCGGCTCCTTTATCCCGATGCTGACGCTGGGAGTGCCGGGTTCGGGCACCACGGCGGTGATGATGGGGGCGCTGACCCTCTACAACATTACCCCGGGCCCCACCATGTTCACCGAACAGCCCGATGTGGTGTGGGGACTGATCGCCACCCTCTTGCTGGCCAACGTCATGCTGCTGGTGATGAACATCCCCATGGTGGGGCTGTTTACCCGCATGCTCTCCATCCCGCTCTGGTTTCTGGTGCCCGCCATCGCCAGCGTCTCGGCAGTGGGAGTCTATGCGGTGCACAGCACCACCTTCGATCTGCTGTTGATGGTGGGCCTCGGGGTCTTTGGCTACCTGCTGCGCAAGATGCACTTCCCCATGTCACCGCTCATTCTGGGCTTTGTACTCGGTGAAATGCTGGAACAGAACCTGCGCCGCGCCCTCTCCATCAGCAATGGCGACACCGCCATCCTGTGGAGCAGCGGCATCAGCCAGACCCTGCTGGTACTGGCCATTGCAGTGATCACCCTGCCCCCGCTGGTACGCCTGCTGCGCCGCCGCAAAGCCGATCCGCTGATCCCGGACGCCCGCCCGGAGCAGGGAGCCTGATCCGATAAGAAAGATGACGTGACATATTGATATAAAAGGGCGAGATCTGAACGATCTCGCCCTTTTTAACAGACCGCATCCATCTGTCACTAACGTTATAAAAACACCCAATATATCAACGCTAATCGCCCCGCGTTCTCTGGCACTTCAAGAGCCTCAAATTGACGTCATTCAGCAGGTCTTATGAGCAAGCCGCTACGTGACAAGGAAATATTCAGACTGGCCGCTGTATCCCTTTTTCTCGATCTGTATTCCCCACCGAGTCAGGGGGTGGCAAGCCTGATAGTGAGCTTGAGCTGGCAATTAAACGCCGGAGGCTCTACCGGACAACACCTGTTTGGATCAAATGTGGATTCGGAGGAAAAAGAAAAAGGCCACTATTTCTAGTGGCCTTTCGTAACTTTCAGATATCAACCAAGCTGCATTTTTTAGCTATTTGGATTTGTCACGCTTTTTTACGGCATCATAGCCGGCATTGTAGTGGTCAACTAAATCCGGACACTTGGTTAGGCCGATCCTCGGCTTTTGCTGGCGTCATCCCGTCATTGTGTTGATGTGGACGCCGCCAGTTGTAGTAATCCATCAGGTAATAACTGATATCTCGTTTCGCCTCTCGCAAGCTCATATATCCCATAGCCGGGAGCCACTCTGACTTCAGGCTTCTGAACAACCGTTCCATCGGGGCGTTATCCCAGCAGTTGCCACGCCGACTCATACTCTGGGTCATGCGATAGCGCCACAGTCGTTGCCGAAATGCCCGGCTACCATATTGGCAGCCCTGGTCAGAGTGAAATAGCACACCAGAAGGGCAACCTCGTTGCTGATACGCCATCTCAAGTGCTTTGATGGCCAGCTCGGCATCTGGTTTATCTGACATCGCCCAGCCCACGACCCGCCGGGTATACAGGTCAAGAACCGCTGCCAGATAATGCCAGCGACCACCTGCCCAGACGTAGGTGATATCGCCACACCACACCTGATTGGGTTGCTGGACATCAAATTCGCGGGCCAGCAGATTGGGAATGTCCGGTCGTTCAGACCGAGCGACCTGATAGCGATGAGCGCCCGGTTGCTTGGATACCAGCCCGGCTTCCTTCATCAGGTTACGTACTTTGAATCGACCAATCTGATACCCCAACTCCCGCATCATCGACATCAAGGCGCGGCTGCCCGCTGAGTTCCGGCTCGCTTTGAACAACCGGCGCAACTCACAGCGCTGTTGCATACGTTCACGGTTAATCGTCCGCCTGCGAGCCAGATAATCGTAAAAACAGGAGGTGGGAACATCGAAAGCGCAGCAGACCAGGGTGATGGGGGCTTGCTCCCTAATCGGTCTATCAGCGCGTACGTGTGAACTCGTCCGCCATCAAGAGAGCAGTAGCCTAATGGGATGGTCTGCTCCATCTACCCCGCTATGCTGGAGCCAGCATCAAGGAGGCTCATCATGACTCAAGCGCAGATTTACATTTACGGGATCGATTTAGGCAAAAACTGGTTTCACCTGGTGGCGATGGATCGCATGGGGCATGTATTGACCAAGCAAAAGCTCACTCGTTCACAACTGAAACAGTTCATCAGTACGACTCCACCCTGTCGGGTTGCCTTCGAGGCATGTCCTGGTTCGCAATACTGGGGACGCCTGTTCCAACAGGCGGGGTTCGAGCCCAAGATTATTCCCGCTCAATTTGTTAAGCCCTACCTCAAATCGAACAAGAATGACTTCAACGATGCCACCGCCATTGCCGAGGCTGGTAGCAGAGGCACTATGCGCTGTGTCCCGTTGAAATCTCATGAACAGTTGGCATTGCAGGCGACTCATCGCGTCCGTCAGCGTTTCATCGTCGAACGAACCGCCACTGTCAATCAGATGCGAGCGTTGCTGCTGGAATATGGGCTCACCGTGCCAGTCGGCAGAAAAGTCTTCGAGCGCTCTCTGCCGACGATCCTTGAAGATGCCGAGCATGGCTTGCCTGACTTTATCCGCGCTCTGGTATTGCGTCTGAGAGAACGGTGGCAACAGCTGGATATTCAGATTGATGAGATGAGCCTCATGCTCGGACAAGCCTCGAGCATATCGAGTTTGTGCCAAAAAATCAGTACCGTCCCCGGCATTGGACCAATTGTCTCAACCGCGTTGATTGCCGCAATTGGCAATGGCTCACAATTCAAGAAAGCCCGCGACCTGTCAGCCTGGTTAGGGCTGGTCCCCAGGCAATATTCAACGGGCGGCAAATCTTCGCTCGGCGGGATCAGTAAGCGTGGCAATAGCTATTTAAGGCAAATGGTTATTCAGGGCGCCAAAGCGCTGAAAATTCACATGAAGCGTGACAAATCATCGTTAGGCGAATGGGTCGCCAGGCTAGAGGTCGGCCATCACCACCATGTGGTACTTATCGCCCTGGCCAACAAGATAATGCGAATTTGCTGGAAAGTGCTGACATCCGGCAGGGATTACCAACCGTATCCCAACACGAGTTCAGCCGTTTAACTGATAGAACTCATACCCGGTTTTGCGAGCCCAAAACAGATGAAAGAAGCGTTTACCCCACGACGTTGCAGCCTGGCTAAAAAAGCAGTCTCTCGTGACTGGTAGCTTTATTAGGACGATGACGTGCGGATCCCATCAAGGCCAGAGCCGGAAAACGGCTCACAGACAGGCCGGATACATTGACGCAAACGACTTCTGGAAATCAGTTGAAGCTTGCAGATAAGGAGCAGATCATACATTTTTTAGTATATCCTTTTCACGTTCGAGCCGGTTGATTCGGGCTTCCAGCTCCTGAATTTTCCGCTGCTCCGGAGTCAATGCTTTGCTGATTGGGGTTGTACCACAGCGTTCGGATTGAAGCTGCTGAACCCAGCGGCGCAGTACGGTTTCACCAACGTCCAGTGAACGGCTGGCTTCGGGGACTGAATATCCCTGGTCGAGCACCAGGGATGCGGCTTCTAGTTTGAATTCGGCAGTAAATGAGCGACGTAGTCTTGTCATTGAACACCTCAGGTCATGGTGGCGACTGTACCACCTAAAATGGTGTCCGGGATGATTAGACCACTACATTCCACATCTTCTCCATATTCATATAACGTTTACCACTACATGACCATGATCAGCTGAGCCCGGCAGATTTCTAGACCCGTGGCCATTATGTATGGGGTGTTTCTAGAGCACATGGGCGATTCAGTGTATCCCCAATGGCGCTGTTACACCTATTACTTCTTCGTCGATAAATCATGTGGTTACGTGCAGGCTGCAATGCGCATTTCACGCGTGTTGAGCAGGATTATGGTTCTTCATGTGGGCGATTGAAGCCAAATCAGAGGATGCGTCTCGGCATTAGTCAGGATTGTTCAGTTTTAACTAAGCTGTGCGAAAAAGAGGCCTGTGCTGACTAGCCCTGGCCTCTATGTTTTCTGCTCTATGGTGCCGGGCTACTGACAGACTCCCCAGTTTACGCCGTCCGCGCCACATTCCTGGCTATGAGTACCATCCGCATAAGTTATCTGCTTCTGATAGAGGCCGCTGTTGTTTCAACAAATAATGCCCCTACCATTGTGAAAATTTACCTTTACATATGCAAAAAAACTCAATCCAATGAAATTTTCAGCTACTAAATAATTGGCACTAAAAATATAGTTAATTCAAGATTTGGTTGTGAAAACTAATCTTTGAGTAGCATATTATAAACTGCGCCAATTAGATTAGCATCATTTCTATGCTGGCATGCAACAACCTCAAACTCCATGTTACCACCACGGCTCAATAATATTTTTAATTGATTATTAATGCCCTCAATCACTTTAGGTTGGCTGCTAATTCCACCACCGATCAAGATGAGATCCGGATCAATTGCATGCTTGATGTTATAAATGCCCAATGCATTGATAAAACAAAATTCATCAAGTAAAGAAATCATCAATGGATTCCCATTTGCTACCAAGGCAAAAAAATCCTCGCCATCAATAGTATCAACTCCCAGCGCCCATGCCGCTTTGCGCAATAATATTCGTGTTGAGCCAAGATCACTCCAGTTGGTCCGACTAAATGGATCCATAATCCAGTAGCCAAACTCGCCACCATGCTGAGTGGCGCCACTCACTAAATGATCATTGATCACCACACCACCACCAACGCCGGTGCCAATTACAACACAGGCATATGATTTAACGTCCTTCGCAGCACCAATCCAACCTTCCGATAACACGGCACAGTTAGCATCATTGGCCATTCCAACGGGCAAACCAAAGACCTCTGAGAATTTAGCCTTAATATTAAATCCATGGATATATCTCAGTGCTGTAATACCACCAATAAAACCAGAGACTTCATTAACTGCTCCAGGAATACTTAGAGCGATAGCAATCGGTGAATATTGATGTTGATAGGTCGACAAGACCATCTTCATTGCATTTAGTAACTCATTAAAATTATCAGGTGTCGAGAATGATCCCTTTTCATAAATAGCTCCAGCATCATCTATTACACCATATTTAACAGCGGTGCCGCCAATATCAAAAGAAATATAATTAGACATGTTGCCCCTATAAAATTAACAACTGGTTGCCGTTCTCGCAGCAACCAGTTAATGCTAAATGAGATTGGCAGTCTTATTCCAGCTCAGAAATAGTCTCAGCAAATTGTGGCAAATGTTTTTTATGTGCAAATAGCAACTCGGTTGCCACCTTTCTTGCATCATCATCAGAATGTACCAGCGGATTGATATTCATGGCAACCAGCAAATCATTGAGGCTACCACTCACTGCTGCATTGGCTGCGGCAATTTCAAACGCTTTAATGCCATGGATTAAACCTAGGGAAGGTGCGAACAAGTCCCTGATATGAGATCATGTTTGTCATCTGGAGCCATGGAACAGGGTTCATCATGAGTCATCAGCTCACCTTCGCCGACAGTGAATTCAGCAGTAAGCGCCGTCAGACCAGAAAAGAGATTTTCTTGTCCCGCATGGAGCAGATTCTACCATGGCAAAACATGGTGGAAGTCATCGAGCCGTTTTACCCCAAGGCTGGTAATGGCCGGCGACCTTATCCGCTGGAAACCATGCTACGCATTCACTGCATGCAGCATTGGTACAACCTGAGCGATGGCGCGATGGAAGATGCTCTGTACGAAATCGCCTCCATGCGTCTGTTTGCCCGGTTATCCCTGGATAGCGCCTTGCCGGACCGCACCACCATCATGAATTTCCGCCACCTGCTGGAGCAGCATCAACTGGCCCGCCAATTGTTCAAGACCATCAATCGCTGGCTGGCCGAAGCAGGCGTCATGATGACCCAAGGCACCTTGGTCGATGCCACCATCATTGAGGCACCCAGCTCGACCAAGAACAAAGAGCAGCAACGCGATCCGGAGATGCATCAGACCAAGAAAGGCAATCAGTGGCACTTTGGCATGAAGGCCCACATTGGTGTCGATGCCAAGAGTGGCATGACCCACAGCCTAGTCACCACCGCGGCCAACGAGCATGACCTCAATCAGCTGGGTAATCTGCTGCATGGAGAGGAGCAATTTGTCTCAGCCGATGCCGGCTACCAAGGGGCGCCACAGCGCAAGGAGCTGGCCGAGGTGGATGTGGACTGGCTGATCGCCGAGCGCCCCGGCAAGGTAAGAACCTTGAAACAGCATCCACGCAAGAACAAAACGGCCATCAACATCGAATACATGAAAGCCAGCATCCGGGCCAAGGTGGAGCACCCATTTCGCATCATCAAGCGACAGTTCGGCTTCGTGAAAGCCAGATACAAGGGGTTGCTGAAAAACGATAACCAACTGGCGATGTTATTCACGCTGGCCAACCTGTTTCGGGCGGACCAAATGATACGTCAGTGGGAGAGATCTCACTAAAAACTGGGAATAACGCCTTAAATGGCGAAGAAACGGTCTAAATAGGCTGATTCAAGGCATTTACGGGAGAAAAAATCGGCTCAAACATGAAGAAATGAAATGACTGCGTCAGCCGAGAAGAATTTCCCCGCTTATTCGCACCTTCCCTAGCACTTTTTCGTCAAACTGACTAAAGCGTGGATCAGGTTTAGCACCATCACGACCGATCCGACAGGTCATCTCGACTGTCCATTCAGCAGGAATGTTTTTTATCTGACCATGATGGGGGACAATCACATAGTGCTCACTGTGACTGTCATTATAAATGGCGCTGATTACTTCACAGGCAGCATCTGAATAATATGCGCCACCACGCATTTCAAGTTCTTCTGGCTTATAATTAAGATTCGGGTCCTGATACAGCTTGAACAAGTCTTTTTCTACCCGTTGTACTACCTGTGCCCTAGTTTCCCCTTTGTAATACTCGCCCATCTCAATACTTAGCATTTCTTTTTCTTTAAAGTAATAACGATGATAGGGACAAGGTAATAACCGTAAGCCGCGCAAAAAATCAGCCTCAAAGGGAATGCTAAATATGTTTTTTACTGAAGCAGATTCCTTTTGTGCGCCATCGATTACATATTCAAATAGCTCATTAAAACGAGATTCGCCATTAACGAAAGCATCCTTTATAAAAACGAAGTGATTCAAACCGAACAGCTCAAGAGATAATTCATCAGCATCTGTTAACTGTAGCGATTTTTGCACAAACATTTTCATGCCAATGGGGACATTGCATACCCCAATGAATTTTTTGAAATTGGTATGACGCGCGACAGCTTCAGTGACCATCCCCGCCGGATTAGTAAAGTTAATAATCCATGCATCTGGACAAATTTCTTCAACATCCTTGATAATATCAAAAATGATCGGAATGGTTCTTAGCCCCTTAAATAAACCACCAGCACCGTTTGTTTCCTGGCCAAGCAAACCATGGCTTAATGGAATGCGCTCATCTTTTTCTCGAGCTTTGAGCAGACCGACCCGTAACTGAGTGGTAACAAAATCGGCACCAGTCAAGGCCTCACGACGATTGAGTGTCTTATGAAGGGTAATCGGCAAGCCTGACTTGGCAATCATTCGTTGGCACAGCTCAAATATTATATTCTGTTTTTTTTCACCGTCAGGAATATCGACCAACCAGAGCTCACCAATAGGGAGTTCTGCATACCTTTTAATGAATCCCTCAACCAGCTCAGGAGTATAGCTACTACCACCACCAATGGTGACTACTTTGAGTTTTTTATTCATAAAAAATACCGTTAATCCTTCACGCTGATCTTGCAGCATATTTTAAATGAAGATGCCGCTTACATTTTTCCATCTAGATGAGAATGAATATATTTTTGATAAAATTATCATGAAATTTTTGATGGAACCTAAATAGGCTTTATTGTAACGGCTGTATGGCATAAATGGCATATCTACTATTTACGCCGCCCAGACAACTATTGTGGGTACAAGGGGTAAACACCTGTAACTCGAAAAGCATGACGGCCATAAGGCCGTCATGAAACACTAGCTTCTCTTTACCACCATGCTTCAAACATGGCACCGAAGGTCACTGTGTCATCATCAGATGTTGTCAACACACCCTTGTCATCACGACCGGTATATTCATTATCTGCATTCCCGACGGTGGCGTAGAAACGTAACATCGGGCGAGACCAGGTTTCCCCACCGATAGCGATATTTTGTGATAGAGTTGTTTTCCAAGAGGTGTTAGTCGCATCGATATCATCATAGTCAACGATGCTATAACCCCCCTCTAACCAAGTAGAATGAACATCGTTCCACTGGTAAGTCGGACGCAGGATAAAGCTGTAGTTTTTGCGGCTCTCATCACTCTTGTCTAAATCAAGTTTTTGATAAGAGGTCAAATATTGAATTTTTGCCCGCTCGGTCAAGGGGATGACACCATCTAGGCTGAACAACAAAGCGTCTTGATTGTCAGCCAAATCAAACACACTGTTTAGCGCATTGTGTGAATAACGAATAACAAACTTTTGGCCCGCCCATACCGCTTCACTTGCTAACTGATAAGCAGAGTTTGCCAGCTCTTTTTTGTCATCTTCAGTCAATTTTTCGGAAGTAGTACCGTAGTTTGCATAAAGGCTAAGATCCACGTCACCCAACTTGATGCCATGAACTTTACTGGTCAGCGCATAACGACCGTTGTCTTCTACCATGTCATCATTAACTTGGCCGACACCAGCAAAATCAAATTTGATCCCACCTAAGGTCAAATTTTTGAAACCGGCACCTTGGCTATCATGAGTCATCCAGAAATAGTCATTCAGATCGGTCTGAGGTCTCTGATGAAAATCTCGGCCAGCCCACAGATACAGGTCTGGTTGCGACTCAAAAACATTAGCCACACCGGCGTACATTTTCTTGACGTTGACACCACCGTCGTCGGCCCAGGAACCTTCAGACCAATGATCCAGCATCAAGACTAAATCCCAGATGGCACCACTGTCGTTTTTAAAGACTTTGGCAAGCTGAAACTCGCCACCATTACCTTCATTACCCAAGCGACCAGTAGCATTACCACTCAAGCTACCAAAGCTGCTCACACGCTCTTTATCTGAGTTTTGATAATGTGCGCCGTAACGAGCATAACCAGAAAATACAAGTCCATCCGGTACTTTTGTCTCACTGGTCAATGTTGCTGGCTGCTGGTCATCTTTATATTTAGTTTCTGTGTTGACCTTAGTTTCCAACTCCTGAAGGCGAAGTTTCAGCGCTTCAATATCATCATTGCTATTCGCAAAAACAGACGCGGAACTCATTACCGCAGCCACAGCTGCGGCGGTATATAGTAAGCTAAATTTTTTCATTATAACTCCATGTTAATTTACTTAGTATTTCTGAGAATGAAAAAACAACAGGTAAAGTATTACCATTCAATCCATGAAATGAGCTGAATAGAACTGTATGAAAATATCAATATCTGTACTGGTTGGGATGTTTGTTAATTAAATATTTGTTTCTGCTTATAGCAGGGTGTTTTTCAACATCAACACCCTGCCATCATATCGTCACAGTTGCAGTGACAAAGCATCATCTTCTTCAAACGTCTCTTTTGACACATCTTCATTTTTGCAGGCGATATTGTCCTGCGCTTTCATAAATGGGTAGTACACAAAGATAGTCATCAAGAATACTGATACTTGCAGCAACGCGGCCTTCCAACCACCCACAATGAAGCCACTGATGATCATCGGAGTGGTCCAAGGAACGGTAATCGCAGTGAACGGCTCGACCAGGCCTGCAGAGATGGAAAAATAAACCATCAGTACAGAAATAATCGGTGCGCACAAGAACGGGATCAACATCAGTGGGTTAAATACGATGGGGAAAGCAAAGATCACCGGCTCGTTAATATTGAACAACCCTGGCATGATCGCTATTTTACCCAAATCTTTATATTGCGTGGACTTTGCAAACATCAACATACATACAACCAAACCAAGGGTCAGGCCTGCACCACCAAACGTTACATATTGATCGATGAACTGGTTAGTAACAATCTTGGCGTTTTCCCCGGCAATCAACTGCTCTCCTTTGATGAGCAATTCTTGGTTTTGCAGCGCGTTCGCCGTCACGATCGGCCCCATGATCCCCATTACAATGGCGGAGCCATGCACACCACACCACCACAATAAAGAAATCAGCAGGGCAACAACGATGACACCCCCCAGAGAGTCAGACAAACCCTGCAATGGTATCTGAAGCAGATCGTACAACACCACGACCACTGTCTTGTCGAACGCGAACTTAAAGAAAATCCAGGTGAAGCAGGCTGTCAGGATGATCAAGGCCCCCGGGATCAGGGCGGTAAACGCATTAGCAACCCCCTGCGGCACGCCATCCGGCATCTTGATGGTCAGGTTCTTCTTCATGCACCAGCTATAAATCCAACCTACAGTGATGCCGACAAAGATGGCCACGATCATTCCCTTACCACCCATATAGGCTTTAGGAATCACCCCACCCAAGGTGGCACCATCCGCAGCCAGAATGAAGTTATCGTTGAGGATCAGCATGGTTACGATTGCAAAAATGCCTGCACTAACCCCCTGATAGCCTTCATTTTGAACCCAGCTATAAGCGATACCGAACACACCGATGAGTGCCAGAATATCAAAGGTGGCACCTACTACTTGCCACAATGGCCCCTGCCAATTGTCACCAAAGATACTGGCCATCAATTCGCCATACCCAGGGATAGGAATAAACGCCAGTAATAGGAATACCGAACCAATAATGGTCAACGGCATGGTGTAAAGAAAGCCATCCTTGATTGCCTTGACCGGCTTGGAGTTAACAAACCCCATGACATAGGGCATCACGGCTTGTATTTTTTGGTTAAAATTACTCATTAGAGATCTTCCCCACGATTTTTAATCACCGAACTAAACCAGTGGAAAGACATTTTTTTCTTTCGCTGATAGTTATTTTTGTGATCGACATAAATAAAGCCATACTGTTTTTTATATCCATTGAGCCAGCTCAACAGGTCAATAACAGACCAAGCAAAGTATCCTTTGACGTTCACACCATCACTGATTGCTTGTTTCAGCGCAGTTAAATGCTCGCTGATATATTTTATGCGTGGGACATCACAAATTTCATCTTCCACAATCGGATCTTCATCACCAAGACCATTCTCAGTAATGTAAATCTTGACTTGACCATAACGATCTTTGAGCATGTTCAAACCAGCTACAAAGCCCTCTGGCGAAATCTCCCAATCCCATTTGGTATAACGTTTATCATCCATCTTCACGGTGCGGAAGAAACCATCGAAACTTGGATTTCCCGGTGCACCAGTTGAGTTTTCACGGGTAGCTTCACGCGGCTCTAGAGAACCTTTGATCAATTCAACCCGACTCGGCTGATAATAATTGAGCCCCATAAAGTCATTCAAACTAGCAGCCAACTTGATAGTTTCTAACTCCTCTGCTGTCTGCTCTGGATGGAAGCCGCTGACTTTCAGTGCGTCCATGACATAAGCTGGATACTCACCCTTCAAAATCGGGTCGAAGTAGAGATGGGTCGCATACGCATTAGCATGATATGCCGCTTTTTGGCTATCTTCACTATCATCAACGCCAAAAGCTGGACTAAATACGTTACTGATACCAATTTCACCATATAGATTCATGGATTTATATAGCAGCACCGCCTTGGCATGAGCATAAAAAACATTGTGAACAGCCTGGAAGTACTTCTTCGGATCATTCTTGATTCCTGGTGGGTGAGCGCCAGCCATATAACCTAGAGAACAAAATACAATCGTCTCATTGATGGTGATGAAGTGTTTTACACGATCACCAAAGGCTTCGAAGCACACTCTTGCATAGTTAACAAATGCATCGACGGTACGCTGACTCAACCATCCCCCCTCTTTTTCTAGGGGCAGTGGCAGATCCCAGTGATAAAGTGTGATAAAGGGCACAATGCCATATTTAAGACACTCGTCGATTAAGTTGTTGTAAAACTCAATCCCTTTTGGATTAATCTCGCCATCACCATTTGGGAAAATTCGAGCCCATGAAATGGAGAAGCGATAGGACTCCAGACCCATCTCAGCCATCAAGGCAACATCTTCTTTATAGCGATGATAGTGATCAACCGCGATATCCCCATTGGTGCCTTCGAAGGTTTTCCCCGGGATCTTGGTAAATTCATCCCAGTTAGTCATGCCTTTGCCATCTTCATTCCAGGCACCTTCTACTTGGTAAGACGCGCTGGCTGCGCCCATAAGAAAGTCATGTGCAAACTTCATTGATAATGCTCCGCTTAATTGGAAATTTTCTTGTGAAGATCGATCAACTCTTTGATCAACTCACGGGCCAACATCGATGTCATCAGGTGATCTTGGGCATGGACCATGATGAGTGTCATCGGGGTCTTACCCTCTCCCATATCAGCTTCAATCAATTGTGTCTGCACCAAATGGGCGGCATTCGCTGCTTGACGAGCCTCTTCCATTTTCGCATCGGCCTGAGCAAAATCCCCTTGCTTTGCAAATGCCAAGGCTTTGTAAGAACAGCTACGAGCTTCACCAGAATTGATAATGATGCCCATTACCTGCTCTTCAAGATCCATTTGCTGAACCTCTGAACCGTCTTCTTTTATATCGTCTAGGTTTAGATCGTCGAAATTCATAGGTGCCTCTGATTATTTAAATATAAATAAAATTTGTTAAATAATTGCCAAGTCAGTTTATGAAAGTTACCCTTGCCACTTTAATAAAAACGGTGGCGCGCACCAATGAATGCCGCCTAATTATCATTGGCAGGATCATTGATAAAATAATTTGGTATAGCTTTGTTTACGTCGAAGTACTATAGGTTAGGCTGGCTTGGCTGATTTTTTAATTTCGGCTATAGCAACTTTCAATACGCTCAGTCCATCTACTCGGCCATACATACCTGCATCAATCACAGCGACTGGCTTATGAGGGAAACGCGCTGAGATATCTTGACACATATAACCGACCTGAGGGCCCAGTAGAATAACGTCAGCTTCGATACCTTTTTCATTTGATTGAGATTCGGGAAAAGCTTCAATATCAACCGGCACAGAATGTTTGGCGGCTTGCTCACGCATTTTATTGACTAGTAAAGATGTAGACATGCCTGCGGCACAAAACAGATAGATTTTTTTATTCATTACATAGTCCTCAACATACTTAAGTTAGAATGTGGTGTTTAATCACCTTGATGATGACTATAAAGAAAAATGGAACCGGTTACAGAAACCGGTTCCATTTTTGTGCTGCAACTCACAAGAAATAACAGTTCACTGCATTCGTAGAACGTGTCAGAAGCTAGGCCAAAGTTCGCCTGAGGGCCTAGTGTTATTGGTTTTAGCGCCGAAAGACTCCGGTCTACTGCGGCCATAGATAAGCGAAGGATTGGGCGAGCCCATTCGAGGCCGTTTAGGCATTGGAGGTAAACATAAAGACCCGATAAGGGTCTTTATTTGGTATAGTTCGAATCACGATGAAGTGATGCAAGTCATCCCGGATGACCTGATCTTTAATTCCCCCCGAAACACTTTAGACTCGAAAGGTACTTCTTGCCCATCCATCAACTTGAGTGCTATCGCCATGGCATGGTGAACCATCTCAGTGAGCGGGAACCGATAAGTGGTCAAAGGTGGCGATAGATAGGCCGAGATCTCTTCATCGTCGATACTGACGATGGACATGTCGTTAGGTAGCAATAGCCCTGCCTCGCGAAATGCCTGCATCGCCCCGAATGCAATCGAGTCACTCGCGGCAAAGAGGGCACTACATCCCCCCCCTTTTGTGAGATATTGCTTTGCCGCACGATAACCCTCCGCGATGTTAAAGCTGCTGCACTGGTACCAGTGTTCTTGATACTCAATACCCCATTCCAATAGCATCTTCCGATATGTATCCATACGAACAATGCCTGTTGGTGTGATCGCTGGTGGACCAAAATAGGCAATCCTGGTGTGGCCTAGGGAGAGCAGGTGACTCACTGCTTGTTTGGTGGCGTGTTCATTATCAAAGTAAATCGAATAACCACAATGGGAAGGTAGTGAGCGTCCGATAAAGATGATTGGCAGCCCAATTTCTTGCTGAATGGACAACATATCAATTTCAGTCATATGCCGGGTATACACAATCAACACGCTGCAGCGACGATCTACCAGTGAATAAATAGCCTGCTTTTCTCGTTCTGGTTCATTATGGCCATCGGTCACAATCAATTGCTTATTTGTTTGGTCTGCAACCAAGGCTGCATTCTTTAATAAATGCCCAAAGTGAGCACCGTCAAAATCCGATACAACCAAACCAATACTACTGCCACTCTTATTTGCTAACGCCTGCGCTACCAAATTAGGACGAAAGTTGAGTTGTTGCATGGCAGCATGAATTACTTTTCGGGTTGACTCTTTAACCGGACCTGTCTCATTAATGGCGCGTGATACGGTTGCCTTGGAAAATCCAGTAATTCTGCAAATATCATTAATAGTTGCCATCAGTTTTTGCTTTCCTGTCAAGACGATTTATAATGCATCCATTTTTCATGAGCATATCAAATTTTATTATAATAATAAAATTTAGTTGACATTGTTCAATTTGAACAAAAACTGTGGGAATGGCCTGCGGTTGCTCCAGGGTGGGGCTCAAATGAGGTCTAGGCTAATCTGAGACAAAGGGGATAAGCTCCCGAGCCGTTTTCCTTACTTAGTTGGACTGCAGCCAAAGGAGCATACTATCCAGTCTGTCAATGGGATGTGTCTAGAGCACAGGGGCGATTCAGTGTATCCCCAATAGCGCGGTTACACCCATAACCTCTTCGTCAATAAATCAGATGGTTACGTACAATCGGCAATGCGCATTTCAAGCGTGTTGCGCAGGATGATGGATTTTCATGTGGGCGATTGACCCTAAATCAGGGGAGGGGGATGCGGCTCGGCCATTAGTCAGGAATGTTCAGTTATAGCTAAGCTGTGTGAAAAAGAGGCCAGTGCCGACCGGCCCTGACCTCTGCGTTTTCTGCTCTATGGTGCCGGATCACTGACACGACCCCCAGTTTACGCCGTCCGTGCCACATTCCAGGCTATGAGTACCGTCCGCTTTTCGCAGTGTTTCGGCCTCAGCACATCAAGGTGCAGACAGTTCTGTCTCGCACACGATGACCTCGCACTCTGATGAGTCGGGGAAGTCTCCGCCTTCGTCGGTGACATATATCTTGTCGGCATGAACGCGGTAGTTACCCGCCGGGGTCAGCAGTGGGTTTTCATACGTGCCCTGATAATCGACAGAGACAGAGGTCGCACCATGGGATCTCAATGTGACACGTCCATTGGGGGCGATAGTGATGGATTGTTGAATCCCATTTTCACCCCCGAAGTTGAAATAGCGGGTTCCCGTGAACGGCAGCGCCACGGCTTGTTGCTGTGGATCGCCGGTATGGTCGGCGCCTCTGGCGCTTTGGCACATTTTCTCTAGCAGCAGATCCAGCATTCCCTCTGGCTGTGGTCGCCCGTTAATCTCCAGCGCCTCCACAGAAAAACCATCGTCTTGCATCCAGACCTGCACCATGGCCCGTGCGGGCTGACTGGCATAGGTGATGGTGCCGCTGACATTCACCAACTTCCGACCATCCGCCGCTTTCCCGCCGGTCCACTCGGGGTCTTCGAAAAAGCTGTTGACCATCTTCTCGACGGAGATGTCCGGGCACATCTCCAGCTCGCTTTCCTTGAGGGCTGCCACATCCAGCATGCTGAGTACGCCAGCATAAGCGCCTGTCGAGCAGAGCATCATTAAACCGACTGCAGTTTTTATGTTCATACAAGGCGCTCCTCACCACACCCATGAAAACGCGGATATGGGGCGGTAGTTATAGCGACGGTCAAACTCCTCCTGTGTCAGGCACAAAACACGGATGAACTCGATCACGGACAAGATCAGGGGAAGTCCGGTGGTGCAGAGCACTAAGTAGATAAGCCCCCAGCCCCAATTCCCGGTGTAGAACTTATGCAGACCAATGCTGCCGCCCAAGAATGCGAGCACAGCGGTGAGCCCCTTGCGCTTGCCATGGTGCGCAACGGTGTTTGCGCCGTTTAGCGGTGCCAGCGGTCTTTCGCGGATTGACGGTGGTGCGACTTAACCGGCAGTGCGGCTAATACCGAGGTGATGACTGATAAGTCATCCAGATAACCGGCAAATGGAATGGGCTCTGGTACCACGTCGAACGGGTTTACCAGATAAGCCAGCGCACCGATGATGAGCGCATAGCACCAGACCGGCAGATCGCCATCCGTGAGCAAGACATACAAGAGCACGGCCTTCTCCAGCAGCTCCTTAATTCCCTTGATCTCTTTTAACTTGCGCATAATGTCGCTATGGCTGGGATTACTCATGGTGCATCGCCTCCAGGGTGGGAAGCAGCGGTGCATCTGAGTGGATCAGCAGGTAAATCCCTGCCCCCTCATCGTTGAGAATGGCCAGCAGCAGACGCCAATCTTCGGATATGGCGAATTCTTGCTCCAGGTACCGCAAACCGAATATCACCTGATTTTGGGTGTGCTGTGGCATGGCCTGGAACTCACTCACCGAGTCCGTCATCTCGATAATGACCAGACTACAACCGGTCGCGTCCCAGAATGCCCTCGCCTCCTCTACTGATGAAAAGGGCTTGATAATCCTTTCCATGACCGAGACATGGAGTGCCGGGTAAGTCGCGAGCAGTGTATCCTCCGGCCATTCCATACAAGTTTTCATCGTGTTTCTCTCCAACAAAAAGGCCCTTAAGCTCAGATGAACTTAAGGGCCTGGGAACTGTGAAATGTGGACCAACAGCCGATGTAACAGCGCTGTCTGGTTATTAATATCTGTTTATAAACAATACCTTTTCGGTCACTCCGCCTGGATCATAGACGAGAGACCTTCGCTGATATTGCGACTGCGCTCAGAAGTCAGCTTTGCATACCGCTGGGAGGATTGAATGCTGGCGTGGGCCAGTTGCGCCTTGACGTCATACAGGCTGTATTGACCGTGTCAACGCCGACCGAAAACTGATCCACTCTGGCTAATTTCGCCGATTGAAAAGTGATCCACCCGGACATGGGGTTAATTGGTTTTGGGTGTGGCCCCCGCTTTGCGTTTCTCTTTCAAACGATAGCTTTCACCGCTGATCTGAACGATGTGTGCATGATGTAACAGCCTATCGAGCATAGCTGCCGTCAGTGTCTGATCATCGGCAAAGGTGCTGGCCCACTGGCTAAAGGGCAGATTGCTCGTCAAGATCAGGCTCCCTTTCTCATAACGTTTGGCGATCACATTGAAAAACAGGTTTGCTTCCTCACGCCCAAACGGCAAGTAGCCTATCTCATCGATCACCAGTAAACGCGGCCCCATCACGACACGGCTGAAGTAGGCATTAAGCCGCTCCTGTCGTTGAGCTGCTTGAAGCTGCAACATCAGGTCTGCTGCGCTGATAAATCTGGTCTTGATGCCAGCCATCAGAGCCCGATAGGCCAGTGCGATGGCAAGATGCGTCTTGCCCACTCCGCTTGGGCCCAGCAGCACTAT
The DNA here is from genome assembly GCF_051919665.1 of Aeromonas sp. 55A. Classification (NCBI taxonomy): domain Bacteria; kingdom Pseudomonadati; phylum Pseudomonadota; class Gammaproteobacteria; order Aeromonadales; family Aeromonadaceae; genus Aeromonas; species Aeromonas sp. 55A. The sequence continues at coordinate 3,229,982 of NZ_JBQBEH010000008.1, read as the reverse complement.
GTTTTCCCTACGCTCGATAAAGGCCAGACTGGCTAACTCCTGCAACTGGCTGCGAGGTGCGCCACTGGCAAAGCCGAAGTCGTACTGCTCCAGCGTTTTGACCACGGGTAAAGTGGCCAGTTTGAGCAAGGTCTGGCGGGTGCGCTCGGTCCTCAAGGTCTGCTCTGCGTGCAGCAACCACTCCAGATAATCGGCGAAGCTCGCCTCCTCGTTGGCAGCCTTCTGAGCTAGTGCTGACCACTGGGCAGCAATCCCTTCCAGGCGCAGCGCCTGACTCAGGGCCATCAGGCGTTCATGCTGCAAGTTCATACGTTCACCTCCAGCAGGTCTTGGTATACCGATAGCGGATGCTGCAAGCTCTCCAGCGGCATGGGGCGCGCAGTGGCCGTGGTGCCGGGACTAACGGGTAGCGCCTGTGGCAGGGGTAGAAAATGAGGCAGCTCTTGTTGCAATCGGATAGCCGGGACTTCACCGGTAGTGCCATGGCTACGCTGGTTGGCGATGTCTTGCAACCAGGGGCCTATATGGGCATTGGCGGTTGACACATCTAGCGCCAGTCCTGCCTGCTTGAGGGTGGCTGCCAGTGGTGTGACAAAACTGCGCTTGAGGTAGCCATTGAAGCGCTCGACCTTGCCTTTGGTCTGGGCCCGGTAGGGACGGCAGACGCGGGGGCGAAAACCGAACTCTTCGGCCAAGGCGAGCAGGGCCGGATGCCAACGATGGTCACCTTCACCATAGGCATCCCGTTCGCGGATGATGGTACTGGCATTATCAAATAGCACCTCCTGCGGGACCCCACCGAAGAAATGACAAGCCTCACGCAGTCCGGTCAACCAGGCATCATTACGTTCGTGATCGAAGAAACGGACATAGCTGGCGCGACTAAATCCCAGGGTAGCAACAAAGGCCTTCAGAGGCCGATTGCCGCGGCGGATAATGGTGAAATCGACCTGCATCTGTTTACCGGGGGCCGTTTCAAAACGGACGACAGTGCCAGAGGCGTCATGGCGCAGAGGAGATAACCAGGCCTTGAGCTGGGAGAGCCCGCCAGTGTAACCATGCTCTCGCAGTTCCCTGAGCAGAACCGTCGCCGGGATCCAGTGTGGCTTCGCTGCCTGGATACGCGCTTGCAGATAGGGTTTAAAAGGATCGAGCTTGGTTGGTCGGGCAGCTCGGCTGGGATAGATTGGCAGGCCCGGGTTGCGCAGATACTTACGAACCGTGTTACGGGACACCCGCAATTGCTGGGCGATAGCCCGGATGCTCATGCCCTGACGGGCCAACACTCTGATTTCCACTGATAACTCCTGGGTCAACATGGGCGTGGCTCAAAAGCCACGATCTTGGCCCAGGTGGGTCAACTTTACTCCGGCGTTAGTGGGTCATTTTTACATCGGCGGTGACATGACCGGAAGAGACCAAGGCGCTGGCGACCGAATGGCGAGCCGTATGGAAGCAGACCTCATCACGGTCTTCGATACCCGCTTTCTGCAACACCCGTTCATAGGCACATCTGGGTTCACCGATGGGCTTGCCCTGACAGCGAATATGCTGGCTCGCGAACACATAGGGATTACCGGCTATTCTGGGGAGCTTCTCCAGAATATCGATAGCCAACGCACTCAGGTAAATGATCCGGCTCTTGCCATTCTTGGTCAGGGGTACGAACAGCGTCTTATCCTCCCAGTTCACATGTTCCCATTTAGCGAGTAACACCTCTGATTTTCTTGCCCCCGTCAGGTAGAGCATCGCAATGAAGCTGCCTGCGGCTTGATTGCGATCCTGCAATGCCACCTCAATGACCCGTTTCATCTCTTCAATCGATAGGAAACGCGTCCTGGCATTGTCCTCCTTCAACAGCTTGATCTTGGCCGCCTCGTTGGTGTCCAGAATGCCCCAGCGCACCGCATAGCTGCCCATGGTCTTTAACTGGGCCAGCACACGGTTGGCGGTACTCGGTGCGTAGGCCGTCTGCTGAGGGTTGTTAGGGTGAACCATCTCCGATTGTAACTGCAGGACATCCATCGCCTTGAGTTGCCGGTAACGCATGGCACCAAAGCGTGGTTCTATGTTGTGTTTAAACCGCTGAATGTCGCTGTTGATCGATCGTTTGCCGATGGTCTTGAGGTGCGGCAAAAAGGTCTGCCAGAAGAACTCCGAAAGGGTGGGCTCAGTTTTGTAGCTATCCCGCTCTGCTACCGGGTCGATGCCTTCTGCCAGCATCGCCTTGTACTTGCGGGCAATGGTCCTGGCTTGGCTCACATCAATATCGCCGAATCGCCCCAGGGCGATGCTGCGCTTCTTGCCCTGGAGGGTATAGCGCAGTAGGAAACGCTTACTGCCCTGGCTTTTTCCTGACAAGAGTTTTAAGCCGATGACCTCTGTATCGGAGAACTCCAGTTCAGTGGCGGCAGCGTCTCGTTGTTGTGCGGGCAAGGCCTTGATGGCTGCATTGGTAAAGCGAAATTTGGTCTGCATAGATACCTCCGATGATGGGTTAGATCATGGGATTAATATCTGTTTCAAAGGGGATTCAATGCGGGTTTGGGAAGTGCGCGGCCAAGACGTAACAGCACGCCACGCTTGCCTTAGTACCAGAGACAGACCCCGGAAAAGTCCGGAGCAGTAGCCTACCAAACGTCCTTGGCTATGTTGGAAGACTGGGCAGATTGTTTGCAGCGAGTCGCAGGAAGTAGTAAGTCGCTTAGACAAGAAATGGACAAGAAAGGAAAAGTGAGAGAGGGGAAACGCTGGGGAGCAGAAACAAAAACGACGCAATGAAGCGTCGTATCTGTTTAATCTGTAAGGCTTTTTTCTTCAATTTTAATGGTGCCCGAGGCCGGAATCGAACCGGCACGACGCGAACGTCGAGGGATTTTAAATCCCTTGTGTCTACCGATTTCACCACTCGGGCACCGCAATCGGTATCAAGCTCGCGTGGCGGGCTTGTCAATATGGAGGCACGTTCCGGAGTCGAACCGGACTAAACGGATTTGCAATCCGCTGCATAACCGCTTTGCTAACGCGCCATGCAAAAGAGAGTTGGCTCTCTATTGTCTGAATTTGGAGCGGGAAACGAGACTCGAACTCGCGACCCCGACCTTGGCAAGGTCGTGCTCTACCAACTGAGCTATTCCCGCATTGGTCTGGCTGACTGCCTGACTACGAGGACGCATTCTAGCGATGTTCCTCGCCCAGTCAACCAGAAATATTTAATTACCTGATCGTTCGGGCATTTTTTGCCCTTTTTGAACAGTTTTAGCGCCTTTGGCCGTTTCCTGCCTCAAATCAGCGGAAACCTCACCTTGCGGCGCAAGTGACTCACAGGTTGGCGTGGTGGGTCAAATCGCCCCAGGCCGCCTTCATGTACTGGAACATCGACCAGAAGGTGAGCACGGTGGCGACATAGAGCATCACATAGGCGAGCCACACCATCCAGACGTTGTATTGCCAGATAAGACCGGTGAGCGACACCATCTGGATCATGGTCTTCCACTTGCCAATCCAGCTGACCGCCACCGAGGAGCGTTTGCCGAGCTCGGCCATCCACTCACGCAGGGCGGAGATGATGATCTCGCGGCCAATCATGGTCATGGCGGGGATGGTCACCCAGATGGTGTTGTAGTGTTCGACGATAACCACCAGTGCGGCGGCGACCATGATCTTGTCGGCAACCGGGTCAAGGAAGGCACCAAAGGCGGTGGACTGATTGAGCTTGCGAGCCAGATAGCCATCAAACCAGTCGGTGGCAGCGGCCAGAATAAAGACGATGGCGGCAGCCAGATAGGACCATTGATAAGGCAGATAGAACAGGATGACGAAGACGGGAATGAGCAAAATCCGGAAAAACGTCAACAGGTTAGGTATGTTTGTCATTATTTTCAGCCACTTCTTGTACGTCGCTACATAGTGCGCCAAAGCCGATTTGCGATGCAACCGCACTGGCGCCCGTCTTGGTCTTTTTAATCCATCAATCTTCTCAAAATGCGAGGGCCATTATGGCATTTACGGCCCCCCCGCGTCACGGCTCTTGTGCATCAAGGAGTTAGCGATTTTGCCATGCTGCTAACCCTGCTCAGGCGCTGTGCAAGCCATCGTGGATGGTCTGGGCCAGCTCCTGACTGATGCCGGGTACCTTGGCCAGTTCATCCACGCTCGCCTTTTTGACCTCCTGCAGGCCGCCCAGATATTTGAGCAGCGCCTGCCGCCGCTTTGGCCCCACCCCCGGAATATCCTCCAGACTGCTGCTGGTGCGGGCCTTGGCCCGTCTGGCCCGGTGGCCGGTAATGGCAAAACGGTGGGATTCATCGCGAATATGCTGAATGAGGTGCAAAGCGGGCATATCTGCTGGCAAATGGAGCTCTTCGTGGCTCTCCCCCATGATGAGCGTTTCCAACCCGGCCTTGCGGGTGACCCCCTTGGCAATCCCCACCAGCAGCGGATATTTACCGCCGAGAAACTCCAGCTGACGGGCCAGGATCTCTTCGGCGCGGCGCAACTGGCCGAGTCCACCGTCGATAAACAGCACGTCCGGCACCTTGTCCGGCTCCTGCTGCTTGCCAAAGCGGCGCTCTAGCGCCTGCTCCATCGCCGCGTAGTCATCACCGCCAGTGATACCGTCGATGTTGAAACGACGATATTCCGATGAGAGCGGCCCCTCCCGGTTGAACACCACGCAAGAGGCCACGGTGCGCTCCCCCATGGTGTGGGAAATATCGAAACACTCCATGCGAGCAATGGGGCGCTCCAGCTCCAGCAGCTCTTCCAGCTGATCGTAGCGGGCGGTGATGGTGCTCTTGTGAGCAAGCCGCGATCGCAGCGCCGTCTCGGCGTTGATGGAGGCAAGCTTGATAAAGCGGGTCCGTTCGGCGCGGGTTCGGCTCACCACCCGCACCTTGTAGCCTGCGGTCTGGCTCAGGGTTTCGGCGATGACGCTTTCATCCTCAAGGGCCACATCAAGCAGCACCTCGCTCGGGATCTGCCGTCCCCCCTGCCCCGACAGATAGAACTGCAGCAGGAAGGATTGCACCACCTCATCGAGCGGGGTGTCAGCCGGCACTTTCGGGAAGTAGCTGCGCGAACCGAGCACCTTGCCCTGACGAATAAAGAGCACGTGAATACAGGCAGCGCCTTGCTGGAAGGCGACCCCCACCACATCGAGCTCGTCCAGCACGTTTCCGCTCACCGACTGCTGCTCGGTGACCCGGCGCAGCGCCAGGATCTGATCCCGATAGCGGGCCGCCTCTTCAAAGCGCAGATCACCGCTGGCGGACTCCATCTTGCCCACCAGTTCGCCAATTACCTGCTGGTTCTTGCCCGCCAGAAACAGTTTGGCCAGCTCCACCTGCTGGGCATATTCGGCCTCGCTCACCAACCCGGGTACGCAAGGGCCGGCGCAGCGCTTGAGCTGATAGAGCAGGCAGGGACGGGTGCGGTTGGCATAGACCGCATCCTCGCACTGACGCACCGGAAAAATTTTCTGCATCAGATGCAAACTCTCGCGCACCGCGCCGCCAGAGGGGTAAGGACCAAAGTACTCCCCCTTGATCTTGCGGGCACCGCGATGGACGCCGATGCGCGGATGCTGGTGCGCGGTGATGATGATCCAGGGGTAGGATTTATCGTCCCGCAGCAGCACGTTGTAACGGGGCTGGTACTGCTTGATCAGGTTGTGCTCGAGGATCAGCGCCTCGGTCTCGGTGTGGGTGACGGTGACCTGGATATCTGCGATCTGGCGCACCAGGGTGCGAGTCTTGATGCTGTCGAAGTTGGTGCGAAAATAGGAGGCGAGCCGCTTTTTCAGATCCTTGGCCTTGCCCACGTAGATGACGGTGCCACCGCTGTCATACATGCGGTAGACACCGCTCTGATGGGTGACGGCGCTCAAAAACGCCTTGCTGTCGAAGAGAGGTTCGGGAGAGAGGGTCATCAGCTACTCGGCTCACACAAAGGCAAAAATTGACGGGCAGAGCATACTGCCCCCGCCGCCTGAAAAGCAAAAGGGCAGAAAAGCAAAAAGGCGGCACTCGCCGCCTTTGTGACCACACGCCACCCGATTAGAGGGTATCGGCATCCAGCATGCCATAGCGAATGGCCAGATGGGTCAGTTCCACGTCACCGTTAATCCCCAGCTTGCTGAACAAACGATAGCGGTAGCTGTTGACCGTCTTCGGGCTCAGGTTGAGCTGCTCGGAGATATCGGTCACCTTCTGCCCCTTGGTGATCATCATCATGATCTGCAGCTCGCGCTCGGAGAGGGACTTGAAGGGATTCTCGTCAGCGGAGGCAAACTGGCTGAGGGCCATCTGCTGGGCAATCTCCGGGGAGATGTAGCGCTGACCGGAGTGCACCAACCGGATCGCCTGGATCATCTCGTCGGGGGCAGCCCCCTTGGTCAGGTAACCGGCGGCGCCTGCCTGCATCACCTTGGTGGGGAACGGATTTTCTGAATGAATGGTCAGCACTATGATGCGCACATCGGGGCGGATCCGCAGAATTTTGCGGGTCGCTTCCAGACCACCAATACCCGGCATGTTCATGTCCATCAGGATCACGTCCGGATGGTGTTGGCGACAGAACGTAACTGCGGTCTCGCCGCTCTGTGCCTCGCCCACCACCTTGATCCCGCGCACATCTTCAAGAATGCGTCTTATCCCTGTACGCACCAGCTCATGATCATCGACCAGGAATACATTTATCACCCAAACACCCCGTTTTATCTCGTTTTAGCCGCCCGGTTAGGGTTAACAGGGCGTCTTGCATCATAACCAAACTCGTCGCGTTGGCAAACCATGCACGCCAAAAGTTTGAGAAAACCCATGTTTAGCGTTTAAAATCAAATAATTATATAAATTTTCAAAACAAAAAACGGTGCCTTGCGACACCGTTTTTCATGACTTGAGTGCTGTGGCCATCACTTGGCCAAAAAGGCGCGCACCTTCTCCAGATCGGCCTGGGTATCCACCCCGACCGGCGGCGCTTCAAGGGCCTGGGCGACGTGGATCTTCTCCCCGTACCAGAGCACCCGCAGCTGCTCCAGCGCCTCGACCTGCTCCAGCACGCTCGGTGCCCAGTCGACATAACGCTGGATAAAGCCGGCGCGATAGGCGTAGATACCGATATGACGCTGGTAGTGGTCACCAATCTGCTCATGGCTCTTGGCAAAGCGATCCCGATCCCAGGGAATGCAGGCGCGACTGAAGTAGAGGGCGTAGCCATCCTTGTCAGTCACCACTTTCACTGCGTTCGGATTGAACGCCTCTTCGGCATCCTTGATCGGCACCGACAGGGTCGCCATCGGCGCCGTGGCGGCGGCCAGATTATCCGCCACCTGACGAATGATGGCGGGCGGAATGAGCGGCTCATCCCCCTGCACATTGACGATGATGGTATCGGCGGCAAAGCCGTAGTGACGGCACACCTCGGCCAGACGCTCGGTGCCGGACTGGTGATCCGGTGAGGTCATGCACACCTCGACGCCGGTGCTCTGCAGTGCCTGCTGTACCCGCTCGTCATCGGTGGCAACGATCACCCGATCGGCACCCGATTGCAGAGCTTTCTCCACCACGTGCTGCACCATGGGCTTGCCATGGATATCCGCCAGCGGCTTGCCCGGCAGACGGGTTGACGCATAGCGGGCCGGAATGACGACGACGAAACTCATGATGGCAGCTCATCGCTGTTGAGCGGACGGGCACGGTTCTCAAGCAGCACCGGGATCCCCTCCTCCAGCGGATAGGCCAGCTTGTCAAAGCGGCAGACCAGCTCATGAACTGCTTTGTTGTAGTGCAGCTTACCCTTGCAGACCGGGCAGGCGATGATGTCGAGCAACTTGATGTCCAAAGCCAAAACGATACTCCTTCAACGATGTCGCGCTGGCGGCTTTATCACGCCAGCGATGGATGTCGAGCAACCAGATATTCCGTACGGGGCGTATCAAGCCCCTGCTCCCTCACCGAGGCAAGAGAGATTAATCTTGCGCCCTGGCCGCGCCCTTCCCCTTTGTCCCCAGCTTGTGCAGCAGGGCATCGAGCAGGGAGGCGGGCAACTCGGCACTGACCGGCAGATACCACCAGTTATCGAGGGCAAACGGACGACACTTGACCGCATCCTTCTCGGTCATCAGCAGCGGCTTGCTGGCAAAGCGGCCCACCAGCTCATCCCGATCGAAGGGGTGATGATCGCCGTAGGCGGCCTGCTGATCCAGCTGATAGCCGAGCCCTTCCAGGGTGGCAAAGAAGCGGGGCGGATGACCAATCCCAGCCAACGCATCGACCGGCCCCGACAAGGGGGCAGCAAGCGGGGCATCGTCGCGCACCCGGCGCGGGGTGTCGGCGACCAGTTGCATGGGGTACTCCCCCTTGCCCGGCTCGCCGCCGTTGCAGATGATGGCGTCCACCCGTTTGAGACGAGTGACAGGCTCGCGCAACGGACCCATGGGCAGCAAGCAGGCGTTGCCGAAACGGCGCGCGCCGTCCACCACCACCAGCTCGATGTCGCGGGCCAGCGCATAGTGCTGCAGACCGTCGTCGGTGATGATGATATCCACTTCACCGCTCTGCTCCAGCAGTCGTACCGCGTCGGCCCGTTTCGGGGCAACCACCACCGGACAGCCGCAGCGCCGGGCAATCAGCACCGGCTCATCTCCGGCCTGCGCCGTGGTGCTGGTCTCATCCAGCCGATAGGGATAATGGGGCGCCTTGCCACCATAACCACGGCTCACCACCCCGGGGCGATAGCCGCGGGCTTGCAACTGCTCCACCAGCCAGACCACGACCGGCGTCTTGCCGTTGCCGCCCACCGAAATATTGCCCACCACGATCACCGGCAAGGAGGCGCGATACCCCCTGCGCCAGCCGTGACGATAGGCGTAGCGGCGGGTGCCGCTGATGATGGCAAACAGCAGGGCAAAGGGGGCCAGCAACCAGCGCCAGCCACTTTTGCGATACCAGAGCCGTTCCAGCATCAGGCCTTGCTTCCCGCGTTGCCAAACTGAATGGCGCGCAGCTGGGCATAGGTGCCGCGCTGCTCCATCAATGCTTCGTGGTTCCCGCGCTCGACGATATGGCCTTCGTCGATCACCAGGATCTCGTCCGCCTTCTCGATGGTGGAGAGACGATGGGCGATCACCAGCGAGGTACGCGCCTTGCAAAGCTCATCGATAGCCGCCTGAATGTGGCGCTCGGATTCGGTATCGAGGGCCGAAGTGGCCTCATCCAGCAGCAGAACCGGCGCATCGCGCAGCAAAGCGCGGGCGATGGCCACACGCTGGCGCTGACCACCGGAGAGGGATGCACCGTTCTCGCCAACCACAGTGTCATACCCGTTGCTCATCTTGCTGACGAACTCGTCGGCGTGAGCGATACGGGCGGCCTGCACGATCTGGTCGCGGCTGTATTTGTCTTCTGCGGCGTAGGCGATGTTGTTGGCCACCGAGTCATTGAACAGGTGAACATGCTGGGAGACCAGCGCGTACTGCTTGCGCAGCTCGCTCAACTTGTATTCGCGGATGTTGATGCCGTCCAGCAGGATCTCGCCCTGATCGATGTCGTAGAAGCGGGTCAACAGGCTGGCAATGGTACTCTTGCCAGAGCCGGAACGGCCCACCAGCGCCACCGATTTACCCGCCTCCACCTTGAAGCTGACGTTGTGCAGCGCCGGGGTGTCCTTGGTCGGGTAGGTGAAGGTGACGTTGCGAAACTCGATCTCGCCGCGAGCACGCTCCAGAGTGCGGGTGCCGATATCCTGCTCCGGCTCGCTGTCGAGCAGGCCAAACAGGCTATGGCAGGCGGTGATGGCGCGCTGGAACTGGTTGTTGACGTCGGTCAGGCTTTTCAGCGGCTTGAGCAGCATCATCATGGAGGTGATCATGACGGTAAACGTACCGGCAGTCAGCTCGCTGCGCACACTGTCGATGGTGGCTACATAGAGGAAGGCAGCCAGCGCGATGGAGGCCACCATCTGCACCACAGGACTGCCGATGGCATCGGCGGCGACCATCTTCATGGTTTGCTGGCGCATGTTGTTGCTGACCTGGAAGAAGCGTTTCTCTTCCACCTTCTGGCCACCAAACATCAGCACCTCTTTGTGCCCTTTGAGCATCTGCTCGGTGGAGGTGGTGATATCCCCTACCGCCTGCTGGATGTGACGGCTGATCTGGCGGAAACGACGGCTGATAAGGCCGATGATGACCCCCACCAGCGGGCCAACCACCAAAAAGATCACCGACAGCTGCCAGGAGTGCCAGAACATCAGGCCGAGCAGGCCGACCACGGTCGCCCCTTCCCGCACCAGGGTCACCAGCGTGGTGCTCGCCGCCGAGGATACCTGACTGGCGTCATAGGTCACCTTGGAGAGCAGATGACCGGTGTTCTGACGGTCAAAGAAGCTCATCGGCATCGCCACCATGTGATTGAACACCTGCTGTTGCAGACGCATCACGACGTGGTTGCCAACCCAGGCCATGCAGTAGTTGGAGAGAAAGTTGGCGACACCGCGCAGGGCCACGATGCCGAGGACGAAGAAAGGCATCCATTTCAAAACGGTGCTGTCGTTGCCATTGATGCCCTGATCGATCAGCGGCTTGATGGAGTAGACAAAGGTGGTATCCACGGCGGCATAGCCCAGCATCCCGATGATGCCACCGACCAGGCCCAGCTTGCGATCACGGACATAACCGAGCAGGCGTTTGAATACTGGCCAGCTCTCTTGTGAGGTTTCTTGTTGCATGAATAGCCGTTAGTAATGGAAATGACGGGCTATTCTAGCCAAAGCGCAGGCTTACACCAAGCGCCGCCACCTATATCGCATTCCTCCACGGCAGAAATGGCGGATTATTGCTCAAACCACACTCGCGGTCGCCACCACTCACCACTGCGCCGGTACCAGGGCCCCAGATCTCGCTCGGCGGTGACGCTCAAGCCCGCTGCGGTGGGTTCGACCAGCATCGCCCCTTGCTGACCGGTGATCCACTGGCGGGCATCCCGATAGCGGGCCACTACATCGGGACGGGGAAAGCCCCACTGATTCATAAAACCGGCGCTGTGGATCACCTCCTTTGCCACCACCGCCGCGACAAACGGGGGCGTGGAGGAGGTGCGACTGCCATGATGGGGGCTCACCAGCAAGGTGCTGGCCAACCCCTCCCCCTCCAGCGCCACCAGTCTCAGCTCTGCCTGCCGTTCGATATCGGCACTCAGCAATATGCTGCGCTGCCCATCGCTGATGCGCACCACGCAGCCATCGTTATTGCGCCCGCCACCGGGATGTTCTGGCCAGAGCACTGCAAACGAGAGCCCCTGCCAACGCCACTGTTGCCCACGCTGGCAGAGCGTCGTTCTCTCACTAAAAGGGTAAGAGGAGAGCTCGTAGCGCACCGGCATGGCGCTGAGCAGTCGCTTGCGATTGCCGGCATGGTCCCGATCCTTGTGGCTAATGATGAGGCGATCAATCACCCGGATCCCCAGATGGCTCAGCTGGGGCAGGATCACCGCGTCCGCCATGTTGTAGCCTCCGGGATAGCGATCGCCGGTGTCATAGAGGATGGCTCGCTCCCCCTTGCTGATCAGCACCGCCAGCCCCTGTCCCACATCCAGCACCCGCAGTTGCCAGCGGGCAGGCGTTGGCCAGAGCGCCAGCAACAGCGCACACAGACCCGGTAGCCAGAGCCAGCGTGCCGAGCGCCACTGCGCGGCGAACCAGAGCAGCAACAGCAGGGTGCAGAGTGGCAGCCACCAACCGGGCAGTGGCCACCACAGTTGCAGTTGGTCTGCCAGCCAATTCAGGATGGTCAGCACCCACCCGAGCCCCAGATCCGCCAGCCAGAACAGGCCGTAGGCAAGCGAGGTGGAGAGCGGCGCCAGCAGCACACCGATCAGGGCCAGCGGGATGATGGCGATACAAAAGAGCGGCACCGCCAACAGGTTGATCACCATGGCAAGGGGCGCGATCCCCTCGAACAACGCCAGTTGCAACGGCAGCAGACCGAGTAGCAGCCAGAGCTGGATCTGCCAGAGCCCCGGCTTGTCGTGGAGATATCCCACCAGCAGCAAGATGGCCACCGCCAGAAACGAGAGCCAGAAGCCGGCCGAATAGAGGGCGAAGGGATCCCAGAGGGTCAATACCACAAAGGCCCACAGCCAGATGCGCCAGGCCGGCCACTCTCGCCGACTCCAGCGCAACACGCTCCACACCAGCACCATGATCAGGGCCCGCTCGGTGGCCACAGCAAACCCGGCCAACGCGCTGTAGACGGCGGCAAACAGCAGGGAGGTGATGATGGCGCCACGCAGGCAAAACAACCTGCCCAGCCACCACCCGAGCACCGCCACCAGCGCAATGTGCTGCCCAGAAATGGCGATTATGTGAGTCAGGCCGCTACCGCGAAACAGCTCCCACTGGGCATCCGTGATGCCACTCTGCTCGCCAAAAGTGAGCGCCGCCAGCAAGGGAGCATGGCCAAGAGTGCGCCAACTCTCGGTCGCCGCGCCCAACCAGCGTTCACGCCACCCCACAGGTGCCTGTTGAATATCTATCACCCGACGCAGATTGCCAGTGGCGGTGATCCCCTTGCCCAGCAGCAGACGCCGCCCATCCAGCCCCGCCTCGTTGGCAAGACCGTGAGCCGGTTTCAACGAGGTCACCAGGGTGATCCGGCTGCCCACTGTCATGGCGGGTAATGCCTGATAGGCATTGACCCGGATCAGGGGCTCAGGTGTCACCGGTTGCTCGTCGAGGGTGCTCACCCGCAGCAGCAGCCGGACAAATTTATCCCCCTCGGGCTCTGCACTTTGCAGCTGTGCGGTTATCATGTGGCTCGTCTGATCGCCCAACCGCTCCAGCCAGGCCAGCCTATAGGCAAGATTGGCCTGCATCCAGAGGATGCCGAGCAGGAGAAACAGCCACCGCCAGGCACGGCAATATGCAAGGGGGATCAGCAGGGACAGCAACAGGCCCCCCCATGCGAGTGAAGGTAACCATGGCCAGAGCAGTGAGGCTTGCCCCCAGGGCAAACGACAACAGACGCAGATCCATGGAGCAAGTATTTAGCAAGGTTTCAATATGCCCAAACGACTCATTAAACGCTGGATGCCCGATCAGCAAACCCTGAAAGAACACAAGCACCTGCGGCTGTTCGGCAAACTGCTGCTCGATGCCAACCTCTGGCACCTCAACCGCCGCTCGGCTGCCGGGGCATTTGCGGTGGGCCTCTTCATGGCCTGGGTGCCGCTCCCCTGCCAGATGCTGCTGGCTGCCGGTGGCGCCATCCTGTGCCGGGTCAATCTGCCGCTCTCGGTGGCGCTGGTCTGGCTCTCCAACCCCTTTACCATGCCGCCCCTGCTCTATGGCGCCTATCTGGTGGGTTGCCAGTTGCTGGGACATTCGGCGCAGCAGATCGAGATTGAATTCACCTGGGAGTGGCTGGTCTCGGTACTGGGCACAGTGGCACCGCCGCTGTTGCTGGGCTCGCTGATCTTGGCCCTGCTCAGTTCCCTTATCGGCTACACCCTGATCCGCACCTTCTGGCGGATCAGCACGGTGCGCCAGTGGCAAAAACGCAAGATGGCCCGCCCATGCTGAGTCGCTGGTTTGCCCGTTTCAAGCTCGATCCCGATACCCTGCGCCAGCAGAAGTGGTTTGCCCTGTTTGGTGAGCGACTGCTTGCCCCTGCCCTCTGGCAAGGGGGCACCCGCGCCCTGAGCGGCGCGGTGGCGGCCGGGATCTTCGCCTGCTGGTTCCCAATCCCGATGCACTCGCTCATCGCAGTCGGTCTGGCGCTGGCATTCAGCCTCAACCTGCCGCTGGCACTGCTGGCGGTCTGGTTCAACAATCCGCTGACCCTGCCGTTCATGTATCTCTACGCCTATCGCACCGGTTGTCTGGTACTGCACAAAACGCCGGAGCCTTTCCACCTCAGCTGGACCCTGCACTGGCTGGAGCAGGAGGCGGCCACCCTGGTGCCTCCCTTCCTGCTCGGCAGCCTGCTGCTGGCGGTACTCACCGCCCTGAGCGGCGGCGCCCTGACCGCGCTGCTGCTGCAACTGCGCAAATGGTGGCAAGGTACCCGCCACCACTGAGCCGCCCTTACCCTTGTTTGGCGATCAGCCGTTGACGATCAAAAAAGCCCGTCACCAAGGTGACGGGCTTTTTCATGGCATAGTGCCAGAGCACAAGGCAATGCGATTACAGCACCTTGGCGATCGCCTCGCACAGGGGATCTATATTGGCGCGGGTAATACCGGCTACGCTGATCCGGCCTGAGCCGACGATGTAGATGGCAAATTCGCTCTTGAGGCGCTCCACCTGATCCTTGGTGAGACCGGAGAAGGAGAACATGCCGTTCTGCTCGCGGATAAAGCTGAAATCCTGCCTCACGCCGAGGGCAGCCAGCTTCTCGACCAGCAGCTCGCGCATCTCGCGAATACGCACCCGCATGGCAGCCACTTCTTCGACCCACTCGGCATAGAGAGCCGGATCGCTCACCACGGCGGTGACCACAGCGGCGCCGTGTGACGGCGGGTTGGAGTAGTTGGCACGAATGACGGTCTTGACCTGGGTGAAGGCCACATCGGCGATCTCTTTGGTCGCGCTGACCAGCGTGAAGGCGCCGACCCGCTCGTTGTAGAGGCCGAAGTTCTTGGAGAAAGAGCTCGCCACCAGCAGCTCGTCATGGCACTCGGCGAAGATGCGCAGGCCTTCGGCATCCTCTTCGATACCACGGGCAAAACCCTGATAGGCGAAGTCAAACAGCGGCAACCAGCCGGCGGCAGCACTCTGCTTGGCCAGCGCGCGCCACTGATCGCTAGTGGGGTCGATACCGGTCGGGTTGTGGCAGCAGCCGTGCAGCAGCACCAGCTCACCCGGCTGCACTTCGGCCAGCGAGGCCTGCATGGCAGCAAAGTCGAGCCCCTTGGTGGCGGCGTCGTAGTACTTGTACCACTTGACGGTCAGGCCCGCGGCCTGGAACACGCTGACGTGGTTGGCCCAGGTGGGATCGGAGATCCAGATTGTCTTGGCCAGACCGTTGCGCACCACGAATTCGGCCGCGATACGCAGGGCCCCGGTACCGCCCGGCGCTTGCGCGGTCTTGGCGCGGCCACTGGCAACCAGCGCAGAGTGCTGCCCGAACAGCAGTTGCTGTACGATGCGGCCATATTCGATATTGCCTTCAATACCGAGGTAGTTCTTGGTCTTCTCGTCGGTCAGCAGCTTCTGCTCGGCTTTCTTGACGCAGTGAAGAATGGGGGTGGCACCGGACTCGTCCTTGTAGATCCCTACGCCCAGATTGATCTTGTGGCTGCGAGAGTCAGCGCGGAAGGCTTCGGTCAGGCCCAGGATCGGATCCGCTGGGGCGGCAACAACCTTTTCAAACATGGTATTCCCTGTATTCCGTTGAGTTCGTTGGGTGGCAAAGCGGCTTGATAAACAAAAGCGCTCATCTGGCGAGCGCTTCGTCAACTCTTTATATCACCGCGTTCAATGGGGGAAAACCGCTTTTTGGCTCGCTTTCAGGCCAATTTCAACCAACGGCATGCCACGCTGGCGCCAGCGCACACACCTCGGCCGACAAGCCACAATTGGACTCAACCAAACCGCTACAAACTGCTAACAATGGCTTGGGGATCCGGCTCGGTTCCCAGGGCCGAGCTTCAGTCAAAGGTTGGGCATACGCGCTGAGGATGGGGGCCAGATCACGAGGCAGCCACCAGCTGGCCGGACGACCCAAGCGCTGGGCCAGTGCCTGCAGCCGATCCACCCCGGCAGGGTCGAGGGCGGTGAGATGACTCCACAGCACATTGGGGGGCAAGGCGGCCACCACCTGCTGCAAGGCAAGGGGAGCCGATGGGGGTGCCCACACCAGCAAGGTGCCGGGTTCAAGAGGCAGCTCGGCAAAGGCGCCGACGCTGTCTGTGGTGATCACCCGCTCGATGCTCCCCTCCCCCCACAGGATCTTGCCAAGACCCGCCAGGGTGCGCTCGGGCAGCGCCACCTCCCCCAGCGCCTGCAACCAGGGGGCTGCGTCGATCAGGGTGCCGCCGCTGAAAAAGAGGCTGAACGGCTGGGCGGCGCGCAAGCGCAACAGCTGATCGGCACAGAGCCGGATCCCCTTGTCCTCGAAATCGATCTGCTCGTTGGGGGTGAAGTTCACTTCGCTCTTGCGATAGAGCGCCGCCAGCACCCGTTCGTTGACCTGCTCCCCCAATTGCCAGCCCTGAGCATGCAACCACTCCTCGGGCTCGGGGGGAGCGGTGGCGATCTCGGCCAGCATCAGCTCGCGGGTGAGATAGCGCCGCCCGGCCGGGGTGAGCTCATAGCTGTGGTTGCCGTGGGCAAGCAGCAGCTGGTTATCCTTGAGCAGGCCCACCAGCGGTTGCCACTGACGGCCACGGATCACCACAGGTGAGTGGCTCAGCAACTGCTGCGCCAGCGCCCGCCACTCGGGGTGACTAAAGTCGATCAATTACAATCCATCCCTGTCAGTGCTCAATCGGATAAACAGCCTGAAAAGGTACCGTTACAGGCCGATGACGCCAAGCCTCCCGCGCCAATTACGTGACCTCGCTCCCTGCAATCTGCTCCAAACAGAAGAGCCCACAGTGGGGTGGGCTCTTTCTTGGATAACACTCGACGCTTATTCGACGTTGAGGCGCAGTTCGGCGTCGTGCCAACCCAGTGGCAGGGTCAACAGCTGATCGATCAGCTCACGGCGATCGGATTTCTCCAGATATGCAAGATAGAGCGGACGGCTCAGCGGCTGGCCCCCCTCCACCAGATGGAGCGCCCCCTTCTCGAGGAAGGGGCTGACCATGCGCCGTGGCAGGTAGGCCGCACCACCGTTGGCCAGCACGAACTGCAACGCCATGCTAGCGGAGCTGGAGTGCAGCACCGGGGTCTTTTGCAGGCTCTGCAAGCGGCTGGGTTGCGGCTCGAAGCTGGTGCCCCAGTCGAGGTGGATGTGCGGCATCTGCATCAGGTTGTCGGCATTGGCGGCCGGATCCCGACTCACCAGCTCGAACACCAGCTCACCGATGGGATGCAGGGCAATCTCGTCGATCTTGGTGGGCTCGGAGAGCAGGGCCAGATCGAGGGAGCGCTCCAGCAGCTGACGGCAGAGGTGCTCGCGGGAGGCTGTTTCCAGCCGCACCGCCAAACCGGGCGCCAGTGCATAGATGTGATTGAGCCAGTCGTTGAAATCGAGCTCCCAGAACACCGCGGGCGCGCCGATGGCCAATTGCTGGCTGAATCCCGGCGAGAGCGCCACATCCTGCTTGGCACGACCAAGGGTATGCAAGATGGCGTCTGCATAGGGCAGCAGACGCTCACCGGAGGCGGTCAGGCGGATGTTGTTGCGATGACGGGCAAACAAACTGACACCCAGTTGCTGCTCTAGCTGGCGGATCCGGAAACTCACCGCCGACTGGGTCAGGTAGAGATTTTCAGCAGCCCGGCCAAAATGCCGGGTCTTGCTCACCTCGATAAAGGTCCGAAGCAGCTCGGTATCCATTAATCGATGGACTCGTCACTGCTACCGCCGCTGCCACCACCGACATCAAAGCTGCCGCCACCGCTGCTCTCTTCGCTGGCGCCGCCAACGACGGTGCAGAGGCGATGAACGCGCTTGGGACCGATCACCTTGAGGTACTTGAACCACACCTTGGCATGGGGGTTGGCACCGGCTTCGCCGGATTTGACCTGCTCGACGAAGGCGGACTCGACATCGTCACGGGGTGCAAGGTTGCCCTGGTAGAGTGCCAGCATGGCGGTACCATACTTTTCCAGACTGTCCGCTTCGGCCACAGTGAATTCGCCACTGCGACGCAGGCCACGGGGAAAATGTTTGAAGTCGTTGAAACGCTTGTCTGATTCGAAGCTCATAGTGCTCTTTTTTCTGGTTAGTTTGACCTTTGCGGGCAAGTATCATCAGGCCATCGCTGAGTGCAAAATCAATTTTCTCACTATGTTAATAAATATCTTTTATCGAAGTCACTTTGCCCCATCGCTGGCGCCGATTTTGTGGCATAACACACAAAAAACGTTGATAAATAATAAACTTATGTAAACGTACAGCCAATTTGCACGTCACTTTTGGGACTGCACAGGCAAAAATAAAGCGCCATACGGCGCTTTATTTATCACATCAGGTGAACCAGCTGAACCTTTGGTTCAAACATGCTTACTCAATCATGGCCGGTTGGGCCAGGTTGTCGGCACGCCACAGACGGTAGCGCACTTCATACTCCTGCGGCACGTAAATCACGAACGGCAGTTTTGAGTTGTAGTTCACGAAGAAGCCCTGACCGTAGATCTGGACGAAGGTCTCTTTCTGCTGGTTATCCGGGCACATCATCAGGGTGCTGATGGGGTCAGAGACTTTGCCCAGTTTCAGGTAGTTGTAGCCCCAGCCTTTGACGCTGTGCTGTTCCAGGTTGCCTGCAAAACGCGGTACGTTGCAATCAACCATCATCTTTTTGCCGACCTGCAGCTCGACCATCATGTCGGCTTCTTTCTCGACTTCAGGCAGGCGGATCACCACACGTTCCTGATTCACGTCAGCGGCTGGGAACATGCTGATATCAAATTTTTTCGGCTCGGCGGCGAAGGCATGGCCACCCAGCAACAAGGCGCCCAGCAGGCTAAAACGCAATACGGTTTTCATCTGTACCTCATGGGGTTGGTTCAACGCCGCTAGACTAACCGCTCTGCCGATTTCATGCCAGCGATCTGCTACGTAAAAACTGCGTAAAATGATGCAGATCCGGCACACCATGACGTGATCTGGCTATTTTCTGACAGGGCGCACACTCCCGTTGCAAGAGCCTGAAACAAAAAGCGAGGCCAATTGGCCTCGCTTTGCATTC
The DNA here is from genome assembly GCF_051919665.1 of Aeromonas sp. 55A. Lineage (NCBI taxonomy): Bacteria > Pseudomonadati > Pseudomonadota > Gammaproteobacteria > Aeromonadales > Aeromonadaceae > Aeromonas > Aeromonas sp. 55A. The sequence goes on along the minus strand of NZ_JBQBEH010000008.1, from coordinate 3,211,125 downwards.
AAATGGCGCCAGAGTGCTATTTGGCCGCCTCTTGATGGGCCTTGATGACGGCCACCGCCTTGTCAGGGAAGTCACTGAACACCCCATCCACATCAGCCTGATAGAGGAAGATATTAAGGAGATCGGTGAAGTCCTTGGCATAGGCCGGGATCTGCCCCTCATCCTGACGGAAAGTATAGGGGTGAACTTTCAGGCCCGCCGCATGGGCTTCTTTTACCATGCCGGTGAAGACCGGCTTGCCCAAAGTGCCCGGCTCGGTGACGATCATCGGCTTCCACGGGCCAATCCCTTCGGCATAGCTGGCGATGGTTTTCATCGCCCCCGGCTTGAACATCCAGTCATAGTTGTAGGGGGTCGCCTTGCCCTTGGCGTCGTAGACCATGGTCTCGTTCCAGTCGGTCTCGGCCATCAGCTGCACCAGTTTCAGATCCATACCCATGGCGGGCATCAGTTCGCTGTTGATGCGCTTGAGTTCATCGGCATCGAAGCACTGCAGATAGACCTTGTCATCCTTCCCGGTATAGCCGTACTCCTTGAGCACCTTCAGCACCGCCTTGGAGATATCCTTGCCTTCGTGACGGAACAGCCAGGGCGCTTTGATCTCCGGGTAGATGCCGATGTTCTTGCCGGTGCTCTTGTTGAGCCCCTGGATCATCTCGATCTCCTCCTGGAAGGTGTGGATCTTGAAGTCTGACTTCCAGAGCGGGAAGCGGGCCGGATAGACCGGCACCTGCTTGCCATCCACCAGCTGGAATGGCTCGGTCATACGCAGGGAACGCACCTCATCCAGAGTGAAATCCACCACATAGTAACGACCGTCCGGACGGACACGACCGGGGAAGCGCGCCGCCACATCGGTGATGCCATCGAGGAAGTGATCGTGCATCACCACCAGCTGGTCATCCTTGGTCATCACCAGATCCTGCTCCAGATAATCGGCCCCCATGCCATATGCCAGCGCCTTGGACTCCAGGGTATGCTCGGGCAGGTAGCCGGAAGCGCCACGGTGGGCGATAACCACCTTGCCTTCATCGGCAGCCAACACGGGTAATGAGAGGGAGGCCCCAAGGCTCAAGGCGATGAGGGAAACGGCGAGTTTTTTCATATGTGATGCTCTTTATTATTGTGTGTAGGTAATTGTTCTATCAGAGGTTTGTTTCATATTTACGGTGGGCAGCAGCGCACTGCCCACCGTCACTCATCAGCTCGCCTTGCGCAGAGCCTGATGGTATTGGTCGAGCCAGATCTGCAGCATTTGCTGCTCTGACTCGTTCAGGCGCAGCCCCAGCTTGCTGCGGCGCCAGAGGATATCGTCCAGTGAACAGGCCCACTCCCGCTCGATGAGATAACGCACTTCCGACTCGTACAGGCCGCCACCGAAGTGAATGCCGCGATCCTCTTTCAGCCAGAGACGGGCATGGGCACCATAGGCCTCGGCAATGCGCAGGGCGCTGCGATCATCGAGCCAGTCAAACTCCAGCGCAAAGGCGCGGGCCAGCTCGCGTACCGAGCAGTCAAACTCGCCGCCGGGCAGACGGCTGGTCGCCGTCCAGTCATCCCCCATCTGGCTGAACCAGGGCTTGAGCTTGTTGCAGGCGGCCTGTGCCAGCTTGCGATAGGTGGTGAGCTTTCCGCCAAACACCGACAAGAGCGGCGCACCGTCAGACTCGCCAGAGAGCTCGAGGGTGTAGTCGCGGGTCACCGCCTGCGGCGAGTCTGACTCGTCGTCACAGAGCGGGCGCACCCCGGCATAGGTCCAGATCACATCTTTCGGCGCAATTTGGCGAGTGAAGTGGGCGTTGACCACCTTGCACAGGTAGGTAATTTCGGCCTCGCTGATCTTCGCTTCCCGCGGACTGCCGTGGTGCTCCACATCCGTGGTGCCGATGAGGGAGTAGTCCTGCTGATAAGGGATGACGAAGACGATGCGGTTGTCTTCGTTTTGCAGGATATAGGCCTCTTCGCGCTCATGGATGCGCGGCACTATCATGTGGCTGCCTTTAATAAGGCGAATGCCGCGGGGGGATTTCTCGTGCAGGCTCTCGTCATAGAAGGTCTTGACCCAGGGGCCCGCCGCATTGACCAGACCACGGCAGGTGACGGTGAACTGCTCGCCCCCTTCCCGCTCCAAAGTGAGCGTCCAGTGTTTGGATCCGCGCACCGCCTTGATGCAACGGGTGCGGGTCTGCACGTCGGCCCCCTTGTCACGGGCCATCATGGCGTTAAGCACAACCAGCCGGGCATCGTCGACCCAGGCATCCGAGTATTCAAACCCCTTGTTGATCCCTGCGGTCAAACCATCTTGCGGCAGGAAGCGCACGCCACAGCTCCCCTTTAGCTTGTCGCGCTTGGCCAGATTGTCATAGAGGAACAGACCGGCGCGGATCATCCAGGCCGGACGCAGGTGCGGGCGGTGCGGCAGGCGAAAACGCATGGGACGGGCGATGTGAGGCGCCATACCGAGCAGCACCTCACGCTCCGCCAACGCCTCTTTCACCAGCCGGAATTCGTAATGCTCGAGATAGCGCAAACCGCCGTGGATCAGCTTGCTGGAGTTGGACGAGGTGGCAGAGGCGAGATCTTGCGCCTCAAACAGGGCAACCTTCAGACCCCGTCCTGCCGCATCGGCTGCGATGCCGACCCCGTTGATGCCGCCACCGACGACGACCAGATCATAATGTTCGCTCATGTTCACCTACTTTCATTTTTATGATTGCTATAACAGCAATGTTTGATTTCGCTCATTTTAGAACATGAAAATACAACAAACGAACATTTTATGGCGAAAGTGTGATCGCCACAGCCCGCCAGAGGTGGCAAAAGTGATACGGCAAGTGACCGAATGGCGTCGGGCCAAAACCGGCGGGTTAATAGCCAAAAAAACCTGATTGAATAGTGGTTTTGGCAATACCCATAAAGGGGTGAGATGAGTGCGGGACTGGGGGAGAGAAAGAGAAAGGAGGCCGCCCTGACGGGCGACCGGCACAGCCTTGGCGTGTTTCGCCGTCAGCAGATGTGGCAGGCGATCTGGTGTTGCGCCATCAATCGCGCCAGCTTTTCCGGTGGCTCCTGATCGGTAAAGAGGGCGTGGATCTGGCTGAGATTGCCCAGATTGACCATGGCATTGCGACCAAACTTGGTGTGGTCGGCGGCCAGGAACACCTGACGGGAGTGGGCGATGATGGCCTGGGCGATCTTCACCTCGTGATAGTCGAAATCGAGCAGGGAGCCGTCGTTGTCGATCCCCGAAATCCCGATGACGCCATAGTCCATGCGAAACTGGCCGATAAAGTCGCGGGTCGCCTCCCCCACGATGCCGCCATCGCGGTTGCGGATCTCGCCGCCGGCAATGATGACGGTGAAGTCATCCTTGGCCGTCAGAATGCTGGCCACGTTGAGGTTGTTGGTGACGATGCGCAGCTCGCGGTGATCGAGCAGGGCGCGGGCAATAGCTTCGGTGGTGGTACCGATGTCGATAAAGAGCGATGAGCCGTCGGGAATATTGGCAGCGACCTCGCGGGCGATGCGCTCTTTCTCCTTGAGTTGCATCACTTTACGGGCGCTGTAGGCGGTATTGACGGTACTCGAATGCAGGGAGGCACCGCCATGATGGCGCCGGATCTTGTTCTGTTCGGCGAGATCGTTCAGATCCCGGCGAATGGTCTGGGGGCTGACGTCAAAGTGGGTCACCAGATCGTCGGTCGAGACAAATCCCTGCCGCGTCAGGACGTCCAGGATCTCCAGATGTCGTTGGGTTTGCTTCACGCTTGCACTCCGATGATGAGACAAAAAAAGGCCCCGGCAGATGCGGGGCCTTTTGGCAGTTTACCTGATCCCCTTTGGGATCAATAAGCTGAGGATCACGTTTTATGCCTTATGGGCAGCCGCTTTCTTGGCCGCAACGGCAATGTTCTCATGCTTGAGGGTCATCGCCAGCAGAATGATGGAGAGCACGCAGGAGACGGTCAGCACCATGAAGCCGCCATCCCAACCGAAGTGGTCAACGGTATAACCCAGCATGGCGTTGGCTGCCACGGCGCCGCCCAGATAACCGAACAGACCGGTGAAACCTGCCGCAGTACCGGCTGCTTTCTTCGGTGCCAGCTCAAGAGCATAGAGGCCGATCAGCATGACAGGACCGTAGATCAGGAAGCCGATAGCCACCAGCGCCATCATGTCGATGGTCGGGTTGCCGGCCGGGTTGAACCAGTAAACCAGCACAGCCAGGGTCACCAGCACCATGAACAGGATACCGGCCGGGGCTCGGCGGCCCTGGAACATCTTGTCAGAAATCCAGCCACACAGCAGGGTGCCCGGAATACCGGCCCACTCGTAGAGGAAGTAAGCCCAGGAGGAGTTGTCGACGGTGAAGTGCTTGGCCTCTTTCAGGTAGGTTGGCGCCCAGTCCAGCACACCGTAACGAATGAGGTAAACGAAGGCGTTGGCGATCGCGATATACCACAGCAGTTTGTTGTGCAGCACGTACTTGACGAAGATCTCCTTGGCGGAGAACTCCTGCTCGTGGCTCTCGTTGTAATCCTTCGGATAGTCGTTCTTGTACTCCTCGATAGGAGGCAGACCGACCGATTGCGGGGTATCACGCATCACGAAGAAGGCGATCACTGCGATGGCGGCCGCCGCTGCCGCAGGCACATAGAAGGCACTGCGCCAGTCGTTGAACCAACCCATCCCGAGGATAAACAGCGGGCCAATCATGCCGCCACCCACGTTGTGCGCCACGTTCCAGACCGCAACCACTTCGCCGCGCTCTTTCTGTGACCACCAATGCACCATGGTGCGACCGCAGGGCGGCCAGCCCATGCCCTGTGCCCAACCGTTCAGGAACAACAGCACGAACATGATGGCAATGCTGGAGGTGGCCCAGTGCATGGTACCCATCATGAACATGATGGCAGCCGAGAGCAGCAGACCGGCGGAGAGGAAGTAACGGGCGTTGGAACGGTCAGAGACGTTCCCCATCAGAAATTTGGAGAGACCATAGGCAATGGAGACCCCGGAGAGCGCGAAACCGAGATCACCACGGGAAAAGCCCTGCTCGATCAGATAGGGCATCGCCAGACTGAAGTTTTTCCGTACTAGATAGTAGCCGGCGTAACCGAAGAAGATCCCGAAAAACACCTGCCAACGCATGCGTTTGTAGAAGGGGTCGACCTTGTCAGCCGGGAGCCTGTCGATGTGCGCCGCAGGCCTGAAGAGACTAAGCATGTTCTGCTTCCTTATTGTTGTTATGGGCGGTTGAGGATGCCCTGACCATTCCAACGAATCATGTGAGTCCACCGATTCGCAAGCGAGCCAATTGTGCTCATATGCGCTCATTTAATCTGTGATGCATGCTCAAATATTGCAGTTTTATTACAAATAAAAGCTCCAAATGAGAAATTGCTCAGCAAGCGCCAGCCCTTGTGTGGCAAGGGTTGCAAGCTACCCCCTAAGTGGTAACTAACTGTTATCAAGATGCTTTACGTCACATTTTCTTAGCAATGAGTGGGATCTTGTCCACATTTCCTATGGAGGGGGGATGGTGAAATTATTGGGAAGGGTTATTTTCTGTCACGACCGATAACGAGCGCAAACGAGCATAACGTTTGCGCAAGACGCAAAAACAACAAGGAAACGTTTTCGGCAGCAACGGATAGACACAAAAAGATAGAACGGAACATCAAACCTCTACGGGTGGATATAAGGAATAAAAGTATGAGCATACAAAGACCCAATACCCTGCTTGGCGAGTGCATCGCCGAGTTTATCGGAACCGGCCTGCTGATATTTTTCGGTGTCGGATGTGTGGCGGCACTGGTGCTGGCAGGCGCCAACTTCGGGCAGTGGGAAATTTCCATTACCTGGGGTCTGGGCGTGGCCATCGCCATCTATGTGACCGGCGGTATTTCAGGTGCCCACCTGAACCCGGCCGTCACCCTGGCGCTGATGACCTTCTGCGGTTTCGACAAGCGCAAGGTGGTGCCCTACATCATCGCCCAGATGGCCGGTGCCTTCTGCTTCGCCGCCCTTGTCTACTTCCTTTATGGTAACCTTTTCACCCAATGGGAAGTGACCCATAACGTGGTGCGCGGCAGTGTCGAGAGCCTCGGCACCGCCGGGATCTTCTCCACCTACCCCAATGCCCTGCTGACCAACATGCAAGCTTTTGCCGTCGAGCTGGTGATCACCGCCGTCCTGATGCTGGGCATCATGGCGCTGGGTGACAACAACAACGGCGCCCCCAAGGGTTTCGCTGCCGCCCTGCTGATCGGTATCCTGATCGCGGTGATCGGTGCCTCCCTTGGCCCGTTAACCGGTTTTGCCATGAACCCGGCCCGTGACTTTGGTCCGAAACTGTTCGCGTTCTTTGCTGGCTGGGGTGATGTTGCCCTGACCGGTGGTCGTGACAACCCCTACTTCTGGGTTCCGATCCTTGGCCCCATCGTTGGCGCCCAGATTGGTACCGCTCTGTATGTCAAAGTGCTGGCTCCCTGCGTCCCGGGCAACCGTGTCGTCACCACCGAGCAAGCGACCCAAACCGCCAAAGAAGAGGCTGCCGCATAAGAGCGGCCCCCTCCAACGTATAAAAACGTGGAAAATAGAAACGTGGAGAACATCATGTCTGCTGAAAAGAAATATGTCGTCGCTCTGGACCAGGGAACCACCTCTTCCCGCGCCATCGTGTTTGATCAGGATGCCAATATTGTCGGTACCTCCCAGCGCGAATTCACCCAGCACTACCCGAAAGCGGGCTGGGTAGAGCACGACCCGATGGAGATCTGGGCGACCCAATCCTCTGTCTTTACCGAAGTGCTGGCCAAGACTGGCCTTCGCAGCGAAGAGATCGCCGCCATCGGTATCACCAACCAGCGTGAAACCACAGTGGTATGGGAAAAGGCCACCGGCAAGCCCATCTACAACGCCATCGTCTGGCAGTGCCGCCGCACCGCCGCCATCTGCGAAGAGCTGAAAGCACGCGGTCTGGAAGAGTATGTTCGCGAGAACACCGGCCTGGTGCTGGATGCCTACTTCTCCGGTACCAAGGTGAAGTGGATCCTCGACAACGTGGAAGGTGCCCGCGAGAAAGCGATGAACGGCGAGCTGCTGTTTGGCACCATCGACACCTGGCTGGTCTGGAAGATGACCAATGGCGAAGTGCACGTCACCGACCCGACCAACGCCTCCCGTACCATGCTCTACAACATCCGCGAGCTGAAGTGGGACGAGAAGATGCTGGACGAGCTGGGCATCCCCATGTCCATGCTGCCGGAAGTGAAACCCTCTTCCGAAGTGTACGGCTACACCACCCGTGGTGGCGGCTCCCGCATCCCCATCGCCGGTATCGCCGGTGACCAGCAGTCTGCCCTGTTCGGCCAGCTCTGCTTTGAAAAAGGGATGGCCAAGAACACCTACGGCACCGGCTGCTTCATGCTGATGAACACCGGCACCGAGCCGGTTCGCTCCAGCAACGGCCTGCTGACTACCGTTGCCATCGGCCCGAAAGGGGAAGTGAACTACGCGCTGGAAGGTGCGGTGTTTATGGGCGGCGCCACCATCCAGTGGCTGCGTGACGAGCTGAAGATCATTCACGATGCCCGCGATACCGACTACTTCGCCTCCAAGGTGGGTGACACCAACGGCGTCTATCTGGTACCGGCCTTCGTCGGCCTAGGCGCGCCCTACTGGGATCCCTATGCTCGCGGCACCATGGTCGGCCTGACCCGTGGCGCCAACCGCAACCACATCATCCGTGCCGCGCTGGAATCCATCGCCTATCAGAGCCGCGATGTGCTGGATGCCATGCAGCAAGACTCCGGCATCAAGCTGGCTGCCCTCAAGGTAGACGGCGGCGCCGTGGCCAACGACTTCCTGATGCAGTTCCAGGCTGACATGATGCACACCCCGGTGGTACGTCCGACCCGCATCGAGACCACCGCCATGGGCGCTGCCTTCCTGGCGGGTCTGGCAGTCGGCTTCTGGAAGAGCTCCGACGAGCTGGAAGACAAGTTCAGCGTGGACCGCGAGTTCATCCCGCAGATGGACAGAGACGATCGCGCCAAGCGCTACAACGGCTGGAAAAAAGCGGTTGAGCGTTCACGCCGTTGGGCTGAAGAGGATTGATCAGGCTCCCGACATTCCGTTGAGATAAACACCAAGGAGGCCGACCATCACGTCGGCCTCTTTTTGTCTACCCCTTGCCGGCCCTCCCCTCCCGTTGCTCCCCCTGTTTTTATCTGGTGAATCTTGTTCTCACCAACCGTCACAACACAATTGAGTTCTCTATCTATAATCATCATCTGGGTCGCATATGCGGCCTTTCTTTATGGAGGAGAGAAATATGGAGAGGGCGATACACCGTTTTACACTGCACTCACTCTGGTCAGGGCTCGGGATCCGCACCCGGATCCTCTCCGGCGTAGCGATACTGATGGTTATCGCCATCAGTTGCATCACCCTGATCCTCGAGCAGATATCCCACACGCAGGCACAGCAGCGGGTCGAACGCTATGAGCTGCCAAGCAGTGTGGACCGCATTGCCAACCAGCTGACCGCCCAGCTGACCCAGCACCTGACCGAGGCGCAAGCGCTCGCCAGCAACAGCTTCGTCATCGACTGGCTGACCGCTGGCATGCCAGAAGCTGAGTGGCCCGAGATGGAGCGCTACTTTCAGGCTCTGCAACGACGTCTCGGCGGTAACGTCTTTATTGCCCCTCGCCAGACCAACACCTTGCTCAACTTCAGTGACGGCCCCACCGCCCAGAAAGCGCTGAGCGAGTCAGACCCGAAAGATGAGTGGTTTTACGGTTTTCTCCAGCGCAATCAACCTTACGAACTGAACCTCGACATCTCCGATTTCAACCAGCGTGCCTCCCTCTATATCAATACCGCCGTCACCCACGAGGGCAATACCCTGGCGGTGGCCGGTACCTCCATCGACATGAGCACCCTGAGCAAGCTCATCAGCAGCTATCGGATCGGCAAGAGCGGTCAGGTCTATCTGGCGGACATGGAAGGCAATATCGAGATCCACCCCGCACTGGAGCAAAAAGATGCCGCTCACCATCAACAATCCTTTCTCGATACCGTCAAACGGCTTATCCCCAAGGCTGGGGAACAGGTGGCAGTTGAGGCACTGACGCTGGAGGGAGAAACCTACCTTCTTGCTGTACGCTACATCCCCACCCTCAACCGGCTGCTGATTGGCGAGATCAACAGCGCCGAGTTGGAAGAGGGATTACATGAGTCACGCCAGCTCATCATCATGGTGTCGCTCGCCATCGGCACTCTGGCGATGCTGGCCTCCGCCTGGTTGGCTCACTCCATCAGTCGCCCGATTCGTCAGGCTGCCGATGGCATGCACCACATCACCGCCGATCGGGATCTGGCGACCCGCCTCGACTTCTCCGACGAGTCGGAGCTGGGCCAGATGGCCCAGAGCTTCAACCGGCTGATCCAGAGTCTTAACCAGAGCTTCTCCCGCTTCCAACAATCGGGGAGTGCCCTCTCCGCCCAATCCTCGCAAACCCTTCATCAGGCGCAGGCACTGGCGGGAGAAGCGTGCCAGCAGGCAAGGAGCATCCAAGAACTGACCAATGTAGTCGCTGCCATCGGCAGCAATGCCGAGCAGATCGCCAGCCGTTCCGAGGGGGTCAGCGACGTGACCCGGCGCATCGCTGACCACATGCTCAGTGTCGAACAGGATGTGATCCAGAGTGCCGATCGTCTCGATACTTTGCGCAGCAGCATCGGCACCTCGTCCGCGCTGCTTGAAGAGGTGGTCAGGGACAGCAACAACATCACCCAGATCATGAACCTCATCCGCGATGTCTCGAACCAGACCAACCTGCTGGCCCTCAATGCCGCTATCGAGGCTGCCCGGGCAGGGGATATGGGGCGGGGCTTTGCGGTGGTGGCCGACGAGGTGCGCCAACTGGCGGTGCGCACCCAGACCGCCACCAAGGATGTGCAGGATCTTATCTTGCGTCTGCAGGAGGGTACCCGGCAGGCCAGCAGCTCGATGGCAGGCTCCCACACCCTGAGCGAAGAGGGCTATAGCCGGATGCATCAAGCTAGAGAGGTGCTGGTCGATACCACCAGCCAAATTAACCAGACAGCAAGGGAACTCAACGAAATCAGCGCGCTGGCACAAGCTCAGGATCAACAGATGGGGCAAGCCAGAGCTGCGCTTGACGAGCTCGCCATGGTGGCCGAGCATCAGCGTGAACACGCAGAGGAGAGCAATGCCGCCAGCCGCGAACTGTTCGAATTGGCCAAAGCCATCGACGAGCAGATCCGCCAATACCGGATTGGCTAGGCCCGGCGCTTCCCCCTCCTCTTCTCAATAACCAAGACGCCACCTCAGGGTGGCGTTTTCATTTTGCAAATCATTTTGCCTGCGCTCTCGAAACGGGAATGACGAGCAAGAGCACAACACATTGATTATTAACATGAAAAAATGTGGAACAGCCATTGCTTAGTGATATCAGACTCAACAGAGGGATATCGCCATGAAACCCACCACCACTCAAGCGCCCGTAGCTCACGTCGCCACTCAAAAAGAGACCCTGACCCCCCGCGAAGGCACCTTCCTGATGATGGTGGCCCAACTGGTGGTGCTCACCAGCATCGTACTGGCCGCCACCGTCGGCGGCCTCTCCTGGCAGTGGACCCTGCTGCTGGCCATTCCGCCGGTGATCGGCGGCGCCTTGCTCAGCAGGGTATGGGGCAAACTACCCCGCTAACTGCGCTTCACCTCACACACCTTCCCGAACCGGTAGCCAACTCTCAAGTCGGCCGTATGTGTATCTGCCGCCTGGCTAATGCTGATTGACCGCAACGAAGGCGCACTTGTTCTTCAATCAGCAAACCGCAGCGACGAACCGTTCAAACAAACCGCACAAACCAACCTGCACTAAAGGGTATGGTTGCCCAGCTGCTCTTTGAGAAAATCGAGCCAGACCCGCAGCCGGATATCCCGCTGGGCATCGGAGTAGAAGACCGCATTGATGGGGCGCGAGGCGCCACTGTTGCTGCGGGCCAGCACCTCCACCAGCGCGCCGCTCTCCCGATCCGGCCCGGTCATGAAATCCGACAGACAGACGATCCCCTGCCCCGCCAGCGCCAGCTGACGCAAGGTTTCACCGCTGCTGGCACGCAGGCTGGGGGTGATGGCAAAACGATCCCCCTGCTCGGCACTTAGCAGCGGCCAGTGGTTGAGGTGATCGGGATGCAAAAAGCCGAGCAGCTCGTGACCGCTCAGCAGATCCGCCGGTTGGCGCGGGGTGCCGCGCTCGCTCAAATAAGCGGGAGAGGCCAGCAGCCGCAGCCGCGAACGGCCCAGCGGCAGCGCGCGCAGGGAGGAGTCGGTCAGCTCGCCGATGCGGATAGCCATGTCCACCCGCCGCTCCATCAGATTGATAAAGCCCTCCGAGCTGTGCAGCTGTAGCTCGATGGCGGGGTAGCGGTGGCGAAACTCGCCGATGAGCGGCACCAGCCGGTGCAGAATAAAGGGGGTAGCGGCATCGACTCTCAACACCCCTTCGGGTTGTTCCCGGCGCATCAGCAGATGCCCCTCCGCCTCGCTCATCTCGGTCAGGATCTTCACCGCCCGCTGATAGAACCAGCTCCCCTCCTCGGTCAGGCTGACACGGCGGGTGGTGCGATTGAGCAACACGGTGGAGAGCTTCTCCTCCAGCCGCTTGATGCCACGGCTCACCACCGAGTTATCCATGCCGAGGTTCTCCGCCGCTTGGCGAAAACTGCCCGCCTCCACCACCGCCACAAACAGGGTCAGTTCATCAGAATGGGTCTTCATTGCTGTTATCCGGACAAGAGTAATGAGTCTTTATAGGCGTAGCTGCTGTGGATTGGCAAGCGTGCGGTGAGGCCAGTTCTTTTTTTCTACAGAGAAAGAACGTGACCACGAGCCCACATCATGCTCGCGATTTGTCAGTACAATGCAGCCTAAAAAGCACCGTATGGCACCTTTAATTTCACAAGGATGAATAACATGACATTTGAAGAACGGCTGGCCGCCGCCCATCAGGAGCTGGCTAACAAGGGGGTATGGCATGCCAACTACAATCCCCCCTTGTTCTGGTTGTTGCGCCAACTGGGTTGGTCTGTCAAACCGCCTCAGTACGAGGGCTGGCTAACCAACTTTCTGGTATTTGGCATCGGCCTTGGCCTGATCTGGAGCATTCTGTTGTGGTTTTTCAGCTGGCAACCCATGGGGATGGATCTGCTATTTGCTCTACGTCAAACCGCCATTTTTGCGGGATTAATCGGCCTCATTATGGCGAGTGTCCTCTGGCTACGGCACAAGCAGCTTACACTGACCCCGTGGGAACAACTTGCTGAGCCCAGCGATGCTGATGATGAGGGAGACGAACTGAATGAAAGCCCATGAAAAACTGAACTATGTGGAGTTTGCTGCGCGAGATCTTGCCGCTACCAAGGCATTCTTTCAGGCCGTATTTGGCTGGCAATTTGTCGATTACGGCCCCGACTACTGCGCCTTTGCCGATGAGGGGCTGGATGGCGGCTTCTATCGGGCGGATCAGTGCAACCTGACAGATCAGGGCGGCGCCCTGCTGGTCTTCTACAGCGCAGATATTGAAGCGACCCAAGCCAAGGTGAGCCAACACGGAGGCATCATCAACCGCCCTCTTTTCGATTTTCCCGGTGGCCGTCGTTTCCACTTCGTTGAGCCCAGCGGCAATGAGTTTGCCGTCTGGGCTGAACCGGCTTGTGCGTGATGGGTTAGTGGGAGAAGCATCCACACGATGCGCCCCAACAATATCCATAATCAGCCGTGATCTCTTACAAATATCTAAAAATACTAATTAATAACTTGTTTTGTGATCTTGCCGATGCAATTCTTTGGAAACAATGAAGTATCATCGACATTCAATGCTAATGTTTGTTATTAGCATGATGCTGCTCTTGTATATATGTTTTTCATATCCATACATTGAATACCAACCATACAATATTTAAATACCGTTTTATCTGGAAGGGATTATGTCAAAAGCAATTCAAGGATTTGAATACGCAATAAAGGATGCTGAAGAGTTATTAGCCCATTTTGATAGTGTAAATGCAAACCCACCTCCACCAAACAGCGAAGTACTAAAACGAGCAGGACTTGTAATGGCACTCACTGCATGGGAAACCTATGTAGAAGATCGTGTTGTCGAAGAAATGCATAAAAAGCTTGCGATTGTTCAAGGTAGCTATCTTGGTGATTTTATATTAAAAAAACTTCATACAGATTTGAAAACATTCCACAACCCTAGCTCCGATAAAACAAAACGAATTTTTCAAGACTATTTAGGGTTTGATGTCACTGAAGGGTGGCGGTGGTCAAATTACGAGCCAGATAAAGCCAGATCAACATTGAATCAATGGATTAAGAAGCGTGGGGATGCAGCCCATCGATCAAAACCTATAAACTCAGGAATTCCATCAGCTCATTTGATTAAACGTGACGAACTTGAAAAAGTAATCAGATTTATAAAAGACTTGGTGAAGGCCACCGACAACTATGTCAATGAAAAGATAGATCAGCACCATGCTTCTGTTTTTGAGAGACAGCATCAGATATCAAGCTAAACAACTGAAAAAAAAGTGCTGTATCTTGGCTATTCCATAATAACTACGCAAGTCTATACAGCTCTAACTATCACTTGACACCGACTTTGTCGGTGTCATTTATCGGATCCCATTGCTGCTCTCCCCTCAATACTGTTTTGCAACCAGCGCCCTGTTTCCAGCAAGTCACGGCAGGCATACTGACCCTTCGTTTTTGCCAAGGAGGTTCAGATGTCATCACCCGTGATTGTGATTGCCCAGCTTGAAGCCAGACCCGAATTCGCCGAGCAGTTTCGTGCCGCCCTTGAGCCGCTGATTGCGGCCACCTTGCAGGAGGCTGGCTGCCAGCGCTACCAGCTGCATCAGGATTTGGACAATCCCCACAGCTGGATGCTCTACGAGGTGTGGGAGAGCGATGCGGCCCTCAGTGCCCATCAGGGTCAGCCTCACTTTACCGAGTTTGTCGCCAAGGCCGAGCCCTGGTTTGCCAGTAGCACCATTCGCCGCTATCAGCCGCTGGACGCCTGATCCGCTGCGCCACTGAGCGCCCTTCGCAACCCGTTTGAGGAGTAGCATGATGAAGATGCCCAACCTGGGTCTTGGAACCTTTCGCCTGACCGGTCAACCCCTGCGCGACTCTCTGTTGCAGGGGCTGGAACTTGGCTACCGCCATATCGATACCGCCCAGATCTACGCCAACGAAGCCGAAGTGGGCCAGCTGATGCGCGAGAGCGGCGTGCCCCGTCAGGATATCTATCTGACCACCAAGGTGTGGACCAGCGAGTTTGGCCCGGGCAAGCTGATCCCGAGCCTTGAGGTGAGCCTCGAAAAACTGGGCACCGACTATCTGGATCTGGTGCTGATCCACTGGCCCTCCCCCAAGGATGAGGTGCCTATGGCGGTCTATCTGGAGCAGCTGGCCGAGGCCAAAGCACAAGGCCTGACCCGCGAGATCGGAGTCTCCAACTTCACCGTGGCCCAGCTCAAACAGGCTATCGAGATTTTGGGGCCGGGGGCCATCGCCCACCAGCAGATCGAGGTTCATCCCCTGCTGCAAAACCGCAAGGTGGTGGAGTTCTGCAAAGCCCAGGGTATCGCCGTCACCGCCTATATGCCGCTCGCCTATGGCAAGGTGCTGAGCGAGCCGCTGCTGATGGATATTGGCAAACGCCACGGGGTATCGGCGGCGCAGGTGTCGCTAGCCTGGCTGCTGGCGCAGGAGATGACGGTGATCCCGAGCTCCACCAAGCGGGAGAATCAGGCCGCCAATCTGGCCGCTCTCGATATCACCTTGAGCAGCGAGGAGATGGCCGCCATCGCCACGCTGGATCGGGGCGAGCGCTGCGCCAACCCGGACTTTGCGCCAGATTGGGATTAAGCGGGAAGGGAAGCATGGGCTCTCTCGCTTCGACGGCGGATACCGGCAACCCTCACAAACCTATTGCAACCACTCGCTATCCCCTCTCCCGATGGGAGAGGGTCAGGGTGAGGGGCAAGCGATGGCCCCCTCATCCCCAACCCTTCTCCCACAAGGGGAGAAGGGTGCAAATAACGCTCTGACGACATTCTAAGCACCCGCGGGAGGTATCATGCCTCCCGCTTTTTTGTCTCCAATACCGCGCGCCACTGTCGCCCGTTCAACTGCGCGCTCCAACCCTGCCATCTTTCCCTTGTCCGCTTTCTCTCCCCCACCTTCATTGTTACCCGCTCGGTCGGCACGCCTTGCCTCTGCGTGCTTTGCCTTTGCAGCTGCAACCACTCCCACTATCCCATTTCGCGGCATCATTGCTGCTGATTTGGCAAAAGTAATTTGATGGTGCCGTCATTTTTGCCAACAAACTGTCTCGGCATACTGGCGCCATTCTCCCGTCGGGAGTCCCTAACCAAGGAGTTGTTATGCCACTGGCGTTATTTGCCCTTACCTTAAGTGCCTTTGCGATCGGCACCACCGAATTTGTTATCGTGGGGCTTATCCCCACCATAGCCGAGCAGCTAAATGTCTCGCTCCCCTCGGCGGGCCTGTTGGTCAGCCTCTATGCCCTTGGGGTTGCCATCGGCGCCCCCGTGCTCACGGCGCTCACCGGCAAGGTGCCGCGCAAGTGGCTGCTGGTGGGGCTGATGGCGCTCTTTACCGCCGGCAACCTGCTGGCCTGGCAGGCCCCCGGTTACGAGAGCCTGATCGTGGCCCGCATCCTGACCGGATTGGCGCACGGGGTCTTCTTCTCGGTGGGCAGTACCATTGCCACCGGCTTGGTCGCCAAAGAGAAGGCGGCGAGCGCCATCGCCATCATGTTCAGCGGCCTTACCGTGGCGCTGGTGACCGGCGTACCGCTTGGCACCTGGATTGGTCAGGTCTTTGGCTGGCGGGAAACTTTTCTGGTGGTAAGCCTGCTGGGTCTGGTCGCCATGGTGGGCAGCCTGCTGCTGATCCCGAGCAACCTGCCCAAGGGGGCGGCCTCGACCATCCGCGAGCAACTCTCGGTACTGACCAAGAAGCCGCTGCTGCTGGTCTACGCCAAAACCGCCCTCGGTTATGGCGGCGCCTTCACGGCTTTTACCTTCCTCGCCCCGATCCTGCAGCAGGTGAGCGGCTTTAGCGCCGGTGCGGTGAGCCTGATCCTGCTGGTGTACGGGGTATCGGTTGCCGTCGGCAATATCTGGGGCGGCAAGCTGGCCGACAAGATGGGCCCCCTGCCCGCCCTCAAGCTGCTGTTTGCCGGTCTGGCGCTGGTGCTGCTGACCCTCACCTTCACCGCCCCCCATCCGGTGCTGGCGGTGCTCACCGTGTTGGTGTGGGGCGCCTTTGCCTTCGGCAACGTGCCGGGTCTGCAGGTGCTGGTGGTCAAACAGGCCGAACTGCACACCCCCAAGGCGGTGGATGTGGCATCTGGCCTCAATATTGCCGCCTTCAACGTCGGCATTGCGCTCGGCTCCGTGGTCGGTGGCTTGGTGGTGGAGCACCTCGGTCTGATGCACACCCCCTGGATCGGCGCCCTTATCGTGCTGCTGGCCTACGGGCTGACTCATGTCAGCGAGCGCCGCGAAGCCCTTCGGCTCGCCGCCTGTCAGGCATAAGCTGCGCCAGCAGTCGTCACGCAAGACTGTGGCGCCTGCTGCAATCGGCGTGGCAGGCTTCTATGCTGTGATACAGCGTCAACCCGGCAACCATTTCAGCAACTGTTTCAGTAACTTTTTCAGCAACCAAGCCTGTCACCCTCGCATCATTAGCCACGGAGTCTGTTATGAAGGTGCTTATTGTCTATGCCCATCCCGAACCCAAAAGCTTCAACGGTGCCCTCTTCTGTCACGCCATCAGGGCGCTGGAGCAGGCGGGCCACACCGTGATGACCAGCGATCTCTATGCCATGGGCTTTGATCCCGTCTCGGATCGGCGCAACTTCACCGCCGCCAGCGATCCCGATTTTCTCAAGCTGCAGCTTGAAGAGCTGGCGGCCACCGAGCAGGGCAGCTTTGCCCCGCAGCTGGAGCAGGAGATGCAAAAGCTGGAGGCGGCCGATCTGCTGATCTTCCAGTTCCCGCTCTGGTGGTTTGGCCTGCCCGCCATTCTCAAGGGGTGGGTGGATCGGGTCTTTGCCATGGGGCGAGTCTACGGTCAGGGCCATATCTACGAGAGCGGCAAGTTTCGCGGCAAGCGGGCACTGCTGAGCCTGACCACCGGCGGCCCTGCCGAGACCTATCTGCCCGACGGCTTCAATGGCGATATCGACGGGGTACTGCGCCCCATCCAGCGCGGGATCCTGCAATTCGTCGGCTTCGACGTGCTGCGCCCCCATATCTGCTATGCCCCGGTGCGAGTCTCGCAAGAAGAGCGGGAGGCCTGGCTTGCCCAATGGGCCGAACGCCTTGGCCAGATTGAGCAGGAGTCCCCCATCGCGGTCGGCCGCTACCAGTAACGGCTGACGCAACCGATCCCCCCCCAAAGCACAAAAACAGCGAGCGGCCTCTGCCGCTCGCTGTTTTTCACGCTCTGTCGTTATGATTTTTGTTATCCGTGGTCAAGCCTTATGCCGCCTGTTGCACGCCTGCTTTGCCGATCACCGCACGCTTGAGCCAGTAGTCGAGGCTGACATAGCGGCCCCCGCCGTAAACCAGCAGCACCAGCAGCATCACAAAGTAGGTGGCGGCGAACTCCATCCCGTTGTTGAGCATCACGGGGTCCCCGAGCTCGGTGATGTAGTTGTAGCGACCAGGGAAGTTGGCAGCCAGCCACTCGATAAAGCCGTTGAGGCGTACTGTGGCCTCCATGCTGCCGGTGGCGATGGCGTCCCAGCCGTGCTTCCAGTGCACCATGGCGCTCGCCACGCTCATCAGGAAGATGGTGGGAATGGCCATGATGCGGGTAAAGAGGCCAAGGGCGATGCAGATGCAACCCAGCACCTCGGTGCCCGCCGCCAGAAAGGCGAGCAGGGTCGGGAACGGCAGGTTGAGTCCCCCTTCCGAGACCGGTGCGCCAAACCAGGCGACGGTGCCGGCAAAGCCCACCACCTTGGAGTGGGCCCCCACATAGATGACCGGAATGAGATAGAGACGAATGGCCAGCAGGGCCAGAAAATCGAGCCGCTTGCACTGGGCCACCGCCCGCTCGTACCACTGGATCAGGGTGTTGTTCATGGGAATTCTCCTTGGTGTTTGTTAAATGAGGGCCTGAGTCAGGGCACAGGGGCGCCGTGCTGACGCTCGCCGACGGGCAGGGTAAGCAGACCCAGCCGGTGAAAATGGCGCGCCCACTCGATCAGATCAAAATCACGGCGTACCTGTTGCACCTGTTGCTGGAATGCGGCTTGGCTGATCCCCGGCTGCTGTTGCAGCAGCTGGATCAGCGCCACATCCCATTCACGCAACCGCTGGGTCACCACCTGATGATCCGGGCTGCGAAACAGGCCATAGAAGTGGTTGCCCTGCCGGGTAGGCAGCACGCCGCTGCGACGGATGGCAAAGGGAAGTTCAAGCAGTTGCAGAGTGGGATTGAGACTGAGCAGACTCTCCGCCGTCACCTCCGCCCCCGCCACAACTTGCGGCACCACCCCCTGGTCAATCTCGACACAGAGGCAAGCCCACTCGTACTCCAGCAGCGCCAGTCGCTGCCTGGGCCAGTTGAGGGAGCACTCGCCGTGGCGATGCTGCACATAGCGGACAAACTCGGTGGCGATATGGTGAAACTCGGGGGCCTCGGCGCTGTGCGCGATGACAAAACCCTCCACCAGCAGCCCTCTCTCCACCGGCGCCCAGTGAGCGTGGGTGAGCGGAAAAACGCTCTCCAGCACCGACGCCACATTGGCGCGCACGCTGCGGACATAGTGGCAGGCGATGCCATCCTGCGGCAGCCGCACCCGGCTCGCCAGCCAGGCAGTCTGCAGCTGCATCCGCTGCGGCGCCGTTTTGGGCGAGGTGAGCAGTGATAACCGTCTATCCATAGCGCATCTCCCGCACCTGATGGTCGAGAGTCTCGCAACAGGCGCCATGCACCCGCGCCAGCTCGCCCTCCAACTCTGCCAGCGGTGGCAGATGGTGATCCCGCTCCAGCAACAGGGGGCGCAGGCCGTGGGTCTGCACCGTATAACGGGCCAGCGCCACCACCGCCTCGCACACCGGTTTGCCATGCGTGTCTAACAGATAAGTCCCGAGCAAGGTGCCGTCCGCCTCTTCCAGATGACCGGCGATATGGAAATAGCGGATCGCACTGCCCGGCAGCCCGGCGATCATCCGCTTGGGGCAGTAACCGTGATTGCGGCTGTTCACAAAGACGTTGTTGATATCGAGCAGCAGCTCGCAACCGCTGCGTGCCACCAGCTCGGCGAGAAAATCCTCCTCCGGCATCTCGTGGTCATAGCCGTGGTAGTAGGAGATATTTTCCAGCACCAGCGGGCGGGCCAGCGCCTCCTGCACCTGCTCAATCCGCTCGGCCAGATAGGGGATGTTCTCCCACTGGCGCGGCACCGGTAAGAGCTCGTAGAGATACCCCTGCTCGTCGCGGGAAAAGCTCAGGTGCTCGCTGTAGATCCCGATGCCGAACTCGTCCAGAAAGGTACGGATCTGGCTGAGCAGAGTACGGTTGAGCGGCTGGCAATCGCCGAGGGAGAGGCTGAGCCCGTGGGCCACCAGCGGGTAACGCTCGGCGATCAGGTGCAGTTGCTCGCGCTTGGCACCGCCGATGGCCATCCAGTTCTCCGGCGCCAGCTCGAGAAAGTCGATGCCGGGGCGGACGGGGCCGGAGCAGAGCGCATCCAGATGCTCCTGCCGCAGCCCGATCCCCCGACTGCGGGAGCTTATTGGCCGCATACCCCCTCCGTCATCTTGCTGCCGTTGCTGGAACCGGATCTGTCGCCATCAATCCCCTCGCCCGCCACGCCGCATTTACCGTCACGGGCGCGCACCAGCCGCCCCTGCGGATCGCTGTCCAAAGCTTGCTTTTCAAAGCGCTTCTCGGTGCCACACTTGCCCGCCGCACACTTGCCCCCGGTACCGCTACTTTTAGGGGCGGCCTGCACCGGCGCATCGCTCGGGGTGGCCGCCAGCGCCAGCCCCGGGGTCAGGGCAATCAGGCCGGTCATGGCGATGGAGAGGGTCAGTTTGCCGGTGGTTTTGTTGCTACTTGGGTTACTCATGAGCGGACTCCTTGACGGATGAAACGGGGTAGCTGGAGAGATCGCGGGCGGCCACGATCTGGCCGTGGAACTGCTGCTTGACGATGGCCATCGCCTCTTTCTTGTGATTGAGGCCGACCCCCATCCAGTGATTCAGCACCAGCAGCTTGGGGTTCACCTCGGCGGCAATTTTGGCCACCACAGACGGCTTGGCATGAAGCGAAGCCGAAACCGGGTCGGCCCCCTCGTGGATGGCGAGTGGCATCACCAGAATGTCGGCCCCCTTGGCAAACGGCACAAAGGCCGAGTTGCTGCCGCTCTGATCCGCCGAGATGACGATGCTCCCTTCGGCGCTCTCGATCCGGTAGGCAAGACATGGCACGTCACCGTGAGGGATGCCGAGTGCCGTGATGGTCAAGCCATCCTGCTGATAGACGGTGTGAGGCTGCGGGCTCTGGTAGGGCACATCAATCAGGGTGATGGGGAAGAGGCCATCAGTGCCATCCTTGAAGCCGCTCAGGTAGGCATAAGCGCCCTTCTCCTTGTTGAAGAGGGCGTCAAAGTAGCCGCTCATGCTGGGGAAGGCCGAGCCAGCTTGCGGCCCCGCCAGATCCAGCGGATCGCTGCGCTCGAAGAAGTAGGCTCCCTTGAGCAGGGCGGGCAGGTCGGTCACATGGTCGGTGTGAAAGTGGGTGATGCCGATAAAATCGACCTCTTCGAGCTTGGCCCCCGCCTGACCGAAGCGCAGGTAGACGCCGCCACCGGCATCGATCAGGATGCGGGATTTCCCCTTCCACCAGATCACCTCGCTGGAGGAGGCACGCTGATCGTCGGAGATGGGGCCACCACTGCCGAGCACCTGCAGGGTGAAGTTCTTGTCCAGTGGCGTCAGTTGTACCGGTTCGGCACAGGCCGGGGCGACGGTGAGCGCGCACCCGATGGCCAGCGCCACCGCTTTCAATCTCTGTTTCATCACAATTACCTGTCGGTTGGTTGTCGGTTGAAAGTGTGTCGTTTGTGTCGTTTAAAGAGGGAATAGAGGGGCCGATGGCGACGTGTGAACGCCAACCACCGGCCGTGGCGGGGCGCGAGCCCCCCGCCGTCAGTCGCCGTCCCGTTCGTCCGCCTGCCAGCGCGCTTCCAGCCAGAGCAGGTTGCACAGGCCCAGCAGCAGGGCGAATCCGAGGCCCAAAATCCAGGTGAAGTACCACATAGCGTCCTCCTTATGGTCAGTAGAGTTGATGGCCGTCGCGCTTGATGCGGGCACGGTCGAGCTTGCCGCGTACCACCCGATAGACCCAGCCGGTGTAGCCCAGGTTGACCGGCATCAGCACCAGTACGAGGCCGAACATGATGGCCAACGTCTTGTAGCTGGAGGTGCTGTCCCACAAGGTCAGGCTGCTGACCGCATCGAGGGATGAGGGCAGCACGAAGGGGAACAGGGCGATGGCCACCGAGCAGAGCATGGCGGCGCAGGCGATGGCGCTGGCCAGCAGCGCAATCCGGCCCCGCTCCAGCCAAGAGGCAATCCCGCTCACCAGCGGTGCCAGCGCCCCGATGACCGGCACCAGCCACAGCAGCGGATAGTCAAAATAGTTGCGCAGCCAGCCACCGGCGTGGGGGATCACCCCCTTCAGCAGCGGGTTGAGGGCAACATTCGGGTCAAAGGGTTGTGTGCCCGCACCGGTCAGCTGAAACCCTTGCAGATCCACCAGATGCCAGCCGGCCAGCAGGTAGCAGAGGGTCACCAGCGGAGCCAGCAGGATGGCGATCCCCCGTGCGCGTAGCGCAGGGGTGCCGATCACCTTGGCTTGCAGAAAACCGGCGCCGTGCAGCAGCAGCAAGCTGATGGCAGTGGCCAGCACCGAGAGCAGCCAGCCCCAGTGGAAGGTAAACGCGCCGTAGTGCAGGCGCAGCGCCGTGTCGAAACGAAACGGCAGCCCCTCCATCACCAGACCGATGGCGGCGCCGAGGATCAGGGCCGGTATCAGGCCACCGGCCACCAGGGCCCGATCCCACCAGCGGCGCCACACCGGATCGGCCAGCTTGCTGCGATAGTCAAAACCGACCGGACGCAGAAAGAGCCCGAGCAGCAGCACCACCATGGGGATGTAGAGCCCCGAGAAAGCGGCGGCATAGA
Organism: Aeromonas sp. 55A; assembly: GCF_051919665.1. Lineage (NCBI taxonomy): Bacteria > Pseudomonadati > Pseudomonadota > Gammaproteobacteria > Aeromonadales > Aeromonadaceae > Aeromonas > Aeromonas sp. 55A. The sequence goes on along the minus strand of NZ_JBQBEH010000008.1, from coordinate 3,188,787 downwards.
CCAGCGGCCAAGCGGCGAACAGGGCACCGGCACCGGCAATCAGCCACACCTGATTGCCCTCCCACACCGGCCCCACGCTGTTGATCACCAGCCGCCGGTCGTCGTCATCCTGCGAGACCACCGGCAGCAGCATGGCGATGCCGAGATCGAAGCCATCCATCACGATAAAACCGACCATCATGAAGAGCAGCAGCGCCCACCAGATGAGTTTCAGGGTTGCGTAATCCATCAGGCGATCCTCGCAAGTTCGGGTTGTTCACCGCTGTAGCGGCCGGTATGGAGAATGGCGGGCCCCTTGCGGATCACATGACGCAACAGGAACAGCTCCACCACCAGCAACAGGGTGTAGATGGAACAGATGGCGATCAGGCTGAACCAGAGTTGGCCCGGCTGGAGCAGGGAGACCGAGGCCGAGACCGGCAGCACGTCGCTGATGGTCCAGGGTTGACGGCCGAGTTCGGCCACCAGCCAGCCCGCCTCGATGGCAATCCAGGGCAGCGGAATGCTCCAGAGCAGGGTCTTGAGCAGGCGCGGCGAGTCTTGCAGCCGGTTGCGGCAGAGCTGGACAAAGCTCACCACCATCAGCCCCAGCATGGTGACGCCAAGCCCCACCATCACCCGAAAGCCCCAGAAGAGCGGTGCCACCGGCGGGATGGAGTCATCGACCGCCTTGGCAATCTCCGCCTCACCGGCCTTGGCGATATTGCTGGCATAGGGGGTTAGCAGCATGCCGTAGCCGAGATCCTTGCCATGCTGCTCGAAGCGGGCGCGGTTGGCAGGTGTGTCATCGCCCTGCCGGATCTGGTCGAGGGCCTCGGCCGCCACCATGCCGCTGCGAATGCGCGCCTCGTGCTGCACCTTGAGATCCTTGATGCCGGTCACCGCCTCGTCGATGGAGCGGGTGGCGATGATCCCCATCAGATAGGGGATCTTGATGGCGGCGTGGGTGGTCTCCCCCTGCTGATCCGGGAAGCCAAACAGGGTAAAGGAGGCCGGGGCCGGCTCGGTCTCCCACTCCGCCTCGATGGCGGCGAGCTTCACCTTCTGCACCTCGCCGGTGCGATAGCCAGACTCATCCCCGAGCACGATGACCGAGAGGATGGCAGCCAACCCGAAGCCCGAAGCGATGGCAAAGGAGCGCAGGGCGAACTGCACCTCGGTTTTGCGCAGCAGATACCAGCTGCTCACCCCCATCACAAACATGGAGGCGGCCACATAGCCCGCCGCGACGGTGTGAACGAACTTCACCTGCGCCACCGGATTGAACAGCACGGCGGCGATATCCACCAGCTCCATGCGCTGGGTCAGCAGGTTGAACTCGGCCCCCACCGGGTTTTGCATCCAGCCGTTGCCGATCAGGATCCAGAGCGCGGAGAGGTTGGAACCGAGCGCCACCAGCATGGTCACCAGCAGGTGCTTGCCGTGGGAGAGCTTGTCCCAGCCGAAGAAGAAGAGTCCCACCAGGGTCGATTCGAGGAAGAAGGCCATCAGCCCCTCGATGGCCAGCGGGGTACCGAAGATGTCCCCCACGTAGTGGGAGTAATAGGCCCAGTTGGTGCCGAACTGGAACTCCATGGTGATCCCCGTGGTGACCCCCATGACGAAGTTGATGCCAAACAGTTTGCCCCAGAAGCGGGTGATGTCCTGATAGATCACCTTGCCGGTCATCACATAGGCCGACTCGGCGATCACCAGGATCCAGGACAGCCCCAGGGTGAGGGGGACAAACAGGAAGTGGAACAGGGCCGTGGCGCCAAATTGCAGGCGCGACAGGCTGACCACGTCATCCGGATTGATCATACGTCACTCTCTTTGTTGTATTTGCCTTGCATGTTTTTGCATGGCAAGTACAACACGGAGCATGACACCTATAACAGATGCAGTTATATTGAGTTTCACCTATAACAGTTGATCCAGATCATGTCTCTCTATCAACAGTTGGCCGACCGCCTGCAAAGCCAGATCGATGACGGTATCTGGCAACCGGGGGAGCGTATCCCCTCCATTCGCCAGAGCTGCAAGACCCACAACCTGAGCCCGATGACGGTGCTGCAGGCCTATCAACTACTGGAGAGCCAAGGGCGGATCCTCGCCCGCCCCCAGTCCGGCTACTACGTCAAGGCCGTCTCGCCCAAGTTGGTACAGCACACGCCGAGCCAGACCCACTACAGCGGCTCGGTGGATATCAACGATCTGGTGTTCGAGATGTTGCAGGCGAGTAAATCGCGGGATCTGGTACCCCTTGGCATGTCGGTGGCCGACCCGACCCTGTTCCCCCACCCCCAGCTTGGACGGGCGCTGGCCAGCTGCATGCGCAAGCTCGATCCCTTCAGCACGGTGGCTGACCTGCCCCCCGGCAACGAGGCGCTGCGCCGCGCCATTGCCCAGCGCTACGCCAGCGACGGGGTGGCAGTCAATCCGCAGGAGATCATCATTACCACCGGCGCCATGGAGGCGCTCTCCCTCAGTCTGCAGGTGCTGACCGAGCCCGGTAACTGGATAGTGGTGGAGTCCCCCACCTTCTATGGTGCCCTGCAGGCCATCGAGCGGCTGAAGCTCAAGGCGGTGGAGATCCCGGTGATCCCGGGGGTGGGCATCGATCTGGCGCTGTTGGAAGATGCCCTCACCCAGATGCCCATCAAGGCGTGCTGGCTGATGGGCAATGTGCAGCACCCGCTGGGCCACACCATGCCGGATGCGCACAAACAGGGGCTGATGGCACTGCTCAACGCCCACAAGGTGCCGTTGGTGGAGGATGACGTCTATGCCGAGGTCTATTTCGGTCGTGAGCGCCCCAAGCCGATCCGCCACTGGGATCAGCGCGGCGACAGCCTGCTCTGCAGCTCCTTTTCCAAGTGTCTGGCGCCGGGCTTTCGGGTCGGCTGGGTGGTGGCGGGGCCCCATGCCGAGCGGGTGCAGCGGCTGCAGCTGATGTCCACCCTCTCTACCAATGTGCCAAGCCAGCTGGCACTGGCCGAGATGCTGCGCCAGGGCGGGGTCGATGCCCATTTTCGCCGTCTGCGCCACACCCTGGCCCAGCGCCAGCAGCAGATGCGGGCGGCCCTGCAACGGCTGTTGCCTAGCGAGGTGCGGATCTCCTCCCCCGATGGCGGCTACTTTCTCTGGCTGGAGCTGCCTGCCCATTTCGACAGCCGCTCCCTGCACGCCCAGGCGCTCGATTGCGGCTTCTCCATCGCACCCGGCGCCCTCTTCTCCAGTCAGGGACAGCACAACCACTGCCTGCGCCTCAACAGCTCCCATCCCTGGAGCGAGCAGCTGGAGCAGGCGCTCCACCAGCTTGCGGGCCTGATAAAACGGCAGTTGGAAACAGAGGGGTGATCGCCAAAGCGCAGAAACAACAACGCCCCTTGAGCGGGGCGTTATCGGCAGTCCATGGCAGTGAGCAATATCAGGCGGGGGCGTTTAACTGAGCCACCTGCCGCTCGATGCTTCCCTTGAGGTTGTCATCGAGTTTGAGGGCGCGCGCCAGCTCGTCGAGATAACCGCGCTCCATAAAGTGATCCACCTCGATGGCGAGCAGGGAGGCGAGATAGACCTCGGTGGCCAGCTCCATGTCGGTCACTTCCCGCGCCAGTGCGTGGGGATCGAGGGGGCGGGCCAGCTCGGTGTCAATCCAGCGGGCGGCATCGCTCTGGCCCTGTTCGGTCAGATACTCCTGAATTTTCTGGCGCTCGGCGCCGTCGATATGGCCGTCGGCCCGGGCTGCCGCCACCATGGCGCGTACCAAGAGAGCCGAGCGAGCGTCCAGCGCATTGCCTTCCAGAGTGCTGACGGGATGGGTCGGCTGGGCGGGTGCCGCCTGCTGGGCCTGCCAATCCTGATAGAGCTTATAGGCCAGCCCGCCAAGGGCTGCGGCACCGCCTACGGCAGCGGCCTTACCGCCATATTTGCGCATCTTCTTGTTGCCCAGCAGCAGACCGAGCGCACCACCGGCCAGCGCCCCCTGCATCTGCCCCTTGCGCTTGTCTCCGCCTTCGTTGAGCCAGCCTTTGCCAGCCCCCAGCAACTGTTCCAGCATCTGTTTCATGGTGTCACTCCTGCGGGTCAAAAAAGTGAAATCGGGATGAATAGAGCCAGATAGTGACCCCGCCCCCCTGAATCGGGGATGAACCCTTGACCGGGCAGGCCGATGGGGCAAAGCTCAGGGAAACCCTTCAGGCAATAAGGATGTAACTGTGCCCAATCGCGAACTGACCCTGCAATTTCTGGCCGAACCCTCCGACGTCAATTTCGGCGGCAAGGTGCATGGCGGCATGGTGATGAAGTGGATCGATCAGGCGGGCTACGCCTGCGCCGCTGGCTGGTGCGGCGGCTATGCGGTGACCGTCTATGTGGGGGGGATCCGCTTTTTGCGCCCCATCCAGATTGGCCAGCTGGTGGAGGTGCACGCTCAGGTGATCCACACCGGCACCACCAGCATGCATCTGGCGGTGGATGTCTACAGCCGCCACCCCACCGACACCGAGCGCCACAAGACTACCCACTGCATCATCATCTTTGTGGCGATGGATGAGCAGGGCAAACCGACCCCGGTGCCCCAGTGGCAACCGGTGAGCGAGAGCGATCTGCAGTTGCAGCAGTACGCCAAAAAGCTGATTGCCCTGCGCGAGGAGATCGACAAGGAGATGCGTCAGCACCTCTGACCTTCATGCCTCACAGCCCGACAGAGCGGGCGCTTTCGGCCAACGGCGGCGCCCCTGTATAATCCCCCCTCTTCCTGCAACCGGAACCCTGCCCATGTCACTGGAAACTGCCCCGCCCGAGGTGAAACTCGCGGTGGATCTGATTGAACTGCTGGAAACCAACCAGCTGGCCCCTGAACTGGTGCTGGCGGCGCTGGCCATCGTGAAACAGGATTACGAGCGCAAGCTGGCGGAGGGGAAGGATCTCTGATCGGCCCTCACACTTTGTTGCGCTTTTTCAGACTTCAACTTTTCCCCATACCACAAGTTACTGCGGCCCCATCACCTCGTCACAGAGGGCGATCAGGGCCGAACTCAAGCGGGTGAGCGGCTCACTCCCGCTTACCCCGGCATGGAGCGCCAGCTCCACCAGCGCCACCTTGGGCCACTGGGTCAGGGCCAGCTGATCGACGGGCATCAACCGTTTGGGCAGCAAGCTCACCCCGATCCCCGCGCTCACCGCCCCCTGCAAACTGGCAAGGCTGGCGCTGACATAGGCAATACGCCAACGCCGACCGAGGCCATCGAGCGCCTCGGTCATCTGCCGCCGATAGAGCCCTTCGCTCGGGAATACCACCAGCGGCAGCGGATCCCGTTCCCGTGCGGGCCAGTCGTGACTGTCGACCCACACCAGCGGCTCGCGCCAGCTGGCAAGGGGCGAACCCTGACCGCGAGTCTGTTTGACCAGCGCCAGATCCAGCTCTCCCGCCTCGAAGCGCTGCCAGATCTCGTGGCTCAGGCCGCTTTGCACCTCCAGCCGCACCTCGGGGTAATCGCGGGCAAAGGCGGCCAGTACCGGAGTAATGGCGCCCGCGGCGAAATCCTCCGGCACCCCGAGGCTAAGCGCCACGCTCCCTTCCGTCACTTGTTCTTCGGCCTGCGCCAGCAGCGCCAGAATGCGGCGGGCCAGCCCCAGCAATTTTTCTCCCTCCGCCGTTGCCACCACCTGACGGCCAGCACGATCGAGCAGCGGGCAGCCAAGCTGCTGCTCAAGGCGGCGGATCTGCTGGCTGATGGTGGATTGGGTCAGATGGACCCGTTCACCGGCGCGGGTAAAGCTGCCGGTGTCGATAATGGCGACAAAACTGCGCAGTAACAGGGGATCCAGCATGGGGCACTCCATTTACAAAACCACTGAAGCCCATTCTATCATTTAATTTCCAAATGACTTTCGACCCCGCTAGGCTGGCGTTTTTGCCTCCTTTGACGGTGATCCGCCATGTTCAGCCCCGATGACTCCGCACCCCGAATGAATCCCACTTTTCCCAGAACCGGAAACTGCACCCGATGAATCAACAAAATGCGGATCATCCCGCAGGCCAGACTGCCCTGCTGGTGCTGGTGATCCTGATTGGCCTGAACCTGCGCCCCTTTCTTACCGCCATCGGCCCGCTGAGCGGCGAGATTGGCCGCGCCCTGTCGCTGGGGATGGATACCCTCGCCTGGCTTACCCTGTTGCCGCTGTGGCTCATCGGGATTGGCGTGCTGCTCACTCCCAGCCTGCGTCGGCGCGCCAGTGCGTGCCAACTGCTGGGGCTGGCCCTGTTGCTGCTCGGCATTGGCAGCGCCATGCGCTTCGATGCCCAGAGCGGCGCCCTGCTGATCGCCAGCGCGGCGCTTTGTGGATTGGGGTCGGCACTGGTGCAGGGGGTGCTGCCCGCCCTTATCAAGCAGGCCTTCGCCCACAAGGTGCCGCTGGTGATGGGGATCTTCTCTGCCTGCATGATGGGGGGTGGGGCATTGGGGGCCAGTCTCACGCCACGGCTGGCAGTCAGCCTCGACTGGTCGCGCGCGCTGGCGCTCTGGAGCCTGCCGGTGCTGCTGGCCCTCGTCTGGCTAGGGTGGAAAGTGCGTCTGCCACGGGCCGCCGCGGTCGCCATTCTCCACGGCGAACAGCGGCTGATCACCCTGCCACGCAGCTGGTTGCTGATCGTCTGCTTTGGCATCATCAATAGCGGTTACGGCATCGTAGTGGCCTGGCTGGCCCCCGCCTATATGGCGCAAGGGTGGAGCGCCGCGCAAGCGGGCGAGCTGGTCGCCTGGCTGGCACTGGCGCAGACCGCCAGCGGTCTCGGCTTGCCGCTGCTGGCGGCGCGCAGTCTGGATCGGCGGCTGTGGATGGGCATTGCCATCGCCATGCAGCTGGCGGGATTCGGCGGCCTCTGGCTGGCGCCAGCCAGCGCCCCCATTCTCTGGTGCATGCTGTGCGGTGCCGGTCTTGGCAGCAGCTTTTCGCTCATCATGGTGATTGCGCTCGATCACCTGCCCGACCCGCGCCGCGCCGGCACCCTGAGCGCCCTGATGCAGGGGTTTGGCTTTATGCTGGCGGCCACCGGCCCCTGGGTGGCGGCGCGGCTCTTTCACTATATGGGCGACTTCGCCGCCGCCTGGCAGTGGCAACTGGGGGGATTACTGCTGATGAGCCTGCTGGTGCTGCGCCTCGACCCACGCCACTATCCCCGCGTCATGCGGTTACCGACCGCCAGCGAGCCGACCATCTCGGCGCCCCGCCCAACCGACTCTGCGACCCAAAGCAACACACCGGCCTGAGGCCGGTGTGTTGGGGATAGCAGTGTTGAGGATCACAAGACGAGGCTGACGCCACTCAGAGGGACAACTCAGCGCCCCTTCTTCTGCCGTCCGCTGTTAGCGGTGCGCGGCTTGCCTGCGGCCGGTTTGCCACCCTTGGGTGCCCCTTTGCCAGCGCCGCCCTTGTTGGCAGCACCTTTGCCCGCGCCACCCTTGCCCACCGGCAGCTTCTTCTCGAAGGCTTCCGGGCCCGGCACATTCGGGCGACCGCCAATCTCGTGATCGTCATCGCGGCGCGGCTTCTTGCCCTGCCCCGGTTTGGCGGCTTGCGCCGCAGGAGCCTTGGCCGCCTTGGGTTTGTCGCCTTTGGCCGGTTTCACCTCGGAGGAGGAGTCCTCAATCAGCTTGAACAGATCGATCAGCTCGTCGTCGGTCAGATCGCGCCACTCGCCCACCGGCAGCCCCTTGAGGCTGACGTTCATGATGCGAATGCGCTCGAGCTTGGTCACTTCAAAACCGAAGTGCTCGCACATGCGGCGGATCTGGCGATTCAGCCCCTGCACCAGGGTGATGCGAAAGACAAACGGCGCCTCTTTCTTCACCTTGCACTTCTTGGTCACAGTACCGAGGATCGGCACCCCGGCCGCCATGCCGCGCACAAACTCGTCGGTCACCGGCTTGTCGACGGTCACCAGATACTCTTTCTCGTGATCATTGCCCGCCCGCAGGATCTTGTTGACCAGATCGCCGTGGTTGGTGAGGAAAATCAGCCCCTGCGAATCCTTGTCGAGCCGCCCGATGGGGAAGACCCGGGTGCTGTGGTTGACGAAATCGACGATGTTGTCCTTCTCGCCCGCCTCCGTGGTACTGACGATGCCCACCGGCTTGTTGAGGGCGATAAGCACCAGACTGTCCGCCTCGCGCGGCTCGATCACCTGACCGTTCACCTTGACCAGATCGCCAACCTGCACCTGATCGCCGATCCCGGCCCGCTTGCCGTTGATAAAGACGTGGCCCTGCTCGATAAAGCGGTCGGCCTCGCGGCGCGAGCAGATGCCGCTCTCGCTGATGTATTTGTTCAGGCGCATGGATTCGTTAGCCAGCATGAGTCACCTGCCAGAGGGGCTGAACCCCATCCTGTTGTACGGTTGCGTGCGTCGGCCATGCCGGACACATGATCTGCGGCATCACCCTCTCCACTACGTCGATTTTTTGCATACGGCTCCAATTTCAACGAGGCCAATGCCGGCCCATCCGGCAAAAAAGTGCGACACATTACCACATCGCCCGCCACAGCACGCCGGATTATCGCCAACTCCGGCGCACCGGCGACACAATTGCGGGCCAGCTCACAGCGCGAGGCCCCGCATCAGGGGCGATGGGGCAAACAGGGTTAACCGATTTCACGGCCAGCAAAGGCTGCTGGCAATGGCGAGCGCGGGGCTCGCCAAGAGAGGCAAACGAGGGAATGATTGCGCCCCGACCAGCGGCCGGGGCCAGCGGTTGATACGCCAACCCAGCTCCCCTCTGCCGCGGCGGACTCAGGGGTAGCGACTTATCTCGATCAGGTTCTGATCCGGGTCGAGGAAGTAGATGGACTCGATGGGCCCGCAAGCCCCGCTTTTGGTCACCGGCCCCTCGACAATCTCTACCCCGTGGCAGGCCAGCTGAGTCATCACCTGCTCCAGCGGCCAGCGGGTGATAAGGCAGACATCCCCCGACCCCACCTGCGCCCGGTTACGCGGCTCCTGCCCGAGCAGTTGCAGATTGATCTTCTGGTTGCCAAACCCCACCGCCCGGCGCCCCGCACCGAAGGTGATGGCCTCCATATTGAGCACCGAGCTGTAAAACGCCACGGCGCGCTCGATATCACTTACCGTCAATACCAGATGGTCGATATGGCTGATCATGATTCCCTCCTGGTGCTGATGCCGGCAAGGCTGCCGGTGGTGATAAACATGCAGCCAGCCAACCCGGCTGTCCGCCTTGCCAGCTGCATCCCCGCTCGTTTGCCATAGACATCACAGATACAGGAACGCCCCGCTAGCCCCTCCATCATACCGGGCCAAACCACCCGCGACTGTGGTGTGACGCGCAAAGAGAGGCATTAGCTCCCCTTTTATCTGGGCTCCCTACACCAGCGCCAATAAATGCCTATAGGAATAACAGCTTACTGATTTCGCTACAAAAAATGGTACTCTTGTCAGCCTCGTCCCCTATTTCATGCAAGGTCAGAGCGCGATGCAACACTGCGGTATTTATGAACAGCTCATTACTCAACTGCTGACATCTCGACTTGACCGCGAGCGCTTTTACGTAGGGGAACGCCAACTTGAGCCTGCCGAAGCGGCAATCTGGTTATCGCGATTTCTGAGCCGGGTTTTGGAATATGCGGTGGGTTCGGTTACTGGAGAGGATCAGCTGCAACGGCAGATTGAACTGGCTAACCAGTTATTGCTTTGGCTAAAGGATCGCACCCAAGACCCAGACTTTATTGGCGAGAACCTCATCGATAGTCAGGGGAAAATTCTGACCGCGCTCTACCAGTTAGATAACCCCATCTCAGCCAATTTAAAGCAATATGCCGAAGATATTTTCCCTCTGACCGGACTGACACAAAGTGAGCTGTTCTGCGGCAGCAATGCGGGTTTGTCGATGGAGTCGGAGATTAAACGGGAGATATTATCTGCAGATAGCATCTGCTGGCTGGTCTCATTTATCAAATGGGCAGGTATCCGTATTTTCCGTCATGAGCTGGAAGAGTTCACCCGCAGCGGCCGCCAATTAAAAGTAATTACTACCTCTTATATGGGGGCAACCGACGCCAAGGCAGTTGAATTTTTAGCCAACCTCCCCAATACCGAAGTCAAACTCAGCTATAACACCCAGCGCGAGCGGTTGCATGCCAAGAGTTATCTCTTTTGCCGAAATACCGGCTTTCATACCGGCTATATAGGTTCATCCAATCTCTCTCACTCTGCTCTCACCAGTGGCTTGGAGTGGAACCTAAAAATCACCTCGCAAGAGATCCCTCATATTATCGAGAAATCCCTGAGTACCTTTGAGACCTATTGGGAATCCGATGATTTTGAGCTGTTCGATGGCAAGCTCGAAAGCCGCAAGAAATTACAACATGCCCTGCAAGAGGCCCGTGGGGATGGGGACAAAAATAACCCGGCCTATTTCTTTGATATCGCGCCGTTTCCCCATCAACAGGAGATCCTTGAGCAATTGGCGATGGAGCGCACTTTACACCAGCGCTTCCGTAACTTGGTGGTTGCGGCCACTGGTACAGGGAAAACCCTGATCTCCGCTTTTGATTTTGCGCGTTTTCTGAAAACCAAACCCAACGCAAAGTTCCTGTTTGTCGCCCACAAAGAGGAGATCTTGCGCCAAGCATTAGCCTCGTACCGCGGTGTGCTCAAGCAATCCAATTTTGGCGAACTCTTGGTCGGCGGTGCCGTGCCTACTCACTACCGTCAGCTATTTGCCTCGGTGCAATCCTTGAATAACCAGCTGGCTAATTTACGTCTTAGCCCAGACTATTTTGATTACATCGTCATCGATGAAGTTCACCATATTGCGGCAGCCAGTTATCGTGGTCTGCTCGCTGCCTTTGCACCTCACATTCTGTTGGGATTGACCGCAACGCCAGAGCGCCATGATGGCAGTGATATTCTCGCTGACTTTTGTGGTGTCATCGCAGCAGAGATCCGCTTGCCAGAGGCCATCAATCGTCGCCATCTCTGTCCGTTCCAATATTTTGGTATCGATGATGATACAGACTTGCGCCAAGTGACTTGGAAAAATGGTCGTTATGACATCACAGAGCTCACCAATATCTACACCCATAATCAGCAGCGGGTACAGAAAATAGTCCAAAGCCTCTATGAGATCGTCACCGATATTACCAAGATCAAAGCGCTGGCATTTTGTGTGAGCCGTGAACATGCCGATTTTATGTGCAAGGCCTTTTTATTGAAGGGCATCAAGGCTGACATCCTCACCAGCGATAACCGAGACGAGCGTCATAGCAAACAACAAGATTTGCGTACCGGCGTTATCAATATTCTCTGCGTGGTAGACATCTTCAACGAAGGTGTCGATATCCCGGAAGTCGATACCTTGCTGTTTTTACGACCAACGGAAAGCCTCACTATTTTCTTGCAGCAATTAGGGCGGGGCCTGCGGCTGGCGAACGATAAAGAGTGCTGTACTGTGTTGGATTTTGTTGGCAATGCTCGCGCAGAGTATGATTTTGCCCAGAAATTCCGGGCTCTGGTGGGTAAAACCAATAAGGCGATCAGCCACGAAATCAAACAAGGCTTTCCCCATGCCCCATTGGGTTGCCGCATCGAACTCTCAAAACAGACCCAAGAGTTAATTCTGAGCAATATCAAGAAGGCGACTCTCAATACCTCGCGCCTCATGGGCCTGATCCGCCGTTTCTCACAGGATTGCGATTTACCGCTGACACTGGCGAACTTTTTGAAGTTCTACCCCCACATCAGCCTTGAGGAGATCTACAAGCGCGGCAATTGGAGCACCTTGGTCAAACAGGCCCGCAACCACACTGTTTCTGAAATGAGCGATGAGAAGCTGTCGACCCTCTACACCCGGGCCATCAAAACCCGACTATTGGGTTGCGATGCGCTCCATTACTTGCACTTCTTACAAACCTTGGTGAAAAGCGCCTTTACCTTAACGGCTGAGCACGATGAGCGGATGGCCTTGATGTGCCATTACGACTTCTGGCAACAGAGCGGACCCAACGCCGGCTTTAGCTCCTTGGCGCACAGCCTGAAACAACTCAATCAACCAGAGTTGAGAGCCGAGCTGGCAGATCTGTTGCCCATGCTGATCAACCGGGTGCAACACGAGCAACTGGCCATGCCTGACCTTCCCGGCAATCCACTGCAACTGCATGCCCGTTATGCCAGAGAGCAGGTACTGGTTGGCTTTGGCGCGACCACCTTCGCGCAGCAACCCACGGCTCGCGAAGGGGTCTATGTCATCGCAGAGCAAAATATCGAGTTGCTGTTCGTTACCTTGAACAAAACGGAGCAGCACTTCTCCCCCACCACCCGTTATCACGACTACGCCATCAACGAGTCGCTGTTCCATTGGCAGAGCCAAAACAGCGCTCGCCCAGAGCGAGGTAAGGGGCTGAGTTACATAAACCACAGGGCAGAGGGTAAGCGCGTGTTTCTGTTCGTTCGTGAGCAGAGCAAAGATGAATTTGGCCGCACCCTTGGCTTTGTGAACTTTGGTGAGGTGGAGTACGTATCCCACAGCGGCAGCCAACCGATGAACATCAAATGGCGCCTAATGACCCCAATGCCGCCTTTTATGTGGAAAGAGGCAGCCAAGCTCGCGATTGGCTAACCGCTATGAGTGGTGAAAAAGCCGATGAGATCTCGCACAGATCCACGCTGATATTGGCCATTTGACTAATAACCATGCGGCCTTGCGGTTGTTTAACGTGCCCTAACATCAGATAATGTTGCGGCCTTCAAACCGGATACCCGACCTTCGATGACTGAATACCTGCTTTTATTGATCGGCACAGTGCTGGTTAACAACTTCGTGCTGGTGAAATTCCTCGGCCTCTGCCCCTTTATGGGGGTCTCGGGCAAGCTGGAAACCGCTATCGGCATGGGGCTCGCCACCACCTTCGTGATGACCCTGGCCAGTGCCTGCTCCTATCTGGTGGAACACTACATTCTGGTGCCGCTGGAGATCGCCTATCTGCGCACCCTCGCCTTTATTCTGGTGATCGCCGTGGTGGTGCAGTTTACCGAGATGGTGGTGCGCAAGAGCAGCCCGACCCTCTACCGCCTGCTGGGGATCTTCCTGCCCCTCATCACCACCAACTGCGCGGTGCTCGGGGTGGCGCTGCTGAGCATCAACGAGCGTCATGACTTCGTGCAGAGCGTGAACTACGGCTTTGGCGCCGCCACCGGCTTCTCGCTGGTGCTGATCCTGTTTGCCGCCATGCGCGAGCGTCTGGTCGCCGCCGATGTGCCCGCGCCGTTTCGCGGGGTCTCCATTGCCATGATCACCGCCGGTCTGATGTCTCTGGCCTTTATGGGCTTTACCGGCCTCATCAAGATATAACCATGATCCATATTCTTTTTGCCATTCTGGTGCTGACCCTGCTGGCGCTGGCGTTCGGGATTATCCTGGGCTTTGCCGCCGTCAAGTTTCATGTGGAAGCAGACCCCATCGTCGATCAGCTCGATGCCCTGCTGCCCCAGACCCAGTGTGGCCAGTGCGGCTATCCCGGCTGCAAACCCTACGCCGAGGCGGTTGCCAACGGCGATCAGATCAACAAGTGCGTACCCGGTGGCGAGGCCACCATGCGCAAGATTGCCGACCTGATGGGGGTCGAACCCCAGCCGCTGGGCGGCAGTGACGAGGCCGCAGTGCCGGTCAAAAAGGTCGCCTTTATCCACGAAGATCAGTGCATCGGCTGCACCAAGTGCATTCAGGCCTGCCCGGTGGACGCCATCGTCGGCGCCACCAAGGCGATGCATACCGTGATTGCCAGCGAGTGCACCGGTTGCGATCTCTGTGTCGATCCCTGCCCGACCGACTGCATCGAGATGATTCCGGTGCCCACCACTGTCGATAACTGGAAGTGGGATCTCAATAACGTGCATGTTCCGGGCAAGATTCCGGTTAAGTTGGTGGAGTAACCATGCAGTCTTTACTTGAACGCATCAAAGCCGGGAATATCTGGGACTTTCACGGTGGTATTCACCCCGCCGACAACAAACTGCAATCGAGCCAGAGCCCGGTCGAGCAGGCCGGTCTGCCGCCGCGCCTGATCATTCCGCTGCGCCAGCACGCAGGCGCCGCCGGTGACCTGCTGGTGCAGGTGGGTGACAAGGTCAAAAAAGGGCAGCCGCTGACCCGTTATGCCAAGGGGCGGATCGTCCCTGTCCATGCCTCTACCTCGGGCACCATCACCGAGATTGGCAACCACACGGTCGCTCACCCTTCGGGGCTTGACGATCTCTGCGTCATCCTCACCCCCGATGGCGAGGATGAGTGGGGCGAGCTCGACGGCAAACCCGATTACTGGAATCTGGAGCGGGGCGAACTGCTCGAGCGCATCCAGCAGGCGGGCATTGCCGGTCTTGGCGGCGCCGTCTTCCCCACCCACAGCAAGCTCGATGGCCGCGGCCAGCTCACCGAGATCCTGATCGTCAACGGGCTGGAGTGCGAACCCTATATCACCACCGACGATCGGCTGATGCAGCAATACGCCGACGAGATCATGGATGGCATTCGGGTGCTCAAGCACCTGCTCAAACCGAAACTCACCCTGATCGGGGTGGAAGACAACAAGCCCGAGGCGATCACCGAGCTGACCCGACACGCCACAGACCCGGATGTGCTGGTCAAGACGGTGCCGACCAAGTACCCCTCGGGCGGTGCCAAGCAGACCATCGAGCTACTGACCGGCCGTCAGGTGCCCAAAGGTGGCCGCGCGGTCGATATCGGCATCATGGTGCTCAACGTCGCCACCGTGTTTGCCATCAAGCGCGCCATTATCGACGGCGAGCCGCTGATCGAGCGGATCGTCACCCTCACCGGCGACAGCTTCAAGAAGCCCGGCAACGCCTGGGTGCGCCTAGGTACGCCGGTGCGCTGGCTGCTGCAGCGCTTCGAGCTGCAACCGGAAGCGGATCAGCGGGTGATCATGGGGGGCCCCATGATGGGCTTTACCCTGCCCCACGCCATGGTGCCGGTGGTCAAGGCGACCAACTGTCTGCTGGCACCGACGCAAGCCGAACTGCCCGCCCCCGGCCCGGAGCAGGCCTGCATCCGTTGCAGCGCCTGTGCCGATGCCTGCCCGGCCAGCCTGCTGCCGCAAGAGCTCTACTGGTACAGCAAGGCCAAAGAGTACGACAAGGCCGAGAAACTCAACCTGATGGACTGCATCGAGTGCGGTGCCTGCGCCTGGGTCTGCCCGAGCGAGATCCCGCTGGTGCAGTACTACAAGATCGCCAAGGATGACATTCGCGAAGCCCGCGCCGAGGCCGAAAAGGCCGAGCGCGCCAAGCAGCGTTTTGAAGCCAAGCAGGCCCGTTTCGAGCGGGAGAAAGCGGCCCGCGAAGCGCGCCACGCCGAAGCCGCCGCCCAGCGCCGGCAGGCGATGACTGCCGCAGGCGGGGAAGATCCGGTGGCAGCGGCTCTCGCCCGTATCAAGGCCAAGCAGGAGGCGCCCATCACCGCCATTGCGGCCACCGGCGAAGGCGTGCCCGACAACAGCGCCGTGATTGCTGCCCGCGAAGCGCGCAAACGGGAAGCGGAAGCGCGCCGCGCTGCCAAACTGGCGGAAAGCGCAAACAGCGAAACAGCCGCTGCGCTGCAATCCACCGAGGCGGTTGACCCCGCCAGCGATCCCAAGAAAGCAGCCATCGCTGCCGCACTGGCCCGCGCCAAGGCCAAGAAAGCCGCTCAGGCTGGCGAGAGCGCCGAGCCTGTGACTGCCGAAGCCGTTGCTGCCCCTGCGGTAGATGCTGATCAGCAAAAGGCAGAGGTTGATCCGAAAAAGGCAGCGATTGCCGCCGCCATTGCCCGTGCCAAAGCCAAAAAGGCCGAAGCCAGTGGCGAGCCGGTAAGCGCAGCCAACAGCGCGGCAACTGAACCAGACACCCAAAGCGATGCGCCCGTCGATCCCAAGAAAGCGGCTATCGCTGCAGCCATCGCTCGTGCCAAGGCCAAGAAGCTGGCCCAGCAGGGTGACAGCGCTGAGGACGATCTGACAGACACCGCCGGCACCAGCGAAACGGCTGCAACCCAAAGCGATGCGCCATCTGCGGCCAGCGAAGCGGTTGATCCCAAGAAAGCCGCTATCGCCGCTGCCATTGCCCGCGCCAAGGCCAAAAAGGCAGCCCAGCAGGGCGAGAGTGCCGGTGCTGAAGGTGCGCTGAGTGAGCCTACTGCCAGCGCACAGACCCGCGACGTGGCGGTAGCCAAGAGCGAAGTAACCACCAGCCAAAGCGATACGGCGGCCAGCGAAGCAGTTGACCCCAAGAAAGCCGCTATCGCCGCTGCCATCGCCCGTGCCAAGGCCAAAAAACTGGCCCAGCAGGGCGCAAGTGCCGGTGCTGAGGGTACGCAAGGTGAGCTATCAGCAAGCGCGGAGACCCGCGACGTGGCGCTAGCCAAGAGCGAAGTAACCACCAGCCACAGCGATACGGCTGCAAGTGCAGCGGTCGATCCCAAGAAGGCCGCTATCGCCGCTGCCATCGCCCGGGCCAAGGCCAAAAAACTGGCCCAGCAGAGCGCAAGTACCAGTGCTGAGGTAGAAAATGCCGGAACTGAGGGTGAGCGCGCACCGGCCGAGCCGATGCAAAGCGATGCAGCCAGCAGTGAGCAACCACTTGCCGTCACTGCCGCGCCTGAAGCGAGCGCCCCTGTGGCTGATGCCCCGGTTGATCCGAAAAAAGCGGCCATTGCAGCCGCGGTGGCCCGCGCCAAGGCGAAGAAGCTGGCGGCCGAGGCGGCCAGAGCAGCAGAGACTGCCGCGGAAGATGCCCCGTCAGCCGACCGAACAACCACAAGGTAATCGACAGACTCATGTTCAATATTGCGACTGCGCCGTTTGCCCATAACCGCAAACAGACCCGAACCCTGATGCTGCTGGTGATCCTGGCCTGCATGCCGGGCTTGCTGGCCCAGACCTGGTTCTTCGGCTGGGGCTCCTTTATCCAGATCCTGCTGGCGCTGGTCACTGCGCTGCTGTGCGAGGCGCTGGTGCTCAAGCTGCGGGGCCGCGCCATCAAGCCTGCCCTGATGGATGGCAGTGCGGCGGTCACCGCCGTGCTGATCGGTCTCTCCCTGCCGCCGCTGCTGCCGTGGTGGATGCTGGTGGTGGGCACTGCCTTTGCCATCATTGTCGCCAAACACCTTTACGGCGGACTGGGTCAGAACCTGTTCAACCCGGCCATGGTCGCCTATGTGCTGCTGCTGGTCTCCTTCCCGGTGCAGATGACCAGCTGGCTGCCGCCGGAGAGCGTGCGCGCCTACAGCCTCGGCTTTGGTGATGCGGCGTCGGTGATCTTTACCGGCTTTAGCCTCGACGGCTACAGCATGGCCCAGCTCAAGCAGGGGGTGGATGGTCTCACCATGGCGACCCCCCTCGATACCCTGAAAACCGGCCTGACTCAGGGTCTCACCACCGGCGAGATCCTGAGCGGCCCGCTGTTTGAGGGTTGGGGCGGAATCGGCTGGAGCTGGGTCAACCTCGGCTATCTGCTGGGCGGCCTGTTCCTGCTGCAACAGAAAGTGATCAACTGGCGCATTCCCACCGCGATTCTCGGTGCCCTGCTGGCGGCCTCCACCATCGGCTATCTGGTAAGCCCGGATGCGACTGCCACGCCCATGTTCCATCTCTTTAGCGGCGCGACCATGCTGGGGGCCTTCTTTATCGCCACCGATCCAGTCAGTGCCTGCACCACGCCGCGCGGCCGACTGGTCTATGGCGTGCTGATCGGGGTGCTGGTCTACATCATCCGCCGCTTTGGCGGCTATCCCGATGCGTTCGCCTTTGCCGTGCTGCTGGCCAACCTTTGTGTGCCGTTTATTGACAGCCTGACTCGCCCGAAAGTGTATGGAGCTCGTCGCCAATGATGTTTCTGCCCTTTTCCCCCATCACAGCTGACGGAGCCCGGACATGTTAAAGAGCATGCGCAAGAACGGCCTTATTCTGGCGATGTTCGCGCTCGGCTGTACCGCGCTGGTGGTACTGACCAACGAACTGACCAAGGATAAAATCGCCCACCAGCAGCAGCTGGAGAAACAGCAGACCCTCTCGGTATTGCTGCCGGAGGGAAGCTATGACAACGATCTGGTGGCCAGCTGCAAGCAGGTGACCAGCAGGAAGTATCTCGGCAGCGATCAGCCGCAGGCCCTCTATACCGCCAGCAAAAATGGCGTGGTAACCGGCTATGCGCTGGAGGCGATCGCGCCGGATGGCTACAGCGGGGCGATCCGCATCGTGGCGGGCTTTGATGCCAAGGGCACCATCACAGCCGTGCGCGTGCTCGCTCACAACGAGACCCCGGGCCTCGGTGACAAGATCGAGCTGAAGAAATCGGACTGGATCAACAGCTTTGCCGGAAAATTCCTGACCCATGACAACGAGCCCCAGTGGGCGGTGAAGAAGGATGGCGGCGAGTTCGATGCCTTTACCGGCGCCACCATCACCCCGCGAGCCGTGGTCAAGGCGGTGAAGAACCTGCTTAAACTGCAGCAGGAGCAACCCGAACTGCTCAGCAACGCCCCGGCTTGTCCGGCGGCGAACTAACGGAGTCGAGCCATCATGAACCAGATGGAACAGATTGAAACGGGCGCAACCCCGCTTGCCGAGCTGGAAAGCCGCAAGGGCGAGCTCAAGGAGCTGATGAGTCAGGGGCTGTGGAAGAACAACCCCTCGCTGGTGCAGGTGCTGGGGCTCTGCCCGACCCTCGCCGTCTCCTCCACCTTTACCAATGCGCTAGGGCTGGGCCTTGCCACCATGGCAGTGCTGGTCTGCTCAAACCTCGCCGTCTCGCTGGTGCGCAACTGGGTGCCGAAGGATATTCGCATCCCGGTCTATGTGATGATCATCGCCTCGCTGGTGACCAGCGTACAGCTGCTGATGAACGCCTACACCTATGGCCTCTATCAGGCGCTCGGCATCTTTATCGCCCTGATCGTCACCAACTGCGTCATCATCGGCCGCGCCGAGGCCTATGCCTCCAAGAACCCGCCGCTGCTGGCGGCCCTCGATGGCCTGATGATGGGCCTTGGCTTTACCCTGGTGCTGCTGGTACTGGGCGGCATGCGCGAGATCATCGGCATGGGCACCCTGTTTGATGGCGCCGAGCTGCTGCTGGGCGAGTGGGCCAAATCCCTGCGCGTCGAGCTGTTCCACGCCGATGCCAGCCTGCTGCTGGCGATTTTGCCGCCGGGCGGCTTTATCGGGCTGGGGCTGTTGATCGCCGCCAAGAACGCCATCAACGACTGGCGGGACCGCAAACAGGCCGCTACCGTAGCCCACTGCAACGTTGCCCCGGCTCGCGTCCGGGCGACCGAGCTATGATCGGACGCAAGGCATGAACAACCAGAAACGCAGAGATATCCTCGAGCGACTGCGGGAAAACAATCCCCACCCCACCACAGAGCTCAACTTCAACTCGCCGTTCGAGCTACTGATCGCCGTGCTGCTCTCGGCGCAGGCGACCGATGTCAGCGTCAACAAGGCGACCGACAAGCTCTATCCGGTGGCCAACACCCCGCAGGCGATGCTGGATCTCGGGGTGGACGGGCTCAAGGAGTACATTAAGACCATTGGCCTCTTCAACACCAAGGCCGAGAACGTCATCAAGACCTGCGCCATCCTGCTGGAGCGCCACGGCGGCGAGGTGCCGGAGAACCGAGAAGCGCTGGAAGCCCTGCCCGGCGTCGGCCGCAAGACCGCCAACGTGGTGCTCAACACCGCCTTTGGCTGGCCCACCATCGCCGTCGATACCCATATCTTCCGGGTCTCCAACCGCACCGGCTTTGCGGTAGGCAAGAACGTGGATCAGGTGGAGGAGAAGCTGCTTAAAGTGGTGCCCGCCGAGTTCAAGCTTGATGTCCACCACTGGCTCATCCTGCACGGGCGTTACACCTGTCTGGCTCGCAAGCCCCGTTGTGGTTCCTGTATCATCGAGGACCTCTGCGAGTACAAAGAGAAGGTCTATCCCGAGAACTGATAGCCTCGCAACCGAGATTGAAAGCAGTACACATCACCAACCCGGAGAACTGAGCAATGAGAATTCTGCATACCATGCTGCGTGTCGGCGATCTGCAACGCTCCATCGACTTCTACACCCGCGTCCTCGGCATGAAGCTGCTGCGCAAGAGCGAGAACAGCGAGTACAAGTACACCCTGGCCTTCGTCGGCTACGGTGACGAGAAAGATGAAGCGGTGATCGAGCTGACCTACAACTGGGGGGTGAGCGAGTACGAACTGGGCTCTGCCTACGGCCACATCGCGCTGGAAGCGGACGACATCTATGCCACCTGCGAAGCGCTGCGCGCCGCCGGTGCCAAGATCACCCGCGAGCCGGGCCCGGTTAAAGGCGGCACCACCGTGATCGCCTTCGTCGAAGATCCGGACGGTTACAAGATTGAACTGATCGCCAAGAAAGATGCCGGTACCGGCCTGGGTGACAGCTTCTAAGCTATCCGATTCCCGCTGCCGAATGGCAGGATCAAAAAAGAGCGCAGATGCGCTCTTTTTTTATGCTTCTCTGACCGGGGACGGCGCTAGATCTCGCCGTTACGCCCCATGCTGATCACCACTCGCCGGTTTTTGGCACGCCCCTGCTCCGTTTCGTTGGAGGCGACGTGCTGCTTCTCGCCATGCCCCTCCACCGAGATCTTGCCGGGATCGATCCCCAGATCGACAAACACCTTCTTGATGGCATCGGCCCGCTTCTCGGAGAGTTTCAGGTTCGGCCAGCGGCCGCCATAGCTGTCGCTGTAGGCATCGATCACCACCACGTCGATGCTCTTGTCCGCCTTGATAAACTCGCTGATCATCGCCAGCCGCCGCTTGGAGGGGATGGAGAGCTGATCGCTATTCTTGTCATAGGTAAGCACGCTAAAGGCGATGTCGTTGAAGCTGTAGGGCAAGAGCCCGCTCAGGCAGTCGATAAAGGCCTGATATTTGACCCGAAAGTTGACCGACGACAGCGACACCCGCACCGCGCGGTTCTGGCGATACCAGTCCCGATACTGGAAGGTCGGCATCCGCCCCCCCTCCAGCTCGTCGAGCATGGTCCAGGCGGTTTGCCCCTCCACCAGCCCATCGAACTGCTGATAGAAGCGCAGTTGACTCACTTCTCGCCCGGCTATCCCCGGGCGCCATACCGGCGGCATGATGCCAAGGCTCACCGTCTGGGTCTGGGCCTGTGGCCGCTTGCCCTTGAGCTCGAAGTCGAGGTTGATCTTGCGCCCGGCGCGGCTGACAAAAGCCCCTGTTCCCCAGTTGGGAATAGGATGCTCGAGGCGACACTCAATCTGGGTATCGGAGGTCAAACGCCAGACGGATTGATCCAGACCGGCACCAAATTCGGTGACCCCAGCCTGTAACTGCATACTCACGGATATGCTGACCAACCCCAACACCCAAGCGTTCAATTGCTTGCCCTCCACACGATCTCACAAGGGGTATCGGCCAGGGAGGGACAAGCTTTAGCGCAAATGGATCAGTGGGGAGAGGCTCTCTCTATCAACTTGAAGCTGGCAATTCGTCCAGCCAGCTCCCGTGCCAACTGATCCAGTTCGACACTATTCTGCTGCAGGGTGACCGAGTGCTGGCGATGGGCCTCGTACACTTCGCGGATGGTCATTACGTTGTGCTGGATATCGTCCGTTACGTAGCGCTGCTGCTCGGTTGCGGTAGCCACCTGCGCCGTCATGTCACTCACCTTGCGCACCTCATTGACGATGTCGGTCAGCTCGTGACCCGCCCGCTGCGCTTCACTGACGCTGAGGCCCGCCTGCTCGCTGCCCGACTGCATGGCCACCACCGCCTGACGGGCTCCAGCCCGCAAACGGGAGAGCATCTGTTCGATATCATCTGCCGCCTGCTGGGTACGGGCAGCCAGTGAACGAACCTCATCGGCGACCACGGCAAAGCCGCGCCCCGACTCACCGGCACGGGCTGCCTCAATGGCGGCATTGAGGGCCAACAGATTGGTGCGATCGGAGATCTGCTTGATGAGGTTGAGTGCCTCGACGGCGGACTCGGTATCCTGATGCAGGTTGTTGACCAACAGCCGGGTCTCGTCGAGGGTGCCAGCCACCTGCTCGATGGCGGCGATAGTCTGATCCACCTCCTTGTCCCCCTGCCGGGCACGGCCAATGGCCTGCTGGGTCGCCAGTGAGGTCTGGGTCGCATTGCGAGCAATTTCGGCCACCGTCGAAGCCATTTCCGTTGCGGCGGTGGCAACCAGTTCAACCTGACCGACGCCACGCACCACACCTTCATTCACTTCGGCAATCACCTCGCTGGAGTTGCTGGCACTACGGGTCAATATCTCACAGGAGCGGCGCACCTCCAGCAACAAGCCTTCCAGATGCTGCAGAAAGTGGTTGAGATCCCGCGCCAATGCCCCAAGCTCGTCACCCGATTGCCAGTTGACCCTCACCGTCAGATCATTGTCATTGACGAGCCGTGAAAAGGTGCGATGCAGAGCGACGAAGCCCAGATGCACATCCCGCAGCACCTTCCAACTGATGAGGGTAGTCAACAGCAGGCAGCACAGAACCGCCATAGCCCCCCACCAGAAGTTGCGCTGACTCTCTCCCTGCATCTGCTCAACCCGTTCGAACAACTGCTGGAAGAGCTGATCTTCGCCCTGTTTGAGCTGGTCGATCTTCTCGGTGCTCACGGCAAACCAGCGCTCCGGATCGACGCCAAAGCTCCCCTCGGTCATCTTGCCGAGGGCGAGCTGCTCATATTTCGCGACCTCTGCCATCACCGGACTCTTCTCAATTTGCTCAAGCAGGCGTCGCGCGGCTCGCTTGCCACGGCGCGAAAACGCTCCAGATAGCTCTGCTGGGCAGCGAGCAGGGACATAAATTGCTGCAAGGTAGCCGGGGTGAAACTCCCTTTGGCAAAGACATTGCTGAGTGTCGCCCGCTCCATCCCCATACGCTCCTTGTTTTGCAAAAATGCGGCGTAGGCATTGGTCTGCAAGGCAATAGCGGCATCCTGGCTACGCAGACTAATCTCATCCACGACCTTGAGCAGAGAAGCAATCAACTGGCTATAAAAGGCGACCTGACGGGGGGCCTCTATGGCCAGTTTGTCCACCTGATCGCGGATCCCCATCAACTCGCGCAAAGCCAGATCCACCTGCTCGTGGGCAACCTCCCTCTCCAACCCCTGAAAGCGATGAATGGCTTCATCAACCTGTTGCCGCTGACGTGGCAGGGCATCTGCAAATTTGCGCCCTTCAGAGCCGATAAACCCCGCCGACATGCCACGCTCCTTTTGCAGCTCGTGCACCAACTGGGCGCTGCGTTCGACCACAGTCAGCTGCTGCAGGGCTTGCGTCATCTCATGGGTCACCCGATATCTGTCGTATGCGTAGTGGCTGGCGAAAAACAGCAGCGCCAATAACGGCAGGCAAATTGCCAGCAACATCTTGCCGGCCAATCCGAGTCTGTTCATCCCGCACTCCTGTCATTTTTATCAACGCGTTGATTATATCCGGCCTGCTCGCTTATGCCGCTGACGACATCTGCCATTGGCCAGAACCATGAGCTGCATCAACCATTTTCTGTAGATGGCCACGCAGCCCCCCCATAGCCCAGCCCAATGGTCAGGTCGAGACAGCCAGAGAGAAACTCGCTACAGTAGATCAGGTCGACAGGAGGTCGCTTGTTTGGGGAATCCAGCCATGAAACACCCGCTCTGCCCGCTTTACCGTCTGGGTTGCGCCCTCTTCGCGGCGACCCTGCCCATGGCGTCACTCGCGGCCAGTAACAACCTTGACGATCAGGAGGAGGACTGGGCGCAAAAACGGGCCAATGCGGTGATCTCGCTGATGACTTTCAGCGTGGTGCCGGACATCACCGCCAGCAACCTGGACATCGGCAGCAGCACTGGCCAATCTTCTGCGCTCAACATGGGGCAACTGGGAGGCGGCGCAACCCTGAGCGAAGCCGTGCCCATCTATCTGGAGGGGGCGCTGGGCTACAGCCGCTACGACCCCCAGTTTGTGATAAGCAATGGTACCGAAAGTCGCACCATACCGACCAAGTGGAATAGCCTGACCGCCTCGGGCGGGATCGGCTGGGATGTCACCCTTCACAAAGATCCGCGTGGCGGCCACTGGGTGCTGCGCCCCATAGCCAACGTCTCGCTCGGTACCATGGCCAGTGACCTGCGGATCGGCAACTGGCTGCTGGATCGTACCAAGGGCTACTCGCTGGACTTTCTCGATGGGGGTCAGCTCAATATGTACGGGCTGGGTGGCTCGCTGATGCTCGATTACGAACTCTTTTCACCGGCCCAGGACATAGATGCCGAACTGCGCTACTCCTATCAGCACCTGCAGAGCTTTGGCGGCACCTCGACCAGCGTCCGTGGTCACGCCGAGGCGGAGAACCTCGGCCTCTATCTGCGCCGCCGCGCCCCGCTGTTCCACTGGACCCTGCTCGACAGACCGGTGCGCTATGTACTGGAGGGGGCTCATACCGCATATCTGGGGGAGCAACGGGGGTTGCTTGGCTTTGACTCCCTCAACTCCATCGGCGCCGGTCTGGAGCTGGACAGCAGCAAGTACGACATCATTGTCACCCGTACCCGGCTGGTTGCCCGCTACATGTTCAGCCACAACACCAGCGGTTATTCCATCGGGCTGGCCATGAGCTTCTAACCCGGGCTGCCAGAGGGCCACCCTCCGAGTCGCATCATGCAGCTATCACCGCCACCATAAAAAACGCCAGCCTTGCGGCTGGCGTTCTCATTCAGGTTGAAGTGACTTATTTCAGATCGAAACGGTCATTGTTCATCACCTTGACCCAGGCCTTGACGAAGTCTCGGACGAACTTCTCCTTGCCATCTTGCTGGGCATAGACCTCGGCGTAGGCACGCAGCACCGAGTTGGAGCCAAACACCAGATCAACCCGGGTAGCAGTCCACTTCACCGCACCGCTCTGGCGATCCACGATCTGGTAACTGTTGCGGCCAGTCGGCTGCCAGCTATAGGCCATGTCGGTCAGGTTGACGAAGAAGTCGTTGCTGAGCACCCCGACCCGGTCGGTAAAGACGCCGTGGGCCGACCCGCCATGGTTGGTGCCAAGCACCCGCATACCGCCGACCAGCACAGTCATCTCGCGGGCGGTAAGCCCCAGCAACTGGGCACGGTCGAGCAGCATCTCCTCCGGCTGCACCTTGTAGTGCCCCTTCTGCCAGTTGCGGAAACCGTCGTGCACCGGCTCGAGGAAGGCGAACGACTCGGCATCGGTCTGTTCGGCGCTGGCATCGCCCCTGCCAGGCGCAAAAGGGACGACGATATCGACGCCGGCAAGTCTGGCCGCCTGCTCCACCGCGGCGCTGCCCCCCAGCACAATCAGGTCGGCGATGCTGACCGGCTTGCTCAGGGTGGCCTGCAGGGCGATCAGGGCGTTGAGCACCTTCCCGAGGCGAGCGGGCTCGTTGCCTTCCCACTCTTTCATCGGCGCGAGGCGGATGCGAGCACCGTTGGCTCCGCCGCGATAATCGGAGCCGCGGAAGGTGCGGGCACTGTCCCATGCGGTGGCGATCAAATCGGCTGGCGCCACGCCGCAGGCCAGCAGTTTGGCCTTGATCTCACTCACCTCTTTGTCAGAGAGCTGGTAATCCACCGCCGGAACCGGATCCTGCCACACCATGACTTCGCTCGGCACTTCCGGCCCCAGATAGCGGCTGCGCGGCCCCATGTCGCGGTGAGTCAGCTTGAACCAGGCGCGGGCAAAGGCGTCGGAGAAGAGCGCCTGATCCGCGGCAAAGCGCTCGGAGATCTCCCGGTATACGGGGTCAAAGCGCAGCGCCATGTCCGCATCGGTCATGATGGGGTTGCAGCGGATGGAGGGGTCTTCCACGTCCACCGGACGATCTTCCTCCTTGATGGCGACGGGCTCCCACTGCCAGGCACCGGCCGGGCTCTTCTTGATCCACCAGTCGTGGCCCAGCAGCATCTTGAAGTAGCCGTTGTCCCAGCGGGTCGGGTTGCTGGTCCAGGCCCCTTCAAGGCCGCTGGTCACCGTATCACGACCGATGCCGCGGCTCTCGTGGTTGATCCAGCCCAGCCCCTGCTCGTGCACATCGGCCCCTTCGGGAGCGGGCCCCAGTTTGGCAGCGCTGCCGTTGCCGTGGGCCTTGCCGACGGTGTGGCCACCGGCGGTGAGGGCGACGGTCTCTTCGTCATTCATCCCCATGCGGGCAAAGGTAACGCGCATGTCGTGGGCGGTTTTCAGGGGATCCGGGTTGCCATCCACCCCTTCCGGGTTGACGTAAATCAGCCCCATCATCACCGCCGCCAGCGGGTTCTCCAGATCCCGTTCGCCGCTGTAACGGCTCCCTTCGCTGCCGCTCGGCGCCAGCCACTCCTTCTCGGAGCCCCAATAGACATCTTTTTCCGGATGCCAGATATCCTCGCGGCCACCGGCAAAGCCGAAGGTCTTGAGCCCCATGGATTCATAGGCGACATTGCCCGCCAGGATCATCAGGTCAGCCCAGGAGATCTTGTTGCCGTACTTCTGTTTGATCGGCCACAGCAGACGACGCGCCTTGTCGAGGTTGCCGTTGTCTGGCCAGCTGTTGAGAGGAGCGAAGCGCTGGTTGCCGGTGTTGGCACCGCCACGGCCGTCGGTAGCGCGATAGCTGCCGGCGGAGTGCCAGGCCATGCGGATCATCAGGCCGCCATAGTGGCCCCAGTCGGCCGGCCACCAGGGCTGGCTGTCGGTCATCAGGGCATGGAGATCGGCCTTGAGGGCATCGTAATCGAGGCTGTTGAAGGCGTCGGCATAATCGAAAGCCTCATCCATCGGATTGGTCTTGCGGTCATGCTGATGCAGGATGTCGAGGTTGAGGGCATTGGGCCACCAGACTTGATGCTCCTGGCTGGCAGAGGTATTGGCACCGTGGGCAAAGGGGCACTGACCGGCCCCGCTAGCGTGTTTGTCCATCTTCAGATCCTCATTGTGGTCATAATGACGGCGAAACCCTTCGCTTCGCAGTTGAGACTAGCCTACCCCCCACCACCCACTTAAAAAACCGAATAAAAAAGTTCAATTCAATCTGGTTTTACGATTGAACTATCTCGTCACCGGGTAACAAACAGAACAATGCAGGCGCGGGCAGAGTAGTAGCGTCATAGATCACACAAGCTTGTTGAACCCACTGTTAACATGTGGCCATTGCACATCAGACGACAGCGTTGAAATGGACTTCACACCTGTTATTGCGGTTCTGCTGGGCCAGCTCTGGTATCTGCTGCCCCTTCTGCTGATTGCCACCCTGATCAAAACGCCCAGGTTTAAGGGGATGGATGGGGAGGCATTTATCAACTTGGGCATCCGGCTGTTTCTCGACCAGCGGGAGTACCATCTGCTCAAGGATGTTACGCTGCCTACCCCGCAGGGAACTACCCAGATCGACCATGTGCTCGTCTCGCGCTTCGGGCTATTTGTGATCGAGACCAAGAACATCAAGGGGTGGATATTTGGCAATCCAGCCCACAAGAGCTGGACCCAGCAGCTCTATCGCCGCAGACATACCTTTCAAAATCCCCTGCGCCAAAACTATCTGCACCTGATGACGCTCAAATCCTTGCTGGGTCTTGCTGATCATCAGCTCCATTCGATTATCTACTTTATTGGCGACTGCACCTTTAAAACCCCCATGCCGGATAACGTGATGAACCGCGGGCTTATTCGCTATATCAAGAGTAAAACCACTCAGGTGCTGACCCCTGCCGAAGTCACCAGAGTGATCGACACCATCCAGCGAGGACGACTGGCCGCCAATTGGCAGACCCATAAACAGCATGTGGCGCAGTTGAAAGCCCGTCACAGCGAGGTTCCCCACCCACCTTTATCCGTAGCTGCAATGTCTGTCGTCAATCAGGTGGTGAACGCCGCACCAATCACCATCGAATCGCTCACCCAAGCAAATCCACTATGCCCCAGATGCGGCAATCTGATGGTATTGCGTGCCGCCAAACGTGGGGATAACCGAGGCAATCGGTTTTGGGAATGCAGTGGATACCCCAAATGCAGATTCATTGTAAATCTCACAGGGAACAGCAAGGCATGAACTGCCACACAAGGGCAAACGTCCCCTGACATCAAGGGCGGCCAATTGGCCGCCCTTGATGCTTCTTAGCGAATAGTCGCCATCTGCCGCACGCAGCGTTGTTCTCTATCATCCACCCGCTTGGCAAACCAGGCGGTGGTGAGGTTGCGGGTAATTTTCGGACTCTTTAGCTGAATGCCGGGCAGGATGGCGCGGGGCAGTCGCTTGCCCGCTTGCTTGTCGGCCAGGGTAAAGATGCGATGGTAGAGATCGGTCTCGGCAAATTCGGCGGTATCCCCTTTGCGCAGGCTCTGGTGGATCGCCTGCGTGCTCATATTGACCCGGTTGGCGAGGGTGTAGACGGCAAGCTCGGTGTTGCCCGGCAGATCCGAGTCATAGCGGATCAGATCCCCGTCCAGCGCCAGAGTTTTGCCGCTCAAACGGCTGACGGCGGCCTGAAAGGCGGCATTGCGACTGGCGTACCAGCCAGCGTTGAAATCGGCAAAGCGGTAGAGGGTATCGGGGTACTCCGCTTCATAACCGAAGATATGCTTGGTGCCAAACCAGATGCCGCCGCGACGGGTAAAGACTTCGTGGCGGATGGAATCCTTGATTGGATAGGGGTAGCCACGGGCGTTGGCCTCGGCAAAGGCGATGCTCACCTGCATCGGGCCACCAGTATGCACCGGGTTGAGGTTGCCAAACAGCGTCTTGCCCATCGGCAGCATGCTGATCATATCTTCAAAGATTTCACTCATCTCCCGTTCGGTACGCAACTTGTCGATCCGCTCGGCATAGCTCTTGCCGGTGGGCGAGTTGATGGAGAGCGCGGCCCGCACCATAAATTCGGGGATCAGCAGCTTGGCTGCCCGTGAGTTGATCTCTTTCCAGGCGATCTTGCCAAGGCCCGGCACCACGGGGTCGGCCTGATAAGTGGCTTCCTGCTCCGCCACCGCCAGCACGCTACAGACATTGTGATCATTGACCGTCACCCCCTGGGTGGTGAGCGCCGTCACCACGTCGTTGGCCCACCCCTGTTTGTCAGGCACCTGACGGGGCAAGAAGCGCACGATGCGGCTCTTCATATCCGCCGGTTTGCGCGGCTGCATGGCAGGCGGCGTTTTGGGGTTGCTCACGCTCGCCTCTTTGGTGGGCGCGGAGGCGGGATCACTGGCACAACCAGCCAGCAACAAGGCAGAGCAGAAGGCAAGAAGACGACAGGAAGGCAAAGCGGTCATAAGCATGTCCATTTTTTGTTGGCCCTACAGGCAGCGCCGCTGGCACTGCACTGACAAGCAAAGTGGGGCCATTGTAGAGGATTGCCTGCTGCAGTTGAAACCCGCGCTCGCAGCATCCCCTCCCCTTGCCAGCTTTTGCCACCCCACGCGCCATCCGTTGTCTGCGATGCGGAAGACATGACCTTCTTCAAGGATTCACCCGGCCCGAACCGAACGGTGAGCGCCTGATAAAAAGAAACCCCCGCCATCGCTGGCGGGGGTTGGTCGTCTGGCAAGTCGGGCTGATGCCCGCTGCAAACTCTTAGCGGTTTTTCACCTTCTGGTGCAGCTCCTGCACCGAGTTGACGTTGGCGGTGGCATCCACGCTGATGGCCATGCAGGTGGCAAACGCCTCATTCATGGTGGTGGTGTAAGCCACTTTGTTTTGCAAGGCGGCGCGACGCAGCTGCTTGGAGTCCTGGATCGCCACCCGCCCTTCGGCGGTGTTGACGATGTAGGTGTACTCGCCATTCTTGATGCGGTCGAGAATGTGCGGGCGACCTTCGTGCACCTTGTTGACCAAACGCGGGTTGATGCTCGCTTCACCCAGCGCGACCGCGGTGCCGTGAGTGGCATCCAGCTCGTAACCCAGCTCCAGCAGCTTGGCGGCCAAGTCGACCACCTGCGCCTTGTCGCTGTGACGCACTGACAAGAGGGCACGACCCTCTTTCGGTACGGCGTGGTTGGCACCCAACTGCGCCTTGGCATAGGCCTCGGCAAAGCTGCTGCCCACCCCCATTACCTCACCGGTGGAGCGCATCTCTGGCCCCAGCAGCGGGTCAACCCCCGGGAACTTGGCGAACGGCAGTACCACCTCTTTCACCGAGTAGTAGGGCGGGATGATCTCTTTGGTGAAGCCCTGTTCTTGCAGCGACTGACCGGCCATCACGCGGGCGGCAATCTTGGCCAGCGGGGCACCGGTCGCCTTGGAGACGAACGGCACGGTACGGGCGGCACGCGGGTTCACTTCGATGAGGTAGATGTCATCGCCCTTGACCGCGAATTGCACGTTCATCAGGCCGATAACGCCGAGCTCCAGCGCCAGCTTGCGCACCTGCTCGCGGATCTCGTCCTGAATTTTCTTGGACAAGGTATAGGGAGGCAGGGAGCAACCGGAGTCACCGGAGTGGATACCGGCCTGCTCGATGTGCTCCATGATGCCGCCGATGACTACATCGGTGCCGTCGCAGATGGCATCCACGTCCAGCTCGGTCGCATCGTCCAGGAAGCGATCCAGCAGCACTGGCGATTCGTTGGAGACGCTCACCGCCTCGGCGAAGTAGCGACGCAGATCCTGCTCGTCATAGACGATTTCCATGGCGCGGCCACCCAGCACGTAGGAGGGGCGAACCACCAGCGGGTAGGTAATGCGCTCGGCCAGCAGCACGGCCTGCTCCAGCGCGGTGACGGTGCCGTTTTCCGGCTGCTTGAGGCCGAGGCGCTCGACAGCAGACTGGAAACGCTCACGGTCTTCGGCGCGGTCGATGGCATCCGGGCTGGTACCGATAATCGGCACGCCGTTGGCTTCCAGTGCACGGGCCAGTTTCAGCGGGGTCTGGCCACCGTACTGAACGATGACGCCCTTGGGTTTTTCGATGCGCACGATTTCCAGCACATCTTCCAGGGTCACCGGCTCGAAGTAGAGTCGATCCGAAGTGTCGTAATCGGTGGAGACGGTCTCCGGGTTGCAGTTGACCATGATGGTCTCGTAACCGTCTTCGCGCAGGGCCAGCGCCGCGTGCACGCAGCAGTAGTCGAACTCGATACCCTGACCGATACGGTTCGGGCCGCCACCGATGATCATGATCTTGTCACGGCTGCTCGGGGCCGCTTCGCACTCCTCGTCATAGCTGGAGTACATGTAGGCGGTGTTGGTGGCGAACTCGGCGGCGCAGGTATCGACCCGCTTGTAGACCGGGAAGATGTTGTGGCGGGCACGCAGCTTGCGCACTTCCCCTTCGGCCACACCGAGGATCTTGGCCAGACGGGCATCGGCAAAGCCTTTGCGCTTGAGGGCGCGCAGGAAGTCGGCATCGAGACCGGCCATGCCGCGCTCTTTCACCTCTTCTTCCAGTTTCACCAAGTCTTCAATCTGTACCAGGAACCAAGGGTCAATCTTGGTCAGCTTGAAGATGCCATCCATGGAGAGACCGGCGCGGAATGCATCGGCGATGTAGAAGATACGGTCGCTACCGGCGTCCTGCAGCTCGTGACGGATGCGGGTCAGGGAGTCCGGGGCATTGAGGTCAACCATGGGGTCGAAGCCGGTTTTGCCGGTTTCGAGGCTGCGCAGCGCCTTGTGCAGGGACTCCTGGAAGTTGCGGCCGATGGCCATCACTTCACCGACCGACTTCATCTGGGTCGTCAGACGGTCGTTGGCACCGGCGAATTTTTCGAAGTTGAAGCGCGGCACCTTGGTGACCACGTAGTCGATGGCCGGCTCGAAGGAGGCCGGAGTACGGCCGCCGGTGATGTCGTTCATCAGCTCGTCGAGGGTGTAACCGATGGCGAGCTTGGCGGCGATCTTGGCGATGGGGAAACCGGTCGCCTTGGAGGCCAGCGCAGAGGAGCGCGACACCCGCGGGTTCATCTCGATGATGACCATGCGGCCATCTTTCGGGTTGATACCGAACTGGACGTTGGAGCCGCCGGTCTCGACACCGATTTCGCGCAGCACCGCCATGGAGGCGTTGCGCATCAGCTGGTACTCCTTGTCGGTCAGCGTCTGGGCTGGCGCGACCGTGATGGAGTCACCGGTGTGGATACCCATGGGGTCGAAATTTTCGATGGCGCAGACGATGATGCAGTTGTCGTTGCGATCCCGCACCACTTCCATCTCGTACTCTTTCCAGCCGATCAGCGACTCGTCGATGAGCAGTTCTTTGGTCGGGGAGAGATCCAGACCGCGCTCGCAGATCTCGACGAACTCTTCGGTGTTGTAGGCGATGCCGCCACCCGAGCCGCCCATGGTAAAGGAGGGACGGATGATGCAGGGGAAGCCGACCATCTGCTGCACGCCCCACGCCTCTTCCATGTTGTGGGCGATGCCGGCACGCGGGCACTCCAGGCCAATGCTGCGCATCGCCTTGTCAAAGCGGGAGCGATCTTCGGCCTTGTCGATGGCGTCGGCGGTGGCACCGATCATCTCGACACCGAACTCGGCCAGCACGCCATGCTTCTCCAGTGCCAGTGCGCAGTTGAGCGCAGTCTGGCCACCCATGGTGGGCAGGATGGCGTCCGGGCGCTCTTTCTTGATGATCTCGCGCACCACTTCCCAGGTGATGGGCTCGATGTAGGTGGCGTCTGCCATCTCCGGGTCGGTCATGATGGTGGCCGGGTTGGAGTTGACCAGAATGACGCGGTAGCCCTCCTCGCGCAGGGCTTTGCACGCCTGGGCGCCGGAGTAGTCAAATTCGCAGGCTTGGCCGATGACGATGGGGCCGGCGCCGAGGATCAGGATGCTCTGAAGGTCGTTACGTTTTGGCATGAAACTCTTTCCTCTATTTCTTAGGCGCGATACTGCTTAATCAATTCAATAAAGTGGTCAAAAAGACCGGCACAGTCGTGCGGGCCCGGGCTCGCTTCGGGGTGCCCCTGGAAGCTGAAGGCCGGACGGTCGGTGCGATGGATACCTTGCAGGGAACCATCGAACAGGGAGACGTGGGTGGCGCGCAGGCAATCCGGCAGGCTGTTCTCGTCTACCGCAAAGCCGTGGTTCTGAGCGGTGATCATGACGGTGTTGTCATCGAGGCTCTTCACCGGATGGTTGGCGCCGTGGTGGCCAAACTTCATCTTGACGGTCTTGGCACCGGAGGCCAGACCCAGCAGCTGGTGACCCAGACAGATGCCGAACACCGGCGTGTTGGTATTAAGGAAAGCCTTGATGGCCTCGATGGCGTAGTCGCACGGCTCGGGGTCGCCGGGGCCGTTGGAGAGGAAGATGCCATCCGGGTTCATCGCCAGTACCTCGGCGGCCGGGGTCTTGGCCGGTACCACGGTCAGGCGGCAGCCACGGTCAACCAGC
Organism: Aeromonas sp. 55A; assembly: GCF_051919665.1. Taxonomy (NCBI): domain Bacteria; kingdom Pseudomonadati; phylum Pseudomonadota; class Gammaproteobacteria; order Aeromonadales; family Aeromonadaceae; genus Aeromonas; species Aeromonas sp. 55A. The sequence goes on along the minus strand of NZ_JBQBEH010000008.1, from coordinate 3,155,415 downwards.
ATCCGTAGAATGTTGCGCTTGACGCCGAAGTCGTAAGCCACCACATGGTATTTCAGCTGGTCGGCATCCGGGGTGACGTGACCCTTGCCAAGCTGCCAGCTCCCTTCGGTCCAGTTGTACGCCTCACCAACCGTCACCTCTTTGGCCAGATCCATCCCCTTCAGACCAGGGAAGGCGCGGGCCTGTTCGAGAGCATAGGCTTCATCGACCTGTTTCCCGGCCAGAATGCAGCCAGCCTGAGCGCCTTTCTCGCGCAGGATGCGGGTCAGTTTACGGGTGTCGATGTCGGCGATGCCAACGATGTTGTGAGACTTGAGGTATTCGGAGAGGGATTGCTGATTGCGGAAATTGGAGGCAAGTATCGGAAGGTCCCGGATGATCAATCCCTGAGCATGGATCTGACTGGACTCTTCATCTTCGCTGTTGGTGCCGGTGTTGCCTATATGGGGGTAAGTGAGGGTGACTATCTGACGGGAATAAGAGGGATCGGTGAGGATTTCCTGATAGCCCGTCATCGACGTATTGAAAACCACTTCACCAACGGAACATCCCTCGGCGCCTATCGACACGCCTTTGAATACAGTTCCATCTTCCAGCACTAGCAATGCAGTGTGATTCAAGACAACCTCCAGTTATTTAGCTTTAAATTCAGCAATTTACCTGGGTGTTGCGGGCTCGGTTCCGGTCTTGGACAGGACTCGAACCCGGCAGATTTCTGGCAAATTGGGCGCATTCTACTTAAAAAAAGTGGCATTTCAACGTCTTTTCTCAGATGAAATGCATCTAAATTCAATAAAAAAGCAACATTACCCATTATCTATGCACTTAATCGCTTTGCAACCCCCTCCCATGAAAGAAAATGAAAAACCACCACCAAAAGATGACACCAAGCCAGCAATAGCGACAAAAACAAACAAAAAAACTAATTAAAACAATGGCATTTATTTTTACACAAAAAACATTAATGACAAATTTAACGCTTTTAAGATGACAAAAGTGAACATGAAAAATGGAAAACGTTTTTCTGCGTTTGAATTTTTAGTCTTTTCCGATCGGTGTAAAAAAATGGCTTTATCAGCCATAAAGATGCTCAAATCTGTTACCTGGTGATGACATTCAGGAAGGGAAAATCTGGTGGATAACGCAATAGTGTGATTTATAAGGCATTCAGATAAAAATTGCCGATAGCGTGTCTTTTTACACAAACTCTGGCTGACTGACAGCAAAAACCCCGGCAAGCCGGGGTTTTTCACTGGGGTAGCAGTAGTACGAAAGTGCCGCTCAGAGGCATCACTTGAGATTGAGCACATCCTGCATGTCATAAAGACCGGCACCCTGCTGACCAAGCCACTTGCCCGCCCGCACAGCACCGTTGGCGAAGGTCAGGCGGCTGGAGGCCTTGTGGCTGATCTCCACCCGCTCGCCGATATCGGCAAACATGACGGTGTGCTCCCCCACCAGATCGCCGGCGCGAATGGTGGCAAAGCCGATAGTGTTGCGATCCCGCTCGCCAGTGATCCCCTCGCGACCATAGACGGCGCACTCCTTGAGATCCCGGCCCAGCGTTTTGGCGACCACTTCCCCCATGGAGAGCGCAGTACCGGATGGCGCATCCACCTTGTGGCGATGGTGGCCCTCGATGATCTCGATGTCGGTGTAATCCCCCATCACCTTGGCGGCCTGCTCCAGCAGCTTGAACACCAGGTTGACCCCGACCGAGTAGTTGGAGGCGAACACGATACCGATCTGCTTGCCCGCCTCTTTCAGGGCGGCCTTGCCTGCATCGTCAAAACCGGTGGTGCCGATCACCATCTGCTTGTGGTGGGCCAGCGCAAAAGCAAGATTGGCCAGGGTCACCTCCGGACGAGTGAAGTCGATGATGAGATCAAACTCGTCACGCACCTTGTCCAGACTGTCGCTGATGGCCACACCGAGATGGCCCAGCCCATTGAGCTCACCGGCATCGAGACCGATCACCGCCGAGCCCGGCCGCTCCAGCGCAGCACCAACCACCACGCCATCGGTGTTGGTGATGGCCTCCAGCAGCACCTTGCCCATACGACCATTACAGCCCATCACGGCCACACGGATCGGATTGTCCATCTCCACCCTCTCATCTCTTTTAATTATGGAAAGAGACCGTTTTACCAGCCCGCGCCGGGTTTGAAAAGCCATGATGCCACCACTCCTTGCTGCACTCGCCAACGGCAGCGCCCGCTGGCTGGCCAAGAACTTCCTTTTGGTTTTTGGTCACAGGCCGTTTTTCATCGTCTCATTCCATCATTTGGCAGACCGGGTGCCATCTGATAGGTTCGAACGAGTGAAATGCCAGCATAAGCAAAATCAGGGCAACGCCCGTGTCGATATCAAACGAGGTGCAAGGATGAGCGCAGGATTGCTGTTTGCTGTGGGGTTGATATCACTGACCCTAGTCATACTGGCCGCGGCTCTGCTGTTTGGCGGGCCGAGCTCGGCACCGGCGATGGCCAGCATCAACGACCCTTTCAAGGGAAGTGACTGGAGCAACATGCCACCCCTCTCAAGATACCCGGCGCGTGACGGCACGCAGCTGGCCTATCGGCACTATGGCGCAGAGGGCAATACAAAGAACAACAAGGTCAAGGGCAGCGTGGTACTGGTTCACGGCTCTTCTGCCAGCAGTCAGAGCATGCACAAGATGGCGAGCGCCTTTTCGCAAGCGGGATATGACGCCTACGCCCTCGATATTCGCGGCCATGGCGCATCGGGCGACAAAGGCACCATTGCCTACATAGGCCAACTGGAAGACGATCTGGAAGATTTCATCAAGTCGGTAGCCCCCGGCAAGCCTGCAACACTCGTCGGCTTCTCGTCAGGGGGTGGCTTTGTGCTGCGTGTTGCTGGCAGCACGCGACAAACTCTGTTCGAGAGCTATCTGCTGCTCTCCCCCTATCTTGGCCCCACCGCCGCCAACTACAGGCCCAACAGCGGTGGCTGGGTGCGTGTCGGCTTGCCTCGCCTCATCGCCCTGAGCATCCTCAACGGTTTCCATATTTCCGCACTCAACCATCTGACCGTGCTGAACTTTGCCCTTAATGATGAGGCGAAATCCCTGCTGACCCCCTCCTACTCCTTCAACCTTGCCTCGAACTTTCAGCCGGAGCGTGACTACCAGCAGAACATGCGCAATGTGCAACGCCCCTGCGCCGTGATCGCGGGTGCAAATGACGAAGCCTTCCAAACAGATCAACTTGAACCTGAGTTAAGACGTCTCGGAATCTCCTGGCCTGTCACCCTGCTGCCCGGAATTGGCCACATTCCGCTGACGCTGGAACAGTACGCCATCACAACAGCCGTTCAGGCGGTGGAGAAACTGACACAGTAACCACACAGCCCAGGTCTTGTGTCCACGCGTTCTGGAAATATCCGTACCATGCTCACGTAGAGATAGAGAGAGGTGCGGCTGACGTTTGGCTGCGGGAGAGAGCCCAAGATGGCATGCAGAGATCTTATCGTTTACCTCTTTCCTTATTAAAGGCACGCGATACCCCCAGATACCCGCTGACTGCGCCAGAACGGCAATGAACAATAAACAGCACTAACTGCTTTTTCCGAATATTCTTTGGACATCTCAATAACACCAGAATCATCAAACAAAAACACCTATCCATCTGGACGTCTATCTTGACCAAGCGAGGTTGACTCACTACTGTGGGCACCCCAATGCGGCAGGATGCCCGCCCTGTTTTCCCCCTATCCCTATCCGATACAGGTACAAAGCAGTTTATGACAGGAGGTCATTGTTCAATTTCAGAGGAACACATGATCCAGATCCAACCCAGTGCCAGGGCCTTGCTGCCACTTCTGGTTTTTCTCGCACTCTTTATCGGTACCGGTACCTGGCTGACCCTGCAGGGGGTCGAGTTCGCCTTCTATCAACTACCCGCTCCGGTTGCAGCCTTGCCTGCGGTGATGCTCGCCCTGCTGCTTGGCAAAGAGAGCTTCAACAGCAATCTGGAGACCTTCTTCAAGGGGGTCGGCCACAGCAATATCATGGCGATGTGCCTTATCTATCTGCTGGCGGGCGCCTTTGCCAGCGTGGCCAAGGCCACCGGCGGCGTTGATGCCACCGTGGCGCTGGGTCTCTCCCTCATTCCCGGCTGGGCGCTGTTGCCCGGACTGTTCCTCATCTCTGCCTTTATTGCTACCGCCATGGGCACCTCCATGGGCACCATAGGTGCCGTGGCGCCGGTCGCGCTGGGCGTGGCGCAGGCGGCCGGTATCGATCCGGTGCTGATGGCAGGTACCATTCTCTCCGGCGCCATGTTTGGCGATAACCTCTCCATCATCTCCGACACCACCATTGCGGCCACCCGCAGCCAGGGGTGCGAGATGAAGGACAAGTTCCGCGAAAACTTCAAGATTGCGGCCCCAGCTGCCATCGCGGTGATCCTGCTCTATCTGACCCTGGGCTCAGTGGGTGAATCCCCTGCCAGCGGCAGCGCCATCGAGTTGTTCAAGGTGATGCCTTATCTGCTGATCCTGGGGCTGGCGCTCGCCGGAGTGAATGTGTTTGTGGTGCTGGGGATCGGCATTCTGGCCGCCGGAGTGGTGGGCATGATCAACGGCTACGCCATCGGTCAGTTCAGCAAGGATATCTATCAGGGCTTTACCGGCATGCAGGAGATCTTCCTGCTCTCCATGCTGATCGGCGGCCTCGGCGCCCTGATGGAGCGTCAGGGTGGTCTGGCCTGGATCAGTGAGCGCATCAGCGCCCTGATTGCCCGTTTCACTCGCGAGCACAATGGTGAACAGAACGAGAAAGCTGCCGAGCTCGGCATCGCCGGGGTAGTGAGCCTCACCAACCTCTGCACTGCCAACAATACCGTCGCCATTATCGTTGCGAGCAAGGTGGCCCGGGATCTGGCCGAACACCACGGTGTCACCCCGCGCCGCGCCGCCTCCATGCTTGATATTTTCTCCTGCGTGGTACAGGGTCTGATCCCCTGGGGCGCACAGGCGCTGCTGCTGGGATCCATCTTCGCCCTGTCGCCGTTGGCGGTAGTAAGCATGAGTTTCTACCCGATGGCACTCGCGGTAGCGGCACTCATTGCAGTGTTTGTGAAGCACCAGATGCGCGGCAAGGCTGAGAAGTAACTGACCAGACGCTGGCGCACCGACATGCCATCAACAGGAGCCACACCCTGGCCCTTGTTGACTCACTATCGGATCCGCCAGCATTTATCCCACCGTTCCGGGCATCGCCGTCCGGAACGGGGTTTCCCTGCCCCCCTTAACGTCAAGAGTGAATGTGCTAAGGTAGAGCGCGTTCAAGCCATCGATGCGCAGCTATACCAGAGGTTCCCCATGCATGAGTCCCAACCCGAACGTCAATCCCTGCGCCAACTGGTTCGTCAACGCCGCAAAAATCTGAGTCCGGCCGAGCAGCAGGCGGCGGCCCAACAGCTGCTGGCCCAGTTCAAGCAACACCCCGAGATCCTCGCCGCCAAACGCATTGCCCTCTATCTGGCCAATGATGGGGAGATCAACCCCTTGCCCACCATCCATTGGCTGTGGGCCCAGCACAAAGAGGTCTACCTGCCGGTGCTCCACCCCTTTACCCCGGGTCACCTGCTCTTTTTGCGCTATACCGCCACCAGCCCCATGGTGCGCAACCGCTACGGCATCGAAGAGCCCGAGCTGGATATCCTGCAGGTGGTGCCCCATAGCACGCTCGATCTTATCTGCACCCCGCTGGTTGCCTTCGATGCCCAGGGTAATCGCCTTGGCATGGGGGGCGGCTACTACGATCGCACTCTCGCCATCTGGCATGAGCACAAACTGGGCCCCAAGCCACTCGGCATTGCCCACGACTGCCAGCAGGTGGATGCCGTCCCGCAAGAGGAGTGGGATGTGCCGCTGCCCCAGATCATCACCCCGAGCCACTGCTGGCGCTTTGAATAAGCTGTTTTTGGCAGGCAGCCCCTGCTTTGTGCGCGCAAACGCAGAATAAACAAGCAAACGATTTACAAAGTCCCTCTTTTTGCCCCGGAACGTGAGCAACAAGGTCGCGACGGGGTACCGGGTTGGATATAATGCGCCCGCTTTTTTCTTAAGGAACGATCATGACTCAAGATGAAATGAAGAAGGCGGCCGGTTGGGCTGCGCTCAAGTATGTGGTTCCCGGCACCATCGTCGGGGTGGGCACCGGCTCTACCGTCAACCACTTTATCGACGCGCTGGCGACCATGAAGGACGAGATCAAAGGGGCGGTATCCAGCTCCGTGGCCTCTACCGAGCGCCTCAAGGGCTTCGGCATCACCGTATATGATCTCAACGAAATCGACGCCCTCTCCGTCTATGTGGATGGCGCCGACGAGATCAACGCAACCCGCGACATGATCAAGGGCGGTGGCGCAGCCCTGACCCGCGAGAAGATCGTTGCCGCCGTAGCTGACAAGTTCATCTGCATCATCGACAACACCAAGACCGTCGACGTGCTGGGCCAGTTCCCGCTGCCGGTGGAAGTGATCCCGATGGCCCGCGAATACGTGGCCCGCGAAATTCGCAAACTGGGTGGCAACCCGGTGTGGCGTGAAGGCGTGGTCACCGACAACGGCAACCACATTCTGGATGTAAAAGGCATGGCCATTACCGACGCCAAGGCGCTGGAAGTGCGACTGAACGCCATTGTTGGCGTGGTCACCAACGGCCTGTTCGCCGCCCGCGGCGCAGACGTGGTCCTGATCGGTACGCCGGACGGCGTGATTACCCAGTAATCCCGACACCGGCAGCACAGTGCAGCGGCATCCTCCCTCGCCCGCCAACGCCATTGTGCCAGCCCTGACACAGCAGCGGCGTTGATTGAGCCCCGGGATGGGATATGACCCAAACATTGCACTGTGAATAAATGACGGCGCCTGATGGCGCCGTTTTTATTTATCCCTCAACAAGTTGCATACGGATGTTTACAACATTCGTTGATAACTTCAAAGAATTTGACTTTCGTCACAAATATTCCCTCTCCCAAACGTTTTTGCTACTTTACGGTTTTCTTCGCACACCAAATCTGCACTTACGTTTGCACATACAGAGGGATCGTCATGACTGCCAAGTTTTCGTTGGACAAGGATAAAATCAAGGTTCTGCTGCTGGAGGGGGTTCACCCCAACACCGTAGAGACCTTTCGTGCCGCAGGTTATACCAGTGTGGAGTATCTCAAGACCTCGCTCTCCGAAGAGGAGCTGATCGAGCAGATCCGCGACGTCCATTTCATCGGGCTGCGCTCCCGCACCCAGATCACCGAGAAAGTCCTCGATGCCGCCAACAAGCTGGTCGCCATCGGCTGCTTCTGCATCGGTACCAACCAGGTCGAGCTGGAAGCGGCCCAGATCCGCGGTATTCCGGTCTTCAACGCCCCCTTCTCCAACACCCGCTCGGTCGCCGAGCTGGTTCTGGGTGAGATCCTGCTGCTGCTGCGCGGCATCCCCGAGAAGAACGCCAAGTGCCATCGCGGCGTGTGGGAAAAACTGGCCAACCGCTCGGTGGAAGCGCGCGGCAAGAAGCTCGGCATCATCGGCTACGGCCACATCGGTACCCAGCTTGGCATCATCGCCGAAAGCATCGGCATGAAGGTTTATTACTACGATATCGAGAACAAGCTCTCGCTGGGCAACGCCATCCAGGTGCCGAGCATGGTCGAGCTGCTGAATATGTCTGACGTCATCAGCCTGCACGTACCGGAGACCGCCTCCACCAAGAACATGATCGGAGCCGAGCAACTGCGGATGATGAAACCGGGCGCCATCTTCATCAACGCCGCCCGCGGTACCGTGGTGGATATCGACGCCCTGGCTGACGTCATCAAGAGCGGCCATATCGCCGGCGCCGCCATCGACGTCTTCCCGGTCGAGCCCAAGTCCAATGACGAGGAGTTCCAAAGCCCGCTGCGTGGGCTGGAGAACGTGATCCTGACTCCGCACATCGGTGGCACCACCCATGAAGCGCAGGAGAACATCGGGCTGGAAGTGGCCAACAAGCTGGTCAAATACTCCGACAACGGCTCCACCCTCTCCGCCGTCAACTTCCCGGAAGTGTCGCTGCCGGGCCATAAGGGCTCCAGCCGCCTGCTGCACATTCACCGCAACCAGCCGGGCGTGATGAACCAGATCAACCAGATCTTCGCCGAAGAGGGGATCAACATCGCCGGTCAATACCTGCAGACCAGCAGCCATATAGGTTACGTGGTGATCGACGTGGAGACCGAGCACAGCGAGAAAGCGCTCGCCAAGCTCAAGGAGATCAACGGCACCATCCGTGCCCGCATCCTCCACTGATAGACCCTTATCTGCGCAGCAAAAAGCCCGTCGTGATGACGGGCTTTTTTACGTTGTGGAGCCTGATAGCTGCGTGATGGCTTACCACCATCCCAACAGGTTGCGGCCCACCAGCGCACCCCACACTAGGGCGTTCAGGGCCAACGCGATAAAGACGGCGGCAGAGCCCAAATCCTTGGCACGACCGGAGAGCTCATGATGCTCGGAGCCAACCCTGTCTACCACAGCTTCAATGGCAGAGTTGAGGATCTCGACAATTACCACCAGCCAGCTGATGACGATAAGCAGCAGGATCTGGTTGAGAGAATCCCCCAGCCAGAAGGCCAGCGGCATCAGCAACAGGATCAGCATCAGCTCCTGCCGAAACGCCGCCTCGTTAATCCAGGCTGACTTGAGCCCCTTCATGCTGTAACCGGTTGCGTTGATGATGCGGGTGACCCCGGTTGCCCCTGGCTTTGCCACGCTAACTACCTCATTTGGAATCGATTTTGGCCTCACATCCTATCAGAGCCCCCCAAGGTTTCAATCAGGGGACTTTTGCTTTATTTTATCTCTTTGCTTTTTCGCCCCTTGCGGCTGACACCACCCACTCGAGACTTGAGTTGTATGTCCATTCACACAGATGAATTGCGCACCCGTCGCCTGGAGTCACTGATCACTCCGAGCGAGCTTGCACACGCGTTTCCGATCACCGATACCATTGCCCAGAATCTGCTGGATGCCCGTCGCGAAGTGGAAGCCATTCTGGCCGGAGACGATCAGCGCCTGCTGGTCATTGTCGGCCCCTGCTCTATCCATGATCCCGCTGCTGCTCGCGAGTATGCCCAGCGCCTCAACGCCCTGCGCGAGCAGTATAAAGAGAGCCTCTGCATCGTGATGCGCACCTATTTCGAGAAACCACGCACCATCGTCGGCTGGAAGGGACTGATCAACGATCCGCGCCTCGATGGCAGCTTCGATGTCAACGAAGGGCTGAAACTGGCGCGCAAACTGCTGGTCGACATCAACGAGATCGGCATGCCCACCGCCACCGAATTCCTCGATATGGTGACCGGCCAGTATATTGCCGACCTCATCACCTGGGGCGCCATCGGCGCACGCACCACCGAATCCCAGGTACACCGCGAGATGGCTTCGGCCCTCTCCTGCCCGGTTGGCTTCAAGAACGGCACCGACGGCAATACCCGCATCGCCATCGATGCGGTGCGCGCCGCCCGTCACAGCCACATCTTCTATTCGCCGGACAAGGACGGCAAGATGACCATCTACCGCACCGCCGGTAACCCCTTTGGTCATGTGATCCTGCGTGGCGGCCACCGACCCAACTACGACACCGCCAGTGTCGATGAAGCGTGCGAGGCGCTGGCCGATGTGGGCCTGCCGGAGCGGCTGGTGGTCGATTTCAGCCACGGCAACAGCATGAAGGATCACCGTCGCCAGCTGCTGGTCGCGCAAGATATCTGCGATCAGCTGCGCCGCGGCCGCACCGGCATCGCCGGTATCATGGCCGAGAGCTTCCTGGTGGAAGGGCGTCAGGATGTGGAGAACGGCTGCGCCGCCACCTTTGGCCAGAGCATCACCGATGCCTGCCTGTCATGGAGCGACACCGAAACCCTGCTGGCGATGCTGGCAGAGGCTGCGCAGGTGCGCCTTGCCAAGCGGCAAGCCTGAGCCCCGATGACAAATATCGGCTGGCAGATAGTCCCCCTCGATGAGACGCTGCTGGCGCAGTGGGCAACCCTGCGCCAGCAGCTGTGGCCGCATCACGCACTTTCGGCCCACCTGCAGGAAGGGGTTGAGATGTTGGCCAATGCACATCTCAACGCCTTTCTGGCGCTGGATGAGCAGAGTCAGGCGGTAGGCTTTGCCGATGCAGCCCTGCGCCACGATTACGTGAATGGCTGCAACAGCAGCCCTGTGATGTATCTGGAAGGGGTCTATGTGCAACCGGCCTCGCGCCAGCGTGGGGTGGCCCAAGCCTTGATCGCTCAGGTGGCGCAGTGGGGCCGCGAGCTGGGTTGCCGGGAACTGGCCTCCGATGCCGCCATCGACAATCTTGCCTCGCAGCAGATGCACCAGCGACTCGGCTTTGCCGAAACGGAGCGAGTCGATTCTTCAAAAAGGCCCTCGGCTGACGCCAAGGGCCTTTCTTGTTTCTCACAAACTGGGCATAAACCAGACCCGACCCGCCGCTTCGATGCGGTCGGTGCGGATCTGGAATACCTGCGCCAGCAGCGCCTCATCCACCAGCTCTACACCCCCTTCGCGCACCACCGCGCCCCCTTGCAGGCAGAGAATGCGGTCGGCCCAGTCGATGGCCAGATTGATATCGTGGATGGCGAGCACCACCAGCAAGCCCTGCCCGGCCAGGGTTTTCAGCAACCGCAATAGCGCCAGCTGGTGATGCAGGTCGAGCCCCGCCAGCGGCTCGTCCAGCAGCAGCACCTTGCCGGTCGGATTGAGGCTCGGCCACACCTGCAGCAAGGTGCGGGCAATCAGCACTCGCTGCTGCTCGCCCCCCGACAACCGGCTGAAGTCACGAGCCAGCAAAGCTTCCAGCTCCAATGCCTCGCACAATGCATTTATCGCCTCGTTCTGTCTGGCAGGTGCAACCATCTCATCGAGCCCCAGGCTCAACACCTGAAACACCGGAATATGAAACAGCTGGGGCTGACGCTGGGGCAGCATGGCGCGCCGTTTGGCAAGCTCGGGCCAAGTCATGTCAGTAAGCACTCCCCCCCCCAGCAACACTGTGCCATCGGCGGGTAAAATCCCCGCCAGCGCCCCGAGCAGGGTCGACTTGCCACTGCCATTGGGGCCAAGCAGCGCCACCAGCTGGCCGCCATGCCAGCGGATATCCAGGGGAGAGAGCCGTCCGGCAATGGCGAGTGCGCGCGCCTCCAGCAGCGGCGCAGTAGCACCAGAAGAAACCGGCATGGGATCAGCGGGCGACATCGGCATCTTGCCTCAACAACGGGTAAATAAGCTGACTGCGCGCCCCGACCAAATCATGCAGAACCATCAGCAGTTTGCCTCAATAGCAGATAGATAAAGAGCGGCGCCCCCACCGAGGCGGTGATGACCCCGATAGGCAACTCCCCCGCGCTCAGGGTGGATCGAGCAACCAGATCGGCTGCCAGCAGCAGGGCCCCGCCACCGAGCGCCGACGCAGGCAGCAGGAAACGCTGATCGCTACCGCCACAGAGCCGCAGCAGATGGGGCACCACCAGCCCGACAAAACCGATCACCCCGCACAGGGATACCGCCACCCCGGTCAGCAGACAGACCGCCAGCACCAGCCGTACTCGCATCCTGTCGACATCCATCCCCATCAGGCGGGCCTGGGTCTCCCCCAGCAGCAACTGTTGCAGCGCCTTGCCCTGCCAGCAGAGCCAGCCCAGGGTGAGCGGCAGCACCAGCCACCACCAGCCGAACTGCTGGCTGCCGTAAGAGAGGCTGCCCATCATCCAGAACATGAATTCACGCAAGGAGCCGTCGTCGGCAAAGTACATCAGCCAGGTCATGGCGGCATTGGTGAGAATACCGATAGCCACCCCAAACAGTAGCAAGCGGGCATGGCCGAGACGCGCCCGGCGAGCCAGCCGAATGAGCAGCATGGTCACCAGCAGGGCGCCACCGAAGGCCGCCAGTGACAGCCCCCAGCCGGGCAGATAGACACCGAGGGATTTGGCTACCGCCATCGCTACCATGGCAGCCAGTCCTGCCCCGCTTGAGACACCAAGCAGCCCGGGCTCCGCCACCGGGTTGTGCAGCATCACCTGCAGCACGGCACCGCCACAGGCAAGCGCTGCACCAGCCAAGAGGGCCAGCAAGGCGCGCGGCAGACGCAGCTCCAGCAGGATGCGCTGTTCGAGATCGCCAAGGGGCTGCCAGGGCAGCAGCACAAACTCGCCCCAGACGAGGGATAAGAGAAACAGCAGCAGGGTCAGCAGCGTCAGGCCACAGAGCCAGCGCCGCTGCCAGCGCTGCTGGCGGGCGATAAGGGAGAGGTACAAGGAGGATCCCCGAATAACAAGGCTTCCCCCCGGCCCTGTCGCAGCGCCGGGGGAGAAGCAGGAAAAAGGCATGATAACAGTGGCTTGCCACCCAAGGTCAAGGCTGGTAACGCTTGGCCATCACGCTTATCTCGCCGCTGGCCACCAGATTTTGCAGCGCCACCAGCAAGGGCTGGCGCAGCGACTGGTGAGGTGAGTGCTTGCTCATCCCCAGATAGAGGGTCACCGGCGTGGCGGGGCGGTAGTCCGCCTTGCCTATCCGGCTGGCATTTCCCTGACTCAGGGCATAGTCCACCTGACAGTCGGTGCCAATCATCAGCGGCAGGTGACCGCGCTGCACCATGCGCAGCAGCTGATCTTCGGTGGGTACTCCGTGCTTGTCGAGGCGGCTGTCACTGTTGAAGGGCTCAAAGTAGGCGGAGTTGAGCACATAGCCCACCTTCACCCCCTGCAGATCGCGGTATTGGTGGATCCGGGCCACATTGACCGGCTGACCATAAAACGCGTGCCAGCACTGGTAGTAGGCAGGGTGCAGATAGTCGATAAACTGCGCCCGCTCGGCGGTATAGGCGAGGCCAATCATCAGATCGACCTGACCGGTCTGCATCTGCTTGAGCGCCCTGCCCCACGGCATCCGCCGTACCTGCAACTCAATGCCGCTCGCCTGTTGCAACCGGCGCAGGATGTCCATGTCGAGCCCCTGCAACCGGCCATCCGCTTGCAGGATGCGAAATGGCGGCCACAGATCAGTGGCCACCGTCAGCGTCGGGGCCGCACGCACCGGCATGGCAAATAACAGTAACAACACTATCCCGCATAACTTGCCCATCCCGTCGCATACCTCGCACGGCTTATCCTGTTGGTTAAAAATACCCTCCCGCACCACGTATGAAAACCCGTGGTTCAGGGATAAAATGCGCCGGATTTTCAAGGAGAACCCTATGAACCCGATTTTCACCAGTATCGGTCTGCTGCTCTGCAGCAACGTCTTTATGACCTTCGCCTGGTACGCTCACCTCAAGAGCATGAACCATAAACCCTGGATCATTGCCGCCCTGGTGAGCTGGGGTATCGCCCTGTTCGAATACCTGCTGCAAGTGCCCGCCAACCGGATCGGCCATACGGTGATGAGCGTGGGCCAACTTAAAATCCTGCAAGAAGTGATCACACTCACCGTATTCGTCCCCTTCTCTATCTTCTATCTCAAAGAAGATCTGAAATGGGACTATCTCTGGGCAGGGCTCTGCATTCTCGGTGCGGTCTTTTTTGTCTTTCGCGAGAAACTGACCGGCGCCTGAGACTGTACACTCAATATCATCCCGCTCATGGCATCTCATTGATCGACGAGGCAAAAAAATGGAATTGCGAGACATGTTACAGATCCTGGCCAAGCAGGATGGCTCAGACCTCTATCTGTCGACCGGCGCGCCCCCCTGCGCCAAATTTAACGGCGGCCTGCGCCCCCTCAACGAAACGCCGCTGGAACCGGGTGAAGTGGCGCGGATCGCCGCCGAGATCATGGATGGCGAGCAGAAGCAGCAGTTCGAGAAGGATCTGGAGATGAACCTCGCCATCTCCCTGCCCCAGATCGGCCGCTTTCGGGTCAACATCTTCAAGCAGCGCAACGAAGTCTCTCTGGTGGCCCGCAACATCAAGACCGAAATCCCCCGCTTTGAAGATCTCAAACTCCCGCCTGTGCTGCTCGACACCATCATGGAGAAACGTGGCCTGGTGCTGTTTGTCGGCGGTACCGGCTCGGGCAAATCCACTTCGCTGGCGGCGCTTATCGACCACCGCAACCGCAACAGCGGCGGCCACATCATCACTATCGAAGATCCGGTGGAGTTCGTTCATCGCCACCGCAAGAGTATCATCAATCAGCGGGAGGTTGGCGTGGATACCCGCAGCTTCCACGCCGCCCTGAAAAACACCCTGCGTCAGGCGCCGGATGTCATTCTTATCGGCGAGATCCGCGATCGCGAGACCATGGAACATGCGCTGGCCTTCTCCGAAACCGGCCACCTTGCCATCTCCACCCTGCACGCCAACAACGCCAACCAGGCGCTGGATCGCATCATCAACTTCTTCCCCGAGGAGCGCCGCCCCCAGCTGCTCAACGATCTGGGCAACAACCTCAAGGCTTTTGTCTCCCAACGGCTGGTGAAAACCACCGATGGCGGCCGCCGGGCCGCAGTGGAGATCATGCTCGGCACCCACACCATCCGCGACATGATCAAGCGCGGCGAATTTGGCGGCCTCAAAGAGGTGATGGAGAAATCCAAGGCCCTCGGCATGGTTACCTTCGACAGTGCCCTGTTCGATCTGGTGGTGGAAGGGGTAATTGAGGAAGAAGAGGCGGTGAAGAACGCCGACTCGGCCAACAACCTGCGCCTCAAGATCAAGCTGTGGAAGGAGAAGGGGCAGATTGCCAGCAGCAGCGATGCCACCGGCTGGAGCCTCGAACCCACCAAGGACGAGAAGGGCGATTTTTTCTAACCAGTTCCTCGAGAACCCCGGGCCCGCCCGGGGTTCTCTTTATCCAGCACAGCTGACCCGACTTATCCCTCAGCTCACGCAGCTCACAGCCAGTCAGCACCAACGGCGAACGCGCTGGCAATATGCCACATACTCGTCGCCGAAACGGGCGCGCAGCAGCCGCTCCTCCGGCATGATCTGAAAGCGGGTCAGCCAGGCAACCAGCACGATTGGCCCAACCCAGACCCAACTTCCACCCAGATAACAGCCCCAGGCGGCCAGCCAGCAAAGCAGCCCCAGATACATGGGATTGCGACTGACACGATAGACGCCACAGGTCACCAGACGACTGGTGTGCTGAGGTTTGGTGGGGCTGACCGTGGTCTGGTGGTGACGAAATCGTTGCAGGGCACCAAAGCCCATGATGGTCCCCGCCACGACCAGCACAGCCATCAGCGTCATTGCCCAGATGCCGGGCTGGCTCTCCCCTCTTAGCCACCACATGGCCCCTGCACAGAGCAGGAAGATCAGCGGTGGTGGCAAACGTAACTCAAGATTGACCATTTTATTCCCCTGACGAGTGTCGGCCGAACCCGTGTTGCGGTAGACTCCCAACCAGTCAGCGCCTGTTGAGAGTGACAAAGATCATAATAATAACAATAAGTTGTGGTTAAACCACCACCAATGTGGCCGACCCCGTCCAAACTATCCAACGCGAACAACAAAAAGGAATCACCATGCACAAGAAAACTCTGCTGGCTACCCTGATCTTCGGCCTGCTCGCGGGCCAAGCCGTTGCGGCTCCCTATCTGCCCCTTGCGACAGATCATCGCAACGGCCAGGAGCAAACCGCCAGCAACGCCTGGTTGGAAGTGGATCTGGGCGCCTTTGAGCACAATATCCAGACCCTCAAGGATCGTCTCGGCGACAAGGGCCCGCAGATCTGCGCCATCATGAAGGCCGACGCTTACGGTCATGGCATCGACCTGCTGGTCCCCTCCGTGGTCAAGGCAAATATCCCCTGCATCGGCATCGCCAGCAACGAAGAGGCGCGCGTCGCCCGCGAGAAGGGCTTTACCGGCCGTCTGATGCGGGTGCGTGCTGCCACCCCGGATGAAGTAGAGCAGGCCCTGCCCTACAAGATGGAGGAGCTGATCGGCAGTCTGGTGAGTGCCCAGGGTATCGCCGAGATCGCCCAGCGCCACCACACCACCATTCCGGTGCATATCGCGCTCAACTCCGCCGGCATGAGCCGCAACGGCATCGACCTGCGTCTGGCCGATGCCAAGCAGGATACGCTGGCTATGCTCAAGCTAAAGGGGATCACCCCGGTCGGCATCATGACCCACTTCCCGGTTGAGGAGAAAGAGGACGTCAAGATGGGACTGGCCCAGTTCAAACTGGACTCCCAGTGGCTGCTGGAAGCGGGTAAGCTGGATCGCAGCAAGATCACCATCCACGCCGCCAACTCCTTCGCCACTCTGGCTGTGCCGGACGCCTACTTCGACATGGTGCGCCCGGGCGGCCTGCTCTACGGCGACTCCATCCCCTCCCACACCGAGTACAAGCGGGTGATGGCATTCAAGACCCAGGTCGCCTCGATCAACCACTATGCCGCGGGCAACACCGTCGGTTATGACCGCACCTTTACCCTCAAGCGTGACTCCTGGCTCGCCAACCTGCCGCTGGGCTACTCCGATGGCTATCGCCGCGCCCTCAGCAACAAAGCCTATGTGCTGATCCAGGGTCAGAAGGTGCCGGTGGTCGGCAAGACCTCCATGAACACCATCATGGTGGATGTGACTGATCTGAAAGGGGTGAAACCCGGCGACGAGGTGGTGCTGTTTGGCCGTCAGGGTGAAGCCGAAGTGAAACAGGCGGATCTGGAGGAGTACAACGGCGCCCTGCTGGCGGACATGTACACCATCTGGGGCTACACCAACCCCAAGAAGATCAAACGCTGATCACGCGATATGAAAAAGGGCTCCCGCGGGAGCCCTTGTTGTTTGGTATTAAATGATGTTGCGTTTAAGCGGCCTTTTTACGAGTCACAAACAGACTCAGCCCCATGGATGCCAGTAGGATCAACGCGACTACGCCCAGTGCTATGCCGGTCGGGATCTTGAAGATATCCAGCAGCAGCATCTTGACCCCGATAAACATCAGGATCAGTGCCAGACCGTACTTGAGCAAGGCGAAGCGATCCGCCACACCGGCCAGCAGGAAGTACATGGCACGCAGACCCATGATGGCGAAGATGTTGGAGGTCAGCACGATGAAGGGATCCGTGGTCACCGCGAAGATGGCCGGGATACTGTCCACCGCGAAGATGAGGTCGCTCACCTCCACCAGCACCAGGATCAACAGCAGCGGGGTGGCATAGCGCACACCATCGCGCCAGACGAAGAACTTCTCCCCTTCCAGGGTCTCGGTCACCTTGAAACGACGGCGCATCCAGCCCAGCAGCGGATTGTTGGCCAAGTCAGGCTCCTTGTCGGCCGCCCACAGCATCTTGGCACCAGTCAGCAGCAGGAAAGCGCCAAACAGGTAGAGGATCCAGTGGAACTGTTCGATGAGCCAGCTGCCCGCGAACACCATACCGGCCCGCATCACGATGGCACCCAGCACCCCGTAGAGCAGCACCCGGCGTTGCAGCTCGGCCGGAATGGCAAAGTAGCCGAACAGCATCAACCAGACAAAGACGTTGTCTACTGCCAGCGCTTTCTCGATGAGGTAGCCGGTGAGGAACTCCAGTCCCTTCTGGTTGGCAATCTCACGGCCCGCGCTGTGATCGAGCCAGAGCCAGATGGCCAGGTTGAAGAGCAGGGCCACGCTGACCCAGATGAGGGACCAGACACCCGCCTCTTTGAGGGACACCTTGTGTGACTTGCCACCACCGACAAAGCGTATGTCTATCCATAACAGGACCAGCACTATGCTGAAGAAACCGGTCCACATCCACCATTCACCCATGTTCACTTCTCCCAAAAACGACAAAACCCACGACCGAGAGGCGTGGGTTTGCGTTTGGAGCAGATACACCTTGCCTCTCGGCAAGGTCTCACTTACAGCTGATTTGCATCGACTGCCCGGCTGCCGGGTGCACTGCAGGAAATGGGTGCACCGTAATGACGACAAACCGGCGAGAAGTTACTCCCCTTGTTGCGCGGATAGTAGCAGCGGTAAAAGATAACGCCAAGAGGCATCTTCACTACCGCCAGAAATAAATCGGGGCCCCATCAAGGAGCCCCGCAAACAGGTTCAACTCATCCCCATCAGAGTGGATCGACCTTGAGGCAGGAGACAGCGTGATCGAAGTTCCCCTCCAGCACAGGGCGGGTCTTAGCGCACTCGGGGCCAGCCACCGGGCAGCGGGTGCGGAACACGCAACCGGACGGCGGGTTCATCGGTGAGGGCAAGTCCCCCTCCAGGATCTGGATCACCTTGTTGCGCTCCAGCTCAGGGTCCGGGATCGGCACCGCTGACATCAGCGCCTTGGTGTAGGGATGCAGCGGATTGGCAAAGATCTCCTTGCGGGTCCCCAGCTCGACGGCGTTGCCCAGATACATCACCAGCACCCGCTCGGAGATGTGTTTGACCACCGACAGATCGTGGGCGATGAAGATGAGCGACAGCCCCATCTCCTTTTGCAGGGATTTGAGCAGGTTGACCACCTGCGCCTGAATGGAGACGTCAAGCGCCGACA
Source organism: Aeromonas sp. 55A (assembly GCF_051919665.1). Taxonomy (NCBI): domain Bacteria; kingdom Pseudomonadati; phylum Pseudomonadota; class Gammaproteobacteria; order Aeromonadales; family Aeromonadaceae; genus Aeromonas; species Aeromonas sp. 55A. The sequence goes on along the minus strand of NZ_JBQBEH010000008.1, from coordinate 3,136,903 downwards.
CCGGCTCGTCGCAGATGATCATCTTGGGCTCGAGGATCAGCGCCCGGGCAATCCCGATCCGCTGGCACTGGCCACCGGAGAACTCGTGCGGATAGCGGTTGACCAGGTTGGGCAAGAGCCCCACCTTACTCATCATGGCGCGCACCTTCTCCTTCACCTCTTCCCGTGGCAGGTTGGGATAGAAGGTGATGAGCGGCTCGGCGATGATGTCGCCGATGGTCATGCGCGGGTTCAGAGAAGCCAGCGGGTCCTGGAAGATCATCTGGATCTCTTTGCGCTTCTCGCGCAGGGCATTCTGATCGAGCTTGGTGAGATCGTCACCCAGCCACACCACCTTGCCATCGGTGGCCGGTACCAGACCGATGATGGCGCGGGCAAAGGTCGATTTGCCGCAGCCGGACTCCCCCACCACACCGAGGGTTTCCCCCTCATAGAGACGCAAGGTCACGCCATCGACCGCCTTGAGGTCGGACGGTTTGGCCCAGGGCCACGCCTTGCCACTCTTGATACTGAAGTGGACCTTGAGGTCAGACACTTCCAACAGCAATTTCTTATCGGCACCCATTTAGTTGGCCCCCTTGTTCATGGCATCCGAACCCCAGTGACAGGCTCGCTCCCGACCGTCGTTGAAGGGGGTCAGGATCGGTGACTGCTGGCCGCAAATCTCGCTGACCCGGTGGCAACGCTCCTGGAAGGGGCAACCGGTGGGCAGACGCAGCAGGTTGGGCGGATTGCCCGGGATGGTGGGCAGCACTTCCCCTTCGGTATCGAGGCGGGGAATGGCGCGCAGCAAGCCTTCGGTGTAGGGGTGGCTCGGGCGATAAAAGATATCGTCTACCTTGCCGTACTCCATGGTACGACCGGCATACATCACCAGCACCTTGTTGCAGATACCGGCGACCACGCCGAGGTCGTGGGTGATCATGATGATGGCGGTGTTGAACTCGCGCTTGAGCTCGTTCATCAGGGTCATGATCTGGGCCTGTACGGTCACGTCAAGCGCGGTGGTCGGCTCGTCGGCGATCAGCAGTTGCGGCCGGCAGAGCAGCGCCATGGCGATCATCACCCGCTGACGCATGCCGCCGGAGAACTCGTGGGGATACATCCCCATCCGTTTGCGTGCTTCGGGAATTTTGACCGCATCGAGCATCCGTACCGACTCTTCGAATGCTTCCGCCTTGCTGACGCCCTTATGCAACATCAGCACTTCCATCAGCTGATCCTGCACCTTCATGTAGGGGTTGAGCGAGGTCATGGGGTCCTGGAAGATCATGGCGATCTTCTCGGAGCGGATCTTGTTGAGCTTGGACTCCGGCAGGTTGAGGATCTCCTCCCCCTGAAACTTGGCGGAACCGGTAATAATGCCGTTCTTGGCCAGCAGCCCCATGATGGCAAAGGCCGTCTGGGATTTACCGGAGCCGGACTCGCCGACGATCCCCAGGGTTTCACCCGCAGAGAGAGAAAAATTGAGGTCGTTGACCGCCACCACATTGCCATCCGGGGTCTTGAACTCGACCCGCAGATCTTTCACATCCAGTAACTTCATATAAAAACTCCTTATCGATCTTTCGTGATGCTTTCCTGTCGACCCGATGCTCGATTAACGATCTTTCGGATCGAGGGCGTCACGCAGACCATCCCCGAGGAAGTTGAAGCAAAACAGGGTCACCACCATAAAACCGGCGGGGAACAGCAGTTGCCAGATGGCCACTTCCATCGACTTGGAGCCTTCATCCAGCAGGGCACCCCAGCTGGTCATCGGTTCCTGAACCCCAAGGCCCAGGAAACTCAGGAAGGATTCAAACATGATCATCCCCGGCACCAGCAAGGTGGCGTAGACGGCCACGATACCGAGTACGTTCGGTACGATGTGACGGGTGATGATCTTCCACTTGGAGACGCCACAGACGGCCGCCTCGATAAACTCCTTGCTCTTGAGGCTGAGAGTCTGGCCGCGCACGATACGCGCCATGTCGAGCCAGCTCACCGCCCCGATAGCGATAAAGATGAGTGCCAGATTGCGGCCAAAGAAGGTGACCAGCATGATGACAAAGAACATGAAGGGGAAGGCGTTGAGGATCTCCAGTACCCGCATCATCAGGCTGTCGACCCGCCCGCCGATAAAGCCGGAGGCCGCGCCATACAGGGTGCCGATGATGACCGCCACCATGGCGCCCATGATGCCGACCATCAGGGAAATCCGGCCACCCAGCAGAGTGCGCACGAACAGATCGCGCCCCAGGCTGTCGGTACCGAAGTAGTGACCCGCTTCCATATCGGGCGGCGACTGCATGGCGCCCCAGTCCGGATCGTCAAAGGTGTATTGGGACAAATGGGGGCCAAAGATGACCGCAAGACCGATGATGGTCAGAATGATCAGGCTGGTCAGGGCCGCCTTGTTGCGCAGGAAACGGCGACGGGCATCCTTCCACAGGGAGCGTCCCTCCACCACTTCCACTTTTTGCGCGAACGCCTCGACGGCATCGCGTTTTTCAGTTGAAACAACCATGATGAACTCCCGAATTAGTAACGGATCTTGGGATCGATAAAGGCGTAGAGAATATCGACCACAGCGTTAAAGGTGATGGTGAGGGCGCCGACCAGAATGGTCAGACCGAGCACCATGGAGTAATCACGGTTAAGGGCACCATTGACGAACAGCTGACCGATCCCCGGCAGACCGAAGATGGTCTCGATCACCACGGAACCGGTGATGATGCCGACAAAGGCCGGGCCCAGATAGGAGACCACCGGCAGCATGGCCGGACGCAGCGCGTGTTTCAGGATGATGTGGCGCAGCGGCAAGCCCTTGGCACGGGCGGTACGGATGAAGTTGGAGTTCATGGTCTCGATCATGCTGCCCCGCATGATCCGCGAGATGGCAGAGATGTAGTACATCATCATGCCGAACACCGGCAGCACCATAAACTGGATGCCACCCCCCTGCCATCCACCGGCAGGGAACCAACCCAGATGAATACTGAAAAACAGCACCAGCAAGGGCGCCAGCACAAAGCCCGGGATCACCACCCCGGCCATAGCCGACGACATCAGCAGATAATCGATGATGGTGTTCTGTTTCAGTGCCGCTATGGTGCCGAAGGTGACCCCCAGCAACACGGCGAAGAAGAAGGCCGTAGTCCCGATCTTGGCGGATACAGGCAACGCCTGGCTCACCAGATCATTGACGGTGAAATCCTTGTATTTGAAAGAGGGGCCCAAATCACCCTGCACCAAGTTGCCCAGGTAGGTGAGATATTGCATGCCAATGGGTTTGTCGAGCCCGTATTTGGCCTCAATGTTGGCGATGACTTCGGGGGGCAGTGAACGCTCGCTGGTAAAGGGGTTACCGGGGGCGAAACGCATCATGAAGAAAGAGACGGTGATCAAAACCAACAGAGTCGGGATCGCTTCCAATAGCCGTTTAAAAATGAATTTCAACATAGACATTTCCTGTCCTGTACTGCTTCCAAAGGGTCGCGGTTGTAATAAAGGCCCACCGTCTGGCGGGCCCTGCTTGTTATGCGACTTGTTGCTTTAAATCAGTGAGCAATGATGTACATATCTTTGCTGTAGAGGTTATCCAGCGGGTTAGCCGGGTAGCCACCCACATAGGATTTCACCATGCGCGGAGTAACGTATTGATAGATAGGGGCGATCGGCATGTCCTTGGCAAGGATGGCCTCAGCCTGGGCATAGATCTTGTTGCGGGCCACATCGTCAACCTGATCGCGAGACTCATCCATCAGCTTGTCATACTCCGGATTGGAGTACTTGCCGTCGTTGGTGCCGTGGGTGGTCTGCATCAGATCCAGCATGGAGGAGGCTTCGTTGTAGTCAGCGTTCCAGCCGGCACGAGCTACTTCAAACTGCCCCTGTTTCTTGGTTTCCAGATAAGTTTTCCACTCCTGGTTGACCAGGCTCACCTGCACGCCCAGCTTCTTCCACATGGAGGCCACGGCCACGGCCACTTTCTTGTGGTTGTCGTCGGTGTTGTAGAGCAGTTCGAGCTTGAGCGGCTTGCTGGCATCGAAACCGGCTTCTTTCAACATGGCTTTCGCTTTGGTATCACGCTCGGCCTGGGTCATCTTCGACCAATCGGCGACCACTGGCTTGAAACCATCCACATAGTCTGGGGTCAGACCGTAAGCCGGAGTCTGGCCCTGACCCATTACCTTGTCGGCGATCACGTTGCGATCGATGGCGTAGGAGAGCGCAGTACGGACACGCACATCGTCAAACGGTTTGTGCTTGAAGTTGAATTGGTAATAGTAAGTGGACACCAAGCCGGTCACCTTCAGCTCATTCGGGTAATCCTTCTTGAGCTGCTTGAAACGTTCGATAGGAGTGGTGTAAGTCAGATCCACCTCACCCGCCAGATAGCGGCTCAGATCGGCGTTGGTAGACTGGATCGGCAAATAGACCACTGTATTGATCACTGTCTTGCCGTCGTCCCAGTAATTCTTGTTGCGCTCAAGCTCTATCCGCTCGTTGACCACCCATTTCTTCAGCACATAGGCACCATTGGATACCATATTCTCCGGCTGGGTCCACTTGTCACCAAACTGCTCGACTACCTTTTTCGGTACCGGATAGGTGGTGGTGTGGGAGAGCATGCTGACGAAGTAAGGGATCGCTTTCTCAAGCTGCACTTCGAAGGTGTAGTCGTCGGTCGCCTTCACACCCAGCGTATCAGCGGGTTTCTTACCAGCGATAATATCGGTGGCGTTGGCGATAGTCGGCATCTCAAGATACCAGGAGTAAGGAGAGGCTGTCTTCGGATCAACGGCACGCTGGAAAGCAAAAACGAAATCGTGGGCAGTGACCGGGTCACCGTTGGACCACTTGGCATCTTTGCGCAGATGGAAGACGTAGTGCTTGTTATCCTTGGTTTCCCAAGATTCTGCTACGCCAGGCAGTACTTCACCCTTGGGACCAGAAAGTACCAGCCCCTCGAACAGGTCACGAAGAATATTGGATTCGACCGTTCCTTCGGTCTTGTGCGGGTCAAGGGTCGCAGGCTCGGAGCCGTTGCCCTTTACCAGTTGCTGGACTTCAGCCAGCTTGGTTCCCGCCGGGACATCGGCAGCCTGAGCCACATTGACGCCACCAAACAGTGCAGCCATCAGCAATGTGTTAATCATTGTTTTTTTATGAGTCATTTCCCTACTCCAACAAGAACATTCCATGCGTTTTTTAAAGTGACGGGGTTAAAACCCGCTCCCAGCATAATTCCCTGCCAATTCCGATAATGCAACAGATATTGTCAGGGTAATCGTCATTTTCTGGTCAAAAAATCAGCTGAGGTGCGCTTTTTCAGTATTAAAACACCAACAAAACGCTCATTTTTCACACAAACGACCGATTCTAGAAAAGACCGGGCAAAAAGCAACCAATAAAAAGCCGGTCACGAGGACCGGCTTTCATAAAGCGGAGCTGGCTCACATCAGGCTGGGGAAAACCCCCTTGATACCGGCCACCATGATCTCGATACCCAGCGACATCATGATAAGACCCATGATACGGGTCACCACGTTGATGCCGGTGTTGCCCATGATCTTGAACAGCAGCGGCGCGGCGCGGAAGATGAGCCAAGAGCAGAAGGAGAAGACCACGACAACCACTGACATGCCGAGCAGCTGCTGCCAGTGGCTCTGGCTGGCATAGACAATCACCGAGGAGATGGCACCGGGGCCCGCCATCAGCGGCAGCGCCAGCGGTACCACGGCGATAGACTCGCGCACTGCCAGTTCGCCCTTTTCCTGTTTGTTGTGCTTCACCTCGCCCAGCTTGCCCTGCAGCATCGACCAGGCAATCAGGGTAATCAGCGACCCACCGGCGATCCGGAACGACGCCAGCGAGATGCCAAACCCATCGAGGATCAGCTGCCCCATATACATGGAGACCAGCAGGATCACCATCACCGCGATATTGGCGGTGGTATTGGTTTTCATCCGCTCGGCCTGGGTATGGTGGCTGGTCAGACTGACAAACACCGGCAACAAACCAAGCGGGTTGATAATTGCGAACAAACCGACAAAAAACTTCAGATACAACGAGACGTCAATTGCTGCCATAGGCGCCTTCCAATAGAGTTTCGGGCCCAGCGGGCCAGTCCATTAATTTCGTGCGTAAATTTACATCATAGCCAGAGCGGGCACCAATCAAATAATCTCACCATTTTGAGGGTTTTTTAGTTAGTTCATCTAATGCATCCGCGCTAACTGGCATAAACCGATGCCAAAAGCCCTTTCTACCGCCCGACACGCGTTAGAAAAGTGAGCGCAAACCTGCTTAATCATAACCGGAGAGTACGACGATGACTGACCGAATGACCAAGCGACTCGAGAGGATCCAGGCTTTGCCTTCCCACTATTTCAGGCCAGACATCACTTCATTGACTCGGCAAGAGAGCCACAATGCAAAAACCGGGAAAGCGGGCAGAAATAGCCTCCTTGGGGAATAAAGCGGATTAGTCATGGATTAAAACAACAATCATTTTTGCAACAAACGCTGGAATAAAGTGCGTTTGTCGGTGATTTTGAAACCAATTCACTCATATTTGCTAACCTATACCGCCAAAATAGCTCTGTAATACTATGGCCGAGTGCAATTAACCACTTGATAAATGTGGTTTATTACTCTGCATTAACAAGTCTCTCACCTTTCCCTTTGATGCACATTCCGATAACATCAGTCAAACAAGGATTGTGAAATAAAATTTCTTTTGTTCTTTTGTTACACATGATCCAGATCAAGTTTTTCTGAGTCAGCCCCGCTCTATAATCGACTCAGAAAGCGATTTAGTAAGGCATGTGAAAAAGCTGTTGCAACGATACCGTCTTGACAGGGCGACTATAATTGCCGGGCATTGCCAACGTCTTACTAAACAGTTTTCAAATAATCAGGAGATAAACATGGCAGTAACCAATTTGGCTGAACTGGATGCACTGGTCGCCCGCGTTAAGGAAGCCCAGCGTGAATTCGCCAGCTTCTCTCAAGAGCAGGTAGACAAGATCTTCCGTGCCGCCGCCCTGGCCGCCAACAACGCCCGTATCCCCCTGGCCCAGATGGCCGTGGAAGAATCCGGTATGGGTATCATCGAAGACAAGGTTATCAAGAACCACTTCGCCTCCGAATACATCTACAACAAGTACAAAGACGAGAAGACCTGCGGCATTCTGAGCGAAGATGATCAGATGGGTACCATCACCATCGCCGAGCCGGTAGGTATCATCTGTGGTATCGTTCCGACCACCAACCCGACCTCCACTGCGATCTTCAAATCCATGATCGCGCTCAAGACCCGCAACGCCATCATCTTCTCCCCGCACCCCCGCGCCAAGAACTCCACCAATACCGCTGCCAAGCTGGTACTGGATGCCGCTGTTGCCGCCGGTGCGCCGAAAGACATCATCGGCTGGATCGACCAACCGTCTGTTGAGCTCTCCAACGCCCTGATGAAGCACGAAGACATCAACCTGATCCTGGCCACCGGTGGCCCGGGCATGGTGAAAGCAGCCTACTCTTCCGGTAAGCCTGCTATCGGTGTCGGTGCCGGTAACGTGCCTATCGTTATCGACGAAACCGCCGATGTTAAGCGTGCCGTTGCCTCCATCCTGATGTCCAAGACTTTCGATAACGGCGTGGTCTGTGCTTCCGAGCAGGCAGTCATCGTTGTTGATGCCATCTACGACCAGGTTAAAGAGCGCTTTGCATCCCACAAGGGCCATGTGCTCTCCAAAGAAGATGCTGACAAGGTACGTAAAGTCATCCTGATCAACGGTGCCCTGAACGCCAACATCGTTGGCCAGCCAGCCACCAAGATTGCCGAGATGGCAGGCGTGACTGTACCGGCTGATACCAAGATCCTGATTGGTGAAGGCGTCAAGCTGTGTGCAGAAGATGAGTTTGCTCACGAGAAATTGTCCCCGCTGCTCGGTATGTTCCGTGCAAGCAGCTTCGAAAACGCCGTTGATATGGCCTGTGACATGGTCAACATCGGTGGTATCGGCCACACCTCAGGTCTGTACACCGACCAGGACCGCAACGCTGACCGCATCAAGTACTTCGGCGACAAGATGAAGACCGCGCGTATCCTGATCAACACTCCGTCTACCCAAGGCGGTATCGGTGACCTGTACAACTTCGCAATGGCTCCGTCCCTGACCCTGGGTTGCGGCTCCTGGAGCGGTAACTCCATCTCCGAAAACGTGGGTCCGAAGCACCTGATCAACAAGAAGACAGTCGCAAAACGGGCAGAAAACATGCTGTGGCACAAACTTCCGAAATCCATCTACTTCCGTCGTGGTTCCCTGCCGATCGCTCTGAGCGACCTGGAAGGTAAAAAGCGTGCCATGGTCGTAACTGACCGCTTCCTGTTCAACAACGGCTACGCCGATGAACTGGTCAGCCTGCTGAAAGCACAGAATATGGAAGTGGAAGTGTTCTACGAAGTAGAAGCTGACCCGACCCTGGCTGTGGTTCGCAAGGGTGCCGAGATGGCCAACTCCTTCAAACCGGACGTTATCCTGGCGCTGGGCGGTGGTTCACCGATGGATGCAGCCAAGATCATGTGGGTGATGTACGAGCACCCGAACACTGCGTTCGAAGATCTGGCCATGCGCTTCATGGACATCCGCAAGCGTATCTACAAATTCCCGAAAATGGGCGTGAAGGCCGAACTGGTCTGTATCACCACCACTTCCGGTACCGGCTCTGAAGTCACTCCGTTTGCGGTAGTAACCGATGAAGTGTCTGGTCAGAAGTATCCGCTGGCTGACTACGAGCTGACCCCGAACATGGCCATCGTTGATGCCAACCTGGTCATGGGTATGCCGAAGTCCCTGTGTGCCTTCGGTGGTATCGATGCCGTGACTCACGCCATGGAAGCCTATGTTTCCGTACTGGCTAACGAGTACTCCGACGGTCAGGCGCTGCAAGCCCTGAAAATGCTGAAAGAGTACCTGCCATCCAGCTACCAGAACGGTGCCAACGACCCGATCGCTCGTGAGAAGGTGCACAATGCAGCCACCATCGCCGGTATCGCGTTCGCCAACGCCTTCCTGGGTGTGTGCCACTCCATGGCTCACAAACTGGGTGCCGAGTTCCACATTCCGCACGGTCTGGCTAACGCCCTGCTGATCAGCAACGTCATCCGCTACAACGCGAACGACAACCCGACCAAGCAGACTGCGTTCTCCCAGTACGACCGCCCGCAGGCTCGTCGTCGTTACGCCGAAGTCGCTGACCACCTGGGTCTGACTGCTGCCGGTGACCGCACCGCCGCCAAGATCGAGAAGCTGCTGACCTGGCTGGACGAGCTGAAGGCTACCCTGGGTATCCCGGCCTCTATCCGCGAAGCTGGCGTGACTGAAGCTGACTTCCTGGCCAAGGTTGACCAGCTGGCTATCGAAGCTTTCGATGACCAGTGCACCGGCGCCAACCCGCGCTACCCGCTGATCAGCGAACTGAAGCAGGTTCTGCTGGACTCCTACTACGGTCGTCCGTTCACCGAAGCCGCTCCGGTAACTGCTGCCCCGGTTGAAGCCAAGGTTGAAGGCAAGAAGAAATCCAAGGCCTGATAACCAGTCCTGAGATAACAAGCCCGCGCACTGCGCGGGCTTTTTTTATCTGCCACTTATCACAGAGCTCCTCTCTCCAGCCGATTGCGGTAGTGCAGCCCCTAACTTCCCAACCAACCAACCAACCAACCAACCAACCAACCAACCAACCAACCAACCAACCAACCAACCAACCAACCAACCAACCAACCAACCAACTCGCCCCAGCCAATCCGCTATCAACATCCCAACCTGTCACTCTGTATTGATGGGCACCTGTGATAACAAGAGCACACTCCATCACCTCCTATCCCCTACCCCCAACGAATTACCCTGACGGGCAGATATGAGCAGTCAACGCCATCTCAAGAGCTAAAGGTGTGATAAACAGGATAAGCGGAGCCTCGCTAACGCAATGCAGCAGAACTGCGACTGGCATACGTACAGGGCCAACCAACTGGCAGAGACAGAGCAATGATAATTCGCAGAGAAAACGGGAAAGATTGTCAGTGAAGAGAATTGTTGCGCCGATTGCTCAACCGACACATCAGCAGTTGCCACGATGCAAAGATAAAAAAATGGCAGCCATCAGGCTGCCATCGGGAGAGCACGATTCAGCGATCAGAGGGTCGCAGCGACTTCATCGGAGATGGAGCCGTTGTGATACACCTCTTGCACATCGTCCAGATCTTCCAGCATGTCGATCAGACGCATCAGCTTGGGTGCAGTTTCTGCATCCAGCTCCGCTTCGGTGGAGGGGATCATGGTCACTTCGGCGCTCTGGGCCTTGAAGCCGGCAGCTTCCAGACCATCCAGCACGGTACCGAAGTCGTTCGGGGTGGTGTACACCTCGATGGTGCCATCCTCTTCGGTGACCACGTCATCGGCGCCCGCTTCCAGCGCGGCATCCATCAGGGCATCTTCGTCTACGCCCACGAAAGTCAGCAGACCTTTCTTGCTGAACAGATAGGCAACGGAGCCGTCGGTACCCAGGTTGCCACCGCACTTGCTGAAGGCGTGACGCACTTCGGCTACGGTACGGTTACGGTTGTCGGTCAGGCACTCTACCATCACGGCAGAGCCAGCCGGGCCGTAACCTTCGTATACGATGGTCTCGAGCTGTTCGCCATCGCCACCACCGGCGCCACGCTGAATGGCACGGTTGATGGTGTCGCGGGTCATGTTGTTGGTCAGGGCGGCAGTCACCGCAGCACGCAGACGCGGGTTGTTGGCGGGATCGGCATCACCCAGACGCGCGGAGGTAGTGATTTCGCGGATCAGCTTGGTGAAGATCTTGCCACGCTTGGCGTCCTGAGCGGCCTTGCGGTGTTTGATGTTGGCCCATTTACTGTGACCTGCCATAGAGACTCTCCGTTATTTTTTAAATGTCAGTAACACTGATCATGACTAACCCAAGGGAAACACAGAGGCCGCACGGCGGCGGCCTCCGGTGCCGGTATCGGCTTACTCGTCGCCCTTGACGGTGGTTGCAATCGCCAGCTCACCCAGTTGGGCGGCGTTGGCAAGGCTGGGGGCGTCTGTCATCAGACAGGCGGCCGCGGTCGTTTTCGGGAAGGCGATGACGTCCCGAATGTTTTCGGTGCCGGTCAGCAGCATGCTGAGACGGTCCAGACCGAAGGCCAGACCGGCGTGCGGCGGGGTGCCGTACTTCAGCGCATCCAGCAGGAAGCCAAACTTCAGGCGCTGCTCGGCCGGGGTGATACCCAGGATATCGAACACGGTGGATTGCATCTCGCTGTTGTGGATACGGACAGAACCGCCACCCACTTCGTAACCGTTGATCACCATGTCGTAGGCGTTGGCGTAAGCACCCACCGGGTTGGCTTTCAGCTCGGCCGGGCTCATGTTGCTCGGCGCGGTGAAGGGGTGGTGCATGGCAGCCAGACCGCCTTCGCCATCTTCCTCGAACATCGGGAAGTCGATGACCCACAGCGGCTTCCAGCTGTTCTCCAGCAGACCCAGATCACGGCCCACTTTCAGACGCAGGGCGCCCATGGCATCGCAAACCACTTTCTTGGAGTCGGCACCGAAGAAGATGATGTCGCCGTCGGCCGCGCCGGTACGGGCCAGGATCTCGCGCACGATGGAGTCAGAGAGGAACTTGGCAACCGGAGACTGCACGCCTTCGATGCCATTGGCCGCTTCGTTGACCTTCATCCAGGCCAGGCCCTTGGCACCGTAGATACCGACAAACTTGGTGTACTCGTCGATATGCTTGCGAGAGAGCTCGGCACCACCCGGTACTTTCAGGGCTGCCACACGGCCTTTCGGATCGTTGGCGGGGCCCGCGAACACGGCGAACTCGACAGCAGTCAGCAGATCAGCCACATCGACCAGCTCCATCGGCAGACGCAGGTCCGGCTTGTCGGAGCCGTAGCGACGCATGGCTTCGTCAAAGGTCATGATCGGGAAGTCGCCCAGATCCACGTTCAGGATGTGCAGCCACAGTTTACGGATCATCTCTTCCATCACTTCACGCACCTGCGGCGCGGTCATGAAGGAGGTCTCCACGTCGATCTGGGTGAATTCCGGCTGGCGGTCGGCACGCAGGTCTTCGTCACGGAAGCACTTGACGATCTGGTAGTAGCGATCGAAGCCGGACATCATCAGCAACTGCTTGAACAGCTGGGGGGATTGCGGCAGAGCGTAGAACTTGCCCTTGTGCACGCGGCTCGGCACCAGATAGTCACGGGCACCTTCCGGGGTGGCCTTGGTCAGCATCGGGGTCTCGATATCGAGGAAGCCGTGCTCGTCCATGAAGCGGCGTACGAAGGCGCTGGCCTTGGCACGGGTCTTCAGGTACTTGGCCATCTCGGGACGACGCAGATCCAGGTAACGATACTTGAGGCTGATCTCTTCGCTGTTGACCTGATTGAAGTCCAGCGGCAGCGGCTCGGCACGGTTGATGATGTTGAGTTCGTGGGCGAACACTTCGATGGCGCCAGTGGCCATGTCGCTGTTGCGCTGGGACTCGGGACGGGTGCGCACCACGCCGGTCACCTGGATGCAGAACTCGCCGCGCAGCTCGGAGGCCAGGGCGAACGCGTCCGGCTTGTACGGATCGAAGAACACCTGAACGATCCCTTCCCGGTCGCGCATATCGATAAAGATCAGACCGCCGAGATCACGACGACGATGAACCCAACCGCACAATGTAATGGTCTGCCCTGCATGGGCCTCATTGACCTGTCCGCAATAGATAGAGCGCATGGACTTCTTCCTTCGAAATTGTAGAGAGACGGTTAACCTTGGGCCGCCGGGCACGACTGGCAAGCACCGTCTGTCTCACAGCTGGCCAGATTCTTTTTCTTACCCGGTTTGAAATCAGTCTCGTACCATCCGGTTCCCTTGAGCCGGAAGCCTGCCGCCGATATCAGCTTGACCAGATTCGGCTTGCTACAGGCCGGACAGTCGGTCAGGGGGGCATCGGAAAGCTTTTGCAGTTTTGCCAATTCATGGCCACAGACGTCGCAACGATATTCGTAGATAGGCATGGGTCACAAGAAATTGAAAAACAAAAGGGCTGGCATTATAGAGGAAAACCCCCTTTTGGGTAAAATGGCCAGCGGCCTCCTTTCGCCAGTTTTTTGCACTCGATGGCAAAAAGCGGGCAAAAAATCGGCACGAATGCACCTAGAGCGAAGAGAATAGCCATCATGAGCCTCTATTTGGGCCTGCCACAGTGGTCCCACCCCAGCTGGCCCGGCCAGTTGCTGGGCCTTGGCGCCAAGCCTGCCGAACACCTTGCCCACTACGCCACCGTGTTCAATTCGGTGGAGGGCAACACCACCTTCTACGCCCTGCCGACACCGGATACTGTTCAGCGCTGGGCCGATGCGGTGCCCGATCACTTTCGTTTCAACTTCAAGTTTCCGCAAACCATCAGCCACCAGAGCGATCTGGTGAGCACAGACAAACAGGTTGCCGACTTTATTCGCCTGCTTGCCCCGCTGCACGACAAGCTGGGGCTGCTCACCCTGCAGTTGCCCGCCCGTTTCGGGCCACAGGGGTTGGCCAGACTGGCGGCCTTTATCGAGCGGCTGCCACGGGCGTTTCGCTACGCCCTCGAAGTGCGTCATCCCGACTTCTTCGCCAAGGGGGAGGCCGAGCGGGCATTAAACCGGCTGCTGATGGAACAGGGAGTGAACCGGGTGATGCTCGACAGCCGGCCACTCTTCTCGGTGCCAGCAACCACGCCATCCCTTGTCGATGCCCAGGGCAAGAAGCCACGCCTGCCGGTACATCTGCTGGCCACCGCCAACGCTCCCATGGTGCGCTTTATCGGCCTGCCGGATCCGGCGGCCAATCACCCCTTCCTGCCCAGCTGGCTCCCCCACTGGCGCCAGTGGCTCGCGGAGGGGAAAGATCTCTACCTCTATATACATACTGCCGACAACGCCCAGGCACCTGAGCTGGCCCGCCAGATCACCCGCTTGCTGGAGCAGGAGATGGCCCCCTGGCCGGGGGAAAACGATCGCGCACGGCAGGGAGTGCTGCGCTTTTAGCCAACCCATTCTGCGGCCATCGTTTCGCTGCAAAAAAAGTGCTTTTTTGTGGCGTGGCAAGCCCTGGCGTCAAGACAAACGGCCATCAATCCTCTACACTACCGCCCCAAGTAAGGGTCCGGAACATGGCCCGTACGAACAGGACAGGTCCAAAGGATTTCACGACCAGCCAACCCGTTCGTAAACAGGTGATAAATCTACTCTGATGGGTGTCACCCAACGACTCAATTGAACAATACAGCCGGGTGATGTCCCGGCTGTCAGGTTGCGCCAGCATGCATACCAAAGATCAAATTTTTGCCGCCCCGATCGCCCGATTGGGAGACTTCTGTTTTGACGAACAGGTCGTCGACGTTTTTCCCGATATGATCCAGCGCTCGGTGCCGGGTTACAGTAACATCATCTCTGCCATCGGCATGATGGCCGCCCGCTACGCCCAACCCGAGAGCCGACTCTATGATCTCGGCTGCTCACTGGGCGCCGCGACCCAGGCGATGCGTCGCCATGTCAGCCAGTCCGGCTGCCGCATCACCGCGGTGGATCTCTCCCACCCGATGATTGAGCGCGCCCGCGCCCACCTCTCCGGTTTCAAATCCGAGGTGCCGGTGGAGCTGGTAGAGGCGGATATCTGCGACATCGAGATCGAGAACGCCTCCGTGGTGGTGCTCAACTTCACCCTGCAATTTGTCGAGCCAGAAAAACGGTCCGCCCTGATCCAGCGCATTCACGATGGTCTGCGCCCGGGCGGGATCCTGATCCTGAGCGAAAAGTTCCGCTTCGAAGATGAACCGGTCAACGAGCTGCTCATCGATCTTCACCTCGACTTCAAGCGGGCCAATGGCTATAGCGAGCTGGAGATCAGCCAGAAACGCACTGCCCTTGAGAACGTGATGCGCACCGACAGCCTGCCGGTGCATCAGGCCCGTCTGCGGGATGCCGGTTTCGTCCATCAGGATCTCTGGTTCCAGTGCTTCAACTTCGGCTCCATGATTGCCATCAAATCCAGCGACGCCCAGCCATGATCGACTTTGCCAATTTCTATCAACTGATTGCCAAAAACCGGCTGAGCCACTGGCTGCATACTCTGCCCGCCCAGTTGCACGCCTGGCAACATGACAACCAGCATGGCGACCTGCCGCGCTGGAACCGCGCCCTCAACAAGCTGCCGGTGGTCTCCCCCGGCAACATCGAGCTGAAAAGCCGGGTCGAGATTGGCTCGGCCGAGAGCCTTGGCGAAGGGGAGCGCAAGAAGGTCGAGAGCCTGCTGCGCCACTTCATGCCCTGGCGCAAGGGGCCGTTCACCGTGCACGGCATCCACATCGACACCGAGTGGCGCTCTGACTGGAAGTGGGATCGGGTGCTGCCCCATATCAGCCCGCTCGAAGGGCGTTACGTGCTGGATGTAGGTTGCGGCAGCGGCTACCACCTCTGGCGCATGGTGGGTGAAGGGGCCAAGCTGGCGGTCGGCATAGACCCGAGTCCGCTGTTCCTCTGCCAGTTCGAGGCCATTCGCCACTTCGCGGGCAATGATCAGCGCGCCCACCTGTTGCCGCTCGGTATTCAGGAACTGCCGGAGCTGCGTGCTTTTGACACCGTCTTCTCGATGGGGGTGCTCTATCACCGCAAATCCCCCATCGAGCACATCGAGCAGCTGCGCAATCAATTGAAAGATGATGGCGAGCTGGTGCTGGAGACGCTAGTGATTGACGGCGGGGTCAACGACGTGCTGATGCCCACCGATCGTTACGGCAAGATGCGCAACGTCTGGTTTATTCCCTCAAGCCGCGCCCTCAAGCTGTGGGTCGAGCGCTGCGGCTTCACCGACGTGCGGATAGTAGACGAGAATATGACCAGCACCGACGAACAGCGTCGTACCGACTGGATGATTAATGAATCCTTGAGTGACTATCTGGATCCAGACAATCCGGCACTCACGGTAGAAGGACACCCGGCGCCGAAACGTGCCGTACTGATTGCCCGCAAGGCCAAAGACTAGCCGATGGCGATTCAGGAAGTTACACTGACCCAATTCCAGGAAGCACAGTTAAATGAATGACATGAAAAGCAAATTAAAAGGAATGACCCTGCTCTCCCTGCTTAGTCTCGGCGGGTGTGTCAATATGGAAAAAGCGCCTCAGGTCCCTGCTCTGACGCTGGCCGAGCTTCGTAGCGAGCTGAGCCAGAGCGAGCTGCGCCTGCAAACATCCATGGAACAGCAACAGAAGCAGTATGTGCAGCAACAGCACCTGCTGGTTCAGCTCAACACAGATGTCACCAATATGAAAGAGTCCATCAAGCAAGTAGACCACAAGCTCGCCACCCTCCCCTCCGAGCCGCCCAAGCCGATGGCCATCCCCACCGAGAAGTGCCCGGCCCCCAATCAGGGTCACACCATCGATGGCAAGCTGATGGTCGGTGAAGCCGAGTGGATCTGGGTTGATGCGGCCAACGACGCCTTCCAGGCGCGGGTCGATACCGGTGCGACCACCTCCTCCATCAGTGCGCAGGAGATCACCATTTTCGAGCGCAACGGCAAAAACTGGGTGCGCTTCTTCCTGAGCCATCAGGAAGTGGACGACAAGATCCAGATCGAAGCGCCGCTGGTACGCCATGTGCGGGTGCGTCAGGCCTCTGCCGACGATCTGGACCGCCGTCCGGTAGTGCGTCTGGCCGTGCGCATTGGCGACATGACCGAGAAAGCCGAATTTACCCTGAAAGACCGTAGCGACATGACCTTCCCTGTGCTGCTGGGTCGCGAATTTTTGAAAGACATCGCCGTGGTTGATGTGGCCCGCGAATATATCCAACCCAAACCCAAGCTCAAGGATGTGAAATAATCCATGGTTTCCCGTAAGCCGTTCTATTTGCTGGTAGCCCTGCTGTACATTGTCGGCCTGGGGATGACGATCTATCACCATATCGCGTTGGATGTACCGCTGACGCCCGGTGAAAAGCGCCAGATCTGGTCCATCGAAGCCAAGCTGGAGTTCGAGGCGACCGGTGAGCCGGTGATCGCCTCCCTGGCCATTCCGGGCACCCAGCCCGGTTTCACCCTGATGAACGAGAACGCCGCCAGCCCGGGCTACGGCCTCTCCTTTGTTGAGAAAGATGGCGATGCCCGCGCCGAGTGGTCCATCCGCACCGCCTCTGGCCGTCAGGAGCTCTACTACCGCGTCGACATGATGGCGGATGCCCATGCCAAACCGGCCGCCAATCCGCAGCCGCCTGCCATCGAGAAGCAGATCGAGAGTGAGCCTTACGCCACCGCGATGAAGCAGATCCTCGAGCGGGCCCAGGAGCGCTCTGCCGACGGCTACACCCTGACTCGCGAGATCATCAAGGAGATCGAGAAGCAGGAGCAGAACGCCGAGCTGCTGAAAAAGCACAAGAGCCGCGCCAACCTGATCGCCGAACTGCTCAACAATGCTGACGTCCCCACCCGCGTGGTGCATGCCCTGAATCTGGAAGATGGCCGCCGTCGTCAGGAGCTGGTGGATTACCTGCAGGTATTCAACAGCCCGACCGACTACAAGCTGTTCAACCCGCAAACCGGTGAACAGGGTCGTCCGGCCAACCTGCTGCTGTGGGAATACAACTCCGGCGCCCTGCTGGACGTGACCGGTGGTCACAACTCCCGTGTCAGCTTCTCGATGATCGAGCAGGAGCAGCCAGTCAGCGTGGCACTGGCGCAGAAGTTCGAAAAATCAGAGATGATGAACTTCTCCATCCACAGCCTGCCGCTGGAAGAGCAGACCCTGTTCAAGGGCTTGCTGCTGATCCCGATCGGCGTGCTGATGGTGGTGTTCCTGCGGGTTCTGGTGGGGATCAAAACCTCCGGTACCTTCATGCCGGTGCTGATCGCGGTCGCCTTTATCCAGACCTCGCTGGTCACCGGCCTCATCGGCTTCCTGCTGATCGTCGGCACCGGTCTCATCATCCGATCCTATCTGTCGCGGCTTAACCTGCTGCTGGTCGCCCGAATATCGGCCATCATCATCATGGTTATCTCGATGATCGGTATCTTCTCCGCGTTCGCCTTCAAGCTGGGGCTGACCGACGGCATGAAGATCACCTTCTTCCCGATGATCATCCTCTCCTGGACCATCGAACGGATGTCCATCCTGTGGGAAGAAGAGGGCCCGAAAGAGGTGTTCCGCCAGGGCGGCGGCTCTCTGCTGGTTGCAGTCATCGCCTATCTGGCCATGGATAACGAGCTTATTCGTCACCTCACCTTCAACTTCCTCGGCCTGCAGCTGGTGCTTATGGCGACCGTGCTGTTGATGGGTAACTACACCGGATACAAGCTGAGCGAACTGAAGCGCTTCAAGCCGCTGGTGGACGAGATGAAATCTGGCGTCACCCCGGGTAAGGACAAGTAACCGATGTGGTTCTGGGAAAAATACACAACCCCGTGGAGCCTGTCCCAATCAGGCATCCTCGGCATGAACAAGCGCAACCACTCCTACATCAGCCGCTACAATCCGCGCAGCCTCTATCCGCTGGTGGATGACAAGCTGCAGACCAAGCAAATTGCGCTGGATGCAGGGGTCACCGTGCCTGAGCTGATCGGTACCATCCGTGCCCAGCACGATGTGGGTCGCATCACCGAGCTGGTAAAAGATTGGCCGGGCTTCTGCATCAAGCCGGCCCGTGGCTCGGGCGGCAAGGGGATCCTGGTGATCCTGCGTCAGGAAGATGGCCTCTTCTACAAGCCCAACGGCAGCGCCTCCAACGGTCAGGATCTGGAGCGCCATGTCTCCAACATTCTGGCGGGGCTCTATTCGCTTGGCGGCAAGCCAGACGTGGCACTGGTCGAAGGCCTTATCAACTTTGATGATGTGTTCGACGGCTACTCTTTTGAAGGGGTACCCGATGCCCGGGTCATCATCTTCAAGGGGTTCCCGGTGATGGCGATGATGCGCCTCTCCACCGCCGCCTCCGACGGCAAGGCGAATCTGCACCAGGGCGCCGTGGGGGTGGGTCTGTGCCTGCGTACCGGTCGAGCCCTGCGGGCGGTGCAGTTTGGCAATCCGCTGCGCCACCATCCGGATACCGGCCTCGATCTCTATGAGCTCAAGGTCCCACACTGGGATACCCTGCTCACCCTCGCCGCCTCCTGCTACGAGATGTCGGGTCTGGGCTATATCGGGACAGACATGGTGCTGGACAAGTTCCGCGGCCCCATGCTGCTGGAGCTCAACGCCCGTCCCGGCCTTGCCATCCAGATCGCCAACGGTCGCGGCCTGGTGCCCAATCTAAAGACCATCGAGAAGCTGGGGCAGGTGAAGATGAACGTGGAGCAGCGGGTCAATTTCGCCAAGGATCACTTCGGGATCTTTGAGGAATAACACCTCCGCTTGTGAACTAAGCGCGCCTATGGCGCGCTTTTTTTATGGCGATTGTCTGTCGGCATATCCCCCCACCCAGCCATTCGGATCAGCATCTCATTTCGAAACAACGAGTACGCCAGCGAACGGCAGCTTGGAATAGCGATGGAGCGAGAAGAGTGTGACCGCAATGTCAGGGGATGGATAAATCTCAGGTATAAAAAAACCGGCGCCAAGACGCCGGTTCTTCAAGGAGAGTGCAGCCCGATTACAGGGAGTCAGCATTCTCGGACAGGTACTTGGCAACGCCGTCCGGAGAGGCTTGCATACCTTTTTTGCCTTTTTCCCACTGAGCCGGGCACACTTCGCCGTGCTCTTCGTGGAATTGCAGGGCATCGACCATGCGCAGCATCTCGTCGATGTTGCGGCCCAGCGGCAGATCGTTGACAACCTGGTGACGAACGACACCGTTCTTGTCGATCAGGAAGGAGCCACGGAACGCCACACCGGCTTCCGGATGCTCAACGTCATAGGCTTTGCAGATTTCGTGTTTCACGTCGGCGATCAGCGGGTACTTGACCTGACCGATACCGCCATCTTCCACTTTGGTGTTGCGCCATGCGTTGTGGGAGAACTGGGAATCGATGGAAACACCGATCACTTCCACGCCACGCTTCTGAAACTCTTCATAACGGTGATCGAAGGCAATCAGCTCGGACGGGCAGACGAAGGTGAAATCGAGCGGGTAGAAGAAGACAACGGCAGCTTTGCCTTTGATGTGGGATGACAGGTTGAATGAATCAACGATCTCGCCATTACCCAGAACAGCTGCGGCGGTAAAATCGGGTGCGGGACGGCCTACCAATACCATATTCAATTCCTCTTTATGTGAAGTGAACAATCCGGTGAGGATTGGGCTACCTAGAGCCAAGTCCATCTAATTCAAGCGACAAAATATAGACCCGGTGGTAGATTAGTTAAATCAAATTAAATAGATAGCATTAATCGGGTTTTTCTATGCAACGTTGGCCCAGCCTCAAACAGCTGCAATATCTGGTCGCTCTCGATGAGCACAAGAACTTCAACCGCGCCGCCAAGGCCTGTCATGTCAGCCAGTCGACCCTGAGTACCGGGATCCAGACGCTGGAGGACATGATGAACCTGCAACTGGTGGAGCGGGACCACAAGAGCTTCATTATGACCCCGGTCGGCATGGAAATCGTCGAGCGCGCTCGCAATTTGCTCTCCGATGCACGGGATCTGATGGAGCTCGGGCAACATCAGGGTGGCGTGATGCAGGGGACGGTACGTCTGGGCTGCATTCCCACCATCGCCCCCTTCCTGTTGAGCAAGCTGCTGAAAGAGTGCAGCAAAACCTATCCTGACCTCGAATTGTTGCTGCGTGAAGACACCACCAGCAATCTGCTCAAGCAGCTGGAACAGGGTCAGCTCGACTTGCTGATCCTCGCCCTGCCCATCGAGATAGGTGGATTTCACTGCAAGACCGTCGGCCAGGATCCGTTCCACATGGTGATGCCCGCCAGCATGGCGGCCGGTCTGCATACCCCGTTCGACTACAAGGAGCTGCCCAACCAGAGCATCTTCCTGCTGGAGCGGGAGCACTGCCTCACCGAGCACGCAGTGAGCGCCTGCCGCCTGCGGGACAAGAGCAAGATCAACCCGTTCGCCGCCACCAGCCTGCACACCCTGGTGCAGATGGTGGAAGCGGGTCTTGGCACCACCTTCCTGCCGCAGATGGCCATCGATGCCGGCATTCTTGCCAACTCCGATCTGGTGGCCATCCCGCTGCCAGGAGAGACCTCCTATCGCGAGATCGGGCTGGTCTGGCGCCCCAGCACCACCCGGGTGCAGACCTTCTACAAGCTGGCCGAGCTGCTTAAACCGCTGATCAGCCACAACGAGTGACAACAAACGCCAGCCCTCGGGCTGGCGTTTTTCAGTTCCCCACCACATTTTTCCTCTCGGAGACTAGGTCTGGAGCCAGATCCCTGTTTATGATGGAAAAGTTGTCGCGCCCCCTACCGCCAGAACGATTTGGCAGGATATGGCGCTCGATAAATGTCTCGTTTGGTAGACCCGTCCGTGGAGAGAGCCCGATGTATCGCAAGCTGCTGCTATCCCTGCTGACTCTGCTGCTGGCCGCCTGTTCCAGCACGCCGGAGCCGCCTCCGGCACCCCGGCAGAGCAGTGCCTTTGATGGCTTCTACCAACAATGGCGCGGTGTTCCCTACCGCATGGGCGGCGCCAGCCGCGCCGGGCTAGACTGCTCCGCCTTCACCCAGCTCGCCTACAGTCAGGTGCTGGGCTTCAACCTGCCAAGAACCACCGAATCTCAGGCCAGCATTGGCAAACCGGTGGATCGCTACCGGCTGCAACACGGGGATCTGGTCTTCTTCAAGACCGGCTGGCAACAGTACCATGTCGGGGTCTACACAGGTGCCGGCGAGTTTATTCACGCCTCCACCAGCAAGGGAGTGATCCGCTCCCGCCTCGACAACGTCTACTGGAACAGTCGCTACTGGCAGGCGCGTCGGGTGACCCAGTAACCGGCCACACGCCTGCTCGTGACACAAGTTGCGTGCCGATACTCTCCGTCAATCCCTGTCGCGATGTCGGGACACACAACCCGCGCTTATAACTCAATTGGACCCAAAGCCTGCATATCACACCATTTTGTGATAAGGTGGTGGCCAATTTTTAACACTTTTGCCTTTTTCTCATACGCTCTCTGTCCTGATTGACAACACGCGCGGCGATAACAAGCAGCGCGCGGCGAAAGTGGAGTGTGGCGCAACACTGCCGGACGGGTGTCCCACAGCTGCAGTATCAAGGGTTAAATAGATAAGGAGATCGTGCAATGAAACAGTATCAAAGCTGGCTGGGGCAATACCTGATGAGTCGCCGTGACGGTGACCACGCCATGGCATGCGAGATGGCGAGTTCCATCTGCGAGTTCTGGCAGCAGCAGGGTGATGAAAACGAACTGGACAAGTGGCAGCAGATTTACCAGAACCATCTGGAAAAGACCACCTGATCCCGACCGTTTCCTTGCTGCCAGCCACCCGGTGTTGGCAGCAAGGCCACTCGCGACCAACCACTATCAGCCAACCCCTCTCCCCCTATTTTCCCGCTACGTTAAACCGCTACCTTCGTTCACTCGCGCTTTACCATCTTCATTTTGCTCTTGCGCACCGGCCTCTGTTCATTCCATCTCGGCAGCCATTTCCTGCGCCCAGTCGATAAAGGCCTGGATCTTGGGACACGCCCGATTGGGCAGGGTCGCCATGTAATAACGCTGCTCGCACTTGATCTCCAGCCCGGCAAAAGGGGCCACCAGCTCGTTGCGTGCCAGTCGCTTGCTCACCAGATTCTTGCGCCCCATGGCGATCCCGGCGTGATTCATGGCGGCGATGATGGCGAGATCCGAGCGATCAAAACCCATGCTCAGCTGGCATGCCTCGAGGCTGACCCCGGCGTGGCGAGCCCAGCTGCTCCATTCGTCGGTATCCGAGTCAAATCCCCATGCCTGCCGATCATGAAGCAGACGGCACAAGGACAAGTTGGCGGGATTACCGACAAGCCTGTGCTGCTCGGCATATGCCGGGCTGCAGACCGGCAGCATGTACTCATCCATCAGCGGGTGGATGGCAAGCCGCTCCGGGCTCTTCTCATCGAAATAGAGGGTCAAATCGATGCCATAACCATGCAGGTTGATGTTCTCGTTGCCGGTGATGATATTGAGCTCGATCTGCGGATGCAGGCGGGAGAAATCCGCCAACCTGGGCACCAGCCAGCACTGGGCGATGGAGGGACGCGAATAGATGGTCAGGGTACCGGAGAGCTCCTGATTCTTGATCTCCAGGATCTCCTGATTGATGAACTCCAGCGAGGATTTGAGCGCCCAGAACACCCGCTGCCCATCCGCCGTCAGTACTACCTTGCGGTGAAAACGCTCAAAGAGCTTGAACCCCAGCTCCTCTTCCAACGCGCTGATCCGGTGACTCACGGCACTGGGACTCAGCGACAATTCATCAGCCGCCATGGCAAAGGATCCGTGGCGGGCGGCCGCCTCGAAGGTGTGCAACTTGGCCAACTGGTAGCCGCTCAACAGCTTGTTGCGCGATATGTAATTATCCCCGTTATACATTCATCCCCCTCTTCGCAATGGCCGCCGATGATACACCCACAGGCCACTTTCAGGATGAAACCAAAAGACCCAAAGAGTGTGATTTCGATAAATTGTGACCAATGTAGTGCTCTTGCATCACCTCGGCTCACCCAAGTGGTCGATTTCATCATTTGTCAGCCCCGCCTCATTTTCATTCAATAAGCGCATAAACAATCACACACAACAGATGTCGAGGCGCAGTATGAGTTCAGAGGTATGGGTCATCGCTACCTTGCTAAGTAGCATCGTTCTTATCGTGGTCACCATAGTGAAGGGCAAGGTGCATCCTTTCCTTGCCCTGCTGCTGGCGAGCTTCTATGTGGGCACCCTGATGGGGATGAACCCGGTCAACATGGTCAATGCCATGGAAGCGGGCATTGGTGGCACCCTCGGTTTTCTCGCCGCCGTCATTGGTCTTGGCACCATACTCGGCAAGATGATGGAGGTGTCTGGCGCGGCTGAGCGCATCGGCCTCGCCCTGCAGAGATGCCGCTGGCTCTCGCCACAGGTCATCATGGTGCTGGTTGGTCTGGTATGTGGCATCACCCTGTTTGTCGAAGTCGGCGTGGTACTGCTGATCCCGCTGGCCTTCTCCATCGCCCGCAAGACCAACACCTCGCTGCTCAAGCTGGCCATTCCGCTCTGTACCGCCCTGATGGCCGTGCATTGCATCGTACCGCCTCACCCTGCCGCCCTCTATGTCACCAATCAGCTGGGCGCCGATGTGGGATCCGTCATCGTCTATGGTCTGGCAGTCGGCCTCTTTGCCTCCCTTATCGGCGGCCCCCTGTTCCTCAAACTGCTGGGCAAGCGGGTACCGTTTAAGGAAGTGCCAGCCGCATTTGCCGATATCAAAGCACGCGATGAAGCAACTCTCCCGACCTTGAGCGCCTCGCTCTTCACCGTGCTGCTGCCCATACTGCTGATGCTGGCCAAGACGGTCGCCGAGCTCAACATGGATCACGCCAGCCACCTCTACACCGTGCTGGAGTTTATCGGCAACCCCATCACCGCCATGTTCATTGCCGCCTTCACCGCCTACTACGTGCTGGGGATCCGCCAGCAGATGAAGATGGAGGGACTGCTTAACAAGACCGAGGAGTGCTTCTCCTCCATCGCCAATATCCTGCTCATCATTGGGGCAGGCGGCGCCTTCAACGGCGTGCTCAAGGCAAGCGGGCTGGGCGATAGTCTGGCCACTATTCTCTCCCAGCTGGATATGCACCCGATTCTGCTCGCTTGGCTGGTGGCCATCGTGCTGCACGCCGCCGTGGGCTCCGCCACCGTAGCCATGATGGGCGCCACCGCCATCGTCTCCCCCATCATGGTGCACTACCCGAACATCAGCCCGGAGATCATGACCCTGGCCATCGGCTCCGGCGCTATTGGCTGCACCATGGTGACCGACTCCTTGTTCTGGCTGGTCAAGCAGTATTGCGGCGCCACCCTGAACGAAACGCTCAAGTACTACACCACCGCCACCTTGGTCGCCTCCCTGATGGCGCTGGCCGGTACTTTCCTGCTCTCCTTTATCGTGTAACAAGACCGAGAACACTATGAAAAACATCGACGTACAACAGCTCACAGCGCAATTTCCACTGGTGCAATCCCTGATCGCGCTTGAGCCAGTCACCTGGTTCAACCCCAACACCACCACTCTGGCTGCCGGTCTGCCCTATGTGGGGCTCGATAACAACAATGTGGCGGACGCTTCCGCTCGGCTGGCCCGCTTCGCCCCCTACATGTGCGAAGCCTTCCCCGAGACCCGCGACAGCAACGGCATTCTGGAGTCCGAGATCGCCGCCATTCCGGCGATGCAACGCACCCTCAATGAACGTTACGGGGTCGAAGTGACCGGTAAGTTGCTGCTGAAAAAAGACAGTCACCTGCCCATCTCCGGCTCCATCAAGGCCCGCGGCGGTATCTACGAGGTGTTGACCCATGCCGAGCAACTGGCCATCAAGGCGGGACTGCTCTGCGAAGAGGATGACTACCGAAAACTGTTCAGCGACGAGTTTCGCAAGTTCTTCAGCCAGTACAGCATCGCAGTGGGCTCCACCGGCAACCTTGGCATGTCCATCGGCATCATGAGCGCCAAACTGGGCTTTACCGTCACCGTCCACATGTCAGCCGATGCGCGGGAGTGGAAGAAGCGCAAGCTGCGCGAACACGGCGTCATCGTGGTCGAATATGCCGAAGATTACGGGGTGGCGGTGGAACAGGGACGCAAAGAGGCCGAGCGCGATCCCAACTGCTTCTTTATCGACGACGAGAACTCCCGCACCCTGTTCCTCGGCTACTCGGTGGCGGGCGAGCGGGTGAAAAAGCAGTTCGACCAGATGGGTATCAAGGTGGATGCCGACCACCCGCTGTTTGTCTACCTGCCCTGCGGCGTGGGTGGCGGCCCGGGCGGCGTGGCCTTTGGTCTCAAGCTGGCGTTCGGGGATAACGTTCACTGCTTCTTCGCCGAGCCGACCCATTCCCCCTGCATGTTGCTGGGGGTCCACACCGGATTGCACGATGCCATTGCGGTGCAGGATCTGGGCATCGATAACCTCACCGCAGCCGACGGCCTCGCGGTAGGTCGCGCCTCCGGCTTCGTCGGCCGCGCCATGGAACGGCTGCTTGATGGCTTCTACACCCTGAGCGATCAGGAGATGTATAACCTGCTGGGACTGCTGGCGCGCGATGAGCAGATCACACTCGAGCCTTCTGCTCTGGCGGGTATGGCTGGCCCGTGGCGGGTGGCTGCCCATCCCGAGTGGCTCACCGGGCGCGGTTTCGATGCCGCAACCATGGCACAGGCCACCCATCTGGTGTGGGCCACCGGCGGTGGCATGGTGCCCGCCGAAGAGATGGTAAAGTACCTGGCCAGCGCCAAGATCTAGGCTTTTTTGCCACTTTTATCTGCAAATCAACCCGCCATCACGGCGGGTTTTCTGTTTTGGGAACAAGGGGATGGGGCTGTTCTGTCGCAATCCATGGCGACAATTTCCCCAAGTTGGTCAGTTTGTGCTAAAATGGCGCTCATTTTTTGACATCTCGCGTCACGTTCGCCGCCAGATTGCCCATCGGGCTCTCTGCCCGGGTCGTGACTTTGCACCATCATGCCTGATGATGTTCCCCCCTGGATGAGCCGACAGGCTCCCGTCAAGGTGGGCACCCTCAAGGGCACATGAGATAAGGAGATCGGGTAATGAAACAATATCAAAGCTGGCTGGGAGATTATCTGATGAGTCGACGTGACGGAGATCACGCGATGGCTTCGGAACTTGCCAACACCATCTGCGCCTTCTGGAAGGCCCAGGGTGATGAAGCAGAAACCAGCAAATGGCAGCAACGCTATCAGCAACACGTAGAGCAGGCGCAATAAGCCCCTGCACTCTTTCGCGATAAAAAAACCGGCGCACATGGCGCCGGTTTTGCGTTTCTGGCAAGCAGCAGATTACATCTGGTCGATCATGTCCTGAGCAAACTGGGAACAGGAGCGCAGGGTGGCCCCTTCCATCAGACGCTCGAAGTCATAGGTGACGGTCTTGTTGCGGATCGCCGCTTCCATCCCCTTGATGATGAGATCGGCCGCTTCGACCCAGCCCATGTGGCGCAGCATCATCTCGGCGGAGAGGATCAGGGAGCCCGGGTTGACCTTGTCCTGACCGGCATATTTCGGTGCAGTACCGTGAGTTGCCTCGAACAGAGCCACGCCATCACCGATGTTGGCACCCGGCGCGATACCGATACCGCCCACCTGAGCAGCCAGCGCATCGGAGATGTAGTCACCGTTGAGGTTCATACAGGCGATGACGTCATACTCGGCCGGACGCAGCAGGATCTGCTGCAGGAAGGCGTCGGCGATGACATCCTTGATGACGATGGTCTTGCCGGTTTTCGGGTTCTTGAAGGAGCACCAGGGGCCGCCGTCAATCAGCTTGGCACCGTACTCGTTCTGGGCCAGGGCATAACCCCAATCCTTGAAGGCACCTTCGGTGAACTTCATGATGTTGCCCTTGTGCACCAGGGTCACTGAGTCGCGATCGTTGTCGATGGCATACTCGATGGCGGCACGCACCAGGCGCTCGGTACCGGCCTTGGACATCGGCTTGATGCCGATCCCGCAGGATTCGGGGAAGCGAATTTTCTTCACGCCCATCTCGTTTTGCAGGAAGGCGATTACCTTGTTCGCTTCGGCGCTGTCGGCCTTCCACTCGATACCGGCGTAGATGTCTTCGGCGTTCTCGCGGAAGATCACCATGTCGGTCAGATCAGGACGCTTCACCGGGCTCGGGGTGCCGTCGTAGTAACGCACCGGGCGCAGGCAGATGTAGAGATCCAGCTCCTGACGCAGGGCCACGTTGAGGGAGCGGATACCGCCACCGACCGGAGTAGTCAGCGGGCCCTTGATGGCCACGCAGTATTCGCGAATGAAATCCAGGGTTTCGGCCGGCAGCCAGGCACCTTCGCCATAGACATGAGTCGATTTCTCGCCGGTGTAGATCTCCATCCAGGCGACCTTGCGCTCGCCCTTGTAGGCTTTCTCGACCGCAGCATTCACCACATTCAACATGGCAGGGGTTACGTCAACACCGATGCCATCCCCTTCAATAAACGGAATGATCGGATGGTTGGGAACCTGCAGCTTGCCGTTGGCATCGACTGTGATTTTCTGACCTTGGGTCGGGATTACTACTTTGCTTTCCATCGGCATCTCCTAACTTCCGTTTGTTATCAACTTGTTTGTTGCGCGCGGCCATCTTAGCCCATTCATTTTCATAATAAAACGACAAGAAAGCATGTCAGACCAAAGAGGTAGCCACCCGCCAGTGCGCCGTCACCACGCCTTCCCGACACAGCCCCGTTATCCCTCCAGCTCGCTGGCCGCCGCCTGCGGCTGACTCAGGGAACGGTACTGGGAAGGGGTCAAGCCGGTCTTCTGTTTGAACACCCGGCAGAAGTAGTTCACGTCACTGTAACCGCAGCGACTAGCCACCTCTTCAAGACGAAAGCGGTACTTTTTCAGCATGAATTTGGCCCGATCGATCCGCACCCAGCTGATGTAATCGGCAAGGCGCATATGACCCTGCTCGCGGAACAGGTGGGAGAGATGGCTGGCCGAGACGTTGAAGCGGTGGGCAATGGAGTCACGGGTGATGGGACGGTGAAAGTTCTCCTGGATATAGATGCAGATCCCGTGAAAGAGCTCTGCCCCCCGTGGCCGATCCGTGGCGGACTCCAGCAACAGCTGACGGGCACTCGCCAGCAGAGCCTGCAGTAGGTGATCATCGGTGGGGGAGCGACCAGGATCCTCAGTCAGTACGTTCAGCGCCGCCAAAATGTGTTCGATCACATGGCCCGCCCGCGCCATGATGCTGTGCTTTTGCACATCGAAAAAGTCCGGATCTTCACGGCGCTTGCTCACCAGACTGAACCCCAGCTGGCGTTTGCCAAACAGCAGGCTCAGCACCGAGCAGTCGGTGGTCCAGAGCGGCTTGTTCCAGCCGTTGGGGGGGATATAGAGCGCCTGTCCCGGCAATACACTGATCTCTCTGACCCCCTCCTCCCTGTCCCAGATCTGGTTGAGATACTCGCCACTAAAGACCAGCTCGAGGCGGGGAAAGTTGACCTGATAGCTAAAACTGGGTGGCACCCCCTGTTCACTGGCAAACCAGATTTGGTCAAATGGAACCTGTTCGCTCAGGGCTCCGTCGAGCAGTTGGCTGAAGATGAGAGACATGGTGATCCTGATCAAGAGAGAGGCAAGCGGTTGCGGCGCGCACGACCGCCCATGTTATAGTCCGGTCCACAGCAGTAATGCCACCCTTTTCTGCACCCGATTTTCTTCAAACTAGACGAGGCGTCCCTTATGAGCAGTAGCGATCTGCCCTCCTTTCTGTTGATGCAAAACCCGATTCAAGGCTATGACTGGGGCAGTCATGACTCCCTCACCACCCTGTTTGGCATTCCCAACCCGCAAGGCAAACCCCAGGCCGAACTCTGGATGGGCGCCCATCCCAACGGCTGCTCCGAGGTGACGCTGGCGGGCAGTGTGCAAAAGCTCTCTACGGTGATCGACAGTGCTCCGGCCGCCGCGCTGGGTGAGGCCACCTTCGCCCGTTTTGGCAGCCTGCCGTTCCTGTTCAAGGTGTTGTGTGCCGAGAAGGCTCTCTCCATTCAGGTGCACCCGAGCAAGGCTCAGGCTGAAGCGGGCTTTGCCAAAGAGGAGGCCGCAGGCATCGATATCAAGGCGAGCAATCGCAACTACAAGGACCCGAACCATAAGCCGGAGCTGGTCTTTGCCCTCACCCCCTATCAGGCGATGAACGGCTTTCGCGCCATTCCCGCCATTCTGGCACTGTTCGAGCGGGTCAATCTGGCGGCCATCGCCGATCTGACCGCTGCCCTTGCCGCCAGCCAGAATGAAGCGGGCCTGCAGCACTTCTTCCACCAGCTGCTGGTACTGGAAGGGGCGCGCAAGGAGGAGGCGCTGGCAGGGCTGCTGACCTATGCCGCCGCCCATCAGGATGAGGAGACGTTTGCCCTCATCACCAGTCTGGCGGCCCAGTACCCGGGAGATGTCGGCCTCTTCTCGCCGCTGCTGCTCAACGTGGTGACGCTTGAGCCAGGTCAGGCGATGTTCCTCGATGCCTGTACCCCGCACGCCTATGTGCGCGGCACGGGTCTCGAGATCATGGCCAACTCCGACAACGTGCTGCGCGCCGGCCTCACCCCCAAATACATCGATGTGGCAGAGCTTTTGGATTGCACCCGCTGCTTGCCCAAGCCGGACGACCAGATCCTGCTGGCCCCCCGCTGTGATGGCGCGGTACAGCACTTCGACGTGCCGGTACCTGACTTCACTTTCAGCGTCTACCCGGCTGGCGAGCATCAGCTCACCACTGCCAGCGCCGAGATCCTGTTTGCCATCGATGACACAGTGACCCTCAAGCAAGGCGAACAGTCACTGCGTCTGGAAAAGGGGCAATCTGCCTTTATTCCTGCAGCGACTGGCAGTTATCAACTGCTGGCCGAAGGGCGGGTCGCCCGCGCTGGCAACCGCTGCTAATCAGCATAAGAGTCGACTCTTGTTGGAGGGGGAATATGCCTCCCCCTCCCAACAGAGCAATATGGCCTACCAATCAAGTCCGTCTGTATCTCTACTGCTCTCTTATGCCTACCTTCCATCAGGCATATCGCTCTGAAGTCCATCCCTGACTGCATCCTGCCCACAACCAGCTCCACAGGTTTGTCGCCCAAGCTTGGCGCACCCCTGATGCAGATGACTGGGTCTGCTGAAACGAAGAAAATTCCAGCCTGCACAAGCAACGGCGACACTCTGAGTATCCGAAAAAATGGAGGCAATAAAAATAACAACTCTACCCTCTACTATTTTCACCCTCTGATGAAAACTAAAAAAGCACATAGATGCATCACCATTAAACCTTTCCCCGGCCATCATCATTCGGTCTGTAAACATTTAGCAGCCGTAGTCATACAGAACCATTAATAATGCAAACGAAAGGGATCTCTTTTGATTTTTCGAGATGCGGCCCTATTTTTTAGTCGTTCTATAATTTAACTCTAAGCAAACCATTCGATCTTTGTCGAAAAGAAAAACTTAAGAAAAAACATAAGATTATGATACATATATCTTTTTTTCTTTTACATCACACCTTAAGGCTGACGTAATCCGTAAAAAAGCCAGGCCGAATGAACTGACAATTCAATCAATTTAAAAGCAGGGTAATGAGAGATTTGATATTTATTTTTGATATGCCAGCCAAACCTCATTGCAGTAAAGAAATAGACCTTAAATACCCTCTGTGATTAAGATCTCTTTTATTTGATTTATTTTTAAGGTATCACATCTATTCGCCGATATAAATTTCACACAAAGATCCCCTGACAAAAATAGATAAAAGAGGATATATGCTGACAAAAATGACAATTGGGCAAAAGCTGACCATGACGTTTACCACTCTCGCTTTGTTGATGCTGGGTTTTGCCTGGTTTGCCACTTTACAACTCTCCAATATTTACCGTGACGCCAGTGAGGTCAGCGACAATATCGTTCCCTCCATCCGGGCATCCAGCCAGATGCATGTGTCCTTGCTGGACGCGCGCCGTGCCGAACTGAACATGGTGATAGATGCACTGGGCAAGGATCCCGACTCCCTCAACAGCAGCACACAGTCTTTCGAAGCGGCAAAGAGTCAGTACATGGCCGCCGAGCAACGGTATGGATCGATGCCTTTTGTGTCGGAGCGAGATCGCAACATGTTTGCAGAGCTGAAAACTGCAGCAGCCAAATATTTTTCAGCCCATGGTGACTTAGAAACAGCCATACGGCAGGGAGATATTGCCAAGATGCAGTCGCTGATCAAAAACGAATCCCGCGCTGCCCTCGAGCAGGCAGGACAGGATGGTCTGGAGCTTCGCAAGGAGAACGATCGGGTCGCCAACCTGCTGACCAAGCAGAGTGAGGCTTCCTATGAACGGGCCAAACTGCTGAGCACTACAGTCGGTGCGCTAACCTTGCTGTTCGTCGTTATTGTGGCCTGGCTGCTGATCCGGCAGATCCGCAATCCTGTGATGACCCTGCTGGAGCAGACCCGCCAGGTAGCGGCAGGCAACCTCACCAGCCAACTCGACATGAAGCAATTCTCCCATGACGAGCTGGGTAAGCTGGCTCAAGGGTTCAATGAGATGCAATCCAATCTGCGCATGCTGGTCAACGAGGTCTCCGGCTCGGTAGTGCAGTTGGGCGCGGCCGCCGAAGAGATCAGCGCGGTGGCACAGCAATCGGCCAACAACATGGGCGCCCAGCAACATGAGCTCAATCAGCTGGCCACAGCCATGAACGAGATGCAAGCCACGGTACGGGAGGTGGCCCGCAACACCAACGACGCCGCCAGCGCAGCAACGTCGGCCAGCGACACAGCCGCACAAGGCAGCGAGACCGTCAATGACTCAATCGGCAGGATTGAAAAGGTGGCTACCGCCATCGAAGAGACAGCTCTGGTGATCCGCCAGCTGGGTGATGACAGCCGAAATATCGGCATGGTGCTTGAAGTCATTCAGGGGATTGCCGAGCAAACCAACCTGCTGGCACTGAATGCGGCAATCGAGGCAGCCCGAGCCGGTGAACAAGGTCGTGGTTTCGCCGTGGTAGCAGATGAAGTCCGCACTCTGGCCAAACGAACCCAAGACTCCACTTCCCAGATCAACCACATCATCTCCGAACTGCAGCAGCGCGCTAACGAAGCGGGCGTCACCA
The DNA here is from genome assembly GCF_051919665.1 of Aeromonas sp. 55A. Taxonomy (NCBI): domain Bacteria; kingdom Pseudomonadati; phylum Pseudomonadota; class Gammaproteobacteria; order Aeromonadales; family Aeromonadaceae; genus Aeromonas; species Aeromonas sp. 55A. The sequence goes on along the minus strand of NZ_JBQBEH010000008.1, from coordinate 3,104,027 downwards.
TGCAACAGAGTCAGGATATGATGTCCGAGACGGTCCACACAGCTCGTGAAGCGGGAGCCTCTATAGCCGAAATAAGCAGCTCGGTTAACAGTATCTCCCACATGAATATTCAGATTGCCACCGCAACTGAAGAGCAGGGGGCGGTAAGCGAGGAGCTCAATCGCAATGTAGTCAACATCAGCAATGCCTCGGAAGAAGTGGCGACCGGCGCCAAACAAATGGCTCAGGCTTGCAACGACCTCAACCTGTTGGCAACACAACTGCAGGAGGTTGTACGCAAGTTTCGGACATAGCCCCGATTGCCCCCCCTCATTCATCAGCCCAATAAGGCTGAAGCACTAAACAGCCCGCCATTCATAAAAGTGGCGGGCTTTGTCAAATAAGGAACCATACAAAACCCTAAGACACCGATGATGCACATAACAAGTGATCAGTAGATGGATTAACTCACATCAAGAGCAGCCCACCCTCTTTCTGATTGTTCTCTCAACGCGTTTTGCCAGCACCTTCACATTTTCCGCCCTCAAAGCAGCACACAAATCTCCATACCTCCGAAGGCGAAACCTTTTCGTCGCACTCATGCAAGTAGCAAGATGCATTCATAATTAATTGTTTTTATTTAAAAAAATAAAAATATCGGTATAAATTGGCTTTCATGATGATATGCGAGCTGGGTCACATGGCGACTTACACCGCACAAAAATCCAGTAAACGGCACATTTGTCCGATTTCGGCTCCGCGCCAACCGGAGAACAATATCCAGGTCAATTGTTCCCCCCATCATGCGGCTCGGCAACGGAGCCAGGAGAGTAATATGTTACCCACCATGACCAACGGCAGACTCATCTGCCTGGAGTTGAAGGCCACCAACAAGGAGGCCCTGTTCGACGAGATGGCACAGATGCTGGCGCGCGATGGCGCCGTGTCTGATCAACAGCAATTCGTCAAGGATATCTGGGCCCGCGAGCAGCTGGACTGCACCGGCTTCGAGCAGGGTGTCGCCCTGCCCCACGCCAAGAGCAAGGCGGTCAGCCGTCCGGCCATTGCCATCGGTGTCAGCCGTCAGGGTATCGAGTACGGCGCCGAAGATGGCAAACCAACTCAACTGATCTTCATGATCGCCTCCCCGGATGGCGGCGCCAACCACCACATAGAAGTGCTGGCCGAGCTCTCTACCCGTCTGCTGGAGCCGGGCTTTATCGAGCAGATGAAGGCGGCCACTACCGTTGAGCAAGCGCTGACCCTGCTCAAACAGGGCCCGAAAATGGAAAAAACGGCGCCAGCCGCCAAACCGGCAGCCACTGCCCCGGCGGCCCCCGAAGAGCGCACCTTCAAGGATCGCCTCAACACCATGAAGCAGCACCTGCTGTTTGGTACTTCCCACATGATCCCCTTCATCGTGGCGGGCGGTGTGCTGCTCTCCCTGTCGGTGATGATGAGCGGCAAGGGCGCCGTGCCGGAGGCGGGCTTCCTCAAAGACATGGCCACCATGGGTATCGCCGGTCTGACCCTGTTTACCGCCGTACTGGGTGGCTACATCGCCTACTCGCTGGCTGACAAGCCGGGCCTGGCCCCGGGCATGATCGGCTCCTGGATTGCCGTTCAGCACTATCAAACCGGTTTCCTTGGCGCCATTCTGGTTGGCTTTATCGCAGGTTTCGTGGTCAATCAGCTCAAACGGATCAAGCTGCCTGACTCAATGGCCTCCCTTGGTTCCATCTTCATCTATCCGCTGATCGGTACCTTCCTGGTGTGTGGCATCGTGATGTGGGGGATCGGTGCCCCGATCGCCGCCATGATGGAAGGGATGAACCACTGGCTCTCCAGCATGGCGGGCTCAGGTAAAGTGATGCTGGGTGCCATTCTGGGTGGTATGACCGCCTTCGATATGGGCGGCCCGGTCAACAAGGTTGCGACCCTGTTTGCCCAGACTCAGGTCAACACCCAGCCCTGGCTGATGGGCGGCGTCGGTATCGCCATCTGTGTACCGCCGCTCGGTATGGCACTGGCGACCTTTATGTCTCCGAAGCGTTACAAGAAAGAGGAGCGTGAATCCGGTAAAGCGGCCGCCATCATGGGCATGATCGGGATCAGTGAAGGTGCTATCCCGTTCGCCGCGGCTGACCCCATGCGTGTTATCCCGGCCATCGTCGCAGGCGGCATCGTCGGCAACATCACCGGCTTCATGATGCACAGTATCAACCACGCCCCCTGGGGTGGCTGGATTGTCCTGCCGGTTGTTGAAGGCAAGATGGGCTACATCTTGGGTACCATCCTCGGCGCCCTGACCACCGCCATCATCGTCAACCTGCTGAAGAAGCCGGTGAGCGAAGAAGATGACGTGACCGCCACCCACACCAGCTTCGAAGTCATTGAAGCGGAAGGAGAAGCGGACGTACTGGCCATCACTGCCTGCCCGTCTGGCGTAGCCCACACCTTCCTCGCCGCCAAGAGCCTGCAGAAGGCTGCCGCCAAGCAGGGGATCAAGATCAAGGTCGAGACCCAGGGCGCCAACGGCATCATCAACCGCATTACCGCCAAGGATGTCGCCAACGCCCGCTGCGTCATCTTCGCCCACGACGTGGCAATCAAGAACCGCGAGCGCTTCACCAATATCGAGGTCATCGATGTGAAGACCAAGGAGGCGATTCACAATCCGGAAGCACTGTTGGCCCGCACGCTGGGCAACAAGGCAAACGCCGCCTGATAGCAGTCAGACCAACCAGTACGAGGGGCCCATCATGGGCCCCTTTTCGTTGCCTGCCGAGCAACCGCACATCATCCCACCGACCAAGCCACTGATTTAAAACATATTAACCAGTCACATCACGGATCTTGGCGAGCCGTCACAGAACGGTGACGTGTAAAAAAACAGCAATTGAAGCGCTGGTCAGATCTCATGTCAAATGGCTCCGCCTACTAAACTGGAGCATCACAAAAATGATAAAAATCAATAAATTGGTTCTGGCTGTTACCCTCACCCTCACTGCCACCCCCTTGCTGGCCGCCCATTGGGAGTGCGGCGAGCACGTACGCTTTGGTCTGCCCTCCGAATCGGATCAGAAGCTCTGCCGTGAAGGGTATGCTGTCGGCTACAACTACGACTACAAGGTGGCGGACTGGGTCTCCTACCGGATGACCGCCCAAAGCGCACAGGGCACAGTGCCCCGCAAGGATGCCTTCGCCGAGGACAGGGAGATCCCGGTCGCCTACCGCGCCACCCTCTCCGACTACAAGGGCTCGGGCTACGACCGTGGCCATCAGGCCCCGGCGGGAGACATGAAATCGAACAAGAACACCATGAAAGAGAGCTTCCTGCTGAGCAACATGACACCGCAGATCGGGGTGCTCAACCAGAAGGCGTGGCGCGTGCTGGAGGACAAGGTGAACAAGTGGGCGGTCTCCCGCAAGGATGTGCAGGTGATCACCGGCCCCATCTTTACCGGCTCTGAAGAGTCCATCGGTCAGGGTGTGGCGATCCCGAGCGCCTACTACAAGATCGTGATGGACCCGGCCAGACTGCAGGCCATCGCCTTTATCATGCCGCAGGAAGAGGTGCCCATCAGCCAGATCGCCGACTACCGGGTCTCGGTACGCGAGGTGGAGGAGCAGACCCAGCTCAACTTCTTCAGCGATATGCCCGAAGAGCAGCAAGAGACGCTGGAAGCCCGCGTCTCCCAGATGTGGAACTGAGCGCGAACACCCGCCAACAGATGGATTGAGACGCCATCTGTCTTGCATCGCAACAGAGGCAGGGGGAGTCACGCTCCCCCTGCCCTTTTCAGATGGCTGCTGACCCGTTGCGGCCATTTTTGCGGCCACAGGTGTGGCATCACCCGACGACTCGCCCCGACTCACAGTTTACCGCACCGTTAACTGGTATATTGCCCCCTCTTTGGCACTAACAGACTGAATTGACGCACATTTGCCTTATCCCATCGGCCCGCAAACCGGAGCCCACGGCGCGATTCAGCCCGACAGAGGACCTTTTGATGAAACAGACCCTTCTTGCCCTCACCCTCGGCGGCCTGTTGGCGCTCTCGCCCCTCGCCCTGCAAGCGGCCGAGAGCTCGATGCAAATGGAGCACGACCTCAATACCCTGGTCAGCAAACGCCAGGCGGTGGACATGTTGCTCGGCGAAGCGCTGCAGATCTACAAGTCGCCAGCCAAAATCTCCCACGCCGGTTTTACCGCCAAGATGCCGAGCAATATGGAGCTGGTGACCGAGCGGCTGCTGGCCGCCTACCAGCTTGAGCCCTACCGCACCGACCTGCTCATCTCGGCGGCCAACGCACAGCTCTACAACGGCAACCTGAGCCGCGCCATCACCTTGCTGGAGCAGGCGCAGGCCGTCGCCCCCGATGATCTCGACATCAACAGCTATCTCGCCATCTGGCAGCTGGTGAAGGGTAACAAGGAGGCTTCCCGCAGCTATCTGGCGAAAGTGGCGGATCGCAACAGTGGCCGCGCTGCCGATCTGGAGGAGATCATCGCTCGGGTGCAGCGGATCACCGCCGCCCCGCTGCAAACCGAACTGACCGAGGATCAGCTCAAGGCCAGCAGGGAGGGCAAGCGCGCCATCGTCACCCTAGGCTACGCTCTCAATCCCGACGGCAGCATGGACAAGATCCTGCTGGGCCGGCTGCAAACCACCCTTGAGCTGGCCAAGGCCGATCCGGAAGCGCTGATCATCCTGACCGGCGGCGTGCCCCAGAACCGCCAGACCGAGGGCAAGCTGATGGCTGACTGGCTGGCCAACCACGGCATCGACCGCAGCCGCCTGATTGAAGAGAACTACGCCACCAGCACGGTGGATAACGCCCTCTACAGCGCCTATGCCCTCGCCCGCCACCAGATTGACTATGCGGTGCTGGTAAGCTCCGCCAGCCATGTACGCCGCGGCCAGACGGTACTGGAAATCGCCTGCGACCAGATTGGCCCGGCCAACATCAAGGTGGCGAGCGTCAGCTACCCCGACAAGCCCCTCGAGGAGCTGGCCACCCCGAGCGAGAGCGAGCTGCTCGGCATCTACCGGGATGCCCTGCGTACCTACGGCATGTGGAGCTACCGCTCCGCCCCGCTGATTGAGCGTTGATCGACCATCAACACGAAAAAGAGAGGGAGGCGTGATGCCTCCCTCTCTTTTATTGACCGATGATTGGCCAAGCCGCGCCCGTTAGCTGACGATAAAGCCCTGTGAGGGGGCCGCTTTGGGATCTTCACCGAAGCGGTTCGGCCCCTGCTGGCCGTTGCAAACCATAAAGTAGATAAGCACCAGGGTGCCGATAATGGGGATGAGCCCGAGCAGCAGCCACCAAGCGCTGCGGTCGGTATCGTGCAGACGACGGGCCGCCACCGCCAGCGATGGCAGCAGCACAGCCAGCGAATAGATGGAGCTTATCAGCTCATTGTCGCCGCCGATCAGCTTGTCCACCATGCCGAGCAGCAACATGACGATGACGTTGCACAGCACGAACATCCAGTATTCGGTGCGACGGGCCCGCCCGCTGAATACCGCATATTGCTTGAGGACCGAGATATACCAGTTCATTGCGCCTCCTGAGTGGCCTTTATGCCTATGAATAAAAAAGAGAGTCGATAAAACAAGTAGTTAAGAGCTTAGCGCGATCATCCCCCCGAGTCGACAATGATGCCCGAACGCCTCCCAAACTAATCAGCTGCGGCAATCATTGACCGACTGAGCCGGAAGATAATTTGCCCTGCAACAGGGCAAATCCCCCCCATCAGCGCATCACTCTCGTCACAAGCAGGAAAATGGTGCTTAATAATCCATTAGCAATCGTATGGACTCAGCGTGAGGATAGCGGTAGATTCGGCGCCCAATCCTGAACAGGATCTGTGTCTCCCTCCCATAATGAATCCACTTATTCATTACTTCTCCTAACACAGGGATAGCCATGAGTATTACACGCAGAGATTTTCTCAACGGCGTTGCCATCACCATTGCGGCAGGCGTCGCCCCCATCAATCTGCTCAAGGCTGCCGAAAGCGGCAGCACGCTGGCAGATAAAACCCTGGCCTACCCGCCCGCCCTCACCGGCCTGCGCGGCAACCACCCGGGCTCTTTCGAACCGGCCCACAGCATCGCCCGTGACGGCAAGCAGTATGATTTTGCCAATATTCCCCTTGAGGGGGAGTACGATCTGGTGATCGTCGGCGCCGGGATCAGCGGTCTGGCCGCTGCCTGCTTCTATCAGCAACTGCTCGGCGCGGATAAAAAGATCCTGCTACTCGACAACCACGACGACTTTGGCGGCCACGCCAAGCGCAACGAGTTCACCACCCCCGATGGCCTGCGTCTGGGTTACGGCGGCAGTGAGTCCCTGCAATCACCGCGTTCGGTCTACAGCCCGGTGGCGCTGGGTCTGCTCAAGGCGCTGGAGGTCAACATCGACGAGCTAGCCGCCGGTTTCCAGCAGACCTTCTATCCGGATCTGGGGCTGAGCCGTGGTGTCTATTTCGACGAGAAGCACTTTGGCGTCAACAAGATAGTAAGCGGGGATCCGGGCCACAACGTGGCGGACGATATCCCCCGCGATCGCCTGAACGGCCGGCCACTGGCAGAGTTTATCGGTGACTTCCCCCTCGATGATACCGACAAGGCCGCCCTGTTGGCCCTGCACGAATCGAAGATCGACTACCTGAGCGGCATGACCCGCGAGCAGCAGGACGAGTGGGTGACTCGCAACAGCTACACCACCTTCCTGCGCGATAAAGTGGGTCTCAGCGAGCGGGCGATCACTTACTTCCAGCAGCGCACCAACGATTTCCAGGCAGTCGGCATCGACGCCACCGCCTGCGCCGATGCGCGCCTCTGCGCCTTGCCGGGGTTCGACGGCCTCAATCTGACGCCGCTGGATGCCGAGGAGCAGGCGGAGCTGGACGATCCCTACATCTTCCACTTCCCCGATGGCAACGCCGGTCTCACCCGCCTGATGGTACGCAAGCTCATTCCGCAGGTGGCGCCGGGTCACACCATGCAGGATGTGGTGCTGGCTAAGTTTGACTACAGCAAGCTCGACCTGCCGGAGCACAAGGTGCAACTGCGCCTTGGCAGCACGGCGTTGCAGGCCAAAAACGTGCGCCTCGCCGACGGCAAGCTGGCGGTGGATGTCACCTACATCAAGGAGGGGAAACTGCACCGGGTGCGGGCCAAGCAGTCGATCATGGCGGGCTACAACATGATGATCCCCTACATGGTGCCCGAGATGCCGGAGCCCCAGAAGGAGGCGCTGCGCCAGAATGCCAAGGCGCCGCTGGTCTACACCAAGGTGGTGATCAAGAACTGGCAAGCCTTCGTCAAGCTGGGGGTACACGAGGTCTACTCCCCCGCCGCCCCCTACAGCCGGGTCAAGCTCGACTATCCGGTCAGCATGGGTGGCTACGAGCATCCCAAGAGCCCGGATCAGCCGATGTGCCTGCACATGGTCTATGTGCCGACCCTGCCGGGCAGCGGTCTGTCGGCCCGCGAACAGTCCCGCAAGGGGCGCGCCATGATCCTCGGCATGCCGTTCGAGCAGCATGAACAGATGATCCGCGAACAGCTGCAGGGGATGCTCGGCAGCGCCGGTTTCAACCATGAGCAGGACATCCTCGCCATCACGGTCAACCGCTGGTCTCACGGCTACTCCTATGTCACCAACACCCTGTTTGATGACGAAGCGCAGTGCGAAAAATGGATTGAACTGGGTCGCCAACCGATCGGCAACATCACCATCGCCAACTCGGATGCAGGCTGGAGCCCCTACGCCCACGCCGCCATCGACGAAGCGTGGCGCGCCGTCAACGAGCTGGTAGCCATGAGCAAGGGAGGTGCCCAATGAGCCGCGCTCTGTCACTGACCGCCAGCGCCCTGCTGCTGGCCCTGCCCGCCCTTGCCGCCCACGCAGCCCCCGCCATGTCGGCAGGGGAATACGTGGCCAAGCTGGGCGATTGCGCTGCCTGTCACACCAGCGAAACCAGCAAGCCGCTGGCGGGCGGCAAAGGGTTCCCGACCCCCATCGGCACCGTATTTGCCACCAACATCACCCCCGACAAGACCCACGGTATCGGCAACTACAGCCTGCCGGAGTTCATCAAGGTGATGCGCGAAGGGGTAGCCCGCGATGGTCATCGCCTCTATCCGGCCATGCCCTACACCGCCTACGCCAAGATGAGCGATAAGGATCTCGAAGATCTCTATCACTATCTGATGAAGGAGGTGCAACCGCTGGCCATCGCCAACAAGGAGAGCGACATCCCCTGGCCGCTCAACATGCGCTGGCCGCTGATGGGCTGGAACTGGATCTACCACGATGACAGCCGCTTCACCCCGGTGGCGGGCAAGAGCGAAGAGTGGAACCGTGGCGCCTATCTGGTGCAAGGCGCCGGCCACTGCGGCAGCTGCCACACTCCACGCGGATTGGGGATGCAGGAGAAAGCGCTGACCGAGGTGGATCCCGTCTACCTGAGCGGGGCAGCGCTGGATGGCTGGTATGCCCCCGACATTCGCGGCAGCCGTTACAGCAAGCAGGCGCTGATCGACCTGCTGAAAACCGGCCGCAGCCAGCATGAAGCGGTCGCGGGCCCCATGGGGGAAGTGATCACTCACAGCAGCCAGTATTTCAGCGACGCCGATCTGGCCAGCATCGCCACCTATCTCACCGATCTGAAAGATGAGTCGATGGCGGAGAAAGGGGCCCGCGCCTACGCCAGTGCCAGCGGCAAGGCGGACTACGCCATGTACTGCTCCACCTGTCACGGGGCCAACGGCCAGGGCAATGACCACGTCATCCCCTCGCTGGTCAACAACCGCACCGTGCTGGCGAGCGATCCGTCGAGCCTGATCAACGTGCTGCTGCACGGCGCCGAGACCCCGGTCACCCACGGCCATCTGGGTTACCACATGCCGGGCTATGGCTGGACCATGGATGACGAGCGGCTCGCCGAGCTGGTCAACACCCTGCGCGCCTCCTGGGGCAATGAAGGCACCGCCGTCAAGGCGGCGGCGGTCAAGGCCCAGCGCGAGCTGCACGGCAAGGAGTAAGGGCTGTCAGCTCTCTCTTGACCAAGTGCCATAAGAGAACGGGCCTCCACTGGAGGCCCGTTTGCTATCTGATGCACTCGGACTGCTTTACCCTTTGCGCGGCTTGGCGCCCGGGGCGGTGACGTGACGATAGTCGCCATACGGGAAGATATTGCGAAAACGCTGGGCCACCGGCTCGGGGATGGAGCGGGAGAAGATCAGCTTGACGCCATCGCCATCACGCTGCCCCACAATGCGACCGCGCACCGTGTCGTGGCGCAGGATCTGTTTAGCATGCTCAATAAAGGCGGGTGACACCTTGCCCTGCTTGACCACTACCTTGCCGGGTGCAAGACGGATCTCGAACAGGGCGCCACGTCCCAGCTTCATCAACCACCAGATCAGGGCTATCGCCACTATCAAGGAAATCCAGGCCATCTTCATCCCTCCCAAGCTCTTGATATAAGGCAGTATAAGCGGCCGAGCGTTCCGATTGTTTGGCGCCGATCACAGCCCCCGCCTCAACGTAATAGCGCCTCTTTGCTCAGCAATCCTTGCCCCAGCCCACCAGCGTCTCGCGATAGAGCGCCAGCAAGGCTTCATCGCGCACCGCCACCCCGACCTGCTGCGGACGATAGGCTGCCCAGTCATCGTGGGAGTGGCGTTTGCCATCGAACTTTTGCAGGGTGTGGCCGATGGCCGGGCCGCTGGTGATAACCCGCACCGGCCCTTCCCGCAGGGTAAAGAGGGTCGGATCAATCACATAGGCGATGGCGGACGGGTCGTGGACATGGCAACCGGAGAGCCCCAGCTTCTCGGAGTAGAAGCGCAGGTAGAAGCGGCTGACATCCCACAGGAAGCGGCCCGGCTCCTCCGCCTTGTCCCTGAGCTCATCCAGATAGGCGCTGCTGAAGAAGCTCTGCTGAGTCACATCAAGCCCGATGATAACTACCGGCCAGTCGGCAGTAAAGACCCGGTCGGCAGCATCGGGATCATCGTGGATATTGGCCTCGGCATAGGGGGTGACGTTGCCGCGATGGCCATTGACACCAAAAGCGCCCCCCATCACCACCACCTGTTTCACCAGTGAAACAATCTCGGGCGCCTGCTGCAGCGCCAGCGCCAGATTGGTCAGGGGCCCGATGGTAACGAGAGTGATCTCCCCCGGCGCCGCTTTGACCGCCTCGACAATGTACTGCCAGGCGGGACGGGGATCGGGCGCAATATTCACCTCCCCCGCCTCCAGGTCGCCAAAACCGCTCGGGCCGTGAACTATGGTGGTGGGGCCGACCGGCTCGCGCAGCAGCGGGGCAGCCGCGCCTTTGGCCACATCCGCCTTCATGCCGTACTTCTGCTTGAGCCAGAGGGCGTTGCGGGTGCCATTGTCGATGGTGGCGTTACCAAAAACTGTGGTGATGGCGAGCAGCTCGATGGCGGGGTGGGCCTCGGCAAACAGGATGGCCATGGCATCGTCGATACCCGGATCGGTATCCAGAATGATTTTATGGGTCATGAGAAATTCCTACGGTGACAAACCCTGCGACAAAAGGGAGAGTCTACCCGGCTGACGGCCCCGTATCCCGGCATGGGATCACAGACCGGGCCTTTGCTCCCGGCAGCGGGGGCGCTGCTGGCGACAATCTGCACAAAAAACGGCGCGGCCCTGTTGCCAGCGCCGCGCCCTTTATCGTTGTTCGTTATCTGCTATCTGGCAGTGATCTGCCTGACTACGCCCCTCAGTGCTTGCGATGCCAACGCGGTGAGGTCGCCTTCTCCCCCCAGGGAGTGACGCAGGGGAGCAGTGCCCCTTCAATCACCATCTCGCTGCCTGCCAGCGCCTCGGCGATCTTCTGGTGCAGCACCCGCAGTACCTTGCCCTCGTGCTCGGCCAGAGAGTGGCCCGCGGCAAAGAATTCCGGCTGATATTGCAATGCCAGCTTCTGGGCGAATTCGTAGGTGTTGAAGCAATCCGGCATCCGCTCAACCACATCTTCAAGCCGGGCCAACAAGCTGTTCAGTTCCCTGGTCATAGTGCTCTCTCCGTGTAGGTTAATAGCCAAAAACTACCCCTTATTAGATAAGCCACCAACGAGCAAACCACAAAAGTGTGGGGAGACACACAGTTCTCTCTTGCGTCCGGCTCGTGGTGAACGGCAGACAGCTTGCCAGCTTTACATTCCGGTAACAAACAGCTAGATTTAGACCGACTAATCAGTCGGTCATTTTTCATGCGGAGAACAACATGGGTGCGGCGCAGCTTAAACACACTCCTGAGGATATCCTCGCCATCAAATTGTCCCTGCCGGATCAGCTGGCGCGGCTCAAGCGGGCGAGTCTGGCTCACCCCATGCCAACCCTGGCCGAGCGCCGGGCGCAGCTGACCAAACTCAAACAGGCGTTGCTCGCCCACAAGGGGCAGCTGAGCAAGGCGCTGGCAGCAGATTATGGCCAGCGCAGCCACTACGACAGCCTGATCGCCGATGTGCTGCCCTGCATCATGCAGATCAACTACACCCAGAAGCGGCTCAAGCGCTGGATGCAGCCCCACCGCCGTCACACCGGCCTGCTGCTGGCCCCCGCCAAAGTAGAGGTGCACTTCCAGCCGCTCGGGGTGGTCGGCATTATCGTGCCGTGGAACTTTCCGGTGATGCTGAGCCTTGGCCCCCTCATCACCGCCATCGCGGCGGGCAACCGGGCGATGCTGAAACTCTCCGAGTTCACCCCCCATACCAACGCCGTGCTGCGCACCATGCTCACCAGCGTGTTTGACGAAAACGAGATCGCCATCATCGAGGGGGATGCCCAGATGGCGGCGGCGTTCAGCTCACTGCCGTTCGATCACCTGCTCTTTACCGGCTCCACCATGGTGGGCAAGCTGGTGATGGCCGCCGCCGCGCCCCAGCTCACCCCCCTCACCCTTGAGCTGGGTGGCAAGAGCCCCTGTCTCATCGCCCCCGACATGCCGGTCGCCACCGCGGTCGAGCGGATGATCTTCGGCAAGAGCCTCAACGCCGGGCAGATCTGCGTCGCCCCCGACTATGTGCTGCTGCCCCGTAGCGAGGTGGATAACTTTATCGCCGCCTATCGCCGCCACTTCAGCAAACTCTACCCACAGGGGCTCAATAGTGCCGACTACGGCGCCATCATCAACGACCGCCAGTATCAGCGCCTCGTCAGCTGGCTGGATGAAGCCGAGCAGGCGGGAGCCCAGCTCCACCCCTGTGGCAGCCCGGCCCGCGACGACCAGCGCCGCCTGCTGGTGCCCCACCTGCTGACCGGGGTACCAAGTCAGTGTCAGGTGATGCAGCAGGAGATCTTCGGGCCGCTGCTACCGCTTATACCCTACGACACTCTGGAGGAGGCGCTCGCCTATGTGGCTGAGCGGCCCCGCCCGCTGGCCCTCTATCTGATGAGCTTCGATCCCGAGTTGCAGGCGCGAGTGACCCGAGAGACCCACTCCGGCGGCATGGCGATCAACGAGAGCCTGTTTCAGGTGGCTGCCGACGATGTGCCGTTTGGCGGCATCGGCGCCTCCGGCATGGGCCACTACCATGGCCACGAGGGGTTCCTCACCTTCTCCAAGGCAAAAACCGTGCTGACCCGCGGCAAGTTCACCACCGGCTCCCTGATCCATCCCCCCTACAACAGCTGGATCCAGAAGCTGATGATGGCCTTCTTCCTGCGCTGATGGAGATGACCATGAACCAGGCTATCCCGCAGCCACAAACCATGACCGACAAGCGCCGCCAGATCCTGGATGCCGCCCTCGCCCTCTGCGCCGAAGATGGTCTGCAGGGGGCCGCCACCGCCCGCATCGCCAAGGCGGCCGGGGTGGCCAACGGCACCCTGTTCCACCACTTTCCGAGCAAGGAGGCGCTGATCCTCGCCCTCTATCAGGATGTGAAAACCCGGATGGGGAGCGCCATCCATGAAGCAGATCCCACCCTGCCGCTGTACGACCAGACCCGCCACTACTGGCAGCTGGCGATGGAGTGGATGCAGGCTAACCCCAATGAGCTCAAATTTGTGCTGGGCTTCTTTCACTCTCCGCTGCTGGCCAGACCGGCCCGCAGCCAGATCCTGAACGATGCCCTGCGCTTTCTGCCTGCCCTGCTGGCAAAGGGGCAGGCCAGCGGCGAGCTGATGCAGGCCCCCGCGCCACTGTTGCTGGAGGTGTGTCAGGGCCAGTTCCTCGCCTGCGCATCACTGTTTGTCGATCAACCGGAGCTGGGAGAGGACGACTACTGGCAAGCCAGTGCGTTCGCCCTCTTCTGGTCAGCCATCTCAGGAGCCAACCCCTATGACAACTCCGACCGTTGAATCTCTAGCCGCCCTTGGTCGCCGCCTCTGGATCACCACTCTGCTCTGGGTGGTGGGTCGTACACTCTGTCGCGCCGCCCGCACCGACGAGGCAGTCCGCCGTGAATTGGCGCCGTTGCCGGACGGGTTGGCAATCCGCCTCGAAGTAGGCGGCATCGGCTACGCCATGAACATGCACAAGCAGGGTGGCCGCTGGTATCCCGGTGCGCCAGCCGCCCCTCATGCCACCATCCATCCGCTGCGGGTGCGCTTCAAGCACCCCAATATCGCCTTTCGCGCCCTGAGCTTTCGGCTCGGGGTCAATCAGGCATTTGGCGAAAACCGGCTGCTGGTGGAGGGAGATCTGACCGTTGCCATGCATCTGGTGCGGGGGCTTGAGCAGTTGCAGTCCCTGATCCTGCCCGCTTTTATCGCGCGGCCGCTGCTGCGCCACTATCCCGCCCCGACCAACAAGATCGGCCGGGCCTGCAACATCTATCTGGGTCTGGTGACCGGCTAACGCGCAAGGAGCCTTGAAATGAGCCGCTATTACGATTTTTTCTGCCCGGTCAAACTGCTGGCCGGTGAACAGGCGCTGGAGCAGCTGGCCAGCGAGCTGGCCAGCCTGGGTGCCCGTCGCCCGCTGCTGCTGACCGACAAGGGGGTCAATGCCACCGGCCTTGCCACCCTGCTGGCCAATGTGCTGGCCGAGGGGGAACTGCCGGTCGCCGCCATCTGGGACGAGATCCCGGCTGACTCTTCCACTGCCGTGGTGGAGCGGATCGCCAAACGCTACCGCGAGCTTGACTGCGACAGTCTGGTGGCGCTGGGGGGCGGCTCGGTCATCGACACCGCCAAGGCAGTCAACATTCTCACTTCCATGGGGGGGGATCATCTACTCGACTACTCGGGTACCGGTTGCCTGACCCGTCCCCTCAAGCCGCTGGCGGTGGTGCCCACCACGGCGGGCACAGGATCAGAAGTGACATTGGTTGCAGTGATCAAGGATGAGACGAGCGGGCGCAAGGTGCCCTTCACCTCACCCTTCCTGCTGCCCCAGCTGGCGGTGTTAGACCCGCGCATGACCCAGGGGCTGCCCCTCAATATCACCGCCGCCACTGCCATGGACGCCATGACCCACGCCATCGAGGCCTTTATCGGTACCGCCAAGAACCCGGTGAGCGATGCGCTGGCCCTGATGGCAGTGGAGAAGATCGCCAGCGCCCTGCCGCAAATCATCCACGACCCGCAAAACAAACAGCTGCGGCTGCAACTGGCGGAAGGCTCCACGCTGGCTGGCATGGCTTTTTCCAACTCCATGGTGGGGCTGGTGCACGCCCTCGGCCACAGTCTGGGAGCCCGCTGCCATCTGCCCCACGGGCTGTGCATGAACCTCTTTTTGCCGACCGTGCTCGACTACAACCGCCCCGAGGTGGATAACGAGCTGGCCCGGCTGCTGTTGCCGCTGGTGGGGGCAGAGCGCTTTGCTGCCACCCCGGCCCATCAGCGGGCGGAGGCGACCATCACAGCCATTCGCACCCTGCGCGACACCTTGTGGCAAGCGGTCAAGCTGCCGCGCACCATGAGCGAGGCAGGGGTAAGCGATCGCTCGCTACTGACCGAGATCCGCGATCTGGCGGTCAACGACGGTGCCCTGCTGTTCAATCGCAAGGACGCCGACCGTGAGCAGTTACTCACCCTGCTGGAGCGAGCCTGGGTCTGATCCCTCCCCTTTGCCAACACTCTTGTGCTGACACTAACGCGGTGCCCGACTCACCATCGGGCACCTTGATCTGCATCGCGATATCGATGCGCCCTCTGTCAAAGGGGGATGATATTGACCACGGGCTCTCATTATCTGTTCTATACCTTGGCTAACAGTTATGTTGTGCCGAGAGACCCAACTTTATGCCAGAGGTGCCCACCATGAGCGACATCATCCATCAGGCCAACCAGCAGCAGTTCATCTGTATGGTGGAGGGAAAAGAGTCGAGACTGCGCTACCGGCGGCTCGATGCCAAGACCATCGACGCCTACAGCACCTTCGTGCCCCCCGAGCTGCGGGTACAGGGGATTGCCGATCAGCTGGCGCGCGCCTTCTTCAACTGGACTCAGGCGGAGGGGCTCACTATAGTGCCGAGCTGCCGCTACATTGATGTCTGGTTACGCCGCAATGCCAACAACTGAACCTCTGAACTCCGCCCTCGAACAGCAATTCCAAGCCAAAACAGAAGCCCTGCTGCGGGCCGATCCGCAGCGGATGGCCTGCCTGCAAGCTGCGGCCGAGCTCAATCTGCCCGACTGGGCGCTGGGGGCCGGTTTTATCCGCAACCTCATCTGGGATCACCTTCACCACAAGGCGGAGCCCACCCCGCTCAACGATATCGACCTTATCTATCTCGACAAAACCGATCCGCAAGGGCTGGCCGAGACGGCGCATGAAGCCTGGCTGGCAAAGCGGCTGCCGGATCAGCAGTGGGAAGTGCGCAATCAGGCCCGCATGCACACGCGGCAGCTGGTAACGCCGTTTGCCAGCAGCCTTGAGGCGCTGAGCCACTGGGTCGAAGTGCCCACCTGCATCGGCGTGCGCCTCACCCGAGATGGCGAGTTCGAGTGGCTTGCCCCCTACGGCTTTACCATCAACTGGTCGCTGCAAGTGAGTGCCAACCCCAGATGTCGTCAGGACAAACAGATTTTTACCCAGCGCATCAAGGAGAAACGCTGGCAGGCTATCTGGCCTGACCTTCAGGTAAACTGGCCATAACCTGATTGCAATCTTTCGATAACCTTGGGCACACTAGGGGAAAAGCTGGTTGTAACTCAATGGGTTAAATAATGCGCGACTTCTTCTCTCTCGAACGCTGGCTACCGGGCCTCGCCGCCCTGCTGCATTACCAGCGCGCCTGGTTGATGCCAGATCTTCGCGCCGGACTCTCGGTGGCGGCAGTGGCGCTGCCCGTCGCCATCGCCTATGCCGAGCTTGCCGGGGTAGGTGCCATCGTCGGTCTCTACTCCTGCATCCTGCCCATGCTGGTCTACGCCCTGTTTGGCACCTCCCGCCAGCTGATTGTCGGCCCCGATGCCGCCACCTGTGCGGTCATCGCCGCCGTGGTGACGCCGCTGGCCGCAGGCGACCCAACCCGTCACTGGCAACTGGTGATGACCATGACCGCCATGACCGGCTTCTGGTGCCTGATTGCCAGCCGCTTCAAGCTGGGGGTGCTGGCGGACTTTCTCTCCCGCCCCATCCTGATGGGGCTGCTCAATGGTGTGGCCATCACCATCATGGTGGGCCAGCTCTCCAAGATCTTCGGCTTCACTTTCAGCGAACGTTACCTCATCGAGCGGATCGCCAGCGGGGCTACCTATATTACCCAAACCCATCTGCCGACCCTGGCCATGAGTCTGGTGGCTCTGCTCACCCTGCTGCTGGCCAAGCGCTACAAACCGGCATGGCCCTCCTCCATGGTAGCCATGGTGGTGACCGCTGCGCTGGTGTGGGGCTTTAATCTCGGCCAGTTTGATATCGCCACCCTGGGGACGGTGGGCTCCGGCCTGCCCGCGTTCCAGATGCCGGAATTTCCTCCCGGCCTGATGCGGGAGCTGGTGCTGCCCGCCCTTAACCTGGCCATGGTGAGCTTCGTCTCCATGATGCTGACCGCCCGCAGCTTTGCCGCCAAAAACGGCTATGAGATCGACGCGGACAAGGAGTTTCGGGCCCTCGGTATGGCCAACCTCGCCTCCGCAGTCTCCCAGGGTTTCGCCATCAGTGGCGCGGATTCGCGCACTGCGGTCAACGACGCCAACGGCGGCAAGAGCCAGCTGGTCTCCATCATCGCAGCGGCGGTGATCGCCCTCATCACCTTCTATCTGACGGCGCCGCTCAAATACATCCCGACCGCCGCCCTCGGGGTGGTACTGGTGATGGCCTCCCTGTCGCTCACCGATTTTCGTGGCCTCTGGGCCCTGCGTCATTCCGATCGCTCCGCCTTCTGGCTGGCGCTGGTCACCTTTATCAGCGTGCTTACCATGGGGGTGATCCCCGGGATCACCCTCGCCGTGTTGCTGGGGCTGTTCCAGTTCCTGCGCAATGTGATGCGCCCCACCGATCAGCTGCTCGGCATGGATGACGAGGGGGTAGTGCGCACCCTGGGGGATAACGAACAGGCCAAGGCGATACCGGGTATTCTGGTCTATCGCTTCAACTCGCCGCTGACCTACTTCAACGCCCCCTATTTCAAACGGCGGGTGCTGGCCCTGCTGGTACAGGATCCCCGAGCCCCCAAGTGTCTGGTGATCGATGCGGTCGCCTGCTTCACCCATCAGGACATCAGCGTGATGAGCATGGTGGGAGAGCTGCACAAAGAGCTGAAACGGCGCGGCATCCATATGGTGATGGCGGGTCGCCACGGCCAGATGACTCACTGGTTAAAGCAGGCAGGCGTGCGGGTAGGCGATGAGGGGATCATCCTCTGCCCCGATATGTATCAGGCGCTGCGCCTGACCCGCTGCTACCGCGAGCCGGTGTTCAAGGATGATGCGGTGGTGGAGAGTACCACAGATGCCATCCGCTCGAATTGGCCGCAGGATGATGCCCTGCCCGACTCGGCGCGCCTCACCCTGCCAAGCGAACAGGAGGCGGGCGCCACGCCTGCCTGATCCCTTGGCCTGCTCTCCTGGCCGGTGCAATCCTGCACAAGGATTGCACCGGCCTTGGCCTTGGTGTTAAATGCGCCCCCAGAGGACACTCCCCCGTGCCCTCCCAGCTGTTGGACATGCCATGCAATCTCAATCCCACGCCGGCCCGGGCACCCTCTTTGCGCTGACCTGGCCGCTCTTTATCGATCTCGCCCTGCACTTTCTGACCGGCGCCCTCAATACCTTCATGGTGGGTCATGTCTCCTATCAGGGGGTCGCGGCGCTGGCGGTCGGCAATCAGGTGTTCGATCTCGCCATCACATTGTTCAGCTTCGTCAGCATCGGTACCAGCGTGGTGATCACCCAGTATCTGGGGGCCGGCGATCGGGAGAAGAGTCGGGTGGTGATCCACACCGCTATCGGCTTCAACCTGCTGATCGGTCTGGTGGCCGCCATCGGCGTGATGGCGGGGGCCAGCACCATGCTGGCGCTGATGAACCTGCCTGCCAATCTGATGAGCGACGGGACGCTTTACTTGCAGATCATCGGTCTCTGCCTGTTGCCGGAGGCCGCGGCCCTCTGTCTGGCGGCGACCCTGCGCGCTCACGGCCACACCCGTCAGGCGATGTATGTGACTCTCATCGTCAACCTCATCACCTTCGTCGGCAACCTGCTGCTGCTCTACGGCTGGTTCGGCCTGCCCCAGCTGGGGGTCGCAGGCGTTGCCATCAGCACGGTCGCTGGCCGACTGGTCGGCGTGGTGCTGCTGGTGTGGCTGGTGGCCCGCAAGACCGGAATTCGACTGGTGGTGCGCGATATCGTCCACCCCAGCCGGGAGATGCTGGGCAAGGTGCTCCATATCGGCCTGCCGGCGGCAGGAGAGAACCTCTCCTGGATGCTGCAGTTTATGGTGGTGACAGCCTTTGTCGGACTGCTGGGTGACAAGGCGCTGGCAACCCAGTCCTACTTCTTCCAGATCTGCCTGTTTATCCTGCTGTTTGGCCTCTCCATCGGCCTTGGCAACGAGATCATCATCGGCCATCTGGCGGGGGCCAGACAGTTCGATCGAGCCTATCAGCAGCTGCTCAAGAGCCTCAAGCTGGGGCTGGCGGTCACCTGCGTCATCGCCGTGGCGGCGGCCCTCAACGGCCGCACCATCATCAGCCTCTTTACCGATGATGCCGACATCATCACCCAGGTGGCGCAGCTGTTTCTTATCAGCCTTATCCTCGAGCCCGGCCGCACCTTCAATCTGGTGGTGATCAACGCCCTGCGGGCCACCGGGGATGCCCGTTTTCCCCTCTACATGGCGTTGCTCTCCATGTGGGGAATTGCCGTGCCACTCTCCTATTTCCTCGGTATCATGCAGGGTTATGGACTGGTCGGTATCTGGCTGGCGCTGGCCTGCGACGAGTGGGTGCGCGGTCTGGCCATGTTCTGGCGCTGGCGCAGTCGTCGCTGGCAAAACAAAATTCTTGTTGAAACAAAAGCGGAATCACAATGAAGAAGATAGGACTCTTGCTGGCTGCCATCCTGCTCAGCCCCCTGGCCATGGCGCAAACTGCCCCTGCCGCTCCCAAGGCTCAAGCCACCCAGACCTGGTATGTGGCCCCCATCGCCATCGATGAAACCAGCGACGCCCAGAAGGCGCTGACCAAGGACTTCATGGCCCAGATGATCAAGACCATCAAGATCAACGAGTACCAGACCGGCAAGGCGGTGGGCAACACCAAAAAGCCCAAGTGGCTGATCCGCACCAAGCTGATCCCCGCCAGCAACGAGCCGCTGGTCGGCAAGAAGCACCCGCAGGGTCTCACCTACGGCAAGGGCAATCCGACCCAGGAGATCGTCGGCGAGCTACTGATGAACGGCACCCTGGTGGCCCACATCGGCCAGGGCTGGCGCGAGCCTATCGTCCCGGGCACGCCGGTGGCCGAAAAGATCTCCATCGCCAACTATCGCTACGCCATCGGGGATCAGGCCAAGTCGGCGGATCTGGAAGAGCTGGCCGCCCAGATTGGCTTTGAAGCGGGCAAGGTGATCCACCGCGATGGCAAGCCGCTGCCCGAGAAGAAAAAGAAAAAAGAGCAGGCGGACGAAGAGAAAGAGTAACGTTGCCTGCATCCATAAGGAGGGGCCAGTCGGCCCCTTTTTGATCCTGCACCCTCACGCCAACACTGCCCCTGTTGTGACTTGTCGCACAGTTTGGCTCACCATTCAGATTGATAAATCACTTATCTTGTTTTGATTCAACAAGTTATAAATATCCCGCCGAATACTCCAAATCATTGCCCCCAAATCCGATCAGGATCACATTTATCCCCGGCACTAAGGGGTAGCTTTGGTCTTACAGGCACAATCAAACGAAACCAAGGAGGCTCCATTACATGTTCCCAGAGTACAGAGAACTTATCTCGAAACTGAAGAGCAGTGATGTCCATTTCCAGAAGAAGTTTGACTTGCACAACGACCTGGATGCGGAGATTAGAAAGTTGGAAAAGCATCACGCCAGCGACTATAGCGCCGAGGTGAGAGATCTGAAAAAACAGAAACTCAAACTGAAAGAGGAGATATACGACATCCTCAAACAACATCCACAATAGATGCCTCGAAGAATATGCGGATAAGCAATTTATCCCCCAGCCCGGCCCACGCGCCGGGCTTTTTGTTGTTTCAGTCAATTAGTTGACACCCGAGCCTACCGATCTTGCCGGTAGTTTGTTACATTTTTCCCTTGGAATTCAGGGAATAACGGTGATGATAACATGAGCGGAAAACTATCTTTTTATCATCTCTTGCTGCTTTGCCTGTTCGCATTGAGCCACCCCCTGCAGGCCCAGGAGCCTGAACTGGAGCTGTGGCACTCCCAGCAAGCCGGTTACGTGATCGACGACGTGATCGCCCGCTTCAATCAGGAGGGGAACCACAGAGTACGGGTCACCCAGATTGAGCCGGGCAAGATCAAGGCGGATCTCCTGCTGGCAGCTCAGGCCAGGGGGCTGCCCGACCTGATGCTAATCCCCTCCGATTTTATCGGCCTCTATCGCCAGATGACCCTCGCTCCCCTCCCGGCCGAGTGGTTTTCCCCCTCATTGATGGCCAGTGCCTTGCGTTATGTCACCCTGGATAGGCAACGCTGGGGCATGCCCATGATGCAGGGCAACCATCTGATGCTGTTTTACAACAAGGCGCTGATCTCGACTCCGGTGACCCAATGGCAGCAACTGACTGCTATCACCCCGGCCCTCAAGGCCAAGGGGGTCTACCCCGTCAGCTGGCCCTATCACGACATGTACTACTTCGCCGCCTTTTTACACACCTTTGGCGGCTCGCCGGTGACCGAAGGGCGCATCACCCTCGACAGCCCGGCCATGGTGCAGGCGCTGGAGGCCTATCGCACCGTCGCCAGCGAACAGTGGGTCGATCCCGAGTGCGACTATGACACCGCCCTCTCCCGCTTCAATGAGGGCAAGAGCGCCTACCTCATCAATGGGGACTGGGCGTTCAATGATCTGGTGAAGAATATGGGGGATAAGCTGGGTGTCGCCCTGCTGCCCCGCTGGCAAAGCCATTCCATGCACTCCATGAGCGGCGCCTACGTGATGGGAGCCTCCCGCTGGGCGATGGATGATGAGGATCGGCAACCCGTTATCAAGGCACTGATGGCCTTTATCCAGCGTCAGGATATTCAGCAGTTCATCTATCATCAGGGGGCGTTGCTGCCGGTCAATCAGCAGGCTTTTACCGCCATCAGCCGCCGTCCCACGCCTCAGGAAAAAGTGCTGCTGGAGCAGTTCACCCTCAGTACCCCCATGCCCTCCGACAGCGCCATGTCCATCGCCTGGCAAGCGATGGAGAAAGGGTTCGAGCGCTTTAAAGAGGGGATCAGTGCCGCCGACACCGCCCGTTATATGCAGCAGCTGGCCGATCAGCAGTACCGGCAGGTCAAAACACCATGAAACATCGCACCTTTCGGCTCGGCCCGACCCTCATCATCATCCTGTTCACCGTCGCCTTGCTGCCGGCACTGCTGGCCAGCACTGTACTGCTGATCCGCCAGCACCAGATCATCGCCCAGAGCGAGCAGTCACAGCTGGAGCGGGCCCTCACCAGCATGACCCGCGAAGCCCGCTTTCGCAGCGAGCTGATCGGCACCCAGATCAATCAGCTCAGTCAGGATCGGGTGCTCCATCAGGCCCTCGACAACTTCCTCTTCTCCAGCCATGCCCGGCTGGCACTGGCCACCTTCATCAAGTCCAACAGCCTGCTCACCTCGGCCTACCTCATCGATGACAAGGGGCTGGTGGTGGAGTACATCAATGGCCAGGCCTCCCACCTCGAATCGAGCAACCTGATGCCGCAGCTGATGGCCTGGGGCAAGACCCGCGAGGCGAAACAGGGCAAGCATCTGCTGCTGCCCGTCGATGATCCCGTGCTGGTCGACGACATGGAGCAAAACCGCAGCGGCGGGCTGGCGCTGGTAGCCCCCATCTATCGCAACCACCAGCGAGCAGGGGTGATGCAGACCCCTTCCGGCTTCGTGATGGCCATTCTCCCCTGGCGGCAGATGGCCCAGTTGCTGGAACCCTATCTCAAGGGGAGCGAATATCTGGTGATCTCCCAGGGCGAGAACCGTCTCTACGAAGGGGCTCACCAGAGCGCCAACGCCATGGATGACAGGGAGCCAAGCAAGTTGGCGCAGCCCCTGGCCATTGGCTGGCCCCAGCTGGAGCAGGAGATCACCCCCACCATCACCCTCTACAGCTACAGCAATGACAGGGTCAGCGAGCTCAACAAATCCCAACAGCTGCTGACCGTCAGCATCGCCGTCATGTTGCTGCTGGTGGCCATCGGCTGCGTCTGGCTCACCCGCTGGCTAACCCGACCGCTGCGCTCGCTGGCCGCGCTGGTGCGCAGCTATGGCAAGGGCAATTACCAGCAACGGCAGGCGCCGCTGCGCTTTGTGGAGTACGACGAGGTGCGCCAGTTGCTACAGGAGATGGCCAGCACCATCTCGGATCAGGTGCGGGCGCTCTATCAACAAAATGAACAGCTGCAGCAGGCCAATAGCGAGAAAGAGGCCTTCAACCAGCGGCTGCTCGGCTTCAACGACGAACTGGAGCAAGAGGTTGCCTCGCAAACGACCGCCCTGCGCTCGGCCCTGAGCCGGGAGGAGCGCAGCCGCCATGTGCTGCAATCCTGGCTGCAGTTCGGTCTGCACCAGCAGCTGGATGTGGATATCGCCGAGCTGGCTAGCTCCGCCCTGTTGCAGCTCTCCCAGCTCTATCCCGGTCACCGCTGGGGGCTGGTGATCCGCCGCGATGGCCAGCCCCACTACTCCCTGACCCAGGGGGTCGATGCTCCCTTGCGGGATGCCCTGCAGGAGAAGCTGACCCAACTGATGGATGAGGAGGTCAAACACTCCGAATGCCAGTGGGATAACGCACTCTGGAAGATCATGACCCTGCCCGGCAGCCAGAGTGGCGTGCTGTTTGGCTATCTGATGGTGAGCGCCGAAGGGCTGGAGTCGGAGGACAGGGCTATCTTGCGGCTGTTTGCCAAGCAACTGGCAGTGGGCATCGAGGGGCGACTCTTTACCGATGAACTGGCACGGGTCGCCCGCACCGACAACCTCACCGGCCTGCCCAACCGCCAGGCGTTCGAAGAGATGTTCCATCACTATCAGGCTGTGCTGGCGCGCCATCCGGAGCGTCACCTCGCCCTCTTCATGCTCGACCTCAACGGCCTCAAGCGCACCAACGACCAGTATGGGCACGAGGCGGGCGACGCCCTGCTGATCCAGATGGCACGACTACTGCGCACGCTGTGCCGACAGAATGAGAGCATATTCAGAATGGGAGGAGACGAATTCGTGCTGCTGGCAGAGGCGGATCACCTCGCCTGCCAGCAGCTGGCAGGCAGGTTGGAGGCAAGCCAGCAGCACGCCATCGTGCAACATGGGGAGCATAGCTTCCCGCTGCGTTTTGCCATCGGCTGGAGCAGCAGCGACCAGACCCCGCTGGCGGAGCTGAGCCGGGTGGCGGATGACGCCATGTATGCCGACAAGGCGCGCTTCTATCAGGGGCAGCGCTAAAAGCGGAGACCTCTGGCGTTGGCGAGCCTTTCGCCAACGCCCTGATCAGCTCGCAAAAATGGCGCGCAACGCTAGACGCGGCGCGGACCATGACTAAGATAGGGGCTCTTGATGTCTCGATTTGGAAGGGAGTAGGAAATGGAGTTAGTACTTGGCCCACTGGAAGCCCGCGTCATCGGCTGTCTGATTGAAAAAGAGATCTGCACCCCGGATCAATATCCCCTCTCCCTTAATGCACTGGTCAACGCCTGCAACCAGAAGAGCAACCGCGAGCCGGTGCTGGAGCTCTCCGAGCTCGATATCCGCGCCGTGGTGGACGAGCTGATCCGCAAGCGGCTGGTGGTCAACACTGCAGGCTTCAACGCCCGGGTGCCCCGCTATCAGCACAGATTCTGTAACACCGAATTTGGCGAGCTGAAATTCAGTGCCCAGGAGCTCGGCATCGTCTGCGAACTGCTGCTGCGCGGCCCGCAAACCCCGGGGGAGCTGCGCTCGCGCACCAACCGCCTCTGCAGCTTCGATGATGTCACCGAAGTGGATGCGGTGCTGACCCAGCTCATCGAGCGTGGCCCCTACGTGGTCAAGCTGCCACGCGAGCCGGGCAAGCGCGAATCCCGCTACGCCCACCTGTTTAGCGGTGAGGTGGATATTCAGGCGATGATGGATGCTGCCCCTGCGGCTGCCTATGCCTCCCCTACCGCCGACCGCCTGAGCGAGCTGGAGCAGGAGGTGAGCGATCTCAAGAGCCGTCTCGCCGCCATGGAAGCGCGGCTGGCCGCACTGGATGGTCAGGGCTGATCGCCTTTACCATCGCCAATCTCTATCAGGGAGCCGGGGTTGATGTCCCCGGCTCCCTGCGTTTTTTATCGTGAGGAAGTGCCCGTGATCACCCTGATTAAAGAGTCTGACCACCAGAAGATGCCCTGGAAAAACCAGCAGGGCACAACCAGCCAGATCCTCATCTCCCCCAAGGGGAGCAGCCTTGCCAAACTCGACTTTGACTATCGACTGAGCTCGGCACCCATCAAGAGCGCGGGCCCCTTCTCCCCCTTTCCCGGCTATCAGCGCATTTTGCTGCCGGTAAGCGGGGCTGGCTTTGTGCTCAACGGCCACCCCTACGCCACCTTCGAGGCGGCGCATTTTAGCGGCGACGAGGAGATCCACTGCGAGTTGCTGAAAAAAGAGGTGACCGATCTGGGGCTTATCTACCATCCGGCTCGCATCAGCGCCAACGTGCGGGTGCTGAACCTCCCCTTCCCGCTGACCCTGACCCTCGAGCCAGGGAAGACCTACCTCTGTCACCTGCTGAGCGGCCAGCTGACCGTGCAGGGCAAAGAGGTGGCCATCAACGAGACGCTGGTGGTGACCGGTGAAGAGAGCATTCACTTCGAATGCCAGAAGAAGACCACCATCGCCTTCTTTACCCTGCAGGCCAAATAACGCGAAAGTCGGCTGTGCGCAGTCATGCCACGCCACAACAAGCGACAGATATGAAAAAGCCGGGAAATCCCGGCTTTTTCTATTGAGGCAACCGGCTCGATGCCGCTCAGCACCTTAGTTGACCTTGAAGGAGCCCTTCATCATGGCGAAGTGGCCGGGGAAGGAGCAGAAGAAGGTGAGATCCTTGCCCGCCAGACCGTCGGTCTTGAAGGTGACGCTGCTGCTCTCGCCACCGCCGATCAGCTTGGTATGCGCCAGCACGCGGGGATCATCCTTGGGCAGATAGCCGTTCTCGGCCCCGGCGCTCATCCCCGCCGTCGCCACAGTCTGATAGTCTGCGGTGCTGGACAGCACCCAGTTATGGCCCATGGCGGTCACAGGCAGCTTGCCGGTATGGTTCAGAGTGACCGTCACCTCTTTGCAGGTGGCCGGAACGCTCATCTCTTTGAGGTTGTACTGCATGGCATCATTGCCTTCGATGACCAGTGCACACTCATCCGCCAGAACCGGGGCAGCCAGAGTACTCAGAAACAGCAGGGTAATCGCCTTTTTCATCATCTTCTCCTTTGATTGGCAATGGATGGCAACGACTTGGCGGATGCGGTGAACGCTTCGCAAAGATGCCGTCTAAATCGACCTTCATTTTACTCAATTGTTTTCAATCGGCGATGGTTTTTGGCCAAAGCTGCGGGCTAGGTCACCAGACGGTGCTCTACTCGCCACTCTCTCCCTCACGGATGGACGATACGACCCGCTCCCGCCACAGGTTCAAAACTGTTTAATTTTTTCTGCCCTTTCCCCTCCGATTACCCCCATCAGGGCTCGCCCGAAGGGCGCCCCTTGGCTAAGCTAGCGCCCCGATATGAACCTTCTCCAGATGAGAGCGCCGGATGATTGCGATAACCCCCGTGGCGGCCCTGCGCGGCCTGCTGCTAACCCTGCTGCTGGCGCTGGCCGGCTGCCAGCCCACCCCGCCTGCCCAGACCCGAATTCAGGGCAAGACCATGGGCACCTACTATGTGGTGACCCTGAGCGATAGCTACCCCGGTGGGGAGCCCGCCCTCAAAAGCGATGTAGAGAGCCTGCTGGCCCGGATGAACAAGGAGATCTCCACCTACGATCCGGGCTCGCTCATCTCCCGTTTCAATCAGGGGCCCGCCAACACCCCGTTTGCCATCCCGCCCGCCATGGCCATCATAGTCCAGCAGGGGATGGATGCCGGTAAGCTGACCGACGGCAAGCTGGATGTGACCGTGGGGCCTCTGGTCAATCTGTGGGGCTTTGGCCCGGACAAACGGCCGGTCAAGCGGCCCGATGAGGCGGCCATCGCCGCCGCCCGCCACAAGGTGGGGATCGACAAGCTGACCCTGACCTCGCAGGGTGATCACTTCCTGCTCGAAAAAACGATCCCGGATCTCTATCTCGACCTCTCTACTCTCGGCGAAGGGGCGGCATCGGATGAAATCGCCGCCCTGCTCGAGGGCAAGGGGGTACACAACTACCTGATCGAAGTGGCCGGTGCGGTGCGCAGCAAGGGCAACAACAGCAAGGGCTCGCCATGGAAAGTGGCCATCGTCGAACCCTCCGATCAGCCGGGAGCGTTTTCCGATATCGTCATCCCCAACGGCATGGCGCTCAGCACTGCAGGCAGCTATCGCAACTACTACGAGCTGGATGGCCAGCGTTACTCCCATATCATCGACCCCGCCACCGGCCAGCCGGTCACCCACAAGCTGGTCTCCGCCAGCGTCATCACCCCGACCGCACTGAAGGCCGATGCCCTCGATACCGCGCTGCTGGTGATGGGGCCTGAAGCGGGGATGGCATTTGCCAAACAGCACCAGCTGGCGGTCTATCTCATCATCAAGACAGAACAGGGGTTCAAGGCCGAGTACACGCCGCAATTTGCTCCCTATCTGGCAGAGAAAAAACGGTGAGTTCAAGGCCCTGGCAACAGGGCCTTTTTCTTTCACTGAGCGCGGACAAAAGGCGGACAAACGGAGATGGTTCGCAATCGACAACTTGGCCAATTGCCTCTTCGGGCGCTTTGGTGGCACACTTTCTCCCATCAGCCCGTAGCGCCTCGACCCAGAACAATGCAGACACCGGAAAACGCGTCAGAAAAGAAGAGCCCTGCCAAGCCCCAACGCATTCTGATGGTCAATGAGCAGCGCTCGTTTCAGGTGATGATGAAGGCGATGCTGATCAATCTGGGTATCAGCAACATCACCTACTCCAATACCGCCGAGGATGCACGGCGTCGCTGCCAGAAGGGCAGCTTCGACATCTATCTCATCGATTACGATCTGGGGGTCGGCGAAAATGGCCGCCAGTTGCTGGAGAGTCTGCGTGACCAGAGCCTGATCCCGCCCCAGAGCGTGGTGATAATGGTGAGCAGCGACAGCTCCCGCGCCATGGTGCTGAGTGCGCTGGAGGCCGAGCCCGACGAGTACCTGATGAAGCCCTTCTCCCAGGAGCAGTTCTCGTTTCGCCTCAGACGCGCCCTCGCCCGGCGTCATGCCCTGGCACCGGTATTCACCGCCCTGGCCGACAACAACTTCCAGGCTCTCATTACCGCCTGTGCCGAGCGGGCCGATGCGGTGCCCCGTTTTGCCAACTACTGCCGCTGCCTGCAGGCCGATACCCACCTCAAGCTGGGTCAGGCGCAGGAGGCGCGCTCCCTGATGCGCCAGCTGCTGGCAGGGCAGGAGAACAGCTGGGCCCGCCTGACGCTGGGCAAGGCCTGCAACACCCTGGGGCTCCACGAAGAGGCGGTCAGCCATCTGCAGGCGACCCTCAAAAATACCCCGTTGATGGTGGAGGCTCACCTCTGGCTGGCGGAATCCCTGCTGGCCCTTGGCAATGACGAGCAGGCGCAGCAGGAGCTCAGACGGGCGGTGGATATCTCCCCCCAGTCGGTGCAACTCTCCCGTCGGCTGGCGGAGGTGTGCCTGCAGCGCCACGACTACGCCCAGGCCAAGGATGTGCTGATGTCGCTGATCGACCTGTCGCGCAACTCCATCCACCGCACGCCCCATTATCTGGGGGCCTATATCCAGACCCTGACCCTCTACGCCCTCAACAGCAACGACAGCTACCACATCGCCAACCTGCAAAAGCAGGTCAATTCTGCCCTGTCGCGCATCCGCGATTCGTTGATGATGTCGGAGTTCAACTACCCGGTGTTCGAGCAGATCTGTCAGGCTCGGGTACAGATCGCGCTGGGCGAGCTGCTCAAGGGCAAGAAGATGCTCTATCGCGCCAACCAGAACTGGCTCGACGAACCGGCCACCATGCCCCCCGCCCTGCTTGGCGAAACCATCCTCGCTCTCTATCAGCTCGGCGAGTTTGAGTACGCCGAGAGCCTGCAGAGCCTGCTGGCGGAGGACGAAGACCGGCTGCTCACCACCTGTATTCAGGCAACCCGGGATGACAAGACGGTACTGGAGCGGCGTCAGCGCTACCAGCAGCTCAACGATCTGGGGATCAAGGCCTATCAGGCCGGGGAGCTTGAACAGGCACTCGGTCACTTCCGCGAGGCCCTGCGCCGCGCGCCCGCCAATACCGGTGCCGCCCTCAACAAGATCCAGGTGTTGCTGCAACTGATGCAGAAAAACCGCAAGAGCCCGGAGTTTGGTGCCGAATGCAAGGAGACCCTGGAGGTGCTCGACGGCATCCCCCTCAACCCGGCCCAGCAGGAGCGTTTTCGCAAGCTGCGCCAGGAGTTCAACCAG
The DNA here is from genome assembly GCF_051919665.1 of Aeromonas sp. 55A. Taxonomy (NCBI): domain Bacteria; kingdom Pseudomonadati; phylum Pseudomonadota; class Gammaproteobacteria; order Aeromonadales; family Aeromonadaceae; genus Aeromonas; species Aeromonas sp. 55A. The sequence continues at coordinate 3,074,796 of NZ_JBQBEH010000008.1, read as the reverse complement.
TTCAGCTAAGACGCCGCCGTGCCCCCTTTTCCCCGCCTATGCTGAAACCAGTTCGGCAATGCGAGGGAAACGAAGATGGCGATGTGTCGTTATCTGGTGGCCGATGGCCGCCACTGCAGTGAAGAGGCTGGCGAGCACGATCTCTGCCACTGGCATGATCCCCACCATACCCATCAGGAAGCCCACACCGCCGAGGCGCTTGAACAGTACGTTCGCGCTGGCGGACTCTGCCACGGCCTGCAGCTGTCACGGGCCAATCTGGCGGGCCTCAATCTGGTCAACAAGGAGTCCGATCAGGGATTTTTGCTGGAGCAGTGCAACCTCTATCGCGCCAACCTGCGCGGTGGTCACCTCTACGGCCTGCGCATGAAGGGCGGCAGCCTGATGAAGGCCGATCTCAGTGATGCCAACCTCCAGTGCGCCACCCTCGATGACGTCAACCTGCTCGGCATCCGCTGGCACAACACCCGGCTCGACAACATGCAGACCGGCAAACGGGTGATGCAGGATCGCAAGGGGCGCCGCGAACGGGATCCCAAACAGGCGCGCATCTGGTTCAAGGAGGCAGAAGAGACCTACCGGGATCTGCGCAAAGCCTCCGAGGCACAGGGGATCTTCACCATGTCCGGCAACTATATCCAGCAGGAGCTCACCATGCGCCGCCTGCAACTGCCGTTCTGGTCGACCCAGCGTTTTACCTCCTGGGTGGTCGATCTCTTCTGCGGCTATGGCGAGGCCCCGATGCGGGTGGTGCTCTTCTCGTTGCTGCTCATCTTTATCTGCAGCATTTTTTACTTCTTCTGCGGACTGCATTTTCAGGGCGAGCACCTCATCTACCAACCCGGTGCCCCGCTCGAGCAAAATGCCATCTTCCTGCTCGAATGCCTCTACTACAGCGTGGTCACCTTCACCACATTGGGGTACGGCGACTTCACTCCGGTCGGTCTCTCCAGGATCTTCGCCGCCTTTGAAGCCTTTACCGGCAGCTTCACGCTGGCGCTGTTTGTGGTGGTATTCGTCAAAAAGATGACCCGCTGACGCCTCTCCCTGCCAAGCGGGTCGGCCACTGGTGCTGACCCGCGCCCCGAACTTGCATCCACCGCCGATTCCTAGTCCAATAGCCACTTATAAAAATGACATGAGCATCCCGGACATGAAGATCATCTCTTTCAATATCAACGGCCTGCGCGCCCGCCTGCACCAGCTGCAAGCCATCATCGACAAGCACCAGCCCGATGTGATCGGCCTGCAGGAGATCAAGGTGCACGATGAAGCCTTCCCGCTGGCCGATGTGGAGGCCATGGGCTATCACGTAGAGTTTCACGGCCAGAAGGCCCACTACGGGGTCGCCATCATGAGCAAGCAGAAGCCGGTCAAGGTGGAGAAAGGCTTCCCCACCGACGACGAAGAGGCCCAGCGCCGGATGATCATGGCCACCTTCGAGCGCGAAGATGGCTCCCTCATCAAGGTGATGAACGGCTACTTCCCGCAGGGTGAAAGTCAGGATCACGAGACCAAGTTCCCGGCCAAGCAGAAGTTCTACGAGGATCTGCAGCACTATCTGGAGACCAACCACACCCCGGATGACCAACTGGTGCTGATCGGGGATATGAATATCTCCCCCACCGATCTCGACATCGGCATCGGCGAGGCGAACCGCAAACGCTGGCTGCGGGATGGCAAGTGCTCCTTCCTGCCCATCGAGCGCGAATGGATGGAGCGCCTGAAAGGGTTTGGCCTGACCGACACCTTCCGCGCCGCCAACCCCACCGAGTGCGAGCGTTTCTCCTGGTTTGACTACCGCTCCAAGGGCTTTGACGAGAACCGCGGCCTGCGCATCGACCTCATCATGGCCTCCGACGCCCTCAAGGACAGCGTGACCGAGACAGGTATCGACTATGAGCTGCGCGGCATCGAGAAACCCTCCGACCACGCTCCCATCTGGGCCTGCTTCGCCTGATTGATTGAGTGCGGGCGAGGGCTCCTCTCGCCCGCCACAATACTCCCCCCCTTTTTTTCCTCCTGGCTATTGTCATCGTAAGCACTATCCTGTCGGCAATCTCGTTCTCATATGATACTCTTTACTCCATTTTTCAGCAGCAGAACGGCTTCTGTTGTGAAGAACAGAGAGAACTTTTTCGATCAAGCAGCTTGGGTTCAATGTTCATGCTCTATGATTGAAAAACTTCAATAATCCAATGAGTTAATTTGTAATCATGAAGTTAATCACGTCAGCCGAAAAAAAAGGTGTGCATGATGGCCGCAATCGGGCCAACAGGAGTGAAATGATGATGGAGCCAAACACCAGAGCAGGATTATTCAAACAGGGGATGCTCGCTCTGACGCTGGCCGGTGCACTGGCCGGCTGTGGCGGGGAAACAAACCAGACGGCGCAAACCATGCCGGCCGTGCCCGTGGTAGTCAACGAGGCGACCCTGACCGATGTGCCGCTCACCACCGAGATGGTGGGCGAAACTGCCGGCTTTCGCGAGATCGATGTGCGCTCCCGGGTCAGTGGCATCCTGCTCAAGCGCACTTATGTGGAAGGCCAACCGGTTACCGCCGGCCAGCAACTGTTCCTGATCGACCCCGAGCCCTACAAGGTGGCGCTGGAGCAGGCCAAAGGCACCCTGGCCCAGGAGCAGGCCAGACTCAACAAGGCACGCGCCGATCGGGATCGCATCATTCCCCTCTTCAAGCGCCAGGTGGTAAGCCGCAAGGACTATGACGACACCATCGCCAACTATGAAGCGGCCATCGCCAGCCATCAGGCCGCTCAGGCCAAGGTGAAGGAGGCCGAGCTCAACCTCAGCTATACCAAGGTCACTGCCCCCATCAACGGCATGGCGAGCAAGAGCTCCCAGTCCGAGGGGAGCCTTATCTCCACCAGTGGCGACAACGGCCTGCTCACTACCATCACCCAGTTTGATCCGCTCTACGTCAACTTCTCCTACTCGGAGCAGGATCGCCTCGATTTCGAGAACTCGGTCAAGAGAGGGACCATTGAAGCCAAGGACGCCACCAACTGGCGCACCCATATCCGCCTGGCCGATGGTTCTGTCTACCCACAAGCGGGCAAGCTCAACTTCTCCGACAACCGGGTCGATCCCCAGACCGGCACCATCCGTGCCCGCGCCATCTTCGATAACAAGGACGGCGTGCTGCTGCCCGGCCAGTTTGTCCGTATGACCATCGATCTGGGCACCCGCAAGAATGCCATAGTGGTGCCGCCCCGCGCTATCGTCCAGTCCCAGGCTGACCGCATGGTGATGGTGGTCGATGCCGAGAACAAGGTGATCCCCCGTCCGGTCAAACTGGGCCCGGTGGTCTCCGAGGGGGTGCTGATCGACAGCGGCCTCAATGCCGGTGACCGTTACATCGTCGAAGGCTTGATGAAGGCTCGCCCCGGCAGCGTGGTGAAACCTGTCTCTGCCGACGAGATGAAAGCCATCACCGCCAAGATGGTCAGCCACTCAGCGGCCAAGTAAGGAGCTCGTATGTTTTCCAGGTTTTTTATCGAGCGTCCCATCTTCGCCAGCGTGATTTCCATCATTATCGTGCTGGGCGGATTGGCGGCAATGCGCTCGCTTCCCATCGAGCAATATCCCCAGATCACCCCGCCGGTGGTCTCGGTGACCGCTTTCTATCCGGGGGCCACTCCGGAGGTGATCTCCCAGACTGTCGCCGCACCGCTGGAACAGCAGATCAACGGCGTCGAGCGGATGATCTATATGCAATCGGGTTCGGCCTCCAACGGCCAGATGAACCTCAACGTCTACTTCGAGATCGGCACAGATCCGGATCAGGCCACCATCAACGTCAACAACCGGGTATCGGCCGCCATGGCCCAGCTGCCGGAAGAGGTGAAAAAGCAGGGGGTAACGGTCAAGAAGAAATCGACCTCCATCCTGCAGGTGGTCACCCTCCAGTCGCCGAACGGCTCGTTTGATACCACCTATCTGTCAAACTATGCCCTGCTCAACATCATCGACGAGCTCAAGCGGATTCCCGGCATCGGTGATACCACTCTGTTTGGCGGTACCGACTATGCGATGCGCATCTGGTTGCGGCCGGATCGACTGGCCCAGCTCGAACTCACCCCGAGTGATGTGATTAGCGCCATCCGCGAGCAGAACACCCAGTTTGCGGCAGGCAAGATCGGCGCTCAGCCCACCTCGACCCCCATCGACTTCACCTACACGGTGCAGACCAAGGGTCGCCTTGAAGATGTGAAAGAGTTCCAGAACATCATAGTTCGCTCCATGCCCGATGGCTCCAAGATCCGGGTCCGCGATGTCGCCCGGGTCGAGCTGGGGGGCAAGGATTATGATCTGGTGGCCCGCGCCAACGGCAAACCGGCCATCGGTATCGCTACCTATCTGCAGCCCGGTGCCAACGCCGTAGCAGTCGCCGATGCGGTGCACACCACCATGGAGCGGCTCAAGGAGCGCTTTCCGCAGGATATCGAGTACCAGATCCCCTACGACACCACAGAGTTTGTGAAGATCTCCATCGAAGAGGTGGTACACACCCTGTTCGAGGCGATCGTGCTGGTGTTCGTGGTAGTCTACCTGTTCCTGCAGAACTTCCGCGCCACCCTGATCCCCTGTATCGCGGTGCCAGTGTCGCTCATCGGGACCTTCGCCGGCATGCTGGTGCTCGGTTTCTCCATCAACCTGCTGACCCTGTTCGGTATGGTGCTCGCCATCGGTATCGTGGTGGATGACGCCATCGTGGTGCTCGAGAACGTCGAGCGGATCATGAGCGAGAAGAAATGTTCGCCCAAAGAGGCTGCCATCCTCGCCATGCAGGAGGTCTCAGGTCCGGTGGTCGCCATCGTGCTGGTGCTTTGCGCCGTGTTCCTGCCGGTCGCCTTTATGGGGGGCATGACAGGGGTGATGTACAAGCAGTTCGCCATCACGGTCGCGGTCTCGGTGGCCATCTCCGGTCTGGTGGCTCTGACTCTCTCTCCGGCCTTGTGCGCCGTGTTGCTCAAAGAGGGACATCACAAACCGGCCCGTTTCTTCGTCTGGTTCAACGATAAATTTGACCAGCTGACCCGCGGCTATGTACGGGGTGTGGCCTTCCTGAACCGTCGGGTGGGGGTCGCTTTTGCCATCATCGCCGTACTGCTGCTCTCCATCTACGGTCTCTTCCTGAAAGTGCCGGGCGAGCTGGTACCGAACGAAGATCAGGGCTACCTTATCTCCGCCGTCATGCTGCCGGATGCCGCCGCCATGAGCCGGACACAGGCAGTGGCGGATCAGTTCGACAAGCTCGCCATGGCCAATCCCAATGTGAAGGATGTGATCACCTTCTCGGGCTTCGACATCCTCTCCAACGCCATCATCAGCAACAGCGGTCTCACCTTCATTACCCTGAAGGACTGGAGCGAGCGCAAGGGGACAGGCCAGGACTCCTTCGAGCTGGCCAAAACCCTGCAGGGGATGAGCCTGATGGGGCTGGCTGACGGCTTTGTTGCCTCCTTCAACCCGCCCCCCATCCAGGGGATGTCCACCACCGGCGGACTGGAAGGCTACCTGCAAAACCGGGGTTCCGGCAGTGCCCAGGAGTTTTCGGGCGAAGTACAGCGCTTCCTCGCCGCCGCCAAGGAGCGCCCCGAGTTTGCCAGTGTCACATCCACATTCCGTGCCAATGTGCCGCAGGTCTATCTCGACCTGGATCGCGAGAAAGCCAAGGCGCTGGGGCTACCGATCAATGCGGTGTTCGACACCATGCAGGCCACCTTCGGTCAGGTCTATGTCAACGACTTCAACCAGTTTGGCCGAACCTACCGGGTACAGTTGCAGTCCGAAGCGGACTACCGCGCCAAGAAGAGCGATATCCGCAACGTCTACGTGCGCTCCAACACCGGCGAGATGATCCCGCTCAGCAGCCTGGTGACGGTCCGTGATGCCACTGGCCCCGAGCTGGTAGAGCGTTTCAACATCTTCCAGGCAGCCAAGATCATGGCACAGCCGGCACCCGGCTACAGTTCGGGTCAGGCGATCGCCGCACTGGAAGAGGTGGCCAACAGCACCCTTGGCAACGATGCCAAGCTGGAGTGGACCGGTTCCGCCTATCAGGAGAAGGCCTCTGCCGGTAGCGCAGGCATGGCGTTCGGCTTCGGTATTGTGATGATCTTCCTCATCCTGGCAGCCCAGTACGAACGCTGGAGCCTGCCGTTTGCGGTGATCACAGCCGTACCGTTCGCCCTGTTCGGCGCCCTGCTGGCCACCTGGCTGGTAGGACTCACCAACAACGTCTACTTCCAGATCGGGCTGGTGACCCTGGTGGGCCTTGCCGCCAAGAACGCCATACTGATTGTGGAATTCGCGGTGATGAAGCACGAGGAGGGGATGAGCCTCATCGAGTCGGCACTGGAGGCGGCGCGCCTGCGTTTTCGCCCCATCGTGATGACCTCGCTGGCCTTCATCCTCGGCTGTGTGCCGCTGGTCACCTCCAGCGGCGCCGGTGCCGCAAGCCGTCACGCTCTCGGCTGGCCGGTCATCGGCGGCATGCTGGCCGCCACTTTTATCGCCATCTTCTTTATCCCGCTCTTCTTCCGCCTCATCATGAAAGGGTCGGAAAAACGCGCCAAGCCGTAACGCTCTCCACGGGCGTGCCACCGATAACAAACTACCCCCGCCCGTGCGGGGGTATTTTTTTGTCTGCGGTGTGCTTCAATGACACACATCGAGACTTTTTTGCACAGGATCCGGATATGCTGGCTCAGCTCTGGCTCGCGACGACCTTGACGACCACTACCCTCTCCGCCTGTGGTCATCACGATTATCCCCCCTGGAACTGGCTGAGCGATGGCAAGATCATCGGCGTTTGTGCCGAAGTAGTCAGTACCCTCTATCAACGGTTGGGTTTCAATGTGGATCTCTCCTATGTGGGCCCCTGGGCCCGCTGTCAGCAGAAAGTGGCGAAAGGAGAGGTCGACATCAATATCTGTGCGCTGCGCAACGAAGAGAGAGCACACTACTCCCGCTTTACCCGAACGCCCATGGCCATCAATGACATGGCGGTGTTCGTGCGCCAACCCGGCAGCCGCTTGCTGCAGCAACGGGAGGATCTGACCGGACTGCGGGGAGCCATGATGATAGGCGTCAGCCTTGGCAGCGAAATGGATGATTTTTTGCAAGCAAATACCCGCATCTACAGGGTCAACTCCCTCAAGCAGGTATTTGGCCTGCTGGCCAGTGACCGGGTCGACTTCGTTCCCTATGGCCGCTCTTCCGGCCGCCTGTTTTTGAGCGAAAGTTACCCGAGCAGCGGAATGACTGATCTGCAGTGGCCACTGCAGCGCGGTGAGCTCTATATTTCTGTTTCACTACAATCTCCCCATCTTGGCACCCTCGAACAGCTGGAACCCATGCTGCAAGCGCCGGGCATGAGGCAGTGGATAGATCAGCTGCTGGAGAAATACAGCTACATCTATCTGCAACAACAGCGCCAGCCCTCGCCTTGACCTTCTCCCAGAAGCAAGGTTTAGAGTCTGGATACCAGATCCTAAAGGATGACCGGATTGTCACTCACCCAGCTTGCGACAAGATTGCCCTCTGCCCTGCTAGCCCGGCTATTGCTGGCTCTGCTGCTCGTGTGCAATCTGACCCTCTGCATCAGCTGGCATGGTTCTCCCCTCTCCTCCGAGACGACCCAAAGCAGCCCCCTGCCAATGGTGATGTTGGATTCATCCATGGCGATGGCGGATGGCGAGAGCTCTCATGCGATGCCCGCAATGTCTCACCCGAGCGATACCATGGCCCTCTCCTGCCATCAGGGAGACGAGGGGTCGGCCATGGGCGATGAGTGCCAGATGCAGACCGGCGTCAATGCCCTCTCCTTCGGCGCGATGGCTCTGCTGGGTGTCTTGGTCGCCCTGCTGATCTTCCCCCTGCTACTTGGCAGTAACTTCGCAACTGCACTGCTTGATAACTGGTTGCGGGATCCCTTCCTGCGATCACGCGGTACCCATCCCCCCTCCTGGCCGCGCCGACATCTGATGCTGTCGGTGCTGCGCCACTAGAAAGCGCTTCTCTTGCGGCAGCGGCAAGCCTCGGCTTGCCCGTCTCCTGCCGCCTTGCCTGACCCTGTGCCCCGGCCAAACCGGCCCGCTCACAGGGAGCCGTGCGCGCTGATACAGCTGCGCCCCGTTTGCCGCCAATCCCTTAGGTGATGCCTTGTCCATCTCTTATCCGGCGGCCTGCACAAGAGAAGAGATATGATGTCACTTGTCCCTGTTACCGGCCTTATCGCCGCCAAGAACTTTGCCACCCTGCCACTAAGTGGGGGTGTGCGATGAGCCAGAAACTGCTGGTATCAGCCCTGCTGCTGGCCCTCGGCGCCGGTGGCGGCTACTGGGCTGCCAAACAGACCACTGCTAGCACAGTGGCCAAGGAGAAGACGCCGCTCTACTGGGTCAACCCCATGGATCCGCGCGACAAGCGCAATGCCCCGGCCAAGGACAACATGGGGATGGACTTTATCCCCGTCTATGAGGAAAAACAGGGCGGCTCACCGGGCACTGTCACCATCAGCCCCGAGATCCAGCAGAACCTGGGGGTGCGGCTTGCCAAGGTGGAGAAGCTCCCTATCCACCAGCAGATCGAGACGGTGGGCTACGTCGGCTATGACGAGGACAAGCTGGAGGCGGTCAACGCCCGCATGGCGGGCTGGATCCGCACCCTCGCCATCAAGAGCGAAGGGCAGCAGGTGAGCAAGGGGAGCCTTATTTACGAGCTCTACGCCCCGGATCTGGTCAACGCCCAGCACGAATACCTGCTGGCCCTCAACACTGCCAACCCGCTGCTGCTGCGCGCCGCCGAAGGCAAGCTCAAGTCCCTGCAGGTACCGGCAGATCAGATAGCGGCCCTCAAGCGCACCCGTCAGGTGCAGGAGACGGTGCGTATCTATGCCCCCAGCAGCGGTTATGTCTCCGAGCTGAAGGTGCGCGAAGGCCAGTATGTGGAGCCCGCCGCGGCGCTCTTTAACATCAGCACCCTCAAGCAGGTGTGGGTGAGTGCAGAGGTGTTCGAGCGCCAGGCCGCCCAGCTGAAGGTGGGGGATCCGGTCACCATGACCCTCGACTACGCCCCCAGCCGCCACTGGCAGGGCCGGGTCGATTACCTCTACCCGACTCTGGATGCCACCACCCGTACCCTCAAGGTGCGGCTGCGCTTCGCCAACCCGGACGAGTTTTTGAAACCCAATATGTTCGCCAAGGTGACGATTCAGGCGGGCAAGGGAGAGCCGCAACCGGTGGTGCCGAGCGAAGCGGTGATCCGTACCGGCAGCCAGGACCGGCTGGTGCTGGCGCTGGGGGATGGCAGCTTCAAGTCGGTGGCCGTCACTCTGGGTCCCCAGTTTGGCGACAAGGTGGCCATCAAGGAAGGGGTAGAGGCGGGGGATAACATCGTCAGCTCGGCCCAGTTCCTGCTCGACTCCGAGTCGGCCATCGATTCAGACTTCCAGCGTATGACGGCAGTGCGCCCTGCCCAGGTATGGACCCAGGGCGAGGTTGAAAGCATCGATCTGGCCAACCGTACCCTGATGGTCTCCCACCAACCCATCCCCGAGTGGCAGTGGCCCGCCATGGAGATGGAATTCACCGTCGCCGACGGGGTCGATATCAGCAAGCTGGCCGAGGGACAGACCTTCCATCTGCAGGTGATGCAGGAGGGGGATGAGTACCGCATCACCACCATCCATCAAGAGCAAGAGCAAGCACCAGCAACTGGCGACACCGCCAAGCCTGCGGCAGATGAGATGGAGAAGATGGAAGGCATGGACCATAGCCAGCATCAGATGGCGATGCCCGAGGTGGAGAAGAAATCATGATCCCTGCCATCATTCGCTGCCTAGCAGGCAACCGCTCTCCGCTCTCTGTACTTGGTGAGAAAGGAGTTCAATCATGATCCCGTCGATTATTCGCTGGTCCATCGGCAACCGCTTTCTGGTGCTGCTATTGACCGTCATGCTCACCGCCTGGGGGCTCTGGTCGGTCAAACAGACCCCGGTGGACGCCCTGCCGGATCTCTCCGACGTCCAGGTGATCATCAAGACCTCCTACCCCGGCCAGGCGCCCCAGGTGGTGGAGGATCAGGTGACCTACCCGCTCACCACCGCCATGCTGGCGGTGCCGGGGGCCACTACGGTGCGCGGCTACTCCTTCTTCGGCGACTCCTTCGTCTACGTGCTGTTTGACGACGACACCGACCTCTACTGGGCTCGCGCCCGGGTGCTGGAGTATTTGAGCCAGGTGGCCCCCAACCTGCCCGCCTCCGCCCGCCCCCAGCTCGGCCCCGATGCCACCGGGGTGGGCTGGGTCTACCAGTACGCGTTGGTGGACAGAACCGGCAAGCATGACCTCAGCCAGCTCACCTCGCTGCAGAACTGGTTCCTCAAGTACGAGTTGCAGACGGTGGACGGGGTCTCCGAAGTTGCCACCGTGGGCGGCATGGTGCGCCAGTATCAGGTGCGGGTCGACCCGGACAAACTGCGCGCCTACGGCATCCCGCTCTCCCTTATCGAGACCGCCATCAAGCAGGGCAATCAGGAGACCGGCGCCTCCGTCATCGAGATGGCGGAAGCGGAGTACATGGTGCGCTCCAACGGCTATCTCAAGAGCGTCGAGGATCTGAAGCAGATCCCGCTCGGCACCAATGTGCGCGGCGCCCCGCTGCTGCTGGGCGACGTGGCGGATGTGGTCACCGGGCCCCAGAGCCGGCGCGGCCTGGCCGAGCTCAATGGCGAAGGGGAAGTGGTGGGCGGCATTATCGTCATGCGCTATGGCGAGAATGCTCAGCACACCATCGACGGGGTCAAGGCGCGGCTCGCTCAGCTGAAGAGCAGCCTGCCGGAGGGGGTGGAGGTGGTCACCGTCTACGATCGCTCCGACCTTATCCAGCGCGCCATCGATAACCTCTCCGGCAAGCTGCTGGAGGAGTTCGCCGTGGTGGTGCTGGTCTGCCTCGCCTTCCTGTTCCACCTGCGCTCGTCACTGGTGGTGGTCATTACCCTGCCCATCGCCATTCTGGTGGCCTTTATCGTGATGCACCTGCAGGGGATCAACGCCAACATCATGTCGCTGGGGGGCATCGCCATCGCCATCGGCGCCATGGTGGATGGCGCCATCGTGATGATCGAGAACGTCCACAAACACATGGAGCGGGAGGCGCTCACCGACAAGAACCGCTGGCGCATCATCACAGAGGCGAGCATCGAAGTGGGGCCTGCCATCTTCTTCTCCCTGCTGATCATCACCATCAGCTTCCTGCCGGTGTTTGCGCTGGAGGCGCAGGAGGGGCGGATGTTCCACCCCCTCGCCTTCACCAAGACCTATGCCATGGCGGCGGCTGCCGCGCTCGCCATCACGCTGGTGCCGGTGATCATGGGTTACTTCATCCGTGGCAAGGTGCTGGCGGAGCAAGCCAACCCGCTGAACCGCTGGCTAAGCCAGGGCTATGTGCCGCTGCTCAAAGCCGTCTTGGCCCGCCCGAAAACCACCCTGGCCATCGCCGCCGTGGTCACGGTGGCGGGCTTCTGGCCGCTCAAGTACCTGGGCTCCGAGTTCATTCCGCCGCTGGACGAGGGGGACATCATGTATATGCCCACCACCGCAGCCAATATCTCGGTGGGCAAGGCGCGGGAGATTTTGCAGCAGACCGACAAGCTCATTCGTACCGTACCCGAGGTGCAGAACGTGTTCGGCAAGGCGGGGCGCGCCGAAACCGCCACCGACCCTGCCGATCTGGTGATGATGGAGACCAGCATCCAGCTCAAGCCCCGGGATCAGTGGCGCCCCGGCATGACCCCGGAGAAGCTGAAAGAGGAGCTCGACTCCCTCATCCGCTTCCCCGGCCTCACCAACGCCTGGGTGCCCCCCATCAAGACCCGCATCGACATGCTTGCCACCGGTATCAAGACCCCGGTCGGCATCAAGATAGCGGGGCCGGATCTCAAGGTGATCCAGCAACTCGGCCAACAGCTCGAACAGATCGTTGGCAAGGTGGAGGGCGCCTCATCGGTCTACGCCGAGCGGGTGGCGGGTGGCCGCTACGTCAAGGTAGATATCGACCGGCTCAAAGCGGCCCGCTATGGCCTCAACATCGCCGATGTACAGGCGGTGCTCGCCACCGCAGTGGGCGGCATGGAGGTGGGCCAAACCATCGAGGGGCGCGAACGCTATCCCATCAACCTGCGCTACCCCCAGAGCTATCGCGATTCTGTAGCCAGCTTGGAGCTGCTGCCGGTGGTCACGCCAAGTGGCGCTCGCATCGCGCTGGCGGATGTAGCCCGGGTCTACATCAGCGATGAAGCCCCCATGCTGCGCAGTGAAAACGCGCGGCTCAACGGCTGGGTCTACGTCGATATTCGCGGCCGCGATATCGGCTCCTTCGTCGATGAGGCCAAAGCCGAGGTGGGCAAGCATCTGGTGCTGCCGGCGGGCTACGCCCTCACCTGGTCTGGCCAATACGAGTACATGGAACGGGCCAAGGCGCGCCTCGCCTACGTGGTGCCGCTGACGGTCGCCATTATCGTGCTGCTGCTCTATCTGGCGTTTCGCCGCGTTCAGGAGGTGCTGCTCATTCTCACCACCTTGCCGCTGGCGGTGGTGGGGGGATCTGGACCCTCTGGCTGCTCGACTTCAACCTCTCGGTGGCGGTCGGGGTGGGCTTTATCGCTCTGGCGGGGGTGGCGGTAGAGACCGGCGTCTTGATGCTGGTCTACCTCAACCATGCCTGGGATGACCTGGTGGCCAGTGGCAAGCCGGACAAGGCGGGTCTGCACCGGGCGGTGATCCACGGCGCCGCCCTGCGCCTACGCCCCAAGATGATGACGGTGGTCACCATCATCGCTGGCCTCTTGCCCATCATGTGGAGCCACGGCACCGGATCCGAGGTGATGCAGCGCATCGCCGCCCCCATGATCGGCGGCATGGTGAGCGCGCTGGTGCTGACCCTCTTGGTGCTGCCCGCCGCCTACTACCTGTGGCGCAGTCGCAGCCTTGGCAAGAGCGCGTACCCGCAATCCGAATAACCCGATTTCACGATCCATATTGACTGAACGATAAGGAAACCATCATGAACTACAAAACGCTGACCCTGACCCTGCTGCTTGGCCTTGCCACCCAGACCAACCTGCAAGCCGAAGAGATGATGCACCATGAAGGGCACGATATGAGTCAGACGGGTGAGATGAGCGAACAGGCCGCAATGGTGATGACCAAGGGGGTCATTACCCGCCTCGATGAGGGGCGCGGCAAAGTCGGCATCAAGCACGAGGCGATCGAGAACAAGATGCCCCCCATGACCATGGTCTTTCGAGTAGCTAACCCGGCCCAGCTCCAGGATCTGAAGGTGGGGGATGCGGTGCGTTTTCACGCCGAGAACCCGGACGGCAAGCTAACCGTAACCACTATCCAGAAACAGTAATCAGAGTCATTTCAAAAAAAACGGCGGGATCATCCCGCCGTTTTCTGTTATTGCACCATCCGCCGAGCGGCCTCCTCAGCCGTTCGGATAGGCTTGGGCTATGTTGGCCTGCGCCACCCCCATCAACTGAACCGAGATATCCTGCAGCACATAGAGGTCGCGGCGACGGGTCCAGGGTTGATCGGATTGCTCGTCGTACCAGACGGGCAGTTCGATCCCCTCCGGGGCATGGCTCGCCACCTTGCGGGCACGGCAGGTGATGATGCAGCGCTTGACGTGGTCGCGGTGACCGATAACGGCCGCCGTGCCAAGGGTGGCGGCATCTCCGCCGGCATAATCCCTGACAATGGCCTCCACCACGCCGTCCGTGCTGAGGTAGACCAGCTTGCCTTCATTATCCCAGTAAGGCTCGATGGAGATGACATCCCGGGCTGGAATGTCCGGATAGCGGGCCGAGTCGAGGAAGCGGGCAATCTCCCATTGCACGTACATGGGCACCGGCTTTTGCCGATAGAGGGCCGCACAGCAGGCAGCCAGAGCCTCGTTCATGGGGCCGGGCTCGGCCAGTTCATCCGGGTTGCCCGAGGCGTTGGGGCGGTTGCCGAAGGCAAAGGCGATGACGCAGTGGGCCTGGTCGATGGCGACCCGGGACGGGGTCATGTTGAAGCAGGCCTCCTCGATGAAGGGGGCCAGCTGGCGGGCCGTCTGCTCGTCGTGCAGCTCGGCGCTCAGCCGGTCGGTCAGGGTGGTGCGAAAATCCGCCGCACTCCCCTGGCTGTCATTGCTGCTGTTGCAGCCGGTGAGGGTGGCGACCAGGGGGGTACTCAACAGCCCCAGGGTGACTCTACGTCGACTCTCGTTCATTTAGATTCCTCTTTGGTAGCAAGCACTTAACGGGAACAAGCAGCAATTAACCCTTGACCCAATAAACGCTCATACCATACGGAAAAATGGGGGCGACAAAAGCCATACCGCGAGGCTCGTACCCAGAACGTGCAGCAATTCACACATTAATCAATAAACGAAAGCACTCTTTTGCGAATGAGCCAATAAAAGAAATTAACATCCACATTAATGAACCACTGATAGATACTCTATCTGTGGTTCATTCGCACAGATTTCATCCCTCAGATAACGCGCTCGTTCAGCTGCGGGTTGCCAGCAACTGCTCCACATCCTCGATCACCTTAAGGGCCGCCTGCGGGCCGCCGCTGGAGGTCCAGAGCGACCCGTCAACGGCGCCAAAGCGCTTGGCCTTGATCACCGGCAGTTGCTGGAACGCCGGGGTCTGCTCCGCCTGTCGCATGGCATCCACCGCATCACCGCTGGCGCTCAGAGTGCCGACCACCAGCCAGTCAGCATCCAGCAGGTTGAGGGACTCCAGACTCAGCGCCGGTGAGTGGGGTGCGCCAGTCCCCTGCTGCTTGCTTGGGCGTACCAGCCCCATCGACTCCACTACGCTGCTGGCAAAGGTGCCCTGATACATAAAGCTCGGCCCCTTGGGGTTCCAGCGCACTATGCTGATGCTCTCCCCCTGATGCTTGGCCAGCTTGCTGCGGGCCTGAGTCAACCGCTCGGCATACTGCAGCAAGAAAGTATCCCCTTGCTGGTCGCGGTTGAGGGTGTGAGCGGTGCGGCGAAAGCTATCCTGCCAAGGCTCACCCCACTTGCTGGTCACCACGGTCGGCGCGATCTCCCCCAGCAAGGTCAGCAGCTCGGGACGGGTCTGGCCGGTCAGGATAAGGTCGGGCTCCAGCGCAATCAGCGACTCCAGATTGGGGCTGTCGAGATCGCCGATCACCTGGATACCCATGCCCGCCTCGTTCAGCAAATAGCGGGGCAAGGTGGGTTGACCACGGCCATTGACGGCGCCGATGGGGGTCAGCCCCAGGGTCAGGGTGCTGTCGAGTTCGAGCTCGCTCAGCACCACCACCCGCATTGGCTGGGCTGGCACCTGCACCTTCTGGCCAAACGCATCGGTCACTTCACGCATCTCCTGCGCCTGAACCTGCGGCGCGGCCAGCATCAGGATGGCTGCTGCCAGGGCGGCAAAACGCTTCATCATTTCACTCCTTCTCGTTACACGGCCCGGATAATCGGCCGCGTGAATACACTCGGTGGGCCCACAGAGCAGGCCCATATGACTCAACTCGCCGAACGCAGGGCACGGCCATGTTCGTGGCGACGGGGCACGATAATGGGCGCCCCGTCGCCGGGGGCATGCAGAATGTCGACGCTGGTCTGGTAGAGCCGGTCGATCAAGGACTTGGTCACCACCTCCCGGGCCGGGCCCATGGCGGCAATGGTCCCCTCGCCGATGGCGATCAGCTCGTCACAGTAGCGGGCCGCCATCGCCAGATCGTGGATCACCAGCAGCACGGTTTTGCCCTCGGCGGTGATGCGATGGATCGCCTCCATCACCTCGGTCTGGTGACCGATATCGAGGGCGCTGGTGGGCTCGTCGAGCAGCACCATGTCGCTGTCCTGCGCCAGGATCATCGCCAGCCACGCCCGCTGTGCCTGCCCGCCGGAGAGGGACGCAGCGCTCTGCTGCCAGATCCCCTCAAGCTGCATTCGCTCGCAGGCAATACGCACCATGCGGGCATCCTCCTCACCCCACTGATTGAACCAGCCCTGATGAGGGTGACGGCCATACTGCACCAGCTGCTCCACCAGAATGCCGGCAGGCAGGGTGGGCCGCTGGGGCAGATAGGCGAGCTCCCGCGCCAGCCCCTTCATGGGGTAGCTGGCAAGCGGCTTGCCTTTGAGCAGGATCTCGCCGCGTTGGGCTTTCATCTGGCCAGATAGCAGCTTGAGCAGGGTCGATTTGCCGCAGCCGTTGGGGCCGACGATCCCCACCAGCTTGCCCCTCGGCACGCTGAAGGAGATGTCCCGCAAAATGGGGGTCTGCTGATAGGCGAAGTGGAGGCGATTTACGGTGAGCGTCATCAGTCAGCCCTCTGGCGATCGTTAACGAGAAGAAACAGCAGCAACAGGCCACCGAGAATGCGGGTCATGATACCGGTCGCCACCTCGTGGGGGCTGGCCAGCCCCCGAACCAGGGTATCACTGGCAAGCAGCAGCAGGGCGCCGCTGAGTGCCGCCAGCCAGAGCGGCACCACCCGGTCTTTTACCAGCCAGGAGGCAAGAATGGGGGCTGCCATGGCGATAAAGACCACGGGGCCGCCGATGGCGGTGCCGAGCGCCGCCACCAGAATGGCCTGGGCCAGAATGCCCAATTGCACCCGATCGCCGTTGACGCCAAGCCCTCTGGCCATCTCGGGGCCAAAGCGCAGCACCGCCAGCGAGCGGGAGAGATAGACGATCCACGGGCAGAGCAGCAGCAACAGGATGGCGATGGGGGTGATGGTGCTGTAACCCACGGCGATAAAGCTGCCCATATTCCACAAATAGAGGGAGCTCAGGTGCAGCAGGGCCTGAGTGGACATCACGAACTGGCCGAGCGCCTCGAACAGCTCGGAGAGGCCGATACCGATCACCACGAACAGATAGCCCTGCTCACCCGGTTTGCGGCAGAGGGCATAGAGCACCAGCGCCGCGAAGATGGCGCCGATGGGGGCCGCCCACCAGGGCCAGCTGCCCACGGTCAGATAGAGGGAGAAGATGATGATGGCCAGAGAGGCGCCGTTGTTGACCCCCACCATGTCGGGTGTGGCCAGCCGGTTGCGCACCAGCGTCTGCACCAGACAGCCTGAGAGCCCCATTGCGGCCCCCGCCACCACCACCCCAAGGATGCGCGGCAGCCGGATCTTGAACAGGGTGAGCTGCTCAAGCCGCGTCCCCTCCCCCATCAGGGTGTTGACCACCCCGGCAAAGCCGAGCTTGCCGCCGCCAACGCTCAGGGCCAGCAGAGCCAGGGCCAGCAACGCCACGGCCAGCAGAGCCAGCCCGCGCCAGCTTGGCAGATGGAGCAGCAAAGAGCGGTTGCCGGCCCGCAGGCAGAGCATATCGGTAGGTGTACGCATCAACCCCTCACTTGACGGTCAGCAGGGTACGAAAGCCCCCGCGATGAACAATGGCGATCAGCACAGGTGCGCCAATCAGGGCCAGAATAACCCCGTTGGGCAGCTCGAACGGCTGGATCAGCCAGCGCGCCAGAATGTCGGCCAACAGCAGAAACAGCATGCCGAACAGGGCGGAGAAACAGACCTGCACCGACAGCTTCACCGGCTCCACCAATCGGCCACAGTAGGCGGCCAGAAAGCCGACAAAGCCGATAGGGCCGGCGATGGCGATGGCACTGGCGGTAAACAGGGTGGCGGCCAGCAGCACGCCAATTCGCACCCGGTTTGGGCGGATCCCCAGCGCCTGGGCCTGACTGTCCCCCATCTGCATCAGGGTCAGCTGGCGACAGAGCAGCAAGGTGATGACAAACGCCCCCAGCACGAAGGGCAGTACGGCTATGATGGCATCGAGATTGGCCGCCGACAGGGAGCCGAGGTTCCAGAAGCGGTACTGCTCCAGCACCATCTTGTTGGAGAGCAGCAGAAAGCTGGAGAGACCGCCGAAGGTGGCGGAAAGCGCCACCCCGACCAGAATAAGCTTGAGGGGGTTGGAGCGGCCAATCATCATGCCGAGCCCCAGCACAATCACGTTGCCGAGCAGCGCACCGAGTCCGGCCCAGAGCAGATAGCCGTAGGCGGACTCCACCCCGAACCAGGTGAGCCCCACCACCAGCGCAAAGACGGCCCCGGCGTTGACCCCGAGCAGACCGGGCTCCGCCAGCGGATTGCGGGTCGCGCTCTGCAACAAGGAGGCCGCCAGAGATAAAGAGGCGCCGACCACCATGGCGCAGAGGGTGCGCGGCAGTCGCAAGGTATTGAGCACCATGGCGAGCTTCTCGTCGCCAGCCCAGCGGGCATCCCCCATCAGGTAGCCGAGCACCTCGCGAGCACCATAGACACCCGCACCGGTGGCGAGCGAAAGAGAAAGCAGTACGAACAGGAGGAACAATCCCAGCCAGAACAGCGAGGTCTGGTCTCTAAACACCCTTTAACTCCTTATGATTGCAATGCCATCTTGTTGAAATACATGTGGTTTTAATAAAAGTCGTCATCCGAGGTGATACCGTGGCAACAACGGAAGCCCGCCAGTGCGGGCTCCCGCTCAGCCATTACAGCTTGTAGGCCACACCGGCATAGACAGTGCGCCCGTCGAGGATCTGATCGGCCTCGGTGGCAACCCAGTCACGCTTGGTATTGGTCAGGTTGTTGAGCCCGAACTTCAGATCCAGTGCCCGAGTGGCGTTCCAGACTGCCCCGATATCCAGGGTGTGGAATCCGGCGGTGGTCTCATAGGTGGTGCCGCTCATGCGCGGAACCGGAAGGATCTGGCTGCCGGTGTAGTTCCAGCCGAGCTGGGTACTCAGGCTCTCGATGACCTGCCACTCCAGCTTGGCGTTGGCGGTATGCTCCGGCGTCCGATAGAGATCCTTGCCGCTGGTCTTGTCCTCTCCGTCGATCAGGGTGACGTTGCTGGAAAGGGTCAGGGTATCGGTGATATCAAACCAGCCGCTCAGCTCCACCCCCTTGATGCGGGCCTTGCTGACGTTCTGATAGGTCATCACCGCCGGACGCCAGGTGGAGGTCCATGCCTCGCTCTGGATCTTGTCCTTGATATCATTGTGGAAGGCGGTAACCCCGGCGCCCCAGAACGAACCATCATAGGCGGTGCCCAGCTCGTAGCTGACGGCGGTTTCCGGTTTCAGATCCGGATTGCCCATTACGGCGCAGCGACCGCGACAGGCGGCTACGGCATAATCCGGGTTGGACTGGGCAATGGTCGGCGCCTTGAACGCCTTGCCAATGCCGCCCTTGACTACCCAGTTGTCAGTCAGGCTGTAGAGGGCATAACCGCGGGGGCTGAACTCGGTGCCATAGGTCTCGTGGTGATCGACCCGGCCACTCAGTGTCAACGCCAGATCGCCAAAGCCAAACTCATCCTGCAGATAGAGCGCGCTCTGGTTGACGCTGACATCGCCCCCCTTGAGGTTGACGTTATGCTTGAGTTCGGTGATGCGGTACTCGGCACCACTGGTCAGCAGGTGGCTGCCCAGATTACCGCTCAGCTGGCCATCGAAGGTGTGGTTGGTCTGGCTCACATCGCCGCTGGTCTTGCTCAGCGCCGTCATCAGTTCGGAGTCGTCAAACAGGTCAACCTGCTCGAAGGCATAGCCGACCCGGCTGTCGAACTGATCCCAACGGCCGACGTGAGTGGCATTGAGCCCCAGTCGCTCCATCTGCTGGATATTGCGCGGCGTCTGGCCGTAGTTGTTCCAGTGGGCCTCCCGATCGTCTTTGGCGTAGTTCATCCCTACATCCAGATCCTGACGATCATCGATCAACCATTTGACGTTGGAGAGGATCCCCAGCTTTTCACGCTGCTCGATGGCATCGGCCTTGGGGTTGATGCTCTGCTCGCTCTGCCAGGCATCCCTGTGGTTCCCTTCTACCACCAGGTTGGCCAGCAGCTTGTTGTCGATCAGCGCCCCGCCCACATAGGCGCTCGCCTTGTTGATATCCCCGCCGTGACCGTCGGTGGGGTCGCTGAAGGTATAGGTGGCCGCCGCTTCGGTCTTCTCCCCGGGTTGGCGCAAGATGACATTGACCACCCCACCCAGCGCATCGGCACCGTAGAGGGAGGAGATGGGGCCACGGATCACTTCGATACGCTCGATGGCCGCCATCGGGATGGCGGAGAGATCGAAATCATTGCCATAACCGGAGGTAAGAGCATCGCGGGAGCTGATACGCCGCCCATTGACCAGCAACAGGGTGTAATCCCCCTCCAGCCCGCGCAACTTGATCTCGCTGCGGCCGTAGCTGGTGGCAGGGCTGATATTGACCCCCGGCAACTGTTTCAGAGCGCCGGTGAGGTCATTGACATTGAGCTTGTCGAGCTCGGCCCGAGTCACCACAGAGACGCTGGCCGGGGCGGTCAGCTCGCTGTGCCGGGTTTTGGTCGCCGTCACCACCATGGTTTCATGAGCGGTAACAGGCGCAGTCCCTTGGGCCAGAACTGGCAGGGTAAAAAGGGACAACACCAGCGGATGCACTGCAAATCGTCGGGATGATGTACGCATCATCAATACTCCACATAAAACAACCAGGGCCAACCCCACCGACATCCCTATCTGACCTCGCCAGACCCGGTGCAAAGTGATGGAGTTCATTGGCATGAACAGTCGTCCATGCCCCATCACCCCGAACATCAGTGCATTACGGCAGGCCCTGCGTTGTGTTATGCCACTCGCAGCCATCAATAACAAAAGCGCCATACCGACTGACATCGGGACGGCGCAATACTAAATGCAAATCATTTTTATTTGCAAGCGTGAATCAGGTATTCTTTCGCATCCGCTTAATTATCCATCACATCGTGACGGGTCTGGTGATAGGCCTCTTCACTCTTGCCCCGGCGCCAGTACGGCACGGCGTAGAGCGACTGACGATCCACCTCGAGCACGGAACGAAAATGGCGGCGCAGCGGCAGCACCAGCGCCTCTTCCCCACCCAGCCAGAAGAAGCCACCATCGCGCACCAGCGGCAGAGCAATCACATGCTCCAGCAGGCCGCTGGACTCGGGCTCGCCGACAAACCAGTGACAGCGCACCCCGACCGGCAGCGTCAAAGGCTGAGCATCGGCCTGATCCGGCACCAGAATCGCAATTTCCCCTCTGGCATCGGCAGGCATCACCTCGCACATCGCCATGATGGCGGGCAAGGCGGTGAGATCCCCTACCAGACAGTAGTGATCGGCCGGTTGCAGCATAGGGTTGGGACCACCCGGCCCGGAGAGGATTACCTTCTCTCCCGGCTTGGCATGGGTAGCAAAGGCGCTGGCGGGCCCGCCGTCACCGTGCAGCACGAAGTCGATATCAATTTCCTGCTCATCACGGCGAAACGCGCGGATGGTGTAGGTGCGGATCACCGGCTTGTCAGCCGGGTCACTCCAGCGCGGGCCGCTCGGGGTCATTGCAGGCAGCACCGGCTCTACCTGATGGGGCTGGGCCAGCATCACCTTGATATGGGCCCCACCGCAGGTGAAGGGATAGTCAGCCAGTTCGCTGCCACCAAAGGTGATACGACGCAAATGGGGGGTGATCTGGGTAATGGCTTTGACAGTCAGCAGACGGGGACGATTGGGAGGCAGAGATGGGGACACAATGAGGCTCCTCGTTGAGTGTGTTGCCTATGCTACACACAAATGGGAATCACTATCAAATGCGATTATTTCTCGTCTATCCGGCTCAAACATCACTAATCACTACCATCAGCCCCCGAACAGAGAAACGGGCTTATGCACGCTAGTCCCATGATTGGACGAAGAAAGCAGCCGGACAACAACACTGTCACGCAGGGTTCCATTTGCCTATTTCGACCATAGTTTTTCGAGATCAAATTTTATTTCTCAATAAGTTTCCTATCCTTAGTGAAGCAGTTAATGTAAGCACAGGATGCCAAACAGGATTGTATGATGGATGACCAGATCCTGATTATTGATGATGACGAGCTCTCCCTCCCCGACGCGCAGCAAGCAGGCTGGAGGGTGATGATTGTTGACGATGAACCGGAAGTGCATCGCATCACCAAGATCACTTTAAACAAATTCGAGTTTGACAATCGTCCCATCGAGTTTCTGCATGCCTATTCGGCAGCAGAGGCAAAAAAATTGCTGGCCACCACCCCGGATGTTGCACTGCTGCTGCTGGACGTGGTGATGGAGGTCGATCACGCCGGTCTTGATGTCGTCAAATATGTCCGTGAAGAGCTGCAAAACAAGATGGTACGAATCGTGCTGCGTACCGGCCAACCCGGCCAAGCGCCGGAAGATGACGTGGTGACCAACTACGACATCAACGACTACAAGGATAAAACCGAGCTCACCTCCCAGAAGCTGCGCACCCTGCTGCGTGCCAGCCTGCGCTCCTATCGGGATATCCGCACCCTGGAAAGCAACCGGCAAGGGCTGGAAAAAGTCATCGAAGCCTCCAAGGGGATCTTTGAGAAACGGGCGCTGCGTCAGTTTGTCGAAGGCGCCCAAGAGCAGCTGAGCGCCCTGCTCCATCTGGGAGAGACCCAGATTTACGATGTAAAACAATATGCCTACGAAGTGAAGGATCAACTGCTGGAGCCCCTGCTGCCAGGTCATCCCCCGGTGCGGTTGACAGAGGCACCCGAGATACTGCGTCAGGCCATGACCCGGGGCTGCAATATCTACAACACCAACCAGATGGTGCTCTACTGCCAAAACCCGCGCCACCACCTGTTGTTTCATATCGAGACCACTCGCCAGCTCAGTCAGATCGATACCAGCCTGCTGACCCTGTTTACCGAAAACATCATAGTGGCACTTGAAAATATCCGGCTCAACGAGGTGATCGCCGACAACCAGCGGGAGATCATCTATCGCATCGGCGAACTGGTCGAAACCCGCTCCAAGGAGTCAGGGTTACACGTCAAACGGGTCGCGCTCTACACCGAGCTTTTCTGCCATCTGCTGGGGATGAGCGAAGAGCAGAGCGAGCTGGTTAAACGGGCCTCACCACTGCACGACATTGGCAAGGTGGGTATTCCCGATGCCATTTTGCACAAACCGGGCAAGCTGACCCCGGAAGAGTGGGAGATCATGAAAACTCATGCCCAACTCGGTCAGGATATGCTCTCCGGCAGCGATCTGGCGTTGTTCCAGATTGGCGCCACCATAGCAGGCAATCACCATGAGAAGTGGAATGGCAGCGGTTATCCCCGCGGTTTGAAGGGGGCCGATATCCCACTGGAAGGACGGATCGTGGCACTGGCCGATGTGTTCGATGCCTTGGGTTCGGATCGCTGCTACAAGAAAGCGTGGCCGCTGGACAAGGTGCTGGCCCTGATTGAAGAGGAGAAGGGGCAGCATTTCGACCCCCAGCTGGTCGAGCTGATGATGGCCAATCTGGACAAGTTCCTCGAAATCCGCGAGCAGAACAAGGATGTCTATATTGGCGATCACTGATTGCTGCCAATCCCTTATCCTAAGGGTTCGAGCTAAAAAACCGCCCTGCTTATCGAGGGCGGTTTCTTCTCTCTGGTGTATCGTTTTTCCCGAGTCTGGGCTACTGCTCTGGCAAATTGAGATCCAGCTTGGCTGCCGGTTGGCCGTTTTGTTGATTTTCAGCCTGAGCTGCTGCTAGCGCACGTTTAAAAGCACGCCGTTTTTGCATCACCACAAAACCTGCGCCTCCCAGCAACACCAGTAGTACCCCACCCCCAACCAGAACCCAAAGTAGCCACCCCATTCCCTCTTCAGGCTGCTCTTCGGTAGACTCGGCGCTGGAGGCCTGAGCGGCTGCTGATGCCACCTCTGCGGGAGGCGGAGGGGGCGGAAAGATATTGAAGGTTTTCACCGGCAACTCGATCTTCAGCTCGCGCCCCAGACGAGTGGTGCCATAAAGGGTCGCTTTCACCTCATGCTGACCGACCTCCTTGATGGCAGAGAGATCGATATCAAGCTTGGGCTCACTGGCCGTCTCGCTAAACTCGTAGAGGCCACCCACATTGCTGGTGACACTCCCCTTGATCGCGACAGAGGCCGGATCCAGTTCATCACGATCGATCAGCAGCGACAATTTGGCGCCCAGCTCTTCCGAAGGGGGTGTCAGGTTATAGCTGAACGGATAAGGATAGAGCAGCACATCCTGATAGCGGGCTCGGACAAACACCTGATTACCTGTGCTGAACATGGCGCGGTATTTGCCGGCGGGAATATCCTGTAGTGTCACTTCCGCCGTCATGATGCCGTCACCCGGCACTTCGTCCAGCCCCTTGCCATCATCGCGATAGTGGCCAAGTACTTGATCCAGCACGACCTCTTTCTTATCGGCATCGCTGAACGATTGCAGCTTGACGGTCATGCCAAGATCAGAGAGATAGTATTTATCTTGCGGCGGCTGGCCATTGATCAGCAACCACGCCTTGAGCTTGACCACCTCTCCCTGATAGAGCTGCATCGGCAAGGCGGCAATATCAAGCCGGATATCGGAGAGGATACGAACCCGATTGTCGGGATCTACCTCGCCGATCGCCTGCCAGGGGCCCGGCATCGGATTGCGCAGAGTAATAAGATCATGCTCCGGCAATGCTAGCCAACCCACATCGGCAGGTTTGACCTTGCCCACGTAAAGCTTGCTGCCATCGGGGCGAACCAGGATCACGGACGGAGTGCCCGGCTTGCGCTTGATAATGAAGGTGATCTCCTTCACCCCGTAATCGATGCGAAAGCGGTTATCCAGCAGCGGAATATCGGAAGGGGCAAATACCTCGGTCGCCGTCGCCCCCAGCGAGAGCAACAACAGCAGACCGGCACACCACTTGCTCATTGCCGCCACAAACAACTCCCTCCCTTCTTCTGTACCAGATCCAGTCTCGCTTCGTGCAGGGCCTGAACCTCGGCACTGGCACGCACCACCTTGAGGGCGGGTCGGTTGCTCTCCAACCGGCGAATGCTGGTGTCCTGATTGCTTTCGTTTTCGTTGCTCTCGGTAGCCAGATTGAGTTTGGTCTGGCCGCCGGTCATCAGCAGGTAGACGTCCGCCAGGATCTCCGCATCGAGCAGAGCCCCGTGCAGGGTACGGTGGGAGTTGTCGATACCGTAACGATCGCACAGCACATCCAGGTTGTTGCGCTTGCCGGGGAAGAGATCCCGCGCCATCGCCAGGGTATCTGTGATGGTACAGATATCCGTCGTCTTGAAGTTGAGTCCGAGCTTGCTGAACTCATAGTCCATGAAGCTCACGTCAAACGGCGCGTTGTGGGCGATCAGCTCGGCGCCCCGGATAAACTCGAGGAACTCGTCGGCAATCTGGCTAAACGACGGCTTATCACGCAGAAACTCGTCGGTAATACCATGTACCTGTACCGCTTCCGGGTCGACCGGACGATCAGGTTTGATATAGACGTGATAGTGGTTACCGGTCAGCTTGCGGTTGATCACCTCCACACAGCCGATTTCGATGATGCGATGGCCAAGGTAAACGGGGCCACCACCGGTATTCATACCTGTGGTTTCGGTATCCAGAATGATCTGGCGATTCAGTTGGGGTGTGTTCATGATCCAATCTATGTCAAACTTCGGCTTTACTCGCTAGTTTACCCCAAGCCTCTGGCTAAAACAGATTGATTGCTCATGTTAAAACAGATTGATTTATTCACAGATGGCTCCTGCCTAGGCAACCCGGGCCCGGGTGGCTATGGCGCAGTCATGGTTTATGGCAAACACCGCAAGGAAATTTCAGCCGGCTTCAAGCTGACCACCAATAACAGGATGGAGCTGATGGCAGCCATCATGGGGCTTCGAACCCTCAACGAGCCCTGCAAGGTGCGCCTCACCACCGATAGCCAATATGTGCGCCAGGGGATCACCCAGTGGATCATCGGCTGGAAAAAGAAGGGGTGGATGACCGCCAATCGTCAACCGGTCAAGAACGTCGATCTCTGGAAGGAGTTGGATGCAGAAGTGGGTCGCCACCAGATTGAGTGGCTCTGGGTAAAGGGCCACTCCGGCCATCCGGAGAACGAACGGTGCGACGAGCTGGCCAGAGATGCCGCCTGCGGCAAGGATCTGGCCGAGGATACCGGTTACCAGCCCTGACGGGCCATGCCCGGTGTAGCGAGGGACTTTGGCAGTTGCCAGCGCCGCCGCACCGGGATCAGTGGAAAACGCCGTTTACGGGCAGCAATCACGTATACCGACGCAAACGCCTTGCAATAATCCCGCCCGATACTCTCCCGCCACCAGCTGTGCCAGCTCTGTTTACCCATAAACGAGTAACCGAAACGCTCGTCAAACATCACTTCACACCCCAATAGATGCAGCCAGTCCGTCACCCGCCCAGGGGTAAACATCCGAGCAGACCAGGGCAACTTGCGCCGTAAAAAAGGGATACAGTGGCCAACTCCCACCAGACTCACCGGATTGTAACCACTGATGATGAGCCAGCCATCATCGGTCAGCACCCTTTCGGCTTCACGCAATACCTGATGGGGATCGGCGGAGAAATCGAGGCAGTGAGCCAGCAGACAGGCATCGACGCTGCCGGTTCGCACCGGCAGCTCGAGGGGATCGCCATAGATGTCCAGCAGTCGTCCCTCAGGCGCGACGCCCACCTGATGACGAATGGATGAACATTTGCAGGAGAGCTCGGCGCTCAGGGCTCCGACCTTGAGCAAGTGATACCCGAACAAGTTGGGGCACCAGCTGTCGAGCCGCTCCTGGATCTCGGCCGCCACCCAGTCACCCATAGGCAGCGCTGACCAGCTGGTCGGGATCTCGATTTGTTGTTCGGTACGTGCCACCTGCATAATAGGGTTCAACTCGCGGTTTCGAACGCCATCCTGTTATATAAGATACCCTCCCTAAAGAGAAGCAGACTCATGTATCCAGTGATCACAGTTCCAGCCTTTAATGACAATTACATCTGGTTGATTAGACACGAAAATCACTGTCTGGTTGTCGATCCGGGCGATGCCGCCCCCGTGCTGGAGCGGCTCTCGGCACTGGATCTCGTGCTTGATGCCATCTTGCTCACCCACCACCATCATGACCATGTGGGAGGCGTCAGCACATTGCTCGAGCACTTCCCCCACGCGAGACTGTATGGCCCCAAACTTGACCCTATGCCAGATCATCATGGCCAGTGGCTCGAAGATGGTGATCAGATCAACTGGCACGGCCTCGCCCTCGAGGTAATCCATGTGCCCGGGCACACCCGTGGCCATATCGCTTACTATGGTAACGGCATGCTCTTTTGTGGCGATACCCTCTTCTCGGCCGGTTGTGGCCGCCTGTTTGAAGGGACGCCGGAACAGATGTACCACTCGTTACAGCGCCTTGCCGCCCTGCCCGACGAGACCCTGATCTACTGCGCCCATGAGTACACACTCTCCAACCTGCGCTTTGCCTATGCAGTTGAACCGGACAATCCGGCGATCCGTGATCAGATCGGACTGATCAGCAAACTGCGGCAACAAGGGCTGCCAAGCCTGCCCACCCGGCTGGAGGATGAACGCAAGTTTAATGTTTTTCTGCGCTGCGAGCTCGATTCGGTAAAATTTTCTGCTGAAAAGAAGGGGCTAAAATGCGTGGAAAATCCGGTAGATACCTTCACCATCTTGCGTCAGTGGAAGGACGTTTTTTGAACAAACCTTGATCAGGGGGCCATTGCCCCTTATGATGCGGGCTGTTTTTCCCAAAAATGACCGGAACGAGATGAAGGTACGAACGGCCTTATTGGCAGCGCTGTTGCTCAGCGGCTGCCAAAACCTGAGCCATCAGGATGACCGGGCGCTAACGGCAATCGAGCCGATCAAGTCCCCCCAGGTCAAGAAAAAAGCGCATAAAAAACACTCTTCCCATTTCCTGTTTGGCGATGAACAACTGGATGAAATGGAAGAGACGGACAATCTGTGGGTGCGTATCAGCGATGATATGCAACTGGAAACTCCGGACAACCCGCGCATCCGCCAGCAACGTGAGTGGCTGTTGCGCAATGATAAGCATCTGGCGACCATTGCCAGCCGGGCTGAACCCTACCTCTATCTGATGGTAGAGGAGATTGAACGGCGTGAGCTGCCAATGGAGCTTATTACTGTCCCGATGATCGAGAGCATGTTTGATCCTCATGCCCGATCCCGCAGCAATGCCGTCGGACTCTGGCAGTTTGTGCCAGCGACAGGCAGAAACTTCGGTCTGCGCCACGACAACTGGTATGATGGACGGCGCGATGTGCTGGCCTCCACCAATGCGGCGCTCGACTATCTGGAATACCTGAACCGCTTCTTTGACGGTGACTGGCTGCAAACGCTGGCCGCCTACAATGCCGGTGAAGGCCGGGTGCGCAACGCCATCCAGCGTAACCAGCGCGCAGGCAAGCCGACCGACTACTGGTCGCTCGATCTGCCCCGCGAAACCCGGATGTATGTGCCCAAGATCCTCGCCATGGCTGACATGATCAGCAATGCGGACAAGTACAATATCCAGTTGCCGGTGCTCGCCAACGAGCCGAAGCTGCGTGTGGTTGAGACTGGCAGCCAGATCGATCTGAATGTGGCCGCCCAACTGGCAGGTCTGCGCACGTCACAGCTCAAGGAGGTCAATCCAGCCCTGAGCCGTGGCGTGATGTCGCCCCGTGGCCCTTACCGCCTGCTGGTACCGGTGGAGTATGCCGATACCCTGGAGCTGGCACTAGCTGATCTGCCCAAGAGCGAGCGTATTCGTACCCGCTCCTATCAGGTCACCAGTGGCGATACTCTGTCGCGCATCGCCCAGAATCACGGCGTCAGCGTGAGCGAGCTGAAGCTGGCCAACAATCTGCGCAGCAACAACCTGCGTCGCGGTCAACAACTGGTGATCCCGACCCATGGTCAGGTCAGCAGCAAGGCCAGCTCCGCCAGCAAACCGCAGCAGCTGGCAAGCCGTGGCAGCAGCCAGAAGGCCAAGGTCAGTTACAAGGTGCGCTCGGGTGACAACCTGTGGAGCATCAGCCAGGCGCACGGTGTCTCCCACGAAGAGCTCGCCAAGTGGAATGGTCTGAATGCCAAGTCGGCGCTCAAGCCAGGCATGAAGCTGGTGGTCTATCCCAAGCAAGGGAAGAAGAGCGACAAATCGATGGTGTATCAGGTTCGTCGTGGCGACTCCATCTCCTCCATCGCGGCTCGCTTCCAGGTGGCCATCAACGATGTGATGCGCTGGAACCAGCTGGATAAAGGGGATTACCTCAAACCCGGTCAGGAGCTGACTCTGTTTGTGAAGAACAACAGCTAAGCCTCACCGCTTGAACCCGATAAAAAACGGGGCTAGTCATCTGACTGGCCCCGTTTTTTATTACTGCGGCTAACCGCTGTGTCTGAGCCGCCGACTAAAACAATGGCTTGGCGCCACCTGCGGATGCATCACCGCTCTGCAGGCAAAACTAT
The DNA here is from genome assembly GCF_051919665.1 of Aeromonas sp. 55A. Lineage (NCBI taxonomy): Bacteria > Pseudomonadati > Pseudomonadota > Gammaproteobacteria > Aeromonadales > Aeromonadaceae > Aeromonas > Aeromonas sp. 55A. Next base: position 3,045,383 of record NZ_JBQBEH010000008.1, on the reverse strand, counting down.
CACCGCTATTCCCAGAGCCTTGTCGGCACCACCATCAGCACGGTGCGCTGACCGATCGCCACGTTGGCATTGGGGAAGACCACCGCCTCACGCGGCTTCTCGACCGTGTAGCGCAGCTCACCATCCTCGGCCAACACGAACCCTTGCGGAAATTCGGTGAAGTTGTCCACATCGCTGGCGAATAGAAAGCGAAACTGCTCCGATTTTTTGGTGATCACCCGATCGATGGCAAACAGGGTGAAATCGTCCGCCCGCCACGGCTTCAGTGCCACTTCATCCTGAGTGACCAGCTCCTGCAGTGCCTGCCGGGTTTCGATAAAGCGGGTCATATCGTTCTCGCCAAACGGGCGCACCTTGCCCAACTCCACCGTAAAGGCGTGGGCACCATGCTGGCGGGAGCTGTAGTAGCTGAAGGTCGTGGTCGGGCTGGCGGAGAGCAGAATGGTACGCACCCCGCAGGCGCCGAGGAACTGCACCTGCTCGCGGCAGTGGGGCCGCTCGTGGGGGAAGGGGTAGACGGCGAACTTCTCGTGGCGCGAACCGCGAATGGCGGTGTGCAGATCGTAGTGGTAACGGGGACGAGCAGGATTGGCAAAGAAGCGGCTCACATACTGCTCAAGGCGCATGGCGCGGATCCGCTCCCGATTGCAGAGCCCCTCTCCCTTGCTGTGTGCTCCGGAGAAGAGTCGGTTCATGTTCTCCTCCACCTCCCGCAGCCCCAGATTCATCGCCGCCGGATTGCCAAACAGGAACAGCACCCGATGGCGGGCGCTCAGCTCGCCTGAGAGCAGACGACTCAGCAGCTGGTTGCAGATCTCGATGGGAGCGGTCTCGTTGCCGTGAATACCGCAGGAGAGGACGATATCCTTGCGTCCTCCCGGCTGGCCGCCCGCGCCACTGGCAGGCTCCAGACAGAGCACGCCCGTATCCCAGACGCTGACCCACGCACCATCGGGCAGGGCAAATTCAAAGGGATCGAGCTGCCACTCATGGCTGCGGGTCATGGCCAAAAAATCGTGCTGGGGAATCATCCGTCTCACCCTCTCGCTCTGGAATACTATGGCCGGATTATACGCAAGGCATCGCGGCTTAAAATCGTTTTTTAAACAAATTCAAACATTAACGATACAAGTGTGATAACAATCGAACGATCACAGCAATGACGGTAGCGATATGGAATAAAGAGGATAGGAAAAAGGATCAACGTAAAGCGGGGGGGAGATAAAACAGACAATGACAGACATGGCGGCCGGGCGCCACAGGGGCAGAACAGCAAACGACTCAGCAGAAAAACAAGGCATCCATGCCCGGCTGATCAACCACGCCAGAACGGCTTGGTGGTCTCTTGATAACGGTCAGCTTCGTTCAGGCCGATGTCTTTGAGCAGGTACTCGGGCAGCTCGGAGAGCTGGCGACGGCTGCGGCTGCGCTCTAGCCAGGTCAGAACGGTCATTTTAACGCGAGCAACCAGATTCAATTGGCTGGAATGCTGGTAACCGGTTTCGGTATAAGTCATGTTGGCCATGATGTGGCTCCTCTGAATATTTGTTTACGCACTGGGCTTTATTTGATGCGCAAAGCTTAGTCAGGGAGCAGGGCCGACTCAATTGACGAATTTTGATACGTTACATTAGGAAAACTAATAGTAAAAAGCTGACTGGTAAAATTTTAATGCTTTGATTTATAAAGAATAATTAAGTCACTATTCGACCATCAACGGCCCGCAGCATATTGTGCTGCATGGCACCACCTTACATATGCAATTTACCGCATTGCCTATGCACTCGCCAATGGACGTGCCATGGGTGGCAACCCTGTCATTACATTCGATTGTTAATTCTGCGATCTCTTTGCGATCTTAAATTAACACAATGAAACATAAAAAAAACTTACTTTTCCTCCCGCGCGCTCCCTCGATGAAGACCCGAAAACGCCCCTCTTGGCGCGCAATCGGCATACTGGTATGGTTATTTATACAGTAGTTTACTCCCCTGCCCTGACGCCATCGTTTATGCCGTCAGAGGCGGATGAAACCACAGGATCATCGATGGACACCTTTACCCCGACCGCCGCCCTGCGTCAACAGATGGCCGCCATTGAAGCCTCTCTCAAGCAGCTGGCCGATCTGCTTGGCCAACTCGATCTGCAGGAGGCCCATGTCTATCCTCTCCCCCCGGTTGCACAGGGGGAAGAGCACGACCCGATCGAGCAAATTGAGGTGGGCTATCTCAACGGTGAAGCCGCGCTGGCGGCCACCCTCGCCGCCTATCGGGACCACAGCGCCCGCCCCGGCTGCTCCACCAAGGCAACTCATCGGCTGCCCGGCTGGTTGCGCTTTCCTGCCGCCGCAGCCCCCTTGCTGCAACCGCTGATCGACCAAATCAACCAGCACAAACTCGATTTCAAGGCGCTGGTGCAGCAGGCGGGGGGACGGGACGAGAAGTTCGAGCTGGTACATACTGCCCTGCCCGGCGTGATCACCCTGCAGGTCTACCGCAAGCTGACCCTGTTGACAGGTGAGCTGCAATCCCTCGGCTTTACCTGGGCTGACAAGCAGACCATCAATCGCCTCAGTCGCGAGCAGGTGCTTGAGATGCTGGAGCGCAGCCGCCGCTATATACCGGCCCTCTCCAACAACGAGGAGTGGAGCAAGATGGTGGATCAGGAGGTGTACGACATTCGCCGTCTGCCCGCCGATGCCGAGCTGCGGATCCGCCGCCCGGTCAAGACTCACCCGATGATCAACCTGCTCTGGCTGGAGCGCACCCCGCGCAAGCAGCAGATCAAGGCGAGCCTGCCACTACTGCTCTGCTCGGATACCCCGCCCGCGGTCACCCATCTGGGCAACTATCCCCCCAAGAGCCGGCAAGCGCGGCGAGATCGCAAGATTGGCGGCGAGCCCATCATCGAGCGGCTGCACCTCTATCTCTATCAGGGGTGACTGGATCAGAAATAGCTGGGCCGCCTTGCCGCGATAAACGAAGTATCCCGCATCAGCACCCCAAATAAGAAAGGGGAGAACATCTCTGGATGTTCTCCCCTTTTCTGTATCGATAGACGGTATGTAAGGCGGCGTCGCCAATCAGCCCATCAGCAGGGCCCGCAGGCTCTCCACATCCAGCCCGCGCACCTCGGACTGGCCGCTCAGCAACCCATCGGCCAGCGCCCGCTTCTCATCGTGCAGGGCGACAATCTTCTCCTCCACCGTCTGCTCGCACACCAGCCGGTACACGGTCACCGGCTGGGTCTGGCCCATCCGGTGAGCCCGATCGCTCGCCTGATCTTCCACCGCCGGGTTCCACCAGGGATCGAGGTGCAGCACGGTATCGGCCTGGGTGAGGTTGAGGCCGGTCCCCCCCGCCTTGAGGCTGATGAGGAACAGCGGCACCTCCTCATGACGAAAACGCAGGATGGAGTCCTGACGGGACTTGGCGGAGCAGCCGCCATCCAGATAGCAGTAATCCCAGGATTTCTGCTCGATGCGGGCCCGCAACAGGCTCAGCAGGTCGACGAACTGGCTGAACACCAGCACCCGATGACCACCGTCAATAGCCTCCTCCAGCAGGGCCATCGCCTCGTCCAGCTTGCTGCTGGTTTGCGACCACTCGGGCATCACCAGCTCCGGCGAGCAGCATAGGCGGCGCAGTCGGGTCAGGCCACTCAGTACATGCATCAGGGCGCGGCCATCGGCGCTTTGCACCTGCTGCACCACTTCCCGCCGGGTCGCCTCGTAGAGCTGGCGCTCTTCGGGGGAGAGGCTGATGTGGTGGATGATCTCGGTCTTGTCCGGCAGCTCGGTCAGCACCTGCTGCTTGAGACGGCGCAGGATGAAGGGGCTGATCACCGCCCGCAGCAGCGCCATGTGCTGGGGATCCTTGACCGCCTTGCCAAAGCGACGCTTGAACTCGCCAAGGCTGCCGAGCAGCCCCGGGTTGATAAAAGTGAAGAGACTCCACAGCTCCCCCAGATGGTTTTCGATGGGGGTGCCGGAGAGGGCGAGGCGAAAATCGCCGTCGAGCTGGAACAGCAGCTTGGCGCGCTGGGTGCCGGCGTTTTTGATCTGCTGGGCCTCATCAAGCACCATGGAAGACCAGCGGCGGGACTTGAGCGCCTCCGCCAGGCTGCCGAGCATGCCGTAGTTGATGAGGATCACCTGACCGGCCTTGGCCTCGCGAATCATCCCCTCCCGCTCGGCCGGGTTCTCGAACACCACCACATCAAGCTCGGGGGCGAAACGGGTCACCTCCTCCTGCCAGTTGGTGACCACTGACTTGGGTACTACTACCAGCGCAGGGCCAAGGTGCTGGCGCATCCGCAGCACGATAAGCGCCTGCAGCGTCTTGCCCAGACCCATGTCATCGGCCAGACAGGCACCAAAACCGTGATGGGCCAGGGTCGCCATCCAGCGCACCCCCTCTTTCTGATAGTCTCGCAGGGAGGTAAGCAACTCGTCCGGGCAATCGACCTCCTGCTGCCACTCCTGCTGCAGGGATTGCCACGCCGCATCCCCTTCGGTGGTAATGACCGAGAGCAGACGGGTCAGGGGATAGGCCAGCTTGTTGTTGATGCGCTGCTCTTCATCGAGCATGGCCCCCAGCATGGTGAGCCGCTCCACCAGCTTGTCGCTCAGCATCAGGCTGGTCTTCTCGTCGAGCTGAACGGTACGCTGGCCCGGGGTCATCTGGCGCAGAATAAGGCGCAGGTCGAGGATCTGGTGCTCATCGAGGGCCAGCGCCCCTTCGACCTGGAACCAGTCCTGCCGCCGCTCGATGCGCAGGCTCAGAGCCGCTTCATCGAGGCTCTTGAGGCGAGCGCTGTCCTGATGCCAGTGAATGACCACACCGGCGTCCACCAGCTCTGGCAGGGCATTGACCAGCGCCAGCGCCTGTTCCCCCTGCAGCAGCCACTCGCTGCCGGGCAGGCCGATGGGCAATTGATTGCGCAGCAACTGGGCCTGCCCCTTCTCGGCCGCGAGATCCCGCTGCCAGTAGTGGTACGCCTTGATCCCCTGCCGCACGATCGCCTCCCCCTTGCCAAGGGGCTGGGGCGGCAGATCCTCAAAGCGGGTCACCAGCTTGACCGACAGCTGACCATCCTGCCAATCCAGTTGCACCGAAGGAATGCCCGGCCAGGGAGCCAGTTCGGCGTTGCCGCTAAGCCCCGCAACCTGACTGTGCCAAGGCAGCTCGGGAATGGCGTCCAAGGTGCGTTGCAGCTCGGCCAGCCCCTCGGCGGGCAGCAGCGGGATAGATTCGAGCGCAGGCAAGCGGTCGAGCAGCGGCTGCGGAGTGAGGATCAGCTGCCACAGATCCTGCGCCAGCGGCATGATATGGGCCCCGCGGGCGGCCGCATCGGGGCAGAGCTGCGCGCTCATCCCCTGTTCGGTGGCCACCACCTGCAGCAGGGGGGCGCTGATGGCCAGTTGCAGCTTTTGCCCCTTGGCGTTGAACAAACGGGGGTGATCGGCCAGCGGCGCCCAGACATCCCGCGGCAGTCGTCCCATCACCCGTGGCAGGGTGCGGACCAGTGCCCAGTCGTGCTCATCGAGCATGGCGGCATACTGGGTAGAGAGCAGGGCCGGATCGACTCGGCGACCGGCGGTCCACTCCCCCTTGGTGCTCAGTTTCTGGATCTTGCACTCCAGCTCGGGGCCGTCGGCATGGAGCAGCCACACCAACCGCTCTTGCGGCTTGCGCACGCCACTGGAGCGTCCCAGCCCCTGCAACCAGTTGAGCCAGCTGGCAGAGGCCGCGGTTTTGTCCTCGTCCCCGTCATCATCCTGCTCGTCACTGCCCTCTTGCGCGCACTCCTCACTGCCGCGCAGTTGGCACAGGGGCGCCCCTTTGGCCGCCTCGCCCAACAAGATGCGCAGCAGATCCTGACAAAAGGCCATCAGGCGATGATGGGGTTCGGCATCGAGCAGATGGGAGAGATCCCACTTGTGCAACATGGCCACCTGCGGGCTCTGGGCTCCGTGACGGGCCAGCGCACAGAGATCGAGCCAGAGATAGCCCCAGTGGAGCTCCTCCACCGGCAGTTGCAGGGTATCGAACAGGCCGACCGCCTGACCGTGGCGATCGCCCGCCCACTGGCTGAGCAGGTCGGCAAGCAGGGGGAACTGGCCAGTCAGGCTGCGCTGCCACTTCTTGCGCTGTTCGCTGGCGATAACGGGATCGGCCTGCTGCAACCAGCCAAGCCAGAGCAGGGCGCTGAATGAACGGGGCCACTGGCCCGCCTCACCCTCATCGGTTGCCTGCCACTGGCCCAGTGCGGTGAGCAGTCGCTCGCCAAGCGGGCCGCTCTGGCTCTGTTGGGCCAGCGCCTGCAGGGCCGGCCAGCCGGGGGCGGCATCCTTGTCCTCGCCGGTTGGCGATGTGCTCTCGCCATCCCCGCAGAGCCAGCGCCACTCCGCCTCGAACGCTTTGGCCCGTGCCTGCACCTCGGGGGCACAGCGCACCAGCGCATTGGCCAGCGGCCAGCGCTCTTCATAGGGGGCATCGAGCAAGAGTTGCAGCGAGAAGTGCTCCAGCAACATTTGCTGCCAGGCGGGGCTGGAGCCCGCCAACAACTGGTGAGCGTCCGGGGTATCGAGCAGGGTCAGCAGATCGCTGGCCGAGAAATAGGTGGGGATCTCCCCCGCTTTGCCGCGACAGAGCTCGCGCACCACCGCATGGGTGAGATCCTGCCCGGTCAATGAGGGCACCCGGCTCCAGTCCGGCGCCGGGCAGAGACCGGCACGCACCCCCAGGATCAGCGCCAGCGTCCCTTCGGCGGTCAGGCTCCACTGCTGCTCCCCGCGCAACCTGACCAGCCCCGCATCCTGCAATCGGGTCAGTTTATCGATCAGGGCATGGCCTATCGCCAGTTGTTCTTGCAGCAAACGGGTACTGGCAACACGCTGCAATTGCAGGGTGGCGAGCAGGGCATAACTATCCGAAGAGAGGGTGGACGCAGACATCAAGACTCACGGGCAAGTGCAAAAGCGGAATTTTAACGGTAAAGCGCCAGCGGCTCGACCCTTTACCGTGAAATAACTCAAAAAAAAACGGCCATCCATGATGACCGTCGAAAGTAACGAAGGAAATAGCCGGATCATCCGGTTACCTCCCACAGCGGGAAAATCGGGAGCGCTAGCCCCTAATTCGTGGAGCCAATGCTAGAGGTTGGCGCCCGAAAAAGCTTTGAAGCGGATCACAGTTGAAAAGGATTTCTGAAAACGGTTTCAATTTTTGACGACCTAAAGAGATGATCTTGCACCAAATGAACCATCTCCAACCCGGCCTTCCTCGTCGCGGCATGGATCCCATATACCCATTTCCATTCAGGGCTCGAGGGGGCTGTTGGCCCTGACCGCCGGAATGCGCGGGGCATTATCGGCGATTGGCAGCTGAACGACTCCCCCCTTGTCCGGAGCATTGGCAGACTGATCTGGCCAGCACGCTCGGTACTCGGCCAGCTACGAGGGCAAACGTGGCGACTCACCGGTTGCAAGAAACGGGGCTTCATCCGACCGGCTTGCCCGGGCTGTCATTGATCGATAGGATGTGCCCCATTCCAAGAGGGCAGGAGCAACATGATTTTGCGACAACGCGTGGCGACAAGACTCCTGCTGCTGGTCTCCATTCTGCTGCTCAATTGTGCACTCCAGCCGCTGACCAGGCTGGCTCAGCTGGAGATAGCCGCTGGCTGCCATATGCTGACCGCCCCATCCTCCGCCATCGATGTCGATGAGGATGGCCGCGCCGCAACGCCGCAACCCGGCAGTTGCCAGCTCAACGGCAAGTGGCTCAGTGCCGCCAGCCTGCAATGCGCCGAACAGCTCTTCTTTGCCATCGCATTCCTGATCGCCTTGCTGGCACCACTGCCCCGTTGCTCGCCCCCCCTCCCCCCACCCAGAAATATCTCCCCGCCAGAACGGCGGCTTCATCTCACCCTTTGTGTCTGGCGAGAATGAGTCAGTCGCGGCTTAAACAACCCTGACTTTCATTTTCAAGAGACAACACCATGTCAAACATCTTCAAGACTGCCCTCTTGCTGGGCAGCCTGCTGTGGCAATCCATCGGATTGGCCAGCGATACCGGCTGGCTCACCAGCCCCCGCAACGATCACGCACAAATCCGGCTGCAAGCAGATAGCCGGGATCCGGCACAGCCCCGGGTGCTGCTCAGTCTGGCACTCGAGTCCGGCTGGAAAACCTATTGGCAAAACCCGGGTGAAGGGGGAATTGCCCCTGAAATTCTCTGGGATGATCCCCAACTCACTCAACAATGGCACTGGCCAGTGCCAGAGCGATTCGCGGTCAGCGGCATGTCGACCCAGGGGTATCAGCAGGCCGTTACCTTTCCCATCAGCCTTGGCCATGGCAACCGCAAGGCGCTGACCGGCACGTTACGCCTTTCAACCTGCAGCAACGTCTGCATCCTGACCGACTACCCTTTTGCCCTTGCTCTGGATGGTACGGCACCGGACGGGTTCGATCTTGCCTATGCACAGGCGATGAGCAAGCTGCCACAAGCCATGCCCAAGAGCGTCAACCTCCAGGCTGGCTACCAGCAAAACCGGCTACAGCTGAGCGCTAAGCAGCAAGAGGGGTGGCGGGCTCCGCAGATTTTCATCCAGCAGCTGGAGGGGGTCGAGTTTGGCGAGCCCAGCCTGGAGGTGCAGGGCAATACCCTGATTGCCCGCATTCCGGTCAGCGATGGCTGGCAAGGGGATGCACCGGATATCCGTCATCAGCAACTGGGCGTGGTACTGGTCAATGGTGATGAAGCCTGGCAGAGCCAGGTCACCATAGGTGATCCCCTGCCACTACCCGCTGGTGGCCACTCGCTGCGCTGGATCCTGGGAGCTGCACTGCTTGGTGGGCTTATTCTCAACCTGATGCCCTGTGTGTTGCCGGTGCTGGCCCTCAAGCTGGGATCAGTACTGCAACTGGAGACCCGTGAGCGTCGCCCGGTTCGCTTGCAGTTCCTGGCGGCAAGCGCAGGTATCCTGGTCTCCTTTTGGACGCTGGCACTGATGAGCACCCTGCTGCGCGCCACCCAGGGGGCCGTCGGCTGGGGTATCCAGTTCCAGAGCGTCTGGTTTATCGGCTTCATGGTCGTGGTGACCTTGCTGTTCTGTGCCAACCTGCTGGGGCTGTTCGAGATCAGGTTATCCAGCAATGTCAACACCCGCCTGGCAACCGCGGGTGGCAACGGCATGGCCGGTCACTTTCTGCAGGGCTGCTTTGCCACTCTGCTGGCAACCCCCTGCTCCGCCCCTTTCCTTGGCACCGCAGTCGCCTTTGCGCTCGGGGCACCATCCGGTCAACTCTGGCTTGTCTTTACCGCACTGGGGATTGGCATGAGCCTGCCATGGCTGCTCATCGCCGCCCTGCCCCGTCTCGCGCTTTGGCTGCCAAAACCGGGACGCTGGATGGGGCGCCTGCGAATCCTGCTCGGCCTGATGATGCTGGGCTCCAGCCTCTGGCTGCTCAGCCTGCTTGGCAACCATATCGGCCATAACAGGGTGGTGATCCTGATGGTGCTGATATCGGTGGCCCTGCTGCTGGCTGTCGTATGGCGCCACGGTATTCGCGGTGTAACCCTGGGGCTGGCGCTGGGCTGCTTGCTGGCCGCAGCCCTGCTGCTCGGCGGCGCCTTCACCATGGAGGGCAAACCACCACAGGATAACGTCAACTGGCAGCCTCTCTCGGAGCAGGCCATCCAGGACGCCCTGGCACAACACAAGCGGGTCTTCGTCGATGTGACCGCCGACTGGTGCATCACCTGCAAAGCCAACAAATTCAACGTGCTGCTGCGCGATGATGTGCAACGAGCCCTGAGTGCCCCCGATGTGGTGGCCTTGCGCGGGGATTGGAGCCGCCCCTCCGACAGCATCGCCGGCTTCTTGCGCCAACGCGGCAGTGTGGCCATTCCTTTCACCCAAATCTATGGCCCCGGGCTACCGGGTGGCGAGATCCTCTCTCCCCTGCTGGATCGTGCAACTCTGCTGGCCACTCTGGAGCACGCTGCGAACGCCCCTGTTCAAGGAGAAACAAGATGAGATATATCCTGCTCATACAGACCCTGCCGGGAGAGCGGGGCATACCCGCAGCGCAAGGGGGAAATTATCGGCAATCGGCTGATCTCCCTCATATAGCGCGCGGGGGCAACGTCAAAAACGCACTGGTCATCAAGGGGGAGTCATGACAGCAGCATCATCCCGGATCCTCCGTCTGCGCCGCTGGAGCAAGGAGGCCCTCTGGCTGCTGCTGTTGGCGGTGATTATCTCGACAGCGCTGGACCTCTGGCGCAGTCCGGCGCTGCCAGAGGAAAGCCCGCTGCCTCAACTGCTGCTGCAAGATGGCACTCTGGCCGACCTGCAGACAATGAGTCGGGACAGACCACTGCTGATCTATTACTGGGCCAGCTGGTGCGCAGTCTGCCGTGTTACCACACCGACAGTGGAGCAGCTATGGCGAGACGGCGAAAACGTGCTGACAGTGGCGCTGCGCTCCGGCGACCAAGCCAGGTTGCAGCAGGGGATGGCCAGGAAGGGGCTGACCTTCCCGACCCACAATGATGAGCATGGCGACCTTGCCGCCCGCTGGCAGGTGAGCGTCACCCCCAGCTTCCTCATCATCAAGCAGGGTAAAGTGGTGAGCTCCACCACTGGCTGGAGCTCGGGCCCGGGACTGAAACTGCGGTTGGCCTGGGCCAGCCTCGGCTAACTCGGCCCGCCAGGGAGCACTATTGCGGCCCCTCTTCCCGCTGAAGAGGGGCTTATCGCCAGCCATCCGATGCCTATTTATCAGTGATGGGTGGCCCCCTCGCGGGTTAATGGCTCAAATCGGAAGTGGTAATCCATCGGCGATCGCGTGGGCGGTGAACCGTGATGGATACCATTCATGGGTTGACGCTGAACAAGGCAAAGCCCAGCAAGCGGGAGATAATATGTCCAAAACCAGATAGGGAGCCCGGTCATAGAAGATCAGCAACCGAATTTAATGTTCCCGACAACGCTTGGGCTTCACGGCGTTCACTACGCATAAAAAGCACGGGGGCCTGATGGCCCCCGCAAACACACCGGATGAGAAAATGCCTTACTTGGCGGCGCTATCCTTCACGCACTTCTGGATAAAGCTGTTCTTGGCCGCGCCAGCCAGCTTCTTGTCGGCCGCCGCCTTCTCGCACTTGGCCGCCGGATCCACTGCCGCGCCCGTCTTCACGCACTTCTGGATAAAGCTGTTCTTGGCCGCACCGGCCAGCTTCTTGTCGGCCGCCGCCTTCTCGCACTCGCCGGTCGCAGCGCCAGCGGCATCTTTCACACACTTGCCGACAAAGCTGGTCTTGGCGGCGCCATTAAGCTTTTTGGCCGCGGCCTGCGCCTCGCAATGCAACTGGGCTGTGTCGTTGGCAAAGACCGGATTGGCCAGCAGCACGCTGCCGCAGAGCAGGCCGAACAGGATGGTACGCTTCATGGGTGATCTCCTCTCTATCTGGTGATGTGTTTGCACGGTCATATTTGCATGACGATGTGTTGCAAATGGCTGTGATGGCAACAGCTGATTGTTGCCGCAGATCCCCCGCCTCGCCAGTTTGGGAGAGGGAGCACAGGGCAACCATCGCCCGCACTATAGCGCCGATTGGCTGAGCGGGATTGTCCCCGTAAAGCCTTCTCCAACAGCAAGCCTGCCCCCTACTTTCCCGCCAACCCCAATAGAATCAAGGGTCATGGGAATCCTGCCTCCGCCCACACCCTTTTATTGAGCCAGCGCAAAAAATCAGTCATTACTGACACTTACGTCATTTTTTGACTGGTGTGGCCAGATTCGATTGGCTTAACATAGCCATCCGGTGCCTATTCATCAGTGATGGGTTGCTACCCTCGCTGGTTAATGGAGCATATTGGAAGCTGTAATCCACGGGCGGTAGCGTGGGTTTTGCACAGTGATTTATGCATTGCGTAGGTTGGCGCTGAGCGCAGCGAAGCCCAACACGTATGCCTTCGATTAGTTGGTTCCCATTTCGTGTAACCGAACAGACCGGATATTTCACCCCCTACACCGGAAAGGAGAACCATGCGCTATCGCCGAGCAACAACCAGCGGGGCATGTTGGTTCTTCACCGTCAACCTGGCTGATCGCAAGCAGGATCTACTGGTACGTCATATCGACCTTCTGCGTGAAGTGATCCGCAACGTCAAACAACAACACCCCTTCGAGATCATTGCCATGGTGGTGATGCAGGATCATCTCCATGCCATCTGGCAACTACCACCGGATGACAGTGACTATCCCATGCGCTGGTCTCTGATCAAGGCTGGCCTTTCACGAAATCTCGCCAAAACAGAGCGGATACGGGAGAGCCGACTCAGAAAACGGGAACGCGGTATCTGGCAACGCCGTTATTGGGAGCATCTGATCCGGGATGACAAAGATCTGCAAGCCCATGTCGATTACATCCATTTCAATCCGGTCAAACATGGTTATTGTGCCAAACCTGTCGATTGGCCTTACTCGTCAATTCATCGCCATATCGCCGTAGGATGGATAACGCCAGATTGGGCCATTGATAGTGACTCGGGTCGGGAATAATCGGCTTGGAATGTTTTGTAGGTTGGCGCTGAGCGTAGCGAAGCCCAACAAACGGGATATATGACTTTCCAAACAAGATGAATTTTGACCATATAAAATCAAAAACCGAATTTAGCTTTCTCGGTAAACGTTGGGCTTCAGTTCGTGTAGGTTGGTGCTGAGCGTAGCGAAGCCCAACAAATGAGAGATATTACTTCCAAAGCAAGATAAATTTTAATCATACCAAAATCAACAACCAAATAAATTTTAGCTTTCACGGTAAACGTTGGGCTTCACTTCGTTCAGCACCAACCTACGATATTTAGCCCAACATGCGTGTCCTCGACCAGTGCTCAGAAAGGTTGGTGTACCAGATTTTCGACAGATACTAATTTACCGAATTGTATTCAAATCGAATAAAAATACTACTAATAAGGTAAATGTAAAAAGGATACAAAAATGAGTTTTAAGAAAGATCTGGAAAATCATTTTAAGCAATTTGATGCATCCCCGATATTATTTGTTGGGTCGGGGGTTTCCAAACGTTATCTAGGATTATGCTGTTGGGAAGATTTACTTAAAATTTTTTCTGAAAAAATTGGTGAGAATCATATTCAACTTCGGGCAAAATCTAGCCAGGATTGGCCCCTGTATGCTCAGATGCTTGCTAAAACCTATTCAGAAAAATGGTGGGGTACAGATGAGGCTGAAAAGCTAATTAAAGAACATGAGGAATTATTTACAGATGAGCAATCCCCACTAAAAGTATCAATTTCAGTATTCATTGGTAATTCCCATAACAATGTCACCAGTGATGAGTCACTAAAAGAAGAAATTTCATTATTAGCACGGGCTAACATAGATGGTATTATTACAACTAATTGGGATATGTTCTTGGAACAACAATACCCAAGATTTACGCCTTTTATTGGTCAGGATGGGTTAATTACTGGTCGTAGTCACGGCATCGCTGAAATATATAAAATTCACGGATGTTGCTCAAGTCCAAACAGCTTAGTTCTAACATCTTCAGATTACGATAAATATCGTAAAAATAATCCTTATTTATCATCAAAACTTCTAACGATGTTTATTGAAAGACCAGTTGTATTTTTAGGTTATTCTTTGACTGATCCACATATAGCAGAAATTCTTGAAGATATAGTAAGTTGCTTTCCAGTGCAAAGTTTAGAGTTTTTACAAAATAAACTATTATTTGTTGAGTGGAAGCCTGATACAGAAGAAGCGAGTATTAGTGATTCAGTTATTCATAAACAAATACCAGTGAAGTATGTAAGGACTTCATCTTACAAAGAAATATTTGAAGTGTTGAGTGAAACCAAGAAAAGAATTCCAGCCCACTTGTTTAGAACAATAAAAGATGAGCTTTATGAGCTTGTATTAACGGATGATCCTAAAGGAAAGCTATACGTTCGAGATGCAGAATCAATAGCAGATGCAAAGGCACAAACAGAATTTGTTGTCGGTTATGGTGCTATTTCGATGGTTAAAAAATCAGAATCAATGGCGGCAAAAGGATTAGTTGGACTAGAACGATTTGATCTTATGCGAGAGGTTGTATTTGAAAATGGTAATTATGACTGGAAGCAAGTTGCCAATGATGTTCTGCCTAAGCACTGTAAAGGTAATGCAAGAATACCAATCTTTCATTTTTTAAATAATGCTGGCTTATTAAATACAGATGGGACATGTATAGAGGATTATAGTTTTTCGAATGGAGTTAAAGCCAGATTCCATATCGATGAGAGCTCATTTAGATCTAGTGGCGGTGATAGCAAAAGAGCTGAGAAATATTCTGAAATAAAAATTGGAATAAATGAGTTGTACAACAGCGATGATGATTTTGGCGTATTCCTAAGAATGGTTCCATTTATGGATTTCGGTTTAATAAAACGCGATATTAATGATTTATTGAAAATCCTTAAAAAGCATTTTGATGATGCTTTATTGATGCCGAGTATATCAAGTAATTTTTGTAAGTTGGTGTGTATCTTTGATTTTGTAAAAAACAGCAATCGTTTTCAATAAACTCATTTAAGGAACTTTTACCCCCCCTTCTGAGTCAGTCATTACTCGGATGACTCATAATTTAGCCACCTTTCCCAATCCAGAAAATAAAAATCCCCCATTACTGGGGGATTTTTATTTCTATCGGTTATCTCAGCTCGGCGGCTTAATCCACCAAAAATGCCCTTAAGCGAGCAAACTCCGCTGGCAAATTAACGGAGAGCAGCGGCAGCTCGGCATGTTTGGCGAGCGGGCCAGGTAGCGGCACATCGAGATTGAGGATCTCGTCCACCGACTCCTTGAACTTGGCGGGATGGGCGGTGCAGAGGAACACCCCAACTTCGTCCTCGGCCAGCTGTTCACCCAGCAGATCCCAGGCAATGGCGCCGTGGGGTTCGCAGAGGTAATCCAGCTGATGCAGCCGTTTCAGGGCATCACGAGTCTGGGCGTCGTCACGCATACCGGAGCCCAGAGTCTCCAGCGCCCAGCCTTTGCGACGGCAGAGCTCTTCTACTCGTGGCCAGTTGTTGGGGCGGCTCACATCCATGGCGTTTGACAGGGTTGCCACTGTCTGGTGCGGATCCCACTGGCCGGTTTTCAGGTAGCGCGGCACGGTATCGTTGGCGTTGGTGGCGGCGATAAAGCGCTTCACCGGCAGCCCCAGCGCCTTGGCAATCAAGCCTGCGGTGAGGTTGCCAAAGTTGCCGGACGGCACGCTGATCACCGCCTTGGCACGGTCGGCTTTGGGCAACTGGGCCACCGCTTCGAAGTAGTAGCAAACCTGCGCCAGCAGGCGGCTGATATTGATGGAGTTGGCGGAGTTGAGGCCAATGGCCTTTTTCAGCGCCTCGTCGTCAAAGGCCTGTTTTACAAGCGCCTGACAGGCATCGAAGTCGCCATCGATGGCGATGGTGCGGATATTGCCGCCGAGGGTACAGAAGAGCTTCTCCTGCAAGGGGCTTATCTTGCCCTTGGGATAGAGGATCACCACCTCGATCCCCTCCAGCCCGTAGAAGGCGTGGGCCACGGCGGCACCGGTGTCGCCGGAGGTGGCGGTGAGGATGGTGATTTTGTCGTTGGTTCTAAAGGCCGCGAGGCACTGGGCCATAAAGCGGCCGCCGAAGTCCTTGAACGCCAGGGTCGGGCCGTGGAACAGCTCAAGTGCATAGGTGCCATCTTTCAATTTGACCAGCGGCGCAGGGAAGGTGAAGGCGGCGTTGACAAGCTCGCTCACCTTGGCGGCGGGCACTTCGTCCCCCAGCAGGTGGCTCAGGATGCGGGCAGAGCGTTCGGCCAGCGGCAGATCGAGCAGGGCATCCACATCGGCGAGCGGTTCGAGTTGTTCGGGGAAGAAGAGCCCCTGTTCGCGACCCAGCCCCTGACGCACCGCCTGCGCGAAGCTCACCTGTTCGCTGTTGTCCTTGATGTTGTAGAGATTCATAGCTCGCTTCCTGTTACCCGTGCCCCGGCCATGTCCAGTTTGCAGACCCGGGCAAATCCATCTTCGTTCTGCACGAAATGTGCTTCCATCCAATCTTTCATCCGCTCGGCCTGCGCCAGATCCTTCATCACCACAAATACGGTGGGACCGGAGCCGGAGATGCCGGTGGCCAGCGCTCCGTTCTGGGCCGCCTGCGCCCGCACCTCGGCAAAGCCTTCGATCAGCGCCGCGCGGTAGGGCTCGGCAATCACGTCTTTCAATACGCTCGCCGCCAGCCCCTCCTGCGCGGTGTAGCTGGCGTGGACAAAGGCAGCCAGGCGGCGGCCATAGGTGAGGCAATCCTGACGGCGATATTGGGCCGGCAGAATGGCGCGGGCGGCAGCGGTCGAAACCACGGTACCCGGGTAGCAGACCACCCAGTACCACTGATCGAACACCGGAATACCCTGACTGATAACGCCGTGCTCTTCCAGCACCAGCTGCATGCCGCCGAGATAACAGGGCGCCACGTTGTCGTAGTGAACGGAGCCGGAGATCTTGCCTTCCATCTCCCCCATCAGCAGCAGCATGTCGTGCTCGTTGAGCGGCGCGCCGTGAAAGGCGTTGAGCCCTTCAAGGGCCGCCACCACGCTGCAGGCGCTGGAACCCAGACCCGAGCCCACCGGCAAGTTCTTCTCCAGCACCATTTCGAGCGGCTTGAGGCCAAGGCCGCGCTTCTCCAGCGCCTCGCCATAGGCCACCCAGCAGTCGTAGAGGATATTCTTTTTCGGATCGTCCGGCAGCTTGTGGGCGTAACGGCCCACAGAGGACAGCACAAAAGGCACGTCAGCCGCTTTTACCTGCACCCGATCGCCGAGCAGAGAGCCATCCACGGGGGCGAGCGCCGCCCCCAGTACATCGAATCCCACGCTCAGGTTGGCGCTGGAGGCGGGGGCGTAGGCAACGACACTGCCGCCTTCCGTCATATAAGAGGGGTACATGTCTGAACTCATGCTTATAGCTCCTGCTTCCAGTTCTGGGTGCGCAGCACGTCGGCAAAGACGCCCGCCGCAGTCACTTCGGTACCGGCGCCATAGCCACGCAGCACCAGCGGGATTGGCTGGTAGTAGGTAGAGAAGAAGGCGAGCGCGTTCTCCCCGTCTTTGACCTTGAACAGCGGCTCATCGCCACCGACCGCCTTGATGGCGACCTTGCACTTGCCACCCTCGATGGAGCCCACATAGCGCAGCACCTTGCCTTCACGCTGGGCGGCAGCGAACTGGTCGCGGAACCAGCCGTCAGCCTCCGGCAGGCGGGCCATAAAGGCTTCCACGTCGCCGCTCACATCAAATCCGGGCGGCAGTGCCTGCTCGACTTCCACATCGGAGAGCTCCAGCGCCATGCCCGCCTCGCGGGCCAGAATGAGCAGCTTGCGCGCCACATCCATGCCGTTGAGATCGTCGCGGGGATCCGGCTCGGTAAAGCCGTTGCTGCGAGCGATCTTGGTGGCTTCAGAGAAGGCCATCCCCTCATCCAGCTTGCCGAAGATAAAGGAGAGTGAACCGGAGAGGATGCCGTCGAAGGCACGCAGCTTGTCACCGGCCTTGATAAGGTTCTGCAGGTTCTCGATAACCGGCAGACCGGCGCCCACGTTGGTCTCGTAGAGGAACTTGCGGCGAGTCTGGCGGGCAGTGCGACGCAGCGCCTTGTAGTAATCGAGCGAGCCGGTGTTGGCCTTCTTGTTCGGAGTCACCACGTGGAAACCGGCGGCGAGGAAGTCGGCATACTGGACGGCTACTGCCTCGGAGGAGGTGCAGTCAACGATCACCGGGTTGATGATGTGGCTATCTTCCACCAGCTTTTTCACCCCTTCCAGCGAGAAGCTGTCGCGGGCTTCCGCCAGCTGTTCGCGCCAGTTGGCGAGGTTTAGGCCATCCTTGTTGACCGCCATCTGACGGCTGTTGGCGATGCCCACTACCCGCAGGCCGGTGCCCTGCTCGGCCAGTACCGGTTGCTGGCGGGCAATCTGATCCACCAGCGCGGCACCGACGCCGCCGACCCCGACCACAAAGAGATCGATAAACTGCTGGCTGCCAAAGAAGTTCTGGTGGCACGCCTTGATGGCTTCCGCCACCTTGCGATCCCGCACCACCGCCGAGATGGAGCGCTCGCTCGACCCCTGCGCAATGGCGACGATATTGATGGAGGCTTGCGCCAGCGAGGTGAAGAAGCGGGCCGCCATCCCCTTGCTGGTGCGCATGCCGTCACCGATGAGGGAGATGATCGCCAGATCGCTGATGATATCCAGCGGCTCCAGCAGCTGGTTTTTGAATTCGAGCTCGAACTCGCGCTCCAGCACCTTGCGAGTCTTATCCTGGTCGTAGCTGTGGATACAGAAGCTGACGCTGTACTCGGAAGATGACTGGGTGATCAGCACGATACTGACCCCGGCGCGGGAGACGGCGGAGAAGATGCGACCGGCCATGCCGACCATCCCCTTCATGCCGGGGCCGGAGACGTTGAACATGCACATGCCGGAGAGATCCGAGATGGCCTTCACTTTCAGGTCATCGTCGCCGCTCTCGGGGCCGATCAGGGTGCCCGGCCCTTGCGGGTTGAAACTGTTCTTGATGAGGCAGGGAATATGGAACTGGGCCACCGGCGCGATGGTTTTCGGGTGCAGCACCTTGGCGCCGAAGTAGGAGAGCTCCATCGCCTCCTTGTAGGAGAGGGTTTTCAGCAGGTAGGCATCCGGCACCAGACGGGGGTCGCAGCTGTAGCAACCCTCGACGTCAGTCCAGATCTCGCAGCACTCGGCATCGACGCAGGCAGCCAGCACGGCGGCGGAGTAGTCGGAGCCGTTGCGACCCAGCAGCACGGTCTCGCCCTTGTCGCTGCCACCGGTAAAGCCCGGCATCAGATAGAGACATGACTCTTTACCAGAGGGGCCCTGCCCCTCTACAACCGAGCGCAGCCCCTTGGCGGCAAAGCGCAGGCGGGAGGCTTCGATATCGACGTGGGCTTCCAGATAACCGCCGTCGGTGACCAGCAGCTCTTCCGGCACGATCAGCTCCAGATCCAGACCGCGCACCCGCAGCAGCTCGTGCATAAAGGCGATGGAGAGGTTCTCGCCACGGCTCAGAATGCGCGCCTGCACGTTGTCCGGGCAGAGGCCCAGCAGACGGATGCCCTGCATCAGGCGCTCCACCTGATCCAGTTCGCTGGTGAGACGGGCCAGCAGCGCCTTGTCATCGAGCGCCGGATAGGCCGCCTTCAACCCGGCCAGCAGTCGGGAGAAGATACCGTTGACTTCAAACAGGGTGGAACTGGCATCCATGCCGCGGCTGGTCTGCTCCACCAGCGCCACCAGATGATTGGTCACCTTGGCAGGAGCAGAGAGCACCAGGGCTACCTGAGATTGGCCGTGGGTGTTGACCGCGATATCGGCCACCCGTAAAAAACGTTCTGCATCGGCCAGTGAAGACCCGCCAAATTTCAACACTCTCATCGCTTTCTCTCCCTGTAAATCTATGAAATTCAATCTAAAAACCAATCCAACAAAAAGGCCCGTACTGGGTGGGTACGGGCCTTTTTTGATTTCTGTGCTTGTTCGTCAGCGCATCAACCGGCCCCAGTGCCACCTGTGGTGGTACCGGTAATAATGGTGGTGGTGATGACGTTGGTGAATAACTGCATGACGAACACTCGTTGACGAAGCTGGCTTTTAGCAATACCGCGGCGGGCGATGGGCTGTCAACTTAAACCTCTTCGCTACTCACGCCCAAAGCGGCGCGCAAGGTCTTTGCAGAGCAGGTGGAGCATGTTCAAATCCCGCTGCGGCAGCATGGGAACCCGGTCCATCACCCATTGATGCAGTTTTTCATCCTGCGAAACTCCGAGTTCACCCAGCAATTCTGCTGTTTTGCTTTTAAGCACCCGAACCTGCCCGGCATTATCAAAATTTTCTGCTACCGCAGCGGCGCCGTCGGCGTTCAGCTCATCCATCAGCTGACTCATCTCGTAGGCGTAGAGCATGATCGCCTGCCCCAGATTGAGGGAGGGGTAGCTCACCTTGAGGGGCAGATAGCTGATGAGATCGACCTCGGCCAGCTGCTCGTTGGAGAGCCCCGACTCCTCGCAGCCAAAGACGATGGCCACCTTGTTGAGTGAAGGCTTGCTGCGGATTTGCTCGCGGATCTCCCCCGGCGTGAGGTAGTGCTGGTAGCGACCGCGTTCACGGGCGGTGGTGGCGATCACCAGATCCATGTCGGCCAGCGCCTCGGGCAAAGTCTCGAACGCCTCGGCCTGAGTCAGGATCTCCTGGGCGCCGTGGGCCACCCAGCTCGCCTCCTCCTCTTCGTGTACCCGGCTAGCCACCAGTCGCATGGCATCGAATCCCATGGTTTTCATGGCGCGGGCAGCCGCCCCCACGTTCGCAGGTCGGGCAGGTTCCACCAGGACAAAATAGAGCTTCATCGGGTTTCCTCGCAGGCCAAACGGCCTCTCAAACAGACAGCAAACAGTCGCTAAACCATCACCAAAACAGGGGCGCAATCTACCGTTTATCCCCGAAAATTGCCACTTGAACAGACGTTTGAATGTTGCGATAGTGGCCTGACGTGTGAACAAATTACACCCAATCCTTCGCGCTATCGGCCCGACAGATCACAAGGAAGAGAGAGATGCAGCAGCCATTGGAACAGGCCGTCGCCGAGACTATCTTGCAACGCTTCGAGTCGTTTTACAGCCGGTTTCTCGAGATAACCCAGGGCAGCAAGAGCCGCTTCGAGAACAGTGACTGGCTGGGAGTGCAGCTCGCCGGGCGCGAGCGTATTCGCCTCTATGACCACCATGTGGGGGCCACCGCCAGCTCCATCCGCCAGATGATGGGGGAGCACCACGCCACTCAGGAGCTGCTCAAGCGGGTCAAAAGCGCCTTCAGCGATCTGCTGCCCCGTTGTGACAACTTCGAGGTGGCGGAGTCCTTCTTCAACTCCGTCTATCGCCGGATCTTTCGCCATCGCAATATCCGCGACGAGAACCTCTATATCCACCCCTTTGTCAGCCGTGGCGAAAAACCGGACCTGAGCGCCCTGCTGCGGATCTATCGCACCGATCTCGCCCACCTGCCGCAGACCTTGAGCCAGCTTTTGGGGGATTACAGCTTCACCCTCCCCTACGAGGACAAGCAGCGGGATATTGTCGACATCCACCGCCATCTTGCGGAGAACGGCCCACAAATACTCCATGACGAGCCGTTTGCCATCGAGCTATTGAAAGAGGTGTTCTACCGCAACAAAGGGGCCTATCTGGTGGGGCTGATCCGGGCCCGGGATCAGGTCTTCCCCTTTATCCTGCCACTGCTCAGCACCGGCCACAGCATCTATGTGGATACCGTCATCTTCGAGCCGGATCTCGCCTCCATAGTCTTTGGCTTCGCCCGTGCCTACTTTATGGTTTATGCCCGCGAACCGGCACTGTTTGTCGCCTTCCTGCGCCAGATCATGCCCCACAAGCCCGATTACGAGATCTACAACGCCATCGGCTGCCAAAAACATGGCAAGACCGAGCTCTATCGCCACTACCGCCACCATCTGGCACAGAGTCGGGATCAGTTCATCATCGCCCCCGGCATCAAGGGGATGGTGATGAGCGTGTTCACCCTCCCCTCCTACGATGTGGTGTTCAAGGTGATAAAAGACGAGTTCACGCCGCCCAAGGATGTGAGTCACGAGCAGGTGAAGGCGAAATACCGGCTGGTAAAACAGCACGACCGGGTTGGCCGCATGGCCGATACCCAGGAGTTCACCAACTTCGAGTTTCCGCTGGATCGCATCTCGCCCGAACTCCTTGCCGAGCTCAAGGTGGTAGCGCCGTCGGCGCTCACCATCAGCGACGACAAGCTGGTGATCAAGCACCTCTACACCGAGCGCAAGATGATCCCCCTCAACCTCTATCTGGACAAGGCGGACGAGCAGCAGACCCGGCTCGCACTGGAGGAGTACGGCAACGCCATCAAGCAGCTGGCGGCGGCCAACATCTTCCCGGGGGACATGCTGTTCAAGAATTTTGGCGTCACCCGTCACGGCCGGGTGGTTTTCTACGACTACGACGAGATCTGCTACATGACGGAGTGCAACTTCCGCCAGATCCCGCCGCCGCGCTACCCCGAGGATGAGTGGAGTGCCGAGCCCTGGTACTCGGTGGCCCCCAACGACATCTTCCCCGAGGAGTTCGCCACCTTCCTGCTGCAAAAGCCGCAGGTGCGGGAGATCATGCTGCAGCTGCACAAGGAGATGTTCGACGCCAACTACTGGAAGATGCTGCAGAGCAACATCAAGGTGGGGGTGTTCGAGGATGTCTATCCCTACCGGCGCAAGAAGCGCTTCAAGTACCAGCGCGGCGGCTGATCCCGCAGCGCCCACGCACATCGCAGCAACGAAAACGGGGTGGCCCAAGCCACCCCGTTTTGCTATCCGCTTTGCGCCTTAACTGCCGCGACGGCGGATCACCCCCTCCTGCATGGTGCTCGCCACCAGCACTCCATCGCGGGTAAAGAACTGACCGCGCACCAGACCGCGGCCGCTGCTGGCGCTCGGGCTGTCTACCACGTAGAGCAGCCAGTCGTCGAAGCGGAAATCCCGGTGGAACCACATGGAGTGGTCGATGGTGGCCACCTGCATGTCCGGCTCCCAGTAGGACACCCCGTGGGGCTGCAGCGAGGTGAGCAGGAAGTTGAAGTCGGAGGCGTAGGCCAGCAGGTATTTGTGCACCCGCAGATCGTCCGGCATCTGACCGTTGGCCTTGAACCAGACGTGGCGCACCGGATCCTGCACCGTCGGCCGAATAGGGTCGACCAGGGTCACAGGGCGCATCTCGATGGGCTGCTCACAGAGGATCTTGTCCCGCAGGGAGGCCGGGATCAGGTTCTCGTAGGGGCGCACCAGCTCCAGCTCGCTCTTGAGCTCCTCCGGCGGGGTGATGCCGGTGGGCATCTGCGCCTGATGCTCGAAGCCATCGGCCGGCACCTGAAACGAGGCGTTGAGATAGAAGATGGGCTTGCCGCCCTGAATCGCCTTGACCCGGCGGGTGGAGACGGTCTGGCCGTCACGGATATTCTCCACGTCATAGACGATGGGACGGGTCACATCCCCCGGACGCAGGAAGTAGGAGTGAAAACTGTGAACCTGACGGCCGGTCTCGACCGTCTGCTTGGCAGCTGACAAGGCCTGCCCCATTACCTGTCCGCCAAACACGGCCCGCAGACCGAGATCCTGGCTCTGGCCCCGAAACAGGCCCTCCTCGATTTTTTCCAGCGCCAGCAACGCCAGCAGCTCATCAAGTACCTTGCTCATTGTTCACTCCTCTATCAGAGCCGCACAGGCTAACAAGCTCACCGGAGCAGAGCAACCGCAGCGGCGCGTCTGCGGGCAAGCAGAAGACAGAAATGCCCCTCAACCCCCCTTTTACCAGCCAGGGGGGTTGATACAAAAAGGCCCGCACCAGTTGGTGCGGGCCTTTGCTTGGCCGACTGCGCACTTGAACGGCGCGCAGTTCGCAACGGGTTGTCGGCTTACTTGCTGCCGGTACCGGAGTTGCGGGTAGAGGCTTGCGGCTTGCGACGGGCGGTGGTGGCGCGGGCACGGGGCTCTTTGCCCTGCATCTCTTTGTGACGCTGTACGGCGCGACGGATCTGGGCGGCCTGCTTGTGACGGCTGGTTTTGCCATCCTGCTGCAGATCGACCTTGGATTCGGTCTCCGGCGGCAGGTTGACCAGACCGCGCAGGTAGTTCACTTCCGGCAGTTTCAGCTCTTGCCAGCCGCCGCGCGGGATGCCGCGGTCCAGCTTGACGTCTCCGTAGCGGATCCGCATCAGGCGGCTCACCTGCACTTCCTGGGATTCCCACAGGCGGCGCACTTCACGGTTGCGTCCTTCGGTCAGGGTGACGTTGAACCACTGGTTCAGACCCTCACCGCCAGCCGGTTTGATCTTGTTGAACTTGGCGGTGCCATCTTCCAGCTGCACGCCCTTGCGCAGACGCTGCAGCATGGCTTCGGTGATTTCGCCAAAGACACGGACCGCGTATTCCCGCTCTACTTCGTGGCTCGGGTGCATCAGGCGGTTGGCCAGCTCACCATCGGTGGTGAACAGCAGCAGACCGGAGGTGTTGACGTCGAGGCGGCCGACCGCGATCCAGCGGGCACCTTCCATCTTGGGCAGACGATCAAACACGGTGGGACGACCTTCCGGATCGTGACGGGTACACATCTCCCCTTCCGGCTTGTGGTAAGCCAGTACGCGGCAGATCACTTCCTCTGCGGCACGGGTCTTGACCTGGTGACCATCCACCCGGATCACGGCGTTCACTTCGACGCGATCCCCCAGTGTGGCGACCTTGCCATCCACACTGACCCGACCTGCGGTGATCAGGGCCTCCATCTCACGACGGGAGCCGTGACCCGCGCGGGCCAACACTTTTTGCAGTTTTTCACTCATCGGGGTTACCTGATTGTTGATCGCTGCCCACAGGTAATAGGGGCAACGGGGTTAACTGTAACAAACGCCGGTTGGAGCACTCGCCACAGTTGAAAAATGTATATCTCGGTGACATAGGCACGCTTGGGCACCATTCACCGGGCATAGCTCTCCCCGTCCACCGCAGAGGGCAACAGGGGTTGCAGTTCAGGATCAAGCTCGGGGAGCTGCTCCAGACTCTGCAGATTAAAGTAATCCAGAAACTCTCTGGTGGTGGCGAGCAGCTCGGGGCGACCGGCCACCTCTTTGTGGCCGATGCTGCGCACCCAGCCACGCTCTTTCAGGGTATTCACTATCTGGCTCGACACCGCCACCCCACGGATCGCTTCTATCTCGGCCCGGGTGATGGGTTGGCGATAGGCAATCAGGGTCAGCGTCTCCATCACGGCGCGCGAATAACGCGGCGCCCGCTCGCTCCAGAGCCGCGAGAGCTCTTCGGCATACTCCTGACGCGCCTGAAAGCGCCAGCCGGAGGCGACCTCCTTGAGCTCGACGCCTCGCGAGCTGTAATCTTGCCTGATCTCGGCCAACAGCAGCTGAACATAGCGACTGGTCACCGGATAATCCGCCAGCACGCTGCTTTTCAGCTCGCTGACATTAAGCGGACGACCGGCCACAAACAGCGCCGCTTCGATCAGGGTCTTGAGTCGTTCAGTGGGCAGCGCCACGGTTGCCCTCCTCGCTCTGCTCGGCCAATGCGAAATGAATTGGTCCCAGCGGTTCTGCCTGCAGGATCCAGATCAGTTGCTCCTTGCACAGCTCCAGCAGGGCCAGAAACGTCACCAGTACCCCCATGCGTCCCTCTTCGGCACGCAGCACCTGCTCAAGGCGCAGGGTCTGGCCCAGCGTGAGCATGGCGAGGATCTCCGCCATGCGCACCCGGGTCGGGATCTGTTCGCGGCGGATCTGGTGATGTTCGAAATGAGTCGCGCGTTTTACCACACTTTGCATGTAAAGGGCGAGCTCAACCAGCGAAACATCGGGCGCCAGTGGCTTGAGGGCGCCAAAATCGGGGGGAAAGGCGGTGGCGATATAAATCTCCCGCTCCACCCGTGGCAGCTCATTGACCCTCTCTGCACCTACCTTGTAACGCTCGTACTCCTGCAGGCGGCGAATAAGGGTCACCCGCGGGTCTTCCCCCTCCTCTTCATCCTCCAGCTCCGGCGCCTTGGGCAGCAGCAGGCGGGATTTTATCTCCGCGAGCCAGGCCGCCATCAGCAGATATTCAGCCGCCAGCTCAAGGTTGAGCCCCTGCATCAGCTCCACGTACTCCATGTACTGGGCGGTGATCTGCAGGATCGGCAGATTGAGGATATCGAGCTGCTGGCGCCGGATGAGATAGAGCAGCAGATCGAGCGGCCCCTCGAAGGTATCGAGGAACACCTCCAGCGCATCGGGCGGGATGAAC
This sequence comes from Aeromonas sp. 55A, assembly GCF_051919665.1. Lineage (NCBI taxonomy): Bacteria > Pseudomonadati > Pseudomonadota > Gammaproteobacteria > Aeromonadales > Aeromonadaceae > Aeromonas > Aeromonas sp. 55A. The sequence goes on along the minus strand of NZ_JBQBEH010000008.1, from coordinate 3,019,432 downwards.
AGATCCTGGGGCAGCTCGTGATAGGGCTGCCCCAGGACTTTCGCGATGGGTAGCGCGGCGCCAGTCCCCGTCTCGGCGGAGGGGACTGTCACCGGTTCAGCGACATCACTCAAACGGGGTTGGATCTCCGGCGCCGCGACGACGCAATACCGGCTCGTCGTCAGAGAAATCGACCACTGTGGTGGGCTGCTCGCCCAGATAACCACCGTTGACCACCAGATCAATCTGCTTGCCCAGCTTGTCGAAGATCTCTTCCGGGTCAAACTCGGCCATCTCGGACTCCGGCAGGATCAATGTGGTGGAGAGCAGCGGCTCGCCGAGGGCTTCCAAGAGCGCCTGGGCAATCTTGTTGTCCGGCACCCGGATGCCGATGCTCTTCTTCTTCTCGTTCATCAGGCGGCGCGGCACCTCTTTGGTCGCCTTGAAGATGAAGGTGTAGGCGCCCGGGGTGTTGTTCTTGATCAGGCGAAACGCGCTGTTGTCGACCTTGGCGTAGGTGGAGATCTCGGAGAGATCGCGGCACACCAGGGTGAAGTCGTGGTTGGCATCGAGGCGACGGATGCGGCAGATGCGCTCCAGCGCGCCCTTGTCACCCATCTGGCAGCCCAGCGCATAGCCGGAGTCGGTCGGATAGACGATGACGCCGCCGTTCTGGATGATCTGTACCGCCTGACCGATCAGACGGGCCTGGGGGTTTTCAGGATGTACGTAAAAATGCTGACTCATAGCTTGTTCTCGCAATGGGGGCAGCAATACCTGCCCGCTCGTATGGTCACGGGCCAAAGACCCATGACACTACCTTAAACCTGTTTGTGGCTGCTTCGCTGGCGCCGTTAGCGACTCGCCAGCAGCTCGGCATGTTGTTCGGTGGTGAGCCCAAAGTGACCGGGATAGGCCAGCCAGACGGGCATTCCCTCTTTGGGCAGCCAGAGGTGGCGGCCCAGCTCGGTCCAGTTGGAGGGGAAGTGAAAATCCGATCCCACCGAGATATAGAGGTCGTGCTCCTTGGCCCACTGGCCCAGATTGGCCCGCTCCTGTGGGCTCTGCTGGGGCAGCGAAACCTCCATGGCATCCCCACCTGCCGCCTTGAAGGCCACCAGCAGCCGCTTGATCCACTTGGCGGTGAGATCGTAACGGCTGGGGTGGGCCAGCACCGCCAGCCCACCGGCGGCATGAATGGCCGCGATAGCTTCGCTCATCTCGGGCCACTCGGCCGGGGCATACCCTTTATTGCCACGGCTCAGGTACTTTTTGAATACCTTCTGCATATTGTCGGCCACCCCGCGTGCCACCAGCACTCGGGCAAAGTGGGCGCGGGTCACGGCGGCGTCACCGGCGAGCGCCTTGGCTTCTTCATAGGTGCCGGGGATGAGGCACTTCTCCAGACGACGCCCGATTTCCAGCGCGCGCGCCTCGCGACGGGCCAGCTGACCGGCCAGAAAGTCGGTCAGTTGCGGATTTTTTTCATCCACCCCCAGCGCCACGATATGAATTTCGTGATGCTCCCAGCCGGTGGAGATCTCGACCCCGCTCACCAGTCGCAGCGGCAGTTGCTCGGCGTCGATGGTGCGGCGCACCTCATCAAGTCCGGCAAGGGTATCGTGGTCAGTAACCGCTAACACCTCGACCTGTTTTTCGGCGGCGCGACGCACCAGTTCGGCTGGGCTCAGCACCCCGTCGGAGGCAGTGGTATGGCAGTGAAGATCGAATCTCATCAGGTTATTCCGCTCTCGTGGTCAGGTCACCATTCATGGCAAATCGGTGAAAGAAGGCTAAAAAGCGACTTGACTTGGCCGCGGCTTTATCGTTTTCTGTAGGCACTTCATTGCAAACATCTTTTTACAGGACTTTATCATGCAAACGACTTCCATCCTGACCATCTGGTGGTGGCACACTCCCTGACATGCGGGCGTGTGGTCGTTGCTGTACCTGTAATCTGACAGCAAATTAAGAACCCAAAGAAAAAGCCCGCTGACCCCAGCGGGCTTTTTTATTATCCGGCAAATGGACCTGTGATGAAACCGAGAATTCAGACAAGCAAGCTGACCTGGCGATGGCGCCCCTGAACCAGCCACCCCGGACCAATTAAATTTTCAAGGAATTCAACGTCATGAACATCGGTAACACGCATCACACGCAAGGGAACGCACTATGACAGCCACACATCGCCTTCCTCTGGGTGAATTCGATACCCTCAAGCTCAACGCCCCCTATGTGGCCGATCCGCTGGCGCTCTATACCCGCCTCTGTCAGGGTCGCCCCAACAACCTGCTGCTGGAATCGGTGGAGATCGACTCCAAGGCAGGCAAGCAGAGCCTGCTGCTGGTAGACGCCTGCCTGCGCATCGAGTGCCGTGGTCGCACCGTGCGGGTTCGCAGCCTCAATGACAACGGTGCCCAGTTGCAAAGCCTGCTGGCCGAGCGGCTGCCTGCGGTGGTGGCTCGCTCGCTGGTAGATGGCGAATTGCAACTCGACTTCCCGGCCTCCGATCGGGAGCTGGACGAAGATTCCCGCCTCAAGGGGAGCAGCGTGCTGGACGTGCTGCGCACCCTGCAGCGGGAGCTCGATTGCCAGCTCGGCAAAGAAGCGCTCTTTATGGCGGGCAGCTTTGCCTACGACCTCATCGCCTCTTTTGAAGATCTGCCCGACGTGCCGGAAGGGAGCAACAGCTGCCCCGACTACTGCTTCTACGTGGCCGAAACCCTGATCACCATCGATCATATCGAACGCACCACTCAACTGCTGGCCTGCATCTTTGGCGGCGATAGCGACGAAAGCCAGGTTGAAGACAGATACACCCGCCTGACCGAACGGCTCACCGACTTCAAACAGATTTGCCAACAACCCCTAAGCGCCGAGCTGACCACCCAGCCCCTGACCGGTGGCATGAGCGTGGACAAGAGCGACAAGCAGTTCTGCGCCGAGGTGGAGAAGCTCAAGGGCTTTATCCGCCGTGGCGACATCTTCCAGGTGGTGCCATCCCGCTGCTTCTCCCTGCTCTGCCCAAGCCCCCTGGCCGCCTATCGCCGCCTCAAACAGACCAACCCCAGCCCCTACATGTTCTACGTGCAGGATGAGGGCTTCACCCTGTTTGGCGCCTCGCCGGAGAGCGCGGTGAAATTCTGCGCCGCCAGCCGCGACGTGGAGATGTACCCCATCGCCGGTACCCGCCGCCGCGGCTTCAACCCGGATGGCAGCATCAACCGGGATCTCGATGGCCGCATCGAGCTGGAACTGCGTCAGGACGAAAAAGAGGTGGCCGAGCACCTGATGCTGGTGGATCTGGGGCGCAACGACATCGCCCGCATCTCGGAGCCCGGTACCCGCTACGTCAAAGAGCTGCTGAAAGTGGATCGCTACAGCCACGTGATGCATCTGGTCTCCAAGGTGGTCGGCACCTTGCGCTCGGATCTTGACGCCCTGCACGCCTATCAGGCCTGCATGAACATGGGCACCCTCACCGGCGCCCCCAAGATCCGCGCCAGCGAGCTTATTCGCATGGTGGAAGGCAAACGCCGCGGCAGCTACGGAGGCGCGGTCGGCTACATCAACGGCGCAGGCGAGATGGATACCTGTATCGTCATCCGCTCGGCTTTCGTGAAAGATGGCGTGGCCCATGTACAGGCTGGTGCCGGGGTGGTCTATGACTCCAAGCCCCAGGCCGAAGCGGACGAGACCCGCGCCAAGGCGGCCGCCGTGCTGGCCGCCATCGCTGCCAGCCATGGCACCTCTCTGCAAGCCCTGAGCGCCCAGCAGGAGCAACATAAGGACGTGAGCCATGACTAACATCTTCCTGCTCGATAACTTCGATTCATTTACCTACAACCTCGTCGACCAGTTCCGCTCCCTCGGCTATCCGGTGCGGATCTACCGCAACAGCCTGCCGGCGAGCCGCATCATGAGCGAGATCGCCGCCTGTGAAGGGGACGCCGTACTGGTGCTCTCACCGGGGCCGGGCGCCCCCCACGAGGCGGGTTGCCTCATCGACCTTATCAAGCTGGCTCGTGGTCAGGTGCCCATCCTCGGTATCTGTCTCGGCCATCAGGCCCTGTGCGAAGCCTACGGCGGCACCGTCGGGGCGGCGGGCGAAATCGTCCACGGCAAGCGGTCCCTGATTGAGCACAACGGCCACGGCGCCTTCGCCGGTCTGCCGAGCCCGCTGCCGGTAGCCCGTTACCACTCGCTGGTCGCTACCTATGTACCGGAAGATCTGACGGTGATTGCCCACTATCAGGGCATGCCCATGGCCATCGAGCAGCAGGATGAGCGGGTGCTGGGCTTCCAGTTCCACCCGGAATCCATCATGACCTCGGAAGGGGCCCGTCTGCTGACCCAGGCGCTCGCCCATATCACCCGTCCAGAAAGCAGTGTGCGGTAAGGAGACCAACATGCATCAACATCTCAACACCCTCTATCAGGGTCAGTCTCTGAGCCGTGAAAGTACCCGCGACGCCTTCGGTCAGGTGGTACGTGGCGAAGTGGACCCCATCGTGCTCGCAAGCCTGCTGACCGCCCTCAAGATCAAGGGGGAGACCCCGGAGGAGATCGCCGGCGCCGCCGAGGCGCTCTTGGCGGAAGCGCGCGACTTCCCGCGTCCGGATTATGAGTTTTGCGACATCGTCGGCACCGGTGGCGATGGCCTCAACACCATCAACGTCTCCACCACTTCGGCGCTGGTCACCGCCGCCTGCGGCCTGAAAGTGGCCAAGCACGGCAACCGCTCGGTCTCGAGCAAGTCTGGTTCGAGCGATCTGCTCGACAAAATGGGGATCAAGCTCGACATGAGCCCGGCGCAAGCGCGCCGCTGTCTGGACGAGCTCGGCATCTGCTTCCTGTTCGCCCCCCAGTATCACGCCGGCGTGCGCCACGCCATGCCGGTGCGTCAGGCCCTCAAGACCCGCACCCTGTTCAACGTGCTGGGGCCGCTTATCAACCCCGCTCGCCCCACCTATCAGCTGATGGGGGTCTATGCCCCCGAGCTGGTGCGTCCCATCGCAGAAACCCTGCTGGCACTGGGGCTGAAAACCGGTATGGTGGTTCACGGCGCCGGGCTCGACGAGATTGCCATTCACGGCCCGACCCAGGTGGCCCAGATCCGTGACGGCGAGATCCGCGAGTTTCTGTTAACCCCGGCTGACTTTGGCCTCGAGACCTATCCGGTCAGCGCCATTCAGGGTGGTGAGCCTGAAGAGAACCGCGCCATCACCGCCGCCATTCTGGAAGGGCGTGGCACCCCGGCTCACAACGCCGCCATTGCCGCCAATGTGGCGCCACTGCTGCTGATGGCGGGCAAGGCGAAAGATCTCAAGAGCGCGGCGGCCGAGGTGCTGGCGGTGCTGGCGAGCGGCAAGGCAGCGGATCTGGCTGCTCGGCTGGCTACTCTGAGCCATCAGGAGGCATGATGTCAGCCACCACGTTGCACAACAGTCATTCAGAACGCCCGCAGGGCAAGAGCCAGCTTCGCAAGGATAACGAGATGTCAGACCTTATTGCCCCCCATGCATTTCTGAACATGGCCTCCATCAGCCAGACCATTCTCGGCAAGATCGTGGCGGCCAAACAGGAGTGGGTTGCCGCCCGCAAGCTGGCCCAACCGCTGGATAGCTTCCAGAGCGAGCTGACCCCAAGCGATAGGGATTTCGTCGGGGCGCTCAAGGCGGGCTCCACCCGCTTTATTCTGGAGTGCAAGAAGGCCTCCCCCTCCAAGGGCTTGATCCGCGACGATTTCAGCCCGGAGGCCATCGCCGACATCTATGGCAAATACGCCACCGCCATCTCGGTGCTGACGGACGAGAAGTTCTTTCAGGGGGATTTCGCCTTTTTGCCGCGGGTGCGCTGCCGCGTATCGCAGCCGGTGCTCTGCAAGGATTTCATGATTGACCCCTATCAGGTCTATCTGGCCCGTCACTATCAGGCGGACGCCATTCTGCTGATGCTCTCCGTGCTCACCGACGAGGGCTATCGCGCCCTGTTCGCGGTGGCCAAAGAGCTGGGCCTGGGCGTGCTCACCGAGGTGAGCAACGAGGAGGAGCTGACCCGCGCCATCGCGCTGGGCGCGCCGGTGATTGGCATCAACAACCGGGATCTGCGCGACTTGAGCGTCGATCTCAACCGCACCAAACAGCTGGCCAAAGACATTCCAAGCGATCGGGTGGTGATCAGCGAATCCGGCATCAACCATCGCGCTCAGGTGGCGGATCTGCGCCACCACGCCAAAGGCTTTCTGGTGGGCTCATCCCTGATGGCCGAGCCGGATCTGGAAGCGGCTGTGCGCAAGCTGGTATTGGGCCAGAACAAGGTGTGCGGCCTCACCCGCGCCGAGGATGCTGCCGCCGCCCATCAGGAGGGTGCGGTGTTTGGCGGCCTGATTTTTGTTTCCAAAAGCCCGCGCTATGTAGACATCCCCGCCGCCCGCGCCGTGATGGCGGGTGCGCCGCTCTCTTACGTCGGGGTTTTTCGCAACGCCCAACCCGCCACCATCGCCAAGACGGTGGATGCGCTGGGGCTCGCCGCAGTCCAGCTGCATGGGGATGAGGATGCCGCCTATATCGACACCCTGCGTCCGCTGCTGCCCGCGGGCTGCCAGATCTGGAAGGCCGTAGGCGTCTCTCTCGGCAAAGAAAGTGGCGAACCGCTGCCCGCCCTCGACTACCCGGCCGATCGCCTGCTGCTGGATACCAAAGTAGGCAGCCAGAGCGGCGGCACCGGTCAGGCGTTCGACTGGGCCCTGTTGGCAAATCTCGATAAAGCCAAGTTGATGCTGGCGGGCGGCCTGAATCCCGACAACGCCCTGCAAGCGGCACAAGTGGGCTGCCTCGGCCTTGATTTCAACTCCGGGGTGGAGAGTGCCCCGGGCCAGAAGGATGCGCACAAGATTGCAGCCGCCTTCGGCGCACTGCGCAACCTGTAACGCAACCCTTTTTGATGTTTCGATTTAGCTAATACAAGGAAGAAGCCATGACCCTGCTCAACCCGTTTTTCGGCGAATTTGGTGGCATGTATGTGCCCCAAATCCTTATCCCGGCCCTGCTCCAGCTGGAGAAAGCCTTTGTCGATGCCAAGGATGACCCGGCCTTTATCGCCGAGTTTCAGTCCCTGCTGACCGAGTATGCCGGTCGCCCGACCCCGCTCACCCTGACTCGCAATCTGACCAAGGGCACCAAGACCCGCCTCTATCTGAAGCGCGAAGATCTGCTGCACGGCGGCGCCCACAAGACCAACCAGGTGCTGGGTCAGGCGCTGCTGGCCAAGCGGATGGGCAAGAACGAGATCATCGCCGAGACCGGTGCCGGTCAGCACGGCGTCGCCACTGCGCTGGCCTGCGCCCTGCTCGGCCTCAAGTGCCGGGTCTATATGGGCGCCAAGGATTGCGAGCGCCAGAAGCCCAACGTCTTTCGCATGAAGCTGATGGGCGCTACCGTGATTCCGGTGCAGTCCGGCTCGTCCACCCTGAAAGATGCCTGTAACGAGGCGCTGCGCGACTGGGCCGCCAACTACGAGTCGGCCCACTACCTGCTCGGTACCGCCGCCGGCCCGCACCCCTTCCCCACTATCGTGCGGGAGTTCCAGAAGATGATCGGCGAAGAGGCCAAGGCCCAGTGCTTCGAGAAGGAAGAGCGGCTGCCCGATGCGGTGATCGCCTGCGTCGGCGGCGGCTCGAACGCCATCGGCATGTTTGCCGACTTTATCGATGAGCCGTCGGTGCGCCTCATCGGCGTAGAGCCGGGCGGCCACGGTATCGAGAGCGGCGAGCACGGTGCACCACTGGGTCACGGCAGCAAGGGGGTCTTCTTTGGCATGCACTCCTACCTGATGCAGGACAATCAGGGCCAGATTCAGGAGTCCTACTCCGTCTCGGCGGGTCTCGATTTCCCCTCCGTCGGCCCGCAGCACGCCCATCTGGCCGCCATCGGCCGCGCCGAGTACCCCTCGGTGACCGACAAGGAGGCGCTGGACGCCTTCCAGGAGCTGGCCAAATCCGAAGGCATCATCCCGGCGCTGGAGTCCTCCCACGCGCTGGCCCATGCCCTCAAGATGGCCCGCAGTGAACCGGAAAAAGAGCAGGTGCTCATCGTCAACCTCTCCGGCCGTGGCGACAAAGATATCTTCACCGTTGCTGACATTTTTGAGAAAGAAGGAACCTTGTCATGAACCGTTACGCACAACTCTTCTCCCGTCTGGATGAAGCCAATCAGGGCGCCTTTGTGCCGTTCGTGATGCTGGGTGACCCCACCCCCGAATTGTCGCTAGCCATCGTCGATGCGCTGGTAGAAGGGGGCGCCGATGCCCTCGAGCTCGGCATTCCCTTCTCCGATCCGGTGGCGGATGGCCCCACCATTCAGGGCGCCGCCCTGCGCGCGTTTGCCAGCCACACCACCCCGGACGACTGTTTCGAGCTGCTCGGCCGCATCCGCGCCAAGTACCCGGAGCTGCCCATTGGCCTCTTGGTCTACGCCAACCTGGTCTATGTGCGCAAAATTGACGGCTTCTACGAGAAGTGCCAGCAGGCGGGCGTGGATTCGGTGCTGGTCGCCGACGTGCCGGTGCAGATGTGCGCCCCCTACAAGGCGGCCGCCGACAAGTTCGGCATCGACAGCATCTTTATCGCCCCGCCCAATGGCGACGCCGAAACCCTGAAGCAGGTGGCGGAGCTCGGCAATGGTTACACCTATCTGGTGAGCCGCGCTGGCGTCACCGGCGCCGAGACCAAGGCCGGCATGCCGGTGGAGGGGCTGATCAATACCCTGCGCGAGTTCAACGCCCCCCCCGCCCTGCTCGGCTTTGGCATCAGCGAACCGGCTCAGGTGCGTGAAGCCATCACCGCTGGCGCCGCCGGTGCCATCTCCGGCTCCGCCGTGGTGAAGATCATCGAGACCCACCACCAGAATCCGGAACATATGCTCACTCGTTTGAAAGAGTTTGTGGAAGGGATGAAGGCCGCGACCAATAGATAAGGTTGGATTTGGGGTCAGCTGGTTGTGACCCTGATCTGCCAGTTCGCATAACCACGCCATAACCATGAGAAAGGGAGCCTGACCGGCTCCCTTTCTTCTTATCCGCTTGTACCCGCTTAACGCCCCCGGCTGTTTACCCCCTCTCCCTCCGGGAGAGGGCTGGGGGAGGGGTATTGCACATACCCAGCAGAGTGAACGACGCACCTCAAACGTCGCTAATGATAATTTTATTGATCTAGTGCAAATTTCCGTCAAAACAATCTTCTCGCCCTTCACCCTCCCCCATAAGATAGCCAAACGACAATCAACCTCTCAGCAGGGCGTAATGCCAACAATTATTACTATCTCATTAGTTAAAAGCAGCGAACTGGGGGCTGTTACTCAGGGGCGGTAGCATGGTTTTTGTAGGTTTGCTCAGATCGTAGCGAAGCCCAACAGACGATCACTATTGCGGATCTTCAAGACCACAGCTTATGTAACAAAAATATGGATAAAAAAGACAACTATTAGCTTGTGTGGAATAGTCTGTTTGGACGACAACTCCCAAGCACTAAGTCCTATGAGGGTCATAGATAACTTACAGTGTTATTTAAGCGCTCTCAATTAATCTGTTAAATCGTCTGTTAAGGAATGACAAATATGTTTATTCAGCATTTAAATAATGAGCAAGAAGCAACATTGATAGCTTTTACTAAAAAAATTATCGCTGTCGATGGACATATCGACGAAAAAGAAAAGCTTATGTTGGAAACAATTCGGTCTCAATGTGATGCCAACGTGAATTTCGATAGTAAACCTGAATTTGATAAACTAGATAGTTTATTTGAGTTTAAGCACCAAAAAGTGGCGTTTATGCTGGAGCTCATTGGTGTTGCTTATGCCGATGAAACTTATCAAGAAAGTGAGATTACTGTCATTAGGAATTTAGCAGAGACTCTAGATATTTCACCCAGTCTACTCACAGACATGGAAAATTGGGTGAAACGTCAAATGATTCTGGTTAAAGAAGCTAATTTATTCATGGAGATATAACGATGCCTTTACCATTCATATTAGCAGGTGTGGCCTTGGTTGCCGGTGGGTACGGTGTGAAAAAAGGTATCGATGCAAAAGAGGACTTTGACACAGCAAAAAGGATCAATAATCGTGCGCAGACTATATTTGACGAGTCAAAGGCTGAGCTAGAAGATGAGCGAGAGTCAACTCAGAAAGCAATGGAAAAACTAGGTCAAGCAAAATACAAAATTTATAATGAATCGCTCGTTCCCTTTGTTGACATTTTTTCAAAAATAAAAAATATCTCTTTTGATGACAATATTCTAGATGATGCGACAAATTTACCAGCTATGAGTGCTGGAGAGCTTGCTCGCATGAAAACTAGTGTCTTAGACATTAAAAATGTTCTTTCAGGTGGAATCACGGCTCTTGGTAGTGGTGGACTTGCTGGTTTAGCTGCTTACGGTGGTGTTGGTGTTTTAGGAACTGCTTCAACAGGTACCGCCATAGGCACATTAAGTGGTGCCGCTGCTACTAATGCGACTCTAGCTTGGTTAGGTGGCGGCTCACTCGCTGTAGGAGGTTACGGTGTGGCAGGTGGCATGATGGTTTTAGGTGGTGTTGTCGCAGGGCCTGTCCTCGCTGTTGGCGGAATGATGATGGCTTCTAAAGCTGAGGCTGCTAAAGAAGATGCATATGGTAACCTTGATAAGGCTGAATTGGCTTCAGAGCAGATGAAAGAGGCTAAAGTTGCAGCAAATGGAATACGCCTGAGGTTTGAAGAAATTACCAAAATTTTATGTAGCTTAGAGATTAGATTCCAACCATTACTCCAATCATTAAACGAGTTGGTAGAATCGAATACAAACTATAGTACGTACTCTGAAGAAGATCGTAAGGGTGTAATGATCGCAGCATCTACTGCAAAAGTTTTAAAGAACTTGCTGGAAACACCTATTATCGACAATGAAGGGACGCTAACACCAGAGTCTCGCAAGGTGTTGGAAGAAACCCAAAAAATGATTGCGTAATGCAACGAAATGGGAAGGCGATAATGCCTTCCCACTTGTTTAATCCAAGGCTTCCCCATCATGAAAAAAAAAGATGATTTTGTATCCATTCTGGGTGGATACACAGCTGACACTGCCACAAAGCGGTTTACAGAGAGAACATTCAAGATTTTTGAAGATAGTGAGCATTTAGTTGAACTCGCTCAAAAATGGAAGAATGTTGCTGCTGATAAGGCTCAAGGACATATGTTCGAACAGCTTGAAGTCATAAAATTCAACTTGGATGCTCTAAAAAAAGATAGTGAGCTTTTCGCCAAAACTACAGCAAGCATGGGTTTTCCAACAGATCCTGTTGACATTATCATTTCCAACGGTAAGGAAACCTTAAGGGCAGTGCAAGCCAAATCCTGTAATAGTGCTGCACGCAGTGCGTTCGCATTATCCAATGAAAAATACCAAGAAATGCAAAGATTGGCACCTAAAGACCAAGTCGAAAAAATTAAAGAGTTGCTTGAGAAGAGAATTGAAGCTGGAACTCTTAAGGCCGAAGAATACGAGCAAACATATAGAAATATAACGGAGTCACTCGAGCATGAAGATGTACATTCTTCTGGAACAACTTATGATGAGGCACTAAAATCTACCGATACAAATGTGGCTGCAGACATAGCTAATAAATCTAAACTGGAAGCTGCCTTTGTTGATATGCACGAGTCAGGGAAAAGGGCTGGAAACATAGGCGCAGCATTGAGTGGGGTGACCAGTACCGTGACAGAGTTTTACCAAGTTTATAACGGAGAGCGTGAACTAGGAGAAGCAACAGTAAATATTGCAATATCGACAGCAAAAGGTTATGCAACAGGTTATATAGTAACAGCACTAAGTAAAGGTATAACACATTCTGCGACACATTTTTTAGGTGATGGAGTGTCAAGAGCGTTAGCAAGAAGCAATGCCCCTGTCGCAATTGCATCAGGGATTATTAGTTCTAGTAAATCTATGATTAACTATCTAAAAGGAGATATAGAGCTAGAGCAACTTAGTGATGAAATTACACATACCGCGATAACTAGTTCGGCCTCATTCTATTATGGTGCTCTAGGTCAAATTATGATTCCTATCCCTGTCGTAGGTTCCATTGTCGGAGCAGGTGTCGGATATATGATTGGCACTTTGATCCATCAAGCAGGTCTAGTAGCTCTGGGTGATAGTCAATTAGTTAAAATAGCGAAGGAGAGAAGACTTCAGATACAGGCCCTTTGCCTTGCAGCAGCCCCTCAAATTCGACAAAATCGTATAGCATTTCAGCAGCAACTTGATCAGCATTTTGAATTAAGAAAAAAGTTATTTATATCTGCATTTGATTCATTTGATTTAGGGATGAATGATTGGGAACCAAATCAATGCATAGAGGCATTGAATACAATCAGTGAACAATTTGGCTCTGTATTGCCATATAAATCTTTTGAAGAATTTGATCAAATTATGTTATCAGAGGATTCATTTAAATTCTGATGAGCTACTCATTCCCTTGTTATCAATGTGGTAAATGCTGTTCTAACGTCCATCTATCTAATGAAACGAAGTTTCTTGATAGGGGAGATGGGTGTTGTAAGCATTTCGATTTAAATACAAAGCTCTGTTCAATATACGAAGATAGGCCTGATATTTGTCGGGTCAAACTACAGTATACATCTCGATTTTCAGAGCAATATACTTGGGAGCACTTTGTTGAGCTAAATTTGAAGATATGTATAGCACTTCCCGAAAGAGAGTAATCTCACGAATATGATCCTTTTCAGTGACGTTGTTGACTAAACCCGGAATGTTCATTTAAAAACCAGCTGACATGTAGAACGGGATCGTGCTAAGTAGTCTCTTCGATTCACATCACAGGGATAGTGGCAGCGATGAATGTATCAAAAGGCATCAGGCTGATTGCGAGCGTTATCAGCCTTTGGTTAGTGACTGGATGCATGGCAGAGGCCGCCTCTGCGCTGCCGAAACAAGAGCAATACGCGCTGATCTATAACGGGCCGATTTCTGATGGGGATAGCACGAAGGCGATTGCGGATGTGGTCAAGCAGGTGGGCTTGCCAGTCAGGTATCTCTCCAATATCGAGGCGCTGCCTGCAGAGCTCGATAATGCCAGGGTGTTTATCGTTGGCGGCACAGAGGACGATGTTGAGCCGCTCCTCAATGGCTTCACTGCGCAAGCGCGTTCGGCGTTAAAAACCTATTTGCAGAACGGTGGCCGCTACCTCGGGATCTGTGGGGGTGCCTTTGTGGCATCCACCGGCTGGTCAGAAGAAGAGGGCTTTGTGCCGGCGCTGGGCCTTGTTCCTGCCACATCCGATGATTATGACGGCGACTTTAGCGCCAGGATCTTCCCGATCAGCTGGCTTGGTGAAGAGCGCCAGATGTATTACCAGGCCGGCCCGCAATTTACGCCGGTGCCAAGCCCCGAGCAGGTCAAGGTCATCGCCCATTTTCAAAACCATCAGATTGCCGCGCTGATCAGCTCATACGGCAAAGGCAAGGTGGCGGTTTCCGGGCCACACCCCGAAGCCCCCGAATCGTGGAAAGAGAATGCGGTGGATGGCGACAAGATGGAGTCGAATATTCATTTAGCCGTTGGACTCGTCAACGAGTTGCTCTCCGAAGAGCCCGTCACGGCATTGTTTCCCAAATCAGCCAGCAAGTCATGACTTCGCCAGCCCCAGGTGACCGCTACACTCGGGGCTTTCTGACAGGTAGGCCAAGGGTATTCAGTTTATTTATGGCGCTGACATACGCCATGACTTCTCCCACTTGGCCGTTGTAGTTACGCAGACTGATTTTTCCCGCCAGCAACTGCTTGAACCGATACATTGCCGTCTCTGCCAGCGAGCGACGGTGATACCCCGATATCTTCTTCCAGTGCGCCAGCCCTTCCTTGCGCATTACCAGCACAGCCTCATTTCTTGGATGTCCCTTTTTCCAGAGTCCAGCGTTCTTGCGAGGCGGGATACAGGCTGTCGCCCCTTTGAGCGAGATAAGCTGATGGCTGGCTTTGCTGTCGTAGGCGCCATCCGCATAAACACGTCCCAGCTTACGCCGCAGAGGGTTGAGCAAGGTGGGCAACACCTCGGCATCATGGACATTTTCCAATGACACTTCTGCTGCCACGATATCGTGGGTTGCCGGGTCTACCGCCAGATGCAACTTGCGCCACACTCGCCGCTTCTCGGCGCCGTGTTTTCTGACCTTCCACTCGCCTTCGCCAAACACCTTCAGCCCGGTTGAATCGATAACCAGGTCGGTAATGCCTCCATTTGGGGGCTGTCGATAAGCCACTGTCACCGTGCGTGCTCGCTTGCTGACACAGCTATAGTCCGGCGCACACAGCGGTACGTTCATCAACTCGAACAGGGAGTCGAGTAGTCCCTGTGTTGCTCGCAGAGTGAGGTTGAAAATCCCCTTGAGCATCAGGAAGGTTGCGATGGTCTGGTCAGTGTAAAGCTGGCTGCGGCCCCGCCGCCCATGATGGTCGTGGTGAAACCAATTGTTCATGGCGGCGGCATCAACCCAGAAGGTGAGTGAACCACGGTTAATCAGGGACTTGTTGTATTGAGGCCAGTTGGTGATGGGGTGAAGCGACGTGCTCATGATGCAGATTTGAAGTGGATGCTGGTGATCAGATCACCAAGTTTTCAATTAGTTCCATTCAAACTGCATCAATTTGGGCAACAACGCCGCCCGTCACCCATTCGAAGTAGTCACGCCCCTACGCCCCTGGATGTGACCCCATTGCTCGGCCCGGAAGTCAGGCCATCCAATCGGCCGCAATCCATAAAAAAAACACCGACCTGCAAAAGGTCGGTGGTTTTTTTATCGGTGGTAGATAACGGGTAGCCGATATGAAGGGTTCGCTACCTCAACTTTCGCCCGGGAACGAGCACTACTCTTCCTGCTCCTCCGGTTGTCTCTCCTCACCCCGTATCTGTAGCAGCTCTTCGACCCTGGCTTGCCACTTGTCGTGGGCCTGTTTGCGCTCCTGCTGCATAAATGCTTCTCGCATGGTGTCGATTTTCTGGTCAAGTGTTTCCATCAGAGTGTCTCCTTGTGTGACCGCGTAAAGACTGGCTGACGGCGCGTTGGCCAACCTGCTCCCCTAATCTGACACCGCTAATGCCGTTACTGTCCAATCAAATAATCGATTGGAAATGCTAAAACCAATCTAAAAATCCTTTTTCTTGTTTATTCCACCACGCCAGCGCAAGGGAAACAGGCCGCTCAGAGCGTGATAATCCGGCACGCGGCCAACACATGATTGAGTGCGGTCTCCCCGTTTGTCAGGGGGATGGGGTGCCATCACCCAATCCGTCCGGTGAGGAGTACCGGCAGATTTCCGGGGTGTTGCTGTGCCCATGATCACACAGTCACAACTCTCGCCCTCCTCTCACCGCGCCCCCGCTTTTTATCATCTAGAGTTACCGGGCAGTGCAAAGCTGCTGATTTATATACATTCGCCGCCAAGAGGGATCTTTTTTCATGACCGAGCATATCGATCTGCTACCTATCAACACGGATGATGAGCAGGACGCAGGCAACCGTTACCTCTACTACACCGAAGGGGATCTGGCCCGCATTCTTGCCAATCTGGAACAGCTGCGCCACGCGGTGTTTCCGGCCGCCATCGGAGAGAGTGAAACGGGCGCTGCCGTGCCCCACAACTTTCCGTCCGTCTGTCTGGTGGGGCTGGGGCGCTGCGGCTCCAACATCGCGCAGGATGTCGCCTCGCTGGTCTACAACGCCCGCAGCTTTTATCTCAATGAGTTCAATAGTGAAGAGCAACGAAAGCGGGAGAAGGAGTTTGGTCCGGTTAGCTGGATCCGGCGCAACCTGCGACTGCCAAACAACGGGGCCCGGCCGGTCTTTCTGATCGAGCCCATGGTGATGCTGGGGGATCTGGACAAGGACATCGATGGCCGCATCCGCCACTCCAATCGCAGCGGCGAAGGTGGCTCCTTGCGTGATTACGCCAAGATGCGGGTGATGGACTTGTCGGAGATCCACGCGGGAGGCGCGGGTAACGCCCCTATCCTTGGCCAGTATCTGGCCAAGATCATCCTCAACAAGAGCCCCCACTACTTCGCCAACTCCGAGTGGCAGGCCATTCATACCTATCTGGTGGACTCCTGCGGCATCAAGGCCAACCAGTCCCGCCTCTATTTCTACATCTTCAGTGCCGGGGGCGGCACCGGCTCCGGCATGGCCTCCGAGTTCGGGCTGGCCCAGCAGTACTCCTACATGAGCAAGACCTTTTCGCCCCCGTCAGAAGAGGAGGAGCACCTCTCCCTCGGGGAGCACTTCATGTTCGATCCCATCTTCACCAGCGGTATCTGCATCCTGCCCAATATCTGTGATCGGGGTATCGAGATCTCGGAAGCGCTGCACATCAACGCGGGGCGCCTGCTGTGCAAGTATCTGGCCGAAGAGTGGGACTTCTCCTATCACTTCGACAACGAGCAGGCGTGCGATGCCAGCATGCTCAAGCGGATCAGGCCCTGGAATGCCATGATGCTGATCTCCAACGACATCATGCGCTACGCCGAAGAGAGCGACGATGGCGAGATCCAGCACGTTGACGTCAACACCATGGAGAAGTACGCCAACCAGTACATCTCCCAGCAGATCTTCAACATTCTTACCGCTCAGGCCGTCACCACCGACTACGACGAGAACTACTTTCGCCGGGCGGGCATCGATATCAGCGAAACCATTCGACTCGATGCCAACGACCTCTTTATGAGTCTGGCGGGGCCGGTGGCGGTGGCGTATGCCGAGTCCATCTCGCCCCCCTGCGGCCTGTTTGACAAGGAGGACGGGCTTAATGTGGACGATCTCTTCACCCGTTCCATCGAGCTGCCCCACTTCAACAAGATGACCCAGGCCATCGAGGGGATCAGTCTGCTGCCCATCGAGGCGGGCAACTATCGGGAGTATCTGGACGACTATGTAAAAAGTGGCCATGACCCGGCCCACCTCAACGAGCTGCACTTCTTCAAGAACTGCTCCTCCGTGGTGTCGATCATCTCCCTGCCCAAGGAGTACAAGCTCTCCTATATGGATCTCAACCGGCTCAAGTCTCACCTCAACGGGCTCTTCCCCAATACCACCCTCAAGCGCTATGCGCTGGTCATAGGGGCGTCGGCCAACATCTCCCTCACCACCCTGATCGTCAAGAGCCCCTGCCTGAGCGATGACTTCCTGACCCTGATCGTGGCCTTTATCAAGCGCTGCTTTGCCAAGGATCACTATCGCTTCGATGAGCATCTGGACAAGGCGGTGATCGAGATGATCTGCAATGAGGAGTGGAACGATGCGCTTCTCGACAGCATGCTCAACGAGTTCGAGAATCCGGCCAAGATCCTCGATACCAACTGGTACGCCATCAAGCCCATGTATGAGAAGAAATATCGGGAGCTTATCCGCGAGAAAGAGAAGTTCGTCTCCATCAACGATATTCGCCTCAGTCGTGAATCGGTGAAAAAGGCGCTGCTCTATCTGCGGGAGATCTATCGCCACCGGGTCAGCAAGACCCGGATCCTCTCCCTCAACCCACGGCTGGGGGAAGCAAACGCTCGCTAGCACCCAGCCCATAAAGCAAAGCGCCCGCCCCACATGGGGCGGGCGCTTTTTTACTGGCGCAGCCTCGTTTTATCTCATCAGAGGGAGACAAAGATCCCGGCCAGGGTGGCGCTCATCAGGTTGGCGAGGGTCGCCGCCAGCACAGCCTTGAAGCCCATATTGGCCACGTCGTGACGGCGCTCCGGCGCCATGGTGCCGATGGAGCCGAGCTGCACCGCAATGGAGCCCAGATTGGCGAAACCGCAGAGGGCAAAGGTGATGATGATCTGGGTGTGGGCGCTCAGATCCGCCTTGATATTGGCAAAGTCCAGATAGGCGACAAACTCGTTCATGATCACCTTCTGACCAATCAGGGATCCTGCCGCCATCATCTCGCTGGCGGGCACGCCAATCAGCCAGGCCACCGGGGCAAACAGATAGCCAAGCAGCTGCTGCAGG
Organism: Aeromonas sp. 55A; assembly: GCF_051919665.1. Lineage (NCBI taxonomy): Bacteria > Pseudomonadati > Pseudomonadota > Gammaproteobacteria > Aeromonadales > Aeromonadaceae > Aeromonas > Aeromonas sp. 55A. The sequence continues at coordinate 3,001,401 of NZ_JBQBEH010000008.1, read as the reverse complement.
GAGAGATCGGCCCAGCCGAACCACTCGCCGACAGTGGTGAGACCGGCGTTGATCATGGTGATGACGCTGACAAAGGCCAGCAGGATAGTACCGATGGCTACGGCGATCTTCATGCCGCCCATGGCACCGCCCGCCAGCGCGTCAATGGCGTTGCTGTAGTCGCTCTTGTCGAGGGTGATCTCGGTCTGATCGCTCACCTGCTGCTGCTCCGGTACCAAGAGTTTGGCCATCAGCAGACCACCCGGCGCCGCCATAAAGGAGGCGGCGATGAGGTATTTAAGATCCACACCCAGACCGGCGTAACCGCCCAGCACCGAGCCCGCTACCGAGGCCATGCCGCAGGTCATCACCGCGAAGAGTTCGGAGCGGGTCATACCGGCGAGGAAGGGACGAATAAGCAGCGGCGACTCCCCTTGCGACAGGAAGATATTGCCGGTGGCCACCAGGGATTCGGCGCGGCTGGTGCCGAGCAGGCGGTGAATGGCGCCGCCCAGCACCCGGATCACCCACTGCATGATGCCGAAGTGGTAGAGCACGGCGATCAACGCGCTGATAAAGATCACCAGCGGCAGCACCCGCACGGCGAAAATAAATCCGTTGCTGGCCAGATCGCCAAACACGAAACGGATGCCGCTGTCGGCAAAGCCGAGCAGGGCGGAGACGCCATTGCTCATGGCACCGAGCATGATTTGTCCGGGGGGGAAATAGAGCACCAGGGCAGCAAAACCGGTTTGCAGGGCGAGCGCACCCAGCACGGTTCGCCAGCGGATGGCTCGGCGGTTTTCACTCGCCAGCCAGGCGATAAACATCAGGGCCAGCATACCGACCAGACTCAATAACAGTGTCATCTTGCACCTATGAAGAGAGGAGTTTCATATGGCAAGTCTGCAGACAGGCGTCGCGGGCGATCCGGCGGGAGAAGTGCCGACCCACGCGACACGCAGACCACAAACCTACAGGTTAGTGGCGGGTCCCATCCTGGGGTCATTCACGTTCCGGGTGACAGCATGTATCGGGTGACGCCAGCGCCGTCGCAGGGGGAGATGCGGCCGGGTGGCAGGTCGGGCGGCGATGCTACAGTGATCATCGTCACAGAAAAAGCGGTAAAACGATTGGCCGGAGTAACTTTTTCAACTTGTTCACACAACGAAACAGGGCCAGCGTGACGCTGGCCCTGTTTCAATCCGTACTTGAGTACTCAGATGATTACTTGAGGCGCTTGCCGCTCGAATCCACCACCTGCTCGCCATCCTCCTTGGCGAAGGCCCCTTTTTGCTGATCGGGCAGAATATCGAGCACCACTTCCGACGGACGGCACAGTTTGGTGCCAAGCGGCGTGACCACGATGGGGCGGTTGATGAGGATGGGGTGGGCCAGCATGGCATCGATCAGCGCATCATCGCTGAAACGGTCTTCCGCCAGCCCGAGCGCCTCGTAGGGGGGCACGTTCTTGCGCAGCAGATCGCGCACCGGCATGTCCATGGCGGCGATCAGCGCCACCAGCTGGTCACGGGAGGGGGGCGTCTCCAGATAGTGGATGACAGTGGGTTCCACGCCGCTGTTGCGGATCAGCTCCAGGGTGTTGCGGGAGGTACCACATTCCGGGTTGTGATAGATGGTGATTGCACTCATTTGCGTGTCTCTCATTAATCAAGTGAATAGAAAATGGATAGCATCAGTTCGCGGCCATCTGTTAGCGGCCATCAGTTAACGGCCCAGCCCAGCTTCGTACCAGGGTTTGCTGGCGTTAACCACCCGCACCACCAGCAGCATGACCGGCACCTCGATCAGCACCCCGACCACGGTGGCGAGCGCCGCGCCGGAGTGAAAGCCGAACAGGCTGATGGCGGCGGCCACCGCCAACTCGAAGAAGTTGGATGCGCCGATCAGGGCGGAAGGACAGGCAACCGAGTGCTTCTCCCCCACCTTGCGGTTGAGCCAGTAAGCCAGCCCGGAGTTGAACAGCACCTGGATCAGGATCGGCACCGCCAACAGGGCGATAACCAGCGGCTGCTCGATGATGGCGTTGCCCTGAAAGGCGAACAGCAGCACCAGAGTGAGCAGCAGGGCCGCCACCGACCAGGGCTGGATGCGGGTCATGACGCCGTCAAAATGGGCCTCACCCTTTCTCAGCAAAGCCTTGCGCAGCAGTTGGGCGATGATGACCGGGATGACGATATAGAGCACCACAGAAGTAAGCAGGGTATCCCACGGCACTATGATGCTGGAGACCCCGAGCAGCAGCGCCACCAGCGGCGCGAAGGCAAACACCATGATGAGGTCGTTCACCGCCACCTGCGACAGAGTGAAGTAGGGATCGCCGTTGGTGAGACGACTCCAGACAAACACCATGGCGGTGCAAGGGGCCGCCGCCAGCAGGATCAGGCCTGCTACGTAACTGTCGAGCTGATCAGCTGGCAGCCAGTCGGCAAACAGCACGCGGATAAAGAGCCAACCGAGGAAGGCCATGGAGAAGGGCTTGACCAGCCAGTTGATAAAGAGGGTGACCCCAATGCCCTTCATGTGCCCCTTCACCTGATGCAGGGCGCCAAAATCGATCTTGAGCAGCATGGGGATGATCATCACCCAGATCAGCAGCCCCACCGGCAGGTTGACCTTGGCCACCTCCATGGCTCCGATCGCCTTGAAGAGATCCGGCAACCCCTGCCCGAGACCAATCCCCACCAGAATGCAGAGGGCGACCCAGGCGGTCAGATAACGTTCAAAAAAGCCGATGGCAGGCACGGCCTTGGCATCACATGTTGCAGACATCACAGCTCCCGATGCGGCGCAATCCCGCATCTTCTATTGGTTCAAAACACAGGTTTATAACAAGTAACGGCATATTCAAGCCGCCCCGGCAGCAGACCGGGGCGGCGACTCAATGGTGCTGGCAGAGACGGCGCAGGGCATCGGGCCCCACCGGCTCCTCGGCGAGCAGCGGCACCACGGCGTAGCGGCTGGCATGTTGCTGCTCGACCGCCTCGATATGGGGCAACTGGCGCTCGGCCCGCAGTTGCAGCAGCGGTGAGCTGACCGCGGCTTGCTGCAAGCTGTGGTTGATGAGCCAGCCCCAGGGCTCGATACCAGCCCGGCGCAGATCGGCCTGCAGATTGGCCGCCTCCTGTACCGGCGTCGGCTCGGGCAACGTCACAATCAGTACCTTGGTCTGCTTGGGATCCTGCAACTGCATCATGGGGGTGGTGAAGTGCAGCCCCTTGTTTCCCATCTGGCGAGCGATCTCCCTGTGGTAGGCGCCGGTGGCGTCGAGCAGCAGCAGGGTGTGGCCGGTGGGGGCGGTATCCATCACCACGAAGCGCTTGCCCGCCTCGCGAATGATGCGCGAGAAGGCCTGAAACACGGCAATCTCCTCGGTACAAGGGGAGCGCAAATCCTCCTCCAGCAGTGCTCGCCCCTGCTCGTCCAGGGCCGCCCCCTTGGTGGCCAGCACCTGGGCGCGGTAACGCTCGGTCTCGGCGTGGGGGTCGATGCGACTCACCTCCAGATGGGGCAAACTAGCTGCCAGCGTCTCGCTCAGATGCGCGGCGGGATCCGAGGTGGTGAGGTGCACCGGCAAACCGCGGCTCGCCAGCTCCACCGCCACGGCGGCCGCCAGGGTGGTTTTGCCCACCCCGCCCTTGCCCATCAGCATGATAAGGCCGTGACCATCGGCGGCCAGCTCGTCCACCAGCGAACTCAACTCGGGCTGGGCTTGTTTGACAGTGGACGGTACTGTCGGGGATTGAGCGGCTGCTCCCTCTGATTGCAGCAACAGCCGCAAACTGTCGAGCCCCACCAGATTGGTGGCCAGCAGCGGGATATGATCCTGCGCCAGCCCCTTTATCCCTTGCGGCATCTGAGCGAGAGCCTGTTGCTCGCGCTGCCAGAGCGCCATTGCCAGCGGATCTGCGGCAATGGCGCCTTCGGGGAAGAGGCCATTGATCACCAGTTGCTGGTTCAACAAGCCGATGGCGGCCAGCTCCTCGTGGGTGCGGGCCACTTCCCGCAGAGTGGATTGCTGGGCCCGCGCCACCAGCACCAACCGGGTGCGAGTGGCATCAGCCAGTGCGGCGACCGCGTCGGCATACTGGCTGCGCTGCTTCTCCAGCCCCGCCAGCGGGCCAAGGCAGGAGGCATCCCCCTTGCCCTGCTCCAGAAATTCGCTCCAGGCGCCCGGCAGTTGCAGCAGCCGGATGGTGTGACCGGTTGGAGCCGTATCAAAGACGATGTGGTCATACTCAGCCAGCAGTGTTTGGTCGGTCAGCAGGGCGGTGAATTCGTCAAAAGCGGCGATCTCGGTGGTGCAGGCGCCGGAGAGCTGCTCCTCGATGCTGCGCACCACGCTCTCGGGCAACTTGCCGCGTACCGGCCCGACAATCCGCTCCCGATAGGCTTTGGCCGCCGCGGGGGGATCTATCTCCAGCGCCGACAAACCGGGCACAGCGGCGATGGCGGTGACCCGATTGCCGATCTCGGTGGCAAACACCTGCCCCACGTTGGAGGCAGGATCTGTGCTCACCAGCAGCACCCGCTTGCCAATATCACACAGCGCCACCGCACTGGCGCAGGCCAGCGAGGTCTTGCCCACCCCGCCCTTGCCGGTGAAAAAGAGAAACGGCGGAGGATTGGTCAGAAAATAGTACATAGCCTCTCCCGAATGGTGCGTCACGACTCAGCAACAACCGCTGCCAGAGCAGCAACCGCCCTTGACGATCCCCTTGATGGCCGCTTGCGGCGCAGGCAGCCCGGCATAACGGGCCAGCTCGCTGCGGCTCGGATAACGGCCGGTCAACACCACCTGCCCCTCCACCAGCACCAGCGGCAACCCCTCCTCCCCGGCGTGGGTCATAAAAGCGCTGACGGCAGGTGTCTCGGCAAATTGCATCGGCTGCTGGGCCAGATTGAAACGCTCGATGGCAACTCCCTGCTCCTTGGCCCAGGCAAGGTCGGCTGCGAAGGTGACCAGTGCCTGATCAACCTCGGTACCACAGACACCGCTGGAGCAGCAGAGGGCGGGATCAAAAATCTGAATGGAGGACATGGCATTACTCCTTGTTGCAGCAGGGCTGCGCAGGCAGAACATGGGGGGAGCAGGCTGACTCGGCACGCATCACGCCGCACGCCTCGGGATGACCGGCGCAGCACTCCTCGGTAAGGTAGGCGATCACATCCAGCATCAGGGGAATATTGGCGCGGTAGCGCAGAAAGCGCCCCTCCTGCTCCACCGACAGCAGACCGGTGTTGAGCATCGCCTTGAGGTGAAACGAGAGGGTATTGGGGGCAATATCGAGCTCGCTGGCCAGTTCACCGGCGACCCGCCCCTCCAGCCCGGCCTTCACCAGCAGCCGCCATACATCGAGCCGGATGCCGGATGCCAGCGATTCAAAGACCTTGGTGGCCATCTCTTTGTTCATCTTCATTCCCCTTAGTGCGACCTTTCATTTCAACTATACAAGAATTATCGAAATGATCAAGATACGTACCGAAGCGAAGATACGAGGTTCTGGCATCAAAGCGGACAGAAAGGGAGCGACGAGTGAACAACCGTTGCGGACGACCAAACAGGGCTCGTCGCAGATAAACAGACGCCCTCCAGAGGGAGGGCGTATCAGAGCGTTTGACCCGCCAGCACAGTCAGCGCTGTCGGGGCAATCAGACAAACGCGTGCCTTATTTGGCAGCAGGCACAGCGTTGAAGGTGAGCAGGGCCGCCTTGTTGGCATCGCTCAGGGTCAACTGGTTGCCGTTGATGGAGTAGGTTGCCACCTTCTCCAGCTTTTGCAGGAACTCGGTCTCTTTGTTCATGGCGTCGCCGATGCACATCATGCGAGTGGAGCCCATGGCGCCCAGCGTAAAGACACCGTCACCCTGCTTGGTGATGCCGCCAAAATAGCGGTTGCAGCCGCCCTTGCCCGCCACCTTGCCGTCGACCACTTGCAGGGTGAAGGTATCGCCGGTGGCGCCTTGCAGCTGCCAGCTGGATGCTTGCAGTTGAGCCATGCTGGAACCCGTTGCCATTGCGCAGCCTCCCAGTGCCAGCGCGGCCAGCAGAGTCAGTTTCTTGTTCATGGATTCACCTCTTAATGATTAGAGCCATCAATACGGCAGCCTGTTTAACATGGCTGGCGCCCATGCCAAAGGATTTTATTGTGATCTCGCTTCACTTTACTACCAGCTGGCATGTGCCATGCTTAGGCTCAGTTCCGGACCCAGGGAGGGGAAACGAATGGTCAAATCGCTCATCATCACACTGCTTGCAACCTGCGCCAGCATGGCCGCACAGGCCGCCGACTGGGCAGTGGTTCAGCCGCAATCCAACCCGTCTCTCTATGTCAAAAGTTACTCGGGTGTGCTGCTCAATGGCCATAGCCATCACAGCGACAGTTTTGATCTCTGGCTGGTCAATAGCGGCTATCAATATCCGGTGGTGGATGATGTGACCCTCTTTATGGAAGCGGGCCCGGCGGTGGCGGATCAGAATCGCACATCCGGTTTCAATATGAGTTCGGGGGTACGCTACCAGCTCTCTCCGGCATTCAATATCGGCAGCCAGATCAAGCATCTCGATCTCAACAAGGCCAGCACCCTGCTGGAGCTCAACTCCAGCCTGCTGCTGACCCCCAGACTCTCCCTCACCGCCAACTACGGCGTCAGCGCCATCACTGCCGATCAGGCGCTGAGCCTGGGCGTCGGCTTCAATTTCTGATGATCACAACAGCGGCGTGGCGCTCACCACCACGCCGTTGCGATCCGCATAGACATAATCCCCTTCGTGGATGGTCACCCCGGCAAAGCTGACCACAGCCCCCAGCTCTCCCAATCCCCGCTTCTCGGTCTTGACCGGACAGGCCGCCAGCGCCTTGACCCCGAGTGCCAGTGTCGCCAGGGTGCCCACATCCCGCGCCGCGCCGTGGATCAGGATCCCCTCCCACCCCTGCTCCACCGCCTTGACCGCCAGTTGATCGCCAAGCAGCGCACGGCGCAGCGAACCGCCGCCGTCGATCACCATCACCTTGCCGTGACCGGGGCGGGTCACCAGATCCCGCACCAGACTGTTGTCTTCATAACAGGAGAGCGTTACGGCGCGACCATAAAAGAGGGCCTTGCCGCCAAAATCCTGAAACACCGGGTCGGCCACTTGCAGCAAGTCGCCGTGTTGATCGCAGAGGTCGGGCAGGAGATCCAGCATGATTTGATTCCTTTCAGATACATGAAGGTGTTCATTCTTTCATCAGGCAAGGTTTCTGGCAATCCAGAAGGATTCAATATTACCCAGATAAGCTGCTGATTTATCCATCAATACTGGTGTCAGCCAGAGCTGGCCATCCTCCACCCAGTAGATGGCGTTCTGGCCAAAACGAACAGCCAGCTGACGGGCTTGTGGCAGGGATAGCGCCACCGCCAGCGATGACTCCTGCCAGCGTTCGTCCGGGTCAGATCCCCAAAATGGCCCCACCACGGGCACCTGCAAATCCACGGTCAGATGGCGCCACAGCGCCCGTTCCCGCCGCATATTGCGTCGTTGTGTGACCCACTGGCTGGCCGGATTCCAGGCTGTGATGATGGCAAAGGCAGACCACTCTGGTGGCTCAAATGGCGCGATAAAGCAGATTTTCTTGTAGTTTTCCCACAAATTCATGTCAATCACATGTTACATTCCATTACATTTTGTAGGGGCGAAAACCCGGTTCAGGCCAAGTATGATGCTGCTGTACCAGGGTTTGACCTATATCAAATCAGAGTTAAAAAGTTGCTATCTGACGGCAAAGAGTGTTGTTATGCTCCTGTTAACTGATAAAATGCGGCCACTTTCGTAATGGACGACCTTTCCAGGCTCTGCTCGACCAGACTTGTCGGGAACCTATAAGTGGCACAGGGATACTTGCCGGTACTGATGCCTAATTCGCGATATTCCGACCTGACTCTCATACCCAGGATGACGTAATAAATTTTCAGGATCAGTCAGGAAATCGGTTTGAAACGCCAAAGAGTGTTAAATTTAAGATAATTAACTGATAAGAATCTGGGAATACTCATGCAAACACCACACATTCTGATCGTCGAAGACGAGCTGGTCACACGCAATACCCTGAAAAGCATTTTTGAAGCCGAAGGCTACATCGTGCTCGAAGCCAACAACGGCGACGAAATGCACCAGGCCCTCACTTCCCACACCATCAATCTGGTGATCATGGACATCAACCTGCCGGGCAAGAACGGCCTGCTGCTGGCCCGTGAGCTGCGTGAGAACGACAACATCGCCCTGATGTTCCTGACCGGTCGTGACAACGAAGTGGACAAGATCCTGGGTCTGGAGATCGGCGCCGATGATTACATCACCAAGCCGTTCAACCCGCGCGAGCTGACTATCCGTGCCCGCAATCTGCTGAGCCGCACCATGAACGTGGCTGCCGGTGGCGAAGAGAAGAAGCTGGTTGAGCGCTACCTGTTCAACGGCTGGGCGCTGGATATCAACAGCCGCGCACTGGTCAGCCCGACTGGCGACATGTTCAAGCTGCCGCGCTCCGAGTTCCGCGCCATGCTGCACTTCTGCGAAAACCCGGGCCAGATCCAGACCCGTGCCGAGCTGCTGAAGAAGATGACCGGCCGTGAGCTCAAGCCCCACGACCGTACCGTCGATGTGACCATCCGTCGCATTCGCAAGCACTTCGAAAGCGTCAACGATACTCCGGAGATCATCGCCACCATCCACGGCGAAGGCTACCGTTTCTGTGGTGAGCTGGAGCAGGAATAAGCTCCCGCGACGCTGTTGATCTGAAAAGGCGCCTCGGGCGCCTTTTCTGTCTCTGAGATTTGCCTTAAAAGCTGAGAAACGGTGAGCGTGACGTCGAACGGCGCAAAAGAAAGATGAAAAACAAAAAGCTCACTCGCTGGAGTGGGCTTTTTGTTTTGAAGCTGGAGCGGGCAGCGGGAATCGAACCCGCATCATCAGCTTGGAAGGCTGAGGTAATAGCCATTATACGATGCCCGCCTGGCATCTGAAATTTGGAGCGGGTGATGGGAATCGAACCCACGTATGCAGCTTGGGAAGCTACCGTTCTACCATTGAACTACACCCGCGTCAGGGCTCCTACTATATGCATTTTGCCGCCGAGCGCAATGGCGCCTTTGCCACTTTTTTCAATAAATCAATCTGTTCGGACAAGGATTGAACAGACGGTTGCTTTTTCAATCAAACATTTTCAACACAGATAATTTACAAGGTTGCCAAGGCCAAACGGCAAGGATAGTCTTGCGCCACTCGACGCGAGGATGGTGGTAATGGATAAAAAAACGCAAAAACGTCTCTATGGCTGGTTGCGCAAGCAATCGAGTCACGGTCGCCGCTGGATCACGATATCCATCGCTTTTGGCCTTGGCCAGGGCATTCTTATGGTGGCGCAAGCCTGGCTGCTGGCGACCCTGTTGCACGGCTTTATCATCGAAGGCTCAACGCCTGAGCAATCCATCACGCTCTTTATTACCCTCCTGCTGGTGACGCTTGGCAAAGCGGCGCTGGCCTATGGCCGCGAAGTGGCCAGTTTCAAGGCGGGCAGCGCGGTGCGCCAGACCATCCGCCAGCTGGTGCTCACTCGCTTGAGTCGTCTCGGCCCTGCCTATATCCAGCGCCGTCCGGCCGGTAGCTGGGCCAGCCTGCTGCTGGAACAGATTGAAAACATGCAGGATTTCTTCTCCCGCTATCTGCCGCAGATGGCCATCGCCGTCTTTATTCCGGTGGTCATTCTGGTGGCCGTGTTCCCGGTCAACTGGGCGGCAGGTCTGATCCTGCTCGGCACTGCGCCCCTCATCCCCATCTTTATGATCCTGGTGGGTGTGGGCGCCGCTGATGCCAACCGCCGCAATTTTCAGGCGCTGGCTCGTCTCTCCGGTCACTTCCTCGATCGCCTGAAGGGGCTGCGTACCCTGCAACTCTTTATGCGTACCCAGGCGGAAGGTGACGCCATTCGCGACGCCTCGGAAGATTTTCGCGAGCGCACTATGGAGGTGCTGCGCCTGGCGTTTTTGAGTACCGCAGTGCTGGAGTTCTTCGCCGCCATCTCGGTAGCGCTGGTTGCCGTCTATTTCGGCTTTTCTTATATCGACCATCTGAACTTTGGTAGCTATGGGGTCAAGGTCACCCTCTTTACCGGCCTGTTCGTGCTGTTTCTCGCCCCCGAGTTCTACGCCCCGCTGCGGGAACTGGGTGCCCACTACCACGCCAAGGCGCAGGCCATCGGCGCTGCCGAGCAGCTGCTGGAGTTCCTCGAAGCCGAGGTGAGCGAGCCGGCCGCAGGCAATGCACCGTTCCATGCCGACAGCCCGGTCAAGGTAGAAGCCAAAGCCCTTGAAGTGCTGAGCGCCGAGGGCAAGGTGCTGGTCGGCCCCATCGACTTCACCCTGGAAGCCGGTTCGCGCACCGCCCTCATCGGCGTCAGCGGCGCCGGCAAGAGCTCGCTGGTCAACGCCCTGCTCGGCTTTGCCCCCTATCGTGGCGAGCTCAAGGTCAACGGACAGGAGCTTGCCACCCTCGACATGAGCCAGTGGCGCCTGCAACTGGGCTGGCTCTCGCAAAACCCGCAGCTGTTCCACGCCTCCTTGCGCGACAACCTGCTGCTGGCCAAACCAACGGCCAGCGATACCGAGCTGGAAGATGCCCTGAAACGGGCACAGGCGTGGGAATTTGCCATGGAGAAGGGGCTCGACTATCCGGTCGGCGATCAGGCGGGCGGCCTCTCGGTCGGTCAGGCCCAGCGCCTCGCACTGGCGCGCACCCTGCTCAAATCGACCCAGCTGATGGTGCTCGACGAACCGACCGCCAGTCTGGATCGGCACTCCGAACGCGCCATCATGACCACCCTTGAGCAGGCGATGGCTGGCCAGACCCTGCTGATGATCACCCACCGCCTCGACCAGCTTACCAAGATGGATAAGATAATGGTGCTGGCCCACGGCCAGCTGGTGGAGCAAGGCAGCTTCCAACAATTGAGTCAGGCGGATGGGCCTTTTGCCCGCCTGCTCTCCCAACGTTCCGGAGGTTCTCTCGATGAGTGATCTGTTGCCGTTTCTGCGCCTCTATCGCCAACACTGGCTCAGCCTCACCATTGGTTTGCTGCTGGCGCTGGTGACCCTGGCCGCCGGCATGGGACTGCTCTCCCTCTCCGGCTGGTTCCTCTCCGCCGCCGCCGTGGCGGGGATGACAGTTGCGACGACCCATGCCTTTAACTACATGACCCCTGCAGGCGGGGTGCGCTTCTTCTCCATCGTCCGCACCGCCGGTCGCTGGGGTGAGCGGGTCGTGAGCCACGACGCCACCTTCCGGGTACTGACCCGACTGCGGGTCTGGTTCTGGCAGAAACTCTCGCCGCTCTCCACCGGTACCCTGGCCGGTTTCCGTCAGGCGGATCTGCTCAACCGACTGGTGGCAGACATCGATGCGATGGACCACGTCTATCTGCGGCTGATCACCCCCATAGGCGCGGCCCTGCTCAGCACCGCCGGACTGGTCTTCTTCCTGTCGTTTTTCGACAGTCGCCTCGCCCTTACCCTGGGAGCCATTCTGCTGTTTGGCATGATTGCCCTGCCGCTGGTGTTCTACTTCCTCGGCCGTCGCCCCGGTCAGGCGCTGATTGCCGAAAAATCGACCCTGCGCACCCGGATGGTGGACTATCTGGATGGTCAGGCCGAGCTGCAGATGTTTGCCGCCGCCCCCAAGGCGCTGGTTGAGCTGCAACAAGCCGAACAGGCGCTGCTCGTCGCGCAGGCCCGCATGGCCAAGGTGAGCGGGCTGGCCAACTTCTCGGTGCAACTGCTGAGCGGCTGGACCCTGACCCTGATGCTCTGGCTGGCCGGTCATGGGGTAGCGGGTGCTGCGCCCGACCCCATTACCGCACTGATGGTCTTTGCCACCCTGGCAAGCTTCGAGGCACTGATGCCGCTGGCGGGGGCTTTCCAGCACCTCTCCACCAGCCTTACCTCGGCACGCCGCCTGAACGAGATCCTGCAAGAGGCAAAAGCCCCCGTGTGGGGCGACGAACAGACCCATGCCACCGTTGGTGCGCTGCAGATCAATGACCTCTATTTTGGCTACCCCGGCAACCCCCAACCTGTGCTGCGTGGCTGCACCCTGCAACTGCACGCCGGTGAAAAGCTGGCGCTGCTGGGCCAGACCGGCTGCGGCAAATCGACCCTGATGGGGCTGCTTACCCGGGAGTGGAGCCCGCAGGCTGGCAAGATCCTGCTCGATGGCAAGCCGCTCACCGACTACAGCGAAGGGGCGCTGCGCGCCTCCATCTCGGTGGTGAGCCAGCGGGTGCATCTGTTTGCCGATACCCTGCGGGGCAACCTCAAACTGGCCGCCCCGACCGCCACTGACGAGCAGCTGATTGCGGTGCTGACCCAGGTCGGACTGGCCAATCTGCTGGAGGATGAGGCGGGCCTCGACGCCTGGCTCGGTGACGGCGGCCGCCCCCTCTCTGGTGGCGAGCGTCGCCGTATCGGCATCGCCCGCGCCCTACTGCACGATGCGCCGCTCTGGCTGCTGGACGAGCCGACCGAAGGGCTAGACAGCCAGACCGAGCGGGAGATCATGGATCTGCTGTTCCGGCTTGGGGCAGATCGCACCTTGCTGCTCATCTCCCACCGTCTGCTGGGGATGGAGCAGATGGACCGGATTGCCCTGATGGAAGAGGGACAGATCCGCCTCTGCGCCCCTCACAACGAGCTGCTGGGGGATGATTACTACCGCAGCCTCTATCAGCGACTGGCTCCTGTTTGATATCAGGCTGATATCAGCCTGATGGGGGTCACACCCTGACAACCGGGCGCAAAACGGGGCTGGTCGCCGCAGGCGGCTGGCCCCTATAATGTCCCCCTCATTATTCAACAAGATGCCGACATGGAGCGCCTGCGCATTTCTACTGTCCTCATCACCGACACAAGATACGAGACGATGAAACGCCTGATCCTGATGATGCCCCTGATTGCCTCCGGCTGTGCCAACTACGCCTTCAACAGCAATCTGGATAAAGAGAACTTCGACGAATACTTCAAACCCGGTAGCGTGCGCATCTATGAACAGGATGAGCTGGCTGACCTCAACTACCTCTACCTCGGCACCATCGAGGGTGAATCCTGCCAGGCCGATGCCAACCAGCCGGTGCCCAACGCCGGTGAAGCGCGCACCCTGGCCCGCCGCCGCGCAGCCGACATGGGCGGCAACGGCGTCACCATCGATAAATGCGCCGAATTCAGCGACACCCCGGGCTGCCTGAAACAGGTGATCTGCTACGGGCAGGCGCTGAAAGTGGCCGAAGAGAAGTAACTCGCTGTCATGGCCCTCGCCATCGTTCGCCTTGGCAGCCCGCGCCTGCCCGATGAGGGGCTGCGGATCGGCACGGTGCGCCGCCCGCCCCGCGGCATACCCAAGAGCGAATTTGCCAGCCAGCATTGGTACGATGTCTGGTTCCCCAACCTGGCCCCCAGCAGCGAGACCATGAAGTTGGGGCAGGCAGCCGAGACGCCCGCCCAATGGGCAGCGTTTGGCAAACAGTACAAGGCCGAGATGGCGCAACCTGCCGCCAGGCATGATCTGGCGTTGCTGGCCGCCCTCTCCCACACCACCAACCTATCGGTGGGCTGTTACTGCGAGCAGGAGTCCCGCTGCCATCGCACCATTTTGAAAGAGCTGCTGGTAGCCGCGGGGGCCGCCATTCGCTAACTCGGTGAGCGACAGCGATGGGATGGGGAATCGCGTCAGCCTGTATTCGGCAACCATCAGGCATGGATAGACAGAGAGGGCATCCCGCGGGATGCCCTCTCTCGTTGTATTCACACCTGCCGCGCCACGCTCGGCAGCAGCGGCACGATGCTCCCTCTCCTATTGCAGACTGGGCTCCAGCAACTGCTGCCGCAGCGAAGTCTCCTCGGCCTGAGTCATGGCATTCGCCGCCCCCCCGGCGGCAGGCTCGATGGCCAGCCAGTGGGCAAGGTCGGCGGCGGTCTCCTCCAGCGGCCGAAAGTTCAATCCCTTAACGATGGCCGCCTCGGCGCTTATAGAGCCGTAACCGGCAAATTCCGCCTGCGCGCAGGGTAGCAGGGTGGGATAGCTCTGCCAGGGCTCGATACCGGCCGCCATCAGGGTGGGCCAGGGCAGCCACTCGGGCTGGATGGGGCGGGCGGGCTGCAACCGGGCGCTCAGCCGCTCCAGCCAGTCACTCAAGGTAATACCGGGTTTGAGCAGGTTGAATGTGCCCCCCAACTGCTGCTCGGCCGCGCGCAACACAAACTCGGCGCAGTCGCGCACATCGAGATACTGCAAGCGATCCTCGCCACTGCCCGGCAGCAACCAGGGCCCACCCTGCAGCACCCGCTTAATCCACCAGGCCATGCGCCCGGTAGGATCATGGGGGCCGCACAACACGCCCGGGCGCAGGATGCAAAGCCGCTCACCCCAGCGGGCGCGATACTCCTGCTCGCACAACACCTTGAGGGGGCCATAGTCAGTGGGCATTTCCCCTTCGGGGATAGCATGCAGCGGCGCCGACTCATTCATCCCGGGCATTGAGAAATCGCGATAGACGCTGATGGTGGAGATAAAGATCAACCGCGCGCAGCACCCGAGCAAGGCCGCCGAGAGGCTCGCCGCCTGCTCGGGGCGATAGCAGCAGGTATCGATGACGAGATCCCACTGCAACCCGGCCCCTTGCAGGGCGCTCAGGCTCTTGTCCCTGTCGCCGGTGAGCTGCACCAGATCGCGCCAGTCCGGATGCTGGTGCAGGCCACGGTTGAACAGAGTCACTTCATGGCCCCAATCCAGCGCCAGCGCGGTGAGGTGGCGCCCCAAAAAGCCGGTGCCACCGATAATCAGCAGTTTCATCCCTCTCCCTCCCTTCGGCGCATGTGCGCACATTTCATCCTGACACGCCAGTTGCCTCCACCCTACGCAACTTGGCGCGCGGGCACAGCCCCCGACTGGCCGGGATGGGACAGGGATCACGGCAGCGCCGCAGAAATTGGCGTAGCGAGGCCGAGCCTGCGTTTTGGGGCCGCCTGTGCTAAATTGCCGGGGTTTTCAGTCAGGATCCGCCATGAAGTTCGAAATCGACACCCTCGGGATCATTCGCTCTCCCTACAAGGAGAAGTTCGCCATCCCCCGCCAGCCCGGACTGGTCAAATCGGCCCGCGCCCGCCTCGAGCTGCTCCCCCCTTACGATCAGCCGGATGTGCTGCGCGGCATCGAGCAGTTCTCCCATCTGTGGCTAAGCTTCGTCTTTCACCAGACCATGGCGCAGGGCTGGCACCCGACGGTGCGCCCGCCGCGCCTTGGCGGCAACGAACGGGTCGGCGTCTTTGCCACTCGCTCCACCTTCCGCCCCAATCCGCTAGGGCTCTCGGTGGTCGAGCTGCACGGGGTCGGCCGCGAACGGGGCAAGCTGTGGCTGGAGCTGGGGGCGGTGGATCTGCTCGATGGCACCCCCATCGTCGATATCAAGCCTTATATTCCCTATGCCGACAGCCTGCCTGATGCCCGTGGTGGCTTTGCCCCCGACGCGCCCACCCCGCCGCTGGCGGTGAGCTTCAGTGCCGAGGCCGAGCAGCAGTTACAACCCTGGCTCAAGGCCCACCCCGAGCTGCGCCAGCTGGTAAACGAAGTGCTGGCGCAAGATCCGCGCCCCGCCTACAAGAAGGGCAAGCCCGATGAGAAGGAGTACGGGGTGCGGCTGTTTGACTGCAACGTCCGTTTTCGCATCAGCGAGCCGGATTGCGTGGTGCTGGCCATCGAGCCCGCCTG
Organism: Aeromonas sp. 55A; assembly: GCF_051919665.1. NCBI lineage: Bacteria > Pseudomonadati > Pseudomonadota > Gammaproteobacteria > Aeromonadales > Aeromonadaceae > Aeromonas > Aeromonas sp. 55A. The sequence continues at coordinate 2,985,612 of NZ_JBQBEH010000008.1, read as the reverse complement.
AACCTTGGCGGGCCGACATCACTGATGCTATTTCACGCCTTCTTCACGTCACAAGGGGCTTAATGAGCCTGTAAATTGTGTGGCATTGATCAGACTATCCACCCGGTTGCCAGTGATACCATGCAGACAGCAGAGGGCATCTCCTCTCTGACTGAGGCCAGCCGCAGGCTGCCGGTTGATGGCAAGCATGGCAGCCTGCCTGTTGCCGCCAAAGGATCTGGCCTCGCCCCGACACGTTTGAGTGCGGGGATGCCACACGGATGTGACAGCACTTCGAAGGAACAAACCTATGCTGATGAACAGTGAACAACGTTATGGCACCCTGAATATCGGGCTGCACTGGCTGACCCTGTGGGCCATGATCGCCGTCTACGCCCTGATCGAATTTCGCGATATTTTCCCCAAAGGGGACCCTGGCCGGGATCTGATGAAGGAGTGGCACTTTATGCTGGGGCTGCTTATCTTCGCCCTGGTCTTTGTCAGACTGGCCCTGCGCTGGATGAGCCCGACGCCGCGTATCGTGCCCGAGCTCTCCCCGATCATGCACAAGCTGGCAAAACTGGCCCACCTCGCCCTCTACGGTTTTCTGATTCTCACCCCGCTGTTTGGCTGGCTGCTGCTGAGCGCCGCGGGCAAGCCCATCCCCTTCTTCGGACTTGAGCTGCCTGCTCTGCTCTCCCCCAGTCCGGATCTCAAAGGGCTGATCAAGGAGGTACACGAGACGCTGGGTAATATCGGTTACGCCCTGATCGGCCTGCACACGGTGGCGGCCCTCTATCACCACCATATTCTCAAAGACAACACCCTCACCAATATGCTGCCGCCGCGCCGCAGCTAACGGCTAATGAGGAAATGCAGAGGGGGCCATTGTGGCCCCCTCTGCGTTTCCTGAACAGCACGCTGGCAAAGAGCATCACGCCTGCTTGGCCAGCTCCTCGGTCGGCTTGCCTTTCGGCTCGTGCGGCAGCTTTTTCACATTGCTCTTGCTCTCCGGCTGTTTGCTCCCAGACGCACTGTTTTCAGACAAGGCTTGCAACACGGGATCGGTCTTGCCGGCCACGGTGGGCTGGGACTGGCCAACAAAGTTGCCGCCCTTACAGATGGAGAGACTGCCCCCCTTGAAGATCCCCTGCATCTTGCCGCTCTCCAGGATCTCCACCTCGGCGGAGGTACAGGTGCCTTCCAGCAGACCATTGATGATCACGCGGGGTGCACTCACCTCCCCCTCAACGCTACCGCCCTCCATGATGCGCAGCACACCACCGATGAGCTGGATGGTGCCATTGATCTGACCGCGCACCTCCAGATCCCCCTCCACCTGCAACTCACCCTTGAAGCGGGCACCGGCTGCAATCACAGTGGCCCCGGCCGGCCCAGTAGCCGCACCACCTTTGTTTCTTCCAAACATCCGTACTCTCTCCACCAACCACACAAGCAGAACCAGCGGCATCGGCGCCACTGGCCACAGAAAACAGGGCGACCCCAGCACGTAGAGCAGCAAGGCTGCCCCCCAGCAGAGCCAGACAATATAGAGGAGGTCACTGCGCTCACGCTGTTGCAATCGCGCCAGCAGCCTCCCGGCCATCTCTCTCATCACATCAAACCTTTCGCAGCATGGCTGCCGACCAGCAGGCCATCGACAACCCGGACCATGGTTAAACGACCAGTTGGCGCGAACTCTGAAGTCCCGCTGATTCAGTCCCGATACAGCCGGGATGCATTAGGATTCGAATTGACTCGAAGCGACATACACTTTCTAATTGACAGCCTGGATCCCTATGACCGCTCACATCATGAAAATTCTGTTGGTCGAAGACGACAAGCTGCTCAATCACCACCTCTCCTCTCTGCTGACCGAAGCCGACAATCAGGTCTACAGCACCGACCAGGCCGGGATTGCACTGCACTACGCCGCCGACTATCCCATTGATGTGGCCATCATCGACCTCGGTCTGCCCGATATGGACGGCCTGCAACTGATCCGGCAACTGCGCGAACGGCAGATCCCCTTCCCCATCATTGTGCTGACCGCCCGTGGCAACTGGCAGGACAAGGTTGAAGGACTGGAAGCAGGTGCTGATGACTATCTGGTCAAACCGTTCCAGAAAGATGAGCTGCTGGCCCGACTCAATGCGCTGGTGCGCCGTAGCGCCGGTTTTATCTCGCCGAAGGTGAAGGCCGGTGATTACGAGCTGGATCTCTCCCGCAAGGAGCTGACTATCGCAGGTGAAGTGGCGGTGCTCACCAGCTTTGAATACCTCATTCTGGAGTACCTGATGCGCAATGCTCGTCAGGTAGTCTCCAAGCAGCAACTGCTCGACCAGCTCTACGGCGATGGCGAAGGGGACCCCAACACCATCGAGGTGATGGTGAGCCGCCTGCGCAAGAAGCTGGATCCGGAAGGGACGATTCAACCCATCTCCACCATCCGGCGTCAGGGTTACATCTTCAACCTCTCCTGTAACTGATGCAGTTTCATCTGCCGCGCCCCATCAAGATGATCCGCAGCTCACTGCACATCAAACTGCTGCTCAGCTCACTGCTGGTCATCGCGCTTATCATGGGGTTTGCCGTCTACGCCCTCTATCTTGGCCACGTCGAGGAGCAGACCCAGAAGGCCAGCGCCCGGATGCAGGAGAACCTGGCCAAGTTGTTTTCCTCCACCGAGCCGGATGACAAGGGGTCGAACGTCGAGCTGGGGCGGATATCCCGTGGTGCAGGGGATCGCAACCTCGATACCCTGATCTGCCGCGCCGATGGCGATCTGGTCTGGTCGAGCCTCCATATGCCGGAGGTGATCAAGGCCAAACAGACCATCTGCGGCGATCTGATGAAGTATCTGGGGGGGATGGATCTCGACTACTTCTTCAAGAAGCACACCATCAAGAACGGCGAGAGCTACTTCGTCTACAGCCTGCGGTTTATCCGCAATCCCGGCAGCGGCACCACCGCCTACTACGTGGTGATGATCGACTCGGCCAAACGCTATCACGAAGAGTCCCGCACCTATCTCTACCAGACCGCCAAACAGGCGCTGCTCGCCTATATGCTGCTGGCCGGGCTGCTGCTGCTCACCACCTTCTGGAGCCTCAGCTCACTGCGCACCATCGCCCGTCAGATCGACGATATCCGGGCCGGCAAGCGCGATGACCTCTCGAGCGATTTTGAGCGGGAGCTGGCCCCGCTGACCGACTCCATCAACCAGCTGCTGGAGAACGAACGCCAGCAGACCCAGCGCTACCAGCACGCCCTCAACGATCTCGCCCACAGCCTGAAAACCCGGCTGGCGCTGATCCAGATCACCACCCGCGAAGTGAAGCTGGGGCGGGAGATCCATGACAACATCAACGAGCAGATCCTCACCATGGATCAGATGATCCAGTATCAGCTCAGACGGGCCGTGACCGGCCGCCAGCGCCTTGCCAGCAAGGGTACCGAGCCGGTACCGCTGATTGAAAAACTGCTGGCCAGCCTGACCAAGGTTTATCGCCACAAGAAGCTGCAAACCCACTTCAAGTTCGATGATGACGCCCTCTTTCACGGCGAACAGGGTGACCTGATGGAGCTGATGGGCAACCTGCTCGACAATGCCTGCAAGTTTGCCATCAGCGAAGTGAAGGTGACGGTGCGCCGTCATCTCGAGCGGCTGCGCATCGAAGTGGAAGATGATGGCCCGGGTATCGATCCGGCCAAATCGGAACAGATCTTCCAGCGCGGCGTGCGGGCAGACAGTTCACCCGGTCAGGGCATAGGTCTGGCGGTGGTGACCGAAATCGTCCACAGCTACGGCGGCCAGATCCGGGTCGATGAATCCCCCCTCGGCGGCGCCCGCTTTACACTGGACCTTCCCTGACACCGGATAGGCCCGACCACGGGCCCTCTGCCACCCGCAGCACTGCCCTACCCAGGGTTAAAAACTCCTGCCTGACACCACCCAATTCAGCAATATGCTATCGAGATGCTTGAGATGTGAGGCATCTCGGTTAAGCTATGGCCGACTCGTTTGTTAACCATTTGATGGACCTGTAATCGCACTATGGAAAACATGTTTGAAAGATTGATGTACGCATCCCGCTGGATCATGGCCCCCATTTATCTTGGGCTCAGCCTCATACTGCTGGCACTGGGAGTGAAATTCTTTCAGGAGATCCTCCATATCCTGCCCAACATACTGGAGATGAAAGAGGTGGATCTGGTGCTGGTCACACTGTCGCTGATCGATATCACCCTGGTGGGGGGACTTATCGTGATGGTGATGTTTTCCGGCTATGAGAACTTCGTCTCGCGCCTCGATGTCGGGGATGAGGGCGACAAACTGGTGTGGCTCGGCAAGCTCGATGCCGGCTCTCTGAAAAACAAGGTCGCCGCCTCCATTGTCGCCATCTCCTCTATTCACCTGCTCAAAGTGTTTATGAATGCCGAAAACCTCCCCAACGACAAGATCAAGTGGTACCTGCTGATCCACATCACCTTTGTCCTCTCGGCCTTCGCCATGGGCTACCTCGACAAGCTGACCCGCAAATAGGAGTCAGCCTGCGATAAACGATATGCCCGATAACACGACATGGAGCGGGCATATCGTGCGACCACTCTTCACAGTCGAGGCCACTATGATCCGCCCATTATTAACAACCGATCTGGATGTCGCCGTCGAGCTCTGGTATCAGGCATCGGTAAAAGCCCACGACTTTATTCCCGCCGCCTTTTGGCATGAGCAACGGGCAGCGATGCGGGACATCTATCTGCCCGCCAGCAAGAGCTGGGGTTATGAGGAGGATGGACAGCTACTGGGCTTTATCTCCTGGTATCAGGGGTCTGTCGCCGCCCTGTTTATCTCCCCAGATCACCAATCACACGGGTTGGGTCGCCAACTGCTCGAACACCTCAAAGCCCAATATGATCGACTCGAGTTGACGGTCTACGCCGAAAATGAGCAGGCGCGGCGCTTCTATTCCCGCAACGGTTTCAAAGAGGGTGAGCAGCAGTTGTGCGAGCATAGCGGCCACCCCGAGCTGGTGATGCATTGGCAACAAGGATAAGCGGGTCGCCCATAGCGATGGCGAGCACACTTTGCCTGTTTTGTGGCCGCCTTGAATGCCATGGCGGCATTCTCTACAATGACCCACTTTTTATTCATTTCGGGTTATATCGATGAGCGATACCAACACCAAACCGGCTCTGCCGGATCACCTATCCTGCAATCCCCGCAGCCCTCACTATGTGGCCGCCTGCTTCGAGCACCCGATCGGTATTCGCCTGAACGGCAAAGAGCGCACCGATGTCGAGGAGTACTGCATCAGCGAAGGTTGGGTAAAGATCCCCTCCCCCAAAGCGCTGGATCGCCGTGGTCAGCCCATCCTGATCAAGCTCAAAGGCACCGTTGAAGCCTTCTACAGCTAATCAGCGCGCTGCTGCATGATAAACAAGGCCACCCTCGCGGTGGCCTTGTTGTTTCCGATATAGGTGCTGGCGTCAGCGTTATCTAAGCGGCACCCACCAGCCCACATTTCTCGCTGGGCAGCTCTTATACCCCCAACCGGTCGCGCAGGGTGTACCAGGCGGCGCCCGCGGCGGTAAAGGGAATACGGAAGAGGCGGCCACCCGGGAAGGGGTAGTGCGGCAGTTTGGCAAAAGCATCGAAGCGCTCCGCCTGACCGCTCAGCACCTCTGAGAGCAGCTTGCCCGCCAGATGGGTACAGGTGACGCCGTGGCCGCTGTAGCCCTGCATGTAGTAGATGTTGGGGCCGATGCGACCAAACTGCGGCAGCCGCGACAGGGTGAGCAGGAAGTTGCCGGTCCAGGTGTACTCCACCTTGACGTCGGCCAGTTGCGGGAAGGTCTTGAGCATCTTGGGGATGATCAGCCGCTCGATATCCGCCGGATCCCGCGCCCCATAGACCACACCGCCGCCATAGAGCAGCCGGTGATCGCCGGAGGTACGGTAGTAGTCGAGCAGGTAGTTGCAATCCTCCAGACAGTAGTTTTGCGGCAAGAGTGACCGGGCCCGCTCCTCTCCCAGCACCTCGGTGGCGATCACCTGGGTGCCACAGGGCATGCTCTTGCTGGCCAGTTCCGGCACCAGATTACCGAGGTAGGCATTGCCCGCCACCACCACAAAGCGCGCCTTCACAGCCCCCTTGGCGGTCTTGACCAAGGCTGGCTGCCCCGGGGTGATACTGGTGACGGCGGATTGTTCGAAGATCTGCCCCCCTGGATGCGGATGGCTTCAGCCTCCCCCAACGCCAGATTGAGGGGGTGAATATGGCCGCCACTCTTGTCGAGCAGGGCGCCGACGTAGCGATCGCTCGCGACCACCTCGCGCACCCCCTTGGCATCGAGCAGCTCCAGCTGGTCGTTGCCCCACTTCTGCCAGCGGGCGTATTGGGATTTGAGCTCGTGCAGCTGCTTCTCGGTCTCGGCGGCAAAGACGCCCCCCTCCTGCAGATCGCACTGGATGTTGTAGCGCTTGATCCGCTCGCGGATGATCTGGCCCCCCTCAAACAACATGGAACCGAGCAGCATGGCCTGATCCGGCGGGCAGTTCGCTTCTATGGTGTCGATGTCGCGGCTGTAGGAGTTGACGATCTGGCCGCCGTTGCGGCCGCTGGCGCCAAAGCCGACCCGGGCAGCCTCCAGCACCACCACCTTGTAGCCCTTCTCCACCAGATGCAGGGCGCTGGATAGGCCGGTATAGCCCGCCCCGATGACGCAGACATCGCACTCCAGCTGCTCGGTCAATGTCGGGTAGGGCGCGTGTTTATTAGCACTGGCTGCGTAGTAACTGTTTACATGTTCGGTCATGATCCCTGTTTCCTTACCGGTTCTGTTGCCAAACTACTGTCAGGATTAAAAGCTCGCCGGGGTGTGGGCGCTGACGATGCGACAGATCTGCCCCGACGGATTGCTGAAACTGTGGGGCTCGCCGGTGTCGATCACATAGCTGTCGCCCGCCTCCAGCTGATAACTCTGGCCCGCCACCGTCAGGATCACCGACCCCTCCAGCACGGTGCCGACCTCCTCCCCCTGATGAGTCACCTGACCGCCGGTGTCGGTGCCGGGGGGATAGGTCTCCAGCATAAAGCCGAGCTGGCGGCGGTTGTTGCCGTTGTGCACCAGCTTGAGGGAGACCCCCTGACTGCCCAGCTCGATCAGCTGATCAGCCTTGATCACCACCTCCGGAGTGCGGCTCTCCTCCTCGGCGAAGAAGCGCGACAGCGGCAGGCCGTAGATGGTGAGCAGCTTTTGCAGGGAGGCGACCGAGGGACTCACCTTGTCCTGCTCGATCATGCAGATGGCGCCATGAGTCAGGCCGCTCAACTCGGCCGCTCGCCGCTGGGAGAGCCCCAGCTGATGGCGCACCGCCGCCAGCCGTTCCCCCATGGTGCGCGCCCCGGCGTCAGCCACACTCAACGGTCGAGCCACGCCTTCCCGGCTCTGTGGCCCGCTCATGAAAGGCCCCCTGCTGCGCTATGTCTGCATCCTTGCATCATCAGCCTCTCCTGATTGCGCGTGATCGCATCGGATCAGGCGCTGCCTGTTTACCCTGCTGGTTAAAATAGCCAACCAGCTTTCCCTTGCCGTTCACTATGTTACACAGCACAGCCGTTCATTATTTTGCACACCTGATTTACCATCCCCCGGTCGTCTGCCCACTTGCAGCCTGCCAGCGAACCGGAGAAAGCGCGCTACACAGCCCATTTTCTAGCATGGCGCCCCCCAGCAATTCAAATATATTTAACACTTGAAAAACATTTCAGCTCAAATTATGGTCTTCCTGTGCTTATTATTTTATACGGCAGCGGCGCAGGAAGGGTCGGCTCACTCCGGCAACCAGCTGCTCTGACCCACACTCGAGGCTTCTCATGTCAGGAACAACATCCCACTCCAGCTTGATCACATCCCGCGCCTATATAGATGGACAGTGGTGCGAGGCCGCCAGCGGCCGCACCTTCGAGGTCACCAACCCCGCCAGCGGGGCCGTCATTACCCAGGTGCCCGACCTGGATGCCGAGGATACCCGCCGCGCCATCGCGGCCGCCCACGCGGCGCAACCCGCCTGGGCTGCGCTGACCGCCAAGGAGCGCAGCAACAAGCTCTACGCCTGGTTTGCCGCCATCACAGCCCATAGCGACGAGCTGGCGCGCATCATGACCTGCGAGCAGGGCAAGCCGCTGGCGGAAGCCAAGGGCGAGGTGGCCTATGGCGCCAGCTTTATCCAGTGGTTCGCCGAGGAGGGCAAGCGCGCCTACGGCCGCACCATCCCGGGTTTTAGCGGCGATCGCCGGCTGGCCACCATCAAGCAGCCGGTCGGGGTAGTCGCCGCCATCACTCCGTGGAACTTCCCCATTGCCATGATCACCCGCAAGGCGGGCCCTGCGCTGGCAGCGGGTTGCACCATCGTCATCAAACCCGCCGCAGAAACGCCGCTCTGCGCGCTGGCGCTGGCGGTGTTGGCCGAGCAGGCGGGCATCCCCGCCGGTGTCATCAATATCGTCACCAGCCATCAGGCGAACGCGGTGGGCAACGAGCTGTGCAGCAATCCGGTGGTGCGCAAGCTCTCCTTCACCGGCTCCACCCGCATCGGCAAGCTGCTGATGCGCCAATGCGCCGACACCATGAAAAAGCTGTCGCTGGAGCTGGGCGGTAACGCCCCCTTTATCGTCTTTGACGACGCCGACCTCGACGCCGCCGTGGCCGGGGCACTCGCCTCCAAATACCGCAACGCCGGGCAAACCTGCGTCTGTGCCAACCGCATTCTGGTGCAGGCCAGTGTCTATGACGCCTTCGCCGAGAAGCTGACCGCTGCCGTCAGAGCCTTCAAGGTGGGAGATGGTATGGCGGAGGGCACCCAGATCGGCCCGCTTATCAACCCGGCTGCCGCCAGCAAGGTGGCCGAGTTGGTGCAGCAATCAGTCGCCGCCGGTGCCGAAGTGCTGCAGGGGGGCGAAGCCCACCCCGCCGGCCCCCTCTTCTACCAACCCACCATTTTGGGCAAGGTGGATAAAACCAACCCCATCCTGCAGGAGGAGATCTTCGGCCCGGTCGCCCCGCTGGTGCGCTTCGAGACGGAAGCTGAAGCCATCGCGCTGGCTAACGATACCCCTTATGGGCTCGCCGCCTACTTCTATGGCCGCGATATCGCCCGTGTCTGGCGCGTCGCCGAGCAGCTTGAATACGGCATGGTCGGCATCAACGAGGGGATCATTTCAACTGAGCTGGCTCCCTTCGGCGGCATCAAGGAGTCAGGTCTGGGCCGGGAAGGGGCCGCCGAGGGGCTGGAGGAGTATCTGGAGACCAAATATCTCTGCTTTGGCGCCATTCGCTAGGGCAGTAAAACAGAGACGACAGGCCGCCGATCTGGCCCGATGGGCTGTTCGGCGGTAATGGGCGCCAGATCGCCCACCACATTTTCAGGGAATATCCGGGGCTGCGGCCCCTCAGGGAGGAAAGATGAGTCAGTCAGAATCAAACAAGGCGTGGCAAGCACGCCGTGAAGCGGCCGTGGTCAACGGCGTCGGCACCCTGCTGCCGGTCTTTATCGACCGTGCGCAAAATGCCGAGCTGTGGGATGTGGAGGGCAACCGCTACATCGACTTTGCCTCCGGCATCGCCGTGCTCAACACCGGCCACAACCACCCGAAGGTGGTGGCGGCGGTGCGCGAGCAGCTGGAAAAATTCAGCCACACCTGCTTTCAGGTCACCCCTTACCCGGGCTATATCGAGCTTGCCGAAAAGCTCAACGCCCTGGTGCCCGGCCCGACCCCGAAACGCACCCTGTTTCTCTCCACCGGTGCCGAGGCAGTCGAGAACGCCATCAAGATCGCCCGCGCCCATACCGGTCGCAGCGGCACCATCGCTTTCAAGGGGGGCTTTCACGGCCGCACCATGATGGGGATGGCGCTCACCGGCAAGGTGGTCCCCTACAAGACCGGCTTTGGCCCCTTCCCGGGTGAGGTCTACCACATCCCCTTCCCCGCCGACTATCTGGGGGTAAGTGAAGAGGATGCCCTGTACGCCCTCGATCTCTGCTTCAGCGCCGACATCGAACCCTCCCGCGTTGCCGCCATCATCATCGAGCCGGTACAGGGAGAAGGTGGCTTCTATCCTGCCTCCGCGAGCTTTATGCAAAAGCTGCGCAGCATCTGCGATCAGCACGGCATTCTGCTCATCTGTGACGAGATCCAGAGCGGCTTCTGCCGCACCGGCAAGACCTTCGCCACCGAGTATGCCGGCATCGAGCCGGACATCATGACCCTGGCCAAGAGTCTGGCGGGGGGCTTCCCGCTCTCTGCAGTAGTCGGCAAGGCAGAGATCATGAACGCCGCCAAGCCGGGGGGCCTGGGTGGCACCTATGCCGGTTCCCCCATTGCCTGCGCCGCCGCGCTGGCGGTGTTGCAGGTGATCGAAGAGGAGCAGCTCAACCAGAAGGCCCAGGCGCAAGGTGAGCAGATCAAGGCGGGACTGGAACGCATAGCCGAGCGTTTTGACTGCATAGGTCAAATTCGTGGACCCGGAGCCATGGTGGCCATGGAACTGGTGAAACAACGTGATGCCAGCCGGCCCGATCCCGACCTCACCAAACGTCTGGTGACCGAGGCGGGCAAACGCGGTCTGATCCTGCTCTCATGCGGGGTGCGCGCAAATGTCATCCGTTTTCTCGCCCCCCTGACCGCCCCTGCGGCAGTGATTGACGAAGGGTTGCGACTCCTTGAAAAATCGCTGGAGGCCGTGCTGGACTGACCAGCAGGAAAGCAATCGCTAACCTGTGCAAAAAAATGCAGTTTCGCCCCCCTTTTTTACTTGTCAAGGGGGCCCTGCAAATGCACAATGCGCCGCCACTGCAAGGACCGGTATCACCACATCTCACCGGTCCTTTTTTGTGCAGCGAACAAACCCATAAACGAGGCCGGATCACCCCCGGAAAAGATAGCGAGATTGGCAGCAATCTCCCGACACCACATTCTGTGAGGAACAACATGGGGCATCTCTATGCTTTCCTGCCGGCTCTGACCGGCGCGCGCCACCCCGGCGCCCTTGATTTCCGGGCCTCTCTCCCGGTTTCGTTGATGGAGTGTGCCGCCCTGGCACCGCGTGAGGAACAGGCATGATGAACGCCCAACCGGTTGGTCTGAAAAAGACCCTGAAACTGTGGCAGGTCGTGGTCATGGGTCTTGCCTACCTCACTCCCATGGCGGTATTCGATACCTTCGGCATCGTCACCGAAATTACCGAAGGCCATGTGCCGACCGCCTACCTCTTTGCCCTCATCGGCATGTTGTTCACAGCCCTGAGCTACGGCCATCTGGTACGCAAGTTCCCGTCGGCAGGCTCCGCCTATACCTATGCCCAGAAGGTGTTTCACCCCTATGTCGGCTTTATGGTGGGCTGGACCTCCCTGCTCGACTATATGTTCATGCCGATGATCAACATGCTGCTGGCCAAGATCTATCTGCAGGCTCTCTTCCCCGAGGTGGAGCCCTGGACCTATATCTTCGGACTGGCCGCGGTGATGACCATACTCAACCTGCGCGGCATCAAGCTGGTGGCCAACTTCAACAGCCTGATCGTCATCATGCAGTTCAGTATTATCGCCGTCTTCATCGGCCTGATCGCCTGGGGCGTCCACAACGGTGAAGGGTTGGGGACCGTGGCCAGCAGCCGTCCCTTCTTCTCCGAGCAGATCAACATCTCGCCGTTGTTGATGGGTGCCTCCATCCTCTGTCTGTCGTTCCTCGGCTTTGATGCCATCAGCACCCTGTCGGAAGAGACCCCGGACGCGGATCGGGTGATCCCCCGCGCCATCGTGCTGACGGCGCTGATCGGCGGTGTGCTGTTTGTCAGCACGTCCTACTTCCTGCAGCTCTACTTCCCGGACATCTCCCGCTTCAAGCAACCGGATGCAGTCCTGCCGGAGATCGCTCTCTATGTCGGTGGCAAACTGTTCCAGGCGGTGGTACTGGTCTGCACTACGGTGGCGGTGCTGGCCTCGGGACTCGCCTCTCACGCCGGGGTGTCGCGCCTGCTTTATGTAATGGGTCGTGATCGCGCTCTGCCGAGTCGCTTCTTCTCCTATGTGCATCCGAAGTGGCAGACCCCGGCATGCAATGTGCTGCTGGTCGGTCTGCTGGCCCTCTCCGCGGTATCGTTCGATCTCGAGATGGCACTGGCACTGATCAACTTTGGCGCCCTGGTGGCCTTCACCTTCGTCAATCTGGCGGTGATTGCCCACTTCTATGTGAAGCTAGGCCGCAACAAGTGTCTCAAGGATCACCTGATGTACCTGCTGCTGCCGCTCTGTGGCGCCGCCTGCATCGGGGTGTTGTGGCTCAATCTGGAACCCGCCTCCTTCGAGCTGGGGCTGATCTGGGCGGCGCTGGGTGCCATCTACCTGTTCCTGCGCCTCACCGTGTTCCGCATCCCGCTACAACCTGCTGACAAGGTGGAGATCGCCCAGTAATCGCGGCTCAACCATACCGCCATACAAAACAAGGAGCCTGCGGGCTCCTTGTTGTTTTTGCGGCGAGCTGGTTGCCAGAAACGCGGTTTCTGCAGGAAGTGTGACTGATTTCAAATAACTACCCAGCCGGACCGCTCGCCGTGCCATGGCCCGAGCCGCGTCGCCTCCTATCATTAGTCACTAATGTGAATGGATATGCAATCACTCTTTTTCCATTTCACCCCCTCCCATCCCCCGCCAGCCGATAAGATCGCAGGACTCGAGCACGGGGGAACGCCGGCAAATATGATCAGGATCAATGTTGAGGCGCTATGCACCCTGCAGCCCCGATTTGCCGACTTTTCATACGTTACGACAGGGTTCTCTTCCCCCCGAAAAGGGGGGAGCGGCTCGGGGACGGCTGCCGGGGGCGAGTGACCACTTACCCGCCCCCTGCGTATGCAAAAAAATGCGTTAATCCGCCCTTTTTTGCTTGTCAAGGGGGCTGACCGAATGCACAATACGCCGCCAATAAAGGACCGATGTTCACTGCGACATCGGTTTTTCTATTTTGAAGTGCAGTACAAACCCACCACAAGAGGCCGGAACATTTCCGGAAGTGATATCCGAGATTGCCAAACAATCTCCCGACGTTGAGAGGATAACAATGGGGCGTTTTAATGCTTTCCTGCCGGTACAGCCCGGTATGCGCCTCCCCGGCGCCCTTGATGTACAGGCTTGCGAATCCATCGTATCCCTGCGCTCGTTGCAAGCACGTGCTGCGGCACTGATTGAGGAGAAAGCGTAATGGCATCGCAAAACGCCAAGCTGCTCAAGACCCTTACCCTGACACAAGTGATTGTGATGGGTCTGGCCTATCTGACCCCCATGGCTGTCTTCGACACCTTCGCCATCGTCGGTGACATCACCGATGGCCGGGTCGCCACCGCCTATCTGCTGGCTCTGGGTGGCATCCTGCTCACCGCTTTCAGCTACGGTCATCTGGTACGCAAGTTCCCCTCTGCGGGCTCTGCCTATACCTATGCCCAGAAGGTGTTCAACCCCTACGTCGGTTTCATGGTCGGCTGGTCATCCCTGCTCGACTACATGTTCATGCCGATGATCAACATTCTGCTGGCCAAGATCTACCTGACCGCCATGTTCCCGGGCGTCGAGCCCTGGGTGTTCATCTTCGGTCTGGTGACCGTGATGACCTTCCTGAACCTGCGCGGCATCAATCTGGTGGCCAACTTCAACGGTCTGATCGTGGTGATCCAGCTGGCCATCATCACCCTCTTTATCGGCCTGATGGCATGGGGCATCTACCACGGTGAAGGGGCTGGCACCCTGATGAGCAGCCGTCCGTTCCACTTCGAGTCAGCACAGCTGGTACCGCTCTTTACCGGTGCCACCATCCTCTGCTTCTCGTTCCTGGGCTTTGACGGTCTGAGCTCCCTCTCCGAAGAGACCCCGAACGCTGGCAAGGTGATCCCCAAAGCGATCGTGCTGACTGCCCTTATCGGCGGCATCATCTTCGTGGTGGTCTCTTACTGCCTGCAGCTCTACTTCCCGAGCCTCGCCCGCTTCCAGCATCCGGATGCAGTACTGCCGGAGATCGCCCTCTACGTTGGCGGCACCTTCTTCCAGTCCGTAGTGCTGGTCTGCACCACGGTCGCGGTACTGGCCTCCGGCATGGCGGCTCACGCCGGTGTGTCGCGCATCCTCTACGTGATGGGTCGTGACCGCATGATCCCGGAGCGGGTATTTGGCTACATCCACCCGAAATACCGTACTCCGGCTATCAACGTGCTGATGGTGGGCGGTCTGGCCCTCTCCGCCGTGTCGTTTGATCTGGATACCGCGCTGGCGCTGGTCAACTTCGGCGCACTGGTGGCCTTCAGCTTCGTCAACCTGTCGGTGATCGGTCAGTTCTGGGTGCGCGAGAAGCGCAACAAGACCCTCAAGGATCACGTCATCTACCTGTTGATGCCGTTGCTCGGCGCCGCCACCATAGGTGCTCTGTGGATCAACCTGGAGCAGAGCTCGCTGGAGCTGGGCCTGATCTGGGCGGGCCTCGGCGCAACCTATCTGTTCCTGCGTCTGGCGGTGTTCCGCATCCCGTTCCGCCAGTACGAAGAGGCGGCTGACGCCTGATCCTTTGCGGATAATGGATAGACAGAAGGGGAGCCATGGCTCCCCTTTTTGCTGCCGGTCTGTGGCCGGTCACACGGGCTTGGGCCCGGTCTGCTTACTGCTTATCCAGTACGGCGGTCGCCGCAGCCTTGAGCGGATCGCGAGCGATGCTCTTGGCATCCTGCTCCGCCTTGTGCAGCTGCTGGTTTGCCTTGTCCATCTTCTGCTGCATACCGTTGCCGCTCTCCTTGAGGTCGGCACGCTTCTCGCCCAGCAGGTCGTTGCGGCCTTTTTGCACCTCAGCTTTCACCTTCTCTTTCTCCTGCTTCACCAGCTTGCTGGTATCACAGTTGCCCTTGACTCCCAGAGTGGCATTCACCGCTTCGTTTTTGAGGGCCTTGTCGAGGTTGCAGTCGGTTTTCAACAGGCTGGCCTGTGCCCCTGCCGAGAGCAGCCCCAGCGACAGAGAGAGGATCCATGCACGCATCATCTTGTTTACTCCTGCTTGCCAATAAAGGGGCGCAGTGTAGCGATCACATTCCGGCTGACAAGGCGGCAGTGCTTTCGTCCCCCCCTTTTGCCACCCCAGAGCCAACCGGCTCGGTCAGCGCCTGTCGCCGCAGTTCGTCGTCATAAAAACATCATCGAAATGTCACGTTGTCATATTTCTGTCATTAACCACTGATTAAATGCGCGGGTCATCAACAACCCAAGACGGAACGACCGTCTCAAGAGGCTTTATGCAACACCATCACTCCTTGTCACAGCCGCCCGCGACCCGCGCCCTGTTCAACTGGATGAGTGTCATCGTACTGGTCTACCTGATCCTGGTTGCCGTGGGCGCCATCTCCCACGGCTTCAAAGATTTCTCCGGCGGCGCCGAGGGCGCAGCCCAGATCTTCGCCTTTGCCAACAACCCCTTTGTCGCCCTGCTGCTGGGTATTCTCGCTACCGCGCTGGTGCAATCCTCCAGCACCGTCACCTCGGTGATCGTCGGTCTGGTGGCTGGCGGCCTGCCCATCAGCATGGCCATCCCCATGGTGATGGGTGCCAACCTCGGCACCACCATCACCAACACCATCGTCTCCATGGGCCATGTGCGGGATCGCGCCGAGTTCCGCCGCGCCTTCGCCGCCGCCACCGTGCACGACTTCTTCAACCTGCTGGCGGTGTTCATCTTCCTGCCGCTGGAGCTGATGTTCGGCCTGCTGCAACACAGCGCCGAGTGGCTGGCCAACCTGCTGGTAGGCTCCGCCAACATGTCGATGAAGGGCATGGACTTCATGAAGCCGCTGACCGCACCGGCCCAGCAGCTGATTGACAGCGCCGTCGCCTTCCTGCCGGGCAAGGGTGCCGCCATCGCCACTATCGTCATCGGTATCCTGCTGATCCTCGCCTGCGTCACTTATCTCGGCAAAGTGCTGCAACAGGTACTGGTTGGCCGTGCCAAAGAGGTGCTGCACAAGGCGCTGGGCCGTGGCCCGCTGACCGGCATCACCTCCGGTGCGCTGGTGACCATCATGGTGCAGTCCTCCTCCACCACTACCAGCCTGATGATCCCGCTGGCCGGCGGCGGCGTGTTCAGCACCCGTCAGCTCTACCCCTTCACTCTGGGGGCCAATATCGGGACCACCATTACCGCCCTGCTGGCTGCCACCGCCATCAGTGGAGCCGGTGCCCAGCTGGCCCTGACCATCGCGCTGGTCCACGTGCTGTTCAACCTCTTTGCCGTGGTCACCATCTATGGCATCCCCTTCCTGCGCGACCTGCCGGTGCGCGCCGCCGAGGGGCTGGCCCGGGTAGGCAGCGAGAACAAGCTGCTGGCTCTGGGTTATGTAACGGGTCTCTTCTTCGCCCTGCCCGCCCTGATGATGGTGGCCGCCAAGTAAGCGCAGCTGCCATGAAAAGGGGCGAGTCAGCGACTCGCCCCTTTTTGCGTCCAGCTCGCCGGGCTTTGCCTGCCCGCTCACATCCTCCCGCCCTGTGGCTCGCCATCAGGGGCGGTGCGCGATAAGATGGCGTCCTCATTGCACTTTTTACATTTCATGGAACAGGAAAAACCGATGAAATTCATACTGATCGCGCTGCTCATCGCCGGTGTGGCCTACTACTTCTACTCCAGCAGCAACAACAAGAAGCTGGCGGCTGACAACGTGCGGATTGGCGCCGAGTTCCTCGCCAGCAACAAGGAGAAGCCGCTGGTAACCACCACCGCCTCCGGCCTGCAGTACGAAGTGCTGACCCCGGGCACCGGCACCGTTCACCCCACCGCCACCAGCAAGGTGAAGGTGCATTACGAGGGCAAGCTGCTGGACGGCACCGTCTTTGACAGCTCGGTCGCCCGTGGCGAGCCCATCGAGTTTGGCCTCAATCAGGTGATCGCTGGCTGGACCGAAGGGGTACAGCTGATGGTGGAAGGTGAGAAGACCCGTTTCTACATCCCCGCCAACCTCGCCTACGGCGACCGCGCCGCTGGCAAAATCCCGCCGGGATCAGTCCTGATCTTCGACGTGGAGCTGCTGGGTATCCAGTAAGCGCTCCGTCACGCTCCATCAACAACAAGGCCAGCATCATGCTGGCCTTGTTGCTATGGGAATCTCACTCCCCCTTGGCGATCCCTTCCCGGCGCGGATCCGCAGCGCCAAACCAGCCGCCAGCGTTGCGCTCAACCCCCTGCAGGCCGGAGGTCTGCTCGTTCAATACCACCTCGTGTCCCCTCTCCTTCAATCCCTCGACCACCGACATGGGGGTGCGTCCCGCTTCCAGCTCGGTGGGGCCGTTGCGGCTGCCAAAGTTGGGCAGGTTGATGGCCTGTTGCAGGTTCAGGCCCCAATCCTGAGTACCGAGCAGGGTCTTGCCCACATAGTTGATGATGGCGGAGCCCCCCGGCGAGCCCAGCGTCATGGTCAGCTCGCCGCTTGGCTTGTCAAACACCAGCAGCGGTGACATGGAGGAGCGGGGCCGCTTGCCCGGCTCCACCCGGTTTGCCACCGGCAGACCGGCGGCATCCACCGAGGTGAAGGAGAAATCGGTGAGCTGGTTGTTGAGCAGGTAGCCGTTGACCATCTGACGCGATCCGAAACCATCCTCGATGGAGCTGGTCATGGAGATGGCCATCCCCGCCTTGTCGACGATCGAGACATGGCTGGTAGAGGGGAGTTCCGGGGTCGCATCCTTGCCGCGCGCCAGCGCCAGTGGAGGCGTACCGGGCTTGGCAACCCCCATGGAGTGCTGACCGACAAGCTTGCCGCGCTCGGCCAGATAGCCCTTGTCCAGCAACCCCTGCACCGGCACGCTGACAAAATCGCTGTCGGCGACGTACTGGTTGCGATCGGCGAAGGCCAGACGCGCCGCTTCGCTGTAGAGGTGGATAGCCTCGCTGGAGGCAGCCAGTCCCCCCTCCTTCGTGGTGATCGGCTTGAGGGCCGCCATATCACGGCTCTCCAGCATGCCGAAAATCTGGCCGAGCGCCAGAGTGCCGGACGAGGGAGTGGGGAAACCGCAGATCTTGCTCTGGCGATAGTCAAAGCAGAGGCCATCCCGCAGTTTGGCCTGATAGCTGGCCAGATCGGTGGCCGCCAGTACCCCGGGATTGGTGGGATGCTGGCGAACCTTGGCCACCATGGCATCCGCCAGCGGCCCCTGATAGAAGGCATCCACCCCCTCTGTGGCCAGAGTGCGCAACACCCTGGCCAGCGCCGGGTTGGTCAGCCGGGTGCCCGCCGTTTTGGGGCTGCCATCCGTCTGATAGAAATAGGCTCGCGCCTGCGGATCCCGTGCCAGATAGGGATCCTTGGCCAGCAATGTGGCCAGCCGTGGACTTATTACAAATCCTTGTTCTGCCAGCGTGATGGCGGGCTCGAACAGCGCAGCCCAGGGCAACTTGCCATAACGCTGATGGGCCAGTGCCAGAGCGCGCAGGGTGCCGGGAACGCCGACCGAGCGGCCCCCGACCACCCCGTCATAAAACGCCAGCGGCTTGCCATCTTGCATAAACAGCTGGTCGGTGGCGGCAGCCGGCGCCGTCTCGCGGCCATCCACCGCACTCACCTTGCGGCCATCCCACACCAGCAGCAGCGTCCCGCCACCGATCCCGGAAGATTGCGGCTCCACCAGCGTCAGCACCAGCTGCACCGCAATGGCGGCATCGACAGCACTGCCACCGGCCTTGATGATCTGGTAGCCCGCATCCACCGCCAGCGGGTTGGCGGCCGCCACCATGAAGTCATGGCCCTGCCAGCCCTGTTTGTCGGTCCAGCCACTGGCGGCTTCTGGCGCGATCAGGGTCTGGGCTGGCGGGGTGTAGTGAAAGCCGTTGTCACTGGCACAACCGGCCAGCAGGGCAAGGGCGACAGCCAGCCCCAGAGGTTTGCGCAACATGACACTCTCCTTGTCTGTTTTATGACCATGAAGGGGGACTATGTCACGATTGGCGCTGACAGCTCAAGTTATTGAGCAAGATCAATATCTTACTCATCTATCAATAATGGCAATCCGCAATAGATATAAAAAAACCGCCCGAAGGCGGTTTTTACGATGGGATGGCAGAGGCCAAACAGGCGCAAGTCCGGTTAGATGGACTGCTCTTCGCCACCCAGGGCAGCAAACAGCGCCGGGATAAACTGGGACAGCTCGGAGGTCACCAGCGCGAAGTCCGCATCCAGACGGGCGGCCGGATCTTCGCTGGTGACATCGTCGTTCTGCTCGCGCAGCTCTTCGCTGAATTTCAGGCGTTTGATGGAGAGATCATCCCCCAGCACGAAGCTGACGGTCTCGCCCCAGTTGAGGGCCAGCTTGGTCACCAGCTTGTCGTTGGCCAGGTGGTTCTTGATTTCATCCGTCATCAGATCCTGCTGCTTGCAGCGGATGATGCCGCCGTGCTCCATGGCACTGCGCAGCTCGGCTTCGTCTTCCAGAGTGAAGGAGGCTGGCAGATTGCCCTCGTTCAGCCACTCGGTCATGGTGATCTCGGGCGGGTTCTTGAGGGCCACCGGCACCACCGGCAGGGAGCCGATGGATTTGCGCAGCAGCGCCAGCAGATCGTCCGCCTTCTTGGCAGAACCTGCATCCACCACCATCAAATTGTCGGCCGGATTGATCCAGGCGAAGGTCTGGCTGGTACGACTGAAGGCACGGGGCAGCAGGGTGTGGAGGATCTCCTCTTTCAGCGCTTCCTTCTCTTTCTTCTTGAGGGCGCGTCCCTGTTCGAACTCGATCGCTTCTACCTTCTCGGCCAGCATCTCCTTGACCACGGTGCCGGGGAGCATCTTCTCCTCTTTGCGGGCGCAGATGAGGATGTGGCCGGAGGCAGAGTGGGTCAGGGTTGAGCCGAATTTGCCAAGGGGCTTGACCCACCCGAAACGGGAGATGTCCTGACTGCCGCAAGGGGTGAAGGCACAGGCTTCCAGCTGGGTTTCCAGCTGATCCACGGTCAGGTCAAAGGGGCGGGTAAAGCGATAAATCTGCAGGTTTTTAAACCACATGGCGTCCTCGGTCTCTAGATTGTCCGGCGGGCATTGTACTAGAGAGGCGCTTTGTGATCAGCCAATCATTCTCGCTAAATAAAGGGCGATCGACCTCACAGGGTCTCATTTATATCACCTGAACGGCCGTCAAGTTCCCCTAGACTGCGAGTGTACAAGTTGTTACCAAGGATGGATTTATGTTGCGGCCCAGTCGCCCGGAAGATATGGAAGAGATCGTCGAAATCTGGCTGCTGGCCTCCCTGCAGGCCCACGATTTCGTCGATGCCTCCTGCTGGTGGCAGGCCCAGGAGGATCTGCGTACCCGCTATCTCGATCGTGCCGCCATCTGGGTGTTCGAGGAGCGCGGCGATCTGCTCGGCTTTATGGCGCTGGTGGACAACTATCTCGCCGCCCTCTTTGTGCGTCCCGACCGTCAGGGTCGCGGTGTCGGCCACGCCCTGCTGCAGGAGGCCAAGCGTCAGGGGGCGTCGCTCTACGCCCGGGTCTTCGTCGAGAACGATCAGGCGGTACGTTTCTATCGTCGCCACGGTTTCGTCATCAAGGGTGAAGAGTCCGATCCTCTCACCGGTCACCCCCAGTACAAGATGTGCTGCGAACCCGCATGAACTGATGACAGACCGCTGTTTTACTTGAAAAAAGCACGGGGCATCCTCATCTTGTCTCCATCGGGTGCCATAGGCATCGTCCCTGCAACCGGGCTGCTTTCCAATGAAAATCCTCCATACCGCCGACTGGCATCTTGGCCATCAACTCCATGGTCATGACCGCCGTTTTGAACACGATGCCTTCCTCGACTGGCTAAGCGACACCCTCAAGGCGCGCGAGATCGACGCCCTGTTGGTAGCGGGCGATCTGTTTGATACCGCCAATCCGCCCGCCAGCGCCTGGCAACAACTCTACCGTTTTCTGGCGCGGCTGCGCGCCGAGATGCCCCACCTCAACATGGTGCTGATCGGCGGCAACCACGACTCTCCCTCCAAGCTCGATGCCCCCCACGAGCTGCTGCGCGCCTTTGATCTGCATCTGGTGGGCAGCATCAGTCGCGACAGTGAGGGCAAGCTCGAGACCGACCGCCTGCTGGTAGCGCTGCAAGACAAGGAGGGCAACATTGCCGCCTGGTGCGCCGCCGTGCCGTTCCTGCGCAGCAGCGACTTGCGGGTGGAGCCGTTGGAAGAAGGGCAGGACCGGCTGATCGAAGGGGTACGCCAAATCTACGCCGAGGTATTGGCCGAAGGGCGCGCCCGCTGCGGGGAGGGTCTGCCGCTCATCGCCATGGGCCATGCCTATCTGGCGGCGGGCCAGCTCTCGGAGCTGTCGGAGCGGCGGGTGCTCGGCGGCAACCAACACGCACTGCCTGCCGAACTCTTTGCCGGTGCCGACTACACGGCGCTCGGCCACCTCCATCTGGCCCAGAGCCCGGCCGAGGGGGTGCACTACAGCGGCTCGCCGCTGCCGCTTTCGCTGGCCGAAGCCAACTACAACCATCAGGTGCTGGAAGTGACCTTTTCAGAGGGGAAACTGGCCGGGCTGGAGCGGATCCCTGTACCCCGCGCGGTGGAGATGATCCGCCTGCCCCAGAGCAGCCTCGACGACGCACTCCAAGCCATCGCATCGCTCGAGCTGCCTGCTTGTCCACAAGAGGCACAACCCTTCCTCGAAGTGCGGCTGCTGCTGCCCAAGCCAGAAGCGCGCATCCGCGAGCGCATTCTCGCCGCAATCGCAGACAAACCGGTGCGTCTGGCCCGCATCAGCACCCAGTATCAGGGCTCGGGCGAAGGGCTGGCCGATGGTCGCGAGCGGCGCAGGCTCGATGAGCTCTCCCCCACCGAGGTGTTTCGCCTCTGCTATCAGCGCCAGTTCGAGGGGGAACCCGAAGCACAACTGGTCGCCTCGTTTGAAGAGATCCTGGAGCAGGTGAAGGAGTCAAACCAATGAAAATCTTGTCTCTGTCAGGTGAGAATCTGGCCAGTCTGACCGGCCCCTTCACCATCGACTTTACCAGGGGGGCGCTCGGCGCCGCCGGTCTGTTTGCCATCACCGGCAACACTGGCGCGGGCAAGAGCACATTGCTCGACGCCATTTGTCTGGCCCTCTACGACGAGATGCCGCGCTTTATTGCCAATCGCAAGAACGTGGCCGAAGTGGGCCGCATGGATGACGAAGAGAAGCTCAAGGCCAACGACGTGCGTGGCATCCTCAGTCGCGGCCACGCCAGCGGCTTTGCCGAGGTGCAGTTTCGTGGCTGCGATGGCCGCATTTGGCTGGCCCGCTGGGCGGTGCGCCGGGCGCGAAACCGCTCGGAGGGGCGTTTTCAGGCGCAGGAGCGAACCCTGACCGATGTGGAGTCAGGGCAGGTTTTCTCCGGCAGCAAGCGGGAGCTGCAGGATCGCATCGACGAGCTGGTGGGTCTCTCCTGGGAGCAGTTCCGCCGCGCGGTGATCCTGCCGCAGGGGGAATTTGCCGCCTTCCTCAAATCGGATGCCAACGAGCGCTCCGCCCTGCTCGAACGGATGACCGGCACCGAGCTCTACTCCGCCATCTCCATCCAGACCTATGAACGGGCACGGGAAGAGCAGCAGAAGCTGGCCACCATCGCCCAGCGCCTCGGCGATGTGGCGCTGATGGACGAGGCCACCCGCGAACAGTGGGTAAGCCAGCAGGTAAGCCTCTCCACCACCCTCAAACACGAGCAGCAACAGCAGCAGCTGATGCAGGACTTGCGCGACCTCAACAGCCGTATTGCCGCCCAGCTGCAGGGCTGCGCCGAGGGACAGGCGGCGCTCGATGCCGCCCTGCAGGCCCACGGCGCCGCGGCCCCCGAGCGCGAGGAGTTTGCACGTGCCGAACAGGCCCAAGTAGCCCGCGCCGATCACGACGAGCTGGCCCGCCTCACCCTTGAGGTGCAGCAGCAGGAGAAGGTGATCGCCGAGCTGGGCCCAGAGCTGGCCAAGCTCGAGGAGCAGACCCAGCAGAGCGCGCTGACCGAACAGCAGTTGCTGGCGGAGAAGATTGCCGCCGAGCGGGAGTGGGGCGCCCTGCAACCCGAACTCAAGCGGGCGCAGGAGCTCGATACCCGCATCCGGGAAAAAGTGCAGCAGTTGCAGAAGATCCAGCAGGAGGGGGCGCAGGAGCGAGAAGTGCAACTCACCCTCGAGCAGGGCTGGCGCGAGCAGAGCAGACAGGTGGAGCTGCTCAAGCAGCAGCACCAGCAGTGGGGCCTTTGGCTCGAAGAGCACAAGGAGCTGGCACCGGTGGCCCGCCAGTGGCAGCCCCTGCTCACCGCCATGCAGGATTGGGCCGAGGATGCCGACAAGCTGCAACAGCTGCTCACCCTGCGGGATCACAAGCTGCGCGCCCTGCAACAGTTGCAGCGCCAACTGGAGCAAGGTCAGCAGGAGCGCGACTACTGGCAACATGAACAAGACAGGCTGCAACAGCAACAGAACGAGCTGCAGGAGCAACAGTGGGAGAGCCGCCTCGCCAAGGCGCAGGAGCAGTGGCAGCAGCAGACCGAACAGCTGGGTCAGCTGCGTCAGCTGCTGGAGCTGGCCGATTATGGCCGCAACCACGGCGAGCAACATGGCCGCTTGCAGCAGGAGATTGCCCAGCTGGAGCAGGCGCTGGGCAAGCTCGCCACCCTAAGCGAAGAGCTGGCACCGGCCCGCGAGCGGCTCGCCCTGCAGCGGGATGAGGCGCGCCACGCGCTGGAGCAGTCCCGCGCTATCGCCAGCTTCGAGCAGTATCGCCATATCCTGAGCGATGGCGAACCTTGCCCGCTGTGCGGTTCCGGGGAGCACCCCTACAGCCAGAGCCAGCCCCAGGTGGCGGGGATCCTGGCTCAGCTGGCGGAGCGGGTCAGAAGCCTCGAACTCGAATGGGAGCAGCTCAACCATCAGTACATTCAGTGCGAGAGCGAGCGTCAGGAGCTGGCCCGCCAGCTGGCGGTGCGTCAGCAACATCTGCCGGAGCTGGAAACCCGCGCCGAGCAGCTGACCCAGCGCTGGCAACAGCTGGGGGGCGATACCCTGCTCGACCATCCGCTGCCGCTGCGCCAGAGCCCCATTGAGTGGAACGAGCTGATGAGCACATTGCTTGGCCGTGGCCAGGCGCTGGAGCAGGGGTTGGCCCAGAGCCAGCAGCAGCTGCGTCAGGCCCAGCTTGGTCAGCAACAGCTGCAAGGGGTGCGTCAGCAACTGAGCCAACTGGCTGCCCAGCACCAGCAGTTTGACCAGCAGTGGCAGGAGGCCGATCGCCAGCGCATCGCGCTGGAAGGGGAAGTGAAGGGGATGGGCGAGCAGGAGGCGACCCTGCGCCAGCGCCTTGAGCAAGGCGCCCACCGCCTCGACGAGCAGATGGGCGGCCAACCGTGGCGCCAGTGGCTCGGCAGCCAGCAGTGGCACGAGTGGCAGCGAGCCTGCGAAGCCTGGCTGCACGGCCAGAGCGAGTGGGAGCGGCTGGCCAGCGAGATCGCCAGCCTCACCCCCGCCCTGAGTGCGCAGGAGGCACGCCTGCAGACCCAGCGCGAGCTGCTGCACAAACTCGAGCGGGACTACAAGGAGCACGAACAGCAGCGTCAGGGGCTGCTCACCAGCCGTGCCGCCTGTCTGGGTGGCGAGGAGATCCCGCTGGTCGAGAGCCGCTGGCAGCAACGACTGCAACAACTCGCCAGCGAACTGGAGCTGATGCAAAGCGGCGGCCGTGCTCTGCGGGAGCGGCAGACTGAACTCAAGACCCGCCTCACCCATGTGGAGCAGGAAAAGCAGACCAGCAGCCGCCGCAAGCGGGAGGTGCTGGGGCGCTGGGCTGCCCACGCCAGCACCCTTGGCATTGCCGAGTACGACCTTCGCCGCCTGCTCGCCATCAGCCCCGATGAACTCAAGGCTCGCCGCTCTGCCCTGCAAGGGCTGGAAGATGCCCTTGGTGAAGCGCGTACCCGCCTTGCCGAGCGGCAACGGGCGCTGGCGCTGGAGGAGAGCAAGCGGGATCGCTATCGCGAGCACCATCCCGAGCTGGCCGCCCTGCCGGATGCAGAGCTGAGCGAGCAGCTGACGGCGCTCGATGCCCGTTGTCGCGCCCTTGAAGAGCAGCTGTTCGAGTGCAAGAGCAAGCTGGCACAGGCCGAAGCCGCAGCGCTCAAGGCGGGCAGCCTGCAACAGGAACTGGCCGCCCAGCAGGCGGTGGCCGACCACTGGCAGCAGCTGTGCGATCTGATCGGGCAGGCCAACGGCGCCAAGTTCCGCACCTTCGCCCAGAGCCTCACCCTCGAGCGTCTGCTGCTGGAGGCCAACGCCCAGCTCGCCGAGCTCTCGCCCCGCTACCGACTGGAGCGGGTGCCCGGCACCGATCTGGCGCTGCAGGTGGTGGATCTCGATATGGGGGACGAGGTGCGCTCGGTGGACTCTCTCTCCGGCGGCGAGAGTTTTCTGGTGTCGCTGGCGCTGGCGCTGGCCCTCTCCAGCCTCTCGTCACGCCAGACCCAGGTCGAGTCGCTGTTTATTGACGAAGGGTTCGGCACCCTCGATCCGGACAGTCTGGATCTGGCGCTCGCCAGCCTCGACTCCCTGCAGGCCGCCGGTCGCCAGATCGGGGTCATCTCCCACGTCCAGACGCTGGTAGAACGGATTGGCGTGCAGATCAGAGTCGAAGCCCTCGGCGGCGGCGAGAGCCGGGTAGTGGTCCCCTGAGTAGCATCAGCTCAATCACCACTACCATCGGCTAAATCACTACGCCGAAAATAACAAGACCCCGCCAATTGGCGGGGTCTTGTTGAGAGGCTATCAGCCGAAGCGGTAGGCGCCCATATAGAGGCTGCCGCCATCCCAGCTTTCGTGCAGCCGGGTGGGCGCCACACCATCGGCCGACCCCAACGCAACAAAGAGCGGGCGCAGATGATCATCGTGGGGATGAGACTCCACCGCTCCGGGGGCCTGCTGGCGATAGTCGAGCAGCGCCAGCCGATCCTCGTCGGCCATCTTCTGCTCCAGCCAGTCGACAAACTGGCTGGCCCACTCCGGCACTGGCGAGCCTTCCGGTGCCAGCGCCCGCAGGTTGTGGGTGATGGCGCCGGAGGCGAGGATGCCAATCCCCTGACTGCGCAGCGCCCCCAATACCTCTCCCAGTTGCCACAACTGGGCCGGGGTGAAGCTCGCGGGAATGGAGATCTGCACCAGCGGGATCTCGCTGTTTGGGTCGATCAGGGAGAGCGGCGACCAGACCCCGTGATCCAGCTCGCGCCGCACCTGGGTGGCGGTCAGTCCGGCCAGTGCCAGCTGGTCGCTCACCCCTTGTTGCAGCCACTCGGGGCTGCTGGCAGGCCAGCGCATCCGGTAGAGGGGCTCGGGAAAACCGTAAAAGTCGTACATCAAGGCCGGTTTGGGCTCGACGTTGATCTGTAACTCGCGGCTGAACCAGTGGGCGGAGATGACCACCAGCCCCTTGAGCTCACCCAGACGCAGGGTTCGCAGAAAGCGGGTGGCGGGTTGCTCACGCAGCACCAGATCCGGTGCGCCGTGCGAGATAAACCAGACGGGGGCGAGGGACATAAAGCAGACTCCAACAAAGTATCAGGGGCGATACCGGAGGGGATATCGCTGTTGGAATCGATTATCCCCCAGCCATTAAAGGTGAACAATCCAGCAAGATAGATAAGAACTATCAACCAATGGTTGATAATTTCACGCCTTCACGACAGGTAATCGGCAATAGATATCAAGGCTGAGGAGCATCCGGCAGCGGTCGGGCTACACGAAGCGCCATCCGGGTCGCTGCACTGTGATCCTGCCACTCTCGCCACGCCAATCCCTCGGCGGCCGCCTCCCCTTTCACCGGATGGGAGAAGATCGCCAGCAGACCGGCATTGTCAGGCCAGTAGCGGGCTGGCAGCATCTGAACCAGCAGCAGGGCGGCGCCCAGCAAGAGCAGAGCCCATCCGGTTTCATGGCTGTTTTTCATCCCGACCTCCTTCACCCTTGCGCCAATGAACTAACATTTTTGCGCAAGCCGGTGACAAGACGGTGACAGCGGACGGGTGGTCATTTTACAACATCTGAACCTCAACCCGGCCAAACAACCACAGATGGCAACATTTGTATCCCTTCAGCCCGAACCTGTGGCCGTATGCTCTAAAATGTGACTCACAGGAAAACGTTATCCCTGAAAAGAAAACGTTATCTGGTCAAAACGTTGTTTCTGGATCATAAAAAGATTCCAAAAACTGGTGTATATTGCTCGGCGGAAATTCCTTAACCATGAAGATTGACATGAAAAAGACCAAAATTGTCTGCACCATCGGTCCGAAGACCGAATCCAAAGAAATGCTGGCCAAAATGCTGGACGCCGGCATGAACGTCATGCGCCTGAACTTCTCCCACGGTGACTACGCCGAGCACGGCAGCCGCATCAGCAACCTGCGCGCTGTGATGGCCGAGACCGGCAAGCACGCAGCTATCCTGCTGGACACCAAGGGTCCGGAAATCCGTACCATGAAGCTGGAAGGCGGCAACGACGTCGCGCTGGTCGCTGGCCAGACTTTCACCTTCACCACCGACCAGACCGTGGTTGGCAACAAAGACAAAGTGGCCGTGACCTATGCAGGTTTCGCCAACGATCTGCGCGTCGGCAACCGCATCCTGGTTGATGACGGCCTGATCGGTCTGGACGTCATCGAAATCACCGAGCGCGAAGTTATCTGTAAAGTGCTGAACAACGGTGACCTGGGCGAGAACAAAGGCGTTAACCTGCCGGGCGTCTCCATCAAGCTGCCGGCCCTGGCCGAGAAAGACAAGCGCGACCTGATCTTTGGTTGCGAGCAAGGCGTTGATTTCGTTGCTGCTTCTTTCATCCGCAAGAAAGAAGACGTTCTGGAAATCCGTGAGCACCTGAAAGCCCACGGTGGCGAGAACATCCAGATCATCTCCAAGATCGAAAACCAGGAAGGTCTGGACAACTTCGACGAGATCCTGGCTGTTTCCGACGGCATCATGGTTGCTCGTGGCGACATGGGTGTAGAGATCCCGGTTGAAGAAGTTATCTTCGCCCAGAAGATGATCATCGCCAAGTGCAACAAAGCCCGCAAAGTGGTTATCACTGCCACCCAGATGCTGGACTCCATGATCAAGAACCCGCGTCCGACCCGCGCCGAAGCTGGTGACGTGGCCAACGCCATCCTGGACGGTACCGACGCAGTGATGCTGTCCGGTGAATCCGCCAAGGGTAAGTACCCGCTGGAAGCCGTGACCATCATGGCCACCATCTGCGAGCGTACCGATGCCGTGATGCCGTCCAACCTGTCTGCTGCCAACGACAGCAACAAGCTGCGCATCACCGAAGCCGTATGTAAAGGCGCCGTAGAGACCTCCGAGAAGCTGGACGCCCCGCTGATCGTGGTTGCTACCGAAGGCGGCAAATCTGCCAAGGCCATTCGCAAGTACTTCCCGAAAGCCTGGATCCTGGCTATCACCACCAACAAGAAGACTGCTGCCCAGCTGGTTCTGACCAAGGGTGTGGTTGCTCACGTGGTTGACAGCATCGCCTCTACCGACGATTTCTATCGCATCGGTAAAGAAGCCGCGCTGGAAATCGGCATGGGTCTGAAAGGTGACGTGGTTGTGATGGTCTCCGGTGCTCTGGTACCGAGCGGCACCACCAACACCGCTTCTGTTCACGTTCTTTAATCAGAGCTGAACGAGTTGAAAACGGCGCCTGCGGGCGCCGTTTTTTTTGTCCCTCCCCCTGCTTACCTGCCAAGCCCGGTGTTAGAATCCACGCGAATTTAATCTATGCGGGAAATCTCCCGAATATCGCGTAATAACCCGGAAGTTATATGCCCTCAATACGTTTTAAAAGAGTCTCGGCCACCCTGTTGCCGCTGCTCTGTCTCCTCGCCAGCCTCTGCGTCCCGCAAGCCATGGCGCAAGATGTCCCCTCTCGCAACGCAGTTCAGCGAGCACTGGATGGTCTGGGTAAATCAGAGACCCTGACCGTCAGTCAGCAAGCGGATCAGAAGTTGCTGACCGAAACCCTCGGACTGCTCGACAGCATCGACAAGGAAGAGGCGAAGGCCAAGACCCAGGCCCAGCGGATCCGCAACCTGCCCACCGAGCTCAGAGAGATCAGTGCCAAGCTCGATGCCCTGACCAAGGGCAAGAGTGCGGAGCAGATCAAGAGCGAATACGCCAGCATGAGTCTGGCGGAGCTCGACAGCCGTCAGCCGGAAGTGCTGGCCAACATGCAGGCGGCCCAGGAGGCCCTCGGCGCCATCGGCAGCCAGCTCACCAGCTTGCAGACCCTGCCGGAGCGGGCCCAGGCCAGCATGAGCCGTGCCTACCAGCGCAGTCAGGAGATCCGTACCCGCCTCAACGCCGGTGAAAGCGTCTCCAGCGCCGAGAAGATGAAGCTCGGTGCCGAGCTGGCCCTGCTCGACCTGCAACTGGCCCACCTGCAAAAGGAGCTGGATAACCGTACCAGCATGCAGGATCTGGCGATCAAGCAGCGCGACTACCAGAGTGCCCGTCTCGCCAGCGAAGAGCAGAAACTGCAGCTGTTGCAGGATCAGAGCAGCGCCAAGCGCCTCGGCGACACCGAAAAAACCGCCGAGCAGACCGGTGAACTGGTGGCGACCGAAGACAGCCCGCTGGTGCAAAAAGAGCAGGAGCTCAATCACCAGCTCAGCCAGCAGCTGATCGGTGCCACCACCAGCCTCAACTCACTGGTCCAGAAAAACCTGCAAGCCAAGAGCTGGCTGGAGCGCGGCATCCAGACCGAGCGCAACCTCAATGAACAGGTGCAGATGCTCAAGGGCAATCTGCTGCTGTCACGCATCCTCTATCAGCTCTACCAGCAGCTGGAAGCGGCGCCCACCATCGCCGTCAAAAACCTGGAAGAGCAGATCGCCGATCTGCATCTGGCCCAGTTTGAACTGAGCCAGCAGCGTGACCAACTGTTCCAGAAGAACCTCTATCTGGACAATCTGATCGCCGGCAGCAAGGATCCGGTCAGCGAGGAGGACAAGGAGAGCCTTGCCAAGCTGCTCGATACCCGTATCAATCTGCTCGATCAGCTCAACCGCCAACTCGACAGCCAGCTCACCAACGCCATCAGCCTGCAGCTGACCCAGCAGCAGCTGGCGCGGGTCTATGCCTCTATCGAATTTACCCTGCAGCAACATATCTTCTGGGTAAGCAGCAACAAGCCCATCGACAGCAAGTGGTTTATCAGCTGGCCCGCCCAGGCCTACAAACAGGCCTCCGACTGGGTATTGAAACCGGACTGGAAACGCTGGCGCGAAGAGCTGCTGGGGATCTCCCTGCTTGCCTTCCCGCTGCTGCTGATCGGCGGCCTGCTGGTCTGGAAACGTCCGGCGCTGGTTGAGCGCGAGAAGAAGATCACCAAGGACCTTGGCCGTTTCCGTCAGGACAGCCAGTGGCACACCCCGCGCGCCCTGCTCTATACCGTGCTGCAACGCCTGCCGGGCAGCATGTTCATTCTGGCTGGCGGTCTGCTGCTCACCTACTGCGGTCTGCTCAGTCCCAAGCTGATGTTCCAGATCACCCTGAACCTCGCCCTCGGCTATCTGGTGTTCAGCGTCTATCTGGCGGTGATGCGCCCGGGCGGCATCGCCGAAACCCACTTCCGGATCCCGAAAGCGGAGCTGCAGGCCAAGCGCAACAGCATGCGCTACATCTGGTTGCCACTGCTGCCGCTCATCATGCTCGCGACCAAGGCGGTGGTTGAACCCTCCACCCTGGGCAACGATGTGATCGGCCAGGCCATGACCCTGACCCTGCTGGGACTGGCCGCCTATCTGGTGTTCCCCATCTCCCGCGCCCGCATCAAGGGCGAGGCGAGCATGCAGAAGTCGCTGATCGCCATTGCCCTGGCGCTGGCACCGGTGGCGCTGATCGTGCTGGCGGTGCTCGGTTACTACTACACCGCGCTGAAGCTCACCGGTCGCCTGATCGAATCCTTCTACCTCATCATCATCTGGAGCCTGGTCTACCGCACCGCCCTGCGTGGTCTGGAGCTGGCTGCCCGTCGTCTGGCCTACCGCCGTGCGGTGGCCAAGCGTGAGCACAAATCTTCGGAAGATGCGGAAGGTGGCGAGTCCATCGAAGAGCAGCCCATGGATCTGGAGGATGTCAGCCAGCAGTCCCTGCGTCTGACCCGTACCGTGCTGCTGCTGATCTTTGGCGTCGCCTTCTACTGGCTCTGGTCCGATCTGGTCGCGGTATTCTCCTACCTCGACAGCATGGTGCTGTGGCACCGCAGTGAAGGCACCGGCGCCAACGCCGTGCTCTTCCCCATCAGCCTGAGTGACGTGCTGATCGGCTTCCTGCTGCTCGGCGGTGCCTGGTCACTGGCGCGCAACCTGCCGGGCTTGCTAGAGGTGCTGGTGCTCTCCAAGCTCAACCTGGCTCAGGGGACCGCCTACGCCATCACCACTATGCTCAACTACGTGCTGATCGGTTTCGGCTCCCTGACCGCTCTCTCCATGATGGGTGTGCAGTGGGACAAGCTGCAGTGGGTAGCGGGTGGTCTGTCAGTCGGTATCGGTTTCGGCATGAAGGAAATTCTTTCCAACTTCGTCTCCGGCATCATCATCCTGTTCGAGCGTCCGGTGCGGATCGGTGACACCGTCACCATCGGCTCCTTCTCCGGTACCGTCTCGCGGATCCGCATTCGCGCCACCACCCTGACCGACTTCGACCGCAAAGAGGTGATCATCCCCAACCAGCAGCTGATGACAGAACGGCTCATCAACTGGTCGCTGAGTGACACCGTCACCCGGGTGATCGTGCGGGTGGGCGTGGCGTATGGCTCGGATCTGGAACTGACCCGTACCCTGCTCAAACAGGCGGCCGACGAAAACAGCCGCGTGCTGAAAGATCCGGCCCCCATCGTCTACTTCCTCACCTTTGGCGCCAGCACGCTGGATCACGAGCTGCGCTTCTTCGTGAGCGAACTGGGTGATCGCAACCCGGCGGTGGACGAGTTGAACCGCAAGATCGACCAGCTGTTCCGCGAGAACGGCATCGAGATCGCCTTCAACCAGATGGATGTCTACATCAAGAACATGCAGGGCGAAGAGCAGAAGGTGGAGTCCAACTCCGCCGCCCTGCCGCCGCCCGCGGAAGATGGCAAGCAGCCAGCCTGATAGCGAACTGCATTAATCTGATAGCAACAGCCGCTCACCCAGGTGAGCGGCTTTTTTATGTTCCCGTTGCCACGACCGTCCCCTCAGGCAACCGCCGGAGAGTGATAAATGAGTTTACCCGCTGCGGTCTCTCACCTAATGTAGGCTGACGAACGGGAGAGCAGGGAGTCGCGTTTTCGCCCATGGATGACCAACAACTAGAGCACATTCTGTTTCGCTCCTTTGATGTGATCCCGTTCCCAATCCTGGTGTCCGAGTCGACAGCCAGGGTCATATGTCACCCGACCGGATCCCCCTGCGTCGCCATCTCTTCCTCAACAGGGCCTTTCGCGAACAGCTGGGCTATGAGCTGCAGGATCTGCCGGACATGGAGAGCTGGTTTCACCTCGCCTATCCCGATGAGAGCTATCGCAACTCGGTAATTCAGGCCTGGCATAACCAGATAGAGCAGAGCCTGCACCATGGACTGGAGGTCGCCGAGATGCCGGCGCTGATCCGATGCAAGAGTGGCCACTCTCGCTGGTTTATCGTCACCGCCCAGCTGGGGGCAGATGCCATCCCGGATAGCCATATCGTCACCTTTCGCGATATCCACGACCTGCAATGCATGGTAGAAGAGGTGAGCCGCCTCTCCTGCACCGATCCCCTCACCGAACTGACCAACCGGCGTGGCGCCCAGCAACAGCTGCAGGCTCTCTGGTTGCAGGGCCAGCCCCTCACGGTAGTACTGGGAGATATCGACCATTTCAAGCAGGTCAACGACCGCTACGGCCACCCTGCGGGCGATGCCGCGCTCTGCGCCGTCGCCCACGCCATGGCGGGCCAGCTGTTGCCGGGGGAGAGTCTGGCCCGTTGGGGCGGGGAGGAGTTCCTGCTGATCCTGCCTGGTTGCGATATTGAACAGGCAGCACGGCGCGCCGAACAACTGCGCCAGCATGTCAGTACCACCCGCTTGCCATGGCAAGGAAAACAGATCGCGCTAACCATCAGTCTGGGGTGTGCCAGCATGAAGGGTCAGGAGAGCATCGACTATCTGCTGATGATGGCAGACCGGGCCCTTTATCAGGCGAAGGAGCAGGGACGTAACCGGGTGGTCATCTCGGCACAATAG
This sequence comes from Aeromonas sp. 55A, assembly GCF_051919665.1. Classification (NCBI taxonomy): domain Bacteria; kingdom Pseudomonadati; phylum Pseudomonadota; class Gammaproteobacteria; order Aeromonadales; family Aeromonadaceae; genus Aeromonas; species Aeromonas sp. 55A. Next base: position 2,952,295 of record NZ_JBQBEH010000008.1, on the reverse strand, counting down.
CCTGATAGCCAGAAAGGGAAGCTCGCACGCAACCATAAAAAAACCGAAGCACCAGGCTTCGGTTTTTTACTGCGGCAACTGGCATAGGCCAGCCGACCATTACTTCTTGATGCGGATAACCGGAGTCTCGCCCACAGTCACGGCACCAGTCATCTTCACCAGCTCTTTGATCTCGTCCATGTTGGAGATGACCACCGGAGTCAGGGTAGATTTGGCTTTTGCTTCCAGAACGGCCAGATCGAATTCGATGATGGTATCACCGCGCTTGACCTGCTGGCCTTCCTGAGCGATACGCTTGAAGCCTTCGCCTTTCAGTTCAACGGTGTCGATACCGAAGTGAACGAACAGCTCGATACCGGAGTCGGATTCCAGAGAGAACGCGTGGTTGGTCTCGAAAATCTTGCCGATGGTACCATCGCACGGCGCAACCATCTTGTTGCCAGCCGGCTTGATGGCGATACCGTCACCAACGATCTTCTCGGCGAAGACAACGTCAGGCACATCTTCGATCGGCACGATTTCGCCAGACAGCGGAGCAAAGATTTCGATGCCGCCGGTGTCAGAGCTATCGTCGGAAACCAGTTTCTTCAGTTTATCAAACAGACCCATATAAAGCTCCTAGAGATGATTTGTCGCTGTTTGCAGCCGATCTTAGCAGACTGCTTTCTGCTTAATAAAGTTATCTACGCACGCTTCGATTTCAGCAGCAGTGGCAAAGCTCAGTGCTTGATCAGCCATAGCCTTCACATCTTCGAAGTTGGTGTTGCGGATAAGCTTCTTGATACGCGGTACAGAGATGGCGCTCATGGAGAACTCATCCAGACCCATACCCAGCAGCAGCAGGGTAGCGCGCTCGTCACCAGCCAGTTCACCACACATACCGGTCCACTTGCCTTCGGCGTGGGACGCATCGATAACCATCTTGATCAGGGTCAGGACGGAGGGTGACAGCGGGTTGTACATGGCGGAGATCATCTCGTTACCACGATCGACAGCCAGGGTGTACTGGGTCAGGTCGTTGGTACCGATACTGAAGAAATCCACTTCCTTGGCCAGATGATGAGCCATCACGGCAGCGGCCGGGGTCTCGATCATGATACCCACTTCGATGGATTCATCAAAGGCTTTGCCTTCGGCACGCAGTTCGGCTTTCAGCGTCTCTACGGTAGCTTTCAGGCTACGGAACTCTTCGACAGAGATGATCATCGGGAACATGATGCGCAGTTTGCCGAAGGCAGAGGCGCGCAGAATGGCCCGCAGCTGAGCGTGCATAATGTCTTCACGGTCGAAGAAAATACGCACGGCACGCCAGCCCAGGAAGGGGTTCATCTCTTTCGGGAAATTCATGTACGGCAGCTCTTTGTCGCCGCCAATGTCCATGGTACGCACGATGATCGGCTGATCCGGCATCGCTTCGGCCACTTCTTTGTAGGCTTTGAACTGCTCTTCTTCGGTCGGCAGCGCGTCACGGTCCATAAACAGGAACTCGGTACGGTACAGACCCACGCCTTCGGCGCCATTGCGGATGGCACCTTCGGTATCCTTGACGGTACCGATGTTGGCACACACTTCGACCTGGTGACCATCCAGAGTGATGGCAGGCAGATCTTTCAGCTTGGCCAGCTCATCTTTCTCGGCCTGGAACTGAGCCTGGAACTTCTTGGCTTCGGTCAGCTGTTCAGCGGTCGGATTGATGATGATCTGGTTGTTGATCGCATCCAGCACCAGCATGTCACCGTTCTTGACGCGCTCGGTGATGTCGTTGGTGCCTACCACGGCCGGCAGCTCCAGGGAGCGGGCCATGATGGAGGTGTGAGAGGTACGGCCACCGATGTCGGTGACGAAACCCAGCACATATTTCAGGTTGATCTGAGCGGTTTCAGACGGGGTCAGGTCTTTGGCGACCAGGATCACCTCTTCGTCGATGGTGCTCAGGTTGACAACGGCGATGCCCAGTACGTTCTTGACCAGACGGGTACCGATGTCACGGAAGTCGGTAGCGCGTTCGCGCAGATAAGGGTCATCCAGCTCGGCCATCATCTTGGCGTACTGTTCGATCACCTCATAGATGGCTTTGTCAGCGGAAGCCTTGTTCTCTTTGATGAAGGATTTGATATCCCCTTCCAGCTCCTCATCTTCGAGCAGCATGATGTGGCCTTCGAAGATGGCCTCTTTTTCCTCACCGAAGGTGCGACCGGCCATCTCTTTGATGGCTTCCAGCTGGGTAGCTGACTTGGTACGAGCTTCGAGGAAACGGTTGATCTCGACATCAATCTGGTCAGCAGAGATTTTGCCCTGATTGATAACGATTTCATCTTCTTTAAGAAGAAGCGCCTTACCGAATGCGATACCGGGGGACGCAAGAATGCCAGATATCATAATCCTTCCTATTAAAACGACTGTGGGGGAGGAATCTAAAGCTGGATTACTCCAGCTCGTCCATCAGGGCAACCAGCTTCTCAACAGCCTGCTGAGCATCCGGGCCGTCAGCCTGGATAGTTACGTTGGTACCCTTGGTCAGGCCCAGGGTCTGCAGCTTGAACAGGCTCTTGGCGCTGGCGGACTTGCCACCGGAGACCACAGTGATCTCGCTTTGGAATTCTTTGGCTTCTTTCACGAACTGAGCTGCCGGACGGGTGTGCAGGCCGTTTTCAGCAGTAATAACAACAGACTTCTCGTACATGGTTTCACCCCATATTATTGATATTTTTTGGTGGGTTGGTCGTTTTTGAAGCAACCTGACCCACCGTGTCAGTATGGATATGTTGTAAAGTAACGAAAGCAGACCCGCAATGGTTTAATCCAGGTCAAGTTTCTGTGCAGTAATCGGCGCGCTGGTTGGCAATTTTTAGTTATTGGGCTACAAGCCGCATCAGGACTGGCCTGAAATTATTTTATAACGAAAAATAACACTTTGTTACTTTGTGATACCCAGCCAGCAAACACCGCGTGACGCCGCACAGGATATGAGATTTAGAGCGGAATGTCTGCTTTTTTTCTCACTCCGGAACTTGTTATTTTACCCCAAAAAATAAGGATCAAGTGACACTAACAGGGGTTGAGTCTAGCCCATAAAGAAGCGGCGCTCCTGGGAGCGCCGCTGTTTTGAAAGATTCCGATCAGTTACTGCTGCAGCTCCTGCTCGCTGAATACCCCGGCAAACAGGGCGCTAGAGAGGTAACGCTCCGCCGCGCTCGGCAGGATGACCACTATGGTTTTGCCCGCAAATTCCGGCAGCTCGGCAAGACGGCTGGCAGCCACCACCGCAGCACCGGAGCTGATACCGGCCAGGATCCCCTCCTCCTCCATCAGGCGACGGGCCATCTCGATGGCTTCGTCACTGGTCACCTTCTCCACCCGATCGATGAGGGAGAGGTCCAGGTTGCCCGGGATAAAGCCGGCGCCGATCCCCTGGATCTTGTGGGGGCCCGGTTTGATCTCTTCCCCGGCCAGCTTCTGGCTGATGACCGGCGACTCGGCCGGTTCGACCGCGACAGAGACCACCGCCTTGCCCTGGGTCTTCTTCAGGTAGCGGGAGACACCGGTAATGGTACCGCCGGTACCGACCCCGGCCACGAACACATCCACCTCACCGTCAGTGGCATCCCAAATCTCGGGGCCTGTGGTCTTTTCGTGGATCTCCGGGTTGGCCGGGTTTTCAAACTGTTGCAGCAACACATACTTGCCCGGCTCGGATTCGAGGATCTCGTTGGCCTTGGCAATGGCCCCCTTCATGCCGAGGGGCCCTTCGGTCAGCACCAGATTGGCACCGAGCGCCTTGAGCAGCTTGCGGCGCTCCAGGCTCATGGTGGCCGGCATGGTCAGAGTGATGGGATAGCCGCGAGCGGCCGCGACAAAGGCCAGAGCAATACCCGTGTTGCCGCTGGTGGGCTCGATGATCTCCTTACCCTTGGTCAGGATACCGCGCTTCTCGGCATCCCAGATCAGGTTGGCACCGATGCGGCACTTGACGCTGAAGCTGGGGTTGCGGCTCTCGATCTTGGCCAGCACGCGGCCTTTGGTAACACGGTTGAGACGAACCAGCGGGGTGTGACCGATAGTCTGGCTGTTGTCCTCAAAAATTTTGCTCATGGTGCTATCCCTGTGTTTGTTACGACGATGAAACAAGATTACCCTGTGGTTTCTGAATGAGAAGTGACTATTCGTTATAACCATATGGTATTACAACATATAGAGCTTATTCTCTCTGGCCCCTGACTCCGGGAGCCAATCGTCAAAGGAACCGACGTTATGGGATTTTCAGGAAGCAGCCAGTATCTCGCCTCCGATGCATTGAAGATGGCGGTCAATGCCGCCATCACCCTCGAAAAACCGCTGCTGATCAAAGGGGAGCCGGGCACCGGCAAGACGGTGCTGGCGGAAGCGGTCGCCGACCATCTCGGCACCGATCTCATTGCCTGGCATATCAAGTCCACCACCAAGGCCCAGCAGGGACTCTACGAATATGATGCGGTGGCCCGGCTGCGGGACTCACAGCTCGGCGATCCCAGAGTGGCCGATATCAGCCACTACATTCGTCAAGGCAAGTTGTGGCAGGCCTTCAGCGCCGAGCAGCGACCTGTGCTGCTGATCGACGAGATCGACAAGGCCGACATCGAATTCCCCAACGATCTGCTGCTGGAGCTGGATCGAATGGAGTTCGATGTTTACGAGACCGGCGAGCGAGTCAAGGCGCGCCAGCGGCCGGTGGTCATCATCACCTCCAACAACGAAAAAGAGCTGCCGGATGCCTTCCTGCGCCGCTGTTTCTTCCACTACATCCGCTTCCCCGACAAGGCCGAGATGCAGGCCATCGTCAAGCTCCACTACCCCGACCTCAAGGAGAGCCTGCTTGCCGAGGCAATGGATCTCTTCTTCGAGCTGCGCGAGGTAGAGGGACTGCGCAAGAAGCCCTCCACCTCAGAGCTGCTGGACTGGATCCGCCTGCTCTTGGCCGACGATATCGCCCCCGAAGCGATGCGCGCCCGCGAGCCCGGCAAGCTGGTGCCCGCGCTATACGGCGCTCTGCTCAAGACCGAGCAGGATTTGCATCTCTTCGAGAAGCTCGCCTTTTTGGCCCGGCGCGGCAGCTGACTCATGCTGATCGACTTTTTTACCCACCTGCGCCGCCACAAGCTCCCCTGCAGCCTGCGCGAACTGCTGGACTTGCACGCCGCGCTGGCGGCCCGGCTGGTCGCTGTCGATATGGACGAGTTCTACCAACTCTCCCGCTGCCTGCTGGTAAAAGACGAGGCCCACTACGATCGCTTCGATCGCGCCTTCGCCGAATACTACGAGGGGCTGGAAGCCATCCCCCTGCTGCCGGAGAACCTGCCCGAGGAGTGGCTGCGCAAGGAGTTCGAACGGCTGCTGAGCCCAGAGGAGAAAGCGCTGCTCAAATCCCTCGGCGGACTCGACAAGCTGCTGGAGACCCTTAACCAGAGGTTAAGCGAACAGAAAGAGCGCCACGCCGGTGGCAACAAGTGGGTGGGAACCGGTGGCAGCAGCCCGTTTGGCCACGGCGGTTTTCACCCCGAGGGGGTGCGCATGGGTGGAGAGGGGCAGCACGGTAAGGCGGCCAAGGTGTGGGAGGCCCGTCACTATCGCAACTTCAGCGACGACTCACCGCTCGGCCAGCGTGCCATTCAGCTCGCGCTGCGCAAACTCAGACGCTGGGTGCGCAAAGGCAATCCCGACGAGCTGGATCTCGACGACACCATAAAAAGTTCTGCCCGCCTGGGCTGGCTCGATGTAAAGCTGCGGCCCGAGCGCCACAACGGGGTGAAGCTGTTGGTTTTCTTCGATGTGGGAGGCTCCATGGATGCCCACGTGGCCGAGGTGCAGCGCCTCTTCTCTGCGTTGCGCCACGAGTTCAAGCATCTGGAGTACTTCTATTTTCACAACTGCCTCTACGACTTCGTCTGGAAGGATAACGCCCGCCGCGTTGAGGAGCGGTTCGATACCCTGCGGTTGCTGCGCACCTACGGCAGCGACTACCGGGTGATCCTGGTGGGGGATGCCACCATGGGCCCCTACGAGATCACCTGGCCGGGCGGCAGTGTCGAGCAGTGGAACGAGGAGTCGGGTCAGGTGTGGCTTACCCGCTTGCAGCAGCACTTTCCCAAACTGGTGTGGATCAATCCCACCCCGCGGCGGGAGTGGCTCTGGCATCCCTCCATCAAACTGATGAATGACGTGGTTGGCGGACGGATGCATCCGCTGACCCTAGCGGGTCTCGCTGCGGCGATCGACCAGCTCTAACCCTCTCTACCCTATAAACCGACAAGCCGGGAACGCACCCGGCGAGGAGCAAAGATGACCTCTATCGTGATCAGTGGCTCAGGCCTCTATACCCCACCCTTTGCCGTCAGCAATGAAGAGCTGGTGGCCGCCTTCAACCAGTATGTGGATCTCTACAACGAGGAGAACGCCTCCGCCATCGATGCCGGCCAACTCCCCGCCAAGCAGCACTCCAGTTGCGAGTTCATCGAGAAGGCCTCCGGCATCAAGAGCCGTTATCTGGTGAGCCGCGAGGGGGTGCTCAACCCCGACATCATGCAGCCGCTGCTGGCGGAGCGGCCCGATGAGATGCCCTCCATCATGGTGGAGATGGCGGTGGCCGCCGCCGAGCAGGCGCTGATCGCCGCCGGCCGCGAACCGGGAGAGATCGATCTGGTCATCGTTGCCGCCTCCAACATGCCACGCCCCTATCCGGCACTGGCCATCGAGCTGCAGCACTATCTGGGGGCGAGCGGCATGGCCTTTGATATGAACGTGGCCTGCTCGTCTGCCACCTTCGGCATCAAGACAGCCGCCGACATGCTGGCGGCAGGCACCGCCAACGTGGCGCTGGTAGTCAATCCGGAGATCTGCTCGGGACACCTCAATTTCCGGGACAGAGACAGTCACTTTATCTTCGGCGATGCCTGCACCGCAGTGCTGCTGGAGCGGGAGACCGATTGCAAGGTGGCCAATCCGTGGCAGCTGGTAGCCAGCAAGCTGGTGACCCAATACTCCAACAACATCCGCAACAATTTTGGCTTTCTGAACCGGCTGAGCCCGCGTACCCGCTACAGCGACGACAAGTTGTTTCGCCAGCAGGGACGCAAGGTGTTCAAGGAGGTATTGCCGCTGGTGTGCGATCAGATTGCCAACCAGCTCGATGAGCAGGGCTGGCCCGCCGAGAGCCTGAACCGGCTCTGGCTCCATCAGGCCAACCTCACCATGAACCAGTTCATCGGTCGCAAGCTGCTGGGCCACGATGCCAGCCAGCAGGAGGCGCCGGTCATTCTTGATAGCTATGGTAATACCAGCTCGGCGGGTTCCATCATCGCGTTTCATCTGTACAATCGCGACCTTCCTGCGGGGGCTCGCGGCGTACTGTGCTCCTTTGGCGCAGGCTACTCCATCGGTAGCCTGCTGCTACAACGACAGTAACAGAGTGCGCGGGGAGAGTGGCCCGCGCCCTGTACTCTGATTGGGGTTTGGCGCTGTTTCGCCGCTAGCCCCTCTCTCGGTTCACCCTTGCGAGAGGAGAAAACGGGCATAAATAGTGGCCAGACCATGACTATTGATCCGAAAACACCGGACTACTGTGACAACGCATACCGACAAGCCATTGATGAAAAACTTATTTTTCAGATTGGTTGCAATTTTTGAGTACCATGGTGCAACGGGGCGATATCTGGATCACAAGATGACAGGAAAAGGCTGCAATTTGTCATCCTTTGCCAATGATGGCTTCCAATGAATTCGAGGTTTGCTATCATCCGGAGACATTTCTTATCTGTCGCCGGCTACAAAAGAATACCCTCATGTACACACAGTTCTTCGGCCTCTCGGAACACCCGTTTTCCATCTCGCCCAATCCCAAGTACCTCTATATGAGCGAGCGCCACGGCGAAGCCCTTGCTCATCTCAACTATGGATTGCAGGATGGCGGCGGCTTTGTGCTGCTGACCGGCGAAGTGGGCACCGGCAAGACCACCGTCTCCCGCTGCCTGCTGCAACAGCTGCCCGCCGAGACCGAGATCGCCTATATCCTCAACCCCTCCCTGACCGAACGGGATCTGCTGGCTGCCATCTGCGACGAGTTTCAACTCCCCTATCCCGAAGATGCCGGGATCAAGCGGCTGTTCGACCTTATTCGCGATCACCTGCTGGCCAACCTGGCGGCAGGCAAGCGCAGCGTGGTACTGGTGGATGAGGCGCAGCACCTGCTGCCCGGCGTACTGGAGCAGCTGCGTCTGCTCACCAACCTCGAAACCGACGAACGAAAACTGCTGCAAGTAGTGCTGATCGGTCAGCCCGAGCTGCAACAGATGCTGCGCCAACCCCTGCTGCGTCAGCTGGCCCAGCGCATTACCGCCCGCTATCACCTGCTGCCGCTCTCTCACAGCGATGTGGATGCCTACGTCCGCTTCCGGCTGCAAGTTGCAGGCTGCGTACAACCCATCTTCACCCCGCGCGCCATCAAGACGCTTCATCGCCTGAGTGGCGGCATCCCCCGTTTCATCAACCTCATCTGCGACCGCGCCCTGATCGCCGCCTTCGCCCGTGGCAGCTACAAGATTGTCCACAGCGATATCAGCCAGGCAGCCTTCGAGGTCAATGGCGTGCGGGACGAAGGAAGCTGGGCCTCCGGTCTGATGGTGACGCTGGCGGGCGCCCTGCTGGTGGCCGCAGGCTGGTGGGGCTGGCAATTTTTCGGCGTGTTCCCCACCCGTCCCGTAGTCAAGGTCGAGGTGCCGGTCACCATCGACGAGACCGCCGAGCAGCAGGAGCAGCTGACCGAGGCGATCAATCAGGCCATCGACCCCGACAGCGCCATGCAGAATCTCTATCGGGTCTGGGGTTATGAACCGGAACCGTTCGAGGCAACCTGTGACAACGCACCCCGTGCCGGTCTGCGCTGTCAGGAGGGAGAGGCAAGCCTTGACGAGCTGCGCGCCCTGCAGTATCCCGCCATGATCACGCTCACTGACCAGACTGGCGGCCTCTACTACGCAACCTTGGTCAATCTGGGGCCGAACAAGGCCAGCCTGATGATAGGTGACCAGAGCTGGCAGGTGGATCGCCAGTGGCTCAGCGACAACTGGGGCGGCAGCTACACCCTGCTCTGGCGCATGCCGAAAGGGGGCGTCAGCCTGATCGCCAGCAATGCCGGTCAGACCCAGATCCAGTGGCTCGACAACGCCCTCAGCCGTGCGCTGCAACAACCCGAGCGCAAGGTGCGCCGTTTCGATGGCGAGCTCAAAAACAAGCTGCAGCAGTTCCAGCGGGATCAGGGGCTCACCCCTGATGGCATCGCGGGCAGCAACACCCTGCTGCGTCTCAACGCCCTCTCCGGTGAACCCATGCCCAGACTGGAGGAGGCCTCCTGATGTCAACCCTGCTCAAGGCGCTGCGCCGTGCGCAGCAACCGCAACTCTCCGCCCATATTCCGGCCATGGGCTTGCCCATGCCCCGGGAAGAGGAGCGCAGCCCACGCCGCATCGGCTGGCTGCTGGCACCCCTGGCCCTGTTGCTGGGGGCGGGCGCCAACTATGGCTGGCATCTGATCCACCTGCGCCCCATCGAGGAGAAGGTGGAGGTGAAAGAGGTGATCACTCCACCCTTCGTGCGGGTCGAACCCAAGGCAATGGCCACCCGTCCGCTACCCCCGCCCCTGCCGGAGCCGGTGGTACAACCCAGAGCAGTGGCCAAAGACGAGGGGACCAGTCAGGGGAATACCCCCGCGCTGAGTCTGGCCGAGCAGCTGATGAAAGCCCTCAATGAAACCCCATTGCAGGAGACGCCACACGCCACCGGCCAGGACAACGTGCAACCAGCCCAGTTGATGGCGCTGGGCTCGGCACCCCAATCGGTGCGCCAGCAGGTCCCGCAATTGAGCTATGGCTCTCATGTATTCTCCTCCAACCCCGCCAAGCGCGCCGTGGTGCTCAATGGCCGGGAATACCGGGAGGGGAGCGAAATCGCCCCGGGAGTCGTGCTCGCCACCATCGACCAGCAATACATAGTGCTGCAGGTCGCCGGACAGAGCGTGACCCTCAAGGCGCTGCAGGATTGGCGAGGGTGAGTACGCACCGTACCCTGATATTCGCTGGCAAGCAGGATGCACCTCACCTGAGTGCCACTTTTGTGAGCATTCAAAGGTTTACGGTGTGATGAAATATCCATTTTTACGGTTTGGCGCGCCCCGACCCGTTGTGTCACAGCCACCGGCCGTACACAATACGCAGCCGCCCCAGAGCCTGGAATTTGTTGATTAATATGACGCTACGATTCAGGGATGACATTTTGACCATGCTGCTGGCCCAGTGCCGGCGGCTTCCCATGACCAGAGTCACCCAGGTGGCCTTTCTGGCGCTGCTGATCATGCTGGCCCAGCAGAGCGCCGCCCTCACCTGGCGTCTGCTCACCCTGGCAAGCCCGCAAACCAGCCAACCGTGGCAACCCTCCGCAGTGGCGGTCAACGGCCAGAGCAACCCGCGCCTTGAACTGGGCGAGGTAAGCCGACTGGCGCTGTTTGGCAAGGCGATCCCCAAGGCACAGGCCAAAGCCGCCGTGGCCGCCAATGCGCCGCGTACCCAGCTCAATGCCCAGCTCAACGGAGTGTTGGCAAGCTCAGATCCCGCCAAATCCATCGCCATCATCGCCATGTCCGGCATCCAGAACTCCTACGGGGTCGGTGACATGATTGACGGCACCCAGGCGCGGATCCGGCAGGTCTATCCGGATCGGGTGATCATCGAGCGGGATGGCCGCGACGAGACCCTGATGCTGGATGGCGAGGAGTATGGCAAGCCGCTGCCGCAGACCAACACCGCTCCCCTTGGCTCCCTGCGCAGCGAGCTGATGGCCGATCCGGGCAAGATCACCGATTACCTCAATATTTCACCGGTTCAGGTGGATGGCCGCATGACCGGCTATCGCCTCAATCCGGGCAGCAATCCTGAGTTTTTCAACCAGAGCGGGCTGCAGGCCAATGACCTGGCCATCAGCATCAACGGGCTGGATTTACGGGACAACATGCAAGCCATGCAGGCGATGCAGCAGATGGCTGGCGCAACGGAAATGACAGTGACCGTCGAGCGACAGGGCGAACAGTTCGACATCTATGTGCGCTTGTCAGAATAATGATTTGGAGTCGTACCAATAATGACCACTAAAGGGAAATGCTGGCGTCTGGCCACTATCGCAGCGGCACTGATGATGGCGGGCTCAGCCTGGGCCACCGAATACTCTGCCAGTTTCAAGAACGCCGACATTGAAGAGTTCATCAATACGGTGGGCAAGAACCTCAATAAAACCATCATCATAGAGCCCTCGGTGCGCGGCAAGATCAACGTGCGCAGCTACGACCTGCTCAATGAGGAGCAGTACTACCAGTTCTTCCTGAGCGTGCTCGACGTCTACGGCTTTGCCGTGGTGCCGATGGACAACGGAGTGCTCAAGGTGCTGCGCTCGCGGGATGCCAAGACCTCCGCCATTCCGGTGGTGGATGGCAGCAACCCGGGCATGGGCGACGAGATGGTGACTAGAGTAGTGCCGGTGCGCAACGTCTCGGTCCGTGAACTGGCGCCGTTGCTGCGCCAGCTCAATGACAACGCCGGTGGTGGCAACGTGGTGCACTACGAGCCCTCCAACGTGCTGCTGATCACCGGCCGCGCCGCCGTGGTCAACCGGCTGGTGGAGGTGGTGAACCGGGTCGACCGCGCAGGCGATCAGGATGTAGACATCATCAAGCTCAAGTTCGCCTCGGCGGGGGAAATGGTGCGGCTGGTGACCAACCTCAACAAGGATGGCAACCCCCAGGGCGGCACCGCCTCCCTGCTGCTCTCCCCCAAGGTGGTGGCCGACGAGCGCACCAACTCTGTGGTGGTGAGTGGTGAGCCGAAAGCGCGCGCCCGCATCATCCAGATGGTGCGCCAGCTCGACCGCGACCTGCAGAGCCAGGGCAACACCCGGGTCTTCTACCTCAAATATGGCAAGGCCAAAGACATGGTCGAGGTGCTCAAGGGGGTCAGCTCCAGCATCGAGGCCGACAAGAAGGGCGGCGGCGCCAGCATCGGCGGTGGCAAGCTGGCCATCTCAGCCGACGAGACCACCAATGCGCTGGTCATCACCGCCCAGCCGGACGTGATGTCCGAACTGGAGCAGGTGGTGGCCAAGCTCGATATCCGCCGCGCCCAGGTGCTGGTGGAGGCGATCATCGTTGAGATGCAGGATGGCGACGGCCTCAGCCTTGGCGTCCAGTGGGGCAATGCCAACGGCGGTGGCACCCAGTTCACCAACTCAGGTCTGCCTCTCGGCAGCGCCATTGCGGCGGGCAAGGATTACCAGAATGGCAAGACCGACACCGCTGCCGGTCTGCTGAAAGAGTTCAACGGCATGGCCGCCGGTTTCTATCACGGCGACTGGGCCATGCTGGCCACGGCGCTGGCCTCCAATACCAAGAACGATATTCTCTCCACCCCGAGTATCGTCACCATGGACAACAAGGAGGCCTCCTTCAACGTCGGTCAGGAGGTCCCGGTCCAGAGCGGTTCGCAAAGCTCCACCACCAGCGATCAGGTGTTCAACACCATCGAGCGCAAGACGGTGGGCACCAAGCTGGTGGTGACCCCGCAGATCAACGAAGGGGATTCGGTGCTGCTCAATATCGAGCAGGAGGTCTCCAGCGTCGCCCAGACCCAGGCGACCGGTACTGCCAACCTTGGCCCCACTTTCGATACCCGTACCGTCAAGAATGCGGTGCTGGTCAAAAGCGGCGAAACTGTGGTACTGGGCGGTTTGATGGACGAACAGACCAAGGAGCAGGTCTCCAAGGTGCCCTTGCTGGGCGATATCCCGGTGCTGGGTTATCTGTTCCGCTCTACCTCCAACACCACCTCCAAGCGCAACCTGATGGTCTTTATCCGGCCAACCATCTTGCGTGATGCGGACGTCTATACCGGTGTCTCCAGCAACAAGTACTCCCTGTTCCGCGCCGAGCAGCTCAATGCCGCTTCGCAGGAGGGGTATCTCACCTCCCCCGCCCGTCAGGTATTGCCTGCCTATGGCCAGGATGTGATGGTGTCGCCCGAGCTGCAAAAAGAGATCCAGAAGCAGATCAACGAGATGCGGAGCAGACAGCAAAGCACTGTCGAGACCACCACCCCGTTTGTGCAGAGTAAGCCCTGATGAGTGCCTACCATCTGGATGGAAGCGTCGGGCCTGCGCCACTGCCCGAGCTCCCCTTTGTCTTTGCCCGCAATTTCGGGGTGATCTTGATTGAGCGGGACGGCGCTCCCGTGCTGCAGTGCCGCCCCGGCGTCACCCCGCAGGCCCTGCTGGAAGTGCGGCGGGTCGCGGGTTGCAGCTTCGCGGTGGAGCAGCTCGACAACGAGGCCTTCGAAGAGCTGCTGATGGCCCACTATCAGCGCGACTCCTCCGAGGCGCGCCAGCTGATGGAAGATCTCGGCAACGAGATGGACTTCTTCGCCCTGGCCGAAGAGCTGCCGCAAAGCGAAGATCTGCTGGATGCCGATGACGACGCCCCCATCATTCGCCTCATCAACGCCATGTTGAGCGAGGCGATCAAGGAGGAGGCCTCCGATATCCATATCGAGACCTTCGAGCGGGCACTAGTGATCCGTTTTCGTATCGATGGGGTACTGCGGGAGATCCTGCGCCCCCATCGCAAGCTGGCATCACTGCTGGTCTCGCGGATCAAGGTGATGTCGCGGATGGATATTGCCGAGAAGCGGGTACCGCAGGATGGCCGTATCTCGTTGCGTATCGGCGGCCGCGCCGTCGACGTGCGGGTCTCCACCATGCCGTCCAGCTACGGCGAGCGGGTGGTATTGCGTCTCTTGGACAAGAACAACGTGCGCCTCGAGCTCAAGCAGCTGGGGATGACCGCGGCCAACCGCAGCATCATCAGCGAGCTTATCCGCAAGCCCCACGGCATCATTCTGGTCACCGGCCCGACCGGTTCCGGTAAATCCACCACCCTCTATGCGGCGCTGTCAGAAATCAACTCGCGGGATCGCAACATCCTAACGGTGGAAGACCCCATCGAATATGACCTCGAAGGGGTGGGCCAGACCCAGGTCAACAGCAAGGTGGACATGACCTTCGCCCGCGGTCTGCGCGCCATTCTGCGCCAGGATCCGGACGTAGTGATGGTGGGGGAAATTCGTGACCTCGAGACCGCCCAGATCGCGGTACAGGCCTCCCTCACCGGTCACCTGGTAATGTCGACCCTGCACACCAACACCGCCATCGGCGCCATCACCCGGATGCGGGACATGGGGATCGAGCCCTTCCTGCTCTCCTCGTCCTTGCTGGCGGTGCTGGCCCAGCGGCTGGTGCGTACCCTCTGCCCCGATTGCCGCGCCTCGCGTCCGGCCACCGAGCAGGAGCGACTTGCAATGGGTATCACACTGGAACCTGATCAGCAGGTGTGGCGCCCGGTCGGCTGCGAACAGTGCAACCACACCGGCTATCGTGGCCGGACCGGCATCCACGAACTGGTGGTGGTGGACGAGGCGGTGCGTGAAGCCATTCACGGCGCCAGCGGCGAGATGGCCATTGAACGGCTGATCCGCGGCCATACCCCCAGCATCCGCCGCGACGGTATCGACAAGGTGCTCAAAGGGCAGACCAGCCTCGAAGAGGTACTGCGCGTGACCCGGGAAGATTGAGATGGCGGCATTCGAATACAAGGCCCTCGACAACAAGGGGCGTAGCAAGAGCGGCGTGATGGAGGGTGACTCGGCCCGTCAGGTGCGCCAGCTGCTGCGCGAGCAGGGGCTCACTCCCCTCGAGGTAAACGAGACCACCGAGAAGGCGAAACGGGAGGCGACCCGCTTCGCCCTGTTTCGGCGTGGCGCCAGCACAGCCGAGCTGGCCCTGATCACTCGCCAGCTGGCCACTCTGGTCGGTGCCGGCCTCACCATCGAAGAGGCCCTCAAGGCGGTGGCCGAGCAGTGCGAAAAAGCTCACTTGCGCTCTCTGGTGGCCACCGTGCGCAGCAAGGTAGTGGAAGGCTATTCGCTGGCCGACTCGCTGGGGGCCTTTCCCCATGTATTTGACCAGCTGTTTCGCTCCATGGTGGCGGCCGGTGAAAAATCGGGCCATCTGGAGAAGGTGCTCAACCGCCTCGCCGACTACACCGAGCAGCGCCAGCACATGCGCACCAAGCTGCTGCAGGCGATGATCTACCCCATCGTGCTCACCTGCGTCGCCATTGGGGTTATCTCGATCCTGCTTACCGCCGTGGTACCCAAGGTAGTGGCCCAGTTTGAACACATGGGCCAGCAGCTGCCGGGCACCACCCGCTTTCTCATCGGCACCAGCGAACTGATGCAGGCCTACGGCCTCTGGTTCCTGCTGCTGATCTTCCTGGGCTGCTTTGTCTGGCGCTGGTGGCTCACCGACGAGAAGCGCCGCCGACGCTGGCATCAGGTGCTGCTCGGCCTGCCGGTGATTGGCCGGGTCAGTCGCGGTCTCAACACCGCCCGCTTCGCCCGCACGTTAAGCATCCTCAATGCCAGTGCGGTGCCGCTGTTGGAGGGGATGAAGATCTCCGGCGAAGTGCTCTCCAACGACTTTGCCAGAATGCGTATTCTCGAGGCCGCCGAACGGGTGCGCGAGGGGACCAGTCTGCGCAAGTCGCTGACCGAGACCAAGATTTTCCCGCCCATGATGCTGCACATGATCGCCTCCGGCGAGCAGAGCGGCGAGCTCGACAGCATGCTGGAGCGGGCTGCAGACAACCAGGATCGGGAGTTTGAATCCCAGGTCAATATCGCCCTCGGGGTGTTCGAACCCATGCTGGTGGTCTCCATGGCCGGGGTGGTGCTGTTTATCGTGATGTCGATCCTGCAGCCGATCCTCGAGCTCAACAACATGGTGAATATGTAAGTTTCCGGCGTTCGATAGCCCCGCTGGCGGCCCGTCGAACCCACCCAGTGATCACTCTCTGATGGGCTATCCCATCTCATTCGTTACGGAGCAACTCATGAACAAACGTCGTCAATCCGGTTTTACCCTGCTGGAAGTCATGGTAGTCATCGTGATCCTCGGCATTCTGGCCAGTCTGGTGGTGCCCAATCTGATGGGCAACAAGGAGAAAGCTGACCAGCAGAAAGCGGTCTCCGATATCGTGGCGCTGGAAAATGCCCTCGACATGTACAAGCTGGACAACAACCGCTACCCGACCACAGAACAGGGTCTGGACGCGCTGGTGACAAAGCCCTCAATCGATCCGGCGCCGCGCAGCTACCGCGATGGCGGCTACATCAAGCGCCTGCCGCAAGATCCCTGGGGCAACCCGTACCAGCTGCTGAGCCCGGGCCAGTTCGGCAAGATCGACATCTTCTCCATGGGTCTGGATGGCGAAGCCGGTACCGATGACGACATCGGCAACTGGAACCTGAAGGATTTCCAATAAGTGATATGTCGCCAGCGCATTCACTCCGCCTTGCTGGAGCAGCCTGAATGAAGGCTGCGCCATCTGCTCGTCGCCAATCCGGCTTTACTCTGCTGGAAGTGTTGCTGGTCGCCATGCTGATGGGGCTGGTGGCCACCGCCGTCACTCTCAGCATGGGAGGCGCCAGAGGAGATAGGGAGCTGGACAAGCAGGCGCGTCGCCTGATGGCGACGCTGCAGCTGGCGCAGGAGTATGCGGTGATGGATGGTCGGCTGGTAGGCATTCGCATCGAGGATAACGGCTGGCAGTTTATGCAGCGTCAGGCCAAAGATCGCAAGTGGCTGGCCCTGACTGGCGACAAGCAACTTGGGCCGGTGCAACTGGCCGAGAACATGACGCTGGCACTGGAGCTGGAAGGCTTTGGCTGGCAGCCCGATCCCGACGAGAAAACCGAACAGAAGCGCGACGAGAAGGAGCGCACGCCGCAGCTACTGATCTTCCCGGGCGGCGAGCTGAGCCCGTTCGTGCTCACCTTCACCCAGCAGGATGAGGATGCCCGCTACACCCGCATTGTCAAGGGGTACGAGTTCGGCCGCCTCACCCTGCTCACCGGCGATGAAGAGGAAGAGGTGAGCGAATGAACGCCCGCGGCATGACCTTACTCGAAGTGATGGTGGCGCTGGCGGTCTTTGCCATCGCGGGTCTCGCGGTAATGAAAACCGCCAGCGAACACCTCTCGGCCCTCAACTATCTGGAACAGAAGACACTCGCCACCTGGGTGGTAGAGAACCAGCTGGTGCAACAGAAGCTCGAGAACAAGTGGCCCGGAGACAGCTGGGTGGAAGGGGATGAGCAGATGGCGGGCAGCACCTGGTACTGGCGCTATCGCGGCGTCGCCACCGCCGACAACAACTTCCGGGCGCTCGATATGGAAGTGCGTACCGAGGCCAAAGCCGAGAACCCGGTCGCCATGATGCGGACCTATATCAGCCGATGACCCAGCACTCCGCCCGCACGCCTCACCCCGTCAGCCATGCCGGTTTCACCCTGCTCGAAATGCTGGTGGCGATCGCCATCTTCGCCACTCTCAGCATGGGCGCCTATCAGGTGCTGCAGGGGGTGCTCACCAGCGACGAGGTGGCCAAGCGCAAGGAGGCTCGCCTCAACGAATTGCAGCTCGCCTTCACCCTGCTGGAGCGAGACGTCACCCAGATGGTGCCGCGCAGCGGCCGCATCGAGGGAGAGAACAACAAGGTGCTGCTGGCGGCCTCCCGGTTCGGCCAGCAGAGCGATGACTGGGGCATGGCCTTTATGCGCAGCGGCTGGCTCAACCCGGACGGCATGCTGCCCCGCTCCCATCTGCAACGGGTCGGCTGGCGCCTCAAGGATCAGAAGCTGGAGCGCCTGAGCTACCTCTATCCGGATCCGGTGATCGGCACCGAGCCGCGCATCCAGCCAGTGCTGACAGGGGTCACGGCGTTTCGCCTCTACTTCTTCG
Source organism: Aeromonas sp. 55A (assembly GCF_051919665.1). NCBI lineage: Bacteria > Pseudomonadati > Pseudomonadota > Gammaproteobacteria > Aeromonadales > Aeromonadaceae > Aeromonas > Aeromonas sp. 55A. The sequence goes on along the minus strand of NZ_JBQBEH010000008.1, from coordinate 2,934,377 downwards.
ACAAGGGCAACTGGAAGGAGGAGTGGACCCAGCGCAGCGTGCTGCCCCACGGGCTGGCAGTGGAGCTGGATCTGGAAGATTACGGCACCATTCGCCGCCAGTTCCTGATTGGTGCCGGTGGCCAGCGCGCCGAAGAGAACAGCCAGAGCAGCAACCCCGACCAAGGTGGCAACAACAACGGCACTGCCAATGCCAATGGCGGTAATGGTGACAGCCAGAACGGAGGGGGCGCCAATGCGGGCTAATCTCGCCGCCCCCGGTCACCAGCGCGGCATGGCGTTGCTGGTGGTGCTGCTGATCCTCTCGGTGATGGTGATCATCGCCAGCAATATGAGCGGCCGCCTGCAGCTTGAGCTGCGCCGCACCGCCAACATCACCACAGGCAAACAGGCGTGGTGGTATGCCCTCTCGGCAGAAGCGCTGGTGAGCAAGGTGCTGACGCAGGATTTCAAGGACAACCCCGAGGTGGTCAACCTCAGCCAGAACTGGGCCCGCAAGAACACTGTATTTCCGGTGGACGATGGCCAGCTCAAGGGCGAGGTGACCGACCTGCAATCCTGCTTCAACCTCAACAGCCTGAGCGTGGCCTCCAAGGCGGGGAGCGGCGAGGAGCTGGCGCAGCAGCCCTATCCGGTGCAAGTGTTTCGCGAACTGCTCAAGCAGCTGGCGATGGATGATTACGAGGCGGCCCAGCTCACCGATGCCATCCGTGACTGGACCGACAAGGATACGGTGCTGGTCTCCAGCCTTGGTGCAGAGGACGCCTATTACGAGGGTCTCAAGCCACCCTATCTGACCGCCAACCAGTGGATGCTGGGCAAGGACGAGCTGAGGGCGGTGCGCGGGGTGACGGCCAGGGTCTATGCCAAACTGGCCCCCTATGTCTGCACCCTGCCCAACGACAAGTTGAAGATCAATATCAATACCCTTGCCCCCCAGCGCCCCGAGCTGCTGGTCGCCCTCTATCTGGGTACTATCGGGGTGGATGACGCCAAGCGGGTGCTGAACGAGCGGCCACAGAAGGGGTGGAAAGAGAGCAAGCTGATGACAGACATGCTCGCTCCGGTCGATTCGGTGAAAGGGCTGAAAGATGCGTTGGTGGTGAAAAGCGACTTCTTCGAAGCCCGAGTCGTGGCCGAGGTCGGCGACAACCGGGCCTGGCTAGAAACTCTGTTCCAGCGGGGCAAGGACAATAAACTGGTGATGCTGCGCCGCCTCAGTAGCGGCGCCGAATAAACAGCGCACCTGCAGGCCATCGCCCGCGGGTACGAGAGATGTTGGATGCAGCCTGCGGGCTGCGCACCGGTTGCCAGGGCGCACAACGCCCTTTGCAAACCGGTATCGCAGGAGAGAGATGCGTGAGCGAAAGTCTGGTCATCCGACTGGGGACCAATAAACAACAACCCGTGGCCTGGCTGGTCTGGTCGAGTCAGGAGCAAGAGATCATCGCCTCCGGCACCCTGCCCTCGGCCGATGCCCTGGGCGAGCTGCAGGAGCGGGCCGGTGGCCGCCCCGTGGTCACCCTGGTGCCGGGCAGCGATCTGATCTTCCGGCGCGTCACCCTGCCGGGTCGCTACAACCGCCAGTCAGCGGCGGCTCTCCCCTACCTGTTGGAGGAGCAGATCGCCTCCGACGTGGACGAGCTCCATCTGGTGGTGCTGGCCCACGAAGGGCAGCAGGTCGATCTGATGGCGGTGGATCGGCAGAAGATGGCCGAGTGGCTCGGCTGGCTCGATGCCGCAGGCCTCAAGAGCCTGCAACTGCTGCCCGATGTGCTGGCGCTGCCACAGGCCGCTGATGGCTGGTCTGCGCTGCAACTCGGCAATGAGTGGCTGGTACGCCAAGGCCCCTGTCAGGGGATCGTCGCCGACGAGCTACTGCTGGCCATCTTGCTGGCAACCGAAGCCGAGCCGGTCACCATCCACAGCCACACCCCGGTGCCCGCCATTGCAGCCGCCAACTGGCGGGCGGCGGAGCCCGAGCTGCCCATGCTGCTGCTGGCCAAGGGGGCCCTCACCTGCCGGGCCAACCTGCTGACCGGCCCCTACCGGCCCCAGACCGAATATGCCCGCTACTGGTTGCAGTGGCGCAAGGTGGCCATCACCGCCGGCCTGTTGCTGCTGGTGGCCCTCGGCCAGCGCGGGGTGCAGCTCTATCAGCTCACCGAGCAGGACAAGGCGCTGAAAGCGGAGATCCGCGCCGTCTATACCCGCATCTTCCCGGGTGAGAGCCGCATCGTGAACGTGCGCAGCCAGATGACCCAGCATCTGCAACAGATGGGACAAGCCCCGCAAAACGGCGTACTGCTGATGCTCACCGAGCTGGCCCCCACCTTTGCCGAAGTCCCCGGCCTCAAGCCGCAGGTGATGCGCTTTGATGCCAGTCGCCGCGAGCTGAGGCTGCAGGTGACCGCTCCCGGCTTTGCCGAGATCGAGCGGTTCCGCGAGCTGGCTGGCAAGCAATTCGAGGTACAGCAAGGCGAGGTGCGCAGCACCGAGGGCAAGGTAGAGGGCGCACTGGTGCTCAAGGGTAAATCATCATGATGGAAAAACTGCAGAGCTGGTGGCACGGCATCACAGCACGGGAACAGCGGCTGGTGGTCGCAGGCGGCGTTCTGCTGCTGGTTGGTCTCTTCTACTGGAGCGTCTGGCAGCCCATCGCCAACCGCATCGCGGAGCGGGAGCGGCAGGTGCAGAACCAGCAGCAGACCCTCGCCTGGCTCAAGGAGAAAGGTGAAGAGGTGCTGGCCATGCAGGGGGGATCGGGTCGCCATATCGACACCAGCGGCACCCTGGAAGGGGTGGTCAACCGCACCGCCTTCAACCACAAGATCAAGATTGCCCGGCTGCAACCCCAGGCGCAGGAGCTGCAAGTGTGGATTGACACAGTCCAGTTCGATGACTTGCTGCTCTGGCTCTCCACGCTGGTGGAGCAGCACGGCATTCAGGTTCAAATCATCGAGATCGCCCGCGAGGATCTGGCCCCGGGTCTGGTCAAGGTCAGACGTTTGCAATTGAGTCGTCCACAATGAAAAAACGCATCCTGATTGCCAGCCTGTTTCTGGCCGCCTATCTGCTCTTCCTGCTGGCCACCCTGCCCGCGGCACTGGTGGCTCGCCATCTGCCGCTGCCTGCCAACGTTGCCAACCTGCTGAAACTGGAAGGGGTGAGCGGCACCCTCTGGAGTGGCCAGATTGCCCGACTGCAATATGCCAGCGAATCGGTGAACCAACTGCGCTGGGATCTCAACGGCTGGTCGCTGCTGCGCTTCGCCCCCGAAGTAGCCATACGCTTTGGCGATCGCAACGGCCTCAACGGTCAGGGCGTTGTCGGCTGGAATGGCGCCGCCTTCGGTCGGGATCTGACTCTCAACGCCCCCGCCCCCTGGTTGCTGAGCCGGGTGCCGATGCGCCTGCCGATCCCGCTCACCGTCAGCGGCCAGCTGCAGCTCAAAGTGGAGCAATTTGCCCAGGGCAATCCCTGGTGTGACAACCTCTACGGCAACCTCGACTGGTACAACGCCAGTGCCGATACCCCGGCGGGCAAGCTGGATCTGGCCGACCCCGAGCTGAAGCTCACCTGCCTCGGCTCCAAACTGGTGGCTGAACTCAAGCAGGGCTCCGATGCGGTGCAGACCATGGGTCGCCTCGAGCTGCAACCCAATGGCCAATACCTGTTCCAGGGCACCCTGAAACCGGGCCCAGAACTGCCACCGCAGATGCAACAAGGGCTCCCCTTCCTCGGCCAGCCCGACAGTCAGGGCCGCTTCCCCCTGCGCTATCAGGGGCGGATCTAACCCCCTATCCCGCTGACCCCGGAGCCACTCCGGGGTCAGCTTGTTTATCCCTTTGTGCCTTCTCCTCTCACTGCACTGACCCCCTCAGCCCTTACTCATTTAACTCTGACGTACCGCCACATCCCCTGTAAGAGTGTCTGATCCCCCTCTCTTTCAACCCGCTCTGCGCAGCAACAACCAGCCTCACTCGTCAATCCACTTGCCGCAAATGGTCAATGAGCACACACCTTGCTCAAAAAGTGGCAACTCGCCATAGCCAAATTAAATATCAATAAGATTGCATCATTTGATAAATGTGAGCTGTCACCCGTTATTGATCTTTTCCAGCCACATTACAGCCGCCCACCAGAGCATAAAAATAACTAACTGAAAAATAACGATTAAAAAAGAAAACCATCCTCTTCACGCCCCATTCAATCTCATTTCCTTTGTGCCAACCCATCAGAAATGTGAGCAACGGCAAAACAATAGGTCAACCAGAGACCATTGATAAAAACATCGAAATACCAGATGGAACCCAGAGGCCGATACAATGAAGTCAATTTGAGATGATTGATGTGTCTAGATAACACAACAGGCAACCATCTCGACCGATCTGTTCATTTGGTTTTCAAGCGTTGAGGAAAGGGTTATGGAAAAGAAGCGTATCTACCTGTTTTGCTCTGCCGGGATGTCCACTTCACTGCTGGTTTCAAAGATGAAGGCGCAGGCAGAAAAATATGATGTGCCGGTGCTGATCGATGCCTATCCGGAGACCCTGGCAGGCGAGAAGGGACAGGATGCCGACCTGGTGCTGCTGGGCCCGCAAATCGCCTACATGCTGCCGGAGATCCAGCAGCAACTGCCGGGCAAGCCGGTCGAGGTGATCGACACCCTGCTCTACGGCAAGGTCGATGGCCTCGGCGTACTGAAGGCGGCAGTAGCCTCCATCAAGAAGAGCCTCGCATAGGTAAGGAGATCCCTGTGAGCAACATCATCGCATCGTTGGAGAAGGTCATACTGCCCATTGCCGTCAAGCTGGGCAAACAGCCTCATGTCAACGCCATCAAGAACGGCTTTATCAAGCTGATGCCCCTGACACTGGTCGGGGCCATGTTCGTACTGATCAACAACGTGTTCCTGAGCTTTGGCGAAGGCTCCTTCTTCTACTCCATCGGTGTGCGGCTCGATCCTGCCACCATCGCCACCCTAGACGGCCTCAAAAGCATCGGTGGCAACGTCTATAACGGCACTCTGGGGATCATGTCCCTGATGGCCCCCTTCTTTATCGGTCTGGCGCTGGCCGAAGAGCGCAAGAGCGATCCCCTGGCATCGGGCCTGCTCTCGGTAGCGGCCTTTATGACCGTCACGCCGTTCAGCGTGGGCGACGCCTATGCGGTGGGCGCCAACTGGCTGGGCGGAGCCAACATCATCTCCGGCATGCTGATCGGTATCGTCGTGGCCGAGATGTTCGCCTTTATCGTCCGTCGCAACTGGGTGATCACCCTGCCTGACAGCGTGCCGGCCTCGGTCTCCCGCTCGTTCTCCGCGCTCATTCCGGGCTTTATCATCCTCTCCATCATGGGGGTCATCTCCTATCTGCTGAGCGATGCGGGCACCAACTTCCACCAGCTGATCATGGACAGCATCGCCAAGCCGCTGTCCAATATGAGCGGTCTGGTCGGCTGGGTCTATGTGGTGTTCTCCTCCTTCCTCTGGTTCTTCGGGGTACACGGCATGCTGGCGCTCACCGCGCTGGAATCCGGCATTCTGTTCCCCTTTGCCCTGGAAAACGTCGCCCTCTACAACCAGTACGGTTCGGTCGAAGCGGCGCTGGAGGCAGGCAAGCAGTTCCACTTCTGGGCCAAGCCGATCACCGACTCCTTCGTCTTCCTCGGCGGTACCGGTGCCACACTGGGCCTCATCCTGGCCATCTTTATGGTCTCACGCCGCGATGACTACCGTCAGGTGGCCAAGCTGGGTCTGCCCTCCGGTCTGTTCCAGATCAACGAGCCCATCCTGTTCGGCTTGCCGGTCATCATGAACCCCATCCTGCTGGTGCCCTTCATCCTGGTGCACCCGGTACTGATGGGGATCACCATGGCGGCCTACTACGCCGGGATCATCCCGCCCATCACCAACATAGCGCCATGGACCATGCCGACCGGCCTGGGTGCCTTCTTCAACACCAACGGCAGCGTGGCCGCCTTCTGCCTGGCGATATTCAACCTGGGTGTCGCGACCATGATGTATATCCCCTTCGTGCTGATTGCCAACAAAGCGCAGAACGTCATCGATGAAGAAGAGGAGAGCGAAGAGGATATCGCTCTGGCTCTGAAGTTCTGATAACAGCCATTCCAATGACAGCAAGGGAGGAGCAAAACTCCTCCCCTAACAGCCTGGAGAAGTAACCCATGCAGTATCGTTTTCCGGATAACTTCTGGTGGGGCAGCGCCAGCTCGGCCCCGCAGATGGAAGGCGCCGCCAACCGCGGCGGCAAATCCACCAATATCTTTGACTACTGGTTCTCCATCGAACCGCAGCGTTTCCACAACGGGGTCGGCCCGACCGACACTTCCACCTTCTATGACAACTTCGAGAGCGACATCAAGCTGCTCAAGCAGCTGGGGCACAACAGTTTTCGCACCTCCATCTCCTGGTCACGGCTGATCCCGGACGGGGTGGGCGAAATCAACCAGGAGGCGGTCAGCTTCTACAACGCCGTCTTTGACCGGCTGCTGGCCGAGGGGATCACCCCGCTTATCAACCTCTACCACTTCGACATGCCGATGTGCATGCAGGAGCGTGGCGGCTGGGAGAGCCGGGAAGTGATGGCCGCCTATGTGCGCTACGCCACCCGCTGCTTCGACCTGTTTGGCGGTCGCATCAAGCACTGGTTCACCTTCAACGAGCCGATTGTGCCGGTCGAGTGCGGCTACCTTGGCCACTACCACTACCCCTGCGTGGTCGATTTTAGTCGGGCGGCTACCGTCGCCTACCACACCGCGCTGGCCCATGCCGGTGCCGTGCAGGCCTATCGCGCCTGCCAGCATGATGGCGAGATCGGCATCATCCTCAACCTGAGCCCAACCTATCCCCGCTCGCAGGATCCGGCAGATCTCGCCGCCTCCCGCATCGCGGATCTGCTGCTCAACAAAAGCTTCCTCGATCCTGCCCTGAAGGGGAGCTACGACCCCGAGCTGGTCGCGCTGCTAGAGCAGTACGACTTGCTGCCGCAGATCGAAGAGGGTGACAAGGCGCTGCTCGCCGCCGGCAAGGTGGATATCCTCGGCATCAACTACTACCAGCCGCGCCGGGTCAAGGCCAAAGAGGTGGCTTTGCCGGGTGTACCGCGTACGCCGGAAGATCTGTTCGACTACTACGAGATGCCGGGCCGCAAGATGAACCCCCACCGCGGCTGGGAGATTTACGAAAAAGGGATCTACGACATCCTCACCGACCTGCGAGTCAACTACGGCAACCTGCCCTGCTACATCTCGGAAAACGGCATGGGGGTCGAAGGGGAAGAGCGCTTTATCGGTCCCGAGGGACGGGTGGAGGATGACTACCGCATCCAGTTCATTCGCGAGCACCTCCAGTGGCTGCATCGCGCACTGGAAGAGGGCAGCGCCTGTCGCGGCTATCACCTGTGGACCTTTATCGACAACTGGTCCTGGCTCAACGCCTACAAGAACCGTTACGGCTTCGTCCGCCTCGATCTCAAGAGCCAGCAGCGCACCATCAAGAAAAGCGGCTACTGGTTTGCCGAGGTAGCGCGCAACCATGGTTTTAATTAACGCATTTACGTAAGGAACGACACATGTTCGATCTGGACAACATCACTGAAGAAGCCACCACCAGCAACGATCTGGAAGAGGTGGTAATGGGGCTTATCATCAACTCTGGGCAGGCCCGCAGCCTCGCCTACACCGCGCTGAAAAAGGCCAAGGAGGGGGATCTGGCCGCCGCTCACCAACTGATGGCCCAATCCCGCGAGGCGCTCAATGCCGCCCATCTGGTGCAGACCCAGCTGATCGAGGACGATCAGGGGGAAGGCAAGATCCCGGTCACCCTGGTGCTGGTACATGCCCAGGATCACCTGATGACCTCCATGCTGGCCCGTGAGCTGATCAGCGAGCTGATCGAGCTGCACGAAAAGCTGCAGAACCAATAACCTCCGGACGGGGCGAGAGGCCCCGTCATCGGCCCGCAGATCAGGAAGCGACTCATGAGCGTTAAAACAATCCGGGAAACCGAACTGTTTAACAACAAACCGTTCCACATGTTCATCTACAACAAACAGGTGAGCGGAACCGGTTTGCACCAGCACGACTACTACGAGTTCACCCTGGTACTGACCGGTCGTTACTATCAGGAGGTCAACGGCAAGCGGGTGCTGCTGGAGCGGGGGGATGTGGTCTTTATCCCGCTCGGCTCCCACCATCAAAGCTACTACGAGTTCGGCACCACCCGCATCTTCAACGTCGGGATCACCCGTACCTATTTTGACGAGCACTTCAAATACCTGCTGCCGGAACACTTCGTCGCCTCACAGGCCTATGCGCTCAAGAGCGAGTTCCTCAGCTACATCGAGTCGGTGCTGGTCTCGCCGGGGTTTAGGGAAGAGGCGCTGACCGAATTTCTCGAAGTGGTGACCTACGCGGTGATGAACCGGCTGCGTCACTACAAGGACACCTCCGCCAGCGATGATCTTCCGCTCTGGCTCCACGAAACCGTGGAGCGGATGCACGATCGCCCCCTCTTTGCCGAGGATGCGCTGGCCAACATGGTCTCCCTCTGTGGCAAGAGCCAGGAGTATCTGACCAGGGCCACCCGGCGTTACTACAACAAGACGCCGATGCAAATCATCAACGAGATCCGGATCAACTACGCCAAGATGCAGCTGGAGGTGACCAACAACTCGGTGGCCGATATCGCCTTCGAGACCGGCTACAACGACGTCAGCCTCTTTATCAAAAACTTCAAGAAGCTCACCTCGTTTACCCCGGGCAGTTACCGCAAATATCTCTATCCGAAATTCGAAAGTTCAGCCTGAGACCAGCGAGTTGCTGACCTAAACAACCCGGTTCAAGAGAACCAATCCATTGTCACCAGCCCCTGCCACAGGCGGCTGCGGCCCCTCTCACCATGAAGACAGAGCGGCCACCATCAAACCTAGAAAGATCGATGAAGAGGGATTTATGAGCGAGAAGATCAAGGTAGTCACCATTGGCGGCGGCAGCAGCTACACCCCCGAGCTGGTCGATGGTTTCATCAAGCGCTATGCCGAGCTGCCCATCAGCGAGCTGTGGCTGGTGGATATTCCCGCTGGCGAAGAGAAACTGAACATCATCTTCGACCTCTGCCAACGGATGATCCGTCAGGCGGGCATCCCCATGACCCTGCACAAAACCCTGGATCGCCGCGAGGCACTGGTGGGCGCCCACTTCGTCACCACCCAGCTTCGAGTCGGCCAGTTGCAGGCGCGGGAGAAGGATGAGCGCATCCCCTTGAGCCACGGCATGCTGGGGCAGGAGACCAACGGCGCAGGCGGCCTGTTCAAGGGACTGCGCACCATACCGGTCATCTTCGACATCATCCGCGACGTCGAAGCGCTTTGCCCGGATGCCTGGCTGATTAACTTCACCAATCCGGCCGGCATGGTGACCGAAGCGGTGCGCCGTCATACCAACTTCCGCCGCTTTATCGGGGTGTGCAACATTCCGGTCGGTATGCAGATGTTTGTGCGCGATGCCCTCAAACTGACCGAGCAGGATCACCTCTCCATGGATTTGTTCGGCCTCAATCATCTGGTCTTTATCGGCGATGTGCTGGTCAACGGCGAATCCCGCTTTGACGAGCTGCTGGAAGGGGTCGCCGATGGCAGCCTGACCCGCGCCAGCTCGGTCAAGAACATCTTCGACCTGCCGTTCGACCCCGGTTTTATCCGCGGCTTGCGCCTGCTTCCCTGCTCCTACCTGCGTTACTACTTCAAGGAGAAAGAGATGCTGGGGATCGAGATGGGCGAGTTCTATAAAGGCGGCGCCCGGGCTCAAGTCGTGCAGCAGGTCGAGAAGAAACTGTTCGAGCTCTACCAGAACCCCGATCTGTGCGAAAAGCCCAAGGAGCTGGAGCTGCGTGGCGGCGCCTACTACTCCGATGCAGCCTGCGAAGTGATCAGCGCCATCTACAACGACAAGCAGAGCGAGCACTACGTCATCGTGCCCCATCAGGGCCATGTCACCAATATCCCGGCCGACTGGACGGTGGAGATGAGCTGCCTGATCGGCCGTGACGGCGCCATTCCCCATCCGCGCCTCACCCGCTTTGACGACAAGGTGAACGGGCTGGTGCACCTCATCAAGAGCTTCGAGATCGCCGCAGCCAAAGCCGCCATCAGTGGCAACTTCGATGACCTGCTGCTGGCGATGAACCTCAACCCGCTGATCCACTCCGACAACGATGCCCGCATCGTCGCCCGCGAGCTGTTGCTGGCCCACCGCGAACACCTGCCCAACTTCGCCGCCGCCATCGACGCCCTCGCCTGAGGCCAGCACGCCCCGCCCGAACCGGCGGGGCGCTTAACCGCAAGGGAACCCTCATGAGCAAGAGATTGATCATCAACGCCGACGACTTCGGCCTCTGCCGCGCCCAGAACTACGGCATCATAGAGGCGTTCGAGCACGGAGTCGTCAGCTCCACCACCGCGATTGTCACCACCACCGCCATCGAGCATGCCGCCTGGCTGGCCAAACGCTTCCCCGAATTGCCAGTCGGGCTGCACTTTATGCTTAGCTGGGGCAAACCGCTCACGCCGCTCACCTCGCTGGTCAACGAGCAGGGTGAACTCAACAAGGGGATCTGGCACAAGAGCGAAGCCGGAGAGCTGGATCTGGCCGAGATATCCGGCGAGCTGGCGAGTCAGTATCAGCGCTTTGTCGAGATCTTCGGCCAACGGCCGACCCATATCGACAGCCACCACCATGTTCATATGTTGCCGACTATCTACCCGCTGGTGGAGGCTTTCGCCAAGGCGCATGGCCTGCCCCTTCGCATCGACCGGGGCGAAATAGCCCGCCACGGACTGACCGTCAACCATCCGCAGAGCTGCGATCGGTTCGACGACCGCTTCTACGGCGCGCAGCTGACCCAAGCCAGCCTGCTGCAACTGCTCGATGAGGCCAGTGAACTGAGAGCCCATTCGCTCGAGATCATGTGCCACCCTTCCTTTGTCGATCTTGAAATGCAGGGCAGCTCCTACTGCCAGCCCCGCCTCAACGAACTGGCCATCCTGACCGACCCGTCCCTGCCCGCCCTTATCGCCGAGCGCGGCTACCGCCTCGCCAGCTATCGGGAGTGGCAATAGCCAGCACGCCATCAGGTGGACCGATAAAAACCGCAGATACAAAAAAGCCCAAGCGATTGAATCACTTGGGCTTTCTCTTTGAATATGGCGGAGGAGGTGGGATTTGAACCCACGGATGGTCGCCCATCGCCGGTTTTCAAGACCGGTGCATTCAGCCGCTCTGCCACCCCTCCGAACGGCGTGCATACTACGCTAAGCCCTTGTTCATATGCAATACATATTTCCTGTGGGATAGTGTGCGGGAGCAAAATGGCAGGTGGCTTGAAATTGTTCCTCGTCATCCCTATTTGTTCTACATACAATGCGTAAACATGCAGTAACAAACAGCGATCACGAGGCGGCTGCTCGCCGTCTCACCCGGACATCAAGAGGACACCCAAGATGGATACCCGTTCTATCTACACTGGCACCCAAAGTGCCGTACGCGATACCAACAAGGTGCTGCGTAACACCTATATGCTGCTCTCCCTCACTCTGGGCTTCTCTGCCGTGGTGGCGGGGGTCGCTACCGTGATGAACATGCCGCCGCTGCACTGGGCCGTGTTCCTGATCGGTGTCTACGGTCTGATGTTCCTGACTGAGAAGAATCGCAACAACGGCATGGGGCTGGTCTTCACCTTCGCCCTGACCGGTCTGCTGGGCTATAGCCTGGGCCCCATCATCAACATGTACATGAACAATGGTGGTGGCGAGATCGTGATGACCGCCCTTGGCGGCACCGCGCTCACCTTCTTCGGTCTGTCGGCCTATGCCCTGACCACCAAGCGTGACCTCTCTTTCATCGGCGGCATGCTGTTCGTCGGTTTCTGGGTACTGCTGGTAGCCATGATTGCCAACATTTTCCTGCAGATGAGCGCCCTGAGCCTGGCTCTGTCCGCCATGTTCATGCTGTTCTCCTCCGGCGCCATCCTGCTGACTACCCAGCAGATCGTGCGCGGCGGCGAGACCAACTACATCTCTGCCACCGTCACTCTGTATGTCTCCATCTACAACATCTTCCTGAGCTTGCTGAGCCTGCTTGGCGGCAACCGCAACTAATCAAAAACCCCGCTTCGGCGGGGTTTTTATTGGCTCCTCTTTCTGTCAGGATAAGTTGTAAATCAAGGATATGAAGCGAAGTGGCCCTGATTTGGATCAGGGCCACTTCGCGCTTGGCGGGTTACTATCTCGCTCTCGTTTCGATCAAGGGTTTCACCTGTCTCATGCCGATGGATCTCTCTGGCCTGCTGCGCCGACTGCTGACCGATAGTCACATCTACTTCGCTCTCAAAGTGCTGCTGGCCATTCTCGGTCTGCTCGCCTTCACCCTGGCCACCGGCAATATCCAGCTCACCGTGCTGCTCTCCCTCGGGGTAGTGGCGGGTGCCATCGCCGAAACCGACGACAGCCTGTGGGGACGCCTCAAAAACCTCGCAATGACGCTGATCTGCTTCATGTTCGCGTCCCTCTGTGTGCAGTATCTCTACCCCACCCCCTGGTTGTTTGCCATCGGGCTGGCCAGCTCCACCTTTATCTTCGTGATGGTGGGGGCGCTCGGTGCCCGCTACGCCACCATCAGCTTCGGCTCGCTGCTGATCGCCATCTACACCATGCTGGGGGCCGCCAAGGCGCCGGATCTCTTCTACCAGCCGCTGGCCCTCGGCGCTGGCGCCCTCTGGTACGGGCTGGTCTCGTTTATCTGGCTCTGGCTGCTGCCCTACAAAACCCTGCACGAGCAGCTGGCCCAGAGCTACTTCGCCCTTGGCCGCTACCTGCTGGAAAAGTCCCGCTTCTTCCCTGCGGACGAGCACGGCGCCCAGGCCATTCGCCACAATCTGGCCCAGCTCAACATCAATCTGGTGAGCGCACTGACCCTAACCAAGTCGGCCCTCAACGCCCGCCTGAGCCGCCGCCATCCGGCAAGCCCCGAGCTTGCCAGCCTGCTGCGCCTCTACCTGCTGGCGCTGGAAATTCACGAGCGTGCCACCTCCAGCCACTACCCTTACAGCCGGCTGGAAGCGGAGCTCAAGCAGGGCATCGTACTGGAAGGATTTCAGGAGGTGTTCCTGCAACTCTCCGAGGCGTGCCAGCGGCTCGGTTACGCCATTCTGGTGCACAAGCCCTACGCCCATAACAAGCGCATCCACTGGACGCTGGAGGCCCTTGGCGATCAGCTGGAGTTCACCAATCTCAAGCAGCACTACCCGAAAACCCTGCTGACGCCGATGAAGTTCCTGCGCCGCAATCTGGCCAGCATCAACCAGCTGCTCGGCAGCGCCGAAGTGTTGCAAAACCCCGAGCAGCCGGAGCAAGAGCTGCCCGCATTGGCGCGCCCGCCCCGCCTGCCGCTGTTGGCCCAGCTCAAGCAGCACCTCACCTTGCACTCCATGGTGTTTCGCCACGCGCTGCGCCTCTCCTTGGGGCTGGTGATCGGCTACGGCATACTGCAAGCCTTTGATCTGGAAAAGGGCTACTGGATTTTGCTGACCGTGCTGTTTGTCTGCCAGCCCAGCTACAGCGCCACCCGCCGCCGACTGGTGCAGCGGATGCTCGGCACCTTCGCCGGTATTCTGGTGGGTATTCCGGTGCTCTGGCTCTTCCCTGAGCTGCACGTTCAGCTGGTGGTGATGGGGCTGGCCGCCTTCCTGTTTTTCACCCAGGTGCGCAACAACTACAGCGCCGCGGTCTGCTTTATCACCCTCTACGTGCTGATGGCGTTCAACCTGCTTGATGGTATCGGCTTTGCCATTCTCGGGCCCCGCCTGCTCGATACCCTGCTCGGCTGCCTGATCTCCTACGGGCTGGTGGCCTGGCTCTGGCCGGACTGGCAGTACAAGCGACTGCCGACCCTTATCGCCAACTCGCTCTCGGCCAACGCCCGCTATCTCTCGGCGGTGCTGGCGAGCCTCAAGCAGCAGCGGGACGAGTCCATCGACTATCGGGTGGCGCGCAAGAGCGCCCATCTGGCGGACAGCGAACTGGCCACCGCCTGGCAGAGCATGCTGGTGGAGCCGCACAAGCGCCGCCGCTTCCTCGATCTCTGCTTTACCCTCACCTGGCGCAACCACGCCCTGCTCTCCTACATCTCGGCGCTGGGGGCCCATCGCGACAAACTGGAGGCCATCAGCGGGCTGGATGAGGTGCGCCACCACATCTGCCACACCCTGGAGCAGGCCGCCGGTCATCTGGCGGGCAACCCCTCCAGCTCCATCGGTAGTCAGTGTCCCATTCTTTGCACGGACAGCAGCCCGGACAGCAGCGAGGAGCAGCTGATGCTGACCCAGCAGCTCAACCTGATCAGCGAGCTGGCGGATCAGCTGCTGCATCTGGCCAACGAGAGCCGGTTGCTCACCGGGGATCAAGGCGCTACCATGCCCGCCCAATCCTGATAGCCCCATTAGCGAGGAGCCCCCATGTCTGCGTCCGAAAAACATCAGCTGGAATTCAACGGCCAACTCATCGAGACCGATGCCAAGGGCTACCTGCTCAACAGCAACGACTGGAGCGAGGAGCTGGCGCTGGTGCTGGCGGCGCAGGAGGGGATCACGCTTGAGGAGCCGCACTGGGAAGTGGTGCGCTTTGTGCGCGCCTTCTATCTGGAGTTCAACACCTCCCCCGCCATCCGCGCGCTGGTCAAGGCGATGGAAAAACAGTACGGCCCCGAGAAGGGCAATAGCCGCTATCTCTACAAGCTGTTCCCGGAAGGGCCCGCCAAGCAGGCGACCAAGATTGGCGGCCTGCCCAAGCCGGTGAAGTGCATCTGATCCCATGCATCTCATCCCATAACAACGGGGGGCCGCAACTGCGGCCCCCCGTTGTGTTTGGTGCGCTATCTTCGCGTACCGTCCATTCATATACCTCGCACTGACTCGGCCAGCCTTATCCCCGCTTGTCAGCCAGCGCCACCAGCTGCTCCGCCAGCCGATGACCGTGCAGGTAGGAGGCGATCAGCTCGCTATCCGCCTTGCCGATTGCAATCTGCTGATACCAGTGCTCCAGCATGGCAGCAAAGCCGCGCTGGGCCAGCACCGGCTGCCAGTCGTTGGGGCTAAGCATCTGTGCCTGCTTGTCGCGGGTGATGATGCCGCGAGTGCAGTTCTCGAGGTGCAGGGAGAGGTTGTCGCCGTAGGCATCGATGCGCTCCTCGGTGATCCCGGCACTGCGGTTCATGCTGCCGCTGATGGCGCGATCGCCGCTCTGCCAGCTGACGCTTACCCCGGCCAACAGGCTGTGGTCCTTCGTATCCGGTCGCAAGACCGCATGGAAGTCGCCGTCCGGCACGCCGCCATAGAAGCAGAGGCTGTCGAGCACATGGATAAAGTCGTCGAACATAAAATCCCGTGCCTTGCCCGGCAGGGCGAAGCGGTGTTTCTGCCAGTTCAGCTCGGTGAGCGGCTGAGCCCGCACCTCGGCCATGGCGGGCAGATAGCGGCGGTTAAAGCCGGTAAAGAGGGGGCAATTTTGCGCGATGGCGAGATTGGCCAGCGCTTCTGCCTCGGCCAGATTATCGCACAGGGGCTTGTCGACAAAGGTGGGGATCCCTGCGCGCAGGCACTGCTCGGCCAGCTCGCGGTGAACGGCGGTGGCGGCGTGGATCATCACGGCGTCGGGGCGGCTGGCCAGCATGGCCGCCACGTCGGTAAAGCACTCGGCGACCCGATACTGGCGGGCCAGCTTTTCCAGCACCGCTGGATTGCGGGTGCAGAGCAGCGGGGTGACCCGCTCGTCGCTCGCCAGCAGCGGCAGATAGGCTTTCTGGGCGATATCCCCCAGACCAATCATGGCAATGCGCATCTCAACTCCTTTTCACTTGATAACGGGACAAGCGGATAACTGCCCGCACCATCGCAGGATTTGTCCCGCAGATCCAGCCTGCCGTTAGCGCGCTGGCTGGTGGCGGCCGCTCTGTGCAAACGGCGACGTTATCCGGGCATGGCAAGATCGCTGACCGACTTGATCACCTCGGCCAGCCACTCGATGGCGAGATTGCCCTGACTTTTGCGGTGTCTGCCGACCACCACCTCGAACGGCTGCGGCGCCCCGGCCAGCTCCAGCACACGAAAATCGCCGAGGGCGGCGATGGCCGACGGAATGCAAGCCGCCACGTCATTGACCGACATAAAGGCTTGCAGCGAGGTGTAACAGGGGAGCGTCGCCACCGCCGCGCTGGCAACCTGCTGCGGGCTCATCTGCCCTTCGAAATTGCCGACGCTGTTGGCGAACTGCACAAAGGGGATGGCCGCCAGATCCTGCGGGGCGTTGTCCGGAAGATATCGGGAGTCGCGGCGCAGCACGCAGCAGTAGTGATCCCGGCGCAGGGTGGCGCGCAGTAACCCCGGGTCGAGATAGGCATCAAAGCCAATCACCAGATCGACCTCGCCGCTGGCCAGCGCCTCCAGATGCTGCTCGGCCTGAAAGTCCACCACATCGAGCCGGATTGAGGGCGCCTGAGTGCGCAGAGCGCTCGCCAGCCTTGGGATAATGGCGAGCTGGGCATATTCGTTCGCCATCACCCTGAAGGTGCGCTCGCTGCTGGCGGGATCGAAGGGGGCAGCCACAAAGACCCCGTCGATATCGGCCAGGATCTGCTCGAACTTGTCAGCCAGCTCGCAAGCGTAGTCGGTCGGCTGCAACCCGGCGCTCTGGCGGATAAAGAGCTCGGCGGGAAAGATATCGCGCAGCTTTTTCAGATGGCTGCTCACCCCCTGTTGGGAGATCTCCAGCAGCTCGGCCACCCGCGACACACTCTTGTATCTCACCAGCAGCACCAGCACCCGCATCTGCCTGATATCGATCTTCTCCACCCTTACCTCACCAATTAAAGTTGTATCACATACAAACCACCCATTATTTACATTGTATCAGTGGCTCTCTAACCTTGCAGCTCTTCCAGCAAAGCGAGGTTAACGATGAAAACGGTCATTCTGATTGGTGCTCAGGGGAAAATGGGGCAAGCCGCCCTCAGTGGTCTGGGCAAGCACAAGGTCATTACCGCCAGCCGCTCCGGCGAGGGGTGTGATTTTCAGGTGGATATCACCAGCCGAGAGTCCATCGAGCGGCTCTACCAAAACGTGGGCTCCTTCGATGCGGTGGTCAATACCGCAGGATTTTGCGAATACGCCCCCTTTGGCGAGATGAGCGACGAGCAGTGGCAAACCACCATCCAGAGCAAGCTGATGGGCCAGATCAATCTGGTCAATGTCGGCCTCAACTACATCAATCAGGGGGGCTCCTTCACCCTGACCTCCGGCATCCTCAATATCAAGCCGATCCCGCTGGCCATTGCCGATGCCACCACCAGCGGCGCCATCGATACCTTTGTCCAGTGCGTGGCCCACGAGCTGCCCCGTGGCATTCGCATCAATGTGGTCAACCCGACCGTACTGGAAGAGGCGTGGGACGTATATGGCGAGATGATGCCGGGCTTCCAGCCGGTGCCGGGTGCTTTGGTCGGCAAGGCGTTTGAGCGCTCCGTCGATGGCTTTATTAGCGGCCAGGTGCTCTATGTCGATGCCTGATCTTTTTCAGGCCTGACCCCAATGCCTTTGTAATTCCTTGTCGATGTTTTTCCTCTTCCCCGAAAGCTCTGCTCTCGGGGCTTTTTGCATAGAGGAACCGGAGTAGCGACAAAATATGATTTCATTTCGACGGCGGCACACAGATTTATGTCATCCGGGTCACTGTCAGAGTGGCCTCGTTTGGCTTACTATGGCGCTCTTCTCCCTGTTGCCGTGCAAAGGGCTGTTGCAGACTATTTGCCAGAATGGATTACCGCTGACCAACGCCCTGTTTGGCCGCAGCTTATTGGCGCGGCCACTATTGCCTGTGCGCTATCGGCACTTATAAAACGCGTTATTTATGGATGTATAACGATGAAATCATCAATTGCACTCAAAGCCTTGTCGCCCTATATATTCGCAATATTGTCAGTTGGGCTGATATCCAGCGGATATCATGCGCTGCCGATCTATTGCGGCCTGGCCATTGTCGTCTATCCGGTGCTGGTTGCCATGCTGGCGGACGAGTGGGAAAAACAGGGGCTGGTCTATCGCGAATCAACCCAGGTCGAGGTTGATGTCAATGTGCGCGGGATCCTTATCAAAGAGCAGAGACGACATCTGGAGAACCTCTACTTTGTCTCGCCGGACGTGATGCAGACCAAACTCACCAGCCTCGCCCGTATCAAACTGCTGCTCTGCGGCGCCATGTTTGCCGTGTCGCTCTATGAACTCGCCCTGCAAGCCGAGGCTCAATTTGCCCTGCCCGCCGTCAATCTGCTGGATATATCCGGCCTGTTGATCGGCCTTGGCGCCGTGCTGTTTCTCGGCCACTGTGCGAGAAAAAGCCTCTCTCTCTATGGGACCTGTCGCCATAAAAACTATCTGGTGCAGAGTCATAACGAACCCGGCGTCCAGCTCTATAGCGCAGCCATTTCTACCAAGGCGGCAAACCTGCAAGTGACCCATACCCGCATGTTCGATGCCTTATTGGCGTGGTATTAAGCAACCCTTAATTGGCAACCTTTAATTCCCCCCCTTTGGATCAAGATGACGGGTCTGGAGGTAAGGCAATAAGGCCCCATCCCAAACGCGCTCACTGACCACTCAGCCGTGACCGGCGCAGTGGTTGGTTGAGCCTCTATTGCCCTCCCTGTAGCCATCCTCTCTCCCCTCCCCTTGCTTACGGCTTTATCAGAAGTCATCAGCCTGTCATCTGGCTGACATCCCGCGGTCATTTTCAAGTCATAGAGTTTTTCACTTATTTTTCATATGGATAGATAAGGAACATCATGACTTTCCCGCGCTCTTCTTATGTGGCTTTGGCCGTCTCGCTGGTCTTGCTTGGTGGCTGCCAGTCAGAGAACGAATCGTCTGCCGACAACCAGGGCAAAACCGCCTACCAATACAGCACCAAAGCGGTCTACAGCCCGCAGCAGCAGGCGGAGAGCTACGAGCCAGCGCCTCAGGGGTTCAGCCCGGTCTTTACCGAAATGGTGGCGCGCCACGGCTCGCGCTCCCTCTCCAGCCCGAAATATGACGTGCTGACCAAGCTGGTATGGGAAGAGGCGCAGCGTCAGGGGGCGCTCACCACTCTCGGGCAGGGGCTGGGAGGCAAGGTCGATCTGGTGACGGCCGCCAACCAGAAACTGGGCTATGGCCTGCTCTCGGCGCTGGGCAAGGAGGAGCACGCCAATCTCGCCACCCGACTGGCGGCGCGGCTGCCGACCCTGCTCAACAGCAGCGAGCCCCACTGCATCAAGGTGGTCACCTCGGGCAAGGACAGGGCCAACGAAAGCGCCTTTTACTTTATGGAGAGCCTCAAGCGCGACGTGAACTATGTCAGCGACTCGGCGCAGTGCTACCTCACGCAGGATGACCCCTCGAAGATCGACAAAAAGCTGGTCAACAAGTTCGAGCTCTACTTCCACAAGACCACCCCCGAGGGGGATTACGCCAACTACCTGCCCGCCTATGAGAGCTACCAGCGCTTTATCGGCGACGAAGATGCCGGAATCGCACCGGCTCCCGAGCTGGCCAGGGCGCTGGAGCAGCTTAAAAACCTGAGCAAGACCAAAGAGATGGCCCGCAGCATGCTGGAGCGTATCTACAGCAAGGGCTTTGTCGACTATCTGGCGGGCGGCGTCGAGTTTGTCGCCATCAATCCGGAAGATGGCGGCATGACCTATGTGCGCGACGAAGTGGATGCGGCCCTGATGCTCTACAACCTCTTTATCATCGGCCCCGGCATGATCCGCGAAGCGCAGGCACAGGGCAGCGAACCCTGGGCGCTGGAGCAGTTCCTCACTCCGGAGGAGTCTGCCTGGTTCTCCTACCTCTCCGATGCGGAAGATTTCTACGAGAAGGGGCCGAGCTTTGCCAACCAGAGCGCCCCCTACGCCATTGCCCAGCCGCTGCTCGACGGCCTGTTTGGCGAGGTGCAGCGTCAGGTGGTGGAGGGCGAGCAGAGCCGACGGGCCACCCTGCGCTTTGCCCATGCCGAAGCCATTATCCCCCTCGCCGCCCTGATGAAGCTGGAAGGGAGCCGTCAGGGGGCCAGCCCGGATCAGCTGTTCAGCCAGCAGAACAACGAGTGGCGCGGCGGCTGGGTCTCCCCCTATACCGCCAATATTCAGTGGGATATCTACCAGAACGGGCAGCGGCAGGTGCTGGTCAAGATGCTCTATAACGAAAAGGAGATCGCCTTTAAAACGGGCTGCCAGCCCTACCGAAGCGGCAGCCACTACTACGACTTCGAGGAGCTCAAACGCTGCTACGGCTATAACGGCTAACCCTTCGCGCGCCGGATATGGCAATCACCAGGGGCGACCATCATGTCGCCCCAATTCACTCCCTTCCCTGCTTGCCAAAGCGGGATATGGCTATAAAGCCACCTTCCAGTTCCATTTGCTGATCAAGCTCAAAAAACGATTAGTTTCTGATAGTTAAGTCATTTTAAGGCTCGCCTCGGCAGTTTCGTTTGGCTTACCATGGCCATTCAGAACCTGTTGAGCTGCGATGGGTTGCTGCTATCGCGGGTCAAGGGAGCATATTGGAAGCTGTAATCCACGGGCGGTAGCGTGGAAGCTCCACTCCGAAATGAAGGAGACTCTAAATATTCCTTCACTGCTTTAATATCACTGAAATAATTAATTGTGAGAAACAATGAAAATCAATAGTTTTTACTTAGAGCTAAGAGGCGATTTACTGAAAGTCATTAGTGGAGTGGAAAATTCAGGTGGATGTATTTACTGGGATAATACAACCCCTAATTACATGATTAAGAATAAACTGGAAAACATATATAGTGCTTATTTTAAGCTAGCATCAAAATATTTCGGAATATATAAGGTGACTCGGCATACCAGTTGCCATAACAAAGGTCACTATAATGTTGATGATGGGTACCCAACAACAAATGAACATGGCATATCAGTAAAATACAACGACCCCATGTACATATGGACAGGCATTCAGCTTTATCAAGGTGAACGAAAATGCATATGTCCTTGCGATAAAAAAAACAAAGTATCCACTCACACTGTTATAGATGAAATAATTTATCGAAAAATAAATAGCCACAAGGTGGACACTAAAAAAATCACTGAAATTCTCAGCGACATACTGATTGCAATAGAAAATTCTGAGGATAGAAAACCGAGATCAGCCATCAGGGAACGCTTACTAATGGCCATTATTAGAATAAATGACCAACTTCTTCCAATGCCCATGGATGAGTTTATCAAAAAATATTTTTAGTCATGCAAAATTAAAATTCAAGGTCAGCAATCGCAGTGTAAATATTTTTTCTATCGATAAAAAGGAATGATATGAAATTCGTAACACCCAGCCTTGTAATTGAACAGGGTGATGGATTTAAGAATGATGTGCTTCAGAGAAAATATTTTGGTGAAGCTTTATTAAATATGGTAACAAGAACTACAGATGACCTTGTAATATCCATTGATGGTCAATGGGGAGAAGGTAAGACAACTTTCGTTAAGATGTGGCAAGGGCTTTTGAAAGAAAATGGAGTTCCTAGCATATACATTGATGCATTTCAGAATGACTACACTGATGATGCCTTTATATCAATAGCCAGTTCTATAAATACATATGTAGAACAATACGCTCCCGAAACTGAGGCTAAAGCCCATTTTTCAGATAAGGCAAAAAAAGTAGGTATTCGCCTTCTCTCGTGGAGTGCAAAAATAGGAATAAAGGCGGCTACTCTTGGTGCTATCAAGAGCTCAGATATCGAAGCTCTGTCAGAAATAGGGAGTGATATTGCTTCTGACACATCGGAAAGTATTTCTGCATTAATTCAAGAAAGACTGAGCTCACATACAAAAGAGAGTGAGCTTATTCAAAGCTTCAAAGAGTCATTGTCAGAAATTCCAAACGCTATAAAAGAGAATAGAAGTGGGCGTTTAGTTATTATTATTGATGAATTAGACAGATGTCGACCATCATTCGCTGTAGAGATCCTTGAGAAAATTAAACATTTTTTCTCCGTAAAAAATGTTGTTTTTGTTCTGGTTATGCATAAATCACAGCTAGAAGAAGCGATTAAGTCTGTATATGGTGAAAATATTGATGCTCACACTTATTTACATAAATTTATAAACATTGAAACTTCTCTTCCCAAAAGATTAAATAGCTATCATGGCCATGACATAAGCGCCTATATAAATAGATTGCTACAATTGCATGAACTAGAACTATGGGGAGATGAACATAATATACATGATTGTCTAAAGCCTCTTGGTCAACACTTCAATTTATCACTCCGACAACTAGAAAAGGTTTTTACAAACCTAGCTATTATTTACAGTACATCAGAAAAAAACCATCTCAGATTGGTTCCTATTATTACTTTCGTAAGCACGCTAAAAGTAGTTAATCCGGGATTATTTAAAAAAGTTTCCCAAGGTAGCATTTCCTATACTGAGCTGAGCTCTGCAATTGGCCTATGGAATGAAGATGAATCCATTATGGACACCGCTCTTTCTTGGATGATGAATTGGGTTAGATACACGATTTTATCTGATCAAGAATATGAAGCAATCGATGGTACAGACAAAATAAAAAAATTAGATCAAGCGTATTGGCAATATAATATTGAACGAAAAAGAATCATTCAAATTTTTTGTGAAAAATTATGTCTATTTAAGATCGGTTAATCATTGGGAAATAATATAACTTAATAGAGAACACTGTAATAACTTTAAAATAGCCTGCACCCACTACATTAATCATTCTCCATACACTCCATACACTCCATACACTCCATACAATACGTTCAAATAAAAAGGCGACCATCCGGTCGCCTTTATTATTTCTATCGATTTCCAATCAGGAAAACTTACCGAGCCGGTCGCTTGGCACCATTTCCTTTGGCTGCAGGCTTGCTGCCTTGAGTGACGGGTTTGGCACCCGGCTTGGCCGAGCCTGCGCGGGTCGGCGCCTTGCCCTTATGGGCGGGTTTTCCGGCAGGTTTGCCATTAGCCGCCCCTTTCTGCAACTGGGAACCCACTGGCTTGCCGCCCGTCGGCTTGTTGCCTGTGCCGTTGCCGCGCTGATGGGCAATGTTACTGTGGCGAGTCAGGGCCGGTTTCATCCCCTTGCCAGTGGCGGCACGCTCGTTACGCCCTTCCGCAGGCACCAGACAGCCGGGGCCGTTGCCAATCAGGTGGCCCTTGCCCATGGCGAGCAGGGCTTCGCGGATCATCGGCCAGCCAGCGGGATCGTGGTAGCGCAGCAGTGCCTTGTGCAGGCGGCGACGGCGCTCGCCCTTGGCGACAAACACATCGCCACCGGTACGGCTCACCTTGTTTAACGGGTTTTTCTCCGTGTAATACATGGTGGTGGCGTTGGCGAGCGGCGACGGATAGAAGTTCTGCACCTGATCGAGCTTGAAGCGGTTCTCTTTGACCCAGAGCGCCAGATTGATCATGTCTTCATCCGTGGTGCCCGGGTGGGCGGAGATGAAGTAGGGGATCAGGTACTGCTGCTTGCCCGCCTCTTTGGAGTATTTGTCGAACAGCTCCTTGAACTGGTAGTAGCTGCCCATGCCCGGCTTCATCATCTTGGAGAGCGGCCCCTCCTCGGTGTGTTCCGGCGCAATCTTGAGGTAGCCGCCGACGTGGTACTTGGCCAGCTCCTTGATATAGCGGGGATCTTCGACCGCGATGTCGTAACGCACGCCGGAGGCGATGAGGATCTTCTTGATCCCCTTGAGGTCGCGCGCCTTGCGATAGAGGTTGATGGTCGGACTGTGGTCGGTGTCCATGTGCGGGCAGATGGTGGGCCAGACACAAGAGGCGCGACGGCAGGTCTGCTCGGCCTTGGGGCTCTTGCAGCGCAGCTTGTACATGTTGGCGGTGGGGCCGCCCAGATCCGAGATGACGCCGGTAAAGCCCGGCACCTTGTCGCGGATATCTTCGATCTCTTTGAGGATCGACTCTTCCGAGCGGCTCTGGATGATGCGCCCTTCGTGCTCGGTGATGGAGCAGAAGGAGCAGCCGCCAAAGCAGCCGCGCATGATGTTGACCGAGGTCTTGATCATCTCGAACGCCGGGATCTTCTCGTTGCCATAGGCCGGGTGCGGCACCCGCTGGTAGGGCAGGCCGAAGACGCCGTCCATCTCCTCGGTTTCGAGCGGGAAGGCGGGAGGGTTGACCCAGACGATGCGATCGCCGTGGGCCTGCGACAGGGCACGGGCACAGCCGGGGTTGGTCTCGTGGTGCAGAATGCGCGAGGCGTGGGCGTAAAGCACCTTGTCCTCTTTCACCCGCTCGAACGCCGGCAGCTTCACATAGGTTTTTTCCCACGGCTTGGGCT
Organism: Aeromonas sp. 55A; assembly: GCF_051919665.1. Classification (NCBI taxonomy): domain Bacteria; kingdom Pseudomonadati; phylum Pseudomonadota; class Gammaproteobacteria; order Aeromonadales; family Aeromonadaceae; genus Aeromonas; species Aeromonas sp. 55A. Next base: position 2,909,918 of record NZ_JBQBEH010000008.1, on the reverse strand, counting down.
TGGCCGGCTGCACCAGCACAGGCTGGGCTTCCTGCGCGGCAGGTGCCGCTTCGGTGGCGTCGTCAGAACAAGGAGCCCCTTCCATATAGGGGTTCATGATGGGATCGATGCGGCCAATCTGGTCGAGCTTGCTCGAATCCACCCCTTTCCAGCCCGGCAGCGGCTCCTTGCGGATGACGGCAGTGCCGCGAATATCCTGCATGGTGTCGATGCTCTCCCCCGCTGCGATGCGGTGGGCCACTTCCACCAGCGGCCGCTCGGCGTTGCCGTAGATGAGGATATCGGCCTTGGCATCGAGCAGGATGGAGCGGCGGATGGTCTCGGACCAGTAGTCGTAGTGGGCGATACGGCGCAGGGATGCTTCGATGCCGCCGATAACGACGGGCACCTCTTTGAAGGCTTCTTTACAGCGCTGGGTATAGACCAGGGTGGCGCGATCCGGCCGCTTGCCGCCCACATCCCCCGGGGTGTAGGCGTCATCGTGGCGCAGCTTTTTGTCAGAGGTGTAGCGGTTGATCATGGAGTCCATGTTGCCCGCGGTGACCCCGAAGAAGAGGTTCGGTTTGCCCAGACGCATAAAGTCATCCTTCGATGACCAGTCCGGCTGGGCGATGATGCCGACCCGAAAGCCCTGCGCCTCCAGCATCCGGCCGATGACCGCCATGCCGAAACTCGGGTGATCCACGTAGGCATCCCCCGTCACCAGAATGACGTCGCAGCTGTCCCAACCGAGCTTGTCCATCTCTTTGCGGGACATGGGCAGGAAGGGCGCCGTGCCGTAGCACTCGGCCCAATAGCGGGGATAGGAGAAAAGGTTGGGTACCGGCTGCATTTTGAACACCTGGAAAAATTCGGGTCGCGCATTATACCGGTTGCAGCCAAGGGGGGCGATGGCTTTTTGTCCCCAGCATTCGCACGGGAAAAGGCGCTTTGCCATCCAACACCCGCATCACGCCACCACAAACAAGCACGCCCGCAGGATGAGTGCGGGCGATCTTTGACTGCAACTGCCGCACGGTGAGCAGGGCAAATGCCGAGGGCTCACCGCCTTAATGGTTACTGACTCAAATCCTTGTCGATCCAGTATTTGGAGCCGGAGATGTTGGCATCGAACAGCAATCCCTTCTCGCCGATCTGGTAGATGGCCATGCCGCCGTTGTATTTGGCGGTAAGCTCGGCGCTCTCCTTGCCAGCTACCACGCCCACTTCTGAGGTGGCCTCCCAACCCTGGGTCACGAAGGCATCGAATCTGGCTTTGTCTTCAAACAGGATCACCTGCTGATAGAACTTGCCACCGATACCGGCCGCCAGCCCCGCGCCAAACATCTTCATATAGGTGTGTTTGCCACTCTTGCGATTGATGGCCACCCCGGCGCCCTGATTGGTATGCAGCATCAGGGAGAACTTGCGCGAATCGAATACTGCGTAGCCATACGCCTTGTCAAACAGCAACTTGGCTGAAGGCTGTTCATTGAACAGGCGCACCAGTGCCGTGTCGGCCATGGTGTTGAGCGCCACCCGCGCCTCCTGCGGGGTTTTGGGCTCCAGCATCTCGTCGAGCTTCTTGTCGGCTACCTTCAGCCACTCCTTGCCAGTGGCGATGCTCTTGTCGGTCCAGACCCCGGCGGTATTGAACGCCTCTTCACCCCAGGCAGAGATGGAGGCCCAGCTCTTTTTGGAGAAGTCGCTGACATCCTGCCATACCTCCTTGCTAGTCTCACTCACGGCGGTGCCGAGATCGGCGGCGGCAGCCTTCAGTTTCTCCCAGTCGGCATGGCTGGGTGACACCACCAACGTCAGTGACAGGGCCAGCAACCAGTTACGCTTGTTCATTTTTTCACTCCCGTATTGTCGAGTGTCTGGGTTATCCTGCGATCCCCTACAACAGGCTACCCGGTGAAAATCACTCCCGCATTATCGGAAGGGGAATCCGGTTAAGCAATCATTGAGTCCTGTTTATCCCGCCACAGCCCGAAATAAAAAGGCTGCTCATCAGAGAGGAGCAGCCTTGTTGAACACTGTAAAACCGGACGGGCTTATTCGACCATCATCACCTTGCAGGTGTTGGTACTGCCGACGGTTTCCATCTTGTCACCGTGGGTCAGCAGTACCATGTCACCGCTTTGCAGCAGCCCCTTCTCCTTGAGCACGGCCAGCGCGTCGCGACACACTTCGTAGACCGGCTTGGTCTCGTCACCGTCGAACAGCACCGGGGTCACGCCACGGTAGAGGTTGGTCCAGGCCAGGGTCTTGTTGTGGGGAGACATGGCGAAGATCGGCAGACCGGAGCTGATACGGGACATCAGCAGCGGAGTGGTGCCCGATTCGGTCAGCGCCACGATCGCCTTGACCCCTTCCAGGTGGTTGGCTGCGTACATGGTGGACATGGCAACCGCCTCTTCCACCGAGGTGAAGGTGTAGCTCATGCGGTGATTGGAAACGTTCAGGCTCGGGTGCTTTTCGGCACCGACACAGACGCTCGCCATGGAGGTCACAGTCTCGATGGGGAACTGACCGGCGGCGGTTTCGGCAGAGAGCATCACCGCATCGGTACCATCCAGCACGGCGTTGGCGACGTCCATGACCTCTGCACGAGTCGGCAGCGGCGCGTTGATCATCGATTCCATCATCTGGGTAGCGGTGATCACCACACGGTTGAGACGACGGGAGTGACGGATCAGCTTCTTCTGCACGCCAACCAGCTCGGGGTCACCGATCTCGACGCCCAGATCGCCACGGGCGACCATCACGGCATCAGAGCCGAGGATGATATCTTCCATCGCTTCGTCAGTGGCGACAGTCTCGGCGCGCTCAACCTTGGCCACGATCTTGGCATTGGAGCCAGCTTCGCGAGCCAGTTCGCGGGCGTAACGCAGGTCATCACCGCAGCGCGGGAAGGAGACGGCCAGATAATCTACGTTCATCAGCGCGGCTGTCTTGATATCTTCCTTGTCTTTCTCGGTCAGGGCTGGCGCGGAGAGACCGCCCCCTTTCTTGTTGATGCCCTTGTTGTTGGAGAGCGGGCCCGCCACAGTCACAGTGGTGTGGATGCGGGTGCCTTCCACGCTCTCGACTTTCAGTTGTACACGGCCATCGTCCAGCAACAAGATGTCACCCGGCACCACATCATTTGGCAGGCTCTTGTAGTCGATGCCGACCTGCTCCTGACAACCTTCACCCTTGCCCAGGGCTGCATCCAGCACGAACTTGTCACCGATGGCGAGATAGATCTTGCCGTCTTTGAAGGTGGATACACGGATTTTCGGGCCTTGCAGGTCACCCATGATGGCAACGTGGCGGCCGAGCTTGGCAGCAATGTCACGCACCTGATTGGCGCGCTGGATATGATCTTCAGGAGTGCCGTGAGAGAAGTTCATCCGCACCATGTCGGCGCCAGCGCGGATAATCCCTTCGAGGATCCCTTCGCGGTCGGTGGCCGGACCAAGTGTGGTTACAATCTTTGTACGTCTAGGCATGAAAGACTCCAATATGAAGTTGAGATAACTTGAGATTCTGCCCCATCAAGCCGATGGCTCGATGCACCCGCTAGCAAACCATCCGGGTGGTTTTTGTTATTAAGTTACAATACCACATCAAGACTACACCAAGGAGGGTGGCATAGACAGTCGGGGGCCAAAGCCCCCGACGATTCAGGAAGAGTGTGGTGTTTCAAAGCGGGATTCACGCAATCCCTCTTTTACCTTCTTCAGGTTTTCACGAAATTTCATCCCCCGGCGCAGGGTAAATCCGGTTGCCAGCACATCCACCAGCGCCAGCTGCGCGATGCGGGAAGCCATCGGCATGTAGACATCGGTATCTTCCGGCACATCCATGGAGAGCACCAGGTTGCACTCGCGCGCCAGTGGGGAATCCTTGGCGGTCATGCCGATGACGGTGGCGTCGTTCTCGCGCGCCAGCGCGGCGATCTCGACCAGCGCCTTGGTGCGGCCGGTATGGGAGATCAGCACCACCACGTCCCCTTCGCTGCTGTTGATGCAGCTCATGCGCATCATGACGATATCGTCAAAGCTCACCACCGGGATATTGAAGCGGAAGAACTTGTTCTGGGCATCGCGGGCAACGGCGGAGGAGGCGCCGAGGCCAAAGAAGCTTATCTTCTTGGACTGGGTCAGGATATCGACACAGCGGTTGATGGCCGAGATATCCAGGCTGTTCTTGGCTGCATCCAGACAAGCCATGGTGGATTCGAAGATTTTGGCCGTGTAGGTATCGGGGCCGTCTTCTGCTTCCACATGACGATTGACGTAAGGAGTGCCATTGGCCAGGCTCTGGGCCAGATGGAGTTTGAAATCGGGGAAGCCTTTGGTATCGAGGCGACGGCAAAAACGGTTGACGGTCGGTTCACTGACGTCGGCCATTTTGGCCAGGGCGGCGATGCTGGAGTGGATGGCGGTCTGGGGAGACGCCAGGATCACCTCGGCAACCTTGCGTTCTGATTTACTGAAACTTTCCAGGTTGTTCGTAATTTTATCAAGGGTATTCATCATCACCACCAGACGTTTTTGTAATTTAGCTTCAGTGTCTTTGCACTAAATCTACGGCTAAGCAGGTTTCCAATCAAGCTGATGACTATACAAGACAAGCGGTTATCGCAACTAACGCCTGCCGTACAAAGTATGACTCATCTCTAATTATTTCGTACTTTTCGTTACAAAACGTCACCTCACTGTGAAACCGCTTACAAATGTTGCAAAGCAACAACACTGTGAGCAGGCGCACGTTTGTATCGATCCGGCGGGTGAGTGAGCCTGAGCTCGGATAGAATGGGCCGTCATAATCCAACAATAATGTCGGGACACCACAGTCGTCCCCATCCTGTAACGAAGGAGTTGTTATGCAGCATACCCATGCGCTGGTCGGCGATGTCGGCGGTACCAATGCGCGTCTGGCCCTGTGTGAGCTGGCCACCGGTACTATCTCTCAGGCAAAGACCTACTCAGGTCTGGCCCATCCCAGCCTTGAAGCCGTGGTTCGCCTCTATCTGGAGGAACACAAGGTCGAGGTGGCTGAAGCCTGCATCGCCATCGCCTGCCCCATCAATGGTGACTGGGTCGCCATGACCAACCACAGCTGGGAGTTCTCCATCAGCGAGATGCAGAGCAATCTCGGGCTGGCGCGCCTGCAAGTAATCAACGACTTTACCGCGGTCTCGATGGCGGTACCGGTATTGGCCGAATCGGATCGCATCCGGCTGGGCGGCGCCGCACCGGTGGCTGGCAAACCCATCGCCATCTATGGAGCGGGCACCGGCCTTGGGGTTGCGCATCTGGTCAAGGCGGGCGATCAGTGGTTGAGCCTGCCGGGCGAAGGGGGTCATGTGGATTTTGCCGCCAACACCGAAGAGGAAGATGCGGTGCTGCAGGTGATGCGTGGCGAACTGGGCCATGTCTCGGCCGAGCGTTTCTTATCCGGCCCGGGCCTGGTCAATCTCTATCGCGGGCTGGTGAAATCCGATGGTCGTGAGCCGGAGCCGTTCGCTCCCAAAGACATCACCGAACGGGCGCTGGCGGGCGAGTGTCTGGATTGCCGCCGCACCCTGAGCCTGTTCTGCGTGCTGATGGGCCGCTTTGCCGGCAACCTGGCGCTCAATATGGGCACCTTTGGTGGCGTCTATATCGCAGGGGGCATAGTGCCGCGCTTCCAGGAGTTCTTCACCAGTTCCGGTTTCCGGGTTGCCTTTGAAGACAAGGGCCGTTTCAAATCCTACCTCAAGGATATTCCGGTATTCCTGATCACCCATGAAGGACCTGGCCTGCTCGGCGCTGGCGCTTACCTGCGCCAGTCGATGGGGATTACCATCTGATTGTAAGGTGGAGTGAAACTGAAACATCCGTGGTTCAGCATCGATTCAGTGTGGATGGCATATAGTAGTGGCACGTAACCAAGAGGGTTGTACTTCACAAGGAGTGGAAAGCGACTCTCATCCGCTGGATACGTTTGTCACCTGACAAGCCTGAACTGTTTCAACCGGCCTTTTGGCCGGTTTTTTTTAGGCTATGTCCCAATTACGTGTTGAAAGGATAATCTTGAAGTAGGCCATCACCTTGAGGTCTACCATCATGGATACCCCAGCCTTTCAACACCTGTTGTCCCTTTTTCCCCAGTTAACCCTGCGCCAGCGCCGTGTTGCTCAGCAGGAGCTTACTGCACCCCACACCATTACCTCGCTCAATACTCAGTTACCGGCATGCAGTGGCTGCCCCCATTGTCAGGCCGATGTTACCCAGCTGGCGCCTTGGGGATGGAGTCGGGGACTGCGCCGCTACCGTTGCAAACTGTGTCTGCGCACCAGCACCGTTCTGACCAAGACGCCCTTGGCCAGATTGCGTAAAGCACAGTGCTGGGAAGACTACGCGCAAGCTCTCATCGAAGGACTGACTGTCCGCCAGGCCGCGCGGCGCTGTGGGGTCAGCAAAAACACCGCGTTCCTCTGGCGTCACCGATTCTTGCGCGCGATGGCAACCCATCAGGCCACCCGGGAAGAGGACATCGTTGAGGTTGATGAGACCTTCTTCCTTGAATCGTTCAAGGGGCAGCGGGGACTGCCGCGTCCGGCACGTCATCGCGGTGGTAAAGGTCGAACTCGTGGAGCCGGGCCAGATTACATCCCGGTGATGGTGGTACAAGACCGTGCAGGCCACCATGCGGATTTCCAGTTGGAGAAAATAGATGCCGAGACGGTCATCGCGGTGTTGAAGCCGTTGGTGTCACCGGATGCGGTGCTGTGTAGCGATGGAGCGGGTGTGTATGCCTGTTTCAGCAAAGAACAGGGTGTAACCCATCAGGTGGTGCGCAATCGTCAAGGCGAACGGGTGGTCGGTGCGTATCACACCCAGCACGTAAACGGGTATCACCATCGGTTGAAAGAGTGGATGGAGCGGTTCCATGGCGTGGCAACGCACTACCTGAAGAACTACCTGGGTTGGCGCAGGATGCTGGAGCGTTACGGAAAAGGCGTAAATATCAAAGCATGTTTGCATGAGGCGCTGGGGCGCCCCATGCAACACGTAATTGGGACATAGCCTTTTTTTTATCTCTGTGCCCCGAAATTACTGGGACAACGCCTTCAGCTGTGCCTGGTCGGGCGGGTTGTTCCAGTCGATGGGGCCATGGGTAAAGCGGTACTGCAGCCGTGGCAGGCTGGTCTCCAGCCACTCTTCCCTAAAGTAGGCATACCCCTGATTCCAGTCAGGATCATTGGCCCAACCGGTTTGCAGGAAGTAGAGGCGAGTGCCCTGCCCTTCCGGCACAAAGCGCAGACAAACCTGAGTCTTCTGCTGACGAATATGGGGCAGACTGGGCGGAAAATTCCAACTAAAACTGAGCAAATCATAGGGCATGACAGCCATGACCCTGCACCCTTCACTGCCCCGTTCACCCAGTGGAGCATCAGGCCTGAAGTAGATTTCGAAGGGGCCATTCGGTTCGGCTACCATCAAACACTCGGGAGCCAGAAAACTGCGCAGACCACTCTCTGTCGTCCAGGCGTGCCACACGTCATCGATATGAGCCGGAACAAAAATGTTGCCTTCAATCTGTTTATTGTCCATAAATCAACAATCCTCACGCCATCCATACAGGGGACTTCGGCAGTATAGCCCCATGACAAATGTATTGGACAGCCCTTAATCACACCCTTGTCATTTGCCCCAGATAACCTTGCCCGCGTGCAACAGGGAACAGTGACCGCCCTTGGGAGAGCATGATGATCAGGCGCATGGAAGAACGTGATATCACCCCGCTGGCCGAGCTGTTTTTACAAGGCCGCAGACAAACCTTTCACTGGGTAGACCCCTCCCTGTTTCACCTGGATGACTTTATCGAGCAGACCCGGGGAGAAGAGATATGGGTGGCTGAGCGAGGGGGGACGCTCTGCGGATTTATCGCCGTATGGCAACCCGAGCACTTTGTGCATCATTTGTACGTTGCGAGCGACTGGCATGGTCAGGGGATTGGGCGAGCGCTGCTCGAACATGGTCTGGCAAATAATCCCCGCACGGCATCACTCAAGGTGGCAACCCGCAATACGGCGGCCGTGGCCTTCTATCATCGGCTTGGCTGGCAGCATGGCGACGAGACCGGGTACTGCGAGCTCACCGGTCCCTGGTGCAAGCTGTGTCGTGAGTAGACAACAACTCTCCAGACTGTCATGCATGGGCCCGTAAAGGGAAAATATCGATCCGGGATTGCATGGCAGAATATGAGAACACCACGACCCCCGTTGCGCGCGTGATCGCGACCACCGCTCGCACCGAGGATCCCCGCAGGGCGTATGTGCTCTCTAGACCCGAAACAGCTTGAGCAGGGTATCGAGCTGACCGGAGAGCTGGCGCAAATCGCTGCTGGCTTCAGCCACTTGCACCACCCTGGTCGCGCTCTCGCTATTGAGGGTGGCAATCCGGTTCACGCTATGGCTCACCGCCTCCGCTACCGAGTGTTGCTCTTCCGAGGCTTGGGCAATATACATGTTCATCTCGCGGATCAGACTGACCTGGTTTTTTATCTTCTCCACCGATATCTGTACATCAGCTGCTTCGGCTCCCGCACGAGAGGCCTGCTCCTGGCTCAGCAGCATCCCGGCACCAACATTCTGGGTCGCCTGTTGCAGACGTTTGATGCTGGCACTGATCTCTTCGGTCGACTGACGGGTACGACCTGACAAGGTTCGCACTTCATCGGCCACCACCGCAAAACCGCGCCCCTGATCCCCAGCTCTCGCAGCCTCGATGGCGGCATTGAGCGCCAGCAGATTGGTCTGCTCGGCAATACCATTGATCACTTCGATAATATTGCCAATGCTGCTACTCTCGGTAGAAAGGGAACGCATCAGCCCCGCCACCCGTTCCACCTCTCCCACCAGCTGGCGAATCGCCTGATTGGCATGACCGGCCAGATTGTAGCCCTGCTCGACATAAAGGTTGGCCTCATCGGTCGCCGTAGCAGTCTTCACGGCATTACCTGCCACCTCCTGCACCGCCTGACTCATCTCAGTAATGGCTGTCGCGACCTGATCCAGCTCCTGTTGCTGGGCATCACTGGCGCCCCGAGTATCCGCCGCAAGGGTGTCACAACGTTCGGCGGTCTGCAGCACGCCGGCAGAGAGCTCGTTGATTTCGGCCACCATCTCCTGAAGCTTGGCAATAAAGTGATTGATGTTGGTGGCCAGCGCGCCCATCTCATCCTGACGGAGGATCTTGAGACGCCGGGTCAGATCCCCCTCTCCCCTGGCCAAATCGAACACCGCCAGATTCATCTGATGAAGTGGTCTCAGCACATTGCGATGAATGAGTACCATCAACAAGGCAATGATACAGATATCAAGTACCAGGATCTGCCAGACAGTGGTGATCAACTGCTGGCGCAAGTTGGCCTGAATGGCCGCATCACTGGTTTCGACCAGCAATCTGGCCACGGTATTTTTCTGGCCGCTGTCGTCGTAGACCAGATCATACCCACCATAGGCCGCCGTATCGGCGGGTATGGCCGCTACAGGGGAAATAGTGCCCGCTGCATCGCGGGCAAACCCGGCCACCAGCTTCTCCTTGTTGACCACCAGCAAAGTGCTGAGCATATCGGCCGCCAGCTCGGATTTGAGCGATGCCTCGATAAAGGCCGACTCATAATTCCACAAAGGGCCAGGCAAGGAGAGCTGCAGTCGCTTGATCGCCTGCTCGACCAGCTGAGCCTGTTTACTGTAGCTCTCTTCCCTCACCGAGCTGTAGTTATAACCACCAAACAGTACCAGTAGCAGACTCACCGAGAGGGAAGTCAGTACGGCAATCCTGAACTTCAGACTTTTCCAATCCATGACTTCCTCCCGGTATTAACGGCAGCAGGAACAGTAAAACTTACTGGTACTTGGCGTTGATTTTCTCGATGGTGCCGTCGGCTTTCATGGCTGCCAGAACCTCGTTGAGCTTGTTGATGAGTTCATCGGGCGTATCCTTGTTAAACGCCAAACTCATCTGGGTTTCCTTGAACACGAAGACCGGCTTGGGCGAAGCCACTTTCTCCTTGTTGGCCAGATAGGGGGCCAGATATTGGCCGGTTGCCCAGAGATCGATACGACCGGCCTCCAGTTTTTTCACGTTGGCGGTGTCATTGGCTGCCAGCTGCAACTTGGCAAATCCCTGTGCCTTGAGATACTCGGCTGCCGCATCACCGTTGTAGCCCCCCACCGAATACTGCTTGGCCTCTTCCAGCGAAGAGACTGTGATATTGGCCGTCGAGCTGGAGAAGAACACCCAGTTGTTATTGACCAGCGGCCCCACCCATTTGAACAGCGCCTCACGCTCCGGGGTACGAGTCGTGGAGTAGAGTGCGGTGTTGGGAGTGCTGAGGGTATCTTCATACGCCCGCTTCCAGGGCATCAGGGTCAGCTTGTATTCGACGCCGGCACGCTTGAGCAGCTCTTCGACCACCTCGGTCGATAGCCCGACAATCTTGCCCCCCTCCCCCTGCATGTTGAACGGAGGGTAATCCTCGGTCATCACGTTCAGGGGCGCAGCCTGAACAGAGCTTATCGCTATCATGGAAGAGACTGAAAAAATTGTACTTTTCCACAGCAGTTGATAGTTCATTGCAACCTCGCTTTGCTTGCCATTCATCCCTGAACATCCGCCGTTACCGATGGCGGTGCACCTCTGACCCGCTGGGGTCATGCCGGCTTTCACGGCTCGCCGCCCACCCATGTGCAGCAGCAAACAGATCCGGATTTTGCCTGTGCGCAACGAAACGCAACCGGCGAGGGAGGCTCACAACAAATCGAGGAGGAAACATGCCTGGGCAGCATAAGGGGAGTGTGGAGGGGGCGGATAAACCTCTGCCATACAACAGCGCTGTGGCGAAGCAGAAGCGCATCGTTTAATGACCAGGGTCTGGGAGAGAAATGATAGAAAACGCCAACATCCATTTTCCCATACTGCTCGAGGAGACCTCAGAGCCAAACCTGTCCTTTAGCTAAGGTCACGAAAAGAGATACGTCAAATGAGAGTGCTAACCCCCTCATCTACTTCCAAATTAGATTCCAGATGAGCTCCGCAGAGCCGAAAAGTGGTGCGAGAGAACCGAAACAGAGAAGACCACCGCGAGGTGGCCTTCTACAAGTTAACGATGAACGTCTGGCGATACTCAATCCTTGGCGGCGTCCATCACACCTTCTTCGGAGTGCGCAGGCAGGATCAGGTTGAGCAGGATGGCGGCAACGGAGGCCAGGCCAACGCCGGCCAGCGCGAAGTCGCCAATCTTCATCTCCAGCGCGCCGACACCGACGGTCAGAGTCACGGCGACGATGGCGATATTGCGTGACAGTCCCAGATCCACCTTGGATTCCACCAGCGTCTTGAGACCGATGGCAGCGATGGATCCGAACAGCAGCAGCATGATACCGCCCATCACCGGCATGGGGATGGAGGTAAGCAGCGCATTGAACTTGCCGAAGAAGGCCAGAATGATGGCAAACACCGCAGCCCAGGTCATGGTGACCGGATTGAAGTTGCGAGTGATCATCACGGCACCGGTCACTTCGGCGTAGGTGGTCACGGGTGGGCCACCGATGAAACCGGCGAAGCAGACGCCGATGCCGTCACCGGCCAGCGTACGGTGCAAACCCGGATCCTTGGTGTAATCCTTGCCAGTCACGCCACCAATCGCCAACACGCCACCGATATGCTCGATACAGGGGGCGATGGCTACCGGCAACATGAACAACGCAGCAGCCCAGTTGATCTCCGGGGTTTCGAAGTGGGGCAGCGCCAACCAGGGGGCGTTCACCATGCCATCGAAACTCACCTGGCCCATGAAGACCGCCGAGACATAACCGGCAATCACGCCGCACAGGATGGGGATCAGCTTGATCCACCCCTTGCAAAACACAGCTGCAATGAGGGTGACCGCCAGCGAGATACCGGCCAGTGTCAGCGCAGTTCCCGCAGGAACCACCTGCTCACTACCGGCGCGGCCCATCGCCATGTTGCAGGCAACCTGCGCCACAGAAAGACCGATCACCATGATCACCGGGCCAATCACCACGGGCGGCAGCAATTTGTGCACAAAGCCCATCCCTTTTGCCCGGATCAGCGCAGCCAGAATGAAATACATGAAACCGGCGGCAAACAGGCCAAACATGGTGGATGGCAATCCCCAGGTCTGGGTGGCGTAGATGATGGGAGCGATGAAGGCAAAGCTGGAACCGAGGAAAATCGGGACCTGGCGGCGGGTGCAGAGCTGGAACAACAGGGTGCCCACACCGGCGCCAAGCAGGGCCATGGAGGGGTTCAGTCCGGTGAGCAGGGGCACCAGAACCATGGCGCCGAAGGCGACAAACAGGATTTGCAGCCCGGCGACACTTTGCTTGACTAAGGAAAACATGGATGTCCTTAATTTTTTGATAACTGATGGGGATATTTATCACTTTTCAGTTATCACAAGACTTTTCCAAGGCACAAAATGAACACAAATGCGTCACCTGTTACCTTTTACTGCTTGGGAAGGGCATGAAACTGGCTTTTTAGGCGGGATTCGTTGCTACAAGCATCGAGTATGCGATTTTACGCATTATTGTGACGAACGCCAATCGTTTTTCCATCATGTTTATTGTGTTCATGGTCAAAAATGCCGCCACCAGGGGCGCGCTCTATAATGGATCCTGTGAATCAAGATGGACAAGGAGTCCCCATGTCACAGCCCCCATTCAAGGCCAGCCAGCGCAGATTGCTTATTGGCTCGGCCATCGCACTCGCCCTGTTTGCGAACCCGCTCAGTTATGATTTCGCCCAAAATGAGTGGCAAATGAATCAGGCCTATGCCAAGTCCTGCTTTATCGCTGGCACTCGCATCACGATGGCCGATGGTTCCACCCGCCCCATAGAGACGCTCCGGGTCGGTGAACAGGTGCTGGATCAGCACGGCGGCAGTAACCGGATCCTGGCGATCGAACGGGTCATACTGGGCAAGCGCAGACTCTACGGGATCAATGATCTGCCCCCGTTCTTTACCGCAGAGCACCCTCTGCTGACCACTCGGGGCTGGGCGGCCATCTCACCGGCCATGACCCGAACCGAAAACCCGCAACTGGCGGTGCTGCCGCTATTTACCGGCATGCAGATAATGTGTCGCCCGGCACCTGCCATGGTGACGGGCAATCTGGCCCTGCAACCCCAGCCGGAATTACTGCTGGTTGAGTCACTCTGCTGGATCGAGGCATCTCCCACTACCGCACTCTTCAATCTGCTACTCGATGGCAGCCACAGCTACATCGCCAATGAGCTGATCGTTCACAACAAAGATGGCGATGGTGGCAGTGGGGGCAGCAGTGGTGGAGGCAGCAACAGCGGCGGTGGCAGCAACAGCGGCAGTAGCAGCAACAGCGGCGGTGGCAGCGACAGCGGCGGAGGCAGCAACAGCGGTGGAGGCAGCAACAGCGGCGGAGGCAGCAACAGCGGTGGAGGCAGCAACAGTGGCGGAGGCAGCAACAGCGGCGGCAGCGACAACGACGGAGGCAGCAACAGCAGCGGTGGCAGCGACAGCGATGGGGGCAGCGATGACAGTGGCGGCCAAGGCGAGCATGCCGGCGGAGAGCAGCATGGTGGAGGTGAACGGCATGCTGGTGGAGAAAAACATGCAGGGAGAGAACGCCATGGGGGTGGCCGCGGGTTTGGCAATGGCGTTGATGACAACGGCGTGGATGCGGTCGATGCCAATGGCAACAAGCTCAGAGGTGATGGCACCATCGATGACAACGGTGTGGATGCCGTCGATGCCAATGGCAACAAGCTCAGAGGCGATGGCACCATCGATGACAACGGTGTGGATGCCGTCGATGCCAACGGCAACAAGCTCAGAGGCGATGGCACAGTCGATGACAACGGCGTGGATGCCGTCGATGCCAACGACAACAAACTCAGGGGCGATGGCACGGTCGATGACAACGGTGTGGATGCTGTCGATGCCAACGGCAACAAACTAAGAGGTGATGGCACGGTCGATGATCGCCAGCAAGTGCTTACCGATGAGCAGGAGCGGGCGCTGCTCAACAACGGTTTTCGCCAACAGGGGCAACCATAATGCGATATCTGTTACCACTCCTCCTGCTCGGCCTCGCTGGCTGCGCCACGGTCGACACCCCGCCGCTTTACCATCAGATGGATAAGGCAGATGTTCAACTGGCCAATCAGGCCCTTGCCAAGGCGCTGGAAACCCGCACCAAAGGGCAGAGCCTCACCTGGTTCAATCCAGCTAACCGTCACTCGGGTAGCGTCACCCCGCTGCGCACCTTCCGCCATACCAGCGGGGAGTGGTGTCGCGACTATCGCGAGCAACTCTATATCGGCAAGGCGAGCCAGCAGTGGCAGGATACCGCCTGTCGCAATCAGCAAGGGCGCTGGCGGCCATTGCGAACTTAGTGAATGCCACGGGGGATAAACGAAAGGGGGTAGCAGCGCTACCCCCTTGTCATCTTTACCGATCCGTTATCCGGGCGGTGAATACGCGGTTATACCCGACGATAGGGCAGGTAAACCGGCTCCCACATGTGGTTGAGGATATGCTGCTGCAGATCCTGACCGATCAGCGGGTGGGAGGGATCCCGACGCACGATATCCTTGAGCACGGCGGTCGCCACATGCACCGAGATGCTGCGCAGCTCGCGAATGCGGGGATAGACGGCCCCTTTAGCCAGGTCCACCTCACTCACGCACTCGGCCAGCGCAAAGGCGGCGGTCGTGAAGACATCGGGTGTGATCTCGCGGATCTGGCTGACGATGGCCGCCAGACCTACACCGGGGAAGATAAAGACGTTATTGCCCTGCCCGACCCGGAACTCCTGCCCCTCGTAGCTCACATCCTTGAACGGGCTGCCAGTCGCCACGATCGCCTTGCCCTTGCTCCAACGGTAGATATCTTCCGGCAGCGCTTCACAGTTGGCGGTCGGGTTGGAGAGCGGGAACACCATGGGGCGCTCGCAATGCTGCAGCATCAGCTGGATATGCTCTTCCTGGAAGGCACCGCCCGAGCCGCTGGTACCCAGCAACACGGTAATGGGCACATGACGCAGCACATCGGCCAGATTGGCCTTGCCGGGCACCTCGGTATCCCAACCCGCCAACAACAGCCCAGGTTTGGCGTAGCGGCGCTTGTACTCGTCGAGCCCGTCCCGGTTGTCGCACACCAGCCCCTGGGTATCCAGAATGTAGATGCGATCGCGGGCCGCCTGCGGATCCATCCCCTCGCGGATCATTCCCGCGCAGATCTGATCCGCGACGCCAAC
This sequence comes from Aeromonas sp. 55A, assembly GCF_051919665.1. Taxonomy (NCBI): domain Bacteria; kingdom Pseudomonadati; phylum Pseudomonadota; class Gammaproteobacteria; order Aeromonadales; family Aeromonadaceae; genus Aeromonas; species Aeromonas sp. 55A. Next base: position 2,894,632 of record NZ_JBQBEH010000008.1, on the reverse strand, counting down.
CCCACCGGCGCCAGCGCCATAGACCAGATAGTTCTGCTGGCCCAGGGTCTCCCCCTTGACCTTGACCGCGCCTATGATACCGGCCAGCACCACGGCACCGGTGCCCTGAATGTCATCGTTGAATGACGGCAGTGCCTGCTGGTAGCGGGCCAGATTATTGAAGGCATTGGATTTGCTGAAGTCTTCCCACTGCAGCACGGCATTGGGGAAGTGGCGCTTGACCCCCTGCACGAACTTGTCGATGAACTCTTCGTACTCCTTGCCACGAATACGCTTGTGGGGGCGGCCCAGATACATGGGATCATCGAGCAGTTTCTGGTTGTCGGTGCCCACATCCAGCGCGATGGGCATGCAGCAGGCGGGGTGAATCCCGGCCCCAAGGGTATAGAGCGCCAGCTTGCCGATGGGGATGCCCATGCCGCCAACACCCTGGTCGCCGATCCCCAGAATGCCCTGGCTGTCGGTGACGACTATGATGCGGATCGATTTGGCATCGAAGTGACGGGCCTGACTGCCCATATCATCTACGTTGTCCGGGGTGATGTAGAGGCCGCGCGGCTTCTGGAAGCGGTGGCTGAACTCCTGACACGCCTTGCCCACGGTCGGGGTATAGATGTAGGGAGTCATCTCCTCCACATGGCGTGACAACAGGGCATAGAAGAGAGTCTCGTTGCGATCCTGCAGGGCACGCAGGTTCTGGTACTTCTCGATATCGCTGCAAGCGCTCTTGAACCCCTCATACACTCGCTCGAGCTGGGCTTCAAAAGTTTGCACCTGAGGCGGCAGCAAACCATCGAGATCAAAATCGGCCCGCTCCTGTTCGGTGAAGGCTGTGCCCTTGTTGAGGTATCGATTGTTAAGCAGATCAGTGCCGGTCAGTGCAACGGGGCGAAAATCCTGCCCCTGTGCATCTTTCCACAGCAGATATTGTCCGGTAGCCATAGTCATTCTCTTTGATTTACGTGAAATTGCCGTTCGGCAGGAGAGCAAGACTCATAATGAAATCAATCATATGACGTTTACTCGATCGGTTTTGTGAGCTTGGGCATACCCTGCGGCCAAAATAGGCGCCTGGCGGCCCCGACGAGACAAATATCCACGACAAAGAATGAGACTCATGTTAGCATTGCGGGCAACCCAGCCCCTTTCACCGCATCACAGCCGGGAGTGACCTGATGCCCTCGCCTCTGCCAGCCTGCGCCCCCTTCTTCCTGCCATGCGCCTGATCCCGCTGCTTGCTCTGTGGCTATTTCTGACCAGCCAGTCGGCTCTCGCCGCACCGGGCCGGGTGCTCAACATCATCGTGGGTGAATGGCCCCCTTTCGTCTCCGAGCAATCAAAACAGCACGGTCCAGTGGCCCACCTCATCAGCGATCTGTTCAAGGAAGCGGGCTATCAGGTGAAGTTCCACTTCGCCCCCTGGGGTCGGGTCTATTCGCTGGCGGCCAACAGCCAGCTCTACGATGCCACCGCCGTCTGGATGCACAAACCGGAGCGGGAGCAGGATTTTCTGTTCAGCGAAGCGGTGCTGCAGGAGCAGTTTGTCTTCTTCTCCCTCAAATCACGGCAGCTGCAGGCCGAGCGCCTTGAGCAAATCATCGGCATGCGCCTCGGGGGCGATATCGCCTACAGCTACGGGCCCGAGCTGGACAAGATGGTGGCCGATGGCAAGGTAACCCTACAGAAAGTCACCGACGTGAAACAGAATTTCGGCAAGCTGCTGCGCGGACGGATCGACCTCTATCCGCAAGAGCTGCGAGTCGGTCTGGCCGAGCTGCAGAGCCAGCTCGATCCCGCCAGCGCGGCACTCATCACCCACAGTCAGACCCCTTTTCTGCGCAACGACAGCTTCGTGATGTTCCCGCGCAAGATGCCAGATTCAGCCAAACTGCGGGATCAGTTCAATCAACAGTTGCAGCAGACCATCGCCAGCGGACGTTATCAGCGCTACTTCGAACGGCTGGCCCGGGGGGACTATTAACCTTGGCGAGGCAAAAACAGAGGGGATAAAACAACGGTGGCGGCCCTTTGTGGCCGCCACCTCTGTGATGCTTGTCAACTGCTGGCATTAGCCGCTGATGCCCACCTCCAGCTTGAACGGCGTCTTGGCCTTGCTGCTCTCGGCCGCCCCCATCTGGTAGACCCGAATGGTATAAGTGCCCTTGGCGGGCAGGGTTGCCTCAAAGTTGTTCCCTTCCGTAGAGCCGATAAACATCGCCTCCCCCTTGCTGCCCGGCGGCAGAATATTGAAGTAGGGCTTGCCGGTCAGGATCACCACCATGCTCTGGCCCTTGTTGGCCGTCAGCTTGTAATCGAGGGTCTGGCTACCCTGAATGGTGCCGTTGATGGTTGCCCCTGACTCCCCCTTTTTGAACTGCACTTGCTGGGTCTTGATCCCGTCAGCCGCCTGCGCCACGCCCGCAATACCACCGAAGAGCGCAGATGCACATACCGCTGCCAGCCATGCTTTTCTCATCATTTGTCATCCCTTGTGTGAATGGAACCCCTGTTACTGTTGCTCAAGGTGGCCCAAAAAACCATCGCCGTTCGCGGTATCGCTCAATCAATTTGCCATCACGATCGACCCGCCATCAAAAGGGGCGCCGCAGCGCCCCTTCTCTTTACTCTTTGTCGACCATCAGCTTGATTTGCCCGCCTTGGGCTCATCGAGGGTGTGTTTCACCTCTTCATACCAGAGGTCGTGGTGCTCCTTGGCCCAGGTCTCGTCCACCTCGCCGGTCACCATCCCCTCCAGCGCCCCTTCCAGCTGGAACAGGCCCATGTAGATATGGAAGATAAAGCCGCAGATAAGGATCAAGGCGCCTACGATATGGATGAAGCTGGCCCACTCCATCTGACGGCGCAGCTGGCCGAAGATGGGGAAGTCGAGGAACAGCCCGGTCGCAACCACAATGCCGCCAAACCAGATCAGCAGCCAGAAGATCGCCTTCTCGCCGCCGTTGGAGAAGCCCGCCGAGGGGTGACTCCCCTTGTGCTTGCCGAGCATGCCACCAAACTTCATGAACCACTGCACATCCACCATGTTGACGATGTTGTGGCGGAACCACTTGATGAGCACCCCCATCAGGCAGAGGAAGAAGAGCGGCCCCACGTAGTTGTGGAACACCTTGGCAAACCAGATCCAGTTCTCCCACACCCCGAGGCTCACCACCGGCTTGATGAAGTACTTGCCGTAGATGATGGCCAGCCCCGACCCGGAAAGGGTCAGAAACATGGCCGCCGTGGTCCAGTGCAGCGCCCGATCAAGCCGACTCCAGCGCTTGAGCTTGCGCCCGGTGCGCGGTTTGGAGAGCTTGGTCTGCCCCACCACCAGGTACATCAGACCGCACATGCCCAAGGATCCAAAGATAGCGATGGCACCGAGCGGCGACACCCACTTGGTCTTCACCTCGAACCAGAGCTGGCCCGGCACCGAGATAAGCACTCCGTGCTCCGGCGAGCGGGAGGTGGTCACCCCCTCCTGCCCATCCTTCACCGCCCGCCAATAATCGGCGCCGGCAAAGCCGACCGCCTCTTTCTCGGCATCGGCGAAACTTGCGGTACTCACCAGCAGCAGGGCAGCAAACAGGGCCATTAGCCAGGTTTTCATGCCGCCCCTCCCTGCTTGTTCAGCTTGCTGGCATCGTGAAACAGCTCATCGCCATTACCCCAAGCCGCATCCTTGGCGCCGCGATAGGCAACCCGCTCGCGGAAGATATCGGAGATGACCTGCGCATCCCCCGCCAGCAGCGCCTTGGTAGAGCAAAGCTCGGCACACATGGGCAGCTTGCCCTCGGCGATGCGGTTGGCACCGTACTTCTGGCGCTCCGCCTCGCTGTGATCCTCTTCCGGGCCACCGGCGCAGAAGGTGCACTTGTCCATCTTGCCCCGATCGCCAAAGGCGGCGGTTTTCGGGAACTGGGGCGCTCCGAATGGGCAGGCAAACAGGCAGTAACCGCAACCGATGCAGAGATCCTTGTTGTGCAGCACTATGCCGTCGTCGGTGTGATAGAAGCAGTCGGCCGGGCAGACCGCCATGCAGGGGGCGTCGGTACAGTGCATGCAAGCGACCGAGATGGAGGTCTCCCCCGGCAGGCCATCGTTGAGGGTCACCACCCGGCGGCGCTGGATGCCCCACTCGAGGGCATCGTCGTTCTCGTTCTTGCACGCCGTCACACAGCCGTTGCACTCGATGCAGCGCTTGGTGTCACACATGAATTTCATTCTGGCCATGGGATCAGGCTCCTACTTTGCGAAAACGGCACAGGGTGACCTTGGTCTCCTGCATCTGGGTGACCGGGTCATAACCATAGGTGGTGACTATGTTGACCGACTCCCCCAGCACATAGGGGTCAGACCCTTCCGGATATTTGGATCGCAGATCCTTGCCCTCGAAGTGGCCGCCGAAGTGGAACGGCATAAAGGCGAGCCCCGGCTTGACCCGCGGGGTCACCAGCGCCTTCACCTTGACCCGGCCCCCTTCCGGCCCCTCGACCCACACATCCTGACCGTCGCGCACGCCGACGTCGTTGGCATCCGCCGGGTTCATCTCGACGAACATCTCCTGCTGCAATTCAGCCAGCCAGGGGTTGGAGCGGGTCTCGTCGCCGCCCCCCTCGTACTCCACCAGACGGCCGGAGGTGAGGATGATCGGGAACTCCTTGCTGACATCCTTCTCCTGCACCGAGGCGTACTGGGTCGGCAGGCGCCACAGGCTCTTGGCATCGGGCCAGGTGGCGTAGTCGGCCAGCAAGTCGCGGCGCGGGGTGTAGAGCGGCTCGCGGTGCTTGGGCACCTGATCCGGGAAGGTCCACACCACGCAGCGCGCCTTGGCGTTGCCGTAGGGGACGAAGCCGTGCTTGATGGCGACCCGCTGGATACCGCCGGAGAGATCAGTCTTCCAGTTCTTGCCCTCAGCCTCTTTTTTCTCGGCCTCGGTCAGCTCATCCCACCAGCCGAGCTGCTTCATCAAGTCGGCAGTGATCTCGGGATAGCCGTCTTCCACCTCACTTCCCTTCGGCCAGGAGTCTTCGGCGAGCAGCGAGACGCCCTGATACTCGATGCCGAAACGGGCACGGAAACCGCCGCCCCCTTGCGAGACCGGAATGCTGGTGTCGTAGAGGATGTGGCTGCCGGGGTGCTTCATCTCAGGGGTGCCCCAACAGGGCCAGGGCAGACCATACACTTCGCCACTGACCGGGCCACCTTCGGCCTTGAGGTTGGTCTTGTGGAAGGTGTGCCAGTTCTGCTGGTGCGCCTTGAGCCGCTCCGGGCTCTGGCCGGTGTAGCCCACGCTCCACATGCCGCGGTTATATTCGCGAGTGATGTCTTCCAACAGCGGCTGGTTGTTCTCCACCTTGATGTGCTTGAACAACTGGTCGGCAAAGCCGAGCTTCTTGCTCAGCAGATACATGATTTCGTGGTCGACCTTGGATTCGAACAGGGGCTCGATCACCTTGTCGCGCCACTGCATGGAGCGGTTGGTGGCGGTGACGGAACCATAGGTTTCGAACTGGGTGGTGGCCGGCAGCAGGTAGACGCCGTCGGTGCGATCGTTCATCACGGCAGCGACTGTGGGATACGGGTCGACAATCACCATCATGTCGAGCTTTTGCATCGCCTTCTTCATCTCGGGGCCGCGAGTCTGGGAGTTGACCGCATGGCCCCAGTAGAACATGGCGCGGATATTGGAGCCCTGCTCGATCAGATCGGCGTTCTCCAGCACCCCGTCCACCCAGCGGGAGACCGGAATGCCGTTGTTGTTCATCGGCAGTTTGCCGTTGTAGGCCTTGTTGTCGAAGCGGGCCTTGATCCACTCGTAATCGACATCCCACACCCGGGCCCAGTGCTTCCAGGAGCCCTCTTCCAGCCCGTAGTAGCCGGGCAGAGAGTCGGAGGTGACGCCAAAATCGGTGGCGCCCTGCACGTTGTCGTGACCACGGAAGATGTTGGTGCCCGCCCCGCTCTTGCCCACGTTGCCGAGGGCCAGTTCGAGGATGCAGTAAGCGCGGGTGTTGTTGTTGCCTGTGGTGTGCTGGGTACCGCCCATGCACCAGACCACGCAGCCGGGGCGGTTGTCGGCCAGCAGTTTGGCGGCGCCATAGACCTGCTGTTCGTTGAGGCCGGTCACCCGCTCTACTTCGGCCGGAGTCCAACGCGCCACCTCTTTTTGCACCTCATCCATGCCGTAGACGCGGGTGCGGATGAACTCCTTGTCTTCCCAGCCGTTCTTGAAGATGTGCCAGAGCATGCCCCAGATAAAGGCGACGTCGGTGCCCGGGCGCAGGGAGAGGTACATGTCCGCCTTGGCGGCGGTGCGGGTGCGACGCGGGTCGACCACCAAAATCTTGCAGCCGTTGCGCTCTTTCGCCAGCAGGATGTGCTGCATGGCGACCGGGTGGGCCTCCGCCGGGTTGGAGCCGATAAACATGATCGACTTGCTGTTGTGCATGTCGTTCAGACTGTTGGTCATGGCGCCGTAGCCCCAGGTGTTGGCGACGCCAGCGACCGTGGTGGAGTGGCAGATCCGTGCCTGGTGATCCACGTTGTTGGTGCCCCAAAGCGACGCCATCTTGCGAAACAGGTAGGCCTGCTCGTTGGAGTGCTTGGCGGAGCCGAGCCAGTAGACGCTGTCGGGGCCGGACTCCTTGCGAAGGCGCAGCACCTCGTTGCCCACCTCTTCGATGGCCTGATCCCAGCTGATGCGCTGCCACTTGCCGCCCACCAGCTTCATCGGGTACTTGAGGCGACGCTCACCGTGGCCGTGCTCGCGCAGGGCCGCCCCCTTGGCGCAGTGACCGCCAAGGTTGAAGGGGTGATCAAACGCCGGCTCCTGACCGGTCCAGACGCCGTTCTGCACCTCGGCATAGACGCCGCAGCCCACCGAGCAGTGGGAACAGATGGTGCGCTTCACCTCGACCGGCACCCCGGCCGCCACGGTTTTGGCCTCGGCCCGCTGCATCATGGCAGGGGCCAGCCAACCGGCGGCCACGGCGCCACCGGCCACCAGACCCGAGTTGACCATAAAGGCGCGACGGGTCAGCCCCTGACCGCGAACAGCCTGATTGCCCTGCTCGCCCGCCTGGGGCTGCTCGGCACGTTTTGTCAGTTTCATAAGTTATCCTTCGCTATGTTCGGCACTGATCCGGCTCAGTCGGTGCCGCGCAGGGTGCGATAAAAGTCGTGAACATGGGGGGTCTCCCGATAGCCCTTGTCAGGCTCGGTATCGTGGGTCAGCACCTCTTTGCCCACCACCCGACCGGTGGCACCGGCCAGCACGCCTATGGTGGCAACCACGCCAACTCCCTTGATCAGATTGCGGCGGGACGGGTCTTTCAGCTGTTCATCGCTCATTCTTGTGACCTCTGTTGTTGTTCTTGCCGGCGCCTGCGCGCCAGCTTCGCGTCCAATGGGATATCTCGTCTGCTCGTTTATGCGCAGCTCTTGTTATGCGCAGATAAGGGCGTTCAGCCCGGCACCACGCAGGCGCCAAACGGTAGGCGCAATTCGTTTTCCAACTTGAAGAAATCTTCGGCAAGGGCGCCGACCGCCCGGTAGAAGCTGCCCCCTTTCGCCTGTTGCTGATCGCGGCAGCAGGCGAGTACCCAGGGGGCAAGGTGGCGTTCATAGAAGCGGTTGCGCTCCGGGTGCTGCTCGGCAATCAACACCGCCATCACCTCACAGAGGGCGGCGAGATGATCTTCCGGCTCGCACACTCCGCTCTGGCGCTCGAAGCCGAGGGACTGCAGATCTGCGCGCAGCACCGCCAGCGGCAGCTCCATCAATGAGCCGGTGAGATACCAGGAGGCAAACGGCACGATCTCCCCGCGCCCCAGCCCGATAAAGAGATCCTGATACTCCTCGGCAAGCTCGTTTTCGTGGTGGCTGCTAGCCGCCAGCTGCACCAGCCCCAGCCCTCTGGCAAAGGGGCCCGGCATCGGCTGCAACCCTTGCAGCCAGGCGAGCTGTTCGCCACGGGGAGCGGCGCGCCAGAGACTCGCCAGCAGGGCGTAGAGATCGGCGCTGCTCTGTTCCAGTTCGGTCATGGTCAGTTCGTCAGCCTTTTCGTTATGTTGTTCACTCATCACTGGCCCCTCATACCTTGAGCTGGGAGACGGGATCCGCCGCCAGCGTCGCAAACACATCCTTGACCCGACACTCCTCGCACATCAGCAGCCGCTGGGCGGCCTCGTTCTGGAAGTGGGAGTGACCAGCCAGTTTTTGCTGGATGCGGCGGATCATCGAGGCGGGCGCGAACGGCTTGCCGCAGCGAATACAACAGGCGGCCTCTTCGGCTTTCAGGCTCTGCACGGCGCGGCGCGCCTCGGGCACAGGCTGCAAGCGGGGCACCAGCACGATGGCCTGCTCGGGGCACGCCTTTTCGCACATGCCGCACTGGATGCAGTCCTGCTCGATAAAGTTGAGGCCGGGCGTGTGCCCAACCGCATGCAGGGCGCGGCTCGGGCAAACCGCCACGCAGCCCATGCAGAGGGTGCAGTCTGCTTCTTTGAGTTCCACGCTACCGTATGGGGCGCCGTGAGGCACCGCCAGCGGCTCGCGGCTCCCTTCGTTGGCCTGCCAGAGGGCGTCGAAGGCGGCAAACAGGTTCTCCCGTTTGTCTCCTTTGAGCGGCTTCTCCAGCAAGGCAACGGCCGGCTGGCCGGAAACAGGCTCACCAGCATCTGCGTCAAACAGAGCAATGCGATCGGCAGCAAGGCCGGCGCCCGCCAGCAGCACGGCGGCGCTCGCCAGCTCCCGCTCAACCAGCGCACGGACGCTTTCGGGGGCATCGTCGCCCAGCGCAATGCGCACCGCACTGGCGCCATAGGCGAGTGCGGCGAACCAGCTCTCGATGCCTAAACTCGCGCTCTCCTCCACCCAGACCGGCAGCCAGTTGGCGGGCAGGCGGGTGAGTTCCGTTTCCACCCATTCGCGCTCGCTTTCGCCGGCGATCAGCAGTCGAGGCGCTTCGCCGCCCGCCTCCCGATAATGCTTGAGCAATCGGAACTGGTAGTCGCTGTTGGTGTTGGCATCGGGCTGGTGATAGGCAATCGCCCCGGTCGGACAGGCAGAGGCGCAGCTGCCAAAGCCCTGACAGAGATGGGGATCGATCTGGATGCGACCATTGATGGGCTTGAGGGCATCGGTCGGGCAGACATCGAGGCAGCGGCTGCAACCGGGCACGCCGCGGGCAGTGAAGGCGCAGGCCTCGGGGTCGAGGCGAAAATAGCGCGGCTTGTCGAAGATACCGGTCAGCGCGCAAAGTTCTGCGAGCCGTTCGGCCAGCCCATCGTCATCAATGAGATGCAGATAGCCGACCGGCGGGCGCTCCAGCGCAAACAGCGGGGCGCGGCCCAGATCGGCCACCAGGTCAAAGCGCGGTTCGCGTGGCTGTTCACTGACAGCAGCCGCTTGTTGTGGAAAGCCTTGTTGTGGGAAGCAAAGCGCCGCCAGATTAACCCGCGCCCCCTGCCCATTGAGGCCGGTGAGCTGGAACTGCCCCAGATACCCTGTCAGGCTCGGCTCGCGCAGGGTCAGGGCCGCGAGGGATGCGGTGGCATCGAAAATGGTTTCGAGATCGGCCGCCTCGGCATCGTGGACCGCTTCGGTCACCAGCAGGGTGGGCTTCACCCCGGCGGGCAGCAGGCTGGCAGCGCGGCGAATGCGATCTTCCGGGCCGACCAGCAGCAGGCGCCCCTGACTCTGGTAAGAGACAGTGGCCGGGATCAGGTTGTCGGTCTTGACCGTATGCTGCAGGGCATAGGCGCGAGCGCGCGCGTTATGCTCGGCCGCCCCCGCCCCATGGGCAAGATTGGAGGCTAGATTTGGGGCCAGATTTGGCAATGTTTGTTCAGTGCTCACATACGCTCCTGTGCGCGCCACCTCATGGGATGGGCGCTTGTTGGTAAGCCGAGAGAGCAAGAGGCGAGCCAACTCCCCCGGAAAAAAAGTGACTGACAGGGAGTCAGGATCCTGAGGGTTCCATTCCCCCACCTTTGGTTGGGACATTTTGTCCACCAGAGGAAACCAAAATGTCCCGATCGTCGGTGTGGGTTTGAGAATGGTTATCAGCCAGCTCGTCGGCGGCAGGTTCGCTGACAACCGCCACCGGTTCAGCAGACCCGCTAGCCGGATTGGCCGATTCGCTGTCAGGGGCAGTCACCTGATCCACCAGCCAGTTGCGCAGCCCGGCGGTCATGGCCGCAGGCAGCAATTCGGGCTGGCTGAAATCCTGGGTGTAGTCGTCGAGCCCATCCGGCTTATGGCTGCGAAACATGGCCCGAAGCGCCTCCTTGTCGGGGAGTTTGGCCTTGCCCAGCGGGGCTGTTGTTAGCGGCGGTTCGCCACTCTCGGCCCCTTCAAAGGCAAGGGGGTCACAGCACCCCTTGTCAGTGCTGACTACGGGGCTATCCAGCGCAACATCTGGAGTTTCAGTCTCGCCACTGCCTTCGATGGGGGCGGAAACCGCCTCGGGGATAACCTCTTCCCTTGGCTGCAATGCCTGATGCTTGCGCGCCTCACTCTTGCGAGACGACCAGCGCTTGAGGAACTCACTCATGGGCGCGATTTCCGCTGTCGCTGCCACGCTCGCGGCCATCGGGGCCGGTGGCTTTGACGGCGCCGCAGCTGGCTTGATCTACCGTATCGACACCGAGCTGATCCTGCGCCCGTCCCTTACCCTTTTTGCCCTTGCGGCGGGCCTCCAGCAGCTCGCCGTGGCGGCCGATAAAGGCCTCCACCCAGGCTTGCAGCGCCTCGGGCAGCGGACAGGAGAGCACCTGCCGCTCGCCATCCATATAGGCGGCGGCCACGGTCTGGCTCAGGGTGAGACCATCGGGCACAAAGCCATTGTCCACACGGCTTCCGGTGACAAAGAGGCGGGGCGAGCCGGAGCTCAGATTGAAGCGATAATCCCCCCGCTCATCGCGAAACAGGGTAAGGGGCAAGGCACCGGCAGCCTCAGGTTCGGCGGGATGGAGCGCCGCAATCTCGAAACGGCGGCTCTGCCAGCGGCCAACCTGGCTGTCGATGGTCTTTAACTCCAGTTGCAGCCAGCGCTGCGGGGGCAAGGTATTGGTTGTCTCTTGCACTGTCACGGCTCCCATCAGAAGGTCTCTGCCGGGCCGCCCTCCCCTTGAACCACCCCGTTCGGGGCGGCTCAGAGCAGGAGTTTTATGGCGGCCACGGCCATTAATGGGATAAGACATAGCAAGAGTGGGGCCAAGGCTGGATGTGGCTTTCCTTCAAGGCGGACAGGATACTCAGCCGTTCATATCAACTAACCCATCAAGATTAATTGCAAAAAATCTCTAAAGTGGATACTATCGAAACCTAATGACAATAATGTTATTTGTGGTGCCTATAGCAAGTCATTCAGTACGAAAAACAAAGTCAGAATCCTATCAGCACCATCAATAAAAATCATTTTCAACGATTCATCTATTTTTCGAATAATACATGTAACATTCCAATTATCACCCAGCCCTATTAAGGGTCCCTCCAAAGGACTTTAAATATGTACAAGTGCATTACAAAGCTAATTAAAATCACTATTTTTTTATTTTTTATACTTCCGGCAATTAGCATTCAAGCTGCAAATGATGATAATCTTATTTTGCATTTAAAAAAGAAGTATTACGATGAAAATAACATTTCAGAATTCACAGATAAATTCACACCGGACGATATATATTATGTAGAGGGCGATATCAATGGGGATAATCAAAAGGAATTTGGCTTTATTTATGGCCCTAATTGCGGTGCAGCTGCGTATGCTTGTAATTGGTTAATTTACTCCCTTATTAACGGTAGTTATTGCGAGATTGGTAGCCTCGCGAATGAATCTCTTTCTTCATTAAAAAATGAGCCCAGAACATATCAGTGCCGGACGAAAGATAACAAATTAGACCTCGACGAGCATGGCAATCAGATGACCCAGGCTGAGATTGAAAAGGCATTACTAGCGCAACAGCCTTTACATGATGAACAACAAGTAGAAAATATACCCATCGAGACAAATGAACCACCATTTAGATTTGCTATGGAAGGTATAAAAAACTCATGGAAATGGTATTCTATTACCAGCAAAATGAATGGCCTTAAAATTACTAAATTTACCGCAAATCGCAATGCTAAAAATTGTGAGTCCACGTTATGGTCCACATCTAAAGGTGTGATCGAAGATGACGCAGCGAGAAAAAAAGCAGCAGTTTTAGACTTTGGAGAAACTGCTATTTATTTGGTACCAAATTCCTGTTCAGTCATTGAAATTTCTATAGAAGCCAATAATAAAGAGTGGGTAAGTGAATTCGGATAATTAGCAAGTGCTTGTTGACTACTAATTAGATAGGCGTAGCTCATGTACAGGGCCTTAAGAAATAAGGTTGTCCAGGGTCCTGTTTTTTATCTTTTTCCTTGTCCTTCGAGCATCTTTGACAAAAGATAGACGGTCCACTCTAGGGTCGTAGAAAAAAAGAGCCTCACCCAAAGTAGTCTGGAACAAAACTTGCTGTGCCCCTCCCCTTAGATCCCGGCAACCGGTCGCGAGGGGCCCATGACACCGACCTTTATCAAAAGCAATGCCGCAGCCCAGCTCACCATGGCCGTCGAGGTGATGGATGAACAGGGCACGTTGCAAACCCGCCAAATCGCCTGTGAGCGGCCACTGACGGTCTACCTCAACTGGAAGGAGATAGTGACCCTGATGACGCTGGGGGCCCGCCCCGAGGCGCTGGTGCTGGGTTATCTGAAAAATCAGGGCTTTATCGAGGATATTGCAGCCATCGAGTCGGTCATCGTCGACTGGGAGAGTGAGGCCGCCGCCGTGGTGAGCAGCCAGCAGGCCGCCGATCTCGACAAATCCTTGGAGAAGAAGACGGTCACCTCCGGCTGCGGTCAGGGCACCATGTATGGCAGCGTGATGAAGAAGCTCGAAGGGGTGGTTTTGGCGGCGCCCGAGCTTAAACAGAGCACCCTCTACGCCCTGCTCAAGGCGCTGTCGGCCCATAACGAAACCTACAAGATGGCGGGTGCCGTCCATGGTTGCGCCATCTGCCGCGGCAGCGAAATCCTCTCCTTTGTCGAGGATGTGGGGCGCCACAATGCGGTGGATACGCTGGCGGGCGAGCTCTGGATGCGCGGCGAGGCTGGCCACGACAAGATCTTCTACACCACCGGGCGGCTCACCTCGGAGATGGTGATCAAGGTGGCGCAGATGGGCATTCCGGTGCTGCTGTCGCGCTCCGGCGTCACCCAGATGGGACTGGATCTCGCCCGCCAGCTCGGCATCACCATGATTGCCCGCGCCAAGGGGCGCCATTTCGAGGTATTCAGCGGCCACAACCATATGGTGCTGGACGAGAAGCCGCCGGTGCTGGCGCCCGGTTCAACCGGTCGCGGGATGCGGGACTAAGCCATGAATGAATTTATGAATGTGAAGCAGGTGGCTGAGTACCTCGACCTCAACGAGAAGAAGGTCTACCAGCTCGCCAACGAGGCGCGCATCCCCGCCACCAAGGCGACCGGCAAGTGGCTGTTTCCGCGATCCCTGCTCGATCGCTGGCTGCTCGGCAGCTGCCACGAGGGGGTGATGAACGACCGGCTGCTGCTGGCGGGCTCGGACGACGTGCTGCTCCACTACGCCAGCAGCCGTTTGGCCCGGCAGCTCGGCACCCAGGCACTGGTGGGCTACACCCCGTGCGGCACCCGTCAGGGGCTGGCGATGCTGGCCCGCGGCCATGTGGATCTGTGCGCCATCCACTGGGGGCAGGCCGAGGAGGCTCACCTGCGCCATCCGGCGCTGGTGCAGCAGTATCAGGGCCACCGGCAATGGGTGATCGTTCATGGATTTCGCCGGGTGCAGGGGCTGGTGCTGCGGCAGGGGTTGCAGCCCAAGGAGGCGAAAGAGGCGCTCGACTGGCGCTGGGCCATGCGTCAGGAGGGTGCCGGCAGCCAGCGCGCCCTGCAGGAGTGGCTGCAAACCCAGGGGGAGTCGCTGACCCGGCTGGATCGCACCCTCGAGGTCAACAGCGAGCGGGAGCTGGCTGCCGCCATCAGTCGCGGCGATGCGGACGTCGGGCCCGGCGCCCAGAGCACCGCCACCGAGTTTGGCCTCGGCTTTATGCCGTTGTCGCAGGAGTGCTTCGATCTGGTGATGCCGCAGGGGGTCTTCTTTCGCACCCTGCTGCAGCAGCTGATCGGCTGGCTGCAATCCCCCGAGGGGCGCGAGCTGGCGGCTCGCCTCGGCGGCTATGACCTGACCCAGAGCGGCAAGCTGGTGTGGAGTCCGCAGTAAATAACCACTCACCCACCGACAAAACAGCCCGTCAACCATGTTGACGGGCTGTTTTTATAATGGGCCTTTTTATAACAGCATCAATCGCTTGTCTCACGCCCCTCGGCATTGAGGGCGATGCGCCACCCTTCCAGTTTCGCGGGCTCGCTGCCGCTGGGCAGCAGGGCGTGGCTGCGCAGCCGCACGGTAAAGCAGCTCCCCTGCCCCGGGGTGGAGTCCACCAAGAGCTCGCCGCCCCAGCGGCTGATGATGCGGTGACTCAGGGCCAGCCCCAGACCGGTGCCGGTGGCGCGGGTGGTGAAGAAGGGGTCGAAGATCTTGTCGATAATGGCCGCCTCGATGCCGCTGCCGTTATCGATCACCCGCACCTCGGCCCCGCGCAGCTGACCCAGTTCATCGACCCAGTCGCGGCTCTCGACCCGGATCTCCCCCTGCTCCCCCAGCGCATGGCTGGCGTTGACCAGGAGGTTGATCAGCACCTGTAGCAGCTGCTGGCGATCCGCCTCGATGGGCTGCTGGGCCCTGAGATCGGCCACCAGCTCCACCTGCTGCTGGCGCAGGGCGGAGCGCACCAGCGTCAGGCTCTCCTCAATGATGGGATTGAGATGCTGCCACACCGGCGCGGTCTCGTAATCGCCAGGGCGAGAGTATTGCAGCAGGCTGCGGGTGATGGCACGAATGCGCTCGATCTGGGCCAGCACCAGCGCCAGCTCCTCGCTGACCGGCTCGGCCGCCTCCCCCAGCTCCAGCTTCATCAGCTCCACATTGCCGAGGATCACCGCCAGCGGGTTGTTGATCTCGTGGGCCACCCCGGCCGAGAGCTCGCCAAGGGCCGCCAGCTTCTCGCTGATCAGCAGCTGCTGGCGCGCCTCGGTCAGCATATGGATATGATCTTCCAGCTCGGCGGTCTTGAGCTCGAGGCTTTGGGTGCGCTCGGCCACCTTCTGCTCCAGCTCATCGGCGCTGCGGGCCATCTGCTGCTGATGCGCTTCTTGCCTGTCCAGCATGGCGTCAAACTGACGACCAAGCTGGGCCAGCTCGTGGTCGGGGTCGAGGGCCAGCGGGCCGATGCGAGCCGACTCCCCGGCCTGCACCTGCCGCACCACCTTGTGCATCCGCTCGATGGGGGAGAAGAGATCCCGCGCGCCGCGATAGACCAGCAGGCCGGAGAGCAGCAACAGCAGCACCACGCCGGAGCCCAGCTCCACCAGATTGGTGAGGTAGGTGCGGATAATGGGCCACTCGAGAAAACCCACATAGAGCATGCCGAGCCGCTCGCCCCTGGCTCCCAGCAGCGGCTCGTAGCCAGAGACATACCAGGCGTCGTGGACGAAGGCGCGGTCAACCCACATCTCCCCCCGCCCCAGCACTTGCTCGCGCACCGGCGGCGAGACCCGGGTGCCCACCGCCCGACCCACCTGACGGCTGCTGCTGACCGGCACGTTGGTGCTCACCCGCAGATCGTCGAGAAACAGGGTAACGGTGCCGACGCTGCCATCCGGCAGGGTATTTTTGGCAAACACCTGACCCTTGAGCTCATCCACCAGCCGGGTGCTGCCGTTGACAAGCTCGCCCCCCTCCAGCACGGCCCAAAGGGAGCCGTCGCGGCCCATCACCGGCGTCAGCGACAGGCTGATCAGCCCCCTGTTCTCCACCACTCTGGTGCCATCCCGCTGCCACAGCACGGCCCGCTTGGCCAGTTGCGGGGAGAGGGCGAGCATCTCCTGCTGCGACCAGACCACGAAGTGACTGACGCTGCGCCCGGCCGTGAGGGCGGCGCGCTCCTGCGCCGTCAGCTGATCCAGCTCGGGGCCGCGGCGCAAGCGCAGAAAATCGAGGCCATAGTTGGCCGCCAGCGGCATCACCCAGTCATGCAGCTGATCCGGCGATTCCCGCAGCCGCAGCTGAAAGGCCCAGGCATCGCGCAGATGCTCCAGATGCTCGGTCTGGCGCTGCTGCTGCACCGTGATGGCGTGATGGGCCACCCCGAGATCGCTGCGCACCGTGGTGAGCAGGTTCTGCCAGCTGTAGGTGAGGGTCCAGTAGAGGGTGAGCGCAATCATGCCCACCAGGGTGAGCATGATGGGTACCGAGGTGAGCAGCAGCAGGCGCCAGCGCACTTTGGTGCGCACGCAACGGGGCAACAGGGCGCGCATGCAGCGGGAGAGCAGGGGCAGTTTCATCGCCACCCCATCCAGTCAGCCTTCCTCATTCGATGGCCCACTCCTTGAATTTGCGATCCAGCGTCTTGCGCGCCACCCCGAGCACCCGGGAGGCGGCCGACTTGTTGCCATCATGGCTCGCCACCACCTGCAGGATGTGAGCCTTCTCCACCTCGGCCAGCGGCCACGCCAGCGGGTAACCCTCCTCGCTCGCCCCCTGTTCAGCGGGCTTGCTGCTCTGCCAGTAATCCGCCGGAGGTTTGCCCAGCAGCAGGCAGCGCTCGATAAGGTTGCGCAGCTCCCGCACGTTGCCGGGCCAGGGGTAAGCCTGCATCGCCACCACATCCTCGTGGGTCCAGCTCAAGGAACCCATTCCCATCTCGGCGGTGAGCTGGCGGGTAAAGTGGTGTACCAGCGCGGGGATGTCGTCGATCCGCTCCCGCAGCGGGGCAACCGGCAGCGCCACCACGTTGAGGCGATAGAAGAGATCTTCGCGAAAGCGGCCCGCCTCCACCTCGGCCTTGAGGTTGCGGTTGGTGGCGGCGACGATGCGCACATCCACCGCCAATTCGCGCTCGGCCCCCACCGGGCGGATGGCCTTCTGCTCCAGTGCCCGCAGCAATGAGGCCTGCATGGCGAGCGGCATCTCGCCGATCTCGTCCAAAAAGAGCGTGCCCTGATGGGCGACCCGGAACAGGCCGTCACGCCCCTTGCGGGCGCCGGTAAAGGCCCCCTGCACATGGCCGAACAGCTCGCTTTCCAAAAGCTCCGGCGCGATGGAGGCGCAGTTGAGGGGCACAAAGGCCCCCATCCGGCCAGAGAGTTGATGCAGGGCGCGGGCCACCAGCTCCTTGCCGGTGCCGGACTCCCCCTCCACCAGTACGGCGGCATTGGAGGGGGCTACTCTGGCGATGAGCGTCTTGAGCTCGCGGGTCTTGGCACTGTCACCAATCAGTGTGGGCGGGAACAGCTTGCTCACCTCCCGGCGCAGCAGCAGGTTCTCCCGCTCCATCTGGCGGCGCTCGATGACTCTGTCCACCGCCTGCACCATCTGATCGAGGTTGAAGGGCTTGAGGATAAAGTCGCTGGCGCCGAGGCGCAGCGCCTTGAGGGCGGTCTCCATATCGCCAAAACCGGTCATGAAGATGATGTCGCTGCGGCGGGTGGCGGGGTCTATGGCCTCGTGCCACTCGATGCCGGAGCGCCCCGGCAGCCGGATGTCGGCGATGATAAGGTCAAAGTGAAGGCGGCAGCGCAGGGCTTCCGCCTCCTCCACGCTGGCGGCAGTCTCAATCTGGGCAAAACGCTTGGCCAGCGCCTTGGCCAGAAAGCTGCGCATGCCGGGCTCATCGTCAACGATAAGCAGGGAGAGGGCAGACCAGCGGCTGGGAGGGAGTGTCATGGAAAAAAGTACCTCGGATGCACGTACGGTCGGTGAATGTCCCGATAACCGGAACCTTAGTGGGACATTTTGTCCTTACCGTATCAAAAGCACCAACACCAATTATTAAAAGCGATAACAAGCTCACCTAATTGATTCTAATAAGCTTCTGTTTTTAAACGGCAAACCGTGAATGCAGCGGCACAGGAACAGTTTGGCACCCTGCTTGCTTACTCTTGCCCTCTCCTCATCCACCCTGGAAAAAGTTGCATCACGATGACGATAAAAACCAACCTCAAACGTTTTGCCCTCTCCCTCGCCGCCAGCCTGCTGATCGCCGGTGCGGCCCACGCCGAAGCGGATACCAATGCCACAAAAGCGCCGATCCGCCTCGCCACCACCACCAGCACCGAGCAGTCCGGTCTGCTGGGCTGGCTGCTGCCCCAGTTCACCAAGGAGACCGGTTATCCGGTGCAGGTAATGGCGGCCGGTACCGGCCAGAGCCTGAAGATGGGCGAGAACGGCGACGCGGATCTGGTGATGACCCACGCCCCCTCTGCCGAGAAGAAGTTCGTCGATGCGGGCTTTGGCATCGAGCCGGTACACCTGATGTACAACGACTTCGTCATCGTCGGCCCGGCCAAAGATCCGGCGGGTCTCGGCAAACTGTACGACGCAGCCAAGGGGCTGCAAGCCATCAAGGAGCAGGGCCAGACCTTTATCTCCCGCGGTGACGAGTCCGGTACTCACATCAAGGAGAAGACCCTGTGGCAAGCCGCTGACGTTAAACCCGAGTTTTCCGGTTACAAATCCATCGGCCAGGGGATGGGCCCGACCCTGACCATGGCCTCGGAGCTGGGTGCCTACACCCTGACCGACCGCGGCACCTGGCTCGCCTACCAGAGCAAGCTGGATCTCGCCGTACTGCTGGAGGGTGACAAGCGCCTGTTCAACCCCTATCAGGTGATCCTGGTCAACCCCAAGCGCTACCCGGATCTCAACACCGAAGGGGCCCGCACCCTGAAAAACTGGCTGGTCTCCGAGCATGGCCAGAAGCTGATCGGCGACTTCAAGGTGGCGGGTCAGGCGCTGTTTGTGGCGGATGCCAACGGGAAATAATGGCAACCCTGACCCCTGCGATGACCTTGATGGCCCTCCCCCGGTTCGCTGAGGGAGGCGCCTGATGCCGACCCTGCTCGACACGACCGTATTGACGGCCCTCGCCCTGCACGATGAGAGAGAGGCGTCATGCCGACCTTGATCGATACCACGCTGGCGGCCCTCGCCCTGCTGTTCAGTGGTGACACCGAACTGTGGCAGGTGGTGGGGGTCTCCTTCTCCGTCTCCTGCATCGCCCTGCTGCTGGTGTTGCTGCCCGCCTTGCTGCTGGGCTTTGCCCTGGCCTATCTGCCGCTGCCCGGCCGCTGGCTCTGGCTCTCCTGCATCAATACCCTGCAATCGGTGCCGACCGTGGTGATTGGCCTCTTGCTCTATATGCTGCTGTCGCGGGCCGGCCCCTTTGGCGACTGGAAGCTGCTCTTTACCCAGCAGGCGATGGTGGTGGGGCAGATGCTGATCGCCTTTCCGGTGATCGCCACCATGGCTCACGCGGCGTTTGTCCAGAGCGATCGGCGCGCCTGGGAGACCGCCCTGACCCTGGGGGTCTCCTGGCCCAAGGCGCTGATCGGCCTGATGCACGAGTGCCGCTTTGGCCTGCTGGCCGCCATCATCGGTGCCTTCAGCCGCATCGTCACCGAGGTGGGCTGCTCCATGATGGTGGGGGGCAACATCCTGCACTTTACCCGCAATATCCCCACCGCCATCGCGCTGGAGACCCAGAAAGGGGCCTTCACCCAGGGGGTGGCGCTCGGCATAGTGCTGCTCACCCTCGCCCTGTTGCTCAACCTGCTGCTGACCGCGTGTCGCGGCCACAGCTATCTGAAGAACTGACCATGCCCCCACTGTGTATCAACAGGAGTACCCCATGGCCCTGACCGCCCACCAGCTAACGATGCGCTTTGGCGAGCGCCAGCTGTTCGAGATTGACCGGCTCGCCATCGCGCCGGGGGATGCCATCTGGCTGCATGGAGCCAACGGGGTGGGCAAGACCACCTTGCTCAAGATCCTGGCGGGGCTGCTCACCCCCACCCGCGGCCACACCAATCTGCCGGGGCGCTGGCAACAGCGGCTCAACCGGTTGCTCAAGCGGGATCTGGGGCCGGGCCGGGTCACCTATCTGCACCAGACCCCCTATCTGTTCGATCGCTCGGTGCACGACAACGTGGCCTGGGCGCTCGATAAACAGCTCGGCAGCGAGATCCGGGTGTTCGAGGCGCTGCGCCGGGTCGAGCTGGAAGGGCTGGCGCGGGAGCACATCAGCATTTTGTCCGGTGGCGAACGGCAACGGCTGGCGATGGCCCGTGCCTGGGCACTGCAACCGGCCTTTCTGCTGATGGATGAGCCCACCGCCAATCTGGACACACATTCGGTTGCCCTGATGGCCGCATTGGCGCAAGATCTGCGGGAACATGGCAGCGGCCTGGTCGTCATCAGCCACCAGAGCAACGCCCTGACCGACCTGTGCGAGCGGCAATGGACCCTCGCCCGTGGCCAGCTGCAAGAGACGACCCCTTTAAAAATCATCGAGCGACATGACTTCAAAAAGCGACAGCCACTCTGATCCCGTTGCCGTATCAGCAGTGATCCTGGCAGGAGGCCGCGCCACCCGGATGGGGGGCGAAGACAAGGGATGGGTAGCACTGGCGGGACGCCCCCTAATCGACCATGTTTTGGCGCGCCTGCGCCCCCAGGTGGATGAGGTGCTGATCAACGCCAACCGCAGTCAGGCCCGCTATCAGGCGCTGGCCCCGGTCATCAGCGATGACAACAACGACTATCTCGGCCCGCTGGCGGGCATGCAGGCAGGTCTTGCTGCCGCCCGTCACGACTGGGTGCTGTTTGTCCCCTGCGATGGCCCCGCCCTGCCGCTGGATCTGATGAGCCGCTTTCACGCCGCCCTGACCCCGGATACCGAGCTGGTAGTTGCCCACGATGGCGACTGGCTGCAACCCGTGGTCGCCCTGCTGCACAAATCCCTGCTCCCCTCCCTCACCGCTGCGCTGGCAGAGGGAGAGCGCAAAATCGATATCTGGTTTGCCCGCCACAATATGGCGGTGGTGAGCTTTGCCGATCAGCCGGATGCCTTTATCAATCTCAATAGCCCTGCCGAGCTGGCCGCCTACGAGGCCCGTCTGCTCGCCACGGCTATCGACCCCCAACAAGGAGTCACCTCATGACCCCGGCCCCCACTCTTCCCCTGCTCGGCTTCGCCGCCTGGAGCGGCACTGGCAAGACCACCTTGCTGGAGCAGTTGATCCCCCTACTGGTGGATCGAGGCCTGCGCATCGGGGTGCTCAAGCACGCCCACCACGACTTTGATATCGACCAGCCGGGCAAAGACAGCTATCGCCTGCGCAAGGCGGGTGCCAAGCAGATGATGGTTGCCTCCCGCCGTCGTCATGCCCGTATGATTGAAACCGAGCTGGCCGAAGCGGACTTTCGCCAGCTGCTGGCCAGCTTCGATCAGACAGAGCTCGATCTGCTCTTGGTCGAGGGGTTCAAGCACGAACACTTCCCGAAAATCGAGCTGCACCGCGCCGAAATTGGCAAGCCGCTGCTCTTCCCCGAAGACAGCGACATCATCGCGCTGGCCAGCGATCAGCCCCAACAGAGTGGCGAACAACAGCAGACAAGCCTGCCCCGGCTCGATATCAACGATATGGCGGCCATTGCCGACTTCGTCTGCCGCTGGCTTGACGGCTGCCAGAGCAAGGAGCCGGAGGCGGGCAAGGGCTTTCTCTCGGTCGAGGCGGCCCGCAACGCCATTCTGGCGGCCCTCACCCCGAGCACGGCCTGCAGCGACAAACCGCTGGCCCAGTGCCACGGCGCCGTGCTGGCCGCCGATCTGATAAGCCCCATCAATGTGCCGCCCCACGCCAACTCGGCGATGGACGGCATTGGCCTGCGCAGCGACGATCTCGCCGCCGGTCGCTGGCAACTGGTGGGGGAAGTGCTGGCGGGCCAGCAGCGCCACGAGCCTGTGCTGGCCGGTCAGGCGGTGCAGATCATGACCGGCGCTCCGCTGCCCCCCGGTGTGGATACCGTGGTGATGCGGGAAGAGACGCTGATTGAAGGTGAGTGGGTCACGGTCACCGCACCGATCCGCGCAGGGCAGAATGTGCGCCTGGCCGGCGAAGATCTCGCCAAGGGCGCTGTCGCCATCCCGGCTGGGACCTGGCTTGGTGCCCCCCAGCTGGGGCTGGCGGCATCACTCGGTCAGGCCTGTCTCACGGTGCGCACCCCGCTGAAAGTGGCGCTGTTCAGTACTGGCGACGAGGTGCAGGCGCCGGGCGAGCAGCTCGCCCCCGGCCATATCTTCGACAGCAACCGCTTCACCCTGATGGCCCTTATCCGCGCCGCCGGTTGCGAGGTGATGGATCTTGGCATCATTCCCGATGACAAGACCATTCTGCGCCAGCAGCTGGAGCAGGCCGCCGCCAGCGCCGATCTGGTGCTGAGCTCCGGCGGGGTCTCGGTGGGCAACGCCGACTTTATCAAGCTGGTACTGGCGGAGCTCGGCCAGATCGATTTCTGGCGTATCCAGATGCGGCCGGGCCGCCCGCTCGCCTTTGGCAAGCTGGGGCAGACCCCCTTCTTCGGCCTGCCGGGTAATCCGGTAGCGGCGATGATCTGCGTGCTGCAGTTTGTCGAGCCTGCCATCGCCCGCTTGCAAGGCAAGCGGTGGCAGCCGCTGCGCCTCTCGGCACTGGCAGACGAGAAGATGAAGAGCCGCCCGGGGCGCACCGAGTTTCTGCGCGGCATCTTCCATCAGGACCGTAACGGCCAGCTGCGGGTGCGCACAACGGGGCCGCAGGGCTCGGGCATTCTCAGCTCCATGGCCGAGGCCAACTGCCTGATTGAAATCGTACCGGATCAACCCGGGATAGCCGTTGGCGAGCGGGTCTGGATCCACCCCCTGCAGGGACGACTGGCCTAAATCCCGACGGGGCGTCGGCCGGATGCACGACGCCCCGTCACCCACCTGACAGGAGGCAGACCGTGCGTCTTGATGCCCCCCTCTCCCGACTCGATCTGCTGGTCTATGGCCGCTACCGGATCGTCCATGGCCTGCGCATTGCGCTCGCCTTTATGCTCACCTTTCTGCTGACCCGCGAGCTGAAACTGCCGGAGAGCACCTGGCCGCTGATCACGCTGGTGGTGGTGATGGGCCCCATCTCGTTTTGGGGCAATGTGCTCTCCCGCGCCCTGCAGCGGGTGGTGGGCACCATCTTCGGCGCCAGTTGCGGGGTCGTGGCGCTTTATCTCGAGATCTACTCGCTACCGCTTACCCTGATCTGGTGCGGGTGCATCATGTTCCTCTGCGGCTATCTGGCCCTCGGCAAGCGCCCCTATGTGGGGCTGCTGATCGGCATCACCCTGGGAGTCACCATGGGGGCCATGCCGGGGGACATAGAGACGGCGCTGTGGCGCAGTGCCGACGTGATACTGGGCTCCCTGCTGGCGCTGCTCTTTTGCAGCATCTATCCCCAGCGGGCCTACAGCCACTGGCGGCTGCAACTGCACCAGATCCTGCAGCAGTCGGGGCGGCTCTATCACACCCACCTCTCCCCCAATGTGCTGGAGCGCCCGCACCTCAAGCACAATCTCTCCCAACTGCTGGCCCAGACCGGCAAACTGCGGGCCCTGCTGGCCCCTGCGGCCAAGGAGACACGCCACAGCATCGCCCTGTTTGATGCGGTGCAGGTCACCATGCGCAACACCCTCTGCACTCTGGAGATGCTGGCCAACACCTACTGGAACGATCGGGAGAGCCACTTCCTGATGCAGAGCACGGCTGCGCTGCAAGCCTGCCATCTGGCCACCGAGGAGGCGATCAACCAGCTTGCCCTGATGATGCAAACCGGTGACGGGCGTGGCGCGGATGCCGCCATCGCCCGCCTGCACGAGGTAGCAACCCAGGTATCGCTCCCCCCCAATACCGAGGCAGCCATCAATGGCTACCTCTGGCTCAACGTCCAGCTGACCGAGCAGCTCACCCACCTGCGCCGCCTGCTGGGACTGATCCTCACCCCGCCCCATCGCAAGCAGCCGGACTAGACCCAATGCAAAACGCCCCGCAGTTGCGGGGCGTTCCTGTCGGCATAGGCACTGATGATCAGGCCGCCGTGCGGGCGTTCTCGCTCATCTGCTCCAGCTCAGCACGGCTCAGGGTAGAGACAAAGCGGCCATCGAAGTAGATATCCATCATCTCGCCACGCTTCTCGCCACGCATCATGCTGCGGCGGCCATCCAGATAGTGCACCTCCATCTGGGCGGTATGCTCGTCCGGGTAGCTGATCTCCACCTCGCGCACCCCTTGTGGCAGCATGGCCAACGGCACCGTCTTGAGGGCCGGATCCAGATGCTGGTTCACCTTGATTACCGGATCGGCTTTCATGTCCACCACTGCCGGAGATTTGCCGGTGATGGGGTTCTTGCCAGACCAGAACTCGATGGTATTGAAGACGAACAGGTCAGCGGTCGCGGCCAGACCGTAGACAGGGGAGAGCAGCATGAAGACCCCGGCACGAGCGTAGCGGTTATCCACCACGCTCAGGTTGCCCTTGGTGACCATGCCGGAAAGCCCCATCTGCCCCATACAGCCGCCCAGACCCATGCTCGCGACCATAACCAGCAGGGCCATTGCCCGCCCCTTCTGTTGTAATGCCATCGTGTTCTGTTCCTGCTCTGAAATAAATGATGCGGCAAGCCTAATCAAGGGGCCAGAAGAGGACAATTCACAATGGCGGGACGATACAGGAGGGGTTCAGATTGGGGCACTGACTGCTCAAATATGAGTCAATGCCCCGGCATGGTAGGAAGTCAGGGGGTTCAAATCGCCAGATCAGAGACGGTGCTGGAGACGTTGTTCGCCTCCCGGCGGATGTCGCTCATCACCTCATTCACCTCGCCCACCTGCTGCTTGCCCAGCTCGGCGCTGCTGGCGACGTCGGACATCTCGGAGGTGACCTTGGCGGTCAGCTCCCGGTTGTTCTGTACCACCTTGGCGATCTCGTCGGTAGAGAGGGAAGTACGGGCCGCCAGCTGGCGAACCTCGTCGGCCACCACCGCAAACCCACGACCCTGATCCCCGGCCCGGGCTGCTTCGATGGCCGCGTTGAGGGCCAGCAGATTGGTCTGGTCGGCGATGCTGCTGATAGTGGAGACGATCGCCTCGATACTGCGCGACTGCTCGTTGAGCTGATTGATAAGGCCGATGCTGTGAGTCAGCTGGCTGGCAATCAGGCTGGAGGTATCGACCACCGAGGAGAGCAGACCCGCGCCACGCTCGGCGCAGTTCAGGGTCTCCCAGGCCGCATCGTGGGCCAACATGGCCGCTTCCCGCACCGCATCGCTCTTGTTGATCCGCTCGGTAATATCGCTTGCGAACTTGATCACCTTCACCACCCGGCGGTTGTCATCCAGGATCGGGTTATAAGTCGCCTCCAGCCACACCTTGCTACCGTGACTGTTCTGACGACAGAAGAGACCGGACTTGAACTGACCACGGCCCAGCTCATCCCAGAAGTGGGGCTGGTCTCGATAAAACTGATCGTCGCAGAAGATGCGGTGATGCTTGCCCTGCACCTGCGCCAGGGTATAGCCCATGGTATGGAGGAAATTACCGTTGGCAGAAATCACCTCCCCACCGGGGGTGAACTCGATGACCGCCAGCGACCGATCCAGCGCCGTCACCACCGCCTGCTGGCTGAGCAGTTGCAGGTGGTGCTCGGTAATGTCGGCGGCAATCTTGATCACCTTGGTCACCCCCCCCGCAACTTGACGGGAAAGTAGGTCGCCTCCAGCCAGATCGCCTCGCCCCGTTTGTTAAAGCGCTGGAATACCCCAGTACGGGAACGCCCCTGCTTCAGATCCGCCCAAAACTGCTGATAGTCGCTGCTCTGGGCATAGAGCTTGTCGCAAAAGATACGGTGATGCTGGCCGATAACCTCGGGCGCACTGAAGCCCACTACGTTGAGAAAGAGATCATTGGCGGCCAGCACAGTGCCATCCGGCGTAAAGGTGATGGTCGCCACGCTGCCGTGCACTGCGTCAAAAAATCCCTGCTGTTCCAGAAGTTGATCCTGGCACTGCTGCAACTCGGCTTTCAGTTTGCTATTGAACATCGAAACGTATCCTCCAGACTGGCACCCACCATGGCCAAACCACGCAGTGGATCAATAAGATAATGGTGGCGTGCTCCATCAGCATAGTTGGCGGTGTTGCCGCGATCCCATCTGACGCCATATTTATTGCTGTAAATCAAATTCACCGACCAAACGCCACTCATGCAGAGCTGAAACCCTTATTCCACCGCCGGTTGCCACTCCAGATAGACTGGATTGGCGACAAAGCCGATCCGCTCATAGAGAGGGCGCCCCTGCTCACTGGCATGGAGCCACACCTTGCCCAGCTGACGCGATCTGGCGAAGGCTGTAATGGCATCGAGCAGCGCCGTGGCGATCCCCTGCTGGCGCCATTGTGGCCGCGTATACATATTGAGCAGATACCCCTCCACCCCCGCCAGATTGCCGGGATAGGGTGGCCGTACAAATAGTGCCAGCGTCCCGGCCGCCACGATCTGTTTGCCGCCCTTCTGCGTATCGGCCTCAGCCAGCCATGATAAAGCGCTCTTTTCACTCATCGCCCGGGTAAAGTAGTCAAGGGTGGCCTGCCACAAGGCCGGGTCTGCCTGCGACGTCACCAGCTCACCGACCTCACAAAACAGCTCCATGCGCAGCGCCACCAGTGCGGGTATATCTGCGGCCCTTGCCTGACGAATGATCATTGGCTGCTCCTTTTCTCTCATGGGAAATTTCGCCGGCCGTCATTATGACAAAGAGCGCCTTGTGGCGCTCTTTGTCATTGGGGAAAACACTGATAAATCAATGGTTGCGACGTGTCAGCCAATAATCCAGGCTCAGCACACCGCCGCCCCAGATGGTCAGGGTCAGCAGCATCCAGCCCCACAGCTGGTGATCGTAAAAGCCACCCGCCCAGAGGGTCGGGTAGGAGATCACCGCCATGATATTGAAGCCAAACAGCAGCAAGGCGGCCGGGCGAGTAAAAAGCCCCGCCAGCAGGAAGAGCGGCAACAGCAGCTCGGTCGCCGTACCCAGATAAGCAGCCCATAACCAAGGCAGCAGGGGCACCTGATACTCGGATTCAAACAGATAGAGGGTGGAATCCCACGCCGTCAGCTTGAGCCAGCCTGAAGTGAAAAAAACTGAGGCGACCCACAGCCGCGCCAGCAACAGCACACCAGCGCTGCTCCAGCGCGGCAAATCACCACTCGAGCTGGCCAGCGCCAGCCATTTGTTTGCCATCATGGCATCACCTCCATATCCACCAGCAGACCAAGAGTTATCAGGCGAGTGAGATGTTCACTGGCCGCAGGGCCGGCCGCCAGAAGATCGACCAGCGCCGTACCGGCGAGACAACCCTGTAGCAGCACCCACTCACCCGCCGTCAGGGGCAAGGGGGCAACCCGGCAATCCGGCTGTTTCTTCAATGCCAGCCAGACGGGGGCATCAAGCACCTCTACCGCTTCACCACCGTGCAGCGCCATCTGCCACAGGGCCAGCGCCGGATAATCGCTGGCAACCAGCAGCAGATCCGTGGCTGGTAATAGCCGCAGCCGCTCCCATTGTTGCGGCGATAATGCGGCCAGACGCTCAGCTGGCCAGCAGCGGGATTCCAGCGGCAGCAGACTGGCACGCTCAAGCTGCCATTCGAACTGCGCCAGCGCCTCCAGCCAGGGCAGTCCGGTAGTGGTCGGCAAGCGGGCCAACCATTGGCCAAATCCGGCGCCATAGTGCATGACGCTCCCTTCCCTGAGCGGCTCGGCCAATACGAAGCCACGGGCCGCCGCTGCAAAAAAGTCATCTCCGACCATGGCCTTGACGGCGGGATAACTGCTCGCCAGCACCTCGCCAAGGCTCAGGATGAAGTGGTTGCGATAGACCTGCAGCACAGATTCGGCAGGAAAGAGCCGGGAGCTGATGTGAGGGGCAATGGCGCCAGGCTCCCCCAGCAGACCGTCAACAAAGTGCTGTTGCAGCTGTGCCAGTTCAGCCATGGGCCACCTCCCGTGGTGCACTCATGGCACGCGCCTCATCCAGAATGGCGCCGGTCTGCGCCGCCTCTGCCAGCAAGACCGGCAGCGGCGGGATCTCGAGGTCCCACTCAATCAGGGTGGGAATGGCCTGCTTGCGGCAGATCTGGCGATAGAGTTCCCAGACCGGCGCCACCACAGGGGCGCTGTGGGTATCGATATAGAGGGAGCCTTCCGGCAGCTGCTTCTCGGTATAACCGGCCAGATGGATCTCCCCGACGGTGGCGAGATCGATCGCCGCCAGATACTCATCGCAAGAGAAACCGTGATTGAAGGCACTGACATAGAGATTGTTGAGGTCGAGCAGGATGCCGCACTCGCTGCGCTGCTGCAGCTCGGCCAGAAATTCCCACTCGCTCATCTCCCCGGCCAGTTGCAGATAGGAGGAGGGATTTTCAATCAGCATGCGGCTACTCAGGGTCTGTTGTACCTGCTGGATCTTGTCGCTCATGTTGCGCAGAGAGGCGCGGGTATAGGGCACCGGTAGCAGATCGTTGAAATAACGCCCGCCAATGCTGCCCCAGCTGAGATGTTCGGAGATCCGTACCGGTTTGATCGCCGCGGCCAGTGTCGACAACTGCTGCAGATGGTGCGGATCGAGCGGGTCGGCAGAACCGAGGGACATGCCAACGCCGTGAAGACTGACGGGGTAGTGCTGCGCCAGTTCGGCGAGCACCTGAAAACCGTGACTGTGCCGTTCGAAGTAATTTTCACTGTGCACCTCCAGCCAACCGACTGCCGGCAGGGTTTGCCGGATCTCATCGTAATGGGGAGTGCGTAATCCGATACCAATCAAAGGGTTCATCGCAAGACTCGCTTTCGCCAATCAGAGAAGATGCAGGGGGCGACCCGTTGGCCATACCCTGCCCGATGTCTCTTACTTGGGTTGCAGCGAACCGCCGACCAGCTTCTCGCACAGCCCTTTGGGCATCACCACAAAGGCATCACCCTGAGCATCTTCCTTGGCAGTACCGGCGCAGGAGCTGCTCTTGGTCGCACAGTCATTTTTGCTGGCCTTGACCACGCCGTAGCACTTCTCCTTTTCATCGGCAGCCATTGCTGGTGCCGCGATAAATTGGGCGCCCAGCGCCAGCAGACCGGTCATGGCGGAGGCGATAGCAGTGCTTTTTTTAACATTCATGTTCATGTTCCTTTTGATGTCGTTGGATGTTGCTGATATCCCCGATTTGTCGCAACCGGGTACCTGCAATAGAACCGGCAAACGGGATATTCCCTTTCAAAAAAACACAAAAAGAGTTAAAAAACCCAAAGGAAAACACTCAATGAATTGATTCTAAACAACTATTTCATCATTGAAAATTTCTCGACGCCCCCCCATTAATGAACGAGGAAAGTGCCATATGGTGCTTTCATCCCGTTAATCTTCTTCACTGCTTCCATCAAAAGAGATGCGTCAGACATAAAAAAGCCCCGCCAACAGGCAGGGCTGGATGCAACTTTAAAGAAACAAGAAATAAACAATTGGAGTGATGTTGGGAGCCAGGAGTTGCAGCAAGCAGATAAAAAAAGAGACAGCTTTGGCTGTCTCTTTTTGCACATGGTGCGAATGGGGTTTAGTAGAAGATCCGCTCGCCACGCTCGCTCATTTTGAGCCACACCGGTTTGGTGCTGGTTTTGTTCCAGATCCGGTGCAGATAGCTATAGAAGCGGGCACGATCGCTGCGAAACAGCATCACGGGGAAAGCCAGAATGCCCACCAGCAATACATAAATGCGACGAAGAATAATCTGAGTCAGGGAAAAGGGATGAAACATGATGCAACTCCTTACTGGTAAGACCACTGAGCAAAGATTACCCCACTCCATGTAGGATTACTACATCACCAACGCATTTTTTTATAAAAAAATGGTGAAAAACGGGAAATACTGAAAACGGGTTACGTTATTAACCAACAGTTAACAAACTTGCGAAAATCGTGCGCTTTGCCACAGTTATCAGGGGAAAAACATGCTGTAGGGAGACACGCATGAAACTGCCGGAAGTGGCACTGCTGGTGCTGATGGTTGCCCTGACACGGGCACAACTGGAGGAGTGGCAACTGAATCGGGAAGATGCCATCGTGCTGGCCGAACGGGGCGTGCCCACCGTCAGCCTGTGGCAATGCGGCACACTGAAGCAACGGATTGCGGATCTCAACCAGCACAGTGCCGAGGTGCAGTTTCAATATCGGGGGCAAAACATGGCGGATGTGAGCCACTATCTCGAGCGCGAGTGGAAACAGGCTGGCTGCGAGCAGTTACTGGTACAGCAAGGATACTGACCAAGCTTCACGGCTCGAAGAGTGATAAATCAGGGAAAAGAGAGATAATATGGAGGCACGTTCCGGAGTCGAACCGGACTAAACGGATTTGCAATCCGCTGCATAACCGCTTTGCTAACGCGCCATGCTGACAAGACTGATTGTCTTGAAAGTGAGTTCCATCGTTGGTGCGATGGAAAATTGGAGCGGGAAACGAGACTCGAACTCGCGACCCCGACCTTGGCAAGGTCGTGCTCTACCAACTGAGCTATTCCCGCGTTATTGCTTTCGTGCCAGTTGCCTGACAACGAGGCGCATTATACGTACCACGAGCGCCAGCACAACCCCTTTTTCGCAATTTAAGCCCTGATGCAGACTGTTTGCTCAGGGTTTAAACGCCTTGCTGCATTTTTCTCCAGCCAGCTGTGACCCACCAAGCGAATTTGGGATAAAGTCGTTGAAATGATTACGCTTTCGTTCGAGACTTGAGCGGCTTAATAACCGGATTCTCAATTGAAAATCACAAGATGAAATGGATCTTCACGCTTCGTGGGCTCAGGCCGCAGTTAATGCTGGCTTTTTTCATGTTGGGCATGGTGCCCTTTTTGGTCATCACCCTCTTCTTCCTATACAGCCACGGCAAGGATCTCACCACCCAGACCTCCAACCATCTGGTCTCCGTTCGTAATATCAAGAAGAGTCAGCTCGAGGATTACTTCAACAACCTCAAAGAGCAGATCATCAACTTCTCCCAGCAGGATTTTGCCGGCAACAGTATCGGCCGTTTCTATGGCTTTACCGGCGCCTTCGAGAAGTTGGGCACCACACCGCAGGAGGCCCGCAGCCGTGCCCAGGCCCGCTATCTGCCCGGCTCCTGGGATCAACTGCGCAAACCGGACAGTCAGGTGGAGATCGAACCCTCCATCACGGCGCTTATCCTCGCCGACGAGATGTATGGCCGGGTGCACCAGCGTTTTCATCGCGGCTATGCCGACATGGTGCGCAAGTCCAACTACAGCGACATCTTTCTGGTGGACCTCAACGGTGATGTGGTCTATTCGGTCACCAAGCACCCTAACTTTGCCACCAATCTGCTCTCCGGCCCCTATCAGGGCAGCGGCTTGGGCCAGACCTTCGCCAAGATCAAACGCCGCCTCGATGGTGGCCAGAAACCGCAGCAGATCTTCGAATTCACCGATTTTGGCCGCAACGAGCTGACCGGGCAGGTGGTCGCCTACATGGCGGCCCCCGTGATGCAGTACGACTATGTGCGCGGGGTGGTGATTTTCGAGCTGCTGCCGGACAAGCTCAACCAGATCATGGCGGAGCGGGAGGGGCTGGGCGAGACCGGCGAGACCATCCTCATCGGCCCTGACAAGCGGATGCGCGCCGATGCCTGGCTGGCACCGGAGTTCAGCGTCGAGAACAGCTTCAGCCCCAATTTCCGGCCGCTGCAAACGCCCCTCATCACCAAGACGCTCTCCGGCGAGCAGGGGGTCGGGCTGTTCCACTCCTATCAGGATGACGAGGTGCTGGCCGCCTACACCCAGGTGAAGGTGTTCGACACCGAGTGGGCCTTTATCGCCGAGATTTCCACCCGGGAAGCCTATGCCCCGATCCGCCAGCTGGAAACTCTGGTGATTGTGCTGGGGGCGGGCTCGGTACTGCTGCTGATCCTCTTCTCTCGCTGGCTCTCCCACTCCATTACGGCGCCGCTGCGCTCCCTGACCGAAGCAGCCGAGCAGGTGGCCGACGGCGCGCTGGATCACCCCATCGCCATCGAGCGAACCGGCGATGATATTGACCGGCTGGCCGAAGCGTTTCGCCATATGCAGCGCTCTGTGAAGGACAAGATCGAACTGATCGAACAGCAGACCCAGGAGCTGCAGCAGCAGGTCAAGCTGACCCACAAGCAGAACCTTAGCCTGCAGCAGGCGGACAAGCTCAAGGATGAACTGCTGGCCAACACCTCCCACGAGCTGCGCACCCCCATTCACGGTATCAAGGGGATGGCGGAATCGATGCTCGCCAGTCAGCAGGATTTGACCGAAGGGCAGCAAAAGCAGCTCGGCCTCATCATCAAGAGCGCCGATGGCCTGGCCCGTCTGGTGGACGATCTGCTGGACTACCATCAGATGCGCTATGGCCAACTGGAGATCCACTCCCAGCCCGTCTCATCAAAAGGGGTTATCCGGCTGGTGCTGGATCTCTGCCAGCATCTGGTGCAGGCCAAACCCCTCACCCTTGTGGATATCAGCCCGGCCGAACTGCCGCCGGTGCTGGCCGACGAGCAGCGGCTCGAACAGGTGCTCTACAACCTGGTGGGTAACGCCATCAAGTACACGCCGCAGGGCAAGGTGGTGCTCAGTGCCATCGTCGAGAACAACTTCCTGCGCATCAAGGTCACCGACACCGGCATCGGCATCGCCCCCGATCATCTGGAGCACATCTTCGAGCCACTGGTTCAGATGAGCCCGGAGGTAAGCAAGCAGGGGGCCGGCCTTGGCCTCTCCATCACCCGCCAGCTGGTGCACCTGATGGGGGGCGAGCTGTTCGTCGAGAGTGAGCCGAGCGTAGGCTCTACCTTCGCCTTTACCCTGCCCCTTGCCACCGGCAAAGCGGCCAATCTGACTCTCGACAGCCGCCAGATCGAGCATCAGCTGGTGCGCCAGCAACCTCTGATCCTGCCGGACTGGGAGAGCGACGATCTGCCCCCTCCCCCGAGGATGCGCCGCTCATTCTGGTGGTGGATGACGAGCCCATCAACCTGCACATCCTGCGCCATCTGCTGCAGCCCTGCGGCTACCGCATTCTGCCCAGCAGCGATGGCCACGACGCGCTGGCCAAGCTAGCCGAGGAGCCGGTGGACCTCATCCTGCTCGATGTGATGATGCCGACCCTTTCCGGTTTTGACGTCTGCCGCCGCCTGCGCCAGCAGCACCCGAAAGATATGCTGCCGGTGCTGCTGCTCACCGCCCTTAACCAACCCAAGGATATCGAGGAGGGCTTCGGGGCCGGTGCCAACGACTATCTGGTCAAACCCTTCTGCAAGGAGGAGCTGTTTGCCCGGGTCAAGGCACTGCTGGAGGCCAAGGCCGGACGTGCCTCGCTGGTAGAGAACCGGCTATTGAAGCAGGAGATCGAACATCGCCTCACCCTGCAGGATCGACTGCATCAGGATCAGCAGCGCCTGCTGGCCCTGCTCGGTGAAGGGGCCGACCCCATGCTCTTTATCGACGAGCAGGGCACTGTGCTGTTTGCCTCCCGGGTGCTGGCGCGCCTGCTGGGACAGGAGCCGGAAGCCATGGAGGGGCAGCCCCTCAATGAGTGGCTCGCCACCCCGCTGCAACAGCAGTGGCCCGACCTTGCCAGCGAGCGGGAACACAATCTGGAGTTTCTGGTGGCCGGGCAAAAAGATGTGCTCAACGCCCGTGCCCTGCCCATCGCGCTCGGAGGACAGGCCGCTTTCGCCCTCACTCTGAGTACCGAGCTGCGTCAGGATGAGAACCGGGTAATGGCGCTGGAGAACGCCCTCAAGAACCTCTCGCGGCAAGCCATCATCGAAGATGAACAGCTGCTGGGCGAGCTGAGCCGCCTGGGTGGCGAGTTCCGTTCGCTGGCCGACGACCTCATTCGCCAGCAGGATGACGAGCCGCTGCGCCGTGCGCTGGTAGAGACCATGCAGCTCACCCTGGATGCCTGGCAGCAGGGAACCGGCAAGGGCAAAATCGTGCTGGCGGAGAAGAGCAAGCTGTGGCGGGTCTATATGGACAGATCCAGCCCGCAGACCCGCACCCTCGACAAATACCTGAGTCTGGACACCCTGCCCAAGTCGCCACGCTGGAAGACGGTCGTGGCCACCACCGAGTATGTGCTGGGCCACTGCCCGCTCAATGACCACCAGCGCCAGCAGTTGCAGCACAGCGCCCAGACCCTGCGTCAACTCGCCAACCGCAAGCCGTGACACGGCGCCCTAAACGGGCGCCGGATCACAATTGGCAATCTGGTTTCTTTTTATGCAAAACAAAGCCCCGCCCGACCCCGAAACCGAGAGCAGATCCAATTCACAAATTTGTCATATACGCCATTTTCACAGCCACTTTCTACGCGAGAGCAAATAACGCAAACCAATGATTATAAACAGATAAAAATGCATTTTGACGAGATTGACGTAACACCGTCAATTTTTACGAAAACAACGAAATCAATAGTTGTTGTTTTCCTGTTAATTCTGGTTTGCTTAGGGCGTTGGAAAACAGAACGACAAAGGTTAGACACCTGACCAACACAGAGGGCCGATTTCATCAGCATGCGAAACCGGTGCTCACACAAAACAAGGCGAACCCTCGGGAATGCCAAAAAATAAGAAAGGAAAACATATGCTTGCCAAAGTATCCAAAATCTCTACCGCTGTAATGCTGGGAACCATGATGCTTGCCGGTGCCGCCGGTAACGCCATGGCCGCAGAAAACAAAACCGTGCTGACCATGGTCGCACAGCAGGAAACCGCCTGGGTCAAGAACTTCAACCCCTTCCTGCAAGCGGGCTTGCTGCACACCACCCGTCACTTCATCTATGAACCGCTGGTGATCTTCAACGATATGCAAGGGGGCAAACCCGTCTATCGTCTGGCCACCAACTATGCGTTCAGCGATGACCTGAAATCCGTCACCTTCGATCTGCGTGACGGCGTGAAGTGGTCTGACGGCGAAGCCTTTGATGCCGATGACATCATCTTCTCCTTCAATCTGGTCAAGGCCAACAAGGCGCTGGATGAGCGCTCAATCTGGACCCAGATCAAGAGCGTCGAGAAGCTGGCCCCCAACAAGGTCAAATTCGACCTGACCGAGGTCAACACCAACGTGGTGAACGATCTGGTGCTGGTACCTATCGTGCCGGAGCATCAGTGGAAATCGGTGAAAGATCCGGTTGCCTTCACCAACGACAAGCCGGTTGGTACTGGCCCCTTCACCGAAGTGGACAACTTCTCCGCCCAGCTCTATACCCAGTGCCGCAACCCGCACTACTGGGATAACGCCAACCTCGCCATCGACTGTCTGCGTATGCCGCAGATGGCCACCAACGACCAGGTGCTGGCTGCTGTCATGAAAGGTGACATCGACTGGTTCGGCTCCTTCGTGCCGGATATCGAGCGCCTCTACGTCGGCAACGATCCGAAGAACAACAAATACTGGTTCCCGGCCTCTGGTACCGTGGCGTTCAACGTCAACTTCCAGACCAAGAACCCGGGCAATAACGAAGCCTTCAACGACATCAACTTCCGCCGCGCCTTCTCCATGGCGATGGACCGCCAGTCCATGGTGGATATCGCGGGCTACGGCTACCCCACCGTCAACGAGTACCCGTCAGGTCTGGGCAAAGCCTTTGACTCCTGGAACAACCCCGAAGTGGACAAGAAGTACGGCAAGTACAACAAGTTCGATCTGGAAGGGGCCAAGGCCCTGCTGAAAGAGGCAGGCTACAAGGATTGTGACGGCGACAAGTTCCTCGACACCCCGAGCTGCAAAAAGATCGAGTTCAAGGTACTGGTACCGAACGGCTGGACCGACTGGGTCAACACTGTTCAGATTGGTGTAGAAGGGCTGCAGGCACTGGGCCTGAACGCCAAGACAGCCACCCCGGAAGCGACCGTCTGGACCGAGAACCTGATCACCGGTGACTTCGACGTCGCCCTGCAGGGTTACTTTGCCGGTGCCAACCCGCACAAGTACTTCGAGACCGCGTTCCACTCCCGCAACATGGGCGACCGTGGCAACCGCTTCGCCGCGCCTCGTTACAAGGATCCCGAGCTCGACAAGCTGATCGATGACTTCACCCAGACCGCCGATGCGGCCAAGCAGAAGGAGATCATGTTCGCCATCCAGGATCGTGTTGGTGCCAACCAGACCATCATTCCGGTCTTCAACAACCCGACCTGGTACGAGTACAGCACCAAGCGCTTCAACGGCTGGTTCAGTGCTGATAACCCGGTAGCCAAACCTCAGCTCCACCCGGACACCCCTGAGCGTCTGCTGCACGTGTTGTCCCTCAAGCCAAACAGCTAAACAATCCCGGCCCCCTGCGGGGGGCCATCTTCCCCGTTAATC
The DNA here is from genome assembly GCF_051919665.1 of Aeromonas sp. 55A. Classification (NCBI taxonomy): domain Bacteria; kingdom Pseudomonadati; phylum Pseudomonadota; class Gammaproteobacteria; order Aeromonadales; family Aeromonadaceae; genus Aeromonas; species Aeromonas sp. 55A. The sequence goes on along the minus strand of NZ_JBQBEH010000008.1, from coordinate 2,858,195 downwards.
CCCTGCTTGCCCGACTTTGCCGGGGTTGGGGTAGCTATACCCGACGCGGGGCAGACTTGCAGTAAAAGGTACTATCATGGGATTCATACTGAGACGCTTTTCCTTCTATCTGGTTGCCTTTCTGGTAGCCGCCACCATCAACTTCCTGTTACCCCGTGCCATGCCAGGGGATCCTGTCTCCGTGATGTTTGCCCGCGCTGGCGCCATGATGGAACCCGCCGCCCTGGAAGCCCTCAAAGCCACCTTCGGCTTTGTCGACGGCCCCATCGGCACCCAGTTTCTCACCTATGTGAAGAGTGTCTTCACCTGGGATCTCGGCACCTCGGTGCGCTTCTACCCGCAGCAGGTCTCTGACGTGCTGGGCCGTGCCATCGGCTGGACCCTGTTTCTGGTCGGCACCTCCACCATCCTGAGCTTCTCCCTCGGTTCCATCGTCGGCATCTTCGCCGCCTGGTATCGCGGCGGCCGGATGGACAGCATTCTCTCCCCGCTCACCCTAGTGATGCAGGCCATTCCGCCGGTGGTGGTCTCCCTGCTCGCCCTGTTCCTGTTCGGGGTCAGCCTCGAGTGGCTGCCCATCGGCTACGCCTACAGCCCGGAGATCAAGGCTGACTGGGGCTGGGAGCACATCAAGAGCATCATGACCCACGCCATCATGCCGGTGCTGACCCTGGCCATGGTGCAGGTGGGGGGCTTTCTTATCACCATGCGCAACAACATGATCAACCTGCTGGGCGAGGATTACATCACCATGGCCAAGGCCAAGGGGCTCTCCAGCAACCGTGTGATCTTCAACTACGGTGCCCGCAACGCCATTCTGCCCAGCGTCACCGCCCTCTCCATGGCGCTCGGCTTCGTTATCGGTGGCTCCCTCATCACCGAGGTGATCTTCAACTATCCCGGCCTGGGCCTGACCCTCTATCAGGGCATTCTGGCCCGCGACTACCCGCTCATTCAGGGGCAGCTGCTCATCATGACCATCACCATGCTCAGCTTCAACTTCCTGGCCGACGTGCTCTACGTCTTCCTGGATCCCCGTCTGCGTACAGGAGGCAAATAAGATGCGTATGCCGACCATTCTAAAAATCCTGCTGGGCAACAAGAAGGCTGCCTGTGGCCTTGCCATCGTGGTTGCCTTCGTGCTGATGGCCCTCTTTGCCCCCATTCTGGCCAGCAACGAGCCGACCAAACGGGTGGCTCGCCCGCACCAGCCGCCCAGTGCCGAGTTCGTGATGGGTTCAACCCGCATGGGCCACGACATCTGGGCCCAGTTCACCAACGGCGCCCGTATTTCGCTGCTGGTGGGCTTCAGTGCAGGCCTGCTGGTTTGCACCCTGGCCGTCGCCATCGGCATCACCGCCGGTTACTTCGGCGGTCTGGTGGATGAGTGCCTCACCTTCCTGATGAACGTGGTGCTGGTGATCCCCAACCTCCCCTTGCTACTGGTGCTGGCGAGCTTTATCGGGGAGGCGTCACCGGCGGTAATTGCCGTGATAATAGGGTTGACCTCGTGGGCCTATGGCGCTCGGGTCATCCGCGCCCAGACCCTGGCGCTGCGCGAGAAGGAGTTCGTCATCGCCGCCGAAGTACTGGGCGAGCCGGCCTGGCGCATCATTCTGGTGGAGATCCTGCCCAACCTCATCTCCATCATCGGGGTGAGCTTCATCGGCTCCATCATCTACGCCATCGTCACCGAAGCGACCCTGGAGTTTCTGGGGCTTGGCGACCCGACCGTGGTGAGCTGGGGCATCATGCTCTACAACGCCCAGACTTCCAGCGCCATTCTGGTCGGCGCCTGGTGGGAGATCCTGGCTCCCTGCTTTGCCATCGCCACCCTTGGTGCCGGTCTGGCCCTGCTCAACTTCGCCATCGACGAGATTGCCAACCCGCAGCTGCGCTCCCACAAAGGGTTGAGCCGCTGGAAGAAACTGGCCACACCGGTCGCAACACCACTCTCTGCCGCACAGGAGAAGACAGCATGAACAAGCATCCCCTGCTGTCAGTACGCAATCTTTGCGTCGACTACATCACCGAAAATGGCGACGTGCGCGCCGTCAACTCGGTGAGCTTCGATATCAGACAGGGCGAGATCTTCGGTCTCGCCGGTGAGTCGGGCTGCGGCAAGTCCACCGTCGCCTTCTCGGTGGCCCGGCTGCACAAGCCGCCCGCCTACATCAGCGGTGGCGAGATCCTGTTCAAGGGGGAGAATATCCTCCACTACAACGACGAGCGGCTACGCTCCTATCGCTGGCAACAGGTGTCGGTGGTGTTCCAGTCCGCCATGAACGCCCTGAACCCTGTGTTGCGGATGGAGGAGCAGTTCTGCGACGTGCTGCTGGCCCACAACCCCGGCATGACCCGTTACGAGGCGATCAAGCGCGCCCAGGAGCTGCTCACCATCGTCGATATCCACCCGAGCCGGCTCAAGGATTACCCGCACCAGTTCTCCGGCGGCATGCGTCAGCGCTTGGTGATTGCCATCGCCATGGCGCTGAACCCTGAGCTGCTCATCATGGATGAGCCAACCACGGCGCTCGATGTAGTGGTGCAGCGGGAGATCCTGCAGAAGGTCTATGCCCTGAAAGAGAAGTTCAACTTCTCCATTCTGTTCATCACCCACGACCTCTCCCTGATGGTGGAGTTCTGCGATCGCATCGGCATCATGTATGCCGGTGAACTGGTGGAGGTGGCTCCTTCCAAGGCGATCCTGACCGCGCCGCTGCACCCCTATACCAGAGGGCTCGGCAACTCCTTCCCGCCCCTACACGGACCGAAGAAGGTGCTGGAAGGGATCCCGGGCACACCGCTCAACCTGCTGGAGGTGCCGGTCGGCTGCCGCTTTCAGGCCCGCTGCGGCAAGGTGCACGATCGCTGCCGTCAGGAGTACACCAAATTGGCCGAGATCCGCCCCGGGCAACAGACCGCCTGCCACCTCTATGAGGAGCAGGGACTGCAACAAGATTCCGTGATCTATCTGGACAAGGCCGCTGGCTGTTAAGGATGTCTGTCATGCAAATCGCCAAAACCGATGCACCCATCATCGAAGTCCAGCACCTCTACAAGGACTTCCCCATCAACTCCAATGCCATCAAGAGTGGCAAGATGCGGGCGCTCTCCGACATCACCTTCAACCTGCACCGGGGCCGCGCCCTGGCGGTGGTCGGGGAGTCCGGCTCCGGCAAGAGCACCATCGCCAAGATCATCGCCAAGATGTACAAGCTCAGTGCCGGGCGCATCCTCTATCGCGGCCACGATCTGGAGGAGTTCAACAAGGGCACCGCCCTGCTCGACTATCGCCAGAGCGTGCAGATGGTGTGGCAAGATCCGTTCGGTTCGCTCAACCCGACCCACACCATCTATCACCACATCGCCCGCCCCCTGCTGCTGCACAGCAAGGTGATCGACAAGAAAGAGCTGCCCGACATGGTCTACGCCCTGCTGGAGAAGGTCGGCCTGACCCCCGCCAAGGCAACGGCGGCCAAGTATCCGCACCAGCTCTCCGGCGGCCAGCGCCAGCGGGTCAACATCGCCCGCAATCTGGCGGTGGAAGCAGAGGTAGTGCTGGCGGACGAACCCACCTCCATGCTCGACGTCTCCATTCGCATCGGCATCCTCAACCTGATGGAGCAGATGAAGAATGAGCTCGGCGTCTCCATCCTCTACATCACCCACGACATCGCCACCGCCCGCTATGTGGCGGAAGATCTGGCGGTGATGTATGTAGGGCACATGGTGGAGTGGGGCGAGGTGGACGAGATCCTGCATCACCCGCAGCACCCCTACACCCAGCTGCTCATCTCGGCGGTGCCCGACCCCGAGAAGAGCATCCACGCCGAGCTGGAGGGTGGCCGCAAGGGGGAGATCCCGCTCTGGACGCCGGAGTCCTGCGGTTGCCCCTTTGCCGGGCGCTGCAATCAGGCGATGCCCCGCTGCAAGGAGGCGCTCCCCCCCATCACCAAGCTTGCCGACAACCACTTCGTGCGCTGCTACCTCTACGAGTGAAGGTGAACCCGATACCGGCCGGACAACCCTGTCCGGCCATGCCTCGATACGGGGCGGCCACAGCCCCGTGATGTGCCTCACCGCCCGGCGGTGAACCACAGGAGTAATACCTTGATGGAACTCTTGATCAATCAGGTGGGCTACGAGTGCGACGGACACAAGGTCGCCCTGTTGCAAACCTCCCCCGCCCCTGATCTCGGCGGCTATGTCAGGCTGCAACGCCAGGGTGATGGCCAGATCCTGTTTGAAGCCCCGCTGCAACCGGCTGGCAGCGTCCCAGGCTGGCAAGGGCGCGCTTACTGGCGTGCCGACTTCTCCGCCTTCAAGGAGCCCGGCCACTATCGGCTGGAGGCGATCACTGCCCAAGGCATAGTCCGCTCGACCCGTTTTGCCATCGGCCAGGACCTGCTGGCCAGCCGCTGCCTCTCGGACGTCATTCACTACTTCAAGGGACAGCGCGCCAGCGGCACCTTCGATCGAGCCGACCGCAACGCCCGCCTGTTTGGCACCGACCAGCACAAAGATGTGCACGGCGGCTGGTTCGATGCCAGCGGCGACATGAGCAAGTACCTGAGCCACCTCTCCTACGCCAACTACCTCAACCCCCAGCAGACCCCCATGGTGGTGTGGGCTCTGCTCAAGTGCCGCGAACTGCTGGCCCCGCGCCGCGATATCGACGGGGTGAACCTCTGCAAGCGGCTCAATGACGAGGCGCTGCACGGCGCCGATTTCCTCTGCCGGATGCAGGATGAGTCGGGCTTCTTCTTCATGACCCTGTTCGACAAGTGGAGCAAGGATCCCGCCCAGCGCGAGCTGTGCGCCTATGCCACCCAGCAGGGGCTCAAGTCCGCCAACTGGCAGGCGGGTTTTCGCCAAGGGGGCGGCATGGCCATCGCCGCGCTGGCCCGCGCCGCCCGCGAGAGCGTCAGCGGCGACTTCGATGCCAGCCGCTACGCCGAGGCGGCCAAACGCGGCTACCTGCATCTGCGTGAGCACAACCTTGCCTACCTTGATGACGGGGTCGAGAACATCATCGACGATTACTGCGCGCTGCTGGCAGCGGTGGAGCTGACCCGCACCTTCGGCGCCGAGTGGCTCAATGAGGCGAGAGCCCGCGCCAGCAAGCTCTGTGCCCGCCAGCGCCCTCATCCTGAGCTGGGTCACTACTGGTCGGCCAACGAGGATGGCTCGCGCCCCTACTATCACGCCACCGAGGCGGGCCTGCCGGTGCTGGCGCTGCTGGAATATCTGGGCGTAGAGCCGGATCAGGAATACAAGGCTAGGGTACAAACCGTGGTGGAGCAGGCGCTGGCCGCCGAGCTGGCGCTCTGCGCCCGAGCGGACAACCCCTTCTCCCTCGCCCGCCAATATGTGAAAGGGGTGGATGAAGCGCCGCGCGTCAGCTTCTTTATGCCCCACAACAACGAATCCGGTTACTGGTGGCAGGGGGAGAATGCCCGCCTCGCCTCGCTGGCGGCCATGGCCTTTGCCGGCGCCCGCCACTTCCCCCGCCAGAGCCAGCCGCTCATCACTTACGGTCAGCGCCAACTCGACTGGATCCTCGGGCAAAACCCCTTCAACGCCTGCATGCTGGCGGGCCACGGCATCAACAACCCCGCCTATACCGCCGGGTATCCCAATGCGCTCGGGGGGATCTGCAACGGCATCACCGCCGGGTTTGATGACGAAAATGAGGTGGCCTTTATTCCGGAGGAGTACAAGGATCGGCTGGATCAGAACTGGCGCTGGGGCGAGCAGTGGATCCCCCACGCCGCCTGGTTTGCCCTGGCCATCAGCTGGCAGAGTGCGCAGAGTGATCGACATGAGCAGGGAGGTCGCCATGATTGAGTTTTGGGTCGGGGTCGACGGCGGGGGCACCCACACCCGCGCCCGCATTCGGGATCGGGCGGGCAAGCTGCTCGGCGAGGGGCGCGCGGCCGGCTCCAATCTGGAGCTGGGCATCCCCCATGCCCACGCCAATGTGCTGGCCGCCATCGCCAGCGCCCGCCTTGCCGCCGGAATCGCTATCGAGAGCGAACAGCAGATGGGGGTAGGGCTGGCGCTCGCCTCCGCCGAGCTGGCCGACTGCTATCACGCCCTGCTCGAGATGCCCTTCCCCTTTGCCAGCGTCAGGCTCACCTCCGATGCCTTCGGCGCTTGCCTCGGCGCCTTTGGCGGCCGGGAGGGAGCCATTCTGATCGCCGGTACCGGCTCGGTGGGGCTGGTCTATCAGGAGGGGCAGATCCGCACCTGTTCCGGCCGCGGCTTCCCCATTTCAGACATAGGCAGCGGCGCCTGGCTGGGGCTGCGCGCCATCCAGCAGTCCCTGCTCTGCCACGACGGCATTCTGCCCCCCAGCACCCTCGCCATCCGCTTGATGGATCGCTTCAAGCGGGATCAGGCCGAGGTGGTTCGCTGGGCCGCCCGCGCCATTCCGGCGGACTATGGCCACTTTGCCCCCTGGGTGTTCGATGCCGCCAGCGATGGCGACGAGCTCGCCAATCAGCTGCTGGACGAGACCTGCGAACAGCTGCGGATCCTGCTGGAGGGAATGACCCAGCTCGGTGCCAGACAGATCGCCCTGCTGGGGGGGATTGGCACCCGCCTCGCTCCCCGTCTCGGCCAGCTCAACCTGATCCCCCCCCAGGCAGATGCGCTCGATGGCGCCATCCTGTTTGCCCAATCAGAGGATTTTCCATGTCTACACCCCTGATCCACACCCAGGTCGCCCGACGTGACAGCGAGGATGTCTGGTTCACCTTCACCCTCTCACGCATGCCTGATACCAAGTGGAAGCTGCACTTCTGTCTGGCTCGCCATATCGACCCCGACTCCTTGCAAGGGGGCGAGCTGGAGCGCCAGAGCGGCAGCTACAAGGTGATTGTCCCAAAAACTGGCAGCTGCGAGCTGCGCTTTTGCTGCCGCCAGACCCCCATCAAGAAGCTCTCCGACATGCCGCAGGGCTTCTTTCTCAGCCTGCCGGAGGCCACCACGGGTGCCCAGCTGCTGCCGGTGACGCTGGCCGCTCAGGATCTCGGACTGGAGAACCCGCCGGTAACCCGCCCCGACCTGCCGGATGTCGAGCCTCTGCCCGGAATCGTGCCGCAACCGGCCCATCTGGTACTGCTGGAGGGGAACTTCCGGCTGGCCGAGCGGGCTCATGTCAGCGCCCCTCACGATGTGCCGAAATTGCTGGCCCACTTCAACGAACTCACATCGCTGGCGCTGGAGCAGGATCACGATGCAGAAATCCGGCTGACCGAGGCCAAACTGGCACCCGAAGCCTACCAACTCACCATCACGCCGCAGGAGGTGGTGATTGCCGCCGCCGACGAAGCGGGCTGGCGCCACGGGCTGGTGACTCTGGCCCAGTGGTATCTGCAACATGGGGAGAGCCTGCCCTGCGTCACGCTGGAGGATGCCCCGCGCTTTGGCTTTCGCGGCATTTTTCTCGACTGCGCCCGCCACTTCCACACCCCAGCCACCATCAAGCGTCTGCTCAAACTGATGAGCCTCTACAAGTTCAACCGCTTCCACTGGCATCTGACCGATGACGAGGGGTGGCGACTCGAGATAAAGACCTTCCCGGAGCTGACCGATGTGGGTGCCTGGCGCGGCCACGATCTGGCGATCGGCCCCCAGCTCAGCGGCGGCGCCGAACCCTATGGCGGCTACTACACCCAGAGCGAGGTGAAGGAGCTGGTGAGCTATGCCAGTGAGCTCGGCATCACCATCATTCCCGAGATCGACATTCCGGGCCACTGCCACGCTGCCATCAAGGCGCTGCCCGAGCTGCTGATCGAAACGGCAGATCACTCCCGCTACCGCTCGGTCCAGCATTTCGATGACAACGTGCTCAACCCCGCCCTGCCCGGCACCTACCGCTTCCTGGAGGCGGTGCTGGACGAGGTGTGCGAACTCTTCCCCGGCCCGCAGATCCACATGGGGGGTGACGAGGTGCCGACCGGGGTCTGGACCGACAGCCCCGCCTGCCAGCAGCTGATGACCGAGCAGGGCTACGCCGACTGCCGCGAGCTGCAGGGCCATCTGCTGCGGCACTGTCAGCGCTATCTGGCCGCCAGAGGCAAACAGATGATCGGCTGGGAGGAGATCCTGCATGGCGACAAGGTGAGCCGCAAAGCGGCCATCTGTGCCTGGACCAGCTTTCAGGCGGGGCTGGACGCAGCCGCAGCCGGTTATCCGGTGGTGATGGCGCCCGCCCAGTTCCTCTATCTCGATCTCGCCTGGAGCGCCGATATTCATGAACCCGGCCTCTACTGGGCGGGGACCCTCAATCTGGAGCAGATCTACGCGTGTGACCCTGCCCCAGCCGATTTCCATGCCAACGATAACATCCTCGGGGTGCTGAGCCCCTTGTGGTCAGAATTGATCACCAGCCGTGATCGTCTCGACTACATGTTGTTCCCGCGTATGCTGGCCACGGCCGAGGTGGCCTGGAGCGATCCCGCCTACAAGGGCTGGGAGCACTTCGCCGCCCGCCTGCCGGGTCAGCTGCAGATCCTCGATCAGTTGCAGGTGCGCTACCGGATGCCACAGAGGTAATGTTGTCTCTACTTTGGCGGCCAATCGGCCGCCTTTTTTACGATTAACCAACAAAACATCAACTTCCCCCTACCATTCATCCGCCATTATTGGCAAAATCCAGCCCCCAATGAAGCTGGTCCGCCTCCTGCTGGCGCGAGCCTGCGGCCACCTCCAGATCTGCCACAATAACAACGACAACATTATCAACAAGAACATCGGAGCGTATTCCTATGACCCGCAGAGACGTCCATACCCTGGATAGCGAAGTGGAGTTTCCTGCCGACGTACAACTGGTCTCCACCACAGACCTGCGCGGGGTGATCACCTACGCCAACCCGGCCTTTTGCGACATCGCAGGCTACACGGTCGATGAACTGGTGGGACACAACCACAATCTGGTACGCCACCCCGACATGCCCAAGGCCGCCTTCGCCGATCTCTGGGCCCGCCTCAAGGAGGGCAAACCCTGGCGCGGTATGGTAAAAAATCGCTGCAAGGATGGCCGTTACTACTGGGTAGATGCCTATGTGACCCCCATCTATGAAGGCAACAGGATCAGCGGCTACCAGTCGGTACGCTGCAAGCCAGAGCCCCAATTCAAGCGCATCGCCGCTCAGACCTACCAAGCCCTGCTCAAGGCCGAGCGCAGCAACAGCAGCAACCTTCCCTCTCTTGCCAGAGTGCGCACCCCGGCCATTACCCTGCTGCTGCTCGGCCTGATGGGCTGGACCTTCACCAGCCAAGGGGCCATGACCGTCCTGCTTATGCTGCTGCCCCTGTTGCTTATTGGCGGAGCCTACTGGCGCGAGCTCTTTGCCCTGCCCCACTATCTGCAGCAACTGGGCCGCGAATATGACAGTCTGACCCGGCTGGTCTACTCCGGTGACAACCCCGGCGCCATTGCCGATTTTCATATCAAGATGCTGCAGGCCCGCATCCGAACCGTTTTGGGGCGGATCAACGATGCCACGGCACCTCTGCAAACCCTGGCCATCAATTTGAAGCAGGCCTCTCATCAGGCCTGTCTCGATATCAACGAGCAAGATGCCCAGACCCAGCAGATGGCTACGGCTATGACTCAAATGGCCAACACAGCTCACGAGATCGCCCGCAACATTCAAGATTCCAACGGTCAGGTCAACGAAGCTCGCAATCGTTGTGAACAAACCAACCAGCAGTTGAACCAGACCGAGCAACAGATCGAACTGCTCGCCAAACAGGCAGAGCTGGCGTTCAACTCGGCGGTAGAGCTCGCCAGTGAATCCGAACGGATTGGCAGTGTCATGGGCGAGATCCAGGGCATCGCCGAGCAGACTAACCTGCTGGCCCTCAACGCTGCCATCGAAGCCGCTCGCGCCGGGGAGCAGGGCCGTGGTTTTGCGGTGGTCGCAGACGAGGTGCGTACTCTATCGACCCGCACCCACAAGGCGACCGAGCAGATCCAGGGCAGCATCAAGCAGATCCAGCACACGCTGGGACGTTGGAAGGGGATGATGCAGGAGAACCTGCAACAGACCCGCGCATGTGCCGAGATGACCCGCCAGGGCGCCAGCAGCCTCCATACCGTGCTGGCAGAGATAGAGCTGGTCACCGAACACTCCACCCAGATCGCCACCGCTGCAGAGCAGCAACAAGCGGTCGTGGAGGAGATCAGCCGCAGCATCCACCAGATATCCGCATACTCCCACGCCAACAGTCAGAAGATGCTGGATGTCGATCACTCCAGTCAGGCTCTGCTGGAACGGGCCAAGCAACTGAAGGGGCTTAGCCAGACCTTCGGCTGAATCATTGCCAGCCCCATGACAGAAGCGCCACAATGGCGCTTCTGTTGTTTTTGACGAATCGGGTTTATGAGCATTGAACCAAGACCATCCCCATTGAACAAAACGGCCCGTATCGAAGCGATCATCGCCCTGATCCCGGCAGGCCGGGTGGTCAGCTATGGTCAGGTGGCCGATCTGGCCGGGCTGCCCGGACGGGCAAGACTGGTGGGCAAGGTGCTGCGGGAAACCGACAAGGTACTGCCGTGGCATCGGGTGCTGGGCGCAGCGGGCACTATCTCGTTACCGAAAGGATCGCCAGGCTTTGCCGAACAGACGGGACGCCTGCAGCAAGAAGGGGTCGTGGTGATCGGTGGGCGGGTCAGAATGAAGGAGTGGCAATGGCAGCCCGATCTGGCCGAGCTGCTTTTTCTACTGCCGTTTTGAGGGGGGCACAGCCGGATCACTCCAGCGGCGCCAGGATCTCGTCGCTGCGCACCTGCACCGGTATGGTCTCATCCGCGCGCTGCAGCAGCACCAGCAGGCTCTGCCGGTCAACCTCCAGCACATAGGCCGCCCCTTCACGGGTCATGCAGCTCATGCCCGGCCGGATCTCGTTTATCTCCATCTCAACCTCCTTGTCTACTTCGCGATTGATGACAGCTGCACTCCTTGCAGCTGTCTCAGTATACCGCTATCCATAAGCAAAGAGGCCCCTTGTCGGGGCCTCTTTTCATCAGGCTTTTTTAGCCTTTGGCAAACTCTCTTGCCAGGTACCGTTGTCGTAGTGAGCGGTCCAACCGGTCGCCTTGCCGTTGACCTCGCTCATCACGTACTGCTCCTTGGTCTTGCGACTGAAGCGTACGATGGCGGGGTTGCCGTCCGGATCGGTGAGCGGGGCACCGGCCAGATACTTGTGCTTGGCGGAGATGCGATCCTTGAAGCGCTTGAGCTCTTCCACCAGCGGCGCGCGGGTCTCGCGGGATTTGGGGAAGTTGCTGGCCGCAAGGAACAGACCGGCAGCACCGTCACGCAGTACAAAGTGGGCATCGGACTGGGTGCACTTGAGCTCCGGCAGCGGCACCGGATCCTCCTTCGGCGGCGCGATGTCACCGTTTTTCAGGATCTTGCGAGTGTTCTTGCAGGTCTCGTTGGTGCAGCCCATGTACTTGCCGAAACGGCCGTTCTTGAGCTGCATCTCGGCTCCGCAACGGTCGCACTCGATGCTCGGCCCTTCGTAGCCCTTGAGCTTGAACTGGCCCTTCTCGATCTCGTAGCCATCGCAGTCCGGGTTGCGACCACAGACGTGCAGCTTGCGGCTGTCATCGATGATGTAGGCATCCATCGCTGTACCACAGACGCCGCAGCGGTGCTTGGCGCGCAGCGCTTCGGTTTCCGCCTCTTCGCCGTCAGTGGCGGAGACAAACTCGTCGGCAGAGACCAGGTTGATGGTCTTCTTGCAGCGCTCTTTGGGCGGCAGGGCATAGCCGGAGCAGCCGAGGAACACGCCGGTGGTGGCAGTACGAATCCCCATTTTGCGGCCGCAATCCGGGCAGTCGATGTCGGTCATCACCATCTGGTTGGCACGCATGCCGCCCTCTTCGGGCGCCTTGTCAGCCTTCTCCAGCTCCTGGGTAAACTCGGCGTAGAAGGCGTCCAGCACCTTCTTCCACTCAAGGCTCCCTTCGGCGATGCCATCGAGCTTGTCTTCCATCTTGGCGGTGAACTCGTAGTTCATCAGCTCGACGAAGTTCTCCACCAGACGATCGGTGACAATCTCGCCCATCTTCTCGGCGAAGAAACGGCGGCTCTCGACCCGCACATATCCGCGATCAACGATGGTGGAGATGATGGAGGCGTAGGTTGACGGACGGCCGATGCCGCGTTTTTCCAGCTCGCGCACCAGCGCCGCTTCGGTGAAACGGGCCGGCGGCTTGGTGAAGTGCTGGCGCGGATCCAGCTTGACCAGTTTCAGCACCTCGCCGACGGTCACCGCCGGCAGCTGACTATCTTCGCCCTTGCGACCCATCGGCGGCAGGGCCTTGGTCCAACCGGCGAAGCGCAGGGTACGGCCACGAGCCTTGAGCTCGAACTCACCCGCCTTGACGGTCAGGGTGGAGGAGTCGTACTGAGCCGGGGTCATCTGGCAGGCAACGAACTGACGCCAGATGAGATCGTACAGACGCATGGCATCCGGCTCCATCCCTTCCAGCATCTCGGCAGTCACCTGTACGTTGGAGGGACGGATCGCCTCGTGCGCTTCCTGGGCATTGGCCTTGGCGCCATACAGATTCGGCTCGGCTGGCAGATAGGCAGCGCCATACTGCTCGCCGATATATTCACGCACCGCCTCAACCGCCTCTTTGCTGAGGTTGGTGGAGTCGGTACGCATATAGGTGATGTAACCCGCTTCATAGAGACGCTGGGCCATCATCATGGTCTTCTTGACCCCGAAGCTCAGCCGGGTAGAGGCCGCCTGCTGCAGGGTAGAGGTGATAAACGGCGCGGACGGCTTGGAGCCGGTCGGCTTGTCTTCCCGGTTCACCACCTTGTAGTCGACCCCTTCCAGGGCCGCCACGGCGGCAAAGGTCTCGGCCTGGGTCACCGGCTTGAAGTCGGCCCCGTTGCGGCTGACCACTTCCATCCGCAGATCGCTCTTGTCGGCGGTCAGCAGGTCGGCATTGAGATCCCAGAACTCGACCGGTACGAACGCCTTGATTTCGCGCTCTTTATCGACGATGAGACGCACCGCAACGGATTGCACCCGACCGGCGGAGAGACCGCGGGCCAGCTTTTTCCACAGCAGCGGGGAAACCATGTAACCCACCACGCGGTCGAGGAAACGACGGGCCTGCTGGGCATTGACGCGGTCAATATTGAGTTCGGACGGCTGGGCAAACGCCTCCTTGATGGCGCTCTTGGTGATCTCGTTGAACACCACGCGCTTGTAGCGGCTGTCGTCGCCACCGATGATCTCGCGCAGGTGCCAGGCGATCGCCTCTCCTTCTCTATCCAAGTCGGTTGCGAGATAGATGGTGTCGGCTTTCTCGGCCAGACTTTGCAACTCGCTGACCACCTTCTCCTTGCCGGGCAAAATCTGGTAGTTAGCCTGCCAGCCAGCGGTCGGATTGATACCCATCCGGGCAAACAGGGCCTTGCGATCCTTGGCAGCCTTCTCGGATTCGCTCAACTTGATGCCGCGAATGACAGGTTTCTTGGGCTCAGTGCTGGCGCTGCCGCTGGTGGGCAGATCGCGAACATGACCAACGCTGGATTTCACCACGTAGTCCTTGCCCAGATATTTGTTGATCGTCTTGGCCTTGGCCGGAGACTCCACTATGACCAGTGATTTGCCCATGCTGTAACTATTATCCTCATTGCACCCGACGGGGTTGGTGTGCGGTTTTGTGGGGCTGTATAAGAGATTTGGCGCGAAAAAGCAATCTTGTGAGCAAATTTGCCTGACCAGCCCGAACCACACTGCTTCTTTTATTGCTTCTTTATTTATTAATGCGAAGGCAACAGGCCGGACGCAACCGCTTTTTCAATTTTCTGCCATACCGCCCCTCTTTTTATATCTGAAACGACATAAAAACGTCTGCTGGTTACCGGCTTGTTACAAAAACATAAAATCTCTTTATAATGGCCCAACCCCGACGCATTGTGCGCGGAAGGAACCGCTACCCATCATAAAAATCGAAAGGATGTACTCAATGAAGCACTTCGAGGTCAATTTCGACGGTCTGGTCGGCCCGACTCATAACTATGCCGGCCTCTCCTACGGCAATGTTGCCTCCCAGAGCAATGCCCAGGAGGCTTCCAATCCGAAAGAGGCCGCCAAACAGGGGCTGCGCAAGATGAAGGCGCTGACCGAGCTTGGTATGACCCAGGGGGTGCTGGCGCCACAAGAGCGTCCCGATCTCGCTACCCTGCGCCGCCTCGGCTTCACCGGCAACGATGCCCGGGTGCTGGAGCAGGCCGCCAAGCAGGCACCTGCCGTACTGGCTGCCTGCTATTCAGCCTCCAGCATGTGGACCGCCAACGCCGCCACCGTCTCTCCCAGTGCCGATACCCAGGATGGCCGCATTCACTTCACCCCCGCCAACCTGACCAACAAGTTTCACCGCTCTCTGGAGCCGGACGTTACAGGCCGTATCCTGCGCGCCGTGTTCAACAATGATCGCCACTTCAGCCACCACCTCCATCTGCCGGAGAATGACCACTTCGGCGACGAGGGGGCAGCCAACCACACCCGCCTCTGCCGCGCCTATGGCGAGGCGGGGGTCGAGTTGTTTGTCTATGGCCGCAGCGCCTTTGACTACTCCCGCCCGGCGCCGAAGCGCTATCCGGCCCGCCAGACCCTGGAGGCCAGCCAGGCCATCGCTCGCCTGCATGGCCTTGGCGAGGAGAGCGTGGTGTTTATTCAGCAAAACCCGGAGGTGATCGATCAGGGGGTGTTCCATAACGACGTGATCGCGGTGGGTAACCAGAACGTGCTCTTCTTCCACCAGCAGGCGTTCCTCAATACCGAGGCGGTACTGACCGAGATCCGCGGCAAGTTTGGCGAGGGGGATTTGCACTTTATCGAAGTGCCGACCGCCGAGGTATCGGTGCTGGATGCGGTGAAATCCTACCTGTTCAATACCCAGATCCTCACCCTGCCGAGCGGCGAGATGGCCATCATCGCCCCCACCGAGTGCCGCGATAATCCGGCGGTGTCGGCCTATCTTGGCAAGCTGCTGACGCAGGAGACTCCGATCAAGGCGGTCCACTATATAGATGTGAAACAGAGCATGCGCAATGGTGGCGGCCCGGCCTGCCTGCGACTGCGGGTCGCCATGAACGATCAGGAACTCGCTGCGGTCAATCCGGCCTGCCTTATCAACGACAGCCAGTTTGCCCGCCTCGATGGCTGGGTCGATCGCCACTACCGCGACCGCCTGACCCTCGATGACCTGCGGGATCCGGCACTGGTGCAGGAGTCCCGCAGTGCGCTGGACGAGCTGACCCAGATCCTGAAACTGGGTTTAGTCTACCCGTTCCAGCGCTAGATGTGATGCCCGGGAAGACTGCCGACGCTGGCGGTCTTCTGCTATCTGCCTTGTCTTCAGCGCGATCGCCAGCTTGCACGGATGCTGTTTTGTGCAGAAAAGCAGCACACAACTTGCTGATAAGCTTGAATTTTGAGCTGAATGTATCAAAAAATCGACGAACAGTCATTTTTTACTGCCAGATGCCTAATCAAGGGGTTCACAAAGCCTCTGGATCTGATAGTATGCGCCTCGCACTTGGGGAGGGGTTCCCGAGCGGCCAAAGGGATCAGACTGTAAATCTGACGGCTCTGCCTTCGAAGGTTCGAATCCTTCTCCCTCCACCATTCAAGTGCAAAAATTCAGGAAAATACCCCGTGGAGGGGTTCCCGAGCGGCCAAAGGGATCAGACTGTAAATCTGACGGCTCTGCCTTCGAAGGTTCGAATCCTTCTCCCTCCACCATCTTCCTGAACGCAATATGCAATACCCTGTGGAGGGGTTCCCGAGCGGCCAAAGGGATCAGACTGTAAATCTGACGGCTCTGCCTTCGAAGGTTCGAATCCTTCTCCCTCCACCATCATTAAGAAAGCCCGGCCTTGCGCCGGGTTTTCGCTTTCTTGCCCACTAACACTTTCCGCCCTTGTCAGATTTGACAGTTGCAATTGCATCCCACCTTGCTCATCGTGGCATCATCAACATCAGAGTGTTCACATCATGTTTGAAGTCTGGGATGAGCATGGCCACGCAACAGGTCTGACACTGCAGGCACTCAAAATCAGAATCAGCAACGACTATCAGGGCGATCTGATGGTGCGCTACAGCAACAAGCTGGGACTCCCCACGACCCTCTTTCTGACCATTCATCAGGGCGTTGCCTATCAACGCTTCAAAGCGGGCTCGCCAAGACTGGACTGGGAGTGGCTGGCTGGCGCTGGTAATGGCCATACACCCCGCGATTTTATGAGTGAGCAGTTCCCCTTATTTCAGTTCTCCCTCGACAACAACTGACTCTTCGTACCGTACGCTTAACCCCCTCAGCTCCCCGATCGTTGACCGGAACAGCCAGATCATTGGCTTTGAGGCGCTGGCCAGACGCTGGGAACCACGCCAGCAGCGCTATCAGGGGATCGACTTTCTCTCCCTCAACGATGAGGAGTCCCTGCATCTGGACATCGTCATGCTCAGAGCGATTCTACGAGACCTGCCGACGCTCGCGCAGAGCAGCACCAGTCTGCTCTCAATCAACCTCAACCCAGCACTGAACAGCCCCACCTACCAGAACCTGTTGTTGCTGGTACTGCTCCAGGCGCGCAAGGTAGGGCTCGACATCTGGTTCGAGGTACTCGAGCACTCCCCGCTACAACACAAGGAGCTGGCACTGATAGAAGTGTTGCGCAGCCACGGTGCCCATATCGCCTGCGATGACTTTGGCACCCAGGAGTGCAATTTTCAGCGAGTGATGGCGCTCCCCTACGAGGTCATCAAGCTGGATCGCTCTCTGCTGCTGCAAGCGACCAGGAGTAGCCATGCCTTGCGCATGCTGACCGGACTGGTGGAGTACCTGCAGCGACTCGGCATGAAGGTGGTGTGCGAAGGGGTGGAAAACCAGACCCATATCGAGATTGCCGATCAGCTCGGCTGTGACTATCAACAGGGTTACGTCTACGCCATGCCCTCCCCCCTCTCCCGTTGGGCCTGAGCGGCTGTTTCATTTCGGCATTCTGTCGGCTCGCGCTGCCAACAATTTCCTGCCAAATTGCATGATGACGTGGGGGCGAGTACAATCTCGCACCCCGAATATCCGGCGCATCTTCTTTAGATAGCCCCGGATATGCCGTCATCGGGTCGCGCTGCATTGAGCCTCCTCTCGGAGGGCATCTTGCACCGCAACTCAACCACTACGATGCCATCAGGTGGCATCGTCCTGATTTGCAATCAGATATAAAGAGTCCGCCATGTTTAAACCAGAATTGCTCTCCCCCGCAGGTTCCCTCAAGAACATGCGTTACGCCTATGCCTATGGCGCCGATGCCGTCTATGCCGGTCAGCCTCGCTACAGCCTGCGGGTGCGCAACAACGAATTCGATCACGAAAACCTGCAACTGGGCATCAACGAAGCCCATGCGCTGGGCAAGCAGTTTTATGTGGTGGCCAACATCCAGCCCCACAACTCCAAGCTCAAGACCTTTATCCGCGACATGCGCCCTGTGGTTGAGATGAAGCCGGATGCGCTGATCATGTCCGACCCCGGTCTTATCATGATGATGCGTGAAGCCTTCCCGGATATGCCCATTCACCTCTCGGTGCAGGCCAACGCGGTCAACTGGGCCACGGTGAAGTTCTGGCATCAAATGGGCCTGACCCGCGCCATCCTCTCCCGCGAGCTGTCGCTGGACGAGATTGAGGAGATCCGCATGCAGGTGCCGGAGATGGAGCTGGAAGTGTTCGTTCACGGCGCGCTGTGCATGGCCTACTCCGGCCGCTGCCTGCTCTCCGGCTATATCAACAAGCGAGACCCCAACCAGGGCACCTGCACCAACTCCTGCCGCTGGGAGTATAAGGTGCACGAAGGTAAAGAAGATGACGTGGGCCAGATCGTCCACCGTCAGGAGCCCATCGCAGTGCGTCCGGACAACACCCTGGGCCTTGGCAAGCCGACTGATGCGCTGGTGCTGCTGGAAGAGTCCAATCGCCCGGGCGAGTACATGAGCGCGTTCGAGGACGAACACGGCACCTACATCATGAACTCCAAGGACTTGCGCGCCGTCGAGCACGTCGAGCGACTGACCAAGATGGGCGTTCACTCCCTGAAAATCGAAGGGCGCACCAAATCCTTCTACTACTGCGCACGTACCGCTCAGGTTTACCGCAAGGCCATCGACGATGCGGTGGCGGGTCGTCCGTTCGACCGCAGCCTGATGGGCACCCTCGAAAATCTGGCCCACCGCGGCTATACCGAGGGCTTCCTGCGCCGTCACAACCACAGCGAATACCAGAACTACGACTACGGCTACTCCGTCTCCGACACCCAGCAGTTTGTCGGCGAGATCACCGGTCGCAAAGGTGACATGGTCGAGGTCGAGGTGAAGAACAAGTTCCTGGTGGGCAACAACCTGGAGCTGATGACCCCGCAGGGCAACGTCCGTTTCAATCTGGAGCAGATGGAGAACCGCAAGGGCGAGCTTATCGACACCGCGCCGGGCAACGGTCACGTAGTCTATGTGCCGGTCCCGAAAGATCTGGATGTGAACTACGGCATTTTGCTGCGCAATCTGGGTGACAGCCAGGATACCCGCAACCCGCACACGGCGGCCTGAAATGGCGCTGCTTATCACCGACAAGTGCATCAACTGTGACATGTGCGATCCCGAGTGCCCCAACCAGGCTATCAGCCTGGGTGAGGAGATCTACGAGATCGACCCCAGTCGCTGCACCGAGTGCGTCGGTCACTATGAGAAGCCGACCTGCATCAGTGTCTGCCCTATCGACTGCATCATCTGGGATCCCGCTCATGTGGAGACCGAAGATCAGCTGATGGAGAAATTTGTACGGATGCACAGGCAATAAAACGAAAAAAGGCCGAGCAATCGGCCTTTTTTGATCCTGAGTTCAGCGGCTGGCCATCACTTGCCGACCAGCCGGATCAGTTTGTCCAGCTCACGCTGGGCCTCCAGCATCCGGGTCTGGGACTCCTCCAGCCTGGCCTGCCGCTTGGCAATCTTCTCCGGTTTGCCACTGACTCTCGCCTCCTGCAGCTCGAGCAGGCGCTCGTCCACCTCGCCGCGCAGTTTGTTAACCCGCTCTTTCTGCTCCTTGAGCAGACCTTCATCGGTACAGTTGGCCTTGATATTGCGCGCTGCCTGTTCCAGCCCGGCAATCTGCCCGGCGTTATTGTGTTCTTTGGCAAACACCAGCTGGTCGTTGACGGCCTGCAGACGAGCCTTGCAACCGACCGCCTCACTGCCAAAGGCCTGACCCGCCAACAGCAGCAAGCCGGCTCCCAATACTTTCCACATCTCGATTCATCCGCTCTTGTTTGCGAGCTGACCATAAAAACCTCGATCGGCAGCAGGGTCAAGCAAGCGGGAAAAAGGTGCGACAGAAGTTGTTCAACATCACGCAATTGGCACCCTGTTGGTTCTACAATGGCGCTCTTTCCAATCAGGAGTCTGTTATGAATCAACAAATTGTGGTCATTGCCAACGGTGCCCCCTACGGCAGCGAATCCCTGTTCAACGCCCTGCGTCTCGCTATCGCCCTCAACGAACAGGGTGGTGCCAGCCTCAAGTTGTTCCTGATGTCCGATGCGGTGAGTGCAGCACTGGCCGGTCAGGCTCCGGCCGAAGGGTACAACCTGCGCCAGATGCTGGAGATCCTGCTGGCGCAAGGCGTCACCATTCGCCTGTGCAAGACCTGCACCGATGCCCGTGGCATCACCGCCCTGCCGCTGATCGAGGGGATTGAGGTCGGCACCCTGCCGATGCTGGCCCAGTGGACCCTCGCCGCCGACAAGGTGCTGACGTTCTGATCTCCCCCTCCGGATCTCTTGCCCCTTTAGCCCTCATCTGACCCTCCATGGCCCCCGCCATACGGGGGCATTGCACGCGCCGCCAGCCTCACTGACTACACTATCAGTTGCCACGCCTGCTTGTTTGTCCCACCTCACGGACAGCGTAACGCCCAGTAATAAACCGAGGACGACGATGAATCCGACCGAACAGACCCTGCTTGAGCAGATGAGGATCACCGACTTCGAAATTGCCCATCGCAAGGAGTTATTGCTGCTCAATGAGCAGGATGTGGCGCGGCTGGCAAGTTATTGCAGCAAGATAGAACCACGGATCGACGCCCTGGTGGATCGCTTCTACCAGCAGCAGACGGCCATCACCGAGATCGCCCTGTTGATCGGGGATGCCGATACCCTCATACGGTTGCGCACCGCGCAACGGCGCTATGTGCTCGATCTCTTCAGCGGCCATTACGATCTGGAGTACGTCAACAACCGGCTGCGGATCGGGTTGGTTCACAAGCGGATCGGGGTCGAACCCAAGCTCTATCTGGCCGCCATCAACACCCTCAAAGCCCTGCTGATCGAGGATATGTTCGAGCAGATCCGCGATGAACCGGAGCGCCTCGTCATGCTGGCCGCACTGGACAAACTCTTTCTGTTCGACATCACTCTGGTCTTCGAAACCTACATTCGCAGTCTGGTGTCGGAAATAGAGTCCTCCAGAGAGAAGTCGGAGAACTATGCCAAGAGTCTGGAGCAGAAAGTACGCGAGCGTACCAAACAACTGGAGGAGCTGAACCGCACCGATGCTCTGACCGGATTGCTCAACGTTCGCCACCTCAACGAGCTGTTGCTGCTGAGCCTGCGCACCTGTCAGCGCCGTGCCGAACCCATGGCCATCGCCTATCTCGATATCGACAACTTCAAGCAAATCAACGATACCGAGGGTCACCAGCGCGGAGACGAGATCCTGCGCATCGTCGGCAACTGCATCCGTCAGGTCTTTCGCGCCGAAGACAGCTGCTTTCGTTATGGCGGAGATGAGTTCTGCCTGATCCTGCCGAACTGCAACGAGAGTCAGGCGCGGGATATCTATCTCAAACGATTGGTCAACACCGTCAAGGAGCAGCTGGGCGATCTCACCCTCAGTATCGGCATAGTGCAGACCGGGCCGGAGCACTACGACGATGGACTAAACCTGATCCGGCTCGCCGACGAGAGGATGTACGCAGCCAAGAAGGCGTTCAAAGAGAAGACGCCGGGTAGCACGCACTGAACATTCAGCATCACAGATCCCCGCGTTAACCGGGTCAGCTCCGCTCAACCACAGACGTGGCCACAGCGGGACGCTGTACTCTGGCCCCCCACTCATAGAGCGCAAAAATCGCCACACAAAGCAGCGCCATCAGCACATAGAGCCACTGACCGCTCCACTGCTCGAGGATCCAGCCTCCCAGCAGGGCGCCGGCGGCCCCTCCCAACCCGGCCAGTGCGCTGGCACCAAAGTAGCTTCCCTTGAGGTGGGTGGGGGCCATCTGGTCGATCAGCACGTTGAGCAGGGGGAAGAGGATGGTCTCGCCGATGCTGAGCAGCAGCACGGCGCCAAACCAGTGGCTGCGCACCATCGGGTCCCCCAGCGCGAAGAGCAATTGAGCCGCCAGAAAGAGCGCCATACCGATATGAAGACGCACCCGTACCGGCCAGCGTGACAACAACCGCAGCAACGGAAATTGCAGCAGCACCACGGTCAGGGCATTGGTCGCCACCAGCAGGGCAACCAGCTCGGCCACCTGCGGCATACCGGCCCGAGTCAGGTATTGCACCAGCGGCGAGTGAAACTGGGAGTAGACCAGCACCATCAGGAGATTGGCCATCACCAGCAGCAGGAAGGCGCGATCCGCCAGCAACACCTTGATGGCATCCCGCAAGCCGGGCCCGGCAGTCCCCGGCTTGCCTGTGCTGCCAGCCCGGCAAAAGCCCCAGCCAAAGGCCAGCGCCAGCAGCAGATAGCTCACCACCAGAAACAGGAAGGTCTCCTGCTGGGCGTTGATCCCGAGGGTCACCCCGAGCAGCGGCCCCAACGCAGCCCCCAGGTTGAGCAGAAAATAGCGCAGGTGCAGTGCCAGCTCCCTCGCCTTGGCCGAGGCCAGACTGTCGGCCATCAACGCCTTACCGGGGGCATCGATGAGCCCCGACGAGAGGCCGCTGCCCATCACCCCGACCCCGAGCCAGAACACCGCATGGGAGAAACCGAGCAGGCCGGAACAGATCATCGCCACCAGACAACCGGCCAGCAGTATGCTGCGCCGTCCGAAGCGATCAGAGAGCCAGCCGCCGTAAAAACTGACCAGGGTAGAGAGGGACATCGAGCCACCCAGTAACAGGCCAATGAAGGTGGCCGAAAGGTCATACTCCCGATAGAGCAGAATGGAGAGGAAGGGCCACACCATGTAGTAGCTGGTGCGCACCATGAAGGTGCCCAGAATGACGATCCAGACCAGCGGGGTAAATTGCCTGAAGGTGCTCCATGACATCGATATGCTCCATGCCCCGCAGCTCTTACCACAAGATCCTGTCATAAACGGGGAAAGCATTCAGTTGTAACAGAGGGCCTCAATAGAAACAACCCTCGCCAGCAAGGTGCAACCGGATGCAAAAAGGCCAGCCGATGGGCATCGGCTGGCCTTTTTATCGCGGGATTTCCCTCTGGCTAACGCCAGAGAGCCAGGCTTAGCGCCAGGGGCTCTGCTGCCACAGCCGCCCAAGTCCTGCCTCGAGCGCCTGCGCGCCCTGCTGCCCCAGCTTCTGGGTCAGGCTTTTTGGCTTGCGATAGCTGATGCCGATCACCTTGTGGTGGCTGGCCTGCGCCAGCAGATAGTCATCACTGGTGCAGAGGGTATCCACCAGCCCCAGCCCCTTGGCCTGACTCGCCAGCCAGTGCTCACCGGTCGTGACCTGATCGATATCGAGTTGCGGGCGATGTTCGGCCACAAAGGCCTTGAAACGCTCGTGGATCGCCGCCAGCTCCTCACGAAACTTCTCGCGCCCCAGATCGTCGTTCTCGCCGAACATGGTGATGGTGCGCTTGTACTGCCCTGCGGTGTGCATCTCGAATTCGATGTCATGCTTTTTCAGCAACTTGTTGAAGTTCGGCAGCTGGGCGATCACCCCGATGGAGCCGACGATGGCAAAGGGGGCCGACAGGATTTTGTCCGCCACGCAAGCCATCATGTAGCCGCCGCTCGCCGCCACCTTATCGATAGCCACGGTGAGCTTGATGTCACGATCGCGCAACCGCTGCAGCTGGGAAGCGGCCAACCCGTAGCCATGCACCACGCCGCCACCGGATTCGAGCCGCAGCAGCACCTCGTCGCCGGGCTGGGCCACGCCAATCACCGCGCTCACCTCCTCGCGCAGGGAGGCCACCTCTTTGGCATCCATGCTGCCGTTGAAATCGAGTACGAACAGGCGACTGCGCTCATCACCGGCCTTGGCGCGCTTTTTCTGCTCCTCTTTCTGCTGCTTTTCCAGCACCTTGCGCTCGGCCTTGCTGGCGAGCGCGCTCTTGAGCGCAAACTGCCCCTGCTCCAGCTCGCTCGAGAGATCGGTCACCACCAGCTCACCCTTGCGCGCTTTCGGCTGGCGAGTGCTGACGATCATCAGGATGATGGCGCCGATGGCCAGCAGGAAGGTCACTGTCTTGGCCAGAAACAGGCCATATTCGGTCAGAAATGTCACGATGGACTCCAGAATGGATCGGTTTTCGTCACATTCTAGGGAGTTTGATGGAAGCGCGCAAAAAATCGCAGCCAGTGCCCGGAAAAACCAACCCGGGCATCACAACCTCTCTATTTTCTTCACATTTTTCTTGCCGCTGGCTGGTCAAACAGGCGCGCGGATCAGTACACTTGGCGCCGATTGCCATGCACTTATGGCCGGAATTTGTTAACAGGAGTTGTCATGCTCGATTATCAGGCACCCCGCGATCTGCTCAAGGATAAAGTCATTCTGGTCACCGGTGCCGGCGACGGGATCGGCCGCGAAGCCGCCCTCACCTACGCTGCCCACGGAGCCACCGTGATCCTGCTCGGCCGCACCAGCGCCAAACTCGAAGCCGTGTATGACCAGATTGAAGCGGCCGGTTATCCGCTGCCCGCCATCGTGCCGGTGGATCTGAAAGGGGCCACCGCCGCCCACTACCGCGGCATGGCCGAAACCTTCGCCCAGCAGTTTGGCCGCCTCGACGGCGTGCTGTTCAACGCCGGTCTGCTTGGCACCCTCTCTCCGTTTGAACACATTCAGGAGAAGGAGTGGGACGAGGTGATGCAGGTCAACGTCAAATCGGAATTCCTGCTGACCCAGGCGCTGCTGCCGCTGCTACGCCAGACTGCCAAGACGCAGGGCGATGCCTCCATCGTCTACACCTCCTCCAGCGTGGGGCGCAAAGGGCGCGCCTACTGGGGCACCTATGCCATCTCCAAATTCGCCATCGAGGGGATGATGGAAGTGCTGGCCGACGAGCTTGAGAACACCGGTGTGCGGGTCAATACCCTCAATCCGGGCGGCACCCGCACCAAGATGCGCGCCAGCGCCTTCCCGGCGGAAGATCCCATGAACCTCAAGACTCCGGCCGACCTGATGCCGCTCTACCTCTACCTGATGGGGTCGGACAGCCGCGGCAAAACCGGCCAGACCTTTGTGGCTCAGCCAAAATAAACAAGTTGCGTGGCCCAGCCCAAATAAATCAATAAAATACCCAGAGTGTTGTGCGGCAGGGGTTAAATTGAATAGGGGGCACAGGCTCCCTGTTCGAACCACTGACCATCCTATCTCCAATCAGGTTGAACTATGTTTCGTCCCAAGAGCACGTTTGAGCAATGGCGGATCTTTCAGGCGGTGGTCGACTGCGGCGGCTACGCCCAGGCGGCCGAGGCGCTGAACAAGAGCCAGTCCTCCCTCAATCATGCGGTTGCGAAGTTGCAGCAGAGTCTGGGGGTGCCCTTGCTGGAGGTGCGCGGCCGCAAGGCGGTGCTGACGCCGGCGGGCGAGATCTTCCTCAAGCGGGCTCGTCAGTTGAGCCAGCAGGTGGAGGAGCTGGAGAATCTGGCCAACAACCTGGAGCGGCAGTGGGAGCCGCAGATCAACCTCTATGTCTCGGCGCTGCAGCCAAGGGATCGCCTCTATCGGGCCCTGGCCAGCTTCTATCCCCGCAGCCGGGGTTGCCGGGTCAACCTGCACGAACGCATTCACTGCCACTTCAACGCCCTGCAACCGGGGGATCTGATGCTCTCCGAGCACCTGCCCGGCGATCGCACCGGTCTGCTGCTGGACGAGGTGTGCCTGCTGCCCCTCTGCGCCGCCAGCCATCCGCTGGCGCAAGAGGAGAGGCCCATCCGCAGCGACGTATTGACCAGCCACAACCAGATCAGCCTTCATCCCCCCATTCACCGCTCGGTGGACTGGAACGATGCAGATGACACCGGCTGGAAGGCGACCCACTACCACGAAGTGCTCGCCATGCTGCGCCTCGGCCTCGGCTATGCCTGGCTGCCGCGTCATCTGGTGGAGCGGGAGCTGGCGGAAGGTTCACTCATACAGCTGGATCTGGAAAGCGGCAACGAGCGCCACCTCTACACCTACCTGCTGACCCTCTCCCCCGAATCTCTCGGCCCCGCGACCGAGCTGCTGCTGCGCTGCCTGCGCAACGAATATCAGGGCGAATCAGCGCCGCTTCCGCACGCCCAGCCCCAACACGACAAATAACAGCCAGATCCCCCGTCAGACGTTGGGCACCCGCCAGCTGGCGGCCAGTGCCACCAGTGCCAATCCCAGCGCCACCATAAAGACCCCGTGGAAACTCCACACCTCCGCCACCACACCGGCGATGGCCCCTGCCATGATGGAGCCGGTGCGGATACTGTTGGCAAACAGGGTGGTCGCCACCCCGGCCCGCCCCGGCATCAGATCCTGAAAGTAAGACATGCCGATCCCCGCCACGATACCGATGAAGATGGCGTTGAACAGCTGCAAGGCGATCAGGGCGTATTGGTCGGTGAGGGTCACCAGACCTGTGTAAAAGGCCGCACCAGCCAGCACCGCCAGCAGCATCATGGGGCGCTTGCCAAAACGGGCCGTGTAGTAACCCGCCAGCAGCATGAAGGGGATCTCCAGCGCCGCCGCCGTGCCCATCAGGATACCGGCAAGCTTCTCATCCATCCCGAGCTCGCGGGTGATGTAAAGCGGCATATTGATGAGGTACATGCTGTTGCAGGTCCACATCAGGGTGGAGGCGATAAAGAGCGCACGCACCGCCGGATCCCGCCAGCTGCTGACCCGCTCGCTCTCTTCAGCCATCTTGGGCAAAGGGAGAGAGGGCAGCCAGCGCCACACCACCAGGGCGCAGAGCAGGTAGGCCAGTGCCGAAGCCAGATACATCAGCTCGAAGCCGTAGCCGATGGCCAGCGCGAAGGCGATGGGCGGGCCTATGACCCAGGCCAGCGAAAATTGGGCTCGCATCACCGAGCTGAACATGTCAGCCCGCCGGTTGCGGCTGTCGGAGTATTCCCGCGCCAGCGCAAACAGCTGGGGACTGGCCGTGGCCGCCAGCGCCGCCAGCATGACCCCCAGACTCGCCAGCAGCCAGTAGTTGCGGTTCCAGGCAAACAGCAGGGAGAGCGCCACCCCGGCAAAACAGCAGCGCAGGATCAGTCGCTTGCGATCCCCCTTGTTGTCGGAGCGGTGGCCCAGCCACTGGCTGACCAGAATGCCCACCACCGCATTGCTGGTATAGAAGAGCCCGACCAGAAAGGGGCGCACCTGCACCTCTTCGGCCAGAAACAGACTTAAGGTAGGCACCTGCAGTGCCACCGCGACGCCGGTCATAAAGGTCACGGCAAGAAATGAAAGAGAGACGGGGTCAGGGCGTTTGACCGCCGCTATCGACAAGCTCATAGGGTTACCACTGGTTGGAGGGACGATACGGGCTAACGGGCGGCAGCCGTATGAAAATTCGGCGCCTATCTTATGTCACTATCAAGAGCGGGCTCAAGGATGCATAAGCAGGCGTGCGCCTTGCGAGGGAGGCCGCGACCCCGTAGAGTGAAAGCCCATCCTGCCAGCACAAGGAGTTCGCATGTTTGATTTTGATCAGGAAGTAGACCGCAGTGGCACCATGAGCCTGAAATGGGACAAGTACAAGGGTCAGGATGTGCTGCCCATGTGGGTTGCCGATACCGACTTTGTCTCTCCCCCGTCCGTGATTGAGGCGTTGACCAAACGGGTTGCCCACGGCATTTTCGGCTATTCACGCCCCTCGCCGCGCCTGATCGAACTCATTATCGAACGGATGGCAACCCGCTATGGCTGGGCCATCGAGCCCGAATGGCTGGTGTTCCTGCCCGGCGTGGTGCCGGGGCTCAACCTTGCCTGCAAGGCGTGGAGCCAGCATGGCCGCGGTATCATCACCCCCAAGCCGGTCTATTACCCCTTCCTGCAGGCGCCGGGCTTCAATGATCGTCCCCTGCTTACCGTGCCGATGATTGAAGAAGCCGGTCGCTGGGTGCTGGATCTTGAAGAGCTGGAGCGTCAGGCTCCCGCCGCAGATCTGCTGCTGCTCTGCAACCCCCACAACCCGGGCGGCACCATATTCACCCGTGACGAGCTGCTGGCCATCGATGCCATCGCCGCGCGCCACAATCTGGTGATCTGCTCCGATGAAATCCACTGCGATCTGCTGCTGGATAAGAATGCCCGCCACATTCCCTACGGCGCCATCAGTGCGCAAGCGGCCGAGCGCTGCGCGGTGATGATGGCTCCGAGCAAGACCTTCAATATCGCCGGTCTCTGCTGCTCCTTCGCCATTATCCCCAACGCCCGTCTGCGCTTCAGGTTGCAACAGGCGATGCGCGGCATCAGCGCCGACGTCAACCTGCTGGGCTTTGTCGCCGCCGAAGCGGCCTATGAGGGGGGCGAACAGTGGCTGACCGAGCAACTCGACTATCTGACAGCCAATCTGGCCCTGATCCAGCAAGCAGTTGCCCGCTGGCCCGGCGTCAAGCTGGCCAGTCATCAGGCGACGTATCTGGCCTGGATCGATGTGAGCGCCCTTGGCCTTGCCGATCCCATCGCCTTCTTCGAGCAGGCCGGCGTTGGCCTCTCCCCCGGCGCCCAGTTTGGCGACGGTCAGTTCGTGCGGCTCAACTTCGGCTGCACCAGGGCACGGCTGACCGACGCGCTGGCGCGGATGGAGCGGGCAATCCTCAACCACAACAAGCCCTGATCAGCCAGCAACGGGATGGGCAAGCCCCATCCCTTTTTCCCTGTGTCATCAGCCAGCGGTCAACTCAGTCAACGGTCAATTATGTCTCTACGGATCTTGCATCACCTTCTGCTCCCCCTCTGTGCACTCTCTGCGCTGCACCCATTTGGCAGCCAGGCGCTGACTATCGGAACGGGCCCGCTCAATGGGGTCTACTACCCGACCGGTGGCGCCATCTGCCGGGTGCTCAATGCCGGCCATGCCCTGCATGGGGACAGCTGCACCGTGCAGAGCACCCGTGGCTCGATGGCCAACCTCAAGGCACTCGACAAGGGGGACGTACAGCTGGCGCTGGTGCAATCCGATGTGTTGCACCACGCCCTGCACGGCACCGGCCCCTTCAGCGGGCAGGGGGCCAACAATGAGCTGCGCAGCCTGTTTCGCCTCTATCAGGAGTCGCTGACCCTGCTGGCCGCCCCCAATAGCGGCATCACCACCCTGGCAGATATCGAAGGGAAACGGGTCTATCCGGGCAACAACGGCGCCGGTGAGCAGATCACCAGCCAGGCCCTGATGGCAGCCATGGGATGGCAACCCGGGCAGTTTGCTGCCTATCAGCTCAAGTCGGAGAGCGAACCGCTGGAAGGGCTGTGCGATGGCTCGCTGGATGCCGCTTTTGTGGTGGCCGGTCACCCCAGTCTGGCAGTCGGCGACCTGATCAGCCGCTGCAAGGTGCGCCTCATCCCCATCGAAGGGGAGCAGATCGACACGCTGCTCAAGCAACACCCCTATTACCAGCGCAGCCGCATCGCCGCCAACCTCTATCCGGGGCAGACCACCGCCATCAACAATATCGGGATGAGTGCCGAACTGGTGGCGCTGGCCAGCCTGCCGGACCCCATCGTCCGAACCGTGCGCGATACCCTGCTGGCCCGGGTCAAACAGTTCAGTCGGCTGCATCCTGCCCTGAGCAAGGTGACCCCCGAGCAGTTGCAGGCGCAAACCGAGCTGCCCCTCCATGCGGGGATGTCGGATCAACCGCCAGCCCCCTTGCCACTGACCCCCGAGCAGTTAACCGCGGAACAGCTGACACCGGAGCCGTTAACACCAGCGCCATCGGCCTCAGAGGCGGTGCCCACGACAGGGCCGGTGAGCGCCGCCAACGGGACGACTGCGCCCTCTGACGCGACCGCCACCAGCAGGGCCGCAGTGGCAACAGAAGCCACAGAGGTTAATCCCTTGCCCGAAGAGGCACTTGAGGTCACCTCCGAGCTCACTGCTACGCCGACCACCGAGGGGGACAGAGTGGCTCCCTCTGCCGCAGCGTCAACGGTTCCATCACCATCGGCTGCCGTGTCGATTCAGTTGCCACAAGGCGCCTCTGCGGCCACTGCGCTGCAAGAACAGGCAACCCAGCCTGCGAGCAGCCCGGTTGCTGACGAAACCCCACCGCAGGATAAAACCGATACACTGCCCTCCCCTGCCGCCAGCGCAGCCACACAGCAGCAACCCTGAATGGTCAGCGCCCACAAATGCATCAGGGCAGCCTCGGCTGCCCTGATTGTTTACGCACGTTCGATAGTGACGCAATTGATGGCGGCACAGTCACCCCGATAGACCTAGTCACCTTGCCGCCCCGCTACGGCTCCATCACCCGGGTCAGATAGGGGTTGGGCTTCTGGATCTCCTCCTCTACCCAGTGCAGCAACTGCTTGATGGCCCGCGACAACACCTGATTCTGGCGCACCACGTAGCCCAGACTGGTACCGGGAAAGTCGCCGAGGCTGGTGACCGGCGCGGTGAGGTTGAGGCGCGGATGCAGGGAAAAGTCCGGCACGATGGCGACACCAAAGCCCGCCTCGGCCCAATCAAGCTGGGCGTCCACGCTGCCCACCTCCATGATGCGGCAAGGGGGTAACGCCAACAGCGGCAGGGATGGGTCGATCAGCGCCCGGGTGCGGGTGTCGTGACCGAGCAGGATCAGGGTCGGCTCATCGAGGGGATCGCTCTCCCCCGCCACTGCCCGCGCCTGCCAGCGGGCAAGGCCGTGGCCCAGCGCGCACCAGGTTACCTGTTGCAGCTCGGTATAGAAGAGCGGCTCGCTGCGCTTTTGCGCCATCACGAAGCCCAGATCCGCCTTGCCCGCCTTGACCAGCTCGGCCGCCTGATCCGAAGTGGTGTTGAACAGGGTGAGATCAATGCCGGGAAACTCCCGCTTGAAGCGCTGGAACGGCTGGATCAGCAGCAGGCGGGAGATGATGTCGCTGGCGGCGATGGCCAGCGTCCCCTGACTCAGCTGGTTGAGGGCATTGAGATCGGACTGGCAGAGCTGCAACTCGGCAATGGTGCGCTCGGCGCTTTGCAGCAGTCGCTCCCCCGCCTGCGTCAGGCGAAACGGGCTGCGCTCGATCAGCCGCACCCGGGTCGCCTGCTCCAGCCGCTTGATATGCAGGCTGACATTGGGCTGGGTCATGTGCAGTTCGGTGGCGGTCTGGCCAAAATGTTGCAATCGGGCCAGAGTGACAAAGGTTTGCAGCCAGTGAATATCCAGCATAAGAGTCCCTCAACCCGCGAGGTGCGGGGCTTGCCAGGAAAAATCGGACGGTTTGCCGCTTAATTGGCCATAATTATATGGCTCTCTTATCGGAATCATAAAGATAATTAATTTTTCTAATCCGCATCAGGCTCCTAGGATGGACGCCTAACGTCTTAGGAGAAAGAGTCATGTCGTCTATCGTAGTCGTAGGTGCTAACTGGGGTGATGAAGGCAAAGGCCGCATCGTGGATTATCTGGCAGGTCAAGCTGGCGCCAGCATTCGCTTCCAGGGCGGCAACAACGCTGGCCACACCGTGGTCAACGACCTTGGCACCTTCAAGCTGCACCAGGTTCCGAGTGGCGTATTCAACCCGGATTGCCTGGTTGTCCTCGGCCCGGGCATGGTGATCAGCCCCGAGAAACTGACCGTCGAGCTCGAGGAAGTCAAAGCCTCCGGCGTGACTCCGAAGCTGGCCATCTCTGACCGCGCAACTCTCTGCCTGCCGCTGCACGCACTGGAAGATACCCTGGAAGAGCAACGTCTGGGTGACGGCGCCTATGGCTCCACCCGTCAGGGCATCGCCCCTGCCTACGGCGATCGCGTGATGAAGAAAGCGATCCTGGTTGGCTGGCTGAAACAGCCGGACGTGCTGGTCGAGCGCATCCAGTTCATGCTGGACTGGAAACTGCCGCAGATGAAGGCTATCTACCCCTCCTTCGAATTCACCCAGACTGCCCAAGAGATGGCCGACTGGCTGCTGGAAGTCTCTGCACCCTGGATCGACGCAGTGTGCAACGTCAGCATGCCGCTCAAAGCGCTGCAGGCTGAAGGCAAGACCCTGCTGTTCGAAGCCCAGCTGGGCGCTGGCCGTGACCTGATCTACGGCGAATACCCCTGGGTGACCTCCTCCCACGTATCCGGCGCCTACGCCGGTATCGGTGGCGGTCTGCCGGGTCTGCGCCCGGAGCGCGTCATCGCTGTAGCCAAGGCATTCAGCTCCTCTGTCGGTACCGGCACCCTGCTGACCGCCATGGAGAACCAGGACGAGTTCCGCAAGATCACCAATGAGTTCGGCGCTACCACTGGCCGTCCCCGTGATGTCGGTTACTTCGACGCCGTCGCCACCAAGAACGGGGTCGAGCTGCAAGCCGCCACCGAAGTGGCCCTGACCAAGCTGGACTGCCTGACCGGTCTGCCGGATCTGAAGATCTGCGTGGCTTACGAAGGTGCCCACACCGAGAACCCGATTTGGCCGCAAACCGCTGCCCTGAAGCCGGTTTACGAGCAGATGGAAAGCTGGAGCGAAGACATCACCGGCTGCCGCACCTTCGAAGAGCTGCCCAAAGCGGCCCAGCAGTACGTGCTGCGTATCGAAGAACTGCTCGGCGTACCGGTTCCGATGGTTTCCGTCGGCCCGGGCCGTGACGAGATGATCCTGCGCTAAGCCGCACCTCTCATCGTCAAACAAAAAACCGGCATCCCTGATGCCGGTTTTTTTATGGCTGCCGTTTACCTTCTTGCCATAAAACCACCGAAAGGCTCAATTAACTCACCAATCGACCTCACATTGAGCTGTTCTGCAATAACATTCTACTCTGCCCTCGTTAAAGTGAACCCGTTACCACACGAGGAGTCACCCGATGAAATTGCTCAAACAGAGTGCCCTGTTGCCACTGCTCTGCCTGACGGCCATGCCAGCCTTTGCCATGACCCTGAAGAGCACGGATATTCACGAAGGCCAGCTGATGGCCAAACAGTTCAGCTTCAACGGCTTTGGCTGCAGCGGCGACAACCACTCGCCCCAACTTAGCTGGCAGGATCTGCCGGCAGGCACCAAGAGTGTTGCCATCACCGCCTATGACCCCGATGCCCCTACCGGCAGCGGTTGGTGGCACTGGCTGGTGGTTAACCTGCCTGCCACCCAGAGCGAGCTGGCCAGCAATGCCTCCGGCAAGCTCAAGCAGGGATTGGAGATCCGCACCGACTTTGGCAGCCAGGGTTACGGCGGCCCCTGCCCGCCCGCTGGTCAGGGCATGCACCGCTATCAGTTCACCGCCTGGGCCCTGCCCCATGATCTCGAGGTAAAGGCTGATACCCCGCCCGCTATGGTAGGCTACATGCTCAACAGCATGGCGCTCGGCAAAGCCACCCTGACCGCCACCTTCGTCACCCCCTAGGAGCCAACCGGATGAGCACTCCCCTGCTGCAACAGAGCCACTATCTCGGGATCCGCCAACAGCCCCTGCATCGGGTGCTCATCTATGCCCCGACCCTTATCTGGGTCACCCAGGGGAGCAAGCAACTATGGTGGCGCGAGCGACGTCTGTCGTTTGACAGGGAGCGGTGGCTGCTGATCCCGGCAGGCCACCAGCTCACCTTCGTCAATCAGCCGGAGCAGGGCAAGTTTCGCTCCCACGCCATCACGCTGCTCACTCCGCCGCCACCAGAATGGCTGGCAGAGTCAGCCCCTTCCCACGCCGATCTGGAGGAACCCGCCGTCAAGGTCACCCCCGGGCTCGCCTTCTGCTTCGAGCTCATCAGCACCATGGCCGAACGGGGACTGAGCGAGGCGACCCAGGCCGAACTGCTGCGCGGTTTCTATGCCGAGCTGCGGGCCGCCAACGCCCTCGGGTTACTCTTTCCCGCCAGCACCATGACCCTCGCAGAACGGTTGGCACGCTACCTGGCGGTGGAACCCGGCATCGACCACACCCTGGAGGCGGTGGCCCCCCACTTCTCCATGAGCCGCGCCTCCATGGTGCGCAAGCTGGCCGCCGAAGGTCGCAGCTTTCGCCAGTTGCTGGCTCAGGTACGCATGAGCCACGCCCTCAACCTGTTGCAACAGGGCCTGACCCCGCTGGAGGTCGCCCTCGCCTGCGGTTATGACTCCCCCAGTCGCTTTGCCGCCCGCTTCAAACAGGAGTTCGGCCTGACGCCCCACCAATACCTGCACACCTGCCCTGCCAGATTGGCGAGCAACGAAAAGTAAAATATTACTTAAAGACCATTCTATGTAACCTGATGTAACCCGGTGATCCCGCTCACATTGCCGCCTCTTCAGAGTGTGATCTCGCGCCAGCGCTCCCTTTCCCCTTGCCATACAATGGCTACCGAACACCTTTTCACTAAAAATAAGCGTAAAAAATCTTCCTTTTAACCTACATAAACGGAATTGGAGCGAGAAATGTTTCGTAAAACTTTACTCTCGATAGCCCTAGGCACCGCCCTGTTCGGACTGACCGCCTGCAACGATAACCAGACAGAGAGCAGCACAGTCGCCAAACCGGAGCAGGCCATCCAGTACAAGGACGTGATCGACCGTCGGGGAACACCGACCCAATTCCGCGACTTTGACAGCTACTCCAACCTCAAATACAACCCGCTGCTCGATCTGGGGGCCTGGCACGGTTTCCTGCTGCCTGCCAGCGACAAGGAGTGGGGAGGCTTTACCGGCCCCATGGTCATCTCCGAGGAGTACAGCCTCTTCTTTGCCAGCGAGCTGGACAAGCTCACCCTGAGCGATGCGAGCGGCCGCCCGTTCCCGCTCACCAGCGCCCGCAAGCAGGAGGTGTACGCCATTCCCGGTGCGCTGGTGCAACGCTTCGAGTTCGAGCCCTTCACGCTGGAGCTGGAGCTGCGTTATGGCGATGCCCGCACCGCCCTTATCCGCACCCGACTCATCAACCAGACCGATGCACCGCTCACCCTCAACCTCAACTGGCAGGGTGAGTTGCTCAATCAATGGGATGCCAAGGATACGATTGCCAGCAAATATCCAGGCTGGTCTCGCACCATCAGCGAGAGCGACAAAGGAATCGAATTCCAGTTCGGTAAACTGCGCAGCACTTGGAACATCATGCAGAGCGGCAGCGCCCGCTATCGCATCGACCGTACCCTGCCAAGTCGCACCACCCTCGACCAGAAGACACTGGGCTACCAAAGCGACGCCAGCATTACCCTGGCCGCCAAGGGGAGCGAAGATATCTACACCCTGCAGAGCTATCTCCACTCCGCAGATGACGCCAGCCGCCATCAGCAGAGCCGTCAAGCCCTGCTGGCCAACCCGGCCAGCTATTTTGCCGACTCCATCCGCCGCTGGGAGAGCTACCTTGCCAAGGGTCTCTCCAATCAGGGGATCCCCGAGTCGGAGCGTCGCATCGCCGTCAAGGCGATGGAGACCCTCAACGGCAACTGGCGCTCCCCGGCTGGCGCCATCCTCCACGACGGGGTAACCCCCTCCAATACCGCCCGCTGGTTCGACGGCGTCTGGGCCTGGGACAGCTGGAAGCACGCCTATGCCATGGCACACTTCAACCCGGAGATCGCCAAGAACAACGTGCGCGCCATGTATGACTATCAGGTACAGCCGGATGATCCGGTACGACCGCAGGATGCGGGCATGGTGATCGACGCCGTCTTCTACAACAAGCTGGCGGATCGCGGTGGCGATGGTGGCAACTGGAACGAGCGCGATACCAAGCCGCCCCTCTCCGCCTGGGCCATCTGGGAAATCTACAGCGCCACCAAGGACAAGGCCTTTATCGCCGAGATGTATCCCAAGCTGCAGGCCTACCACGACTGGTGGTACCGCGCGCGGGACAACAACCGCAACGGTATCATCGAATATGGCGCCACCAAGCATGTGGAGCACAACGACGAGTACGGCAATATCACCTTCAAGGTGCAGTACTCCAACGGTATTCCCGCCGGGCTGGATCTCTCCAGCTGTACCAGTGAGGGGGATGGCTGGTATGCCTGCGCCGGAATGCCGCTCTATCAACAGGTGTTGAACGTGGGCGGTTACAGCGACATGGATATCGGTGCCCAGCACGGCGCCGGTTGGGAGTCCGGCATGGACAACGCCGCCCGCTTCGGCTTTATCGAACCGGGCCAGCTGCAACGTTATGCCGACAAGACCTATGGCGGAGATTTGGCCAAGGCGCGTCAGGACTGGAACGTCGCCTTCTTTGAAAACCATCAGGACAATGGCGATTTGATCGGTTTCTCCATCGATCAGGAGTCAGTGGAGCTCAACGCCTTCCTCGCCAAAGAGAAACGCATTCTGGCAGATATGGCCGACCTGCTTGGTAAGCCGGACGACGCGAGCCGCTACCGCGATGGCGCGACCCAGCTGGCTGGTTACATCAACAGCTGCATGTTCGATGAGGCATCAGGCTTCTATTACGATCGTCAGATTGCTCAGGGGGATGTTGCTGACGGCAACGGCTGCGTCGGCAAATTGCTGACCGCTCGCGGCCGTGGTCCGGAAGGGTGGAGCCCGCTCTGGGCAGAG
The DNA here is from genome assembly GCF_051919665.1 of Aeromonas sp. 55A. NCBI lineage: Bacteria > Pseudomonadati > Pseudomonadota > Gammaproteobacteria > Aeromonadales > Aeromonadaceae > Aeromonas > Aeromonas sp. 55A. Next base: position 2,822,259 of record NZ_JBQBEH010000008.1, on the reverse strand, counting down.
GTCGCAGACAAGGAGAAAGCGGCGCGGGTGCGTGAGGTGATGCTCAACGCCCAGGAGTTCAACACAAAGATTCCGCTGGGCACAGCCGCACTCACCAACCCGGCCTACGACCCCAATATCTACTGGCGCGGCCGGGTATGGCTCGATCAGTTCTACTTCGGGGTGAAGGGGCTGGAGAACTACGGCTACCGCAGCGATGCCGAGGCTCTGGTCAACAAGCTATTCAACAACGCAGAGGGCTTGGCGGGCAGCGGCCCCATCCGCGAAAACTACAATCCGGAGACCGGCGCCATGCAGGGGGCCAGCAACTTCAGCTGGAGCTCGGCCCACCTCTATATGCTCTATCGCAACTTCCTCAAGCCACAGGAATAAGCCTCGAGAGAGGATGCCCCCCTTCGGCTTGATGCATCAGGTGGCCTTGTAGAGTGTTGCCATACTGATTGAGCAAACTGAGCACTCGGGAAATATTGCTCAGGCGCTTGCTGCACCCCCGCAAAAAATGGTGATAGCGGGGGAATAAAAAACAACCCGGCACGAATACCGGGTTGTTTTTTTATCAGAGAGACGAACTCAGCTCTGGCCTTGCAGCGCCTGCTGCAACTCCTCTTCGCTCCAGATGGTAATGCCAAGCTCCTGTGCCTTGGCCAGCTTGGAACCGGCCGCTTCCCCTGCGACCAGCACATCGGTCTTGGCAGATACCGAACCCGCCACCTTGGCCCCCAGCGCCTGCAGTGCCGCCTTGGCATCGTTGCGCGACAAGGTGGTCAGCGTACCGGTCAGCACGAAGGTCTTGCCGGCAAAGGGTTGCTCCGCGGCCTCTTTCTTCTCGATGGCCGGCCAGTGGATGCCGGCAGCCAGCAAGGCTTCCAACACCTCCACGTTGTGGGGCTGACGCAGGAAGTAGTAGACATGCTTGGCCACCACATCGCCCACGTCAGCCACTTCGAGCAGCTGCTCCACCGAGGCTGCGCGCAGTGCATCCAGGGTGAGGAAGTGGTTGGCAAGGTTGAGCGCAGTCGCCTCCCCCACTTCGCGGATCCCCAGAGCAAACAGGAAGCGCGGCAAGGTGGTGCTGCGCGCTGCATCGATTGCGGCTACCAGATTGAGGGCCGATTTTTGCCCCATCCGCTCAAGACCTGCCAGCTGGATGGCATTGAGGCTGAACAGCTCGGCGGGAGTCTTCACCAGCCCCTTGTCTACCAGCTGCTCGACAATCTTGTCGCCAAGGCCATCCACATCCATGGCACGACGGGCAGCGAAGTGCTTGATCGCCTCCTTGCGCTGCGCCTCGCAGAACAGGCCACCGGAGCAGCGGGCAACAGCTTCCCCTTCCAGCCGTTCGACCGCAGAGCCACAGACCGGACACTCGGTCGGGAAGAGAATTTCGCGTGCATCAACAGGGCGTTGCGCCTCCACCACGGCCACGATCTGCGGGATCACGTCCCCCGCCCGGCGCACGATCACCGTATCGCCGATCATCACGCCGAGGCGCTCGATCTCGTCGGCGTTGTGCAAGGTGGCGTTGGAGACAGTGACGCCGCCGACAAACACCGGTTTAAGCTTGGCCACCGGGGTCACGGCGCCGGTGCGGCCGACCTGAAACTCGACGTTCTCAAGCTCTGTCATCTCCTCCTGCGCCGGGAACTTGTGGGCGGTCGCCCAGCGCGGGGCGCGGGCCACAAAGCCCAGCTCTTCCTGCAGGGGGATGGCATCCACCTTGTAGACCACACCGTCGATCTCGTAAGGGAGCTCACCACGGCGGGCCAGAATGTCGTCGTGGAACGCCTGACAACCGGCAGCCCCCTCTTTGAGCTTCACCTCTGGACTGAGCGGCAGCCCCCACTCCTTGAGCTGATTGAGGCGACCAAAGTGAGAGTCACCGAGCAGCTCGCCGCCAACACCGACACCGTAAGCGTAAAAGCTCAGGGGACGGCTGGCGGTGATACGTGAATCGAGCTGACGCAGGCTGCCGGCGGCGGCGTTGCGCGGGTTGACGAACACCTTCTCGCCTGCGGCCAGCGCCTTGGCGTTCATCGCCTCGAAACCGGCCTTGGGCATAAAGACTTCGCCACGCACCTCCAGCCGATCGGGCCAGCCAGAGCCCCGCAATGCGAGCGGAATGGCCTTGATGGTACGCACGTTCTCGGTGATCTCCTCACCGGTAGCGCCATCGCCCCGGGTCGCGGCCTGCACCAGCTGACCATTTACATAGAGCAGGCTCACCGCCAGACCATCGAGCTTGGGCTCGCAGCAGAAGGTGAAACGCACGTCACGCTTGAGGCGATCGCTCATCCGTTGTTCGAACGCCAGCAACTCTTCGCTGCTAAAGACGTTATCCAGACTCAGCATGGGGATCTCGTGGCGCACCTGTTTGAAGGCGGTCAGCGGCTGACCGCCGACCCGCACACTCGGCGAAGTCGGGGTTTTCAGCTCGGGGTGGTCAGCCTCCAGTGCGATCAATTCGCGCATCAGACGGTCGTATTCGGCATCCGGCACTGTAGGGTTATCCAGCACATAGTACTGGTGACCATATTCGGTAAGCAGTTCACACAATTGACGGTGGCGGGAGAGGGTGTCGCTCATGAAAAAGTCTCGAAGTGTGATTGAACATACGGTCGGGGTAGAAACAAAAATGCGGTACCTGGGTACCGCACTTTTTCTTCACTCGACCCGCATGGCGTATTAGTCGCGACTGGCCTCGTAGGCAGCCAGCTCGTGACGGTAACGGGCAATGGTCTCGTCGCTCAGCGGGCTGCGATCCATATCTGTCAGCATGGCATCGAGATCGCTGGCCAGCTGATCGGCAGCCTGCAACATATCCTCGAAGGCAAACGCGGCATTGCTGCGCAGCGGCAGTTGCATGAACAGGGAGACACCCGGCGTGGTGAACTGCTCCATCCGGTACGGGTTGAAGGTACCCGGCTTGACCATGTTGATCATGGAGAAGAGCACTTCACCCTTGCCGTTGGGATCTTCGTGACGGTGGAAAATATCCATCTCGCCAAACTTGAAGCCCAGCGCCATCAGGGATGAGAGCAGGGTCGCACCTTGCAAGTCGTGACCCGGACGGCCCATCAGGTTGATGACATAGACATCCTGCCAGATCTTCTCGACCGGATGGGGCGCCATGCGCGGCTCTTCAACCACAGGAGCAGGTGCCACATAGGCCGGCTCTTCATAAACAGGCTCGGGAGCACGCACCGGTTCGGCACGAACGGTGTCGGCGGTACGGACTGTCTCTGCACGGGCACCAAAAGTCGGGGCGGTCGCGTAAGCGGGCTCGACCAGCGGCTCGTCATCCAGCGACTGCATCATGGGCTCGCGCTGGGGACGGGAACGGTAGACCGGGGTACGACGATTGACCTGAGCTGGTTTGCGCACCGGTGCGGCGGGCGCCTCGTCGATCTCCTCGGGCAGCGGTTCGTCGAACGCTTCCTCCTCTTCATAGACAGGAGGCGGCGGAACCGGGCGGGCAGCAGGCTTGCGCACTACGGGCGGCGGCAGATCGTCCTCGTCATCTTCATCATCAAAGGCGGGGACGGCAGGGCGACGACCGAGTTCCGGCTGGCGGCTCTCTTCACTGCGCAGCTTGGGCTCGGCACGACGGCCACCACTGACCACGCGTACCTGGCCGATGCCATCGCTGTCGAAGGCGTCGTTATCACGATCCCGCGACTTGGAGTCCATCCGTCCAATCGGTTTCTCTTTGATCGGTGCCTGACGATTCTTTTTGTTGCTCCACAACCCGTGAATGAGCAATGCCGCAATAGCAATACCGCCCAGGGCAACCAAGATGTAACGCAATTCCTGCATTAGCTGCTTCTCTTTCTAGTTTTGCTCAGCCAAAGCGACGGCTTCACCGATATCGACCGACACAATGCGAGAAACTCCCGGCTCTTGCATCGTGACGCCAACCAGCTGCTCAGCCATCTCCATGGAGACCTTATTATGACTGATGTAAACGAACTGTACTGTGCTCGACATCTCTTTGACAAGAGAACAGAAGCGACCGACGTTCACTTCATCGAGCGGTGCATCCACCTCATCCAGCAGACAAAAAGGTGCTGGGTTGAGTCTGAAGATGGCAAAAACCAGCGCAAGCGCGGTTAGCGCCTTCTCCCCCCCGGAAAGCAGGGCAATGGTAGCATTCTTCTTACCCGGAGGTCTCGCCATGATGCTCACTCCGGCCTCCAAAAGATCATCGGAGGTAAGCTCAAGCCAGGCACTGCCCCCACCGAACACTTTCGGAAACAGGGATTTTAAATCTTCGTTGACCTTATCGAAAGTGTCCCGGAACCGTATTTGTGTCTCTTTATCAATTCTTTTAATGGCTTGGCTCAAGGTTTCCAGCGCTTGCTCGAGATCCTGACACTGATTTTCAAGATAGGTTGCCCGGGTTTTCGCCTCTTCGTACTCCTCCAGCGCCGCCAGGTTGATGGCGCCGAGCGCCTCCACTTGCCCCTCCAGGGTCTGGATCTCCTGCCGCAACTTGCTGCGATCAGCGGCGATGAGCACCGCCTGATCGAGATCGACCAGTCGAACCCCCAGCTCTTCGAACTGCTCGTGCAGCCCCTGTCGACGGGTGAGGTTGCGTTCGCGCTCAAGACGTAGGGTCGCCAGCTTCTCTTGCAACGTCACCAGCTGCTTGTGATCGGCACTTCTGGCCTGTTCCAGCTCACCGAGCTGGCGCTCCAGCTCCGCAAGCCGTTGATGGCAGGCAAGCTGCTGCGCCTCCAGATTGCGCTGCTCGGCCAGCAGGGGCGCCAGATCCGGCACTGCCTCGCTATCCGGCCCTTTCAACCCGGCCAGCTCCAGTCCGAGCCTCGCCAACTCCTCTTCGCCCAAGGTAATGAGTTGGCGCAGATTGCCCAACTCCAGTTGCAAACGCTGGCAGGTCGCTTGTTGCTGTTCGCGGCGCGCACGGGCCTCGTCGACCGCCCGCTCGCAGCGAGTCAGCAGCTCCTGCGCGAGCTGCACCCCTTGCGTCAGCGGCTCCCCCTGCTCCTGCAGCTCGGCAAGGCGCGCCTCATCGAGTTCCAGTTGTTCGCGGGCGCTGGCCAGTCGCTCTGCCTCTTCGGCCTGCTCCTGATCAAGCCGGATCAGCTCTTCGCCGAGCTGACCGAGCCGCTGCAACCGCTCCTGCCGCTGACCCTGTTGCAGACTCCAGGCTTCGCGCAGTTGTTGCCATTTCTGCTCTTGCTCGCGCAAGGTTCGCTGCGACAACTCCTGCGCACTGGCAAGCTGGGCACGCCGGGCATCGGCAGCCACAAGTTGCTCGCTCAGCTGTGCCAGCCCCGCGGCAACCTTCTCCTGCTCGGTATGCAACCGCTCACGCTCACCGAGCAGTGCCATGGTGCCAAGCGCCGCGCCCTGCCCCAGATCTGCCCAGTTTGGCCCCAGCCAGTCGCCAGCAGGAGTCAGTACCGACTCACCGGCCGCAAGGCTTGGCTGGCGGGCCAATGCGGCCTCCCGGCTCTCCACCAACCAGATGGCATTGAGGAAGGCGGGAATATGCTCGCCGCCCAGTTGCGCCGCCAGCGTACCGGCAACCGCCGGTTGCGCCGGGCCAATCCAGAGCCCCTCTTGCGCCAGATTGCACTCGTCCGCCGGCGTTGCGGTGAGCCAGCGACCCAGCACCTTGTCGAGTGCCTGTGCCCACTCGGGGGCCACCTGCAACCGGTCGGCCAGAGTCGCCCCCTCCATCTGTTCGCCGAGGATCTGATCCAGGGTCGCCAGCCGCGCCTCCAACTCCCGCTGCAGGCTCAACTGCTGGCCATGCTGCTGCTTGAGTTGTTCATGGGCGTCGACCGCCTGCGCCAGCTGCTCGATCAGCTCGCCATTGGCAGCCCGCGTCAGCTCCAGCTCACCACTCAGGGCATCGAGGGCCGGTTGCAGGTCATCGTTCTCAGCGCCGAGGGGGCCAGCGCGTTCATCTTCCAGCTTGAGGCGGGCCAACCGGGTCTTGGCTTGCAACTCCTGCAAGCCACCCAACCGGGTACGAGTCTGGTTGAGCTGGCCCTGCAACCCGGCCAACTGTTGCTGCCACTGCTGCTGGCGCAAGCGGGCCTGTTCCAGCTGCTCGCTGGCGTGCTGGCGGGCCTCCTGCTGCTCGGTGAGCAACTGCTCACACTGCTCCAGCCGGGCGCTCTCCTGCTCTGCGCGCAATACCCCTTCGGTCAGTTGATCCTGCTGGCTGGCAAGCTGCGCCTTGCGGGTAGCGATCCGCTCGCCCAGCGCCTCTGCACGGGCTTGCCAATCGCGCCCCAGTTCACTCTGGTGCAGTTGCTGTTGCTCGAGACGGGCGATAGCCTGCCCGCCGAGAAAAATCTGTTGTTGACGGCTCGCCTGCTCGGCTTGCGCCTCTTGTCTGGCGACCGACAGGGTGACGTGGCGCCCCTCATCGGCGGTGCGCTTGGCATCGAGCGCCGCCAGCGCCTGCTCGGCCTGCGCCAGTTCGGTTTTGGCCTCGCCAAGGCGCGTCTCCAGCGCCCACAACTCGGAGCCAATCAACTCGGCACGAGCAGCGCGCGAACGACTCTTGAGCTGTTTGTAGCGCTCGGCTGTCTCAGCCTGGGCTTTGAGGTGCTCAAGGCGCGAACCCAGCTCGCCGCGAATATCGCCGAGGCGCTCCAGGTTCTCCTGAGTGTGGCGAATGCGCTGCTCGGTCTCGCGGCGCCGCTCCTTGTAGCGGGAAACCCCGGCAGCCTCTTCCATAAAGAGCTTGAGATCGGCCGGACGCGACTCCACCAGTCGGCTGACAGTGCCCTGCTCAATGATGGCGTAGCTGCGGGGGCCAAGACCGGTGCCGAGGAAGAGGTCGGTCACATCCTTGCGGCGGCACTTCTGGCCGTTGATCTGATAGTGGTTGGAGCCATCGCGCAGCACTTCGCGGCGCACCGAGATCTCGGTAAAGCGGCCGAACTCGCCGGGCACCCGGTTATGGGGATTGTCGAACACCAGCTCCACCGAGGCGCGCCCGTGCGCACTGCGATTGATGGAGCCGTTGAAGATGACATCGGTCATGTTCTCACCGCGCAGATGGCGGGCGGAGCTCTCCCCCAGCACCCAGCGCACCGCGTCGATGACGTTGGATTTGCCACAACCGTTAGGGCCCACCACGGCGGTCATGTCTGCCGACAGTTCGATGCGGGTCGGCTCGACGAACGACTTGAAGCCGGCGAGTTTGATCAGTTTCAGACGCATGGCGACCTGTATCAGTGGCTAAATAAAGAGGATGCGGGCAGGTGACTTTACCAAATCCAGACCCGGCTTTGTGTGTAATATGCAGGCATCATCCCCATTCATGCCCGATTTTTGGTCGCCACGGCACGAAATAAGGAATAGTCGGCGACTTTACCAAATCAAAGGCTTGTTTGTAATATGCTGGCAGTTCTCCCATGCATAGATGGAGCTCACATGAGCCAATCACCCCATATGGTCAAAGATTCAATCAGCGGTGCAGACTACTTTCTGCGCGGATTTTCCCTCATTCGCCAACCGGGCATCCGCACCTTTGTGCTGATCCCCCTGCTGGTCAACTTCGTGCTGTTTGCCGGGGCCTTCTATGCCCTGCTGCTGCAACTGGACGGCCTGTTCGCCTGGCTCCACCAGCAGATCCCCGCCTGGCTCGACTGGCTGGACTACCTGCTCTGGCCCATCGCCCTCATCACCATACTGGTGGTCTTCTCCTTTATCTTCAGCTCGGTTGCCAACTGGGTAGCCGCCCCCTTCAACGGCCTGCTGGCGGAGAAGGTGGAGCAGATCCTCACCGGTCAGCCCGCCAATGACGGCGGCATGCTGGATATCGTCAAGGATGTGCCACGCACCTTCGGCCGCGAATGGACCAAGCTGAAGTATTACCTGCCCAAGGCCATCGGCTGCCTGATCCTGTTTCTGATCCCGGTGGTGGGCCAGACCCTGGCGCCGGTGCTCTGGTTCCTGTTCAGCGCCTGGATGATGGCGATCCAGTATGTGGATTATCCGTTCGACAACCACAAGATCGACTTCATCACCATGCGCGATGCCTTGAAGCAACGCCGTGGCAAGTGTCTGAGCTTCGGCGCTTTGGTGACCCTCTTCTCCGCCATTCCGGTGGTGAACCTCTTCGTGATGCCAGTCGCCATCTGTGGTGCCACCGCCATGTGGGTCGATCACTACCGGCAAGAGCAGTTGGGGCGCTAACCCTTGAACATTGATTAGAAAAAGGCACCCGAAACGGTGCCTTTTTCGCATTTAGCATGAATTAAATTAATGCATGCATTCGATAGCTTGTCCCATATGACACGAGTTGGTAGGATTCTGGCCTTTCTCGTTCCCTGGGATATCTCATGTTACATGCACTCTTCTTGGTTGGCCTGGTGGCCGAAGGGATGACCGGCGCGCTGGCCGCGGGTCGGCGACGGATGGACCTGTTTGGTGTGGTGATCATCGCCTCGGCGACGGCCATCGGTGGTGGCACCATTCGTGATGTGCTGCTCGGCCACTATCCGCTGCTCTGGATTGAACATCCGGAATATGTGCTGCTGGTTGCCGCAGCTGCGATGGCGGGTGTGGTCTCCGCCCCCCTGATGCGCTATCTCGGCAAGCTGTTCATGGCCCTTGATGCCCTGGGACTGGTGGTCTTCTCCATCTTCGGTGCGGCCCGGGCGCTGGATATGGGCCACGGCGCCGGTATTGCCTGCATCATGGCGGTAGTGACCGGGGTCTTTGGCGGGGTGCTGCGGGATCTGCTCTGCCAGCGGATTCCACTGGTATTTCGTCGCGAGCTCTATGCAGCCATTTCGCTGATCACCGCAGCCCTCTACTGTCTGGCGCTGGATCAGGGCTTGCCGACCAACTGGGCCGCGTTCGGTTCCATCGGGATCGGCTTTGTGCTGCGGCTGCTGGCGGTACGGTTCAAGTGGGGTCTGCCTACTTTCAACTACCAGTACGCGACCCATTGAGTACGCCAGCTTCTGGCGAAGCAGGTTGGATTGCGAGCAACAAAAAAGCGCCCGAGTGGCGCTTTTTTCATGGACGTTCTGCGACTCAGTTAATCCCTTCCGAGCTGAAGAAGGTCGCCTTGTCGGCGATAAAGCGGATCTTGATGTTCTTCCCTTCCCCGCCCCAGAGGCAGCTGGTAGTGCCCAAGGCATCATCACAGCGCTCCGCCTTGCCCAGAATGGTGCTGGCCTCGGCGTAACTCATCCCCATCTTCAACTGGTCGTAATTTTCACGGTTGAGCTTGCTGCAACCGGTCAACAACAGGGCGATCAGGCCGCCAATCACTATCTTTTTCATCGCTATCTCCTCTCTGGTGGGAAGAGCTTGGCAGCTTGCCAACCCCTTTACCAGCTGCGCACCGGGCCGGTATCGAGGTGAACGAAGTTATCACGGGGATAGTAACCAACCCCACCCACCTTGAGCTGGAGCGCCGCCTTGCGCAGATGGGCCAGCTGTACGCCGGGGATCCGCACATCCACCGCCTGCCCCAGGGTGTGGTAGCTGTGCTTGGCCACGCCGCGGCTCTTGTGGCGCTTTTGGCGATTGGTAGCCGGGGCGCGATAGCCGGAGATCAGCTGGATTTCGCTGCGCCGGCCCAGCTTGTGCTGCAACAGGAACAGCTGATCAAACAGCTTCTTGTCGATGTTGAACACTTCATTGCGCCGGTAATCGCGGAAGATGTGGTTGAGCTCGGCCAACCCGTCGCTCAGATAGTGGCCATTTTCCCAATAGCTGGCACGCACCCGCTCGCCGGTATTGAGATTGAAGAAACTGAGTTCACGCCCGGTGGTACTGCGGCTGGCCAGTGCAGGGAAGGAGATCAGCGAGCTGCCCAGCAGGCAACCGGCTCCCAACAACAGGCGACGTCGACTTATCTCTTGTTCCAGCATAAGGGGTTCGTCCATCGCAGATTCAAGCGAAAATAGTTGAATAAAATCACTGATTGAATGTGATACAGGCGCTTGAAACTACCCTCCGGCGGGGGGACCTGTCAAACCTCAATCGCCCATAGAAAAGCCCGGCACAGGCCGGGCTTTTCACTCTGTGGCAGGGATCACAGCAGGCGGCTCTGGAAGCTGACCCGATCAAATCCGTAGATGTCGTTGCGCAGTTGCTGGCGACCATTTTCGTCGATCCAGCTGCTCCAGTAGACGGTAAAGACCGGGATAGGCGTGGTGAGCGGCAACCATTTGGTCTGGCTCTCCTTGAGGATATTGGCCACCTTGTCCGGCTGATAGCGGGAATCTGCCAGCAACAGTTCGGCCAGATCGTCCGCATGTTCCACCCGGATGCAGCCCGAACTGAAGGCGCGCGCCCCCTGCTCGAACAGCGCCTTGCGCGGGGTGGAGTGCAGATAGATGGCGTCATTGTTGGGCAGGTAGAACTTGTAGCGCCCCAGGGCATTGTGATCCCCCGGCTTTTGCCGCAGGCGATAGGGGAAACCGGCGGCCAGCGCCTGATGCCACCCCTCTTCGGTGAACTGGACCGGATTGCCCTCGCTGTCGATCACCTCGAACTGCTCGCGACTCAGGTACGCGGGATCGCGACCCAGCTTGGGCAGGATGTCCTTGCTCAGGATCGAGCGCGGCACATGCCAGGAGGGGTTGAGCACGATGGAGCGAATTTCGCTGGCCAAAATGGGAGTGGCCCGCTGCTCCTTGCCGACGATGACCCGGCTGGTAAACACCTCGTTGCCGGACTCCACCACGCTCAGACGGTAGTCGGGAATATTGACCAGCACGTAGCGACCACCAGCGAGTTGATCCACCAGATCGCGACGCCACAGGTTACGCAGCAGCAGGCTGGCGCGCACTTGAGGGCCGGTATTGAGCCAGGAGCGGGTCTGACGGCCGATGATGCCGTCCGCGGTGAGACCGTGACGACGCTGGAACTGTTTGATGGCCTGCTCGGTATCACCATCGTAAATCTGATCACCATGGCTCGGGGCGCTGTCGCCCAGCTCGTTGAGCATGGCGCGGATTTGGCCGAGCTCGGCGGAGCTCTCTCCGGCACGCAGGGTCGGCATATCGAGGGTTGGCCACTTGCTGGCCATCGGCATTGCCAGCAGTTTGTGCACCTTGGCCCGCACCGCCTCGTATTCCGCCACCTGAGGGCGCAGGGATTTCACCTGGGTGAGTAGGTCATCATCGCTGGGTTGGGTCACTACAGGGCGGTTCAAATCGAGCTTGAGGGTCTTCATCTGCTCACGAGAGACCAGATCCATCCCCCGCCAGGCGTGCTGGAAACGACTGAGCTTGGTAAAAATGTCGTCATAGATGGCACCACGCTTGTCTGCAGGTGTGGCCTGCAGGCGCTTCCACAGCGTGAAAAAATCGGGGTGCAGCTGGGCAAGCACAGCCTCTTGCAACTGCTGCTCCAGCTCGACACGGGCCTGTTCGGCCTGACTGCCCTGATACCAGTCGTGTCCGGTTTCACTGGCCGCCACCACAACTTGTGCTTCGGTCGCATGTACCGCGCCAGCGGGCAAACATCCCAGCCACACCAGATTGGCAAGGGCCAGCCAATACTTCATCCCCATGGGTACCTCAAAACGGTTTGTTCACTCTGTCAGGCCTGACAAGCAGACCCGATGCTCAGGCCGCTCATGATGCGTGAACGGCCAATACTTTGCTAGCGCCCGGGGGCATAACGCTGCCAGATAATGTCATACGCATCTGTCTCCTTGAACCGCGCCAACGCCTGATTAAATTGTTGCAAGAACTGCGGCGAAAAGCTGCGCTTGCCCAACATAAAGAAGCTCGGCGATTCAGATACCACCATGGGGTGGCTGGTGAACAGACCGCTCATCCCCTCCTTGTTAAGGGCGCTGGGGGTAGCCAGCATGTCACCGAGGAAACCGTCGATCCGCCCGCGGGCCAGCTTCTCAAAATTTTGCTGGTCGCTCACCGCACTCACCTGTTTGGCATAGCGAGCGAGCAGCGACATCACTTCATCGCCATAGAAGTACTCTTTGGTGACGCCGAGGGAGTAACCACTGGCCAGCCAGCTCGCCAGATCCTGCTCGGGATAGTGGCTGCCCTTGGGGATCCACAGCAAGGTGCGACCCGGATTGTAGGAGTCGGAAAACCAGGCATAACTGGCGCGCTCATCATTGATATTCGCCTCCATCGCCATGTCTATCTCGCCATGCTCCATCTCGTGCAGTACCCGCTTCCAGGGCAGCTCCACATAGTGGACCTTGCAGTGCATGGAAGTGAGCACAGCCGTCAGCACCTCGGCGGCATAACCGCGCACCTCTTGCGGTGAGTCGGCTTCGTAATAATGGTAGGGGGGCCAGTTATCGTAACCGACCTGAATGGGCTCGGGGCACAGGGCCCTGGCCAATGCCATTGGCGCCCATAATCCAAGCAACAGACAGCAAGAGAGCCACTTCATATGTCATCCTTGACGAATAGGTGAGTCATCATAAATCGCCCCCTGCAAAATGGCGATAGAGGCCAGATGACTATCGCATCCGCTAGAAAATGACGCAGCGAAGTACTGCTATTTGCCAAATGACCTGCCGGAGCACCATTGACAACCTGCGCCCTGCCAGACCTGTTTAACCGGGATACAGCAACGTTTGGAACAGGGGTAAAAAGGGGTTAATATGTGACCAAATTTTTTTTTGTGATCCACTATGCTTTTTTTGCAATTGGATTAGCATATGCGCGACATCGGCCTACCCATTCTGTCAGGCATAGAGAGTGATATGACGTACAAAAAGTTCGGTTTTTTGACTGCCATTCTGGCGTTAAGCGGTTTTTATCTTTACACCCTCTATCTGGCTGCTCACCCCAATGTGAGCCTGGCCTACAAACTCTATTATCTGGAAGGCAAGACCCGCTTCTGGGAACACAACTCCAGCATGACCTATCAGCCGGGTAACGAGCTCAATCTGACCAAGCCGAGCCGCTTTCTATCCAGCGAAGGCTGGGCCAAGAAGCCGAGCGACGAAGGTACCCTGCTCAGCGGTCAGGGCGGTCTCTACTTTGTGCTGCCCAAGCAGGCGGCCAATCCGGATCAGCTTACCGTACAAGCCCGCATCAATAGCCCGGAAGCCGGCGCCCTGTTGAAAGTAGCGCTGGGTCACGACTTCACCACCACTGTGAAACTGGCCAAAGCGGGCATCAACGAAATCCGCCTCAGTCTGCCCGGTGACTCGCTCACGGCAGATCCCAAGCGCCCCAATTTTCTGGCGCTCTCGGCACCTACTCCCATCAATGTGCAGTCGGTACGTTTGACCGTAGCCCAGTGATCCTTGCCCCGAATACCATTTTATAAAAACAACTATCCCAAATAAGGACGTTCTTATGTCGCATCCAGATTTTCGACTCTCTCTGGTCGTTCCCGTTTACAACGAGGAAGAGAGCATCGATGCCTTCATCAACGCGATAGACAACGAACTGGCCCCGCTGAAAGACCAGCTTGAAATTGTATTCGTCAACGATGGCAGCCGTGACCGCACCCGTGAAGTGGTCGAGCAGGCCATCGCCCGCGATCCGCGCGTAACCCTGGTCAACCTGGCACGCAACTTCGGTAAAGAAGCGGCCCTGACCGCCGGTCTGCATCAAGCCAAAGGGGATGCCATCGTACCGATGGACGTGGATCTGCAAGACCCGCCCGCCCTGATCCTGGAGTTCGTAAAACTGTGGCAGACCGGTGACTATGACACCGTCTACGGCATCCGCGTCGATCGCAGCGCCGATACCCCGATGAAGCGCGTGACTGCCGGTGGCTTCTACCGCTTCTTCAACGCCCTCTCCACCAGCACCAAGCTGCCGGAGAACGCCGGTGACTTCCGCCTGATCGACCGTCGCGTGGTCGAGGCGATCAAGCTGCTGCCCGAGCGCAACCGCTTTATGAAGGGGCTGTTTGCCTGGGCCGGTTTCCGTGCCGTTGGCGTCCCCTACGAGCGCCCGGCCCGTCACGCCGGTGAAACCAAATTCAACTACTGGAAACTGTGGAACTTCGCCCTCGACGGTCTGCTCAGCTTCTCCAGCTGGCCGCTGCGGGTCTGGAGCTATGTGGGTGTCGGCGTCTCCTTCGTCGCCTTCCTCTACATCCTCAAGATCGTGACCCAAGTGGTCTTCTTCGGCATCGACGTGCCCGGTTACGCCTCCCTGATGTCTGTAGTGCTGTTCCTCGGCGGTATCCAGCTGCTGTCGCTCGGCATCATCGGCGAGTACATCGGCCGCATGTTCGTGGAAGTGAAACAGCGCCCGGTCTACCTCATTGAAGGGGTCTATGGCCAGTATGCCAAGCAGGATGCGGCCAAACCGCAGAGCGCTGACAGCAACCCGCAAGAGCAGCAGGAGCAAGCGCCTCAATGATCTCCCGCGAGGAATTCTGGCGGCTGGTACGTTTCGGTTTTGTCGGCGGGGGGGCTACCCTCGTCGACCTTGGCACCTCCATCGCACTGTTTCATACCTGGCCCACCATCTCGGAGCACCTGGTTACCACGCTGGCTTTTGCCATCGCGTTCTGGTTCTCCTTCTTTGGTCACCGCTACATCACCTTCCAGAAGCAGGGAGCCGCCAGCAAGTTTCTGCTGGTCGCCCTCTTCTCGCTGGCGGTGCGTAACCTGATCCTGAGCGGCCTGCTGTTTGCGGGGCTCTCCGGTCTGCTGCCGGTGGTCATCGCCACCCTGACCGTTACCGTCCTCACTTACGTTCTCTCTCGCGTCTGGGTTTTTGCCTGATGAATGATATGACCAATACTGCCCCGCTAACCGGGGCTGCACTCCCCTATCGCCCGTCACTGCGCATCAGCGGCCGTGACTGGCTGATGATCATCGCTGCCTTCATGCTGAGCCGGGTGGCGCTGTATGGCATGGGCTACTTCGGTGTCCAGCTCTATGGTTCCCCCGACATCGGCCCGCTGCAGGCATATTGTCAGTTCGACTGCGTCTGGTTCCAGCGCATCATCGAGAACGGCTACGATCTCTACCCGCGTTGGCTGAGCAAGGGCAATGCGGCCAACTGGGCCTTTATGCCGCTCTATCCGATGGTCTCCGGTGCCATCTCCAACCTGTTCAATGTCGAGAGCCTGATCGGCCTCATCATTGTTACCAATATCTCCTTCTTCGCCAGCCTGCCGCTGATGCTGCTGGTGTTGCGGCAGCTCAAGCTGGGTGACGATACCGCCCGCTTCGGCGTCTGGCTGCTCGCCTTCTCCCCCTTCTCCGCCTACTTCGTCTCCGGTTATACCGAGTCGACCTTTATGGCGCTGATGCTGGGGATGTTCCTGTTCGCCTATCGGGAGCAGTGGCTGATGGTGGCCGTGCTGGGGGTCTGTATCTCCGCCACCCGCAACCTGGGGGTGATGATGGTCTTCCCGGTGCTGATCCTGGCGCTGCAGGCCTACGGCTGGCGGGAATTTTTCCGCTTTACCGAGCGAGCCTTCAAGGTGGTCTTCACCCTCTGGATGATCCCGTTTGGCCTGTTTGCCTACATGGTCTACCTCTATCACCTGACCGGCGATGCCTTCGCCTTCAAGCACATTCAGGTGGCCTGGGGTCGCTACATGGACAGCCCGCTGGACTGGTGGCTGAGCGGTTTCGAGCTGGGCGGCCGCAAGGCTTACCTCTCCATCATGGTGATCTTCGGCTGGTGCCTGAACGGTTACCTGTTCAGCCAGAAACGCTGGGCGGAAGCGACCCTGATGTTCATCTGCTGCACCATCCCGCTGATGACCGGCCTCAACGCCATGCCACGCTACATGTTCGGGCTCTACCCGACCCTGCTGGCCATCATTCTGCTGACCCATCGCTGGCCAGCCATCCGCCCTGCTGTGCTCTGCATCAGCGGCATGGTTGCCTCCTTCATCGCGGTGGCCTTCGTCAACTTCAAGTTCTTCACCGTCTGATGTGACGACGATGCCTGACACACCAAATGCCGGTCACCTGACCGGCATTTTTTATGGCCGCTATTTTTATCGACAGAGCGTCCCATCTCCTCTCCGTCACACTTTCCTCGGCTTGAAAACGTAACCATTTGAACTGAAGTCACAAATCGGCATTTTGCCGATCCAAGGCGCGCTTTGCTGCTCCTAGAATGGTCCCTTGTCCGAACTGCCCTGCTCAAGGAATGGCTTATGCGTCGTGCTCATCACTTATCCCCTCTCTGGCTCGCCCTGCTGGCCGCCCCTCTGTTCACCCCACAGGCGATGGCCGCCCCCGAGGTTCACCTCTATGTGGATGGTCAACCGGTCGCGACCCCGATCGCGCTGGATAAGGGCATGGTGGAGCTGACCCACACGCTCGCTAAGGGGAGCCACCAGATCCGCATCAGCGACGCAGACAACAGTTGCGGTACCAGCTTTGGCCCGAGCGAGAGCAAGCCGCTCCCCTTCGGCACCGCCCAGCCCATGGACAAATGCAGCAAGGATCAGAGCTTTACCCTTCGGGTGATGCTGGCCGGGGAGTATCAGTTCACCTTCAACCCGGATACCCCCAGCCTCAAGGTGCTGCGGGCGACCAAGAAGAGCGAGTTCAAGCGCCAGCCACCAGAAGAGCCCTGCATCAGCTGGGATGGCGGCCCGGTCACTGTGTCGCTCAAAGGGGTCTGGCCCGAGGGTACCCGACTGAGGGATGCCTACTCGAAACAGGAGGCGGTGGTCAAACAGGGCAAGCTGACCCTGACCCCGAGCAAAGAGAGCGGTGGCCTGCTGCTGCTCGAACCGGTCAAGGCGGCCAAGCCAGCACCGTTCAGCTGGGATCAGGCGAGCGTCTATTTCCTGCTGACCGATCGCTTCCACAACGGCGACCCCGCCAACGACCACAGCTTCGGCCGCCAGAAGGATGGTCAGGATGAGGTAGCCACCTGGCACGGCGGTGACTTCAAGGGGCTGACCGAGAAGCTCGACTACATCAAGAGCCTCGGCATGAACGCCATCTGGATCACCCCCATGGTGGAGCAGGTGCACGGCTTTATCGGCGGTGGCGAGCAGGGCAACTTCCCCTTCTACGCCTACCACGGCTACTGGGCGCTCGACTTCACCAAGATTGACCCCAACTACGGCAATGAAGAGAGCCTGAAAACCCTGGTGGACGAGGCCCACAAGCGCGGCATGCGGATCATCCTCGACGTGGTGATGAACCACGCCGGTTACGCTACCCTCGCCGACTTGCAAGATCTGGGGCTCACCGAGCTAACTCAGAACAGCAGCAAACTGCCGACCGTCTGGAACCAGTGGCGCCCGAGCGGCGGTCTCAACTGGCATGGCTACAACCAGTTCATCGACTATCAATCACCCGCGTGGAACAAGTGGTGGAGTGGTGACTGGGTGCGCGCCGGTCTGCCCGGCTACCCGCAGCCCGGCACCGACGATGTCACCGGCTCGGTGGCGGGGCTGCCGGACTTTCTGACCGAATCGGCCAAACCGGTAGGGCTGCCGCCATTGCTGGCCGCGAAAAAAGACACCCTCGCCAAGGCGCTGCCCGACACTACCGTGAGTGACTATCTCATCGCCTGGCACACCGACTGGGTGCGCCGCTTTGGCATCGACGGCTTCCGCGCCGACACCGTCAAGCATCTGGAGCCCGAAGTGTGGGCCAAGCTCAAGCAGGCGGGCACCGCTGCGCTCAAGGAGTGGAAGACTGCGAACCCGGGCAAGGCCCTCGACGATCTGCCCTTCTACATGGTGGGCGAGGTATGGGATCACGGGGTCGCCAAGGATTTCTGGTATCAGAACGGTTTCGATTCCCTGATCAACTTCGACTATCAGCGCGAGTTCGCACTGTCACAGGCTCAGTGCATGGCCAGCGCCGAGCCCACCTATGCCAGCTACGCCAGCCGCATCAATCAGGATCCCGAGTTCAACGTGTTGAGCTACATCAGCTCCCACGACACCAAGCTGTTCTTTGGCGACTATCAGGATGTGCCGCTACAGCGCCGGGTCGCCAGCAGCTTTATGCTGCTGCCGGGCGGCATCCAGCTCTACTACGGCGACGAGTCCGGCCGCGGGCTTGCCAAGGATGGCGGGGTGTTCGATCAGGCGTTGCGCTCGGACATGAACTGGCAGGAGCTGGCCAGCGGAGACAAGGCTGAGTTGGTCAAGCACTGGCAGCAACTGGGCCAGTTCCGCGCCGCCCATCCGGCCATTGCGGCAGGCAGTCACCAGAAACTCTCGGATGCCCCCTACGCCTTCGTGCGGGAGAAGGGGGATGACAAGGTGGTGGTGGTCTTTGCCGGTCAGCAGAAGTAACTCTTGAGCCACATTCACCAGCAACAGAGAGGGGAGCCACTGGCTCCCCTCTCTCGTTTATCTATCTGCCAAGGCTCACTGTGACTGGCGCGCCGCCACCGGCCACTGCAACCGCGCCTTGAGCAGAGTCTCCTGCCACAGGGGCCAAGAGAGCAGCGCCTGCTGATAGGCTCCCGCCTGACCGGGCAACTGGATGCCATAGCTGGCCAGCCGATAGGCCATCACCGCATAGAAGGCGTCGACAATGCCCGCCTCGCCAAAGTAGAAGGGGCCCCGCGTCTGCGACCAGATCTCCTGCAAACGGGCCAGCTCACCGACCGCCTCCACCGGGGGATCGATACGGGTTGGTGCCCCAAGAAAGAAGGGGAGCAGAGAACGGATCTGCCGAAATCCTGCATGCAACTCGGCGCAGAGGCTGCGAGCCTGTGCCCGCTCGGCCAGCGAAACAGGATAGAGCTGACGGTCGGGACAGAGCTCGTGAACATATTCGGCGATGGCCAGCGAGTCGTGAACCCGCACGCCATCGTGTTCGAGCCAGGGCACCAGACCGGCCGGTGCCAGCCGCTTGAGCCGCGCCAGCGACTTGGCATCCTCCAGATCGAACACCTGCTCCTGCCACGTCAGCCCGCTCATGGCGAGCACCAGTGCCGCCCGTATCGCCCAGGTGGAGCCGGTGCCCACCGCCAATACCAAGGATCCCATCTGTTGCCTCCTGCATGAGTTGCCTGCGACCGGCCTGTCTGCCCTTGATGGCAAAACATCCGATGGTCGCTTCACATTTGCGCACCGGCGGGTTTGACCCTCTTGGTGAGCGATGCTAGTTTGATTTTTCAAAACAATCAGTTAGCAACAATGTGAGCCATTAACCGAAATATGGACAGCCAATTTACCATCGTCATCGCAGATGACCACCCCCTGTTTCGGGGCGCCCTTTACCAAGCGGTGCACATGGCCATCAACGACGCTCAATTGCTGGAAGCGGACTCCATCGACAGCCTGACCAACCTGCTCGGCGAGCACCCCGAAGTTGACCTGTTGCTGCTCGATCTCAAGATGCCGGGGGCCAATGGCTTCGAGGGGCTGGCCCACCTGCGCGGCCAGTATCCCGACCTGCCCATCGTGGTGGTCTCCGCCTCGGAAGATGCGGCCATCATCCAGCAGGTGTTGCGGCTCGGAGCGCTCGGCTTCATCCCCAAATCAGTGCCGATGAAGGAGCTGGTCAATGCCCTCAATACGGTGATCGGGGGGGATAACTGGGTGCCGGAAGGCATCTCGCTCCATCCTGAATCGGAAGACGGCCCCGATTTCGCCAGCAAGCTGGCCAGCCTCACCCCCCAGCAATACAAGGTGCTGATCATGCTGCGCGATGGCAGCCTCAACAAACAGATCGCCTGGGAGCTCAATGTCTCCGAGGCCACCATCAAGGCCCATATCACCGCCATCTTCAGAAAATTGGGTGTCAAAAACCGCACTCAGGCGGTTATCGCCCTGCAACAGCTCGATATCAAGGAGAGCTGAAACCCGCACGCAGTGACACGCGCGAGACGACATAGCCAGCCATGCTGGCTATCTGTTGCTCGACAATTAGCACGATCGTACTTTATGCTGCCAGCGCCAACGAGGAGAGAGTGATGAGCAAAGGTCGCCTGACCCGTGAAAACATTTTGCAGACAGCCTTTGAGCAAGCGAGCCAGCAAGGGCTGGAGAGCCTGACCATCGGCTCGCTGGCCAGCGCCTGCGAGATGTCGAAAAGCGGCCTGTTTGCCCACTTTCAATCCCGCGACAATCTGCAGATCGCCGTGCTGGAGTACGCCGCCGAGGTGTTCCGGCTGCGGGTGATCCAGCCAGTACGCCAGCAGGAGTACCAGAGCCAGCACGACAAGCTGATCGCCCTGCTGCGTGCCTGGCAGGCTTGGAACCACTGCTTTGCCGGACGCTGCATGTTCCTCGACGCTTGGACCTCGGTGCAGGATGGCCATGAGCAAATAAGCCAGGTGCAGCAAGCCGCCCGGCAACTGGTGCGCTTCTGGCTCGACTATCTGGCCCGTCAGGTGGTGCAGGGTCAGGCCGCAGGCGAGTGGCGACAGGAGATGGATCCCTGGCGCGCCGTTTATCGCCTCTATGGCCTCTATCTGGCGGATCAGGTGTTCAACGATCTCGAACTGTGTCAGGATCCGGCCCACCACTTCTGGCCCGAGGTGGATGCTCTGCTCGCCAGCTGGCGCTGATGTTTTGGCATCCGTTCAACACTAATTTTTAAAAACCAACAAAAAAGCACGACCGTTCGCACATAAAAACCACAGGATGACCATGAGCAGCAAGATCTACTTCAACACCCGCCGCTTCAGCCCGAGCAAATGGCTGCTGGGGATAGGCACCCGGTTGCACCACAGACTCGCCCCCACCCATGCCAAGCGCACCGCCAGCAAGTTGCTGCTCACCCCCCAGCGCAACCAGCGCGGTGGCCACGAACCAGCCGGTCTGGTGAAGCAGGCCGTCCATACCAGCGAAGGGGTATTGATGAGCTATCGGCTCGGTCAGGGGCCGCTGTGGCTGCTGATGCACGGCTGGTCCGGCAGCGCCAGCCAGTTCTATCCGCTGATGAGCCATATCGCCGCGCAGGGTTTCACCGCCATTGCCTACGATCATCCGGCCCACGGCCAGAGCGCAGGCAACACTGGCCACCTGCCCCGCTTCGTACGCGCCTTCGACGAGCTGGCGACCAAGCTGGCCAGCGAAGCAGGCCCGCTGCACGGGGTCATCGCCCACAGCATGGGAGGCGCCGTCACTCTCTCCAGCCGTCAGCCGGGTATCGATACCCTGCCGCTGCTGTTGATTTCACCGGTGCTCGACTATGTGCCCCAGCTCTACGGCATGGTGGCACGCTCCGGCTACTCCATCCGGTTGTTCGATGCGGTGGTCAAGGAGATTGAGCAAGAGTACCAGCACCCCTTGAGCACGGTCGATCCGCTGGGGCGGCTCGCCAGTCGCAGCGGCGCGGCGATGATCGTGCACGACGAGGAGGACAGATTTGCCCCGCACGGCGATTCCTTGCGGGCCAGTCAGGATGGTCATACCCGGCTGGTGAGCACCCGGGGACTGGGCCACGGTCGCATCCTCGCCAGCGCCCCGGTATTCGCCGCCTTCGATCAGCTGGCGCGACCGGAAAATCCTCACCGCGCCCTTTGACATGGGGCCATGAAAAAAACGGGCAAGCGCCCGTTTTTATATTTGATACAGCGCCTTATAGTTAATTTGTCAGTGGGAACATTCTTGTCAGAACACGATAAGGCGCCAGCATATGGCCAGACCCAATACAGCATTGTTGCTCACCGGTGGCGGTGCTCGCGCCGCCTATCAGGTCGGAGCCCTCAAAGCGATTGCGGAGCTCTACCCGCGCAATCTCGGCATCCCTTTTCCCATCCTGTGTGGCACCTCGGCGGGGGCTATCAATGTCACCGCGCTCGCCTGCTACGCCTCCTGCTTCCATCTGGGGGTGCGCAAGCTGGAGTGGGTCTGGCGCCGTTTCGAGACTCACCACATCTTCGATTTTCACCCCGGCCGACTGCTGTGGCGGCTGATGTACGAGGGGTCGGCAGGGCTGATCAATCCCCACACCAACCACGCCTTTCACCTCTTTGACAACGCGCCGCTGCACCGCCTGCTGGATCAGCTCATCGACTATCACCGCATCGATGACAACATCCTCTACGGCAGTCTGGAGGCGCTGGCCATCACGGCGTCGGATTACGACGACGGTCTCTCCACCACCTTCTTTCAGGGGCGGGCCGACCACCATCCTTGGGAGCGGGCCAGACGGCGCGGGGTGCGCACCGTGCTTACATCTGAGCATCTGCTCGCCTCCTCGGCTCTCCCCTTCGTCTTTCCAGCCACCCGGATCGGCGAGAAGTTCTACGGCGACGGTTCCATCCACCAGCTGAGCCCGCTCAGCCCCGCCATCCATCTGGGTGCGGAGCGGATCCTGCTGATCACCCTGGATCCGCCGGCACACTCGGCGCCGACCCATCACCACGGCCATCTCACCAGCTCCAATATCGCCAGCCATCTGCTCGATACGGTCTTTACCGACACCCTCAACTCCGATCTGGAGCGGCTGTGGCGCATCAACCAGACTCTGGATCTTATCCCTGAGCGGGAGCGCAATCGCCTCAATCTGAAGCGGGTGGAGACCTGTGTGCTGAAACCGAGTCAGGATCTCGACACCATCGCACTGGCCTACCTGCGCAAACTGCCGCTAAAGTTGCGCCGCCTGTTGCGGGTGCTGGGCGTGAAGGGGGATGAGACCAGCAGTCTGGCCAGCTTTTTGATGTTCTATCCGGGTTATTGCCAGCAGCTGATCAAGCTGGGCTATCAGGACACCCTGAGGGAGCGGGAGCGGGTCGTCGCCTTCCTCGATATCGAAGGGCTACCAAAAGAGCGGGAGTAAAGGACGCGGCCGATGAGTGCGAGGGGGCTCAGCGCCCCTCCAGCAAACGCTGCTCCGCCTGCTCCATCGCCACCACGGTGCCAAACAGGATCAGTCGATCGCCAGCCGCCAGCACCAGCTCGGGTCTGGGTTCCAGACTCTGATCCCCGCGCTGCACCTCCTTGATCCGCACCTCATCGAGCGGCAGCTCGCGCACTTCACGGCCTACCGCCCACGCCTGATCGTGCAGCAACAGCGGATGGAGGCGTTCGAGCAGCTGATCCGCTTCCAGATTGCTGGCGCTTTGATCCCCCCAGTAGAAGCCGTGCAGAAAGCGATATTGACTGCTGCGCTCCAGCTCCATCCGGCGGATCACCCGACCGATGGGGATATCGCAATTGAGCAGCAGGTGGGAGACCAGCATCAGGGCCCCCTCCTGGGATTCGGGGATCACCTCAAACGCCCCCGCCTGCTTGTACTGCTCCAGAAAACTGTCATCCCGGGTACGCACCAGCACCTTGAGATCCCCCGCCAATTCGCGGATCAGTGCCAGCATCGCCTCCACCCGCTTGCGATCATCGAAGGTGATGATCACCAGCCGCGCCCGCAGCAGCCCGGCGGCCAGCAGAATATCGCGGCGGCTGGCATCGCCGAAGGCCACCTGCTCCCCCGCCAGCTTGG
Source organism: Aeromonas sp. 55A (assembly GCF_051919665.1). Classification (NCBI taxonomy): domain Bacteria; kingdom Pseudomonadati; phylum Pseudomonadota; class Gammaproteobacteria; order Aeromonadales; family Aeromonadaceae; genus Aeromonas; species Aeromonas sp. 55A. The sequence goes on along the minus strand of NZ_JBQBEH010000008.1, from coordinate 2,798,963 downwards.
CCTCGCTCACCCGCTCCGGGTCAAGATCGAGGGCCAGAAAGGGGATCTCCTCGAGCTTGAGAAAGCGGGCACAGGTCTGCCCCGCCCGGCCAAAGCCGGCGATGATGACGTGCTGGTTTTTGCTCAGGCCCGACTGTGCCACCTCGGAGCGGGTCAGCAACGCAGGATCGGTAAGGCTGCGAGCCAGCGAATGGGCCTGGGTCACCAGCCAGGGAGTCATGGCGATGGAGATGATGCCGATGCCGATCAGCAGGGAGACCAGTTGCTGATCCAGCAAGCCGTGGTGCAGCGCCAGTGCCAGCAGCACGAAGCCGAACTCCCCCACCTGACTGAGCATGATACCGGCGGCCATGCTGTCGCGCTTGCGCTCCCCCATCAGCCGCCCGGCCAGCAGTACCAGCAGGGATTTGCACAGCACCAGCAGCACCACGCAGATCAGCACCTGCCACCAAGCCCGCGCCACCAGCTCCCACTCCATGGCCATACCGATGGTGATAAAGAAGAGACCCATCAGCACATCGCGAAAGGGCTTGATGTCCACCTCCAGCTGATGACGGTAGTGGGACTCCCCCAGCATCATCCCCGCCAGAAACGCTCCCAACGCCATCGACAGTCCCAGTGAATGGGTCATGTAGGCAGCCAGCAGCGCCACCAGCAGGGCACTCAGCACAAAAAGCTCGTCGGAGCGGGCTCGCGCCACCTCGTGAAACAGCAGCGGCAGCAACCACTTGCCCACCGCCAGCAGAGTGAAGAGGGCAAACAGCCCCTTGAGGGTGGCCCAGGCGATCTCGGCGGCCAGGGCGCTCCCTTGTACTTCCGGCTGGGCGAGGATGGGGATCATCACCAGCAGGGGCACCACCGCCAGATCCTGAAACAGCAGCACGCTCACCCCCAGCTGGGCGCGGCGGGTATGGAGCTGCTTCTGCTCGCCGAGCTGCTTGATCACCACAGCCGTGGAGGAGAGTGCCAACGTTCCCGCCACCACCAGCGACTGGGCCAGACCCAGCCCCCACCACCAGCCGATGGCGAAGAAGAGCAGTGACGTGAGCAGCACCTGCAACATCCCCACCCCCAGCACCAACCGGCGCATCGCCAGCAATTTCGGCAGGGAGAACTCCAGCCCCAGCGAGAACATCAGAAAGACGATCCCCAGCTCGGCAATGGTCTGCATGATCGACTGACCGGTGATCACCGCCAGCCCGTGGGGGCCGAGCAAGACGCCGGCAATCAGGTAGGCAAGGATCACCGGCAAGCCGAGGCGCCGGAAAGTTGCCACCAGCAGAACGGCGGCGAACAGCAGGATCAACAGGTCGGTGTACAAATTTTCCTCTCCTTTTATCGACTTAAGCTTAGTCAGCCGATCTGGCGGGCAGGAAAGATATATTGGGCATGCCAATTGCAGGGAGGAGACAGTAGTCAGGTGTTACAGGTGGAAGACCATGGAAAATACGTCGTCACTTAATGGCTTTAGCCATGGCATCGAGCAGTGGGTTCGCCAGATGGAGCGGCTCACGCCGTTGCCCAGCGTTGAACGCAACCAGTTGCTCGAGCAGTTGTTGGGGCAGAGCGATCTCGGCGGTCTGCTGACAACTTTTGCCGATCGTGCGGCAAGAATTGTCAGGATCCACAGTCTCTACCTCGATTGTGGCCAGCCCCATGTGCTGATCCAGCACCCGCCGCTGGCCACCCTCAACCTGCACAACTATCCGTTCGAGCTGCGCGGTCAGCATGGCCAGCTGCTCGGCCAGCTTCACTACGAGCTGGAACATCCGCTGAGCGGCAGCCAGCAACGGGTACTGATGCAATACCATCAGCTGCTCTGCCTGCTGCTGCCCCTCTATCTGCGGCTGGAAAAACTGGATCAGCTGGTCCGGCTCGATCACCTGACCGGCCTTGGCAACCGCTCCTACTTTGACGAAGCCATCGGTCGCGCCATCGAGCAGCACAGCCGAGAGCCCCACGGTCTGGTGCTGGTGCTGCTGGATCTCGATCGCTTCAAGCAGATCAATGATACCTGGGGCCATCCGGTGGGGGATCTGGTGCTGAGCCGCTTCGCCCAGCTGCTCAAGGGGTGCATCCGCAGTACGGATCAAGCCTTCCGGCTCGGGGGAGATGAATTTGCCCTGCTGCTGCAACCGGCCGAACCCGAGGCGTGGCGCCCGGTCTGGCTGCGACTGCAGCACATGCTGATGACCAACAAGGAGCTCAGCACCTTCTCGGTCGGATGCAGCCTTGGCGCCGCCAGCTGGCAATCCGGGGTCGATGTGCCGAGCCTCTACGAGGCGGCCGACAGTCACCTCTACGCCCGCAAAAAAGCCGGCAAGGCCAGCCCTAACGAATAATCCCGAACTCTTCTTTGCTCCGGCACATGCGCGCCATGTGACCGGAGCTTCTTTTTTTGGGGCTAATCCTCCCTCACACCGAGATCACCTCATGCAAGATCCTGCTCGGGCAGGATGGGGGCGGCACCGTTTCCCTGCCAGTGGCAAACCAGCCCGGCACTCTGTGCCATAAAACCGTCGCAGACAAAGAGCCCCACCACCGCCGCCACCTGCTCGCCATAGTAGAGGATGGGAATGCGTCCCCGTTGCCACGAGGGAACACCATACTCTTGCAGCAGCTTCTTCATCCGCCGACTACCGCTTCGCCCCACCGGTTTGAGGGGGATCCCGGGCGCTACCTGAAAACGCACCGAGAGCGGCTCGTCCGCTCGGGGGGAACGCAGCCGATCCTCGCCGTGCTCCGCCATGCGCACCACCAGCTCACCCAAACCATCCGGCAGGGTCAGCGGCTCGCCCACAATCATCGGCAACACCTGATGACAAGGTTGCAAGTCAGGGCTCACCAGATAGAGCCGCTCCTGAAAACGGCGGCAGCTCTGGCGCCCCCAGTTGAGCTGGGGATTGGCATCGCCGCGCGCCAACGCGACCTCCTGCCACAACCGGGCAAGCTGCTCGCGGGATGGCATCTCGCCCCCCTGACGGCGGATCCAGTAGCGCAGCAGGTTGTTGCGCCGGGTGGGAGAGAGGGCGTGCAGCGGGCCGATATGGAGCGCCTCCCCCTCGCCCGCCAGCTGCCAGTCACTCTCGGCCAACTCATCCAGCAGCGCCTCCTGCTCGGCGCACAGGGCCATGCTGCGCGCCGCGGTCTGGGCCATGGCGGGCCAGCGCGCCTTGAGCTGGGGGATAAGCGTCTGGCGCAAAAAGTTGCGGTCATAGCTCACGTCCTGATTGCTCTCATCTTCCACCCAGCCAAAGGGGAGGCTCGCCGCCGCCTCGGCCAGCTCGGCACGACTCATATCGAGCAGCGGGCGCAGCAGCAGGCCGCCGGCAAAGGGCTGGCTTGGCAGGATCCCCGCCAGCCCGCGCAGACCGGCGCCGCGCTTGAGGGCCAGCAGCAGGGTCTCCAGCTGATCGTCCTGATGGTGAGCGGTGAGCAGCCACTCCCCCTCCCGCATCCGGGCGGTCAACCGCTGGTAACGGGCGGTGCGAGCCTGCGCCTCCAGACTCTCGCCATTGCCGCGGGCCAGAGTCACTCGCTCGACCAGCAGCTCCACCGCCAATTGCTGACACACGGCTTCACAATGAGCGACCCACTCATCGGCATGGGGGCTGAGGCCGTGGTGCACGTGCAGGGCGCGAAGTGGCAGGCTGTGCTCGCGGGCATACTGCGCCGCCAGTACCAGCAGCAGGGTGGAGTCGAGGCCGCCACTGAAGGCCACCAGCAGACCGGTGGAACCTTCCGGCGCTGGCATAGTCAGACAAAAGCGAGAATAAAGATGAGAAATCATAGGCTTCCCCAAAACGGACCGGCCGATCTTAGCAGAGTCGGGCTTATCAAGCTGCAACCCTGCTGCTAGAGTGAGGCTCGCCCGCCCTCTCCACCGGGCTGGCTGCAAGGCGGTCGCACAACCGGTTGGAGCAAGGAAGATGGGCAGGGAAGCAAACAACCCGAATTGGAATCAAACAAGATGAACAATAAGAAAAGCTTACTGGCCGGCCTGATTGGACTGGCACTGCTGGCTGGCTGCAGTCAGGCACCGCAAGACTCCCCCAAACACTCCGGGCTGGCGCTGGCCAATATGGACACCCAGGTCAAACCCGGCGATGACTTCTTCCGCTACGTCAACGGCAAGTGGCTCGCCACCGCCAAGATCCCCGACGATCGACCCGCCGATGGCGCCTTCTACATGCTGCGGGACAAATCTCTCGCCGATGTACGGGTGCTGGTCGAGGGGCTGGCCAAGCAGGAGGCCGCCACCGGCACGCCGACCCAGCAGATCCGCGATCTCTACGCCAGCTATCTGGATCAGGCAAGCCGTGACGCCAAGGGGCTCACCCCGCTGGTACCGGCGCTGGCCGACATCGACCGGATCGGTGATCAGGCCGCACTGGCCCGTGCCTTTGCCCAGTCGGGCCGCATGGGCGGCGGCGCGCCGTTCGGCATCTGGATCGACGCCGATGCCAAGTCCCCCGACCGCTATGCGGTCTACCTCTATCAAGGTGGACTGGGGCTGCCGGATCGGGACTACTACCTCAAGCAGGATCCCGAGAGTCAGGCCCTGCGCCAGAAGTACCAGCAGCATATCGCCGCCATGCTGAGCCGCCTCGGGGAATCTGACCCGAGTGGCAAGGCCAAGCGGATTCTGGCCCTCGAAACCCGGCTCGCCACCATCCAGTGGGACAACGTCGCCCTGCGGGATCGGGAGAAGAACTACAACAAGCGCCCCGCCAGCGAACTGGCACGGCTCGCCCCCCATCTCGACTGGCAGGCCTATCTGAACGCCGCGGGCATTGCTGGCCAGCCGGAGCTCATCATCGGTCAGCCGACCTATCTGAGCGCGCTGGATCAGGTGATGGCCCAGACCCCCATCGCCGACTGGCAGGCCTACCTCAAGTGGCAACTGCTGACCGACTACGCCCCCTATCTCGACAGCGAGACCGACCGCGCCAACTTCGCCTTCTACGGCACCACATTGAGCGGCACGCCCAAGCAGCGCGCCAGCTGGGAGCGGGCGCTCGGGGTGCTGAACGATCATCTGGGTGAAGCGGTCGGCCAGCTCTATGTGGCCCGCTACTTCCCGCCAGCAGCCAAGGAGCGGATGGAACAGCTGGTGGAGAACCTGCGCACCGCCTACGGCCAAAGCATCAAGGAACTCGACTGGATGTCGCCCGAGACCAAGGCACAGGCACTCGAGAAGCTGGCCAAGTTCCGCCCCAAGATCGGCTACCCCGACAAGTGGAAGGATTACAGCGCCATCGCCATCAAACCGGATGATCTGGTGGGCAACCTGCAACGCTCGCAAGCCTTTGAATACGCAGACAGTCTGGCGCGCCTCGGCAAGCCGGTCGACCGGGACGAATGGCACATGTCGCCGCAAACGGTGAACGCCTACTACAACCCGAGCAACAACGAGATCGTCTTCCCGGCGGCCATCTTGCAGCCCCCCTTCTTCGACATGACGGCGGATGATGCGGTCAACTACGGCGCCATCGGCGGGGTCATTGGTCACGAGATGGGCCACGGTTTTGATGATCAGGGGGCCAAATCCGACGGCGACGGCATGATGCGCGACTGGTGGACACCGCAAGATCTCAAGGAGTTCCGCTTCCGCACCAGCCGTCTGGTGGCCCAGTACAACCGCTTCGAGCCCATCAACGGCCAGTTCGTCAACGGCCAGTTTACCCTGGGGGAGAACATCGGCGATCTGGGCGGCCTCACCATCGCCCACAAGGCCTACGAGCTGTCGCTGGATGGCAAGGAGGCGCCGGTGCTGGATGGCTTCACCGGCGAACAGCGCTTCTTCCTCGGCTGGGCGCAGGTGTGGAAGGGGATGTATCGCCCCGAGCTGATGCAGATGCTGCTGCGCTCCGACCCCCACTCGCCCCCCGAGTACCGGGTCAACGGCGTGGTGCCGAACATTCCCGCCTTCTACGAGGCATTCAACATCCAGCCGGGGGACAAGCTCTATCTGCCGCCCCAGAAGCGGGTGAAGATCTGGTAACAGCATCACGGCGGGCTCCCCGGGAGCCCGCACTCAACAGACAGCAAGAGGTTGCAAGATGAACAGAGCATTGATGATGGCAGGGCTGCTGACCCTGCCGCTGGCGGCACAAGCACAAGCCGAAGAGGGATTTAGCAAGCAACTGACCCTCCCCTCCGGGCAGGTGATCCGGGTGGCGCAGGGGGCCGGTGAGCCCGCCTCCATCGGCAGCTATGACGTGCGGCTCTATTCGGGCCAGAACGCCCAATTTCCACTGGATGAGTTTCAGGATGGCAAGGTGATGGCCCGTAACGGCTTTATCCGGGAGCTGAAACTGGTCGATTTGAATGGCGACAAACAGCCCGAGCTGGTGGTCATCATCGAGAGCGCTGGCAGCGGCAGCTATCAGGATGCCGATGCCTACACCGTCAGCCCGCAGGGTGAGCTGGAGATCTTCAATCAGGTCAAGGAGCTGGAGCCCAAAGAGGATGTGGTCAAGGCGCTCAAAAGCCCGCAGGACTAAGCCCTCTCCCCGAATCTGAAATATAAAAGCCCTGATGATCAGGGCTTTGTTGTTTCTGCTGTTGGTACAAACAGCTCAGAGGCGGGTCGCCCGGATGGAGACCTGCGGCAGCGCCATCTCGTGCTGGGCAGCAACCAGTTGCAGCTCGTAGGCCCCCGCCAGCCAGGTCCGGGCCAGTACCGCATCCACGCTGGCGTTGGTAAGTTCGAACGCCGCTACCGGGGTACAACCGGCCAGCAGATTGGCCAGCAGGGTGGCGCTCAGCAGATCCCCCACCCCGATGGGATGGCGGGCAAAAGGGTAGAGCGGGCGGGAAAGATGAAAGGTCCCCTCCTCGCACACCAGCAGCATCTCGAAGCGGTCCATGGCAAAACCGGCCTTGCCCAGATGCTTGACCATCACCAGCTTGACCCCTTGCGCGCGCAACTGCTGGCACGCCTCAATGGCCTCCGGCACATTGCGGATATCGCGGCCGGTGAGCTGTTCCAGCTCCAGCAGATTGGGGGCCAACATATCGGCGCAGGCCAGTGCCCGGTTTTTCAGAAAATCGGCGACGCCGGGTGCCACTATGCACCCCTTGTCGGGATGACCCATCACGGGGTCACAAAAATAGAGGGCGGCCGGATTGAGCGCCTTGAGCCGGGCCACCGCCGCCAGGATCTCCTCCCCCTGTTCGGCCGAGCCGAGGTAGCCGCTCAAGATCGCATCGCACTCGGCCAGCACGCCGATCTCCGCCAGGCCGTTTACCAGCTGACGGATATGGCCGCCGGGCATCACCATCCCCTGCCAGCCTTCGCGGTATTGGGTGTGGTTGGAGAACTGCACCGTGTTCATCGGCCACACCTCGATCCCGAGGCGACGCATGGGAAAAACGGCGGCGCTGTTGCCGGCACAGCCAAAGACTACGTGGGATTGAATGGAGAGCACTCGCTTCATGGTTGGCGACTCACGCAATAAGAACAGGAATTCCGGAGGGAAAAACGGGCCTTGCGGCCCGTTGTTGTCACTTTCGACTGTTGTCACTGTCGATTAACGCAGCACCTTGACGGTGTAGCTGCCATCGGCCTGACGATAGAGGCCGTGGATATCGGTCTCGAAGCCCGGGTAGTGCGCCCCGATCTCGCACAGCATCTCGAGGAACTCGAGCACCGGCAGGGAATCCTGGGTCACCATCTCGCCCGGCAGCACCAGCGGTACTCCCGGCGGGTACGGCAGGATCATGTTGGCGCTGATGCGGTCAACCATGTCGCGCAGCGGCACTTCCACCACGTTGCCGGCCAGCTCTTGCTGCCAGGCGGCGTGCGGGGTCATCTTCATCTCCGGCAGCACGTCGAACGCCTTGAACATCAGCTCCGGCAGACGGTACTTGCTGGTCAGCTCGTGAATGCGCTGGGCCAGCTCCTGGATGCGCATCCCTTCGTAGAAGCTCGGGTCTTCACGATAGAGGCTCGGCAGGATGCTCTTGATGGTCAGGTTCAGGTCGTAGCCACGCTTGAACTCGGTCAGGGCGCGCAGCAGCTGCATCGCCTTGGACTGATCGATACCGATGGAGAAGAGGAACAGCATGTTGTAGGGGCCGGTCTTCTCGACCACGATGCCGCGCTCGTCCAGGAACTTGGAGACCAGAGAGGCAGGAATGCCCTTCTCCAGCAGCTGGCCGTCACGACCCATACCCGGAGTCAGCAGGGTGACCTTGATCGGATCCAGGTACATGTGGTTGTCATCGATGTCCTTGAAGCCGTGCCAGTCATCTTTCGGATCCAGCTTCCAGCACTCGACGGTGTCGATGTTGTCCGGCTGCCATACGTCGAAGAACCAGCCTTCGCTCTGATCACGCAGACGCTTGATCTCTTTGCGGAAGGAGATGGCGCGATCGATGGAGTCCTTGATCAGACGCTTGCCGGTGTTGCCACGCATCATGGCAGCAGAGATCTCGGTAGAGGCCACGATGCCGTACTGCGGCGAAGTGGAGGTGTGCATCATGAAGGCTTCGTTGAAGGTCTCTTCCTCCACGTCACCCTTGATGTGGATCATCGAGGCCTGGGAGAAGGCCGCCAGCAGCTTGTGGGTGGACTGGGTTTCGTAGAACACCTTGCCCGGCATGGCTTCACCGCTCATGCCGCACTTGCCTTCATAGATCGGGCTGAAGTTGGTGTAGGGCACCCAGGCACTGTCGAAGTGGATGTAAGGGGTATCCAGACTCTCCTTGATGAAGCCGGTGTTGTAGAGCAGGCCATCATAGGTGGAGTTGGTAACAACGGCGTAACGGGGAGCCTGGGCACCCGGTGTCGCGGCAACCTTGGCAGCGATGGTGTCGCGGCTGAATTCGCTCTGCGGGATACCGCCCAGAATGCCGTAGGCGTTGCGGGTCGGTCGGAAGTAGATCGGCGTCACGTCGTTCATCATCATCAGGTGAGTGAGCGACTTGTGGCAGTTACGGTCAACCAGCACTGTGCTGCCGGCCGGCGCGGAGTACATGCCGACGATCTTGTTGGCAGTGGAGGTGCCGTTGGTAACGATATAGGAGCGATCGGCGTTGAAGGTACGGGCGATGTACTCTTCGGCTTCCTTGTGCGGACCTGAGTGATCCAGCAGGGAGCCCAGCTCCGGCATGGAGATGGAGACGTCAGCCTTGAACGCGTTCGGGCCGTAGAAGTCATAGAAGATGCTGCCGGCCGGGCTCATCTGGAAGGCGGTACCGCCCATGTGCCCCGGAGTACAGAAGGTGTATTTACCCTCCTCCACGTACTTGAACAGTGCCTTGGTGAACGGCGGCAGGATGGCGTCCTGATACTCCTGGGTGGCCTGACCCATCTTGAGGGCGATGTCGTCGGCCATGCCGAGACGGTACTCGAAGAAGTGGACGTTCAGACGCAGGTCGGTCAGGTGAATGTCCAGAGTGGACTGGTCGTTGGCGAAGGCGAAGATCGGCAGCTTCTCGTTGCGATCGTGGATCTCCTTGCACAGACCCAGGGAGTATTTGTCCCAGTCGAAGATGGCGCCGCAAACGCGCGGGTTCTTCTCAATCAGTTTCAGCAGGTCGGCGACGTCGACCGGATAAACAACCTCGAAACCCTTGCGCTCGAGGGAAGCTTGCAGCTGGCGAATGGGTTCTTCTTTAAAGAAAACGCCGAGGTGGTTGAGGATGGCAATGATGTTCATCGTAATGCTCCACACGTGATGGGGCGCTCTCCATCAGGGATGGTGAGTGAAGAGCGCTCGGAAAAGGAAAACGGAATTAGTGGCTGGTCTGCTCTTTGAGCAGGGCGTCGTGCTGACGCAGACCCTGTTTCTTGGCGTAGAACATCAAGATGATGAGCGACACCACGAAGGTAGCGGTGAGGTTGGAACCCTTGGCACCCATCAGGGCCACCAGACAGAAGACACAGGCCACACCGGAGAAGATCATCGCGCCGATGCTGCGGGAGGTCATGCCCTCGAAGCGGATCAGGTTAATGCTGGAGTAGAAGTAGGGCAGCATGGTCAGCAGCACTGCATCTGTGGTCAGCACGTTGAAGAGATCGGCAGCGTGGGCGGACTGGGAGGTGAAGGCGGTCAGGCCAACCATCAGGGCAGTCATCTTGAGGGAGCCCAGGATCAGACCCTTCTTGGCCACACCGTTCTTGTCCACTTCGCCATAGATTTTCGGGAAGTTGCCGTCGTTGGCGGCACGCTTGCCCGCCTCGCCCACCAGCATCATCCAGGAACCGAGCGAGGTGAAGCAGGCCAGAGCGGTGAAGGCAGAGACGAACGGTGCAGACCAGCTACCGAAGATGGCGGAAGAGGCCATGGCAAACGGGGCGCCGGAGGCAGCCACTTCACCGGCCGGGAACATGCCGCTGATCACCTGGGTAGAGAGGATGTAGATAATACCGGCGATACCGGTACCCAGCATGGTAGCGAGCGGTACGGTACGCTTGGGGTTCTTCACCATGCCGGAAGAGACGGCGGCAGATTCAACACCGACGAAGGACCAGAGGCAGATCAGCACGGCGCTGATGACCGCATGCAGGTCGCTGCCGCTGGTGGTGTTCCAGTTCTGGCTGTAGACGGTGGCATCAAAATGACCCCAACCCATCACCGCAGTACCGACAACCGGCAGCAGGATCAGCACCAGACCCAGGGTACAGAGTCGGCTAACCCAGCTACCGCCAAGCAGGTTGACGAAGGTGAAGATCCAGACGGCAGCGATGGTGGCAGCGGCGGCCGGAATTGGGCTATTGAGAATGGGGAAGAAGACCGAGAGGTAGGAGACACCGGTAATGGCGATGGCCAAGTTACCGATCCAGTTGGCGTGGTAATAAAGCACACCGGTCTGGAAACCGAACACCGGAGAGATCTCGCCAGCGTAAGCAATGGGGCCACCCTCTTGCGGGTTCTTGGTAGCAAGGCGGGCGAAGACAAAGGCGAGGCCCATGGCGCCTACCAGACAGATTGCCCAGCTAAAGACAGAGATGGAGCCGATGGTGGCCAGTGCCGAAGGCAGCAGCGCGATGCCACTCCCCATCATGTTGCCGGCCACCACACCTGTACAGGCGATAAGGCCAATCTTCTTGCTCGTATCTAGGGACATAAGATCTCCGGTTCTATAAAAGGTCGGGTCGTCACATACACATTTGGCGGAACGCCCCGCCAAAGAATGGGCACAGACTAGGCCTCTCATCCCCGGAAAACATAAAGACCAGCTAACGGATAAAAATATGAGCCAACTTTTTTCGCCGCCTCGTCGATTTCGATAAAAACCATTTAAAAACAGTTAATTGACATCCGCCCACACAGCCATCTTGATAAAACCTTGATATCCTTTCGCCCCGTTTTTGCCCCTTGATAACCCCCTTATCTCGCCGTCTTGATATTTTTGGCCAGATAAACCCGGGATAAAGCAGCGCCCATTGCGCCCCCTCCCCTTGTAACCATCCGAACGCCCAACTGACCATCACCCTGAGTGGCCGCTCACCTCCTGCTTTCCCCTTCGCTCGGCTCATCACAATCCAGGCTCAGAGGTAAAGCGCAACGGCGATAACCGGTCAGCAATGAGAAATGGGTCGTGACAGACAGCTTATCCCGCCGCCAGCCATGAGCAGATGTCACAAGCTGCGTGCGCGGCGTGAAGCCGAACAAACGCGAGTGCCGCGAATGCCGTGGGCAAGACAAAGGCAGATGTAGATAGTGGGGAACTGCGGGGGATAAATCGGGCCGCACCAGAGCGACTATCCCCGGTGGCAAAGAAGCAGGATTGAAACGAGCAGAAACCGCACAGGCCGCCCGAAGGCAGCCTGTGGATGGGGTCGGCAATCGCGCCGACCGGGGGAAAACCAACACTGCGGAGTTAGAAGAGCTTCACCTTGCTCTGGCCCAGCGCATTGAACAGAGCCGGCGTGAGGCTCTCCATATTGCTGTAGAAACCGAGTTGCTGGCAGAGCAGATAGGTCTGCTCGGTCGCCTCCATCAGGAAGGCCTGACTGTAGGCATCCCCCGCCGCCTCGGGGCGACCATCCAGCTCCGCCAGCTTGCCCTGCAGTATGTAATAGAGCACCGAGCGGCCGCGACTCGCCGCCTTCTCCAACAGATAGTTGGCCTGCTGTTGCTGGCCGTTGAGGATCGCCTGCAGGGTCAACGCCTCCCACACCCGAGCAGGGAGAGCGCCGCTGTTTTGCACCACGCTGGCGAGATGGGTGCCAATCCCCTGCAACCGCTCGCTCTCGGATTTGCCCGCCAAGGTGGCCAGCGCCTCGCCAGCCAGATAGCGCTCCGCCAGCAGCAGCGGCTGATCCGGATGGGCAATCAGCGCCTGCTCCAGCAGATCAATCCCACGCTTGAGGGCGACCGGATCCCGGCTGTTGATGTAGTACTGCGCCTCCATCATCGCCATCAGGGAGGCATCATCGGTGGGCCAGCCCATCCCCGGCTCGGCATCGGGTTGGTCGAGGGCGCGCAGCAGATCCTGGCTGCTCGCCTGCAACACGCCGTGCACACTGTGGCGACTGAGCTGGTACTGATGGCTGAACAGCACCCGGTTGGTATTGATATTGCGATACTCCAGATCGAGATAGGTGCCACGGGGCTGGCGGGTGACCCGCACACTCAGCTCCTTGCCGGGCATGATGCCCCCCATCAGAGTGGTGGCGCCGTACTGCACCCGCAGCGGCGTCGCCACCGCCACCTCCCCCATCAGGGCGCGGGTAATGCCATCGGCGAGGCGCACGTTCTCGTTGTTGTCATCCATGCCGGAGTGGAAGCGGAACACCAGCAGATTGGGATCCAGCATGGCATGCACCTGGGGGCTGGTGTGCTGGTAGCTGAGCATGCTGACAATGGCGATCAGCACGATGGCCACGAAGATATCGAAACTCACCATCTTCCAGCGGCTGCGGGCATCCTTGGCATGGGTGGAGATGGCGCGGGTCAGGGGCCCGGCGGGAAAAGGGGCAACATTGGGCTGTGCATCATCATCCTGATCAGACGCGGGCGGGCTCAGATCGGAGAGAGTCGGGTTGTCGGAGAGAGCGGTATTGACCACAGGAGCGGGCTGCTCATCCGCCATCACCACAGAAACCACCTGCAGCGGCCTTACCGGTGCCACCAGCTTGTAGCCGCGCTTGGGCACGGTGACGATATAGTCGGTCGCATCGGTGCGACCATCTTTGAGGATCTTGCGCAGTTCGAAGATGGACTGGGTCACCACCTGATCGGTCACCTCGGCGCCATCCCACACCTCGTTGATCAGGGCATCGCGGCCAAACACGGTGCCGGCATTGTGGGCCAGAAACCGCAACAGATTGACCAGTCTGGGTTCGAGGTAGACCTCGCGGTCGGGTCGACACAACATGTTGTCGTCAACGCTCAGGGTCCAGTCGTGGATCTCAAAAACCGATTCGCTCATGATTCACTCGCTGCAGATGGTGACAATGCACGATGAGAGAGACGCAAAACCCGGGCTGACTGAACGGAACAAGGCGCTATCACCACAGGTGACAGATAAAAAGAGAACCGAAGCAATCACATCTCTGAGAGTCAGTCTGGCCAGGCCATCCTGTTTACGTCTGAAGGGCATCCTTGCGGGCATTCCGACCACCGGGATCGGAAGGGATCACTTTAAGCAAAACGGGAGCTGGATCCCACTTTTTTTGGCTATAAATCGCCGTTGAGTTGATCCGACACCGCACTTTTCGGCAAATAGCGTGCCAACTAGTATTCATATGAACATCCCATATGCCGTAATCAAAAAGCCCTGAACATCAGGGCTTTCTCATTTCTTCGACCATCGGGGAGACATTACTTCGCCAGCGGGAGCGCATCCTGCTGACGACTGCGGCGCAGATGACGCCGCCACAACGAGAAGCCGCCGTAGCCAAGACTCAGCACCACCGCATAGAACACCTGGGAGGCGAGCGCCACCAGCACCAGAGCACAGAGCAGCACACTCACCCCCGCCAGCCCCTTGCCCACCCCGCCAAGCAAACGCCAACCCGCCGCCATACAGAGCAGGTAGACCAGCACGAAGTTACCGTTGGCGTAGCGGATCAGCTCATCGAGCGGCAGTCGCAGCCAGATGATGAGGGTGATGCAGAGCAGACAGATGGCGAGCACCAGAGTGAGCGCCCGCAGCGGCGCGCCGCGCGCGGTGAGCACGGCCAGCGAGGGGGGCAACTTGCCTTCCCGCGCCATGCTCCAGATCAGCCGGGCAAAGCCCTGAATGTAGATATTGATGCTGGCAAAGCAGGAGAGGTAGCCGAGCACCGCCACCAACCACTTGGCGGTGGGGCCGAACAGCAGCGCCAGCAGGGAGGGGATGGCGGTGGCGTTTTTCGCCTCATCGCCGTAGAGGCCATATTTGAGCACCACCAGCGAATGCACCCAGTAGATAAGCCCCGCCAGCAGCACCCCGCCGAGCAGGGCGATGGGGTAGTCCCGCTCCGGCCGTTTGAACTCCTCCCCCATATGGGCGAAGGCTTCCAGCCCGACAAAACACCAGAACATCACCGCCAGCGCCGTAGCCATGGCGGGCCACTCGTCCGCGCTCGGCAGCGGCCGGGCCGCATCGCGCCAGCTCACCTCCCCCTTGAACCAGATAAGCAGGGTGAGCCCCAAAATGGCGAGCGCGATCAACAGTTGCAGGTTGCCGGAGGAGCGCGCACCGCGCAGCCCCAGCAGGAATACCCCGAGCAGGGTGAGCAGCTGGATGGCCCAGAGGGTCCACTCCCCCATCTCGAACAGGGCATGCCAGAAGCCGGCGGCAATCATCAGGGCGGCAGGCAGCCCCACCGGCAGCACCGCCAGAAAGAGGAAGGCGGAGAAGCGCTCGGCGCCGTTGCCAAAAGCGAGGCCAATCAGGTGCGGCGCACCGCCCGCATGGGGATAGCGACGGCCGAGGCGAGCGAAGGTAAAGGCGATGGGCAGCACCAGCGCTATCAGCAGCAACCAGGCCCAGAGCGAGGCCCCACCCGCCAGCGAGGCGGCAGTCGCCGGTACCACGAAGATCCCGGTGCCGAGCAGCGAGGTGGCGAGCAGCCCCATCCCCTGCCAGAGCCCGAGATCCTTTTTCAACCCAGACATATCCTTTTGTCCTGACTAAAAAAACATCCCGCCATGTTAGGCCTGCCCCGCCCCTTTGTTAAGCACGGCAGCGAGAATATGCAGCCCTTTATTTGGGCTCGGACTCAGCTTGCAGGGATTCGGCCAGAAAATCCCCCAGCAGGGTGATTTTGAGCACCTGCCGCCGCGCCGCCGGATAGATGAAGTAAAGGATATTGGCCGGGCTCTGATAGCGGCCAAGCAGCGGCAGCAGACGCCCCGCAGCGATATGGTCACGCACCTGTTCGGCTGGCTGCAAGGTGATGCCAGCCCCCGAGAGCGCCGCCGTCAGCAGCGCCGGCCAGTGGTTGATGCGCAGGCGCGAGGCGACCCGCACCTCCTCGCGCTGGCCATCCTCGCCAACAAATTGCCAGCGCTCGTGCTCCCCCCAGTTGCCGTGCAGACACTGGTGGCGAACTAGATCGGCCGGATGACGGGGCACGCCGTGGCGATTGAGGTAGTCGGGGGCAGCGCAGAGGCGGTAGTGCTGGGACAGCAGCGGACGGGCAATGAGTGTCTCATCCTGCGGGCGCAGGGTACGGATGGCGGCGTCGACCCCCTCCTCCACCAGATCGACCCAGCGCGGGGTGAGCTGCAGATCCAGATCCAGCCTGGGGTAGCGGTCGAGAAAAGCGGGCAGCAGCGGCACCAGCCGGTGGTGGCCAAAACTGAGGGGAGCGGCGATGCGCAGCCGTCCGGCCGGCTCGGCCAGCAGATTCTGGGTGAGCGACTCGGTCAGTGCCAGCTCCTCCAGCACCCGCTGGCAGCGAGCCAAAAACAGCTGGCCCAGCTCGGTGAGAGTCTGCTGGCGGGTGGTCTTGTGAAACAGCTTGCCCCCCAGCCACTGCTCAAGCCCCAGCACATGCTTGCCCACCATCTGGGCGCTGATCCCCTCTTCGCTCGCCACCGCGCTGTAGGAGCCGAGATCCACCACCCGGGTGAAGATACGCATGCTGGTCAATCGGTCCACAACCCCTCCTTTTTGCCCGTTTCAAGGCCGTTTGGCCCGCGACGAGGGCTCTATTCACAACCAAAAGTTTAGTAAGAAATGGATTTTAGCCAATTTATTCAACTTTTAGTTGCCAATACAGTGATGCTATCCCTCCCCCACAGGATAAATTCCCATGAAAAGCACCTATCTGGCCGCCCTGCTGGTCGGTCTGCTGGCTACCGGTGTCAGTCAGGCCGCCGAGAGCAGCTTTATCAGCAACCACGATCAGGCCCCTGCCTCAGCAACTCAGGCCCGGCCCGATATCTTTCGGGTCAGCCTGCTCGGCACCGGCACTCCGGTGCCCCAGATCAGCCGGGGCGGCTACAGCACCCTGGTCGAAGCGGGCAACCAGAAGCTGGTGTTCGATTTTGGCCGCAACTCCGCCACTCGCCTGTGGCAGCTGCATATCCCCATCGGCCGGGTCAACGCCTTCTTCCTCACCCACTTTCACTCCGACCACACCAACGGGCTGGCGGATCTCTGGCTGACCGGCTGGCTGCAACCAGCCTATGGCCAGCGCCACGCGCCGATGGAACTCTACGGCCCCAAAGGCACCACAGCTCTCGCCCGTGGCTTGCAGCAGGCCTACGCCACCGACATCGCCACCCGGGTCAAGGATGAGGGAACGCCGCTGGACGGGGTGGAGATCAACAGCCACGAGGTCACCGCCGGGGTGGTCTACAACCATGACGGGGTCAAGGTAACCGCCTTTGACAACGACCACGGAGTCAACATCAAGCCGTCATTCGGCTATCGCATCGACTATCACGGCCACAGCGTGGTGCTCTCCGGCGATACCCGCTACAGCCCCGAAGTGGTGAAGCAGGCCAAAGGGGCCGATCTGCTGGTGCACTGCGTCTCCATGACCTCTGCCGAGCAGATGAAGACCAACCCCGGCTACAAGGCGATCGCCGGTCACCTCGCCTCCCCCGAGCAGGCGGCCCGGGTAATGAACGAAGCCAAACCGGCGCTGACCGTGTTCAGCCATATCGGCCTCAACGGCAAGATCAGGGTCAAAGATCTGGCGCAGGATCTGCGCGCCCGCTACACGGGCCCCTTCGTCATCGGCAACGACCTGATGCAGATTGATCTGCCCACCACGGCCTCCGGCAAGGGCTATGCCCTCTGGCAGTCGGAAAATATCGACAATGCCCAATCCTGAATCCCGGCCATAAAAAAGCCGCCTCTTGCGAGGCGGCTTCTTCATTCAACTTGGTAACCGACGTTATCAGGCAATCAGCTTGTAGATGATACCGGACATGGCGATCAGGCCGATGATGGTCACGAAACCGTTGCTGATGTTGCCAGCGTATTTGCGCATGGCCGGAACCTTGGTGATGGCGTACATCGGCATCAGGAACAGCAGCATTGCGATGATCGGGCCGCCCAGGTCTTCAATCATGCCGAGGATGCTCGGGTTGATGGTGGCGATGGCCCAGGTAGTCAGGATCATGAACACGGCAGTGACTTTGTTCAGTTGCTTGGTGTCAACGTTCTTGCCCTTCTCGCGCAGCGCCTTGGCCATCAGGCCGTTCATGCCCTCTTGCGCACCCAGGTAGTGACCCAGGAAGGATTTGCTGATGGCAACCATGGCGATCAGCGGAGCCACAGTACCGATAACCGGGTTATCGAAGTGGTTGGCCAGGTAGGACAGGATGGAGATGTTCTGTTCTTTGGCAGCAGCCAGGTCAGCCGGGGAGAGGCTCAGTACGCAGCTGAATACGAAGAACATAACGGTCATCACCATCATGACGTGGGCGCCCAGCAGGATGTTGCTGCACTTCTTCTCGGCACCTTCACCGTAACGACCTTTGTTGTCCACCGCGAAGGAGGAGATGATCGGGGAGTGGTTGAAGGAGAACACCATTACCGGGATAGCCAGCCACAGGGTCTTGATGAAATCACCGTTGAAGGCGTCGGACAGGGCCGGAGCTTCAGTGATGATGGCACCGTTCCAGTGCGGGATCAGGTAGAACGCCAGACCCATCAGGGTGAGCACGAACGGGAATACCAGCACGCTCATCGCTTTGACGATAACCTGGCCGCCCAGACGAACAACCGCCATCAGACCGAGGATCAGGGCCAGTGACAGAACGGCACGGGGAGGTGCAGACATGCCCAGCTGGTGAACAATCACGCTCTCGACGGTGTTGGTAATGGCGACTGAATACATCAGCACGATCGGGTAGATGGCAAAGAAGTAGAGCAGGGTGATGAATTTGCCTGCGGTCTTGCCGAAGTGCTCTTCTACTACTTCAGTGATGTCGCCATCACGAGTAGAGCCGGACAGCACGAAGCGGGTCAGACCACGGTGAGCAAAGAAAGTCAGCGGCAGCGCCAGGATCAACATGGCAACCAGCGGCCACAGACCACCTACACCGGCGTTGATTGGCAGGAAGAGCACACCGGCACCGATCGCGGTACCGTACAGACCCAGCATCCAGACCACATCGGCCTTGTTGACGCCGCGGGAGGTGTTGCTGGCTAAACGACCATCAGCTGCAATATTCATGTCAGACATACGTTGTTCCTGTCATCTAGGAAAATGGGATTCTTGTTTGGTCGGGCCTTGGCCCGGTTCCATCTCCCTGGAACGCCTGCTGTCCGTCCTTGATATTAACCTCTCGCCCCCCGGCAACCTGGCCATCACTCCTTGTGACAACAGGATTGCAACAAACAACAGTGCGAGATTTTGACCCTGAGGGTCGGCGCCCGTCTCACTTAACAACCGATTAACGTGCGCCACTCTTGATGGGCTGACTTTAATTAAATGCCCTTATTAATCACAGCGTTTTTTTGAATTAATCAACCAAAGTTTGATTTTGGTCGCCTTTCGGACGACCAAGATCACACTCAAAGCGCCTTATTGTGAGTTTTTTTTAACAATTCAACTTAGTTTCACTGGAATCAATGGCCTGCGAGCAGCTACATATTTGCAACAAGCCACCCGTTTAGCGCGGATTGTGTGCAGCACGGCCTTGGCGTACCCTTGTGACTCACGCCTTTTTGTTGATTGATGATGACCATTACCCGTACCGATCTCGCCGAACTGGCGGTGTTTGCCGCCGTCGCCCGTCACCGCAGTTTCAGCAAGGCAGCCCTCGAACTCGGGGTCTCCGCCTCCGCCCTCAGCCACAGCCTGAAAGGGTTGGAAGCCCGTCTGGGGGTGCGGCTGCTCAACCGCAGTACCCGCGCCGTGGTACCGACCGAAGCGGGCCAGCGGCTGCTCAAGCAGCTGCTCCCCACCCTCAATACTCTTGAAGAGGCGCTTTGCGAGCTGGCCCGCAACAGCGATGAACCGGTGGGTCGACTCAAACTCTGCGCCCCCCGCGGCGCCATCGACAGTCTGCTGGCACCTGTGCTGATCGACTATCTGGCCCGTTATCCGCGGATGCAGGTGGAGGTAGTGGAGCAGGAGCTGATGCCCCGGCTGATTGAAGATGGTTACGATGCCGCGCTCTTTTATGGCGATCTGCTGCCCAAGGAGATGATCGGCATCCCCCTCGGCCCGCCCCAGCGCTATCTGGTGGTGGGCTCCCCGACCTATCTGGCGGAGCACGGCACGCCGGAACACCCGAGCGAGCTGAGCCGCCACGCCTGCATCGGCTATCGCCTCACCCCGCACCATCACTATCGCTGGGCCTTTGCCGCCGATGGCACCATGCTGGAGATCGAAGTGACCGGGCCGCTCACTACCAGCACCCCAGCCCTCTATCTGGGCGCCGCCGAGGCGGGGCTGGGGCTCGCCTACTGTCTGGAAGAGGAGGTGAGCCAAAAAGTCGCGGAAGGGAAACTGCTCACCGTGCTGGAGCCCTGGTGCCCCACCTTTGCCGGCTTCTACCTCTTCTATCCCAGTCGGCATCAACTGGGCAGCGGCCTGCGCATCCTGATCGACATGCTCAAGGCCCACTACCAAAACCCCGGATTAATGAGTAATACTCAGCAATTCATCAAGTGAAACCCTGATTATCACCAAATAAGTATTAATCTAGACTAGCTGTTCGATAATCGAACTCCCCGAGAGAACAGATATGTCTGCCTATTTAACACTGCGGCAACGGGCCATGACCCGTCGCTTCTGGGCTTACGCCCTCCCCTCCATTCTTGCCATGCTGGTCTCGGGGGCCTACTACCTCATCGACGGCATCTTCGTCGGCCACTATGTCGGTGCCGCTGGCCTCGCCGGGATCAACCTGGTCTATCCGGTCATCATGGTGCTGATTGGTCTGGCCGCCATGATCAGCATGGGGGCCGCCACTGCCATCTCCTTCCAGCAAGGGGCGAAAAACGACAAGCTGGCCCGTCAGGCGCTGGTCAACGCCCTCTGGCTGCTGGCCAGTCTCGGGGTAGTTGCGCCGGTGCTGCTCTATTACACCCACACCGATATCCTGCTGGGGCTGGGGATTGAACAGGGCACCGAGACCTGGAAACAGGCGAGTGACTACCTCACCTGGATTGGCGGCGGTACCCTGCTGCTGGCCAGCAATCTGGCGGTCCCCTATCTGCTGCGCAACGATGGTCGCCCGAAACTGGCCATGGTGCTGGTGAGCAGCGGCGCCGTGCTCAACATCATCCTCAACTACATCATGGTGGGTCGGCTGGGGCTGGGACTGATCGGGACCGCGCAAGCCACCCTGATGGCAGAGGGTGCGGTGAGCCTGATCGGCCTTGGCTACTTCTTTACCCCCTGGGCGCGGCTGCGCCTCAGCTGGCGGGATCTGGTGCCCAACCTCCCCGCCATGCCGCACCTGCTCTTTACTGGTCTGCCAAGCCTGATTGCCCAGTTCAACCTCGGGCTGCTGTTGATGCTGCACAACAGCCAGCTGATGGTGTACGGCAATGTGAAGGATCTGGCGGGCTTTACCGTGGCCGGTTACACCGAAGCGGTCTTTATCGTCATTCTGCAGGGGCTCGCCTTCGGCATTCAGCCGCTTATCAGCAAGGCGGCGGGGGCCAAGCGCCATCGCAACCTTAAGTACCTGATGGAGATGGGGCTCAAGTTCACCTTTATCTACGGCATGCTGGTGTGGCTCACCATCCAGCTGCTGCCGGGACAGGTCGCCATGCTCTATACCGGCGACAAGGATCCCGAACTGCTGGCCGCCGCCATCAGCAGCCTGACCCTCAACCTCGGCGCCATTCCGCTGGAGGGGATCATCATGTTCGGCATAGTGCTGCTGCAATCCATGGCGCGTACCCGTCAGGCGCTGGTCATCTCCATCGCCAAAACCGTGTTGCTGCTGCCGCTCATCTTCCTGCTGCCACAACTGTGGGGTCGTGATGGGGTGCTGATGGCCCAGCCCGCGACCGTGCTGCTGCTCACCCTGCCGCTCTGCTGGCTGCTGTGGCGCGAGTGGCTGCGCCTGAAGATGGCCTGCGCGCCAAAAAACAAGCGTCGCCCGCAACCGGCCCGCGCACGCGCCGCCGTCCAGCTGGCCCGTTAAGACCACCCATCCCGCAAAACAATAAAAAACCGGCATCCCCTGATGCCGGTTTCTGCTATATGGGCGGGTCTGCCTACCCTTACTCGAGGATTCAGGCCAGCACTGCTGCCCACACTATGCCAATACTTCTGGCCTGAGCTGGGCCATCAGCCCCGGGTTGTCGGAGTAATCCACCGGAATGGCCACCACAGCAGGCCCCTCCACCGCCAGCGCGGCCCGCAGGGTGGCGCGCAGCTCGTCGGCCGAGCGCACCGCAAACCCGGCCGCCCCGAACGATTCGGCATAGCGTTTGAAGTCGATGGGGCCAAAAGAGACGCCTGAGGTGCGGCAATACTTCTGCTGCTCCTGCATCGCGACCATGTTGTAACCGTTATCGACCCAGATGATGTGAACGATATTGCTCTTGAGCCTCACCGCCGTCTCCAGCTCCATGCTCGACTGCATAAAGCTGCCATCCCCCGATACCGAGATCACCTTCTCCCCCGGCCGCACCAGCGCCGCACCGATAGCCCACGGCAGTGCCACCCCCATGGTCTGCTGACCATTGGAGATCAACAACTGACGAGCGCGGAAGCTGTAGAGGTAGCGGGCAATCCAGATATGGAAGCTGCCCATGTCGACGCAGAGGGTCATGTCGTCGCGCACCAGATCCTGCAGCTCGCGCACGATACGCAAGGGGTGAAGCGGATTGCCGTGCAGATCGTCGGCCCGCATCGCCAGTCGCAACCGCTGCTGGCGAACCCCTTGCAGCAGCCGAGCCACCTCGGGGGGACGGATTTTCGGATTGCCCATGATGCGGGTCAGCTGCAACAGGTTGGCGCGGATCGACCCCACCAGCTCGGCGGTCGGGCAGTAGCTGCTGTCGATATCGGCAGGCAGCACATCGATATGGAGGATGCGCCGCTCCCGATCGCCATTCCACAGCACGGGGTCGTACTCGATGGGGCTGTAGCCGATGGATCACCAGATCGGCCCCTGCCAGCAGCTGATCCCCCGGCTGGTTGTTAAAGAGCCCCACCCGTCCGGCAAAGTCATCGAAGTGGCAGCTGTCCACCACCCCGGCGGCCTGATAGGTACCGGTCACCGGCAGCCGCGCCTTGTCGAGGAAGGCACGCACTGCCTCGGCATTTTCCGGCCGGCTCGCCATCAGGCCGAGCAGTACCACCGGATTCTCGGCGTTGCGCAGCAGGGTCAATGCCTGCTCCATATTCTGCTCATCGGCGCAGCCCGGCTCCGGCACTTCCCGAGGCACCAGCACATTGCCCTGCACCGGCTTGTTGATGATGTCCATCGGCAGGCTGACAAACGCCGCCCCCGGCCGTCCCAGCTCGGCGGCGCGAAAGGCGTTGGCCATCACTTCCGAGATCGCCGCCCCGCTGTTGACCTGGGCGCTGAACTTGGTGACCGGACGGCAGAGGTTGACCGTATCCATGCTCTGATGAGTGAGCTTGAGGCCATCGGCACGGCGCACCGCACCGCCCAGCGCCACCATGGGGTCCCCTTCCGAGGTGGCCGTCGCCAACCCGGTAATAAGGTTGGAGCAACCGGGGCCCGAGGTGACCAGCGCCACCCCCGCCTTGCCGGTGAGGCGCCCCACCGCGGCCGCCATAAAGGCGGCGTTCGCCTCATGGCGCACCACTATGGTCTCGATGGGAGAGTCCTCCAGCGCATCGAACACCCGGTCAATCTTGGCCCCCGGGATCCCGAACACCTGCTTGACCCCTTGCGCCTCCAGATGACGAACCACCAGCTCGGCACCGCACTTCCACTGTCTGTTTTCCATGTTATTGCTCCTTGTCTATCAGCCTTCGGCGGCTTGAATGGCGCGATCGAGATCGGCGGGGTTGAGGTCGGCCTGCCGGAAAGCGGGATCAGATGGCAGGGCCAGATTGAGGTGACGCACCACAGAAAGCCGCAGGGTGCCGTGGGCCATGGTGTAGTCGAGCAGATGGCCGCCCCCCTTGCGATCGGCGGTGATCATGTGCTCGTGAAAACCCGCCACATTGACCCCCTGCACGAACGGCGGGCAGCGAAAGCCCACCAGAGTTCCCGCCACCGCGGCAAAGCGGAACAGCGGTTGCTGTTCGATGGCTTCCAGCATGGGGCGATAGGGGGGCTCCTGACGCGGCACGGTACGGACCTTGGCCGTTTCAAACTGGCCGTCGAGGCGCAGGGCGACGAAGACGTTGTCGGAGCCCACCAGCCGATCCACCCACTGGTGGATCTCGTCACGGCTCAGGGGGTGATCGAAGCGACGCTCCAGACAGGGGCGAAAATGGGTCATCACCGCAAAGGGGGTCTTCTGATCGGCGCGGGCGGGACGGGCCGAGCCATCGGAGCGCAACTGGTGGATCTGCCGCTCGAAGGCGATCAGCTCGCCATCGAGGTGATTGAAGGTGCCGAGGCCAAAGTCGCCGTGGCGCAGCAGCTCGCTCATGGTGGTCTCCCCTTCGTAGACCCCCGCCAGCAGGGCGCTCATCAGGGAACTCTGGTAGATCTCGCCACCGTCATGCTGCCTGCGCCAGCGGGAAAACTGCTGGCTCACTTCGAGGGCACAGCTGCACCCGGCACTGTCAGATGTTGCAATATGTTCCATTCGGGTTTCACCTCCACCGTGAATCCTGTTAGCGTTCGAATCCAATGGTGACTTGGTTCACATTTCAACACCAATACGCTGATCCCATGACTTTGAGACTCAATCGATATGGAACTTCGTACGCTCCGCTACTTCATGGCCGTTGTTGAAAAGCAGAATTTCACCCGCGCAGCCGAATCACTCAACATGGCCCAGCCGCCGCTGAGCCAGCAGATCCGCAAGCTGGAAGAGACCCTGGGCACCCCGCTACTGCGCCGTTTGACCCGCAGTGTCGAACTGACCGAGGCGGGCGAGAGCCTCTATCGGGATGCGGCGCAGATCCTGGCGCTGGCCGATGCGGCAAAACTGAAGGTAAAGCGGATTGCCCGGGGCGAGCAGGGGGCGCTGAGGATCGGCTTTGCCGGTTCCACCGTGCTCCACCCCGCGGTGCTGACCCTGCTGCACGACTATCGGGAGCGCTACCCCGAGGTGGCCCTCAGCCCGCAGGAGGGCACCATGCCGGCACTGGTGGAGGCGCTGCGCAACGATCGGCTGGACGCCGCCATCTTGCGGCTGCCCTGCCGGGGTAGCGAGGGCTTTGCCCATCACCTTATCGAGCAGGAGCCGCTGCTGATCGCCCTGCCGACCAGTCACCCCAAAGCCAAGCCAGGCCCCTTGCCACTGGCCAGCCTGAAGGACGAGAGTTTTATTCTGTTCCCCCACGCCATCGGGCCCGGGCTCTATGACGGCATAGTGGGTCTCTGTCGGGAGGCGGGGTTCGAGCCGATATTGGGGCCCGAATGCCCGCAGGTGATATCCACCGTCGGCATGGTGCAGGCGGGCTTTGGCGTGACTCTGGTGCCCAGCTCGGTGGCAGCGCTGCGCCCGCTCGGGGTCAGTTATCACCCCATTGAGGGCAACGGCATGATGACCAGCATCAGTCTGGCGACACGGCCGCATCCAAGCAGTGCCGTGCTGCGGCACTTTATCGCCCAGATCCGTGCCGCCCAGATACGACAAGGCCTCCCGAAGGAGGCCCTGTTGAACAAGCTTGAACCGGTTTGATGGCCAGCTTGCCTGATACGACGGCTTATTTGACGGTGCTGCTTATTTGACAGTCACGCGGGCAAACTTGCGCTTGCCGACCTGATAGACGGCGGTACCGGCACCGATGAGTGCCTTGCCATCTTCCAGCTTCTCGCCATCCACCTTGACCGCGCCCTGCTTGATCATCCGCAGCGCTTCGGAGGTGGTGGCCACCAGATCGGCCTCTTTCAGCAGATTGGCAATGGCCAGACCTTCGCCTTCCAGAGCCAGCTCGATTTCCGGCATCTCGTCCGGGATGGCGTTCTTGGAGAAGCGCTGGGTGAAATCTTCGTGGGCCGCTTCAGCCGCCGCTTCGTCGTGATAACGGGCGATGATCTCTTTGGCCAGCCAGATCTTCACGTCGCGCGGGTTGAGAGTACCGGCAGCGATGCCTGCCTTGAACTCTTCGATTTCGGCCAGCGGACGGAAGGAGAGCAGCTCGTAGTAGTTCCACATCAGATCGTCGGTGATGGACATGATCTTGCCGAACATCTCGCCCGGAGCGTCGTGGACGCCGATGTAGTTGCCTGCGGACTTGGACATCTTCTTGACGCCATCCAGACCCACCAGCAGCGGCATCATCAGCACGCACTGGGTCGCCATGCCGGCATCTTTTTGCAGCTCGCGGCCCATCAGCAGGTTGAACTTCTGGTCGGTACCGCCCAGCTCAACGTCCGCCTTCAGCGCGACCGAGTCATAGCCTTGCAGCAGCGGATAGAGGAATTCGTGAATCGCGATGGATTGGCCGCCGGTGTAGCGCTTTTTAAAGTCGTCGCGCTCCATCATGCGGGCCACGGTCTGCTTGGCCGCCAGCTTGATCATGCCGGTCGCACCCAGCTCGCTCAGCCAGGTCGAGTTGTACTCGATGCGGGTCTTGGCCGGGTCGAGGATCTTGAACGCCTGCTCCGCATAGGTGAGGGCATTATGCTTGATGGCCTCTTCGGAGAGCGGCGGACGAGTGGCGTTCTTGCCGGAGGGGTCACCCACCATGGCAGTGAAGTCACCGATCAGCAGGATCACTTCATGGCCCAGATCCTGGAAGGTCTTCAGCTTGTTGAGGATCACGGTATGACCCAGGTGAATGTCGGGGGCGGTCGGGTCCATGCCCAACTTGATGCGCAGCGGGCGCCCTTCCTTCAACTTGGCGACAAGTTCTTCTTCAACCAGAATTTCTTCCGCTCCGCGCTTGATCTCGGCTAGCGCCACCTCGAGCTGGGACATTTTTTGACTCTCCATCACGATTCCACAGGGCCAAACATATTACTGGAATGGCGGGCCAATTGGAAAGGCTGTAAAATCCGTCCATTCTGCCCGACTTCATCTGCTTCTCATGGTTATTTGGCACGCCTTCAACGCACTCCCCCACTGGCACCGCAAGATGGTGCTGATCTTGAGCATCATGATCATGATGCTGGCTGCCTGGCCAAGCGAGCAGGCGGTGGCAACACGAGTCGATGAAAACGGCAACGAAATTGCCCTGCGGGAACCGGCCAACGACAACGCGCTAAACAACGAGCTGCCAGCCGAGGCCGCCCAGCCCGTTACCCCGCCCAAGCCGCGCTATATCACCAAGCAGGTGAAGGTGCGCCGTGGCGACAACATGGGGGTGATCTTCCAGCGCATTGGCCTGAGCACCACGGATCTGCACCTGATCGACCAGCTCGAGGGCAGCGATCCCCTGCGGATGCTGCAACCGGGGCAGGAGCTCACCTTCAAGCTCACCGAGAACGGCGAGCTGCACAGCCTCTATTACCCCCACAGTCTGGAGCAGGCGCTCAAGGTGAGCCGCAAGGAGGAGACCTTTGTCGCCCGCAACGTCAAGATCGCCCTCGACACCCGCGAACAGGTGAGCAAAGGGGAGATCCGCTCCAGCTTCTGGGGCGCCGCGGTGGATGCGGGGATGACCGAAGATCAGATCATGGACTTGGCCGCCATCTTCGGCTGGGACATCGACTTTGCCCAGGACTTGCAACCGGGAGACAGCTTCCGGGTGGTCTATGAAGACAAGTTCCGCGACGACGAGCGGGTCGCCTCCGGCGATATTCTGGCCGCCGAGTTCGTCAACCAGGGCACGGCCTACCGCGCCGTGCTCAATGAAGATGGCAACTACTACACCCCGGAAGGCAAAGCCATGCGCAAGAGCTTCCTGCGTGCGCCGGTCAACTTCAAATACATCAGCTCCAACTTCAACCCGCGCCGCCTCCATCCGGTGACCGGCAAGATCCGCCCCCACAACGGCATCGACTATGTGGCGCCGGTGGGCACCCCCATCATGGCGGCGGGCTCCGGCAACGTGGTGGCGGCGGGCTACAACCAGTTCAACGGCAACTACGTCTTTATCAAGCATGCCGGCAACTATGTGACCAAGTACCTGCACCTCTCCAAACGCACCGTCAACAAGGGACAGCGGGTGAAGCAGGGGCAGACCATCGGCACTCTGGGTGGCACCGGCCGCGTCACCGGCCCGCACCTGCACTACGAATTCGTGGTGGGCGGCATTCACAAGAACCCGCGCACCCTCACCCTGCCGCAGGCAGAGACCCTGAGCGGACGCGAGCTGGCCAACTTCAAAAAGCTGGCGATGCCGCAACTGGCCAAGCTCGACAGCCCCGAGCTGCAGCTGGCCCAGAACAAGCGGGATAGCCGCGGCAACTAAGCCATCAGGGCTGGCGGGGTAGCAGCCCCGCCAGCCCTTTTTATTTTGCCTGCGCATGGCTCGGCGCCATGCTGCATCGGTGTCGGGAAGCGGACTATCCCGACCAGCGAGTGAGGAGAGCCAATGGCTGAACGCTATATCGGATTGATGTCAGGCACCAGCATGGACGGTATTGACGCCGTGCTGGTGGTGATCGACGGGGATCAACTGCGGGTCGAGGCGGCCCTCAGCCACCCCTGGCCAACCGCCCACGAGCTGCATGAGCTCTGTACCCCTAGCGACAACGAGATCGATCGCATGGGGGTGGCCGACAATCTGGTGGCGCGCGAATTTGCCGCCGCCACCCACGCCCTGCTGGCCAAGACGGGCCTCACGCCCGCCGATATTCGCGCCATCGGCAGCCACGGCCAGACCATCCGCCACCGCCCCCAGCTTGGCTTCACCCTGCAGATCGGCAACGCGGCCCTGCTGGCGGCGCTGACCGGCATCGATGTCATCGCCGACTTTCGCACCATGGACATGGCCCTCGGCGGTCAGGGGGCCCCGCTGGTGCCCGCCTTCCATCAGGCCTTCTTTGCCCGCCCCGGTGCATTGCGGGTGGTGCTGAACCTCGGCGGCATCGCCAATATCTCGGTGCTGCCGGGCCATGCCAACGGGGTCTATGGCTTCGATACCGGCCCGGCCAACACCCTGCTCGACGGCTGGTATCGCCGCCATCACCCCAAGGGGGCCGGTTACGATGCCGGCGGCCAGTGGGCGGCCAGCGGCAAGCCAATCCCGGCCCTGCTGGAGAAGCTGCTGGCTCACCCCTATTTCACCGCCCCCGCCCCCAAGAGCACCGGGCGGGAGATGTTCACCCTGGCGTGGCTCGATGGCGAGCTGGCTGGCCAACCCTATGCCGCGGCGGATGTGCAGCGCACTCTGCAGGCGCTCACCTGCCACAGCATCGCCCGCCAGCTGCCTGCCCCGAATGAGGCGCAAACCCGTCCCGAGCTGTTTGTCTGCGGCGGCGGCGCCCATAACGCCCCGCTGCTGAGCGAATTGGCCAGCCTGCTGCACGGCTGGCGCATCGCCAGCACTGCCGAACTGGGCATTGCGCCCGACTGGATGGAAGGCGCAGCCTTTGCCTGGCTGGCGGAGCGCTTTATCAAGCACAAACCCGGCAACCTGCCCGCCGTCACCGGCGCCAGCCGTCCGGCTGTGCTGGGTGCTCTCTACCCCGCACCCTAGATATCCCCCAGATATGCAAATGACGACAGCCCCGATATGGGGCTGTCGTCATGTCACATCATGAACAGTGGCACTTTGGCCAACACCCGTTGTTACATGGCATTGGTGGACTCAAAAATTTTGTCGGCGGACGCTTCGACAAAGCCCGGATAGAGTACGCCGTCGGCCTGCGGATAGCGCAGAGCAAACTCGTAGAAGCAGCTCGGGATAGTACGCACCCCATCGCTGAACGGCACCTCTGCTTTGTCGGCCATGGTGGAGGATTGCTCCAGCATCACCTGCGGGTCCCCTTTCACCTCGCCACCCACGCTGTTGAGCACAAAACCCGCCGCCTTCAGTGCCGCATTGACCTGATGGATGGTGTCGAAATCCTTCAACTTGTTGATATTGACCGTGAAGTGGTTGGCACGATAGCCCCATGCTGCCATCCATGCCGCGTACTCGCTCTCCGCCAGCAGGGTCTGATAATCGGCATAGGAGACCTGCCAGGGGGCACCGGTGTAGAGAAATGCCGGTGTATCGGTCAGATGATCGGGCACCTGATCGGCCAGCTTGTGGATGATGGCCTGCGCCGCTGGGGAGAGTTCTTCCACCTTCAGCTCGCTGATAAACACCTTGGGAGCGTCCGGATCCTGATGCTCGAAGTGCTTGGCGTAGAGCTTCTTGGCCTTGAAAACGTACTCGCCCTTCTGCTCGTAACCGAGCGCCAGGAAGTGGGCGGCCAGCTTCTCCAGCCCCAGCTTGGGCAGGTTGTAGGTACGAAACGCCACGTGATCGTTGACGATGGGCTCGCCGCCACCCAGCAGGGTGTGCACCTTGAGGGCGCTCGGGGTCACCTTGATGTAGTTGTCCCACAGATGGCTGAACAGGGTGTCGATATCCTTTTGCATCTCTCTTTCCTTTGATTGCGGGTACAGATGGGGGCACCGCTGGATGCCCCGTGTCATTATCAGAAGCGCAGGCCGGGCGACAGTTGATCCGGCATCGCGGCTTTGCTGTCTTCGACAGAGGCAACCGGATACGCACAGTAGTCAGCAGCGTAGTAGGCGCTTGCCCTGTGGTTGCCGGAGGCGCCGATGCCACCAAACGGCGCGGCACTGGAGGCGCCGGTGATGGGCTTGTTCCAGTTGACGATACCGGCGCGGATCCGCTTGAAGAAGTGGTGCCAGTCCGCCTCCTTGTCCCCCAGCAGACCGGCCGAGAGACCGTAGCGGGTGGCGTTGCCCTGATCGATGGCAGCATCGAAATCATCGTAACGAATGAGTTGCAGCAGCGGGCCGAAGTACTCTTCGTCAGGCAGCTCGCTGACTGAGGTCACGTCGATAATACCCGGGGAGACAAAGCCTGTGCCCGCTTCCAGGTGCTTGAGGGTAAGCAGGCTCTCGCCACCGAGGCGCTGCAGGTTGGCTTGCGCCTCGACCATGCCCAGTGCTGCCTTCTCGCTAATCATCGAGCCCATGAACGGCTGCTCGGCTGCGTCATAGAGGCCGACCTTGATCTGGCTGACCACCTCGACCAGTCGATTGACCAGGGCATCGCCCCGCTCGCCGCGCTCGACAAACAGGCGGCGGGAGCAGGTGCAGCGCTGACCGGAAGTGATGAACGCCGACTGGACGATGGCATGCACAGCGCCGTCGATGTCGCTCACGTCTTTTACGATCAGAGGGTTGTTGCCGCCCATCTCCAGCGCCAGAATTTTGCCCGGCTGGCCGGCAAACTGCTGATGGAGGAAATGACCGGTGCGGGAGGAGCCGGTAAAGAAGAGGCCGTCGATATCGGGGTTGCCAGCCAGCGCCTTGCCAGTCTCGACCTCCCCTTGCACCAGATTGAGCACTCCCTTGGGCAATCCGGCCTGCTGCCACACCTTGACCATAGCTTCGGCCACCATAGGGGTCAGCTCGGAGGGTTTGAACACCACGGCGTTACCCGCGATCAGTGCAGGGACGATATGACCGTTGGGCAGATGGCCCGGGAAGTTGTAAGGGCCGAACACCGCAACCACACCGTGGGGCTTGTGACGGACAAACGCCTTGGCGCCCGGCATGGCATTTTCAACGGTGCCGGTACGCTCGTCATGGGCACGAATGGAGATGGCAATCTTGCCCTGCATGGCGGCCACTTCGGTGCGGGTCTCCCACAGCGGTTTGCCTGTTTCACGGGCGATGGTCAGGGCCAGCGCCTCTTTCTGCTCGCCAAGCAGGTCGGCATAACGACGCACTATGGCCAGACGATCCTCAAGGCTCATGTCCGCCCAGTGGTAGAAGGCGGCACGGGCGGCCTTGACGGCGGCATCCACCTGCGCCGCACTGGCGGCAGCCCCCTGCCAGATCACCTCGTTCTTGGCCGGATCGGTTGACTCGAACGGCTTGCCTTCACCGGCAAGCCACTGACCGTCGATAAATTGCACTAACTGGCTCATCCATTCACTCCCTGTCGCTGACAGGCAACCTCGGCTGCCTGTCTGATAATCGATTTGCTTGTCCTGTTTGCCTCAATCGAGGTCAACCACCCGCACCATGTCGCCATCCTGCACCTTGAGTGCCGCCGCCATCTTGGGCGGAATGATGGCTTCGTGCTTGTCGAGATCGACCCGGATATTGCCGTAGCAGGCGCGGTAATGCTCGAAACGGCTGTTGCAGATAAGGTGGGTCTTACCACCGATGGGCTCGCCCACCAGCACCCGCAGCTTCTTGCTGCGGCGCACGCTGCGAATATTCTTCACGTCGCACTCGACGGTGGGGCCCGCATCGAAAATATCGACGTAACCACGGTTCACGAAGCCCTCGTCCTGCAGCATCTTGATGGCGGGACGGGTCTTCTCGTGGGTCTGGCCGATAACGGCCCGCGCCTCTTTGCTCAGCAAATTGACGTAGATGGGGTACTTGGGCATCAGTTCGGCGATAAAACGCTTCTTGCCGATACCGGTGAGATAGTCGACGGTGGGAAAATCCATCGAGAAGAAGTGGGTTTGCAGCCACTCGTAGAAGGGGCTGTGACCGTTGGCATCGGAGACGCCACGCATCTCGGCGAAGACGGTCTCGTCAAACAGCTCGGGGTGCTCGGCCATAAACAGAAAGCGGTGCTTGGAGAGCAGGCGGCCGTTGAGCCCCTCGCGGGCACATTCGCGCAAAAACAGGGTGCAGAGCTCGGAGTTGCCGGTGTAGTCGTTGGAGAGGGTCAGGGTTTCAACGACGTTGTAGATGCCGAGCTTGGGAGAAGAGTGCACCACCTTGCCGATGTGGTAGTTGTAAAACGGCTGGGAGAGGCCAACCGCGGCATCGATGGCACAGGTGCCCACCATCTCGCCGGTCTCCAGATCCTCGGCCACGAAGAAGTAGAGGCAGTCCCCCTTGCCGGCGGGCTTGTCGGAAAAAGTCTGGGTAGAGGCGTCAATCTTGCGCTGCAGCAGCTCATCGTTGACGGGCAACGAGGTCATGCCGGTGCCGGACTCGATGGCGCAGGTCTTGAGCCCGGCAAAATCTTTTTGCTCGATGGGACGGATAACCAACATAAATGACAACTCCCTTTCATTGACGACAGGTGGGGGCCCGGCTCCTGCCGGGAGAGCTCCCCACCTCAATTTGGAATCAGGCGTTAACCACCTGGGCAACCGCCTTCTCGAAGCGGGCCAACCCTTCCTTGATGTCCGCTTCCGGGATCACCAGTGAAGGGGCAAAACGAACCACGTTGGTACCCGCCACCAGTGCCATCAGCCCCTGATCGATGGAGGCCAGCAGGAAGTCGCGGGAACGCCCCTTGTAGGCATCGCTCAGGGCCGCGCCCAGCAGCAGACCCTTGCCGCGGATCTCGCTAAAGCAGTGGTATTTGGCGTTGATTGCCTCGAGCCCCTCGCGGAACAGCTGTTCGCGCTGCTTGATGCCAGCCAGCACCTCCGGAGTATTGATCACGTCGATCACCGCCTCGGCCACCGCACAGGCCAGCGGGTTGCCGCCGTAGGTAGAACCGTGAGTGCCCACTTTCAGGTAAGAAGCGATTTCGTTGGTGGTCAGCATGGCGCCGATGGGGAAACCGCCCCCCAGAGCCTTGGCGCTGGTGAGGATGTCCGGCGTGACGCCCAGACCCATATAGGCATAGAGATCACCGGTCCGGCCGACGCCGGACTGCACTTCGTCATACACCAGCAGGGCATTGTGTTTGTCGCACAGCTCGCGCACCCCTTTAGCAAACTCGTCGGTAGGACGAATGATGCCCCCCTCCCCCTGCAGCGGCTCCATCACCACGGCGCAGGTGTTGTCGGAGATCACCTCGGCCAGCGCCGCCAGATCGTTGTAGGGTACGTGGGTAATGTCACCGGGCTTGGGACCGAAGCCATCGGAGTAGGCTGCCTGACCGCCGACGCTGACGGTAAAGAAGGTACGACCGTGGAAGCCCTGATTGAAGGCGATGATCTGGGTCTTCTGCTCGCCAAACTTCTCGATGGCGTAGCGGCGAGCCAGCTTGAGAGCGGCTTCGTTCGCTTCGGCGCCGGAGTTGCAGAAGTAGACCTTGTCGGCGAAGGTGGCGGCAACCAGCTTCTTGGCCAGACGCAGGGCCGGCTCGTTGGTCATGACGTTGGAGAGATGCCACAGCTTCTCGCCCTGGGTTTTCAGGGCCTCGACCAGCTTGGGATGACAGTGACCCAAACCGTTGACGGCGATGCCACCGGCGAAGTCGACATACTCGCGCCCTTCCTGATCCCAGACACGTGACCCTTCACCACGCACCGGGATGATCTTGGCGGGCGCATAGTTGGGAACCATCACTTCATCAAACACTTCACGTGTCACTGCCAACAACTCTGACATATAGCTCTCCTTCGATTCGGCGACAGAATAATCCACCGCCCAAAAGTTAAATCCGTGTAAACGTGACGGGATTATCACAGAAATAAAGTAAAAAGTCTGTAACAAGACGGCCTATAAGGAACAATGTTCGATTGCTCTTGAGATTTTAGGCAACCGCATTGCATAACGACTCAGGGGGGCTTGGCAAGAGATAATTTGGGCAGGAGAGGGGGTGAATAAAGTGTCAGGGAAATTTTTTTTGCCTTCTCTCGAACTTGAGAAGGCGATCACAACTTTTTATGAACGCGCCAGAAAGTTGGCCAGCAACTGATGGCCCTGATCGCTCAAAATGCTCTCCGGATGGAACTGAACACCCTCGATGGGGAGCGTCTTGTGGCGCAGCCCCATGATCTCGTCAAACGAGCCATCGGCATGCTCGCTCCAGGCGGTGATGTCGAAGCAGTCGGGCAGCGTGTCGCGCTCCACCACCAGTGAATGGTAACGAGTCACCCTCAGCGGGTTGTTGAGCCCCTTGAACACCCCCTCATTGCGATGGCGGATGAGCGAGGTTTTGCCGTGCATTACCTGACGGGCACGTATTACGCGGGCGCCGAAGGCCTGCGCCAGCGACTGATGACCGAGACAGACGCCGAGAATGGGCAGCTTGCCAGCAAAGTGGCTGATGGCATCGAGAGAGATCCCCGCCTCATTGGGCGTACAGGGACCGGGAGAGATCACCAGAAAACGGGGAGAGAGCTGCGCTATGACATCAAGCGTCAGTTCATCATTGCGCTTGACCACAACCTCTTGTCCCAGGGCACCGAAATATTGCACCAGGTTCCAGGTAAAAGAGTCGTAGTTATCGATCAACAACAGCATGAGATAACCAACAGCGGAGAATTAACGATCGAGA
Organism: Aeromonas sp. 55A; assembly: GCF_051919665.1. Lineage (NCBI taxonomy): Bacteria > Pseudomonadati > Pseudomonadota > Gammaproteobacteria > Aeromonadales > Aeromonadaceae > Aeromonas > Aeromonas sp. 55A. The sequence continues at coordinate 2,764,204 of NZ_JBQBEH010000008.1, read as the reverse complement.
TAACGACCCTGTTCCATTTCCCGTTCACGCTGACACTCGGCCAGATAGATGGCGGCAGCAACGGCAGGGGTTTTATGGTGCTTGTCGATGGCATTGGAGACCATCAACTGCAGGGTATTGAGGTTTTTCGCCTTGCGAAATTTACGTAGCCAGTGACCTTTGTCACTCAGCTCTTCAGCAGAAATAGTTGGTTGAACAGGCATGCTTTCTCTTGGGGATATTACCCAGGTTGAAATAAAGAAATTAAACAAAATAGCTAGGCAGAAAATAAAGAAAGCCAGGCAAATACCCAGCTCTCTTCTACTACACCTTCCCAGTATGTCAGGCTCGAGGAACGAAGCCGACTACATCATATACGCTGGTCAGGGTTTTTTCAGCTCTTTCGCGCGCCTTTTGTGCGCCCTCTGCCAGAATCGCGATCAGATGGGCCTCATCCTGACGCAACTCGTGGAAACGGGCCTGGATCGGTTCCAGCAGCGCAACCACAGCTTCGGCGGTTTCGGTCTTGAGGTGACCGTACATCTTGCCTTCGAAGTGCTGCTCCAGCTCGGGGATGGAGCGACCCGTCACCCCGGACATCAGGGTCAGCAGGTTGGAGACACCCGGTTTGTTTTCCGGATCGAAACGCACCACCGCCGGCTCGTCGGAGTCAGTCACCGCACGCTTGATCTTCTTGACGATCTGCTTGGGATCTTCCAGCAGGCCGATGAAGTTGGCCTCGTTGTCATCCGACTTGGACATCTTCTTGGTCGGATCCTGCAGGCTCATCACCCGCGCCCCTTCGGTCGGAATAAAGGGCTCCGGCATGGTGAACACGTCACCATAGAGGTTGTTGAAACGAGTGCAGATGTCACGGGTCAGCTCCAGATGCTGCTTCTGGTCGTTGCCGACCGGCACCTGATTGGCCTGATAGAGCAGGATGTCGGCCGCCATCAGCACCGGATAGCCGAACAGGCCGACGTTGACGTTGTTCTCGAAACGGGCGGACTTGTCCTTGAACTGGGTCATGCGCGACAGCTCACCCATCTGGGTGTAGCAGTTGAGGATCCAGCCCAGCTCGGCGTGCTGCGGCACGTGAGACTGGATGAAGACGGTGCTCTTCTTGGGATCGATACCGACCGCCAGATAGAGGGCGGCTGCGTCCAGACAAGCCTTGCGCAGGGCTGCCGGGTCCTGACGAGTGGTGATGGCGTGCAGGTCGACGATGCAGTAGAGGCAGTCGAACTCATCCTGCATGTTGACCCACTGACGCAGGGCCCCCATGTAGTTGCCGATGGTCAGTTGACCGGAGGGTTGCGCTCCGCTCAATACGATTGGTTTAGTCATGAGAGTGTTAATCCTTGTTATTCAGCCAGCCCAGCTGCGCTATTAGACCAAAAGTGCATCGAGCTGGGCAAACTGCTCGAATACCCAGTCTGGATGGGAGTCTGCGATGGGACGGCCATAGTTGTAGCCGTATGTAAGACCCACCACCTTCATGCCAGCCGCCTTGGCCGCCAGCACGTCATTTTCTGAGTCGCCCACCATCAGGGTGCGAGCCGGGCTCACCCCCAACTCCTGGCAGGCGTGCAGCAAGGGCTCCGGACTCGGCTTCTTGACCGGTACGCAGTTGCCGCCGAGCCAGAGCGCGAAGCAATCGCTGATGCCAAGGGCATCGAGGATAGGGGCCACGAAGTCGCTCGGCTTGTTGGTGACGATTGCCTGCTTGTAGCCCAGGCTTTGCAAGCGACGCAGACTCTGGGCCACCCCGTCATACATCGCCAGCCCTTGCAGCAGGCAGGCGTTGTAGTGCTGGAAAAAAATCGGTCTGGCCTTGGCAAACAGCTCGGGATCGGCCTCGCGATAGGCGAGCGCCCGCTGGATCAGCTTGTCGGCACCGTTGCCGACCCAGGTACGGATAACCGCTTCATCAGCTTGTTCCAGACCCAGATCAGCCAGAGTCAGATTGACCGCCAGCGCCAGCTGGGCGGCGCTGTCAATCAGGGTGCCGTCCAGATCGAACAGCACCAAATCAAATGCGCGCTCAGCGTGTGACATGAGCCAGCTCCGCACGCATCTTATCGATCACCGCCTTGTAGTCAGGCTGGCTGAAAATGGCCGAGCCGGCGACAAACATGTCGGCGCCCGCTTCGGCGATCTCGCGAATGTTATCGACCTTCACCCCGCCATCGATCTCGAGGCGGATATCGCGGCCGCTCTCGTCGATCAGACGACGCACCTGGCGCAGCTTGTCGAGGGTACCGGGGATGAAGCTCTGGCCACCGAAGCCCGGGTTGACCGACATCAGCAGGATCACGTCCAGCTTGTCCATCACATACTCGAGGCAGGAGAGCGAGGTAGCAGGATTCAGCACCAGACCCGCCTGGCAGCCCATCTCCTTGATGAGGCCCAAAGAGCGATCAACGTGATCGGACGCTTCCGGATGGAAGGTGATGAGGGAAGCACCGGCCTTGGCAAAATCGGGAATGATGCGATCCACCGGCTTGACCATCAGGTGCACGTCGATAGGGGCCTCGATACCGTAGTCACGCAGCGCCTGACAGACCATGGGGCCAATGGTCAGGTTGGGAACATAGTGGTTGTCCATCACGTCGAAGTGAACCACGTCGGCACCGGCAGCCAGTACCTTGGCTACATCGTCACCCAGACGGGCAAAATCGGCAGAGAGGATCGAGGGGGCAATCAGAAAGTCTTTCATCAGCATCATCCATTGGCAGCCAGGGAGAAAAAGCGGCGCAATTTTAACGTAAAAGGCGGGCGAAAACGACTCGAATGCGGGGTAAATGGGGCAATCGTCTCCCCTCCCCCAGCCACCCGGGTTTTGGGACATCGGCACGGGCGCGGACTCGCCCATAAAAAACGGCGCCCTTGGGCGCCGCATGTTCTGTTACGCCAGTGGCAGCAGTTCGCTGTCGCTGGGATAGTAGCCCTGCTCCGGTTCGATTCCGGGCGGATAGAGCGCCAACAATTCGGCCACCTTGTTGCGGGTGCCGCCGTTGCGACTGATGGTGCGCTTGACCAGGATTTCGTCGAGGCGGGCACCGCGATAAAGCTCACGAGTCAGCTCAATATCGTGGTTGCTGATCAGCACCGGCACCCCTTTGTGAGCCGCTGTGTGGCGGGCCAGTCGAGCCAGGATCGCCTGATCATCCAGGGTAAACCCACCGGAGGCATAGGTGGTGAAGCTCGCCGTAGTGGAGAGCGGCGCATAGGGTGGATCACAGTAGATAACCCAATCCTCTTCGGCACGCTTGATGGCGTCGGCGTAGCTCTCGCAGATAAAGGTCGCCTTCTGTGCCTTTTCGGCAAAGGCCCACAGCTCTTTTTCCGGGAAATAGGGTTTCTTGTAGGAACCGAACGGCACGTTGAAGCCGCCCTTCTTGTTGTAGCGGCACAGTCCGTTGAAACCGTGACGGTTGAGAAACAGGAACAAGAGTGCCCGCTCGAAGGTGGTCTCGGTCTGATTGAACTGGGTACGCAGCCGGTAATAGGCCGCCTTGTGGTTGTGCTCTGCCACAAACAGCTTGCGCGCCTCGGCAATGAAACTGTCCGGCGTCAGCTTGAGGTGGTTGTACAGGCAGATCAGATCCGGATTGATGTCGTTGAGCACATACGCGTCGTAGTCGGTGTTGAGAAACACAGACCCGGCCCCGACGAAGGGCTCCAGCAACACACGCCCGGCCGGCAGGCGCTCGGCAATCTCTTCAACCAGGGAGTATTTTCCCCCGGCCCATTTTAAAAAAGCGCGTGTTTTTTTCATGGAAATCCGGTGTGTAAGAAGGCAAGACCCAAAAAGGGGGACGATTCTACCCCCTTATCCGGTATCAAGGCTATTGCTTCAGCTCTTTTTGTACCTGTGCAAACGACTTGGGCCAGGGCTGGCCTTTCAGCAAGGCTGGCGGAAGCTTGCGAATGGCACTCTTGGCCTGGGTCAGACCGGCATAATCCCCTTGCAGCACAACGTACCAGGGGCTGCCACGGAATTTGGTCTGATAGACCCATACCTTGCCCGCCAGACCATGCTCAGCGACAAATTGATCCACCGCCTTGGTGTTGCTCGCCCCCATCAGCTGAACGCTGTAGTGGTTGCGCGGCTTCTTGTTCAAGGTGGCGACCGGTGTCAGGGCCACCTTGGGTGCAGGCGCGGCAACCGGCTCGTTGCTGGCTGTTTTGGTGGTGGCCGCAGGCGTTGCGGTTGTCACCGGATTCTGTACCTTGCTAGTGCTGGCCGGCGCCGTGGTTGCGACTGCATCACTGGGAGCTGTGCCACTCGGGTTCTTGCCGGTCAGCTCGTCCACCACATCAGTAGGCAGTGCGCCGCTCACCTTGGGTTCGGTCATCAGCTTTTGCACGACCTCGTCAGAGATCACCACCCGACGCCCTTCGTAATTGGTTGATTCGGTGGTCACAGTTTCGCTCTCCACCGATTTGGGCAACACTTTCGCCTCCGCCTGCCAATCCTTCACTACCCCGTTGGGATTGCTGGCTGCATCGCTGTTTTGCGCGCCTTGTGCAGCGGAATCTGTATTCAAACCGCCTGCAGTGAGGGGATCGCCTCCCGCTACCGGGATCGGCAATGCCGTGTTCTGCGCCGGATCCTGCAGCGCCGCTTTGCTTTCATTGTCAAACAGCGCAGGCAGCAGGTAGCTCAAAGCCAGCAGGCCGCCAGCGACCAGCGCGATAGCAGTTGCAATCTTCTTGACAGGCAACTCCGCCTGACGCTTCTTGGGCCTTCTGTCGGTCATGATATCCTCCAATAACTGCATGATGGTGGACGGATGTCCGTTCGCCGTTTTCAGGATCTCCTCCACTTGCGGCTTGGGCAAGAGGGTCGCCGGGATCTTGAGCTCTTTGGCTTTCTCATACAAGAAGATGCGCTGCTCGGGCGGGCTCAGTGGCGGCACTTCCAGCTCAAGGGCTGGCATGGCACGCCCTTTGAGCTGCGGTCGTTGGGTACGACACCAGACGTCACTGCCCGAGACAATAATGGCCAGCTGATGGGGCGTCGCCAGGGTATCGTTATGACGGATGATCGCCCACAACTCTCCCAGCAGTTCGGTCGGTAATTGGTCGGCCCGCTCTATCAACAGCAACAGGGTGGCTGGCTTGCTCCCCTCCAGCATGCGAAAAAAGCTCTCCGCCAGCGCATCCTGTGGATTGAACAGCGGGCGCGCCACTACCTGTGGCAATAACAGCTGACGCACATCCACCATCTTCATGGCAGGCGTGCCGATCAGGCTCACCACCCGCACTTTTTCCGGCAACACGCCGAGCAGGGATTCGCACAGGGTACCGCGACCACAACCGGGTTTACCGGAGAGAAAAATGAAAGGGTGATTGAATTCAATCAGATGCAGCAGCCGGTCAACCAGCTGCCGCTGGGAAGGAAGTTTTAGCAGTTTATTCGTCACGACCAGACTCGATCACCGCCAGCAACTCGGCATCGGACACATCCCCCACCACCTGCGCATGGCCGATACCAACCGGCAACACCAGACGCAGCTTGCCTTCCAGCACCTTCTTGTCACGGCGCATATGGCGAATAAAGGCGGCGAAATCCATCTCGGCAGGCGCATGAATGGGCAAATTGGCGGCCAGCAGCAGGGCGCGTACTCGCGCAACGTCCGCTTCGCTCATATTGCCACGGGCCTGCGCAGTCCAGGCTGCCAGCATGGTGCCAGCGGATACTGCTTCACCATGCAGCCAGTTACCATACCCCTGCTCGGCCTCAATGGCATGACCAAAGGTGTGACCCAGATTGAGCAGCGCACGGACGCCGTGCTCGGTCTCATCCTGACCGACCACATCGGCTTTGATCTCGCAGCAGCGTTTGATGGCGTAGGCCAGCGCGGCAGGTTCCAGCTGTTGCAGACGCACCATGTTCTGCTCCAGCCAGCTGAAGAAATCAGCATCCCAAATGATGCCGTACTTGATCACCTCGGCCATCCCTGCGGCAAATTCGCGGGCGGGCAAGGTACTCAGACATTCGGTATCGATAACAACTTGTTTGGGCTGATAAAAAGCCCCAATCATGTTCTTGCCGAGGGGGTGGTTGACAGCAGTTTTACCGCCAACAGAGGAGTCAACCTGGGAGAGCAGGGTGGTCGGGATCTGGATAAAAGGAATGCCACGTTGATAGCTTGCTGCCGCAAAGCCCACCACATCCCCGATCACGCCGCCCCCCAGAGCGATCAGTGTCGTATCGCGCCCATGGTTGGTTTCAAGCAGAGCAGACATGATCTGCTCAAAGGTCGCCAGGTTCTTGTACGCCTCGCCGTCAGGCAGGATCAGGTGTTCAACCTGAAAACCCGATAGCAGAGCGGTTACCCGTTCAAGATAAAGCGGAGCAACGACCGTGTTGGTCACTATCATCACCCGCTTGCCCTTGATGGTCGATACCAGCGCCTCGGGGCGCTGCAACAACCCGGCAGCTATCTCGATGGGATAGCTGCGTTCACCCAGTTCGACCTTCAACCGTTCCATGGACGTCCTCTAGATTACATACCGATCAGCTTTACAATTTGATTGGCAACGATTTTTGCGCTCTGGTCATCGGTGTGCACAACAAAGTCGGCAACCTCTTCATACAGGGCATTGCGCTCTTGTGCCAGACGTTCCAGCACTTCGCGTGCCGGTTCTTCGGTCTGTAGCAGAGGGCGGCGTTTGTCTCGCTGTGTGCGCGCCAGCTGCTTTTCGATAGTGGTTTCGAGGTAGACCACGATGCCACGAGCAGACAACTTGTTGCGGGTTTCGCGACTCTTGATGGCACCGCCACCCGTCGCCAGCACGATACCCTGCTGCTCTGACAATTCGCCGATCACCTTCTCTTCGCGAATCCGGAAACCTTCTTCGCCTTCAACATCGAACACCCAGCCGATATCAGCACCACTGCGGCGCTCAATCTCATGATCTGAGTCGAAAAACTCCATATGCAGTTGTTCTGCCAGATGTCTACCTATGGTGCTCTTGCCCGCACCCATGGGACCTATCAGGAAAATATTGCGTTTCTCAGCCATGTCTTTTCGTTAGTAATTACAAACTGTACGACCCCGATGAATACTGGATCGGGGTACCTATGAACCTTATCTTGCGATGGATCAGGAGGGGGATTATCTCAATAGATATCGGGACTGGCAACCGCAGCCCTTACGCCCCAGCCTCATTGGGGCGTAAGGTTATATGTGTTTTACCCTCACATGTAAAGCATTCAGAAGGCGTCGGTGACTATCTTGGGCGTCACGAAAATCAACAATTCCCGCTTTTTGTTCTCGCTGGTGGTCTTGCGGAACAAGGCCCCCAATCCGGGGATATCGCCCAACAAAGGCACCTTGGTCACATCGCTCTTGATGGTCTGCTGATAAATGCCGCCCAACACCAGGGTCTCGCCATTGTTCACCAGCACCTGAGTGGTGATGGACTGGGCGTTGATGGAAACCGCATCACCGGTACCGGTCGGTACCGTTTCCCCCTTGGTATCCTGGGTCACGGTCAGGTCGAGAATCACCCGATTGTCAGGGGTGATCTGCGGGGTCACCTTCAGGCTCAATACCGCCTTCTTGAAGGTAACCGAGGTAGCGCCACTGGAAGAGGACTCCACATAGGGGATCTCGGTACCCTGCTCGATCAACGCCGGTTTCTGGTTCGCCGTGGTCACACGCGGACTGGCGATAATCTCGGCCTTGCTCTCTTTTTCCAGCGCCGACAATTCAAGGTCGAGTAGGGTTCCATCGGCCAGACGGGCAACCTGGAATGCCAGGGTACCGGCAGCATTGGTCACCGGCAGGTTGACGTTCAACCGATCATCTGCTGTCGGTCTGGTAATTGTCGAGCCACCATTGTTGTTACCAGAGCCATCATTCCCCTCGATTGAACCGGACGTGCTGTTGCCATGACCATCGTTCTTGGTCACTCCCCAACGCACCCCGAGCGCTTCATCGAAACCGTCATCGATGGTCACCATACGCGCTTCGATCACCACCTGCTTGACCGGGATATCCAGAATATCCAGCATCCGCTTGATACTGCTGATAACCTCAGCCGTATCCTTCACAACCAGCACGTTGGTCCGTTCATCCACACTCACCGCGCCACGTGGCGATAGCAACTTGGTACTCTCGGAAGAGAGCAGAGCAGCCACTTCGGATGCTTTTGCATAGTTGATCTGCATATATTCGGTATATAACTGTGCCAAATCAGCCACCTGATTCCGGCTCTCCAGCTGCTGTTTCTCCCGTGCCGCAATCTCTTCAGCCGGAGCAACCAGCAGGATGTTGTTATCAAGCCGCTTATCCAGACCGCGCACTTTTAAAATGATGTCGAGCGCCTGCTCCCAGGGCACGCCATCCAGACGTAGTGTCAGATTGCCTGCCACAGAATCGGTAGTAACCAGATTGAGGTTGTTGAAGTCAGCGATAAGCTGCAACACGGTTCTAACCGGGATATCCTGGAAGTTCAATGAGATGGGCTTGCCCTGATACTGCTTTGAAGACGCAGATGCCGCCGTGCGTTTTTTCACTTCGATAATGAACAGTTTATCAGCCTGATCGTAACGGTAATCAAACTGGCCATTAACCGACAGCTCAAACAGGGTATCGTTGCCCTGCCGGGACACCTCAACCTGAGAGACCGGTGTCGCAAAATCCTGCACATTGATCAGATTAAGCAAACCATCAGGCACGCGAGTACCATGAAACTTGGCCAGCACAGTTTGACCGCGGCTGCTCACATCGACGGCAGCCGAGCTGTTGTCAAGTGTGACCAGAAACTCCCCCTGACCATCCTTGCCACGACGAAAATCCACCCCGGTCACCGAGTTGAAATAGGCTCCACTGCCACTGTTTTGATAGCTGCCGAGCAGTGGTTTGCTGGCAGCAGGCGTCGCAACAGGAGGGGTTACCGGTGCAACAGGCATTGACTTGGCAACAACCTGAGAATTGAGCAGTGCCGAAGGAGCTGGAGTGGCCACCATGGCTGAGGAAGCCGTTGCGGCTGGTGCAATCAGGGCGCTTTCGCCATTAATCAGAGCTGATGAGGTCCCTTCACCAAGGGAAACCAGCAATTTGTTACCCTGTTGCTGCACCTGATAGGGAGCCAGCTGATCGAGAGCAATCTTGATATCAAGGCCAGCTCCCTTCCCTTCCACCTTGATGTTGTCTACTCCCTGACGCTGAATAGGCAGCGGGTTCACCTTGAGTGCGCCCACAGCACCGGGGACATGCAGCAGGAGCTGGTTAGGTTGATAGGAGAGACGATCGGTAAAGCCACTCACAGGCTCGCTGAAGCTGAGCTCCAGTTGCAACTGGTCTGCCAGCAATGGATTAACTTTTATCTCTTGCAAGGTTGCCACTGCCCACGCCTGACCAAAGGCACTGGCGCAAAACAGCAAAGCCACTTTTGTTAGACTGTCTATGGTTGTTCTCATTGCTGTTCGTCCCTGATTATTGTTTTTCTTGCATATTGGCCATCGCCAACTGGGTTTCTCTTGTTACCCAGCACCCCTTCCCGTCCGGAATGGTTTCCAGTAAATCCACTGCCGTAGGAGTAATCTTGATGACTCTACCCTGATCGAGCCCCATATACTGGTTGAGCCCGACCCGTATTGATTTTCCATCAGGTGTGCTGATCAGGGCCCACAACTGCCCGGCCTTTCCCAAGGAGCCGTGCATTGACAAGCTGGCGAGAGAGTAGTTTTCCAATACCTCTTTTTCTCTGTCCATCATAACCTGTGCGCAATCAGGCTTCACCTGGGCACTATTCGCGCGCCCGACACTTGCTTCTGGTTGCGGCATCATGAAGGGGCTACGCAGATCGCGTTGTTGATAGTGCATGGGGGAAAACGGCTTCAACTGGGGTAAGGGTTCAATAGGTACAGGGGGTCTTGCCTTGGTTTCAGCAATATAGGAATCCATCTCCTCCTGACCACCACAGGCCGTCAGCAAGAGGGCAGGTAACAACCAGCAGATGCGTCTCATTGTTTCTGCTCCACTGTTTTACCGTTGTACTTGTAGGTTTTGGCCAGCATCGACATAGCAATCAGGTCTCCCTCATCCTTGCTCTGACTCAAGGTAAAGGAGTCGAGTATGACGATACGAGGCAGGGCTGCCATATCTGCCGTAAACTTGCCGATCTGATGATAATTACCTACCACCTCGATCCGCATGGGCAATTCGGTAGAAAACTCGTGCTTGACCTCCGGTTCCCAGTTGATGCGATTGAGTTTCAAGCCATTATCGGTGGCAATAAAACTGATATCGTCCAGCAAACCGGCGACCTCATGGGTATTGGGCAGCTGCTTGAGCTGGGTATCGACCAGTTGCTCGAGCTGGATCATTTGTGCCTTGTAGGCGCCCAAATTGGCTGCCAGCATCGCCTTGCTTTCAAACTGGCCTTTCAGCTCCGTCTCTCTGGCGCTCTCTTTGGTCAGATTGCCTAAGGAATTGGCAATCACGTAGTAATAAATAGCGCCACCAGTCAACACACAGCACAGCAGGATAAAGACAGCTTTCGCCCATTTTGGCCAGCTCGCGATGTCATTCAGATCAAGCTCGTTGAGTTGCTGAAGGTTCATTTGCTCTCCTTGGCCATATCCCCGGCAGCAGCGGTATTATTGGCAATCAGGAACATCATCGAGAATTGACTCAACGATACCGGCGCGACCTCCGCTGCAAAAATGGTGCTTATTTTCGACTGTCCCAGCCAGCCGGAACCATCGATTCGACGCATCATGCTGGCAACTCGACCATAAGCTTCTGTCTTGCCGTTGACATCGATAATATTGTTCTGCAACGAGAGGGTATTGAGGTAAACCCCATTGGGTACCAGAGAGGGCAACTGGTTGAAAAGACGAACGGGCACATTTCGACGCATTTGGAGATGTTCGATGAGTTGCATCCGATCGATCAGCTCCTTGCGACGTTCTTTAAGCAGGCGTATTTCTCCCAGTTGTGCATCCAGGATGGTCATCTCCTGAACCAGACGCTGATTACGCTGCTGCTGGGCGGCAATCTGACGCTCGACCAGCCAGTTGGCAAAGAGGCTCAGTGCGATAGTGACCAACACGAAAAGCCCGAGCAGGGCACCAAACTGTTTCTTTTGCCGCTGAGCACGAGCCTCGCGCCAGGGGAGAAGGTTTATATTTGACATGGTGTAAAACTCCTCAGAGCCAACCCGAATGCCGTCATATATTTAGCGCCATGTACCAGCTCGGCCTCTCCTTTCGGTTTGCCAAACAGGGCGAACAAATCCGGATGAAACACCTCGCAATTGGCTTCCTCTTTTACCTGTACCAACAAGCCAGGCAGCAAGCTGCCTCCCCCGGTCAACACCAGTTTGGCTATATCGCGATAACCTGACGAGCTGCAAAATAGCTGGATATTGCGCCGCACCTGTTGCAACAGCGAGTTGATATGTGGCATCAACACGTCCAACTCATGGTCAACAGGCAAGGTGCCTTTGGTCTTGGCTTGCTCAGCTTCATCCAGCGTCATGCCATAAAAGGAAGAGAGCGCCTGGCTATATTGATCACCGCCGAAATTCTGCAAGCGCGAGTAGATCACCTCTCCCTTGACCAAGGCTGCGAAGGTCATGGCACTGGCGCCAATGTCGATCACCCCGATCGGTCGCTCACTCTCCTGCAACTCGGGCAAACAGGCCACAACGGCCCGCCCCAAGGCATGGGCTCCCACATCCACTACCTTGACGGCAATGCCAGCCTCAGCGAGAGCGCTGACCCGGCCATTGACGCTCTCAGTACGGGCTGCGCTCAACAGGACATCCTGACGATCTTCACTGGCGCTGGTGTCCAGCACCTCAAAATCGAGGCTGACTTCATCGAGGGGAAAGGGAATTATCTGTTCGGCCTCCAGCTGCACCTGACTCTCCAGCTCCTTGTCACCAAGGCGAGCATCAATCTGGATGACCTTGGTGATCACATTGGAACCAGTCACCGCTGTCGCGGCATAATCGCTGTGGCCAGAGATAAGGCGCTTGAGGGTTTTCAAAGATGGGCTGACCCGCTCGATATCCTGTAGCTGGTAATCAACCAGCGTACCTTTCGGGGTGGCGACCTCGGCAACAGATTCAATATGCAGCTTGCCGGGACGACCAGTGAGGGTAACGGCCTTGATGGTCTGGCTACCGAAATCAATGCCCACCAAGGGGAGGAGGGATCCCTTATTAAATAGCCCAAACATATACACATCCATGCGTTATTGGGTTTTATACCTGAATTGAGTGTAGGACACTCTAATCAGATGAGAGCTTGATCCATCCTAAATGCTCTAACTATCAATGTCATAAAGTTTATACCGAAAAGTGACCCACCTCGCTTTCTTGAGATAAAGGGAGGCACCTTGGTTATTGCTCACTGTAGTGCTAACCTCTCGCATCCTGTCGATGGGTGACTTGCCACAGGAAAACCTCGAATTCCAGATGGCAAAAGGGCTATACTCTGCGCCCGTTGGCTAAATTTAAGACGATTGGTAGTTCTTCCATGCTGAAATGGCTCGTTCGCCTGTTTATTGTCATGATGCTGGGTGCTGTGCTGGGTGTTGCCAGCCTCATCGGTATCTACTTCTATATCAAACCCCAACTGCCCGATGTCACCGCACTGCGTGATGTCAAACTGGCAACCCCGATGAGGGTCTACAGCCGAGATGGGGAATTGATCGCCCAATATGGTGAAATCCGTCGCATTCCGTTGCGCTTGGATGAAATCCCCCAACCAATGATCGATGCCGTACTGGCAACCGAAGATGCCCGCTTCTACGAGCACCCCGGCATTGACCCCATCGGTATTATTCGCGCCGCCTCCGTCTGGGCCGTATCAGGTCATGCCCGTCAGGGTGCCAGCACCATTACCCAGCAGGTTGCACGCAACTTCTTCCTGAGCAATGAGAAAACCATCATCCGCAAGATAAAGGAGGTCTTCCTGGCTTGGCGGATCGAGCAGAATCTCTCAAAAGACGAGATCCTCGAACTGTACCTCAACAAGATCCCTCTCGGTTATCGCTCCTTCGGGATCGGTGCTGCGGCTCAGGTTTATTTTGGTAAAGAGGTCAAGGATCTGGGGCTGGACGAGATCGCCATCATTGCCGGTCTGCCCAAAGCCCCCTCCATGCTCAACCCCATCCGATCCCCAGAGCGCGCCTTTGCGCGCCGCAACGTTGTGCTTGGTCGGATGCTGGAGACCGGCAAGATCACCCAGGCCCAGTTTGACGAAGCGTCCAAAATGCCGATCAAGGCCCGTTTTCACGGCGCCGAAGTGACCCTGCACGCTCCCTATCTGGGTGAAATGGTACGCCAGAAGATGGTAGAGCAGTTTGGTGAAGATGCCTACACCATGGGCCTACACGTCTACACTACCGTCTCTGCCGAACGCCAACGGGCCGCCAGACAGGCACTGCTGGATGGCGTCTTTGCCTACGATATGCGTCACGGCTATCGTGGCCCGACGGCCCAGTTGTGGAAGGCAGGCGAAACAGCTTGGGATTACGAGCAGATCGTGGCCCACCTTGGCAAGCAACCCACTTATGATCCGCTGATGGCGGCCGTAGTTACCAAGCTCGGTGACCGTAGCGCCACACTGGTACTTAAAAATGGCAAGGAAGCAGAGCTGGGCTGGAACGGCATTAAATGGGCTCGCTCCTTTATTACCGACGACCGCCAAAGCTATGCCCCGAAATCGGCACGCGATGTACTGAAAGTCGGCGCCCAGATCTGGGTGCGGGAAGAGGGCGAAGAGTTGCTGCTGGCCCAAATCCCGGACGTCAACGCCGCGCTGGTTGCCATGAACCCGAAAAATGGCGCGCTGGAAGCAGTAGTTGGCGGCTTCAGCTTCGAACTATCCAAATTCAACCGGGTCGATCAGGCGCGTCGCCAGATCGGTTCAAATATCAAGCCTTTCCTCTATGCGACCGCGCTGGAGCACGGCTATACCCTGGCGTCGCTCATCAACGATGCGCCAATCAACCAGTGGGATCCGTCAAAAGGGCCCATGTGGCAGCCCAAGAACTCCCCGGCCGTTTATGATGGCCCCACCCCGCTGCGTCTGGGTTTGGCCAAGTCCAAGAACGTGATGTCGGTTCGACTGATGCGCGCCATCGGTCTGGATACCTATATCGACGGTCTGACACGCTTTGGCTTCCCCCGCGACTTCATCTCGCCCCATGAGTCGCTGGCGCTGGGCGCAGCCGAATTTACCCCCCTCGAGGTGGTGCGTGGTTACTCGGTACTGGCCAACGGTGGCTTCCTGGTGACCCCATACTTCATCGACAAAGTCACCGACAGCCTGGAGAACACCCTCTATCAGGCCAATCCTGCCATTGCCTGCAACAATTGCGAACAGCAGACGGCGTCCGAGCAGAGCACACTGCCGGAGCCAACTGTTGATGGCGCAGCACAAGATGGCACGCAGACCCCTCTCGCGCCAACCATCGCCCCGCATACCATCAGTGCCCAGAGCGCGTTCCTGATCACCGACACCTTGAGCACAGCCATCTGGGGTGGCAACGGCTGGCGTGGTACCGGCTGGCGTGCAGCCCGTGACCTGAAACGTCACGATATCTCCGGCAAAACCGGTACCACCAACGAATCGCGGGATGCCTGGTTCTCCGGCTATACCCCGGACATCGTAGCTACTTCCTGGATCGGTTTTGACAACCACCAGCGTGGCCTTGGCCGTGCCGAGTTTGGTGGTGGCGCTGCACAGCCTATCTGGATCGACTTCATGAAAGTCGCCCTCAAAAAGCTGCCGGAGCACAAGATGCCGGTTCCCGAAGGGATCATGACGGTGAAGATTGACAGCGAAACCGGACTGCTGGCGACCAGTGGCGGAACCGACGAATACTTCAAGGAAGGGACCGAGCCGACCCGTTACGCCGCGCCCAGTTCGGACGGCAATCAGGTCTATGGTGGTGACAACCCCGATGTGGAAGGGCCTGTCTCAACCGACGATATCTTCTAAGCTGCTCTCGCGGCAGAAGCAAAACCGGCAGCCTTGGCTGCCGGTTTTTTTATTGGGCCAACTGCTTGCTCATCAGCGTGGCAATCGAGGCTGCCAGCTCGTTGAAACAGGGGCGACGTACCGAGTAGTGGCGATAGAGCAGCGAGATGGTACGACCCGGCACAGGGTCAACCACAGGACGATAGCTCACACCTCCCTCATCATGATCGGCGGGTACGGCCAGCTTTGGCACCAGGGTCATGCCGCTACCGGCGGCCACCATGTTGCGCAGCGTCTCGAGACTGGTCCCCTTGAAGCGTTGATCCTCACCTATCCCGCCGGCGAAACAGAATCCCATCGCCTGCTCCCGCAAACAGTGGCCATCGGCCAGCATCAGCAATTTCTTGCCCTTGAGATTGCCGAGTGGCACCTGTCTGGCCTGTGCTTCGGGGTGATGGCAAGGCACAGCCAACCACATCGGCTCGTGGTAGAGCTGGATTGAACCAAACCCCTCCATCCCCGGCATCTCGGCCAGAATGACGCAATCCAGCTCCCCCTCTTCCAGCCGTTTGAGCAGGGTTTGGGTCTGCTCCTCATAGAGATAGAACTCCAGCTGGGGAAAATGCTCACGCAGGGTCTGGATAATGCGGGGCAACAGGTAGGGGCCCACGGTCGGAATAAAACCGATATGGATCTCCCCGGACATCGGCTCGGAGAAGTGCTGACCCATGCTCTTGAGCTCGCGCACCTCCTTGAGCACCCGACGAGCCTGATGGGCCATGGCATCGCCAGCCGGGGTAAACAGCACCTTGCGCGAGGTACGTTCGATCAAAATGACCCCGAGTTCATTCTCCAGCTTGCGCAGCTGGCCGCTCAGGGTGGGTTGACTGACAAAGCAGCGTTCAGCGGCTTTGCGAAAATGTTTTTCCTCATCCAGCGCCACCAGATATTCGAGATCGCGAAGATTCATACAGCAAGAGTCCTGCCTGGAAAATGGGCCATCAGCATGCACAATATCGTCCGGCGGGACAAGTCATCCACTTGCAGTGAGCCTCTCTGGCTGCCCCTCCAAAACAGAAAAGCCCGATCACCTCGCGGTAATCGAGCTGTTTGACTCGCCGATGGATTACACCCTGAAACGGCGCACCATATCCTGCAGTTGGGTAGCCAGGTGGTTCAACTCGTTGCACGCCTGAGCCATCTGGGTGGCACCGGCGGCCACCTCTTCGGAAGCATGACTGATATTGACCACGTTACGGTTGAGCTCCTCGCTCACCGCGCCCTGCTCTTCGGTGGCCGTTGCAATCTGGATGTTCATGTGGGAGATGCTGCTGACCGAGCCACTGATCTGGGAGATAGACTCGCCCGCTTCCCGCGCGGTAGCTACCGTGGTGTTCATCAGCTCCTGACTCTGTTGCATGGTACTGCCCGCCTGTTCGGCACGCTGCTGCAACTCGGCAATGATGGTATTGATCTGGGAGGTGGAGTCCTGGGTTCGTTTGGCCAGAGTACGCACCTCATCAGCCACCACCGCAAAACCCCGTCCCTGCTCACCGGCCCGGGCCGCTTCAATCGCCGCGTTCAATGCCAGCAGGTTGGTCTGTTCGGCAATGCCGCGGATCACCTCCAGCACCATGCCGATATTGCGGCTATCATCGCCCAGTTGGCGGATCACCACTGCAGTGCTCTCGATGGCCCCCGCCACCCGCTCGATGCGCAAAATAGAGTCATTAACAGTCTTGGCCCCAATCTCTGCGGTTTCGCTGGCCGAGGTGGCGGCACTGGCGGCATCGCTGGTGTTGCGAGAAACCTCCTGAACCGTAGCCTGCATCTCGTTCATCGCGGTTGCCAGCTGATTAAGTTCATGCTGCTGGGCACTCATGTTGGCCGCTGACTGCCTTGCTACCGAGCTCATCTCTTCGGTGGCCGAACTCAGTTGCACCACTGAGCCCGAGACTTCACTGACCAGGGTACGCAAATTGGTCTGCATCTCGCCAAACCCTTTGGCAAGAGTCCCCAGTTCATCATTGTTGAACTGTTGCATATCGATGCGGGAGGTAAGATCACCGGAGGAGACACGGCGGGTCTGCTCCAGCAGGGCCATCACCGGATTGCGGATCTGGGCGGTCAACAGCCAGGCAATCACCACCACAAAACCCAGCGTCACCAGGCTGACAATAATGCTCATGGTTCTGGCATTGCTATACATGGCCGCAATGTCTTTCACCATCTCATCGGCAATCTCGTTATTGATCTCCCGCAAACGATAAGACTTGGCACCAACCTCTTCCAATGCGGCACGAGTCTCGTTTTTGCGCAGACTTCTGACTTTATCCAGATCGCCAGCAGCAAAGGCATTTATCAGCTGGTCATGCACCGAAAAATACTTGGCCCCCGCCGCAACCACCTGCTCATAAACCTGCTTCTCTTCACCAGTAGTGAAAGGTAAAGCACCATATTTTTGGGCTGCTTGCTCAAATTCCTGCTTGGCCTTATTGAAGGTCAGGGTGCGATCGCTTACCTCTTGCTCATCCTTGTTCAGGCCACCGATGACCTGGGCCAACTCTGAACGACGCGCATCCAGCACTGCGACATGCATCTGGCTCGCCAGACGAGTAGAAGGCAGCAAATTACCTGTGATGGTTTCGGTATCACCATAGAGCTTTGCCAGCTGGCTGATTGAAAACCAGGCCAAGCCCAGTACCAACAAGGCCAGGATGGCAAATCCGGCACTCAGTTTCTGGCCGATGGACATGTTTTTGAACATATAAGGGCTTCCTTGAAATGAGTCTTCACTCCCGCAACATCCACCGGGAATGGTCATATAGAGCATAGCCTGCACCCGGAAAACAGAAGGATTTCATACCGTTTCTGTGCTTGTCTGCCTATCGGCCCTGGACACCTTTCCTGACGCGGTCTCGTGTTCAAATAACAGCCATCATGTCATTAGAGCCAGCAGATGCGTGCTCAGAGCATCCGGCTCCCCCAGAAAATCGGCAACCCGTACAGGCGTGACCCGCCCCTTGTGCATCAGCCCAAGGGTGGGATAACCCTGACCACCCAGCCGTTTCATCCAGCCCTGGCTATCTGCCAGATGTTGCAGCAAGGGGGCCTGCAGATAGGCTTGCTGGAACGCGTCTTCACTGACCCCCTGCTCTGCCGCCAGCGTGGCGAGAAATGCCGGCTCACCAATCCAGATCCCGTCCCGATAGTAGGATTGCTGGATCCGGTGCAACATAGCCAACCCATCCCCCCCCAAGGCCGTGACGGCCAAAACCGCACGGATCGGCGGCTCGGAGTCCAGCAGACACCCTTCGCGCAGCAGCAGTTCGTTAAAGTAGCGCTCGCCAAAATGCTGGCCGGTCAGCGCCTCGATCCGCTGATCATGGGGGCGCACATAATCACGCAATGCCTCGCCCATCGGCTGACGGCGGCTACCCATCCAGAGGCCGCCCGCATGCAGCTCGATCTTGAGTCCGGCAATGGTGGCTGCCGCCTGCAACAGGGGGGCGGCACCGTAGCACCAGCCACAGAGCGGGTCATAGACATAATGGAGGGTAGTTTGTTGTTCGCTCATCTTCATTCTCACTTCAATCTCGGATAAAAAACCGGGCCCTTAGGCCCGGTAAAAAAACACAGGGAAAGCAGGCTCAGTGGCTTACCACTTCATCTCGCCGGTATTGACCTTGGCACCGATGGCCAGACCATCGTCAACCGGCAGTGCCGGATAGGCCTTCTTCAGAGCCTCAATCAGCTCACCGGAGTTTTTCGCCTTGGCCAGCTCCTGTTCGAAACGCTCTACATAGTCACGGGTAAAGGTCACAGCAGCAGTGCCTTTGGGAGCAGTCCCCAGGAAGTGGCCCGGTACCACGCGCTCGGGTTTCAGGGCCAGCAGGTTGTCCAGCGCCTTGACCCAGTTACTGCGGGCCGCCTTGGTCTGGCTGTCCGCCATCCAGACATGCACCCCGTGGTAGACCGGTACACCACCAAAAGCAGTCTTGATGGAAGGGGCCCAGAGGTAGGCATTCGGGGTGTTCATCTCTTTGATCTCAATCTTCTCGCCATCCAGCGTCAGGTGGCTGGCGGTCATCACTTGCGGCACGGTCAGGCTCTTCGGTGCGCCCTTGCCGAGGATCGGGCTCCAATAGCTCAGCTTGGCATCCTTGGTCTTGTTGATATGGTCAACCACATGCTGGTCGGCCAGCACTTTGACATCCGGGAACGCCGCCATGACCGGCTCCAGACCGAAGTAGAAGTCGGGGTCACCGGCACTGATATAGACAGTGGTCAGCTTCTTGCCGCTCTTCTTGAGCATGTCGACCAGCGCCTGACCATTTTGCACGTCGAACTGGGCATCGATCAGGATGGCCTCTTTGTCACCGGTCACCAGTGAGGAGGAGACCGGGAAGATCGCCTTCTCGCCAGGGTTGTAGACGGTCACACTCAGGGGGGCGGCCAGTGCGGCGCCACTCAGCAGGGTGGTCGCCAGAGTCAGGTTGCGGATCAGGGTGTTGTTCATCATCTATTCCTCATTAAGTATTCGGGGGTTCATTTGATGGACACAGTGTATTGGATCACTTAAGGTGCAAATACAGCATAAAAAGCGCATAACTGTTGCACATATCGAACATATAGAGAGCCAGACATGGATCGACTGACCGCCTTGCGGGTCTTTGTCAGCGTAGTCGAACAAGGGAGCCTGAGCGGCGCCGGAGAGAAACTGGATATGTCGCGCGCCATGGTGTCGCGCTATCTGGCCGAGCTGGAGAGCTGGATGGGCGCCCGCCTGCTGCACCGCACCACCCGTCGTCTGAGCCTGACCGGGCCAGGAGAGGAGGCGCTGAACCGGGCCCGCGCCATGCTGGCACTCGGCGAAGAGATGGAGCAGATCGCCGTGAAGGGAGATGACGCCCCCAAGGGACAACTGCGGATCACCAGCAGCTATTCCCTGTCAGAAGCGCTGCTGGTCGGGGCTGCCAACGACTATCTGGCGCAATACCCGGGGACGGCCATCGACATTCTGCTGCTCGACAGAACCGTCAATCTGGTAGAGGAGCGGATCGATCTGGCGGTGCGCATCACCAACGACCTCGACCCCAATCTGGTGGCGCGCCGTCTCGGCACCTGCCACTCGGTAGTCTGTGCCAGCCCGGCCTATCTGGCCCGTCATCCGATGCCACACAAGGTGCAGGATTTGGCGCTGCACAACTGCCTCACCTACACCTACTTTGGCAAGAGCCTGTGGGAGTTCAATGGACCGGACGGTCCCGAGTCAGTGCCGGTCAGTGGTAACCTGAGCGCCAATATCTCCAACCTGCTGCTGGAAGCAACGTTGGAAGGCGCAGGGATCAGCCTGCAGCCACGCTACTCGGCACAACCCTATCTGGAGCGTGGGGAACTGGTGCCCCTGCTGACCGACTGGCAGCCCAAGCGCCTCGGCGTCTACGGGGTGTATGCCACTCGCAAGCAGATGTCGCCACTGCTGCGCAGCTTCCTCGATTTTCTGCTGGCCCGCATGGCGGCGGATCCCATCTGGCAGGAGTAAGCACTCCGCACACCCAAACATAACGAAGGGGCCGCTGCGGGCCCCTTCTTCACTCTGATCCCTTGCTCAGGCTTCAAATCCGAATGGTTCTGAGTGCGGCGCTTCCGGCTGCGCACTCTCGTCCAGGAAAATATCCTGATAAGCCACATAGATGGAGTAGTTGAGCGCCGGGATCACCACCAGCAGACCTACCAGCAACAGCACAGCGCCAAACAGCAACAAAATGGCTGAGAGCAGCCCCCACCAGAAGAAGGGAAAAATATTGCGCCAGCAGCCGAAGAAGCTCAGCCGTACCGCCTGAATGATGCCGATATCGTGGTGGTAGATCAGCGCAGGAGCAAAGATGACCCCCATCAGCACGGGAATGATAAGCAGCATACCCACCAGCAACACCAGCAGCAGTTGTTGCAACTGGCTGGCAGAGACCACCATGCTCTCGGGATCCTGCGTCAGCAGCGGGAGCAGCCCCCACATGGAGAGCAGACCGAGACAGACGAGGCCCACCAGGCTGAACAGCAGCAACACCAGCAGACCGCCTAGCATCAGCGGGGTCAGCTTGTGGCGAAAACCGGCGAAGAGATCGGCAAACTGCAGCGGCTCCCCCCGATAACCCCGAGCGGCGACCGCCACCCAACCCGCGCCCCACACCATGTAGAGCAGCTGGGAGATAAGGCCACCCGCTGGCAGTTGCTCCAGCAGCATGCCCACCATAAACCAGACCAGCACCATGGCCACGCTGATCCCCATCCCCTTGTTGAAGATATCGAACCCGCTGCGAACCCAGAGCCAGCCACGACCTGTCGTGTACCGGGCCGGTGTGGTGCGCAAAGGGGGTAATCCGTTCATATCGTCTCCTCGGAGTGTCGGTGGCATCAGTGCCGGAAGCCGATTCTAGAGCCAGGGCGGGGGCGACTCAATGGCGAAGCGGCCCGACTACGACATAAAACCTGACGCAGATATACACAAAAGGGGCGTCAGCCACGCCTCGCCTCTGGCTGCCCCGACCATAACGAGGCACAATCTGCTCCCTCCCCCAACCGCTACTGTCGTGGCCTACGTGTCGTGCTCACCCTTTAGTGATCGACGAATACCGGACAGAGGGTTGTCATCCCGCCATCCCGGGCGCTTTAACATCGAGTGGTATCGTCATGAGAGTTGTGTGTTGTCTGTTGTTGTTACTGGCCAGCCAGTCAGCCCTGGCCGAGGGTTTTATCAGTCGCCTGCTCAACCATCCGGTGCCGGGTGGCGTGGCCGTCGTGCCCCTTGGCAAGGCATCCACGGCGCCACAAGCCCATTATCAGGGCAAGCCCGTACTGGTCGTGCAGGAAGATGGCCAGTGGATCGCCATCGTCGGCATCTCCCTCAAGAGCCCGCTTGGGGCCCAGCAGCTGACTACCGGTGATGGGCGCACGCTTGGCTTCACCGTCACCCCCAAGCACTACCGCGAGCAGCACATCAAGCTCAAGAACAGCCGTCAGGTCAATCCGCTCGCCGAGGATATGACACGTATCAACCGCGAGCTGGCGGAGCAGACCCGGGCTTACCAGACCTTCAGCCCCAACCAGCCGAGCAACCTGATGTTCGACAAGCCGGTCAACGGCCCCCTCTCCAGCCCGTTTGGCCTGCGTCGTTTCTTCAATGGCGAGGAGCGCAATCCCCACTCCGGCCTCGACTTCGCAGTGGGCGCCGGCACCCCGATCAAGTCCCCCGCCGCAGGCAAGGTGATCCTGATCGGCAACTACTTCTTCAATGGCAATACCGTCTTTGTCGACCACGGTCAGGGGCTCATCAGCATGTTCTGCCACATGTCGAAGGTAGATGTGAAGCTCGGCCAGAGCCTGCCGCGTGGCGGCATCGTCGGGCGAGTCGGTTCGACCGGCCGCGCTACCGGCCCCCATATGCACTGGAACGTCAGCCTCAACGACACCCGGGTCGATCCCGCTATCTTTATCGGCGCCTTCAAGCCCTGAATCGGCAGAGCCCGTTAACAAAACATCCTCTAACAAAACAGGCAGCCCATGGCTGCCTGTCTGCTATCTGCACGTCGAACCTGATTACCTATCCGGCCAGCGCGTGGGCGCCGGACTCCCGACGCATCGCCCGCCACATCACCAACACCAGCAGCGAGCTGCACGTTGGCAATGCCAGCCAGACCCCGGGCACGCCCCACAGGGTCGAGAATCCCCACAAGAAACCGCCGATCAGCACCAGCTTGCCACCGGTGAGCAGGGAGGCGATGCGGGCCCGATTGATGGCCTGGAAGTAGGTGGCCCCCACCAGCAGCAAGCCCTCCATCGGCAACCCCCAGAAGTAGAGCCAGATCCCGAGGCTCGCCACCGGCAGCAAGGTAGCGTTGTCCCCGGCAAACAGATAGACCGCCGCCTCCGGCCACAGATAGAGCGGGAACATGGCGCACAGGGCGATCCCCAACGTCACTCCGAGTGCCAGGTTGCGGATCCGCAGCACCCGCCGCCAGTGACCGGCGCCCGCGTTGAAGCTGGCGATGGGCTGGATACCCATGGCGATCCCCTCAAACACCAGATAGAAGAAGGCCTCGGTGTAACTGATCACCCCGTAGGCCGCCACATGCAGCGAAGTACCCACCGCTAGCAACGCCTTGTTGTGCAGCGCCAGCACCACAGAGAGATAGAGGTACATCAGAAAACTGGAGACCCCGAGGCGCACCGTTTCGCCCATCAGCCGCAGATCAGGGCGCAAGGTGTCCCAGCTTATCCGCAGTTGGCTGCGCGGCGTGAAGAAGTGCCACAGGCAGGCGAGGCCCGTCACCGCCTGGGAGAGCATGGTGGCCGTCGCCACCCCGGCCAGTCCGAACGGAAACACCACCATCAGCAGATAGTCGAGCAGCACGTTGAGCAGCCCCCCGACTACCATGATGAGGGTGACAAATCCGGGGCGGCCATCGTTGCGCAGCAGCGAGCTGAACGCCATCGACAGCACCGCAAAGACGCCAAGCCAGGCGTAGGCCTGCAGGTAGGAGAGCCCGGCGGTGAAGATATCCCCCTCCGCCCCCATCCAGGCCAGCATGGGCTCGCCATAACGGATCCCGATAAAACTGAGCAGTGCCGAGGCCAGCAACACAATCACCAGGGCATTGCCGACGATATGGCGGGCTTTGGCCGGATTGCCCTGCCCCAGATAGAAGGAGACCAGCGACGAGGCCCCCATGCCGATCAGCGCCCCCACCGCATAGAGCACGGCGCAGATGGGATAAGCCAGCATCAGACCGGCCATGCCATCCTGACCCAGCACATGGCCAACGAAGATGCCATCGATGGTGACATAGATGCCGGTGATCAGCATGGCCGCCACGGTCGGGGTTACGTAACGCCAGAAAAGGCGAGATAGCGGGGCTGTGCCCAGATCAACAGCTGACATATTCGACTCGGTGGAGAGAAAGCGGCCGGGATCATAGCGAAACGGCAGCACGACTTCCTGTTATTTGTGTTATGAATCATTAATATAGACTGCTTTACCCGCCTCCCTGCCCTGTTTTAGGCTAGGGCCACCTCTTCTGAACGGAAACGAGCCTCATGTTGCAACGCCTGCTCACCCTCTTGCTGCTCTCCCTTCTCTTGTTGCCGCCAACCGTGCGCGCCGACGATGCCATTGCCCAGGCCGAATCCCTGTTGCAGAGCGTGCCCAAGAGCGATACCCCGGAAAACCAGAAACTGCGGGAGAGCTACCAGCAGGCGCTGCAATTTGCCAGAGAGGCCGAGCGTTACCGGGAGCAGAGTAAAGCCTATCAGCAGATCCTCATCGATTACCCCAAGGAGTCGGCGCGCCTCAAGGAGAGCCTGCACAACTATCAGCCCGCTGCTCGCCCGCCGCTGGCGAGCCTCAAGGAGGAGGCGCTGCGCCAGGCCATTGGCCTGAGCAGCAACCGCCAGCTCAACCTGCGCAAGGAGCGGCAGGGGGTGATGGACAGCCTCAACCAGCTGGAGAGCACCGGGCAGGAGTATCACCTGCGGGTGGACGATCTGCGCAAACAGCTGCAACTGACCCGCAGCCAGCTGGAGCGACTGAGCTTCAGCAGCGAATCGGATCGCCAGCAGGAGGCACAGCTGCTGCTGACCAGAATGAAAGAGCAGAGCCTCTCCGACCGGATCCAGATGCTGGAGCTGGAGCAGCTCTCGGCCCAGCAGCGCAACGATCTCGGCAAGCTGAAGCTGCAGGAGCTCAATCTGGCCATCGCTGACGAGGATGAGTGGCAAGCCAGCCTGCTGACCCAGCAGAACCAGCTGCGGAGGGAGAAGACCGAGCAGGCGCTGGAGGAGAGCGAGCGGCTGCGCAAACAACTCACCACCGACATGCCGCTGCTGCTGGAGCAGCAACAGCAGAATCAGGCACTCTCCATCCAGCTCGGCACGCTGGAGGATCAGATTGAGCGGGTGCAGGACGAGCAGCGCAGCGTCGACAAGAATCTGTTTGAACTGAATGAGCTGGTCAACTCGGTACGCGAACAGCTGGAATGGCTGCAGATCAGTAATGCCTACGGCGAGAACCTGCGCAGCAAACTCTCCGATCTTCCTCCCCAGTTCCCCCTCGACAAGCTGGAGTCCGCCATCGTCAGCGCCCGCATGGCCAAGTACCAGTACGAGAGCGAGCAGGATGGGCTCAAGGATACCCGCCAGCTGCGCGACAAGCTGATGGCCGAAGAGGAAGTAACGCTGGATCGGCCGCAGCAAGCGGTGCTCGACAACCTGCTCAAGGCCCGGCGCCAACTGCTGACCCGGCTCAACGACGCCTCAGACACCCTCATTCAGGAGCAGACCCGCCTCAAACTGCTCTACAGCCGCCAGAACAGCAAGATCGACGAGATCCGCGAAATAAGCGCCAGCCACCTGTTCTGGATGCCAGATGTGCGCCCCTTTACCCCACAGGTGATGCTCGGCATTCCCGCCGCGCTGACCCTGGCCTTCAACCCGGATAACTGGCTGCAACTGCCCTACGCCATCGCCGAGAACAGCCCGCTGAGCCTCACGCTGGCCGGTATTGGTCTGCTGGTGCTGGCCTGGAGCTGGTTCAAGCTGGCTCGTCACCTGAACCTCTATTGTGACCATATTGCGCCGCGGATCGGCAAGGTAACCCAGGACAAATTCAGCCTCACCAGCCGCTTGCTGCTGCGCTCCCTCCTTGCCGCCCTCCCCTTGCCCGCCATGGTGTTGATGGTGCGCGGCCTGCTCGAAGGGGCCTGGCAATACCCGTTTGCGGTGGCGGTGGCGCGCGGCCTTGGCGAGATCTGGTTTCTGCTGCTGGCACTGGTGATGGCTCGCCACCTGACGCTGGAGCGGGGGATTTTGATCCACCACTTCCGTTGGCCCCGGGAACAGGTGCAAAAGGTATGGGGGCAGTTTCGCACCCTGCTGCTGGTGCTGATCCCGAGTTTCTTCGTACAGGGGATGGCCAACAGCTATCAGGAGCACGCCTTCTACGACTCTCTCGGCCGGATGGCCTTCATGATCGGTGCACTCTGGCTGCTGCTCTTCTTTGCCCGCCTCAACCGGGAGCGGCTGCCACTCACCTGGGGCCAGACCGACATGACCAAGCCCCATCTGCTGCACCACTTCATCTGGAACAGCCTGATGCTGGCGCCACTGCTGGCGGTGATTGGCGCCCTGTTTGGTTACTTCTATACCTCGCGCACCCTGCTGCGCCAGCTGGAGCTTAGCCTGCTGATGGGGCTGGGTTGCCTGCTGGTCTACTATCTGGCCAGACGCTGGATGCTGATCCAGCGCCGCCGCCTCGCCTTCGAGCGCGCCAAGAGCAAGCGGGCCGAGATCCTGGCCCAGCGCGGCCGGGAAGAGGGGCATGACGAGCTGAGCTCCGAGACCCCGGACGTGGTGGAAGAGACTGAGCTGGATCTCGATACCATCAGTGCCCAGTCGCTGGGGCTGGTGCGTACCCTGCTGATGCTGGGCTTCACCATGCTGGTGGTGGTGCAATGGTCGGATCTCAACTCCGCCTTCAGCTTCCTCAGCAATATCGAGGTGTGGCAGGTAAGCAGCAAGATTGGCGGCATCGAGCAGCTCTCGGCCATCACCTTGCAGGATCTGATGCTGACCGCCTTCGTCTTTATCCTGACCGTGGTGACAGCCCGCAACCTGCCGGGGCTGATGGAGCTGACCCTGCTGCAACACCTCAGCCTCTCCCCGGGTACCGGCTTTGCCCTCACGACCACCAGCAAGTATCTGGTGATCCTGATCGGCGCCCTCACCGGCTTCTCCATGCTCGGCATCGACTGGTCGAAGACCCAATGGCTGGTCGCCGCCCTCTCGGTGGGGCTGGGTTTCGGTCTGCAGGAGATCTTCGCCAACTTTGTCTCCGGCCTCATCATCCTGTTTGAGAAGCCGATCCGGCTCGGTGACACCGTCACCATCCGCGATCTCACCGGCACCGTCACCAAGATCAAAACCCGGGCGACGACTATCGTGGATTGGGATCGCAAGGAGATCATCGTGCCCAACAAGGCTTTCATCACCGAACAGTTCATCAACTGGTCACTCTCCGATGCCATCACCCGGGTCAAACTGCGGATCCGGATCGGCCTGACCCGGGATCCGAAACTGGTGCAGCGCATTCTGGAAGAGTCCATCCAGGCATCGACCCTGGTATTGGAGACGCCGACGCCAGAGGTCTTCCTGATCGAATTCACCGACTCGGCACTGATCTACGAGATCCGCCTCTACGTCAACAACATGGATCACCGGATGCCCATCACCCACGAGGTTCACTCGCTGGTGCTGGAGAAGATGCAGCAGCAGGGACTTACCCTGCCCCATCAACAGATCGACATTCACCTGAGCCGCGGCTGATCCGCGAGGTAAAAGGAGCAGAACATGCAGATTATTGCCCATCGTGGCGCCAGCGGTCTGGCACCGGAGAACACCCTCAAGGCGATGGCCAAAGCGCTGGAGCTGGGAGCATCAGCCATCGAGATCGATGTGCAGGCGGCCGATGGCGAGTTGTGGGTCTTCCACGACCGGCGGCTGGAGCGCTGCACCAATGGCAAGGGGGTGCTGACCGAGCAATCCCGCTCCTATCTGGAGCAGCTCGATGCCGGTGAGGGAGAGGTGATCCCGACCCTGTGGCAGGTAATGGAGATCATCGCCGGACGCTGCGAGTTGCATATCGAGCTCAAGGGTGCCCATACCGCCGATGCGGTGGCAGCCCTGACCCGACGGGCAGAGGCCGAGCTGGGCTTTACTCCCGGGCAGTGGGTGGTCTCCTCCTTCCATCACCCGGAGCTGGCCCGATTTGCCGCCTCGCGGCCCGATATCCGGCTCGGTGCCCTGACCGCCAATCAGCCACTCAACCTGGCGCAGTTTGCCGACGAGCTGGGGGCCTGGTCACTCAACTGCGACGTGGATTTTGTGGATCAATCTCTGGTTGCAGATGCCCATCACAGGGGGCTCAAAGTTCTGGTTTATACCGTTGATTATCCAGAAGATTATGAAACGCTCTCTAGCATGGGAGTCGATGGAATCTTCACCAATCGACCAGATCGTTTTCTGACACAGTGAGGGGGCGATACGCGCATGGATAACCACTGATTTAGGCACTAACTTTAAATAGCTGACCGGGATACAAAGAGTTCAACTTCAGCCGATAAACAGAGGCTCATAACAATAACTAGATTCCACACACACTTCAGACTAACGCTCACAGGGATGTCACTATGAACTTATCCATTAAAAACAAGCTGGTCTTGGCTATCGGGATCATCATCCTGGTGATCACCGGCCTGCAAGTCTGGTACAACACCTCACAACTGCGCACTGAAACCCAGAGACTGGTCTGGAGCATCATTGACGAAAGCTCCATGGCCAACGTCAAGGGTATCTCCAACTGGGTCGATGCCCGCATCAGCATGGTCAGTACCACCAAGGAAGCATTCACCAAAGAAGATGAACCCATCAGCCATCTGGCCCAAGCCATGAATGCCGGTGGCTTTGAGGGGGTCTATGCCGGTACTGCTGACGGCAAGATGCTCGAGAGTACCCCCTCCGGCCTGCCAGCCGATTATGACCCCCGTCAACGCACCTGGTACAAGGATGCAGTTGCCGCCGGTAAACTGGTCATCACTGCGCCCTACGCCGATGTCTCTAACGGCAGTTTGATCGTCACCATCGCCGAGCCATTCCAGCGTGGCAACACCCAGGGGGTTATCGCCGGAGATGTCTCTATCAGCGCCCTTATCTCGGACATTCTGACGGTCACTACCGAGGGGACTTACGCCATTCTGGTCGACAGCAACGGCACCATCATCGCCCACCCCGATGCCTCCCTGAGTCTGAAACCCGCCACAACGCTAGCCCCCGAGTTGACCGCGTCTTACATCAATCAGATCGCTCATGACGGTACGATCAACGAGCTGGTGATCAGCGGTAAGAAAGAGGTCTTTGACTTTAACGCGATCCCCAACACCAATTGGTATTACGGCATGATGGTGGATGACGAAACCGCTTACCAGTCGGTACGCCGCATGGTCACCTCCTCACTTATTCAGGGACTTATCACCATATTGATCGTGGCTGGCTTCTCCTATGTCGCCATCAACAGCTCGCTAGCGCCTCTGAAAACCCTGGGCGAGGCAATTGCCGATCTCTCCCGTGGCAACGGCGATTTGACCCGCCGCCTCAAGATCGAGCGTGAAGATGAGGTGGGCGCGGTTGCCAAACACGTCAATACCTTCATTGAGCGGCTCCATGCGATGGTGCAGGACATTTCCAACTCCTCCGGCCAACTCAACCAGCAGGCCAAGTCCTCCCACAGCATGGCGGAGAAGGCCAATGAGGGGCTGGCTCGCCAGCAAAACGAGATCACTCAGATCGCCACTGCGGTCCATGAGATGTCGGCAACTGCGGTCGATGTTGCCAGCAACGCCGAGCAAACTGCCGAAGCGGCCCGCAGCTCCTCCAGCAGTTGCGAGCATGGCAAACAGGTGATCGCCCGCAACCAGCGCTCCATCACCGATCTGGCCACCCAGGTGGAACAGGCCTCCAACATCATTCAGGAACTGGAGAAAAACGCTCAGGAGATCAACACCATCCTCTCCACCATTCAGGGCATCGCCGAGCAGACCAACCTGCTGGCGCTCAACGCCGCCATCGAAGCGGCGCGGGCCGGTGAACAGGGCCGTGGCTTTGCGGTAGTGGCCGACGAGGTGCGCGTTTTGTCACAACGTACCCACAGCTCGACTGTCGAGATCCGCAGCATGATCGAAACCCTGCAACGCAATACCCAGGGAGCGGTCAGCACCATGCATGAAGGCCAGCAACTGGCCCAGAACAGCGTGGATGACGCCAACAACGCCACCCATGCGCTGGAGCAGATCACCACTTCGATCAACCAGATCTCCGATATGGCGACCCAGATCTCCAGCGCAGCCGAAGAGCAACGGGCCGTCACCGACGAGGTAAGCCGCAACATTCAGGCGGTCAAAGATGTCTCGGACGAACTGGCAGTGGATGCAGACAGTTCGCGCCATCTCTCTGAACAACTTAAAAACATTTCGGGTGAACTGAGTAATCAGGTCGGCATGTTCCGCATTTGAGCATGAGCAAAAGGGGCCGTACAGGCCCCTTTTATTTTTCTAAATAGCGCTTAATTTTCAGTGAGTAATCTCACATTACCCGCCAAATACCCCGCCTTGAAATCCTTGTAATTCGTCTGGGATTATCAGATCACCGCCGTAGTCACCGCAGCATTTCGGATTACCTATTTCTATCCGAATAGATAAATGCCAATAATTCTCATTAAAAAATTACAATAAAAAACTTAAAATTTTTTTCGCGAGTACCTAAAAAGAGAGGTGATTCGCATTTTATTGAAAGAAAACTACGTACAATCCAGAAGTTAAAGTGCTCGTAGCTAGGTGTTCAACTGCTCAGTAACACCAATAAATGACGATAATAACGACATTTTCATCCAGGGATTTGGGTGTTTTATAGAAAAATAACCAATAAAAAGGGAATAAAACCTAGCAGTTTGACTTGCATCAAGCCTGAATTTTTTTCATAGAGCAAAATCGTGCCCAGCAAATCTATCCCTAAGGAGGCAGATGTGGATATTATCAAGACCGATGTGGCCATCATCGGTGCTGGCGGTACCGGCTTACGCGCCGCTATCGCTATAGCCGAATCACAGCCAGACCTGGACATCGCCCTGATTTCCAAGGTTTACCCGATGCGCAGCCACACGGTTGCTGCCGAAGGCGGCGCCGCCGGTGTCGTCCGTGATGACGACTCCCTCGAAAACCACTTCAACGACACCGTCTCCGGTGGTGACTGGCTGTGCGAGCAGGACGTAGTGGAATACTTCGTCAACAACGCGACCAAAGAGATGATCCAGCTGGAGCACTGGGGTTGCCCCTGGAGCCGCAAGCCGGATGGTAAAGCCAACGTGCGTCCGTTTGGTGGCATGAAGGTTCCGCGTACCTGGTTCGCCGCAGACAAGTCCGGTTTCCATATTCTGCACACCCTGTTCCAGACCTCCGTCAAATACCCGAGCATCAAGCGCTTCGACGAGCATTTCTGTCTTGATCTGATCGTGGACGACGGCCGCGTTCAGGGCGTACTGACCTTCGACATCCAGAACGGTATCACCCGCTTCATCCAAGCCAAATCCGTGATCGTGGCAACCGGCGGCGCTGGCCGTGTCTATCGCTACAACACCAACGGTGGCATCGTCACCGGCGACGGCATGGCACTGGCCTACCGTCACGGCGTACCGCTGCGTGATATGGAGTTCGTCCAGTATCACCCGACCGGTCTGCCGGGCACCGGCATCCTGATGACCGAAGGTTGTCGTGGTGAGGGTGGCGTCCTGCTGAACAAGGATGGCTACCGCTACCTGCAAGACTACGGCTTGGGCCCGGAAACCCCGATCGGCCAGCCGAAGAGCAAATACATGGAGCTGGGTCCGCGCGACCGCGTTTCCCAGGCATTCTGGCAAGAGCAGCAGAAAGGCCGCGTCATTCAGGGCCCGATGGGCGATGTGGTTCACCTCGACCTGCGTCACCTTGGCGAGAAGTACCTGAAAGAGCGTCTGCCGTTCATCTGCGAACTGGCCAAAGCCTACGTCAACGTGGACCCGGCCAAAGAGCCTATCCCGGTACGTCCGACTGCCCACTACACCATGGGTGGTATCGAGACTGACAACAAGTGTGCCACCCGTCTGCCCGGCCTCTACGCCGCGGGCGAATGTGCCTCCGTCGGTCTGCACGGTGCCAACCGTCTGGGTTCCAACTCCCTGTCCGAGATCGTGGTATTCGGCAAGCTGGCCGGTGAGCAGGCAGGTGAATTTGCCAAGACTCAGAAGCATGGCAACACCGAAGCGCTGGCCGCCAAGGCCGAGGCGCTCATCAAGCAGCACCTCTCCCTGATGGACATAGACGGTACCGAAAACCCGGCCGATATCCGCAACGAGCTGGGCATGTCCATGGAAGCCGGCGTCGGTATCTACCGTACCGAAGAGCTGATGCAGGGCACCATCGACAAGATCAACGAGCTGAAAGCCCGTTACAAGAAGGTCAAGATCAACGACAAGTCCTCTGTCTTCAACACCGATCTGCTGTACGCCATCGAATTGGGTTACATGCTGGACGTGGCTGAAGCCATGGCGCACTCCGCCATCAATCGTAAAGAGTCCCGCGGTTCCCACCAGCGTCTGGATGGTTACGAAGAGCGCGATGACGTGAACTTCCTCAAGCACACGCTCTCGTTCTACAAAAATGGCGAAACGCCCTCCATCGATTACTCCGATGTGAAGATCACTAAGTCCCAGCCGGCAAAACGCGTGTACGGCTCCGAGGGTGAGAAACAAGACGAGGCTAAGAAGAATGGCTGAGATGATTGAAATTGAGATCCTGCGCTACCGTCCGGAACAGGATAACGAGCCCTGGATGCAAACCTTCCAGGTGCCATACCAGAGAGAGATGTCTCTGCTGGACGCCCTGCAGTACATCAAGGATCACCTGGACTCTACCCTGAGCTTCCGCTGGTCCTGCCGAATGGCGATCTGCGGCTCTTGCGGCATGATGGTCAACGGTGTGCCCAAGCTGGGTTGCAAGGCGTTCCTGCGCGACTATCTGCCGGGCAAGATGACCGTCGAGCCGCTCAACAATTTCCCGATCGAGCGCGATCTGGTGGTCGACATGTCCGACTTCATCGAGAAGCTGGAGAGCATCAAGCCGTACATCATCCCGAGCGAGCCGCGCAGCCTGTGTGATGGCGAGTACATCCAGACTCCGGCCCAGATGGCGCAGTACAAGCAGTTCTCCCAGTGCATCAACTGTGGTCTCTGCTACGCGGCCTGCCCGCAGTACGGCATCAACAAGAAGTTCACCGGCCCGGCGGCACTGGCTCTGGCCTATCGTTACAACGTCGACAACCGTGATGCCGGCGCCAAAGAGCGTATGCGCATCATCAGCCAGGACGAAGGCGTCTGGGGCTGTACCTTCGTGGGCTACTGCTCCGAAGTGTGCCCGAAGGGCGTCGATCCGGCAGCGGCCATCCAGCTTGGCAAGGTCGAAAGCGCCAAGGACTACATGATCGCCATGTTCAAGCCAGATTGAGAGCAGGATTGAGACCATGAACAACACTGATAGCAAACGTAAACCTTACGTCCGCGAAATGAAGAAAGACTGGTGGCTGAAGAACGCCTTCTACACCGGTTACATGATCCGTGAAGGCACCAGTATCTTCGTCTCCATCTACGCCGTTGTGCTGATGTGGGGCCTGATGCGCCTGGTTCAGGGTCAGGAAGCGTTCAACGGCTGGCTGGAATCCCTGCAAAGCCCGATCGCCATCCTGTTCCATGTCGTCGCTCTGGCGGCGTGCCTGTTCCATGCCAAAACCTGGTTCGCCCTGGCGCCGAAAGCCATGCGTATCTTCCGTGGTGAAGACCTGGTACCGGAGAAGCCGATCGTTCTCGCCCAGTATGTGGCGCTGGCGGTGGTGTCCCTGCTTGTCCTGATCATCGTGGCCTGAGGAGAAAACAATGAGACGTTCTGACGAACCAATTTACTGGGGTCTGTTTGGTGCGGGTGGCATGGTCGTTGCCATGCTGCTGCCGGTCATTGTCCTCATCACCGGTCTGCTGGTGCCCATGGGCATCATGGACGTGGAAACCATGAGCTATGACCGCGTGCACGCGTTCGCCAGCTCCTGGTGGGGTGCCTGCATCCTGCTGGTGATCATCGCCCTGCCAGTCTGGCACGGTATGCACCGTATCTACCACGGTCTGCACGATCTGGGGATCCACACCACCAAGCTGCACCACTATGTGTTCTATGGCTTTGCCTTCCTGGTATCTGCCATTAGTGTCGGCCTGCTGATGGTACTGGTACTCCAGTAATCACATCTGACTGATTGACCAAACCGGGCCTCGTGCCCGGTTTTTTATTGCCCCGCTATCCCACCCCTGCTTTTTATTCACTCAAACAATTCGATAAAAACCAGATTATCGTCCAATCATATGGCGATCACAGTCACATAACCCCAATACATTCGTCATTTGTAGCAAACCATTTTGACCACCATCAATTTAGTGACATCCATATCAATTATAATTATTCAGATTAAATAATTATTCATATGGAGCTAGCTAATGACAGACAAAACACGCTCGGTGAGCATAGGCAGTTACCTGGCACTGGCCTTCGCCGTGGTCTTCTTCTCCGGACTGTTGCAATCCGGCGAGTGGTACGGGGTATTCGATTTCACCACGCTGAACGGTTCGTTCGGTACCATGGTCCAGAGCGTCAGCGAGAATGGTGACGGCATCAAGACCGCCATGACCGACATGCGCGGCAAGGGGGGCAACGGCGCTCGCGATGGCTTTTTGTTTGCCCTGACCCTGATCCCCACCGTGATGTTTGCCCTCGGTATGATCAATGTGCTGGAGCACTACGGCGCGCTGGAAGCGGCCCGCAAGTTGCTGACCCCGCTGCTGCGCCCACTGATGGGGATCCCGGGAAACACAGGTCTGGCGCTGATCGCCTCCCTGCAGAGTACCGATGCCGGTGCCGCCATGACCCGTCAGCTCAAGGATGAAGGGCTCATCACCAAACGTGAAACCGACGTGTTCACCATGTTCCAGTTCTCCGCTGGTGCCACCATCGTCAACTTCTTCTCCTCCGGCGCCGTGCTGTTCACTCTGACACTGGCAGATGGCAGCCCGGCGGTCAGCTCCTCCATCGGTCTGGCTGTCATCGTGATGTTCGCCTTCAAATTTGTCGGGGCCAACCTGTTCCGGGTCTACCTCAATATGAGCGAAGGCAAGCAGACCGATAACAACACCCAGCAGACCCTCAACACTCAGGAGCAAGCCAAATGAGCCAGGCCAACATCAAGAAACCCATCGTCACCGATATCTTCGTCGAAGGGGCCAAGAAGGGCTGGGTCATCGCCACTACCTCCACCGTACCCAACGTACTGATGGCCTTCGTCATCATCAAGGCGCTGCAGATCACCGGCGCGCTGGATGCCATGGGCGCCATCTTCTCCCCCGTCATGGCCATCTTCGGCCTGCCCGGTGAAGCGGCAGCCGTGTTGATCGGCGCCTGGATGTCGATGGGGGGCGCAGTCGGTGTGGTCATCACCCTGTTCGATCAGGGGATCCTCAACGGCACCCACATCGCCATTCTGGCGCCAGCCATCTACCTGATGGGCTCCCAGGTGCAGTACATGGGCCGCATCCTCGGCTGTATCGGCACCGAAGGGCGTTACATCCCCATCATGGTCGCCATCTCGGTACTCAACGCCTTCGGCGCCATGCTGGTGATGAACATCCTTCTCTGACCCGAACCTGATAGTGGAGCAAGCAATGACTTTTTCTCTGGATCAATACCTGACCGAACTGGCCCCGCTGATCAATCTGGATTGCGGATCCCTGCACCAGCCGGGCATTGCGGCAGTGGCCGACCTGATGGCCGCCAAATATGAGGCGATGGGTGGATGGCAGATCAAGCGGGTCGACTGTGGCGCCGCCGGTGTGGGACTGGAGATCCGCAACCAGCCTGATACGGCGCAGATCGATGTGATGCTGATCGGCCATATGGATACCGTCTTCCCCCTCGGTACCGCCGCTGCCCGCCCGATGAGCGTCGATGGTGAGCGCGCTTACGGCCCCGGTGTCTCCGACATGAAATCCGGCCTGCTCAACATCGTCTATGCCCTGCGTGAACTGCCCCGCGAGGTGCGCGATCGCCTGAGCATCTGCGTCTGCATGAACCCGGATGAGGAGATTGGCTCCCTGCACTCCAGCGACTGGCTGGCAACGGTGGCCAAACAGGCAAAACAGGTGCTGGTGGCCGAAGCGGCCCGCGCCGATGGCTCGCTGGTCAAGGCGCGCAAGGGGATGGCCCGTTATCGCATCGACTTCACCGGCAAGGCGGCTCACGCGGGCAACGAACCGCAGAAGGGGCGCAGCGCCATCACCGAGCTGGGCCACTGGATCCTGGCCATCAACGCCCTGACCAACTTCGAGAGCGGCACCACCCTCAACATCGGCATTGTCGAGGGGGGCAATGGCGCCAACATAGTGCCGGCCCATGCCAGCGCCGTGGTGGATGTCCGTTTCTGGGACAATCAGGAGTACCACCAGATCGACGATTATCTGCTGACCCTGGCCGAGCGTCCCCATCTGGACGGTGTCACCATCCAGCTGACCCGCGAGGCCCACAAACCGGCCATGGTGCCATCAGAAGGCACTCAGGCACTGATGCTGCTGGTGGAAGAGTGTGGCACCGAACTGGGGCTGCCGATCAGCTGGCAGGAGGTGGGGGGCGGCTCCGATGCCAACCTCACTGCCGCCCTCGGCATCCCCACTCTGGATGGTCTGGGCCCTATCGGTGCCGGTTTCCACAGTGACGAGGAGTATCTGGATCTGGCCAGCATTGCCCCGCGCATCGAGCTGCTGGTGAAGGTACTGACCCGTCTGGCGGCCTGACAGCCTCTCACGTAAAAAAGGGCCAGCCGGTTTGCACCGGCTGGCCCTCTTTTTATCTGCTCCCCAGAATGACAGCACCCCTTCGCTATTACTCCATTGCCGGCAAGAAGCGGCGCATCACCTCATCCGTATGCCCCCCTTCCTGAAACGCCACCAGCGACTGATTGAGGATATTCACCAGCTGGTGGGCGCGGGGGGAGCCCTTGCTCACCAGCAGATAGAATCCCTTGCGGCTGGGCAGGGCGAGATTGAGCAACCCGCTCTCGCTGCGGTAGATGCCAAGGCTGATGCCTGCCACCAGAGGTTCGATTTCACTTGGCAGAAAGTCGCAACGATCCCGCTCCAGCATATCGAGCGCCTGCTGCAACTGTTTGACCCGGCGTGGCTCCTGCGCAAGCCCGTAGGGGGTGTAGTTGTAGCCAATCACCCCGCACACCCGGGATCGATTGACCGTCTGCAGATCCGGCGGTTCGGGGTAGCGGCGCTTGAGATAGAAAAAACCGAGGTGGGTGTAGTAGAGGGGAACGCTGTAGAAGGCAAACTCGGCCCGCTCCGGCTTGTAGCTGGCATCCCAGGTCAGCTCGCACAGACCATTCTGGCGATAATCCGCCAGCTCCTGCTGCACCCGTGCCCAGGGCAGATAGCGGATCTGGTGCGAGAGCCCGCTCTGTTGCAGGGCATCGAGCACCAGCGTCGTCGCAGAACCGGTCAGGCGGCTGGTATCGGGCACCCCGTCCTTGCGCTCCCAGTAGGTAAAGGGGGCCCACTCGTTGCCCTCTCCCAGGCAAATCTTCACTGGCGGCTCTTGCCCCCATAACGCAGGGGACAAGATGGCCATCGCCAATCCCGCCCACCATGTTCCTGCTCGTCTCATCTCCCGCTCCCGAACTGTTTATCCCTCTTGCAGCTTAGCCCAGAAGGGATTTTGCTCACTTTGCAGGGGCGCTTTCATGCCACAACGCCAGCAAATTGGCCGGAATGGCACCATAACGGAGCTGCGGTGTCTGGTGCCAGTCAGCCAGCTTTTGCAGGGCTTTCGCCAGATCCTGTGCAAGCGTGCGGGTCACTCTCACCCCGGCCTCCAGATAGAGGCTCTTGATCTCGAAGATCCCCTGCTGACGATGAGCCTTGGCATCCATCCTGCCCACCAGCTTGCCGCGATGGAGCAAGGGCAACACGAAGTAGCCGTATTGACGCTTGGGGGCCGGGGTGTAGCACTCGATGCGATAGTCAAAATTGAACAGTTCACTGGCCCGCTTGCGCTCCCATACCAGCGGATCGAACGGCGACAAGGCGGTGGTATGGGTCGCCTTGAGGGTGCCCGCCTGTGCCCTTGCCAGCTCATCGGCCAGCGAGGCGTGCACAAAAGCGCCGTGCTGCCACCCCTCCACCCGTACCGGCAGCAGCTCCCCCTCGTCCGCCAGCTGATGGAGCAGGACGTCATATTTGCCGCGCCGCAGCCGATAGTAGTCCGCCACCCAACCAGTTTTGACCAGCCCCAGCGCCCGGCAGCTGGCGCGCACCATATCCCGCTGCGCCTGCTCGACGCTCGGCAGATCCCGCTGGTCATCCCATTCGGGGATGACCCGCTCGGCCAAGTCATAGACCCGCTGAAAGTTGCGCCGCTCCCGCACCATCAGCTGACCGGTGGTAAACAATACCTCCAGATGGCGCTTCTCCGGTTTCCAGTCCCACCAGCCATTCCCCTTGCCGGTTGTGCGTTCAAAGTCAGCCGCCCGCACCGGGCCGTGCTGGCGAATGCGTTCGATAAGCTGGCCAATCTCCTGCTGATGGGTAGCGAGCCAGTTGGCCGAAAACTTCCAGCCCATGGCGACGGGGTCGAGCATCCGGTGGCGCAGCAGCCGATAATCCTCGCGGGGCACAAAGCAGGCCTCGTGGGCCCAATATTCGAAGATCTCGCCGTCAGCCAGCAGTTGCTCCAGCCAACGCGGTTCGTACTGGCCAAGCCGGCTAAAGAGCACCAGATAGGGACTGCGCGCCACCACCGAGATGGTATCGATCTGCAGCAGCGCCATGCGGCGAATGGTCGCCAGCAGATCGGCCGGGACAGCCTTGCTGCGGCGGGGGGCGAGCAGCCCTTGCGCCGCCAGTTGCAGATGACGGGCATCTTGCAGTGACAAATGGGTAATCGACATCAACAACCGCTCCCTGGTATCTGACCATCGCGCGCCCGGCGGATGGCCAACAAAACCGGGGGAGGCTCCACGCTGGCATGCCTCCCCCCTTGTGTACCTGCGCCGCTATGAGTGGACCGGGGGCAAGACCAGCTGATTGACCACCAGCATGATCTCTTGATAAGTGGCCTCTACCGTCTCGGGGGTCGGCTCCAGAATAAGGTCATCGGCATAGCCGTTGATGAGCGAGGTGATCTGGCGCGCCAGTCGCCGGGCATCGCCCGCCACAAACTCGCCGCTGTCGATCCCCTTTTGCAGGATCTGCTCCAGCACCTCGCGCCAGGCCAGAATGATTTTGCGGTAGCTCTCGGCAAACACAGGGTCGCGCAGTGACTCGTTCCAGGCATCGAGGTAGATGGCCCAGGAGGCATCCTGACTGGTCGGCAGGTTGTCCCGTACAAAGAGCGGCAACGCTTCGCGGGCCGGCAGCGGCAACAGCCACTCCCGCTGCTCGGCTATCTCCTGATAGGTGAAACGCTCCACGGCACAGAGGCAGAGCTCCTTCCAATCCTTGAAGTAGTGGTAGACGTGGCTGCGCGCCAGACCGGTGCGCTCGGCAATCACGGGTTGACGATGCCGCCATCCCCTTCTCCCGAAACAGGGCCAGTACGGCCTCGATGATCATCTCTTTGCGCTGTTCTGCTGATGGGCGTGCCATCTGACCTCCTGCGATATCAATCGATCTGCTTGACTTTGAGCACTCGCTCAAACAAACTTTGAGCACTCGCTCAAACTTAGCGTTTCCGACATCTTAGGAGATAACCCATGACAACACCAACCACTTCGGCAGCCAGTTGCGACGATCAGGCCACGCCGTTGCCACACTCGGCCGGTCGTTCGCTGGGGGCGATTGCGCGGGCCAATCCCCTCAAGCTGGCAGGCACTTTCTCGCTGGTGGCCCTCGAAAACATCCTGCTGGTGGTCTATCCCCTGTTCGCCGGCTTTGCCATCGACGCCATCGTCAAGGGCCAGTGGTGGCAGGCTTCAAGCTACGCCCTGATCGTGCTGCTGTTCTGGCTGATCGGCGCCCTGCGCCGGGCGGTCGATACCCGCACCTTTACCCATATCTATGCGGCACTGGCGGTGCCGGTGATCCTGACCCAGCGCCAGCAGCAGGAGGGGCAATCCACCATAGTGGCGCGGGTCACTCTGGCGCGGGAGTTTGTCGACTTCTTCGAGAAACATATCCCGATCCTGGCCACCAGCCTGATCTCCATCGTCGGGGCGGCCGTGATGCTGATGGTGATCGAGTTCTGGGTCGGCATCGCCTGCATGGGGGTATTGTTGCTGTTCGGCCTGCTGCTGCCCGGCTTTTCGCGCAAGAACCAGCTGCTGCACGAGCGGCTCAACGATCGGCTGGAACACGAGGTCAAACTGGTCACCCATGCCCAATCAACCAGCCTCGCCCGCCACTACCGCGCGCTGGCCTGGCTCCGCATCCGGATTTCGGATCGGGAGGCACTCGCTTTTCTGGCGGTCGGCATCAGCGCCTCCCTGCTGTTCCTGCTGGCCATCACCATGCTGATGGCCCAGCCCCAGGTCTCCGCAGGCCATGTCTATGCTGTGATGACCTACCTCTGGAACTTTGTCACCAGCCTGGATGAAGGGCCCGGTCTTGCCGATCAGCTGGCCCGGCTGAGAGACATAGGCCGCCGGGTCAACACCGCCCAACCTGATGAACTGATTTGACATTTTGTATCTGTAACCGGAGTAGAAGATGAATCCGACCACCCTTTGCCAACGAGCTTTGACCATGTGCATCAGCTGTTTTTTCCTCGCGGCCTGCGGCCCCAAGATGAGCGACTTTGAGCCCAACACCAGCTACTGGTTCAAGGAGAAACCGGCAGAGGAGAGCGCCCCGCTGGCGCAAGACATGAAGGTGGATATCGCCATCATAGGTGGTGGCTACAGCGGCCTCTCCAGTGCATGGCATCTGGCCAAGGCCAATCCGTCGCTCAAGATCGCTATCTTCGAGGCCAAACAGGTGGACAGCGGCGCCTCGGGCCGCAACGGCGGCATGGTATTGCCGGGCTCCGAGGTGATGGATCTCTACGAGGAGGGGGAAGCGAGCAAGCGCCACTACGATCTCACCGTCGCCAGCATGCGCAAGCTGCAGGCGTTGGTCGCCTCAACCGGCGTCGAGGCCGATCTCAAGCTCGATGGCTATGTGGAGGCGATCCTCGATGAGGAGGATATCGCCGAGTACCGCGACTATGTGAAAACCGCCAATCGCCTCGGCATCCCGCTCCAGTACTGGAACGCCGATACCACCGAAGAGAAACTGGGTACCGACCGCTACGCGGGGGCGGTCTACGACCCCAATGGTGGTCAGGTTCACGCCATGAAACTGGTCAATGCCCTGCGCAAGGCGGTGGAGCAGGCGGGCGTCACCATCTATGAGCAGAGCCCGGTTCTCGGGATCAAGGAGGGCAAGCAGATCGAGCTCAATGTGGCCGACAAGTACAATGTGACCGCCGACAGCATAGTGCTGGCGACCAACGGCTACACCTCCAAGCTTGGCTACTTCAGCGGCCGGGTCTTTCCGGTGCACGCTCAGAGCGCCGTCACCGAACCGCTCAGCAAAAAGCAGCTGGCCGCCATCCAGTGGCAAAGCAAGATGCCCTACTACGACACCCGCAACATCCTGTTCCATCTGGTGTTGACCCCGGATAACCGCATCGTCATCGGCGGCGGCAATGCCGAGTACGTCTTCAACGACGGCCTCAACTACAAAGGCGATCTTAACCGGGTCAGCGAGATGATGATGACCGAGCTGGTGACCCTCTATCCGGCCCTCAAGGGGATCAAATTTGAGCAGGTGTGGGACGGGGTTCTCGGCATGACCGGCGACAGCACTGAAGCGATAGGGGTAATGGGGGATCACAAGAACATCTACTACGCCCTCGGCTACAACGGCCACGGCATCAACCTCTCCTTCCTGTTTGGCGACATCGTGGCCAGCCTCTATCAAGGCAAGGAGCACCCCTGGTTCAACCACGCGGAGCAGAGTCTGCCGATGTGGCTGCCACCAGAGCCGTTCAAGTCAATTGGCGTCAAATCTGCCCTGATGTACTACCAGTGGCAGGACAAGGGCTACAAGGAGTAGCGTCGGGTGAACCCGACGAGTAACAGACGAAGGCACGCCTCAGGGCGTGCCTTTTTGCAATACCGCCACATCGGCGTGGGGGAAGCTGAGCTCGGCCTGCCAGCTGGCGGCCAACACCTGAAACGATGCCTCGGCAAAGAAGACGATGTGGGTCGGGTCGTGGCGATAGCGCCAGTTTTTAAACCGCTCGTCACCGAGCACCCGCTGGGTCTGCAGCACCAGCAGGCCACCGGGCTTGAGGCAATCCCACAACTGCGCCAGCACCGTGCGCGGCTCGGCGATATGCTCTATCACCTCGGTACTGGTGATGAAGTCATACTGACGCGTCAGCAACTCTGGAAAATCGGCGTAGAACTTGTCATACCCCGCCATCTGGTAACCCGCCTCGCGCCCCATCGCCACCAGCGCAGGGCCGGGACCGCAGCCAAAATCGAGGCCACTTGCAGGAGTTGGCACCCGACTCAGCACCTCGCCAAAAGCCCGCATCAAAAAAGTGCGATAACGGGGATCATCCACCCGGTTGTCGTGGCCGTCGTAAACCGCCTTCTCCGCCACCTCATCCAGATGATCGCCCGCATCCAGCCAGACCAGCTCGCACGCGAGGCAGCGATGATAGCGTTTGCCCGCCACCGGCAGGGGATAACTGCGATGGCTGGCACACAGGGGGCAGCTGACGGTGGATGACATGGCGGTTCCTCTTGGGGGCTTCCTGTTGGATAACAGCGGCGCAGATTGCCTGCCCGCTGGCTCGCTGACAACTTTTTTTGCTCCTTAAGGGTTTCTTAAGTTTGCCCTTTTACTCTCAAACCATCGCAAGAGAAGGAGTCACCCATGACCATCGAGATCCAGGCCCCCTACCGATTGCTGCTAGCCAAGTCCCCGCAGCAGGTCATGGCGCTGCAAACCTATATCCAGGCAGCCTACACCCTCGAGTTCAACGCCCGCATCCCCCATTTCCTCCCCTGTCTGCTGGGGCTCTATCGGGCGGACGGGACGCTGGTCGGTGCCTGTGGTCTCAATCATGCCAGTGAGGGGCCTCTCTATCTGGAACAGTATCTGGAGCAACCCATCGAGGCCGCCATCAATACCCGCCTCGGGGTCTATCCGGTACGCAACCGCATTATCGAAGTGGGCAATCTGGCCTGCAGCGAACCGGGCAATGCCCGCCTGATGTTCGCGGCACTGTGTCGCCTGCTGTGTGAAAACGCCCTCGACTACGTGGTCTTTACCGGCACTGCCAAGCTGCGCAACAGCTTTGCCCGGCTGCAACTCAACCCGGTGGAGCTGGCCCCCGCACAGGCCCATCAGGTGGGGGCCGACGCCGACGCCTGGGGTGAGTACTACCGTTGCCAACCCAAGGTGATGGTGGGCGACATCAATCAGGGGCGCGAGGTGCTGGCCCAGCGCAGCCTGCTGCTCAATCTGCTGGCTCCCATGCCTACCCTGTTTGACGATGCCGGCAAGAGCAGTGATAACCAGCCCCATCAAAAAAGGTGCGCCCAATGAGCCTGTTCGACGCCATCGCCAAACATGCCCACGAGGATCCGCAATCCCCTGCGCTGCTGAGCAGCCAGCAGCGTCTCGATTACCAGACCCTGTGGCAACAGATCCAGCGTCTGGCCAGCCAGTTGCAACAGCTCGACATCAGCCGTCTGGCGCTGCAACTGGACAACGGCCTGCCCTGGGCACTGCTGGATCTCGCCTGCACCCGCGCCGGTATCGTTGTCATCCCGGTGCCCCACTTCTTCAGTCAGGCCCAGCAGGCCTGGTTGCTGGAGAGCAGCGGTGCCGATGCGCTGGTGGGCCCACATCATCAGGGGTGGCATGCCGCCGAGCCGCTCTCGCTGATCACCGGCGAGCTGCCACTCTGGCGCCACATACCGGCTAATCGACCGGCGCTGCCCAAGGGTACCGCCAAGATCACCTACACCTCCGGTACCACGGGCCAGCCCAAGGGCGTCTGCCTGTCACTGACCCAGATGATGGCGGTAAGCCATGCGCTGGCCGAGCGAGTCGCGCCAGCCAAGGTAGAAAAACACCTGACCCTGCTGCCGCTGGCGACCCTGCTTGAGAACATCACCGGCCTCTATGTGCCGCTGCTGACCGGCGCCTGCAGCCGCATTCCATCCCTCGGGGAGCTCGGTTTCACCGGCTCCAGTTCGCTCAATCCAGCCATGCTGGGGGAAGCCCTGCTGCGCTGGCCGACCCACAGTCTGGTGCTGGTGCCCGAACTGCTGCGCCTGCTGCTGGCGCTCTGCACCAGCACCCCGACGCTGGCCCAGCAGCTCAAGAGCCTGCGCTTTATTGCCGTCGGTGGCGGCAAGGTGGCCCCCGACCTGATCACACATGCCCGCCAGCTCGGACTGCCGGTATATGAAGGTTATGGCCTCTCGGAGTGTGGCTCCGTGGTGGCGCTCAACAGCCCGGATGCTGACAAGCTCGGCAGCATCGGCCGCCCCCTGCTCCACTGCCAGGTCACCATCGCCAGCGACGGCGAAATTATGGTGAGCGGCAGTGCCATGCTGGGCTATCTCGGCAGCAACGAACCGACTCCCGAACAGATCGCCACCGGCGATCTGGGCCACCTCGATGAAGAAGGCTACCTCCATATCACCGGGCGCAAGAAGAATGTCCAGATCACCGCCTTTGGCCGCAACTTCTCCCCCGAGTGGGTGGAGGCCGAAGCACAGCTCTGCCCCGCCATCGCCCGCATCGTGGTGTTTGGCGATGGTCAACCCGCCAACGTGGCGCTGATCCAGCCCCTGCCGGGCAAAGAGGCGGATCTGCCACGCCAGATCGCAGGTCTGAACCAGCGGCTGCCCGATTATGCCCGGCTGCACCACTGGTTGCCGGTGGCGCTGGATCAACATCCCGGGCTGCTGACCGCCAACGGGCGCCCCCGTCGCAACGAGATTTACCAACACTTTTCCCGGCAAATCAGCC
Organism: Aeromonas sp. 55A; assembly: GCF_051919665.1. Taxonomy (NCBI): domain Bacteria; kingdom Pseudomonadati; phylum Pseudomonadota; class Gammaproteobacteria; order Aeromonadales; family Aeromonadaceae; genus Aeromonas; species Aeromonas sp. 55A. Next base: position 2,719,502 of record NZ_JBQBEH010000008.1, on the reverse strand, counting down.
AATGCCTTACAGGAGAATCGTCATGAGCTTCTACCAGACTCTGCAACAAGCCACAGCTCAGGAGCGTGAGCATCTGTTCAACGCCCCCATTATCGAAGCCTGCCGCCGTGGCGATATCAGCCGTGACACCTATCTCGCCTTTCTGGCGCAGGCTTACTACCACGTGCGCCACACAGTTCCACTCCTGATGGCAACCGGCGGCAAGCTGGGTCAGGAGTACGAGTGGGTGCGTGGCGCCATTGCCGAGTACATCGACGAGGAGTATGGCCATCAGGAGTGGATCCTCAACGATATCCGCGCCTGTGGCGGCGATGCCGAGGCGGTGCGCCACGGCCAGCCGGGGCTGCCCATCGAGCTGATGGTCGCCTTCCTCTACGACCAGATCCAGCGCGGCAACCCCATGGGCTTCTTCGGCATGGTGCAGGTACTGGAAGGCACCAGCGTCGCCATCGCTCTCACCGTCGCCGACCAGCTGAAAAAGGGACTCGGCCTGCCACCGCAGGCGATGAGTTACCTGAGCTCCCACGGCGCCCTGGATCAGGAGCACCTCAAGTTCTTTGAATCCTTGATGGATAAGGTCGAGAGCCCGGCAGATCAGGCCGCCATCATCCACGGGGCCAAGGTGGTCTACCGCCTCTATGGCGAGATGCTCTACAACCTCACCGCCACACCGTAAGTCGGCAGCGGATCAGCAGACAGCAAAAAGGGAATCCATACCATGAACCTTGAAGGGAAACTCGTGCTGCTCACCGGCGCCAGCGGTGGCATAGGTGAAGAGCTGGCGCAGGAACTGGCGGCCCAGGGGGCCCACCTGCTGCTGCACGGACGTCGCGGCCCGGCACTGGAGCGGCTGTGCAAGTCACTGCCTCATCCCGAGCGCCATCAGGTGGTGCTCGCCGACCTCGGCTCTGCGCAGGAGCGGGCCAAGCTGTTGCAACACCCTGCGCTGGAGAATGGGATCGACATCCTGATCAACAACGCTGGCTGCAACCAGTTTGCCTGGCTGGAAGATCAGAGCTTTGAGCAGGTGGAGCGCCAGCTGCTGCTCAATATCGAGGCGCCCATCCAGCTCACCCGTGCCCTGCTGCCAACCATGCGCAAGCCGGGGATCATCATGAACATGGGCTCGAGCCTGGGCAGCATCGGCTACCCCGGTTACAGCGTCTACTGCGCCAGCAAATTTGCCCTGCGCGGCTTTAGCGAAGCGCTGGGACGGGAGCTGGAGGGCAGTGGCATCAAGGTGCTGCATTTTGCCCCCCGCGCCACCCGCACCAAGCTCAACTCCGAGGCCGCCTACGAGATGAATGCAGCGCTCGGAACCCAGACCGACAGCCCGCAGGAGGTGGCCGAAGAGGCGGTCATCGCCCTGTGCAACGAAACCCGCCGCAGCTGGCTCGGCTGGCCGGAAAAACTGTTCGTGCGGCTCAATGCCCTGCTGCCCGGCATTGTCGACAAGGCGCTGGCCAGACAGCTGCCGATCATCAAACGTTATGCCCGTCATCTTCAGCCAGGGACGGCTGATGCCGGCGCAAACAGTGCGCCACAACCAGACTTGTCCCGCCCGATCCCGACCAAGAAGGAGCATTAATATGAACTTTTTCCGTCAATCAGTGACCTCTTGTGCCATCGCCATCCTGCTGGGGTCCTCCTCGGTCATGGCCGCGGATGATGCCCTCGTCCCCATCCAGCAACAGTGGGCCGTCTGCCAGTATCAACAGAGCGGCAAGGCGAAAGAGAGCTGCCTCGAAACCTTGAGCACCCAGGCCGAAGCGGCCAGCGCCAAGGAGCCTTTTCGCGCCGATCTGCTGATCTGGTCGGCCATCGTCAAGAGCACCTGGGCGGGGGCCAAAGGGGGGCTGGGGGCACTGGGTCTGGTGAAAGAGGCCAAAGCCAAGCTGGAGCTGGCACTCAAACAGGATCCCAAGGCGCTGGACGGCTCCGCCTACACCAGTCTGGGCTCCCTCTACTATCAGGTGCCCGGGTGGCCGGTCGGCTTTGGCGATGACGAAAAGGCGGAGCAGCTGCTCAAGCAGGCGCTGTCCATCAATCCGGATGGCATCGACCCCAACTTCTTCTATGGCGACTTCCTGCTGGATCTGGGTCGCAAAGCCGAGGCCAAAACCTATCTCGACAAGGCGCTGGCCGCCCCGGCCCGCCCGGGCCGCGAAGTGGCCGACGAAGGGCGCAGAATGGAGATCCGCGATCGACTGGCCAAGCTATAAAACCCTGATGGATCAAAGAACTATTTAAACTCTGCCCACCAGCTTGCATACTGGTGTGCAGGGTTGTTTATGCCACGGCACGCCCTGGCGCTGAGCCAGATCGCCACACCCAACAAACCAAGGGAGAAAAGAATGCGGATCCTGCTGGTGGAAGATGATGTGATGCTGGGGGATGGTATGCAGGATGCACTGCGCCATAGCGGCTATACGGTGGACTGGCTGCAACAGGGGTTGCCCGCTCTGGCAGCCCTCAAGAGCGACGAGTTCGCCGCCCTGATCCTCGATCTCAATCTGCCCGACATCGATGGCCTCAGCCTGCTGCGCAAGTTGCGGCGTGAAGGACACCAACTGCCGGTGCTGATCCTCACCGCCCGCGATGCGCTGGACGATCGGGTGGTCGGCCTCGATGCCGGCTCCGACGACTACATGGTCAAACCCTTCGCCCTGCAGGAGCTCAACGCCCGTCTGCGAGCCCTGGTTCGCCGCAGCAAGGGGCAGTCTCAGGCGGTACTGGAGTATGGCGACATCCTCATCTATCCAGAATCCCAGCAGGTCACCTATCAGGGGGAGGCGGTCAAACTCACCCCCCACGAATACAAGCTGCTGCAGGAGCTGATCAGCCAGAGCGGCCGGGTGCTGAGCAAGGATCAGCTGCAACAGAGCCTCTACGGCTGGGATGAAGGGGCCGAGAGCAACGCGGTAGAGGTGCATATCCACCATCTGCGCAAGAAGTTCTACAGCGACCTTATCCGCAATATTCGCGGGGTCGGATACATCATTCCCCAGCTCGAACAGCCAAGCCGGACACCCGCACGATGAAACGTCCCCGCTCCATTCGCCGCTTTCTGCTCACCGGTATCCTGACGCTGGTGAGCCTGAGTCTTACCATCAGCGCCTTTATCGGCTACATGGAGGCGAGCCACGAAATGGAGGAGCTGTTTGATGCCCGCCTCGCCCAGTCGGCGCGCATCACCAACCAGCTGCTGGCCCGCTATATGGCCCAGCAGGGGCAGTTGCCCGCCAATGGCACCGTCTATCAGGAGTGGGAGGCGCAGAACCCCGATGAGTGGCAAAAAGATCCCAGCCTCAACCTGACCGGCGAGGATCGGGAGATCACCCCCTACGGCCACGAGTTCGAACGCAATCTCTACTTCCAGCTGCTCGATGAAAAGGGCGGCTTGCTGCTGCGCGCCCCCAGCGCCCCGGATCAGCCGCTGGTCACCCTGGCCATCGGCTTCGACACGGTCGAAAAAGATAATCACCAGTGGCGCACCTTCACTCTCTACAACCAGCAGGAGCAGACCTGGCTGGTGGTGGCCGAGCGGGACGACGAGCGCAGCGAACTGGCCAGCAAGATGGCCACCCTCACCATGCTGCCGCTGCTGATCACCCTGCCGTTCCTGCTGGCCCTGCTCTGGTGGCTCATCACCCGCGGGCTGGCCCCCCTTCGTCAGCTGGCCCAGGCCATCAGCGAACGTCACCCCGCCAACCTGAGCCCCCTCAGCCTCAAAATAAGCGCTCAGGAGCTGACGCCTCTCACCAACGAGATCAACCGCCTGATGCAGGCACTGGCGGAGACCATAGAGCGGGAGAAACAGTTCACCAACGAGGCGGCCCACGAGCTGCGCACCCCGCTGGCGGTGCTGCGGATCCACAGTGAAAATGCCCTGGCTGCCGAAGATGAAGTGAGCCGCCAGCAATCCCTGCACAAGATGCTGCAGGCCCTCGACCGCAGCGATCGGCTGATCCGCCAACTGCTGACCCAGGCCCGTATCGACAACCAGCAGGGGTTGGTATTGACCGAGCTGGAGGTGGGTCATCTGCTGCAAGGCACCCTGGCGACGCTGGCTCCCATCGCGCTCAAGAAGGATCAGCAGCTGTCGCTGGAGTGTGAAGTGCCGCAGCTGGTGATGGGGCAGGCCACCCTGCTCGAACTGCTGTTCAGTAATCTCATCGACAATGCGCTGCGCTACACCCAGCCGGAGGGCGAGATCAGGGTGCGGGTTCAGCGAGAAGGCAACCGGGTGAGGGTGGATGTGAGCGACAACGGCCCCGGCATTCCCGCCAGCGCCTTGCCCCGGCTGTATGAACGCTTCTTTCGGGTCAATCCCCAGCAGGGGGATGGCGTGGGGCTCGGCATGGCCATCGTCTCGCGCATCGCCCAGTTGCACGGCGCCGACCTCGATGTCCACAACCGGCCGGAAGGGGGGCTGGAGGTGAGCGTGCTGCTCCCGCTGCCGCCGGCAAGATAAGCGATAAGTAAAGAGCCCGCGATGCGGGCTCTTTACTTTCAATGACAATCTGGCTGCACGGTAAAGGTTCGACTGGAGTCAACCGGACCCAGCCCCGCCAGCAGACGTCGGCCCAGCAGCACCGGATAGATCATCTTGCTGCGATCCCGCAGGGTGAACCACTCCTCATACACCTTGTCCCCCAGACAGATGGACATGGTCACCGTTGGCCGCTGCTCCATACCGCCCGCACCACGCACCGTCACGCTGCGCTCGACCCGCCGTTCGAACTGTTGTTTGACCAGTTTGCCGCTGTCGGCATCGGTCACCACCAGCATGAAGCGCACCCAGTGCTTGCCATCCCGTTTGAATCTGGTGATGGAGCGTGCATCGAGGGAAGAGGTGAGCGCCCCGGTGTCGAGTTTCATCTTCACCGCCACGCCGGTGGGCAAAATAAGTCCCTTCTCGATCCAGCCATAGCTGGTCGGGGTCTCTGCCAGCACACTGCCACACAGTGCCAGCATCAGGGTGATCCCCACCATCATCTTGCCCATTTTACTGCCCTGCCTTGTCAATCCTGCGCCCAGATCTACCACAGTCCCATTGTGGGTCAATCCGATTTATTTCAGTTACTTGGATAATGCCTGTCGGGTCGGGAGAGAGATGACAAAGAGTGGCCGAACGGCGGCCCAAGCGGGCGGGAATATCGAAGGAGAGCAAGGCACCGAACGGTGCTGGATGAAGCTTGTGGCCAACCTCAGGTTGTGACGCCAAAGGCTACCACAACAATGAGCGAATTATCAGTCTTGTTCTGAAGGGATTTTTGCCTACACTGTTGTAAACCGGAGGGCCTGAAAACCACCGGTTTTTTTGCGCCTGCCGAAAATTTGCCACTGCAAAAGTGACTTTCAACAAGGCTCAATAAGGAATTTGTAATGCGTATCGAAGAAGACTTGAAGCTCGGTTTCAAGGATGTCCTGTTCCGCCCCAAGCGCTCTACTCTCAAGAGCCGTTCCCAAGTAAGCCTGACCCGTCAGTTCACCTTCAAACACACTCAGACCCAATGGCAAGGCGTACCCGTTATCGCCGCCAACATGGATACCGTCGGCAGCTTTGCCATGGCACGCACGCTGGCCGGTTTCGAGATGATGACCGCGGTACACAAGCACTACAGCCTTGAGCAGTGGCAAGCTTTCGTCAACGAGACCGATCCGGCGCTGCTGGGCCATGTAATGGTTTCCACCGGCACCTCGGCTGAAGATTTTGCCAAGACCCGCCAAATCCTCGCCATGTCCGAAGCGCTGCGTTTCATCTGTGTCGATGTGGCCAACGGCTACTCCGAACACTTCGTCGAGTTCGTGCGCAAAATTCGTGAAGCCTGCCCCAACCACGTCATTCTGGCGGGCAACGTGGTGACCGGCGAGATGGTCGAAGAGCTGATCCTCTCCGGCGCCGACATCGTCAAGGTCGGCATCGGCCCGGGCTCCGTCTGCACCACTCGCGTCAAGACCGGTGTCGGTTATCCGCAGCTCTCCGCCATCATCGAGTGTGCCGATGCGGCCCACGGCCTCGGCGGCCAGATCGTCGGTGACGGCGGCTGCACCTGCCCGGGCGACGTCGCCAAAGCCTTCGGCGGCGGCGCCGACTTCGTCATGCTGGGCGGCATGTTGGCAGCCCACGAGGAGTGCGGTGGCGAGATCGTCGATGTAGACGGCGAACCCTTCATGAAGTTCTACGGCATGAGCTCCTCCAGCGCCATGGACAAGCACGCCGGTGGCGTCGCCGAGTACCGTGCCTCCGAGGGTAAAACCGTGCTGCTGCCCTACCGCGGCCCGGTCGAGAACGCCGTGCGCGACATTCTGGGCGGCGTGCGCTCCACCTGTACCTACGTCGGAGCCAGCCAGCTGAAAGAGCTCACCAAGCGCACCACCTTTATCCGGGTACGCGAGCAAGAGAACAACGTCTACGGCAAGGAGTAACCTGCCACAGACCGCCGTCACGCGCTGACGGTTAGAAGCCAGTCAACCGGTGTGCTACCCTGCGCACCGGTTTTTTTGCATTTGGAACCCCGAGCCATGACCACTCCCCTGCCCCCGTTTGACTGGGATATCTTCTGCTGCGTCGTCGACAACTTCGGCGACATCGGCGTCACCTGGCGACTCGCCCGCCAGCTAAAACGGGAGGGGAATATTGCGGCACATGGCAATGAGGTTCAGGTGCGGCTCTGGGTGGACGATCTGGCAAGTTTCGCCCGCATCTGCCCCGGGCTCGACCCAGCGCAGGATGGTCAGTGGGTCGATGGGATCTATATCCAGCACTGGCATGAGACCCTGCCGACCGACATGACACCGGCCAGAGTGGTGATCGAGGCCTTTGCCTGCGAACTGCCCGCCCCCTTCATTGAACGAATGGCCGAACTGATGGCGAGCCAACCCAAGCCCCCCTGCTGGATCAATCTGGAGTACCTCTCGGCGGAGAGCTGGGTCGAGGATTGCCACGGCCTTGCCTCACCACAGCGAGTTGGCAACCAGAGCCTCAACAAATACTTCTTCTTCCCGGGCTTTACCGCTAAAACCGGCGGCCTTTTGTGCGAGCATGACCTCATCACCGAACGGGAGCAGTGGCAGCAAGATGATGCGGGACTGGCAGCCTACTGGGCCAGCCTCGGTTTGCCGCCCAGACAAGAGAACGAGCTGCGGGTCAGCCTCTTTACCTACGAGAGCGATGCGCTGCAAAGCCTAGTCGAGAGCTGGTGCCAGAGCTCCACGCCCGTCACCCTGCTGTTGCCGCTGGGGCGCTCGCTGCAAGATGTGCTGCGCGGCGCAAGCCTTGAAGATACCATCACCACCGCCAAGGCGGGGGATCTGCTCCACTCGGGCAACCTCACCATCAAGCTGCTGCCGATGACCGATCAGGCTGGTTACGATCGACTGCTGTGGAGCTGCGATCTCAATCTGGTGCGCGGGGAGGACTCCTTCGTGCGGGCCCAGTGGGCAGCACGTCCTTTCCTCTGGCATATCTACCAACAGGAGGAGGAGGCCCATCTGATCAAGCTGGAGCAGTTCCTCGACCACTATCTTGCTGATCTGCCTGCCGATTGCGCCCAATGGCTGCGCTGCTTCAATCTGGCTCTCAACCGTGGTGAAGATTGCCGCGAACTCTGGGCCCAATGGCCGCAATACAGCGCGATTTGGCAGCAACATGGGCGACTCTGGTCACAGAAGCTGCTCCGGGATGGGGATCTCGTCACGAGGTTGGTGAAATTTCTGGAAAGCCGTATATAATCTGGCAGTTTTTATCCGTCCGTTTCACGAACAGGAATTTTTTACATGAAAACCGCTCAGGAAATCCGCGCTGGTAACGTAGTCATGATCGGCACCGAGCCGATGGTGGTTCAGAAGGCTGAATTCAACAAATCCGGCCGTAACTCCGCCGTGGTCAAAATGAAGCTGAAGGGCCTGCTGAACGGCAGCGCTACCGAGACCGTCTTCAAGGCCGACGACAAGCTGGACGTTGTTCAGCTGGAACGTAAAGAGTGCACCTACTCCTACTTCTCCGACCCCCTGTATGTCTTTATGGACACCGAGTACAACCAGTACGACGTAGAGAAAGACAACCTGGGTGACGTGCTGAACTACCTGGTAGACGGCATGGAAGATCTGTGTGAAGTGACTTTCTACAACGAGAAAGCCATCTCCGTAGAACTGCCGACCACTATCGTGCGCGAAGTTGAGTACACCGAACCGGCAGCCCGTGGCGACACCTCCGGTAAAGTGACCAAGCCTGCCCGTCTGAAAGGCACTACCTACGAGCTGGCTGTTGCCGCTTTCGTAGAGATCGGTGACAAGATCGAAATCGATACCCGCACCGGCGAATTCAAGCGTCGCGTCAACTAATTGACCGCTTTGAATTGATTACAAAAAAGCGAGCCACCGGCTCGCTTTTTTATTGCCTCCGAGTTGCCATCACACCACCCGCCTTCAGAAAATCCCGCCGCCGCCGCTAACCCAGATAACCGGGGGAGCACACTATGGCCAGATTATCCTTATCACTGCTGTTATTGACCTTGCTGGCTGGCCATGGGGCAGAGGCGAGCGAGGTTGCGCCCCCCGTTGCCGAACCTATGCCCCTCGACCATTGGCAAGCCAGCGACTGGAAAGGGTTGCCCGATGCTACCCAGATCGACAAGCAGACGGTGCTGTTCGCCAAACACGACAGTGAAAACTATCTGGGGCTCGCCATTTTACTGCCCGACTGGCAGCGCAGCGGCCAGCTCTGGCAACTGACTCGCGCCCTCGGTCGACTGGGCTTTGATACCCTGCTGCTGCTCCCCTCCCCCCAGCAGACCGAACTGGACCCAGCCGCCGAGAAAAAAGCGAAAAACAGCGATGCATTTCGCAAGCAGTTTGCCGAGCGGATCAGCAAGCTGGCCGATGCCAAGCTGCAGGAGGGGGGCTTCAAGCTGATCCTGGCGCAAGGTACCGGCGCCGCCTGGACTGCCAACCTCATCGCCAGCGAACAGTTGCCTGCCCCCGATGCACTGGTGCTGCTCGATGGTTTCTTCCCTAATCAGCAGAGCAACCAGACCCTGGCCAAACAGGTGGCTCAGGCGGCCATCCCCACCCTGGACCTCTATCAGGAGGATGGCGGTCGCTGGCCCCTGCTGGCGGCCGAAGCACGCCAGACCGAGAGCCGACGCAGCCACAAGCTCAACTATCGCCCCTACGCCCTGATGGAGCTGGAGGAAACCCCCACCCGCATTCAGGGCTGGCTCAACCATCTGGGCTGGCTCTAAACCGGCCGCCACCGTGGCGCAATAAAGCGCGCGCCAGCTCACATCTGCCGGATAAAGCCCAACCCTACCACGGCGATGGGCTGGCTCTGACTGCATCCTCTTTGGCATCATGGCCTCTCGAACCTGAACAATGGCAGGAAGGTCCATGCAGCAAATCGTATTTCTCGACAGCGATACCCTGGATGCGGGCATCACCCTGCATCACCCCGACTTTCCCCACCACTGGCAGAGTTATCCCTGCACGGCCCCGGAACATGTGGTTGAACGGCTCAAAGATGCCAGCATCGCCATCATCAACAAAGTACGGATCGGCGCCGCCGAACTGGCCCAGCTGCCTGAGCTCAAACTCATCGCCTTGGCCGCCACCGGCAGCGACAACGTGGATCTGGAAGCGTGCCGCGCCGCCAACATCGGGGTGTGCAATATCCGCAATTACTCGGGCCCCTCGGTGCCGGAGCACGCCATGGCGCTGATGCTGGCCCTGTCGCGCAACCTCTTCTGCTGGCGCCAGTCGCTGCTGGAGGGACGCTGGCAACAGAGCGGCCAGTTCTGCTTTTTCGACCACAACATCATGGATCTGCACGGCAAGCAGCTTGGCATCGTCGGCAAAGGGACACTCGGTCAGGCGCTCGGCGAGCGGGCCAAAGGGATGGGGATGACAGTGCGTTACGCCCAGAGCCAGGTCGGCGCCAGTCACGACGAGGATCGCTTGCCCCTCGACGAGTTGCTGCAAAGCTCGGACGTCATCAGCCTGCACTGCCCGCTCACCCCCTACACCCGCAACCTGATTGGCGAGCGGGAGCTGGATCTGATGAAACCGGGCGCCCTGCTGATCAACGTCGGCCGTGGCGGGCTGGTGGATGAGGAGGCGCTGCTGCAAGCGCTGGCCAACGGCCGCCTCGGTGGCGCCGGTTTCGATGTGGCGAGCGTCGAACCCCCGCCCCCCGACCATCCCTTGATGAAAGCGCTGCAATACCCTCACTTCATTCTGACCCCCCATGTGGCCTGGGCCAGCGAGGAGTCTATGCAGCGTCTCGCCGATCAGCTGATCGACAACATCAACGCCTTTGCCGCCGGTCGCCGTCAGCACCGGCTGGTGTAACCGCACAAGCGAGTAACCGCAAAATCGAGTGACCACACCATGCAAAACGGGACCAACAGGCCCCGTTTTGCATCTTCCGCACTCACTGCACACGCATCAATTGTCGTCGTGCCATCTGTGCTTCTTATGCTTTTTGTACTTCTTGTGGTGCTTGTGATGGTGATGATCGTCGTCATCATCGTAATAGCGATCCTGACTCTGGTGGCCATCGCCGGTCTTGGCACCGATGGCCGAACCACTCGCCCCGCCGACCCCGGCGCCGATCAGCTGACCGGTATCGCCACCAACACTCTTGCCGATAGCGGCACCGCCCAGCGCCCCCACCGCGCCGCCAATGGCCGCACCTACCAGCGCACCGGTATCTCCCCCCAACTCCTTGCCGATCATGGAGCCCGCCACCCCGCCCGCCCCGCCACCAAGAATGGTGTTGAGAGTTTCCGAACCGTGGGCCGCAGTGCTGCCCAGCAATAACGCCCCCAACAGAGCCAGAGCACCGATGCCACGCGTACTCATATCCATGGATACTCCTGTCAAACCTGATTAATAATCAGCAGCACTATACAAAGAGCTATCAGGTTCGCCAGCCAACAGAAAACAGGGATGCGACAGTCGATGGCAGTACAGTCACAGCCAACACAGGAAGAATAGAATCAACCTATTGAATTAAAACGTGAAAATGAACATTGAACCAGACGGTCACGACAAAGTGACCGATAACCTGGCAGCCGCGTCCTGTCGAATAGTCAGCGCGCTGGGACAAAAGCTGTCAGTCAAGGCCCCCTGCCACCCCTTCAGCCAGGTGCCAGCAGTTCCGGCCAGCCTCCTTGCTGCGGTAGAGGGCTGCATCAGCCCGCTCGAAGATAGGGCCGGCGGCAGGAGAATAGCAGGCGCCGCCGGCACTCAGGGTGATCGGCCCATGGTGTTCACGCCACTGTTGCTGACGCACCAGTTCAAGCAGACAACCGAGTTTCTCCGCCAACTCATCCTGTGGCTGTTGCAGCAGAGCGGCAAATTCATCCCCGCCTATCCGGTAAACCGTACTCACCCCCAGCACATCAGCAAGACAGTTGGCCACCCGACACAGCACCTGATCGCCGAAGGCATGGCCCTGGCTGTCGTTGATCCCCTTGAAGTGATCGACATCAAACAGCAGCAGCCAGAAGCACGCCCCCCTCTGCTCCAGTGCCGCCTTGTGCTGCTCGAAGGCTCGTCGGTTCATGATACCGGTCAGGGGATCCCGCAACAGCGCATCCTGCCCCTTGAGAAAACTGGCCCTGACCTGATCGATCTCGTTCAGGCTACGCCGCACGAACCAGGTCTTGGGCTCACTGACAGGCGCTGAACGCTCCAGATCGCGCACGATGCCGGTCAATGAGCCCGACACCAGCTCCTGCTCCTGGCGGAAGATCCGCACCAGCAGACTCAGGCTGCAACACCAGATGGCAAACAGAGAGAGCAGTGGAAAAACCACCATCTGCAACGCATCGTAGAGGCTGTCACGAAACAGTACTGGCGGCAGATAGATGTTGAGATCCCAACCAATATCCGCCAGCTCACGCTTGATATAAGTCCCATGCCACAGCACATCCAGGCCGAGCCACTGCTGACTCTGATGCTGCTTGATGGTGTTGGTCGCCAGCAGATCCATATTGCTGCCCACTACCAGCTGATCAGTGTCACGCAAGGTCAGATAGAGTGCCGCCTGATTACTACCGACCGTGCGCTGCAGCGCCTGCTGCAGCGAGTCGAATGACATGTCAACCATCAGCAGACCCAGCAACTGCCCCTGCTCGTCCCTCACCCGTTTGATCAGGCTGAGAATCAGCTCCTGAGTATTGTATTCAGGGTAGGGGCCAAACCAGACGGGCTCGTCGCCCGGCATGGCGGTCACCTGATACCAAGGGCGCAGCGCTGCCTTATAACCTGGGGGCGCGAGCCACTCCGGGTAACTGTCGATGCGATCCGCTTTCAGGTTGTAAAAGTAGATATAGTGGTTGCCGGGCTTGATCTGATGGGCAATAGCCCAGATGGGAGAGTCGGCCGGCTCGCCGCGGGCTATCTTCTCCTTGTCTAGGGAGCCCTCCAGCACTGCCAGTTGCCGCTCATTGACCTTCACCATCTCGTGGATCAAGGACGCCTCAACGGAGGAAGCCATGTGACCGAAGCCGGATACCGTCATGTCGATATCCCGCAGATAGCTGGCAATGGCCATGATGATCGTCACGATCAGGATCAACAAGCCAAGCAGTGCGGAGAGGGGGGCCAGCACATAGTAACGCTTGTTGAGATACGAGCGGCTCACATGACATCCGAACAGGGGAAAACATAGCGGGATTGTGCGAGAGAAAGGAGAGTGAATCATTGATTAATATCACTTCAACGCCCCTTTAATGACATTTCCAATACTAACAAAACATCAAGGTTCGCAAACGAATATCAACTGACAGGAAAAACGCTAGTTACCCCGGGTTAACCCCGCTCTGCATTGCGGGTGTTATAGTCTATACCTGACGCGGCCGGCGCTGGACACACCGTCCATCACCGGCTGCAACGCCAAGCAGAACAAGGAGATGTTATGAGCAGTCCGTTTATCGAACAGATCAAAGCACGTCGTACCATCTATGCCCTGGGCAGCCAGGTGTCCCATACACCGGAACAACTGACGGCCCTGATCCAGGATGCCATCAGGCACAGCCCCTCCTCCTTCAATTCCCAGAGCTCCCGCGCCGTCATCCTGTTTGGCGCCCAGCACCATAAGCTGTGGGATATCGTCAAAGCCGAGCTGAAAAAGATCGTGCCGCCGGAGGCCTACGCCCAGAGTGAGGCCAAGGTGGATGGCAGCTTCCGCGCAGGTTTCGGCACTGTGCTGTTCTTCGAAGACACCGACGTCATCAAGGATCTGCAGCAAAAGTTTGCCCTCTATGCAGACAACTTCCCCATCTGGTCGGAACATGCCACCGGCATCGCCCAGTTTGCGGTCTGGACCACCCTGGCCCAGGAGAAGATCGGCGCCTCCCTGCAACACTACAACCCCCTCATCGACGAGGCGGTACGCAAGGAGTGGAACCTGCCAGCCAGCTGGCTGCTGCGTGCCCAGATGCCCTTTGGCAGCATCCAGCAACCGGCCGGCGACAAGACCTTCATCGACGATGCCACCCGTTTCCGCGTTTTCAAATAACGGCCAGATAGCAAAACGCCCCCGCATCTCGGGGGCGTTTTTATTGCAACATAGAGTGCGGATGGCGATGGTTCATAGCGCATATACAGCCACAATCCATTATCTCCATCGCTCAGGCGGGCAGCGTCACCTGCAAGGACTCGCCTTTCCCTGACACCACTCTCACCTCGCGCCAGTCGCGGATCACCGCCACCACCGCCGGATTGAGCGGCGCATCGCCCCCTACCTGCACCACGGTGCAACCTGCACGCAGGGCGCTCTCGATACCGGCCGGGGCATCCTCGAACACCAAGCAACGAGCGGGCGACACGCCAAGCCGTACAGCGCCCAGCAGATAGGGCTCGGGATCGGGTTTGCCATTGATCACAGCTTCGGCCCCCACCAGCACGGCCGGCAGCGGCAAACCGGCACAATTCAGGCGGTGACGGGCAACCTGCTCACTGGCGGAGGTCACGATGGCCCAAAGCTCTGGCGGCAAATGGCGCAGCAACTCGCCAGCTCCTGCGATGGCGTCGCCGCCGGTATGCAGCATCTCCAGCTCGTCGAGCCGCGCCGCTTCCCGCTCCACATCCAGCTGCGGGGCCAGCTCCCGGCTCACCTCGCGCGAACGTATACCGTGGCACATCGCCAACACTGGCTCGGGATCGAGCAGATGTTCACGACACCAGAGCTGCCATACCTGCTCCACATCGCCTGTCGAGCAGACCAGGGTGCCATCCATATCGAGCAGCAGGGCGGATACCGACAGGGTGATCGTGTTCATGCCAGCACTCATACAGACACTCATACAGGCACCCCGGCCAGCTCGGGCAGAGAGCCAGAGAGCGCATCGGCAAAGGCCTGCTGCTGGGCGGCACGCTCATAACAGGCGAGCGCCTGCTCGGTATTGCCAGCCCACACTTGCAAGGGGCCGACCACAAACCCCTGTTGCAACAGGCTGGCGAGCAGCTCCCCAGTCTCCGGGGCCGCCAACGGCTGAGCCAGCACCAGCTTGCCCTTGATCAAAAACAGATAACGTTGGGTAGACATGATATGGCTCCTTATTCCGGTTCAGAGGAGGGCGATTCCCCCCTTGCCGAGCCATTAGAACAAGGCGATTAGATAATTTATAATCAATAAATCGCCACTTTGGATAACCAATTGGAATGAAATTCGACTTGAGGCAACTGCAGGCGTTTGTGACGCTGGCCGAGACCGCCAACTACCGGGAAGCGGCCAATCGCCTCTTCATTACCCAACCGGCCCTCACCAAGCAGATCCAGGGGCTGGAGCAGACGCTGGGCTGCACCCTGTTCAAGCGGGGCCGCCATGGTGCCGAGCTGACGGCGCTCGGCGCCCAGCTGCTCACTCAGGCAAGCGCACTGGTCAAACACGGCAGGGAGTTTGAACGTCACGCGCTGGCAGTGGCGAGTGGCGTGGCCGGTCGGCTCAAGATTGGGTTTGGCCTGTCGAGTTTCGCGCTGGCCCCTGCGCTGGTGGCCCGCTTCAAACAGCAGGTCACGGACGTGATGGTCCATCTGCAGGATATGCCCTCCGCGATCCAGCAGGAGCAGCTGCTCTCCGGCCAGTTGCAACTTGGTTTTATGCGTCGGCCAGAGACTCCGCTGTTGCAGGAGCATCGGCTGCTGACCGACCGGCTGGTACTGGCGGTGCCAACCCGGATGACCCAGCCAGATCCGTCATCGTTTGACGTCCAGCAGGCACTGACCAGTCAACCCCTGTTGCAGATGGTGGGCTACCGTTGTCCCGGCCTAACCCGGCAGATCGCCGGGTTTCTCGGCGCCAACCGGCTGACCGGCATGGTTCAAGAGGCAGAGGATATTCAGACTCTGGTGGCATTGGTTGCGGCAGGCATAGGTAATGCCATCCTGCCGCACAGCGTCAGCTTTATCGCGGGCCCGGACGTCACCCTCTATCCCCTCTTTGGCCCCTGTTCCGAGTGGGAGATAAGTCTGGTGTGGAACCCCGCCTTTGCCGACCCGATCCGCGATCGCTTCGTGCAGCTGGTCCTCGATCCCCATCCCGCACCGCACCCAGCCACAATCGATCGCTGACCCAGCCAAAAACTCCCGCAGACGGAACCAGGAGAAGATAGCGCTCAGCAATCGAGATGAATTAATCGGGCCTTTGTGAATCAAAGCATTTCAATTAACACACCACTGATCTTCACAGGGGATGCCATCTCCTTCCCCATCCATCTTGGTACCAGGGCAGTTTTGTAAAAACCAGGTTGCCTCCTCGCAGGAGGTCATCTGGGAGCAATGCTGCCGACCATCACACTGACGAATAAAGGTCGTTGTCTGTGGCGTGCTGACCGAGGTGCTGATCTCTTCCTGATTGAAAGAGGAGACCGGCAATGGCGCCATCGACTCAGCCGAGAAACGGGAATAGATGGAAAAGAGGCCGACGAGCACCAGCAGAGGGATCAGTTTGCCACTCCAGCTGCTCTTGCGACGTCGATAGGGGTTACTCCGCTCTCTGGTAGAAGTGGGTCGTGGCGGCTGACTTGCCGTCCGAAATGATGGCGCCGCTGATGATGCGGCCGATCTTGCTGCTGATGATTCGGCCGAGGGCACGGCATCCGCCAACGTGAGCGGGCGATCGGGGAAAAAGACCTGTAACGCCCTTGGTTTGCCATCCTGGCCACTGCCGATCAGATAGGTGACACGCTCCCCCGGCTCTGGCACCCGGCCATCTGATTGCAACGCCGTAACATGCACAAACAGCCCTGCACTGCGTGATCCATTGATTGCCTGCTCGGCGCCATTTTGCTCCGGCGTAATAAAGCCAAAGCCGCGCGCCTCGTTCCAGCTCGCGATCCGTCCCTGATAACGCATCTGTCCATCCTTGTTGTTATCCATGTGAGCACTATATTGCCCGACAATCATGTTGCCCAAAAGCGCTGCGGCCCAACATAGGGCCGCAGACATAAATGTCAAAACAGTGAGCAAGCTCAGCCTGCTGCCTAAGGGTCAGTCGAGCTGGGATACCTTGATGACCTCGGCGATGCGACCCAGCATCCGCAGCGAGGTGTGATGCTCGGTGGCATCTGCGGCGGCGCAGGCATCCTCCAGAATGGTGATGGCGTAGTCGCGATCGTGGCCATCCCGCGCCGCCGCCTGAATGGCCCAGCTGGTGCTCACCCCGCACAGATAGAGGTGGTCGATGTGATTGGCCCGCAGCGCAGGCTCCAACGCCGTGCCATAGAAGGGACTGACCCTGGGCTTGGTCAGCACCAGATCGCCGGGCTGCACATCCAGATCAGGATGAAAGTCGGTGCCGCAGTCAGCCAAAGAGAGCGCCCCCAACTGGTGAGCCCGACCAAACATGGGGGAGCCCTTAGGCTGCAGCTGATAGCCACCGTCAAAGCCCACCTTGATCAGCACTACCAGCCAGCAGTTGGCGCGGGCATGGGCCAGCGCCTGATTGGCATGCGCGATGGCATCCTGCTCCAGCACATGGGCTGCGGAGGCGGCAATGCGCCCGTCGGGGTGGGCGATGTCGTTGATAAAATCGATCACCAGCAGTGCCTTGTTCATCACCTTTGCTCCTTCGCGCATTCTGCCCGTGTTACCTGGTTCCTACCTGTCAAACCAGCCCCAATGCATAGCGCAGCGCCATCTCCTTGAGCGGGCCCGCCTTGTCCGCCAGATTGAGGGCCAGATTGCGGGCCAGCTTGAGGGGGCCTATCTCGTTGCTGAACACCCCGTAGAAGAGATCCATCCCCGACTGCATCAGCAGGTTGTCGGGACGACGGCGTCGCTCGTAACGCTCGGCCAACGTCAGTTGATGCCAGTCGGCGCCCGCTCCTTGCAGCAGATCAGTCCAGCAGGCCACATCCTTGAAGCCGAGGTTGACCCCCTGCCCCGCCAGCGGGTTGATGGTGTGGGCAGCATCGCCAAGCAGCACTACCCGACCGGCGTAATAGTCGTTGGCGTGGCGGCGCACCAGCGGGAAGCTCCCCTTGCCGGTGACGGTAAATCCGCCGAGCCGGCTTGGGAAGTGGCGACGCACCTCGGCGGCAAGCCCTTCGTTGCTCATGGCCGCCAGCGCCCGGATCCGGGCCGGGTTGTCATACCACACCAGGGAGCCGTGCTGGCCCGGCAGCGGCAGGAAGGCGCGCGGGCCGCTCGGGGTGAACTGCTGCCAGGTGATATCTTCCTGCGCAAAGTCGGTGTCGATATTGATCAGCATGCAGTGCTGGCGGTACTCGAAGCGCGATACGCCGATACCCGCCAGCTTGCGGGTGTGGGATTCGGCACCGTCACAGGCCAGCACCCAGCGTGCGGCCAGCTCGGTGCCATCATCCAGAGTCAGCACAGCTTCATCCGCACTCTGGCGCAGGCTGGTCACCGCCGCCGGGGTGTGGGTCTGGATGGTGGGGAAATCTTCCATCCGCTTGAGCAGGGCGAGCTGCACCAACCGGTTTTCGATGATGTAGCCGAGCTGGGGCAGACCGAGATCGGCGGCATTGAAGCGCGTGGCAAAACCGTCCAGCTCCCAGGTCTCCAGTCGGCGATAGGGGCAGAGCCGCATCTGCTGCAGATGGTGCCAGGCACCGGCCTGCTCCAGCAGCGCCACCGAGGCCTGACTGATGGCGGAGACCCGCAGATCCAGCAGCTGCTCCGGCGCGTAATGCTCCGGCAGTTGGGTCTCGATGACCCGCACCGAGAGACCCTGAGCCGCCAGCAGACAGGCGGTGGCGGCGCCCACCATGCCGGCGCCGACGATGGCGATATCACACTGTTCCATACATTTATTCCTGAAAGGGTGCGTCCGGCGACAGCGCCCGGACGTGAACCGGATGGCTGCATGATAGCGCAAGGGCGGCTGATAAACAGTGAGACAAACAGGGAATTGCTGCCTCAAATCAAGGAGAAAGCTTATTGAGCTTGCTGGCAACAGGTATCGGGTGAGCACCATTGCCAGCTGGATATTAGCTAGGCAGTATCCAGATTGCGGAGTAAAATGCGCGGTCCTTTGACCATGCCGATTTCAAAACAAGTCAAGAGAAGCAATGAGCAAGAAACTTCACATTAAAACCTGGGGTTGCCAGATGAACGAGTATGACTCGTCCAAAATGGCCGACCTGTTGGATGCCAGTAATGGCTACACCCTTACCGAAGAGCCCGAAGAGGCAGATGTCTTGCTGCTCAATACCTGCTCCATCCGCGAAAAGGCGCAGGAGAAGGTGTTCCACCAGCTGGGACGCTGGAAAAAGCTCAAGGCCAACAAGCCCGGTCTGGTGATCGGCGTGGGTGGCTGCGTTGCCTCTCAGGAGGGCGATGCCATCCGCCAGCGCGCTCCCTATGTGGATATCGTGTTCGGCCCGCAGACCCTGCATCGCCTGCCCGCCATGATCAAGGAAGTGCAAGAGGGCCGTGGTGCCCAGGTTGATATCGCCTTCCCCGAGATCGAAAAATTCGACAGTCTGCCCGAACCGCGCGCCGAAGGGGCCACCGCGTTCGTCTCCATCATGGAAGGCTGCTCCAAATACTGTACTTACTGCGTGGTGCCCTACACCCGCGGTGAAGAGGTGAGCCGACCGCTGGACGACGTGCTCTACGAAATCGCCCAGCTCGCCCAGCAGGGCGTGCGCGAAGTGAATCTGCTCGGCCAGAACGTCAACGCTTACCGCGGCCCGACCTTTGATGGCGGCATCTGCACCTTCGCCGAGTTGCTGCGTCTGGTAGCCGCCATCGACGGTATCGATCGCATTCGCTACACCACCAGCCACCCGATCGAGTTCACCGACGACATCATCGAAGTCTACAAAGACACCCCGGAAGTGGTCAGCTTCCTGCACCTGCCGGTGCAGAGCGGCTCTGATCGCATCCTGACCATGATGAAGCGCCCGCACACCATCCTGGAGTACAAATCCAAGATCCGTCGCCTGCGTGCCGCCCGTCCCGACATCACCATCAGCTCCGACTTCATCGTTGGCTTCCCGAACGAGACGGACGAAGACTTTGAAGCGACCATGAAGCTGATCGAGGATGTGGGTTTCGACATGAGCTTCAGCTTCATCTTCAGCCCGCGCCCGGGCACCCCGGCCGCCGACATGCCCGACGATGTCGACATGGAAGTGAAGAAATCCCGTCTGGCACGCCTGCAGCACGTCATCAACAACCAGGCGATGCAGATTGGCCGCGCCATGCTGGGCACCACCCAGCGCATCCTGGTGGAAGGGCCCTCCAAGCTCGACCCGATGCAGCTGTGTGGCCGCACCGAGAACAATCGGGTGGTCAACTTCGAAGGCCAGCACACCCTGATCGGCGGCTTTGCCGACGTGGAGATCACCGAGGTGCGTCCCAACTCCCTGCGCGGCAAGTTCATCCGCGGCGAGAGCGAGATGAACCTGCGGATCGCCACCGCCCCGAGCGAAATCCTGGCCCGTCGCCCAGATAACGTACCGGACGAGCTGGGCGTGGCCGCCTTCACACCCCATTAATCCCCTCCTCCCCATTCGCCCGGCGGATGGGGAGCGCCTTGAGACGAGGATATTTTGAGCCGACACATCTCGACCCTGAATCTGCATCTGGAGCCCGCCGACAACCAGCGCCTTGCCAGCCTGTGCGGCCCCTTCGATGACAACATCAAGCAGCTGGAGCGCCGCCTCGGCGTCGAGATCAGCTACCGTGACAGCCACTTCCAGCTGGTGGGCAAACCGGCCCAGCTGGATGCCGCCGCCGTCATCCTCAAGCACCTCTATGTGGAAACCCAGCCCCTCAAGGGGGGCAAGGTGACCGACATTACTCCCGATATGGTCCATCTGGCCATTCAGGAGTCGCGGGTGCTGGAGCAGGATGACGAACCGGCGCCGAGCATCCCCTATGGCAAGGAAGTGACGGTCAAGACCAAGCGCGGTCTCATCAAGCCACGCAGCCCAAATCAGGCCCAGTACATCGCCAATATCGTGCGCCACGATATCTGCTTCGGCATCGGCCCGGCCGGTACCGGCAAGACCTATCTGGCGGTCGCAGCGGCGGTGGATGCGCTGGAGCGTCAGGAGATCCGCCGCATTTTGCTGACTCGCCCGGCGGTGGAAGCGGGCGAGAAGCTGGGCTTCCTGCCTGGGGATCTCTCCCAGAAGGTGGATCCTTACCTGCGCCCCCTCTACGACGCCCTGTTCGAGATGCTGGGTTTTGAGCGGGTCGAGAAGCTGATGGAGCGCAACATCATCGAGGTGGCGCCGCTCGCCTATATGCGCGGAAGAACCCTCAATGACGCCTTTATCATTCTCGATGAGGCCCAGAACACCACCACCGAGCAGATGAAGATGTTCCTCACCCGTATCGGCTTCAACTCCAAGGCAGTGGTCACCGGTGACATCACCCAGGTAGACCTGCCGCGCAACGCCAAATCCGGCCTGCGCCACGCGCTGGAAGTGCTGCCAGGGGTCGATGGTCTGTCGTTCAACTTCTTCGAGTCCAAAGACGTGGTTCGCCACCCGGTGGTGGCCCGCATCGTGCAGGCCTATGAGGCGTTCGACGCCAAACAGGCCGCCGAGAAGGTGGCCGGCCAAACAAACGCCAGCAAAGAGAGCGAGCAATGAGCGTAACCCTGGATCTGCAACTGGCCAGTGCCAGCACTGACGGCCTGCCCACCGAAGCCCAGCTGCAAGGCTGGCTCGACGGCACCATTCTCGGCTTCCAGCAGGAGGCAGAAGTGACGGTGCGCATCGTCGACGAGGCGGAGAGCAACGAGCTCAACCTCACCTATCGCGGCAAGGACAAGCCTACCAACGTGCTCTCCTTCCCGTTCGAGGCGCCACCCGGTCTGGAGCTGCCGCTGCTCGGCGATCTGGTGATCTGCCGTCAGGTGGTAGAGCGCGAGGCCGAGGAGCAGGGCAAGCCCCTGATGGCCCACTGGGCCCACATGGTTGTGCACGGCAGTCTGCATCTGCTAGGTTATGACCATATCGAGGATGAGGAAGCCGAAGAGATGGAGCAGCTGGAACGCGACATCATGCAGGAGCTAGGTTTTGCCGATCCTTATCTGAACGACGAAGAGTAAAGAACCGGATGGTCATCGTCTTGAAACAGCAGATGGCCATCCTTATATAACCCGAACTATTTCAAGTGTGTTCATACGAGTAACCAAGAGAGAAAATGACCGACGATCACCCTAGTACCGGCTCGCCGAAGAAAACCTGGCTCGACAAACTCAGCCAACTCTTCCAGGGCGAGCCAAAAGACCGCAATGATTTGGTAGACGTGATAGCCGATGCCGAAGAGCGCGACCTCATCGATCAGGACACCAAGGATATGATCGAGGGAGTGCTGGAGATCGCCGATCTTCGCGTGCGCGATATCATGATCCCCCGCTCCCAGATGGTGACCATCGAGAAGTCCCAACCGGTGGATGCAATCCTGCCGGTGATCATCGAGTCCGGCCACTCCCGCTTCCCGGTGATCAACGAGGACAAGGATCATGTGGAGGGCATTCTGCTCGCCAAGGATCTGCTCCCCTTCGGGTTTGGCGGCCATCACGCCAGCGAGCCGCTGCAGCTCGAGAAAATCTTGCGCCCCACGGTGATCGTGCCTGAAAGCAAACGGGTTGACCGTCTGCTCAAGGAGTTCCGTGAAGAGCGCTACCACATGGCCATTGTGGTCGACGAATTTGGTGGCGTCTCCGGTCTGGTGACCATCGAAGACATACTGGAACTGATCGTTGGCGAGATCGACGACGAGTTTGACGACATCGAGGATGAGCCGGACGAAATCCGCCGCCTCAGCAAGCGGGTCTTCTCCATCAGTGCCCTGACCGAGATCGAGGATTTCAACGACTTCTTCGGCACCAAATTCAGCGATGAAGAGGTGGATACGGTAGGCGGTCTGGTGATGCACGCATTCAGCCACCTGCCCAAGAAGGGCGAGGAGATCGAGCTGGATGGCTACCTGTTCAAGGTGATGCATGCCGACCGGCGTCGTCTGCAGCAACTGCAGGTGAAGATCCCCGAACACCACGCGGCGGCGCAATCCGAGCCGCAATAGGCAGATCCACTCGATGTGTGAAACAACGCCCCGACCTCGGGGCGTTGTGCTCTCTGCCACCGGCATCGAGGCTCGCCGTTGCCCCACTTACAGGTTAAGATACCGGCCATTCGACCCCAGTTGCACACCAAGACGAGCACCATCGCCCGTGAGATTATCCCCTGTTACTTCCAAAATTCTGTTAAGCCTCAGTGCATTGGCCTCTGGTGCCATCGCCGTGCTGGCCTTCTCCCCCTTCGGCTACTGGCCGCTGGTGATCCCCTCCCTGCTTGGCCTCTACGCCCTGCTGGACAAAGCCACGCCGAAACAGGCCGCCTGGCGCGGTTTTGGCTACGCCATGGGACTCTTTTTGCCGGGGCTGTGGTGGATCCACGTCAGCATGACCGAGTTTGGCGGCATCCCGCTGCCGGTCGCCTTCATCCTGCTGGCCGGGCTCTCCGCCTATCTGGCACTCTACCCTACGCTCGCCTGCTGGGTCTTTGCCCGCTTCTTTGGCGGCCGTCACTGGAGCCGCTGGCTGCTCGCCTTCCCGGCCCTCTGGTTGGTGGCTGACTGGCTGCGCGGCTGGGTGATGACTGGCTTCCCCTGGCTCTGGTTTGGTTACAGCCAGATCGACGGCCCGCTCAAGGGCTTTGCCCCCATTCTCGGGGTGCAGGGCATCACCCTCGCCCTGTTACTGTCCGCCTCCGCTATCTGGCTGGTGTGGAAGTCCCGCTCCCCGCTCTGGCTGGCGGTGCCTGCCCTGCTGGTGGCCGGTGCCCACGGTCTGATGCAGCTCAACTGGGTCACCCGTGGCGAGCCGGTCAAGGTGGCACTGGTGCAGGGTAATATTGCCCAGTCCCTCAAGTGGGATCCGGAGGCGCTGGCCCCCACGGTGCGCACCTATCAGGACTTGAGCCGCGAGAATCAGGATGCCGACATCATCATCTGGCCGGAGTCGGCGATCCCGGCCATCGAGAAGGCGATGGGCCCCTATCTGGAGAATCTGGACAAGGCGATGAAGGTGAACGATACCGGCCTGCTGGCCGGGATCATTCACTACGACGAGCAGCAACAGCGCTTCTACAATACCGTGCTCGGCATGGGGGTGCAGGATGCGGATGGCAAGGAGTCCTACTTCTACAACCACCCCAACCGCTACAACAAATACCACCTGCTGCCCATCGGCGAGTTCGTGCCGTTTGAAGATCTGTTGCGCCCCATCGCCCCCTTCTTCAACCTGCCGATGTCCTCCTTCAGCCGGGGTGACGAAGTGCAGCCCAACCTGATCGCCAAGGGGCTCAAGTTTGCCGCCGCCATCTGCTACGAGATCATCTTCCCGGAGGAGGTGCGCCGCAACGTCAATGCCGATACCGACTTCCTGCTGACCGTCTCCAACGACGCCTGGTTTGGCACCAGCATAGGCCCCTGGCAACATATGGAGATCGCCCGGATGCGCGCGCTGGAGCTAGCTCGTCCGCTGCTGCGGGACACCAACACCGGTATCACTATCGTGACCGAGATCGACGGCAGCATCATCGGCCAGATCCCGCTGTTTGAAGCGGGCGTGCTGCGCAGCGAGGTGCGTCCCGCCCACGGCGAGACCCCCTACATGCGCTTTGGCAGCTGGCCCCTCTACGGTTTGACCGTGCTGCTGCTGGGTCTGGCGCTGGCGCTGCGCCCCAAGGCTCACCCCTGGGCCCGCGAGCTGTAACGCCAATCCGCAATCCCCGATAAAAAACGAGGCGCCCGCAGGCGCCTCGTTTTTTTATGTCATCCCCTCACAGAGATATGCCGGAGAAGGACATGAAACCAAGGGACATCAGCCCCGCCACGATAAAGGTGATGCCGATGCCCCGCAGCCCCTCGGGTACATCAGCGTACTTCAGTTTCTGGCGCAGCCCGGCCATGGCGACAATGGCCAGCAGCCAGCCAAGCCCCGAGCCTGCGCTGTAGACCAGCGACTCGGCAAAATCGTAATCCCGCTGCGCCATAAACATCACCCCACCAAAGATGGCGCAGTGCACCGTCAACAGCGGCAGATAGATGCCGAGCGCCTGATAGAGCACCGGAACGTACTTGTCGAGCACCATCTCCATCACCTGCACCAGCGCTGCCAACACCCCGATGTAGATGATGTAATCGAGAAATCCCAGATCGAATTCCCCGAAAAAGGTGCTGCCTGCCCGCAAGATATGGCGGTAAATCAAGTTGTTGAGGGGAATGGCGATCACCATCACCACCAGGATCGTCATGCCAAGGCCAAAGGCGGTGTTGATGTTCTTCGAGACGGCCAGAAAGGTACACATCCCCAGAAAGAAGGCCAGGGCGAGGTTCTCGACAAAGATTGAGTGAATAAACAGGTTGAGGTAGTAGTCCATAGGGTGTGCTCACCAGGTGTTTGCGCAAAGAGAAAGTCTGCCTCTGGCCGATGGCCAGCAGCATGGACGAAACAACAGAAAGCGCGGACGCAGCACCGGACGATAGAGCGAAGGCTGCAGGTGTCAGCCTGCCCCGTCAGTCAATCGGGAGCGTTAAAAGCCGTGTGAAAACGTGGATGAGCGTCCGCCAGCCGGGTGAGCTAGTCGCCTTGACAGAAACGATATTGCAGGTGGCGACAGAGCAGCAGCCGTCGGTGCAAATAACCGAAGTAGCCGGGGAGCTGCCTGAGATAGAGAAGAGGGAGAACCAGTAGCAGACCGCAGAGCAGGCCGAGGATATCGTGCTGGAACCAGGCCAGCACCATCTGATAGCGCTCGGTATGAGTGACCCCTTCGAGCCGCCGCCCCAGCTCGAAGCCGAGTCGCCACTGGGAGGCAGGAGGAAGGCCGACACTGTTGACCAATCCCGGATCGGATTGCTCATGCAGCTGCATCGAGACCTTCTGCCTGACCGACGCCTGATGAGGTGTTGCAGTGACCCCTACCGCAGCGAAAGCGGCAAACCACAGCAGGCTGGCGATAGAGAGGGCCATCGCCCAGGTCGATAGTCGGCCAGAAGGCAGCAAAGAGTCAGTCCCGTTCAAACAACAAAATGATGCGGGGATGAATGTATCACAACGCCTCTTTTTATTGAATTTTAAACCGTACTAACTGACATAAAACGATACTAAAAACCTTCTTACTAAGAAAGCCAGCAATTAAATACCAACATAACAAGGCGGTAGAGTCCCCCCGGGCCCACAGTAAAACGGCCACCCGAGGGTGGCCGTTGTCAGCGCTATCTGTGATAAAGCGGTGATAGAGCAGCGATGCTACCGGCTCAAAGACCGGCTGCTTCCAGATGTTCCACCAGCAGCTGCACGCTGCGGTTGCCGCGCCACTCGTTGACATCAAGCCGGTAGACAAGCCGCACCCGCTTGACCGAGACATCGGGCCAGCGCTTGAGATCGACGCCAAAGGCGATGGCATCCACCGCGTGACCAGAATCGGTTGTCAGCATCATCTTGAGGTGCTTCTCCCCCACCAGCCGCTGCTGCACCAGCACGAATTCGCCGTCAAACAGTGGCTCGGGGAAGGCCTGCCCCCAGGGGCCGGAGGCGCGAATCAGCTCCGCCAGCTCGATATTGAGTTCGTCCGGCAACAACTCGCCATCGGTGAGCAACACCCCGGTCAAGAGCTCCGGCGTCACCAGCTCGCTGATGACCGCCTCAAAGGCCCGACCGAACGCCTCGATGTTGGCCTTGGGCAGGGTCAACCCCGCAGCCATGGCGTGACCGCCAAACTTGCCCATCAGGCCCGGGTGGCGGGTATCGAGCAGTTCCAGCGCATCGCGCAGGTGCACGCCGGGGATAGAGCGGCCGGAGCCCTTGAGCTCGCTCTCGCTGCTCTCGGCAAAGGCAATAACCGGGCGGTAGTACTTCTCCTTAACCTTGGAGGCCACCAGCCCCACCACCCCCTGATGCCACTCGTCCCGGTGCAGCACTATGCCCGACGGCACCTCGCCATCGCGAAAACGGATCTGCTCCAGAGTGGCGAGGGCCTCCTGCTGCATCCCCTGCTCGATCTCCTTGCGCTCCTGATTGAGGCTGTCCATCTCGGCCGCAAGCTGGCGCGCCAGATTGAGATCATCGCAGAGCAGACAGGCGACCCCGAGGGACATGTCATCGAGGCGTCCCACCGCGTTGAGGCGCGGCCCCAGCGCAAAACCGAGGTCGGCGGCGGTGAGGCGGCGACCATCGCGGCCCGACACATCCACCAGCGCCTGAATGCCGGGGCGGCAGCGGCCGGCCCTGATCCGCTGCAACCCCTGATGCACCAGAATACGGTTGTTGCCATCGAGCGCCACCACATCGGCGACCGTGCCGAGGGCCACCAGATCGAGGTAATCCGCCACATTGGGGGCTCGCAACCCTTGCCGTTCGTACCAGCCGAGCTGACGCAGATGGGTGTTGAGGGCCGCCATCAGGTAGAAGGCTACCCCCACCCCGGCCAGCGACTTGGAGGGGAAGTCGCAACCGCGCTGGTTCGGGTTGACGATGGCATCGGCGTCAGGCAGCTCCTGACCCGGCAAATGGTGATCGGTAACCAGTACCTGCATGCCCGCCGCCTTGGCTGCCGCCACCCCGGCGATGCTGGAGATGCCGTTATCCACCGTGATGAGGAACTCGGCGCCGCGCGCCACCGCCAGCTCGACAATTTCGGGGGTGAGGCCGTAGCCAAATTCGAAGCGGTTGGGCACCAGAAAATCGATATGGCAGCCACCCATGGCGCGCAGCGCCAGCACACACAGCGCCGAACTGGTGGCGCCATCGCAGTCAAAGTCGCCGACGATAAGGATCCGTTTCTGGGCGGTCAGGGCATCCGCCAGCAGCGGCACCGCACGCTCCATCCCATAGAGGCGCTGGGGCGGCAACAGCTGGCTGGCGCTGCGCTCCAGCAGGGCGGGGTCCTCTACTCCACGGCTGGCGAAGATTTGGCGAAGCAGGGGATGCAGGGTGGCAGGCAGATGGGAATCATCAACTCGCGGACGACGACGGATTTGCAGGGACATCAATATGATCCAGTATCTTGAGCAGCTGTTCGGGGCTCTGATACCCGCGCACCAGATCCCCGTCGGAGGAGACCCAGGCCGGCAGTACCTTGACCCCCAACCATTGGCTCAGGCCAATATTTTGGATAAGGGTCTCACTACATGCCGTTTGAGGCAAATAGGCTTTTAACGGATCATTTTGCAGCAGGGGATCGCTGCACCAGTCGGCGGCCCGTTCGGCGTGATCAATCACCGGATAGAGAGCCACGCTCACCCCGGATGCCTGCAGGTGTTGCAAGGTGCCGGAGAGCTGACGGCGCTTTGCGTCCTGCTCGCCGAGAAACAGCGCAACCCGGTGACGCTCATCCCGGGCCTTGAGCACGATGGGGGCATGAGCCACCTGCGCCAAACCAAGTCGGCGCTGCTCGCGCATACCCGAGATGGTCAGGTTCTTCATGTCACGGGTCATATCCAGCATGACCCCCTGCACCACATAATCCCCTTTGGCATCGCTGTAGAGCACCCCCTGTGAGGTGCCCAGCATATACAACCCCGCGATCGGGGTCGGTTCAACCAGATAGACGGGAACCCCCAGCCGGGCCGTGATGGTCTGTTTCAAGGCTTGGGTATCCATCCCCGCTCTGGCAGCAAATGTGCACAAAAGCATCATTCCCAGTAGTAAATACTTCACTTGTTTACTCACGTGGTATGAATGAATCGACCCAGCAAACTACAGCAGCGCAGCTCATCATTCAACCAGCTACTTACCAAAAAATTAATATCACTTTGTACCAAAAAAATGGCTCCCCCCGATTGCCAAGGACTCATAACGCCCGCAAGCTAGTCAGGACGACAGGAATAACGCGGCTTAGCCTCTGTTTTTCCTGACAAGAGTTCGCCCTTTGGCAAGGGTAATCAACGCGCTATCTTGTTTAATTTCGGAGGAAATAATGAGTCTGATTCAAGAGTTCAAAGCCTTTGCCGCCCGCGGCAACGTCATCGACATGGCGGTCGGTATCATCATTGGTGCCGCCTTCGGCAAAATTGTCTCCTCTTTTGTCGGTGACGTGATCATGCCGCCCATCGGCCTTATCCTGGGCGGCGTGGACTTCAGCGACCTGGCGGTCACCCTGAAGGCCGCAGAAGGTACAACACCCGCCGTGGTCATCGCCTATGGCAAGTTCATCCAGACCATCATCGACTTTCTGATCATCTCCTTCGCCATCTTCATGGGACTGAAGGCCATCAACACCCTCAAGAAGAAGCAGGAAGAGGAAGCCGCCGCCCCGGCAGGCCCGACCAAGGATCAGGAGCTGCTGACCGAGATCCGTGATCTGCTGAAATCCCAACAAGGGAAATAAGCGCCATCTCCTGTCGTGTAGAGATAAAAAAACCGCCTGCTGGCGGTTTTTTGTTTTTGGGAGGCCAGCCACTCAGGCTCTGGGGTGGTGCTCCCCGTGCAGCACCTTGAGTCGCTCGTTGGCCACATGGGTGTAGATCTGGGTAGTGGAGAGATCCGCATGGCCCAGCAGCATCTGTACCACTCGCAGGTCGGCGCCGTGGTTGAGTAGATGGGTGGCGAAGGCGTGGCGCAAGGTATGGGGGGATAGCTCGCCGTTGATCCCGGCCCGCAGGGCATAGAGCTTGATGCGGTGCCAGAAGGTCTGGCGGGTCATCATACGGGCCTGCTTGGAGGGAAATACCACATCCGAAGTGGTGCCCCCCAGCAGCAGGGTGCGGGCCTCCCGGTAGTAACGCTCCAGCCAGTGCATCGCCTCCTCGCCCATCGGCACCAGCCGCTCCTTGTTGCCCTTGCCGACCACCCGCACCAAACCCTGACGTAAACTGACATGCTCGGCGGTGAGCCCCACCAGCTCGGAAACCCGCAAGCCGGTAGCGTAGAGCAGTTCCAGCATTGCCTTGTCCCGCAACTCCAGCGGGTCATCCACCAGCGGCGCACTCAGTAGAGCTTCCACTTCCGTTTCGCTTAAATCTGAGGGGAGTTTTTTCGGCAGCTTGGGCCCCTCCAGCAACACGGTCGGATCATCGCTGCGCAGCTTCTCACGGTTGAGATACTGATAGAAACGGCGCAGGGACGAGAGAAAGCGGGCGGTGCTGCTGGCCGCAAACTGGTGATCGACCCGCCAGGCGAGGTAGTGCTGGATCTCGTCCATCCCCGCCAGCAGCAGCGAGCCCCCCTGCTCGTCGAGCCAGAGGGAGAACTTCTCCAGATCGCTGCGATAGGAGCTGACCGTGTTGTCAGACAATCCCCGCTCCAGCCAGAGGGCGTCGAGGAAGGGTTCAATCAGGGGATGGGGGTCGGGTTTGCTCATGGTGCGCTGCAATCAGGGGATCGATGGCCCATTGTAACGCGCCAACTCCTTGGAAAGACAAGGCACTTTCATTGGAAAGATAAGGCACGTTTGCCACGCCCCTTGCCGGGCGGTGAAGGTCGAATGGCAATCTGCTAGACTGGCGCCCTCCCCTTACGTTACCCATCGTGTTGCCAACATGGCGCAGCCCACACGAGCATGCGAGAACGCGCCAAAGCACGCGAGAAAGCGCCAACAGAGAGTAGAGCGATGAAGATTGGTCTGTTTTACGGTTCCACCACCTGCTACACCGAGATGGCTGCCGAGAAGATCCGCGCCCTCATCGGCCCCGAGCTGGTGGATATTCACAATATCAAGGATGTCTCCCTGCGCCGGATGGAGGATTACGAGATCCTGATCCTCGGCATCTCCACCTGGGATTTTGGCGAACTGCAGGAGGACTGGGAGTCCCGCTGGGAAGATATCGCCGACCTCCATCTGGAGGGACGCATCGTGGCCCTGTTTGGCCTCGGCGATCAGCTCGGTTATGGCGAATGGTTCCAGGACGCCCTCGGCATGCTGCACGATCAGCTGGTGCCAAAAGGGGTCAAGCTGGTGGGCTACTGGCCCAACGAAGGGTATGAGTTCGATGCCTCCAAGGCACTGATCGACGATGGCCGTCACTTCGTTGGGCTGGCGCTGGACGATGCCAATCAGTATGACCAGACCGATCCGCGCATCGAACAGTGGGTCGAACAGATCCTGAGCGAAATCCACGCCCTGCTCTGATCTTTCCCACGTTTTGGCAAAACGACCCTGAGCGCCTGGCCCTGGCCGCCGGGCGCAGTTATCGCACCGATTTTCTCAATCGGTATCATCGCATGACGCTATAGCGACTTTTTTGTGCTGGTCTGCAACAATGGACTCGACATCCCATAACAATCAGAGCCGGATGTCGGAAGCAAACGGACAGACCAGAAAAGGATATTCTATGACCCCATTCTCCCTGTTGGCCCCCGCCATCGCCCGTGACGTGCTCGATCACGCGCTGGCGCTGGGTGCCGATTTTGCCGAGCTGTTTGTCGAGCGCAAGCGCCGCAGCCAGCTCAGCCTGCTCTCCAGCCAGATAGAGAACATCAGCGGTGGCCTCGATTTCGGCATCGGTGTGCGCCTCTGTTACGGCCACAAGGTGCTCTACGGCTACACCAATCTGGCCAGCCGCGACGAGCTGCTGCGCATCGTCACCCTGCTGGCGGCCAAAGACCGCCGCGACCCCGTGGTGACCGCCACCGCCTTCGATTTCACCCGCCTGAGCGATCGCAACCCGGTCGCGCTGCCCCTGTCGGCCGACAAGCTGCTGGAGCAGAAGATTGCCTACCTGCACGCCATGGATGCGGTGGCCCGCGCCGAGAGCGACAAGGTGAGTCAGTTCTCCGGCAACGTGCTGGGCTGGGAGCAGGAGGTGGAGATCTTCAACAGCGAAGGGGTGCAAGTCGCCGATCGCCGCCACTACAACCGCATCATGGCCCAGACCATCGCCATGGAAGGGAGCGAGCAGAGCGTCGGTTACGAGGCCCCCGGCGCCCTGATGGGCTGGGAGCATGCCGATCGCATCGATCCGCGCGAGCTGGCCCTCACTGCCACCCGTCAGGCGCTGGTGAAACTGGGCGCGGCGCCCTGCCCAAGCGGCACCCTGCCGGTCATCATGGAGAACGGCTTTGGCGGCGTAATCTTCCACGAGGCGTGTGGCCATCTGCTGGAGACCACCTCGGTGGCCAAGAAGGCGTCGGTATTCCACGACAAGATGGGCCAGCTTATCGCCAATCCGGTGGTCAATGCGGTGGACGAGGGACTGCAAGGCAACGCCTGGGGCTCCATCAACGTCGATGACGAGGGGATGGCGACCCAGCACACCCAGCTCATCAAGGACGGCATGCTGACCGGTTTTCTGGTGGACAGAATGGGCGCCCTCAAGACCGGTTATGCCCGCACCGGCTCCGGGCGGCGCGAATCCTACAAGTACGCCCCCACCTCGCGCATGCGCAACACCTATATCGAACCGGGCAACCACAGCCTCGACGATATGCTGGCCACCGTCGAGCATGGCATCTACGCCAAGAAGATGGGGGGCGGCTCGGTACAGCCCGGCACCGGTGAATTCAACTTCAATGTGCAAGAGGCCTACCTCATCGAGCACGGCAAAATCACCAAGCCGCTCAAGTCAGCCACCCTGATCGGCACCGGCCCGCAGGTGCTGAAAGAGATCTCCATGGTGGGCCGCAATCTGGCGCTGGCTGCTGGCATGTGCGGCTCGGTCTCGGGCTCGGTGCCCACCTCGGTGGGCCAGCCGGCCCTCAAAGTGGACAACATTCTGGTGGGAGGGAACGCCTGATGAGCCAACTCGACATGAACCAACTGCTCACCCGCCTGCTGGATAAAATGGCCGACCTTGGTGCCGAGGCAGACATCATCGCCAATCAGGAGAAGGCCTTCTCCCTCAAGGCAGACAAGGGCGAGCTGGGTGAATACAAGGTCACCAGCAGCCAGCAACTCGGTATTCGCCTGATAAAAGAGGGTCGGGTCGGCATCGCCTACTCGGAATCCCTCGATGAGCTGGCGCTGGATACCATGCTGCAGGATGCGCTCGATGCCAGCCGCTTTGCCAAGGTGGATCCGGATCAGCGCATCTCGGTGGCCAATAGCCGGATCACCACAGATTGCGCCGAGATCAACCAGCCCGATACCACGCCGGTTGAGGAGAAGATCGCTCTGGCCCTGCGCCTGGAATCTGACATGCTGGCCATGCCCGATGTGAGCGGCGCTCCCTACAACAGCTTCTTCGAAGGTGAGAGCCAGATCTGGCTCGCCAACAGTCAGGGCACCCTCTGCCAGCACGGCGAGTTCAGCGTCGGCTGCTACACCTCGGCGCTGGTGGAACGGGATGGCCGCCAGTCGATGCACTCGCAGGGGCAGTATGGCCGCCGCTTCGACGAGCTGGATAGCCAGGCCCTGATCGAGCAAATCTACGCCATCGCCGATGGCCTGCTACCCGGTGAAGCAGTGCCGAGCGGTCGCTACAGCGTCATCTTTAGCACCAACTGCTTTGCCAGCCTGTTTGGCTGCTTTCAGGGCGTGCTGTCGGGCAAGTGGGCCCAGCAGGGGATCAACCCCTGGCGCAGCAAGGTCGGCCAGAGCGTGGCGTCACGCTGGCTTACTCTGGAGAGCCGGGTCTATATGCCAGGCGGCATGAACATCAAGGCGTTTGATGGCGAGGGAGCTGCCAGCTCGGATCTGCTGCTGATTGGCGAAGGGGAGCTGAAGACCCTGCTCCACAACAGCGCCACTGCCCGCCACTTTGGCGTCGCCAGCAACGGCTCGGCCGCTCGCGGTGCCCGCAGCGCCCTTGATGTGACCGCTCGCCACCTGGTGTTTGGCGCGGGCCCCCACTGCGAAGCGGAAGTGCAAAGCGGCGACTATCTGGAGCTGGTCAAGCTGGATGGCCTGCATTCGGGTGCCGATGCGGTGAGCGGCGACTTCTCCTTTGGCGCGTCGGGTTTCCTCTGTCGCGATGGCGTTCGCCTGCAGCCGGTGCGCGGCATCACGGTAGCGGGTAACTTCTATCGCCTGCTGGGCGAGCTGGAAGCGGTCGGTGACACCCTGCACCACAACGATGGCAAGGGCTTCTACGCCCCGCAGATCCGTTTTGGCGGGCTCTCCGTCGCAGGCAAGTAAACGCCCCAACGAAACCTGTAAGTAAGAAAAAGGCGCCTGATGGCGCCTTTTTCTCGTTATCTCGTCCGCCTTGAGGCCTGACTCAGGGCGAGAGCGGCTCGCGATGATACTCGGCGCAGCCGCATTCGGGGCAGGTGTCGAGCTGTTGTGGGTGCAGCACGGTATGGCGCCAGCCACACTGGTCGCACACCATGACCCCGAGCCCTACCCAGTCACCCGCTTCGTAAACACCCTTGTGCTCCAGCTCGTCGGCCAGCTCGCGCCACTCCACCTGGGCGCGGTCGGTCACATCCGCCAGCCAGGACCAGGCGGTGTCTTTGAGGGCCAGCATAAAGGCAGACTCTTCCACCTGTGCACTATCGTCATGGCGCCCCTCGTCATAGTTGCCCAGATCCCGCTTCACGTACTCGGCAATGAGCGCCAGTTCGTCTTGGGTCAGGTCGCTGGCAGCCTCCAGATAGGCCTGCACCTTGGCAATCATCCGGTTGAGGCGCTCCCCCTGGAACTCTTCAGTCTCTTGCCACTGTTTTTGCAGCTCGGCAATGAAGGCTTCGTACCCTTTTTGACGTTTGTCCATGGCTCTAACTCCTCTACTAAACCCTGATCTGGCCCGGCTTAAGGCCCAAGGGACGCTGGCGGTTGTTGCCGCCGCAGGATATGGGTATTCTATTGCGATTTCCCAGCTGATTTATCTATTCATTTCACAGATCCGGATGTCACCAATGCAAGAGCAATACGTTCCCCAATCAATCGAACCAGCAGTGCAAAAGCACTGGGATGCCAAGAAAACCTTCAAGGCCGTGGAGAAGGTAGACAAGGAGAAGTTCTACTGCCTGTCCATGTTCCCCTATCCGTCTGGTCGACTACACATGGGGCACGTTCGTAACTACACCATAGGTGATGTGATCTCCCGTTATCAACGCCTCAATGGCAAGAACGTGCTGCAACCCATAGGTTGGGATGCATTCGGTCTGCCGGCCGAGAACGCCGCGATCAAAAACAATACCGCACCGGCGCCCTGGACCTACGAAAACATCGAATACATGAAGAACCAGCTGAAGATGCTGGGTCTGGGTTATGACTGGGATCGTGAAATCGCCACCTGCAAACCGGATTACTACCGCTGGGAGCAGTGGTTCTTCACCAAGCTCTACGAGAAGGGTCTGGTCTACAAGAAGACCTCCTCCGTCAACTGGTGCCCGAACGACATGACAGTGCTGGCCAACGAGCAGGTAGTCGACAACTGCTGCTGGCGCTGTGACACCCCGGTGGAGCAGAAAGAGATCCCCCAGTGGTTCATCAAGATCACCGACTACGCCGAAGAGCTGCTCAACGACATCGACAATCTGGAAGGCTGGCCAGAGATGGTCAAGACCATGCAGCGCAACTGGATTGGCCGCTCCGAAGGGGTCAACATCAGCTTCAATATCGAGGGTCAGGCTGAGCAGCTGGAGGTCTACACCACCCGTCCGGACACCTTCATGGGCGTGACTTATGTCGGTATCGCTGCCGGCCATCCGCTGGCCCTGCAGGCCGCCGAAAACAATCCGGAGCTGGCCGCCTTCATCGAAGAGTGCAAGAACACCAAGGTCGCCGAAGCGGAACTGGCTACCATGGAGAAGAAGGGCATGGCCACCGGCCTCTATGCCATTCACCCGCTGGATGGCCGCAAGGTACCGGTCTGGGTCGCCAACTTCGTGCTGATGAACTACGGCACCGGCGCCGTGATGGCGGTTCCAGCCCACGATCAGCGTGACTTCGAATTCGCCACCAAATATGGCCTCGACATCAAGGCGGTGATCAAGCCGGTTGATGGCGACGTCGACGTGAGCGACGCCGCTTACACCGAGAAGGGCGTGCTGTTCAACTCCGGCGAGTTCGACGGTCTCGACTTCCAGGGCGCCTTCGATGCCATCGCCAGCAAGCTGGAAGGGCTGGGCAAAGGCAAGCGCACCGTCAACT
This sequence comes from Aeromonas sp. 55A, assembly GCF_051919665.1. Lineage (NCBI taxonomy): Bacteria > Pseudomonadati > Pseudomonadota > Gammaproteobacteria > Aeromonadales > Aeromonadaceae > Aeromonas > Aeromonas sp. 55A. Next base: position 2,684,022 of record NZ_JBQBEH010000008.1, on the reverse strand, counting down.
ACCGTCTGCGTGACTGGGGTGTCTCCCGTCAGCGTTACTGGGGCGCCCCCATCCCGATGCTGACCCTGGCTGACGGCACAGTGGTGCCGACGCCGGAAGACCAACTGCCGGTGCTGCTGCCGGAAGATGTGGTGATGGATGGTATCCAGAGCCCGATCAAAGCTGATGCCGAGTGGGCCAAGACCACCTACAACGGTCAGGAAGCGTTCCGCGAGACCGATACCTTCGACACCTTTATGGAGTCCTCCTGGTACTACGCGCGCTACTGCTCTCCGGACTACGACAAGGGCATGCTGGATCCGGCTGCTGCCAACCACTGGCTGCCGGTGGATCAGTACATCGGCGGTATCGAGCACGCCTGTATGCACCTGCTCTACGCCCGCTTCTTCCACAAGCTGCTGCGTGACGCGGGTCTGGTCAACAGCGACGAGCCGTTCAAGCGCCTGCTCTGCCAGGGCATGGTGCTGGCCGACGCTTTCTACTACAAAGACGAGAAGGGCGGCAACGTCTGGGTCAGCCCGACTGACGTCAAGGTAGAGCGTGACGAGAAGGGTCGCATCACCAAGGCCATCGACAACGAAGGTCGTGAGGTAATGCACTCCGGCATGACCAAGATGTCCAAGTCCAAGAACAACGGCATCGACCCGCAGCTGATGGTCGAGCGTTACGGCGCCGATACCGTCCGTCTGTTCATGATGTTCGCCTCTCCGGCAGAGATGACCCTGGAGTGGTCCGACTCCGGCGTAGAGGGCGCCCAGCGCTTCCTGCGTCGCCTGTGGCGCGTCACCTTCGAACACGTTTCCGGTGGCGCCGTTGCCGCACTGGATGTAGCTGCTCTCACCAACGAGCAGAAAGCGGTACGCCGTGAACTGCACAAGACCATCGCCAAGGTAAGCGATGACGTGGGTCGCCGTCAGACCTTCAACACCGCCATCGCCGCCATCATGGAGCTGATGAACAATCTGGCCAAGCTCGGCAACGACGAGCAGGACCGCGCCCTGATGCAGGAAGCGCTGGAAGCCGTGGTAGTCATGCTCTACCCCATCACCCCTCACATCGGCTTCGAGCTGTGGAAGATGCTGGGCAAGGGCGACGACATCGATCACGCAGCCTGGCCGGTGGCCGATGAAGCGGCCATGGTCGAGACCGAGAAGCTGGTGGTGGTGCAGATCAACGGCAAGATGCGCGGCAAACTGACCGTGCCGGCCGAGATCAGCCAGGCCGATGTCGAGAAGCTGGCGATGGCCGATGCCTCCGTGCAGAAGTTCACCGACGGGCTGACCGTGCGCAAGGTGATCTATGTACCTGGCAAGCTGCTCAATATTGTCGCTAACTGATCGGTTGCCAACTGATGTCATACCATTTGGCGACCTTGGCTGACTGTGTGGCCACTCATGGGTAACGACTTACCGGCCCATGACAGCTCAACATTGTCGCTAACTAATTGGCTGCCAACTGATCATTGCCAATCTGTGACAGCAAACGGATGATAACGGCGGGCCCTGCGCCCGCCGCTTTCCCTTAATGCAAAGAGGATTTTCTATGGGCACCATCTTCACCCGCTGGATGGCCATCGTGCTGGCTGGTCTGCTGCTGCAAGGCTGCGGCTTTCACATGCGCGGCAACGGCATTCCGAGCGAGCTGATGACCATGAAGGTCGTGGGCGACAACAAGAGCGACTTCTACCGGATGGTTACCACCCGCCTGAAGGCCTCCGGCGTGACCCTGGCCGACAAGGAGGGCATTCCGGTGCTCACTCTGGGCGGCGTAGGCAGCACCAGTCAAGTCGCCTCGGTCAACGCGCTGGGGACGGACACCGAATATGTGCTGGGCTTTGGTACCCAGTTCACCATCTCGGTACCGGGCAAGCCGACTCAGGTCTTCCCCATCAACTTCAACCGCAGCTTCCTCAACAAGCCGGATGCAGCGCTCGCCTCCTCCCGTGAGCAGGAGCAGCTCAACCGCGAAATGCAGGAGCAGGCGGCCAATCAGGTGATCCGGCAGTTGAGTCAGGTCAGCTTCTGATGCGGATTTACCCGGAACAATTTGGTGACCACCTCAAAGCAGGGCTTCGGCCCTGCTATCTCGTTTTTGGCGACGAGCCCCTGCTGCGACTGGAGGCCATCGACGCCATCCGTCAGATCGCCCGCAAGCAGGGTTTCGATGAGCGCCACACCTTCGTGGTGGAACAGGGGCTGGACTGGAATCAGGTCTACGATGCCTGTCAGGCCATGAGCCTCTTCTCCGCCCGCCAGATCATCGAGCTGGAGCTGCCCGCCAAGGTGGACAAGGATCTCGCTGCCCGCATCAGCGAAATTGGCAAGCAGCTTCATCCCGACCTGCTGCTGGTGCTGAGTGGCGGTCGCCTCAACCAGACCCAGATGAAGGCAGCCTGGTTCGACAAGCTCTATCAGATTGGCACCTATGTGCCGGTCAACCACCCCGAGCCCAAGTTCTTCCCGCGCTGGATGAGTGCCCGCTTTGCGCGTTTCGGCCTCAAGGCGCTGCCGGATGCCATCAACTTCATGTGCCACTCCTACGAGGGCAACCTGCTGGCCGCCAGCCAGGAGATCGAGAAGCTGACCCTGCTCTCGCCGCCCCAGCCCATCAGCGTCACCTATCTGCAAGAGACCATTATCCGCCACGCCCACTTCACCCCGTTCCAGCTGGTCGATACCCTGCTGGAGGGCAAGGTGAACCGGGCCCAGCGCATTCTGGCCGCCCTGCGGGCCGAAGGTACCGAGCCGGGGATGCTGGCCTGGGCCCTCTGCCGCGAGCTGGAGCAGCTGACCGAGCTGTCGCTGGCGATGCGCAACGGCCAGCCGCTGGGTGAGCACTTCAGCCGCCTGCGCATCTGGCAGAGCCGCCAGCAGCTCATTCAGCAAGCGCTGACCCGCCTGCCGTTTGCCAAGTTGCAGCAACTGTGGCAGCTGATGGCCCAGCTGGACGATGCCCAGCGCCGCTTCGATACCGAACAGGCGTGGCTGATGCTGCAGACCATTGCCCTCGGCTTTCGTGATGGCACCCCGCTGCCGCTGGTGATGGAGAGTGCGCCATGCTGAAGGCGCCTGTCGGTTTGCTTGGCGGCACCTTCGACCCCATCCATATCGGTCATCTTCGCCCGGCCATCGAGGCGCGCGATGCCCTCGGGCTGGCCGAAATGCGGCTGATCCCGAACCATATCCCGCCCCACCGTGACAATCCGTTCTGCTCCAGCGAACAGCGCCTTGCCATGGTTAAACTGGCGGCGGCGGAGAACCACCACTTTGTGGTAGATGAGCGGGAGCTGAGACGGGACAAGCCCTCTTACACCATCGATACCCTGATCGAGCTGCGTCGTGAACTGCCCGATACGCCGCTCTGTTTTCTGATGGGGATGGATTCCCTGCTGAGCCTGCCAAGCTGGCACCGCTGGCAGGAGCTGCTCGACCATGCCCATCTGGTGGTGAGCGTGCGGCCGGGCTGGCAGCCGGATTATCCGGCCGAGGTGGCGCAGCTGCTGGCGCGCCATCACACCACAGATGCCAACGCGCTGCATCTGCGTCTGGCCGGTCATATCTGGCTGGCGGACAACCAGCCCATCGAACTGTCAGCCACCCGACTGCGGGCCTTGCTGGATGGGGGGCAAGACACCCGCTACCTCTTGCCCGAGTCGGTTGCGCACTATATTGATCAACAGGGGCTCTACCGCGCCAACCGCTGCTAGCCCCTGTCGTAATCCCGCCCCATCCGATGGGAAACGGGAGTGACCATGATATAATCCGCCGCCCTGACGCAAACGCTGCGCGCCGGAATACAGGAGAGACTCATTGCAAGGCCAAGAATTGCATGCCTTTATCATCGACAAGATCGATGACATGAAAGGCCGCGACATCATCACCCTCGATGTACGCGGCAAATCCAGCATTACTGACACCATGATCATCTGTTCCGGCAACTCCAGTCGTCACGTCAGCGCCATTGCCCACCATCTGGCCAGCGAGGCCCGCCACGCGGGTCTCGATCTACTGAGCGTGGAAGGGCAATTGAGCGGTGAATGGGTGCTGGTAGATATGGGCTCGGTGATCGTGCATGTGATGCAGGATGAACACCGTGACTTCTACCAACTGGAAAAGCTGTGGAGCGGTGCCGCTCAAATGAATACGCAATAAGAGCACAAGTGTAACGACCATGAAGATCCAGTTGATTGCGGTGGGCACCAAGATGCCCGCCTGGGTAGAGCATGGCTTCGAAGAGTATCGTCGCCGCTTCCCCAAAGACATGCCGTTTGAACTCGTCGAGATCGGCGCAGGCAAACGGGGCAAAAATGCCGACATTCCCCGCATCCTGCAGAAGGAAGGGGAAGCCATGCTGGCGGCTGCGGGGCGCTCGCGCATCGTCACCCTCGACATTCCGGGCAAGCCCTGGACCACGGAGCAGTTGGCGACCCAGCTGGAGGCGTGGAAACTCGATGGCCGCGATGTCGCGCTGCTGGTAGGCGGGCCGGAAGGCTTGTCACCCGAGTGCAAGGCTGCCGCTGAACAGAGCTGGTCACTGTCACCGCTCACCCTGCCCCATCCGCTGGTGCGGGTGCTGGTGGCAGAGAGCCTCTATCGGGCCTGGAGCATCACCACCAATCATCCGTATCATAGAGAGTGAGCCATGCGTCTCTGGAGTCTCACCTCTCATATTCACCCCTATCACAGAGAGTGAACAATGCAGTTCCTGCTCTTATTGCCCCCAAGGGTCTTGAGGTAAAGGCATGCTGAAACAACGCATCGAAATGCGCGATCACAGTGCCGAGGGCAATCTGTTCTTCCGGCGCACCCTGGTAGCCTACATCGGTATCGTCGTGCTGATGCTGGTGCTGCTGGGCAATCTCTATTATCTGCAGGTCGAGTCCTACGACACCTACCAGACTCGCTCCAACTCCAACCGCATCCGCGTGGTACCAGTGGCGCCGCCACGGGGCCTCATCTATGACACCAACGGTGTGCTGCTGGCGGAAAACCGCCCGGTCTACAGTCTGGAAATCGTGCCGGAAGAGACCAAGGATCTCGAAAAAACTGCCGACCAGCTGATCACCCTGCTGGGTCTGCCGGAAGGCACCAAGGAGAAGTTCCTCGCCGAAGTGAAGCGCCAGCGCCGCTTCAAGCCGGTCCCCCTCTACGAGAAGCTGACCGAATATCAGGTGGCCCTCTTCTCGGTCAACCAGCATAACTACCCGGGTGCCAGCATCGAGGCCTACCTCAAGCGCTACTACCCGTTTGGTGACACCCTCACCCACGCTTTGGGCTATGTGGCCAAGATCAATACCCGTGACGTGGAGCGCCTCGAGAAGGAAGAAAAACTCGCCAACTATGCGGCCACCAAGGATATCGGCAAGCAGGGGGTGGAGAAGTATTACGAGGATGAGCTGCACGGCGTGGCGGGCTATCAGGAGGTCGAGGTGAACAACCGCGGCCGGATTGTCCGCACCCTCAAGTTCCAGCCGCCTATTCCCGGCAAGGATATCTACCTCAATATCGACGTCCGGATGCAGCTCAAGGCCCAGCAACTGCTGGCTGGCCAGCGCGGTGCCATCGTGATGATGGACCCGAAAACCGGCGCCATCCTGGCCCTGGAGTCGAGCCCGAGCTACGACCCCAACCTGTTCGTGACCGGTATCTCCAGCGCCAACTACTCGGCGCTGCTCAACGATCCGGCGCGGCCACTGGTGAATCGCACCACTCAGGGCATTTATGCCCCTGCCTCCACCGTCAAGCCCATGATGTCCATCATGGGTCTCAACGAGGGGGCCATCACCCCGGGCTACCGCTATTTCGGCGGCCCGAGCTTCTCCATTCCCGGTACCACCAAGAAGTTTCGCGACTGGCGCCGCTGGGGTCATGGCTGGCTCGACGTCTATCGCGCCATCGAGGTCTCGGCAGATACCTACTTCTACGATCTCGCCTATCGGGTCGGCATCGACAAGATCCACAGCTATATGACCAAGTTCGGCTTCGGTCAGTACACCGGGGTCGATCTCTATGAAGAGACCAAGGGTGTCATGCCGTCCCGTGACTGGAAAATGGCCCGTTGGCGCCAGCCCTGGTATCAGGGTGACACCATCTCTGTCGGTATCGGTCAGGGCTACTGGAGCGCCACCCCGCTCCAACTGGCCAAGGCGATCAGCATCCTGACCCAGAATGGTCACGACGTCACCCCGCACCTGCTCAAGAGCACAGCCTCCCAGGCGGGGGTAGTCGATGCCCCCATCAACCCCAATATCGCCCTCAAGCTCAAGAACGACAGCTTCTGGAAAGTGGCGCAGGATGGGATGTGGCGAGTCAACCATGGCAGTGAAGGCAGTGGCCGTCACTCGTTTGCCAAGGCGCCTTACTCCTCAGGCGGCAAATCGGGCACAGCCCAGGTAGTCGGTTTGAAGGAAAATCAGGTTTACAACATCAAGACGGTCAAGGCGGAGCATCGCGATAACGCTTTGTTCGTTGCTTATGCCCCCTTCGAGGCACCCAAAGCGGTGGTAGCTCTGGTACTGGAAAACTCCATCGGAGGTGGTGGTGGTCGAGCTGCATCGCCCATTGCTCGCCAGATGCTGGATGCCTATCTGCTGCCCCCTGATCCGCAACTGCCACCGGCACCGGAAAAGCCGTCCCAACCGAGTGAGGTCGCTCCCAATGAGTAATTCTGCCCGCCAGCAGAGCATCTGGTACAAGCTGCATATCGACTTGCCCCTGCTGCTCGGTCTGCTGGCCGTGATGACCCTCTCCATGGTGGTGCTCTACTCCGCCTCCGGTCAGGATATGGACTCCATCGTGCGCCAGCTGGTGCGCGGCGGTCTCGCCTTTGCTCTGATGATCGGCCTGGCCCAGTTGCCCCCCTCCCTCTACGCCCGCTGGTCGGTGCCGCTGTTCGCCGTGGTGGTGCTGATGCTGATTGCGGTGGACGTGTTCGGTCACATCGGCAAGGGGGCCCAGCGCTGGCTCGATCTGGGCTTTATGAAGTTCCAGCCCTCCGAGGTGATGAAGCTCTCCATGCCCATCATGGTGGCCGCCTGGCTCAGTCGCCACTCGCTGCCCCCCAAGTTCAGCCATGTGGTGATCGCCCTCATCATGGTGCTGCTGCCCACCCTGCTGATCGCCGCCCAGCCTGACCTTGGCACCTCCATTCTGGTGGCCGCCTCCGGCTTCTTCGTCATCTTCCTGGCGGGGCTCAGCTGGTGGCTGATCGGCTTGGCGGTCCTGCTGATGCTGGCCTTTATGCCGGTACTCTGGTTCTTCCTGATGCACGACTACCAGCGCCAGCGGGTGCTGATGCTGCTCGACCCGGAGAAAGACCCGCTTGGCCGCGGCTATCACATCATCCAGTCCAAGATTGCCATCGGCTCCGGCGGCGTCTTTGGCAAGGGGTGGCTGCAAGGGACCCAGTCCCAGCTGGAGTTCCTGCCCGAGCGCCACACCGACTTCATCTTCGCGGTATTCAGCGAGGAGTTCGGTCTGGTGGGGGTTGCCCTGCTGCTGGTGCTCTACCTCTACGTCATCAGCCGCTGTCTGTTTATCTCGATGCAGGCCCAGAACAGCTTCGAGCGACTACTGGGCGGCGCCATCACCCTCACCTTCTTCGTCTATGTGTTCGTCAACATGGGCATGGTGAGCGGCATCCTGCCGGTGGTGGGGGTGCCCCTGCCGCTGGTGAGCTATGGCGGTACCTCCATGGTAACCCTGATGGCCGGATTCGGTATCCTGATGTCCATTCAGACTCATAGAAGGCTGCTCGCCTGATGAGACGGGTTGGATTGCTGATTTATCTCGTCACCACGATGGCGACCGCCGCCGTGGCGCCGGATCGGTTGGCCCTGCTCGCCGAACAGCAACAGGTGCCGCTGGCGGAGTTGCAGGCCGCCGTCGCCCGCGCCCAGTTACGGCAGGAGGTGCTCGACACCATCAGCAAGCCGTGGGAAGCCAAGCCCTGGCATCGCTACCGGCCGCTGTTCGTTACCCCGGATCGCATCCGTGACGGCCAGCAGTTCTGGCAGCAACATGCCCAGACGCTGGCCCGCGCGGAGCAGACCTATCGGGTGCCCGCCTCGCTCATCGTGGCCATCATAGGGGTAGAAACCTTCTATGGTCGCCAGATGGGCCGTCATCCGGTGCTCGATAGCCTCTACACCCTGGGATTTCACTACCCGGAGCGCAGCGACTTCTTTGCCAAGGAGTTTGCCCAGCTGGTGGTGCTGGCCAAAGAGGAAGGGTGGCAACTCGATACCCTCAAGGGCTCCTATGCCGGCGCCATGGGGATGGGGCAGTTCATGCCCTCCAGCTACCGCCACTACGCCATCGATTTTGACGGGGATGGCAAGCGGGATCTGTTTGCCAACCCGGTCGATGCCATCGGCAGCGTGGCCAACTATTTTGCCCGCCACCAGTGGCGTTGGGGCGAATCCGTGGTGGAACCGGCCCAGATCGGGTTGATGGCAGTCGAACCTCTACTCAGGCCTGAGCCCGAGTTAACACAACAGTGGTCAGAACTGGCGGCGGCAGGGATTGAGCTCGCCACGCCGCTGGCCCCACAGACGCCGGTCAAGTTGCTGGCGTTTGCCCAAGCCGATGGACCGGAATACTGGGTCGCACGGCATAACTTTTATGTGATCACCCGTTACAATCGCAGCCCACTCTATGCGATGGCGGTGTATCAACTTAGCCAAGCCATTCAGGAAGCGTATGCATCTTCGTCACAAACTCCTCCCGCTCAGCCTGAGCTTGTTGCTGGCCGCCTGTAGCAGCCAGCCGGAACAGAGCGCCCCCATCGAGCCGCAAGCACCGGTCAGCAAGCCACCCGTTATCGAGATCCCGCAAGCCACCGGCGCCATTCCGCGCCCCGAGCCCCTGAGTGCCAGCGGCAACCGGGACTACTGGATCGGCAAGCAGAAGCACGAGGTGTGGCGCGACATCAAACACTACAGCGAAGAGGGCACCGCCAGCTGGTTGTCGCCGGATCTGGACGGCCAGAAGACCGCCAACGGCGATGTGCTGGACAGCAAGCTGTTCAGTGCCGCCCACCGCAACCTGCCCATCCCGAGTTATGTGCGGGTCACCAATCTGGACAACGGGCTGGAGACCATAGTGCGGGTCAACGATCGCGGCCCGTTCAACAGCCCGCGCCTGATCGACCTCTCCTACGCAGCGGCCAAGCAGCTGGAGATGGTCGACAGCGGTGAGGCCCGAGTACGACTGGAGCTGATCAGCGACACTCCGGATCAGATGGTGATCATGGAGCCGATGAAGCCCATCGAAATGACTCCGACCACTCCGGCTGCGGCCTCCAACACGCTGTCGCAAGATGGCTTCCTGGGTGAACCAACCGCACTGGCGATGGCCACTCCCGCCGCCGATCCGGCTCCTGTCAAGGCACCCGCCGCCAAGCCCGCCAAAGCGGTACCTGTCAAGCCAGCACCAGCCAAGGCTGCAGCGCCCGCCAGCAGTGGGGATGGCAAGATGATCCAGGTACTGGCCAGCGGCTCCCGGGATCGGGCCGAGGCGATGGGCAAGGTGATGACCCAGCGTTACGGCGTGCCCTACCGGATCGATGCCCATGGCGCCATTTTCCGGGTGCTGATTGGCCCGGTCGCCGCCGACCAGCAGGCAAGTGTGCTGGAAAAAGTACGTCAGGGCGGGCTGGAACAGGCCTTTATCGTGCCCTGATCGCCCCACTTTGCCGCGGATGTGACTAACCGCTTACTCACTGTCATCACGTCGTTTTATGGCGTGATGACAGGGAGTGATGGATAAAAAACCAGTTCTGATCGCCATCTCGGGCTATAACCTGCGGGCGCATCTGGTATAGTTAGGCCCGCATTTTATCCCCATCTGGCTCGCAGGAATTTCAAGATGTCCAAATTTGCCCGTTCAGTTCTTCTGGCCTCACTGATCAGCGTAACCGCCCAGGCCAATACGCCGGTGCCGACACCGACCCCGAATGCCATGCCCATGGTGGTTCCCGCCGCGCCGGAGATCTCCGCCAAGGCCCATATTCTGATCGACTACTACTCAGGTCAGGTGCTGGCCGAGCAGAACGCCGAAGAACGTCTGCCGCCCGCCAGTCTGACCAAGATGATGACCTCCTACATCATCGGCCAGGAGCTGCTGAAGGGGAACATCAAGCGCACCGACATGGTGACCATCAGCCAGAACGCCTGGTCCAAGAACTACTCTGACTCCTCCAAGATGTTTATCGAGGTGGGCAAGCAGGTCTCCGTCGATGATCTCAACAAGGGCATCATCATCCAGTCCGGCAACGATGCCTGCGTCGCCATGGCCGAATTCCTGGCGGGCAGCACCGACTCCTTCGCCAGCCTGATGAACAGCTGGGCCGCCAAGCTCGGCATGAATGACAGCCACTTCATGAACCCGCACGGTCTGGATGCGGAAGGTCACTACAGTACCGCTCACGACATGGCCCGTCTGGGTCAGGCGCTGATCCGCGACCTGCCGGAGGAGTACAAGATCTACTCCCAGAAATCCTTCGTGTTCAACGGCATCACCCAGCACAACCGCAACCGCCTGCTGTGGGATCAATCCCTGCAGGTGGATGGCATCAAGACCGGCCACGTCAGCCAGGTCGGCTATAACCTGGTCTCCTCTGCCACCAACAACGAAGGCATGCGCCTGATCGCCGTGGTACTGGGCGCCAGCAGTGAAGCCTCCCGCGCCGCCGAGAGCAAAAAACTGCTCACCTATGGCTTCCGCTTCTTCCAGAGCCTGACCCCGTACAAGGCAGGCACCGAGCTGGTCACCCAGAAGGTCTGGATGGGCGACAAACCGGAAGTGAAACTGGGCGTCGACAAAGATGTCTCCGTGCTGGTCACCCGCGGCCAGGGCAACAACCTGAAGGCTGACTTCCAGCTCGACAGCGAGCTGAAAGCGCCGCTGGCCAAGGGTCAGCGCGTCGGTACCGTGTTCCTGAAGCAGGGCGATAAAGAGATCAAGCAGGTGCCGCTGGTCGCCCTGGAAGAGGTGCAGGAAGGTGGCTTGATGAGCCGTCTGTGGGACTACCTGGTACTGCTGGTCACCAGCTGGTTCAAGTAATCCAACGCACAATCCTCACCAAACAGCGGCGCCAACAGGCGCCGCTGCTGTCTGTGACGGATAAAGGCAGTGAATAACCCTGTAAACTGCAGGTTCCGCCTCACCCTGATTTGTGGTAAAAAGCAGCACTTCCATCCTTGTCTGACCGATCCTGGCCTTGATCCCGGTCCGGGCAGCGCCCATATAGTTATGAGCCGTGCCCATATAGACTTGAAATGGCGGCCTCCACGGGCCATCGGCCACTAGCCATCCAAGATGAAGTCATCCCGGTGATGACGCAAAAGGTGAGTAAATGAATACCAAGTTTGATGAACTGCTGGAGTTTCCCTGCAAATTCCCGTTCAAGGTACTCGGCGTTGCCGACCCGGCACTGCCGGAAATGGTGGTTGAAGTGCTGCAGCAGCACGCCCCCGGCACCTACAGCCCGACAGTCCAGCCCAGCTCCAAGGGCAACTACCACTCGGTCCGCGTGACCGTGACAGCCCAGAGCAAAGAGCACATCGAAGCGATGTACCACGCCCTTGGCAAGATCGAGCTGGTGAAATACGTACTGTAATTTCTCTCTCGCCCCGTTCTGCGGGGCGACTGTTTTTGGCCGCAGCACGCCGCGAGGACGCCATGTCATCCCAGATCCCCGCCCAGTCCAGCCTGATTGTCAGGCAGCTGGGTCGCCGCCCCTACCAGCCGGTATGGGACGCCATGAAAGCCTTCACCGACAACCGCACCAGCGACACCCCGGACGAGTTCTGGGTGGTCGAGCACGATCCCGTCTACACCCAGGGCCAGGCCGGCAAGGCCGAACACCTGCTCAATCCGGGCAATATCCCGGTGGTGCAGAGCGATCGCGGCGGTCAGGTGACCTATCACGGCCCGGGCCAGCTGGTGCTCTACGTACTGGTGGATGTCCGCCGCTGCAAATTCTCGGTGCGCGAGCTGGTGACCGCGCTGGAGACAGCCATCATCAATACCCTCGCCAAAAGCGATATCCAGGCCTATGCCAAGGCCGATGCCCCCGGGGTCTATGTGAAAAATGACCTTGGCATGGAGGCAAAACTGGCCTCGCTGGGTCTGCGCATCCGCAAGGGGTGCTCGTTCCACGGGCTGGCCCTCAACATCAACATGGACATGACCCCCTTCCTGCACATCAATCCGTGCGGCTATGCGGGCATGGCCATGACCCAGACCAGCGCCCTGGGCGGCCCGCAAAGCGTGGCCGAGGCGCAATCCATTCTGGTGGCCGAGCTGGCCCGCCTGATTGGCTATCAAACAATAACAAACACCGAGAGTGAATCATGAGCAAACCCGTTCGTATGGAGCCGGGCGTCAAGCTGCGCGATGGCGACAAGATGGCCCTGATCCCGGTGAAATTCATGCCGGATCCCAACGAAGAACTCCTTCGCAAGCCGGACTGGATGCGGATCAAGCTGCCCCCCTCCAGCCAGAAGATCGAACACATCAAGAGCACCTTGCGCAAGAACAAGCTGCACTCGGTGTGTGAAGAGGCCTCCTGCCCCAACCTGGCGGAGTGCTTCAACCACGGCACCGCCACCTTCATGATCATGGGCGCCATCTGCACCCGTCGCTGCCCCTTCTGCGACGTGGCCCACGGCCGCCCGCTGGCACTCGATCCGGAAGAGCCGAAGAAGCTGGCGCTGACCATCAAGGAGATGAACCTCAAGTATGTGGTGATCACCTCGGTGGACCGCGACGATCTGCGCGACGGCGGTGCCCAGCACTTCGCCGACTGCATTCGCGAGATCCGCGAGCACAGCCCGCAGACCCGCATCGAGATCCTGACCCCGGACTTCCGTGGCCGGATGGAGCAGGCGCTGGAGGTGTTCCGCGAAACCCCGCCGGACGTCTTCAACCACAACCTGGAAACCGCGCCGCGCATGTATCGCGTCGCCCGCCCGGGTGCCGACTACAAGTGGTCGCTGGAGCTGCTGCGCCGCATCAAGGAGATGCACCCTCACGTGCCGACCAAATCCGGTCTGATGATGGGCCTTGGCGAGACCAACGAAGAGATCGTCGAGGTGCTCAAGGATCTGCGCGCCCACGGCGTCAACATGCTGACCCTGGGTCAGTATCTGCAGCCGAGCCGCCACCACCTGCCGGTCAAGCGCTACGTGCCGCCAGCAGAGTTTGACGAGCTGAAAGATGTCGCCATGGAGCTGGGCTTTACCCACGCCGCCTGTGGTCCTTTCGTTCGCTCCTCCTACCATGCTGATCTGCAAGCCAAGGGCGAAGAGGTCAAATGATCTCGCACGACAGAGTGGCCAAGTAACTGCCACCCTCGCAATGAAAAAGAGCGCCTATTGGCGCTCTTTTTGTTGGTGTCACTGACCGTTGCTGCTTGATGTACTCATCAGCCGTGGTCGAAGATCCCCTGCTGATGCCAGCGTTGCAACTGGGCCAGCACCCGGGTCTCCCGCGCCGTCCACTGGGGACAGGGTCCCGCCAGCTGGGTCTTGTTGGTTTGCAGCGCTTCGTCGAGGGCAAACCAGCCGGGCACGAAGCCAAGGCGGATCTCGTAGGGCTGTGGCTGCGGGGCCACCAGCTGATCGCCAATCCGGCACAAGTAGTAGAGCGAGCGGATGCAGTAGGCATCGAACCCCGGCTCGCGGGCGGCGCGATATTCACGGGTCTCGCCAAGCAGGCCCCCCACTTCCCGCAGCTCGGCACCGCACTCCTCCAGCAGCTCGCGAGCGAGCGCCACATGGTGGCTCTCCCCCGCTTCAATGCCGCCCCCGGGGAACATAAGATCGCCGTTGACCCGGGAGTGAACGAGCAGCAGCTCGTCGCCACGGGGCACCACGGCACGCACCGTGAGGCGCTCCAGGGTGCGGCCATCGGTACGTACCTCGCCATGAACGAAAGAGAGATCGAACGGATTGGGCCAGCAGCTGGCCGGAGAGAGCGTCGTCATCACTGTATCAGGGCCGGTAGTTGCCATGCTTTAGCTGCTCGACAATTTCGGCCGCCCGCACATCGTAGCCATCCTGCTCTGTCTTGCTCAGGGTGTGGTAGATGCCAAAACGCTTGGCTGAGACCTCAGGGCTATCCTGAAACGACTCGCTCACCTTGCCCCACAGATAGGCTAGCCCGTACTGTTTCTGGCCCATATAGAGGGTGCTGAGGGAGGTGAATATGCGGCTGTTCACCTTATCCCCCTCCTGATAGAGGGAGAGCCCGTGCTGCAGAGTGGCAATGGCCTTTTCGGGGTCGCTCTTGGCGTAGATACCGCCGAGCGCCAGTTGCAGCTCGGGTTCATCCAGCGCCTTGGTGCCTTCCAGCGCCATAAACTGCTGACGAGCCAGCTCGTTGGTGTTGTTGGTCCAGTGCCAGAGCAACAGATAGGGATCTTGCGAATTGCGGGTCGCCGCATCGAGCTGAGCCAACTGATCCCCGGCCGCCAGCATACCCTCGACCCGTGGACTCTTCTGCTCGCGGGCATTCTTGTATTCAATGCTGGTGGAACGCTCGGCACATTTGAGATAGCGCTCAAGGTTACGCATCAGCTCGTACTTGCGCCTATCCGTCCCCTCCTCCTTGAGATAGAAGCGACTGCGGATCACATCGGTACGCTCGTAGCGACACCAGCCATCGTCCACCAGATCCTGGCAGAGCTCGGGATGATTGCCACAGATGTTGTGGATCCGGTCGTCATTGCAGCCAGCCACGGCAAGGCCGACTGAAAGCATGATGAAGGTCTGTCGCAGGGGGAAATTGGCCATGGTTCACATCTTGTTGGTAACGCGGATTGGTAACAACTGGCGCCTTTACGGGCCACCTCCGGCTAGCAAACCGGTTACATATCCATTACAATGCGCGCGCCATATAAGGCCGCGATTGCAGAATAATATAACGAAATATACACCCCTACACTGATCTGCATTCGACGAATTTTCTATTTACACCAACAACGTGAAATAAAGGATCTGGTCAATGACCCACGAGCACTACTTGCAAGCGTGGCAGGAGAGCCAGGAGCTCGCCGAAGCCATGCAACCCTTGATTGGTCGCCTCTACCGACAACAAGGGGTCGAGATCACCCTCTACGGCCGCCCACTGCAAAACGCCTCCACCATCGATATCCTCAAGGCCCACCGGGTCGTCCGCCGCCACCAGGGCGCTCCCCTCCCCATCCAGCAAAGCTTCCCCCTGCTTCAGGCCATCGTTGCCCTCAAACCCACCGCTGCCGAGGTAGACCTTGGCAAGCTGGCAGTCGGCTACTGGCAGGATCATCAGGATGAGGCGGGGATCGAGGACTATCTGCAAGCGCGACTGGCACCGGCCCTTGGCCGCAACCAGATGCCGCAGCCGACCGACGTGGTGCTCTACGGCTTTGGCCGTATCGGCCGCCTGCTGGCCCGCCTGCTGATCGAGCGTACCGGCGCCGCCAATCCGCTGCGCCTGCGCGCCATCGTGGTACGCGGTGGTCGCGACGGGGATCTGGAAAAACGCGCCAGCCTGCTGCGCCGCGACTCGGTACACGGTCCCTTCAATGGCTCCATCGAGGTGGATGTGGAGCGCAGCGCCATCATCGCCAACGGCACCTTCATTCAGGTGATCTACGCCAATAGCCCGGCTGACATCGACTACACAGCTTACGGCATTCACGATGCGCTGATCGTCGACAACACCGGCGTCTGGCGCGATGAGGCTGGCCTCTCCGAGCACCTGAAAGCGCGCGGTGCTGGCAAGGTGCTGCTGACCGCCCCCGGCAAGGGGGAGATGAAGAACGTGGTGTTCGGGGTCAACCATGAGGTGATAGGCCCGGATGACAAGATCATCTCCGCCGCCTCCTGCACCACCAACGCCATCACCCCGGTGCTCAAGGTGATGCAGGAGCAGTACGGCATCCGCCACGGCCACGTGGAGACGGTCCACTCCTACACCAACGATCAGAACCTCATCGACAACTATCACAAGGGGGAGCGGCGCGGTCGCAGCGCGGCCCTCAATATGGTGATGACCAGCACCGGCGCCGCCAAGGCGGTGACCAAGGCGCTGCCGGAACTCAAGGGCAAGCTGACCGGCAACGCCATCCGGGTGCCCACACCCAATGTCTCGCTGGCCATCATCAACCTGTCGCTGGAGCAGGCCACCGATCGGGAGAGCCTCAACGCCTATCTGCAGCAGATTGCGCTAAGCTCGGAGCTCCATCGCCAGATCGACTTCAGCGCCAGCACCGAACTGGTCTCCTCCGACATGGTGGGTTCCCGCTATGCGGGCATCGTCGACTCCCAGGCGACCATCGCCGAGGGGGATCACTGTGTGCTCTACGTATGGTATGACAACGAGTTCGGGTACAGTTGTCAGGTAGTGCGGGTGATGGAGCAGATGGCTGGCGTAGTCCGCCAGGATCTGCCTGCATAGACCGATAGAGTCTACCTGCATGACCCGTCATATCCCGCAGTTTATGGCTCAATAGTTCAAGGAGAGGCCGGATGTCGTTTCAACAGGGTGAGTTTTTGCAAGCAATCAGGCAGATGCCCGCAGAGGTGTACGAGCGGCTCAAGACCGCAGTCGAGCTGGGCAAGTGGCCCGATGGCAAGCCCCTGACCGACGAGCAGAAGGCCACCTCCCTGCAAGCCGTGATGGCCTGGCAGGCGATGCATCTCGACAACCCGGAGCATATGAACATCGGCCGTGACGGCGAGATTGTGATGAAGAGCAAGAGCGAGCTCAAGCGTCAGTATCGCGATGAGGAAGAGATAGTGCGGGTCGACCTCAACCACTGAGCCTGACCCGGCAGGCCGCTCGTGGCGGCCACAACAGAGAGGGGAGCCATGATGGCTCCCCTCTTTTTTCCTATCGATGCCGGGTGACTCATCCCCCTCATCCCCAACCCTTCTCCCGCCAGGGGGAGAAGGGAGCAGGCTCGCACCTGCGAACAGTGAACGGGCCACCTGCCAACGCTCTTCATGGCAAGCCTTGCGGCCAACCGCACCTCGAGCTATCCCCTCTACCGCCGGGAGAGGGTTAGGGTGAGGGCCGCATCGCTTAGGGAGTCAGCTCCCCGCGCAGGGACTGCTGCATCAGCTCGCGAATGCGGTGGGATGGCAAGTCTTGGCTCAGCAGGAAGTGCAGCTTGGTGAGTGCAGCTTCAGCGGTCATGTCAAAGCCCGAGATCACCCCAGCCCGCGACAGGGCGTTGCCGGTGGCATAGCCCCCCATATTGACCTTGCCGTGCAGGCACTGGCTCAGGTTGACGATGATGACGCCGCGGGCCGAAGCCTCGGAGAGCAGCGCCAGCATGGCCGGGTTTTGCGGCGCATTGCCGACCCCGAATGACAGCAGGATCAGCGCCTTCACCGGCTGTTGCAGGATGTTGGCGATCACCTCGCTGGAGATCCCCGGATAGAGGGTCACCACGCCGATGGGCTGGGGGGTGATGTCGTGCAGCACCAGCGGCCGCGCGGAGGGCACGCCCAGCTCGCCCGCCTCCAGCGAGATGGCGATCCCGGCATTGAGCAGCGGCGGATAGTTGGGGGAGTCGAAGGCGTGGAAGCCGTCTGCATGCACCTTCTTGCTGCGGTTGCCGCGATAGAGCTGGTTGTTGAAGAACAGCGTCACCTCGTGGATCGGGTAGTTGGCCGCGATATAGAGGGCGTTGAGCAGATTCTGCTGACCGTCGGAGCGCAACTCGGCCAACGGGATCTGGGAGCCGGTGATGATGACCGGCTTGTGCAGATCTTCCAGCATGAAGGAGAGCGCCGAGGCGGTGAACGACATGGTGTCGGTGCCATGCAGGATCACGAAGCCATCGTATTTCTCGTAGTTGTCTCGAATGTCCTCGGCGATGCGCTGCCAATCCGCCGGGGTCATATCGGAGGAGTCGATGAGAGGGGCATATTCGTGGATATGGTAATCCGGCATCTCGGGGCGGTGGAACTCGGGCATCCGCGCCAGACAGTCTTCCATAAAGCCCGCCATCGGCACGTAGCCGTGATCGGAACGCTGCATCCCAATGGTGCCGCCTGTGTAGGCAATGTAGATAGACTTCTTCACACCCTCTCCTCTTGATGAAGTGAACACCGCCGGAACATGAACCATGTCGGGGTGAACCACAATGTCAACGCCCGCCAGCGCCTCTGCGTGCAGCGGAAACCGGCGAATTATAGAGACTGGCGCCCCAAATGACAGCCGTTCCATGCACCCTTTTCGGCTTTTCTGCCCTCTACCTACATAGTGCTAAATGTCACAATAAACCACTAAAACGAGCATTAATACGACAAAGATGGAATTAAACGATGCTTTTTGCTACAATCCGCCGGATTTTACTAAAATCTCATCTGGATGCCTGAGCATTTCAGGCCCGCACAAGCCCCATCTTTATGCTGGGGCGGGGAGATGTTTCCCCTTCTTTGTTGGCGCATGAGCCACACTGTTTTCATCCCGGCTGAATCTGTAAGTCTTTTGCTATGAAAGACACAGCCAATCAACATGGGAGTACTGAATGTTACAACTTGATTCCTACGCAACGCTGGTCGCTGCCACTCTGGTATTGCTGCTTGGCCGGGTGTTGGTTACCCGAGTCGGGCTGCTGCGTACCTTCAACATCCCCAAACCGGTAGCCGGCGGCCTGGTGGTCGCGCTGGTACTGCTGCTGCTGCGCTCCACCCTGCAGATGGAGCTGCAATTTGATACCAGCCTGCAAACCCCGCTGATGCTGGCCTTCTTCGCCTCCATCGGTCTCTCCGCCGATCTCGCCAGCCTGAAACGCGGCGGCAAGGCGGTGGTTACCTTCCTGATGGTGGTCACCGGCCTGCTGCTGGTGCAGAACAGTCTGGGTGTCGGTCTGGCGACCCTGCTCGGTCTGGATCCCCATATGGGGCTGCTGGCCGGCTCCATCACTCTCTCCGGCGGCCACGGCACCGGGGCGGCCTGGAGTGCCACCTTCTCCGAGAAGTACGGCGTGCAATCCGCCGCTGAGCTCGCCATCGCCTGTGCCACCTTCGGTCTGGTGCTGGGCGGCCTGATCGGCGGCCCGGTGGCTCGCTATCTGGTGAAGAAAGTGCAGGTACCCGGTGAGGAGCACAATCAGGATGAGGCCCCCCAGGGCTTCGAAATGCCCGATATGGAGCGCCCCCTCACCACTTTCAGCGTCATCGAGACGCTGGCGCTGATCGCCATCAGCCTCAAGGGTGGCGAGCTGCTCTCCGCCTCGCTCAAAGGGGGCGCCTTCGAGCTGCCGATCTTCGTCTGCGTGCTGTTTGTCGGCGTGCTGCTGCGCAACGTCCTGACCCTGCTGAACTGGCATGAAGTGAGCGATCGCGAGGTCTCCCTGCTGGGCAACGTCAGCCTGTCGCTGTTCCTCGCCATGGCACTGATGAGCCTGAAACTGTGGGATCTGGCCAGCCTGGCGCTGCCCATCTTCATCCTGCTGGCCGCCCAGACCGTGGCGATGGCGCTCTACGCCATCTTCGTCACCTTCCGGGTGATGGGCAAAAATTACGATGCGGCCGTGCTGGCGGCAGGTCACTGCGGCTTTGGCCTGGGGGCCACCCCGACAGCCATCGCCAACATGCAGGCCATTACCCAGCGCTTCGGTCCCTCCCATCTGGCGTTTCTGGTGGTGCCCATGGTGGGCGCCTTCTTTATCGACATCATCAACGCCATGGTGATCAAGCTGTTTATGGCGATGCCATTCCTGTAATTCCCTTTCCGTCAGACGTATATGATCAGAGCCCACCTTTCGGTGGGCTCTTTGTTTGTTCTCTACTCGCCAGCTAACGCAGGCAGAGCCGGGGCTCGTATCCGGTACCAGGGTGACCCGCGAGCAACTCAGAAAACCCGAAATCCCCACATCCCGCACTCCCCCGAACAACAAAAAGCCCCGAGCTCGACAGAGGACGGGGCTTGATTATGTCAGCCGGAACAGGCCGGGACGTGCACCTTACAGGATAAAGGTCGACACCTGCTGGTTAAGGTCAGCTGCACGCCCTTTGAGGCTGTGGGCCTGATCCAGATCGCGCATGGCGGCGGCGGTGATCTCGTCACTCACATCCTTGATGGCGGTGGTGTTCTGGGTGATCTCGCCGGTCACCTGGGTCTGCTCCTCGGCGGCAGTGGCGATCTGACCCGCCATGTCGGAGATGAGGGAGATGGCGCTGGTGATCTCTTCCAGCGCTCGCACCGCCTGATCCGCATCCTGCACGCTGTTGTCCGCCAGCCCCTGGCTGGTCTGCATCAGGCTTACCGCACGAGCGGTGGTCTGTTGCAGGGTCTCGATGGTGGACTGGATCTGCTGGGTGGAGTCCTGAGTACGGCGCGACAGCACCCGCACCTCGTCAGCCACCACCGCAAAACCACGACCCTGCTCACCGGCACGGGCCGCTTCAATGGCCGCGTTCAACGCCAGCAGGTTGGTCTGCTCGGCAATCCCCTGAATGGTGGAGAGGATGCTGGTGATGGCCTGCGCGTGGCGACTCAGCTCGCCGATCACCTCGGTCGCCTGCCCCACCTCTTCGGCCAGACCATTGATGGACTGGCGGGTCTTGTTGACCAGCATCTTGCCCTGCTCACTGCTCTGGGCAGATTGCTGGGCAGCGGCGGCGGTGTTCTCGGCGTTGCCGGCGATCTCCATGGTGGCGCTCGCCATCTCGGTGACCGCAGTGGCGACCATGGTCACCTCCTGCTGCTGACGCTGCAGCTCGTCCACCGCGGCCTGGTTGGTCACCAGACTGCGCTCGGCATCGGCGTTCAGCTCGTTGGCCAGCTGGCGGATATTACCGATCAGCTGGTGCTGGCTGCCGACGAAGCGGTTGAAGCTGTTCGCCAGCTGACCCACTTCATCGTTGGCATCGATCTTGATGCGCTGGGTCAGATCGCCGTTACCATCGGCAATGCGTGCCAGTGCCTGGGAGACCTTGCTGAGCGGGCCCAGCAGCATGCTGACCAGCCAGGAGATAGCGAGGATACTGCCCACCAGCACCAGCAGCGCCATGCCCAGCTGGGTCATCAGCAGGGAGGAGAGCGGCGCTTCCAGCGCGGCCTTGTCCAGCACCAACACGAGTTCCCAGTCGGTGTCGGGGATATCGACCGCCCACAGCAGCTTGTCACGTCCTTCGTTGTCGAAGTAGGCCGCCACCAGACCGTTGCTGGCCTTGCTCTGCTCGATCAGCGCATTGGTCAGATCGTTGTCGATCTCGGTGGCCGGTTTCATCGCCTTGGCGGCATCCTTGTAGGCGATGATGGTGCCGTCTTTGTGCATCATGATGGCAAAACCATCGGCCGGCAGCTTCATCTTGGTGACGTCCTCCACCAGCGAGGCGATGGAGAGGTCACCACCGACTACCCCGCCAGAAACCGGCTGGGCCAGGGTCACCACCATGATGTTGTAAGCCACGTCGAGATAGGGCTTGGTGACAATCAGGCCGCCCTTGCCCATTGCTTCCTGATACCAGCCACGGGAGCGCGGGTCGTAGCCATCGCGGTTGATGGAGGGATCGGAGTCATTCATCTTGCCGCTGCTCTCACCGAAATAGGTGAGCTGGAAACGGCCGGAAACTTGTGCCTGTTGCAAGGCATTGAGGGGGTCGACACCGGCCTTGTTGCCAAGCGCCTGAATGACGTCGCGACGGGCGGCGAGCCAGTCGCTGACACGCTCGGCCTGCTGGGTGCCCAACCGCTGCAACTGCTCCTGGCTGCCTTGCAGCAACAGACTCTTCTGGCTGCTATAGCTCTGCCAGGAGAGCAACGAGATCACCAGCGAAAGGGCGATCACCACTGACAACAGTATCTTCTGCTTGAGTGACAGGTTTTTCATCATGTGTTCTTCTTATTGAGGTGAGGAGCGGGTTTTTCCCTGAATTGCACAACACTACACGTAGTCATTAGCGACCCGAATGGCCAAAACTGAACCTGAAAATGGGTCGGCGGGCGATATTTTCTACCGAGGTGGAGAAAAGTGCACCAGAAATTGACGGCATGAGCCGCACAAGCCAAGGCAACCCTGTTTATTCCTTCCACAATTGGCTAGAATATCCCGTTTTTAAATCACATCGACCCTGAGAGTTTTCACGATGTTCGAAGTTAATCCCGTATTAAATAAACTTAAGGAGCTGTCTGAGCGGACCGAGCTTCTTAGGGGGTACCTTTGACTATGACGCCAAGAAAGAGCGTCTAGAAGAGGTCAACGCCGAGCTGGAACAGCCGGACGTATGGAATGAACCCGAGCGCGCACAGGCGCTGGGCAAAGAGCGCGTCGCGCTGGAAAACGTGGTCGGCACCATCGACACCCTGACCCAGGGCGTGGATGACGTCGAGATGCTGGTGAGCCTGGCCGTGGAAGGAGAAGACGAAGAGACCTTCAACGAAGCTATCGCCGAATCCGAGCAACTGGAAGCCAAGCTGGTGGACCTCGAGTTCCGCCGCATGTTCTCCGGCCAGCACGACGGCTCCGACTGCTATATCGATATTCAATCCGGCTCCGGTGGTACCGAAGCGCAGGATTGGGCCAACATGGTGCTGCGCATGTACCTGCGCTGGGGCGATGCCCACGGCTACAAGCCCGAGCTGATTGAATGCTCCGAAGGCGACGTGGCTGGTATCAAATCCGCCACCATCAAGTTCACCGGCGAATATGCATTCGGCTGGCTGCGTACCGAAACCGGCGTACACCGTCTGGTTCGCAAGTCTCCGTTCGATTCTGGTGGCCGCCGTCACACCTCCTTCTGTTCTGTGTTCGTCTACCCCGAGATCGACGACGATATCGATATCGAGATCAACCCGGCGGATCTGCGGATCGACGTCTACCGTGCCTCCGGTGCCGGTGGTCAGCACGTTAACCGAACCGAATCCGCGGTACGTATTACCCACGTTCCGACCGGTGTCGTGGTACAGTGCCAAAACGACCGTTCCCAGCACAAAAACAAAGACCAGTGTATGAAGCAGCTGAAAGCCAAGCTCTACGAGCTGGAAATTCAGAAGCAGAACGCTGAGAAACAAGCCCTGGAAGAGACCAAGTCTGATATCGGTTGGGGCAGCCAGATCCGTTCCTATGTGCTGGATGACTCCCGTATCAAGGATCTGCGCACCGGCGTCGAAACCCGTAATACCCAATCGGTGCTCGACGGTGACTTGGACAAGTTTATCGAAGCCAGCCTGAAATCAGGTCTGTAAACAAGCAGGAATCACCATGTCTGAACAAACCATCACTCCGGAAGTCGACCAAACTCTCGAACTCAACAACGAGATGACCGAGCGTCGTTCCAAGCTGGCCGCCCTGCGCGCCCAGGGTAATCCTTTCCCCAACGACTTCCGTCGCGACAGCCTCTCTGGCGATCTGCACGCAGAGTTCGACGACAAAAGCGCCGAGGAGCTGACGAGCCTGGGTAAACGGGTGAAGATTGCCGGTCGCATCATGACCCGCCGGATCATGGGCAAGGCTTCTTTCGCCACCCTGCAGGACATGGCCGGCAAGATCCAGGTCTACGTCACCCGTGACGACCTGCCGGAAGGTTTCTACAACGAGCAGTTCAAGAAGTGGGATCTGGGCGACATCGTGGGTGTCGAAGGTACCCTGTTCAAGACCCAGACCGGTGAGCTCTCCGTTCACGTTTCCGATATCCGCCTGCTGACCAAGGCACTGCGTCCGCTGCCCGAGAAGCACAAGGGCCTGACCGACCAGGAAGCTCGCTGCCGCCAGCGCTACCTGGATCTGATCGCCAACGAAGAGTCCCGCAAGACCTTCATGATCCGCACCCAGGTGGTTGCCGGTATCCGCAAGTTCTTCAACGAAAAGCGCTTCATGGAAGTGGAAACCCCGATGATGCAAGTCATCCCTGGTGGTGCCTCCGCGCGTCCGTTCGTCACTCACCACAATGCGCTGGACATCGACATGTACCTGCGTATCGCTCCGGAGCTCTATCTGAAGCGTCTGGTGGTCGGTGGTTTCGAGCGTGTCTACGAGATCAACCGCAACTTCCGTAACGAAGGTATCTCGGTTCGTCACAACCCCGAGTTCACCATGATCGAGTTCTACATGGCCTACGCCGACTACATCGATCTGATGGACCTGACCGAAGAGCTGCTGCGCACCCTGGCGCAAGACATTCTGGGCAACACCAAGATCCGTTACGCCAAAGAGGGCGAAGAGGGCCTGACCATCGATTTCGGTCAGCCGTTCCAGCGCCTCACCATGGTCGAGTCCATCCTGAAGTTCAACCCGGACGTAACTCTGGACGATCTGGCTACCCTGGAGAGCGCCAAGGCCGTTGCCAAGCGTCTGCACATCGAGCTGATGAAGGGATGGGAGCTGGGCCACGTGATCACCGCGATCTTCGAAGAGACCGTGGAGCACATGCTGCTGCAACCGACCTTCATCACCGAGTACCCGGCTGCCGTTTCTCCGCTGGCTCGCCGCAACGACGTGAACCCGGACGTAACCGACCGCTTCGAATTCTTCATCGGTGGCCGCGAGCTGGCCAACGGCTTCTCCGAGCTGAACGATGCAGAAGATCAGGCCAAGCGCTTCCAGGATCAGGTTGATCAGAAAGAAGCTGGCGACGACGAAGCCATGTTCTACGACGCAGACTTCGTCACCGCACTGGAACACGGCCTGCCGCCGACGGCCGGTCAGGGTATCGGTATCGACCGTCTGGTCATGCTGTTCACCAACAGCCACACCATCCGTGACGTCATTCTGTTCCCGGCCCTGCGTCCGCAGAAGTAAGGCCCACAGAAGTCAGCTACATCCCTTGGGTCAATCCCGAGCGTGATAGCCAATAAAAACGCCCCGCGACTGCGGGGCGTTTTTCTATCTCCTTTACCACCAAATCACTTTATAAATTCAATAATGGAATAAAGAAGATATTTTTATTCTTTGTTGTTAGACAACACGCCCTTTAATCTGGCCAAAAATCAGACCATGGAAGACGCGTGTGATGCAATTGAAGGATTCCCCATTCAACCTCTCCCCTCTCTCTGACGAGCAGCAACGTCAGCTGGGTCAGGTACTCTCGACCCTCAATACCCAGCAACTGGCCTGGGTGAGCGGATATCTCTACGGCCTCTCCCAGGCGGGCGTCCAGCCCGTTGCGACCGCCGGCGCAGAAGTCGCGGCGCCCAGCGGCAGCCTGACCATTCTCTACGGCTCCCAGACCGGCAACGCCAAAGGTGTAGCCAGTGCCATCAAAGCGCAGGCCGAGGCCCGCGGTCTACCGGTCACCCTCGCATCGATGGCCGACTACAAACCCAAGCAGCTCAAGAAAGAGAGCCACCTGCTGGTGGTAGTGAGCACTTACGGGGAGGGTGAACCGCCGGAGAGCGCCGTCGACCTGTTCGAGCAGCTTAAAAAAGGCAAGATCGGCAAGCTGGACGGCCTCAAGTTCGCGGTGCTGGGGCTGGGTGACAGCTCCTACGAATTTTTCTGCCAAACCGGCAAAGATTTTGACAACTTCCTCGCCAGCGCTGGAGCCGAGCGCATTTATGAGCTCGCCAGCCTCGATGTGGATTATCAGGATGCCGCCAAGAGCTGGAGCGAACAGGCACTCAACGCCATTGCCACGACCCTCTCTACCGGTGTGGCCAGCAGCAGCGTAGCCAACGCGGTGCAGCAGGCGGTTGGCCACAGCCAATACAGCAAGGAGAACCCCTTCCCTGCCCACCTGTCGGTCAATCAGAAGATCACCGGCCGGGATTCCACCAAGGATATCCGCCATATCGAGATCAATCTGGCCGACTCCGGCCTCACCTATCAACCGGGTGATGCCCTCGGGGTCTGGTTCGACAACGACGCCGACCTGGTGGGGGAAGTGCTGGCCCTGACCGGCCTCTCTGGCGATGAAGCCACGACTCACGGCACCTTGCACGCCGCACTGACCGGTCACTTCGAACTGACCCGGCTGCACGGCGGCTTTATCACAGGACTCGCTGATATATCGGACAACGCGGCGCTGAAAGACTTGGCCGGTGACAAGGCCCAGGTCAATGCACTGGTCGCCTCTGCCCAAGTGGTGGATGTGCTGAAACGCTTCCCGACCGCGCTCACGGCCGAGCAGCTGGTTGGCCTGCTGCGACCCCTCACCCCGCGCCTCTACTCAATCGCCTCCGCACAGAGCGAAGTCGAAGAGGAGGTGCACCTGACCGTCGGCGTGGTGCGCTACCCGCAGGAAGATGGCACAGTGCGCTCTGGCGCCGCCTCCTCCTATCTGGCGGATCGGCTGATTGAGGATGGCGAGGTACGGGTATTCGTCGAGCACAACGACAACTTCCGCCTGCCGCAAAACCCCGACACCCCCGTCATCATGGTGGGCCCGGGCACCGGCATCGCCCCGTTCCGCGCCTTTATGCAGGAGCGGGAAGCCCAAGGTGCCGAGGGCAAGAACTGGCTCTTCTTCGGCAACCCCCACTTTACCCAGGATTTCCTCTATCAGGTGGAGTGGCAGCGTTATGTGAAATCTGGGCTGCTGTCGAAGATCTCCCTGGCCTTCAGCCGGGATCAGGCCAACAAGATCTATGTGCAGGACCGTCTGCGCGAGGCAGGGCTTGAGCTCTACCAGTGGCTGGAAGCAGGCGCTCACTTCTATGTGTGTGGCGACGCCAACAAGATGGCCAAGGATGTACAGGAGGCCCTGCTGGATGTAATTGCCGAACACGGTCACAAGAGCCGTGAGGAAGCAGAAGAGTATTTGAGCGAATTGCGTCGTGCCAAACGTTATCAAAGGGATGTCTATTGATGAGCAAACAACCTCTTTCTCACCCAAAAGCGGGACCGGTCGAAGGGCCGCTGGCCGACAACGAGCGCCTCAAGCGCGAGAGCAACTTTCTGCGCGGCACCATAGAGCAAGATCTGCAGGATCCGCTCACCGGCGGCTTCAACGGCGACAACTTCCAGCTGATCCGCTTTCACGGCATGTACCAGCAGGATGACCGCGACATCCGCCCGGAGCGCGCCGCCCAGAAGCTGGAGCCGCTGCACAACGTCATGCTGCGTGCCCGCCTGCCGGGTGGGATCATCACCCCGGCCCAGTGGCAGATCATCGACAAGTTCGCCGAAGAGCACAGCCTCTACGGCAGCATCCGCCTGACTACCCGTCAAACCTTCCAGTTCCACGGGGTATTGAAGCGCGACATCAAGCTGATGCACCAGACCCTCAACAGCACCGGCATCGATTCCATCGCCACCGCTGGCGATGTGAACCGCAACGTGCTCTGCACCAGCAACCCGGTGGAGTCCGAACTGCATCAGGAGGCCTACGAGTGGGCCAAGAAGATATCCGAACACCTGCTACCCAAGACCCGCGCCTACGTGGAGATCTGGCTGGACGGTGAAAAACTGGGGCAGGATGAGGAGCCGATATTGGGGTCCAACTACCTGCCGCGCAAATTCAAGACCACTGTGGTGATCCCGCCCCACAACGACGTGGATATCCACGCCAACGATCTCAACTTCGTGGCTATTGCCGAAGGTGGCAAGCTGGTGGGCTTCAACGTGCTGGTGGGCGGTGGCCTCGCCATGACCCACGGCGACACCACCACCTATCCGCGCAAGGCGAGCGACTTTGGCTTTATTCCGCTCTCCCACGTGCTGGAGGTGGCGGCCGCCGTCGTCAGCACCCAGCGCGACTGGGGCAACCGGGTCAACCGCAAGAACGCCAAGACCAAGTACACCCTCGAGCGCGTCGGCGTCGAAGCCTTCAAGGCCGAGGTGGAGAACCGCGCCGGCATCCAGTTCGGGCCGGTTCGCCCCTATGAGTTCACCAGCCGTGGCGATCGCTTCGGTTGGGTCGAGGGGATCGACGGCAAGCACCACCTCACCCTGTTTATTGAGAATGGCCGCCTGCTGGACTTCCCGGGCAAGCCGCTCAAAACCGGCATGCTGGAGATCGCCAAGGTGCATCAGGGGGATTTTCGCCTGACCGCCAACCAGAACCTGATCATCGCAGGGGTGCCTGCCAGCGAGAAGGCCCGCATCGAAGGGCTGGCGCGCCAATACGGCCTGCTGGACGATGGCGTCAGCGAGCAACGCAAGCAGTCGATGGCCTGCGTAGCCCTGCCCACCTGCCCGCTGGCGATGGCCGAGGCTGAGCGCATGCTGCCCGCCTTTGTCACCGACATCGAAGGGCTGCTGGCCAAGCACGGCCTGGCGGATGACGCCATCATCTTCCGGGTCACCGGTTGCCCCAACGGCTGCGGCCGCGCCATGCTGGCAGAAGTGGGTCTGGTGGGCAAGGCGCCCGGCCGCTACAACCTCCATCTGGGGGGCAACCTGGAGGGGACCCGCATTCCGCGCCTCTATCAGGAGAACATCACCGAGCCGCAGATCCTGGCCGAGCTGGATCGACTGATCGGCCGCTGGGCTGCCGAACGCACTGCGGCGGAGTGCTTCGGTGACTTCGTGATCCGGGTTGGGGTAATTGCCCCCGTTATCGATTCTGCGAGGGACTTCTATGCTGCTTAATCTGCCGCTTAATGTCACTGAAGATGGCCGCCTTGACCTGCAGGCACTGCTGGCCCTCGGCCGTGAGGAGCAAGTCGAGGCACTCGCGCCCCTCAACCGGGAGCTGGATACCATGAGTGCCCCCGAGCGGGTGCGCTGGGCCCTGGCAAATCTGCCGGGGGAGCATGTGCTCTCATCCAGCTTCGGCATTCAGGCGGCGCTGATGCTCCATCTGGTAAGCCGCGAGCGGGCCGACGTGCCGGTAGTGCTGACCGATACCGGTTATCTGTTCCCGGAGACCTACCGCTTTATCGACGAGCTGACCGAGCGCCTCGCGCTCAACTTGAAGATCTACCGGGCCGAGCTCAGCCCTGCCTGGCAGGAGGCTCGATTTGGTCTCTTGTGGGAGCAGGGGGTGGAGGGGATCACCCGCTACAACCAGCTCAACAAGGTGGAGCCGATGGACCGCGCCCTGCGGGAGCTGGGGGCGCAGACCTGGTTCTCCGGCCTGCGCCGGGAGCAGTCCGGCAGCCGTGGCAAGCTGCCGGTGCTGGGCATCCAGCGCGGCCGCTTCAAGTTCCTGCCGGTGATCGACTGGAGCAATAAGGACGTCTTCTACTACTTCAAGGAGTTCGACCTCCCCTACCACCCGCTGTGGGAGCAGGGTTACCTGTCGGTGGGCGATATCCACACCACCGCCAAGTGGGAGCCGGGCATGAGCGAGGAGCAGACCCGCTTCTTCGGCCTCAAGCGCGAGTGCGGTTTGCACGAGGAGAACGGCGAGAACGACGGCTCAGGCATCTGAGCCAAGCTGTCCACCCGCACGGCTTTCATAAAAAAACGCCCGGCAACAGCCGGGCGTTTTAATTTGCGCAAAAGGGTGGCATTCCACCCCTCATTACTTGGCGGCGCGCGCCTGGGTCAGCCAGTCGTTCACCAGCACCTCGTGGCCCTTGAGCCAGGCGTCGGCGTGACGCTCCACATCCGCCGGCTTGTTCTGCCCCTTGTTCATCAGGCCGTTCTGCACGTTGATGTCATTGAGCGGAAGCTTGACGATGGAGAACAGCCTGGCGGCTGCCGGGTTGGCCTCGGCAAACTGCTTGTTGGCGACGATGTGCATGGTGTTGACCGGGAAGCCGTAGTTCTTGCCGTTCGGCAGCCGGGTCTTGGCCGCATCAGGGCCGTCGGCGGGCACCTCCAGCCACACCACGTCCTTGCCCGGCACCAGCTCGCTGCTGAGCCAGTAGGGAGTCCAGGTGTAGTAGAGCACCGGCTTGCCGGCCTGGTAACGGGCACGGGTATCGGCGATCAGCGCCGCGTAGTTGCCCTGCTTGTGAGTGACGGTCGGGGTCAGGCCAAACCCGGCCAGATGACGGTTGATCGCCTCTTCGCAGCCCCAGCCCGGATTGCAACCCACCAGGTCGGCCTTGCCGTCGCCATCGCCGTCAAACAGCGCCGCCAGCTTGGGATCCTTGAGCTGACCCAGATTGGTGATGCCGTAGCGAGTCGCGGTCTGCTTGTCGATGAGATAGCCCTGGGCGGCCCCGGCCACATAGGTGCCCTCACGGAAGAACACCTTGTCGCCGCCAGCCTGCTCATACTTGTTGTTTTGCAGCGGTATCCAGTTGAAGGCGAGGAAGGTGCCATCCCCCTGCGCCACCGAGGCGTAGGCCACGTTGTAATCCACCTCCTGGGCCAGCTGGACGTCATAGCCGAGGCGCGCCATCAGCTTGCTGACCAACAGGGTCTGAAAACTCTCCTCCGGCAACGAGCTCTGCAGGGGCTGGACGCGCACTCCCTCCCCCGGCAGCTCGGTGCTGGCCATGGCGAGCGGGCCGAGCAGTTGGGAGCTCAACAGCAGGGAACCCAGGGTCAGCGTCTTGGTAATGAGCCTCATGCATTTACTCCTTTGTAATCGATAGACTTGTCACGGCCGAGCAGGCGCAGCAGCAGGGCGGCGGGGCCGCGCTGATACCAGCGGCCGGTACGACTGCGATCCGGCTGTCCCATCGCCTGGGTCAGGCGGTCGAGCACGATGGCCAGCAATACGATGCCGAGGCCGCCGATGGAGGCAAGCCCCATGTCGAGCCGGCCGATGCCGCGCAGCACCATCTGGCCGAGGCCCCCCACCGCAATCATGGAGGCGATCACCACCATGGAGAGTGCCAGCATCAGGGTCTGGTTGACCCCGGCCATGATGGTGGGCATGGCGAGCGGCAGTTGTACCTTGAACAGCAGCTGAGAGGGGCTGGCACCGAACGAGTGGGCCGCCTCAACCAGATCCGCAGGCACCTGGCGAATGCCCAGCATGGTCAGCCGGATCATCGGCGGCAGCGCGAAGATGACGGTCACCACCACCCCGGGCACGTTGCCGATACCGAACAGCATGACGATGGGGATGAGGTAGACGAAGGCCGGGGTAGTCTGCATCGCATCCAGCAGCGGCCGGGTCCAGCGCGACAGTCGCTCGCTCCTCGCCAGCAGGATGCCGACCGGCAGCCCGATCAGCACGCAGAAGAACAGCGAGGTCAGCACCAGCGACAGGGTCACCATGGCATCGGACCAGGCGCCGATAAGGCCCACCACCACCAGTGAGAACAGGGTTCCCAGCGCCATGCGAGCGTTCACCAGTTGCCAGGCGATCAGGGTCAGCAGACCGATCATCAGGGTGGAAGGTACCGTCTGCAGCAGATGGGTCATGCCGCCCAGCGCCAGCTCCACCGGTGCACGGATCAGCTGAAACACGGGACGCAGGTTGTCCACCAGCCAGCCGATGCCATCCTCGACCCAGCTGTCCAGTGGCACCAACGCCTGCTGGAAGGGATCCAGCCAGTCGACGGCAGCTGTGGTATCCACCGTCTCGATCTGGTTCTGCCAGTCGGTGGCGGCGGTGGCGGTATCACTCCAGGGATCGGCCACCTCGGTGGCACTAGAAGCCGTGGCGCCCCAAGGGTCGGCCGCCACCTCATCGGCACGCAGGGCGGGGCTCGCCAGCAGCACCAGGGCCAGCAGCCCGCTCAGTAAAAAATGGGGATTCATCTGCTTCATGCCGGGGTACTCCTGTCCAGGGTGTTCAGCAGGTTGGCCTTGGAGATGAGGCCCAGATAAGTGCCATCCTCCTCGACCACGGGCACCTGACAGGGGGCGGCCGCCACCTGGCTGATCAGTTCGTTGAGGGCGGTGTCCGCCATAATGGGCCGGATGTCCGCCAGCAGCGCCTGCTCCAGGCTGCCTTTGGCCCTGACTGCATGACCGAGCGACTCCACCGAGACGACCCCGATGAAGCGACGCCGGCGATCCACCACGTAACCGAACTCCCGCTCCTGCTCCTTGAGCTGGCGCAGGGCGTTGCCCGGCCCGTCGGTGGTGTGCTTCTTGATGAGCGGCATCTGCTTGCGGCTGGCCACGTCGCGGGCGCTGAACACGTTGGCCAGATCCACCCCGCGAAAGAAGGCGCGCACATAGTCATTGGCGGGCTGGTTGAGGATCTCGTCCGGGGTGCCGACCTGCACCAGCTGGCCGTCCTGCATGATGGCGATGCGATCGCCGATACGCATCGCCTCGTCCAGATCGTGAGAGATGAAGACGATGGTGCGCTGCTGGCTGGCCTGCAGCTTGAGCAGCTCGTCCTGCATCTCGGTGCGGATCAGCGGATCCAGCGCCGAAAAAGCCTCGTCCATCAGCAGGATGTCAGGGTCGTTGGCGAGTGCGCGGGCCAGGCCGACCCGCTGCTTCATGCCGCCGGAGAGGGCATCGGGGAAGGCATCGATCCACTGACCCAACCCCACCTGATGGAGCGCCTGGCGGGCGCTCTGCTGGCGCTCCGCCAGCGGCACACCGGCCAGCTCCAGCCCGAAGGCGGTGTTTTCCAGCACGCTCAGGTGCGGCATCAGGGCGAAGGACTGGAATACCATGCTGATCTTCTTGCGCCGCACCTGACGCAGCTCGCCGTCGGAGATGGCGGCGATGTCCTCGCCATCGATCAGTACCTGGCCGCGGGTCGGCTCGATCAGCCGGTTGAAGAGACGCACCAGGGTGGATTTGCCCGAGCCGGAGAGGCCCATCACCACGAAGATCTCCCCTTCGTCGATGGCCAGATTGACATCCTGGACCCCCAGGGTCTGCCCGGTTTTTTGCAGGATGCTGGCGCGGTCATGCCCTTTCGCCAGCAATTTGAACGCTTTTTCCGGCTGATCGCCGAAGATTTTGTAGAGTGATTTAACCTCGAGTTTGACTGTCATACTGTCCTTTTTTCATGGTCGACATCTTGGTGATTAACCTGCCGAACGCGAGCCAACTGCTTTTTACACTAAGCAATAAACACCCAAAACAAAAGAACCAATAGAGTCCCCAAAAACAAACCACAAAATAAACAATTGATTTTAAAAAGTTATTTTTATCAATAAAAACCGAACAAAGCCTGGTCTTATCCATAAAATCTTCCATATAAAACGAAGATACACTGGGAAAAATCATTCAAAAACAATAAAAAAAGCGCAAAAAAATGCAGGTTAATGACGGTAACTGTGTGACGCGCCATCCAGATAATCAACAGCGACCAAATAATTACACATCTAACTATTTATTGGTCACAATGAGGACAGATTGGGGGACAAGAAAAGGAGCAGAGGAGGGGCAGAGCAGAGGATGAAGGTGCGTTCACACGCCGCGATGAGATCGCCCTGCCACCTCTGGACAATCGGCCTGCTGGCACGGAGCTTCTGGCAAATAGCCCGTGCGAAAAAAGCCCCTTGTGCAACACAAGGGGCTATCAGCCAGAGCGGTAACGCCCGTCAACGCCGCTGCCAGGTTTCGAAACAGTAGAAGTGGGGATTCTTCTCGTCAGGCTGATGTGACTCGCGCTCGATGCACGACCAGTCGCCCTCGTCGAAGGCCGGAAAGCGGGTATCCCCCTCCACCGCCAGATCGATGCGGGTCAGGTAGAGACAATCCGCGCTCGGCAACATCTCGGCATAGAGATGACCACCACCGATCACCATCAACTCCTCCACCGAGCTGCCTGCCAACAGAGCCAGCGCCGCCTCGACGGAGCCCACCACCTCAATGCCCTCAGCCTGATAGTCGGGATTGCGGCTGATCACCAGATTGCGCCGTCCGGGCAGCGGTCGACCAATGGATTCGAAGGTTTTGCGCCCCATCAATACCGGTTTACCGAGGGTGACACGCTTGAAGTGAGCCAGATCGGCAGGCAGATGCCAGGGCATCTGGTTGTCCTTGCCGATCAGCCTGTCGTGGGCCATGGCGGCAATCATGGAAATCTTCATGGGGCCTCTCACCGTCTGTCAGATTATGGGGCGGTTACGGTACACGACCAGAGAGGGGATCGCCAAACCGAAACTGAGGGCACCGACGATAAAGAGCGCCTTGAGGCCGTTCTCCACCGCACTCTGGATCAACTCCATGGTCACGCCGTTGATGTTGAGCTCCACCACCGCAATCATGGTCTTGAAGGCATAACTCCCCGGGATCATCGGAATGATGGAGGCAACGCTAAACACCGGACGCGGTGCCAGCAGACGGCGCGACCAGTAGACGCAGACAAAGCCGACCGTAGTTGCCGCCGCCAGCGTCGCCCACTCGATGGGCATGCCGTAGTGGATCAGCAGGGTACGCAAGCTGTGGGCCAGCGCGCCGCCCATGGCGCAATACTTCAGCATCCGTGGCGGCACGTTGAACAGCATGGCAAACCCCACCGCCGGAATGGAGGACCAGAAGGCATCCTTGGCCAGTAGCCAGAGCAAATCCATCATACTTTCCACCCCCAGATACCGGTGACCGACATGGCCAAAATGATACCTATGGCGGCGCTGATGGTCAGCAGGGTCGCAGTCCCCCAGCGGGCCAGCCCCATGTTGAAGTAGCCCTTCACCATATCGGAGACCGCATTGATCAGCGGAAAGCCCGGCACCAGCAGCAGCACGCTGGCCGCCATGGCGAGATAGGGCTGGTCACCCCAGTTAAAGAAGGTGGCGCTGGAGGAGAGCAAAGTAGCGATAAAGCCAGTGGCGGCAAAGTTGATGAGCGGGCTGTGGTGATGGCGAGCCATCAGCTGGCGCACCCGCATCGCCACGGCAGATGAGAAGCAGGTCACCAGGAAGATGGGCCAGTCACCGCCAAACAGCAGGCTAAAGGCACCACAGGAGAGCCCCACCATGGGGACCACCAACCAGGGGTGATAGTGAAAGGGGACGATGGCTTCGAGGCGCTGACGCACTTCACGGGCGCCGATCAGCTCTTTCTCCGCCATGATGCAGATCCGCTGGATTTCGCACACCACCTGCATGTTGATGCCATGTTCACGCACCCGCCGGGTAGTGGTAACACAGCCCCCCTGATAGAGGCTGGTGAGCACGATGGCACTGGAAGAGATGGCCATCTCGACACTCTCCAGCCCCAGCGCCATCCCCAGCCGCACCGTGGTCTGCTCGATGATCCTGCTCTCCGCCCCGAACTGGGCCAACATCTGACCCACCTTGACGATAATGCGGGTGATCTCTGTCTGTTGCTCCCGCGACAACACCCGTCTTGGTGTGATACTTCTCATAATCCCTTCGAGTCGTAGCAATAAAAATTTCGGCCATATTAGCCTAACTTTTACTGTTATTCATCCACCCCTATCACAACCTGACTAATTAGTTATTACAAGAAGGAGAAAAGAAATTACATCACAAATACATTACGACTAACATTAAAAATCATAACAATCAGGTCGCCAGCAATTCCCTTTATTATGGCCTCACCGATTTGGCTGAAATATCAACCAAGGGGGTTATTGCAGATTATTTGCGACGTCGATAGTCAGCCAGATGGATTATTTTACCACTGCCATCGCTTTCAGGCGGAGGGTCCCCCTCTTCTCTGAACTGGCTCATTTCGCTGCGCATCAAATAAAAAGATTCCCGCATCATGTTGGTAATCCGGATACAGCTATCAAGATTGTTTTTCGCCAGACGGCGCTGACCATCAATCTTGAACTGCAACCCGCGCAGACGGCGCTGCTGATCGGGGCTCGCTCGGGCCATCAACTGGTCGATCTGCTGCTCCAGAATCGCATCCAGCCGGGAGGGCTCACTCGCGGCCAACTCCTTCAGGGTGTCAAAATCAGGCAACTCCATATGCCCTCCTTGGCGACTATTGCTGGCTCTACAACTTGAGGAACCAGCCATATAAAACTTTATATACGACCGAGCGGCAAAGAGCTCACCACACCACTCAGGTAATCGTTATTAAAATGGCAACCATGATGAAAATCATCCATTGAAATAACATGCAGAAACAAACATTTGCTTAAAAAAGAAAGAGCATGCAAAACACTTAGACATTTTAGGCTGCTTTTTTATGTTTTTTATTTCCAATAAAAGTCGGGATAAATTAATTTTGCTTCATTCGACTCTTTATCATCCATAAAATGACCAGTAGCTCCTTCCGACGATTTAACATATCTCACTGATTATGTTATTTTAATTGCCACTTTTATCGGACATTCAAGAGCAGACCATGAGCAAGGCAAAAATCGGTATCGTCACCGTCAGCGATCGCGCCAGCGCGGGCATCTATGAAGACCTCTCCGGCAAGGCCATCATCGACACCCTGAACGCCTATCTGACCTCGGAGTGGGAACCTGTCTATCAGGTGATCCCCGATGAACAGGATCAGATTGAAGCGACCCTGATCCGGCTGGCGGATGAAGAGCAGTGTTGTCTCATCGTCACCACAGGCGGCACCGGCCCGGCCAAGCGGGATGTCACGCCGGAAGCGACCGAAGCGGTGTGTGATCGAATGATGCCGGGCTTTGGCGAGCTGATGCGGGCCGAATCCCTCAAGTTTGTGCCGACCGCCATTCTGTCGCGCCAGACTGCCGGGCTGCGCGACGATACCCTGATCGTCAATCTGCCGGGCAAGCCCAAATCGATCCGCGAGTGTCTGGATGCAGTATTCCCCGCCATCCCCTACTGCATCGATTTGATGGAAGGGCCGTATCTTGAGTGCGATGAAACTGTCATCAAGCCATTTCGGCCGAAAAAATAGCAAAGCCGACCATAAAAAATAATGGCGAGCCACGGCTCGCCATTATTTTTAGCTCATCTGTTTGCGCAGACAAAATGCATCGATTATTTACGGCCGAATACTTTTACGCCCGCTTTGCTGCGCTCTGAATTACCGTACACTTCTATCTTTTTCACACAACGACGCGAACCCAGTGATTTCCACTCGGTCTCTTTATCACTGCTCATCTCCCGATCGAAGCGAATGGTTTTGGTACGATCACCACCATAGGTCACCACCACCCGATCCAGGGTCAAATCACGTTCCGCCTTCACCTTGATATATTTGGTCTGACGGCAAATCACCAAAGGAATTGTCGCACCATGATCACCGGCCCCCAGCAAAATAGTCCGCCCCAGCGTGAACTGATCATCGCCAGCATGGCTGGCTGACGCCACCACCAGCAAGACACCACCCAGCAGGGTGCGCGCGGAAAAACGGGAATTCCAGATAGACATCAGGGACATAACACCTCCAATAAAAAACGGAGTGCAATAATACGGACCGAACCATAACGGAAGCTGTACCCGAACGCGCATTTGCGGCGAAAGAGGGGCGATTGCCTGGAGAAAATGGAGGAATTTGCCGGTAAAAATGTGAAGGGCCGCATATTGCGGCCCTGACTGCATATGAGCGCTCAACGCTCCATGATCTGGGTCACATCTTCTTTATTGATCATCACCTCACGCCCTTCATGATCGTAATAGCGATACATACCGGTACTCTCGTCCAGCTTGGGCTTGCTCTCTGTGGTGATCATCTTGCCATCCTTGGTGCTCATGATGTATTGGGAGCTGCATGCTACCAGCCCCAGGGCGCACACCAGGATCATCATCAGTTTTTTCATAGGCGCACTCTTCTCCTTTCACCCTCACCACGAGGGTGTCATATCCAGCCTACTCCAATCCGGCAGGCAGTCGGAAACTTGCACAATAAAGTGAGATCACCATCAAAAATCAGTTACTTGCGACCACCCGGTTTGCCACTGCTACCGGTACCGGAACCACAGCCAAGTGCCAGCCGATCTGCCGCGGCTCTGGCCTGCACCAGACCATAGCCATAGCTGTTGTCCCGTCCGACAGCCCCCAGATCCTGGGCGCTGCTGCGCAGGGTCTGGCGCAGTTGATCATTGCTGCACTCCAGCCGCTGTGACCAGGCCAGGGTGGCGACCCCGACCACATGAGGGGTCGCCATCGAGGTACCGCTGTAGCTGGCGTAACCACTCGGCACGGTCGACAGCACAGCAACACCGGGGGCCGCCAGCTCCACCTGATCGTTGCGTTGCGAGAAATAAGCCAACTGCTTGCTGCCATCGATAGCAGCCACGCTCACCACACTGCTGTAAGAGGCGGGATAGGACTTGCTGGTGTTGCCCGCATTGCCCGCCGCCGCCACACTCAACACATTCTGGCTGTAAGCCTGATTGAACGCCTGCTCTTCCGTCTTGCTGGGCACATTGCCCCCTAGGCTCATGTTGATGACCATGCGAGTAAAGCCACGACTGCTCATCCCCTGCTTGCAGGCATTGAGAGCCCCCACCAGGTTGGAGGTATAGGCCCAGCCGTTGGCGCCAAACACCTTGATGATGTGCAGCGGGACACTCTGATTCGGCAAGACACCGACCACGCCCATGTCGTTCCCCCCAATGGCGGCTATGGTGCCTGCCACGTGGGTGCCGTGACCGTTTTCGTCACTGCTCCAGCTGCCTGTACCTGCGTTGTCACTACCCTGCACCTGCGCCCCATGGGGCAGATCCGGGTGATTGCCGCTATAGCCAGAGTCAATGATGCACACCAGCACCTCTCCGGCCATACCATCGCTCAGTTGTGGCGCCTGTACCATGGGAATGCCATAAGGCAGGGTCTCGGCACTGGCATAACGCTTGGCATCCGGCTCCACCCACAGCACGTTGGGGTTGCGCGCCAGCGCTGTCGCTGCAGCAGCTGGCAACCAGAGCGCCAGCGCATGCTGCTAGGGCAGTTGCAGGGCCAGCTCGCCCCCCATCCCTTTGCTTTGGGCCAGCACAGCGGCCTCCGCCCCCGGCTTGAGTTGCACCAGATAACGAGCCCGTTCGGCAGCCATTACCCCCTGTGCCAGTACGCCTGCCACCAGCAGGCCTGTCCATATCCGTCTCATCAGTCACTCCTTCCATCGACCTGATAGCCACCAGCAAAGTGTAGTGGCAGGCTGGCGCAGGTCCGAGCGGATACAAAAAGGCCGGACATCTGTCCGGCCTCTTCTTTCAAGCGCAAGCGCGCAATCATGACTTGGCAGGCTGACGCTCACCGGTCACGGTCGGGTTCTTGGGATCGGAACTCCACTCGTACCAACCGCCGTCGTAGACGCTGATCTGTTTCCAGTCCATCAGCCAGGCGTAGAAGAAGGCCTCGGAGGCGCGCCAGCCGGTACCACAGTAGAACGCAGCCTGCTGAGTTGGCTCGATGTTCCACTGATCCCACATGGCGAGGATCTCGCGGGCCGGCTTCATGGTGCCGTCCGGGTTGTGGAAATCGCTCATGCTGTTGGCATCGATGCCACCATGACCCCACTTGGCCCCCGGGATATCGCCCTTCGGCTTGATGTAGCTGTAACCTGAGGTGTTGCCGACAAACTCGTCCCAGGTGCGCACGCTGACTAGGGCGCTATCGGGCTTCTTGAGCAGCTCTTTCGCCTGACTTAGCGTGGTGTAGTACTCGGGGTGAGCGGGAATGGCCACGCCAAACTCCTTCACCGGCTCATATTTGTTGGGCAGACCGGTTTCGGTACGCAGGTGCTGGATAAACCAGGCATCCAGACCACCGTCCAGCAGGCGCACATCTTCCACCCCCGCATACATCATCAGATGCGCGGCACGGGCAGCCGCCATGGTGTTGCGACCATAGAGGATGACGGTGGTGTCGTGACGGATGCCGTTATCCAGCAGCAGCTTCTTGAGCGCTTCGTCAGAGACCTTGTTCCACAGCGGCTCCTCTTCGAGGCTGTTGGTATCGATATAACCGGCCCCCGGGATGTGGCTGATGAGGTAGGCCTTGGGTGAACCCCAATCCACTTCAAACAGCTTCCAGTCACCCTTGGGCGCAGCGGCAACCGGCTTGCCCTCTTGCAGATCCGCCAACCAGCGCGGATAGACCAGCTGCTGCCAGCGTGCCAGCGACTCGCGCGGTGCGGCTTGCCACCCTTGCAGCTCGAACAGCTGCTTGACCCCCTGCTTGCGCAGCAGACGGGCCACCTCGGCCACTTCGCGGGACGCACCGTAGAGGGCAACCGGACGATCGGCCTTCAGCCCCTTGATCTCGAGCGCCTTTGGCCATTCTTCATCGCTGTATTTCCACTCGGCTGAGAGGTTCTCGGCGCCCGCTACATGGCCGCCCTGCTTCTCCCCTTCCATCGGCCACCCCTGATAGAAGTAGCTGGCGCGGGTATCCAGGATGACAGCCTGTTTGGCCTTGGCATCGGCCAACGAGAGCGGTGGCAACTCCCCTGCCACGGCGGGCAGGGCACACCAGAGCAGTAAGGTCGCCAGCGCGGCCTGCAGGAAGCGAAGATGTCGTTTCATGGTGATTTCTCGATTCATAGTGAACAAGGTTAAAAAATGGAGCGACCCAGCCGCTCGGCCAGCAGCTCCAGCGCCGCCGTGCCCGCCAGCGAGTTACCGGCTTTGTTGAGCTCGGGCGACCAGACACAGACGCAGAGCTCGCCCGGGATCAGGGCGATGATACCGCCGCCGACACCCGATTTGCCCGGCATGCCGACCCGATAGGCAAAATCGCCCGCCTCATCATAGAGACCGCAGGTGGCGAGCAGGGCGTTGACCTGCTTGGTGGTGCGGGCGGGCAGCAGCGGTACGCTCTCGCCCAGTGGCACACCACGGTTGGCCAGATAGATGAATGCCCGCGCCAAATCGACGCAGCTCATGCGAATGGCACAGGCATTGAAGTAGCTTTGCAGCACCTTGTCCACTTCGTTTTCGAAGTTGCCATAGGCCTTCATCAGATAGGCGATGGCGGCGTTGCGGGCAGAGTGCTGATATTCGGAGCGAGCGACGACCTGATCCGCCATGATGGCCGGATTGCCGGAAAGGCGGCGCACCAGCTCGAGGGTACGTTGACGGGGCGCTGTGAGGCGGGTCTCCAGCAGATCGCTCACCACCAGCGCCCCGGCATTGATAAAGGGGTTGCGGGGGATCCCCTGCTCGAACTCGAGCTGAACCAGCGAGTTGAAGGGCTGGCCGGAGGGCTCCTTGCCAACCCGGGCCCAGATCTCCTCCTCCTGATAGAGAGTGAGTGCCAGGGTCAGGCTCAGGGCCTTGGAGATACTCTGGATGGAGAAGGGTTCAAAAGCGTCACCGGCGGTGAACAGCTCCCCCTCGACGGTACAGACTGCGATACCCAGCCGATCGGCCGGTACCTGAGCCAGTGCCGGAATGTAGTCGGCCACCTTGCCTTGTCCCAGCAACGGGCGCACCTCTTCAAGGATGCTGGCCAGTAATTCGGATGACAACACCATAAGCAATAAGCGATTCCATGACTAAAACAGCGGTGGAAATCCCATCCCCACTGACAAAAATCCCGCCAGCGGCGGGATTTTTCAGTTACCCACAACAAGGCGCCAGATGCGGCAGCCTTGTATCAGGCCGGTTCACCGTACCAGAGGTCGAACAGCTCGGTAACGACCACGGCTTCCATCCCCTTGCCTTCCAGCCAGGATTTGACGGCAGCGCGGTCTTCTTCGGTACACTTGCCCAGTTGCTGGGTGCAGATCATCCCTTCCCAGGCCAGGTGACCGGAGCCGGCAAAAGCCAGTTTACGGGGTTCAACAACCTCATCGATCATCGCATCGACTACCGCATCGATGGTCTCTTCGGCAGTGCCGACCGGGAAGTTGAAACTGATGTCGAAACCCATTTCCTGGAATTCATCGACGCGCAGTTTCTTGCGCAGGCGGCGGCTACGATTGGCCATGATAGCTCCTCAAGTTAGTTGATACGCTAGGTGTGTTGACGTGCCAGCTTAGCTGACACGCTTGAAAATCAGATCCCA
This sequence comes from Aeromonas sp. 55A, assembly GCF_051919665.1. Taxonomy (NCBI): domain Bacteria; kingdom Pseudomonadati; phylum Pseudomonadota; class Gammaproteobacteria; order Aeromonadales; family Aeromonadaceae; genus Aeromonas; species Aeromonas sp. 55A. The sequence continues at coordinate 2,642,464 of NZ_JBQBEH010000008.1, read as the reverse complement.
AACCCCGTGGCCGAGACGGTGGCCACGTTGTTCAAATTTGGTCAGCGGACGCCAGTCCGGACGAGGCACCCAGTTGCCGGTGGCAGAGGTGTTCTCGTAACCCTCGGCGGCGCTCATCACTTCCAGCATGTGCTCGGCATAGTTTTCCCAGTCGGTCGCCATGTGGAACACGCCACCGATGGCCAGCTTCTGGCGAATATCCTGGGCAAACGCAGGCTGTACGATGCGGCGCTTGTGGTGACGGCTCTTGTGCCAGGGATCCGGGAAGAAGAGCTGCAGGCAGGAGAGTGAACCGTTCGGGATCATGTGCTCCAGCACCTCGACCGCATCGTGGCAGATCACCTTCAGATTGGTGACGCCCGCTTCCTGAGCGGTACCCAGACAGGCACCCACGCCCGGGGAGTGCACTTCGATACCAATGAAGTTCTTCTCGGGGGCATTCTTCGCCATCTCCACCAGAGAGGCGCCCATGCCAAAGCCGATCTCCAGCACCACAGGTGCTTCACGGCCAAACAGTGCGACCAGATCGAGCTGCTTTGGCTCGAAATCGATGCCCATGACCGGCCAGAGCTCTTCCAGGGCTTTCTCCTGCCCTTTGGTCAGGCGGCCTTCGCGACGGACAAAGCTGCGGATCTTGCGCATGAACTTGCCGTCTTCGTTAAATACATCTTGGGTCACAGGCATAATGGTCTCGTTATTTCATCAATCCGGGTAATACATCTTGTGTCCGATCCCGAGCGGGACCGCTCGCGGCTCGGCATTTCATCGACCCGCGAAAACAGGGAGCGAATTATCCCAAGATAGGCCCAAGGCGCAAGTGTTTCGCGCAACAAATATTCCGGCCATCCACTTCCCTGCACCCTCACTGGCATCACCATACCGACTAACCGTCCAATATAATCCGCAGCAGAGTCGTTCCAGCCCTTTTTTGGCGATTTTTGTGACAATCATTGCCTCATTTCTGAAATCTGATACAAACGGATAACCTGGCGGTCGAATGGAGCGACCGCCCACATGCCGAGAGAATTGTCTATGCAGCCGTTTTTTGCCCAGCGCTTCGAGAAGGTTGAACCTTCCTTTATCCGTGAAATCCTCAAAGTTGCCGCCAATCCGGAGATCATCTCCTTCGCCGGTGGCCTGCCCAATCCCCACCTGTTTCCGGTCAAAGCGATCGATCAGGCCTGTCAGGATGTACTGCGCGAACAGGGGGCTGCGGCCCTGCAATATGCGGCGACCGAGGGCTTCGCCCCGCTGCGCCAGTATATTGCCGACCGCTATCTGACCCGCCACGGCATGCAGGTCAATCCGGACAATATCCTCATCACCAGCGGCTCCCAGCAGGCGCTGGATCTGCTGGGCAAGGTGCTGATCGACGAGGGTCAGGATCTCATCATCGAAGAGCCGGGTTACCTTGGCGCCATTCAGGCTTTTTCTGTCTACCAGCCCACCTTCAAGCCGATCACCCTTGAAGAAGAGGGACTGGATCTGGCGGCGCTGGATGCGCTGCTGGCAAGCGGATCCAATGCCAAGCTGCTCTACTGCGTGCCCAACTTCCAGAACCCGAGCGGTGTCTCCTACAGCCGTGCCAACCGCGAGGCAGTGGCCGAGCGACTGGTGCGCCACGAGCTGTTGATGGTGGAAGATGACCCCTACGGCGAGCTGCGCTTCGAGGGCGAGCATCTGCCCCCCATTGCCAAGCTGGCGCCAAACAATACCGTGCTGCTCGGCTCGTTTTCCAAAACCGTGGTGCCTGCCTTCCGTCTGGGCTGGATGGTGATGCCGGAGTGGCTGCGCAAGAAGGTGACCATCGCCAAGCAGGCGACCGATCTGCACAGCAACGCCTTCAGCCAGCAGGTGCTGCACCGCTTCCTGACCGACAACTCCCTCGACGCTCACCTGGAGAAGATCAAGGAGGTCTATGGCCGCCAGCGCGCCGCCATGGAAGCCGCGCTGGCCCGTCACTGCCCGCCCGGCGTCAGCTACACCCGACCGGAAGGGGGTATGTTCCTCTGGCTGACCCTGCCAGCCCACATCAGTGCCATGGCGCTGTTTGACGAGGCGATCAAGGAGAAGGTGGCTTTCGTACCCGGCGCCCCCTTCTACGTGCGCCCCGAGATCAAGAACACCCTGCGCCTGAGCTTCTCCTGCGTCGATGAAGCGACCATCGAGGAGGGGGTCAAACGCTTGGCCCGCGCCCTCCAGCGCATGCTCTGATCGCCCAAGCCAAACCGTACCAACAATAAACCAGCGAGTGATCGCTGGTTTTTCATGCTCCCCATTCACCCGTTCAGCCAAACAGGGTCTTGCAAAACTGCTTCATCGGGATGGGGCGGCTATAACGATACCCTTGCAGATAGTCAACGTGGCGCGCCCGCAGGTAGTCCGCCTGCGACTGCTTCTCGACCCCCTCCGCGATCAGGATCAATTCAAGTCGCTTCGCCAGATCAATCACGTTTTCAACGATATGGCTGGAGAGTGCATCCGTGCCGATCATCTCCACAAAGCTCCGGTCAATCTTGATTGCATCGACCTGAAACTGTTGCAGATAGGTGAGACTGGAGTGACCGGTGCCAAAATCATCGATAGAGATCAACACGCCCAGTTTGCGCAATTCGGCAAACATCCGGGCGGTTGTCTCATCAGCTACCAGCAGTTCACGCTCGGTCAGCTCCAGCCCCAAATCAACGGGATTGTCCTTAAACGCGTCGAGAAACGCCTTGCAGTCAGCCAACAGGTCGAGATCCTGAAAGTGTTTGGCGCTGATATTGAAGCAAAAATGGAACTTGGCCGGCAGCTTGCGGGCATAAGGGGAGAAGTGGTCGCGCACCTGCGCCATCAACAGGCTGGTCATGGGCACGATCAACCCGCTATCTTCCGCCAGCGGAATAAAGCGATCCGGCGAGATCATCCCCTGCTTGGGATGCTGCCAGCGCATCAGCACCTCACAGCCACGCCACTGCTCATCCTCACCGGAGACCACCGGCTGCAGATAGGGGATAAACTCCTCCTCGATCAACGCCCGCTTGAGCTCCTCCGCTGGCGAGCTGCTACGCCCCACCAGCCTGAAGGTGCCGAATCCAATCAGCAGCGCCAGCAACGGAAAGAGGAACAAGGTCTCTCTGGAGTGGCGCCATGCATGGCTCAAGTAGTCATGCACCGTCACCCAGGTGACGACCTGATAGGGGAAATCGGCTGAAGATAGCACCATATACCCCTCTTTTGCTGGAGAGGGCGCCGCCCCGACCTGACCTGAACCAAACAGCGCCCTCTGCCCCACTACCAGGGCTATCGGGGAGTTCTTGCTGGAGATCTCCAGAGTATTGCGCAGGTAGTAGCCATCTACACCGATCAGCACACTCCCCTTGTCCGTTGCTTGACGCAGCACAATCAAGGGGCGATCCGGTGTGACCTCATTACCAGGCAGCAGTTGCAACCAGCCAGCCACGAAGTTGTCTGGATTGAAAGGGCCATCGTAGTCGCCATAGAGTGAGGAGCAGTAGATACGACTGCCGACAGCCAGATTGGCGGACCGCACATCGGGGATCGTAGCCACCTGCTCGCGTAGCAGTTGTGCCGCCTCCTTACAGGGGTGACCAAGCATCCCCTCCACATTGATGGCCGCTTGCCGGGCATGGCCGATGGTGCGATCAAACATCACACGGGCATGCTGCAACCGTGAATCGGCATCACGCTCTATCTCCGTCACGGTCTGCCAGATAACTGCAATAACCCCCAGCAGCAGGATCCCGCCCCCCATCAGCAGCGCCAGCAGAAGCCTCGAGTAAAGCTGGCGAAGTTTCAAACGACGAAATGGCATGGCGGCCTCTTTGATGCTCGGATAATGGGTGACAGCCTCGTTGGACAGGCGAAAAGGGTCGCCATAATAGCGATTGATCAACAAATGTCCACCCAACAAAAATCAATCAATTCAAACTATTGTTCAACAATATGTCGTAAGAAGAGGATAGAGTTAACAAACGTCAAACAGATAACTCCCGAAGCACGTCTCACTTGTTGCAGGAGGACGACGCCATTAGAGTAGAGCAAACGGCAGCAGGAGCGTGCAGCGATGAAGATTCTTATTACCGGAGGAACCGGCTTTATCGGCCGCAAGCTGGTTGCCCATCTCAAGGTCAATCACGAGGTCGTGGTATTGAGCAGGCAGGGGAGCCGCGCTTACTCCCTGCTGGGTCACGATATCAAGGTATTGGATAACCTCGACCGGCTCGATGACCTCAATGACGTGGACGCGGTGCTCAATCTGGCCGGTGAACCCATTGCCGCCGGACGCTGGAGCGAGTCGCGCAAACAGCTGCTCTGCGATAGCCGCTGGCTACTGACCGAGCAACTGGTAGATCTCATCAAGCTATCCAGCACGCTGCCCAAGGTGCTGATCAACGCCTCCGCCATCGGCTGGTATGGCAGACAGGGCACCGAAACCCTCGATGAGCAGTGCCGCTCTCCCAACGACGAGTTTACCCACCAGCTCTGCCAGCAGTGGGAAACCTTGGCGCAGGAGGCCCAGAGCCGCCAAACCCGGGTCTGTATCGTGCGGATCGGGCTGGTGCTTGGCATGGATGGCGGCGCCCTGCCCAAAATGCTCCCCCCTTACCGACTCGGACTCGGCGGCCCCATGGGATCGGGCAGCCAGATGATGAGCTGGATCCATGTGCAGGACCTGGTGCGCGCCATGCTGTTCTTGCTGGATCACGAAGAGTGCAGCGGCATCTTCAACGGCACTGCCCCTCATCCGGTCAGCAACCGGGAGTTCAGCCAGACCCTTGCCACCACGCTGCACCGTCCGCACCTCTTCTTCGTGCCGGCGCCGCTGTTGCAACTGGTGATGGGGGAGGCGGCAGATCTGCTGCTGACCGGACAAAAGGTGATACCAGCACGGCTGCAACAGGCCGGTTTTCACTTCAGCTATCCCGAGCTGCCGAGCGCCCTCGCCAATCTGCTGCGCGAGCCCCGCTAACTCACACCCGCTCGCTGCGTCCGCTCATCAGCACCTCACATAACAAGCTGCCCGGCCAATGGCCGGGCAGCTTGTTTATTGTGGCTGCGCTATTGCACCTTGTGTGCATCGGCTCGCGCTGGCGGGATTACAACAACCCCTGGCCCAGACCCCGCAGCCGATCGCTCAGGGTGCCAGCCAGCAGCTGGCGCTGCATCCCCTGCCCCGCCAGCGTCACCAGCAGCGCCCCCAGCGTTGGCAGGCCGAGCCAGATGGCCCAGTGGAACTGCCACTGCCCCTCGAACCACCACCACTGCAGGCCAAAGGAGCAGAGCTCCACCACCATGGCGGCACAGAGCCCCGCCAGCGCACCACTGGCCACCAGCTCCCAGCGCAGCATCTTTTTCAGCAGGTCGCTGCTGGCCCCCAGGGTGCGCATCAACAGCAGCTCGCGCCGACGCTGAGCCATGCTGGCCTGGGTCTGGGTCAGCAGCACCAGCAGCGCGGCCACTGTCACCAGCCCCAGCATCAGCGCCAGCGCCCTACTCACTTGCTCCGAGACCTGAGTGAGCCGCGCAATCAGGTCATCCACATCGATAAGACTCACCGTGGGGTGACGGCGGATCAACTCCACCTCGGCAGAGCGCCCCGCCTCGGGCAGCCGGTAGCTGCCAAGCCAAGTGCTTGAGAAAGGGGCCAGCAGATCACCGGAGAAGATCATGTAGAAGTTGGGGCGCATGTTGTCCCACTTTATGCTGCGCAAACTGGTGACCTTGGCGCCGAAGCTGCGCCCCTCGATGGTAAAAGCGAGCATGTCCCCCAGCTTGATATCGAGTCGCTTGGCCAACTCGCTATCCACCGACACCTCGCCGGGCCCGGCAAGCCATTTCCCGGCCACCAGTTTGTTGTCGATTGGCAGGGTTGCCGTGGTAGTGAAGTTGAGCTCCCGATCGACCCCCTCGCGGCCACTGCTGGCCCCCTCGCCCACCGCCTCACCGGCGATATGGGTCAGCCTGCCGCGCACCATGGGGTAGAAGTCGGAGGTGTTGGCCCCGGCCGCCGCCAGTTCGCTCAGGATCCCCTCCCGCTCGTTCTCCGCCACATTGACCAGAAAACGGTTGGGCGCATCAACCGGGAGACGGGCTGAAAACTCATCCAGCAGATCGACCCGGGCCGCCCAGAGCAAGCCAAACAGCATCAGCGCCAGCGCAAAGCCCGCCAGCTGAAACAGGCCGCTGCTGCGCTCGCGCGACAGGTGGGCGAGCGCCAACCGCAAGGCATGAGGCCCGCTCACTTTTACTCCCAGCCGCAACATCAGCGCCGCCAGCAGGGCCAGCAGCCCCATCAGCAAGCCCATGCCACCCACCAGACCCAGCGCCAGCCGCACATCGGCGGTAAAGCCCCAGACCAGCGCAAACAGCCCGAACAGGCCGACCGGCAGGGCCAGCCAGGGGGGAATACCCGCCTCCAGCTCCCGGCGCAATACCCGCAGCGGCGGCACCTTCAGCAGACGCAAGAAGGGCACAAAAGCGAGCAACATGGTGATAAAGAGCGCTACCGCCACCCCCAGCGCAAAGGGGCGCCAGGAGGGGGGTGGCAGATCCGGCGGCAGCAGGTCCCCCAACAGTTGCAAGGTGATCCACTGCATGACGGTGCCCGCTACCAGACCCAGCAGCGCACCGATCAGCGTCAGCGACAGCAGCAGGGTTCCCATCAGTTGCCAGAGCGAGCGACGGGATGCCCCCAGCGTCTTGAGCAGCGCCACCATATTGGTCTGGCGCTCGGCAAAGTGGCGCACCGCAATCCCCATCGCCAACGCCCCCAGCAACACCCCGCTTAGCGAGGCGAGCCGGAAGAAACGCTCGGCATTGGCCAACGAGCGGCCCACTTGGGATTCGCTGTCATCCGGTTTGATCCACTTCTGTCCGGCCTGCAATTGCGGCAGCAGCCATTGCTCGTAACGGGCCAGCGACTCTCGCGGCCCCTTGAACAGATAGCGCCACTGCTGGCGGCTGCCGGGGAGCAGGGCGCCGGTCGCCTCGATATCGGCACTGTGGATCAGCGCACGCGGCGCCAGCAGGAAGGGGCTGAAGCCCTGATCCGGCTCCTCGCCAAGCAGGCCTGCCACCTTGAGCACCGTATTGCCCACCTCCAGCTCATCCCCCGTTTTAGCCTTGAGCAGCTGCATCACCCGGGCGGAGAGCCAGATCTCGCCGGGAGCCGGGGCGCGGGCAGGTTCCAGAGTGAGCTTGCCGTAGAAAGGGAAACCGTCGGGCACAGCCCGAATGGAGGCAAGCTGCAGCGCGTCGCCGTGAAACAGCATGCTGTTGAAGCTGACGGTGGTCTGCACCGCCAAGCCATCCTGTTTCGCTCGGGCCAGCCAGCCATCCGGCAGCGCAGCGGCAGTGCGCAACACCCGATCCGCTCCGATAAAGTCGCGGCCCGACGCCTTGAGTCCGGCATCGAGCCGATCCGCCACCAATGCCACACTCAAGACACACGCCACGCTAAGCGCTAGCGCCAGCACAAACCAGCGCAGCTCGCCGCTGAAACCTTCCCGGCGCAGCAGTCGCCATCCCAATCGCCACTGCATCATCCCTTGCATCTCCCGCCTGACCCGCAGCTCACCCCGTTACACCACATCATGGGCCACCTCGCGATCCAGCCGACCCGCCGTCATGACCACTTGCCGCTGGCAGCGTTCGGCCAGCTGATGGTCATGGGTTACCACCACCAGGGTGGTGCCGTGCTTGCGATTGAGTTCAAACAGCAGCTCGATCACCTTCTCGCCGGTCTTGCTGTCGAGGTTGCCGGTCGGCTCGTCTGCCAGCAGCAGGCTGGGACGGGTCATAAAGGCGCGAGCAATGGCCACCCGCTGCTGCTCACCGCCGGAAAGCCGTGGTGGCAGATGGTGCAACCGCTCGCCAAGCCCGACCGCCGCCAGCAGTTCACGGGCTCTTGGCTCGCAATCCCGCTCGCCGCGCAACTCGGCGGGCAGCATCACATTCTCCAGCGCCGTCATGGTCGGGAGCAGCAGGAACGACTGGAACACAAAGCCGATCTGCTCGGCGCGCAATCGGGCCCGCCCCTCTTCATCCAGCTCGCCAAGGGATTTGCCGAGGATTTCTATATCCCCCTGACTCGGCAGATCGAGTCCTGCCAGCAATCCCAGCAGGGTGGACTTGCCGGAGCCTGAGGCGCCGACCAGGGCCACCGTCTCGCCGCTATTGACTTGCAGATCGATCCCTTCAAGGATGGTGAGGCTTTCCTGGCCGAGGCGAACCGATTTGCCGAGGCCCTTGACGACAATAATGGGGGTTGAACTCATGCTCTGTATCCTTTGTTCCAATCCCTTGATGACAATCCATAGCGGGAGTTGAATTGATGGTGCGTATTCTGTTTGCCTTTTTGGTTGGCCTCGGCAGCCTGCTCTCGTCGGCTCAGGCCCAGACCCTACTGGTGCTGGGTGACAGTCTGAGCGCCGGCTATCAAATGCAGGCTGAGCAGAGCTGGCCTGCCCTGCTCAACCAGAAATGGCAGGAGGAGGGGGGCAAACACACCCTGCTCAATGCCAGCATCAGCGGTGAAACGACACAAGGGGCGCTGGCCCGTCTGCCTGCGCTGCTGAAGGAGCACAAGCCAGACTGGCTTCTGATCGAACTGGGGGGCAACGATGGCCTGCGTGGCTTCGCGCCGACCATTACCCGCCAGAATCTGGCCAGCATGATCGCGCTCGCCAAGGAGCAGCAGACCCGTGTGGTGTTGACCCAAATCCAGCTGCCCCGCAACTACGGTGCCCGCTATCTGCGCCAGTTCGAACAGATCTTTCCCGAGTTGGCCCAGGCTAACGATCTGCCCCTGCTGCCCTTCTTCATGGATGATATTGCGCTGCGCCCTGAACTTATGATGAACGATGGTATTCATCCCACCCCTGCGGCCCAGCCCAAGATCCGCGACAAGGTAGCCGGTTTTATTGAGCCCCTTATGGAGCCATAAGAAACATCTCCCCCTGTTTAACTCAGCAGCAGGCTGTTCATCAGGGCCCGCAGTTTGAGTGGTTTGACCGGTTTGCTGATGTAGCCATACCCCCGCTCGCGGATCTGCGCCTGCAACTCGCTCTTGCGATCAGCGCTGATGATGATGCCTCCCAGCTCGTCGCCACACACCCGCTGCAGGGCAGCGAGCGCCTCCAACCCGGTCTTGCCGTCGTCGAGGTGGTAGTCAGAGAGCACCAGCCGCGGCACAAACCCTTCTGTCACCAGCGCCTCGGCTTCGGCCAGATCGACGGCGCAGCGCACCTCGCAGCCCCAACGGCAAAGCAGGGTGCTCATGGCGGTCAGAATGTCCCGCTCGTTGTCGATGCAGAGCACGGCCACCCCCTCCAGCTGGCTGTCGCGCGCCACCGGCGCCGCCAGCTGATGGGCCGTGACCGGCCGGGTCGCCAGATTGAGGGTCACCGCAAAGACCGATCCCTTGCCCGGCCAGCTCTGCAATGTGAGCTGATGACCGAGCACCTGCGAGATGCCACGGGCGATGGCGAGCCCCAGACCCAGCCCCTGCTCCTTGGCGGTGCGGGAGTGATCGAGGCGGGAGAACTCGTCAAAAATAGCCTCCTGCTTGTCCTGCGGGATGCCGGGGCCGTTGTCCCATACCTCGATGCGGATCTTCTCCCCCATCCGGCGACAACCGAGCAGCACCCGGCCACCCGGGTTGTAGCGAAACGCATTGGTGAGGAAGTTCTGCAGCACCCGACGCAGCAGCCGCACATCGCTGTGTACCGCATGCTTGCTCTCCACCACCGAGAAGTGGATCCCCCCCGCCTGCGCCAGCACGCCAAACTCCGCCTTGAGGTTGTCGAGCAGATCGCGCAGGGCAAAGTCGAGCTTCTTGGCCTTGAACTTGCCCGCTTCGAGCCGCGAGATATCGAGCAGATCGGTGATGAGATCCTCGGTCGCCCCCAGCGCATCGTCGATATGGCGGGCGATGCGGGCCTGCTCGCCAGCATCTGGCAACATCTCCAGCAGGGAGGAGGTAAACAGCTTGGCAGCATTGAGGGGCTGGGTCAGATCGTGGCTGACCGCCGCCAGAAAACGGCTCTTGGATTGATTGGCCCGCTCCACCTGCTGGTTCACCAGCAGCAGCTGGCGGTTGAGTTCGGAGAGCTCACGGGTGCGCTCGGCCACCCGTGCCTCCAGATGTTCGTTCGCTTCGCGCAGCACCCGCTCCGCATCGCGAAACGGGGTGATGTCGGTAAAGGTCATGACGAAACCACCGGCGGGCATGGGGTTGCCCTGCATCTCGATCACCCGCCCGTCCGGGCGCTCCCGCGCCGAGATATGGGCGCTGCCGCGTTTCATAAAGGCGACGCGCCGCGCCACGTGATCCTCGATATCACCGGGGCCGCAAAGCCCCTGCTGGGCGTTGTAGCGGATGATCTCTTCAATGGGGCGCCCAGCCTGAATAAGCCCCGGCGGATAGTGGAACAGCTCGATGTAGCGGCGGTTCCAGGCCACCAGCCGAAGCTCCCTATCCACCACCGAGATCCCCTGCCCGATATGCTCGATCGCCCCCTGCAACAAGCCTCGGTTGAAGCGAAACACGTCGGAGGCCTCATCGACTATGGTGGCGATCTCCTCGAGCTGCATGTTGCGCCCCTGCAGGGCAGAGGCAAGCACCAGCCGTGCCGACGAGGTGCCAAACACCCCCGCCAGCAGCCGTTCGGTGTGGGCAATCAGCTCGGCCGAGGCCTGCATCTGGGGCGCCAGGGTGCCGCCCCGCTCACCGGCGAAGCGACCAAAGGCGCGCTTGACCCGGCTTGAGCCGACAAAACGAGCCGCCAGCATCTCCAGCTCCTTGACCGAGACCCGCGCCTGATAGAGGGCGGCGGTATCGCGGCTCGGCTTGCCGACAAAGTTGGCCGCCTGCAGCCGCTCGCTCACCGCAGGGCGCGACAGAAGCGAGCCTGCCACATAGCCGAGCAGGTTGAAGAGCAGGCTCAGGAAGATGCACCAGGCCCCGAGACTCAGCTCGCGAAACGCGGGCCAGTCCGGCGGCGCCAACAGTTCAGCCAGCGGTGAACCGGCCAGCAGCCCGCTCTCCACCAGCAGGGTCACGAACCAGAGGCTCACCCCGAGGCTCAACCCAAGATAGACCCCCTTGCGATTGCCGTGACGCCAGTAGAGGCCGAGCAGCAGGGCCGGCGCAAACTGGGCCACCGCGCCAAAGGAGAGGTAACCGATGCGCGACAAGCTGGTGAGATCGCCGAGCCAGAGGTAAAGCCCCCAGGCCGCCAGCAAGATCAGCAGGATGGCGCCACGGCGCACCTGCAACAGCAGCCGCACCAGCCGCTCGTCACGCCCCTGCCGCCAGAAGCGGCGCAGCAGCACCGGCAGCACCAGATCATTGCTCACCATGATCGCCAGTGCGATGGTGCAGACGATCACCATGCCGGTGGCCGCCGAGGTGCCGCCGAGAAACGCCAGCATCGCCATGCCATCGAAACCGAGGGCCATCGGCAGGCTGATCACATAGGTGTCGGAGGCCATGTCAGCCCCCACCCACTGTTTGCCCGCCAGTGCCAGCGGCCAGATAAAGAGCCCCATCACGAACAGGTAGAGCGGGAAGATCCAGCGCGCCCAGTGCAGATCCTGCCCCTGATTGTTCTCCACCACAGTCACATGAAACTGGCGCGGCAGGCAGATAACGGCGCACATCGCCAGCACCGTATAGATGGCAAGCTCCAGCAGGTTGCTGGGGCTCACCGCCACCACCTGCGCAAAAAAGTCGCGGGTCACCTGTTCGTGAGCCTCGCCCGGTTTGCTCAGGATCAGCCAGAGGGCAAAGCCCCCCACCGCGATAAAGGCCAGCAACTTGACCACCGACTCGAAAGCAATGGCCACCACCATCCCCCTGTGGTGCTCGGTGGCATCGAGATGGCGGGTGCCAAACAGGATGCTGAACAGCGCCAGCAGCAGAGTGACCCCGAGCGCCAGCTCGCTGGTATTGCTGGTCGGGCTGATGCCGCCGCTGTTGACCATCAGCAGATCCAGCCCGGTGACGATGGCTTTGAGCTGCAACACCAGATAAGGGAGGATCCCCATGATGGCGATGAGGGCGATCACCATGGCGAGCCGCTGGGATTTGCCGTAACGGGCGGCGATAAAGTCGGCGATGGAGGTGATGTGCTCGCGCTTGGCCACCAGAATAAGGCGGGCCAGCAGCCGCCAGCCAAAAAGGAAGACCAGCATGGGGCCAAGGTAGATGGGCACCGGCGACCAGGGCGATTCACTCGCCTGCCCCACGGTGCCGAAGAAGGTCCAGGAGGTGCAATAGACTGCCAGCGACAGGCTGTAGAGCAGCGGTTGCCCCTTGAGACGGTGCCGTTTGTGCTTGTCTGCCACGAAGGCGATCAGAAACAGCAGCCCCAGATAGGTGAGCGACAATCCGATCAGCAGCCATCCCTGGTGCATCGATAACTCCTTGTCCATGTTGAGTTTTTGTATACAACCTCGCCAGTCTAGAGAGGCTGCTGCCAAAAGTCATCCCCTTCGGACAGATTGAAATTATCGTTTTTCAATAAGTTTAGCCTTGACTCTATATCGCAAAACGATAAACACTAGCGTCTGTTTATTGATAAACAATAATTTCATGCGCGCACGCTCCATCTTTTTTCTCTTTCAAGCAAGAGGTGAAACGATGAAACACCATACGCTCGGACACATCAGCGACCTTATCGAATGGTGCCTGCTGCTGACCCTGCTGGCAGCACCGTTCATGGCCCTAATCTTTCTGTCACATTCCATCTGGAGATAAACGATGAAACACAACAAGCTCGAACGAATGAGCGGCCTAATCGAGTGGGTTCTGCTATTTGCACTGGTGGCCACCCCACTTATGACCGTCATGGGAGCCTGGTCACACCTGTTGGGTGGCAACGACTATCTGCATCAGGAGCTGGTCGATGCCCTGGCAGTGAATGACGGTTCCACACTCAGTAATGTCCCACTGAACATGCCCTCACCAGTAGTGACCACTACGGCCCCCTCGATTGCCGACTACCCCCTCAATATGGGTACCCGCCTGCTGGCGACCTTGGTCATGCTGCTGCCTGATGTAGTTTTCATGCTCATCCTGTGGCAACTGCTCCAGCTGTTTCGTGGCTATCGATGCGCCATGCTGTTCACCTTCGACCAGATCCGTCGTTACAAAATGATCGGACTGCTGCTGTGTGCCAGTTTCATCGCCGAGATCATCACCACGCCACTGCTGGATATAGCGCTCACTCTGCAAGGCCCTGAACTGCACGGCACCATCAATATCAGCTCCTCAAACTTTCAGTTGCTGCTGGCCGGATTGATCGTCTCGGCGCTGGCACTGGTCATGCGCGAGGCCAAACTGCTGGCCGATGAACAGCAACTGACGGTGTGAGGATCCTATGCCCATTATCATCCGCCTCGATGCCCTGCTGGCCGAGCGCAAAATGACCGCCCGCGAGCTGGCCCAGCGCATCGACATCACCGAGGCCAATCTCTCGATCCTCAAGAATGGCCACGCCAAGGCGGTGCGCTTCTCCACTCTGGAGGCCATCTGCCGTGAACTCAATTGCCAGCCCGGCGATCTGCTGGGCTACGAGCAGGAGCACTAACCCCTTATGAGTCGTCATATCACCCTGTTTGCCCTGTGGCTGCTGCCGCTGTGGGCCTGCGCTGGCAATGACGCGAGCGGCCCCCGCTATCTTATCGAGCGGGGCGCCAGCGCCAATGTGCTGCAAGTGCGCCTCACCATGCAGGGCAAGCCCCCTTTTACCCTGCTCCCCGCTCGTCAGTTGCCGGGCAGTGCCACGCCGGTTTCCCCCGCGCTGGTCTGCCTTGCAGACAACCAGCCGGTTGCCCTCAACCAGCCCTTCTCCTGCAAAGAGGTTGGCTGGCAGATCACGCTCACACCGGCTCCGACAGTGGGTGCGGATGCCTCGGCCCAACAGTCGCTGCTGTTCGCTCCCAACCAGTGGCTATTGACCGAATGGGGTAACTTTGTGCGGCAGATGGGGAACCACCGAGGGGAGGTCTGTCTGCCGGATGGCAGCTGCCAACCGCTGCCGGATGTCAACCAGCCACCGCTGATCCTGCCGTTTGGTCTGAACACTGTGCCCGTCACCAAGCCAGATCCGCGGCTGGTGCTGAGCCATGACGAGACCGCCAACCAGCTCGATCTGCCTCCCTTGCAGCAGCAACTGAATGAGATCATCGACTATCTGGCCTTCCAGCTTGATGTGGATCCGCCCACTCAGCCATGGCAACTGGTGTGGCTGGGTCGGGATGTGGCGACCCGCTCCCTTGGCGGCGCCGCCGGAGATCAAGTGTTTGTCGCCAACTACCCCACCGAGGCTGGCAAGCCGACGCCACAGGCCCCCTTGCGCCTGCTGCGCACCTCGGCCCATGAGGCGGTGCATATCCTCAGCGCTCGCCACTCTGCTCCACAACCCACCTGGGTCAACGAGAGCCTCGCAGAGTACCTCGCCATCAAGGCGTTGCGCCGCTTTCGGCTGCATCAGGTCACGGCAGTCAACGAGCTGGCCGAGCGGGGCAAACAGCTGCCCCATCGCGAGAGTGGCCTCTATCGGGCGGCTCGCGAGGTGCTGGCGGGCGATCGCTCCTACTACCCGCTCTTTTACGTCAAGGGGAGCGCCTTCTGGGAAGCGCTGGAGCGGGAGCTGCAGCACAATGACGTGACGATGGCGCAACTGCTGCCCCAACTGGGCTGGCTGCCGGATGGCCGCTTTGATGCTGCATCCAATGAGCTGCTTGCCGGCACCATCGGCTCGGATACCTGGCGCCGCCTCAGCCGCCTCTATCTGGGCGAGCAGCAGTAACAGCGCAACCGCGACAACGAAAAAGGGAGAGCCGTGGCTCTCCCTTTTGTTAGGTGATGATTCAAATAGACAAATATCAGGCTGGAGCACTCTCCTGCGCAGAGGGCGCAAAGGGGCGCAGCCGCAGGAAGAACACCGGCAACACCACCAGCACCATCAGGAAGAAGATGCCGCCGCCGAGAGGCTCGAACAGCACGCCGCAAAGTGCCATCAGGGCCGCCACCGTCATGCCGAGGCCAAGGGCCGCATAGAGCGCCTGGGTCGGGATCAACTGCTCGGCGGGCAGCTGGCGAGTCATGAAGCGCACCGCCCCCAGATGGCTCATGCCAAACGTCACCGAGTGGAGCAATTGCCCCAGCACCAGTACCCACAACTCGGTCGAGGCACCCAGCAATACCCAGCGCACCACACAACCGATGGCACCGGCAATAAAGAGACTCTGGGCGCCAAAGCGTTGCAAGAAGCGCTTGTCGGCGGCAAACATGCAGATCTCGGCCACCACCCCGAGCGCCCAGAGATAGCCGATGATGGTGCCGCTATATCCTTGCGCCTTCCAGTAGATGGCGCTGAAACCGTAATAAGCGGCGTGGCTCCCCTGCAGCAAAGCGGTCAGCAGCAAGAAGCGACGTACCGGTGCACTGCGCAGAGTCGCCAGCAAAGAGGCCTTGGCCCGCTCCCCCTGACTATCCTGTGGCGCCGGATAGAGCGGCAGCCAGCTGAGCAGCAGCATCAGCACCAGCCCCGCCACCATGGTGTGCAAAATCCAGTCACTACCGAAGTTGCCCACCAGCGCCCCCACCAGGGTAGAGGCGACAATAAAGGCAAACGAACCGCACAGCCGCACCTTGCCGTAATCGAGATGGGCCTGCACCACCATGCGGGTCGCCAGCGCCTCCCCCACCGGCATCAGGGTCGGATAGATAAAGTTCGCCAGCAAGGTCAAGCCCACCAGCCACCAGAGGTTATGACTGAGGTAGAAGCCGAGAAACGCCAGCAGACTGAGCAGGGAGAGCAACCGGGTAACTGGCAGCAGATGCCCTGCCCCCTTGATCTGCCCCATTACCATCAGGTTGCCGGCAAAGCGGATCGCCATCCCCGCCCCCAGCAGGAGACCAATCATCTCGGCGCTGACGCCCACCCCCTCCAGCCAGAGCGACCAGAACGGCAAGTAAGCACCGTAGACAAAATAGAAGGCGCCGAAAAAGAGCGCTAACCAGGAAAACGCGGGCATAGATCCTCTGCAACCGGATGACGGGAGCAGAATGATAACCCATCCTCCCCCGCAGATCCCGATGGAAACCCTGCGCAGAAAACGAAAAAAATTCAATAAAATTGAACTATTACCGAAGAGGTGGGGTCTACCTGGTAACACCTCCTCCTGGTTAGTGTTGCAATCCTTCCACCCGCCCATGGCGGGTTTCTTTTTTAGTCAAACATCTGCTCTGCGCCATCGTCACAACATGGCGGCGACAAAAAAGGGGCCGAAGCCCCTTTGATCATCTGCGTCTGTTGTTTGCTCTTTAGAATACGTATTTGACCCGTGCACTCAGGTTGCGGCCCGGCTCGGTCATCAGGCTGTTGTCGGAACCTGCATCACGACCGGCGATGCGCTCGTAGCTGGTGTACTCCTTGTCAAACAGGTTGAAGACCCCGACGTTGAGCTGCAGGTCGGTCATCGGGTTGAACTGGGCGTACATATCAACCACACCCCAACCGGCGCTCTTCACGTAATCGTTGCCTTTGCTGTCTTTACGGACTTTGTCCATGTCGTCAGCAAAGCGCAGCGCTGTGTTGAAGTTCCATTGGGACTGTTCCAGACGCACACCGATCGAGCCGTTGAGCGGGCTCAGGCTGTTGATGTAGTTGCCATCCCCATCCTTGCCTTCGATGTAGGCGAGGTTGCCCCAGACATTGACGATGTCGTTGAGCCAGTAATCCGCCTTGGCTTCGACCCCTTTGGTGGTCGCCTTGCTCAGGTTCTGGTACTGATAGACGGCGGTGCGCCCCTCTTTGCCCACTTCCACCATCTCGATGAAGTCTTCAAACTTGTTGTAGAAGCTGGCTACTTCATAGCTGAAGCCGTTGCTGCTGCCACGCACACCAAGATCGATGCCGTCGCTGCTCTCCGGATTGAGGTTCGGGTTGGGCTCGATGCGATAGCCGTAAGCCTGATGGTTCAGGGTGGAGAAGGCGCTGTCATACATGGGGGCCTTGAAACCGTGGCTGTACTGGGCGAACAGGTTGGCCGCCTCGTGGGCCTTGAACACCAGACCCAGCTTGGGTGACAACTCCCCTTCGGAGAACTTGTGCAGCTTGTCGCCTGTGTAGGCAGGATCGTTGTCCGGGGTCATCCGGTAGTAGTCATAACGGGCACCCGGGGTCAGTACCCAGCGCTCGCCAAACTTGATCTCGTCAAAGGCCCACAGGGCGCTGCGCTCGCTGGTGGTAGCCGGGAAACTCAGCTCGTTGTAGCCGACAAAATCACCGGGAGTCGTCGGCCCCTTGTAACGGGTACGTTCGTTGTCGGTGTGCTCGTATTCAGCCCCCCAGGCCAGGCGGTGGTTGGCGACCGCCTTGTGGAACTGCAGCTGGGCGCCGATGTTCTTCTGATCGAACACGTTGTGATCCAGCGAGTTTTTGGTCACATAGGGGTTGCGCGGGTTAACCGGATACTTGGATGAGGCGTACTGATCCAGCGTCTGCTTGGTGCGGGCGAAATAGACCTTGCTATCCATCCGATCGGCCCAGCCTTGATTCAGCGCGATGCCGTGATCCAGCACCACTGAGATGTTGTCGGTCTGCTTGTCGGTGATGGGCTGATCAAAGACACGGGCAGTACCGGTACCGACCTTGTTGAGCTTAACCGCATCCGGCTCCTCGCCATCGGTCAGGTAGTCAACGGTCAGCTTGAGGAACTGCTCATCGGAGAGGTTCCACTTGCTCTTGAGCAGCAGGGCGTGGGTACCGATATCGAAGTCGTTCTTGGTGGAGTCGAAATTCTGGGTCACACCGCCATCGCGCCAGGTGTAGCGCAGCAGGTTCTCCACTTCACCAGTGCGCAAGGCGCCGGTAAAGCCCGCCATCTTCTGGTGGCTGCTGGAGGCGTAACCGCTGGTCACATCCAGATAGCTGTCCTTGCCCTTGAGGAAATCGCTGGCATCCTTGGTGGTGATGGCAATCACGCCACCCAGCGCATCGGAGCCGTAGGCGGCAGAAGCGGGCCCCTTGGCCACTTCCACCTGCTTGATCATGTCGGTATCAAAGTAGCTCTGACCAACCCCGCCCTTGCTGTAGGCATCGTTCTGGCGCACACCGTCGCGCACCACCTTGACCCGGTTTTCACCCATGCCGCGGATGATAAAGGTCTGCGCATCCCCCTGACCGCCGAGCACGGTCACACCGGGTTCGTAGCGGAACAGGTCGGCGATGTTGGTGACGACCTGCTCTTCAATCTGCTTGGCGGTGATCACCGAGATGGGGCCGGAGACATCTTCCAGTTTTTGCTCCATCCGTGAGCCGCTGACGACCACGACTTCATCCGCCTTCTGGGTGGCAGCAAAGACCTGGGAGGAGAGACCGGCCGCCACGGCGAGGGCAACCAGAGAGAGTGCGTTATGATGGGTCACAGCGAATCCTTATTGAGAACTGTTATCAAACAGGCCGCATATTACCCGGCTCTCGACAAAGATCAACAAGAAACGAAATCATTCTCATTTGTTTTGAGCCAAATTGGTTTTACACTGTCGCCCTGTGTTGCCCTTATTCTCTATTAGCCCCCCGAGATGCACCGGCATCCGGGCATATCAGCCGTGAGATCCCATGATTAGACGACTTCCCCTGCTCGCCCTGCCGCTGCTGCTGGCAGCCTGTGCCACCCCCACCCAACCGACCCAGTCATCACAGTTGCAGACGCTCTATGACTACCGGCTAAGCAGCGAAGGAGACGCAGACCTGACGCTGGAGCAGGCGATCGCGCGCATTGCCGACGCCGACATCATTCTGGTGGGCGAGCTGCACAGCCATCCCGCCGTGCATCTGTTGCAAGCGCGCCTGCTGAGCGGGCTCTACACCGCAGGTCAGCAGCACGGGCGGCCATTGGCCCTCTCCATGGAGCAGTTCAGCCGCGCCGATCAGAAGACGCTGGATGCCTATCTGGCGAACCAGATTGGTGAAGCGGCCTTGATCCGCGAAGGCAACGCCTGGCCCAACTATCCGAGCGACTACCGCCCGCTGGTGGAGTTTGCCAAAGCTCACCAGATGCCGGTGATCGCCGCCAACGCCCCCAAACCGCTGGTGAGCTGTGTCGGTCAGGAGGGGGCTGAGTGGCTCGACAAACTGCCCGCGTCGCGCCGCAGCCAGCTGGCCCGCCAGCTGACACTGGGGGATGATCCCTATCGCCTGAAATTTATGGCCTCCATGCACCACGGCGATGCCGACAGCAACGCCCGCCGCTTCGCCGCCCAGACCAGCTGGGATGACACCATGGCCGAGAGCATGGTGGATTATCTCGCCAAGCACCCGGGCCAGCAGATCATGCATATCGCCGGCAATTTCCACGTCGAGGGGGGGCTTGGGCTCGCCAGTCGCATCGCCAGCCGCAATCCTGCCCTCAAGGTGGCGCTGGTCGTGCCCCGTACAGATGAGACCTCTGTTGCAGATCCCGCAGCCGATGTGCAGGTAACCATCATGCCGCTGCCTAAGCGCTGGCAAAACAGTGACGAGATGAAGCAAGATATGGGCGCGCTGCATCAATCCCGCAGTCGTGACTGCAGCCAGTGGCTGCAACCCTAATCTTCAAGGAAACGGCGGGTAAAATATGGATGTGTTACTGATCATCGATGTGCAGCAAGGCTTGTTCAACGAGCCCCGTTACCGCCAGGAGCAGGTGCTGGCCAATATCAACCGGGCTGCGGCCCATGTCAGGCAGCAACAGGGACGGGTCATCTATATCCAGCATGACTCGCCCCCCGGTACCGAACTGGAACCGGGCACCCCGGGTTGGCAGTTGCACAGTGCGCTGCAACCGGCCAAGGGGGAGAGCCGGGTGCGCAAGACAGCCTGTGACAGCTTTCTCGATACCGAGCTTGCCTTCCTGCTGGCCGAGCAGCCGGTCGATCGACTCATTCTCTGTGGCTGCGCCACCGATTTTTGCGTCGATACCACGGTGCGCAGTGCGGCCTCCCATGGGTACGAGGTGCTGGTGTTGAGCGATGGTCACACCACCGCCGATCGCCCCCACCTGAGCGCGGCCCAGATCACCGAGCACCATCACTGGATGTGGCGCCACCTCAGCCTGCCGGAGGGACGCAGTGTGACCCTGCTCACCACCGACGAGCTGCTGGCAGTAACACCCGCCCTCCAGCCATGCTAATCTGCGAGCCTCGCCTCGTTTCTCACTGGAGTCTGTCGTGCGCCTGTTGTCTGCCACCCTGCTGTTGATTGTTCCCCTGCTGTCGGCCTGCTCCAGCTTGCCCGGCCAGAAGTATGACGGGCCGGAACCCCTGTTTCTGACCCACATCAACGAGGAGGGGAGCAAGCGGTTCACCTTTGAAGCCGCGCCCAACGAAACCTTGCCGCGCGGCCTCTCAGCGGCCCAGAGTCAACGGTTGCTGGAGCAGCGGGAGGCGTTGCAGGAGAACCTGCTGACCGAGACCCTGGCGGCCAAGCAGTATTGCCGCCAGGGCTACATAGTGCTGAGCCAGACCTCCTGGAAGGTGCGGGGAGAATGCAACGAAACGGCCACCGACGCCGATCGTCGCGCCTTTCCCAACAAGGCCAACTGGCAGGATTGAAAAGGCCGGATGAGATAACGCAATAAAAACGGGCAGCCCAGTGGCTGCCCGTTTTGTTATGACGGCTGTCGTGGTCGACAGGGATCGTCAGACCGGCGCATCGGCCGGGCTGGTGAGCTCGGCACCGTTGTCGATGCGCTTGTGCCCTTCCACCAGATGGACGAAATCCACCAGCTCGTCACCGGAGACCGCGAACGCCTGGCCGAAGCCCTTGACGAACAGCCCCTGCTCCGGCTTGAGGCGGAACAGTTTGAAATCCTTGAGGTTGGAGAGACCCTTGATGATCTCGCCAAAACGTCCCTCCAGCGCAGCGACCGCCTTGCTCCAGCGGGCGTCGTCACGGGCTACCACTTCAGCCACCGCATCGAAGGTCAAGCGCTTGCGGGCAAACAGCTCGCGGGCACCGCTCTCATCCTCGATCAGCATCAGGGATACCCGGGGCACCTGTTGCAGGTTACGGGCGTGGCGGGCGATCTCGGAGATCAGCACATAGTAGCCATCTTCCTGCAGCACAAACGGGGCATAGCTGGCGTTGGGATTGCCTTCGCCATCGACGGTGGCGAGCTGCAGGGTGCGGCAGCTGTCACGAAACTCGCGGATCTCCGGTTGCAGGCGGTTCTGCAGACGCTCCTGACGTTCACTCATGCTTTGACTTCCTCTTGAGAGTTGTGGCGCAGCGCCATGAAACGGGTGACCTGATCGGCCAGCAGCTGGCGTTTCTCGTCGCGACCCAGATAGACCTTGAAAATGCAGCGGCCGGAGTGACCGAAGAACTGGAAGGAGTGCCCCTCCTTGCCCATGAACAGCTTGCTGACCAGCGCAATCCCCGCCACGTTGTCGAGCTTGAGGTGACCATGCAGCTCACCGTCGCGGCCCATCAGGTTGTAGTAACCGCGTGCGTCCTTGCCTTTCGGGAAGGGGGCTTTTACCTCGAAGATGGAACCTTCTGATTCGACGATGGTGGTCACCGGGCCCCAGTCGGCCAGATCTTCCAGCAGACCTTGTGCGCGATCGGCGGGCAGCAGGGTCACCAGCTCGGCGGGCAGATGGCGAACCACCTCCCATTCGCTGATGGCAAGCTGGGCCGCCAGGGTGGACGGATGAGCGCCGGGATCCTGCTCCAGCAGCGCGTGAATGCGTTGTGCAATGCTCATGTTTTCTCCCTCTGCGGGACCAGATCGTCCCGCTGTTTATCATGGCGGCTACTCTAATAAAGCACTGGAATCAATGCAATTGATAATTGCTATCATTATCAGTGCATTTTTTCCAAAGCCTTGATATTCTCGGCGGCACACCCGTTTCATTCACCCCTTCGGAGGTTAGCATGGGCCGTCGTCTTGCCCTCGCCATCACCCTGCTCTGCAGTTCACTCTCTTCCTTCTCTGCCGTTGCCGCCGACGGCCAGAAAGAGCGTATCGTCAGTATCGGCCCGGCCACCACAGAACTCATTCTGGCCCTTGGCGGTGAATCGAGCCTGATCGCCACCGATGTCAGCAGCCCCTTGCCAAAAGGGTTGCCCAAGGTGGGCTATCACCGGGCGCTGGCCGCCGAAGGGATCCTGAGCCTCTCCCCCACCCGACTGGTGGGCAGCGACGAGATGGGCCCGGCCCCGACCCTGGATCAGCTGCGCCGTGCCGGGGTCAAGGTGGAGGTGCTGGATACCGCGCCGACTCTCGCCAACCTCAACCAGCGTATCGACACCCTCGCCAGCCTGCTGGGCGACAAAGCCGCAGGCGATCGCCTGAAGGCAGAGATCCAGGCCCAGACCGCTCAGCTGGCGGCGCAAGCCAAACAGAACAAACCGCTCAAGGTCGCCTTCCTGCTGCTGCACAAGGGGCAACCCACCAGCATCGCCGGAGGTGACACCACCGCCAGCGCGCTGATCTCGCTGGCAGGCGGCATCAATCCGGTCGCCGAGTTGCGCAACTACAAGCCGGTATCCGCCGAATCCCTCATCGAGATGCAGCCCGATCTGGTGCTGGTCAGCGGTCGTGACTGGCAGCAGTATGCCGATCCGGCCAAGGTGCTGGCAGAAGTGCCCGCCCTGGCGGCTACCCCGGCAGGCAAGCGCAACGCCATTCACGCCATCGACGGTCACGCCCTGCAAGGGGGCCTGAGCCTCAACTCCCTGCAACAGGCGAACCAGATCGCCCAGTGGATCAAGCAGGGGTCATGATGCGGTTACCCCTCTCCTGGCTGCTGGCCTTTACCACGGCCGCACTGGCGCTGTTGCTGCTCGGTTCGCTGGCAACCGGCCCCATGACCCTCACCCTGGGCGAGAGTCTGCGGGCGCTGTTTGCCGGGCAGGAGAGCGGGATAGAGTCACACAAGCTGCTGATCGTGCAGGAAATTCGCCTGCCGCGAACCCTGCTTTGCATTGCAGTGGGGGGGATTCTCGGGCTCTGTGGCGCCGTGATGCAGGGGCTGTTTCGCAATCCCCTGGCTGACCCCGGCATCATAGGTGTCTCCGGCGGTGCGGCGCTCGGCGCGGCGCTCGCCATCGTGCTGCTGGCCCCCCTCGGCCAGCAGCTGCAAGCCACCATCGGGGTTGGCCTGCTACCGCTGCTCGCCTTTCTCGGCGGCGCGCTCACCACCACCTTGGTCTATCTGCTCGGCACCCGTGAGGGGGGCACCTCGGTCACCGTCATGCTACTGGCCGGGGTCGCCATCACGGCGCTCTCCGGTGCAGTGATCGGCCTGCTCACCTATCTGGCGGACGATCAGATGCTGCGCAACCTGAGCCTGTGGCAGATGGGAACGCTGGCTGCAGGCAAACCGGCAGATGTGGCGCTGGCCCTGCTCACCCTGGCGGCCCTGCTGTGGCTCTTTATGCGCGATGCCAATCCCCTCAACGCCCTGCTGCTGGGTGAAGGAGAGGCCCGTCATCTGGGGGTCAATGTGCAATCCCTCAAACGTCGCCTTATTCTGCTCACCGCAGCAGGCGTCGGGGTGGCGGTGGTGGTATCGGGGATGATCGGCTTCGTCGGGCTGGTAGTGCCCCATCTGGTGCGCCTGCTGGCAGGCCCCAACCATGTCAGGTTGCTGCCGCTCTCGGCCCTGCTTGGCTCCGCCCTGCTGCTGGCGGCCGACATGCTGGCTCGCACCCTGCTGGCCCCGGCCGAGCTGCCGGTGGGCATCATCACCGCCCTGCTCGGCGCCCCCTTCTTCATCTGGCTGCTGGTAAAAGGCCGCCGCGCCCTGTGATACGGACTGTTATGCAACCACTCTCATCCTCACTCTCCTCTCCCCTGTTAAGCTGCAGCCGACTCAGCCTGCGCCGTGGCCAGCGCCAGATCCTGGATGGGCTCGATCTTAGTCTCGAGAGCGGCACCCTCACCGCGCTGCTAGGCCCCAACGGGGCGGGCAAGAGCTCGCTGCTCAAGTGTCTGACCGGCGAGCTGGAATATGAGGGTTCCATCACCCTGTTTGGCGCAGATCGCCAGCAGTGGGACAGCAGCCAGCTGGCCCACCGACTCGGGGTATTGCCGCAAAGCTCCTCACTCAACTTCCCCTTTCTCTGCGAGGAAGTGGTCGCCATGGGGCGCTTGCCCCACAGTGAACCGGCGGCGCGGCGTGACGAAATTGTGGCGGCGGCCATGACCCATGCCGGGGTCGAGCATCTGGCCAAGCGGCTCTATCCCGGGCTCTCTGGCGGCGAGCGGCAGCGGGTGCAGTTTGCCCGGGTGCTGGCGCAGATCTGGCAAGCCCCCTCCCCGACCGAGCAGGCCGAGCAACCCCGCCTGCTGCTGCTCGACGAGCCCACCTCGGCGCTGGATCTGAAATACCAGCATCAGCTGCTCACCATGGCACGCGCCCTCGCCAGCCGCAATACTGCGGTGCTGGTGGTGCTGCACGACCTCAATCTGGCGGCGCGCTATGCCGACCGGCTGGTGATGCTGGAGCGGGGCAAGCTGATGGCCGATGGCACACCTGCCGAAGTGCTGACCCCTGAGCTGATCGCCCGTCTCTATGACTATCCGGCACAGGTGATCCACCACCCCGAGAGCGGCCTGCCGATGGTGGTGTGACAAATTCAGAGTGCGGTAACGGCAGGAAATACGCCATTCATCCCGAAAACTGCAGCGTATAAACCGGTTTTTCACACCCCATATCGCCCTGCTAACATTCATCATCGCCAGATATGTGGTGTGAATATCCTCACACTTTGCTCAGGCAAAATCCCCGCAGCATCTCCGTCTACTTATAATGGCGCCGCCTCACAGAAGGCATAACTCATTGATGCTACGGAATAATTACAATGAAGAATATCAACAAGACCCTACTGGCTGCCGCCATCTCCCTCGGGATGCTGGCTGGCTGCAACAGCGACAACGACTCAAAGGCAGCTGATCCCATGGTTCGTTTTGCCACCTTCAACCTCTCTTTTGACCGCACTGCCGCCGGTATGCTGACCGGTGAGCTGGCGCTGACCCGCACCGAGCAGGATGGCCTGCTGGCCCGCCTCGCCGAAGGGAGCCTGAGCGGCGCCACTGAAACCAAAGCCAAGAACGTGCAGCAGATCCGCAACGTGGCGGAGATCATCCAGCGCACCCGCCCGGATGTGTTCCTGCTCAACGAGTTCGACAACGACGGCAAAGGCGAGAGCACCGCCGACCTGAAAGCCTTCAACGACAACTATCTGGCTCACGCCCAGCACGCAGAGGTGACGGCCATCAGCTATCCGGTGATGCAGAACTTCGCCACCAACACCGGCCTGATGAGCGGTTATGACCTCAATCTGGATGGCAAGGTGAACAGCGGCCCCGACGATGCCTGGGGCTTTGGCAACTATCACGGCCAGTATGCCTTTGCGGTGATGTCCAAATACCCCATCGACACCAAGCAGATCCGTACCTTCCAGAACTTCAAGTGGAAGGATATGCCGGGCGAGCAGAACCCCATCATCGATGACTGCAACAATCCCAAGGTCAAGATCCCGGCCGGCCGCCAGTGTGGTGATGCCTGGTATTCAGACGCAGCCTGGCAGCAGTACCCGCTCTCCTCCAAGAACCATGCCGATGTGCCGGTACGGATCAAGACCGAGAAGGGGGAAGAGGTGATCCACTTCCTGATCTCCCACCCGACCCCGCCAATCTTTGCCAATGCGGCGCGCCACACCGTCAAACACAACCGCGCCGAGATCGCCTTCTGGAATGACTACGTCAAGGGTCTCAACTACATGACCGATGACAAGGGCACCAAGGGTGGGCTGGCCAAAAACGCCAAGTTTGTTATCGCGGGTGATCTCAACGCCGATCCGCTCACCGGTGACGGCGACCTGACCGCCATTCAGGATCTCCTTAACAACCCGCTGATGAATCAGGCCATCACCAATGGCACCCTGATCCCGGTCAGCGAAGGGGGCCCGGAGTGTGTCAGCAAGGGGACCGACTGCAAACGCAACCTCACTCGCCCCAACCCGGAACGCATCACCAACTCCAGCGTGCTGCAGCTGGATCACGTTATCCCCTCCGCCAACCTCAACGCGGTCAAGAGCGGCGTCTTCTGGCCTGCCAGCTTCGAGGCCGGTTATCACCTGGTCTATGATGCGAAACTCGGCATCGCCAAAGGGGTCAGCTCGGATCACCGCATGGTATGGGTCGATCTCAAACTCGATTGAGCCACCCACTGACAGCCAGTTCGGGGGCCTTCTGGCCCCCTTTTTGTAACCGCAATATCGCCACGTCTGCTACTGCTTCAAGCTCCATGCTGAGTAACCTGACAGTTACCGCCCGCCACTACGGCAGACGATTCGGCAAATCGTGCGCTACGCCACCATTCCGATACCCCTGCCTTGCAAGGGGGTATGGGGTTTGCTAATACTCCGCGTCCATTAAATGACCAACCATTACCGGGGCAACGAGCCGTGGCGTTTGAACAATTCACTCTTGTGATCTCGCTGTTCCAGCAGCTCTGCGTCTATCTGGTGATCGCCTGGCTGCTCTCCAAGACGCCGCTGTTCATGCCGCTCACTCAGGTGACCCTGAGCTGGCCCCACAAGATCCTCTGCTACCTCATCTTCTCCGGCTTCTGCGTCATGGGCACCTACTTTGGCTTGCGGATCGAAGACTCCATCGCCAATACCCGCGCCATTGGCGCCGTGCTGGGGGGCATCGTCGGCGGCCCGGCCGTGGGACTGCTGGTGGGGCTCACCGGCGGCATCCATCGCTACTCGCTGGGAGGCTTTACCGCGCTGGCCTGCACCTTCTCCACCATCGCCGAGGGACTGCTCGGCGGTCTGGTGCACCGCCACTTCGTCGCCCGCCACCGGCTCGATCTGCTGTTCAGCCCCTGGGTGGTGGGCTCGGTGGCGCTGGTCGCCGAGCTGATGCAGATGGGGATCATCCTGCTGGTGGCCCGCCCCCTCGATGATGCCATCCACCTTATCGAGAACATCATCGCCCCCATGCTGGTGGCCAATACCCTGGGGGCCGCCATGTTCATGCGGATGATCCTCGATCACCGCGCCATGCTGGAGAAGTATTCGGTCGCCTTCTCCGCCCGCGCCCTCAAGATCGCCGAACGGGCGATGCGGGTGCTGGACAAGGGCTTCACTCAGGAGGCGTGCCAGCAGATGGCGCGCATTCTCTACGAGGAGACCGGGGTGGGCGCGGTGGCCATCACCGATCGGGAGAAGCTGCTCGCCTTTATCGGCATCGGCGAGGATCACCACCTGCCGGGCACCGCCATCAACTCCCGGCACACCTTCAAGGCGATCCAGCACAACGAGGTGGTCTATGCCGATGGCAACCTCATCCCCTACAGCTGCACTATCCATCCCTGCTGCAAACTCGGCTCCTCGCTGGTCATTCCGCTGCGGGGGGAAGAGGGCTCAGTGGTGGGCACCATCAAGCTCTACGAGCCCAAGCGCAAGTTCTTCTCCTCCATCAACCGCACCCTGGGAGAGGGGATTGCCCGGCTGCTCTCCGGCCAGATCCTGGCGGGCAAATACAACGAGCAGAAGCGACTGCTGGCCCAGTCGGAGATCAAGCTGTTGCAGGCGCAGATCAACCCGCACTTCCTGTTCAACGCCCTCAACACCCTGTCGGCGGTGATCCGGCGCGATCCCGAAAGCGCCCGCACCCTGGTGCACAACCTCTCCACCTTCTTTCGCAAGAACCTCAAGCGGCAGGGGGACGAGGTGACCCTAGCCGATGAGCTGGAGCATGTGAACGCCTACCTGCACATCGAACAGGCCCGTTTCGCCGAGCACCTGAGCGTGCAGAGCCATATTCCCGAGCCGCTGTTGGAGTACCGGCTGCCCACCTTCTCCCTGCAACCCATCGTCGAGAACGCGGTCAAGCACGGCATCTCCCAGATGCTCGAACCCGGCCTGCTGACCCTGACTGCCCGGGTCGAAGCACAGCGGGTGGTGCTGGAGGTGTGCGACAACGCCGGGCTCTATCAGACGAAACAGGAAGGAAGCGGCCTTGGCATGAACATAGTGGATCGGCGCATCAAGGCCCGTTACGGCGCCGAGTACGGGGTCGCCATCGACTGTGTCCCCCATCAATCAACCCGGGTGAGGATCACCCTTCCCCTGCAGGAGAGCCCATGCTGACCGCCCTGATCGTTGACGATGAACCCCTCGCCCGCGAGGAGCTGCGCCTGCTGCTGGAGCAGGCGGGCAATATCCGCCTGCTGGGAGAGTGTGCCCACGCCATGGAGGCGCTGCCCGCCATCCATCGCTTGAAACCCGATCTGCTGTTTCTCGACATCCAGATGCCGCGCATCAACGGGTTGGAGCTGGTGAGCATGCTGGACCCGGACTTGCGCCCCCACATCGTCTTCATCACTGCCTACGACGAGTTTGCCCTGCGCGCGTTCGAGGAGAACGCCCTCGACTACCTGCTCAAACCGGTCACGGCAGAGCGGATGAACAAGGCGCTGGAGCGCATCCAGCGGTTGCTTTCGCCCAAAGGTGAATTAGCTGGCCAACCGCTGCCGGATCCAACCCGCATCGCCCAGCCCCTGCGCAGCATCCCCTGTAGCGGCCACAACCGGATTCTGCTGCTACCTCTTGGCGAGGTGGAGTTCATCCACAGCGATCTCACCGGTAACCGGGTGATCAGCGGCCAGCAGCAGGGCACCACCGAGCTGACCCTGCGCACCCTGGAAGAGAAGACCGGCTTCGTGCGCTGTCACCGCCAGTACCTGCTCAATCCGGGCCAGATCCGCGAAATCCTGCTGCTGGACGGCGGGCTGGCGGAAGTGGTGACTCAGGGCGGCCACAAGGTGCCGGTGAGTCGCCGCTACCTCAAGCCCCTCAAGGAGCTACTGGAGATCCCCTGATGGCGCGGGCTACTCACCCCGCTCCCCTGCCCGTTATCACTCACCCGCTTGCCACGCCCGCCGGCTCCCCCCTCAAACCGCTCGGGGCCGCTTTTCTGCCGCTCGCGGGCGACCCTCTGCCACTGACCTTTTCTGCGCTCCCCTTTCCCTGTCGCCTGCGTAAAGTGCAGCCTGAGCCCGGCCAGATTGGCCACAGGAAAAGGAAACTCCCCCATGCAACACGCAATCACTTTTGTCATTGCGGCCCTCTGCATCCTCGCCATCGCATATCGCCTCTACGGCGTGTTCTTTGTGCGCAAGGTGCTGCAGGCTGACGATAAACTGGTCACCCCCTCCCACCAGCTGGAAGATGGCAAGAACTATGTGCCGACCAACAAGTGGGTCAACTTCGGCCAGCACTTTGCGGCCATCGCCGCCGCCGGTCCGCTGGTCGGCCCGGTACTGGCCGCCCAGTACGGCTACCTGCCAAGCTTTCTCTGGCTGCTAATCGGCTGCGTCATCGGCGGCGCGGTGCACGACACAGTCGTGCTGTTCGCTTCCATGAAGCATCAGGGCAAGTCCCTCTCCGAGGTGGCCAAGGCCGAACTCGGCCCTATCGCCGGCTGGTGTACCGGCCTTGCGATGCTCTTCATCATCACCATAACCATGGCGGGTCTCTCCATGGTGGTGGTACACGCGCTGGAGCGTAACGCCTGGGGCGTGTTCGCGGTATTCATGACCATCCCCATCTCCATGGTGGTGGGAATTTGGCACAAGCTGACCGGCAACCTGCAAGCCGCCTCCTGGGTCGGCTTTGCCGCCGTGCTGGCCTGCGTCTTCTTTGGCCCCTACGTGCAGGAGAGCGCCTTCGGTGCCTGGCTGACCCTGCGTGCTGAGACCATCAGTCTGGCGCTGCCCATCTACGCCTTCTTCGCTACCGCGCTGCCGGTCTGGCTGCTGCTCACCCCGCGCGGCTACATCTCCAGCTTTATGAAGATCGGCGTGTTCGGCGCGCTGGTGATCGGCGTTATCTGCATCAACCCGGAGATCCAGTTCCCCGCCATGACCCAGTTTGTCCACGGCGGCGGCCCGGTACTGGGTGGCCCGGTCTGGCCCTTTATCTCTATCACCATCGCCTGTGGCGCCATCTCAGGCTTCCACGCCTTTATCGGCTCAGGCACCACCCCGAAACTGGTGGACAAGTGGAATGACATTCTGCCGGTCGCCTTCGGTGCCATGCTGGCCGAGTGCGTGGTGGGCGTGATGGCGCTGATCGCCGCCACTGCCCTGCACCCGGCGGATTACTTCGCCATCAACGCCACCCCGGAGGCCTTCGCCAAACTGGGGATGCAGGTGGTGGATCTGCCGTTCCTCTCCCAGGAGATCGGTATGGATCTGAACGGCCGCACCGGCGGTGCCGTCACCCTGGCGGTGGGCATGTCCTACATCTTCACCAAGGTGCCCTGGTTCAGTAACCTCGCCTCCTACTTCTTTCAGTTCGTGGTGATGTTCGAAGCAGTCTTTATCTTAACCGCCGTCGACTCCGGCACCCGGGTCTCCCGTTACCTCATTCAGGACTTCTTCGGCGAGTTCTACCCGCCCCTCAAGCGCATCGACTGGATGCCGGGCGCCATCGGGGCCAGCGTGCTCGCCTGTGTGATGTGGGGGTATCTGCTGATGTCCGGTGATATCGGATCTGTGTGGGCGCTATTCGGGGTCTCAAACCAGCTGATGGCCTCGGTGGGCCTGATCATCGGTGCCACCATCATCTTGCGACTGGCCAGCAAGCGCCGCTACATGCTGACCTGCCTGATCCCGCTGGCCTATCTGTTCGTCACCGTCAACTACGCCGGTTACTGGATGATGAGCAACGTCTACTTCAACGCCGCGGCCAAGGGCTACAACCCGATGAACGGCATCATCTCCCTCATCATGCTGGTGCTGGGAATGCTGATCCTGCTCTCCGCCCTGCGCAAATGGAGCGAACTGTGGAAGCTGCGCCAGCAGCCCTCCTACAAGGTGGTCGAGGCAACCGCCTCCTGATGGGCGAGTGGCTTTTCCCGACATGACCCCGCTGCGGCGGGGTCTTTTATTGGCGATAGGTGACAAGTTGACCACGGCTCATTAATCCACCGCTTGGCATGGCATCACCCATCCATAGCGGTTGAATAGGCCCCCCGATCACAGAACCGCCGCGCCAATGGTGGTAGCATGCCTCCTCTTGCCATCCGGCCGCACGGCGGATCCGGTGGCCCTCCCTCCTCCGCTTTCACTTTTTGAGGACGTATCTGATGGAACTGCTTCTGCTTAGCAATGGTAAAGCCAACGAATTTCCGGGTCTGCTCGGCTGGGCCCGCGTTCGGGTTCAAAGCCTGCTGGCCCGCAAACAGGTCAAGCGCATCCTGCTCATCCCCTACGCGGTGATCCGCAGCGACTGGGATGCCCGCGCCAACGAACTTACCGAGAGCCTCGGGATCGAGACCATCAGCATTCACCACTTCGATGATCCGGTCGCGGCCGTCAATCAGGCCGACGCCATCTTTATCAGTGGCGGCAACACCTGGCGCCTCAACCAGATGCTGCATGAAAACGGCCTGATCGTGCCGATCCAGCGTGCCGTGCGCGAACGGGGCGTCCCCTATGTGGGCTGGAGCGCCGGTTGCAACGTGGCGACCCCGAGCATCCGCACCACCAACGACATGCCGGTCTGCAACGCCGCCGTGCTGCCCGCGCTGGGCCTGTTCCCGCTGCAGATCAACCCGCACTATCTGGATGCCAGCATCAGCGGACACATGGGCGAAACCCGCGACGAGCGTCTGGCCGAGTTCTGCGCCATCAACCCGAGCGAATATGTGGTGGCCCTGCGTGAAGCGAGCCTGCTGCAGGTAAGTGGCGAGCGTCTGGAGTACTGGAGCGCCCGCGAGCAGGACTTCAAGATCTTCAAACACGGTCAGGAGCCGCAAGCCTTTATGGACGCGAGCCCCTTGGCCGAGCTGACGCCGTTCAAGGTGCGCTGAGAGCCACCGGCAAACGGGTCACTCACAACACCGTAGAAACAAAAGAGGGATGGCTCGGCGCCATCCCTCTTTTTATCTTCATCTTTCAGCTGGTTGCAGCCTGATTACTCACCCTGCAGGGTCACCAACACCTTGCGGGCACCGCCATCGATGCGATGCTCGCCAAGCCAGATCCCCTGCCAGGTGCCGAGCGCCAACTGACCATCGCGAACTGGCAGCAGCAGGCTCACCCCGAGCAGGGAGGATTTGATGTGGGCGGGCATGTCATCCGCCCCCTCATAGGTGTGGCGATAGTAGGGGGCATCTTCCGGCGCCAGCCGGTGCAGATGGGCCTCCATATCGCTGCGCACGCTGGGGTCGCAATTCTCGTTGAGGGTGAGCGAGGCGGAGGTGTGTTGCAGTAGCAGGTGGGCCATGCCGATCCGGTAATCCGCCAGCATCGGCAACTTGGCCACCAGCTCGTCCGTCACCAGATGAAAGCCCCGCGAACGGGGCTTCAACGTCAGCAGGCACTGCTGCCACATCAAACGTACTCCATAAAGACGCGGGAGGTGAGTTTGGTGATGAGTTCGTAGGGGATGGTGCCAATCTCGTCGGCCACCCGCTCTACCGGCAGCCCCTCGCCCCACAGTACCGCCTCGTCGCCGGGCTTGTCGGTGGCGCCGGGCCCAAGATCCACCGTGCTCATATCCATGGAGACACGCCCCACCAGCGGCACGATGCGGCCGTTGATCAGCACGGAAGTGCCATTGGGCGCCATGCGCGGATAACCGTCACCGTAGCCGATGGCGATCACCCCGAGTCGGGTATCGCGATCCGACACCCAGTTGGCGCCATAGCCCACCGGCTCGCCCGCCTTGTGATCCCGCACCGCAATCAGCTGGGTCTTCAAGGTCATCACCGGCTGCAGGTCGTAATCAGCCGCCACCGTGTTGGGGAAGGGCGACACGCCATAGAGGATGACGCCGGGGCGAACCCAGTCGCAGTGGGAGTCCGGCCAGGCCAGAATGCCCGCCGAGTTGGCCATGGCACGCTCTCCCGCCAGCGGTGCCGTGAGACGGCTGAAGAGATCGATCTGCTCGCGGGTAGTGGGCTGCTCCAGCTCATCGGAGCGGCTGAAGTGGGTCATGATGTTGAACGGCTGCACCACGTTCTTGCACTTGCCGAGTCGTTCGATAAAGGCGGGCATCTCGTCGGCCCGCACCCCGAGCCGGTGCATGCCGGTGTCGAGCTTGAGCCAGGCTACCACGGGCGCTGGCAGCTCGACCTGCTCCAGCGCTTCGAGCTGCTCCCAGGTGTGAACCGCCGTCTGCAGGTTGTTGGCCGCCAGCACCGGCAGATCATCGGCAGAGAAGAAGCCCTCCAGCAGCACTATGGGTTTGACCACGGCGCAGGAGCGCAGCATCAGCGCCTCTTCGATACGGGCCACCGCATAGGCATCCGCATCCACCAGGGTGCGGGCGACCGGCAGCAGTCCGTGGCCATAGGCGTTGGCCTTGACCACAGCAATGATCTTGCAAGCGGGGGCGTGGCGCTTGACCACGGCGAGGTTGTGGCGCAAGGCCGCAGTGTTGATTTGGGCAGTAGCCGCTTTCATGGTTTTCCCTTACGAGGGCACAAATGGTCTCCCCCTCATCGGGCAGAAGACCGCCACTCACTTATCGTCGTCGAAGGCCGGACCGGCATAATTGTCGAACCGGGAAAACAGGCCCTGAGCGGCAACCAATGACTGGCTATCGGTCAGGGCAGTCGTGGTAATGGCTAATCCGCCATCACCTTGGGTTTACATCAATAGTCGTCATCAAACGCCGGACCGGCATAGTTGTCGAACCGGGAGAACTGACCCTGGAAGGTGAGACGCACTCTTCCGATAGGGCCGTTACGCTGCTTGCCGATGATGATCTCGGCAATCCCCTTGTCCGGGCTGTCATCGTGATAAACCTCATCACGATAGATAAACATGATCAAATCCGCATCCTGCTCGATGGAGCCCGATTCACGAAGGTCCGAGTTGACCGGGCGCTTGTCGGCCCGCTGTTCCAAGCTTCGGTTCAACTGGGAGAGCGCCACCACCGGGCACTGCAGCTCTTTCGCCAAGGCCTTGAGAGAGCGGGAGATCTCGCCGATCTCCAGGGTACGGTTATCGGAGAGCGCCGGCACCCGCATCAGCTGCAGGTAGTCCACCATGATCATGGATAGGCCGCCATGCTCGCGCGCCACCCGACGGGCACGGGAGCGCACATCGGTCGGGGTGAGGCCGGAGGCGTCATCGATATACATCTTGCCCTTCTCGAGCAGCAATCCCATGGTGGAGGAGAGGCGCGCCCAATCCTCGTCGTCGAGCTGACCGGTACGCACCTTGGTCTGATCGATGCGACCGACCGAGGCGAGCATACGCATGATGATCTGCTCGGAGGGCATCTCCAGCGAGAAGATAAGCACCGGCTTGTCGGCAGTGAGGGCCGCATGCTCGCAAAGGTTCATGGCAAAGGTGGTCTTGCCCATGGAGGGACGGGCCGCCACGATGATCAAGTCCGAACGCTGCAAACCGGCGGTCATCTTGTCAAGATCGTTGTAACCGCTCGATACCCCGGTCACCCCGTTGTGCGGGGTCTTGAACAGCTCTTCAATCTTGTCGACGGTCTGCTCGAGGATCAGCTTCAGGGGCTGGGGCCCCTCGTTGGCGCTGGTGCGCTGCTCGGCAATCTTGAATACCTTGCTCTCGGCAAGATCCAGCAGATCGCCGGAGGTACGGCCCTGTGGCTCGTAACCCGCTTCAACTATCTCGTTGGCGACCGAGATCATCTCTCGCACCACCGCCCGCTCGCGCACGATTTCGGCGTAGGCGTTGATGTTGGCGGCACTCGGGGTGTTCTTGGCGATCTCCACCAGATAGGCGAAGCCACCCGCCTCTTCCAGCTGTTCGGAGCGTTCCAGCTCCTCCTGCAGGGTGATGAGGTCGATGGGGTTGCCCGCGTTGGAGAGGCGGGTCATGGCCTGGAAGATCAACCGGTGCGGACGGCTGTAGAAATCCTGATCGATAACCCGTTCGGCAACCCGATCCCAGGCATCGTTATCCAGCATCAGGCCGCCCAGTACGGACTGTTCGGCCTCAAAAGAGTGGGGAGGAACTTTCAGCTGTTGTGTCTTGGCGTCTTTTTTCGCCGTCACTTGCTCTGCCATACACATAAAAACCGCAGCGGGAAGGGGACGGGAATTTTACAAAAGAAAGCCAACTACGGCGAGCCCTATCTGGCGGCTCATACCATCATAAAGGGCCAAACCAGAGTCTGCTCTACCTTGACCATTTTGATTTTGCTTCGCATTTTGCGCTCCTTGCGACTCAATCTTCTGCTTTTCATCCGGTTTACTCCTCTTGTTTGACGCCGCATCGCGGCAACCTCGTTCATGAATAATTCATGCCAGAGGTGATATTGATGAATACAAGCTGCGACACAATTAGGGACAGGCAGCCTGCCATGCGCCTTGCTGAGCTTGCCAAAGCGGAGCATGCCCCACCCACAGACGAGAGTGAAAAGAGTCAAAATGAAAAAGATGCTGACCCTGTTTGCCGTGATCCTGGCCATTGGCCTGGGGGCACCTCACGCCGAAGCCAAGAAATTTGGCGGCGGCAAATCCTTTGGTAAAAGTTACAAAACTGCGCCGGCCCAGCCTGCGGCCAAACCGGTCGACAACAAGAATCCGACACTGAATGCCCAGACTCCGCCGAAAAAGAGCGGCATGATGGGTGGCCTGCTGGGCGGCCTGCTGGCTGGCGGCCTGTTTGCCTACCTGCTGGGCAGCGGTGCCTTTGAAGGTCTGCAAGGAATGGACTTCCTGCTGATCGCCCTGCTGGCGCTGGGGGCCGTGTTCCTGATCCGTACCCTGCGCAAGGGCAAGGTCGCGACGCCACAGCCACAACAGGCGGCCTATGCGGGCTATCAGCCACCGCAATCCGCGGCCCCGCAGCAATTTGAGCAGAGCAACAGCGCCCCGCAAGCCACCGGCTTTGCCGACAGCGACGTGCCGTTCCGCCTGCCGCCGGGCTTTGACATGAACGGCTTCCTGGCCGGTGCCCGCGATCACTATCGCACCCTGCAAGAGGCGTGGAACAAGAACGATCTGGAAAAAGTGCGCGAATACGTCAGCCCCGAGCTGTTTGAACAGCTCAAAGCCGAGCGCGCCGAACTGACTGGCGACCAGCACACAGAAGTAATGTATGTCGACACCCAGCTGGTACGTGCTGACTATGGCAGCGACTGGGCCCAGGTGAGCGTGCGCTTCAGCGGCCGCTACATGGACCGTCAGGAGCAGGTCGAAGAAGACATCAAAGAGGTGTGGCACCTCGAGCGCGATCTGGCCAAGAACAATGCCCCCTGGCATATCGTCGGGATCGAGCAGCTGTAAGGTTTAGATTGTCACTACGCAGGAGGCAGCCCATGGGCCGCCTCTTCTCTTATATTCTCCTTAATCCCCTGAAGATGCATGAGAGTGTGATAGTCACCATCGGCTCGCCTGAAGTAGAAAAGAAACAGCCCGACAAGCATCGCCTGCCGGGCTGTGAATCAGACTGACAATAGTATTAAACCGGAACCCAAGGTTCCGGTTTTGTGTGGTGGTTATTAATTGCTTGGGTCTATGGGGTCTTTGCCGCAGTTATTTGCATTGGATGGATTAAGAGTGTTGTTGATAAATGTCACTTCCCCCTTCGGTTGATACTCGGTAGCAAAAATAGTTTGTTTCGACTCCACATACTCTTTGAGCACTCCCGCATCGACCAGACCGGCGTTGATGGTGTTGATCACCGGATAACCGTCACCACCTGATGCGCTAAAGCTCGGGATGGCAAAACTGTAGGTTCCATTGACATCGAATGCTTTGCCTGCAATAGCGTTGATGGTCACGTTCTTGGCGCCACAGTTAACCTGCATATCGATACCGCCAAATTGGGGATAACCACCACCAGTCAGGGTTGCAACTTTGCCCAGATAGGTAACCAGCTCGCTCCCCTTCATGCTGGCCTTGTTGACTGTGTTGCCAAACGGATGGACGGTCAGCACATCCCGATAGGAGATAGTTCCCGCCTGTATCGAAGCCCGTACGCCACCCGAGTTGACGATACCGAAATCAGCTTTCAGCTTTTCTGTAGTCGCGGTCGTGATCAGACGACCCAGATTGGTCTGCATATAGCGAACGTACTTACGCTCTCCCATAAGCAGGCCATCCGTAGCACCGATGTCGACATTGAGCTCTGCCTCTCCCTTATCTTGGAATACCTGGAGGGTAGAAAGCAGCTCTGGGTCCTTGATGATCTCGTCCTGAATTAGCACCATTTGGGCCGGATCTTTAGTAACGACACCTTTGGCATCCACGGGTTCATTCTTGGCATTGCGCTTGATAAGGTTAACCGGGATCAGCTCATAGCTGGTCAGGGTCAACTTGCCCTTCAGGTACTCAAACTGGGCACGCCCCACATATTTGCCCCACTCGTGGGCCTGCATAATCCAGGTACCGTTCTGCTGATCCGGCAGGCAGGTATCGCCCGGACTGAACTTGGCGTACTTGTTGGTGGTGCCCGGCTCCATACAGACTGGATTCTGGGAGTGGCCACCAATAATGGCATCCAGGGTGCCGGTCGGCAGCTTACGAGCCATCTCCACATCGCCAGGCGCATTGCTGCCGTGCTGGCCATCGGCATAGTGGCCCATATGGGTGATGGCAAAGACCAGATTGGCCTCTTTCTTGTCACGGATCTGCTTGCTCAATGCAGCCGCTTCCGTAGTCGGATCGCGGAACTCCAGAGTCTTGACGTTATTGGGATCGACCAGCTGGGAAGTATCCTCGGTGGTCAGACCCAGCACGGCGACCTTGAGACCGCTATCCAGCTTGAACACCTTGTAGGGGTCAAAGTAGTGTTTGCCGCTGGCCTTGTCATAGATGTTGGCCGAGAGCATGGGGAACTGGGCCCACTTGCGCTGCTTCTCCAGCACATCCAGCGGGTTATCAAACTCGTGGTTACCCACCGCCATGGCATCGTAGCGAATGTTGTTCATCGCCATGAAGTCAGGCTCGGCATCCTGCAGATCGGACTCCGGCACGCCGGTATTCACATCACCACCGGAAAGAACCAGTACGTCACTGCCAGCAGCCTTGGCATCCGCACGCAGCTGCTCGACCAGGGTCTTCTGGGCGGCCATACCGTATTCGCCTTCTTTGTTGTTCCAGAAACGGCCGTGAGTATCGTTGGTGTGCAGGATGGTCAGTTTGCAGACATTTTCGGTGCAGGGTGCAACGGTGTCATTGGTCGAGGTATTACAGCCAGTCAGTGCAGCAAGCACGGCCAGTGCCACGCCGCCTTTGATAAAGTTATTATTCATTTCCATATCACCTTGATTGTTTTGTTATTTATCAACCCTGTCCAGCGGGTCGGGCGCCAATATAACAAACAACAGATGACCGTTTTTCATCGATGACTCACAAATTCTGCTAATTGTGATCTTCGGCCCAACATCCGGCTTCCTGCTGATTTGTCAGGTTTTTTGTTGAGCTGTCACTCACTTGCTCCCCTCCCGCACCAAGGAGACGCCACCCGGACGCGCCTTTATGGCATACTCCCCAGCCAGCCATGCCCGAGGAGATGATTTGATGGCCAAGTACGACAAGATTTCCCCCGAGACCCAGCAGGAGGCGATGAAAATTGCCCGTGCCAACCAGAAGCCGGGGCAGACCAAGGAACAGACCCAGCTTATCGCGCAAGGGATCCAGAAAGGCATCGACGAATACAAGAAACAGATGAAGGCGCGGGCCCGCGAAGCGAGCCGCCAGAAAAAAATGCAGGCCAAAGCCAGGCAGCCACAGGGCGCGCCACAAACCGAAGAACAAGACGATCAGCTGGAGCTGGTTGAAGTAAGCCATCAGCATCCCCTGCCCTGGATCTTGCTAGTGTTGAGCTGGCTGGGATTTGCAGCAGCCTGGTTCTGGTCGCACTAAGACGCGCTAGCAAACCTTTATCCGGGATCCTCTTCACAGCCCGGGCCCGGGCTGCTGGTGATTACCTGCGAAGAGTGGTTAAATCCCGCGCCTCTTGCACCGGACTCCCTGTTTTTTGACGATCAGTTTTCAGGAAAGATGTTATGAACCCCGCTCCGCTCTATCTGCTGGCCCCTTTTGTTCTGTTCCTTGTGACCATGCTGCTCTATCGCATTTCGCCGCTGCGGGCGGTCGCCGCCGGCGGGGTACGCTGGTTTATCCTCCCCGCCTTCACCCTGTTTATTTTGCTGATCATCATCAATGGAGCCGCCAATCCCGCCCTGCGCGATCCGGCATTCCACTGGTTGATGCCGGGGCTTGGCTTTGCCCTGAGCCTGTTTCCGGCCCTGCCCAAGGCGCTGGTGCCACGGCTCGCCATCAAGGAGGGGGCCTTTGCCGCCCTCGGCCTGATGCTGATGAGCCTGGCTATGGTCTACTGAGCAACTGGCCACAGCCGTTAACATGACTCAAGGGGCGCTCTGTGACGGGCGCCCTTGTACAAACAATGGCCTGCAGGCATCTTGGTGACAGGATAACCAGCAAGGAGGCCAAATGGACAATCCGCCCGATTTCATGGCGCTGTGGGATTATCAGGATCCCGCCGCCAGTGCCCTTCGTTTTCACACCCTTCTTCCCGAAGCGCGCGCCGCCGCCAACCTGCAACTCGAACTGGAGTTGCTGACCCAAATTGCCCGCACCCATTCACTGCAGCGCCAGTTTGCCGAAGCCCACCAGCTGCTCGACGAGATAGCGCCTCGCCTCACAGATACAACCCCCAGAGCCCGGATCAGGGCCCTGCTGGAACGAGGCCGCACCTTTAACTCGGCGGGCGACAAAGCCAGTGCCAAACCGCTGTTTGAACAAGCCTGGCAGTGGGGGCTCAAGGAGAAGGAAACCTATCTCGCCATCGACGCCGCTCACATGATCGCCATCGCCGCACCACTGGAAGAGCAGAGCCGCTGGCATCAACTGGCGATGGAGCTGGCGGAACGCAGCAGTGACGAGAAGGTGCGTGGCTGGCTGGCCCCCCTTTACAACAATCAGGGCTGGACCCTGTTCGAACTGGGCCGCTTTGATGAGGCGAAAATCCAGCAACAGAAGTGCCTGGCCTGGTATCTGCAGCATAACCAGCCGGCCAAGGCGTTTATCGCTCGCTGGAGTCTGGCTCGCCTGACCCGGGCCCAGGGTCAGCACCAGCAGGCGCTGGCAGAGCTGCACCAGCTCAAGACCGATATGGCCGAGGCTGGCGAACCAGAGGATGGTTATCTGTTCGAGGAGCTGGGGGAGAATGCCTTGGTGCTGGACGATCCGCTGGCCGCGGAATACTTCTCCCGCGCCTGGTTTCTGCTGTCACAGGACCGCTGGTTCAGCGCCAACGAGGGGGAGCGACTGGCCCGCCTCAAGCGCCTCGCCAAACTCTGATCCCCCAAAATAGAAAGGGCGGCACGCTAGCCGCCCTTTCTGCTGGCAAGATGGTTCAGGCCCGATTGGACTCCTCCCACCCCTGCTTTTTACGGTAAATGGTAGAGGGGCTGATCTCGAGCAGTGCCGCCGCCTTGGGAATGTTGCCGTCACAGCTGGCGATGGCCTGTTCGATCACCTCTTTTTCCACCAGCCAGAGCGGACGAATTGGCCCGTTAGCCACCCCGGTAGCGGCCGGAGCCGATGCCACCGCTGCCGCAATCGCAGCCGGCAACTGGGGACGAACCCCATTGAGCGGTGGCGGCAGAATATCCGGGCTCACCAGCTCCTTGTCATTGAGCACCACGATATTGCGCACCACGTTTTGCAGCTCGCGTACGTTGCCAGGCCAGGGGTAGTCGAGCAGCACTCGCGCCGCCTCGACATCGAAATCCTTGAAGCGTTTGTTCTCCTCCTTGGCGTAGCTCTGCAACAGGGTACGCGCCAGCAGCAGGATATCCTCACCCCGCTCCCGCAGTGGCGGCAGGGTAAGCGGAATGACGTGGAGCCGATAGTAGAGATCCTCGCGAAAACGGCCCGCTTTCACCTCCACCAGCGGATCCCGGTTGGTGGCGCAGATAAAGCGCACATCCACCGTCTCGAGCTTGCCGCTGCCGACCCGCTGCACTGTGCCAGTCTGGATGAAGCGCAGCAGCTTGCTCTGCAGATCCAGGTCCATCTCGCAGATCTCGTCGAGAAACAGGGTACCGCCATCGGCCAGACTGGCTGCCCCTTTGCGATCCCCCTGGGCGCCGGTAAAGGAGCCCTTCACATGACCAAAGATCTCGCTCTCCATCAAATCGTGGGGAATGGCGGCGCAGTTGAGGGCAATAAAGGGCTGTTCGCTGCGGGGACTGCACTGGTGAATCGCCTCGGCACACACCTCTTTGCCGGTGCCGCTCTCACCAGTGATAAAGACGGTCGCCTTGCTGGGCGCCGCGCTCTCGATGATGCGATAGACCGCCTGCATCGACATGGAGGCGCCGATAAAACCGAAGAAGGAGCTACGCTCGAAGTTTTCTCGATAGTGGGCAACCAGCGAGCTCAACTGCTGGTGTTTCAAGGCATTGCGAACGGTGGCGCAGAGCCGCTTGCTGTCAAACGGCTTGGTCAGAAAATCGAAGGCACCGAGGCGCATCGCCTCCACCGCCACATCCACCGAGCCATGGGCGGTGATCACTACCACAGAGCAAGGCAACTGCTGTTCGGTGATCATCTGCAGAATATCCATACCGGACATATCCGGCAGCTCCAGATCCAGCAGCACCACGGGGGGAGGACTTGCCAGCAACTGCGCCAACGCCTGCTGACCACAATCGGCCAGCACCACCTCATACCCCTCCTGGCGCAGGTACTGTTCATAGACCACTGCCAGACTTCGGGTATCTTCCACCAGCAGGACACGCGATTTATTTTCAGCCACTGGACTCATCCTTGTATTTGATTCTGCGATCTATTTTGCCTTATTTTCGCGCGCAAACCCAACGCCAAGACAGCTCTGTTATCCCGCGATTGCAGGGAATACACAAGTAAAAACGGCTCCTTAAGGAGCCGTTTTTAACTACAAGAAAAGATTACTTCTTGGCATCGTCTGCAGTCGGCTTCTCGATAGCCAACAGCTCAACGTCAAACACCAGCACGGCGTTCGCCGGGATGGAGCCTGCACCGTGCTCGCCATAGGCCAGCTTGGACGGCAGGAAGAACTTGA
The DNA here is from genome assembly GCF_051919665.1 of Aeromonas sp. 55A. Classification (NCBI taxonomy): domain Bacteria; kingdom Pseudomonadati; phylum Pseudomonadota; class Gammaproteobacteria; order Aeromonadales; family Aeromonadaceae; genus Aeromonas; species Aeromonas sp. 55A. The sequence continues at coordinate 2,600,364 of NZ_JBQBEH010000008.1, read as the reverse complement.
ACTTGGAGCCAACCGGCATCAGTTGCACACCTTCAGTCCAACCCGGGATAACCTGGTTGAGCGGGAAGGTAGCCGGCTCGCCGCGATCGACGGAGCTGTCGAACTTGGTGCCGTCAGTCAGGGTACCGGTGTAGTGAACCTTGACGATATCGGTAGATTTCGGCTTGGCGCCAGTGCCCATCTTCTCGACCACGTACTGCAGGCCGGATTCAGTGCTCTTCACACCCTCTTTCTTGGCGTTGGCAGCCAGGAACTCTTCGCCCTTCTTCAGATTCTCAACGGCGTCTTTCTCGGCCTTGGCCTTGGTCAGCTCGTTGATCTTGGCGTCGTAATCCTGCAGTACCTTCTGGATCTCTTCATCAGTCATCTTGGCTTCTTTGCCCAGACCGTCAGTCACCCCTTTCAGGATCACGGCGTTGTCCAGTTTGATGCCCAGTTCCTGCTGACGCTCCAGGGTATTGGCGATGTAACGACCCATGGAGAGGCCAATTGCGTAGCCAGATTGCTCTTCAAAGCTCTTGGCTTCGGCCTTGGTCGCCTCTGCCGGCTTGCTGGCTTCTGCCTTCACTTCGGCGGTATTGGCCGCAGCAGGCTTCTCGTCTTTTTGGCAAGCAGTCAGACCGACGGCAACGGCCGCCGCCAACAGGGACACCTTCAGAAATTTGTTCATCAGTTTCTCCAAACTCCAAATACCGCTCTCGGTTCCATCGTGAAATGAGAGGTTTATCGTGATAAGCGCCTTATACTAACGCCGTGATCGCAGGTAACAAAAGCGTGAGACCGCAAAAATGATAAAAAGTGCCATTTATCTGGTGAGCCTCTGTTTAATGCTCACCGGTTGCGAGCAAAGCTCCCAACCCAACCAGCAAATGACCCTCGCCAGCACGGGCCTGCTGACCGCAGATCTCTCCAGTGATGGCAAGCAGGCCATCGTCTCCAGCATCAGCCAGGGCATCATCGTCTGGGATCTGGAACAGAACCGTCAACGCTGGCGCTGGAAGCAATCCGACTCTGCGGAAGACCTGGTATTCATTACCCGCTTTTCCGAAGGCAACAGCCATGCAGTCACCGCTACCCCCGATACCTTTGCAACCTGGCGGCTGAACGATGGGCAATCACAAGGCTACTACTCACTTCCTGAATCCAGGCTGAGGGACATCGCGCTCTCTGCCGACGGTCGTTATGTGCTGATCGGGCGGGAAGATGGCAAAGCGGAGTGGCTCGATACCCGAAGCGGCCGTCGTCTGCAGTTTCTGGGGCACACCGAACAGGTCAATACGGTCGATCTCTCCGCTAACGGTCGCTACGCCCTGACCGGAGGCAACGACTACAGCGCCTATCTGTGGGATACCCGTAGCGGGCAGGTGATCTGGCGCTTCAACCATGGTGGCCGGGTGATCATGGCCAGACTGGAGCCGAGCGGCCGCTACGCCTTCACCGCCGACAGCAGCCGGGCCAGCATCTGGGATCTGAAAACCGGCAAGGAGGTGAGTCAGCTGAAATATGATCACCGCTTCGAGGTCTACACCAGCGCCCGCTTTGCCAACGATGGCAAGTGGCTGATCACCGGCGCCCCTTCCCGTCAGCTCTCCCTGTGGCAAGTGAGCGATGGTGCCCTGCTGCAGAGCTGGCGCGTCTCGCCGCAACCCAAGGTGAAACCGCCCAGCGCAGTGGTCTACGGCGTCGCTTTGCGCGACAATAGCCACCTTGTCAGTGCCAGCTCCAGTGGTCTGGCCGAAATCTGGACAATCAAGTAAGGACCCGAAGGCCCATGAGTCAGCAACTTAACGATCGCATCGAAACCCTGGAAACCCGTCTCGCCTATGCGGAGTACACCATAGAGCAGCTCAACGACGAGGTAACCACCCAGGGCCGTGAACTCGATCGGCTCAAATACCAGATCCAGCTGCTGATCGACAAACTGCAAAGCGTACAGCCCAGCCAGATTGCCAGTATGGCCGAAGAGACCCCGCCGCCGCACTACTGATCCGGAGCCATCTCTGGTCAGGCAACATGGCTTGGCATAGCTGTCAGCCAATAAAAAAACCCGCGTTCACGCGGGTTTTTTTATCATCGGCATGGCCGTGATCAGTGGTGATGGCCCTTGCCACCACAACCGCCGCCACCGCAGCAGCCGCCGTGGCCGTGATCCTCATCGTGGTCGTGACCATGACCACCACAGCAGCCGCCGTGATCGTGGTCATGACCGTGATCGTGACCGCAACCACCGGCACCGTGAACGTGGCCGTGGGCCAGCTCTTCGGCAGTGGCGGCACGCACGTCCTTGATCTCGACCTTGAAGCCCAGGGTTACGCCTGCCAGCGGATGGTTGCCATCCACTTTGACGAACTCTTCGGACACTTCAACCACGGTCACCGGACGGTGACCATCGTCGGTTTCAGCCACAAAAGTATCCCCTTCGGAGACTTCCATGCCGTCGAACAGCTCGCCCGGTACTTCTTGTACCAGTGTCTCGTCATATTCGCCGTAGGCCTGGCTCGGTACCAGAGTCACTTCGAAGGCTTCACCTACCGCGCGACCTTCCAGCTCGGCTTCCAGGCCTGAGACCAGGTAACGGGTGCCGTGCAGATAGACCAGCGGCTCTTTGCCGACAGTGCTGTCGATGACTTCACCGTGCTCGTCGGTGACTGTGTATTCCAGCGTAACCACGCTCAGAGGAGCTACTTTCATGTCAGGATCCTGCGGATAGAAAAAAACGGGCTCAGAATACCCTAAAAAGCGGGCCGCGCATATGCCGTGCAGCGCCACGGAGTGACGAAAAAAACGGCAACAGCGTCAGCGAGAAGGCCCACATTCCACCCGCCGTTGCCTTATCAGGGGCGAAACACCCCGATCACCTCTTCCACCTCGCGAGTTTGCTTGTCGACCTCGGCAGGCGTTTGTACCTGGGTATCGCCACAGGCGACGCAGGTCACCTTCTCGACTCCATGCTCCAGATACAGCATCATGTTGTCCAACTTGCCGCACGCCGGGCAGACCGCACCGGCAATGAAGCGTTTTTTACGTCTGGTTTCCATATTTGTTACCTCCAGGCAGCATCATATCAGGGTTTTTACATGCATCACGCCATCGAGTATCACCATTTTTCCTGCCAGGGCCTGCACGCCGGCAACCGCAAACGAACTCCGGTCGGGCAGCTGTTGCGGATCACCCGGGGCGCCGCGCTGCTGAGACTGGGCCAACATGAGCTGTTGCTGCCGGCAGGCAGCAGCTTCTGGCTCTGCGCCGATGCCCTCGCGGCCTTCAGCCCCCTCAGCGGTTGCGAGTACGATCAGCTGAATGTCTCTTTGCGCGTGGCTCAGCCGCAGCAGGCAGGCTGGCTGCAGACCACCCCGCTGCTCGATGTCCTGCTCGACTCGCTGGCCCGGTGGCAACGTCCGAAAGAGTGGCAAGGCGCCTACGGCCAGCGACTGCAGGTGATCCTGGATGAGCTGCAACAGTGCGCCATCAGCCAGCAGGGTCACGGTGAGCTGCAAGCCTGCTGGCAAGCGCTGGCCAATGGCCAACCGGAGTCTCTGCAACAGTGGGCACAACAAGCCGATGCGCCGGTGGAAGGGAGTGAATTGCAACAACAGTGGCAACTGCTGCAGGCGCTCAGATTGCTCAAGGGCGGCAGCAAACCCGCGCAGGTGGCCAGCAAGCTGGGTTATGCCGATGAGGCCGCATTGCAAGCTGCCTGCCAGCAGTGGGGCGTTGGCGAGGATGGCGATCAATAACCGGACGCCGATGGAATACGCCAACGAAATTGGCTGAATGAGTCCAGTTTTTTGCCAGATGGTCGTTAACAAGGAAGGGCCATTCCACCCGTAATCCTTTATGCTAGAGGTCTGAAGTGACTGCCAACGTTTCGACCAACAGGACATCTGCCATGACGAGCAAAGCCAATCAATCCCAGGGCATGTTGCTGTTTCACCTTTCAGCCAAACAATCCTTTGCCATCGGAACCCTCAAGGTGAAGGAGATAGTGCCCTACACCCAGCTGACGGCAATGCCGCACTCGCACCCGACCGTATTGGGGGCTGCCAATATGCGCGGCTCCACCATTCCGGTGATCGACATGGCGATGGCGGTGGGCTATCGCCCCATCAGCAAGGAGGAGATGCCCCACTGCTTCATCATCATTACCGACTGCCGCCGTACCCTGGTGGGCTTTCTGGTACGGGGCATCGACAAGATCACCGAGTGCAACTGGCGCGATATCGAATCGCCCCCCGCTTCCCTCGGTCACAATGTGTTCGTAACCGGTGTGACCCGAGTCAATGACCAGCTGATCCAGCTGCTGGATGTGGAGCTGATCCTCTCCCGGGTCTATCCGGACGATCCGAGCCACCTCTATCCGGTACTGACCGATGTGCAGCGGGAGCGGATCAAGCCGATGCGGATCCTGCTGGTCGATGACTCTTCGGTCGCTCGCCGTCAGCTGATGGCCGCCCTCGACTACATCAATATCCCCTATGAGGTCTGCACCAATGGCAAGGATGCACTGACCCTGATGCAGACGCGGGCGAGCCAGAAGACCCCGATCGACATTCTGGTGAGCGATATCGAGATGCCGGGGCTCGATGGTTATGAGCTGGCCTTCGAGGTGCAAAGTGACAGCAAACTGGCGGGGGCCTACATCATCCTGCACACCTCCCTCTCCAGCGAGATCAGCGTGGAACGCGCCCATCAGGTGGGTGCTCATGAGGCGCTGACCAAGTTCGAGGCCAATGAGCTGATCCAGGCCATGCTGCGCGGCGCCGAACATCACGATCGCCTGCTGAAATAAGCCAATGACTGGCGGGAGGAACACGCCTCCCGTCCTCCTTATCTTCGACCCAGACCGACAGACCCCATGCTGACCGAGAGCCACTTCCACGCCCCCTGGTGGGCACGCTATCCTCATCTGCAGACCATATTGCCCAAATGGCTGCGCCGCCCCCCTGCCCGTTTTGTGGCGGAGCGGTTTGAACTGCAGGATGGGGACTTTGTCGACCTCGCCTGGAGCGGGGAAGTCAGCCTTGATGAACGGCCGCTGATAGTGGTGTTTCACGGGCTGGAGGGAAGCATTCACTCCCACTATGCCAAGGGATTGTTCGCCCACCTGCAGCAAGAGGGCAGAGAGGCTGTGCTGATGCACTTTCGCGGTTGCAGTGGCGAACCCAATCGCCACCTGCAGGCCTATCACTCTGGCGCCATCGGTGATGCGCAGGAGCTGATTGCCGAGCTGAGCCAGCGCTTCCCGGGCAAACCGCTGATCGCCATCGGCTTTTCACTGGGTGGCAATATGTTGGTCAATCTGCTGGCGCGGGCCTGTCCTGCGGCATTGAAAGCGGCGGTGGTGGTCTCGGCCCCGCTGCAACTGGCAAGCTGTGCCGAGCGGGTCAATCAGGGCTTCTCGAAGGTCTATCAGAACTATCTGCTGCGCACCATGCGCCGCAATTTGCTCAGCAAGATCCGCCAGCAGCAGAAAGCGAGTGAACGCTGGCAACCTCGACAAGTGGAGCAGATTGCCACCCTGCGCGATTTTGACGAGCTGGTTACCGCACCGCTGCACGGCTTTCACAGTGCCACCCACTACTACCAGAGCTGCTCGGGACTACCGCTGCTGGCTCAGATCCCGATCCCGACCCTGGTCATCCATGCCGCCGACGATCCCTTTATGTCACGCGCGGTCATTCCCCGGCCGGAGCAACTCTCGCCCACGGTGCGCTATGAGTTGAGCCAGTGCGGCGGCCATGTCGGCTTTCTGCACGGCACGCCCTGGCGGCCACGGTTTTGGCTGGATGAACGGATCAGTCGCTGGATTGCCGAACAGAGTCACTCCGCAACACAGAACTGATTGCGTCCCGACTCCTTGGCCCGATAGAGCGCCTGATCGGCCCGCTCCAGCAGCTGGTTTGCCCCTTCACCGGACACATTGCTGGCAATCCCCTGACTCACCGTCACCCAGGGGGCAACCTCGGACGCCAGATGCTCCAGCTGCAGGCTGGCCAAGCCATCTTGCAGCCGCTGCGCCACGCTGGCCGCAGCCTGACGGTCGGTATTGGGCAGCAGCAGCACAAACTCCTCTCCGCCATAGCGGGCCACCAGATCAGATGGCGTGCGAACCGCACGGTTGAGCGCTTGTGCCACCTCCTTGAGGCACATATCCCCTACCTGATGGCCGTAGTGGTCGTTGAATCGCTTGAAATAGTCCACATCGATCAGGATGAGCGATAGCGGAGCGCCGCTCTCCTGGCTATGGGCTAACGCGCGATCCAACTCGATATTGAAATGCCGCCGGTTGGCGACACCGGTCAGAGGATCTTGCTTGGCGAGCTGATCAAGTTGGCGCAGCAGCGTCAGATTGTCATGCTCCCGCATGATCGCCAATTCAAACCAGCGGTGCAGCATGCGGCGGCCGACCTCCAGCGCAATCACGCCAAACAACACGCCAAGCAGGTAGATCTGGGGAAAATCGACGCGTAAAAAGAGTTCCAACCCCACACCCACCGTCATCGGGCCCAAGAGATAGCCATAAAAAACCTTGCGATCGGGATAAAATGCAATGAGCGCAGCCAGCAGGTTGAGCCGCATGATCCCGTTGGCATAACTGACCCCTCCTCGCAGCTCCACCTGACCAATCGTATAGATGTGCAGCGTCCAGAGTCCGCCCCATAGCACAGTCACCAGTGCAGCCATCCGTAACCAGAGGCGATCCTGCAGATGGTCACAAAAGAGGCTGACAACAGGTAGTAGCAATAGCACCACCATGACCAGGGCCAGCTCACTCTGAAAGCGCCAGGGCAAGCTGTCATCACTGGCGAGCCCGACCTGGCTGTAAACCTCGTAGCGTATCGAAAGAAACAACACCACCAGCCAGTTCAACAACCAGAACCACACCATGCCTCGGGCAATCGCCTCTCGACGTGCGCTGTCCAGATGCTCAGTCAGGGTTAACGGCGCGCTGCGCTGCGCTTCAGACAACATCTCTCAGACTCCGGTGAAAAGGTAAAAAGTGATTGCATTCGCGGGATTCAACACAACAATAGCCTGACGATCACCTCTTTTGCTGTGAGACCTTTAAATGATCATTCCCTGGCAAGAACTGGACGGCGACACCCTGACCAACCTGATCGAACACTTTGTGTTGCAGGAGGGAACAGAATATGGAGAGCAGGATGTCCCGCTTGGCGTCAAAGTCGATGCAGTGAGAGAACAATTACAGCAAGGCAAAGCTGTCATCGTCTATAGCGAGCTGCACGAATCGGTGAATATCGTGATGAAAGACCGCTTCATCGAGCAGTCTTGACCCAACCACAATCCGGACCTTATAACGGAATTCCCAAGGAAGAGAGAATCCCATGTCGGCCAAGCACCCCATTATTGCCGTTACCGGTTCGTCCGGTGCCGGCACCTCCACCTCCACCAACGCCTTTCGCTCCATGTTCCATCAACTGGGATATACCGCGGCTGTGGTGGAAGGTGACAGTTTTCACCGCTATACCCGACCGGAAATGGATGTAGCGATCCGCAAGGCGCGCGAACAGGGGCGTCATATCAGCTATTTTGGCCCTGAGGCCAATGACTTCGGGCTGCTGGAGAGCTTTTTTCAGGGCTATGGGCAGGATGGCAATGGCCAGTATCGCCGCTACCTGCACAGCTTTGACGAGGCTGTGCCCTTCAACCAGATGCCCGGTACCTTCACCCCCTGGCAGCATCTGCCCAGCAATACCGATCTGCTGTTTTATGAAGGGCTGCACGGCGGTGTGGTCACCGAGGATCACAATGTGGCGCGCCACGTGGATTTTCTGATAGGCGTAGTGCCCATCGTCAACCTGGAGTGGATCCAGAAGCTGATCCGCGATACCTCGGAGCGAGGACATTCCCGCGAGGCGGTGACCGACTCCATCGTTCGCTCCATGGATGACTACATCAACTTCATCACCCCGCAGTTCTCGCGCACCCATATCAACTTCCAGCGAGTACCGACGGTGGATACCTCCAACCCCTTCAGCGCCAAGGTGATCCCGAGTCTGGACGAGAGTATGCTGGTGATCCGGTTTCGCGGTATCAAGCAGGTGGATTTCCCCTACCTGCTGTCGATGATCGATGGCTCATTCATGTCGCGGATGAACACCATAGTGGTGCCGGGTGGCAAGATGGGCTTTGCGATGGAACTGATCCTGCGCCCGCTCATCCAGCAATTGATCGAAACCGGCAAAATAACCTGATTCAAAGGAGCTCACGATGCGGCTTGCTTATCTCTCTGTGGCACTGCTCGCCCTGCTTGGCGGCTGCAGCAGCGGGCCGACGGCCCCCACGCTGGAGTCCGGCACCATGCTGGTTCGTCCGATTGGCAACTGGACCTATGGCGCAACCCCGCGCTACGCCCTGGCCGAGCAGTATCAATTCGCCGGTGAGCTGGCGGAAGGGTGGCTGGAGCCGATGCAGCAGGCGGTGAGCCGGGAGCTCAATGGCAAGGGGTGGCAGAGTGCGCCGCTCGACGAGGCGGATCTGTGGGTCGCCATAGGCGTCGCGGGCGGCAAGGATATGAGCGATGGCGAGATTTTCGCCCGCCTCGGCATGACGCCCGGGGTCTATGCCTCGGCCAACCAGCGCAAAGGCTCGCTGGCCATAGTGCTGCTCGATCGCAAAACCCAGAAAGCAGTCTGGAGCAGCATCATCCAGCTGACCAGCGATGTAAGCATTGCTGATAGCCAACGTCAGGCGCTCAGCCAGCAGCTCGCTGCCGAGCTGCTCAATCGCGTCCCCACCAACTAGTGCTTGTTTAGTGATAACAGATGGATAGAAAAACGGCTTGCCTCCCGGCAAGCCGTTTTTTGTGGTCTCAACCTCTTGACCCAATCCGGCCTAGGCCAGACCGGGGCACAAAGCTGCACACCTTCAGCTATCTGTGGTCACTTATTTAAGCGTACAGGTCAGCAGTGTGACCCCTTTCTGGGTGAGGAGGGCTTGTTTGTCCTGATTCCAGAAAGTGGTGACGCTGTCGGAATATTTGGCGCCAGATTCAGACTCAACGCGCGCCAGCTTGTGGTAAACCCCGGCATAGGGGAACTGCACCATGTCAGCCTGGGCATCATAGGTAACGGCCAGCATCTCTTCACCACACTGGTATTGGCTGTATTGATACTGAGTAGGTTGCGGGCTGCTGCACGCCGCCAGGCCCAAAAGGGGAAGCAGAGCGATCAATTTTTTCATTGCACTTTCCTTATGTAATGGCTTTATGTCATGGCCTTGTGCAGTGGCCTTACGTAACGGCCTTATGCCAGGGTACCAACGAAACTATCGTTATCAAGCTTCAACAATTTGATAACTATGGGTAATTTGTACCGCTTTTTCCAACATCAGGGAAACAGAACAATATTTTTCCATCGACAGCTCGACCGCTCTGGCCACCTGCTTCTCCGCCAATCCCTTGCCTGTCACCACGAAGTGCAGATTAATCTTCTCGAAAACCCGGGGCACGCTATCAACCCGTTCGCCACTGACCTCGACATGACAAGCGGTCACCGACTGGCGCGCTTTTTCTAGGATGGAGACCACATCAATAGAGCTGCAGCCACCGACCGCCAGCAGGATCATCTCCATCGGGCTGGCCCCCTCACCGGGGTTGGCTCCATCCAGGATCACCTTGTGACCGGATTCACTCTCACCCACAAACTTCATCCCTTCCACCCAGCTGACCTTGGCTTTCATCTCGCACTCTCTCCTGTTAATCGTGATGATGGATCCCTAGCATAACCCAGTCGCTTATCTCTGCCGAACAGGGGGAGTTGGGATGGAAATAGATCAAAATCAACATCTCCGACCTCTATCTTCCCTAGAATGGCCGAAGCAGCGCAGCAGGCATTACCCAAAGGGCTCTTGCAAAAGGGCGCAAAGCCTTGTCAGCACAGACAAAGGCTCTTATCCTACTGCAACTAATACAAGGAATGGCAAGATTGGCAGCTTGCCCGGACGCACAAGTCCATAAAAAGACACTACAGAGGAATTCTCATGGTTATTGGCAAACCGCAAAGCGATCCCACCCTGGAATGGTTCTTGTCGCACTGCCACATTCATAAGTATCCCGCGAAGAGCACCCTGATCCATGCGGGTGAAAAAGCGGAGACCCTCTACTACATCGTCAAGGGCACTGTGGCCGTCTTGATCAAGGACGATGAGGGCAAAGAGATGATCCTCTCCTATCTGAACCAGGGTGACTTCCTGGGCGAGATGGGGATGTTCGAGGAGAACGAGAATCCCGAGCGCTCCGCCTGGGTTCGCGCCAAAGGCTCTTGCGAAGTGGCAGAGATCTCCTACAAGAAGTTCCGCCAGCTGATCCAGGTCAACCCGGACATCCTGATGCGTCTCTCTGGCCAGATGGCCAAGCGCCTGCAGCACACCAGCCAGAAAGTGGGTAATCTCGCCTTCCTGGATGTGACCGGCCGGATCGCCCAGACCCTGCTCAACCTGGCCAAGCAGCCAGATGCCATGACCCACCCGGATGGCATGCAGATCAAGATCACCCGTCAGGAGATCGGCCAGATCGTCGGCTGTTCCCGTGAAACCGTGGGCCGCATCCTGAAGATGCTGGAAGAGCAGGAGCTCATCTCTGCTCACGGCAAGACCATTGTGGTATTTGGCACTCGCTGATGACCCGTCCGCAGGCCTGACTGAGGCCTTGGGATAAAAAAGGCTGCTACGGCAGCCTTTTTTGATCCTCTCCCCTATAATCCCGAACGCCCTTCACTGTTCCGGCATTCGCCCAGAGAGTTACTATGCACCTTCAATGTCCCCGTTGCCGCAGTCCGCTCCATCTTCATGAAGCCTCCCAGGGACGCTATTGCGACAACAAGCATCACTTCGATCCGGCCCCGGAAGGCTATCTGGATCTCATCCCCGGCAAGAAAAACCCCAAAGACAGCGACAGCCGTGCCCTGATGCGCGCCAAGCACCATTTCCTGGAAGCCGGCCACCAATTGCCGCTGGTTGAGGCCATGGCCGGCCTGCTCGCTCCGCTGGCCCCACAAGAGCTGATCCATCTTGGGTGCGGTGAAGGCTACTACTGCCGCGCGCTGGCAGAGCGCCTGCCCGGCTGGCAGTTTGCTGGGGTTGATATCGCCAAGAACACCATCTTTGCCGCCAAAAAAGCGCAGCCGGACGGCCAGTTTGTCATTGCCGATCCCGCTCGCGCGCCGTTGCAACCGGGCTCTGCTCAGGTGCTGCTGGTCAACGATCTCAAGGTCAAGACTGAACAGCTGGTCAGCTGGCTGGCCCCCGGTGGCTATCTGCTCTATCTGCAGCCGGGTCCCCGTCATCAGTGGCAATTGCGGGTCAGCCTCAATCCGGTGAGCATGGAACACCCCCTCAGCTGGCCAACCCTCGGTGGCCTCAATCCGGTGGCTCAACAGCGCTGCCAGTTCAGCCTCACCATGGATCAGGCCATGCGCAGCTTTATTCTGGAGACCAGCCGTCTTGGCTGGCGGGCAACCGGTGAGCAGCGTCACGCTTTCGCTCAACAAGGCCCGAATGAACTGGAACAGGATCTGCTGCTGACCCTGTGGCAAAAGCCCATCTGATCACTGGGGGGAGCCTTGCAAGGCTCCCGCCCCGTTTTTCCCGCCCCGCCCCATTCTCCCCTGCGTGATCTAGCTCACAACTGAGCCATCGACTTTGTTGCTCAGAACAGCCTTGATGTCAAAAAAGTCACTAGAAAACAATTCATTGAATTTAATCTTTTTCTATCTTGTCAAAAACCGTAACACCCAGTCTTGATAACGACCTCGCAACCTCAATTAAACAACGATGGATTCAGGCCCAGTCAAGGTTGGGACGCCTACCGTGTGGCTATCGGACTATTTCCGATTTCACAAAACCGACAACAAGTTCGGAAGTGTTTACATCAGAGGAATAACGCATATGAAGAAGTCTGCACTGACTATTGCCATCTCCAGCCTGCTGCTGGCGAGCGGTGCCCATGCTGCTACCGTTTACAACCAGAACGATACCAAGCTGGAGATCGGCGGCCGTGCACAAGGTGCTTACTACGGTACTGACGACAACGGTTCCGAAGGTGACCAGAGCTACTTCCGTCTGCACGTTGCTGGCGAGACCAAGATTGCTCCCGAGATGAAGGCGTTCGGCTTTGCCGAGTACAACCTGCCGACTTCCGGTTCTGACAACGACGAGCTGCGTTATGCCTATGCCGGCATCAAGCACGACCGTTTCGGCGCATTCAGCTATGGTCGTCAGGATGGCCTGTTCACCAAGGCCGTCAACAACTATACCGACGTCCTGCCTGAGTGGGGCGGTGACGGCCTGGGCAAAGATACCGAAGTATTCGGCACCGGCCGTACCAACGGTCTGGCCCAGTACATCTACACCTATCAGGGGCTGACTCTGGGTGCCCAGTTCACCGGTAACAATGATCCGCAGAATGCTGACCGCTCTAACCTCTCTGGTGCACACAGCACTTGGAATCCGAAGGGCTCTGCAGAAGGTTTTGCTGTATCTGCCAACTATGATTTCGACATGGGTCTGAGTCTGGGTACTGCTTATAACCAAGCAGGTAAAACAGATGAGCAGGCAGCCAATGCCGCTTTTGGTGGTGATCGCGACGCTAAACTATACGGCGTAGGTGCCAAATACGCAGTGGGTGACCTTTACTTGGCAGCAACCTATTCCCACGGTGAAGACCACCTGTATGTCAAAACCTTCAACGGCTATGCAGAGAAGATGGATGGCTACGAAGCTGTTGCCCAGTACGCCATCGGCAAGTTCAAGCCTTCTCTGGCCTACCTGCGCACTGACGTGAAAGACTCAGCTCACGGTGTTGATGATACCTACACCGAGTACGTATCTATCGGTGCCTGGTACAACTTCACCGACAACTTCAACGCCTACGTTGACTACAAGATCAATCTGTTGGACAACAATGGCGTGGATGCTCACACCAACTCTCTGGGCAAGAACACCGACGACGTAGTCGCGGTTGCCCTGCAGTACAACTTCTAAGTAATTGGAAGTCAGTTATACCCTGTGATACCAATGTCTACTGTTTGAATGACTTCCGGCCGCTCTGCGGCCGGTTTTTTTATTGCGCCTTTTCAGCACCTTGCATATAACTATCGAGCGGATTGATGGCAATATCCGCGCCGTTGACAGGGAGTGACAAGGAGATATTCACGGATGAGACAAGTGCGCGGTAACATAGACTGGCAACGCGGGTGGCAGTTGTTGCCACTGCTGTTGATATCGCTCATCTGGAGCAGCACGGCAGATGCCAGCTGGGATCAGAGCCTCTATCGTCAACTGGGTCTGGCCGGCAAGCTGGATAAACAGACCTTTCGTCAGGCACTCAACAGTTATCAAACTGTGCGCCACAAACGAAAACCTATTCTCACCATCATCGATTACAGCAAGCCATCCACCCAGCGCAGACTGTTTGTCATCGATATGAAGCGCCACAAGCTGCTTTATCACACCTGGGTCAGCCATGGCCGGAACTCAGGTGAACTGGCCGCAAAACGCTTTTCCAACCAGCTCAACTCCCGCCAAAGTTCCCTCGGCGTCTATCGCACCGCAGAAACCTATCTGGGCAAGCATGGCTACTCCCTGCGGCTGGACGGGCTAAGCCCCGGCAAGAACAGCAATGCCCGCAAGCGTGCCATCGTGGTACATGGCGCCGCCTATGCCAGCCCGACTCATCTGCGCAAATATGACAAGCTGGGCCGCAGCTGGGGTTGCCCCGCCCTGCCCAAGGAGCAGGCCAGGGCCATCATAGATACCATCAAGGGAGGGAGTGTCATCTACGCTCACGGCTAGCGGGCACAACACCAGAAAACGCAAGGCCAGCAATCGCTGGCCTTGTTTGTTACGCTTTTCACTCTAAACGTGGCGCGTTATTGGCGCACCACCAGTACCGGACAGGGTGCATGACGCACCACAGACTCGGCGACACTGCCTACCAGCAGATGGCTGATACCAGAGCGACCGTGGCTGCCCATCACGATCAGCTCAACCTCATCCTCCTTGGCCTGAATGACAATTTCATCGGCGGCGCGGCCAAAGCGAATATCAAAGGTAGCCGGGATCGGCAGGGTGGCAACCAGCTCTTTGAGCTGGGTTCTGGCCTGACGCTCCATTTCGTGAGTGATCTCAACGGCTGTCATATGAAGAATTTTGTAACTGTCAAAGCCGTGCAGTTGGTCTACGACATGGATCAGCTTGAGCTGGGCCTGATGGCTCTGTGCCATGAAAACGGCATAGTCGAGTACCGCGCGAGACATTTGGGAAAAATCGACTGGACAGAGCAGAGTCTTGATCGATGGCATAATGCAGTCTCCTCTACTGATTGGGGTGCTATTGAATCTTTACTCGATCATAACGATCCGACCGCAAATAACCCTCGACCCTGTCGCAAAATAGAGATGCGGGATGTTTTCTCCGCCCGCCGCGATCAATGGCATGGTATAAATCAGGTGATAAATGCTCTCCTCACCCCTGCGAGGATATTGCTGACCATGCTGCGCATCGGTTGTTTGCTGCTTTGCTCTCTGTGTGCGATCGCCCACGCTCGCACAGCCAATATTCACGTCTATTGCGATGGCTGGCCCGGTTTCTGCCAACCGGATGGCCGCGGTATCTATCTCGATCTGGTGCGAACCATCTACCAACCCCACGGCTATCAGATCGTGCCCCATATCGTGCCCTACAAACGTGCCGTCGCCATGGTAGCCAGGCAAGAGGGGGATATGGCGATGAGTGTCTATCTGGACGAGATCAAGGGGGTCAAGCAGCCCCATCAGCCAGCCTCCGCCGATGATCTGACCGTCTTCATGCTCAAGCAGTGGCAGCCGCAATGGCGGGGAGAGCGCAGTCTGGAAGGCGAGACCGTCCTCTGGCGGCGAGGATGGGTGTTAGATAAATATCTTCCGGTCACCATGCGATGGCATGAGATCGACAACCATGAGATGGCCCTGCAGCTGATTGGCAAGGGGCGCTATCGCTATTACCTGACCGCTGGCGTGCTCCATGCAGCCGATGAGACCCCGGCCAATATGTACCGCACCATTTTGCGCTGGATACCGACTTACCCCATTTTTGCCGATACCGAACGGGGCGAGCGGCTACTGCAGTTGTGGGATCAGGAGATGATGAATCTGATCCGTCGCGGCACGCTGGCCGAGATATATCGCCATTATCACCTCTATGAATACTACCGCGACTTTCTCGATGAGCAGGCGGTCAAGGCCGGCGAAAACTGATCCCTCCATAGGGGAAAGAGAAGGATGCCGCAGCCCCGTCAACAGCGGCCACCGCCAGCAACCTGTCCATGAGCAACACCTTTCCATTGTGGTTTGAGTCACCGTAGCCACGCCACAACTCAGGGTTGCCGGTATCCCTTCGCCAAGCGGTCATAGAGGATCACATTGACCGAGGCGGCCAGATTCATGCAGCCCTGAGTCGGCACATAGACCACATCTTTCACCGCGCCATAGAGGGCGGGATCGAGCGTGCCATCCTCCGGCCCGAAGATATAAAAAGCCCGTTTCGGATGGATATAGTCGGGGAGCGGTGTAGCGCCATCGATCAGATCGACCACCACGGGCACGCATCCCTGCGGGACAAACGCCATCAGATCATCCACCCCGAGCAGCGGGATCTTCTCCACCATCTGCTTGGTATCGGTGGCAAAGCGGCGCGCCAGCTCGAAGCGGTTGCCGGTGTAGTAGACCTCGTCTACCCCGTAACAGCCCGCAGCCCGCATCACGGAGCCGACATTTTCCGGGGACTTGGGATTGACCAGCCCCACGCAGCAGAATGCACTCTTTTCCATCATCTCTCCTCATCTTGCGGCGGCCATTATAAGCCGTTGCAGGGCCACCGACCCGTTAAAAGTCCCCTCCCCGGCTAAACCGCTTGCCAACCCAGCTTTGAATGTCGATTTTTTGTGCGCAAGCCGACAAATTTTGTACAAGCTGATGGCCAGCAAACGTTTCCCAGCAATAATAGACAAACGTTTGTAAATGGATGTTTGTCTATGACTGAGCGTGAACAAGAGATCCTCGCCCTGCTGCGTCAGGATCCCATGATTGCCCAGCAGGAGCTGGCCGATCGCCTCGGCATCAGCCGCTCTGCGCTGGCCAGCCACATCTCCAGCCTGATCCGGCAGGGATATGTGCAAGGCAGAGGTTATGTACTGCGAGAGGGCCCCTACGTGGTGGTGATCGGCGGTGCCAATATGGATATTTGCGGCACCAGCCACGACAACCTTCTGCTCGGCGACTCCAACCCAGGCAAGGTGCGCACCTCGGCCGGTGGTGTCGGCCGCAATATCGCCGAGAATCTGGCGCGGCTCGGCAGCGATACCCGACTGCTGACTGCTGTCGGTAACGACCAGTATGGTCACCATCTATTGGAGGTGAGCCAGCGGGCCGGCGTCGATGTGCGCCAGACTCTGGTGCTCGATGGTCACGCCACCTCCTGTTATCTCAGCCTGCATGATGGTAGCGGCGAAATGAGCTGCGCCATCAACGACATGGCCATCATAGAGCAGCTCACCCCTGCCCGCCTGACCCCCCTCGCAGGCTTTCTCGGCGGTGCCCTGCTTTGGGTGCTCGACACCAATCTGGCTATCCACACCCTCGACTGGTTGTTTGAACGGCAAGGTGAGCACGCCATCTTTGTCGATACCGTTTCGGTGGCCAAAGTGGAGAAGATCCGCCCCTGGCTCGGCAAGATCCACACCCTCAAACCCAATCGAAGCGAAGCCGAGCAGCTGTGCGGCATGACCATCGCCGGGCCCGAAACCTGGCCCATGGTGGCCGCCTGGTTCCACCGCGCCGGGGTCAAGCGACTGTTCCTCAGTCTGGGTGAACAGGGGATCTTCTACAGCGATGGCGAGCAGCAGGGTCACCTGCCGGTGCTAGGCTGTCCGGTGCTCAACGTCACCGGCGGCGGGGATGCCTTTATGGCTGGCCTCGCCCACGCCTGGCTGCAAGAGCTCGACATTGCCCAAACCACCCGCTTTGCCCTGGGCTGCGCCGCCCTCACCGTCAATTGTTCCGATACCGTTTTTTCCGGTCTGAGCAAGACCGCCGTTGACCGCATACTGGAGGAGTACTCATGCTGAACGCTTACCTCGATATCCAACCGGAAGTGGCTGCCGCGCTGGCCGCGGGCAAACCGGTGGTTGCCCTCGAATCCACCATCATCTCCCACGGCATGCCCTATCCGCAGAACGTGGATACGGCCCGTCAGGTTGAACAGGTGGTGCGCGATAACGGCGCCATTCCGGCCACCATCGCCATCCTCGATGGCCGCCTCAAGGTGGGTCTCGATGCGAGTGCGCTGGAAGCGCTCGGCCGGGCAGGCCACAGCGTGACCAAGTGCAGCCGCCGCGACATTCCGTTCGTACTGTCGCGCAAGGGGATGGGGGCCACCACGGTCGCCTCGACCATGATCATCGCTGCCATGGCGGGGATCCGGGTCTTTGCCACCGGTGGTATTGGCGGGGTACATCGCGGCGCGCAGGAGACCTTCGATATCTCGGCCGATCTACAGGAGTTGGCACAAACGCCGGTGGCCGTAGTCTGTGCGGGGGCCAAATCGATCCTCGATATCGGGCTGACTCTGGAGTATCTGGAGACGCAGGGCGTACCGGTGATCGGCTATCAAACCGAGGAGCTGCCCGCCTTCTACACCCGCGAGAGCGGCTTCAAGGTCGATTATCGCCTCGATACCCCGGCAGCCATCGCCGAGGCGCTGCGCCTCAAGTGGGAGCTGGGACTGGCGGGCGGCGCCGTGGTGGCCAACCCCATCCCGACCGCACACGCCATGCCTAAAGCCGACATCGACGCAGCCATTGCCCAAGCGCTGCGTGAAGCCGATGAGCAGGGGATCAAGGGCAAGGCGTCAACCCCCTTCCTGCTGGCCCGCGTCTGCGAGCTGACTGGCGGCAACTCGCTCGCCGCCAACATCCAGCTGGTACTGAATAACGCGGCCCTCGGCGCCCGCATCGCCGCCAGCCTCTGATCGCTCGCCGATACCTCGCTATGTAAAAGAGGGCCTCGCGGCCCTCTTGTTGTTTTTGCTATCTACTGTGCTATTGCAACTCTGTGTTATTGCAGGACCACGCGCCCATTGAGCGGTTGCACCGGCCGGTTGTTGGGGTGGTGCATCACCGCCTTGAAGGCGTCGATCTGGGCCTGACTGACCTCAACCGGCTGCTTCATCACCAGCCAGCGCACTCCTTCCGAGCATGGAGGCGTAGTAAGGGAACCGCTGAAGCGATAGTAGTCATGGCTTTCCGGCAGCAGTTGCTCAGCAGAGAGCGGCGCCTTGAGGGCCTGGATCTCCCCCACCTTGGCAGGTAATGCACTCCAAGCTGCCGCCAGCGCAGGATTGGCCTTGCCAGCCTCGAACATCACCGCCACCACGGCGATCTCTTCCTTGTCACTGACGTGCACCAGATGCCCTTCCAGCGGATAGGATTTGCCCTCGATGAGGTTTTCACTCGGGGCGTGGAAGTGGAACTGCTTGAGCTCAAACCTGGTGCCATCGAGTTGCAAAATGCTGCCCGGGGCATAACCGACCTGCACGGTATGACCATTGTTGACCACTGTGTTGCCACCCGCCTGATAGTGGAGTACCAGCGGGGCCAGTTTGGCCTCGACCAATCCGTTCAGGTCAACCGGCGACTGATTGCTACCCGCACACTGGCCAAACTCAGGGGTCAGCTTGGCCCAGTGGGCAGGCCCCGCCTCACCGCTATATTCCCAATGGGGGGTGGCAGCAAACACGACAGGGCACAGCAACAGGGAGCAGGCCAACAGAGACTTTCTCATCATACATCCTTATCTTGATTGAAAAGCACGACCATCCCCTACCCCGGATTGCGGGGCATGCAGAGATGGCATATCTGATACGCGGGATACAGAGCGGTAGAGCGACTTTCTAATGGTAACGAGCACGAGTTGGTCAATCGGTTTGACCGCGGCTCAATACAGAGTCATTTGGCAAGTATATGGTGAGGGATCGGCAGAAACAGTGAAAGAGGGGGAAATTAATCAGCCGGCTATCCACTCATCGTCTGGCAGGCGCGGGGCAAGGTTCAGGGCGTCACGCTTTCATAACAACCATCCATAACAATCATCGCGGGAGTCCGGACTCCCGCGATGATTGCCGATAACGACAATTAACGGTCGCGATTCAACGCGATCAGACGATCAAGAATCGCTTCACCATCGGCGCGCAAACCGTTGTGCTCATATTCATTGGTGATCCAGGCACGACTGTTGCCAAGGCCACGCAGAGTTTCGCGACTGTAGTCAAACTCCACATACATATCCTCGGCATAGACGGCGCAGGCTACCGGCACCTTGTTGCGGGCCAGCTGGGCCGGATTATAGAGCGCCCCCCAGTCCGCCTTGTTGGCCAGCAGATGGGCCGCCTCTTTCAGGGGCAGCAACTCGCGGAACTGCTCGAACATCCAGGGGTAAACCATCTCGCCGGTGAAGGCGAAATCCTTGCCAGGCGCCCAGTTCACCGCAGGAAACTCCCCTCTGACCCGATCCGCCGCCCAGCGAGTCGCCTCCCCTTCGGCGTAGATAGCCTCGTGCAGGATGGCAAACAGCGGGTTGGTATTGAATGGCTGCATGCTCTGCACCTGATAGAGAAAGGCCGGGCTCAGCTTGTCGCCGATAAAGGCCTCTTCCAGCAGGTAATAAAGCTCCTCGAAAGCACCCGTAGCGCCGAGATCCAGCCCTTGCTGCTGGAACTGCTCCACCGTCAGGCGCTGGCCGTTGGGCAGCCGCACATCGTGCTGGTGCAGATGGTTAGCCAACCGGTTGGCAATCCCCTGAGCGTGGGGGAAGCGGGCGAAGAAGGCTCGGTTCTTGTCAGCCACCCGCTGATAGGTGGCGCGGTAAACCTCCTCGGCGCTGCGGCCAATCGGCGCGATGCCGCCGGTGATATAAACCTCCCGCAGGCTATCGGGGAAGAGCGAGAGATAGGTCAAGCAGCAAAAACCACCAAAGCTTTGCCCCAGCAGGCTCCAGCGATGCTTGGGACTGAGCTCCAGCCGGATGAACTCGGCATCTTGCACTATGCTGTCGGCGCGAAAATGGCTGAGATACTCCGCCTGCTCGGTCGGTGTCATTTTGGCCAGAATATGCCCATGGATGGGGCTCGACATCCCGGTGCCACGCTGATCCAGCAGCAGCACTCTGAACTCCTGCAACGCCCGCTTGAGCCAACCACTGTTAGCCGTCGGGCGCGGCGCCCCGAATCCCGGCCCCCCTTGCAGAAACAGCAGCCAAGGCAACTTCTCATCGAGCTTGTCTTTACGGCAGAGGGTACGGGCAAACAGGGTAATGCTGTCACCATCCGGCTCACCATGATCGAGGGGAACGGTAAAAAAGTGCGGCTCGCAATGAATGCCGTCCAGTACATAGCTCAAGGGGCTGTTCATCTGGGGTCTCTCCGTCAGGATGGGAACATCATTGACCCCATAATATCCTCGCCCAGCCACAGGGTCACTCCGGTTTTCCAAAATGTTAACAATGGCTTAAAGGTCGAAACATCACCAGACAAGCCGCTCTTCAACGGTGCTGAATTAATTGTTTTGCGGGGGAGATTGACGCCATGGCGCCATTCAACAAAGATGGCTCGCCTGCACAGGAGTGCAGCCATTCAGGCCGACAAAATGGATAAGGGAATGTGATGAAACCGAAGTGGATCAGGGCCAGAAAAAGAGAGAAGAAGCCATGCCCTGGCAGCATGTTGCAGACCGGAATGCTGCTGTTCAGTGCCACCTGTGGCGCGACGCTCTTTTTGGCAGCATGCAACAGCAACTAGAAATGAAAAAGCCCGCTCGATTGAGCGGGCTTTTCGAATTTGGCTCCTCCTACTGGACTTGAACCAGTGACATACGGATTAACAGTCCGCCGTTCTACCGACTGAACTAAGGAGGAATTGTGGTGCCCAGAGACGGAATCGAACCGCCGACACGGGGATTTTCAATCCCCTGCTCTACCGACTGAGCTATCTGGGCAACGGCGCGCATTAAACCCTTTCCAGCGCAGAGTGTCAACCATGATGGCACGATAAAAAGCACGTTCGCTCAACAACTGAACGCAATGAACGGTTATTAGCCGTTTCGGAGCAGAAATCTGCCTAACCGTGACCCGCCTCATATATGAATGATCACCAAACCGCGGGAAATCACGGCCTCTATAGCTTTGCCACATTGAGCCGAATCCACTCTGCGAGTATGCTTTGCCGCAATGATACCGCCTGGAGGCAACATGAGTCTGAATATGCAAGAGTGGCGTGAAGAGACCACCGAGATCGTCAACGAACTGCTGGCCGATGGCAGCAATCCCGATGCGGATTACGACATCGAGCACCACTTCGCCTGCCAGGATTTCGACCGTCTGGAAAAAGCAGCGGTTGACCTGTTCAAGGCCGGTTTTGAAGTGACCGATGCCGAAGAGATGGAACTGGATGACGGCGCCACCATCTTCTGCTTCGATGCCACCATCGAGTGCAAGCTGAATGTCGAAGCGATCGTTGCCGATATCGCCAAGATGCTGCCCATCCTGGAAAAATATGGGGTGGACTACGATGGCTGGGGCACCTACTTCCAGGATTGATCCCTGCCACAAACAGAGAGGCCACCTGCGGGTGGCCTCTCTGTTATTGCAGACTGTCACAAATAACTGGCGGCAAACTGCTCGGGCGACAACGGGGGGCTGAACAGATAACCCTGTAGCCGATCACACCCCGCCTGGGTCAGCCACAACTGTTGCTCGACGGTTTCCACCCCTTCTGCAGTAATGCAGATCCCCAGCTCATGACCAAGTCCGATGACCGATCTCACGATGGCGGTGGTGGCACTGTTGCTGACCAACCCCTGGGTGAAGCTGCGATCCAGCTTGAGCGTGGCGACCTTGAGCCTTGGCAGATAGGCCAGCGAGCAATACCCAGTACCGAAATCATCGATGGCCAGTTGAAAACCGGCGGCGATCAGGTTATCCAGGTTGGTCTCGATCTCATCGGCATTCTCCATCAAGACTCCTTCAGTGATCTCCAGCTCCAGCTGGCCTGCATTCAGACCATGACGTGCAATGCAGCCCTGCACCAGCTTGCAGAGCGCCGGATCACGAAACTGCAACGGCGAAAGGTTGATGGAGAGTACCATATCCGGCTGATCGGTTTGCCACTGGGCCAACTGAGCACACCCCAACTCCAGCATCAGCTGACCAAGTTGGCCGATGATCCCCATCTCTTCGGCCAGTGGAATAAATTCTTCCGGCGAGATCATGCCAAGTTCAGGATGCGGCCAGCGGCAAAGCAATTCTGCACCACAAAGCAGATGGGTTGTGCTGCTGATAATGGGTTGGTAGACGGCAACCAGCTGGGATGACTTGATGGCGAGCGGTAACTGGGCGGCGATCAGTTGACGCCGCTTGAGCCGGGCGTGCAGCGCCGGATCAAACAGAGTGCAGTACTGCTGCTGCCGCTTGCCCTGCGCCAGCGCCGCTTCAGCATGGCTGAGCAACCGCTCGGCATCGCTTGCCCGCCCCTGAGCCAGCCCCAGAAACACCGGGATCTGGATACGATGATCTTCCACCTGATAGTACTCCATCAACTGCTGCTGCAGATGCTGGTTCCACTCCTGCAACGGCTCGTTGAAATCGGGGAGTAACAGACAGAAGTCATCGGCAGCCACCCGGCAGAGCAAGGTTCGCGGCGGAACCAATTGCTGTAGTCGCTTGGCCACCTGGCTCAGCAGGCGATCGGCAATCCGGATCCCGAAGCGATCGTTAACCTCACGAAAGTGGTGCAGATCGACCAGCACCAGTGTGGCGCTGCGGCACCCCAAATGGCGGCTGGTCTGCAAGAAACGGGAGAGTTTGAGCAGCCCGGTGAGGCTGTCGTAGTGCTGCTCCTGCTGCAACTGTGCCTGAGTGGTGCGCAAGCCAGTGATATCGCGCCCCAGCGTCAGGATCCCGAGGGAGTGACCATCCCCATCGGGGACATCGACCCGGGTGATCTCCATATGCCGTCCCTGCCCTCTGGCATCCAGCAGACAACATTCGCCGTGGCCCATCCCTTGGGGTGCCGCCAGCCGGAACGGCAGCTGCTGACCCAGCACCTCATCCGCCCCCTGACCAATAAAGTCGAGAAACGCCTGGTTGCACTCCAGCAACACCCCGTTGTGATCATCGAAACGGATCAGGTCAGGGATGGCATCGAGCAGAAAACGCTGCAGCACCTGCTGTTTTTTGACCGTCTGTTCCAGGTGCTTGCGCTGGGCAATCTCGTTGACCATTCCGAATACGGCATATGGCTCACCCTGAGCCGTGTAAAGCGGGATCTTGTGCACCTCCATCCAGCAGGTCTCACCGCCCCGATTACAGTGCAACTGTTGATGAAGCAAGGGAACGCCCCCCGTCAGCAACTGCGCGTCCTCGGTACGAAATACATCGCCCCATGGCATCTCTGCATCACTCTTGCCGACCACCTCGGCGGGTGAACCCAACTTGGCCTCAATGGCAAATTCACGATTGGCAAACAGGTAGCGACCATGCCTATCACGACAGAAGATACTCATTGGCAACTGGTCGATGATCTGCTGAAGCAGATCCGGGGTAAGCATGTTGGTCACAGGGGCGCTTATGGAGGAATTTCGAGCAAATCTATGATAGCAAACCAATTTTGTAAAGCACCCCCGGTAACCCCTCCGTTTACACCGATGCAGCACGCATGCTGACAGAGGTTGTCGCTCAGGTGATAATAGGCACCGGTTGGCCAATGGCCTGATAAATGGACGAGAGAAGCAAGATGAAAAAGATGATGGGGTGCGCATTGGCGCTGCTGCTGGCAGGTTGTGCTGGCGACAATAACGGTGGTGAGGAGTATCGCTACAACCCGCCGGTCGCCAAGGCGACCAACAATACCCAGGAGATGGCGATCCCGGTGGATCTGGTGTGGGCTCGCGCCGAAAAGTGGTTCACCGACCACGGCCTCACCATCGAAAACAGTCAGCGCGGTGCCGGCCTGATGACCGCCAATGTCAACCAGTCGGCCGACGGACTTGAGTGGCTGGACTGCGGCACCATGGGTTCCAAAGTAGCACTGGGCAACCCTGACCTGCAGATCAACCTGATCATCACCCAGAGCGGCAACAGCAGCGTGGCCACCGTCAACGTCAAAGGCAACACCGAGCTGTTCTTTGTGGAATCCTCAGGCGAGCGCGTACCGGCCCCGTCCATCAAGCCGGTCTGTGTCTCCCGCGGTACCCTGGAGCAGAGCCTGTTCGCCACCCTCGGCAACTGATTTCGCTTCCCTGCAAAAATAAAAAAAGCGGCAGATTGCTCTGCCGCTTTTGCTTTTCTACTGTCTGCTCGTTTTAGCCGTGAGGCTTGTCGATCTCCAGCATATTGTTCAACAACATATAGTCGATGACCTGGCTGGCTTGGCTCTTATCCGTATATGTATTGCCTGTCAGTGAGGCAAAAGAGTGACCTTCCAACACTATTGTTTGCATCAATTTATCATCACTTGTGTCATCTCTCACTTCCAAACGAACCTTGCCGCTCTCTTCAAAGATTGAGAGCAGTCCTTTCAGAGATGCTTCACTCTTACTTCCATCAGAGTCAAGCAGGTCACTCAGATCAATAACATCTTTCTGATTCAAGTCGACAGTATTATTGGCCGTCTTGTTAAAATCAGTAATGACATCAACGGCAAGATTGCTGGCACTAGCATCACCCTGATTCCATACGAAGAAATCTTTACCTTCTCCGCCAGTCAGAATGTCGTTACCCAAACCACCATACAGTTTGTCACTGCCAGTGCCGCCATAAAGGATATCCTTGCCATCATCACCGTAGAGCTCATCGTCACCGCCCTGGCCAAACAGGATATCGTCCCCCAGACCACCGTGCAGCTTGTCGTTGCCCCCTCGGGTATCACCCGCCACATCCAATGAGTTGGCATTCCCCTTGATGTACTCGTAAAGCTCTATCGAGCTGGGTGCATAACCGTTTTTCAAGGTCAGGAACTGGGTCAGCCCATCCAGCCCCTTGCCATTGACCCAGTCTGCCGGCTTGGTCGGGTTGCCAGCCGTGCCCCACGGCAGGTGATCGGTATTGATGGCATCCCCGAACAGGATATCGTTACCCGCGCCACCGTGCAGGACATCATTCCCCACCTCAGCAGGTGTATTGGTGGTCGAACTGCCAACCAGCACAGCCTTAAGCTGATCTGCCGTGGTGATGATATCGGGTTGGCCAACTGACGGACGCCCACCCAGAACCTTGTTCAGGTGGTCGATCAGCAGCGAGGCAGAATACCCCCTATCATCCTCATTTACGGTGAATACGTAGCGGTAATCCCCCGCCTCCAACGCACCGCTGTTGACTGTTCCGGCCGAGGTCACCACGGCACCGACATTCTCCCAGACAGAGCCATTCCAGCGTTGCAGTTGCACCGAGAACGTGTCTCCGCGACCGAAATCATTACCCGTACTCAGATCGAAGCGCAGGCCGGTCCCCGCCGCCACTGTCAGCTTTTCGCTTCTAAACACTGACACACCATTATCACCCTTATCCGTCAGCGTCAGACGGCCGCCGGAGATATCAACCGAGCCCGAGCTATCGCCGGTCTTGCTCCAGCTACTCGCGCTCCACGGCCCCGTATTGCCGGAAAAATCATTCAGCAACTGAGCGTTCTCATATTGACTACCTGAAGCGACCACCTTGGTATTGTCGAAATACGCCAGGTTCCCCTGCGTCACGCCATTACCGATGCCGATCGCCTTGACCTCGCTCTGGCCGGACAGATTCGCAAAAGCATCGATGGCCTTCTGCATATCGATATCGTTGGTTGTGCCACCACTGCCCGAAGTATCCCCGTTATAAACCGTCGGGTTACCGTCAGTCAGGAAGTAGGCCAGGTTCTCGAACGTTTTCCCGCTGCCACTGCCCGGCTGGCTGTTGAACCACGCGGCAGCCTTGATAAAGGCATCCTCGTAGTTGGTCGCCCCGTCGGCCTTCAACAAGCTGATCTTGTCGATAAACGACTGCACATTACTTCTGGACAGATCGTTAATCGTCAACAGTGAACTCGCCGAGGTACTAAAGCCAATGAGCGTCACGTTAACGACACCATCATGGCCTGCCAGCTGATTGGCCAACGCTTTCAGGGCGTTAATCGTCAAGGTCATTCTGTCCTGGCCTGCAGGCGGGTTTTCCCTTCCATCCAGGCCAAATTTCATACTGCCTGATGTATCTACAATCAGGGCGATATTGTAGTTTTTACCCGGTTCAACCGAGGTCTTGATACCACCTATATCTCCCAGCAATACATCATCACCACGCCCACCCTCGACAGGTTTGTCTGACGTACCATTGTCCCCATTCGGGTTAGTGGGCTTGACCATAAAGCCGGTATCCGCTTCGGTATATTTCACTTCACCGACTATCGGCTGACCATTCATGTCATACTCTTGCGAGCCTGCCACCACGGTCACCTTGATATTCTGGCTACCGACAGGCAACTCCACCTGCAGCGACAATTTCCCGTCTCTATCCAGCATGCTGGCCGGTACTTTCCAACTACCATCGGCTTGCAGTGTGCCGCCTGACAGTAGCGTCCCCTGAGGTAACCCTTTGATGGTCAGCTCGGTAAAATGTTCGCTGCCGTCGATATCTTTCAAGTCGACATCAACCTTCAAGGTCGCCAGATCAGCTACTTTAGTCAGATTGCCATTCTTGAACTCATACTTGCCATCTTGCAGGTAAAGAGTCTCAACACTGTAAAAATCATGGAAGGGTCTGTTGGACCCAGCATTGGTACCTGTATAAATCAGTCGATAATCAAATTGATTTGGCGAACCGCCCATCACCAGCTGAAAATCCTTCATTGAGCCTGGGACATAGGCCACATCTTTCCCGTCCCAACCGTAATAGGTCGTGGACGCCTTCAGGCTTTGCGCAATCAGCATGTCATCGCCAGCACCAGCATTCAGAGTGACCGACGCAGTAGCATTCTTACCGCCAATCAAGATGTCATCCCCATCACCACCATCCAGGTTGTCAGTGACACTGCCACCACCGATCAGAATATCGTTACCAGTCCCACCATCGGCCTCAAAATGGAAACCTGTGCCGTACTTGATGGTGTCGTTACCGCCACCGCCTTGAACCCAGCCGCCATTACTGGAAACCAGATAATCATCTTTGTTAGTTGGCGACGTAGAAGGCGTCTTGCCATTCAGGTCGGACAGGATCTGCTCTACCTTAGCCGCCCCCGGCACAAACCCGCCACTCACCAGCTCAACCTTGAGCGTCACACCGTCGACCACCGGCTTGACGTCAACCACAAAGGTCGCATTACCGCTGTTGTTTACCCCGTCGCTCACCTGATAGCCGAACGACGCATAATCCCCCAGCTTGTTGCCAACCCCACCTGAACCTGCGCCACTATCCGCCGACCCGCTCGCCTCATGCGGATCAGGCTTGAACTGCAGCTTGCCGGCGGCGATTTCTGCCTGAGTAAATACCTGATTTTCAACCACAGCCAGCCAGTTACCGTCGTCATCCTTGTACTGCAGCACCCCATCCGCCGGCAGTGAGGTGATCTTGATCGACAGCTGATCCTCAGGTGTATCTGCATCACTGGCGTTGAACTGGCCCCACGTCAGGGTGAGCAGTGTGCCCTCATCACCCTGCGTGTAACCGCCGGTGGTGGTGGGGGGGGTGTCGACGCTGTAATCGCGGTCGGTCTCGGCGGTAACGCTGTTGCCGTTGCCATCGGTGGCGGTGACGCTGGCGTTCACGCTGCTGTTAGCAGCCAGCACGCTGCCCGGCACGTTGATGCTGAAGGTGTTGTCGGCTTGTACTTTACCGGTGTAGGTGTTGACACCGATGGTCAGGGTGACGGTGTCACCTTCTTTGGCATCGCCACCGACGGTACCGGTGACGGCGACATCGCCCTTGGCCTCTTCGGCGTTGAGGATGTCATCGCCGGCAATGACGTTGAGTTCGATGGTGGCTTCGGCTTCGGTGTCGACGCTGTAATCGCGGTCGGTCTCGGCGGTAACGCTGTTGCCGTTGCCATCGGTGGCGGTGACGCTGGCGTTCACGCTGCTGTTAGCAGCCAGCACGCTGCCCGGCACGTTGATGCTGAAGGTGTTGTCGGCTTGTACTTTACCGGTGTAGGTGTTGACACCGATGGTCAGGGTGACGGTGTCACCTTCTTTGGCATCGCCACCGACGGTACCGGTGACGGCGACATCGCCCTTGGCCTCTTCGGCGTTGAGGATGTCATCGCCGGCAATGACGTTGAGTTCGATGGTGGCTTCGGCTTCGGTGTCGACGCTGTAATCGCGGTCGGTCTCGGCGGTAACGCTGTTGCCGTTGCCATCGGTGGCGGTGACGCTGGCGTTCACGCTGCTGTTAGCAGCCAGCACGCTGCCCGGCACGTTGATGCTGAAGGTGTTGTCGGCTTGTACTTTACCGGTGTAGGTGTTGACACCGATGGTCAGGGTGACGGTGTCACCTTCTTTGGCATCGCCACCGACGGTACCGGTGACGGCGACATCGCCCTTGGCCTCTTCGGCGTTGAGGATGTCATCGCCGGCAATGACGTTGAGTTCGATGGTGGCTTCGGCTTCGGTGTCGACGCTGTAATCGCGGTCGGTCTCGGCGGTAACGCTGTTGCCGTTGCCATCGGTGGCGGTGACGCTGGCGTTCACGCTGCTGTTAGCAGCCAGCACGCTGCCCGGCACGTTGATGCTGAAGGTGTTGTCGGCTTGTACTTTACCGGTGTAGGTGTTGACACCGATGGTCAGGGTGACGGTGTCACCTTCTTTGGCATCGCCACCGACGGTACCGGTGACGGCGACATCGCCCTTGGCCTCTTCGGCGTTGAGGATGTCATCGCCGGCAATGACGTTGAGTTCGATGGTGGCTTCAGCTTCGGTGTCGACGCTGTAATCGCGGTCGGTCTCGGCGGTAACGCTGTTGCCGTTGCCATCGGTGGCGGTGACGCTGGCGTTCACGCTGCTGTTAGCAGCCAGCACGCTGCCCGGCACGTTGATGCTGAAGGTGTTGTCGGCTTGTACTTTACCGGTGTAGGTGTTGACACCGATGGTCAGGGTGACGGTGTCACCTTCTTTGGCATCGCCACCGACGGTACCGGTGACGGCGACATCGCCCTTGGCCTCTTCGGCGTTGAGGATGTCATCGCCGGCAATGACGTTGAGTTCGATGGTGGCTTCAGCTTCGGTGTCGACGCTGTAATCGCGGTCGGTCTCGGCGGTAACGCTGTTGCCGTTGCCATCGGTGGCGGTGACGCTGGCGTTCACGCTGCTGTTAGCAGCCAGCACGCTGCCCGGCACGTTGATGCTGAAGGTGTTGTCGGCTTGTACTTTACCGGTGTAGGTGTTGACACCGATGGTCAGGGTGACGGTGTCACCTTCTTTGGCATCGCCACCGACGGTACCGGTGACGGCGACATCGCCCTTGGCCTCTTCGGCGTTGAGGATGTCATCGCCGGCAATGACGTTGAGTTCGATGGTGGCTTCGGCTTCGGTGTCGACGCTGTAATCGCGGTCGGTCTCGGCGGTAACGCTGTTGCCGTTGCCATCGGTGGCGGTGACGCTGGCGTTCACGCTGCTGTTAGCAGCCAGCACGCTGCCCGGCACGTTGATGCTGAAGGTGTTGTCGGCTTGTACTTTACCGGTGTAGGTGTTGACACCGATGGTCAGGGTGACGGTGTCACCTTCTTTGGCATCGCCACCGACGGTACCGGTGACGGCGACATCGCCCTTGGCCTCTTCGGCGTTGAGGATGTCATCGCCGGCAATGACGTTGAGTTCGATGGTGGCTTCGGCTTCGGTGTCGACGCTGTAATCGCGGTCGGTCTCGGCGGTAACGCTGTTGCCGTTGCCATCGGTGGCGGTGACGCTGGCGTTCACGCTGCTGTTAGCAGCCAGCACGCTGCCCGGCACGTTGATGCTGAAGGTGTTGTCGGCTTGTACTTTACCGGTGTAGGTGTTGACACCGATGGTCAGGGTGACGGTGTCACCTTCTTTGGCATCGCCACCGACGGTACCGGTGACGGCGACATCGCCCTTGGCCTCTTCGGCGTTGAGGATGTCATCGCCGGCAATGACGTTGAGTTCGATGGTGGCTTCGGCTTCGGTGTCGACGCTGTAATCGCGGTCGGTCTCGGCGGTAACGCTGTTGCCGTTGCCATCGGTGGCGGTGACGCTGGCGTTCACGCTGCTGTTAGCAGCCAGCACGCTGCCCGGCACGTTGATGCTGAAGGTGTTGTCGGCTTGTACTTTACCGGTGTAGGTGTTGACACCGATGGTCAGGGTGACGGTGTCACCTTCTTTGGCATCGCCACCGACGGTACCGGTGACGGCGACATCGCCCTTGGCCTCTTCGGCGTTGAGGATGTCATCGCCGGCAATGACGTTGAGTTCGATGGTGGCTTCGGCTTCGGTGTCGACGCTGTAATCGCGGTCGGTCTCGGCGGTAACGCTGTTGCCGTTGCCATCGGTGGCGGTGACGCTGGCGTTCACGCTGCTGTTAGCAGCCAGCACGCTGCCCGGCACGTTGATGCTGAAGGTGTTGTCGGCTTGTACTTTACCGGTGTAGGTGTTGACACCGATGGTCAGGGTGACGGTGTCACCTTCTTTGGCATCGCCACCGACGGTACCGGTGACGGCGACATCGCCCTTGGCCTCTTCGGCGTTGAGGATGTCATCGCCGGCAATGACGTTGAGTTCGATGGTGGCTTCGGCTTCGGTGTCGACGCTGTAATCGCGGTCGGTCTCGGCGGTAACGCTGTTGCCGTTGCCATCGGTGGCGGTGACGCTGGCGTTCACGCTGCTGTTAGCAGCCAGCACGCTGCCCGGCACGTTGATGCTGAAGGTGTTGTCGGCTTGTACTTTACCGGTGTAGGTGTTGACACCGATGGTCAGGGTGACGGTGTCACCTTCTTTGGCATCGCCACCGACGGTACCGGTGACGGCGACATCGCCCTTGGCCTCTTCGGCGTTGAGGATGTCATCGCCGGCAATGACGTTGAGTTCGATGGTGGCTTCGGCTTCGGTGTCGACGCTGTAATCGCGGTCGGTCTCGGCGGTAACGCTGTTGCCGTTGCCATCGGTGGCGGTGACGCTGGCGTTCACGCTGCTGTTAGCAGCCAGCACGCTGCCCGGCACGTTGATGCTGAAGGTGTTGTCGGCTTGTACTTTACCGGTGTAGGTGTTGACACCGATGGTCAGGGTGACGGTGTCACCTTCTTTGGCATCGCCACCGACGGTACCGGTGACGGCGACATCGCCCTTGGCCTCTTCGGCGTTGAGGATGTCATCGCCGGCAATGACGTTGAGTTCGATGGTGGCTTCAGCTTCGGTGTCGACGCTGTAATCGCGGTCGGTCTCGGCGGTAACGCTGTTGCCGTTGCCATCGGTGGCGGTGACGCTGGCGTTCACGCTGCTGTTAGCAGCCAGCACGCTGCCCGGCACGTTGATGCTGAAGGTGTTGTCGGCTTGTACTTTACCGGTGTAGGTGTTGACACCGATGGTCAGGGTGACGGTGTCACCTTCTTTGGCATCGCCACCGACGGTACCGGTGACGGCGACATCGCCCTTGGCCTCTTCGGCGTTGAGGATGTCATCGCCGGCAATGACGTTGAGTTCGATGGTGGCTTCGGCTTCGGTGTCGACGCTGTAATCGCGGTCGGTCTCGGCGGTAACGCTGTTGCCGTTGCCATCGGTGGCGGTGACGCTGGCGTTCACGCTGCTGTTAGCAGCCAGCACGCTGCCCGGCACGTTGATGCTGAAGGTGTTGTCGGCTTGTACTTTACCGGTGTAGGTGTTGACACCGATGGTCAGGGTGACGGTGTCACCTTCTTTGGCATCGCCACCGACGGTACCGGTGACGGCGACATCGCCCTTGGCCTCTTCGGCGTTGAGGATGTCATCGCCGGCAATGACGTTGAGTTCGATGGTGGCTTCAGCTTCGGTGTCGACGCTGTAATCGCGGTCGGTCTCGGCGGTAACGCTGTTGCCGTTGCCATCGGTGGCGGTGACGCTGGCGTTCACGCTGCTGTTAGCAGCCAGCACGCTGCCCGGCACGTTGATGCTGAAGGTGTTGTCGGCTTGTACTTTACCGGTGTAGGTGTTGACACCGATGGTCAGGGTGACGGTGTCACCTTCTTTGGCATCGCCACCGACGGTACCGGTGACGGCGACATCGCCCTTGGCCTCTTCGGCGTTGAGGATGTCATCGCCGGCAATGACGTTGAGTTCGATGGTGGCTTCGGCTTCGGTGTCGACGCTGTAATCGCGGTCGGTCTCGGCGGTAACGCTGTTGCCGTTGCCATCGGTGGCGGTGACGCTGGCGTTCACGCTGCTGTTAGCAGCCAGCACGCTGCCCGGCACGTTGATGCTGAAGGTGTTGTCGGCTTGTACTTTACCGGTGTAGGTGTTGACACCGATGGTCAGGGTGACGGTGTCACCTTCTTTGGCATCGCCACCGACGGTACCGGTGACGGCGACATCGCCCTTGGCCTCTTCGGCGTTGAGGATGTCATCGCCGGCAATGACGTTGAGTTCGATGGTGGCTTCGGCTTCGGTGTCGACGCTGTAATCGCGGTCGGTCTCGGCGGTAACGCTGTTGCCGTTGCCATCGGTGGCGGTGACGCTGGCGTTCACGCTGCTGTTAGCAGCCCGGCAATGACGTTGAGTTCGATGGTGGCTTCAGCTTCGGTGTCGACGCTGTAATCGCGGTCGGTCTCGGCGGTAACGCTGTTGCCGTTGCCATCGGTGGCGGTGACGCTGGCGTTCACGCTGCTGTTAGCAGCCAGCACGCTGCCCGGCACGTTGATGCTGAAGGTGTTGTCGGCTTGTACTTTACCGGTGTAGGTGTTGACACCGATGGTCAGGGTGACGGTGTCACCTTCTTTGGCATCGCCACCGACGGTACCGGTGACGGCGACATCGCCCTTGGCCTCTTCGGCGTTGAGGATGTCATCGCCGGCAATGACGTTGAGTTCGATGGTGGCTTCGGCTTCGGTGTCGACGCTGTAATCGCGGTCGGTCTCGGCGGTAACGCTGTTGCCGTTGCCATCGGTGGCGGTGACGCTGGCGTTCACGCTGCTGTTAGCAGCCAGCACGCTGCCCGGCACGTTGATGCTGAAGGTGTTGTCGGCTTGTACTTTACCGGTGTAGGTGTTGACACCGATGGTCAGGGTGACGGTGTCACCTTCTTTGGCATCGCCACCGACGGTACCGGTGACGGCGACATCGCCCTTGGCCTCTTCGGCGTTGAGGATGTCATCGCCGGCAATGACGTTGAGTTCGATGGTGGCTTCAGCTTCGGTGTCGACGCTGTAATCGCGGTCGGTCTCGGCGGTAACGCTGTTGCCGTTGCCATCGGTGGCGGTGACGCTGGCGTTCACGCTGCTGTTAGCAGCCAGCACGCTGCCCGGCACGTTGATGCTGAAGGTGTTGTCGGCTTGTACTTTACCGGTGTAGGTGTTGACACCGATGGTCAGGGTGACGGTGTCACCTTCTTTGGCATCGCCACCGACGGTACCGGTGACGGCGACATCGCCCTTGGCCTCTTCGGCGTTGAGGATGTCATCGCCGGCAATGACGTTGAGTTCGATGGTGGCTTCAGCTTCGGTGTCGACGCTGTAATCGCGGTCGGTCTCGGCGGTAACGCTGTGGCATCGCCACCGACGGTACCGGTGACGGCGACATCGCCCTTGGCCTCTTCGGCGTTGAGGATGTCATCGCCGGCAATGACGTTGAGTTCGATGGTGGCTTCGGCTTCGGTGTCGACGCTGTAATCGCGGTCGGTCTCGGCGGTAACGCTGTTGCCGTTGCCATCGGTGGCGGTGACGCTGGCGTTCACGCTGCTGTTAGCAGCCAGCACGCTGCCCGGCACGTTGATGCTGAAGGTGTTGTCGGCTTGTACTTTACCGGTGTAGGTGTTGACACCGATGGTCAGGGTGACGGTGTCACCTTCTTTGGCATCGCCACCGACGGTACCGGTGACGGCGACATCGCCCTTGGCCTCTTCGGCGTTGAGGATGTCATCGCCGGCAATGACGTTGAGTTCGATGGTGGCTTCAGCTTCGGTGTCGACGCTGTAATCGCGGTCGGTCTCGGCGGTAACGCTGTTGCCGTTGCCATCGGTGGCGGTGACGCTGGCGTTCACGCTGCTGTTAGCAGCCAGCACGCTGCCCGGCACGTTGATGCTGAAGGTGTTGTCGGCTTGTACTTTACCGGTGTAGGTGTTGACACCGATGGTCAGGGTGACGGTGTCACCTTCTTTGGCATCGCCACCGACGGTACCGGTGACGGCGACATCGCCCTTGGCCTCTTCGGCGTTGAGGATGTCATCGCCGGCAATGACGTTGAGTTCGATGGTGGCTTCAGCTTCGGTGTCGACGCTGTAATCGCGGTCGGTCTCGGCGGTAACGCTGTTGCCGTTGCCATCGGTGGCGGTGACGCTGGCGTTCACGCTGCTGTTAGCAGCCAGCACGCTGCCCGGCACGTTGATGCTGAAGGTGTTGTCGGCTTGTACTTTACCGGTGTAGGTGTTGACACCGATGGTCAGGGTGACGGTGTCACCTTCTTTGGCATCGCCACCGACGGTACCGGTGACGGCGACATCGCCCTTGGCCTCTTCGGCGTTGAGGATGTCATCGCCGGCAATGACGTTGAGTTCGATGGTGGCTTCGGCTTCGGTGTCGACGCTGTAATCGCGGTCGGTCTCGGCGGTAACGCTGTTGCCGTTGCCATCGGTGGCGGTGACGCTGGCGTTCACGCTGCTGTTAGCAGCCAGCACGCTGCCCGGCACGTTGATGCTGAAGGTGTTGTCGGCTTGTACTTTACCGGTGTAGGTGTTGACACCGATGGTCAGGGTGACGGTGTCACCTTCTTTGGCATCGCCACCGACGGTACCGGTGACGGCGACATCGCCCTTGGCCTCTTCGGCGTTGAGGATGTCATCGCCGGCAATGACGTTGAGTTCGATGGTGGCTTCAGCTTCGGTGTCGACGCTGTAATCGCGGTCGGTCTCGGCGGTAACGCTGTTGCCGTTGCCATCGGTGGCGGTGACGCTGGCGTTCACGCTGCTGTTAGCAGCCAGCACGCTGCCCGGCACGTTGATGCTGAAGGTGTTGTCGGCTTGTACTTTACCGGTGTAGGTGTTGACACCGATGGTCAGGGTGACGGTGTCACCTTCTTTGGCATCGCCACCGACGGTACCGGTGACGGCGACATCGCCCTTGGCCTCTTCGGCGTTGAGGATGTCATCGCCGGCAATGACGTTGAGTTCGATGGTGGCTTCAGCTTCGGTGTCGACGCTGTAATCGCGGTCGGTCTCGGCGGTAACGCTGTTGCCGTTGCCATCGGTGGCGGTGACGCTGGCGTTCACGCTGCTGTTAGCAGCCAGCACGCTGCCCGGCACGTTGATGCTGAAGGTGTTGTCGGCTTGTACTTTACCGGTGTAGGTGTTGACACCGATGGTCAGGGTGACGGTGTCACCTTCTTTGGCATCGCCACCGACGGTACCGGTGACGGCGACATCGCCCTTGGCCTCTTCGGCGTTGAGGATGTCATCGCCGGCAATGACGTTGAGTTCGATGGTGGCTTCAGCTTCGGTGTCGACGCTGTAATCGCGGTCGGTCTCGGCGGTAACGCTGTTGCCGTTGCCATCGGTGGCGGTGACGCTGGCGTTCACGCTGCTGTTAGCAGCCAGCACGCTGCCCGGCACGTTGATGCTGAAGGTGTTGTCGGCTTGTACTTTACCGGTGTAGGTGTTGACACCGATGGTCAGGGTGACGGTGTCACCTTCTTTGGCATCGCCACCGACGGTACCGGTGACGGCGACATCGCCCTTGGCCTCTTCGGCGTTGAGGATGTCATCGCCGGCAATGACGTTGAGTTCGATGGTGGCTTCGGCTTCGGTGTCGACGCTGTAATCGCGGTCGGTCTCGGCGGTAACGCTGTTGCCGTTGCCATCGGTGGCGGTGACGCTGGCGTTCACGCTGCTGTTAGCAGCCAGCACGCTGCCCGGCACGTTGATGCTGAAGGTGTTGTCGGCTTGTACTTTACCGGTGTAGGTGTTGACACCGATGGTCAGGGTGACGGTGTCACCTTCTTTGGCATCGCCACCGACGGTACCGGTGACGGCGACATCGCCCTTGGCCTCTTCGGCGTTGAGGATGTCATCGCCGGCAATGACGTTGAGTTCGATGGTGGCTTCAGCTTCGGTGTCGACGCTGTAATCGCGGTCGGTCTCGGCGGTAACGCTGTTGCCGTTGCCATCGGTGGCGGTGACGCTGGCGTTCACGCTGCTGTTAGCAGCCAGCACGCTGCCCGGCACGTTGATGCTGAAGGTGTTGTCGGCTTGTACTTTACCGGTGTAGGTGTTGACACCGATGGTCAGGGTGACGGTGTCACCTTCTTTGGCATCGCCACCGACGGTACCGGTGACGGCGACATCGCCCTTGGCCTCTTCGGCGTTGAGGATGTCATCGCCGGCAATGACGTTGAGTTCGATGGTGGCTTCGGCTTCGGTGTCGACGCTGTAATCGCGGTCGGTCTCGGCGGTAACGCTGTTGCCGTTGCCATCGGTGGCGGTGACGCTGGCGTTCACGCTGCTGTTAGCAGCCAGCACGCTGCCCGGCACGTTGATGCTGAAGGTGTTGTCGGCTTGTACTTTACCGGTGTAGGTGTTGACACCGATGGTCAGGGTGACGGTGTCACCTTCTTTGGCATCGCCACCGACGGTACCGGTGACGGCGACATCGCCCTTGGCCTCTTCGGCGTTGAGGATGTCATCGCCGGCAATGACGTTGAGTTCGATGGTGGCTTCAGCTTCGGTGTCGACGCTGTAATCGCGGTCGGTCTCGGCGGTAACGCTGTTGCCGTTGCCATCGGTGGCGGTGACGCTGGCGTTCACGCTGCTGTTAGCAGCCAGCACGCTGCCCGGCACGTTGATGCTGAAGGTGTTGTCGGCTTGTACTTTACCGGTGTAGGTGTTGACACCGATGGTCAGGGTGACGGTGTCACCTTCTTTGGCATCGCCACCGACGGTACCGGTGACGGCGACATCGCCCTTGGCCTCTTCGGCGTTGAGGATGTCATCGCCGGCAATGACGTTGAGTTCGATGGTGGCTTCAGCTTCGGTGTCGACGCTGTAATCGCGGTCGGTCTCGGCGGTAACGCTGTTGCCGTTGCCATCGGTGGCGGTGACGCTGGCGTTCACGCTGCTGTTAGCAGCCAGCACGCTGCCCGGCACGTTGATGCTGAAGGTGTTGTCGGCTTGTACTTTACCGGTGTAGGTGTTGACACCGATGGTCAGGGTGACGGTGTCACCTTCTTTGGCATCGCCACCGACGGTACCGGTGACGGCGACATCGCCCTTGGCCTCTTCGGCGTTGAGGATGTCATCGCCGGCAATGACGTTGAGTTCGATGGTGGCTTCAGCTTCGGTGTCGACGCTGTAATCGCGGTCGGTCTCGGCGGTAACGCTGTTGCCGTTGCCATCGGTGGCGGTGACGCTGGCGTTCACGCTGCTGTTAGCAGCCAGCACGCTGCCCGGCACGTTGATGCTGAAGGTGTTGTCGGCTTGTACTTTACCGGTGTAGGTGTTGACACCGATGGTCAGGGTGACGGTGTCACCTTCTTTGGCATCGCCACCGACGGTACCGGTGACGGCGACATCGCCCTTGGCCTCTTCGGCGTTGAGGATGTCATCGCCGGCAATGACGTTGAGTTCGATGGTGGCTTCAGCTTCGGTGTCGACGCTGTAATCGCGGTCGGTCTCGGCGGTAACGCTGTTGCCGTTGCCATCGGTGGCGGTGACGCTGGCGTTCACGCTGCTGTTAGCAGCCAGCACGCTGCCCGGCACGTTGATGCTGAAGGTGTTGTCGGCTTGTACTTTACCGGTGTAGGTGTTGACACCGATGGTCAGGGTGACGGTGTCACCTTCTTTGGCATCGCCACCGACGGTACCGGTGACGGCGACATCGCCCTTGGCCTCTTCGGCGTTGAGGATGTCATCGCCGGCAATGACGTTGAGTTCGATGGTGGCTTCAGCTTCGGTGTCGACGCTGTAATCGCGGTCGGTCTCGGCGGTAACGCTGTTGCCGTTGCCATCGGTGGCGGTGACGCTGGCGTTCACGCTGCTGTTAGCAGCCAGCACGCTGCCCGGCACGTTGATGCTGAAGGTGTTGTCGGCTTGTACTTTACCGGTGTAGGTGTTGACACCGATGGTCAGGGTGACGGTGTCACCTTCTTTGGCATCGCCACCGACGGTACCGGTGACGGCGACATCGCCCTTGGCCTCTTCGGCGTTGAGGATGTCATCGCCGGCAATGACGTTGAGTTCGATGGTGGCTTCGGCTTCGGTGTCGACGCTGTAATCGCGG
This sequence comes from Aeromonas sp. 55A, assembly GCF_051919665.1. Taxonomy (NCBI): domain Bacteria; kingdom Pseudomonadati; phylum Pseudomonadota; class Gammaproteobacteria; order Aeromonadales; family Aeromonadaceae; genus Aeromonas; species Aeromonas sp. 55A. Next base: position 2,561,895 of record NZ_JBQBEH010000008.1, on the reverse strand, counting down.
TCGGTCTCGGCGGTAACGCTGTTGCCGTTGCCATCGGTGGCGGTGACGCTGGCGTTCACGCTGCTGTTAGCAGCCAGCACGCTGCCCGGCACGTTGATGCTGAAGGTGTTGTCGGCTTGTACTTTACCGGTGTAGGTGTTGACACCGATGGTCAGGGTGACGGTGTCACCTTCTTTGGCATCGCCACCGACGGTACCGGTGACGGCGACATCGCCCTTGGCCTCTTCGGCGTTGAGGATGTCATCGCCGGCAATGACGTTGAGTTCGATGGTGGCTTCGGCTTCGGTGTCGAGCAGGGTGGTGTCGTCGCTGGCATTGGCGGTGTTGCCGGCTGCGTCGGTGACGCTTGCGGTGACGACCAGATTGCCATCGGCCAGGCTGCGGAGGTCAACGTTGGTGGTGTAGCTGCCATCGGCACCGGTGGTTGCGGTGGTTTCCACGGTGTTGCCATTGGCGTCGGTGATCACCAGGGTCACGGTACGGTCTGGGCCGACATCGGAGGTGCCGCTGATCGGGGCATTGGCGACGTTGCCGCTGTTGACGTCATCCAGGCTCACCGTGATGTTGGCGGTGATGTCCACACTGCCGTCGTCGGTCGCGGTGCCGGTGTTGCCGGCCGGATCGGTCACAGTCGCGGTGACGGTATAAGAGCCTTCCGCCAATGGGGTGGTGACATCCACGCTGTAGCTGCCGTCCGGCTGTACGATGGCGGTCAGGGTCTGCTGGCTGCCGTTAGCATCGGTCACGACCAGGGTAACGGTACTGCCCGCCGGGGCATCCGTCGTACCGGTAATAGTCGGAGTGGTGTCGTTGGTGTTGTCCGGCGCATCAACTGTGATCACGGGAGCTGTCACATCGACGCTGCCATCGTCGGTCGCGGTGCCGGTGTTGCCAGCCGGGTCGGTGACGCTGGCCGTCACCTGATAGCTGCCTTCCGCCAATGGGGTGGTGACATCCACGCTGTAGCTGCCGTCCGGCTGTACGGTGGCGGTAAGGGTCTGCTGGTTGCCGTTAGCATCGGTCACGACCAGGGTAACGGTACTGCCCGCCGGGGCATCCGTTGTACCGGTAATGGTCGGGGTGGTGTCGTTGGTGTTGTCCGGCGCATCGACCGTGATCACGGGAGCTGTCACATCGACGCTGCCATCGTCGGTCGCGGTGCCGGTGTTGCCGGCCGGATCGGTCACAGTGGCGGTAACGGTATAAGAACCCTCGGCCAATGGGGTGACCACATCCACGGTGAAGGTACCGCTGGGTGTGACGATAGCGGTCAGGGTTTGTTGATTACCGTTTGCATCGGTGACCAGCAAGGTCACAGTGCTGCCAGCAGGAGCATCCGTGGTTCCGGTCAGGGTCGGAGTGGTGTCATTGGTGTTATCTGGCGCAACGACGGAAATGATGGGCGGAGTCAGGTCAAATACCTCATCCTCGCCAGCAGCACCAAGCGGTAGTTCACCATTGGCGTTATAGGTGGTATCGAAAGTGGCTTCAGCAATGGTTGCGGAACCGGTACGGTCGATGGTGACAAAACCGCCGTTGCCACTGGCACCGGCGACGCCCCCAATACCGCCACCACCGGCAGCAGGTGCACCGCCTGCGGCAGAGGCTTCAAAGGCCTGGGTCGGGTCCGCGCCACCCAAGATCGCCTGTTGCAGGGCATTGATATCATCAGGTGTACCTGTAGCGCCGTTTTGCGCCAGCTGGGGAGCATCTCCCTCTTCGGCAGGCTCACTCTGCTCGCTGGCTGGTTGCACATTGAACGACTTTCCGCCGCCCATAAAACTGGCGCCATCCGGCGACATGATCACCGCCCCTTTCGGCAGCACATCACCTTCAGCCAACAATCTTTGACTGCCATCGTCAGCAATCTGATAAGCCTGCCCTTTGAGTTGGGTAATTGTGATGCCCTGTTCCATGGTAATGGTGTTAGTAATCATGTTCTCTCCTGGATCCTGATTTGCATGCAATAAGCAACAGCCTACTGTGTATACAGATGGAGCAAATAACCAGCTCGAAAATTCGAAAGGATAGACTGATTTGAAGCTGAATCGTTCAGCCAGGCAGGAGGGTATGAAATGGCAAGGTCGGAAGGGTAAAACCTAATATATCAATACATTACAAAACAGTGACAGAAGCATGACAAGGCATGCTCCCGTCAAGATTAACCCTATGCTCCCGCCCAGAGGATGATAGCCAGCAGCTGTGGCGAGATGATCCGCAGGAACATCACCAGCGGGTAGACAGTGGCGTATGAGAGCGCACTGGCGCCACTGGTCGGGTGCATGGCGTTGGCAAAGGCCAGCGCGGGAGGGTCTGTCATGGAGCCGGCCAGCAAGCCGCACAGGGTCAGATAATTCATCTTGCCGTAGAGGCGCGCCAACACACCGACCACCAGCAGCGGGATCAGGGTGATCGCCATGCCGTAGAGCATCCAGGCCGGGCCATCACCGTTGATCAGGGTATCGACGAAGCCGGCACCGGACTTGAAGCCGACCACCGCCAGAAACAGCACGATACCGATCTCCCGCAGCGCCAGGTTGGCGCTGGGGGGCATAAACCAGTAGAGCTTGCCGATGCTGCCGACCCGCGACAGGATCAGCGCCACCACCAGCGGCCCACCCGCCAGACCCAATTTGAGAGCGGCCGGGAAACCGGGCAGGTAGAAGGGGATGGAGCCGAGCAATACACCGAGGCCAATCCCGATAAATACCGGCAACATCTGCACCTGCTGCAGTTTTTGCTGCACGTTGCCGACCACATTGGTCACCGCTTCGATGGCATCGAGGCGCCCCACCAGGTTGAGGATGTCACCAAACTGCAGGCTGGTCTGACTGGTCGGCACCAGTTCGATGCCAGCCCGGTTGAGACGGGAGATCACCACGTCATAGCGTTGTTTGATATCCAGATCGCGGATCTTCTTGCCAAGAACCTGCTCGTTGGTCACCACTACTCGCTCGACGCGCAGATCGGTGCCCCGGGTCGAGAGCGAGGTCTCCACCTCCTCCCCCAACACCAGCAACACCTTGTGCAGCGCGTGACGCTCACCCACCAGGTGCAGCAAGTCACCCAGTTCGATACGGGATTCCGGCCGTGGCACCATCAGCTCGTCGCCCCGTTTGAGCCGTGAACAGATGACATCAGACTCGTCGAGACTCGGGATCTCGCTCAGCATCAGGCCGTGCATGTTGGGGTTGCGCACCGCGATGTTGATGGTCTGCAAGCTCTCCTTGGTTTTACCGGTTTGTAGCTCGAACTGGGCGGCTTCATCGTCGATCTTGATGCGAAAGAAGACCCTGACCAGCCACATGGTGAGCAAAATGCCACAGATACCAAACGGATAGGCAACCGCATATCCCATCCCCATCAAACCGGTAGAACCGGGCGCGGCGCCCAGCTCGGCCAGGATCTGCTGGCCCGCACCGAGGGATGGCGTATTGGTGACGGCACCGGAGAAGACCCCCAGAATGACCGGCAACGGCACATCGAAAAATTGATGCAAGCCTGCGGCCACCACGCAGCCAAGGATGACCAGCAAAGCGGCAAAGGCGTTGAGTTTGAGACCCGAACTGCGCAATGACGAGAAGAAACCCGGCCCGACCTGGATGCCGATGGTATAGACAAACAGGATCAGGCCAAATTCTTGAATAAAGTGAAGCGTTTGTGCATCCAGCGCGAGATCGGAGGCGCCTGCAAAGTGACCCACTATGATGCCGCCGAACAGCACCCCCCCTATTCCCAAGCCAACGCCATAGACTCGCCAGTTTCCCAGCCAGAGTCCTAGCACTGCCACCAGCGACAACATGCTGATGGAAAGCGCGATTTCACTCATTTCGTGCATCCTTTGCGAATTGAACTGGCCCTAGCTTGTCAGCAAACGCTGATGCCAACTGTGTGATACCGCACGAATTTATCCTTTTACGCGCCCAAAATACCAATTAAGGGCTAGTTGCAAGACGTTAGGCGACGTAGCCGTAAATGGCCATAAAGTGACAAACGCTGCCACCCAGCACAAAGAGATGCCAGATGGCGTGGTTATAGGGGATCTGCTTGGCCACATAGAAGATGACCCCGAGGCTGTAGATAAGGCCGCCAAGCCCGAGCAGCAGCAGCCCCTCACCGGCCAGATGGATATAGAGCTGATAGATGACCACCAGCGACAGCCAGCCCAACATCAGGTAGGTAAAGAGCGACAACTTCTTGAAGCGGTTGATAAACACCAGCTTGAACACCACACCAGCCAGCGCCAGGGCCCAGATCACCACCATCAAGCCCTTCGCCAGCTGCGTGTCGAGCGCCACCAGCAGGAAGGGGGTATAGGTGCCGGCAATCAGCAGATAGATGGCGCAGTGATCAAACACCTTGCACCAACGTCTGGCCCGCCCTTCCGCCATGCTGTGATAGAGGGTCGAGGCGAGATAGAGCAGCACCAGACTGCCGCCATAAAGGCTGTAGCTCACCAGCGCCTGCGTACCCTGCCCCCATCCCTTGATGAGCAACAGCACCAGCCCGACAATCCCCAGCAACAATCCCGCACCGTGACTCAGCCGGTTTGCCAGCTCCTCCCGGGGGGAGTAATCCATCACACCACTCATAACATCGACTCCACAATAACTGTGGCTCACTCTACCCAGCGCCATTTCGGAGTACAAGCGTTCGCTTAAAAAATGGGGTGGCTGTCACCCGCCCCCCTTTGGTGTATGCTCTGCCGCCGATGCCCGACAGAAGCGGCATAGACACCAACACCGGTGACCTGGTCTGGAGAACCTGATGAAGTTGACTGAGCTGTTTGCACAAGCAGATCCCGCCTTTGGCGAGGCGATGAACACCTTGCTGGAGAGCTTCCACCACTCCGACGACAGTCAGGCCCCCTATCAGCGCGACCTGTTCACCCACCAGCTCGATCAATCCCGCATGCCTGCAGTCGGCCAACCTATCGAGGAGTATCTGGCGCGGCTGGCTACTCTGGTACCCGGCGCCTCGCACCTCACCTCGCCACGCTACATGGGCCATATGACGGCGCCACTGCCAGCCTTCACTGCCGAGCTGTCGCGCCTGCTGGTGATGCTGAACCAGAATCCGATGAAGATGGAGTCCTCCCGCCTGCTCAGCTTTCTGGAGCGAGAGGTGCTGGCCAAGCTGCACCGCCTCATCTATGGCCGGGACGATGCCTTCTACGGCGAGCAGATGCATGCCAAGGATGCCGCCCTCGGCGTCATGACCAGCGGCGGCACCATCGCCAACGTCACGGCACTGTGGCTGGCCCGCAACCGCGCCTGTGGCGACAACCTGTTCGCCCTCTATGAGCAGGGCTATCGGGGCGCCGTTATTCTGGGTTCCCGGCTGATGCACTACTCCTTCGACAAGGGGATGGATCTGCTGGGACTGGGCGCCCGCAGCGTCTGGCGCCTTGAGACCGACGAGCAGAACCGGCTCAGTCTGGCTGCGCTGGAGCAGGCGCTGATCCAGTGCAAAGAGCAGAAATTGAAAGTACTGGCATTGGTCGGCGTGGCAGGCAGTACCGACTTTGGCTCCATCGACCCCCTGCCTGAGCTGGCCGCCATCGCCGAGCGCGAGCAGATCCACTTCCACGTGGATGCCGCCTGGGGCGGCCCGACCCTCTTCTCTCCCCGCTATCAAGGTCTGCTTGCCGGAATAGAGCAGGCTGACACCGTCACCCTCGATGGCCACAAGCAACTGCTGGTGCCGCTTGGTACCGGCATGCTGCTCTGCCGCCAGCCCAACCTGATGATGGCAGTCAAGCGAGAGGCGCCCTATGCCATTCGCGCCACCTCGTTCGATCAGGGTCGCTTTACCCTGGAGGGCACCCGCCCGGCCAACGCCCTCTATCTGGATGCCGCTTTCCAACTCTTCGGCCAGCAAGGCTATGCCGAGCTTATCGAAGCCAACTACGACCGGGCCCGGCTGATGGCCGAGCTCATCGAAAGCGATCCTGCTTTCGAGCTGATGTCAGCGCCGGTGATGAACCTGCTATCCTACCGCTGCATCCCGCCCCACCTGCAGGGCAAGGTGCTGGATGAGACGGCCAATGCGCAGATCAACGACTTCAACGTGGCACTGCAAAAAGCCCAGCGGGCCGAGGGGCACAGCTTTGTCTCCCGCACCCAGCGGGCCGTGGTGCGCTACGGTGCCCAGCCGCTTACCCTGCTGCGTGCCGTGCTGCTCAATCCCCTGATTGAAGAGCGCCATATCCGCGACCTGCTGGCCGATCAGCAGCGACTGGGGATCTCCATTGCACGTCAACTGTTTGGCGACAGCGCGGAACCGGCGTAAAAATGAGCGGTCTTATTCATTTGCCGTTGTCCGCCATGCAGGTAGACTGGGCGAAATTTGCAGGCCATCTTTGAGGACTAGGCGCCAGACATGAAGCAATTTATTGAATTTATTCCACTTATCGTTTTCTTCGCGGTCTACAAGTTTTACGACATCTACATGGCCACTGGTGCACTGGTAGTGGTCACCGGTCTGCAGCTCGCCTATAGCTGGATCCGCTATCGCAAGGTCGAGAAGATGCAGCTCTTTACCTTCCTGCTGGTTGGCTTCTTCGGCGGCCTCACCGTCTTCTTCCACGATGACACCTTCATCAAGTGGAAAGTGACTGTCATCAACGTGCTGTTCGCACTGGGTCTGCTTATCAGCCGCTACGGCTTTGGCAAGAATCTGATCAAACAGATGTTGGCCAAGGAGCTGCAAGCACCCGATAAGGTCTGGGACACAGTCAATCTCGGCTGGGTCGGCTTCTTTACCGTCTGTGGCCTGCTCAACCTCTACGTGGCGTTCAACCTGCCGCAAGAGATGTGGGTCAACTTCAAGGTGTTCGGCCTGCTGGGGATGACGCTGGTCTTTACCCTGCTGAGCGGCGTCTATCTCTATCGCCACATCCCTGCCGAGCAGTTGTCCCAGCAAAAAGACGAACCCAAAGAATAACCCTCATCAGAAAAGGATCCTCTCATGTGGTATCTCATCTACTCCGAAGATGTCCCCGATAGCCTGCCACTGCGCAAGCAAGTTCGCCCTGCCCATCTGGCTCGCCTGCAAGCCCTGCAGGATGAAGGTCGCCTGCTGACCGCTGGCCCCAACCCGGCTATCGATGCTGAGGATCCGGCCGATGCGGGCTTTACCGGCAGCACCGTCATCGCCGAGTTTGCCTCGCAGGCGGACGCCAAAGCCTGGGCCGATGCCGATCCCTATGTGGCAGCTGGCGTCTATGCCAAAGTGACCATCAAGCCGTTCAAAAAGGTCTTCTGACCCGAAGCGAATAGCGAAATAAAAAAGGCCGGACTGGAAGTTCATTCCAGTCCGGCCTTTTTGCATCCCGATATCTCGTTTATGCCTTTGCGACAAACCAGGGATTGAGGATATCGGGCTTGTTGTAGGCAAGGGATGAGCCATCGAGCTGGGTGACGCTGCCCCCCGCCCCCTCCAGCACCGCCTGCGCCGCGCCGGTATCCCACTCGCAGGTGGGGGCGAGGCGTGGATAGAGCTCGGCGCCCCCCTCGGCAATGATGCAGAACTTGAGGGAGCTGCCCATCGATACCAGCTCGATCTCGCCAAAAGGAGCCAAGAAATCGAGGGTCTCCTGCGACAGGTGGTTGCGACTGCCCACCACTCGCCACGCTTCTCCTTCACGATGAGGCCGGGTCTGGATCGACTCGCGCTTGCCATCGGCGATGCGCCAGGCGCCTACTCCTTTGCCGCCATACCAGAGCTTGTCCAGCACCGGCGCATAAACCAGCCCCCAGCGCGGCGCCCCCTCTTCAATCAGTGCGATATTGACGGTGAACTCGCCGTTGCGGGAGACAAACTCCTTGGTGCCATCGAGGGGATCCACCAGCCAGTAGCGTGACCAGCCGTGGCGCGCTGCCATCACCTCGGCCCCCGACTCCTCAGACAATACAGGGATATCCGGAGTCAGCCGAGCCAACGCCTGAACGATCACCTCATGAGCCCCCTTGTCGGCCGCGGTCAGCGGACTCTCGTCGCTCTTGTACTCCACCGCGAAAGGCTGGCTGTAGATGGCCATGATGGCCGCCCCCGCCGCGCGGGCGACAGGTTCAAGTTCGGTGATATCGGGGTGGTACAGGGGATGATCCATAACAATCTAGTCCAACTCACAGGGTCAACCAGTGTAACCCTTTTGACATCAACTGCTTATAGCCGATTGTGCTGGGTTATTACTGCGCGGGTGCCGCCAACTCATTAGCCCCGCATTAATTGACCTAAAAACAACAAAGGACGCCGTGGCGTCCCTTGTTATTTTTGGCGGCCGGTCTCAAGCCGCGGGCCTATTTTGCAACTCAGATCCCCTGACGGGCTTCCTGCATCAGCAGGCGCATGTCGCTCACGGCTTTGGCCAAACCATCGAAGGCGGCGCGGCCGATGATGGCGTGGCCGATGTTGAGCTCATAGAGCTCGGGGATGGCGGCGATGGCCTTGACGTTGTGGTAGTGCAGGCCGTGGCCGGCATTGACCTTGAGCCCCTTGCCAGCGGCATAGGAGGCACCGGCGGCGATGCGCTTGAACTCGGCGTTGCGCTCAGCATCTGTGGTGGCATCGGCGTAACGGCCGGTATGGATCTCGATAAAGGGGGCGCCACTCTCGGCAGCCGCATCGATCTGGATGGGATCGGCGTCGATAAAGAGGGATACCTGGGCACCCACAGCAGAGAGGCGGGCAACGGCGTCAGTCACCTTGTCCAGCTGACCGGCCACGTCCAGACCGCCCTCGGTGGTCACTTCGGTGCGCTTCTCCGGCACCAGACAGACGAAGTGGGGCTTGATGCGGCAGGCGATGCCGATCATCTCTTCGGTCACCGCCATCTCCAGGTTCATTCTGGTCTGGATAGTCTGGCGCAGGATCTCCACATCGCGGTCGGTGATGTGGCGGCGATCTTCACGCAGATGCACGGTAATGCCATCGGCCCCGGCCTGCTCGGCCACGAACGCGGCCTGTACCGGATCCGGATACTGGGTGCCACGGGCGTTGCGCAGGGTGGCGATATGGTCGATGTTCACACCCAGATAGATTTCACTCATTGAGAACTCCTTGAAAGGCTTCATCTGTTGACTGCGCGGTCAGCGAATCACACCGCGCCAATATCCGTATGTCTGTAATCTGTGTCAGCCTTGCATGCTGGCTTTGCGTTTTAAAAACAGCTCCCGGCTCTTTAGCTGGCGCTTGCCCAGATAGGGTTGCAACGCCAATCGGCTGAAACGTTTGGCCGCCTGCAGCAAGGGAGGGGTATCGAAACGTCCCTCGGCAAAGGCGAGCAGGTGGGCACCGAGAAACAGGGTACGGGGATCCGGCGCCCGCTCGCAAGCAACAAAGCCCAATTCACGCTCGAAGCCATAGAGCAGGGTCGGCTCGATGGGCGACTCGTCGTCCGCCGTGTATTCGAAATCCACCGCATAGCCGAGCGCCTGCAACAGCAGGAACTCGAAGCGACGCAGCGGCAGCTCCGGCGTCTCGCCATCGGCCAGCGCCATGATGGCACGAGCATAGGCATCGAATACTTCAGGGAACGGGGTGTGCGCTTCCAGCAGGTAGTAGACCAACTCGTTGAGATAGAGGCCGTAGAAGAGGCGATCGCCACCGAGACGCAGGGAGTGATCCGGGCATTCGACCTGGGTGAGGTTCTTGAGATCACCCTTGCCGCGCCAGGCGATGGTGAGCAGGGTAAAGGGTTGCAGCAGCCCCTTGAGAGGGGAGCGTGGCCCGCGAGAACCGCGAGCCACCAGAGTAAATCGGCCACTATCCTGGGTGAAGACCTCGACCAGCTGGCTGGTCTCCCGATAGGGCCGACTGTGGATGACGAAAGCCGGGGTCAGCAATCAGTCGTCACCATACCCGAGGCTGCGCAGGGCGCGCTCATCGTCAGCCCAACCGGATTTGACCTTGACCCACAGCTCGAGGTGCACCTTGTTCTGGAACAGACGTTCCATGTCGAGGCGCGCTTCGGTGCCGATGGTCTTGATCTTCTCGCCCTTGTTACCGATGACCATCTTCTTCTGGCCATCGCGCTCGACCAGGATCAGGCCGTGGATGTGATAGAGGCCGTTCTCTTCCACCTTGAATCGCTCGATCTCCACCGTCACCGAGTAGGGCAACTCCTCACCGGTGAAGCGCATCAGCTTCTCGCGGATGATTTCGGAGGCCATAAAGCGGGAGGAGCGGTCGGTCACGTAATCTTCCGGGAAGAAATGGACGTTTTCCGGCAGCAGATCCTTGGCCCACTCGCGGATCTTCTCCACGTTGGTGCCCTTTTCAGCACTGATGGGCAGAATATGGGCGAAGTTCATCTGTTGGCCCAGCCACTCGAGGTGGGGCAGCAGATCTTCTTTCTCTTTGACGTTGTCGATCTTGTTGACCGCCAGCACCACCGGGCACTTGAGATTGCGCAGCTTGCCCAGCACCATCTCATCGTCTTTGGTCCAGTGGGTACCGTCGACCATGAACACCACCATGGCCACATCACCCAGCGAACTGGTGGCGGCACGGTTCATCAGACGGTTGATGGCCCGTTTCTCTTCAATGTGCAGACCCGGGGTGTCGACATAGATGGTCTGGTAGTTATCCTCGGTGTCGATCCCCAAAATCCGGTGACGGGTGGTCTGGGGCTTCTTCGAGGTGATGCTGACCTTCTGGCCAAGCAGCTTGTTGAGCAGGGTGGACTTACCCACATTCGGGCGGCCCACGATGGCAACAAAGCCGCAGTAGGTGGTATCTGTCATGACAGTTTTTCCAATGCTTGCTGCGCCGCGGCCTGTTCGGCCTTGCGACGGCTGGTGCCGACCCCGACGAGGGGACCATCCAGACCTTCCACGTCACACTGGACGGTGAACTCCTGGTTGTGGGCCTCGCCCTTGACGTTGGTCACAGTGTAGGTCGGCAGGGATTTGCGGCTTCCCTGCAAAATTTCTTGCAGACGGGTCTTGGGATCTTTCTGCTCGATGCCCGGCTTGATCTCTTCCAGGCGGCTGGCATACCAGCTCAGCAGCAGTGTCCGCACCGTCTCAAGATTGGTATCCAGATAGACGGCACCGATCACCGCCTCGACCGTGTCGGCCAGAATGGATTCGCGGCGAAAACCGCCGCTCTTGAGTTCGCCGGGACCGAGGATCAGGTGATCCCCGAGGTCGAACTCCCGGCCCAGTTCGGCCAGGGTCTTCTCGCGCACCAGGGTGGCGCGCATCCGGCTGAGATCCCCTTCCGCCGCTTGCGGGAAGCGGTGGAAGAGATCATCGGCAATCACCAGACTCAAAATGGAGTCCCCCAGAAATTCCAGTCGTTCATTGTGACGGGAACCGGCGCTGCGGTGAGTCAGCGCCCGGGTCAGCAGTTCCAGATCCGCAAAGACATGCCCGAGACGGGACTGCAGTCTGTTCATCTTGATATTCATTTACTTGATTCCGCCAATGCGGTTGAAGCGCACACCTGTCGGTACCCAACTTGGCAGCAGGGAGCCTTCTTCGCGCTCGAATTCAAAACTTATCCAGATAGCGACCGCCTTGCCGACCAGATTCTGCTCGGGCACAAAGCCCCAGAAGCGGCTATCGGTGCTGTTGTCGCGGTTGTCGCCCATCACGAAATACTGGCCTTCCGGTACCACCCACTCGTCGGGGTAGGTGCCGGGCTGGCGATAGTAACGGCCAACCATGTCGGGCATCAGCGGATTGCGCAGGGTCTCGTGGGAGACATCGCCCAACTGCTCGGTATAGCGATCAAGGGGGATCCCCATCTGGGTAAATTCGCCTCTTTGTTCAAACTTGACGTCGAGCTTCTTGAAGCCCGGGCACGTTTTCCCTTCCTGCTCTTCGCACTTGGGCCGGATCATCAGCTCCTTGTTGCGATAGATGACCCGATCACCCGGCATGCCGACCACCCGCTTGATGTAGTCAACGCGCGGTTCAAGGGGATACTTGAACACCACCACGTCGCCACGCTTGGGCTCGCCAGTCTCGAGGAACTTGGTGTTGGTCACCGGATCCCGCAGACCATAGGCAAATTTTTCCACCAGGATGAAGTCGCCCACCAGCAGGGTGGGCATCATGGAACCTGACGGGATCTGGAACGGTTCAAAAATGAACGAACGCAGGATCAGCACAAAGGTGATGACCGGGAAGACCCCGGCGGTCTGTTCAATCCAGACCGGCACAGGGGCCACCTTGGCCAGGGTCTTCTCATCCAGGTGGGCACCGCCATGGGCACGAGCCACGGCAATCTTGGCGGCGCGCTGCTTGGACCAAATCATCTTGTCCAGACACCAGATAACACCGGTGATCGCGCAGACCACCACCAGGATCAGGGAAAACGTGCTTGCCATCTATTAATCCTTTCCGACGTGGAGAATCGCGAGGAAGGCTTCCTGCGGCACGTCGACACGGCCGAGGGACTTCATCCGCTTCTTACCTTCTTTCTGCTTGTTCAGCAGTTTCTTCTTACGACTCACGTCACCACCGTAACACTTGGCGGTTACGTCTTTACGCAACGCCTTGACGGTGCTGCGCGCGATGATCTGGTTGCCGATGGCCGCCTGAATGGCGATATCGAACATCTGGCGCGGGATCAGCTCGCGCATCTTCTCCACCACCTGACGACCGCGATACTGGGCGTTGTCCTTGTGGGTGATGATGGCCAGGGCATCGACGCGCTCACCGTTGATCATGATGTCCAGACGGACCATGTCGGAGGTTTCGAAACGCTTGAAGCCGTAATCCAGCGAGGCGTAACCGCGACTGGTGGATTTCAGACGGTCGAAGAAGTCGAGCACCACTTCCGCCATCGGGATTTCATAGGTCAGTGCCACCTGCTTGCCGTGGTAGACCATGTTGGTCTGCACGCCACGCTTCTCGATACAGAGGGTGATCACGTTGCCCATGTACTCCTGCGGCAGCAGGATGTGACACTCGGCGATCGGCTCGCGCATCTCCTTGATGCTGGTGATGGCAGGCATCTGGGCCGGGCTGTCGATATGGATGGTGGAGCCGTCGGTCAGCTCGATCTCATACACTACTGTCGGCGCCGTGGTGATCAGATCCAGATCGTATTCACGCTCCAGACGCTCCTGAATGATCTCCATGTGCAGCATGCCGAGGAAGCCGCAACGGAAGCCGAAGCCCAGCGCAGTGGAGCTCTCCGGTTCGAAGAACAGGGAGGCATCGTTCAGGGAGAGCTTGTCGAGGGCGTCACGGAACGACTCGTAGTCATCGCTGGAGATAGGGAACAGACCCGCATAAACCTGCGGCTTCACCTTCTTGAAGCCAGCCAGCGCCTTGTCGGCACCGTTCTTGGCCTGAGTCAGGGTATCGCCCACCGGCGCGCCGTGGATGTCCTTGATACCGCAGACAACCCAACCTACCTCGCCGCAACCCAGACCCTGAGTATCCACCTGCTTGGGTGTGAAGATACCGATACGATCGACACCCCACACCTGACCGGTGCTCATCACCTTGATCTTGTCGTTCTTCTTCAGGGAACCGTTCTTGATCCGCACCAAAGAGACAACGCCCAGATAGGAGTCGAACCAGGAGTCGATGATCAGCGCCTGCAGCGGGGCATCCGGGTCACCTTCCGGCGCCGGGATCTTGGCGACGATCTCTTCCAACACCAGGTCAACACCCAGACCGGTCTTGGCGGAGCAGCGCACCGCATCGACCGCGTCGATACCGACGATGTCTTCGATCTCCTCGGCAACCCGCTCCGGCTCTGCGGCCGGCAGGTCAATCTTGTTCAGCACCGGCACCACTTCCAGATCCATTTCCATGGCGGTATAGCAGTTGGCCAGAGTCTGTGCCTCAACCCCCTGGCCGGCATCCACCACCAGCAGCGCCCCTTCACAGGCCGCCAAAGAGCGGGAGACCTCGTAGGAGAAATCCACGTGGCCCGGGGTGTCGATAAAGTTCAGCTGGTAGGTGTTACCGTCTTGTGCCTGGTAGTTCAGGGTCACACTCTGTGCTTTGATGGTAATGCCGCGCTCGCGCTCCAGATCCATGGAGTCAAGCACCTGAGCCTGCATCTCGCGGTCGGACAAGCCACCGCAAGTCTGGATCAGACGGTCCGACAGGGTCGATTTACCGTGGTCGATGTGCGCAATAATCGAAAAGTTACGAATGTGTTTCATCGAGCAAGAGTCACTCAAAATTAGTTAAGGTCAGTTATGGAGGCGCGATTTTACTGGATAACCCGGCTGACGGCCATTCTTTAGTCGCCAGCGCCAGTGAAATAGCGCCTGTTCAGTCAGGGGAGGATGCGGACAGGGACGACCACGCCGAGCATCTGCGGGCCGTAGCGCCCCTGATCCAGGCGGTTGGAAAAGTAACGAACCAGTAAAAAGCCCAGCACGCCCCCAAGCAGGCAGCAGATAATGGTGATCCCCTCCCCCCCCGAGAGCAGCGGTGCCAGCCAGAGCTGCCCCAGCAAGGCGCCAGCAAGCAGGCAAAACAGCGGCAACACATAGACCAGCGCCGCCCCGCGCAGCAGACTCTCTTGCGGGATACCGAGCCTCACTTGCTGGCCAACCCGCACCTCGGCGGTCAGCCTGACCCGCAAGCGGGGAGCTTTTAGGGGAAATGCCTTGGCCACGGTGCCGGTACCGCAGTTGGATTGCTGCTGACAACCACTGCAGGCGGAGCGACGCTCGCACTCCACCCAGGCATGGTCACCCTCAATGGCCACCACGGTCGCCAGCTCTTCACTCATCTCATTCACGGCAACACCTCGTGCTCATGCAATGGCAGGATCTGAACACGACTCACAGCCAACGGCAAGCCGCACACTACTGTGAACCCAGAACATGGACTCACTGCACCGCTTCGTTGCGAGCCAGCGGCTGCACCGACTCGGCGATGCGCTTGGCGGTCTCGGCAGGCACCTCGCCGACCACGGTGATCTCGACCCCCACCTCGTTGACATAGCTCACCAGCGAGGTCGCCCCCTGGCGGATCAGCTGCTGGCGCACCGCCTGCTTGGGATCGACCCGGGAGACATAGACCGAGAGATCCACCAGCCCGTCGGAGAGCATCATGTAATCCACCGGCATACTGGTGGTCACCAGCTGGTGCCGGTCTTGCGACAGCACCTTGAAGCCATCGGGCAACCAGGTGATCTGCCAGTTCAACTGCTGTTGCGGTGCAGGATAGGCATCCTCCAGCGCCAGCGCCGAGGGCTGCTTGCTGTTGGCCAGCTTTACCAGCCATGGGGACGGTTTTTGTTGCAATTGCAGATCCACCCCCAGCATCTGCTCCACTAGATTGCCCTCCCGCTCCACCATGTCGACTCGCAGCAACAGGTGACTACGTTCGTCAATCCAGAGCACAAAGCCATATTTGTCAGCTTCCTTGGGCACCAACCTGACGACTTGAGCGACCTCGCCGGCCACCCGGCTACGGCCAGCAAGCACAGGATCATAACTCTCCAGCACCTGTGCCAACGGCATCTTCACCAGGGTCGACCAGATACCGGGAAAGCGGGCATCCTTCAGGGTGTAGGGATCGTGGCTGTTTTCAAAGAAGGTGTATTCATTCTGGCGCTGGAGATACTCGATCGCCTTGCCATCGAGATAGCTGAGATGGGCTACCTCCTTGCCATCGATCACGGCATGGCTGATGCGGATCGGTTCAAGACGTCCCTGACGGGCCTTGACCATGGACAATTCGAAGTTCTGTTGCTGCACGGCACTCTGCATCTGCTGCAACAAGGCCTCGGCCGACTTATCGTCGGCCGAGGCCTTGGCACTGATCAGCAGGAGAGAGGCCAGTAAAATACGGCTGTACTGGCGCACGTTGATATCCCTGACGACTCGTTATTGTTGGTTCTGCCTGTCTTGCAACAGGCGCTGCTGCAACTGGTGGTCACGCAGGAAGGCGTTGATCCGCTCCCGCTGTTCCTGCATCTGCTGTTCGGTCAGACCTTGCTGACGGGCACGGGCACCATCCTGTTGCGGATAATGGACGCTCACAGGCGCCGCGCTGCCACCGATTGGAATGGTATTGAGCACCGGATTGGCCGGAACGCCATCCTGTCCCTGATAATGCTGCACTCCGAAGATAACAGCGGCGGCCACGGAGGCGGCAATGGCGTATTGCCCCAGCTGCTGACCGACACGGCGGAACAACGGAACCACATTGGAATCAGTCTTGACCGATGCAACGACAGGTTGCAGCACGGGAGCCGTCTCGACCGGCTTGGGTGCCAGTATGGTGGGCTCATCCTCCAGCGCAGCCATGATGCTATCACTGAGATCCAGTTGCAGATTGACCGGCAGGTCACCCCGCATGGCATCGCCGATCAGGTGGTAACGACCCCAAGTATCTTGCAAGCCGGAGTCCATCTCCAGCTCGTTCAGTACCTCTGCGTCACTCAGGTCACCATCCATCAGGGCAGAGATTTGCTCTTTATTTGCCATAAGTTAACCCGTCTTTCCCCAGTTAATTCTCGATCAGAGGTTGCAGCTTTTTATCGATTGCTTCCCTCGCCCGGAAGATACGGGATCTGACCGTACCCACTGGGCAATCCATGATTTCGGCAATCTCTTCGTAGCTCAGCCCTTCCAGTTCGCGGAGGGTGATAGCTGTCCTCAGGTCTTCCGGCAACGCCTCTATGGCTGAAAACACGGTGCGTTTGATCTCGTCAGTCAGCGCCAGGTTTTCGGGGGTTGAGACCTCTTGCAAGGCTTCACCACCACCATAAGACTCCGCTTCGTCAGCCTCCACATCACTGCTCGGGGGCCTGCGCCCCTGGGAGGTGAGATAATTCTTCGCCGTGTTCACGGCAATTCGGTACAACCAGGTGTAAAAAGCACTTTCGCCACGGAATGTCGGCAATGCACGGTAGGCTTTTATAAAGGCCTCTTGCGCCACATCGGGCACATCACCGGGATTGTTGACATACCTGGCAACCAGGTTGACCACCTTATGCTGGTATTTTTTTACCAACAGGTTGAAAGCTGCTTTATCGCCGCGCTGGACCCGTTCAACCAGCTGTTCGTCCAGTAGATTCTGGTCGCTCATCAGAGCCGTAAAACCCCCATCAGGTTATCGTTCTTCTTTTCCGGCCCTTTCTAAGCGCACAAGTTCAGACAGGGAGAATCAGAGAAAGTTCGCTTCAATTGAAAAAAATGTGATGCAGGCTGCATCCTCGCCCTCGCTTGGGCTACCATGGTGCCAGTTCTTAATCCAGGCCAATGATACTTATGAAAGCAAGTGTTGAATACCTTTGCGATGTACTGATCATTGGCAGCGGTGCCGCTGGTTTGTCCCTCGCGTTGCGATTGGCAGACCACGCCAAAGTCCTGGTTCTGAGCAAGGGGCCCATCAGTGAAGGGGCCACTTTCTATGCGCAAGGAGGCATCGCTGCCGTTTTCGACGAAACCGACAGCATCGAATCCCACGTGAGCGACACGCTCAACGCGGGCGCCGGGTTGTGTGACCCGGCAGTGGTCGAGTTCACCGCACGCCACGCCCGCGAGTCCATCCAGTGGCTCATTCAGCAAGGGGTCCCCTTCGATCAGGAGGAGAACGCCGACGGCGAGTCTCAGTACCACCTCACCCGGGAAGGGGGCCACAGCCATCGCCGCATCTTCCACGCGGCGGATGCCACCGGCAAGGCGGTGCAGCTCACCCTGATCGATCAGGTGCGCGCCCACCCCAATATCCAGTTGATGGAGCGCTTCAACGCGGTCGACCTCATCACCACCCGCAAGCTCAACCTGCCGGGCAACAAGGTGCTTGGCGCCTACGTCTGGAACCGCAACGCCGAGCAGGTCGAAGTGATCCGCGCCCGTTTCGTGGCGCTGGCGACCGGAGGTGCCTCCAAGGTCTACCAGTACACCTCCAACCCGGATGTGAGCTCTGGCGATGGCATCGCCATGGCATGGCGGGCCGGCTGCCGGGTGGCGAACCTGGAGTTCAACCAGTTCCACCCCACCAGCCTGTTTCACCCGGACGACCCCAACTTCCTGCTGACCGAAGCGCTGCGTGGCGAGGGAGCCTATCTGCGCCGCCCGGACGGCAGCCGCTTTATGCCGGAATTTGACGAGCGGGCCGAGCTCGCACCGCGCGATATCGTCGCCCGCGCCATCGACCACGAGATGAAGCGGCTCGGGGCGGATTGCATGTATCTGGACATCAGCCACAAACCGGCCGATTTCATCATCAAGCACTTCCCGACCATTTATGAGCGCTGCCTTGCGGTCGGCATCGACATCACCAAGGAGCCGATGCCCATCGTGCCTGCTGCTCACTACACCTGTGGCGGCGTAATGATCGACAACAACGGCCAGACCGATATTCCCGGCCTCTATGCCATCGGCGAAGTGACCTACACCGGTCTGCACGGCGCCAACCGCATGGCCTCCAACTCCCTGCTGGAATGTGTGGTCTATGCCCATCAGGCGGGGGCCGACATTCTGGCCAAGCTGCCGATGAGTGTGGAGCCGCCGCGCCTGCCGGTGTGGGACGAGAGCAAGGTGGAAGACTCCGACGAACTGGTGGTGATCCAGCACAACTGGCACGAGCTGCGGCTGATGATGTGGGACTACGTAGGGATAGTGCGTACCAACAAACGCCTCGCCCGCGCCAAGCGCCGCATCGACCTGCTCAAGCAGGAGGTGCAGGAGTACTACGCCAACTTCCGCGTCTCCAACAACCTGCTGGAGCTGCGCAACCTGCTGCAGGTGGCCGAGCTTATCGTCAACTGCGCCCTGCAGCGCAAGGAGTCTCGCGGCTTGCACTACAACCTGGATTATCCGGATATGCTGCCGGACTCCAAACCGACCGTGCTGACCCCGGAGCGGGATTAATCCCCCTTCCTGCCAAGCGTTGCATCAATCAGTGACCCCGCCCCGGCGGGGTCACTTGTTTTCAACCGCTTTTCAGCCACAAAAAGAGTGTCGCCAGCCACATGGCAACAGCTTATCGCGATAAATCAGCGCATGGTCATCACGGAAAGCAGGCGTCAGCGCCGGGACGGCAGAAAGTGGATGGCTCGCGCCAGCAGGCGGTAATGTTCGGGGGGAAGGGCGTCGGAGAAGAGCCACAGTTGCCGTGGCGACACAGCTCCACTCTCTTGCGGTTCGGGACAAAGCGCCAGCCTGAGCACGCCTGGCAGAATGCGGCTTTTCTTGTCGAGCTGATAGCGACGACCTTGCCACTGCAGCCACTGGCCATCCCAGACAAGCTCGAACGGGGGCGCGGCGAGCGCACGCCAGCTCAGCCAGAGCGCCGCCAGCCAGACGGGCAGCAACAGTGCCCACTGCCAACCGGCAATCAGGCCAGCCACCGGCCAGAGCAGCAACAAAAAGAGGGCCACCAGCAAACATTGCTGATGGCGGGAGGGGTGAACCGTCATGATCACCCGCGCCACGGTATTACCCCTGGCGGTCGTGGCGCGCCTGATTGCGCTCCAGGATCATCGGGATCATGGCGGCAAATGCCGGATCGGCAGGGACACCATGACCCATGCACCATTTGAACAGATCCGGATCGTCGCTCGCCAGCAGGCGGATAAAGGTCTGCTGATCGGCTTCGCTCAGGGAGTCGAACTCGTGTTCGAAAAAGGGCATAAAGATCACATCCAGCTCGAGCATACCGCGACGGCAGGCCCACTTCAGGCGGGATTTTTCAACTGGGCTCAACATGGCACTCTCCTTACAAAGACCGGGGGATGGTACCAGCTGGATTTTCCGGCTGACAAACATTAGTTACGTCTTTACCATGCAGCTCACATACTTTCTCTCTGGAATACCATCGTGAGCCTGCAACCACCTGTTTTTCCTGCCGAGCCGACCCGCTTCCCCCTGACCAAGCTGGCCATCACCCGTATCAGCGGCCAGGATCGCGCCAAATATCTGCAAGGTCAGGTCACCTGTGATGTCAACGCCCTGCAACCAGGGCAACAGACCCCGGGCGGCCACTGTGATCCCAAGGGCAAGCTGTGGAGCAATTTCCGCCTGCTCTGCCTCAACGACAGCCTGCTGCTGCTGACCAGCTCTTCTGTGCTGGAGCGCCAACTGCCGGAGCTGAAGAAATTTGCCGTTTTCTCCAAGGTCGAGATCACCGCCGATGAGCGTCACGCTACCGGGATCGCCGGTACGGGCAGCGATGGCTGGATCGCCGCGCAATTTGGCCTTCTGCAGAGCGGTCTGATCGACGGCGGCATGGCGGTGAAGATTGAACAGGATCGCTGGCTGCTGGTGAGCAATCAGCAAGCCGACGCCCTGCCGCAAGGTGACGAGTCACTCTGGTGGGGGCTCGAGATCAAGGCTGGCCTGCCACACATGGAAGCTGTGCATCAGGGGGAGTTCATCCCGCAGATGCTCAACCTGCAGGCACTGGACGGCATCAGCTTCAACAAGGGCTGCTACATGGGGCAGGAGACGGTGGCCCGCGCCAAGTATCGCGGCGCCAACAATCGCGCCCTGTTCTTGCTGGCGGGCACCACCGGCGAGCCGGTCGCCAGCGGCGATACCCTGGAGCTGCAACTGGGTGACAATTGGCGCCGCAGCGGTATGGTGCTCAACGCCTGGCAACATCAGGGTCAGGTGTGGCTCACCGCCGTGCTGCCGAAAGATACCGAGGCTGACGCCCAATTCCGCCTCAAGCAGGACGCAGGCTCCCGCCTCACCCTGCAACCCCTGCCTTACGCCCTGACCGAGTAAGGTCGGCTAGCTAGGCACCCGCGCCAGCAGTGCCTCCTTCAGCCAGCGCCCCGCCTGCCCCAGCGGGCGGGCGCGATGCCACTGCAACTCCAGCGCCAGCGCGTGGCTGGCGATAAAGTCAGGCTCCAGCACCACCACTTCGCCGCGAGCCAACGGCTGATGCAGCAGAAATTCCGGGATGGCGGACCAGCCAAGGCCCCGCTTGACCAGCTCCAGCACCCCGAGATCCCCCTCGACCCACCACACCTGAGCCGAGATGCGAAAACGCTGGCGCTCGCTCCCTTCCCGTCGGCCGGTGACCATCAGCTGGCGTGCCCCCTGCAGATCGACCTCCCGCAGCGGCTGCTTGCGGGCCAGCGGATGATCCGGTGACACCACCAGCGGCATGGTCACCTCCCCCAGCGAACGGGCGACGATCTCCCGCTGGGGATGCACCTTCTGATAGCTGATGCCGAGCTGGGCCCGGCCGGTCACCAGCATCTCGGTCACATCTTCCATCAGCGGGAAGAGCAGCTCCAGCTCCACGGTCGGGTAACGAGTGGCGAACTCCTCCAGCAGGGTGCCGAGCCAGGGGAGGTGGGAGTCATCATCGATGGCCAGAGTGAGGCGCGTCTCCACTCCGGCCGCCAGCTCCCCGGCAATGGACTGCAACCGTTCACTCTGCGCCAGCAGGATCCCCGCCTCCTGCACCATGCGGGCCCCCGCGTCCGTCAGTTGCGGATAGCGGCCGCTGCGGTCAAACAGGGTGAGCGCCAGATCGATCTCCAGATTGGCGATGGCGCTGCTCACTACCGACTGCGCCTTGCCCAGCTTGCGGGCGGCAGCGGAAAACGAGCCGGTTTCGGCGGCCGCCAGCAAGATCCTCAGTTGTTCCAGTGATGGCGTCATCTTATGGCCCTCCGGCAATCTCTCTCATCCATCTATTTTAGCGATGGATACCAACATGAATCTATCGCTAGGGTTCTATAGATTAACCTGCAATTCGTGAATGAACCTGATTGAGAGAGTGACTTATGCGTACCCGTAACGATCGCCTGCGCCATGCCATTGGCTTTGAATTTATTGGCCTGCTGATTGCCGCCCCGCTGGCCAGCTGGGTTACCGGGGTCGGGCTAAACCATATGGGCCCGCTGGCACTGTTCTTCTCGGTGCTGGCCACGGTCTGGAACTACATCTACAACATCGGGGTCGACAAGCTGCTGCTCAAATATCAGGGCCATACCCACAAAACCCTGTGGCAACGGGTGCTGCATACCTTCGGCTTTGAGGGCGGTCTGCTGATCGTCGCGCTGCCGGTCATGTCCTGGTGGCTGAGCGTCAGCATGCTGGAGGCGCTGGTGCTGGATCTGGGCTTCGTTGTCTTCTACCTGATCTATGCCTTCGTCTACAACTGGGGCTATGACAAGGTGTTTCCCATCCCCCGCGAAGTGCCGCACGGCATGCCCCAAGAGGCGCGCTAAGGCACGAATCAGTTGGATTGAAACCGAGAAGTGAAGGTCAACAAGGGAAGGCAACAGAAGAAACGGCACGGCCCCATCATGGCAGACATGATGGGGCCGCAACAGGGATCAGCGCTGGCAGGCCGGCTGATTCAGAGGTAAGGATTCAGGCCTGCCCGTCGCTCAAGCCTGGGCCTTGAGCTCTTCGCCGCTCTCGTCGGCAGCGGCAGCCTCTTCAGGCTGGGCCTGAGCAGCCTGCAGCGCTTCCAGCTCGCTCTGATAATCGCTCAGGATCTGCTGGGCAACCGCCATATCTCCCTTGTGTTTGCGCTCGAACAGATGGTGCTGCACCACGCCGTTGAGATATTCCACCGTGATGGGCTGCTCCAGGGTGGCCATCAGCTCCTCTCTCTCCAGCTCGGCATTGATTTCATCGGCGGTCGTGCGCAGCAGCCCGGCCAATTGAACCAACATGCGGCGCTCACCTTCGCGCAGCAGGCTCAACATGCGGTTTCTCTGCTGCTCATTCTGTTGGGTCATACATTTCCTTACGTCAATTGGGAACAAGCCCGCTCATTCTGCCCTGTCCCCATGACAGCGTCTATCTCATGCCCCCCACAAATTTTTAGCGCTGGCTCACAAATGGCTACAGATGCTATTTGAAGCGGCTCTGGGGTATAGTAGCCGCTGATTTTCAGGCGCTTTTTTCACCTTCATCCGCAGAAAAGGATGACACGGCAAGGGCGCCTGCCCGGTTTACCCCAACGAGGTGAAGATCCGCTTTATGACCGACGCCATTGTGGTGCTCTGCACCTGCCCAGATCAAACCAGTGCCGACCTTCTCTGCGAACAGCTGCTGAACCAGCGGCTGGCCGCCTGCATTAATCAACTGACGGGCATTACCTCCGTCTATCGCTGGCAAGGCAAGGTGGAGCGCGCCACCGAGATCCAGCTCATCATCAAATCCCGCCAGTCGCGCTTTGCCGAGCTGCAGGCATGCATTCAAACCCATCACCCCTATGAGGTGCCCGAGCTGCTGGCCCTGCCGGTGAGTGCCGGACTACCTGCCTATCTCGACTGGCTCAATGGGGAGACCTCATGACGTTCACCCGCGTGCTCTCTCCCCTGTTGCTGCTCTGTGCCCTGTTGATGACAGCGGTGGGCAGCTCCCCTGCCCACGCCAGCGGAGCCGATCTGCTCAGCTCGCTGGACATTGAAGCCAATGCCAAGCCCAAATTTTTGCAGGTCGATGAGGCCTTTCAGATCGAGAGCGAACAGCGTGGCGATCAGCTGCTGCTGACCCTCCACATCGCCGACGACTACTACCTCTATCGCCACAGCCTGCGCTTCAAGGGGAACAACCTCACCTTCAGCGAGCCGACCCTGCCGGAAGGCACCGAGCACGAGGATGACTTCTTCGGCAAGACCCGGGTCTACTACCAGCAGGTGAGCATCGCGGTGCCGCTAAAGGAGGTGGGGGAAAATGCCACCCTGCGGGTGCGCTATCAGGGCTGTACCGACGGCCTCTGCTACCCGCCGACCGACAAGCTGATCGATGTGGCCCCGCTGGTCACGGCAACCACAGCGTCCACTGCTGAAACGGCACAAAGCGTCGCACCGGTTAGCCAGCAAGATCAGCTGGCCGCAGCCCTCGGCCATCAGGGGTTCTGGCTCAGCATCGTCGCCTTCTTCGCGCTGGGGCTGGGGCTCGCCTTCACCCCCTGCGTCTTCCCCATGTACCCCATCCTGACCGGCATCATCGCCGGTGCCGACCATCGCCTCTCTACCGGTCGCGCCTTCCTGCTCTCCATGGTCTATGTGCAGGGGATGGCGGTCACCTACACCTTGTTGGGGCTGGTAGTGGCCTCGGCAGGGCTGAAATTCCAGGCTGCACTGCAACACCCCTATGTGCTGATCGGTCTATCGGTGATGTTCGTGCTGTTGGCCCTCTCCATGTTCGGGCTCTACACCCTGCAACTGCCGAGCAGTTTGCAAACCCGGCTCTCTGGCCTCTCCAACCGCCAGCAGGGCGGCTCGGTAGTCGGGGTCGCCATCATGGGGATGATCTCCGGGCTGGTCTGCTCCCCCTGCACCACGGCGCCGCTCTCGGGGGCGCTGATCTATGTGGCCCAGAGCGGCGATCTCTGGCTCGGCGGGGCGGCGCTCTATGCGCTCTCACTGGGGATGGGCCTGCCGCTGCTGCTGCTCGGCACCTCGGGTGGCAAGCTGCTGCCCAAGGCGGGCGCCTGGATGGATGTGATCAAGCAGCTGTTTGGTTTTGCCCTGCTGGCGGTGCCGATCCTGCTGCTGTCACGGCTCTGGAGCGATCAAGTTACTACCCTCGCCTGGCTCGGCTGGGGGCTGCTGCTGTGCGGCTACCTCTATCACCACAACCAGCACCAACCCCACTCGGTGGCCAAAAGCGTGCGCGGCTTCGTGCTGTTGCTGGCGATGATCAGCGCCGTGGTAGTGGGCAAGGATCTGCTGCAACCGGCCACCCCTGCTGCCATCACGGCGGATGCCAGTCAAACAGCGCCGCGGTTTATCCGCGTCAAGACGCTGGATGATCTCAAGGTGCAGCTGGCCGCCGCCCGCGGCAAGCCGGTGCTGCTCGACCTCTACGCCGACTGGTGCGTCGCCTGCAAGGAGTTCGAGCACAAGACCTTCAGCGACCCGGCGGTGAGGGCGCGCTTCGGCCAGATGGTGCTGCTGCAGGCGGATGTTACTGCCAACGACGATGCCGATATCGAGCTGCTCAACAGTCTCAATGTGCTGGGGCTGCCGACCCTCATCTTCTTCGACCGCGAGGGCAAGGAGCTGACAGGGCAGCGGGTCACCGGTTTTATGGGGCCTGCCGAGTTTCTGGGCAAACTTGATCAGCTACGCTGACCAACGGCAC
Source organism: Aeromonas sp. 55A (assembly GCF_051919665.1). NCBI lineage: Bacteria > Pseudomonadati > Pseudomonadota > Gammaproteobacteria > Aeromonadales > Aeromonadaceae > Aeromonas > Aeromonas sp. 55A. Next base: position 2,536,886 of record NZ_JBQBEH010000008.1, on the reverse strand, counting down.
CCCTGTCGACAGGCAGGGGCCGCCTCATACGTTACGCACTGATTTTTCTGGCAATCCCTTGTATATGACCGGCAGCATGGCAGAATTTGCCCTTCGATTGTCTCGCCCGTCCGGAGTTTTGATGAAAAAGTGGTTCATCCCCCTGCTAGCCCTCTGGCTTTATGGCTGCAGTGCAGGGCCCGGTGAAGAGGATATCCGGAGCCAAGTTACCGCTAAGTTGCTGGCCGAGACAGACGCCAACCTGTTCGATATCAGCGACTTCACCATCCTCGGCAAGGAGGAGCGGATGGAGGGGGTCTATCTGGTCAAGGTAAGTTACCAGCTCCACTTCAAGCAGGGACTCGATCAGTTGCAGGTGTTGCACGACGAGGATCTGGTCTACGACCGGGTTGGCCCCTTCCAGCAGGAGATGGGGCTGATGGAGCTCGAGCGCAAATATGGCGAGTTCGAGGCGGGCCAGGTGCTGCCACAAGAGGCCGAGGTGTGGATGATGAAGGACGAACAGGGGTGGCGGCTGGCGGAACCGGCCCAATAAAGCGCTTTCCGCCCCTTATGCTGTGCAACGGCGAGGCTGCCGTTGCCAACCAGCTCAAACCTGGGTATCGACCCGATACCCTTTTCGCTCTGCAGGTTCGTTCGGCAGCTTGCTGGCCAACCCTGACAGCACCTCCTTGAGGGTTACCCCTCTCTCTGCCGCACCGCTGCTCTCCAGCAGCTTGGTCAGCTGGCTCTGCAAGGGATTGACCGCTTCGATCTCGGCTCCTTGCTCGCTCTCTTTTTCCTGTCCGCCCTGTTGCTCCAGCGTCTCCAGCAGGCGCTCCAGATCCCGCTTGAGCGGGTTTTCGCTGCTGTCGGCGATGGCGAGTTTGCGCTGTTCCTGCTCTTGCCGCTGTTGTTGCTGCAATGCCAGCTGTTGCTCCTGCTGCTGTTGCAGGGAGCCCATCATGGTGTTGATGAACGCTTCCAGCGAATCCCTGATTGAAACAGTGCCACCGCCGCTGCTCTCCCCTTGGGATGACAGCCCTAGCTCATCCAGCACAGCGCCAAGGTCGCGCACCAGGCTGTCACTGCCCGTTGATGGTGAAGTTGCAGCCCGCTCCTGTGCCTGCACAGCGGGAGAACCCTGCCGTTGCGACAGCGGGCTCAGCCCGCCTGACGCGACTACATTTATCTCCATCTTGGTCCTCCTCCCCCCGTCTTCGGCCCTTTCTCGGCGAATATTGCGGCAATCTGACAACCCCTTGGCAGATAACCGCTCTCACACCTAAAAGATAGCGCCAATCGGACGAGATTGGCGCGAATGCATCTTTTGGTCTATCAGGCGGAACGATAGTGCCAACCCGCTATAAACAAGGGCTGGCAAGGGGGCTTCGTTCAGCCAGCACTGCACAGGCTGACAATCGGAGTCAGAGGATATCCTTCATCCGGTGCCACAGCATACCCAAAGCCAGCAACGGAGAGCGCAGCGCCGGGCCGCCGGGGAAGGTGATATGGGGCACGCTGGCAAAGAGATCGAAACCCCGACTTTCACCGCGGATCGCCTCGGCCACCAGCTTGCCCGCCATATGGGTGGCGTTGAGGCCGTGACCCGAATAGGCCTGGGCGTAGAATACGTTTGGGTATTCCTTCAAGCGGCCAATCTGCGGCAGCCGGTTGGCGCCGATCCCGATCATGCCGCCCCACTGAAACTCGATGGCAGTGCCAGCCAGCTCGGGGAAGACTCGCAGCATCTTGGGCAACATAAAGGCCTTGATATCCTTCGGGTCTCGCCCCGAATAGTTGCAGGCGCCGCCAAACAGCAGGCGGCCATCGGCAGAGAGGCGGTAGTAGTCGAGAGCCACGTTCTGATCGCACACTGCCATGTTTTGCGGCAGCAATCGCTGGCGCAAGCGGCGATCGAGCACCTCGGTGGCGAGGATGTAGGAGCCCGCGGGCAGCACCCGCCCCCCCAGCTCCGGATTGAGGTCGTTGAGATAGGCGTTGCAGCCGATCACCAGATAATCGGCAGTGACCCGGCCGTGGGCGGTGGTCACCTCGACCTGCTTGCCGTAGTCGATATGGGTCACTCTGGAGTGTTCAAACAGGGAGACCCCGAGGCTGGCGGCGGCGCGCGCCTCGCCGAGCGCAAGATTGAGAGGATGCAGGTGGCCGGAGCCCATGTCGATAAGGCCGCCGATATAGCGATCCGATCCCACCACGCTATGGATATCTTCCCGCGGTACCAGCTTGAGTTCGTGCTCATAGCCGAGGCTCGCCAGATGCGCGAGATCCTCTTCGAAACCAGCCAGATGACGCTGACGGGTGGCCAGATCGCAGTAGCCCCAGGTGAGATCGCACTCGATGTTGAAGCGCTCAACCCGCTCGCGCACCAGCTGCACCGCCTCCAGCCCCATCAGATCCAGCTCGCGCACCCCATCCTCACCAATCCAGCGGGCGAACTGGCTGGTATCGTGACCGATACCGCGAATAAGCTGGCCGCCGTTGCGCCCAGAGGCGCCCCAGCCGATACGGTTGGCCTCCAGCAAGGCGACCTTGTAACCGGCATCAGCCAGATTGATGGCGGTATTGAGACCGGTAAAGCCGCCGCCGATGATGCAGACGTCAGCCTTGTGCTCCCCCTCCAGCTCGGGCCACTGTTGCGAGTCGTTGCGGGTGGCCGCGTAGTAGGAGGCGACGTGCTCCTGATATCCGTTGTGCTTTCCTGCCTGCATACTCAGCATCCTGCCTTGGTTGCAAATTGTTTAATAAAATAAGCAAAGTTGTTTCGATAATACCCAGTTCCCCCTCCACTCACCAACCGGTGCGGATCACAGAAATGCAAAAGGCGCCCCGAAGGGCGCCTTTTCATGCAATCAAGGTGCGGTAACGAATTACAGTACGTCGATGGCGTTCAGGTCGGAGAATGCTTTCTCCAGACGAGCGATCATGGAAGTCTGACCTTCACGCAGCCATACACGCGGATCGTAGTACTTCTTGTTCGGCTTGTCGGCGCCTTCCGGGTTGCCCAGCTGGCCTTGCAGGTAAGCTTCGTTCTTCTTGTAGAAGTTCAGCAGACCTTCCCAGGTTGCCCACTGGGTGTCGGTGTCGATGTTCATCTTCACTACGCCGTAGGAGATGGACTCGCGGATCTCTTCCAGAGTGGAACCTGAACCACCGTGGAATACGAAGTCCAGAGACTTGGCTGGAACGCCAAACTTCTCGGAAACGTACTTCTGGGAAGCGTCCAGGATGGACGGGGTCAGCTTGACGTTACCCGGCTTGTATACACCGTGTACGTTGCCGAAGGAGGCAGCGATGGTGAAACGCGGGCTGATCTTGGACAGACGCTCGTAAGCGTAAGCAACATCTTCCGGCTGGGTGTACAGAGCGGACTGATCCATGTGGCTGTTGTCGACGCCGTCTTCTTCGCCACCGGTGCAACCCAGTTCCAGCTCCAGAGTCATGTTCATCTTGGCCATGCGGGTCAGGTACTCGCAGCAGATGTCGATGTTCTCTTCCAGAGACTCTTCGGACAGATCCAGCATGTGGGAGGAGAATAGCGGCTTGCCGGTTTCAGCAAAGTGCTTCTCGCCCGCTTCCAGCAGACCATCGATCCACGGCAGCAGCTTCTTGGCAGCGTGGTCGGTGTGCAGGATTACCGGCACGCCGTAAGCTTCGGCAACAGCGTGCACGTGCTTGGCACCAGAGATGGCACCCAGGATGGCAGCTTTCTGACCTTCCAGCTTCAGACCCTTACCGGCGGTGAACACGGCACCACCGTTGGAGAACTGAACGATAACCGGCGCTTTAACCTTGGCGGCAGCTTCCAGTACGGCGTTCACGGAGTCGGTACCAACGCAGTTTACGGCCGGCAGAGCAAAGCCGTTCTCTTTAGCGATGGCGAACACTTTCTGAACGTCATCACCAGTGATCACGCCGGGTTTTACGAAGTCGAAAATTTTCTTAGACATGTTTAATCGTCCTGTCTCGTATGCCGTTAATAAAAAATGGGGGGTTCATCATGAACCGGCACAGCGGGCACATGATAAACGAAACGGGAGGCTTTTGCCCCCCGTTCCGGGTCAATTAGGCTTTGGCGCGCTGTTCCAGAATCGCAACAGCCGGCAGTACCTTGCCTTCTACGAACTCCAGGAAGGCGCCGCCGCCAGTGGAGATGTAGGAGACTTTGTCAGCGATGCCGAACTTGTCGATGGCAGCCAGGGTGTCACCACCGCCAGCGATGGAGAAGGCCGGAGAAGCAGCGATGGCTTCAGCGATAACCTTGGTACCTTCAGCGAACTGGTCGAACTCGAACACGCCAACCGGACCGTTCCACAGGATGGTCTTGGCGTTCATGATGATGTCAGCCAGAGCCTTGGCAGAATCCGGGCCGATGTCGAAGATCATGTCGCCGTCGGTCACATCGTTAACAGACTTGATGGTCGCCGGAGTGGACTCGGAGAACTCGGCACCTACAACCACGTCGGTGGTCACCGGAATGTTGGTCTCAGCAGCCAGTTTCTTGGCGGTGTCGATCAGGTCGTGCTCGCACAGGGACTTGCCGACGTTGTGACCGGCAGCAGCGATGAAGGTGTTGGCGATGCCACCACCGACAACCAGCTGGTCAGCGATCTTGGAGAGGGACTCCAGAACGGTCAGCTTGGTGGAGACCTTGGAGCCGCCAACGATGGCAACCATCGGGCGCTCGGGCTTCAGCATGGCTTTGCCCAGGGCTTCCAGTTCACCCGCCAGCAGCGGACCGGCACAAGCAACAGGTGCGAACTGAGCCACACCGTAGGTGGAACCTTCGGCGCGGTGAGCAGTACCGAACGCATCCATTACAAAGACATCACACAGGGCGGCGTATTTTTTGGCCAGCTCTTCGGTGTTCTTCTTCTCGCCTTTGTTGAAGCGGCAGTTTTCCAGCACAACCAGCTCACCGGCAGCGACTTCTACGCCATCCAAGTAATCCTTGGCCAGGCGAACCGGGCAGGACAGAGCGTCTTTCAGATAGTTGACAACCGGAGCCAGGGAGAATTCTTCGTTGTATTCACCCTCGGTCGGACGACCCAGGTGGGAGGTGATCATCAGCTTGGCGCCCTTTTCCAGAGCCAGCTTGATGGTCGGCAGAGTCGCAACGATACGTGCATCGGAGGTGACCTTGCCGTCTTTTACCGGTACGTTCAGGTCAGCACGGATCAGAACGCGTTTACCCGCCAGATCCAGGTCAGTCATCTTGATAACAGACATATTCAGTCCTCTATATTTTCCAGGTAATGTTAAAAACAGTAACCTTTCGCCCGGGGCAGGCTCAGCCTGCGGCCATCATGGCCCGGGTGGTATCCAGCATCCGGTTCGCGAAGCCCCATTCGTTATCGCACCACATCAACATCTTGACGAGGTTGGCATCGCTCACCCGGGTCTGGGTACCATCAATGATGCAGGAGTGTGCATCATGATTGAAGTCTACGGAGACCAGCGGTTCTTCCGTGTAATCCAGAATACCGTGTAATGTACCTCTGGATGCCCGTTGCAGGGCTTGATTTACGTCAGTAACTGTCACTTTTTTACGAACAGTAATACTGAGATCCATCGCTGTTACATTGATGGTCGGCACCCGCACCGCGATCGCCTCGAACTTGCCGGCGAAGTGGGGCAGGATACGCTCCAGCCCCTTTGCCAGCTTGGTGTCCACCGGAATGATGGACTGACTGGCAGCGCGGGTTCGGCGCAAGTCACTGTGGTAGGCATCGATGACTTGCTGATCATGCATGGCCGAATGAATTGTCGTAATAGTACCACAATTTATCTCGAATTCTCGATGCAATGTTTCAATCACCGGCACCACGCAGTTGGTGGTACAGGAGGCGTTGGAGACAATCCGCTCCGCTCCGGTGAGGGTATGATGGTTGACCCCGTAGACCACGGTGGCATCCACATCCGCATCCGCCGGGTGGGAGAAGAGCACCTTGCCCGCCCCCGCCGCCAGATGCAGCTCGGCATCGGCCCGCGAGCCAAACACCCCGGTGCAATCGAGCACCACATCGACCCCCAGCGCCCGCCACGGCAGCTTTGACGGATCCCGCTCGGCAAACAGGGAGATGAGATCCTCCCCCACCAGCATGCTGTTGCCCGCCAGTTGCACCGGATGGTGGAAGCGACCGTGACTGGTATCGTAACGGGTCAGGTGCACCATGGCCTCGGGGGCCGCCAGCTCGTTGATGGCGACGATCTTGATGGTCTTGTCGCGCCCGCTTTCATAGAGGGCTCGCAACACGTTGCGACCGATCCGCCCGTAACCATTGATGGCAATCTTGATCATCGAGAATCCGTTTCCTTGAACCAGCAACAGGGCGGCGCACCGGCCGCCCGGGAGCCCCGGCTACGACAGCAGGGCCTCCTTGAATTCACCGCGGGCCAGCAGTGCGGCCCCGAATACCCCGGCACTGTCGCCAAGGGCAGGAGCAATAATGGGGGCTCTGAAGCGGGGATTAAAGAGGAAGGGCAAAATTGTCTGCCGCCCTGCGCTGTAAAGGCTCTGCACATTGCCCACCCCGCCACCGATGACGATCACATCCGGGTCGAGAATATTGACCACATTGGCCAGCGCCTGACCAAACAGCAGATGCAGCCGGTCGATGGTGAGCTTGGCCACATGATCGTGAGCCGTGGCGGCCGCGATTTGGGCGAGCGAGAGGCGGCGCTTGGCCTTGGCCTCGTACCAGGCCTCCAGCGCCGGACCGCTGATCAGGGTCTCGACGCAGCCGCGCTTGCCGCAGTAGCACTCGGGGCCATCAGGGGAAAGCACATTGTGGCCCCACTCACCGGCGATGCCGTGGTGGCCGTTGAGGATCTGGCCGTTGATGACGATGCCGGAGCCGACCCCGGTGCCCATGATGATGCCGAACACCACTTTCGCATCGGGATGGTGCTGGCGCACTGCACCGAGATGGGTTTCTGCCAGCGCGAAGCAGTTGGCGTCGTTGGCGATCAGCACCGGCACGCCCAGCTTGCGCTCCAGATCCTCCTTGAACGGCTTGCCGTTGAGCTCGGTGGTGTTGCAGTTCTTCATCAGGCCGGTCTGCGGATCACGCGCCCCCGGCGTGCCCATGCCGATGACGGCCGGGCGCTGGCCAATCTTCTCGGCGCACTCTGCCACCAGCTTGGCGATCTGGCCGATCATGTGCTCATAACCGCCAGCCCGCTCGGTGGGGATGCGGTGGCGCAGCAGCACCTCGTCACCATCCAGCACCACGCATTCACACTTGGTACCGCCAAGATCGATACCCCAATCCAGTGACTTGCTGCTCATCTTGCCTCCTGCACGGGCACCACGTTCTCGTCGTTGCAGCGCCTATTTCAATGTAAAACGGGGCCTTGCGGCCCCGGATATCAAACACACTCTTCTTCTCTCGCCCCGGCCTTAGCGGCCGTGATACTGGGCAGAGAGCTCGTGCACCGCGTTGACGAACACACCGGCGTGTTCCGGGTTCACATCCTGATGGATGCCGTGGCCGAGGTTGAATACGTGGCCATTGCCGTGGCCGAAACCGGCCAGGATGGAGGCGACCTCTTCACGGATGCGAGCCGGGGTAGCGTAGAGCATGGAGGGATCCATGTTGCCCTGCAGCGCCACCTTGTCACCGACCCGGCGCTTGGCATCGGCGATGTCGGTGGTCCAGTCCAGACCCAGCGCATCGCAACCGGTGGCGGCGATCTGCTCCAGCCACTGACCGCCGTTTTTGGTGAACAGGGTGACCGGCACACGGCGACCGTCGTGCTCGCGGATCAGACCATCGACAATCTTGTGCATGTACTGCAGGGAGAAGTCGCGGTAATCGCGCGGGGTGAGCACGCCGCCCCAGGTGTCGAACACCATGACCGCCTGCGCACCCGCCTTGATCTGGGCGTTGAGGTAAGCAATCACGCTGTCGGCCAGCTTGTCGAGCAGCAGGTGCAGGGTTTGCGGCTCAGCGTACATCATCTGCTTGATCTTGGTGAACGCCTTGGAGCTGCCCCCCTCCACCATGTAGGTGGCCAGAGTCCATGGGCTGCCGGAGAAGCCGATGAGCGGCACTTCACCCTTCAGCTCGCGGCGGATGGTGCGCACCGCATTCATCACGTAGCCCAGCTCATCTTCCGGATCCGGGATCGGCAGCGCCTGCACATCGGCCATGGAGGTGATCGGACGCTCGAAGCGCGGGCCTTCACCCTGCTCGAAGTAGAGACCGAGCCCCATGGCATCAGGCACGGTGAGGATGTCGGAGAAGAGGATGGCGGCATCGAGCGGGTAGCGGCGCAGCGGCTGCAGGGTGACTTCACAGGCCAGCTCGGCGTTGCGGCACAGGGACATGAAATCCCCCGCCTGGGCGCGAGTCGCCTTGTATTCCGGCAGATAACGGCCAGCCTGGCGCATCATCCATACCGGGGTCATGTCCACATCCTGACGCAGCAAAGCGCGCAGGTATCGATCGTTCTTCAGCTCTTTCATCCCAGTTCCTGAGTTCGTATCACGCATAAAATGGCGGCCATAATACCACTTTGCCCACCGGATCGGACTGCCCAAAACGTGGCAAATGGACGCGCGGTTGCAAAGATGTGAAGGGGCGCAAACCTGACCGCTCCGTTCCCGAAAGAATTGGCGAAAAGATAAGCGCCTCGTTACCCCTCGCCCGCCAGCGAACGCTCGATCAGCTGCCGGGCGATGGTGCCGTGGGGCGGCAAACGCGGCAGCCGGTCGGCGGCAAAGAAAGCGGCGGCGACCAGTTCGTCATCCTGCACCTTGATCTCGCCGCTCTCGTAGTCGGCGGTGAAGCCCATCATCAGGCTGTGGGGGAATGGCCAGGGCTGGCTCGCCACATAGCGCACATTGCGCACCCGGACGCCGCTCTCCTCGAACACCTCTCGCGCCACGCACTGCTCGAGGTTCTCCCCCGCCTCCACAAAGCCGGCCAGCACGGTATACATGGGATCGTCCGCCTGATAGTGACGGCGATGGGCTGCCAAGAGGATCTCCGACCCCTTGCGCACCGCCACGATAATGCAGGGGGAGATGCGCGGATAGACGCTGTGGCCGTGGTGGCACACCTGCGCCCACTCCCCCGCCTTCGGGGTCATGGGGGCGCCGCACTCGCCGCAGAAACGGTGGGTGCGGCGGAAGGTGGCGAGCTGCCAGGCACGACCGGCGAGACGAAAGCCCTCCTCGTCTCCCTCCACCATCAGCTGGCGCAGCGGGCTCATGGCGCTCGTGTCGGCCTCAGCCCCCAGATCGAGCAGATAGCAGGGCAGCCCCTGCCACTCATCAAAACGCTCGAAACGGGCACCGGCCAGCGCTGCGGGCAGGCACGCTTTACTTCCTTGTGGCACCTCTCCCTGCTGATCGAGCAGTACCAGATGATCGCCCCCCAGCACGAACCAGCGGGCTTGTTCGGTTAATGACATCAGATAAACACTCTCGTTAAAACAAAACCCTGACCACGGCTGGCCGAGCAAGGGGCAAACGCCGCGCGAATAGCTCCCATCTTACGACCAGCACGGGTCGCTGACGACCCCGCCGTGGCCGATTGTCCCATTCGTAAAAAACGGATGGCGCAAATAAAGAGGCCGCCCGAAGGCGGCCCGTTGTTATCCGGCATCCCGTATCCAGCCTCTATCAACGCGGATCAGGCATCGCCCATCGCCAGCAGGGAGGCGTTGCCGCCCACTGCAGTGGTGTTGATGGTGCGGGTCTTCTCGGTAACAAACCGCCCGAGATAGTGGGGGCCACCCGCCTTGGGACCGGTACCGGAGAGCCCCTGCCCGCCGAACGGCTGCACCCCGACCATGGCGCCGATCTGGTTGCGGTTGATGTAGACGTTACCGACATTGATGCGGCTCGCCAGCTCCTCGGCGTGAGATTCGTTGCGGCTGTGGATCCCCAGCGTCAGGCCGTAGCCGGTGCCGTTGATATCGCTGATCACCTTGTCCAGATCCCGGGTGGCGTAGCGCACCACGTGCAGGATGGGGCCGAACTGCTCCTTGGCCAGCTCGCGGATGGAGCCGATCTCCAGCGCGGTCGGCTGGACAAAGTGCCCTTCCATGGTCGTGGGCGGCATCGGCGCCTGCGCGATCAGGCGAGCACGCGGGATCATGTAGGCGAGGTGGGCATCGAGACCGGCCTTGGCATCGGCATCGATCACCGGGCCGACGTCGGTGTTGTGCTCGGCCGGGTTGCCCACTTTCAGCTCCTGCATGGCGCCGGTGAGGATCTCCAGCACCCGCTCGGCGATCTCCTCCTGCAGGTAGAGCACCCGCAGGGCGGAGCAGCGCTGACCGGCGCTCTGGAAGGCGGCGCTCACCACGTCGCGCACCACCTGCTCCGGCAGCGCGGTGGAGTCGACGATCATGGCGTTCTGGCCGCCGGTTTCGGCGATAAGCGGCAGGATGGCGCCATCGCGCTGGGCCAGGGTCATGTTGATGAGCTTGGCGGTCTCGGTGGAGCCGGTGAAGCAGACGCCGCCAATGCGCGGATCCGCTGTCAGCTTGGCACCGACGGTGGCACCGTCACCGGGCAGCAGTTGCAGCACGTCGCCCGGAATACCGGCCTGATGGGCCAGCGTCACCGCCAGATGGGCGATAAGGCCGGTCTGCTCCGCCGGTTTGGCAATGACGGTGTTGCCGGTGGCCAGCGCAGCAGAAATTTGGCCGAGGAAAATCGCCAGCGGGAAGTTCCACGGGCTGATGCAGACAAAGACGCCGCGCCCCTGCAGGAACAGCTCGTTCTGCTCGCCGGTATAACCGGGCAACAGGGTCGCCTGCCCCATCAGTCCACGGGCCTGCACCGCGTAGTAGCGGCAGAAATCGACCGCTTCACGCACCTCGTCGATGCCATCTTGCAGCAGCTTGCCCGCCTCGCGGGTACAGAGGGAGACGAACTGCTCGCGGTTCGCTTCCAGCAGATCCGCCAGCTTCTCCAGCGCGGCCGCACGCTCGCTCACCGGTGTTTCGCGCCAGCGCGGGAAGGCGGCGTGGGCGGATGCCAAGGCCTGCTCCACCGCCTGCTCGTCGGCCCAGTGGATCTTGCCAACGGTGAGGCTCACATCCTGCGGGCTCAGCACGGTACGTGCCTCGCTGCGCTTGAGGGTCTCGCCATCGACGATGGGGCCCGCCAGCCACTGCTTGCTCTCCAGCTCTTTCAAGCGGGCGAAGAAGGGGCGCTGGATGGAGAGGATGTTCATGTTGACGCCGCTGGAGTTCTTGCGGTCGCTGAACAGGTTCACCGGTTGGGGAATGCGGTCGTTGGCAAAGCCGGAGTAGCGCTTGAGGGTGCGCAGCGGGTGCTCGGCCAGCGAGTCCACCGGTGTATTGGGATCCACCAGCTTGTGAACGAAGGAGGTGTTGGCCCCGTTCTCCAGCAGGCGGCGCACCAGATAGGGCAGCAAGTCCTTGTGGGCGCCGACCGGCGCGTAGATGCGGCAGTGCAGGCCGGGATTGTCGTTCAGCACAGCGTTGTGCAGCTCCTCGCCCATGCCGTGCAGGCGCTGGAATTCAAACTGGCGATCACCGGCCATCTCCAGAATGCTGACCACGGTATTGGCGTTGTGGGTGGCAAACTGGGGAGCGATAAAGCCGCGGGTCGGCTCGCTCAGCAGGTAGCGGGCGCAGGCGAGGTAGGAGATATCGGTACCCGCCTTGCGGGTAAACAGCGGGTAGCCGGGCAGGCCCGCCTGCTGGGCATATTTCAGTTCGCTGTCCCAGTAGGCGCCTTTTACCAAGCGAACCGGAATGAGGTCACCCTGCTCGCGGGCCAGTTCGGTGAGCCAGCAGAGTACCGGCAGGGCGCGCTTGGAGTAGGCCTGCACCACCATGCCGAGTTTGCCCCAACCACGGTTGGCGTCGGAGCGGTACAGCTGCTCGAACAGATCCAGCGACAGCTCGAGGCGGTCCATCTCTTCGGCATCGATGCTGATGGCCACATCCTTGTCGCGGGCCAGACGCACCAGCCCCACCAGCCGCTCGCACATCTCGCCGAGCACCCGCTCGCGGTTGGCCACGTCATAGCGTGGATGGAGCGCCGAGAGCTTGATGGAGATGGAAGGGGCCGGGCCGCCGTCGCTGATCCGCTCATTGCCCACCGCCTCGATGGCGTTGCGGTAATCGGTCAGATACTTGTCGGCATCCTGCATGGTCAGCGCCGACTCACCCAGCATGTCGTAGGTGTGGGTGTAACCCAGCTCGCGGGATTTGCGGCTCGCCTTGAGTGCCTCTTTCATGTCGCGACCCAGCACGAACTGCTTGCCCATGATCTTCATGGCGGCGTACATGGCGGAACGCACCACCGGCTCCCCCAGCTTGTTGACCATGCGGCCCAGCAGGTTGGCCGGGTTGCCGTCGAGCTTCTTGTCGAGCTTGATGATCTTGCCGGTCAGCATCAGCCCCCAGGTGGAGGCGTTGACCAGAGTAGAATCGCTCTTGCGGAAATGGGAGGACCAGTTGGCGCCGGAGAGCTTGTCCTTGATCAGGGCATCGGCGGTCTCGGCATCGGGAATGCGCAGCAGCGCCTCGGCCAGACACATCAGGATAATCCCCTCCTGAGTATCCAGGCTGTACTCCTGCAGGAAGGCGTCGATACCGTCACCGGAGCCGCTCTCCTTGCGCACCTTGGTCACCAGGGTACGGGCACGCTGGGTCACCTGCTCCAGCGAGGCGCCATCCCCCGGCAGCATGGCCGACAGTTCGGCCAGATAGGCATTTTCATCCACCACGTAGTTCTGGGTGATGGCTTCGCGCAGGGCGGCCAGATCGGAGGGGATATAGTCAGCGGCAAGCACTTGAGTAGCTTTGAACATATGGGGTCTTCCTGTACGCCCTAGGGCTAATATCGACAAAGGCGGACGCGCCGCCGAAACGCCGATAATGTATACAATATTGCACCCTATATGAAATGAATTTGTTGCCACTCTTTAACAAAGATCGCTCATTCCCCCCATGAATTCCCTTTTGAAGCCAATACGCCAGCAAGCGTGAGGGTCATCTGACTTCATTTTGTATACGATCTGCCACCACCCTGTCGCAAAGCAGCCACGCATTCCGCCCAATGCGCCCCAAAAAAGAAGGGCCGCCACGGCGACCCTTCTCAGCAATTCATTCAGCCAGATGCTGTCAGTTCATCCAGCGATCGCCACGGCTGCGACGACGGGGCAACATGGGCAGCAGGATGCCAAGCAGGATACCGGCACCCACCATGGCACCACCACGGATAAACCAGTCCATCTGCATGTCGTGCTCCTGGTTGTCGTAGCTCTGGGTCAGGGCATCATTCTGCTCTTTGAGATTGCTCATCTCCTCACCCTGACTGACCAGCTGGGCCTTGAGAGCGGCGATCTCCTTGCTCTGGGCAGCGATCTGGCCATCCTTCTCGGTGAAGCGTTTCTCGTTGTCACCGTTGAGGTTCTGCAGGCGATCTTTAAGCTCATCGCGCTCTTTTTCCACCTGGGGCAGACGCTCGCGCAGGCTGATCTGGCTCTGCAGTTCGCTGTTCTTGATCCACCCCTCGCGGCCACGACCGTCCACCACCTGGGTGAAACCGGCCTCGCTGTTCACCGCCTTTACCTCCAGCGGTTCACCAGCCTTGACGCTGCCAAGGATCCGGTACTGGGTACCCGGGCCATTGTGGATATAGGTAAAGATGTTGTCTGAAACATAACGGGTATCGGCCAGTGCCTGTTGGGCACACAAGCAGATCAAAATCCCGAGAAGGGCGCGCATGGTCGATCGGTTCTCTTTTTCAGGTTTGGACAAGAGGTTGAATGTTAAGCCGCCAGCAGGTTAAAGGACAAGCAAAGAAAAAGCACCTCCCCCGGGATAATACGCGCAGAGTTGCGAGTCACCTCGCAACTTGCCCGTCTGCGGCCTCACTTGTTTTTCAGCTCCTGCACCTCGCTGCGCAGGGCGCGGATCTCCCGCAGCAGCTCCTCTTGCTGGTTGTTGTAGTGATGACGCCACTTGTCGGTCTCGCCATCCCCCTTGTTGGGCTGCAAAAACAGGCTGGCCATGAAACCGCTGATGGCACCGAACAAACCGACCCCGAACAGGATCAGCAGGCTGGCGACAAACCGCCCCTCCTCGGTCTTGGGCACCAGATCGCCGTAACCCACTGTCGAGAGAGTCACCAGCGTCCACCAGAACGCGTCGTAAGGTGTCTCAATCTGGCTGCCGGGCTGGCCTGACTCAATCCAGTACATGACGCCGGAACCCACCCCCAGCAGCAGGAAGAAGAGGAACAAGATGCCGGAGAGGGTGGTCTCGTTGCGCTCGCGACGGAACATGGCCCAGAGATCCGGGTGCTCCTTGAACAGCTGATAGACCCGCCAAAGCTGGATCAACCGCGCCCAGCGCAGTTGCTCCGCCATCGGCAGGCTACCCGGCAGATAGATCCAGTTGGCCTTGAAATAGGCCTTGCGATCAGAGGCCCGGATCCAGCCATAAGCAAAGTGCGCGAGGAAGAAGTAGCAGATCAGACTGTCGAGGTCATAGAAGAGCTGCAGAGTCTGTGGTGTGAGGCTCTCATGGCCCCACCAGCGGGCCGTCACCAGCACAACCGAGATAATCGACAGAAATGCCATCAGCAGATCCATCGCCCGCAGATGAGTTAAGTGATGTCGCATACATTTTCCAACTTTAAGCACAGTGCAAATTAATAAAAGAGAAGATAATGCCGATAGTCCTGAGGGCAAAGGAAAAAACGGCTTTTAAAAGGAGAATGACAATGCAGCTGAACCTGCTGGAGAAAAGAATGAGCAACATCCGGTTGGTACCCAAAGTGGTGCTGCTGATGGTGTTCAGTACCCTCCTGCTACTGACAAAACTCTGGTTTGACGCCAACAATCTGGAAGCGACCCTGCTCAGCGAAGGGCTCGATCCCGCCAAGGCGGATGCGATCTCCAATCGCCTGCTCTGGACCGGCCTGATGGAGACCGCCATCATGGGGCTGCTGTTCGTGATCCTGCTGCTCACCGGCTCCCGCCTGATGGTCAAGCAGGTGCACTATCTGGTGGGCCTGCTGGAGCGCTTCGCCAAGCGGGACCTCAGCCACAAGGTACTGCTCAAGTCTCGTGACGAATTCGGTGACATCGCCAAGGCGGTCTCCCACTCGCAGGAGAATCTCAAAGAGGTGTTTGGCAACCAGCGCGCCGCCTGCAAGGAGCTCAACGACATCGCCTCCCAGGTGACCCTTTGCATGGAAGAGGCCAACGAAGCGATCAACGAAGAGTTCACCCAGATCGAACAGCTGGCCAGCGCCATGAGCCAGATGGTCGGCGCCATTCGCGAAGTGGCCGCCCATGCGGATCAGGCCTCTCACGCCACCGCCGAAACCAGCCAGCTGGCGGAAGAGGGGAGTCGCTGCGTCGCCGACACCGTCAGCACCATAGACACCCTCTCCGGCAACATCCAGCGCTCCGCCACCGTGGTCAACGAGGTGGAGCAGGGGGTCGAGCGCATTGGCTCGGTAGTCGACACCATTCGCGGCATCTCGGAACAGACCAACCTGCTGGCACTGAACGCCGCCATCGAAGCGGCTCGCGCCGGTGAAGCGGGTCGTGGCTTTGCCGTGGTGGCCTCCGAAGTGCGTGAGCTGGCCAACCGGGCTCAGGCCGCCACCGTCGAGATCCAGAAGATGATCGAACAGCTGCAGGGCAATGCCCACCAAGCTGGCGAACTGATGGCCCAAAGCGTACAGCAGGCCGACAAGGGGGTGGAACAGGTGACCCAGGCCGGTACCCAGCTCGCCACCATAGTGCAGCGGGTACAGGGTGTCGCCGACATGAACCGCCACATCGCCGCCGCCTCCGAGCAACAAAGCTCGGTCGCCGAAGAGATGCGCGGCAATCTGGAGCAGGTCAAGCAGATCGCCGAAGGCTCCGTCGTGGTGCTGCGCGAGCTGCAAGAGGCCTCCGAGCTGGTCGAGCAGCACAGCAAGGAGCTCGACAGCCAGATCCAGTCCTTCAAACTCGTCTGACAGCTTTCCTTGGTCGGGCATGACCGCCATTATGCCCCGCCACCGCTCTGGCCATAAAAAAATCCGAAACCTGTGGCTTCGGATTTTTGCTATTCAGCATGTGGCAGAACAGGGTTATCCCATCGCCTGCCACATCGGCAGAGCTTACTCGGCAGCCATGCGGGCTTCGATGTAAGCCAGTGCGCGGTCGATACGAGCGAGAACACGCTCTTTACCTACCAACGCCATTACGGCGTCGATGGCAGGGGATTGGCCCAGACCGGTGACGGCCACGCGCAGCGGCATACCAACCTTGCCCATACCCTGACCCAGTTCGGCGGCTGTCGCTTCAATCAGTTCGTGCAGCGCTTCGGTGGTCCAGCTATCCAGTGCAGCCAGCTTGGTCTTGGCCAGAGCCAGCGGCTCGGCAGCGACGCCACGCAGATGCTTCTTGGCAGCCGCTTCGTCGATCGCCTCAAAATCTTCGAACAGATAGCGGCTCTGGGCGGCCATCTCGACCAGGGTGTTGCAACGCTCGGCCAGCAGAGTGACCACGTCGGCCAGCGCCGGGCCATTGCGGGTGTCGATCTTCTGGTTTTCCATGTGCCAGGCCAGATGCTTGGCCACATAAGCCGGATCCAGGCTGCGCATGTAGTGGTTGTTCAGCCACAGCAGCTTGTCGGTATTGAACGCGGAGGCTGACTTGGAGATAGCATCCAGGCTGAACAGCTTGATCATCTCGTCCAGGCTGAAGATCTCCTGATCGCCGTGGGACCAGCCCAGACGCACCAGATAGTTCAGCAGCGCTTCCGGCAGGTAGCCGTCATCGCGGTACTGCATCACGGAGACTGCACCGTGGCGCTTGGAGAGCTTGGCACCGTCATCACCCAGGATCATGGAGACGTGGGCAAATTCCGGCACCGGCGCGTTCAGCGCCTTGTAGATGTTGATCTGGCGCGGGGTGTTGTTGATGTGGTCTTCACCACGCACCACGTGGGTGATCTCCATATCCCAGTCATCGACCACTACGCAGAAGTTGTAGGTCGGGGCGCCGTCGGTACGGCGGATAATCAGATCGTCCAGCTCGGTGTTGGCGAACTCGATGCGGCCACGGACATGGTCATCGAACACCACGGAACCTTCGGTCGGGTTGCGGAAGCGAATCACGTGCGGCGCATCGGCCGGGTGATCGTGGGCGTGGTCGCGGCACTTTCCGTCATAACGGGGCTTCTCGCCGTTGGCCATCTGGCCTTCACGCAGCGCTTCCAGACGCTCTTTGGAGCAGTAGCACTTGTAGGCGCGGCCATCGGCCAGCATCTCGTCGATCAGACCGTTGTAGCGATCGAAGCGCTTGGTCTGGTAGTAGGGGCCCTCATCCCAGTTCAGCTCCAGCCATTCCATGCCCTCAATGATGGCGTCGATCGCCTCCTGAGTGGAACGTTCCAGGTCGGTATCCTCAATACGCAGCACGAACTCACCGCCCTGGTTCTTTGCAAACAACCAGGAATAGAGTGCGGTACGGGCACCGCCGACATGCAAAAAGCCGGTCGGGCTGGGAGCAAAACGGGTTTTGACTTTCATCTTTAAGCCTTGTGTAGAGGGCCTTGGGCCAATTCGTTAAAAAAACCGTCGCATTTTAGCACCGACAATCACGGATGGGAAAACCATGACGCCATTGCGGGCTAAAGTAGGGGATTAAATCTGTCGCCATTTGCATCTGTAGCCCGATATTTGAAGAGGATCGCAAAACCGAAGCCCCGTTTCCGATTTGCTATGCACAATGCTGGAGAGCTGCCTCCTCCGGTCGATACCCAAATAACGCTCACCACACTTCTCACGAACAAGGAAGAGACGATGCAGTTCCGTTCTATCCAGAATCGCATTCTAGTGATGGCCGGGATCGCCATGACCGCAGCCCTGGTCATCCTGATCCTGCTCAACCAATACTCCGGCAAACAAACCCAACAACTCACCATCAGCTCCAGCCGTGAAGCGCTGCAGCAGGAGGCATGGCAGAAGGTCAGCGCCAATGCCCGCGCCGAGGCGGCCACCATCACCCAACTGCTGCAAAAAGGGCTCTCCTACACCCAGCAGATGGCCAGCGCCCTCGCCCTGCAACAACAGGGCAAACTGCCGCTGGATCGCCAGCAGGCCACCGACCTGCTCAAGGCACAATTGGCGTTGGAGCCCCAGCTCTATGGCGCCTTTGCCGGCTTCGAGCCCAACGGTTTCGACGGTCAGGATGCCAGCTTTGCTGGCCAGAGTGCGCTGGGCAGTGATGACAAGGGGCGCTTTGTCCCCTACTTCTATCGCGACAAGGATCAAATCGGTACCGATCTGCTGCTCTCCATCGAAAAAACCGACCCGGACGAATTCGGCAATCCCGCCAACGACTACTACGCCTGCCCGAAGCGGGAAGGACGCTCTTGCCTCATCGATCCCTTCAAGGTGGATATCAACGGCCAACAGGTGCTGGTGAGCACTATCACCACCCCCATCATGGTGGATGGCCAGTTCCGCGGCATCGCAGCCCTCGATCTGGCGGTGGACTCCATCAGCCGTCAGGCCAAGAGCCTCAACAGCAATATCTATGACGGCAAGGGCGAAACCCTGATCGTCAGCGCCGCCGGTGTCATCACCGGCACCAGCGGTGATGCCAGCCTGCTCGGCAGCAGCGCAAGTAAGGTGCTGGGCAACCAGTGGCAGCAGTACCTGAAACCGGAAGTTCAGCGTCAGGAGCTGGACGAGTCATTCCGTATTTCCGTCCCCATCATGGTGCCGGGAATGAGCCGCAACTGGGCCATCATCGTCACCCTGCCCTACAAGGTGGTACTGGCGGGGGCCGATCAGCTGGAGAGCCAGCTGAGCGACATGAACCAGGCAGCCATGACCCAGCAATTGGTGGGCGCCGTTATCGTACTGGTGCTGGCGCTGGCCACCATGCTGGTGATTGCCCGCAACATCACCGGCCCTATCCGTCAGATGGTCAGCCTGGTGGATGACATCGCAGATGGTGAAGGGGATCTCACCAAGCGCCTCGCAACCCGCTCGGTGGATGAGCTGGGGGATCTCGCCAAGGGGATCAACCGCTTTATCGACAAGCTGCAAGGGCTGCTCGGGGATGTGCTCAAGACTGCCAGCGAGGTGAACCGCTACGCTGGTGACACCGATCGCATTGCCGGTCAGACCGACAACAACCTGCAGCATCATCAGGCCGAGATGGAGCAGATGCTGACCGCGGTACAGGAGATGTCCTACGTCAGTCAGGAGGTCGCCACCCACGCCAACAATACCGCCGACTCGGCCAAACAGGCGCAAGGCGCCGCCGATCAGGGCAAGGAGCGCTTCCAGCAGGTGATCCAGTCGATGCACAAGGTCGCGGCAGAAGCCGGTAAAGGGGCCGAAGTGGTGGAAGGGCTGGCTCACGACAGCGCCCAGATCACCAGCATCCTCACCGTCATTCAGGGGATTGCCGATCAGACCAACCTGCTGGCCCTCAACGCCGCCATCGAGGCAGCGCGGGCCGGTGAGCAGGGGCGCGGTTTCGCGGTGGTCGCCGACGAGGTGCGCAAACTGGCGGGCAATACCCAGCAGGCGGTGCAGAATACCCAGGAGTTGATCGAGAAGATCCGCCTCAGCTCCACCAATGCAGTCAACGCCATCACCCAGAGCCAGCAGCTGACCCATCAGGCGGTGGGCGAGGCGGATCTGGCGGAAGAGGCGCTCGGCAGCATCTACCAGGCCATCTCCACCATCAACGACATGACCTATCAGATCGCCTCCGCCGCCGAAGAGCAGAGCTCTGTCTCAGAAACCGTCTCCGGCAACCTGTCAAAAACCAACGCACTGGCCAACGACATTGCTCAGGATGCGACCGAAACGGCCAAAGCCAGTCAGGCTTTGCGTCAGGCGGCCGACAAATTGCAGCAATTATTGGGTCAATTTCGTCTCAGCTGATAATTTTCCGCCTCAGGACTCTCCCCCTCGGGGGCGAGTCCGTTTACCATAGGCGACGAATTTGCCTGATGGCAGGCAATGTAGTGAGAGGTAAATGCCGTGCCCACCCCGGACCGTCGCCCACGAGGCCATAACAGACGAGCCCAGCAGCGTCGCCAAGACGAATCACAAGGATCCCTGCTCCATCGCATCAATGCCGCGACCCTGTCCCTGCGCCAACGTTTTGGCCAAGGGATGAGCAACCTCGGCCAACGCCGCCAGGATGCCAAAGCAGGCAAATTCAAGCTGTCCAGCCCGCTGCCCCGCAAAAACACCATAGGTCTGCTGATCCTGATCCCGCTCTGGTTGCTGGTGCTGGCTTGGGAGCCGGCACCATCCGCTCCCAAAGCAGCCCCTTCCGGCTCGCTGGAAGTGCCGCTGGCTGTGCCTGCTCAAGCTCTAACTGTCGGCAGTGGCGCGGCAGGCAGTGCCCCCGCGGCAGCCAAGCCGGTCGAAGAGAAGGTCAACGGCACCTGGCTGCAACACGATGTGCAGGCGGGGGAGACCCTCTACTCCATCTGGCGCAAATTCGAGTTGCCGGGTGCCGAGCTGAGCCGCCTGATCGCCATCGAGGGGCCGGATCGTCCCCTGACCCGCCTGCAATCGGGCCGCTCTATCTTCATCCTGGTGGACGACACCCGCCGCATCCAGCGGGTGGAGATCCGCTCCTACGGTCAGGCGGTTTACCGCTACGACCGGCAGGGCGAAGGGTTCGCCCTCAAGGAATAACAACACGGGAGGCGCTGGCCTCCCGTTTTTTTCAGTCAAATATCTTCAAATAAGCTACTGACTTCACAATATTTTTAGCTTGTTCAAAAAACGAAAGGGGTCAAATTGACAAGGATCGGCGCTAACGTACAATCGTTTGTGCTTTAGACAGGGATTGTTCTGCGTGCTACTGGGACAAAGAGACGTGGTCAGTCATGAGCCAACCCCTGCTTGCAAGGCAAATGCAGCCCAGCACGGGCTTAGTTTCATTTTGTTATTGATAGGATTTAGCACATGTCTGACATTCGCACCGGCCAGGTAAAATGGTTCAACGAAACCAAGGGTTTTGGCTTTATTGAACAATCCCAGGGTCCGGACGTATTCGTTCACTTCTCCTCCATCCAGAGCACCGGTTTCAAAACCCTGGCTGAAGGTCAAAAAGTCCAGTTCACTGTGACCCAGGGCAAAAAAGGCCCTCAGGCTGAGAACGTTACTCTGGTCTAAGCCCGCGCCAGTGAATCATGCAGGAGGAGCCAAGGCCCCTCCTCTTTTTTGCCCGCAATTCTCGCCTCCCACCACCTGTCACAGCCGCTTGCCTCGATCAGCCCACGGAGTAAGCCCCCCCCCCCCTGTTTGCAGAAGGCGGCAGAGACACGCTGAGTAAACGCCAGATACGACAAAGCATCGCAGCGCGATATAATGGGCAATTTCTAAGATGAATTGGTGTAATTCGGAGAGAGATTGGAGCGGGAAACGAGACTCGAACTCGCGACCCCGACCTTGGCAAGGTCGTGCTCTACCAACTGAGCTATTCCCGCAACAGAATGTCATTTACAAGTGATTGGAGCGGGAAACGAGACTCGAACTCGCGACCCCGACCTTGGCAAGGTCGTGCTCTACCAACTGAGCTATTCCCGCAACGGAATGTCACTTACAAATGTTTGGAGCGGGAAACGAGACTCGAACTCGCGACCCCGACCTTGGCAAGGTCGTGCTCTACCAACTGAGCTATTCCCGCAACAGAATGTCATCTGCAAGTGATTGGAGCGGGAAACGAGACTCGAACTCGCGACCCCGACCTTGGCAAGGTCGTGCTCTACCAACTGAGCTATTCCCGCATCGGAATATCACTTACAAATTTTTTGGAGCGGGAAACGAGACTCGAACTCGCGACCCCGACCTTGGCAAGGTCGTGCTCTACCAACTGAGCTATTCCCGCAACAATTTGGTTGTCTTGAGGCTGGCTGATGATTGGAGCGGGAAACGAGACTCGAACTCGCGACCCCGACCTTGGCAAGGTCGTGCTCTACCAACTGAGCTATTCCCGCATCGGGCTGGTTTGCACCAGTGTCATCATCAGATTTTTGGAGCGGGAAACGAGACTCGAACTCGCGACCCCGACCTTGGCAAGGTCGTGCTCTACCAACTGAGCTATTCCCGCAACTACCTTAAAACAGGCCGTACAGCATTTGGTTGCTTGCGCTACTGTACGGGAGCCGAATTATAAGAGCAGTCATTCCAATTGCAAGGGCTTTTTTGTCTTGTTGCGCGCGTTCGCTCAAAAGCTGGCCGAACTGTCGATTTTAGCAGCCAGAGTATGACAAACCCTTGCCGGGAAATCAGATCTTGAAGACGTGGCTGCGATAGAACTGCAGCTCGGCGATGGATTCGCGGATGTCGTCCAGCGCCTGATGGGTACCGCTCTTCTTGAACTGATCCAGCAACTCCGGCTGCCAGCGGCGTACCAGCTCCTTGATGGTGCTGACGTCGACGTTGCGGTAGTGGAAGAAGGCTTCCAGCTCGGCCATGTGCTTGACCATGAAGCGGCGATCCTGACCGATGCTGTTGCCGCACAGCGGGCTGGTGCGCTCCGGCACCCACTGGCGAATGAAGTCGAGGGTCTCGGCAACGGCTTTCGCCTCGTCATGCTGGCTCGCCTTGACCCGAGCCACCAGACCGCTCTTGGTATGGGTGTTGACGTTCCAGTCGTCCATCTTGGCCAGCTCTTCATCACTCTGATGAATGGCGATGACCGGCCCTTCGGCCAGTACGTTCAGATCCTTGTCGGTGACTATGGTGGCGATCTCCAGTACCACGTTCTCTTCGGGGTCGAGACCCGTCATCTCCATGTCGATCCATACCAGGTTCTGCGCGCTGACTGTCATGATTGCTCTCTCTATTGGGAGGAATGGCGGAATTTTGCCAATTTGCATGTATCATACTGGCTTTGGATCTGTTCATAAACTGGCGAATCGAGTGGCAAAGAAAGCAAAACTCAATCTGGGTCAACAAAGACGCGTCCAGGCCAACCGCGAACGGCGGCTGCAAAAAGATCACACCACTGTGGTGGATGACACCCTGTTTGGCCCCGCCATCGAAGGGGTGGTGATCAGCCGTTTTGGTCAGCACGCGGACGTGGAAGCGGTCGATGGCACCATCCACCGCAGCAACCTGCGGCGCAGCAGCATCAGCAGTCTGGTGTGCGGCGACAAGGTAGTGTGGCGTCCCGGCCTCAATGCCGCGACAGCGGGCGTCATTGAGGCGGTGCATCCACGCCACTCGGTACTGACCCGGCCGGACTTCTACGACGGTGTCAAACCCATCGCAGCCAACATCGACCAGATCATCATCGTCTCGGCGGTGATGCCCGAGTTCTCCACCAACATCGTCGACCGCTATCTGGTGGCCGCCGAGGATGTGGAGATCAGCCCCCTCATCGTGCTGAACAAGGTCGATATGCTTGATGATTCCGCCCGCATGCGCATCGAAAGCCAGCTCGAAACCTACCGCAAACTCAATTACGAGGTGCTGCTGGTGAGCTGCGAGAGCGGCGAAGGGCTGGATGAACTCAAGGCAGCCCTGACCGACAAGATCAGCATCTTCGTTGGCCAGTCCGGGGTGGGCAAGTCGTCCCTCACCAACGCCCTGATGCCGGGGCTGGATGTATTGACCGGCGAAATCTCCGAAAACTCGGGGCTCGGCCAGCACACCACAACTACGGCGCGGCTCTACCACTTCCCGAGCGGCGGCGATCTCATCGACTCCCCCGGGATCCGCGAGTTCGCCCTCTGGCATCTGGAAGCCGACCGCATCACCTGGTGCTTCGTCGAGTTTCGCGACTATCTGGGTGGCTGCAAGTTCCGCGACTGTACCCACAAGGACGATCCCGGCTGTGCCCTGCGCGCCGCGGTCGACGCGGGCGCTATCAGCGCCGATCGCTTCCACAACTATCACCGCATCCTGGAAACCATGCAGGAAGCCCGTCACGGTCGCCAGCAAGCGCGCCTGTGACCCTAATAAACCTACGTTGATGATGAACATGAGCATTACTGACAACCTGAAAATTGCCGGTCAATACTGTCTGCCCAAGCACGCCCTCTCCCGTCTGATCGGCAAGTTTGCCGCCGCCGAAGCGGGCAACATCACCACCAAGGTGATCGAGGCTTTTATCAAGCAGTACAAGGTCGACATGAGCGAGGCGCTGCACGAGAGCCCGGCCCACTACAAGAGCTTCAACGAGTTCTTCACCCGCGAGCTCAAGCCCGGTATCCGCCCCGTGGTAGAAGATGCCATGACTCTGGCGCTGCCGGTCGATGGCACCGTCAGCCAGCTCGGCCCGATCCAGCAGGGTCGCATCATCCAGGCCAAGGGCCACGACTACAGCGCTCGCGAGCTGCTGGGCGGCTATGAGGATCTGGTTGCGCCGTTCAAGGATGGCGACTTCGCCACCATCTATCTGGCGCCCAAGGATTACCACCGCATCCACATGCCGCTGGACGGCGTGCTGGAGAGCATGGTGTTCGTGCCGGGGGATCTCTTCTCCGTCAACCCGCTCACCGCCGAGAACGTGCCGAACCTGTTTGCCCGCAACGAGCGGGTGGTGGCCACCTTCCGCACCCCGCACGGCCCCATGGCGCTGGTGCTGGTCGGTGCCACTATCGTGGCCAGCATCGAGACCATCTGGGCCGGCAACATTGCGCCGACCAAAGAGAAGAAGGTGGTGCGCTGGGACTACAGCGGCGACGAGGCCATTACCCTGCAGAAAGGCGCCGAAATGGGCCTGTTCAAGCTGGGCAGCACCGTGGTCTGCCTGTTTGGCCCGGGCATGCTGGCCGGTTTTGAACCTCACTTGGCCAACGGGGTCACCACCCGCATGGGTCAGCCCTTTGCCAAGCTGGCGGAGCAGGCATGAGCGAGCAACCGAACGCCTCGCAGAAGAACAACCCGCTGCACGGGCTGACGCTGGAAGCCATCCTCACCGCGCTGGTCGAATACTACGGCTGGGAAGAGCTGGGGCAGCAGATCAATATCCGCTGCTTCACCGATAATCCCAGCATCAAGTCCAGCCTGAAGTTCTTGCGCAAGACCCCCTGGGCTCGGGAGAAGGTCGAAAGCCTCTACCTCTACGTCCAGCGCAAGCAAGCCAAATCGAAGAAGGAAGGGCAAGATGGCCTTTAAGATTACGTATACCTACAAAAAGCAGGCCAAAGAGATCGGCTACGCGAACGACAAGTTCCGCAGCATCTACGACGCCATCGCTGCTGCCGAAGGGCTGGATCTCACCAGTTTTCACGCCATGGAGGCCCAGCTGGCTCAGGTTTGTCGCCGCGACAAGAAAAGCGTGAAGGATTACCAGGAGAACTACTTCAAAGAGCTGGGATTCTCCAACATCGTCATCGAACGGGATCTGCAGGAGTAACCATGCGCACCTTGACCCTGATGGCCGCCTCTCTGCTGCTGGCGGCATGCAGTACACCGGAACAACATCTGGTTAGCAGCGATCGCGACAGCCACGGCTGTATCGGTAGTGCGGGCTATCAGTGGTCAACACTGACTGGCAAATGTGTGCGCCTGTTTGAAGAGGGTATCCGGCTCAATCCAACCGATGCCAGCCAGACCAGCAGCGCCTTCGTGCTGTTCAACGCCGATCAGACGCAGGCCGAACTGCATCTACCAAGTGGCGAGCTGCTTGCGCTGACCCGTCAAGGTGCGGAGGGCAACTGGTCGTGGCAGGGCAGCGGTTACACCCTCTTCCCCTGGAAGGGCTATGTGCTCAAATCCGGTGACAAGGTGCTCTATCAGGGGAGTAACCCGAACGCCTGATATCTTCCCGATATCCGCCAAATAAAATGCCGACCCAAGTGGTCGGCATTTTTGTATGTGAAACAGCCTGTTATCAGGCGCGACTAAGGTAATCAGCCTGCCCCACCCACTTGTAGCTGGTGAGCTCGGTCAGCCCCATGGGGCCGCGAGCGTGCAGCATCTGGGTCGAGACCGCCACCTCGGCCCCCAGCCCAAACTGGCCACCATCGGTGAAACGGGTGGAGGCGTTGACATAGACAGCCGCCGAACCGGCTCCGTTGACGAAACGCTCGGCATTGCCCAGATCGTTGGTCAGGATCGCATCGGAGTGGCCGGCGTTATGTTCGCGCATATGGGCCAGCGCTTCGTTTACATCCGCCACCAACTTGACCCCCAGGGTCAGCCCGAGCCACTCGGTATCGAAATCCTCCGGCCCCGCCTCGCACAGGTTATCGGCACCCGCCAACTGCGTCATGGCGTTGGGCGCGGCCACCAGCGTCACCTTGCGCTCGTTCATCAGCGTCACCAGCTGCGGCAGGAAAGCCGAAGCGACTTTCTCGTGTACCAGCAGAGTATCGAGGGCATTGCAGGCGGAGGGGCGTTGCACCTTGGCGTTGTCGATGACCGCCAGAGAGCGCACCAGATCGGCACTCTCGTCGACGAAAATATGGCTGATACCGAACCCGCCGATGATGACCGGGATGGAGCTGTTCTCCTTGCACATCTTGTGCAGGCCGGCACCGCCACGGGGGATGATCATGTCCACATAGCGGTCGAGACGCAGCAACTCGGCCACCAGCGCCCGATCCGGGTTGTCGATGTACTGCACCGCCGCCTCGGGCAGACCGGAGGCCGCCAAGGCATGCTGGATCACCCGCACCAGCTCCAGATTGGAGTGGAAGGTCTCGCGCCCGCCACGCAATATGCTGGCGTTGCCAGTCTTGAGACAGAGGCTGGCGATATCGATGGTGACGTTGGGGCGCGCCTCGTAGATGACGCCGATAACCCCGATGGGCACCCGACGACGGGAGAGGCGCAGGCCATTCTCCAGCACCCGGCTATCCATTTCGGCGCCGACCGGATCGTCCAGCGTGATCACCTTGCGCACATCTGCCACGATACCGGCCAGCCGGGCCGGATTGAGCAGCAGGCGATCCAGCATGGCTTCTGACAAGCCAGCCTCACGGCCGGCGGCGATATCTTTCGCGTTGGCAGCGAGGATCTGTTCACTGCGCGCCTCCAGCTCATCGGCAATGGCGGCCAGCGCCCGATTCTTCTGCGCCGTGCTGATGGTAGCCAGCTGATAGGCAGCTTCACGGGCCGCCTGCCCCATTTTCTCCAGACTCATCTCATTTCCCTTTGTTCATGCCGTGCCGCCCTGATTAGAGCAGCACCATATCGTCTCGATGGATGGCTACTGAACCATATCCATAGCCCAATACCTGCTCAATCTGATCCGAGTGGACGCCGCGCAGCTTATCCAGCTCCAGATGGTCGTAACGGCAGATGCCGCGGGCCAGCTCGGCGCCCTTAGGATCAAGAATGCGCACCACATCGCCCCGAATAAAGTCGCCCTTGACCGCGACGATCCCCTTGGGCAGCAGGCTGGAGCCTTTCTCCTTCATGGCGGCGACAGCCCCCTGATCCACATGGACTTCGCCGTGAGGGGGCGGGCCTGCCAGGATCCAGCTCTTGCGCCCTTCCAGCGGGGAGGCCTGCGCCGGAAACAGGGTACCGATACGCTCGCCCTTGGCGAGACGGCCGATCACCTCCGGCATCTGGCCGGTCGCAATCACCACGTTGACGCCGGCGCGACGTGCCACATCGGCCGCCTGCAGCTTGGTGGCCATGCCGCCGGTACCGAGGCCGCTGACACTGTCACCTGCCAGCGAGCGCAGGGTATCGTCGATAGTCTGCACCTCTTCGATCAGCTGGGCATCGGGATTGGTACGCGGATCGGCGGTAAACAGCCCCTTCTGGTCGGTGAGCAGGATCAGCAGATCGGCATCGGCCAGGATGGCGGCGCGGGCAGAGAGGTTGTCGTTGTCGCCAACCTTGATCTCGGCGGTCGCCACCGCGTCGTTTTCGTTGATGACCGGAATAATGCGGTGATCGAGCAGGGTGCGCATGGTATCGCGGGCATTGAGATAGCGTTCGCGATCTTCCAGATCGGCGCGAGTCAGCAGCATCTGGCCGATATGCAAGCCATAGAGGTTGAACAGATCCTGCCACACCCGAATGAGCTGGGTCTGACCGACTGCCGCCAGCATCTGCTTGTTGGGCAAGGTTGGCGCCAGTGGCGGGTGGCCCAGATGCTCACGCCCGGCGGCGATAGCCCCCGAGGTAACCACCACGACCCGATGGCCGTGACGGTGCAAGGCCGCACACTGTCTGACCAGCTCGACCATATGGGCACGATTGAGCTGGGAAGACCCCCCTGTGAGCACGCTGGTACCCAACTTGACGACTATGGTTCTGTTTTCCATGGGAGCATAAAGGCTAAAAAAGTAAGGAATATCTTTATACCCACGGCCATGGAGCCCTGCAAGGCAATTAACGCTGGGGTGAGGAGATGGGGCAAAGCCCGGATGATTGCGGTCGGAAGGGGAGATGGCTGACTGATGGCCCGGCAAACAGCGGGATGCTGCTCGCCGGGCATCAGGGATCAAGCAGCGGTCACGGTCAACTCATTGGTGACCTGATCCGCTGGCGCTAACTGGCACTCCAGTGCCGTCAGTTTGTCGCTGATGAGCTTGTAGAAACGGTTGAGGGTCCGCTCCACTTCTACCTGGTGCTTCTTGGGGATCGGCTTGTCCAGCCACTCACCATCAGCATTGTAGAAACCGAGCTGATAGTGGTAACGGAAATGGTGATCGTCCTGCTCCAGCACCAGCCACCAGCCCCAGAACTCCCGCTTGTCCGGCGCCGGCTTGGCGCTGACGCAGACCGACAGGCAGTCGAAACGATAACGCCCCTCTTCGCAGAGATCCTCACGCAAATAGGGGCCAATGGCAGCAAACTGCCTCAGCAGTCGCTTGTAGGTCACTCTTTCAGACATGCTAACCTCCCTGTTAAACAAGCCGCGCCACCTAGGGATGGCGTCAGTTCTTTAGCGCAATGTCAGGTACACAAATGCTGTTTCAGCCACTCGACGATTTCGTCCAGCGCCTTGTCATACACCTCCAGCAAAGGCTGCTTGTCGAATACGATGGCCTTGCCGTTACGACTGGCCGCCGCCAATGCCCGTACATCCTGCTCGGGACAAATAAAATCTCGCTTGTGTCCAATACTCAATATCGGCACAGAGGTGCGAGTCCCCAGTAATCCTTGTGTTTTAAGTGAAAAAACCTGGCACTTGGTACGCATGCCGTCCCACTGCGCCGCATCCGCCCCCAACCGGTTGGCCAGACTGTCCCGCATCATGCGCGGACACTTGGCAAACAGCTCCTGATTGGTAAACACCTGATTGACACCGGCGCCGACACAAACCACGGTGCGCAGCTTGAACGGTTCGATAAAGGCCAGTCTGGCTGCGATATTGCCCGCCAGACGCATCCCCACCATGGCGATACGCTGATGATCGACCCAGGCCACTTCGGAAAGGTAATGGAGCACCGCCTGATGAAGGCGGCTGGTATCCTGCACCAGCGGCCAATGCTCGGCATAGCCAACCCCGGGCATATCGAGGGAGAGCATGCCGATACCGTTGGGCTCGAGCCGTTTGAGATAGAAGTTGAGGAAATCGAGCTGCAGGGAGTCGATCCCGCCGCTGATGATCACCAGCGGCACCGGTTTTTCGGTCGTCGGCAGGTGGAGATAACCCTGAATATGCTTGCCGCGAAAAGGCACCTGGATCTCTTTGAGCGGCACCTTGAACAGGCGACCCGCCTCGCGATAGGCCATGTTGCCAAGCAGCTGGGCCTGATCCGCCAGCTCGTCATCCTTGAGATGGGGATAGCTGGCAATGGAGTAGTAGCGCACCGCCTTGAGCAGTTGCTTCAGGGCGCCAGAAGCATCCCCCTTCTCGCGCAATTCGCGGCCCTGCTTGAAATAGTTGCCAGCCACCTGACTCCACTCGTAGATCCAGTTGCCGGGCACATAGCCCTTGATGGTATCGAGATAGCAATCGTGGGTGCGCTCGCCGGTCGCCATGGCGATGCGGGCCAGGGTCTGCTCCACTTCAATGGGGTCTGCCCCCTGCCAAGTCCAAGAGGGGCGGCGCAGCAGGCGATACCAGCTCTTTGACATGGAGCCGTCGATAAACATCTCGTCTGACTCGGCTTGCGCCAGATCAGCCGCACTGGAGTTGGAGATCTCGGATGTTTCCAATACCTTCTTGACGCGGGTAAAGAGCTGTTCGGTCAGGTTTAGGTCTTCGTTCAAGTCCAAGATAGTGTCCCATTCATATCAGGCAATAGCTCATCTTAACCACTTTTACTGCCCATCAGCCACCCTGCAACAGATTGATACACAAAAAAACAGGGCTCCAAATTGGAGCCCTGTGAAACCATTATTGCCGGTTGCGACCAATGGACGCAGCGAGCGTCACATCCCGATCCTGTTACTTTTCGTCGCAGATCGGTGTGGCGAACTCCAGTGCCATATCCCACGGCTGTTCAATCCAGGTATCCTGCGGGATCGCCACTTCGAAATCGTCCAGCAGCGCTTCGCCCATCGGCTTGGCAAAGATCGCGATGAACTTGGCTTTCGGATAGAGTTCGCGGATCGCCTTGGCGGTGGTGCCGGTGTCCACCAGATCTTCCACCACCAGCCAGCCTTCGCCGTCACCGGCGGTGGTGGCAGCCTTCACGACCACCAGCTCGCGCTGGCTGTCATGGTCATAGCTGGAGATGCAGAGGGTTTCCACATTACGAATGCCAAGTTCACGGGCCATCAGGGCTGCGGGCACCAGGCCACCACGGCTGACCGCGATGATACCTTTCCACTGGCTGACAGGCAGCTGACGACGGGCCAGACGGCGAGCTTCACGTTGCAGGTTGTCCCACGACACATAGAACTTTTTCGGCATGTTATCGATCTCGAATAGTTATTTAAAAACAATTACTTAAAATAACAACATCCGCAATTATCCCTGCGGATGCCAGTAAATGGCGGCCCTTGCCCGACTGAATTCAGATTGCACTTCGGCTGCCTCAGGGCTAAGCCTCGGCAGCAAATCTGATAACAATGGAAGCAAGATGGGCTTATCCGGCGATCGGTTAGATGATGTGTCCAAACCGCGGACAGGCTGTTGGGCCGATATGATAGCACCGTTTGCAGAGAAAATGCCTGGCAAACGTATGCCAAAAACAGGAAAAATCGGCATCCCCCTCTCCATTCGGCCCATCTCGAGCGCCAAACGACTAACCTGCCGTCCCTGCTGCCGAGTCCTAATGAGCTGTGCGGCAAATCGCAGATAAAAAAATAGCAGGGGGAGGATTTACCTCACGCACCTGCTGCTTTCTCGCCTCTGCCTGGTTGGGCAGCTCGTCTTAGCGACGAGTGACGAAGGGGTTAGGGTAGCTGAAACCCTGGGTATACAAAGAGGGGGCAAACCAATAGGTTGAGTTGCTGCCTGGCATATTGAAACTCCTGATTGCTTAACAAGTTACGTACCTTTAATGCGGGCTCAAATCCTTGAACGAACACTCGGTTCCATGGAGGCGCACTTGCTTTGCTTCGGTTCCCTGGAGGCTTTCATCGTCATCCTGACGGGTGGCGAACCACGGGAGCTAATTTACCAGTCGGTGCGTTAAATTCAATATTTTTGTGAGATCGGTCACACATTTTCTTTTCTATCGGTCAGCGTCGTCCGAACCTGACGATCGTACTGCCTGGTTGCCATCAGCCAGCACAAGCTGCCTGCGATTTGCGCTGATTGCTCACATTTTTGTGTGATTGACTGTATTATCGTTATCCTCTTCCCCGGCCCGCTGATGGGGCCCTGTTAATTCCGTGCTGGTAAGGAGTCCCGACGTGGCACAGCTTAGCTCTCTCTCTCCCAAACTGATTTGGCATTTCTTCGAACAGATCTGCTCCATTCCCCACCCTTCCAAACATGAAGCCAAACTGAGCGCCTGGATCATCCAATGGGCTCAAGGGGAAGGTCTGGCGGTCAAGCAGGACAAGGTCGGCAACATCATCATCAAGAAACCGGCCACCCCGGGGATGGAAAACCGCAAAGCCGTGGTACTGCAGGCCCACATCGACATGGTGCCGCAGGCCAACGCCGACACCAAACACGACTTCGCGACCGACCCCATCGATGCCTATGTCGATGGCGAGTGGGTCACGGCCCGCGGCACCACCCTGGGTGCCGACAACGGCATAGGTATGGCCGGTTGCCTGGCTGTGCTGGCTGACAAGACCATCAAGCACGGCCCGCTGGAAGTGCTGCTGACCACAGACGAAGAGACCGGCATGACCGGCGCCTTCGGTCTGGAAGCGGGCTGGCTGGAGGGCGAAATTCTGCTCAACACCGACTCCGAAGAGGATGGCGAGGTCTATATGGGCTGCGCTGGCGGTGTGGATGCCAATATCCGCTTCCCGCTCGAGCTGGTTGATGCTGCTGAAGGTGAAGCGTTCGAACTGGCCGTGAAAGGGCTGCGTGGCGGCCACTCCGGTTGCGATATCCATCGCGGCCGTGGCAACGCCAACAAGCTGCTGGTACGTCTGCTCAAAGCAGCCGAGCCGCTGGGTGTTCGTCTGGCCGAGATCCACGGCGGCACCCTGCGCAACGCCATCCCGCGCGAAGCCCGTGCCACCCTGCTAGTGCCCGCAGCCAGCGTAAACGAGTTCAAGGCGCTGGTTGACCGCTACACCGGGATCTACCAGACCGAATTGGCCGCTACCGAGCCGAACCTGACCGTGCTGGTCAACAGCGCCGCCAAACCGGCCAAGCTGATGAGCGTCTCCCTACAGCAGCGCCTGCTGGATGCCCTGATGGCCTGCCCGAACGGCGTGATGCGCATGAGCGATGCCATGCCCGGCGTGACCGAAACCTCGACCAACCTAGGGGTCATCAAGACTCAGGATGGCGAAGTGTACGTCCAGTGCCTGATCCGCTCCCTGATTGACTCCGGCCGCGAGAGCATTGAGCAGATGACCCGCTCCCTGTTCACCCTGGCAGGCGCCAGCTGCGAATTCACCGGTGCCTACCCGGGTTGGGCGCCGAACGTGGACTCCCCCGTCATGGCGCTGGTACGTAACAGCTACCAGACCCTGTTCGGCACCATGCCCAACGTCATGGTGATCCATGCCGGTCTCGAGTGCGGTCTGTTCAAGAGCGCCTATCCGGATTGGGACATGGTCTCCTTTGGCCCGACCATCCGCGGTGCCCACTCCCCTGACGAGAAGGTACATATCCCGGCGGTCGAGCGTTTCTGGCAACTGCTGGTGCACGTGCTGGAAGCGATTCCGGCCAAGTAAGCCAACCCGGCTCAAACGGAAAAACAAAGCCCCGCACTGCTGCGGGGCTTTTTATTGTCTGTTCCAATCCGACGTTGGCACTTACCGGATGCCGCGGGCCTCGCGGATCCACTCCCAGGCTTGCTGGATCTCCTGGGTCTTCTCCTTGGCCATCTCCATCATCTCCGGCGGCAGCCCTTTGGCGGCCAGCTTGTCCGGGTGATGCTTGCTCATCTCCTTGCGGTAGGCGCGCTTGATATCCTGATCGCTGTCGCTCTCGCTCACCCCCAGCAGCTGGTAGGCATTCTTGAGGCGATCCGCCGAGGGTGCCGCCTGCCGATACTGCTGGCCACCGGAATGGCCCCCCTGATACTGGCCATGAGCCTGATTGAAGAAGTTCATCTGCGCTTCGGCCATCGCCAGAATGCGGGCCAGCTCGATGCGGCTGAAGCCCAGCTCGTCGGCAATGGTATGAAGAATGGCGCGCTCGCCCTCCTCCACCCGCCCGTCGGCAAAGGCCGCCTGCAACTGCACTTCAAGGAAGAAGCGCAGGATATCGCGCTGCCCCAGACTGGCACGGCGGAACTCGGCCAGGGTCTCGCGCAGCGGGAAGTCGGCCTCCTTACCGAGACGAAACGACTCCTGCGCCCGAGCACGCTGTTCGCCCGCCAGCCGCATCCGATCCATCAGGTTGGAGGCAACCCGGATCTCCTGTTCGGTCACCTGGCCGCTGGACTTGGCGATGTGACCCATCACCGAGAAAGTGGCATGGAAGAAGACGGCTTGCTGCTCCTGACTCGGACCGCGACGAAACGCCCCCTGCAGCCCCATGCCACGGTCGAAACGGTGGCCGATCCAGAGGCCAATCAGGGCGCCGATGATATTGCCGAGCAGAAAACCGAAGAAGGCGCCCAGCACCTTACCCCAAATACGCATGGTTCAAGACCTCTTGAAGTTAATGAGTGCGGGCCTGGAGCTGGTCATCCAGCTCGCGCAGTCGATCGACCGTGCCGATATCACGCCACTCGCCAGCGAGCAGGCTGCCGCCCACCCGCCCTTGCGCCATCCAGTCACGGAGCAGGGGCGCCAGCTTGCGGGCACCGCCCGCGAGACCGGCAAAGGCCGCCGGATCATATAGTCCGACCCCGCTGAAGGTAAACGCTGGCGTATCCATGACTCGCCCTTCTTGCAGGGCAAAGTCCCCGCTCGGGTGCTGGGGCGGATTGGGCACCAGCCAGAGGTGGGCCAGATCATCGCCAAGGGGCTGGCTGGCCAGAGTGTGATAATCGAGATCGAGCCAGGTATCGCCGTTGATCACCAGAAAGGGTTCTGCGCCCAGCAGCGGCAGTGCCTGCACGATGCCGCCTGCGGTCTCCAGTGCGCTCTCCTCGGCTGACCAGTGGATGGTCACGCCAAGGGCACGGCCATCACCCAGGCTCTCAACCAGCTTGTGGCCAAGCCAGGCGTGGTTGATGACCAACTCGGTCACGCCAGCGGCTTTGAGTTTTTCGATGTGATGAACGATGAGCGGCTTGCCCCCCACCGCCAGCAGCGGCTTGGGCAGCAAGTCGGTCAGCGGGCGCATCCGCTCGCCACGGCCAGCGGCCAGGATCATCGCCTTCATGATTTAACTCCAGCATTGGCGATCCCCGGCAACACCACCTGCTCCAGCCACTGACCAAAACGGGCCAATACCGGATAGGCGCTACCGTGAGTGCGACAGACATCCACCACGTAGCCAAGGGTACGGGGAATATCCTTGAGATAGCCGGACTTGCCGTCGCGATGATAGAGCCGGGTGAAGATTCCGGCCGCTTTGAGGTGTCGCTGCATGCCGGTCAGGTCGGCATCACGACGGAAACTGGCATAATCTAGCTCGCCAAGCAGACCCGCCTGTTGCAGGGTGGCAAAGCCGTGACGCATCCCTTCATCGATCACCTCGTCCGGCCAGCGCACGTAGCAATCTTTCAGCAGGGAAACCAAGTCATAGGTAAGCGGCCCGATGACCATATCCTGAAAATCGATGATGGCGAGTTCGCTGCTATCAGGAGTGTCTCCGCCACACACCATCAGGTTGCGACTGTGGAAATCTCTATGCATCACCCCCTGCGGCTGGGCCAGATTGCAGGCGGTGAGGCAGGCAAAGGTCTCGTCCAGCAGTTGCTGCTCTTCATGGCTCAGGGTCAGTTTCAGATGATGACCTAGCAGCCACTCGGGGAAAATGCTGTTCTCCCGCGCCATAAAAGCGGCATCGAAGGGTTCAAGCGCCAGTTCAACCGCCCCCAGGCGGGGCAGCAAATCAATCGCCTTGCCATACCAGGCCAGCACATTGTGTTCGTTCAAGCAGCTGATCAGCTGGGTATCGCCCAGGTCGCTGACCGCCAGCAGACCCTGCTCGTAGTCCACCGCCTTCACCTCTGGCGCCAACAGCTGACGCGCCAGCAAGGCCGCCGCGTTACGAACAAACTCATGATTTTTTTCGGTTTTCGGATTGGCATCCACCCACACCAGACCACCACCACGAGAGTAGCGGCGGAAGCTGGCATCACCGGAAATGAGGGTAAGCGTGAGAGTGGCATCACCGGAAATACGGCGTGCCCACTGCAATAGCAGGGAATCGCGATCGTGCATAAGTAGAGGACCAAGGTGGAAAGCAGCACTTGGCTGTTAGCCCTGGCCGCAATAATGCTTTATCATTGCCGGCTAACATAAAGCAATGACATGCAATGTCAACTCGATGAAACCTGTCGTAAAATGCATGCCTTGGATCAACCGTATCTATCACGGATTGCACGAGTCTTTCACATGACCAAATGGACACTGGGGTACCGCTATCCCATCGCCCTGACTATCAGCCTGGCCCCCGCACTCACCCCTATGATGGTGCAGGCAGCCCCGTTCGAAGCGCCGCCAGCCACCGGCATTCTCGATAGTCTCTGCTATGACTATGTTCCCAAGATAGAGAAGCCTGCATCGGATCAGGATGCCAACGCACAGCCGGTCGAGGTTGATGCTGACCGTCTCGAGGCCAAACAGGGCGGCACCGCCGTCTATGAAGGTGACGTCAAGGTTCGTCAGGGTGTTCGCAAGTTTGACTCCGACTATGCCCAGCTCGACCAGAAGAGCCGGGATGTCATCGCCATCGGCAACATCTATTACAACGACGGTCAGGTGACCGTCACCAGCGACAAGACCCTCAAATCCAATCTGGATACCAAGAACTCCGAGCTGGAAGAGGGCAAGTATCAGGTGCATGGCTCACCGGTGCGCGGCTTTGCCAAGCGCGTGGTGATGACCAACAACAACCAGAACATCACCATGGAGGGGGCCCAGTACACCACCTGCCCCCCCGGTCAGGAAGTGTGGACCCTCAAAGCGGGCAGCATCGACATCGACCAGAAAGAGGTGTTCGGCGAAGCCTGGAACGCCAGCCTCTGGCTCTATGACTACCCGGTGTTCTACTTCCCTTATATCAACTTCCCCATCAAGGATGAACGGAAGACCGGTCTGCTCTACCCGGGTTACAAGCAAAGCTCCAGCAACGGCATGGATATCACCCAGCCCTTCTACTGGAACATTGCCCCCAACTATGATGCCACCATCACCTCCCGTTTTATGGACAAACGCGGCCTGATGGAGCAGGTAGAGTTCCGCTACATGCCGGACCCTGCCCACACCGGCACCCTCTATTTTGAAAATCTGGCGGATGACAAGCAGTACAGCCCGAGCAATCCGAGTCTGGCTGGCCTGTCCGATGGACATCGCTACCTGATGAACGTCCGCCACGGTTCCGCCCTGATGGATGGCAGCCTGCGTTTTGGCATCGACTACACCCAGGTGCGCGACAAGGATTACAACTACTTCAACGACTTCAGCCCGCAAGTGGGCACTCAGGTCGACAGCCAGTTGCAGCAATCCTTTACCGCCGGCTACTACCAGCCCAACTGGAACCTCACCTCTGAAGTGCGCCGCTACCAGATCCTGAGCCCATATGCGCTGCTGCCCCACGAGATGCTGCCGCGTATCGACTACAACTACTATCAGCAAGGCAAGTGGTTCGATCTGGCCTGGAACAGTGAACTGACCAAGTTTGGCTATGACAGTGGCAGTGCCGCCACTCTGCAAGCAGGTGAGCGCTATACCGCCACCCGCCTGCATCTGGCGCCAACCCTGACCGTGCCCCTGGTGGATGCACCGGGTTACTACCTGACCAGTCAGTACAAGCTGATGTTTACCTCCTACAACCAGGAGGTACCCGATAATCTGGTTAGCCAGGACCGCAGCCGCTTCACTGATGCAGACAGCAAACAGCTGACCCTGAAAGAGGGCACCATTACCCGTACTCTGCCCTCCTTCCGTCTCAAGGGGGGCGTCAACTTCGATAGGCCGCTCGACTGGTATGATGGCAAGGGCACCCAGACCCTGGAGCCCGAGTTCCAGTACCTCTATATCCCTTACAAAAATCAGGACGAGATCGGGATCTATGACACCACCACCACCCGTCAGGATTACTACAGCCTGTTCAGTGACCGCCGCTTTGCCGGTCTAGACCGCATCAGCGATGCCAATCGGGTCACCGTTGGCCTGACCAGCCGGGTCTATGACAATGTGGGTGATGAACGGTTGCGTCTGGCGGTGGCCCAGGCCTTCGAAATGACACCACCCAAGGTGCGCCTCTACCCTTCAAATCCGGAAAGTACCAACGCACGCTCCCTGCTCTCGTTTGAGGGGGATGCCCGGATCACCGATGAGTGGTTTGCCCATGCGGGGACCCAGTACGATACCTCCGAGGGTGAATTTACGGCTGGCAACGGTGCAGTCGAGTACCGGACCGGCAAGCTGACCACTCAGGTCAACTACCGCTACATCAAGGATGGCAACCTGGACTATCGCTATCCGACCAACACGGCGCTGGCAGAAGATCTGAGCCAGGCGGGTCTGGTGATGATGGCGCCGATCGCCGATCAGTGGCAGATGTATGGCGGTTACTACCGTGACATCAAGCAGGATGTGAACATTGACCGCAAGATCGGTGTCAAATACGACTCCTGCTGCTGGAGCATCAACATGAGCCTGGAGTGGCACAATCAGCCGGACAACGTCACCCTGAAGCCCACTTCGGAAAAAGTCATTGGTCTGCAGTTTGAAATGAAGGGACTTGGCAGCGTGGGTACCGGTGGCCGCAGCGTCACCCTGGATACCGAGCTGTTGCCCTATGTTCGCCCGTTTAATCTGAAAGGCCAGCAATGATGCTGGCCCAGCCTTGAGAGATGGATATGAAAAAGACCCTGATTGCCCTGCTGACCGCGGGAATGTTCGGTGCCATGAGCCAGGCCGCACTGGCTGCGCCCGAGCTGATGGACAAGGTGCTGGCCGTGGTCAACAAGGACGTGGTGCTGTCCAGCCAACAGGACGCACTGGTCAACAAGGTAAAACTCTCCGCCCAGGAGAGCGGCCAGTCCCTGCCTGACGATGCCACCCTGCGCAAACAGGCGCTGGATCGCCTGATCCAGGAGAGCCTGCAGCTGCAACTGGCGGAGCGCCAGGGGCTGAAGATCAGCGACACCCAGCTGGAACAAGCTATTCAGGGGATCGCTGCCGACAACAAGATGACCCTGGATCAGCTGCGGGCCCAGCTCGCCCGTGAAGGGATGACCTATGCCCAGTATCGGGAAGAGGTTCGCCGCGAGATCCTGATGAACGAGGTGCGCCGCAACCAGGTGCGCCGCCGTATCAACATCTCCGAGCAGGAGGTGAAGCAGGTGGTGGAGATCCTGAAGAAACAGGGTCAACAGCAGAACGAATACCACGTCGGCCATATCCAGATTGCCCTGCCGGACAACCCCACTGCCGCCCAGCTGGATGCCGCCAAGAGCAAGATCGAACGTATTCTGACCGCCCTCAAGCAAGGTGCCGACTTCCGCAAACTGGCCATTGCCGAGAGTAACGGTCCCAAGGCGCTGGAAGGGGGCGACTGGGGCTGGATGAGCCCGCAAGAGATGCCGACCCTGATGGCGGAAGCGGTACAGGGTGCCAAGAAGGGCGACATCGTCGGCCCGCTGCGCTCCGGCGCCGGCCTGCACATCGTCAAGGTGTTCGACACCAAGGGTCAGCAGCAAGTGATGCAGACCGAGGTGAAAGCCCGCCACATCCTGATCAAGCCGTCCATTATCCTGAGCGAAGAGAAAGCCAAGGGGATGCTGGATGGCATTCTGCACGACATCAAGAGCGGCAAGGCCAGCTTCGCCAGCATGGCGGAGAAGTACTCCGAAGATCCGGGCTCTGCGGTGCAGGGTGGCGAACTGGGCTGGTCTGATCCCAACGTCTATGTCCCCGAGTTCCGCGACATGGTCAACCGTCTGCAACCGGGCCAGATCAGTGCCCCGTTCCGTACCAGCCACGGCTGGCACATAGTGCAGGTGGAAGATCGCCGCAGCCAGGATGCGACCGACAAGGCTCAGGAGCAGCGCGCCTACCAGCTGATCTACAATCGCCGCTTCGTGGAAGAGTCCCAGGCGTGGCTGGATGAGCTGCGTGACGAGGCCTACATCCAGATCGAAGGAGCCGGTAGCTGATGAGCTGCCGTCGCCTTGCCGTTACCCCGGGCGAACCGGCCGGGATCGGCCCGGATCTGGTGCTGCAGATTGCCCAGCAGGATTGGCCCCACCAGTTGGTGGTGATCGCCGATCCGGCGCTGCTGTGCGAGCGGGCAGCCCTGCTGGGGCTGCCCATCGAGCTTGAGCCCTATGACGCAACCGCCCCTGCTCATCCGCAGCGGGCGGGCACCCTGACCGTCTGTCCGGTCACCCTCGGCGCCCCCGTGGTGCCGGGCGAGCTGAACGAAAGCAATGGCGCCTATGTGCTGGCAACCCTGCAGCGCGCCTGTGATGGCAACATGAGCGGCGAATTTGCCGCCGTGGTGACCGGGCCGGTGCACAAGGGGATCATCAACCAGGCCGGGGTCTCGTTCAGCGGCCACACCGAGTTCTTTGCACAGCAATCCAACACCGCCGATGTGGTAATGATGCTGGCAACCGAGGGGCTGCGGGTCGCACTGGCGACTACCCATATTCCGCTGGCCTATGTAGCGATGGCCATCACCGAGGATCGCCTCGGCAAGGTGATCCGGATCCTCAACGAGGATCTCGCCACCAAGTTTGGCATCGCCAAACCCCGTATTTACGTCTGCGGCCTCAACCCCCATGCGGGGGAAGGTGGCCATCTCGGACGTGAAGAGATTGACGTGATCGAACCTGCCCTGGCCACGCTGCGCCAGGAAGGGATCGATCTGGTCGGCCCATTGCCGGCCGACACCCTGTTCCAGGAGAAATACCTCAAGGATGCGGATGCGGTACTCGCCATGTACCACGACCAGGGGCTGCCTGTGCTCAAATACAAGGGCTTCGGCAGTTCGGTCAATATCACCCTGGGGCTTCCCTTCATCCGCACTTCGGTGGATCACGGCACCGCGCTGGATCTGGCAGGCAAGGGCCTGGCTGATCCGGGCAGCCTTGTCACCGCGATTAACCACGCCATCAAGATGGTAGAGAAAAAAAGATATGAGCAGTAAGGTGCACATGGGCCACACGGCCCGTAAGCGTTTCGGTCAGAACTTCTTGCACGACCGGTATGTGATCGATCAGATCGTCGCCGCCATCAACCCACAGCCGGGTCAGAATCTGGTGGAGATCGGTCCGGGTCTGGCCGCGCTGACCGAGCCGGTCGCCGCCCAGATGGACAAAATGACCGTGGTCGAGCTTGACCGGGATCTGGCTGCGCGCCTGCGCGAGCACCCGACCCTCAAAGACAAGTTGACCGTCATCGAAGCGGATGCCATGCGTTTCGACTTCGGCACCCTGATGGGTGAAGGCAAGGGGCCGCTGCGCATCTTCGGCAACCTGCCCTACAACATCTCCACCCCGCTCATCTTCCACCTGTGCGAGTTCGCAGATCGGGTCGAAGACATGCACTTCATGCTGCAAAAGGAAGTGGTCCTGCGTCTGGCCGCCGGCCCCGGCAGCAAAGCCTATGGCCGTCTGAGCGTGATGACCCAGTACTACTGCCAGGTCGTGCCTGTGCTGGAAGTGGGCCCGGGCGCCTTCAAACCGGCCCCGAAAGTGGACTCTGCCGTGGTTCGCCTGATCCCGCACAAGAATCCGACCATAGTCGCAAAAGACATTCGTTGTCTGAATCGCGTCTGTACCGAGGGCTTTGGCCAGCGTCGCAAGACCATCCGCAACAGCTTCTCCAACTTCATCACCGACGCCCAGCTGACCGAGCTTGGTATCGATGGCAACCTGCGCCCGGAGAACCTCTCCCTCGAGCAGTTTGTCATGATCGCC
The DNA here is from genome assembly GCF_051919665.1 of Aeromonas sp. 55A. Taxonomy (NCBI): domain Bacteria; kingdom Pseudomonadati; phylum Pseudomonadota; class Gammaproteobacteria; order Aeromonadales; family Aeromonadaceae; genus Aeromonas; species Aeromonas sp. 55A. The sequence continues at coordinate 2,495,396 of NZ_JBQBEH010000008.1, read as the reverse complement.
AACTGGCTGGCGGATCAGCAACAGGCCTGACCCTGTGGCACTCCCGCACATCGAGATCCGCCCATACCCCGTGTATGTGGCGGGCTCCAAAGACCCTTACCAGTTTCACTATCTGATCGAGATTGAGAATCTGGGGCCCGGCCCGGTGCAACTGCTGCATCGGCGCTGGCTCATCACCGATGCCAATGGCAAGATGCTGGAAGTGGCAGGCCCGGGCGTGGTCGGGGAACAACCCGTCATTGCCAAAGGTGAGACCTACCGCTACCAGAGCGGCGTGCCGCTGGCGACCCCGCTTGGGGTGATGGAAGGGAGCTATACCCTGCAAGATGGCTCTGGTCAGCAGTTCGAGGCGCACATCGCCCCCTTCACGCTGGCCATCCCCAATATTATCAACTGAGGTTTCATGGCGAACTGTTTTGTCGGTGACATCCAGGGCTGTTACGACGACTTGCGCCGTCTGCTGGATCTTGCCGCGTTCGATCCCGACCAAGACGTGCTCTGGCTCTGCGGCGATCTGGTCGCCCGCGGCCCGGACTCCCTCAATACCCTGCGTTTTATCAAAGGGCTGGGCAACCGTGCCGTCACCGTGCTCGGCAACCACGACCTGCACCTGCTGGCTGTCGCCGATGGCGTTGCACCGCTCAAGAAGAAAGACAAGCTGCAAAGCCTGATGGATGCCCCGGATCGGGATGAGCTGCTGGAGTGGCTGCGCCACCGCCCGCTGCTGGCCGAACATCCGGATCTGCCCATCATGATGGTGCATGCCGGGATCTCCCCCGCATGGGATGTCCGCACCGCCCGCAACTGCGCCCGCGAGGTAGAGAGCCTGCTGCGCGGTGACCAGTACAGCTGGCTGCTGCACAACATGTACGGCGACCAGCCCGATGGCTGGAAAGATGATCTGGTCGGGATCGACCGCTACCGCTACATCATCAACACCTTCACCCGGATGCGCTTCTGCTATTTCGACGGTCGTCTCGACTTCAAATGCAAGAAGGGGCCCAAGGAGTCGACCCCGGGGCTGCGTCCCTGGTTCGAACAGCGTGAACACCATGTGGACGATCCCATTCTGGTGTTCGGCCACTGGGCAGCCCTGATGGGCAACACCGGCAAGAGCGACATCAAGGCACTCGATACCGGCTGTGTCTGGGGCAACAACTTGACCCTGTGGCGCTACGAGGATGATGCCCTGATCGCCACCCCCTGCCCGGTTCACGCCAGCTAGGGAGTGCGCTGCAATCGGGCGGTCGCTGCCGCACGGATGGCTACAACCCGTTCCAATAACAAAGCCCGGCTGGTTGCCGGGCTTGCTGTTTAGGTTCCCTGTTTTCCGGCGAATGATGTTACAACTTGCGCCCCAGCCGCTTCTCGATCTGGCGCCGCTCCCACTCGGGGCCAAACAGCTTGAAGGGCTGAAACACCCGAACAGCATGGGAGGCAAGTCCCAGCCCCCAACCCAGGGTTGGCCACCAGGCCCAGATGTACTCCGGATTGCTCAGGTAGTTGATGACAAACAGCCCGCAGATCACCACCACGTAGCTGGCGGCATGGTGATAGAAGCCCTTGAGCTCCTCCACATAGCGCATTGCCGCCCGCTCCTCTGCCGATACCTGCACCGCATCCTGACCCATAGTGTCACTTCCTCTCATCTCGCGCTCCTGTTGCTCTGATCCATCCAGTTGAGCCACATCGAGTTCAAAGACGGCGGCCAGGGCCTTGAGAGATTCCAGTCCGGGTTGCTGCCCCTGCTCGATCCGCTGGATAGTGCGGACACTCAAACCAGTCAACGTTGCCAACTGATCCTGAGACCAACCCCGTTGCAATCTCAACTTCCTGACGATCATCTCGAACTCCTTGTGGTAATTGACAGGGCCAGCATAGGGCTTGCGCCGCGAAAGGTGACACGACAGATGGACGACATCAACCTGACAACTCTTTAAAATCAATTAGTTGAATAAACATAAAGAGATATAAGGTCAAGCTCTGGCACACAGGCAGATGTGCCAGGATGTGTAATCACAGGCTCTGCATCAGCTCGGCGGCAATCTCGAAAGAACGCAGTCGGGCCTGATGATCGACGATAGGACCGTTGAACATCAGTTCATCGGCACGGGTTTCCGCCAGCAGCGCCTTGAGGCCGTGACGAACCTGCTCCGGGTCCCCCACCAGAGAGCGGGCCAGGGTCTGCTCCACCGCCATCAGCTCACGGGGCGCCCACTCGTCGCCAAGCTGGACGACCGGCGCGGGCAGCTTGCCCGCATCACCGCGATGGAGGCGCAAAAACTGCTGCTGCACGGTAGTGAACTGAAAGCGGGCTTCGCGCTCGCTGTCGGCGGCGATCATATTGATACAGACCACCGCATGGGGCTTGGGCCAGCGAGCAGAGGGGCGATACTGGCTACGATAGATCTCCAGCGCCTGCAGCAACATGGCGGGAGCAAAATGGGAGGCAAAACCGAACGGCAAACCCATCGCCGCCGCCAGTTGCGCGCTGTAGAGGCTGGAGCCAAGCAGCCAGATGGGTAGATGCAGCCCCTGGCCGGGTACCGCCTGCACCGCGCCAATCTCGTCGCCAAAGTAGCTCATCAGCTCACGCACATCGGCGGGGAAATCATCCACCTCACCGCTGCGCATACGCCGCAGCGCCCGCATGGTGCGCTGATCGGTCCCGGGGGCGCGACCAAGACCGAGATCGATGCGGTCGGGATAGAGCGAAGCCAAAGTGCCAAATTGCTCGGCAATCACCAGTGGCGAGTGGTTCGGCAGCATGATGCCACCCGCCCCGATCTGCAAAGTGGTGGTGGCCTCGGCCAGATGACCGATCAGCACCGAGGTGGCGGCACTGGCAATGCCCGGCATGTTGTGATGTTCGGCCAGCCAGTAGCGCTGGTAACCCCAACCCTCGGCATGGCAGGCAAGATCCCGTGAACGGCGAAACGACTCGGCAGGCACGGAACCCTCGGCAACAGGCACCAGATCGAGCACGGAATAGGGGATGGCAGACATGGTTCACTCCATTGATTTACAGGCTAGTAACAAGTGGGGCAATGTAGCACGGGATACCTGAATGAATCACTACCTCCTGCCACACTCTGCCTGCCAAGCGGCAGCAATCGAACGGAACAAATCTCAGGCAAGTATTGTTTGAACGCTCATCCTGCTGGCCGCACAAGCCCGGGGGTGGATCATATTTTCTTACATTTGCGGGCTGGCCTGAGCGCCCCGGGCTGGTTATAACGGTGCCCCTATAGCGAAGGGGGAGCAACAGACTCCCCCTCACTCTTTGTCACACCACACTGTTCAGGTTATCTATGTCAAAACATCTCGTTCTGCTGGGCGCGCTGACGCTGTCCGGCTGCGCCCTGTTGTCCCCCCCCGCCCCCACCGTCACCCCGGTGCACCTTGCCGATCCCAGCCAGCGCGGCTTCTACATCGAATGCAGCAGCATGAAAGCCTGCTTCCAGCAGGCCAACCAGACCTGCCCGCAAGGTTACAAGGAGACCGACCGCCGCCAGCAGACGCTCTACAGCACCCAGTATCTGGGGGGAAGCTATGACAAGGAGAAGAAAATCTACCAAGCTGCCAAGCCCTATAGCATCGCCAACACGGTCCACTCGTTAACCATCCAGTGTCCTGTCACTAGAGGCTAAACCAACCGAAGGGGTACTCTCTCCCGTTACTGCGAAAAAGAAAACGGTCAACCGAGGTTGACCGTTTTTCACTACGTTGCGTCCTTAGAACAGCAGATGTGCCACCCCGGCGATAACCGGCAAGGTGACCAGAGTGCGCAGCAGGAAGATAACAAACAGCTCCCACAACTTGACCGGGATCTTGCTGCCCAGCAGCAGGGCGCCCACTTCCGACATATAGATCAGCTGGGTTACCGACATGGCGGCAATCACGAAGCGGGTCATGTCACTCTCGATGGTCGAGGCCAGCACCGCCGGAATGAACATGTCGGCAAAACCGACCATGATGGTCTTGGAAGCCGCTTCCGCCTCCGGCAGTTGCAGCAGCTCCAGCAAGGGGACAAACGGGGCGCCAAGCCAGTTGAAGATAGGGGTATGTTCGGCCAGCATCAGGGCACAGGTACCTATCGCCATCACCACCGGCAGCACACCAAATACCATATCCAGTGCATTCTTCACCCCTTCCCGCGCGACAGCGCCGAGATCAGTCATGCTGTCAGCCTTGGTCAGGGCACGCTCGAAACCATAGCTCATTACGCTGTGCTGGTGCGGCACTGCTTCCTGCTTGCGGCACAGGGGGGTGCCATCGGCATAGATGTCCTTCTTCCAGCAGAGCGGTGGCAGACGCGGCACCACGATAGCGGCAACCACCCCCGCCAGACAGACGGTCAGGTAGAAGGGGACAAACATGTGCTCCAGCTTCACCTGGGAGATCACCACCAGACAGAAGGTGATGGAGACGGCAGAGAAGGTGGTGCCAATCACCGCGGCTTCACGCTGGGTATAGAACTTCCCTTCGTACTGCTTGCTGGTCAGCAGGATGCCAACGCTGCCATCGCCAAGCCAGGAGGCAAAGCAGTCCACAGCCGAACGACCCGGCAACCGGAACACCGGACGCATGATGCGGGTCATCATGGTGCCGACAAATTCCAGCAGCCCGAAATCGAGCAACAACGGCAGCAGCAGGCCGGCAAAAATGAAGACCGAAAACAGCACCGGCAGCAGATCGTTGAGCACCAGTCCACCGGTTGCGCCGGAGTAAAGCACCTCAGGCCCCACCTGGAAGAAGGTCAGCAGCACGAAGATACCGCCCAATACCCGCACGCAGGCCCAGAAAGGGGAGACATTGAACAAGCTGTTGAGGAAAGGACGACGCACCAGAATCGCTGGCTTGAACAACCAGGCAATCAGCGTCATCAGCATGGTGGTGGTGATCACCGCACTGACCATGGCGACCAGATAATCGGCAAAAACGCGCTGTACCAGCTTGGCCAGCACGGCCACCGGGATGGTGACGTTACCGTCATAGACGACCGGCGTCATGAACAGCAGGATCCCGATAAGTGACGGAACCAGAAACATCAACAAGTTACGGCGAGTATTGACCGCAGGTGCTTCGAGACTCTTTTCCAACATGATATGACTGCCCTAATGTTACTTTTCCCTAGCCCGGCCAACCTGCGTATTCATGCATTAACCGGCAAAACGGGCGCAAGAATACTCTAAAAAAATGCACAAACAACCCCTTAAAGCAGAAATCTGCGCATAAATATTTCCACAGGTAAACCTTCCATTAAAACAATAAGATACAGCGGCGCATATCGATTCAATCGACATCGCCAGATGATTGTTTCGTTATTGTTAATTTTGGTGGGCAGTATAATCGGTTATCAGTGGCAGGCAATAAGTGACATCACAAATATACCTAATGAGTTGCTGCTCGATAGACATAAAAAAACCGGAGCCTGTGCAGGCTCCGGTTTTCAATGAGAGTGACGGGGATCAGTCACGGACGTAGATGACTTCAACGCCATCATCTTCGTCGTCATCCCAATCGTCATCATCAAGCCCTTCATCGAAGGCAAGAGAGGCAGCCAGTGCTTCCGCTTCAGCCTTGGCCAACTGGTTCTTGTGGTAGTCGTCCCACTTGAACTCCACCTTCTCGATGGCGTCTTTGGCATCTTCCGCCAGCTGACGGGGCATGGTATCCAGCAGATCCAGAATGTCGTAGCAGACCTTCTTGGTGCCTTCCTTGCTGATGGCAGTGATGGCATAGACCGGACCTTCGTGGTTCAGGGCCGCCTTGACGCGATCCATCACCTCCTGGGCTTCTTCTTCCAGGATCAGATCCATCTTGTTGAACACCAACCAGCGCGGCTTGCCAGCCAGTTCTGGGCTGTACTTCTCCAGCTCCTTGACGATGGTCACGGCATTTTCAGCAGGATCGGAGCCATCAACCGGACAGATATCCACCAGGTGGATCAGCACGCGGCAACGCTCGAGGTGTTTCAGAAAGCGGATACCCAGGCCTGCGCCTTCGGCAGCACCTTCGATCAGACCAGGGATATCGGCGATCACGAAGGAGCGGGAGTTTTCACCACGCACCACACCCAGGTTCGGTACCAGGGTAGTGAAGGGGTAATCAGCTACTTTCGGGCGAGCCGCAGAAACGGCGCGAATAAAGGTAGACTTGCCTGCGTTGGGCAGACCCAGCATGCCGACATCGGCCAGCAGCAGCAGCTCCAGCTTCAAAGTACGCACTTCACCCGGAGTACCATTACTCTTCTGGCGGGGAGCACGGTTGACGGAGCTCTTGAAGCGGGTGTTGCCCAGACCGTGGAAACCACCTTTGGCAACCAGCAGTTTCTGCTCGTGGTGGGTCAGATCCCCCAGCAGTTCACCGGTATCTTCATCGGTCGCACGGGTACCGACCGGCACACGCAGGATCTTGTCCTTGCCGCGGCGACCGGTACAGTTGGCGCTCTGGCCATTCTCGCCACGCTCGGCAGCATGGAAGCGCTCGAAACGGTAGTCGATCAGGGTATTGAGGTTTTCGTCGGCGATCAGATATACGTCGCCACCGTCACCGCCGTCACCGCCGTCCGGACCACCGTTGGGAATATATTTTTCACGGCGAAAGCTTACACAACCGTTACCACCGTCACCGGCATCGACTCGAATCTGGACTTCATCAACAAACTTCATAGGTAACCGTCACCTTAATTCGAAAAACCGATACGCAATTATAGTGGTACAGACCCCTGCGGGCGATACGCATCTTGCCAATCATGCCCGTCAGAGCCAAAGTCAGCTGCGTTCCGTTTTTTCGTCAACGACATCAGAAAGACGTCAGAAAAACAAAAGCCCCGCCTGTTGGCGGGGCTTCGGATCCTTGCGGTCCGTAATTACTCAGCAACGATGCTAACGTACTTACGATTCAGCGGACCTTTAACTTCGAACAGGATTTTACCAGTCGCGGTAGCGAACAGGGTGTGATCCTTGCCCAGACCAACGTTGGTGCCAGCGTGGAACTTGGTACCACGTTGACGAACGATGATGCTGCCAGCCAGAACTGTTTCGCCGCCGAAACGCTTCACGCCCAGGCGTTTAGCTTCAGAATCGCGACCGTTGCGGGATGAACCGCCAGCTTTTTTGTGTGCCATTTATCGGACTCCTCTAATTAAGCGCTGATGCCAGTGATTTTGACTTCAGTGAACCACTGACGGTGGCCCGCTTGCTTACGATGGTGCTTACGACGACGGAACTTGACGATAGTCACTTTCTCGCCACGGCCGTGAGCCACAACTTCAGCTACAACCTTGCCACCTTCAACGAAAGGAGCACCTACTTTAAAAGTGTCGCCTGCAGCAACCATCAGAACTTCGTTGAAGTCGATGGTAGCGCCAGTCTCAACGTTCAGCTTTTCCAGACGAACGATTTGACCTTCGGCCACACGGTGTTGTTTTCCGCCGCTTTGGAATACCGCGTACATTTGATTAACTCCGTAAAGGCATGTCTTTTGCTCAAGGCTAGACATGCGCAAAAACCTATAACAATGGGCGGGCATTCTACGCAAATCGATCTGCTCAGGCAAGGCCAATTTAGCAAAAAGTTTATTTTGTGCGCATATCTGCCGCCGTGGATAAACGCCTAACTGTAACCCATTGTGAAATCGTGTAGAATCCCTGCCATTACTAAAATCGCAGTTATTGCTGCTGTCACGTTACGAGACTTATGGACCAACAGACTATCCGTGCGCTCTGTGCCGCCGACATGACGGCGGTCAATGAACTGATCCTGGCCCGACTCCAGTCCGACGTTAGTCTGATTAATCAGCTGGGTTTCTACATTGTCAGCGCCGGCGGGAAACGGATGCGCCCCATGCTGACCGTGATGGCTGCGCGTGCGCTGGGCTATGAGGGTGAGGATCACCTGAAACTGGCCGCCATCATCGAATTCATTCACACCTCTACCCTGCTGCATGACGACGTGGTCGACGAATCCGACCTGCGCCGCGGCCGGGAGACCGCCAACGCCATGTTTGGCAATGCCGCCAGCGTGCTGGTCGGTGACTACCTCTATAGCCGCTCCTTCCAGATGATGGCCGAACTCTCCAACCTGCGGGTGATGGAGATCCTCTCGGATGCCACCAACACCATCGCCGAAGGGGAAGTGTTGCAGCTGATGAACTGCAACGATCCGGACACCACCGAAGAGAGCTACATGACGGTCATCTACTGCAAGACCGCCAAGCTGTTCGAGGCCGCTACCCGACTCGCCGCCGTGCTGACCCATCAGCCGGAGCCCGTCGAACAGGCCATGACCGATTACGGCAAGTATCTGGGCACCGCGTTCCAAATCATCGATGACGTGATGGACTACTGCTCCCAGAGCGAAGAGATGGGCAAGAACGTCGGCGACGATCTGGCCGAAGGCAAACCGACCCTGCCGCTGCTGCGCGCCATGGAAGTGGGCACGCCGGAAGAGCGCCAGCTGGTGCGCGATGCCATCGAGCACCGCAACGGCATGGAGCATCTTGAGCAGATCCTCGGCATTCTCGACCGCACTGGCGCGCTGGAGTACTCCCGCATGCGTGCCAGAGAAGAGGCCGACAAGGCCATTGCCGCCCTCGCCATCCTGCCGGACTCCCCGCACAAACAGGCGCTGGAAACACTGGCCCACATGGCTGTGCAGCGCAGTGCCTGAGTAAACGAGATGCATGAAAAAAGAGGCCTTCGGCCTCTTTTTTATTGTCTACTATCTGCTGAACTGTTCATTGCGCCAGACTCAGCGACTCAGCATCCAGAGGATCACGCTACCAGCCACCACTAGCGAGCCGCCGATACGGCGCAACTGCTCCGGTGGCTGATCGCTCAGCAACCGCAACATCTGCTGCCATGCCCTGGGCATCAACAGCGGGCCGAGCCCCTCGAACAACAACAGCAATCCCAACCCCATCAGCATGGATGTCAGCATCCGACCTCCTTCAGCACAGCGTCAACACAACCAACCACTGGTGGTCGACGGCTGGCGTTGGCACCAAAAACAAAAGGGTCTGACAATGCAGACCCTTTGAATGTGACCTCGTGGCGATTACTGCTTGGTGCCGTGAGGAGACTTGAGGTAACGGAAGAACTCGCTGTCCGGCTTCAACACCATCAGGTCGTTGCCACCGGCGAAGCTCTTGCGATAGGCCTCCATGCTACGCACGAAGCTGAAAAACTCGGGGTCTTTCTTGTAGCTGTCGGCATAGATCTTGGCGGCTTCCGCATCCCCTTCACCGCGCAGCTGGCGAGCGTTACTCTCGGCGTCAGCGATCATGACGGTTACCTTGCGGTCGATATCGGCACGCAGGATTTCAGCCTTCTCGCGACCCTGAGAGCGGTGCTCACGGGCGACTGCGGTACGTTCGGCGCGCATCCGCTGGTAGATGGAGTTGGAGACTTCCACCGGCAGGTTGATCTGCTTGATCCGCACATCCACCACTTTGATACCGAGCTCGGAGGAGCGCGCCATCTTCTTCAGGGCATCTTCCATCACGGTACTGCGCTCACCGGAGACGATGTCCTTGATGGTGCGGTTACCGATCTCGGAACGCAGACCGTTGTTGATCTTGCGTTTGAGCAGATCTTCAGCCTGCAGCTTGTTGCCACCACCGGTTGCCAGGTAGTACTTGGAGAAGTCCTCGATCTTCCACTTCACGTAGGAGTCGATGATCAGGTCTTTCTTCTCGGAGGTGACAAAACGGTCGGCCTGGCTGTCAATGGTCTGGATGCGGGCATCCATCTTGCGAACCTGGTCGATGAGCGGCACCTTGAAGTGCAGGCCCGGCTCATAGAGGCGGGGTTCACCGGAGTCAACCCGCTTCACCTTGCCAAACTGCACCACAATCCCCTTCTGACCTTCATCAACGATAAAGACAGAAGAGAAGCAGACCATGGCCGCGACAGCGATTGCACCAATAGCTAGCTTTTTCATCTATCAGTTTCTCCCTGAGCTGAAGCGGTCACCGCTACGCAGCGGCATTGTCGGGGTAGAGTTGGCACCCTCGTTGGAAACGGGGACCTGCTCTGTGACCGGGGCGGCAGTGGCACGATCAGACTGGGTTACCTTCGGTTTGCCAGACAGCTTGTCGAGCGGCAGGTAGATCATGCTGTTGTTGCCAGCCGGCATGTCGACCACCACCTTGTTGGCCTGCTGATAGAGCTCTTCCATCGTTTCCAGATAGATACGCTCACGGGTCAGCTCGGGGGCTGCCAGATACTGGGGCAGCAGCTCGTTGAAGCGAGCGACTTCACCCTGGGCTTTCAACACGATCTGGGATTTGTAAGCTTCCGCTTCCTGCTCCAGACGCTTCACCTGGCCACGGGCCTTGGGCTCCACTTCACGGGCATAGGCTTCTGCTTCACGAATGAAGCGCTGTTCATCTTCCTGAGCGGAGATGGCGTCATCAAAGGCGTCTTTCACCTCTTCCGGCGGACGCGCCGGCAGGAAGTTGACGTCGACGATCTGCAGACCCATCTGGTAGGGCTCGATGATGCCATCGATCACCTGCCAGGTCTCCTGACGCACCTTCTCACGACCGGTAGTCAGGACGTCATCCATCCGGGTATGACCCACCACGTAGCGCAGAGCGCTATCGGTGGCCTGACCCAGACTCTCGTCGGCATTGGTCACGCTGAACAGATACTGCTCGGGATTGACCACACGGTACTGCACGTCCATCTCGACCCGTACCACGTTCTCATCCTGAGTCAGCATGAAACCGGAGGCAGGCAGGGAGCGCACGGACTCAACGTCCACCGGGATCACCTGATCGATAAAGGTCGGCTTCCAGCGCAGGCCCGGCTCGACAATATGGGAAAACTTGCCAAACCGCAGCACGGCACCACGCTCCGCTTCGCGAATGGTGTAGAAGCCGCTGACGACCCACACCACCACAGCCACAACCAGGGCGATGGAGATACCAAAGCGACCTACATCGCCGCCAGATTTGCCGCCACCAAACAAGCCACCGAAACGGCGACTCACTTTGCGCAGCATTTCATCCAGATCAGGGGGTCCCTGATTCTTGCCGTTATTCCCCCAAGGGTCACGGTCTTTGCCGTTGTTACCAGGCTCATTCCAAGCCATCAGCGTCTCCATTAATACATGCGGATGGATATCATCTCTATCGGGCCATCATACGTTGAGAAGCCCCTAAGGGTTCATCTTCATCAACGAATCAATGCCTGATAAAGCGTTGTAAACTCTCACCTTCCTGTTTCACGAGGCGGTTCCAGTCGGCCACTTGCAAGCGGACTTCCAGCACGAAATCACCCTCCTCGCTAAAACCTTCCTGCTCAATCCCTTTCAGCTGATAGAGCGCACTGCGCAATCTCGCGGCAGAAGGAGGCAACTGCAGGGTGTGATGCACCATGGAGCCAGCCAGCAATTCGGTCAGCGCCGTAAACAGATGCTCACAACCTTCACCAGTCTGGGCCGACAACCAGACGCGCAACGGGCGCCCCTCGTCATCTCGCTCCAGACCTGCCGGACGATCCGCCAGCTTGTCGATCTTGTTGCAGATCATCAGCTGGGGCCTGTCATCGGCTTCAATCTCGGCCAACACCTGCTGCACGGAGTCGATATTCTCCTGCATCTGCTCATCGGCACAGTCCACCACATGCAGCAGCAGATCCGCTTCACGGGTCTCCTGCAGGGTCGCCTTGAAGGCCGCGACCAGATCATGGGGCAAGTGTCGAATAAATCCAACTGTATCCGCCAAAATCACATCACCCACATCCCGGATCACCAGTTTACGCAGGGTGGGATCCAGAGTTGCGAACAATTGGTCGGCAGCATACACGCTGGCAGCTGTAAGTTGGTTGAACAAAGTGGACTTTCCGGCGTTGGTGTAACCAACCAGTGACACCGTCGGCACTTCGTTGCGATTGCGGGCGCGGCGTCCCTGCTCCCGCTGCTTGGCCACCTTGTCGAGCCGACGCAAAATCGCCTTGATGCGTTCCCGCAGCAGACGTCGGTCAGTTTCAAGCTGGGTTTCACCCGGGCCACGCAGACCGATCCCGCCCTTTTGACGTTCAAGGTGGGTCCAGCCTCGCACCAGACGAGTGGAAAGATGGCGCAACTGGGCCAGTTCGACCTGCAGTTTACCTTCGTGGGTACGGGCGCGCTGGGCAAAGATATCGAGGATCAGGCCGGTTCGGTCCACCACCCGGCACTGGAACAGACGCTCCAGGTTGCGCTCCTGGGCAGGGGTCAGGGCATGGTTGAAGATGACGACGTCGGCATCCAGCATCTGGACTTGGGACGCGATCTCTTCAGCCTTGCCACTGCCGACAAAAAATTTGGCACTGGGCGCACTGCGACTGGTGGTAATTACCCCCAGCGCATTGACTCCGGCCGAGCTCACCAACATCTTGAGCTCTTCCAGATCCTCCCGCTCACCCTCATCACTGAAGTTGACATGCACCAGAACGGCCTGTTCGCCAGCTTCATAACGGTCAAACAAGCGCTTGCTCCTTAACAGGAATCATGATGAATCTGAGTTGGCGAGTCGACTCGCCCAGGGATATCACGCCTCGGCATCACCCTGTTCATCAGCCGCGCCACCCGGAGTGGGCTGGTGATGATTGACGGCACGGGCCGGTACGACAGTCGAGATGGCGTGCTTGTAAACCATCTGGCTCACGGTGTTTTTCAGCAGGATAACAAACTGGTCAAAAGACTCGATCTGACCTTGCAGTTTGATGCCGTTCACCAAATAGATAGAAACAGGAATCCGCTCACGGCGCAGCGCATTCAAAAACGGGTCTTGGAGAGATTGCCCCTTAGCCATTTTTCTTTTCCTTATAGTTTGTTGTTTTTAAACACCGAATATCAATATAACAACCTGATTATACAGGGAGTGTCAAGCCGCACCAGCGCGAGCAAGCACGCGGTCGAGATTGCCAGACTCACCAGATTCCAACCAGGTCACGTCGGGCCAGCCGCGCAACCAGGTCATCTGTCGTTTTGCCAATTGGCGTGTGGCAACAATGCCACGATAACGCATCTCATCATACCCCACTTCATCGCACAGGTAGTCCCACATTTGGCGATAACCCACACAGCGAATGGAGGGGAGATCCGGGGTCAGATCGCCGCGCGCCATCAGCGCACGAACCTCCTGTTCAAAGCCACCTTGCAGCATCTTGTCAAAGCGCTGTTCGATCCGCTGATGCAGCACGGCGCGATCGCTCGGGGCGATGGCAAACTGCTGCACCCGATAGGGCAAGCCCTCCCCCTGCACTTGCGTCAGCTCGGTAAGGGTCTTGCCGCTGATGCGGTAGACCTCCAGCGCCCGGGAGAGTCGCTGCGGGTCATTGGGGTGGATCCGCGCACCGGCCACCGGGTCGATGCGCACCAGCTCATCGTGCAGCGCCTGCCAACCGAGGCGGGCAGCCTCTTCCTCAATCCCGGCACGAATGGCGGGATCGGCAGAGGGCAGCGGGGACAATCCCTCCAGCAGCGCCTTGAAATAGAGCATGGTGCCGCCCACCAGCAGCGGAATGCGGCCACGGTCGGCGATCTCTTTCATCTCCCGCAGGGCATCCTTGCAAAAATCGGCTGCCGAATAGCTCAAGGCTGGGTCAAGAATGTCGATCAGCCGGTGCGGGGCCCGCGCCAGTTCATCGGCGGTCGGCTTGGCCGTACCTATATCCATGCCGCGATAGATCAACGCCGAATCGACGCTGATGATGTCGCAAGGCAATGCCTGGCACAATTCAATGGCGAGATCCGTCTTGCCGGAGGCCGTCGGCCCCATCAGAAAAATTGCGGTCGGCAAGTCACTCGCCATGTTCAAACTCCTCCAGCACGGTCGCCAGTGAAAGGGGGCGCACCATACGAATGTCTGCCAGTTGGTCACTGAAATCGGTCACAAGTTCCGTCAGCAGACGACTGGCAGTTGAAAAATCGTATATCTTCTCGCGGCTTATCCCCTGCTCCACCAGCCATTGGCATAATACTTCAGCCTGCTGACCAGCATCACAGTCAGATCCGCCCTCGATAATTTGCAGCAATTCGGGTAACAGACGAACCAGATCGGTCTGGCGCAGCAGAGCCGGCACCCGAGTCAGGATCATGGTGTCGCGCCCCCCGCTTTTCAACTCCAGCCCCATCCGTTTCAGCAAACGTTCCTGCTCGGTCACCAGCGCGATCAAATTCTTCGGCAATTTGAAGGAGACCGGCAGCAACAGTGGCTGGGCCGCCAGCCCCTGACCCCAGGTCTCCAGCAGCCAGTGGCGCAGCAGCACCCGCTCGGCGCGCACCAGCGAGAGCAGCGCCAGCTGATTATCCCGCTCTATCAACAGGTAGGCCTGATCCACCAGTGTCAGGGCGCGACATCCCCCCTGTTTGGGTGACGGCACTGGATCAGTGGGCTGCGCAGGAGCTGCCTCTGCTGCGATAGGCAGCGTAGTGAGCAGAGCGCCCATGCCGCGCATCGCCTCCCGACTTGGGGGCTCGGGCGCTTGATAATTGCTGGCTCGGCCAGCCCCAGCGCCCCCCTCCCGCACCTGTGCAGGTGCCCGGTAGCTGTGCTCGGCACCGTACCACTCCGGGCGTGGCGCCTGACCGGGATATTCAATCTGCGGACTGACCGGCAACTCGACCAGAGTTTCGGCCAGCGGAGTGTCCTGATGAGCGGTGCTCACCCCTTCGCGGCGCAGCGCAGTAAACAGCGCCTGAAAGATAAAGTCGTGGATCAGTCGCGCCTGATGGAAGCGCACCTCATGCTTGGCCGGGTGGACGTTGACATCCACCTGACGGGGATCCAGCTCGATATAGAGCACATAGGCGGCGAAGCGGTCGGGAGGCAACAACTCGTCATAGGCCTGACGAATGGCGTGGTTGATGAGCTTGTCGCGCATCATCCGGCCGTTGACATAGGTGTATTGCAGGTCGTTCTGCGGTCTTGCCCCCTCCGGAGTCGCCAGCCAGCCCCACAGACGCACGTCGCTATGCTCGCTCTCCACCGCCAGCGCATGGTGCATGAAGGGGGTGCCGCAAACGGCGGCGAGGCGACGCTCCTGCTCCGGCACGGTATTGGCGGCCTTGTACTGGCGCACCACCTTGCCATTGTGGCGCAGGATCAGGGTGGCATCGAAGCGGGAGAGCGCGATGCGGCGCACCAGCTCGTCGATATGGGCAAACTCGGTCTTTTCGCTGCGCATGAATTTGCGCCGCGCGGGAGTATTGAAGAAGAGATCCACCACCTCCACCGTGGTGCCCACCGGATGGGCAGCCGGCTTGATGGTGACGCTCATCTCCCGCCCTTCCGCCTGGGCTTGCCAGGCTTCGGACTGATCTGCAGTACGGGAGGTGAAGGTGAGACGGGAGACCGAGCTGATGGAGGCGAGCGCCTCGCCACGAAAACCGAGGCTGTTGATCCCTTCCAGATCGTCCAGCGTGGCCACCTTGGAGGTCGCATGACGCGACAGCGCCAGCACCAGCTCGTCTTTGGCGACGCCACAGCCGTTGTCACGGATGCGGATCAGCTTGGCTCCCCCCTTGTCGATGTCGATCTCGACCCGGTCGGCCCCCGCATCCAGGCTGTTTTCCACCAGCTCTTTCACCACAGAAGAGGGCCGCTCCACCACCTCTCCGGCTGCAATCTGGTTGGCCAGAATGGGTGGCAAAATACGGATCGGCATCATTTACTCCTGAATTTCAATCTTGCTGATGGTCAGTCTCTTAAGGCTCCAGGAGGGCCGCTCCACAACCTCTCCACCAACCGGAATCTGGTTGGCCAGAATCGGGGGGAATATACGGATCGGCATCGCTGACTCCTGAATTTCAATCTTGCTGATGGTATTCGCTAACAGCGGGAGCGGCATCACCCGCTCCCGCGCGTCAGTTTTGCGGAATGTAGAGCACCTGCCCTACCTGAATATTCCGCGACTTGAGCTTGTTGATCTCTACCAGCCGTGCCTGACTCACCCCATGTTTCTCGGCAAGGCGGGAGAGACTCTCCCCCCGCTTGACCACATGGCGGATCATCTGCGACTTGTCGTCACTGCGAACGGGGGCGGCACTGCGGCTCCGCCCTTGCTGGGGGATATAGATGGTCTGACCAATCTGAATATCCCGGCTGCGCAGCTGGTTGATCTCCACAAGAGTGGACTGACTCACCCCATGCTTCTCGGCAAGGCGAGAGAGGCTCTCGCCCCGTTTGACCACATGGCGGAGCATCCGCGATTTGTCATAATCCCCCACACTGCTGACCGGTGCACCGCTCTCTTGCGCTGCCGCCGAGTAAGGCTTGATCACCCCGGCTCCCGAGCCGGTCGCTGTGCCGCTATCGCGGGCAGTAGCGGGCATCTTGTTGGTCACCACCGGCTGCGACTGTGCCTGCCTGGGCTGGCTCACCGGCTGCCGAGCTACCGGTGCAGGGCGAGTAGCAGCAGGTTGGCTCACCTGCCCCTTGCCGGTCAGCATGGCCCCCTTGGTCGGGTGGGCGCGGTAGTAGTTGCGGATCCCCTCGAAGATGGCGCGGGCGAGCTGGTCCTGATAGCTGGCGGTGGCCAGCAGCTTCTCTTCCGCATGGTTGGAGATAAAACCGGTCTCCACCAGCACCGAGGGAATATCCGGCGCTTTCAGCACCGCCAGGCTGGCGTGCTCCGGCGCCTTCTTGTGCAGTCGGGCGACCTTGCCCATGGAGCGCAGGATCTGGCGGCTGACGTCGTACCCTTCGGCACGGGACTTGTCCATGGAGAGGTCGAGGAAGGTCTGCGCCAGATAGGGATTGGGATCGGATTCCGCCAACACCTTGCCGACACCGCCCAGCAGCTCGCCCTGCTTCTCCTGCTTCTCCAGCCAGCTGCCCATCTCGCGGTTGGCACGGTTGGTCGAGAGGACCCAGACCGAGGCGCCGCGCGGAGTGGAGTTATGAAAACTGTCTGCATGGACCGACACCAGCAGATCCGCCTTGGCCTTGCGGGCAATCTCGGAGCGCTTGTTGAGGTCGACGAAATAGTCGCCACGACGGGTCAGCACGGCACGCATCCCCGGCTCGCGGTCGATCAGTGCCGCCAGCTTCTGGGAGACCGCCAGCGTGACCCGCTTCTCGTAGGTACGACGCGGGCCGATGGAGCCCGGGTCTTCCCCGCCGTGGCCCGGGTCGATGGCAATCACCACCCCTTTGCCCTTGCCACCGACAGGCGTGGATTGCACTGCTGCCGCCGAGCGCTTCTCTTCATAAGGAAGGTCGATGACCAAACGGTGGCCATAGGGC
Organism: Aeromonas sp. 55A; assembly: GCF_051919665.1. NCBI lineage: Bacteria > Pseudomonadati > Pseudomonadota > Gammaproteobacteria > Aeromonadales > Aeromonadaceae > Aeromonas > Aeromonas sp. 55A. The sequence continues at coordinate 2,478,152 of NZ_JBQBEH010000008.1, read as the reverse complement.
CCGGCTGGCGCCAACGGAAAGACCACCGGCTTGATGGCGGAGCTGAGATCCATCACCAGTCGCAAACCGCCCTTCTCCAGCGGAGTGCTCTGGCGGATCTTGCGCACCAGTTCGCTGTTGTTCTCGATCCGCGCCAGATTGGCGGCGTTGCTCGCCCCTTTCAGGTCGATCACCAGCCGATCCGGGCCGGTGAGGGTGAAATAGTTGAAGTTGGGGGCGCTGCTCATATCGAGCACCACCCGGGTATTATCCGGTGATGGCCAGATTCGTACGCTCTTGAGCTGATTCGCCCAGGAGGGTAATGCCATCAAAGAGAGAGCAATAACAAGGATCAAGCGCACGTAGATGACAACCGTTCCAGAATGGCTTCGCCAATAGCAGTGCGGGCCTCTATCAGAACCTCGCGCTGCTCGCCTACATAAGTGAGGGTAATTTCCAGGTCGGGAGCCGGTAACCAGCCCTCGCCCTTCTCGGACCACTCCACCAGACAGAGAGTGTTGGCGGCAAAATAGTCCCGAATGCCCATGAATTCCAGCTCTTCCGGATCAGCCAGGCGATAGAGATCGAAATGGTAGACCTGCCAGCCATCGAGCTCATAGGGCTCGACCAGGGTGTAAGTCGGGCTTTTTACCTTGCCCTGATGGCCAAGGCCCTGCACCCAGCCGCGGGTCAGGGTGGTTTTACCGGCGCCAAGTGTGCCATGCAAAAACACTGTGGTCGCCTGCTGGCAGGCCTGTGCCAGACGGCCACCCAGTGCCACGGTTGCTGCCTCGTCCGGCAGTGTCATCATCAACTGTTTTGCCATGTTCTTCTTTTTAACTTGTAATGGTGTCGGGATTAACCAGTTTGCGGATCAGCGGCAGCAAGTCTGACGCCAGCATGCCCCGCTCGCCGTCAGCGGCGGCCTGATCTGCAGCCTCGCCGTGGATCACGGCGCCCAGCCAGCTTGCCATGGTGGCAGACCAGCCCTGGGCCAAAAGGGCGGCGATTATACCAGATAACAGATCGCCCATGCCGCCACTTGCCATGCCGGGATTGCCTTCACAACAGAGAGCGACCCGCTCGCCGTCATAAATAAGTGTCCCCGCCCCTTTTAGCAGCACCACTCCGCCATAGCGCCGCTGCAGCGCCTGCACGGCGGCAAACCGGTCGGTTTCAATCTCGGTAATGGAGCATCCCAGCAGTCTCGCCGCTTCGCCGGGATGGGGCGTGAGCACCCAATTATCCTGATGGCGGGGAGATTGCGCCAGCCAATTCAATCCATCGGCGTCCAAAACCAGTGGCAGCCGATCGGTAAGATTACGAGCGATTTGCGCTCTTCCCCACTCATCCTGACCGAGCCCGGGGCCAATGACCCGCACCGACGCCCACCCCTCGTCATCTGCGGTAGTGAGACTCATCAGTTCGGGTTGATAGAGGCTGACCGGCGGATGTTCCGGATGCTGACACACCCGCACCAGCCCGGCCCCCGCCCGCAGGCAGGCGCGAGCCGCCAGCACGATGGCCCCCTGCATGCCGCGATTGCCCCCCACCAGCAGCACCTTGCCATAAGAGCCCTTGTGGGAAGCGCGCGGGCGCGGGGTCAGCAGCGTGCTCAGCTGCGGATAATCGATACGCCAGGCGGCGGGCAGCATAGCGTCATCAGGCGTCACGCCTAGGGGATCACAGTCGAGCTGGCCGACACAATCCACCCCGTCGCCGGTGAGCATCCCCTGCTTGATACCGATAAAGGTGAGGGTGCGAGTCGCCTGCACCACGGCCCCCATGGCACGGCCGGTATCGCCGTTGAGGCCGGAGGGGAGATCCACCGCCAGCACGGGCACAGCCAAGCCGTTGATTGTTGCGACGATCTTTGTCAGTAGTGGCGAGAGGGACGTGTTTACGCCGGTGCCAAGCAGGGCATCGACCACCAGATCCGGGGTGGTGTGCTGATCCTTATCAAACTGCTCGGCCAGCCAGACCCGGCCACCGGCCGCCAGCCACTCATCGGCGGCCCGTCTGGCATCCCCATTCAGCTGGTCGGGTGCTCTGGCGGCAATCACCACCACCTCGATGCCAATCTGGCGGGCAAGGCGGGCCAGTACATAGCCATCACCGCCGTTATTACCGGGGCCGACGAAGATCCACCAGCAGCGACTGTCGGGCCAATGCAGAGTGGCATAGGTGCGCAGTGCGGCACCGGCTCGCTCCATCAGGGCATAGAGAGGTTGCCCCTCACACGCGGCCCAGTTGAGCTCCAGTGCGCGGATCTGTTCAGTCTGCCACAGCCCCTGTGGTAAACTGCCCCCCTCTTTTGTGCCCAACGCGCCCCTGATGATCTCTACCATGACGGCTCCCGCCTCTTATCAATCGACCCACGCCAGCAAACGCCGGCCAGGCCAAGCCGCATGAGTGCACCTGACTTCCACCAGCTGGCCCACGATATCAAGCTCTGGGCACGGGAGCTAGGTTTTGACCAAGCGGGCATCACCGACACAGATCTGCGTATCGAAGAGCCGAGATTGCAGGCCTGGCTGGATGCGGGCTATCACGGCAGCATGGATTACATGGCACGTCACGGCATGATGCGGGCGCGCCCCCACGAACTGCTGCCGGGCACGGTGCGGGTGTTGTCGGTGCGGATGAACTACCTGCCGTTCGAGGCGGGTTTTGCCGCCACCCTGCGCGATCCGACCCTCGGCTATATCAGCCGCTATGCCCTCGGCCGTGACTACCACAAGGTGCTGCGCAACCGACTCAAACAGCTGGGTGATCGCATCGAAGCGCGCTGCGCCGAGCTGTTTCAAGGCACTGAAGATACCTTGGGTGAGTGGCGCCCCTTCGTCGACTCCGCCCCCATCCTCGAGCGGCCACTGGCAGCCAAGGCGGGCCTAGGCTGGGTTGGCAAACACTCACTGCTGCTCAACGAATCGGCCGGCTCCTTCTTCTTTCTCGGTGAGCTGTTGCTCAACCTGCCGCTACCGCTCGACCAGCCAGTGGAGAAGGAGCTGTGCGGCAAGTGTGTCGCCTGCATCAACATCTGCCCGACCGGCGCCATTGTCGCCCCCTATGTGGTCGATGGCCGCCGCTGCATCTCCTATCTCACCATCGAGAATGACGGCCCTATTCCGGAAGAGTTCCGGCCCTTGATAGGCAACCGCATCTACGGCTGCGATGACTGCCAGCTTATCTGCCCCTGGAATCGCTACGCCGATGCCAGCCCGGAACCCGACTTCAGCCCCCGCCCCAGCCTGCACCGCCCGCCCCTGCTGGCGCTGTGGCGCTGGAGCGAGAGCGATTTCCTCAAACAGACCGAGGGGAGCCCGATCCGCCGCATCGGCTATCAACGCTGGCGCCGCAATCTGGCAGTCGCCCTTGGCAATGGCCCGGCGACCCCCGAGGTGATCGCGGCCCTGCAACTGGGGCTGACCACCGCCGAGCCCATGGTGGCCGAACATATCGAATGGGCGCTAGCCACCCTTGCCCGGCGTCAGGATGAAGAGAACAAGAAGACCCGTTTGCTGATCCGCTGCATCGAAAAAGGTCTGTCGGATCACGCATAAGTGATCTGCCCCTTGCCGGATTGCAGCACTTTTTTCATGCTCTGCCGACCTGCAGTGTCCATAACAGCGTGGTCACTGCAAACTGCTCGGCACACAACAAGGACAACACAGATGCATATGTTGGGAGTGGATATTGGAGGCTCGGGGATCAAGGGCTGTCTGGTCGATACCAAAACCGGCGAGTTGATTGGCGAGCGCCATCGTATTGCCACACCGCAACCGGCCACCCCGGCCGCCATCGCCCATACCCTCAAGGCGCTGGTCGAACACTTCGACTGGAAAGGGCCGGTGGGCTGTGGCTTTCCCGCCACCATCCACAACGGGGTTGCCAAGAGTGCCGCCAACATCGACAAGAGCTGGATCGAAACCGATGCCGAGCATCTGTTTGCCGATGTCACCGGCAAGCCCTGCTATGTGCTGAACGATGCCGATGCCGCCGGTCTGGCCGAGATGCGCTTTGGCGCCGGCAAGGATCGCAAGGGGGTCATCATCCTCATCACGGTCGGCACCGGCATCGGCACCGCCATCTTCGTCAACGGCCATCTGCTGCCCAACACCGAGCTGGGCCATCTGATGCTGGAAGGAATGGTCGCCGAGCACTACTGCTCCGATGCGGCGCGCAAACGGGAAGATCTCTCCTGGAACCGCTGGGGCAAGCGCTTCAACAAGTATCTGGCCCGCCTCGAGTTTCTCTTCTCCCCTGATATGTTCATTCTGGGGGGCGGCAGCGCAGCCAAGCTGGAAAAATTTGTCGATCGCATCGAGACCCGGGCGCCGCTTATTCCGGCGGCCAGCCTCAATCAGGCGGGCATTATCGGGGCCGCCCTCTACGCGGCCGAGCAGCAGGGCTGACCGACGCTCACTGCAGATCAGCAGATATCCAATGGAAAGGGCTCGGCACTGCTGCCGGGCCCTTTTGTTTTGCGGCCATCTTGCGTGTTTGGCGCTGATCACCCGTTACATGTCGTCGAGTCGATGCACCCCGTGCACCAGCCGAGTCAGGCGGGTCTGCTCCAGCCCGGCCAGATTCTCGAGCAAAGCGGTGGTGGCCGGTGTCGGGCACTCCCGGGCCAGATGGCTCAACTCACCGACCAGCTGCTCTTCCCAGCGGCATACCTCAGTAACGATATCCTGGGTCTGGACTGATGCCGGCAGCTCGAAGCGGGTAATGGCAGGCAGCATATCCTCGCTGAAACTCTGGTTCAGCCAGGTCTCCCTGACCGCCTCTCCCAGCTGAGCAGCATATTCATGCAGATGGGCACTGGCCGCATCCTCACGCCCTTGCAGATAGACCAGCAACATCCGGCTGCGTTCGCTGTCCACCTGACTGGTCAAACGTCCGTAACAGAGTCCGAGCTGGTGATGAACCTGCTCAAGATAGTGCAGCAACTCTTTGATCTGTTGGAATCTCATCGCACTGCCCTCCATGCTTGTCGACGTCATTAGTATAAAAAACCGGCGCCACCGACCCAATCCCTATCCGAGCCCCCCTTGCGCTGCATCAAGGTTGACGCCGACAAAGTGACGGTCAGGTGATCCGGTCGCGAATAGGGAACGATTTGTGCAGCAATTTGTGTAACGATGGAGGAGCATTAAGCTAGACAGCAGATGTGAACAGAAACGGGCTGGCACACTAATAAAACCAGCATTTACCCGATATAAACCATCTTTAATTCGGTTGTCTGCCGCAGGGACGAAACAGGATCTGGCAGAGCAACAATACCATTCTGATCGTTATCCGCCTGACAGAAATCCTTATCACTTTTTTAGACGTCTAGACGTAAAAACATGCGTTGACATGGCCATCCAGACATCTTAGCATCATCCTCCATGATGACAGAGTAACCCAGTGGAACCTCTGCCCAATTTCCCCGCCTGTAGCGCCCTGTGCTTTAAGGCTGTTAGCACGGAAGAATCCATGATTAAGTTGATCGGTCTCAACAAAGTCTACGGTACAGGCAGTGACGCCGTGCACGCCCTGCGTGATGTGAGTCTGCATGTACCCCAAGGCAAAATTTTCGGGGTGATCGGTGCCTCCGGTGCCGGCAAGAGTACCCTCATTCGTTGTGTCAACCTGCTGGAGCGCCCGACAGAGGGCCAGGTGATTGTCGATGGCCAGGATCTGGTCGCCCTGAGCGAACGGGATCTGACCCAGGCTCGCCGCCAGATCGGGATGATTTTCCAGCACTTCAACCTGCTTGCCTCCCGCACGGTGTTTGCCAACATCGCCTTTCCACTGGAGCTGGCAGGCTGGAGCAAAGAGAAGATCCAGCAACGGGTTGCCGAGCTGCTGGCGCTGGTCGGGCTGGAAGCCCGTGCCCAGGCCTATCCGTCCGAGCTTTCCGGCGGTCAGAAACAGCGCGTCGCCATTGCCCGCGCACTGGCACCGGGCCCCAAGGTACTGCTTTGTGACGAGGCCACCTCGGCCCTCGACCCGCAAACCACCCGCTCGATCCTGACCCTGCTCAAGGAGATCAACGTCAAGCTGGGGCTCACCATCCTGCTCATCACCCACGAGATGGATGTGGTGAAGGGGATCTGTGACGAAGTGGCCATCATCAGCGACGGCCGTCTGATCGAACAGGGCGAAGTGGCCTGGTTCTTCAGCAATGCCAAGACCCAGCTGGCTCGTGACTTCATCCACTCCACCATCCATCTGGAGGTACCGCAGGAGTATCAGGATCGGATGAGTGCGGAGCGGGTGCCGGGCAGCTACCCACTGGTGAAGCTCGGCTTTACCGGCAGCACGGTCGATACACCGCTGATCTCCGAGGCGAGCCGCCGTTTCAATATCGACATCAGCATTCTGAGCGCAGACATCGAATACGCCGGTGGCGTCAAGTTCGGTTTCCTGCTGGCCGAGCTGTTCGGGGATGAAGCCCAGTGCGAGGCGACCCAGCAGTTTCTCATCGACAACCACATTCAGCTGGAGGTAATGGGTTATGTCCGAAGCCATGATTAATCTGCTCATCACGGCCCTGGGCGACACCCTGATCATGGTGTTTGCCTCCGCCCTGTTCGGCTGCCTGCTGGGTCTGCCGCTCGGCGTGGCACTGCACGTGACCAAGGCGGGCCAGATCCTGGCCAACCCCTTGCTCAACCGTACTCTGGGTATGGTGGTCAACGTGGGTCGCTCGGTGCCCTTTATCATCCTGCTGGTCGCCATCATTCCGCTAACCCGGCTGATTGTCGGCACCAGTATCGGCACCATCGCCGCCATCGTGCCGCTGACTGTCGGCTGCATCCCTTTCATCGCCCGTCTGGTGGAAGGGGCCCTGATGGAAGTGCCGGACGGCCTGCTGGAAGCGGCCAAGGCGATGGGCGCCAAGCCGCTGCAAATAATCACCAAGGTGCTGCTGCCCGAGGCTCTGCCCGGCATCCTCAACAGCGTCACCATTACCCTCGTCACTCTGGTGAACTACTCGGCCATGGCCGGGGCCATCGGTGGCGGTGGTCTGGGGGATGTGGGTATTCGTTATGGTTATCAGCGCTTTGACCCGACCGTCATGCTGGTGACCGTGGTTATCCTGGTAGTACTGGTTCAACTTATCCAGAGCGCGGGTGAGCGCCTGGTCAACAAATGTGATCATCGTTAATCGTCGATTTCTGACAGGAGGTTTTATGAAATTTGGCATCAAATCCGTTGCGGCTGCCCTGCTGGCTGGTCTGGTTCTGGCCGGTTGCGGTCAAAAAGAAGAGAGCAAGGTTCTGAAAGTGGGCGCTATTGCCGGCCCCGAGACCGAGCTGGTTGAAGTGGCTGCCAAGGTCGCCAAAGAGAAATACGGTCTGACAGTCGAGGTGGTCAACTTCTCCGACTATGTCACCCCGAACGTGGCGCTGAACGATGGCAGCATCGACGTCAACGCCTTCCAGCACAAACCCTATCTGGATGCGCAGGTGCGTGATCGCGGCTTCAAGCTGGTGCCGGTTGGCAACACCTTCGTCTACCCGATCGCCGGTTACTCCAAAAAGATCAAGGCGCTGAGCGAGCTGCAAGATGGCGCCCAGATCGCGGTACCGAACGATCCGACCAACCTGGGTCGCTCGCTGATCCTGCTGGCCAAACAGGGTCTGATCACCCTGAAGGATGGCGCCGGTCTGGAAGCGACCGTGTTGGATATCGCCAGCAACCCGCGCAACTTCAAGATTGTGGAACTGGAAGCAGCACAGCTGCCCCGTTCGCTGGAAGATGTGGATCTCGCTATCATCAACAACACCTTCGCCGGCCAGATTGGTCTGACCCCGACTGAAAACGGCCTGTTTGTTGAGGACAAAGAGTCCCCGTACGTCAACCTGATCGTCGCCCGCGACAACAACAAGGATGACGAGAAGGTCAAACAGTTCGTACAAGCTTTCCAGACCGATGATGTCTACAAGAAAGGTCTCGAGCTGTTCAAAGGCGGCCTGGTAAAAGGTTGGTAATTGCTCACTCGGCAAAAAAGGCCACGCAATGCGTGGCCTTTTTTATTGGCGCCGCTATCATATCCGCGAGCACGGCAACACGAACATACTCATAACATGAAAAAATGGTATCTGGCCTACTGCAAGCCAAAAGAAGAGGCCCGCGCCCGCGCCCACCTCGATGCCCAGGGTATCGAATCCTATTACCCCATGGTGGAGATCGAGAAGCTGCGCCGGGGCAAGCGAGTTCCGGTACGGGAACCCATGTTCCCCAACTACCTGTTTATCTTTGTCGATTTGGAAGAGGTGACACCGGTCACCCTGAAATCGACCCGCGGCATCAGCCGGATCATCCACTTTGGCAGTGAATGGACCCCCATCAGCAGCAAGCTGGTCTATCAGCTGATGAGCCGCGATGACAGCGACGAGGCGAGAGCCAGCTACGCCAGCCTGCCCTGCTCGGGCGACAAGGTGCTGATTGAAGAGGGGCCGTTGGCAGGCTTCGAAGCCATCTATATGGAGCCGGATGGAGAGAAACGGGCGATTTTGCTGGTCAGCCTGCTCAACCGGGAGACCACCAGCAGCTTCGACAACCACACCTTCAGACGTCTGGACTAAACCCACGGGCCAGATGGCCCGGTGCATGGCAATAGCAATGGCGGGATGCTCCCGCCATCTCACGCATCAAGATCAAAGCGGGCGATGACCGCCTTCAACTTGCCGGTATCGCCAGCCAGTCTGGCTACGATCTCCTCCCCCTGCTGACTACGCTGACAAGATTGCCGACTGAGCGCAGCAATGTCATCGACCGTCCCGGATACCTCGGCGGCCACCCGCGACTGCTGCTCGGTTGCCACCGAAATGGCCTCCAGCTGGCCCGACAGCGACTGTACCAGCTGGTTCATGGCACTCAGGGTATCTGTCACCAATCCGACTGCATCCCGCCCTTGCTCTACCAACCGGGTACCGCTGCTGACGGTACTCACCGTCTGGCGAGTCTGCTGGGAGATGGCCGCAATGGTCTGGCTGATCTCGGCGGTGGATTGATGGGTGCGGGTCGCCAGCTGGCGTACCTCATCGGCTACCACCGCAAAACCGCGCCCCTGCTCGCCTGCCCGCGCCGCTTCTATCGCCGCATTGAGTGCCAGCAGATTGGTCTGCTCCGCAATGGTGGCGATTACCTCGGTGATCTGCCCCACTTGTTCACTCTGATGCTCCAGCAGCCCCATGGCTTCGTTGGCCTGTCCAATCATGGCGGCAATCTGCTGCATGGTATCGCTCATTCGTGCCAGCGCGGCCTCTCCCTGACGGGTCTGCTGCCGCACCTGATGGGCACCATCCGCCACACCGGCAATGTTACCAGCCACATCACGGGCGCTAACCGACATCTGATCGATAGCCGCCGCCACCGCATCGACCCGCTGATCCTGCTCCGTCAGATCCGCCACTATGGCTCTGGTGGTGCTGCCCACATCGAGACAGGCCACCTCGACCTGCCCCACAGCCCCCTGCAACTCCCCGACCAGATGATGTAACTGGGCAGACATCCGGTTGATGGAACCAGTCAATTCTCCCAACTCATCCTGCCCTGTGATTGGCAAGGGCTCGGCCGCCAGCCGACCATCTGCAACCTGCCCCGCCCGGTTCACCAGACAGGCAATGTCACGGGTCAGACGGCGACTAAAGAACCAGGCGACCAGCATGCCAAGCACGATGGCGCTGCCGGTAGCCAACAGCAGAGTCTGGTTGATGGCCCTCCCGGCTCCGGTCATCTGCGCCGAAATCTGATCCACCTCGGCACGGGTTTTCCCCACCTGCTGGACCAGCTGCTCGCTGAGGCTGGACTGCATCGGCTCGATGTCGGTGGCCATCAGGTAGTTTGCCTGATCCCAATCCGGTGCCTGGCGCTTCTCGATCACCTGTCCCACCAGCTCGGAGAAGGGGGTCGCCATCTCTTCAAACAGCTGCCAGAGGCTCTGCTGGGTGTCGGTAAAGAGCGCGGCTTGCTGTTTAACCTCAGCCACCCGCTGCTGATGAAACTGGTAGTAATCCTGATACTTGCTGCGGTATTCGGGGTCGCCTGAGATGAGAAAATCCCGCAGGGCTGAGAGGGCGTTGGCGAGGCTGTTGTAGGCATCCCCCACCTGTTTGAGCAGCATGCGGCGATCGCCGGAGAGTTGATCCTGCGGAGTGCCAACTTCTTCATTGGCAAAGGATTGCAACTGATCGAGCGCCGCCTCCGCCAGCGGACCCGCCTCCTGCAGCATCAGGGTGTGAGCGGGCAGATTCTCTTCACTCTGGGCTATGGTCCACACCTTCTCCTGATGGCTTTTGAAGGTCTCGAGAGACTTGGCGAGCGCCGGACTGAAGGCCTGATGGGCAATGGCCTGCCAGGCCGACTCCCACTCCTGCTTGAGGCGGGAGGCCTGAGCCGGATCCTTGCCGAGGATAAGATAGCCACGCAAGGCGGAAACGGTGGCAACCAGCGCCTTCTGGCTCGTTTCATCCCGCTGCAGGGCGGGCAGCGCCTGCTCCAGCAGGGTGTGTTGGGCCTGATTGATCTGGGTCAGCCGGTAATAGACCAGCGTGGAGGAGAGCAGGATCAGCAGGTTGATAAAACCGAAGCTGAGCAGCAACTTGCTTGAGATTTTCATGAACATCCTTGTTCAAACGGAGGGATCCAGCCAACAGAATCAGATAGATATCAGTGTAGGCAATCTATCTTGCCAAGTCCGGTGCCAATTAGCCAATTCACTGCGCGGCATCGGGCGGGCAGAGAAAAATCCCTGACAGAGGTCGCAACCGAGTTGGGCCAGCACTCGCCAGGTCGCCTCATCCTCTACCCCTTCCGCCACCGACTTCAGCCCCAGCTTGCGGGCCAACTCGATACTGGACTCGATGATAGCCAAACGTGACGGATCGGCATGGCAGCGATCGACAAAGGAGCGATCCAGTTTGAGTTCGGTGAACGGCAACAGTGCCAGCTGCTGCATCGAGGAGTAGCCGGTACCAAAATCATCGATGGAGAGACCAAAGCCATGCATCCTTAGCCGGGTCAGCACCTCCAGAGACTTGCCCAGATCCTGCACGAATGCGCTCTCAGTCACCTCGAGGGTGATGAGCTCAGGATTGATACTCCAGCGCTTGCACTGATCAATCAATAAGTTGCAAAGATCCCCTTCAATGAGTGAGGTGGTGGAGAGGTTCATCGACAGATTGAGTGACAACCCGGTTTCCTCCCATAAATGGCCATCACTCAGAGATTTGCTGATGATCACCTCGGTCAACGGATCGATAAGTCCGTTGCTCTCCGCCAGTGAAATAAAACGCCCGGGCGGGATCAGGCCAAACTCGGGGTGTTGCCAGCGGGCCAACGCCTCCATCCCGACCCACTCGCCGGATGCAAAACTCACCTTGGGCTGATACCAGGGCAGCAGTTGAGCTTGCTCGATCGCCCGACGCAACTCATCGACTCCTATTCTGTGCCCCTCTTCTTCTCTGACTGGTTCCTGCCGGGGTGACCAAGCCTGGATAAGCCGCTGGAGCTGCTGCGGCGTTGAGGGTTTCTCTATGCGACCGAGCACCTGCAAGCCATAAGCGGTACTCATACGCAATACGGCTTCCACCACATCCCCCTCAAGCGCGCTGGAGAGGATAATGCCGCCCTGAAAACCACCCAGCGACAGGCGGCGCAACAGCGCCATACCATCCATTCCGGGCATTCGCAGATCGCAAAACAGGATATCGACGTTGTGTTGCTGGCTAAGCGCCAACGCCTCGACACCATCAACCGCTTCCAGCAGATTCTGGTAACCCAGGCTGCGGATCTGGTGCAGCAGCGCCTTGCGCTGAAATCCATGGTCTTCCACGACCATGATGACCAACTCATGTTGTGCTTTTTTCATCGAGCCATAATCCAATGTCGTGGGCAATCGCCGTCATCAGCCTCTGCACTGTGCTGACCAGATCGTCGAGTTCGTCGAGCCGCTTCAATCGCGCTGCCGATTCCAGCATGGCGGCCTGACTGGCAAGCTCCTCCAACCCGACCATTCGGGCAGCCCCCTTGATCCGGTGGGCTGTCTCGACCAAGGCGCTGGCATCATGACAAATCAGTGCTGCCATCATGGCCTCGCCATCCTGCCGATTGGAATCGAGATACTCCACCGCCATGGCTCGCGCAGTCAGCTCGTCACCAAACAGCGCCAACCAGCGCTCAGCCTGCATGCCTGTAGCCCCAACAACGGGCGCAACCGCGCTTCTGGTTGGCGTCTTCTCTGCCAGCCAATGGGCCAGCATCTGGCGCAAGATATCCAGCGGGTAGGGCTTCAGTAACATGTCACTCATGCCTGCCTCTACCATACGAGCACTCGCCTCTTCCGACGTATCTGCCGTTACCCCTATGATGGGGGCCGTCACTCCCGCAGCCCGCAGCGCCTTGGTCAGGGCATAACCATCCATCACCGGCATATGACAATCAGTCAACAGCAGGGAGAATTGCTGTCCCTGCCAGGCCCGCAGAGCCTTCTCGCCATCTTCCACAACCTGAGCCTCGATACCAAGAATGGCCAACTGCCGTGCCAGCAAGGCACGATTGACCGGATGATCATCAGCCACCAATACTTTGCCACCCAGCTTCTCTGCAAGCGCAGGGAGGATCGGTGTGACCCGCTCCTGTAGCAATTCGTGGCAGCTCTCCAGCAGAAGATCCGGATAGAGAGGAGATAGACCCAGGCGCCACCATTTCTGTTCACCAATCCGACCCCGTAACGCCTCATCGGGTGACGCTATGATCCCCTTCAGCGCAGAGTGTTGCAGCCAGCTTTGCCATTCCCCTCCCAGCGCTTGCTCAAGCCACCGTTGATCGGCCAACAGCAACCCTTCCAGTGAGCGACTGAGCTCATTGGCCCCCAAGTACCTGAGCTTGGCCCCCTGCCGTACCATGGCCGCTTCGAGGTTGGTGTCATCGCTGAAAAACCACCATTCTGTGTCAGCCAGAGCAGGGGGATCCCACTGCGGATTGGTTAGCGGCACGGTAAAGCGGAAGCAGGAGCCCTCTCCTGCCTTACTGGTCAGTGTCAGTGCCCCCCCCATTTTGCATACCAGCTGCTCACAGATTGCCAACCCCAAGCCGGTGCCACCAAAACGACGGTTGATATCTGACTCCACCTGCTCAAAAGGCGTGAACAGCAGCGCCTGCTTCTCTTCGGCAATCCCGATACCGGTGTCACTGACACTGATGGTCAGTTGCTCACTCAGATAGCTGACCCGGATAGTAATACCCCCTTGTTCGGTAAACTTCACCGCATTGTTGAGCAGGTTGGAGATGACCTGACCAATACGCACCCCATCGATGTCGGCCCAATCCGGCACATGATGCTCCCACTCCAGCACCACGTGGAGCCCCTTGTTATGAGCCAGTGTCGCATGGCCACGAATGGCATCGCAGATCACCGTTTGCAACCGGCTGCTCTGGTAATTCAACTGCAACTGACCCGCTTCTATCTTGGAGAAATCGAGGATGTCATTGACCAGATAGAGCAGGTTGTTGGTCGAGGTGACCACATTGCGCACCATAAAACGCTGGTCGTCGTTGAGCTCGCTCATTTGCAGCAATTCGAGCATGCCATGCATGCCTGAAATGGGTGTTCGTAGTTCATGGCTCATAGTTGCCAAAAAGCGACTGCGAGCCTGCATCGCCTGCTCGGCATAGGCGCGAGCTTCGCGCAGCTCGTATTCCTGTTGCTTGAGGGCCGTAATATCCTGAATGACCCCATTGAGGATCAGTGCCTGCTGCTCCTGTCTGACAAAGTTGCCACGCACTTGCAGATAACGATCTCCATCAGGCCGCTCCACCTTGACCTCCAGATCGAGGGGAGCCAGAGTCTCGGCATGATTGGCCACCTTGCTGACAAAATCCTGCAGCGCCTCTTCGGTAAAGCCGAACACCTCACCACCCGATTCGGCATTGAACAGATCCTGCCGGGAAGCCCCGAGGATCTCGCTGGCACCCTGAGAGGCATACAAAAACCGCCCCTTGCCGGGTCCTTGCCACAAATACTGATAGACCACCCCAGGCATGCTGTCGGTAATCTGGGTAAGGCGATTTTCAGCCTGACGGGCGCGCTCCTCCGCCTCTTTGATCCGGCTGACATCGGTCAGTACTGTCAACACCCCCAGCATGTTGCCATCCGGATCTCTATAGGGACGTTTGGCATAGATAACATGGCAGGGCGTGCCATCTGCTCGCAGATTACTGCCTGCCCCCTCCAGATCCTGTCCGGTCTGCCACACCCTGCGCTCTTCTTCCAGCACACTGTTTCTGAGTGTCTCTGGCATGTTTTGCAGCTCCTCACTGCTACTGCCAGCACCGAGGAAAGCATCGCGATAGGCCTGATTGCACAAGGTGATCCGCTGCTCGCTATCACGTAGCGCCACCATGGTTGGCAGTGAGTTGAGCAAGGTCTGCACAAACAGCAACTGTTCGTTCAGCTTGTCCTCTGCGATTTTGCGCTGCGCAATCTGGCGACGCAAACTGCGAGCCCAGAACATCACCAGCAAACCGCTGACGAGCAAGGCGCCCCCCCCTATGGCCAACCATTTGTAAATCAGGGTGTAATCAGACTCGATATTGACCGACACATTGAGCCAGCGTCGTTCCAGCAGTTGCCACTCCTCATCCGTGATGGTCAGCAACAACTTGTCCATGATGTGGAGCAACTCGGGCTGAGCATTATCGACGGCCATACTGATGGGTACGGAAAATTCGGGGGAGCTCAGCACTACCTGATACTTATCATTGAACCCCTTCATCGCCTGCTGTCCCAGATTGGTCATGGTCAACAGCACATATTCGGCTCGCCCAGTATCAAGCAAGGTCAGTAAATCGGCATCTTTGCCTACTTCGATAATATTGGCGCCCAGCGCGTGAATGAGAGAGGCTTCGTAAGAGCCCGTCACACCACCAATCAGACGCCCTTTCAGTTCGACCAACGACTTCAGCGGGCGAGCACCGTGTCTGGCTACGACATAGCTGTCGAACTTCAGATAGGAGGAGGTAAAAGAGGCAAAGGACTGACGATCCTTGAGCGGTGTCATCAAGGGAATAAGGTCCACTTTGTGCTCTTTCAGCAGTTTAAGTGACTCCTGCCAGGTATTTGTCGACACCAGCTCAAAGCGGATCCCGGAGCGCAGACTCAATAATTTCATCAGGTCTGCCGTATAGCCATGCAATTCACCTTCGTCATCGATTTCGCTGATGCCGGCAAATCCGGGGGCAACGGCGAACTTGATCACCTTGTTTCTCTGCTTCAGCCAACTAGCCTCATCAGGTTCCAGCAACAGACCAGCGTTGGCGCGTTCATCTTTCTGATGCAACCGTAATCGTGAGTCTGCAACGGGTATCCGTTGATATGCATGCCAAAGCTTCTGGCTCAGCTCTGGCTGGCGGGAGCTGGTCGCCATCGTCAGCGTGCTGCCAGAAAGCCACCCAGGAGCGACAACCCCCATTGATGCTGGCATTCTCTCCATCTTGAGGGAAACAATGGGTTCCAAATCAAGATATGCATCGACAGCGCCCAGCTTGACCATATAGGTCGCCTCAGTACGGCTCTCCAGCTCAGTTACATCAGAGATCCCCAAACGAGCCAATTCATTACAACTGCCAAAACCACGAATACAGACCCAGCGTAACTTGCGCGCCTGCTCCAGGGTCAATCGCTGATCCGGGGTATGCATTAAAATGGAGCGAGCATAAGAACCGATACTGCCAATAGGGTTTATCCCCTTCAATTCAAGAGCATTACGTTCGACCCCGATTAATGCATCGATCTGGCCGCCTTGGAGAGCAATCTGGGCATCCACGTAGGAGTTGTAGGGGATATAACGCAATGACACGCCCATTTCGGCTGCAATGCGCGAGGCTAGCTCCTTGAGCGGACCGGCATAACGCTGGTTGGGGAGTTGATAGATGAAAGGGAGATAGCCGCCACGGGGAACCCCGATCAGCAGCTCCTTTTGTGCAGTAATTTCGTTACTTGTGCTCTCATCTTGCGGCTGGGGAGCCGCAACAGCCAACATGCCTGAAAACAACAGCAAAATGGGAAGAAAAAGCTGACGAAGGAGTGGCATAAGGTCTTGTCCTGATGAGTAAAACAGATAGGGCTGCCACCTCTAATCTTGCAGATCCTGACGACGCAAGGCGAGAAAACAATCGCAGCTGTTACAAAGAGGGCGGAGAGGATAATACTGAGTCACCAACATGTGAACCTGGAATCAACCATAAGATGGGAAAATGGCAGGCATGCAGCCTGCCATTTCACTAGCGAGGGGGATCTTATTCTCCCCCTCGCGATCAGGTTATTCGATTCCCGAGGCGGAAGCCGGTTTGATACTCCCGCTCGCGAACGAGGGCGATTTGACCCTGATATCCTTCCAGCCCGATATCCCTGAGCAGGGCGGGCGACAGATTGACCTGCACGAGACGACGCTCGACCCGGGCAATCCTTCTCTGGACCAGGGATTCAACACTGCGCAGTAAAACCAGTTCGATAGACATGACATTCTCCAGTTGAACATGCGGTTCTCCCGGAGAAAGTGGATATCACCCTGCGGGACGAACCGCGGGTGATAAAAAGACAGGGGTTACCTGTTTACGCCACGCGGTAAAAGAGCACGAGATTTCACGCCGCACGCAGTGCCGCGAGAGAATGCAATATTAAGCATCAGATGTTGCATATTCGTCTCCTTACCGGATAAAAGTTGAACAGGTTGCAGAAGTCTAAAAAATATCCGAATTTAAAACAAGCCTCTTGCGACTCCTTTTTAAACGTTTTTACGGCATTTTATGCTGCCCGACAGGGAGCTTGGGGCATCAGATCCCCGAGAGTAGCCGGTACTCTTCCAGTACATAGGTATCCGTCATGCCGCTGACATAATCGAGCAGCAGCCGCACCCGGTAATACCACTCCAGCTCGTTCTGGCAGGCAAAGCGCGGATCCGGGGTGGCGATCGCCAATCGATAGGCCTTGAGATGGCGGGCCGAGAGACGGTGATAGAGGCGGCGCGCAAAGAAAAGCGTCTGACTCCCCTCCCCGGCCAGCAGACGGGCAAACTGTGGCGCTGGCAGCGACAACAGGCAGGCATAACTGGTCAGCACCCCGCGCAGCGCCGCATACCCCTCCAGCTCAAGCGCTTCCACCTCGGGGCGCATAAAGACCAGCTCACGGGCCACCCGCTTGAGGATATCGAGCACCCGCGCCGCCGGCGCCTGGCCATGCAGCAGCGCTTGCGGATAGGAGCCCTGCAAAATGGCCTGATGTTCGCTGACATAGCTCTGCGCCGCCAGCGCCACCAGATCCCGGGTCAGTTGCTGGCGAAAATGGGGGAAAAAGCCCCGACCAGAAGCCAGCGCCTCATCCAGCAAGGTGCCCATGTAGTCACTCTGGTCAGCGGCCCGCAGTGCCGCCAGCAGTTCACTCTTAGTCAGGATCCGCCGATCTACCGCATCTTCCAGATCGGCGATGCAGTAGGAGATGTCATCGGCCGCCTCCATGATGTAGACCAACGGATGACGGCAGCCCGGGGCCAATCCCAGGCTCTGACCGAGGGCGCGGTAGAGCGGCTGCTCACTGAAGAAGATGCCCCGCTTGCTGCTCCAGCCATGATGCTGACCATAGCTCACGCCGGGCTGGGGCTGCTGCGGGTATTTGCAGAGCGCCGCCAGTTGTCCGAGTGTCAGGTTGAGCTCGTGCAAGCTGTGCACCAGCCGCAGACTCTGGGCGTTGCCATCAAACAGTTGCAGATCCTGACGCAATTCAGCCCACTGGGCCGAGGGGGGCTGCGCCAGCGCCTGCTGATAGAGGGGAGCGAGCATCTCGCCGAGCCACTGGCTCATCACCTGCTCGCCAAAGTGGCCAAACGGCGGGTTGCCCACGTCATGGAGCAGGCAGGACATCTCCACCAGATTGATAAAGGCTCCCTCGCAGACCGTGCCTGCTGGCAAGGCAGCCAGAATGCGGCGGCTGATCTGGCGACCGGTCTCCTGCACCTCCAGCGAGTGGGTGAGGCGACTGCGCACCGAGGCCTTCACATCGAGCGGAAAGACCTGAGTCTTCTGCTGCAACCGGCGCACCGGTGCGGCCTGCACGATACGGGCGCGATCCTGCTCGGTCGCCTCCAGCAGATCCTCGTCCCCCCAGGGGTGGATGCGCGCGGGGGTAATCAAACGGCTATACATCTCGCAGCTCCTTGCCAGCAACTTCCATCAGACTCAAGACAACCTCCAGCATCAAGACAGCAACCAGCGCCGCAGACGGGCGATATCGCCGGGATATTCGCGGCGCAGCGTCTCAATCCAGTCTTCCACGTTTTCCCACCAGGCGGGGTGATCCGGGCTCTGGATCAGCTGAGCCGTCTGCTGCAAACGGCGCAGGCCAATGGAGCCTGCCGCCCCTTTTATCTTGTGCGCCTCTTCCACCACCCCAGCTTGATCCTTGGCAATCATGTTGGAGTCGAGCACTGCCATGTAGTCCGGCATCATCTTCTCGAACAGATCGACGCTGGAGAGCAGCACCGGCTTGCCCACGGTATCGGCGTAATCGGTGAGGAAGGGGATATCCAGCAGGGCATCCTGATTGCCCGCATCAGCCTGCTCGTCCGCTTCATCCTCGGCCAGATCGGCAAACAGGTGACCAATCACCTCCCGCACCGCTTTGGAGCCAAGCGGCTTGTTGATCACATCCTGCATGCCGTGATCCCGGTAGTACTGGCGATCGCCGGTGGAGTTGGCGGTGAGCGCCACCATGGGTGGCAGGCTGTCGCCATAACGCTCCAGCAGGGTTTTCGCCACATCGAAGCCGGTCATGTCCGGCAGCTGGATATCGAGCAAAATGAGGTCGAAATCATCCGGGTTGGCCATCGCCAACGCCTGGGTGCCGTCCCGTGCCACCTGCACCTGATGACCCAGCTTGCCCAGCAGGGCGCAGGCCACCGTCACGTTAAGCTCCACATCCTCCACCAGCAGGATATCGAGGGGGGGCATCTCCTCCTCCTGCTCTGGCAACACAGGCTCGGCGCAAGCTACCTCCAGCTCGGCGGTGAAGCAGGAACCTTCGCCCGGATCGCTGTCCACATAGAGCTGCCCGCCCATCGCCTGAACCAGCTGACGGGAGACCGCGAGGCCAATGCCGGTGCCGGTGGCGTGCTTCTTGCCCTGCACCTGATAGTACATGGCGAAGATCTTCTCCTGCTGGGCGCGCGGGATACCGATACCGGTATCCTCCACCTCGAAGTGCAGGGCCAGCTTGCCCGGCTCATCGGCGGGATGGGAGAGACAACGCACGGTGACGCCCCCCTCATCGGTAAACTTGACCGCATTGCCCACCAGATTCCACAGCACCTGACGCAGGCGGGTACCGTCAGCCATCACGAATTGCGGCATGTCGCCATCGCGATCGAAATGGAGATAGAGCCCCTTCTGCTCCGCCTGAATGCGCGACAGGGTCTCCAGCTCATCGAGGAAGGCGGGCAGATCGATGCGGGTCGGCGCAATTTCGAGGCGACGGCGATCCAGTTTGTCCAAGTCGATGATGTCGTTGAAGATATTGCCAAGGGTCACCGCACTCAGGTGAATGGTCTTGAGCTGCTGATGCTGCTTGGGATCGAGGGGGGTATCCATCAGCATCCGGCTTAAGCCCACGATGCCGTTGAGCGGAGTACGCAGCTCGTGGCTGATGGTGGAGATGAAGGTGGTCTTGTCGCGGCTCGCCTTCTCCAGCTTGTCCTGATACTGCTTGCGCTCGGTGATATCGCGGCCAAAACCGAGCAAGCCGAGTCGCTTGCCGAAGCGGTCGAAGAAGGGCACCTTGCGCAGCTCGAAGTAGGCCTTGCGGCCATCGGGATACTCCAGCCACTGCTCGTAGGTGAGCGGCTCGTTGCTGGCAAAAACCTGCTTGTCGGTCTCCACCACCTTGTTGGCGATCTCCTGCTTGTAGACATCGAACGGGGTCAGACCGATCAGCTCGGCCTCCACCTTGCCGGTCAGCTCCTCCATGGCGCGGTTGCAACCGGAGAACTGCTCATCCTCGTTGCGGTAGTAGACCAGATCTGGGGAGCAGTCGATAAAGGAGCGCAGCAGGGCAGTACGCTCCCCCAGATGAAGCTGGGCTTTCTCTCGCTGGAACACCTCATTCTCGAGATCCTCGATGGCCTGCAGACGCAGGCTCTCGGCCCGGTTGGTCTCGGCAATCTGGGCGTTGAGGCGGCTGATGTTCTCCTGCAGCTGGGTATTGAGCTCCAGATCCCGCTCGCGCATATCTTGCAGCTTGCGCACCATCCTGCTCAGTCGCTGACGGGAATCCTCCAGCTGATCCACCACGATGGAGAGAAAATAGACCGCCCAGGGGGTCACCAGCAGGCCAAAAAACACCGAGCGAACGAAGTCGATCACATCGATATTGCCGCGCAGGAACAGGGTCACCCCCATCTGGATCGCGACCGCCAGCACGATAATGCCCGCCGCCAGGAACATGCTAAAGCGCACCAGTCCCAGCTTGGTCATCAGATCGACATAATATTGCGCCCAGGATTTAATCTGTTTCATCTTATTGTTTTCCCCCGATATTCGCGGTACAGAATACCAGCACAACCGAGTGAACTCTTCTTAATCTCGCACAATTAATTAACGATTCGCCGAATGAAATGAGTGGGTTAGGATAATTGGCAATATTGAGTCAGTTGCCATTAAGGTTTTTTCTTTATACTCACCGGCCGAAAAAATTCACCACCATTTAATTTAGGAGTTATCCGATGCGCAATACCACCTTGCTGGGCCTGGGCCTGCTGGTCGCAAATAGTGCTTATGCTGATTTGGGTGAAATTCCCAAGGAGTCTGGCTGGTCCGGTTTCCTGCTTGGCGGGGTCAACGTCATCAATTACGAATCCAACTTTTACAGCGGTGACGACGAAAATCGTCGACTGAGCGGACTGGGCAGTGCAGAGAGCAGCTCCGCCGTCGCCCCGCTGCTCAACGCAGATATCCGTTACACCTTTGCCGATACCCGCACCCAGGTCTTCCTCGGTAACCTGATCCAGGATGCCATCCGTTTCGACTTCACCCAGCAGCTCGGTATCCGTCAGGAAATGAGCGACAAGGGCATCGTAGCTGGCTCCGTGGTCTTTAATGCGATGCCGACCGAGCAGTGGAGCGATCCCTTCGCCGTAGGCGTTGATCGCCAGTCGACCGATATCAAGTCAAAAGGGGTTCGCTTCGCCTGGGACAGCATCTGGGGTAGCAACTTCAATGGCAGCCTGACCACCCGCAACATCGAGGTGGATGAGGAGCGCAGCGGCAGCCAGTACGGCGCCGATACTGCCGCCAAGCTGGATCGCAACGGCAAGATCCACGCCCTCGACCTCTCCTACAAATGGCAGCTGGCACCCGGTCAGATGCTGGAGCCAGCCTTTATCTACCGCCAAGCCGATCTGGATGGCAGCGCCCAAAGCTACAAGAGCAACGGCCTGCAGTTGACCTACGGCATGCGAGCTTCCCAGTGGTCTTTCGTCAGCAACGCCTATCTGGGCCAGGCCAAATATGATGAGGCCAACCCCATCTTTGGCCAAAACGCCGACTCCGACGAGTTTGCCCTGACCGGTACCTTCTTCTGGCACCGCCTATTCGGTATCGCGCCGCTCTCCGCAACCTTTACCGCTGGCTATGCCAAGTCCGATTCCGACATCAACTTCTACGATTCTGAATCCGTGATGTTCAACACCGGCCTGCTCTACAACTTCTAACGACAGTTGTGCGCACCGATACAACAAGGCCACCCGAAGGTGGCCTTGTTGCTATCCGGCATTTGCCTCAAATACCCAGAGAGTCGAGTAGATCGTCGTGATCGTTGGCGACCGGGGCCGCAGCCTGAACCGGCTTGGCGGCATCCTGCTTGGCCTGGGCGATCAGGGCATCGGGATCCAGCTCCTCGTGCTCCATCCCCTCATTGTGGATACGGATGAACTCGGTTTTGTCCATCGCCAGCTCCAGATAGAAGATGTTGTTGCGGGCAGTGAAGAAGGTGACGCGGCGGGACTCCGGGCTGTCGAGATTGGTATCGACACTCAGCATCACCTGCTTGTTGAGGGCCAGCATCTTCGGCTGGTTTTGGGTGATGTGGGTCTGCAGATCCCGGCCCACCTTGACGGTGAAGCTGCCGACGATCTGGTTCATCAGCTCGCCCATCACGTTGCTCACCTCATCAGAGGTGTGGGAGATGGCGAGATCCTCCTTGGAGAGCCCCATGCTCAGCATGTAGCTCTCGTACAGCTCCATGGCGGCGGCGGCGGAGAAGTTGATCACCACCAGACCGGAAAAACCGCCATCGAACAGCACGAAACAACCGATATCCGGCTTGAGGCAGGTCTTGCTGATCCGCTGCACCATGCCGGAAAACCGCACCTGACTCATGGTCGCGGCACTCAAAACGTCCGTCACCGAGTTGCACAGGCTGAGCAGCACATCCTCTGTGGTCAATACGGCATCGTCATCGGATCTTGTCACTATCATGGGACCTTCCTGAACATCGAAAATGGGCTTATCTATACCATAACTCTAACAGATGGCGCGGCCCGGAGACTGAAATAGCGACACGCCTCTCAGTTGACTCCGTTATCAGCAGCCACTGGGGTGAAACAGCTCAGCTTGGCGAGCCGGGCACGCCATATATCGGCCTGCTGGACCAAAACTTGTGGCTCATAAGGCACGACCGGATGAGCCCCCCAGATGGGGCCGGGCCAGGCGCGATCCGTCGCAAAGCGGGCAACATGGTGAAGGTGGAGTTGCGGCACCAGATTGCCCAGCGCCCCTATGTTGATCTTGTCCGGGCTGAGGGCCTGTTCCATCAGGTTGGCGACAGCGCAGGACTCCTGCATCAGCTGTTGCTGCTGCTCCGGCGCCAGATGGTGAATTTCCCGCAGGTTGGCTACTCGCGGTACCAGAATGAGCCAGGGATACTGGCTGTCTTTGGCCAGCAAGACACGGCAGAGGGGCAGATCCCCGAGCCACCGGGTATCT
Organism: Aeromonas sp. 55A; assembly: GCF_051919665.1. Taxonomy (NCBI): domain Bacteria; kingdom Pseudomonadati; phylum Pseudomonadota; class Gammaproteobacteria; order Aeromonadales; family Aeromonadaceae; genus Aeromonas; species Aeromonas sp. 55A. Next base: position 2,455,145 of record NZ_JBQBEH010000008.1, on the reverse strand, counting down.
GCCTGCAGGCGTGAATGCAATTCAAACATGAAAACCTCGTTGAGTACGATGAACAGAGCGCCTGAAAAAGGAGTGTCCACGTTACTGCAACGGGCAGAAAACTTAAAGCTGTGGGACGGCCCAACCGATAAAGCGCTTGCGCAGGGCAGGATCGGCTTGGAGGAACAGCTGCTGCAACTGCCCTTCCAGCTCGCTGGCGGCCACAACGGGTTGAGCCCCACCGGATAGCGTAGCCGTTGGTTGTGTAGTCACAGCGACGGCCGTCAGCGCCGCCTTGCCGCCGCTGCGGTTGTATTCAGCCAGTTTGCCGTTCCAATCCACCCCAAGCAGCATGCCGCTGGTCACCAGCGCATCCTGCTGGATAGCAAGCACGTGGCCATTCTCCTGCAACGCCACCACAGGAGCCTTGGCATACGCCTGCATCCCCCGCTCGTCTCCCGGCACGCTGGCCGTCAGCTGCAAATGCTGATTGCTGCCCTGATAGCGCACCACCTGCGGCTCGGAGCGTACCTGCCGATCATTCTCGCTGCTGCTGCGACTGGGGATCACCCCCTCGAAGCGCACCAGCAGTTGCTGCTCGCCATCCGCCAGGGTGGCATGCTGCTCATCCTGCAAGGTGCCGTTGCTCACCGCGAGGATGCGGAAATTCTCCGCACCTTCACTTCCACCATGGCCTGTACACTGCCGGCCCCCAAGACTGCACAGAGCAGCACAAAACCGGTCAACCCTCTATTACTCTTCATTCCCGCTGATCTTCCTGATGCCGATGATAGGCGCAGGGTAGCAGCCGAAGATGACAGAAAAATAACGCCGCTCAGAACAGGTAGTGGGGCCGCTCGGCAAACCACTGGGCCAGCACCTGCTTGAACAGCCGGATCTTGCGCGGCACCCGCCGCTGCTGGGCATGCAGCACATGAAGCTGATGCAGCCCGCTCTGCCACTCGTCGAGCACGGTCACCAGCTCCCCCGCCGTCAGCAGCGACTCCACCAGCATCAGCGGGCACTTGGCATAGCCCATACCGGCACGCGCCAATTGCAGCACGGTACTGTAATGGTTGGCCCGCACCTTGCCCTGCACCAGAATGTGGGCCTCTTCACCCTCACGGATAAAGTGCCACTGCTCCCAGGCCGGATTGTGCCCCTGCAACAGGCAGCTGCGCCCGCTCAGCTCATAGGGAGTGGCAGGACGCCCCTCTCGCGCCACCAGTGCGGGGCTCGCCACCACCACATCCTTAAGTCGGCCAAGAGGAAGTGCGACCAGATTGTCCGGCACCTCGTTCATGGCGCGCAGGGCGATGTCGTTCTCCCCCTGACTCATGTCGACCATCTGGTTGGTGAAGTTGAGTTCCACTTCAACTCCCGGGCAGAGCGCGGCAAAGCTGGTCAGCAGCTCGCTCACCATCCGATCGCCGGTGCTGACCGGGCAGGTAAAACGCAGCCGACCGCCATCCTCTTCGGTCAGCGCCTGAATATCCTGCTCCGCTTGCCGCGCCAGCGCGAAGATCTCCCCCGCCTGCTGGTAGAGGGTCTTGCCCGCCTCGGTCAGGCTGAGGCGGCGGGTGGTGCGCTGCAACAGTTGCGCATTGAGGGAGGCCTCCAGCGCGCTGACGTGGCGGCTCAGCATCCCCTTGCTCACTCCCAGCGTATCGGCAGCGGCCGAGAAACTGCCGCGCAGCACCACCTCATAAAAGCTGGCCAGATGGGCGATATCCATCATTAGCTCCAATATGGAAACAATTGGTTTATTGTACGCGCTTTTTCGCATTTTCTGTTGCGCTAGAATCAACACATCCCAACCAGGAGTGATGCAGATGAAAATTGTGATTGTGGGTGCCTCCGGCACCGTCGGCTCCGCGGTCAGTGAACTGCTTGCCAAAGATCATCAGGTGATCCGGGTCGGCCACAGTCGTGGCGATGCCACGGTCGACATGCGCGATCCCGCCTCCATCAAGGCGCTGTTTGCCCAAGTAGGCCAGTTTGATGCGCTGGTGGTGGCCAGCGGCAGCGTGGCCTTCAACGGCCTGACCGAGATGACCGACGAGCAGTGGCAGGTGGGACTGGAGAGCAAGCTGATGGGCCAGATCAACCTGACCCGAGCCGCAATTCCCTATCTGACTGACAAGGGTTCCATCACTTTGATCAGCGGTATTCTGAGCGAGGAGCCGATCAACTGGGGCGTGAGCGCCAGCACAGTCAACGGCGCCATCGATCACTTTGTGAAAGCGGCCGCCTGCGAGCTGCCAAGGGGCCTGCGCATCAACGTGGTGAGCCCTACCGTGCTGGCGGAGTCGATGGACAAATACGCCGACTTCTTCCCGGGGTTCGTGCCGGTGCCCGCCGCCAAGGTGGCGCAGGCTTACAAGAAGTCGGTGCTGGGCATCCAGACAGGTCAGGTGTTCAGGGTCAACGGCTGATCGCCGCTCGCTTGCCGCCAGACCAGCAATAAAAACGGGCCCCATAGCGGGGCCCGTCTGTTTCTCTGCCTCTCTCCATCGCCACCGGCAAACGTTTGTTTTTAGGCAACAAAAAAGAGCGCAACCCTTAGTCGATCAGACCGTACTGATCGCGCAGCACCTCGATGATCTCCTGCTTGGGATTGGCAGAACGCGCCAGCTTGTGGCCGATGATCTTCTCGGCGATCCCGACGTAGGTGTTGGAGATATCCATCATCACTTCGGTCGGCAGCTTGTTGTCGCGGGCCAGGGCAAAACGTTCCGGCATGCGATTCTTGTTGAGCAGGATGTCCGGATCCGGGAAGTGGTTGAGCAGCCACTGACGGAAACCCTCTTTGGACTTCTCGACGATCTGGCCGTCGCGCAGGGCCGCGCCATCCCAGATACGGGAGCTGTCGGGGGTGCCCACTTCGTCCATGTAGATCAGCTTCTCGTTGCCGGCGGCATCGTGGACGTAACCAAACTCGAACTTGGTATCGACGAAGATCTGATCCAGCCCGGCCAGCGCGTCGCTGATGACGTTGAAGCCCTCTTTGAGCAGCACTTCGTAGCGGTCGATGTCGGCCGGTTTGCTGAAGTTGAAGCCTTTATAGTGGCGCTCGATATCGGCACGGGAGACGTTGACATCATCGGCTTCCGGCACGCCATCCAGCCCTTTCAGCACGCCCTTGGTGGACGGAGTGATGAGGATCTCCGGCAGCTTCTGATCCTTTTTGAGCCCTTCCGGCAGGGTGATGCCGCAGAACTCGCGCTCGCCATCCTTGTAGGCACGCCACATGGAGCCGGTGATGTATTGGCGGGCAATCGCCTCGATCATCACCGGACGGGCTTTTTGCACGATCCAGACGAAGGGGTGCGGAATATCCAGAATGTGGCTGTCGGCCAGTCCCTTCTCCTTGAACAGCTTGAACCAGTGGCTGGAGATGGCGTTGAGCGCCGCCCCTTTGCCCGGTACGCCGTTCAGGCCATCCACACCTTGCCAGATGCAATCGAAGGCCGAGATGCGATCGCTGATCACCATGAGGGCGAGGGGCGCATCGGCCGGCACATCATAGCCTTTCTCTTTTATGAGCCGGGCACTGTCTTCGGGGGTCAACCAGTAGACGCTGCGCACTTTGCCGGAATGGACAGGTTTATCGGTACGGATCGGCAAATCGTCATTCACCGCCAATACTTGATCTGCAAGACTCATGGCTAATAACACTTCCTGTTTGTGGGGGGTAAACATCGCGAGTTACTCACCTGCGCGCTCTGTTTGCAACGGGCTGGCAAGGGGGCTCGCATCATCGAAAACCACTCTGAATCCCCGCGTTTTCAGGGGGATTTTGATAACAAAACAGGGGCACAAGGCCCCTGTATTTATTCTGCTTTTGCTGCTGCCTGATCGGCCAGCCCCTTGGCGAACGCCTCGGACAGGCTGATATACATCTGGGAGATAACCCCGGACGATACCGGCTTCTTGTCCTTGTCGAACAGGGTAATGGAGGTCTTGCCTCCCGCCATTTCGCCAAGCTGGAAGCGGTATTTCTCCTCCTCCAGTTTGAACGGCTCGCTCCCTTTCGCCTTCCAGAACTCGGCACTCGGCTCTTCGTACTCGACGTCGATCCAGCCCAGAGACTGCTGGGTATCCTTGATGGTGAAACCGTAAGCGGGCAGTACCTGGTTGAGGCGACGCCACACCTGATCAAAGGAGCCTTCGGCAATCCAGGCGCTCAGTTCGTTGTTGTCCAGACCCAGTTGCAGACCCATGCCATCGTTGGACTTGTGCTGCTCGCGGGCTTTCAGCTGGCTGTCGTAATAGAGCGAGAACTGGTTCAGCACTCGCGCGGCATAGCGCTGGGCATCGGCAGGGGTCAGCTTGTTGCTGGTCTCGCCGTCGATGGTCTCTTCGTGATCCAGCACCCGGACCGACATGTTGACGGCGTGGCGCTGGGCATCGTTGCGTACGGTGAACTGGTAACGCTGACGGATTTTGAAGTCTTCGTCATCTTCACCCCAGCCATCGAGAGCGACCGTGTTGTCAAACCAGCCGGTCTGCAATACGCCATCCTGCTGATCCAGCTTCTCGGTGGAGACCTTGTATTTGGCCAGGAAGTTCATCAGGAACGACCAGGTATCGCGCTCCACGCTCTGGCTGGTGCTCAGGGCATAGAAGGCAACGGTCGGTTCGGTTGCGCTCTGCACCACCTGACTGCCCGGTACCACGGTCAGCAGTTGAGCGGGAGGGCGCACATCAACCTGGGCGCCGAGGGCACCTTCACGGCTGCTCTCGGGAAGCGGCGGGATATCGTACTGGCTGTTGAAGGTGGGGGCACTCAATCCTGCGGGGATCAAGAACGCGCGGCCCTCGAGGCGGGCATCTTCATAACCGAAGTCGCGGTTGGCCATTTTGCGATCCTGGGGGGTGCTGCAACCGGCCAATACGGCCACAGTCGCAACGCTCAGCACCAGACGGGCTCTATTTCCCTTTCCATTAGATTTAAACACTCGCCATCAACTCCGCTGTGGTCAGTGCTCGCGCCATCAGCTGTTCGCCCTCGGGGGTGAGGTCAACCAGCGGCAGGCGCAAGGTGGCTGTTGCAATCAACCCCAGTTGGGCACAGGCCCATTTCACCGGGGTGGGGCTCGGTTCGCAGAACAGAGTCTTGTGCAACGGCATCAAGAGATTGTTGATGTCATGCGCCTGCCCGGCATCACCGGCCAGCGCAGCACGACACATGTCGGCCATCTGGGCCGCTGCAATATTGGTGGTGACAGAAATCACGCCATCACCACCTTGCAGCATAAAATCACAACCAGTGGCATCGTCGCCACTGTAGAGAGCAAACTCCGGCCCGCACAGCTCGCGCAGCAGCGGGGTGCGGTTCAAATCGCCGGTTGCCTCTTTCAAACCGATAATGCCGGGAACCTTGGCCAGACGGGCCACCGTCTCCGGTTTGAGATCGCAACAGGTGCGACCGGGCACATTATAAAGAATTTGGGGCAGACCACTAGCCTCGGCGATCGCACAATAGTGGCGATAGAGACCTTCCTGAGTAGGCTTGTTGTAGTAAGGAGTCACCGAGAGGCCCGCCACCACGCCGGTTTTGGCCAGTCGCTTTGCCAATTCAATGGCATGGGCGGTATTGTTGGAGCCGCAACCGGCGATGACGGGAATGCGTCCGGCGGCATACTCAACGGTCTTTTCAACGACGGCGATATGCTCCTGCTCGCTCAGGGTCACCGATTCCCCTGTGGTACCCACCGCAACAATGGCGCTGGTCCCGGCGCTGACATGATAGTCGACCAGTTTGGCCAGACTGGCCCAATCGACTTCACCTGAAGCCAGCATGGGGGTAACGAGCGCAACAATACTACCGCGTAACATGGACTTTTCTCCCGATTTTCAGGGGCGTAATGGTAAAGCTGACCCCTTTGAAAAACAAGGGAGAGAGGGGGCAAGCCGTGATACCATCCGGAACAAAAAGCAATGGACGAAAGTCGGCAGCGTCCCTCAGGGAGTGGTCATCAGGGCCGGAGGGTTGGCTTGCCAGCGCGGCTTTCGCAACGAAATAACGGACGAGAGAAGATTTATGACTCACTACCTGGTCGTAACGGCCATCGGCACGGACAGGCCTGGCATCGTCAATGAAGTGACCCGCCACGTCAGTGGCTGTGGTTGCAACATTGTGGACAGCCGCCTTGGCATCTTCGGCAATGAATTTACCTTTATCATGCTGCTCTCGGGCGACTGGAACAGCATGATGCAACTCGAAATCAGCCTGCCCCTGCGTAGCCAGGAGTGGGATCTCATCACCATGATGAAACGCACCGAACGCCACCAGTCCCTGCAGTATGACGTCCGCGCCAGTGCCGACCTGTTGATCCGCGACGAGCCCGGCATCGTAAGCCAGTGCACCCAGTTCTTCAGCGAACATGGCTGGAACATTCAGGCGATGCAATCCATGACCCTGGAGCAGCAGCCGTTCAACCTGCTGAAGATCAGTTTTCAGCTCAATCTGGCCAGAGAGGGTGAAGTGGAAGGTTCGCAAACCGCCTTCGCCGAATTCTGTCGTCAACTGGGTGCCGAATCGTTCGAGTTTATCGTCAATCGCAAACACGCCTGAGGGCGTTTTACCCGAGGAGACCCCATGCAACCACTACAAGCTGGCAGCCCCGCCCCCGATTTCTCCCTGCCCGATCAGAATGGCAATCAGGTCAGCCTTGCTGGCCTGCGCGGCAAAAAAGTACTGGTCTACTTCTATCCCAAGGCGATGACCCCGGGCTGCACCACCCAGGCCTGCAGCCTGCGCGACGTGAACGCCGAGCTGACCGCCCGCAATGTGGTGGTACTTGGCATCAGCCCTGATCCGGCCAAACGGCTGAAAAAGTTCGAAGAGCGGGACCAGCTCAACTTCACCCTGCTAGCCGATGAAGACCACGCCGTCGCCGATGCCTTTGGCGTCTGGGGCCCGAAGAAGTTCATGGGCAAGGAGTATGACGGCATTCACCGTCAGAGCTTCCTGATCGATGAAGAGGGCAAGATTGCCCACCACTTCGACAAGTTCAAAACCAGCGATCACCATCAGGTGGTACTGGATTTCCTCAAGGGATAATCCTCCCCTGCGTCATTGAAAGGCCTGCCATGCAGGCCTTTTTTGTCTGGTCAGCCGCCCCTTGCCAGCGGATTTTTCTCACCAACTCCCCCGCCCAGATCAAAAAATTCATTTTATATATGGGTTAACGTGACCCCAGAATCATCTTCCAGCGAGATATCCCATGAACATGAGCAACACAGAACGTTTGATCCTGAGCAACCAGTACGAAATTCTGGCGAAACTCAATCCGGAGAAAGCGGACGTCTACCAGCGCGCCAGCACCATCATCGAGCGCGGCTACTGCCTGCAGATCCTCGAGCTGGAGAAGAGCTTCGGCCATCTGGATCTGGCGACCTGCCAAGAGGTCATCGACACCCTGGAGCTGCACCACGCACTGGCCATCTCATGGGGCAATCTGGATGCCGCCGATCAGGGCGAGATCAACGCCAGTCGGCTGGAGTTCAACGGCTACAGCCGCAGCCAGGAGCGTGAGCTGGCTGACTACGTCTGCTTCCTGCTGGAGGTGGACAAGCGCTTCCCCGAGCTCAAGTGCCCGTGCGACGAGCTCTCCAGCGACATCGCCATGCGCGACAAGTACCAGCGGATGCTGCAGGTGTGGCGTCAGTGTCCCCGTCAGTACAAGCTCTCCATTCAGGAGATCCGCAAGGTGCTGGCGGCCTGATCCGCACACCAACCGCAACAAAAAAGGCGCCACTGGCGCCTTTTTGCATCTGAAACGGGTTATTCGTAGAGAAAGGATTTATCGAGCTGCTGGAAGGCGGCCTTGAGGGTATCGGCCAGCTCTTCATAGCGCGGCTGAGACACAAGCTGACGACGGCCACCCTGCTCGTTCATCTTGCCGTTGATCTCCCGATACCAGCTCGCCAGCGACGGGGGTAAACGGGTGTCGGCACGCTGGCCGAGCCAGTAGTAGCCCTGCAGCGGCAAGCTGAGCAGAAACAGCACCGAGGTGATGACGGAGGGCCAGTAGTGCAGCTCGCCAAACTGGAACTGCAGCATCACGCTCAACACCGCCAGTGCGGGGATCACCTTGAGGGCGAACTCGGTCGCCTTGATCACCCGATTTTCAGGAAACATCGAATTGAGCTCGGGACGGCGCGGCCAAAGCGTCATATAATGGCGGCCTTGCTGTAACTTAGTTCCAAAAATGTTCATGCTCATACTACCTCCGAGCGCTTTTTGAACGTACTAACGGCAAAACCTCGACAAAATTTGATGCAAAGTAACAAAGGTTGAGGATGACTTTGTTATTTTTCAACAATCGGGTTATCCTTTGTACGCCCATTTTTGCGTCAAAAGCTTCTTGCTATTGACCTGTCAGGGACGTCTGGATTTCGGGTCTTGTATCACTATACAAGGGGCAAGCAACAGATTGCCAACCCTCATAAGGATAAGTTGAAAGTTTTTGGCCGCACCGCGTCCAACGCATCCGCCTACACAACCCAATCTGCGATAGGATTTATTCATGAGTAAGCTGGTTCTTGTTCTTAACTGTGGCAGCTCTTCCCTGAAGTTTGCCGTCATTGACGCAACCACCGGTGATGACCTGCTGTCCGGCCTGGCCGAGTGCTTCAACCTCGACGACGCCCGCATCAAGTGGAAACTGAATGGCGAGAAAGGCAGTGCCGATCTGGGCGCGGGTGCCGCTCACCAGGAAGCGCTGGACTTCATCGTCAACAAGATCCTGCCGCTCAATCCGGAACTGTCCAAGAACCTGATCGCCATCGGTCACCGTGTTGTTCACGGTGGCGAGCGCTTCACCTCTTCCGTCGTTATCTGTGACGACGTGATCGACGGCATCGAAGCCGCCGTTCCGTACGCACCGCTGCACAACCCGGCTCACCTGATCGGTATCCGTGAAGCTCGCCGCGTATTCCCGGCGCTGGCTGACAAGAACGTGGCCGTATTCGATACCGCGTTCCACCAGACCATGCCGGAAGAAGCCTTCCTGTACGCCCTGCCGTACAAGCTCTACAAAGAGAACGGCATCCGTCGCTACGGCGCTCACGGTACCAGCCACTACTACATCAGCCTGGAAGCAGCCAAGCAGCTGAACAAGCCGGTTGAAGAGCTGAACATCATCAACTGCCACCTGGGCAACGGCGGTTCCGTCTGCGCCATCAAGAACGGCAAATCTGTTGATACCTCCATGGGTCTGACCCCGCTGGAAGGCCTGGTGATGGGTACCCGCTCCGGCGATCTGGACCCGGCCATCATCTTCTTCCTGCACGACAAGCTGGGCATGAGCGTTGCCGATATCAACACCATGCTGACCAAAGAGTCCGGCCTGCAGGGTCTGACCGAAGTAACCTCCGACTGCCGTTTCGTTGAAGACAACTACGACAGCAAAGAAGAAGCCAAGCGTGCTATGGACGTTTACTGCTATCGCCTGGCCAAGTACATCGGCGCCTACGCTGCCGCCATGGACGGTCGTCTGGACGCCGTTGTTTTCACCGGTGGTATCGGTGAAAACTCCGCCCCGATCCGTGAAATCACCCTGAACAAGCTGGGTCTGCTGGGCTTTGACGTCGATCACGACGCCAACCTGAAGGCTCGTTTCGGCAAGGGTGGCGAGATCACCAAGGCTGGTTCTACCAAGGCCCTGGTTATCCCGACCAACGAAGAGTGGGTTATCGCCCACGACGCGCTGGAACTGGTCGGCGCTTAATTGACGCAGTAACTCGAGGCCGCCCACAGGGCGGCCTTTTCCTGATCCCAAAAAATGAACAAGGGGTATAAAGTGGCACGCACTATTATGCTTATCCCGGTCGGCACTGGTGTCGGCGTAACTTCCGTAAGCCTTGGCGTTGTTCGCGCCATGGAGCGTCACGGTGTCAATGTCAGCTTCTTCAAACCGGTTGCCCAGCCGCGTCCGGGTGAAACCGGTGCCGAGCGCTCAACCGCCGTTATCCGCGCTGCTGCCAACATCAATCCGCCCGAGCCCTTCACCCTCTCCTACGCCGAGAACATGATCAGCTCCAGCAACACCGACATCCTGCTGGAAGAGATTGTTGCCCGCTTCGAAGAGCACGTGAAATCCAGTGGTGCCGAAGTGCTGGTTGTCGAAGGTATGGTGCCGACCGACAAGCAGCCCTTTGCCAACAAGCTGAACTACGACGTCGCCAAGGCGCTGGACGCTGACATGGTATTCGTGACCCACCCGGGCCATGACTCCAGCCAGAAGCTGAAAGAGCGCATCGAGCTGGCCTGCTCCAACTTCGGTGGTGTCAACAACCCCCGCATCGTTGGTTGCGTGATCAACAAGGTTGGCGCACCGGTTGACGAGCATGGCGTAACCCGCCCTGACCTGACCGAGATGTTCGAAGCCCATCACCACGCTTCCGATGCTGCCCACAACCTGGAAGTGCTGCAAGTGTTCGGCAAGAGCCCGCTGCGCATCCTGGGTTGCATCCCCTGGAACACCCAGCTGATCGCCCCGCGCGCCAAGGATCTTGCCAAGCATCTGGCCGCCAAGATCCTGCACAAAGGCGAGCTGGACAGCCGTCGCCTGCAGACCGTGACCTTCTGTGCCCGCTCCATCCACAACATGGTCGAGCACTTCCGTCCGGGCAGCCTGCTGGTCACCTCCGGCGACCGCTCTGACGTCATCGTCTCTGCCTGCCTCTCCGCCATGAACGGCGTCAAGCTGGGCGCCCTGCTGCTGACCGGCAACTATCATCCGGAGCCGCAGGTCATGGCGCTGTGCCAACAGGCCATGGCCACCGGCCTGCCGATCATGATGACCGGTACCAACACCTGGCAGACCGCCGTCAGCCTGCAGAACTTCAACGTCGATATTCCGGAAGATGACCGCGAGCGTATCGAGCTGGTACAGGACTACGTCGCTGGCCACATCGACAAGCACTGGATCGAGTCGCTGACCGTCAGCTCTACCCGTTCCCGTCGTCTGAGCCCGCCGGCATTCCGTTATCAGCTGACCGAGCTGGCCCGTCAGGCCAACAAGCGTGTCGTGCTGCCGGAAGGCGACGAGCCGCGCACCATCAAGGCTGCCGCCATCTGTGCCGAGCGTGGCATTGCCCGTCCGGTACTGCTGGGTAACCCGGAAGAGATCCGTCGCGTTGCCGAGCAGCAGGGTGTTGTTCTGACCGATCGTGTCGAAATCATCGATCCGGCCGTTGTGCGCGAGCGCTATGTACCGCGTCTGGTCGAGCTGCGCAAGAACAAGGGCATGACCGAAGTGGTTGCTCGCGAGCAGCTGGAAGACAACGTGGTACTGGGTACCATGATGCTGGAGCGCAATGAAGTTGACGGCCTGGTATCCGGCGCGGTGCACACCACTGCCAACACCATCCGTCCACCGATGCAGATCATCAAGACCGCTCCGGGCTCTTCCCTGATCTCCTCCATCTTCTTCATGCTGCTGCCTGACCAGGTGCTGGTCTACGGTGACTGCGCGATCAACCCGGATCCGACTGCCGAGCAGCTGGCCGAGATCGCTATCCAGTCCGCCGACTCTGCTGCCGCGTTCGGCATCGAGCCGCGCGTCGCCATGATCTCCTACTCCACCGGTACCTCTGGTGCCGGTGCCGATGTAGAGAAAGTGCGTGAAGCGACCGAGCTGGCCAAGGCCAAGCGCCCTGACCTCATCATCGACGGCCCGCTGCAGTACGACGCGGCCATCATGGAGAACGTGGCCAAGTCCAAGGCACCAAACTCACCGGTTGCCGGTAAAGCCACCGTGTTCGTCTTCCCGGACCTGAACACAGGTAACACCACTTACAAAGCGGTGCAGCGTTCAGCTGACTTGGTCTCCATCGGCCCGATGCTGCAAGGCATGCGCAAGCCGGTCAACGACCTCTCCCGTGGCGCCCTGGTTGACGACATCGTCTACACCATCGCCCTGACCGGTATCCAGGCTGCCCAGGCTGACGAACAAGCCTAATCAGTGCCTGTCTGAAAAAACCGATCACAAAGGCTGCTCACCCCAAGTGAGCAGCCTTTTTTATTGGTTCTCTTTTGAAGACCAGTGAAACATGCCATCAGCGCAGTGTTGCACAGAATAATGCCATGTGATGTGCCAGAAATGTCTCGAGCGTAGCACCCGCGGGAAAGCGTGCCCGCCACCTTAAAGATGTATCTAAAATAGATTCAAGATCATAAGGTTGGATATATGAGGGCATTCATAGCTAAGCGCTTATAGCAAATATTTCGCCATCGGCATGAGAATTTGACCTGTTAGAAATAGCAGTGAAAAAGACCCGTTCGATACGCTATTTCTCAAACTGCCTACTCGGCAAAATCCAACATCATGGAGGAATGGAAATGCTGATGAAGAAGCTCTCTGCAATCATGCTGCTGGCCTGCTTGCCACTGTTCAGCCAACCCGTGCTGGCCGCAGATAAGGCAGCACCCAAGCAAACAACCACGAGCGAGGTCGCCAAGGAGACCGGTAAGCTGAACATCAATACGGCCACCCTTGCCGAACTGACCAGCCTGAAAGGGATTGGTGACAAGAAGGCACAAGCCATCGTCGACTATCGGGAAAAACAGGGAAAGTTCACCTCGGTCGATCAGCTGGCAGATGTGAGCGGCATTGGCCCGGCCACGCTGGAAGCCAACCGTGACATGATCATCGTCAAATAACGTCCGAGCTCTGCATATACGAATGGGGTAGCCTGTGGCTGCCCCATTTTTCTTGGAGTATCATGGCCGCACTTTAATCCCGCTGGATAGTTTTCCATGAAAAAGACTCCTCTGACAGTTCGCAAGGCCGTGCTCCCGGTAGCCGGTCTGGGTACCCGTATGCTGCCAGCCACCAAGGCCATCCCGAAAGAGATGTTGCCGGTGGTCGACAAACCGCTGATCCAGTACGTAGTGCGCGAAGCCATCGCCGCCGGTATCAAGGAGATCGTGCTGGTCACCCACTCGAGCAAAAACTCCATCGAAAACCACTTCGACAAGAGTTTCGAACTGGAAGCGACCCTCGAAAAGCGAGTCAAGCGTCAGCTGCTGGAAGAGGTGCAACAGATCTGCCCGAAAGACGTCACTATCATGCACGTCCGTCAGGGTGAGGCCAAAGGTCTGGGCCACGCTGTGTTGTGCGCCCGCCCGCTGATCGGTGACAACCCCTTCGCCGTGCTGCTGCCGGATGTACTGATTGATGAAGTGGCCAGCGACCCGAAAAAAGACAACCTGGCCGAGATGGTACACATGTTCGAAGAGAACCAGATCAGCCAGATCATGGTGGAAGCGGTTCCCGAGAGCGAAGTGGACAAGTACGGCATCGCCGACATCAAGGGCGAGGCCCTGAGCGAGGGGATGTCCCTGCCGATGCAGGCCATTGTCGAGAAGCCGCCCCGTGACGAAGCCCCCTCCAATCTGGCGGTGGTGGGTCGTTACGTCCTCTCCTCCAATATCTGGCCGCTGCTGGAGAAGACCCCGGCCGGTGCCGGTGACGAGATCCAGCTGACCGATGCCATCGCCATGCTGATGGAGCAGGAGCAGGTCAACGCCTACTTCATGAAGGGCAAGAGCCACGATTGCGGCAGCAAGCTGGGCTACATGAAAGCCAATGTGGAATATGGTGTGCGCCATCACGAGCTGAATGGTGAATTCATCGGCTGGCTGAAGCAGTTCGTCAAGCAGTTGTAATCGCTGATAAATCTGTTTTTTATAGACGTATTTAAGGGGCATCAAATGATGCTCCTTTTTCATTTTTGCAACAAAAAATCAATCAAGAGTAAATAAACTCTCAGCAAATCATAATGTTGTAATTTATTCACACATGCTCTATAAGGATTGAGGCGTGTTTCTCGCCCTTGCATAAAAAACTCAAATAAATATAAGACACAGGTGGAAGTTCCAATGAATAACCCGTCAAAAGGGACCTTTTTAGGTCACCCTAAAGGGCTTTTTTTGCTCTTTAGTACCGAACTGTGGGAGAGATTCTCCTATTACGGCATGCGTGCCGTACTGGTGCTCTATCTGACCGACCTGACCGCCAATGGCGGTCTGGGCTGGAGTCAGGCAGATGCCCTCAAACTCTACGGTATCTATACCGGTCTGGTTTATATCACTCCGCTGATCGGCGGCTGGCTGGCTGACACCTTCCTGGGTCAACGTCGCGCCATCCTGATTGGTGCCGTGCTGATGGCCGCAGGTCAGTTCACTCTGGCACTGCCCCACGCCATGTTCCCGGATATGGTCAACACCATGTTCTACGCGGGCCTCGCGCTGCTGATCGTGGGTAACGGCCTGTTCAAACCGAACATCTCCACCATGGTGGGTGACCTCTATGAAGAGGGCGATCACCGCCGTGATGGTGCTTTCACCATCTTCTACATGGGTATCAACCTGGGTTCCCTGCTGGCAGGCGTGATCTGTGGTGCTGCTGCTACGGCCTACGGCTGGCAAGCAGCCTTCGTCGGCGCCGGTATCGGTATGCTGCTCTCTCTGGTGATCCAGGCCACCATGGCCCAGCGTTTCCTGGGTGACATCGGTCGCGTCACTGCCGCCCAGCGCGCAGCCGCCCTGCGTACTACCGAGCAGAAAGCACCGCTGACCAAGCAGGAAGTGGATCGCATCAAGGTTATCCTGGTACTGGGTCTGTTCACCATCATCTTCTGGGCTGGTTTCGAACAGGCCGGTGGTCTGATGAACCTCTACACCCAGGAGTATACCGACCGCATGATCGGCAGCTTCGAAGTGCCGACCGCCTGGTTCCAGTCCCTGAACCCCTTCTTCATTATCACCCTGGCACCGGTCGTTGCGGCCATCTGGATCAAGCTCGGCAAGAAAGAGCCGAACTCTCCAGTGAAATTCGCCATGGGTCTGCTGTTCCTGGCTATCGGCTTCCTGTTCATGGTCGGTGCCGTGCTGCAGCAGGGTGGTGACAACACCGTCAAGACCTCCATGTTCTGGCTGGTAGGTGCTTACCTGTTCCACACCCTGGGCGAGCTCTGCCTCTCCCCGATCGGCCTCTCCATGGTGACCAAACTGGCTCCGCTGCGTCTGGCTTCCCTGATGATGGGTGCCTGGTTTGGCTTCGTTGCCCTGGCCAACTACGCTGCGGGCTTTATCGGCTCCTTCGTGGGTGAAGCCGGCCCGATCGCCATCTTCGGTGGCATCGCCCTGGCTGCAGTACTTAGCGCCCTGATCCTGCTGACCATGGCCAACCGCCTGGTCTACTGGATGCACGGTGCCGAAGGCCCGGCCAAAGAGCCGCAAGCTCAAGAGAAGAAACTGCAATCCGCCACCGTCTAAACGGTCAGGATTGTAAACAACAAACAGGGCGCCCATCGGCGCCCTGTTTGTTTTAGCCTGTTTATCAGGCGGCATCAGTGATGACGAACCTGCACATCCAGCGAGCCGCCGCTGTCGCTGCGAAACTGCAGGGCGAACGGTTCATGCCAGCTGCGTTTGTGCAGGGCGTAGTGGCTGCTGCGCATCAGACCAAGGGGTAGGCCGCCGGAGCGCATCAGCCAGTGGGGAGAGGTGAGCCCAGCGTTGGCAAACACCAGCCCATCATGCTGATCAAACAGCAGCGCCGCCATGGCAAAAGAGTGGCGAAGCCCGGACGCCATCAACTGATGGTTGAGGTAGTCGAGCAACCGGTGCGGCTGGCTCAGCAACCGGCTCTCGTTCTGCTGAAACTGGCGGTAGGGGACGTTCATCAAGGATCGCACCAGCGCACCACAAAATGCCGCATCCGCCCCCATGATCGGCAGCTCCATCACCAGCACCAGCAGCTTGTCTTCCACCTTGAAGGTATCGGGAATAAACAACTGCCCCAGCCCCTTGAACGTGACCTGCCAGGGGCCCCACTCCTGCAAGCCCGGCGGCTTGAGCCCCGCCAGCAGGCGGCTGGCTGCCTTGTCGTGGGCACTGAAATAGTCGATGTGATCCATCAGCTCCAGTTGCTGCGCCCGGTTGGCGCTGCCGTTGAGACACTGTTCGATACTGCGCTCGACCAGCGCGTAATCCTCGAGGGGTTTGAGCAGATAGTCCCGCGCACCGGCACGCAAGGCGCTGGCGACCGCCTCCATGGTGCTCTGGGCTGAGATGACGATAACCGGAAGTTGGGGGTAGCGGGCAGAGAGGCAGGCTATCACCTCACAGCCATCCATATTGGGCATATTGAGATCGCACAGCACCACGTCGGGATGATAAATCGCAGCGGCTGACAACCCTTCAATCCCATCCTCAGCTTGAAATACTGTTGCCCCGTCCCGCGCGAGGTAACTTACTAACGAGTGGCGAAAAACCGCTTCGTCTTCCACCACCAGGATCCGCAGTCCGGGTTTTGGCATGTTGACAAAACCTTATGAGTCAATTGTTTATTTAAGTAATAAGACTAGCCCAAATCAGCAGGAATGCTGTGAACATTGCGTCAAAAACAGCCGAATTTGCTAGCCGTCATACCAGAAGAGTGCAAGCTGCTGGATTGTAGAAATAATCTCTGCCCCTGCCCCCCGAGGTAGGTGCAATATTCACCACCCGCCCATCACCATATGGGGGTGCTCACGAGCTGTGTGACGAATTGTGCAAGTGGGCGCCATAAGGGATAATGCCACCCACTCCAGCTCGTGAAGAAGACCATGACCCCAGCCGAATACAGCGCCCTTGCCCACCCCAGATTGTCCCATCCGGCTCGCAGTCTCTATACCTTGCAGCTGCGCCGACTGGTGCTGGAAAATCAGTCGGCCAGGCTCAACTATCCCGAGCTGGGTCGGGCGCTGGCGGTGGTCGATCCGGGTGATCCCTGCGGTTTTTCGTTTCAGGTCAATGCCCGCCAGCTCACCGAGCTGTTCGATGAACTGATGGAGGCGGGCCTGCTGCAGGTCGAGGCACAGCCCGAGAGTGAGCACTATCATCAGTGCCCGTTCCAGTTGCCGCTGCTGACCCAGAAATTGCGCAGCCCGCTGCCGGAGCGCCCCTTCCAGATGCATCTGCAGTGGCGCCCGGACGAAGAGCTGCCCGCCCTCGCCCGTCTGTGCGGGGTAATCGATGCCAGCTATAGCGAAGAGGATCTGGGGGAGTTTATCGCCTACTGGCTGGGGCGCCCCGAGGTGTTCGACTCCCAGCATCAATGGATGCTCAAGTTTATTCGCGCCCTCAAGACTCGCCGCTATACCCGTCGCAAACCGATGGAGGTGCAGGGCTACCAGCAGGTGACGCCAGCTCCGGCAGAGTCAGGCCCGAGCAAACGGGCCCAACAGATGATTGAAGAGGCCAAGCGACTGGCCCAACAGCAAACGCAAGAACCCGCCACGCAGCAGGGGCCGGATAATGATTGATAGCGGCCCCCGCCTGCAGGCAAAATCAACCCCTTGTCTACCCATCCCTGATCGAGCAGAAGGAGCATTCCATGACTGACCAGCAAGATCCCCTGCGCCAGGAGCTGGAAGAGATCGAAGCCAAGCGCCAGAAGATCGCCAAGGCCAAGCAGGATCACCGCATTCACGACCCGGAATTGAGCCGCCATGTGGGTGGCCTGCTGGAGCGCATTCGTCGCCTGCAACAAGAGACCGGTGGCGGCCAGTATGACTACGAGACTCTGCGCAAGGAGTATGACGCCAAGGCCAACGCCGAGGTGCGCGAGCTGCAGAAAGCGGCCCGCCAGGAGCGGATCCAGAAGCTGATCGCCCAGGCCGACCTCAACCCCGACTGGGTATTTGACAAGATGGATGCCGGTGACCCGGCGCTGCAATACCCCATCGAAACAGCCCGTTACTTTATCAGCGGCTTCGAGCACTGGGAGAAGAGCGGTGGCGGCTGCATGCTGATCTACGGCGACTACGGCACCGGCAAGTCAACGCTGGCGGGAGCGGTGGCGCATGAGCTGATCGCCCGTCACCAGAAATCGGTGATCTTCCAGCAGTGGGCCTCCATCGTCGATCGGCTGTTCTTCAACGTCATCCCCGACCAGGATGAGCGCAACCAGTACCGCCGCGCACTGGAAGAGGTGGATCTGCTGATCATCGACGAGGTATCGGCCAACCGCGCCAAAATGGCGGAGAGCCAGTCCAGCTTCCTCGGCCACCTGCTGCGCCGTCGTCGCAACCTGTCAAAGAGCGTCATCATCATCACCAACCACACACCCCAGAGCCTGCATCAGGCGATCGGTGATTTCAGCTATGAGGCGATCAAGGCGTTCAATCCGGTGGATATCCACCTGAGCGGCCCAAGCCGTCGCCCCAGCATCGGCAACTACAACGGCTGATGCCTCTCAAAGAGTGCGAGTCGCTGGAGGCTCGCACTCTCTCCTCCCTGCCAGCTCACAAATAGAAACAACTCTCATTTACAGCAAGCGAACAAGCCACTAGGCTAGCCCCTTTTGCCAAGGGAGCTCATCTATGCCAACCACACTGATTTTCGGAGCCAGCCGCGGGCTGGGCCGCGCCTTTACTCATCACGCCCTGAACCAGGGGCACCGGGTCGTTGCGCTGGTGCGCAGCCCCGAGATGGCCATGGAACTGAGTGCGCTGGGAGTTGAGGTGATCGAAGGGGATGCGCTGGATCCGGCTGCGGTGCAGCAGGCATGTGCCCGTGCGGGGCAAGATGCACAGGTCGTCTCCACCCTCGGCAGCTTCCGTCAAGCCGCGCCGGTGGACTATCAGGGCAACCGCCATGTAATCGATGCCATGGAGCAGGCTGGCCTGAAACGGCTGCTGCTGGTCACCTCCCTCGGCTGCGGCGACAGCTGGCAATATTTGCCGCAGCGGGCCCGCGCCGCCTTCGGTCATGAAGTGCGTCTCAAGAGTCTGGCGGAGAGCTGGCTGCAGACCAGCGCCCTCGCATGGACCATTCTGCGCCCGGCGGGCCTTCAGGATGGCGACGCCACCGGCCGCGCCGAGCTGAGTCAGGGCAAGGAGGTACACGGACTGGTACGCCGCGCCGATGTGGCCGCCCAAGGGCTGCGCCTGCTGGCGGATGAGACGGCTGTGGGGCAGATCTACGCCATCGGGGATCCCACGCTCCAGCGCGGCTAAAGCAGCAGTAAAATCGCTCATACCCACCACATACCAAAACGGTCAGCCCAAGGGCTGACCGTTTTCGCTTTACCGCACACGCTATCTCACGGGCGCTTGCCCTATCCCGCTTAACCGGCAGTCGTCTCACTCTGTACGACCGGCTGACTGGCCACCGGCAGTGACTGCTGCCGCCAACGCAGCAACAGGCAAGCCAGCACGCCGTAGAGCAGCGCCAGTCCCCATAGCTGCCACCAGTAGCGGGCAACCTGCGCGAAGTCAGCCCCCATCTGGTTGAGGCGCAGAAAACCCTCGATACCGGGGATAGTGGGCACCCACTGAGCCAGCCAGTTGAGAGGCGCCGGGATCAGCTCGAGCGGCCAGATAAAGCCCGCCAGAAAGACCAGCGGCAGAGAAGAGATGAGCACTACCTGAGTCGGCAGATCCCGCCGGGTAAAGATCGCCCCCAGCACAATCCCGAACCAGCAGGTCGCCAGCAGGAACGGCAGGGCGAACAGCCACAACTCCAGTGGGTCAGCATGGCGAGCGATGTTGTAGTGATCGAAGCAGAAGCCGAGGAAGTAGCTCACCGGCAGCAGGAACAACCCCGCCAGCACCAGGGTTCTGGCCAGCAGCAGCGGCAACACAGGCGCGCTTTGCCAGTAACCATGCTCGCCGCGGCAGCTGCGCTGGTTCTGGGTCGCCCCCAGGATCCCCGCACCCATCAGCAACACCTGATGGAGGATCAGCACGAACACCGCCGGCACCACGTAATTCACATAGCCCATGGTGGGGTTGAACACCGGCACCACGTTGAGAGCCACCGCATTCCAGCCCATGGCCGCTTGTGGTAGCGCCTCGCCGTGGCTCAACAGCCGCGCCACCTTCACCTGCGCTGCGAGTGTGCCGCCGGCCTGCGCCAGCCCCTCGGCAATGGTACCGTAGACCAGAAAGTAGGAGGCATCACCGGCATAGCTCAGGGTGACGCTCTTGCCCAGCATCAGATCACGATAGAAGTGGTTGGGGATATGCAGGATGCCGCTCGCCTCCCCGGCCATCATCAGCTGGTGCGCCTCGGCCAGCGAATTGGCCCGCGCAACCAGCTTCACCTGCGGCGTGGCATCGGCCATAAACTCCAGCTGACGGGACAGCTGACTGCCATCGTCGTTGACCACCACTACCGCCTCTTCCCGCGGCAGCTGATGCAGATAGGGCTGGGGATAGAGAAACGAGTAGAAGATCACCCCGCCAAACAGGGTCAGCATGATGGCGCGATCCGCCAGCAGGGTGCGCAGTTCGAGGCGCAACAGATCGACAAATCCCAGCATCACTCAGGCTCCTTTTCGGCGCTCGCCACTGCGGCTGATTGACCGGCCAGCTCGGCCTGCTGCTTGTAACGTCGTACCACCAGCAGCAAGGGAAGCAGAAACAGCAGCAGCGCCCCCAATTGCGGCAACGCCGATGCGAGGGGCAGACCGTAGTTGCTCTGACCAATCTGCAGCTCCACATAGTGAGAGACCGGCAACAGGCTGCGCCAGAAGCGGGCGAAATCCCCCATGGCGCTCACCGGAAAGGTGACCCCCATAAAGGCAAAACCGGGCGCCGTGTAAGCCCCCGCCAGCGACAGGGCGCGGGCCGGATCCCGGATGATGCCGTAAAAGAAGGCCCCCATGGTAACGCAGGCGGCCGAGGCGAGCCCCAGACCCACCACCAGCACCAGCCAGCTGCCGTGCATGGGGTAGGAGAAGCCCTTGAACAGCAGCAGCGTCCAGACTATCCCCCAACCCCAGCCAATCAGCACGTGGGGCAGCAGGGTGCGCCAGAGGCCAAACCAGACCCCGCGAGTGGTCCAGTCCAGCCCCAGCCGATCGGTACGGGCCAGCGCATTGAGGCCGAACAGCACCACCAGGATCTGCCACACCGCAGGCAGAATGGCACTCAGCAGAAATTGGGCATAGCTGGAGTTGAGGTTATAGAGCGCAGTGACCTGACTGCTGATAGGCACCGACTGTCCGAGTGCACCGGGCAGCGCCTTGCCATCGGCCATCGCCTCCAGCACGCCGACCTGACCGTTAAGGGTGCCTACCACCTGCGCCAGCGCCGAGTTGACCAGCTTGGCGATCAGGATGAACTGGCCGTTGTTGAACACCGTCACCTGCGGCTGGGTACCCTGACGGGCATCCCGCTCCAGATGGTTGGGGAGCACCACCAGCGCATAGATATCGCCACCGCGCAGGGCGTGGGCACCTGCATCGATGGAGTCAAACTGTTGCGCGACCTTGAGCCCGGCCGAGCCATCCAGCGAGAAGGCGAGCTGGCGCGAGAGCATGCTGTGGTCGAGATCCACCAGCCCCACCTTGAGGTCGCGGGCCAGCCCTGCCGAGAAGATCCAGCAGAGGATCCCCATCAGCAGTAGCGGCACCCAGCTCATCAGGGCACGACTGAACGGATCCTGCCACAGCAGCCGAAATTCACGTCCCATCAGAGTTCAACCAGCACACTCATGCCAACCCGCAGCCCCTCAACCGGTTGCAGCGGGCGAGCCTCCACCTGGAAGCTCTTCATGTCGAAGCCCTGCCGGGTATCGGTGGCACGCCAGGTGGCGAAATCACCCATCACGGCCACATGAGTCACCTTGAAGCGCACCATCTGATCGCCAAGGCCCGGGATGCGGGCATCAAACTCGGTACCGACCGGGAAGCGGGGCAGCAGATCCTCGCGAACGTGGAACTGGGCCCAGGCATCGCTCATGTCGAGCAGGGTCACCACCGGGAAGCCTTGTGGCGCCAGCTCGCCGCTACGCAGCAGTACCTGACTCACTTCACCATTGTGGGGGCTGGTGATGCGGGTGTCGGCCAGATAGGCCTCAACCTCCGCAACAGAACCCGCCGCCATCTTGGCCTTCTCGCGAGCGGCGATCTTGGTCTCTTCCCGCGCCCCTTCCAACGCCATCTGGTACTGTTGCCACGCCATCCCTTCGCTGTAGCGTGCAGCTTGCCACGCGGTCCAGGCCTCATCGCGTTTTTGCAGCGGCATTACGCCGTCGCGATGCAGACTGGCCACCCGCTCATAGGTCTTGCCACGCAGCTGGGCGGCAGCCTTGGCTTTTTGCCACTGATCCTTGGCGGCAGCGATCTGTTGGGCTCTGGCCCCTTTCTCTGCCTCTTGCGCCAGCGCCCCCGCAGCAGCTTCACCGGCCTTGGCCTGGCTCAGCTTGGCTTCGATCTCGGGGCTCGCCAGGGTAAAGACCAGCTGATCCTTGGCCAGCTGATCGCCCTTTTTCACCAGCACCTCGTCGATGCGACCCGGCACCTTGGAGGAGACCGAATACTGCTGTGCCTCAATCTGCCCTTGCAGATGCACCGGCTCGGGTTGATAGGCGAGCCAGAAGCGCCAGCCGAGCCAGACCACCAGGATCACCAGCACCAGCGGCAACAACAGCGGTTTACCCTGGCTCATCTTCTTTTTGATGGGGGGATGGCTCATCACTTCACCTCGACAAACGGGCGACCCTTGGCGGTCGAAACAGAGATAGAAAAAGGAACGGACTGGAGTGCGATCATGAGTTCACCTCGATCACCTGACCGTGCTGATATTGATTGAAACTGTTCATCTGGCCGGAGAGCGCCAGCAGGCGGGCCAGCGACACTACATATTGATAGGCCGCCGCTGCGCGCTGGGTCTTGACCCCCGCCAGCTGGTTTTGGGCATCCACCACATCAAGGGAGGTAGAGAGCCCCTGCCCGAAGGCCTTGTCCCGCAGCAGCACGTTCTCCTCTGCCAACGCCTGAGTGGAAGAGAGGGATTGATACTCCTCCAGCCCCTGCGCCGCTTCGCGCCAGGTCTTCTCTACCAGCAACTCCAGATCCTGGCGGGTCTTGGCCTGCAGCAGATTGACTTGCAGCTCGGCGCTCTTGGCGGCCTGCATCGTCTCGGAGCGGCCATCGCGACTCACCAGCGGCATGCTGACCCCCACCCCCACCAGCCAGTCCGGCGCGGTCTTGGAAGCGAGCGAATCATCTTCATAGAGGTTGTAGTTGCCGAACAGGAATACTTCGGGGGCATATTTGCCCTGCTCGACCCGGATCAGCCCCTTGGCCTGCTCCTTCTTGGCAGTGAGCAGCTTGAGACCGGGGTGCACCTCCAGGGTCTGACTCACCAACCCCTCAAGGCGCGGCAGCTCCTTGTTGACGAACAGGCCGCTGCCCGGCTGGGCATTTGGCAACTTCAGCATGCGGCCAAGGGCCAGCTCGGCGATCTCGAGGCTGCGGCGCGCCTTCTGGGTATCGATGCGGGCCCGATCATAGGCTGACTGGGCGGAGAGGCGCTCCACCCTGGCTATCTGCCCCTGCGCTTCGAGCTTCTTGGCATGATCCAGATGGTGGGCCAGCCCCTCTTCGATCTCCTGTTTGGTCTGCACCACCTGAGCAGCCAGCACCACGCCGAAATAGGTTTGGGAGAGGCTCTCGAAGGTGGATTGCTGTTTGAGCACCAGCAGTTGCTGGGCTTCGCTCACCTGCGCCTGACGGATATCCTGAGCCGCATCAATGCGGCCACCGGCAAACAGCGGCCAGAGCATCTTGACCGAGCTGGTCACTACATTCTGCTTGGTCAGGGGGGTGACAAATGCGTTGGCCCCGACCCCGAACAGGCTGCCGAGCGCCAGGATCAGATCTTTCTGCTTGGCCAGCGGATTGAGATCGAGGGCATCAAGTTCAATCGGCTGATCAAGATGGGTATAGCTGGCCCCCAGATCCACCTTGGGCAGATACATGTCCTTGGCCGCCTCGCGCAGCTGCTTGGCCCGATCGACCCCGGCCTGCTCGGCAGCCAGCCCTTCATCCTGCTGGATGACCCGGGTCCAGGCTTCGCCGAAACTGATGGTTTGCGCCTGCGCCGACCCCAGCACGGCCCCCATCAGACACGGCCAGAGTGATTTAATGAACCTTGACGTCATAGATCCCCAATCCGCTTTTGTTGCATAAATGTTTGGAGCATTTGCTCAACTTAAGCCCGCTATCATAACGCAAAGCGGGCCTGCAAGTGGACTGACAATTATGCAGGTGTCCGACCCGAATGGTACAGCGCTCACTCTCCGTCAATCTGGCCGTTTTTCAATAACTCCAGAATTTGCAAGCCTTGGCGCGACGTTTTTTTCAGAAAAAAATGGCTGACGCTCAAATACTAACCTTTTCTCCTGCCTAAAAAATGCGTAATATACGCCGCCCTAAGCCGATGGTAACCGTGGAATGCAGATAGGTCCCCACACGCTTGAAACTCCCTTGATCGTGGCTCCCATGGCCGGTGTAACTGACCGACCATTCCGTGAACTTTGTTTGCGACTGGGGGCCGGCATGGCCGTTTCCGAGATGCTGCTGGCCAACCCGGATGTCTGGGATACCCAGAAAACCCGGATGAGGATGGATCACTCTGCAGAAGGCGGTTTGCGATCGGTCCAGATTGCCGGAGCCGACCCCGAGATGATGGCGTTTGCTGCCCGCTACAACGTGGAGCAGGGCGCACAGATCGTCGACATCAACATGGGATGTCCGGCAAAAAAAGTGAATAAGAAGTTGGCAGGTTCTGCCCTGCTGCGTGCCCCCGATCAGGTCAAAGCAATTTGCCGGGCCGTGGTGGATGCAGTGGAGGTGCCTGTCACCTTGAAGATCCGCACAGGATGGGATCCGGATAACCGCAATGGCGTGGAGATCGCCCGAATCGCCGAAGATTGCGGTATCGCGGCCCTTGCCGTGCATGGTCGTACCCGTGCCTGCCTCTACAAGGGCGAAGCGGAGTACGACACGATCAGGGCGATTAAGCAGGCCGTATCGATTCCTGTTGTCGCCAATGGTGACATCAACAGCCCGGAGAAAGCCCGGTATGTCCTCGACTATACCGGTGTTGACGCCGTGATGATCGGCCGAGCTGCGCAAGGACGACCCTGGATTTTCCGGGAAATCCGTCATTTTCTTGAGACGGGCACCAAGCTGCCGCCTCCCGAGAGGGAAGAGGTTCGCACCCTGATGAACGAGCATGTAACCAACCTGCACCGGTTTTATGGTGCATATCTGGGAGCGCGCATAGCCCGTAAACACGTGGGCTGGTATCTGGATGAAGAAGAGACGGGCCGAGAATTCCGTAAGCACTTCAATGCCCTGGATTGCGCAGACGCGCAACTTGAGGCACTCGAAGCGTATTTCGATGGATTAGGTTAACAAGATAACTAAAGAGCCGACCGAATATGTTCGAACAAACCCTGACTTCTGATGCATTGGTAACAACTACTCACAATCACGCTGCCGAGCCGACCCAGCGCCCCCTGCGTGACTCTGTGCAACAGGCCCTGCGTAACTACCTGGCCCAGTTGAACGGTCAGGAAGTGATTGATCTGTACGATATGGTTCTCTCCGAAGTCGAAGCGCCGATGCTGGACGTGATCATGCAGTACACCCGTGGTAACCAGACTCGCGCTGCCGTGATGATGGGTATCAACCGTGGCACCCTGCGCAAGAAGCTCAAGCGTTACGGTATGAACTAAGCCATAACAACTAAGCTATTGAAAATAAAAGCACTTTCATTTTAATGAAAGTGCTTTTTTAGTTTTGAACCCACATTTGAACCCACACGTGTAGAGCTAGGCATCTATGTTGACCACCCCTTTAAGGTCGTACTGATTACTGTCTTTGAGCCATAGCCTCAAGTCCTCCTGATTTTTTGGCCACTCCATAGAACAGCAGAGGGCTAAAAAGCCCTCTGCTGCTGTTTCTGTTTAGCTTTACGAGTCTCGGTTAACTCGTCACCTCATGCTCTTGCATCAAACCCGCAATGCTCCGACCCAACTCGATATCGTCATGGGGGATCAGCAAGTAACGCCATTGCTTGCCAGAATGCTGGCTTGCATGCTCATTAGCGTACTTACACCAACGAACTGCAGCCCGAGCTTTCGCTTGCACATCTGGGGTTGATACCTCGATTGCCTTTTTGGGCTCGATCAGCAAGCAGGAGTCTTTAGTCTCCACCACAAAATCAGGCTCATAGTTCTGCCCATTGGCATATTCGATCCGGAACTGCCCGTGGGCAGGCTTCATCCACTTGAGCACGCTTGCATCCCCTTCGAGGATCTGCGCCAAGCGCCACTCCCCATCGACAGAATCAAACTTTTGGTACGGATAACAGCATTTGCTAAAGCCAGTGAACAGCATCTGGCGAACCCTGCTCTTCTCTCCTGCCTGGATGGGAGAGCGGAAGTCACGAGGCTGTTCGTTATGGGCATAGTTGAAGGTGGCTGGCCGTAATACATCAAACCCTTTAGTAACGTGGCCAATGTAATCGGTTGGTGTCGTCCACATATGCTGTTTCATCTGCACCCAGATAAAGTCTGCCAGTTGCCGCCCCTGTGTTTTGAGCAGAACCTCTACCTCTTCATCATTCAGGTAGGTTTGCAAATGTGCAACCATTTGCCCTGCAAGGCGGTAAAGCAATCCCGCATGCTCGTCATAGTCAATTTCGTCATGATCGAAGAGATAATGAACCAGGTAGTTTTCCAGCCGCTCCTCTGACATGCCGCTTTGCGCCCAACTGATGGTGCTGGAGCTGTTGTCCTGCAGATTTTGCAGCAGAATCTCCTGACTACTTGGCCGCATCGCAATGCTGTCTAACCGACCCAACTCAAACTCTGCAAAACCATAGTTCACATCACGGGTCGGCAGGATCACGATCTGGGGAATGTCGATAGTGTGTTCTGCTACTTTTTCAGAAATCTGGCCAACTAACTTCGCAATACTCTTCTCATCCAACTCACGCGGAGCAATTGGAGCAGGGGAAGACATACCGGTCAGCTCTGGTTGAATGGCTGGGCTGGAGATAGGTGGTGATATCTCCTTCATTACCTGCTGAACCTTGCGGGTAACGCTTTGTAGCACTTCAGGTGTCATCAACTCTTTGCTGCTTCCAAGACGCTTGGCTTCATCGCTGATGATCCTGACAGTGATCTCGGCAACTTGCCGCTGAGCCTCAGTTGCGAGAACCGGTGGGAGATTAGCTGTGTGTGTACTGCTGCCCTGGTATGGTGGAGCAAAGCCCTCCTTGACTTGATGGCCCTGACCATCAGTAGGAGTTAGTCCCAGCAGCGTATCGGCCTGCGATGGCACGATCACTTGATTCGGCTTATGTTCCGGGATCCCGTCATCGTCATCATCAGCCCCGATGAAGAGTGTTTTCTTGATGATGGAGTCTTCCTGGTTGGAACGGTCAATGATCTCTTGAAACCGGTCATGGGCAATGATCGTCAAACGATCCACGGCCTCGACCCCTGTACGTTTCCCATAGGGCAGGCGCAAACCCCGGCCAATGGTCTGCTCGGTCAGGATCTCGGAAGCAGACGCACGCAGCGGTACTATGGTGTAGAGGTTGGTGACATCCCAACCTTCTTTGAGCTTGTTAACGTGGATGACAATCTCGGTGTCTTTGTCATGCTCAACCGCCAACAGGCGTTGGGTGTTTTCGTCAGACTCTTGGCCAGTTTGGTTAGAGTGGACGGTAATCACCTTACCCTTATAGGCACCATTGAAGAATTCGCTATCTTCTATACGGGCCTTGATGGCTTCGGCGTGGGTGGTATCTTGCGCCACCACCAGCATAAAAGGCTTAACCAATGGCCTACCGGTATTGTTGGCATAGCTGGCCAACTCGGTTTTGACGTATTCATGATGGTGGATACCATCTTCCAGCTTGATGGTTTCAAGCTGCTGTTCGCTGTAACTACTGGCTTTGAAGTCTTTGCGGGTAGCCACTGCCGGAGTCTTGATGTAACCATCATTGAGGGCTCGGGCAAGCGGATAGTGAAACACGATATTCTTGAAATCTCGTGGCTTGGCCCCAGTGGTTTTCGGCGTTGCCGTCAACTCGATGCCCAACACAGGCTTAAGGTCGTTGATTGCGGTTGCACCAGAGTCTGCGTAGTAACGGTGGGCCTCGTCCATCAAGACCACCAGATCAGGCAAGTCGGCCAGATAGTTGAAGTAGGAGTCCCCGATATACTCCTGCAGACGGCGTACTTTCGCCTGCTTGGACTTCTCGGCTCCCTTCTTGTTATCCAGAGCATTGATCTTGGAAACATTAAAAATGTTGATATGCGGCGCGGTCTCGGCAGCAAACAAATCACCCGTGGCACTCATCGTCTGAACCTGATCCAGACGAACCCCACGCCCCTCCTGATAGTCATCACCGGTGATCAATACCGGCGGTGTCTGAGCCAATTCGGGGATGCCTTGGAACACATACTTGGGCGAGCCGGGCAGAAAATCCTGCTTCAGTTTTTCATAGATTGTCAGGTTAGGAGCCAAGACAAAGAAATGCTGGCTACGCCCGGTCAGATAGAGCCATGCAATCATGGCTCCCATCAGGCGGGTCTTACCGACACCGGTTGCCAGAGCAAAGCAGAGCGAAGGGAAGTCTCGCTCAAAACTCTTGAATGGCAGCTTCTCGGCTTTGAGGAGATCAATCCAGTGCTGTAAATCAGGCTCTTTCTCCAGCTTCAGCTGTTCTAACAAGCGGCAGAGGATCGCAAGCGATTCACTCTGCGGCTTGCGCAGGGAAAGGCGCGCACCGATCTGGTTGGCGATAGTGGTCCCGTTGCTCATCTGTTTTCCTTATTCTTCGCTGTAATCATCAGCCCACTCTTCGTCCTGCTCTTCTGGCAGCACATTGAGGGTGAAGCTGTAGTCATCATGATCCCACTCACATTTATTCAGAATGACTTTGGGGATTTTCTTCAGCGTCAAATTCGGGAAGTCGGCGCCATCCATCATAAACGCCTTACAACAGATCAACAGGGTACGCTCATTCCCCACTTCCTCGCTGATCCGCTTGAGCTGGTCATAGGCCAGTGAACCGGTGGTCACGTAGATATGATCCGTTTCAGTGCTGTAACCATGATTCCAGAACTGGGTTTGGCTTGGTGCATAGGTAAAGCCCATATGCTTGCACACGGCCTCGGCTAGCATCTCGGCGTTATATTCCTTGTTGATCACCCAGTTACCCCAGTCATCTTTTTTCAATAGAGAGGGGGCCAAGCGAAGATATCTGAAACCACCGCCACCTTGCCAGTTTACTGCTTTGGAAATACCACCTTGATCTTCCCCATCAATCACCTTCTTCAGACGTGGAACGATATGGGTGTGGCAATGCTCACCCAGCTCAACCATTATCCAGCGGCGGCCCATTTTATGGGCTACAGCCCCCGTCGTGCCTGAACCAGAGAATGAATCAAGAACGATATCCCCTGGCTTAGTTGCGATATGGATTACCCTTTGCAATAACGCTTCCGGCTTGGGTGTATCGAATGATGCATCTCCGGGGAACAACTTTCTCATCTCATTTTTTGATGTTCTGTTGCTACCGACATCATCTTTCCCCCAAATCGTTCTAGGAACTAATTCGGATACCTCAGATAAATAGCGTTTTATGCTTGGTCTTGCTGACCCATTAGGTCCCCACCACACTCTACCATCGCTATCAAGATCACGTAACTTCTCCTCAGATATGCGCCAATATCTACCCGGTGGAGGAGAGAACTCACGCCCTGTTGGACCTATTACAGAATACAAGCCTTTAGAATAAGGCTTGTTTGCATATGGGTCGCCTGGTAACCAAGGACCTCTTGGATCTTTGTCCTGATTAGTATAAATAGAATTAGCCTCATCAGTTTAGGGAAGGTGCGAACAAGTCCCTGATATGAGATCATGTTTGTCATCTGGAGCCATGGAACAGGGTTCATCATGAGTCATCAGCTCACCTTCGCCGACAGTGAATTCAGCAGTAAGCGCCGTCAGACCAGAAAAGAGATTTTCTTGTCCCGCATGGAGCAGATTCTACCATGGCAAAACATGGTGGAAGTCATCGAGCCGTTTTACCCCAAGGCTGGTAATGGCCGGCGACCTTATCCGCTGGAAACCATGCTACGCATTCACTGCATGCAGCATTGGTACAACCTGAGCGATGGCGCGATGGAAGATGCTCTGTACGAAATCGCCTCCATGCGTCTGTTTGCCCGGTTATCCCTGGATAGCGCCTTGCCGGACCGCACCACCATCATGAATTTCCGCCACCTGCTGGAGCAGCATCAACTGGCCCGCCAATTGTTCAAGACCATCAATCGCTGGCTGGCCGAAGCAGGCGTCATGATGACCCAAGGCACCTTGGTCGATGCCACCATCATTGAGGCACCCAGCTCGACCAAGAACAAAGAGCAGCAACGCGATCCGGAGATGCATCAGACCAAGAAAGGCAATCAGTGGCACTTTGGCATGAAGGCCCACATTGGTGTCGATGCCAAGAGTGGCATGACCCACAGCCTAGTCACCACCGCGGCCAACGAGCATGACCTCAATCAGCTGGGTAATCTGCTGCATGGAGAGGAGCAATTTGTCTCAGCCGATGCCGGCTACCAAGGGGCGCCACAGCGCAAGGAGCTGGCCGAGGTGGATGTGGACTGGCTGATCGCCGAGCGCCCCGGCAAGGTAAGAACCTTGAAACAGCATCCACGCAAGAACAAAACGGCCATCAACATCGAATACATGAAAGCCAGCATCCGGGCCAAGGTGGAGCACCCATTTCGCATCATCAAGCGACAGTTCGGCTTCGTGAAAGCCAGATACAAGGGGTTGCTGAAAAACGATAACCAACTGGCGATGTTATTCACGCTGGCCAACCTGTTTCGGGCGGACCAAATGATACGTCAGTGGGAGAGATCTCACTAAAAACTGGGAATAACGCCTTAAATGGCGAAGAAACGGTCTAAATAGGCTGATTCAAGGGGTATTCCCCCCATTCTTAGGGGCACTCAAAAGTAGAGGTCATGCGGCCTGCATTAGGCGCTGTTTTGGTGTGTAGCCACCCAGCGCCATATTGGGCCGCTCATGGTTATACGTCCACAACCAGTTTGTGGCAAATGCCTGCAATTCATTCAGTGACTCAAACAGGTAATGACCCAGCCAGTCGTAACGTACCGTGCGGTTAAACCGCTCGATATACGCGTTCTGTTGGGGATTGCCCGGCTGGATATACCGTAGCGCTATCCCTTCCTGCTGAGCCCAGCGCTTGAGCTCCTCGCTGATATATTCCGGGCCATTATCGCAGCGGATCTCCACCGGCTTTCCCCGCCACGCGATCACTTGCTCCAGCGCCCGTTTGACCCGTGTGGCAGGCAAGGAGAAATCCACCTCGATGCACAGTGCTTCGCGGTTGAAGTCGTCGATCACATTAAACAGCCGCACCGAACGGCCATCACCGAGCTGGTCATGCATGAAGTCCATCGACCAGCAGTGATTGGGTTTTTCAGGGACCGCCAGCGGCTCCGGTTTGGCCCGTACCAGCCGTTTTCGCGGCTTTATCCTCAGATTAAGTTCAAGGGCGCGATAAATCCGGTACACCCGCTTGTGGTTCCAGCCAAAGCCTTTGACGTTACGCAGGTACAGAAAGCACAGTCCAAAACCCCAATTACGCTGATTAGCGGTGAGGCGCAGCAGCCAATCGGCAATCTCCTGATTTTCATCGGCCAGCACCGGCTGATAGCGATAGCAGCCCTCACTGACCTTGAACACCTGGCAAGCCCGGCGGATGGAGATGGCGTAATCCGCTACGGCCCTGGTTGCCATCTCCCGGCGGGCAGATGGCGTCACCACTTTTTTGCCATGGCCTCAGCGATGATCTCGGCTTTGAGGCGCTCCTCGGCGTACATCTTCTTGAGGCGGCGGTTCTCGTCCTCCAGCTCTTTGAGGCGAGCCATGAGGGAGGCATCCATTCCGCCGTATTTAGAGCGCCACTTGTAGAAGGTGGCGGAGCTGATGCCATGTTCGCGGCAGAGCTCTGGAACGGGGGAGCCAGCCTCGGCCTGGTTAAGAATGGCGATGATCTGGGCATCGCTGAAGCGTGATGTTTTCATGTAGAACCTCCGGGTATCAAGGTACGGGAAAATTCTACTTATGAGCACCTCAGTTTTTCGGGGGGATTACCAAGGCATTTACGGGAGAAAAAATCGGCTCAAACATGAAGAAATGAAATGACTGCGTCAGCCGAGAAGAATTTCCCCGCTTATTCGCACCTTCCCTAGGTAATTTATGTGGTTTCCACGAAGGAACTTTTGAGTAGATCAGCATGTAATCATGGTCTGACGAAAATTGCCTAGCTGAATTTCTCGGCGAGTCAGCTTTTTCCCATATGACCGATGTTACATAATTTTCCCTGCCAAACACCTCATCACAAAGTACCTTGAGATAATGTGATTCATTATCGTCAATAGTAATCCAGATTGAGCCATCGTCGCTCATTAGAGTACGCAACAATTCCAGGCGGTCCCGCATCATGGTAAGCCACATGGAGTGCTCTAGTCCATCGTCATAATGCGTAAACGCACTACCGGTGTTATATGGCGGGTCGATAAAGATACATTTCACCTTACCAGCGTATTGTTGCTCCAGCGCTTTAAGTGCCAGTAGATTATCACCATGGATTAATAGGTTGTCATTGAATGCTCTATTGACATCAGTCTCACTGTTAGTAGCGGTCGACGGGGCCTGATATGAGAGGTTCTTATCTTCAAGAAGAATGCGCGGCTCAAGGCGTGGTCGTTTATCCTTGCCAATCCAGGTAAGTTCAAGTCTTTGCTTGTTCATAGTGATTCTAATTCCAATGGAAATTAACGGGGCAACGCCAGCAGGCGCTCAATCCAGAGATTAAAATGCGGACACTGGGCACGGATCGTGTCCAAGCCGATATCTTCAGCAATCAAGGGGCCATGCAGTGTTTTTTTATAGTTCGGCACGAGTGCGAGGATCCGCTTGGAAGGCGCAGTTTGCGGGCTGTTATTGATATGCTCTGGCGACTCAAACGCCGCCCTAATGGCTTCCAGCTCTGCAACTGGCTCACCATCATCCAACCACTCGGCAAACTTGGCGGGTGCAGAAAAGAGCAGTGCTTCGAATTCATGCAATAGCAGATTAGGAATAAAGTTGGGTTCGCCGATATCCTGTTGTATCGCCTGCTCCATCTGCAACACACGTTGATGGGCATCCTGCGCTTGGTTACCGAATGCAGGAAAGTCAGTGGGCAAACCGTAGTAATCGATCAAGGTGGTGACATAGGCCCCTTGATCTTGTCGACACAAACGGGTGACTTGATGTTTTACCTTGCCATAGCTGACAATCCCCCCCTTATGTCCAGGGCTGGTCTGCGCCAGAATTGGCTTGAGATAAATACCCTGCATCGCAAAATAAGGATCTAGCAGATCACGCACAAAGGTTTCTTCGGTCTGCCCTTCTACAAAGACCAAAACTCGGCTCATGATTGTGGTCTCCCGCCCAGCAGGTTTTTCTGCCACAGATCGCCGAGGCTGTAATCTTCCAACCACTCGCTTAATGACGCCTCCTCCAGGCGTTTGAAGGTAGAGGCACCGTTCTGCTTATCCACGACGATCAAATCTTCAACATCAAACTGGTTAACTAGCTCGACGGATTGTGTCGAAATAATCAGCTGATGCTCATGACTGGCGTTTTTTATCAATTCAGCCAATACGTTGATCGCATAAGGGTGTAACCCCAACTCGGGCTCATCCACGATAATGGCACTGGGCATAAACTCTTCCGGCTGCAGCAGCACTGTGGCTAGCAGGATAAAGCGCAGGGTGCCATCCGACAGCTCACTGGCTTTGAACGGAATATCGTGATCCCTCTCGGTCCATTCAAGCTGAATGCTGTCTTGGTTATCTGGCGTAGCTCGCAGGTAAAAGTCACCAAAATAGGGGGCCACCATGCGGATAGTACGTATTATCCGCTTGTAGTGGCTAGGGTGATTTTTTTGTACCCGGAACAAAAAGGCTGCCAGATTAGATCCGTCCTCACGCAGATAATCATTATCGTTGATACGGTGGATCTGCTTGACCTTGGCACTTTCGCTGGTGTCATGGAAGTGGTAGACACGCCAGCGGCGCATAATAACTTGCATTTTTGGGGTAAGAGTGTCAGCGATTGACTCAAAATGACCTGCACTATAGTTTTTATTACACCCTTTTGTGGCCTGAATCATCTTGCCATTTGATAGTGTTATATCAATTTTTTTATCATCCCCCTCTGATGAGGCCTCACTTTTAAATATTAATCTGTTGTCATTAGTTGGCTCTAATGAAAAGCAATATTCATCCTTACCGAGCGAGACAACCCCAGCGATAGCTGCAGTTTGTTTACGGCCGTAATGTAACAGAATGTCTGGCCCGCCAGCTTTGCCAACTAATAGTTGTAGTCGCCTATCTAGCAGAGCTGCGATGAATTTGAAAAAACTTATAAAGTTTGATTTACCTGCACCATTGGCACCGATTAGTACATTCAAACTGCCCATTTTAAGGTCACAATGAGCAATCGATTTATAGCCATCAATCACTATGCGGCTCAACTGGTCACTACTGGTCACATCCTTCATGCTGCAGCCTCACATTTACTAGCAATTACCTGCCATGTTACCGCAAAGAGTTCAGTTACGCGGGTTTCGGTAGCCAGGCGTGCCTCAACCTCTTCCAACAGGCGATCCTCCTCCTGTTCAATCAGTTTCTTCTCTTCGTAATAATGCAGCATGGCGTTGTCTCGTTCTCTCTCTAACTGCTTAAGGGCTCTCTTGGCCTCCATCTTCTCCTGCAAGGAGGTCAGCTGCCGGGATGCCTTGCGTGCTTCCTTGATCTCTAGATCCAGCTGTTTGATACGCAGATCCAGAGCAATGCGTTTGTCTTCTGACCAGCGTTCCAGCTTCTCTACTTCCTCGCCATAGTAGGTTTCGTTATCCCGTTCAACCTCACGCTGGAAATCCCCCAGCAGTGTTTGCTGCAGGTCTAACAGGGCTGATACATCGGGCTCTGGAATGACGAGTGGAGCTTGTGTTAACGGGAGTTGTAACAGCCGTTCGACCGTCTCGGCATGTAACTGCTCGCCATGATGGTTAGTGGCTAGCAGCAGCAATTGTTCACGTCGCTGCGCCTCTGACTCAATGCTCACCTTGATGACTTTGAGCAAACCGCTATTACCTATCTGCCCCTTCACATCAACCCATTGCCCTTGCTCCGGCGAGCATTCATAAACAAACTGGAGTGCAACAGGTGGCAATTGAGCGGTCTTGGCTTGCTCGATCAATGCAGCACCCAGACCATCGTGGGGGCGGAAAAACTCACCTTCCCCAATTTCTGCATTCTGCCAGTTCAGATTGTACTTGTTCCCTAGCCAGACAAAACCATCCATAGACTCACTAAAGTCACCATTCCCCTGTAAGGTCATACGTGCCAGCAACAACATCTTTTGCTGATAAGCCGTCAATTCCGCTGTTGTCTTGCCGCGACGAAGGTTAAGGCGGCGGACGACATCTGCATCGAAGTGTTCGAAGAGTGAGCGCCGAGTGTCGCTATTTTTGGCTTCCAGATGCTCCTTGAGTTCTTCTTGCAAAGCATTAAATTCAGACTCAATTTGCGCATCACTGCGACAACGCTGGTAGATATCATGGATCCGGCGCTCAATATCGACACCGGATTCGATAGAGCCCAGCACTTCATCCGAGGCACCAAAGACGCCCTCGAAGAGTTGGAATTTCTGGCTAAGCAGTTCAAATACGCGCTCATCGGCGCGGTTACCCTTGTTGATGAAATTGACCACGACCACGTCATTTTTCTGGCCATAGCGGTGAACGCGGCCAATGCGCTGCTCTACCCGCTGTGGATTCCATGGCAAGTCGTAATTGATCAGCAAAGAGCAGAACTGCAGGTTGATACCTTCCGCACCGGCTTCGGTACAGATCATCAAGGTGGCATCATCGCGGAATTTCTCAACCAGAGCGGCTTTCATGTCTGCTGTTTTGGAGCCAGAGACACGGCTTGAACCTCGATGACGTTCAAGCCAGTCCCGATAAATCTGTTTCGACACAGAATCACTGTTACTACCATTCAGCATCACGATTTGGCCGTCATAGCCCTGGGTGGCTAACATCTCTGCCAACCATGTTTGCGTCCGAACCGATTCGGTAAAAATCACCGCCTTGCGTGATCCACCTAGCTCAGCCGTTTTCTCAAATGCACGTTCGAGAACACGAACAAGCGCATCAGCTTTGGCATTGTTCGAAATACTACTGGCAAGGCCTTGAAAATCCTTAAGTAGATCAATTTCGGCCTGCAGGGCTTGCGGGTCGATCAGCTCCTCGTCACCAATCCCTTCTTCATCCTGAAGGTCAGAAAAATTCTCATAATCCTCCAAGGCATCAAGCAGGGGCAGCTTTTGTTCCAGCCGTGCAATCATGGTCTGTAAAGTACCTTGAATTGCATGTGAAGAGGACGCCAAAATTTTACGAATAACCAGCGTCACCAGATGCCTAGCGCCGCTTTTGATTGCCAGCAGATCTTCACGTTGCAGGTACTCGGATACCTGCCTGTACAATTGCTCTTCTTGCGCTGACGGTCGATAGTCTTCAGTCATGGAATAACGGCGAGTAAAGCTGATCCCGCCCTCTTCTTGGACCTGACGTCGGAGAGTGCGATTACAAACCTTGCTCAATCGAGTTCGCAGCATAGCCAGTTCAACCTGCTCAAGTTGCTGCCGACCATATCGAGCCTTAAACGAAGGTAAATCGCCAAAAAAGTACGGGTCTATGATGGATACAAGTCCATACAACTCCAGCATGCTGTTTTGTAATGGGGTGGCGGAAAGAAGGACCTTCTTTATGCCCATTAAGGCGTTATCAAGCACCTTGGCTGTTTTGGCCCCATCACTTTTATAGATATTGCGCAACTTATGCGCCTCATCCATGACCACCAGATCCCAAGGAACTCGCTGTAGCTCCAACTCTTTCCGAGCGGCAAACTCGTAGGAACAGATGCAGATTGCTGGCTGCCCAAAGGCACATTCCATATCAAACGGATTGGCGATCCCTGCCTTTTTCGCCTCATTGAAGGACTTGGCCTCCATGATGAAAGAGGGGAGAGAAAACTTCTCTTCGAGCTCCTGGCTCCACTGTTTGCGCAAAGTTGCAGGGGCGATCAAAAGCAACTTACGCCGATGTTCGGCCCATTTTTGCGCCAAAACCAAGCTGGCCTCGATCGTTTTTCCCAATCCAACCTCATCAGCCAGAATAACGCCATTAGACAAGGGGGATGCTAAGGAAAACATTGCCGCCTCGATCTGATGCGGGTTCATGTCCACCTTGGCGCCGGCCATCGTTTTGGTTAGCGATTCTTCCGCCTTACCCTCAAGGGTCAGGTTATGGGCAAGCCAGGCTTGTTGATGTGGTGAATAGAATGTCATTCCTGATTGCCTTCTTGCTGCGCAGTTTTTCGCTTGAGGGGATGGAAAAGCTCCTCGTTATGAACTGCCAGAAAATCCCCCACAGCTTGACGAATAAGCCATGAGATAGACACTTCATTGCTTTCAGCCATCCGTTGTAAGGACTCGAGCTGGGAATGAGATAAAGAGACAGTCGTTCTGACGGATTTCATAGCGCCTAAGTCACAAAGTGATGCGAGATGCATCACATTACATCACGGTGTCGCTCTGAATGACACTCCAGATAACAACTCCATGATCTTTATCGATAAAATTGGCTGAAGTGTAGCCAATCATCATTCCACAAAAATCCAATTGAGACACACCCATGAGCTATAAGGAGTTGCGCCCAGACGTTACGGGAAGGCCAACTAGTGACCTTCCCAACGATTTACAATCGTGCTGATATCAGAGTTAGCTCTGACTATCACTGACATCAGGGGTCGCCTCCATGCTCTTCGCAGAGTAAATACAGATATAGACATAGCCGTGGCTACCCAGGGTATCGGCTTCGCAAGTAAAGCCGCCGTGCTGGATAGTAATGCAGTGCTGGCGTTGGGCATCCAGTTCGCCGGTGAGCAGCTTGGCTTCCAGAGCCTTGATGATCTCCGGGAAAGCCAGGTCGAGATTGGCTATCTGCGCCTCACTCCATTCACCTATCAGACTGGCCCGATCGGATAGAAAATCGAGTCGGTAGCGACTCTGTATCAGACGAGCGCCAAAGCGTGGGGAGATATCACTAGGCAGACCCCAGCTGATGCTGGGAGGCAGCGTGACAGCTGGGACCTCAGGTTGCTGTGTGACAGGGCATGTGGGATCGGTTGTGGTCATGATTAGCGATACCTAAGTTGAATGTCGATGATGGTGCCAGGCACGTTGTGGCGCTGGCGTAGTCTGGTC
Source organism: Aeromonas sp. 55A (assembly GCF_051919665.1). Taxonomy (NCBI): domain Bacteria; kingdom Pseudomonadati; phylum Pseudomonadota; class Gammaproteobacteria; order Aeromonadales; family Aeromonadaceae; genus Aeromonas; species Aeromonas sp. 55A. The sequence goes on along the minus strand of NZ_JBQBEH010000008.1, from coordinate 2,416,923 downwards.
AGGTGCTCAGGGAGCTCTGTCAGGCTTGCCAGTCGCCCCCGGTAGAGCCGTGAAAGATTGACGTAATCGGGATGGCTCACGGTGATGGTTACCTGATGCCCAGGCTGCCAGCGGCCAAATAGACGGGCTTTGGCCTCTTTGATGGTGGTGATGCCGGGAGCGGGTAACGTCTGCCGGTTACGCAGATGCAGTTTGTTAAGCTCGGGGGCATAGCGATGCACCTCGAGTCTGGTGATAAGACGGGTCATGTTCGGTGACTCCAATGATGCAAAGGGCCAGCCTGTGAGGGCTGGCCCTTTATGCTGTGTGTGGATGAGCGAGACGGTTGGCCTCAACGAGCGCAGTCAGCCGCCTCGTTGATAACCGGCTTGCAATCGAGTCGGTCCAGCAGGTGCCGCGAGCCGTACTGGGCTACCAGCCGGTCTATGGCCATCTGGGCGCAGACTGTTCTGCTGGGCTTATTCTCAGGTATTGCGTAACGAGCGGTGAGCCAGCCACCGAGCAGGGCGATGCGGTATCCGCTCGGGATGTGAGTGAGGGACGTTCCTATCCCCCTACCGTGAATGAGGAAAGGCACGGCCTGGCCGCCGATGCCGATATCGATGCGTTGGCCCTTAAGCTCAAAGGTGGTGATCTCGCCGGTTCGCGGATGTTTGCCGGGCACCTTGATGGTGATGTTCTTAGCCATTTCACACCTCCGGTTTGGCTTCAAAATGGTGGGTCACAATGCCAGCCTCTGGGTCGATGCTGATAAACTCCGGGGCTTGCGGGTGGTACTGGTAGAGCCGCGCCAGCTCGGTACGAAACGCCTCAACGTTCGGCGCAATCACATGGCTGGTATCTCCCTCGGCATAGGTAAAAGTCTCCAGCTTCTCGGTATTAATCCAGATACCGAAGTACCAGGCGTCTTCCTCGGTATCGTATTGCTGCCAACCTTGAGCCAGTAGCGTCCGGTCGTAGTAGTAGCGGTCAGCCTGATGGCTACCCCGGTCGATGCGGCAACCCGTCACAGTGAGCTCGAACGGGATACGCCCTGCTTTGTGAGCCTTCTTGACTCTGCGCAGCAGCTTGAGGGCTTTGGCTCTACTACGGCCATTACCGAGTGGTTGCGGCTGCCTGGCCCGCAATCCCAGGTGGGTCATTATCTTCGGCGCGGTGCTGTGGTTGAGCTGACCGATGGCAGTGGTGATCTGCCGAGCGGTCAGGGTCTTGTAATCACGCAGGTCGTGCATGGTTGGGTTCCTTAAAATGCAAACAGCCCCTCGGAGTGAGGGGCTGTATGGGGTCTTGTTTGTACTGGTGGCCGTGACTCAGGTATGACTACTCCAATCCGGCGTGTCGTTACTGCCGTGGTTGACGTAGGCCCCGACAATCACCCGTTGCCACTCGCCGACCGGCTGACCCGCTGCATTACAAGCACAGCGAAAGCGGGCGAAGTTAATCTCTCGTGGCAGGTGCTCACGCATATCCCGTGGACTGACAAAGAGCGTGGTCTTGTGCAACACAGGGTTGGGGGCCACCAGCGGGCCACCAATACGTCGCCCCTCTACATCGTGGGCATAGGCAAAGCCCGGCAGCATCAATTGCTGACTGATGAGCTTGGCAAGCCCTGAGTGAGCACACATGGCCTCCGCGACGGCGGCCTGGCTAAAGCTGTCATTGAACTCAATCATTGATGTTTCTCCTTTTCCTCCGGTGAACGGTAAGCAGCTGCCAGCAGCGCAAACTGTTCGACCAGATAGCTGATACTGATGCCCAGTTCATCGCTCACCCCATCCCCTAGACGGTGATGCAGGTGTGCCATGTCATCGGCGACACGTTGGGCTAGGTGGGCCATTGAACTCGGTGGCGAGCTTGCCACTGTCAGGGTGATGTAGAGATCCATCACATCTCTCCCCAGGGTGCTTGCTCCCACAGTGACAGCCGGGTCAGCACGTCTTGTGCGAGAGCCTGTTGCAACTGCTGTAGTACCTTCACAAGCCGAGGTGCCTGCTCAGGGCTCCCGGTCCATTCGCTCGATTGGTACAGGGCGCAGCAGGTGAACTTGTAGAGGGCCACCAGCTCGCTATCGGTGAGTGGAGCCTGGTGGTAACGGTGGGCAGGTTTAAGCGGACTCAGCTTGGTAGAGCGGTGCTGAAGTGGTTGATGACGCCCCAGCTGATAGCGATGCCAGACTGCCCGCCGGTTGGCGAGCATCATCAGTCGCACTAACCGATCTACCCGCCACGTCCAGGTACTGGTCGTGTCTGCTGGCGGCAGCCACCAGAGGGTGCGCAGTAGCTCCAGGGTGTAGTGCGGTGGCAACGGGCCATTGCAAAAGCGGTGTAACTGCACGGCAAAGGTCAGGTAGTCCTGGCGATCGATCATGAAGGCAGACATGGGCTAGCTCCTTGAAATGCAAAAGGCCACCTGCAGTGAGGTGGCCCTTTGGGTGATGTCGGGATATCCGGATCATGGTGTTGGCGCGGATGATCCGGGTGATCGGGTGGAAACGTGATCGGCATGTTATTGGGCGATCGACGGTTCGTTATTGGTGATCTTGGCATGTGTCGGGGTGAGCAGCATCAAACAGGATGGCGTAGAGCGCACAATCAATGCCGTTGACGGCGTCGTGGTGTGGGTAATAGGGCGGAGCGTCTCGGGAGCGCTCGAAGTAGTCGCCAAAGCAACTGAGGCATTCGCGTATCTCGACGGTGGAGCCCTGCAGCAACGCCGCGTCAAACTGCTTGGCATACACCGCGTCAGCACGAGCCTTGGTGACGGCCTTCTCCAACAACACCAGCGCCCCTTCGTTGCTGGCGGTGGTCAGGCTATGGCGCAGCTTGCCCAGCGTTTCTTCCAGAGAATAGGGGTTGGGTAATCGCATCGTCACATCATCCCCCGTTCGGCCAGTGACACCACCCCTTCGGTGCCGACCACCAGATGGTCAAGCAGACGGATATCCACCAGCATCAGCGCCTCACGTAACGATTTGGTCAGCGCAATGTCCGCCGAACTCGGCTCCGGGTTACCACTGGGATGATTGTGAACCACGATGATGGCACCACAATTCACCGCCAGACCGCGTTTGACCACCTCGCGGGGATAGACATTGGCACCGGCCAACGTGCCGCGAAACAGCTCTTCAAAGGCCAGCACCCGGTGCTGATTATCCAGCAAGAGCAGCCCGAACACCTCATGCTCACGCTCCTGCAGCAAGGTTTGCAACCGCTCTGCGGCCTCAGTGGTACTGGTAATGGCAGTCCCTTTGGCTAGACGCTTGCAGGCAATCTGGTTAGCGATGCGCAGCAGATCTTGCTCGGTCACCGGTTCGGTGACGACATAAGTGCCGGGGCATTCCCCGGCTTTGAGTTTGTGATAACGCATGGTGGTCTCCTGAAAAAGAAAACCCCGGCAGCGCGAGGCGTGCCGAGGTCAAATGGATGTATAGGGGTTGTTGGTTCAGATGAGGGGAGTTCAGTTGGCCGTCGTGATGGCTCCTGCTCTGACGGTGGGTTCACGCTTCACTGGCACTAGCGATTCGGGGACCAGTACGTTGAACGGGATAGCGAGCGCCACACTCAGCCGTTCTGCCAGTTCATAGGCAGGGCCGATGGTGTCGTAGTCAGCTACCCAGGTAGCCAGTGCCAGCCCACTGGTCTCTACCGCCCGTAGGTAGACGCTGTAGCCTTGAACTGTCAGGCCACTGTCGCGCACAACCTGCGTCTCGCCATCTCGATTAATCGCCTCAAGCTCAACGGCGATCGGTTGGTTGGGCATCGTGTGCCTCCTCTGGGGGTAAGGGATCACTCTCCACGCGATAGCCGTGATGAATGCAGGTACGCTGCAGGTCGGCCAGAAAGCTGCCCAGTACACGAGGCTGCTCAGAGAGCGGGACGGGGCCTGCTTGGCAGCGCCAGAAACACCGATGCTTGGGGTCCACGCAGATTTCATCCACGGGCTGGCTCATGGTGCGCCAGTCCTCGGCATTGGTGAGGGAGAGCAGTTGCCACTGCACGCCAGACCAGCGCATTTGTAAGGTGACTGTGCGGGCTGGTGGGCTATCCGGTGTCAGGTGCAGCAACCAGCGCTCGCCTTGGCGAGTTGGCTGTAGTTTGGCCTTGGCAGCAACCAGCCCCAGCCACTGGCGTGAGAAGTGGGAGAGCGGCAGTTCGTTAGTCATCACACACCTCCTAATCCCCACTGGCCGTGACGGTGAAATAGCCCAACTGGGCGTAGCTAATGAAATTGCTCTGCCACATCGCGAACAGTTCGCGAGCTTCCACGCTGGGCAGTGGTCCCCACCCTTGCAGATAGTGTTCGTCATCCAGGAAGTTGAAATCGAGCTCCTTGCAGAGCTCGGCATCCTGGCCCAGTCCCTGGTAGCTGAAGTCGGTGACGTAATCGAACAGCCAGCCATCAAGGCCGCGTATCAGACGTATCTCGACCGGGTGAGCCCCTCCCTGCTCGGGGCTGTAGGTGGGGCTGCGAAAGTTGAAGGTGAGTTGGGTCAGGCGCTCGAGGTTGAGGCCGATATTGGCAACCTCATGATTGAGTAACGTGAGCAGCGCTTGGGTAACGGGCAGGGCAAAGCCATCCCGGAAAAAGGGAATAGTCATAAGCGTTCCTTGTCATATATCCAATAAAACGAGGGAGGCATTAGCCTCCCTCTGGGTGTGGTTGAAATGGTGGGTGTAAGCCATCGTCACGGTGTGCCAAAGTCCGGTGATGACCCAGGCGCAATACAGTTGTTATCTGGCGAGCCAATGGCTGGCAGTACCTCTGCAAGGTGGCTGGTGGGCAAATCGATGGGGGGATTTGACGGCAGCAATAGCGCCACCGATGTTGCGTTGCGAAGTGTCTCCCAGAACGTGGAGAAGTCCCCTTGCCGGTAAGGGGCGTCGTAGCGTTGCCCGTCCACCAGCAAGGCTAAGGGGAGTCTGCTGTCGCTGCCATAATCGCGACCACCCACCGTCGCCAGCATGGTGAGCGGCGCATCATCCCGGCAGATGATAGTGAGCAGGGTGGTGCCTGCGAGGTTGATGGTGTAGTTCGCCTGCGTACCCGGCCCCCAACTGCTAGACCAGCTATTTTCCTCTGCCACGACACCACTGGTGGCAAGTGCCACCAGCAGCGCGATAACTCGGTTCATTGTAGTTACCTTTTAAAAATAACAGGGAGGCTGTTGCCTCCCTGGGTTGGGTTATTGATCAAACGACAGCGTCTGCTCACCTCCCAGGGTGGTCACTGTGACCTCGAGGGGGTTGCAGTCCTCCGGCAGCAGAGAGAGAGTTACTTTGCCGCCAAAGCCCATCCGAAATGGCAGCTTGGCTTTCGGATCGATCGTGCAACTGCCCCGGTTGATCTTGAGATCGGTGATCACCATCCGGTTACTGCGGCTGGTGATATCGAGCAGGTACTTGTTCCAGGTCGTCTTGCCGTAATAGGGATTACCGCGTTTTCTCAACTGTACATCGCCCTCCTTCAGCGGTTCGATGTTAGCTAGGTCTTCGTCGAGGACGGCGGCGTCATAGGTCTCTTGTGATTGGCAAGGAAAGCCTGGCGAGCCCAGCGCCGGTAGCGTGTTTGCAATGTTCCCAGTTGGGAACGAAAATTTGCGGCTGCCTTTTTCGCGTTGATATACGCCTAGTTCTTTCGCATTTCTCAGCGCGGTCCAGAGTTCCTCAAAACTTTTCTGGTCTTGAAGAACCCGGTGGCCAATGAAGATCTTGCCATCCACTTCAAAAACGAAATCACTTTGATAGTCCTGAGAGCCGTATTTTCCGACACTCATGATGTCCACATTGATGGTGGCGGGTTTGTTAGGGTGACAACGAATGGTGAATGAATCCGCCCGGTTATAGACACCATAGCTGTATCCCGTAGCAGCATTACCAAACTGCTTCCAGCCTGGGGCATCAGCGGCTGACTCACTGAGGGCATGTGCTTGCTGAGTGGCTGCCAGCATTACCAGCAATACCATGGATTTTTTCATGTTTGTTTCCTTCTAAAATGTCTTGATGTAATTCGACCCATTCGGTCCAGCCTCAACCAAATTCAACCATTAAGGGCGATCCTCATCGTTTTGAGTCCTTCATGTCAACAAGTCCGGGTGTCAACTTTAAAAGTTGAATCTGGAGGTGTGATGGATATCAATCAGGACGCGTTAGCCAAAGCAGTGGGCAGAGCTATTGCTTATCAACGTCAACAACAGGGAATGACCCAAGAGGAAGTCGCGGAACGACTGCAGATTGGGATGGAAGCGGTATCGCGCATGGAGCGTGGGATTGTGGTTCCGACTATCGTGCGACTGGCTGAGTTGGCACAAATATTTGGATGTGAGCTGACGGACTTGCTCCGTGAAACCAGTTCGCGGCCCCTTGAGCAAGCCGTCAGATTAGCTCACCAACTCGAGCAACTCACCGACGATGATCGTCAATGGGTCACTGATACCATGACGGCCCTGATGAGCCGCCTAATCCGTTAACCAGTTCCACAGCTTGTGGGCACCATAGGCAGCAGCCGCCCCGACGGCCAACGGCGCCCATGCTGGCGCAGTGGAAACCCCAACCAATGATGTCAGTGCCGCCGTGGTGGCACCACCTGCTACGGATGAGCTCAGGGAGGCGCCTGTTACCCCTGCGGTAGCCACTGAGGTCAGGTGTCCCAGTGAAGAACGCGCGACTTGAGCCGCCAGCAAAGTGACTGCGGCCTCCGTGACTTGAGCTGAGTGGTGCTGGTCTTTGATACACCACATCACGAAGTGCTCACAGTTGTTGAACAGCAGGTTATAACTGCGTTCGCCCAGACGGCTGTGCGCTCGGTTGACACTGTGATCCGGGCTAAGTCGCTGAGGATGGGTCCTGATAATAAAGTCCTTCTCCTGGCAAAACGCCCCTAACGTAGACATGACAACCTGACACGCGTCATGACCAGAAAACGGGCCCTGGTAGTGGATCACCCAATCGTCACCGGCGTAGATCCCGTGATGCTCATACCCGATGCGTGGGGAGATAAGGTGATCGCCATAGTGCAATGAAGACATGTTGCTCTCTCCTATTGCAGCAGGGTGATGGCTTGCGCCAAGGCACGGGATTTGAGTTGAGCCCCTTGGCCAAACCAGGCGGAATCCAGCCGATGATCCTGGCTGCGAGTACGGCGATGGTGATCGACATACTCGGTCACCGCATTGACCAATCCCCACGCGGTGTTGTGTGAACTGGCCAACTCTGCCCCCATCCCTGCCCCTTGATAGAGTTCATGTAAACGCTGTACTGGCCGGGTGAGCACAATGCTCTCTTCCTCCACAGGCTGTGCCAGCAGAACACTGAAATAGCGCAGTGCCTCTTGAGGTGCCACAGGTCGTTCGCTGAGCGCTTTAGCATGCTGACCGAAATGGTCCCACTGGCTTACCCCCAGCCCCAGAGCCTGTTTCACTGCTGTGGCATCAAACTGGGTTGAGTGGGGCACCTTGATGGCACCGGTCTGGTCTCCTACTGCAACCTGCAGAGTGTTGTTGCACACCACCCGCACCGAGGTGAATTGCGCCGTGGTGCAGAGCGTGCCATCACAGCTGGTTGCCAGCAGCAGATAGGACTTCACGAGGTCACCGCCTTTAAGTATCAAGTCCTGGCCGGTTTTGGCCAAGGCCCAGAGTTTGCGACCGCCTTTCAGCGAGCCTGCGGTCTCCAGCTCGAAACCGCTGGCTTCCACCAAATCTTGATAGAAATGCAGTACCTCATGGGGCTGTACCACGTTGTAGCGCTGTGAGACCACAGACAGCGGTGCCAGGGTATCGGAGCGGTAGAGCACTTTGCTGTCGGGGTAGGTGTGCAGGATGGGATTGTCGGGCGTGCCCTGATACAGTACATCGCTCTGCTCGATGGTCCACTCCATTCCGGCGGCCTGCAGCCAGACATCGAGGGACTGCTGTGGGGGTAGGGCATTACCGAGGCCATGCCAAGGTGTTTGGCCGGTGTAGGCCATGGAATCAATTAAATGAGCCATAGAGATCTCCAATGAAAAAGGGACTGCCGAAGCAGTCCCTGAGGTAGGTTCATGGAGATGATATATAACTGAGTTTTTTTCGATTGCACTGTGTACATATTAACCGTAACTGGCACTGAGAGCGTTGTTTACCTCAACTAAGGCGAACGTTCATCGGCTGCCACTTCAGGTATATCATGACAGTTTGGGCATATGCGTAGACATCAGTGCTGATCAATGACATTGGTGGGGCTGTGAAAGATCAGCAGGGGCCAGCTCCGGCGGAGGGCTTGCAGATATAGATGCTGGGCTGCAAACCACTGAGCAGAGGATAGCGGGCGTTGACTTGCTCGCATACGACTGGGGTCAGTCCGCGTGGCACCAGCGCAACAACACAACCACCAAACCCGCCACCAGTCATCCTCACTCCACCACGACTACCAATGATCTCTTTGATCATGTCGACCAGGGCGTCGATAGCAGGCACCGTGATGGCAAAATCATCACGCATTGAGGCATGTGACAGTGCCATTAATTCGGCCATCATGACCATGTCTTCACTGGCAAGCGCCTCTGCAGCCGCCAGAGTCCGTTCATTCTCGGAGATGACATGGCGTGCTCGACTCGCGACGACGGGGTCCAGTTCGTTGGCTCGTTCGTTGAACTGGTTCATCGTCAGGTCTCGCAATGCCTTGACTTCAAAATGTCGGGCAGCTTCTTCACACTGCGCCCTGCGAGTATTGTATTCGCTATCAACCAGACCCCGGCGTACGTTCGAGTTGATGATGACGACATCGATGTCGGCCGGAATGCTCACAGGGAGAGTTTCCAGGCTGCGACAATCGATCAACAGGGCATGTTCCTGCTGGCCTAAAGCGGAGATGAACTGATCCATGATGCCGCAGTTACAGCCGACGAACCTGTTCTCCGCTTGTTGCCCGTTCAGGGCGATATCTGCCTGGCTGATGTCGAGGTGATTCATCTCTTTGAAGACCTGCCCTACCGCCACTTCCAGAGAGGCTGAAGAGCTAAGACCTGCTCCCTGCGGTACATTGCCGCTGATCACTAAGTCTGCGCCGGATAGTTTAGCGCCTCGCAGCAGCAAATATTTGACGACGCCCCGCACATAGTTGGCCCACAGGTATTCCGGGCGCGGCTCTATGGGGTGGCTCAAGTCAAATTCATCTAGCTGGTTATGATAGTCGGCAGCGATCACCCTGATCAGGCTGTCCTGACGTGGGGCCGCACTGATCACCGTCTGATAATCAATGGCACAGGGGAGCACGAAGCCGTCGTTGTAATCCGTGTGTTCCCCGATGAGATTGACACGTCCAGGTGCTTGAATGGCGAGGGTAGGGTGATAACCATACTGGGTGTAAAAGGTGCGTTCAGTCACGCTCCGTGGTGATTCAATACTCATATCTTAACCTCAAACCTGTTCACGAAAATGGACATCACTGACGGAACGCAGGCGCTCAGCAGCCTGTTCTGCAGTGAGGTCGCGTTGTGTTTCTGCAAGCATTTCATAGCCAACCATAAACTTGCGCACGCTCGCAGAGCGCAGTAGGGGCGGGTAGAAGTGCGCATGCAACTGCCAGTGGTCGTTTTCCTCGCCATTGAATGGCGCGCCATGCCATCCCATCGAATAGGGGAAGGAGCATTGGAACAGATTGTCATAACGGCTGGTCAGTTTCTTGAGCGCAATCGCCAGGTCTTCACGCTGTTGCGTTGTCAGATCTGGTAGACGTGTTACTGCAAACTTGGGTAGCAGCAAGGTTTCGAAGGGCCAGGCTGCCCAATAGGGCACCACTGCCAGCCAGTGCTCCGTTTCAACTACAGTACGGCGGCCATCGGTGCGTTCGCGCTCTGCATAATCGAGCAACATGGCACGACCGTGGTTGGCAAAATACTCTCGCTGAGCGTCATCTTCCCGAGCTGCTTCATTGGGCAAGAAGTCATTGGCCCAAATTTGCCCGTGAGGATGTGGGTTGGAGCAGCCCATCATGGTGCCCTTGTTTTCGAATACCTGGATCCAGGGGTAGTCGCGTCCCAGCTCTGCAGTCTGCTCGCACCAGGTGTTGACTACGGCAGAAAGAGAGGGCAGTGACAGCTCGGGCAGGGTCTTACTGTGATCCGGTGAGAAGCAGATAACTCTACTGGTGCCACGGGCACTCTCTAACTGGAAGAGGGGATCGTCACTGGATGGTGCCATAGGAGTATCAACCATCAGGGCCGCGAAGTCGTTGGTAAAGACGAAGGTTGTCTGATAATCCGGATTCTTGTCGCCAGTGACGCGAGTATTGCCAGCACAGAGGAAACAATCCTGATCGTGAGCGGATCGTTGAGTGCGATCAGGCTCATCCTGCTGACCCTGCCAGGGGCGCTTTGCCCTGTGAGGAGAAACGAGAACCCACTGTCGGATCAATGGGTTGTAACGACGATGGGGGTGATCGGTTGGTTCAAATTGCATAGGGATGTGTGCCTCATTCTGAACATTCATGAAATGGGGTAGCCGTTCGGATTTTGTGATTGCCAGCGCCAGGTATCTGTAGTCATCTCTTCTAGCGTACGATGAGCTTTCCACCCCAGCTCGCGGTAGGCCCGGGTTGGGTCAGCCCAGCACTGTGCAATGTCCCCTGCACGGCGCGGCACGATCTCGTAAGGCAGCTCGCTGCCACAGGCTTTAGAGAAAGCCGCATGGATATCCAAAACGCTGTAGCCACGTCCGGTTCCGAGGTTGTAAACATGGACGCCAACCTGCCCGAGAGTATGTTTCAAGGCTGCGACATGCCCATCGGCCAGATCCATCACATGAATGTAATCCCGCACACCAGTACCATCTGGAGTTGGGTAGTCATCACCAAAGATGGCGAGTTTGGCGCGACGACCCACGGCAACCTGGGCAATATAGGGCATCAGGTTATTGGGGATACCCTGGGGATCCTCCCCCATCAGGCCGCTGGAGTGTGCCCCGACCGGATTGAAATAACGCAGTAAGGTTAATGACCAGTCAGACGCGGCGTTTGCAAAATCTTTGATCAAACGCTCCACCATCAGTTTGCTCTGACCATAAGGGTTAGTGGCGTGTAAGGTGGGAAATTCCTCAGTGATGGGCATGCGTTCTGGTTCGCCATAGACGGTAGCAGATGAGCTGAAGAGCAAGGTCTTGACCCCAGCGCGTTGCATAGCCTGCAGCAGTACCAAGGTACCACTGACATTGTTGTCATAGTACTCGAGAGGCTTTTGCACAGACTCTCCAACGGCCTTGAGGCCTGCGAAATGAATCACTGCATCAATTTGCTGCTCTGCGAAGACTCGATCCAACAGACTGGCATCCCTCACATCCCCTTTGTAGAGCAGAGGACGCTCTCCACTGAGGGTGTGTATGCGCTCGAGAACGCTCTCTTTGCTGTTAACTAAGCTGTCCAACAGGATAGGAGTCATTCCAGCAGCAATTAGCTGCAAGCAGGTGTGGCTACCTATGTAACCAGTTCCACCAGTGACAAGTACTTTCAACATTAGATCCCTCCAGGGCTGCTATTTTATTGCCCTTGACGTTGTGTAACCGCTTTCCCCATTCTGCGCTTGAGTGAGAGTTCTCGGAAGATAAATCTCCATTTAACGCGATCTTGATCACATTTCCGTTTGCTGCATGCGGAAAAAACAAGGTTGGTGTATGTAAGTGGTTTACACGGAGATGTGCGTTTATTGATAGAATGCTCGCGCTTTTGATAGGAAAGCCGTGTAAGGCATTGGAAATGTCGGTAGTATCTTGACCCATAAAGTACTGGTTTTTATTTATACCGTTCACCGGAAAAGCTAATTCATGGCAACCATCAAAGATGTAGCACTCCTGTCAGGCGTATCAGTCGCCACGGTCTCACGTGTCATCAATCATTCGCCAAAAGCGAGTCAGGCGTCACGCGAGGCTGTCTTCAAAGCGATGAATGAACTCAACTACCACCCCAACGCGAATGCGAGAGCTCTGGCCCACCCAAACAACGAAACGCTGGGGTTGATTGTTGCTGATGTGTCTGACCCCTTCTTTGGCACAATGGTTAAAGCAGTAGAGCAAGTAGCGCAGTCTACGGGGAATTTTCTGCTCATCGGCAATGGCTATCACGATGCAGCCAAAGAGAAGCATGTCATAGAGCAGTTGATAGGCCACCGCTGCTCGGGCCTTGTGGTGCATGCCAAAATGCTGCCAGATGAAGAGCTGATTCAGATGATGAGCTATGTTCCCGGCATGGTGTTGATCAACCGTATCGTTCCTGGATTCGAGTCCCGTTGTGTGGCGCTGGACGATCGCTATGGTTCCTGGCTGGCCACTCGTCATCTGATTCAAGAAGGCCACAAGAAGATCGGGTTTCTATGTTCCAATCATCAGATCTCTGATTCGCAGGATCGTCTGCAGGGATACTTGGATGCACTGCAAGAGCACAATATACCGGTCGATGAACGCCTGATATCCCGTGGCAGTCCGGATGAATTGGGAGGCGAAGCAGCGATGACGGAGTTGCTGAGTCGGGGGCAGCAGACGACCGCGGTGGTTTGCTATAACGATTCGATGGCGGCTGGAGCATTATCTGTGTTGAGTGACAACGGGATCGATGTTCCTCAGGATCTTTCTCTGGTGGGCTTCGATGATGTGCTGATTTCCCGCTATTTGCGCCCTCGTCTGACGACGGTGCGTTACCCGATCATCGCGATGGCAACGCAGGCTGCCGAGCTGGCTATTGCCTTGGCAAAAGGCGGCCCCCTGCCACAAACTACGCACATGTTTAGTCCGACTCTCGTTCGCCGTCACTCAGTCCGCAGTATTGATTGATCGACGTTCTGGCAACCTGAATTCATCGGCACTATCAGGCAAGGCTACCCGTTAGGGGCCTTGCCTTTTTAGTGCCCCCTCTGCTCCTCTTCTTTCACGGTCGCCCCTATGGAGGCGGGAAGGTCTCATACTGCCTTCCTATGTCCTACACGAGGACGTCATGTCTTCTGCGATGAGTCTGGTCGACTCATTGTCATCTCTAGTGCGAACAGCACTATCGTTTGTGTAATCGATAACACCGCCATCTTGTTTTTGTTATCCATTATAATCAATGGCTTATGTTTGTTTTGATTGTGCTGGTAAATATTTAAACTGAGGTATTAATGTAATAATTACATTTTTGTGAGTTTCGTCATGTCACTGATAGCACAGTTATTCCTATAATCCCCACCGGACAGTGAAAGCGCTTTCCCTATGGATTGGCAAGCGGTTCATCAAGATAACAATGCAACAGTGGAATAAAGGAATAAGTATGAAAGTGAAACTACTGACGACATCCGTTGCCCTCGCTCTGTCAATGGCGGCATTTAATGCCAGCGCCGTTGATTTTACAGGCTATTTTCGCTCTGGCGTAGGCGTATCCCAAGACGGTGATATGCAAACCGGTCGACAGAACTTTGTCGGCCGTCTGGGTAACGAAAGCGATACCTATACCGAAATTGGTATTGGTCAGGAGGTTTACAACAAGGATGGCAAGACGTTCTATGTTGACAGCATGTTCAGCATGCAAAGCGACGGCTCCAATGACTATGAAAGTACCACCACTGTGTGTAACTTCGATCAAAAAGAGTGCAAGGACGATGCAACCTTTGCCTTGCGCCAATTCAACGTGAAGGCCAAGGGCTTGATCAGCGCCGCACCCGATGCCGTGGTTTGGGCTGGCAAGCGCTTCTATCAGCGTCACGATCTTCACATCATCGATACCAAGTACTGGAATATCTCGGGTGCCGGTGCCGGTATTGAGAACCTCAAGGCAGGTCCTGGGGCGTTCTCGCTGGCCTGGATCCGGTCCGATGGTAACGACATTGACAACTCTATCGTTAACAATGACCTGAACGTCAACTTCCTAGACCTGCGTTATGCGGGCTGGGCTCCCTGGGAAGGGGCCTGGACCGAAGCGGGTGTCAGCTATGCCATGCCCAACCCGACTGATGAGCAAGAGCAGGCTGGCAATCTCTACGATCCCAAGAATGGCGTCATGCTGACGGCAGAAATGAGCCAATACTTTGCGGACAGCCGAATCTACGAGAAGTTAGTGCTGCAATATGCGGACAAGGGGCTGGCCCAGAACATGATTTCCCAAGGGGGCGGTTGGTACGATGTTTGGCATCTGACGGATGATGCCAAGGGATACCGGGTGATCCTGACGGGTGATATACCCGTGGGTGACAAATTCAGTGTGAACCACGTCTTCACCTACGGTAAAGGTGAGAAGCTCGAGGCATGGCATGACAACACCGAACTGTTCAGTGCGGTGGCACGGGGTGGTTATGCCTGGACCGACATCATGAAGACGCTGGTCGAAGCTGGGACTTATGAAAGCACCAAGACCTGGACTAGCGGCTCAGAAGAGAAATCGAGCGGTCAGAAATATACCCTGGCTCAAGCCTGGTCAGCTGGCCCCAGCATGTTTGCACGCCCGGAGATCCGCGTGTTTGCGAGCTATCTGAAAGATGGCGAGGGCAAATCGTTCAACGGTGGTGAGGATGATAATACCTGGAACTTCGGTGTGCAGGCCGAAGCTTGGTGGTAAATCCCGACTCGTCACACCTCAGGGAGTCCGCTTGGGCTCCCTTTTTTATTTTGCATTGATGGCTTGCCTTGTCATGCTGACGTCGTCCTCGGGGGCACATGTTTTCGGTGAGGGTGCCAGAGGGCACGGCGCGGAGCGGTGGAGGTGCCATCAGCATCCATGGCCACGACGCGCAGGCAAGAGGCGGGATAATCAGCGATGGCGAGAAAGGGCGAAGAGACGGGCGAAGTCATGTCCAGGTGGCAGATTGAAGAGGCGCACTACCAACTGCGCCTCTGTGTAACGTTACACTTTTACTGCGACAGGAAGGCATCCAGCGCATAGGTGGGTTTGCCGCTGTTGTCCATCAGCCCCAGGCTGTAACTCTGCCAGTTCTTGTAACTCTGCGGTTCCCAATACAGCACGCCGAGCCCCTTGTTGTCGGGGATCCACTTCATTTTGTTGAGTAGATCAGCGATGGTGTCGTAGCTGTTTTTCGGGTCGTCCCACGGCATCCCCACCTCCACGATCATCACCTCTTTGTTATATCGACTGACCATGTCGGAGAGGTTGTCATAGCAGAGGTTGTTGAGTGTAAACCAGTCGCCGTTGCCACTCTGGGTCGGGTAGATGGAGGCACCAATAACATCCCATTTGGCGCCGTTGTTCTTCAAGCCGTCAAACATCCAACGATAGAGAGTGTTGTTCTCGCAGTTGGCCAGGTGGACGATCACTTTGGTGCTGCTGTTGACCGCCTTGACAGCGTCATAACCGCTGTTGATGAGCCAGGCAAAGTTCTTCATGTTGACCGAGGCGCGCCCCTCTTCCCACAGCATGCCGTTGTTGGTCTCGTTGCCCACCTGCACCCACTTGGGAGTGATGCCGGCATTTTTCAGGGCGATGAGGGAGTTATAGGTGTGCCACCAGACGTTAGACATTAGCTGGTCGAAGGTGTAGCTCTGCCAGGCCGCCGGCTTGGTTTGCTTGCCCGGATCGGCCCAGCTGTCGCTGTAGTGGAAGTCGATCAGCAGATCGAAACCGGCCGCCTTGGCCCGCTTAGCCTTGGCGATGACGTCATTGATGTTGTTCCAGCCATCGCTGGGGTTGACCCAGACCCGCAGCCGGATGGTGTTCATGCCGTGCTCCTTCAGGGTCTTGAACAGATCCTGCTGCTGGCCGGCGTCGTTGTAGAACTTGTAGCCGGCCTTCTCCATCTGGGTTAGCCAGCTGATGTCCGCGCCCTTGACCATGGCCTCTCCCTGGCCGTGAAACAGCAGGGCGCCGCCAAGCAGCAGTGTGGTAAGCAGATTCTTCTTCATCCTTGTTATCTCCTGTCTGGATGTGTGTAGGGTGGCGACAGGGAGGCAGTCCCGCGCCGGGATGACGTCGCGTGGCGGCGCCATCCCGGCTGAGGCTGGGGCCGCCACACGGCGGCCCTAGGGGTTAACCGGCGGGGGAGACGGTGACCTGGATATATTGGGGATCGCGGCGATCCAGAGTGAAGCGATACTGGCCATCGCTGGGAGGGGTGAACTTCATGTCGCTCCACTGCCAACCAGCCTTGACCACGACCGGCTTGTTCGCCTCGATCTTGGCTGTGGGATCGAACTGGCCATAGCTGGTGTCGGCCTTCCACTTCTCATCGGCAATCTTGAACTTGTAGGCGCCGTGGCTTGCTTGGAGCGCCACCTGTACTGACAGCATGCCTTCTTGTTGGGTAACAAGTTTTTGCTCTGCTGGAGCTTCCCAGTTATTCATTTCGCCACGCAGGAATAGCGGGCGGGCAAGAGGGTCCTCCTCATTGGCCAACGCAGGCTGGAGACAGGCGATCAGGGTAGTCAGCAACAGTGTTTTCTTGAACATGTGTGGTCCTCTCAGTGGTGTGTGGTTAGGCACTCTGCAGGGTGAATCGGCCGGTCAGCGACAACTGCTGTTGTGACAGTTGCTGCAACTGGTCGCTGGTCTGTGCCACCTTGGCCAGGGCTCCCTGGTTATCGTCGGCAATCCGGGCAATGTTGGTGATATTGCGGGCTATCTCGGCGCTGGTTTGCTGTTGTTGCTGGGTTGCACTGGCGATACGGCTGCTCTGCTCGGCCACTTGCTGCAGCGCTTGGGAAAGCTCGGCTAAGGTAGCGCAGCCTGCATCGCTGTCGGCGCGGCTCTGGGCCATGGCATTGTGGCAGCGCAGCATGGTGGCGACTGCACCACGGGTGCCTTGCTGCAGATCATTGATGATCTCCTGGATTCGAGTGGTGGAGTCTGCGGTGTGGTACGCCAGCTGACGTACCTCGTCGGCCACCACGGCAAAGCCGCGTCCCTGTTCGCCTGCTCGGGCCGCCTCGATGGCTGCGTTGAGGGCCAGCAAATTGGTCTGCTCCGTGATGCGTTCAATCAAGCCGAGGATCTCACCGATATTGACGGTCAATGCCTGTACCTGTTCCACGCTACGCCGTGACTCCGAAAGCTCGTCCGCCAGTTGCTGCAACCGTTCACCTGTCGCCGCCCCACGCAGGCTGGCGGCGTGCGCGGCTGCGGCGATGTGACCCAGGGTCTGTTCGGTCTGACCTATGCTGTTGGCCACTTCTCGCACCGAGTAATCCATTTCCTCCATGGCGCTGCATACACCCGTGGTTTCGTTGCGCTGCTCGCCGATGGCTAGCTGGGCGTGCTGTTGGGCATGCTGGTTCTGGCTGGCCATGCGGCCTAGGGAGTCGGCTGCCTGCACTATCTGACCAAGCATGACGCTCATTTCGTCGGCCAGGGCATTGATGCCACTGGCAAGCTGGCCAAACTCGTCTTGGCGCAGCTGCGGTACGCGCTGACGCAAATCTCCCTGGCTCAAGGCCCGGAGTGTGACAAGGATATGGCGCAATGGCTTGCGAATGGCGCCAACCAAGTGCCACAGCACTAGAGCTCCAAGGATGAGTGAGAGCAACAGTCCGGCGCACAGCCCCAGTCGCAGCCAAAGCAGGATGGTGCTACTACCGGCGGTGCTCTGGTGGAGTTGCTCATCGATTGTACCGTCAAGCTCGTTCAGCTCGCCGAGCAGGCTGTCGATGAAACGGCTGGCCTGCACACTTTGGTTACGAAGCATGATGTTCTGCTCTACCAGTACTAGGTGGCGGGCCGGCAAACTCTCAGGGCCGGCAAGCAGTCTGAGGAGGGCATCGAGCCGGGAGCCAGTGCTGCGCTCCAAGCTAAGGGGCACGCCGAAGGCATCCTCTTGGCCAGCAAGTTGGTGCTCTAGCTCCTGGCGCAGTTCCGTCACCTGTTTGCTAGCGCGTTCATTGGTGGCCAGGCGTGCCGCAATGGGGGCAGGATCTTGTTGCTTGAGGATCTCCTGAGTAGCGCTGACCTGCTGTTCCAGGTTTGCCAGCAGGCGATTCTTGATCAACGCAGCAGGGTGGCTACCTAGAGGGGCAAGCAGTACATCGAGGGCACTGGCAAGTTGGCGCGAGGTGCTGCCAAGACGGGCATCTGCCGCCAATTTGTTCTGTTCGAGACGGTTGTGGGCATAGTCATCGACCAGTTGCTGGGCAAGTTGCCAGTAGGCGGCCTGTTGCTCGCGCAAGCTCTCGACGCGCTTACTCTGCATTGGTTCCCCTGCTATCTGCCTAGCCAGAACGTTCAGATCCTGCTCGAAGCGTTCCTGCCATTGCTGCATCTGATTGTGGGCTGCATCCAGTTCCTCATTCTTGGTCTGCAGTAATGCATTGCCCAGATGTCGGTCAAGAGTGAAGAGGTCGCGGGTCACGGCGCGGCTCTGCACCAAGGTTGGCGCTGTATGGCTGGCAAGTGTCCCAACCTGGTCGGCCAGCCGCTGGCCCGCGTAGAGGGAGAGGGCTACAGAGAGCAGCAGTAGCAGCAGGATGACGGCAAAACCCAGCGCCAAGCGCTGGATGATGGATAGATGACGGGTACGCAAGTTCATGGTATCGGTTACATGTCAATGTTGAGCCATCCCAGCTTGATGGAAGTAACTTAAGGTCACGTATTATCAGCGTTTTATCTTTGTGACAAGATGGTGAGCTGATATGGCTGGGCACCTTTATCTAAGTTTTGTGTAATTATTTTCACTGATTGTGATTCTTTTACACTTTTTCTTGGCGCCCTTGTACGGAATTTGTGCGGGGTTGCGAGCACGCTCTCATTTTGCACATCACATCTGGAGATGAAAAAAGCCCCCGACTGGGCGGGGGCAAAGTAGGTTGGAGCATGTAGTAGCCGTTTTCAGCGGCTTATCCTTCTTCCTTCGGCATTGAAAACAAGGCAGTTTTGCGGGGCAAAGAAGACATCCATCTTTTGGTACGGGTGAAACTCCCCATCCCCAGCCAACAGCAGTTTGAAACCGTCGGTACCGCAGCACTGGCCGAACAGGTAGGTGCTGTTGCCAAGCCGTTCCACCACCTCGCAAGTAAATGCGAGGTGGATGCCTTCTGCGCCCGGGACCACATGCTCGGGACGAAGTCCAAGGGATATCTCGCTACCCGGCTCGAGTTTCTCAGTGAGGATGGGCAAGGTGAGCTCCTGTTGGCCGGCAACCCTGACCCGTATCTGCTCCGGGGTCCAGGCCAACACGCTTGCCGGCAGGAAGTTCATCTTGGGAGAGCCGATAAAGCCGGCCACAAAGCGGTTACAGGGTTTGTAGTAGAGATCCATCGGCGAGCCAACCTGCTCCACCTTGCCATAGTTCATCACGACTATCTTGTCGGCCAGTGTCATGGCTTCCACTTGATCGTGGGTCACGTAGATCATGGTTGTCTTGAGTTCCTGATGCAGCTTGGCTATGTGCAAACGCATCTCGACGCGCAGCTCGGCATCGAGGTTGGATAGTGGTTCGTCAAACAGGAACACCTTGGGATTGCGCACAATGGCACGACCGATGGCTACGCGTTGGCGCTGGCCGCCTGAAAGCTGTTTAGGTTTGCGATCTAGCAGATGGGAAAGTTGTAGCGTTTTGGCCACCATGCTGACCTGATGGGCAATATCCTCTTTCGCCACACCATTGACCCGCAAGCCATAGCCCATATTCTCGGCCACCGTCATGTGGGGATACAGGGCATAGGACTGAAACACCATGGCCACCCCGCGATGAGCCGGGGCCACATCGTTGACCACCTGTTCATCAATGGCAATGTGGCCATCCGATATCTCTTCCAGGCCTGCGATCATTCGTAGCAGTGTGGACTTGCCACAACCGGAAGGACCTACAAAAACGGTGAACTCGCCGTCTTCTACATCCAGGTTGACGTTATGCAAGGTCACATTACTGCCAAAACGCTTGACCACATTGTTCAATCTGATACTCGCCATGAGCTTTAACTCCTTGATAATGAATGCATTAGCTGCAGATTTTTGAGGTAGTCATGCCCCTGCTGCGGCTTTTTTGCCCTGGGAGGGAGAAGGCGTTTCACACCGTTTCACTCTGTGGCTTTGAGAGGACTATATCAGGCTGGTGTAAGCGGTTGCACTAAATGCTGTTTCTTTTGTGCATGAGATCACAGCCTTGATATGTGCTGCTGGCAGGCAGGACAAGCACCGCTTACCGTAGAGACATTCGGTGTAATCGTTACCTTTTTTGCTGTTTCAAAGCACAGTGGAAGACGTGCAAGGCAAGAATCAAGAGATAGAGCGAATTGCTCCGGATCTGATGTTATATGGTTAAACAATTTATTTATCAGAATCTTAGTGAAGTTGGTGTGCACGACTGCTACTCCAGCACGGAGCTGTGAGTAATGAAGGAATGCTCTTGATTACACACAAGCCGGTGAAAAGCACCATAAGTTACACCGGCTAAATGGAATCGTAACAGCCACCTCACCTACATGCTCGGCTAAGGCCTGTTTTCACCTGAGTTAGGGACAAGGAAATCATATGAAAATCAATAAACTGACCACCGCAATGCTGTTGTCTTTGGGAGTGATGGGGCTGGGGCAGGTCGCCCGTGCCGCTGACGGCGAGCTGCTGGTGTGGGAAGACATCAAGAAGTCAAACGGTATCGAGGAAGCCGTCAAGGCATTCGAGGCTAAGCACAATGTCAAGGTGAAGATCCTCGAAACGCCTTATGCCCAGCAGATCGAGAAGCTGCGCCTGGATGGTCCGGCTGGCATTGGCCCGGATGTGCTGGTGCTACCCCATGACCAGGTAGGTACCGCCGTGGTGCAGGGGCTTATCAGCGAGATCAAGCCGGGTGCTGACTATCTGGCTGGCTTCACCAAGCCGGCTGTAGACGCCCAGACTTATGAAGGCAAGCTCTATGGTTTGCCCAAGGCTGTAGAGACCATCGTGATGGTCTACAACAAGGATCTGCTGCCCAAGGCACCGGAAAGTTTTGACGAGTTGATCAAGGCCTCACAGACCCTGCGCGCAGAGAACAAATACGGTCTGCTCGCCAAGTTTGACGAGATCTATTACTCCTACGGCGTTGTGGCCGCGATGGGGGGTTACATCTTCGGCCAGAACCCCAACGGTTCACTCAACGTCAAGGATGTAGGCCTGGCCAACCAGGGGGCTGTCGACGCGGTTACGTTCCTCAAGCGCTTCTACAGTGAAGGACTTTTCCCGGCCGGTATCGTCGGTGAGACCGGTGCCAATGCCATCGATTCTCTGTTTACGGAGAAAAAGGCTGCTGCCGTTATCACCGGGCCCTGGTCGTTCCAACCCTACAAGGATGCCGGTGTGAACTACGGCGTCGCCCCGCTGCCAACACTGCCTAATGGTGAGCATATGCGCTCCTTCCTCGGTGTGAAGGGCTACAGCATTTCCACCTATTCCAAACAGAAAGAGCTGGCTCAGCAGTTCATCGAGTTCATCAACCAGCCCGAGTACGCCAAGGTTCGCTTCCAGAAAACCGGTGAGATCCCGCCGCTCAAGGCGTTGATCGACGATCCGCTCATCAAGGATGACGAAAAGTCCCGGGCCGTAGCCATTCAGGCTGGCTTTGCCACTCCGATGCCGAGCGTGCCCGAGATGCAGGAAGTGTGGACCCCAGCCAACAGTGCACTGCAGCTCGGCGTTACCGGTAAGCAGGATGTCAAGGCGGCCCTGGAAGGGGCGGTCAAGAACATCAACATGCAGATCGAAGTTAACCACGCGCAGCAATAACACAAATTGGGCGAAGGCCCAATTCGGGCCGGGCGGCATCAATAGCCGCCCGGGCTCTTAATGGAAAGGAGGTACATTGTGGTTGTCGATTCCGGATCGCTCACCCAGATCGGTACAAGAACCCATCATGCCAAGATTGCCGCCCTGCTCTCGCTGATCCCGGGACTCGGTCAGTGGTATAACCGGCAATGGGTCAAGGGCACTCTATTTTTTATCGTCATGGCCTGCTTCTTTGGCGTATTCCATGATTTTCTGTCCCAAGGCTTCTGGGGCCTGTTCACTCTTGGTACCGAGTTGCCTCGGGATAACTCCGTGTTCCTCCTTGCCAAGGGGGTTATCAGTGTACTGGTGGCCATCTTTGGGTGTGCCTTCTACTACTGGAGTATCCGCGACGCCTATATCAACGGTGATCGCCGCGATCGCGGTGTGGCGCTGACCAGTGTTCGCAAGCAGTACCAGCTGCTGTTGAGCGAAGGTTTCCCTTATCTGATGATCACTCCAGGATTCATCCTGCTGGTGTTTGTGGTGGTATTCCCCATCATCTTTGGCTTCTCCATTGCCTTCACCAACTACGATCTGTACCACACTCCGCCTGCCAAGCTGGTGGACTGGGTGGGGATGAAGAACTTCATCAATATATTCAAACTCGATCTGTGGCGTTCGACTCTGCTCGACGTGCTGCAATGGACAGTGATCTGGACGCTGATCGCCACCACGCTGCAATGCTCGGTGGGTGTCCTGCTGGCGATTCTTGTCAACCAGAAGGATCTGCGCTTCAAGCCGCTGATCCGTACCATATTGATCTTGCCGTGGGCGGTGCCTGGGTTTGTCACCATCCTGGTGTTCGCTGGCATGTTCAACGAAACCTTCGGTGTCATCAACAATGGTATTCTGGCTTCCTTGGGGATCGACCCCAAGGCATGGATGACTGATCCGTTCTGGACCAAGACGGCTCTCATCCTGATGCAGACTTGGCTCGGCTTCCCGTTCGTCTTTGCCATGACCACTGGGGTGTTGCAGGCTATTCCGGATGATCTCTACGAGGCGGCCACTATCGACGGTGCCAGTGCCTGGCACAAGCTGACCACTATCACGCTGCCTTTGGTGCTCTATTCGATCGCACCGATCCTGATCACCCAATACACCTTCAACTTCAACAACTTCAACATCATCTACCTGTTCAACAACGGTGGTCCAGCGGTGGCGGGGTCCAACGCCGGTGGCACCGACATCCTGGTCTCCTGGATCTACAAGCTGACCATGTCGTCATCCCAATACGCGATTGCGGCGAGCATCACTATCCTGCTCTCCATCTTCGTGGTCGGCATCGCCCTGTGGCAGTTCCGGGCCACCAACTCCTTCAAGCAAGACGATATGGTGTAAGGAGAGCCAGCCATGAGTGTCAAACACAGTCTGAAAAAGAGTAATGCTATCCGCCTGACCCTGAGCTATCTGCTGTTGGCTATTGTTGCGGTGATCATCATCTATCCCCTCATCTGGACGGTGGGGGCATCGCTCAACCCGGGCAGCAGCCTGCTCAACACCTCGATCATCCCGGAAAATTTCTCCTTTATTCACTACCAGGAGCTGTTTGACGGGCGTATCGACTACGCAGCCTGGTATTGGAACTCGATGAAGATCAGCTTCCTGACCATGGTGCTGACCCTCATCAGTGTCAGCTTCACCGCCTATGCCTTTTCGCGCTTTCGTTTCCGCGGACGGCAAAACGGCCTGATGCTGTTCCTGCTGTTGCAGATGGTGCCTCAGTTCTCGGCCCTCATCGCTATTTTCGTGCTGGCCCAGATGCTCGGTCTGGTCAACAGCCATCTTGCGCTGGTGCTGGTCTATGTGGGCGGGATGATCCCGATGAACACCTATCTCATGAAGGGTTACCTCGACGCCATTCCCAAGGATCTCGACGAGTCGGCTCGCATGGACGGGGCGGGCAACTTCCGCATCTTCATCGAGATCATCATGCCACTCTCCAAGCCCATCATCGCGGTAGTGGCCCTGTTCTCCTTCACTGGCCCGCTAGGCGACTTCATCCTGGCCAGCACCATACTGCGCACCCCGGATCAGTTCACCCTGCCCATCGGCCTCTACAACCTGGTCGCCCAGAAGATGGGGGCCAGCTACACCACCTACGCGGCGGGAGCCGTGCTCATCGCAGTACCGGTGGCCATCTTGTACCTCTCCTTGCAGAAGTACTTCGTTTCCGGTCTGACCGCAGGTGGGACCAAGGGTTAATCAGCTACACAGGACGTTCGACATGAAAATCAAGAAGACGCTGGTGATGGCGGCGCTGCTCGCCACCGGCATGCTGGGTATGCAGGCCCAAGTCATGGCCGCCGAGAGTGCAGTGGTGCAGCCAGTGGCGGTGCCGCAGGAGTTCATCAAGGGGGCCGATGTCTCCATGCTGGCCGAGGTGGAGAAGTTTGGCGGCAAGTTCTTCGATGCCAGCGGCAAGCAGCAGGATGCCATGGCCATCCTCAAGGAGAACGGCTTCAACTACATCCGCCTGCGCCTGTGGGTGGACCCCAAGGATGCCGACGGCAAGCCTTACGGCGGCGGCAACAACGATCTGGCCGCAACGATCGAACTGGCCAAGCGTGCCAAGGCGCTTGGCATGAAGTTCCTGCTCGATTTCCACTACAGCGACTTCTGGACCGATCCGGGCCGCCAGAACAAGCCAAAGGCGTGGCGCACCATGTCGGTCGAGCAGTTGGCGGATGCGGTCTACGCCCACACCAAGGAGAGCATGGACGCCCTGGCCAAGGCCGGCGTGATGCCTGACATGGTGCAGGTCGGCAACGAGATCAATGGCGGCATGCTGTGGCCGGAGGGCAAGAGCTGGGGCCAGAACGGTGGAGAGTTTGATCGCCTGGCCACCCTGCTCAAGGCCGGTGTGCGTGCGGTGAAAGAGCACGGCAAGGATATCAAGGTGATGCTGCACCTGGCCGAGGGCACCAAGAACGACACCTTCGTCTGGTGGTTTGACGAGATCGCCAAGCGCGAGGTGCCCTTCGATATCATCGGGCTCTCCTTCTACACCTACTGGAATGGCCCCATCAGCGCCCTCAAGGCCAACATGGATGACATCAGCAAGCGCTATGGCAAGGATGTGATCGTGGTCGAGGCCGCCTACGGCTACACCACGGAGAACTGCGACAACGCCGAGAACAACTTCACCGCCAAGGAGGCGAGCGACGGCGGTTACCCGGCCAGCGTACAGGGGCAGGCCGACTTCCTGCGCGATCTGATCAAGAGCGTGGTGGCGGTGCCGGACGGGCGCGGCAAGGGGGTCTTCTACTGGGAGCCCGCCTGGCTGCCGACGCAGGGTGCCACTTGGGCCACCAAGGCCGGCATGAAGTACAACAACGACGACTGGAAAGAGGGCAATGCCCGGGAGAACCAGGCGCTGTTTGATTGTTCTGGCCATGTGCTCCCCTCGATCAAGGTATTCAACTGACCCGGTTTCAACCGATAGGGCGACCGGCCATGGTCGGCGCCCCCTCGCTTTAGGAGATGTATGATGTTCAAGTTTCCCCCGCTCAGTGAACGGGTTCCCGCCCTGTTGCATGGCGCTGACTACAACCCGGATCAGTGGCTGGATGATCCTCAGGTGTTCGAGCGTGATCTCGAGATGATGCGCCAGACACGCTGTAACGTGATGTCGGTCGGCATCTTTAGCTGGTCATCCCTGGAGCCGGAGGAGGGGCGCTATGAGTTCGGCTGGCTCGATACGGTGCTCGATCGCCTGCACGAGAACGGCGTGTCTGTTTTCCTCGCCACCCCGAGTGGTGCCCGCCCAGCCTGGCTTTCCCAGCGTTATCCCGAGGTGTTGCGGGTCAGCAAGGAGCGGGTCAAGGCGCTGCACGGCGGCCGTCATAACCACTGCATGAGCTCGCCTGTGTATCGTGACAAGGTACGTGCCATCAACGGTGCCCTGGCCGAACGCTACGGGCGTCATCCCGGCGTCATCGCCTGGCACATCTCCAACGAATATGGTGGCGAGTGCCACTGCGAGCTATGCCAGGGGCGCTTCCGTGACTGGCTCAAGGCTCGCTATGGCAGCATTGAGGCGCTCAACCACGCCTGGTGGAGTAGCTTCTGGAGTCACACCTATACCGACTGGTCACAGATCGAATCCCCTTCGCCCATCGGCGAGAGCTCGATCCACGGCCTCAACCTCGACTGGAAGCGTTTCAACACCGCTCAGGTGAGCGACTTCTGCGCCGAGGAGATCAAACCCTTGAAGGCGGTCAACCCGAGTCTGCCAACCACCACCAACTTCATGGAGTACTTCTACGATTACGACTACTGGCAGTTGGCAAAGGAGATCGATTTCATCTCCTGGGACAGCTACCCCCTCTGGCACAACAGTGGCGATGACTCGACCCTGGCAGCTTACACCGCCATGTATCACGACCTGATGCGCACCCTCAAGGGAGGCAAGCCCTTCTTCCTGATGGAGTCGACGCCGAGTCTGACCAACTGGCAACCCATCAGCAAGCTCAAGAAGCCGGGCATGCACATCCTCTCCTCTTTGCAGGCGGTCGCCCACGGCTCCGACTCGGTGCAGTACTTCCAGTGGCGTAAGAGCCGGGGGTCGGTCGAGAAGTTCCACGGCGCCGTGGTCGATCACGTCGGTCACATCGACACCCGGGTCGGCCGCGAAGTGCAGGCGCTAGGCGAGATCCTGGCCAAGTTGCCAGAGGTTGCGGGCAGCCGAGTCGAGGCGAAAGTGGCCATCATCTTCGACTGGGAGAGCCGTTGGGCCATGGACAATGCCCAGGGGCCTCGCAATGCCGGCCTCTTCTACGAGAAGACCGTGGCCGAGCACTATCGCCCCTTCTGGGAGGCAGGGGTGGCGGTGGATGTCATCAATGCCGACTGCGTGCTCGATGGCTATGACCTGGTTATCGCCCCCATGCTCTACATGGTGCGCGATGGCTTTGCCGAACGGGTCGACGCCTTCGTCAAGCGGGGTGGCCAGTTTGTCACTACCTATTGGAGCGGCATCGTCAACGAGACCGATCTCTGCCACTTGGGGGGATTCCCCGGGCCGCTGCGCTCTGTCCTTGGTATCTGGGCCGAGGAGATCGACGGCCTCTACGACGAGGAGCGCAACGCCATCTCGGGCCTTGCCGGCAACGAGGTCGGACTCTGCGGCCCCTATGAGGTGACCCACCTGTGCGATCTCATCCACCTGGAGGGGGCGCGCGCCCTGGCCAGCTATGACGGAGACTTCTATGCCGGTCGCCCGGCGGTGACGGTCAACGAACACGGTGCCGGCCGTGCCTACTATGTCGCCTCACGCAACGATCTGGCGTTCCAGCGCGACTTCTTCGGCCACCTCATCGAGACCCTGGCCCTGCCGCGCGCCCTGCCGGCCTTGCCGGAGGGGGTCACCGCCCAGTGCCGCACCGACGGCGAGCAGGTGTTCGTGTTCGTGCAGAACTTCGCCAACGCAGAGCGTCTGGTCACCCTGCCGGGGGGGCACTGCGACATGGTGAGCGGCGAGACGCTCGGCGACTCGCTGGTACTGCCGCCGTTCGGCTGCCGGGTGCTGCGTCGCGCCCGTTGATCGCGGGGCGGGGCCAGTGGCTCCGCCCTCTTTTTTCACGTTTAGGAGGCTCACATGGTCAAGATGCAGGACTTCAAGCGGCTGTTCGCCGCCGCCCTCGGCCACAAGGGGGAAAAATCGGCCGAGGCACCGCTCTCCGGGCTGGACGAGGCGGCCATTACCGCGCTCATCGCTGCCTTTGGCGGGCGCGACAACATAGTGGGTTTTGACGCCTGCCTGACCCGGCTGCGGGTCAGGGTCAATGCCCTGCAGTCGGTCGACAGCGAGGCGCTGCAGCGTCTCGGCGCCATCGGCGTCATCATCATCGGCGACGAGGTGCAGGCCATCTTCGGCAAGCGCTCGGACAACCTGCGCCGCGAGCTCGGTCAGTGGTTCGAGTTGCACGAACCGGAGCAGCACTAGGATGCGCCCCCCGCTGAGCTGGCCACTGCTGGTCATGCTGGGCGCCCTCAGCGCCGGGGCCGCCCCTACTTCCCACAACCTGGCCATCCGCGGGGCGGATGTCTCTACCTTGGCCGAACTCGAGCGCCTCGGAGTGCACTATCAGGACGAAACGCGGCAGGGGGATCTGCTGACCCTGATGCGCGAGCGTGGCCTCAACCTGGTGCGCCTGCGGCTGTGGGTCGACCCCCGCTCGGCCAAGGGGGAGCCCTTTGGCGGTGGCAACAACGACCTGGAGAGGGTGATTGCGCTGGCGCAGCGCAGCCGGGCCCTCGACCTGCCTTGGCTGCTCGATCTTCACTACAGCGACTTCTGGGCCGACCCCGGCAAGCAGCACACGCCACGCGCCTGGCTGGGCAAGTCGGACGCCGAGCTGGCGGCGATGCTGCACGATTACAGCGCCGCCGTGATGCAGCGTCTGCGCGAGGCCGGGGTGCCACCGCAGATGGTGCAGGTCGGCAACGAACTCAATAACGGCATGCTGTGGCCGCAGGGGCGGCTGCATCGGCGGGACGAGGCCGGGTTCGATCGCCTGGCCCACCTGCTCAAGGCGGCCATCGCCGGGATCCGTGCCGGCAGCGAGGGGGGGATTACCCCGCGCCTGATGCTGCATCTGGCCGAAGGAGGGGATGAGGCACAATGCCTGCGTTGGTTCGAGGCGATGCAGGCGCGCGATGTGCCGTTCGACCTGGTGGGGCTCTCCTTCTACCCCTACTGGCACGGGTCCCTGGACGACCTCTCGCGCACCATGAACAGCCTGGCCACCCGGATCCGGCGCCCGCTGCTGGTGGTCGAGACCGCCTATGGTCACGACACCGTCAACCGGGACTCGGTACGCAACGCCTTCGGCGAGCAGGAGGCCGCGCGCGGCGGGTTTGCCGCGACGCCCGAGGGGCAACTGGCGTTTCTCGATGCCCTGCGTGCCGCTATCGCCGCCGTGCCGGATCGACTCGGGCTCGGGTTTGTCTACTGGGAGCCGGGCTGGATCCGGGTCCCCGGCGACAGCTGGGCCAGTCACGCCGGTATGGCGTTCCTCGGGATAGACGAACCCCTCGGCAATGGCTGGGAGAACCAGGCCCTGTTTGATCGGGAGGGCAGAGGACTGCCGGCGCTGGCCGCCTTCGCCCGGACCCGCTGACTGTTTCACGTTAAATATAGAGATGACAACTGCACCATGAAGAAAACCAAGATCGTCTGCACCATCGGTCCCAAGACCGAATCCAAAGAAATGCTGGGCAAGATGCTGGATGCCGGCATGAACGTCATGCGCCTGAACTTCTCCCACGGCGATTACGCCGAGCACGGTGGTCGCATCAGCAACCTGCGCGCTGTCATGGCCGAAACCGGCAAGCAAGCTGCCATCCTGCTGGACACCAAGGGTCCGGAAATCCGCACCATCAAGCTGGAAGGCGGCAACGACGTCTCCCTGGTCGCCGGCCAGACCTTCACCTTCACCACCGACCAGACCGTGGTTGGCAACAAAGACAAAGTGGCCGTCACCTATGCCGGCTTCGCCAGCGACCTGCGCGTCGGCAACCGCATCCTGGTTGACGACGGCCTGATCGGTCTGGACGTCATCGAGATCACCGAGCGCGAAGTGATCTGTAAAGTGCTGAACAACGGCGATCTGGGCGAGAACAAGGGCATCAACCTGCCGGGCGTCTCCATCAAGCTGCCGGCCCTGGCCGAGAAAGACAAGCGCGACCTCATCTTCGGTTGCGAGCAGGGTGTCGACTTCGTGGCCGCCTCCTTCATTCGCAAGAAGGAAGACGTGCTGGAAATCCGTGAGCACCTGAAGGCCCACGGCGGCGAGAACATCCAGATCATCTCCAAGATCGAAAACCAGGAAGGCCTGGACAACTTCGACGAGATCCTGGCTGTCTCCGACGGCATCATGGTCGCCCGTGGCGACATGGGTGTCGAGATCCCGGTGGAAGAAGTGATCTTCGCCCAGAAGATGATCATCGAGAAGTGCAACAAGGCGCGTAAAGTGGTTATCACCGCGACCCAGATGCTGGACTCCATGATCAAGAACCCGCGTCCGACCCGCGCCGAAGCCGGCGACGTGGCCAACGCCATCCTGGACGGTACCGATGCGGTCATGCTGTCCGGCGAATCCGCCAAGGGCAAGTACCCGCTGGAAGCCGTGACCATCATGGCCACCATCTGCGAGCGTACCGACTCCGTGATGCCGTCCAACCTGTCTGCTGCCAACGACAGCAACAAGCTGCGCATCACCGAAGCGGTATGTAAAGGCGCGGTCGAGACCTCCGAGAAGCTGGATGCCCCGCTGATCGTGGTCGCCACCGAAGGCGGCAAGTCTGCCAAGGCCATCCGCAAGTACTTCCCGAAAGCCTGGATCCTGGCCATCACCACCAACAAGAAGACCGCTGCCCAGCTGGTACTGACCAAGGGTGTGATGACTCACGTGGTTGACTCCATCGCCTCCACCGACGATTTCTATCGCATCGGTAAAGAAGCCGCGCTGGAAATCGGCATGGGCGTGAAGGGTGACGTGGTTGTCATGGTCTCCGGTGCCCTGGTACCGAGCGGTACCACCAACACCGCCTCCGTTCACGTGCTCTGATCAGGTATCGAGTATTTCTAGCCCCATACTAGACCTAAACATTATTAGCTAACTTTTCGCCACTCAGAACCCGCGATGCACCACATCGCGGGTTCTGTATTCCAAGGGGTGACACGGTTGTGCTATGTTATAAATATGTACTGCCTTACCGTCCTGATATCACTGTAAAAAGCGTGGTCTCCCACCAAGCCCTCTTCTGCGAGGCACCTCCATTTTACCCACGCACCTAAAGCGCTCATGCATTTCTGCCAATAGCGCTTCATCCAACTTGAGCAAATATCTCAGTGCATTATGCAATAGCAGATGACGCTTTTCTAAGTCATCGTGATGCACCATCCCAATACCGTATGCTCCCAACACATCATATTTATCCCTGTCCGCATTACAGTTGTAATATGTTCTGGGTTCACGACTCAGTGATTTCCAAAACTCACCCAATTGACGTCCAAGACTAATGTCACCCTGGACTTTATTGCCATTGAATATAAATGCCATATGGTAGTGATAGCCCCTGGCCACTCCATACTCTAACTTCCATACATACCCTAAAAGATGATGATAACGATGTTTTACCGCTCTCAGGTACGTGTCTCTATCATCTATCGCTTCCTCGATAGTCATAGTGTCTTTAATTTTACTGCCGTAGTGAACATCCACCCTGACCACCAGGAGTCTAGAATGCAACCTAAATAATTTGTTGATATAGTCGTGGATGCTTGTGCTATTACGTGCTTCAGACCGCTTCAGATTGCGTAATCGCTTCTGATGCAGAGGCATATCCAATTCCTCCAAGAACTCCTCTATAACGTCTTCTAGTTCGGGAGATAATTGCCTGTCTACATCTATCTCCCGATAAGGGTAAAAGTATTTCAAGAACAGCTCAACCGAGGGATGAGCAGACTTAGCCTCTCTGTAGTGATAGTAATGCCTGGTAACAGCATCCATTGCTTTTTGGAAAACATGGATGTTTATAGTTGGATAGTTAGATTCTAAGTTTTTAATAAATTGCAGGATGTGGACAGACATGAGTAATCCCTCAATGAAGAGTAGGTTTAATGTTATAAGGGGAGTGTATGGTTAGCTGAGGTTAGGTAGTTAGTAGATGGGTATAATGTTGATTGACATTAAATAATATAAACACCTTAACCTGCGTTAATTAATGGGTATCTCTCCGTAGGCATGCTTGCGAAGATAAAGACATTTAATGATGTGTGTTTGTCGTTATAGCTGTTAGTTGGGAGTAAACAATCAGCAGGTTAACTTATGGAGCCTTTATGGCTTAAATTAAAATGCTCTTATTGATGCTTGTACGTGTAACCAAGTATCAATTTCATGTTCAAACCAGCCAACAGCTGACAAGCCCAACTTAAATGGCTTGGGGAAATTCTTGTCATAGCGAGGGGATTTATCGCTGATACGGTCATAGATAGTTGAACGGGCAAGGCCGGTCTTTTGGATAACGTCTTTGATGCGCAGTACTTTGGGGGACGTGTTCATGGTGTACTCCTGATGGTATGGGTTTCGTTCATCAGAAGGGATTAGGGGTTGAAAAAAACAGTAATCAGCCTCGGTACGGGGGGATCAGGAAGGCCAATGATGAAGACCCGCGATCTAGGGTCAGCATATGAGGTGGTTGCATTGATTGTGGCGAAGGCTGCTCGTCGATGACTTAAACAGGACTTAGAATAGGGAGAAAAAGAGGCGTTTTGCACGGCGTACAAGAGTGTTCTCGTCTTCACTTAGCACGCATAGATATACATTAAATCATCATTGCATGGACACATTTCCTTCTTTAGATGTTGTGCAAATGACATTGAGATATACTAAAAAAAATCATAATATCTACACACAAATAACACGACAACAAAGACCCAAAAGGGCCATTGAGCCTCAATTGAGACCCAATGAAAGGAGGTTGTATGTGCGAGGCTTGTGACTTTATTGTTTGAAGTTTTTTGATGGAGGTTGGTATGGGAACTCAAAATAACTTGTGGTTTGAAAAGAAAGATCACAGAGCGATGTTGTTTCTCTACAATAGATTTATTGAGAATGCTGGGTGTTATAATGATCGTTCGCCAAGGCTTACGTTTAGGGAGACTACTTCTGCTTCATCCCAAAAAAGAATAAGTAGGTTAACTGACTTTATTGGTTTTGTTGTAGATGGGAAAGACGAGAGAAAAGACTTTATAGATGCATTGAGGTTTTTTGAAATTAATTTCAATAGAGATGAGCTCAATGACCCGATTAAGGTAAAAAATTTAATGCTAGAGGTTTTTTATCAGTCATGCCTTGGGGATAAGGATTTTGCTTGGATCTCTAATTCTGATGATAGGCTCGTAAATTTCATCTGGGCATCAATTTTATTAATTAATGATGAAGATCAATTTCGCGATGGTGTATTTCAGTCTATATCAATAGATAAGACTGAGCCACGAAGTTCATTTGTAGACGCGTTGGCTAATGATTCATTATATTCTTATCTATGTTTAGATGATCACCCAACATCTAATCGGGATAAGATTTCAAATATAACCTTGTTTTTCGATTTGTGTCGCTTTGAATTAAGGGAAAAAACAAGACTGATGAGTTTTTTTAAATCCCGTTGGGGCGAAATAAAAAATAGTTCTAAAATTATAAATTGGTTATCCAAGAATGAAGGTCTATGGGGGTGGGCATGGGACTACTCTTTTTCACGGTATTTAAACAGCAAAGCACCGATATGGCTAGAGTTAAATGAAACCGAAAGCTCTGAAATAGAAAAAAGTAAAAAAATGGCTTTAATAACCTTTTATGATCTTCTGAGATTAGAGCATCAACTGTTAGTTATCGCTGAATTAAAAAAATCAGGCGCTCAGCAAAAATATAGAATGAAGCTACAAGGGGAAGATGCTTCACGGAAGATGGTTCAAATATCTATGAGTGTTTCGACTAAAGATAAATTGAAAAAATTAGCAGATAGAGAAAATCAAAAAATGAATGCCATAGTTGAAATGTTAATCAACGAAAGATATTTGCAATTGTATGGTAATAGTAAATAGCTCTTTCAACAGAGGTTACAACCATGCATCATTTCAGTATTTTTATACTATCTTATCATACGGCTTTGAACGTACAGAAAGGCCCCAAAAAAATTGGAGGGGAAGCGGCCCGACGGGCCGCCGGTTGTTCTCCCTATCCAACTTGTAGATGCACAATATTATCTGCCGGTTTTTCTGATGGTTTCAAAATACCTCCCCATAACTCCAGAGCCATTTTTTGTTCCGGTAACCGAACCGTATGAACATAGTGAGCCATTACACCAGGTAGGGCATGACCTAGAATTTGTTCCACGACATGGGGGGCAATCCCAGCCTCGTTAAGGCGGGTCGCTAAGCTCCTTCGCAGATCGTGCCATGTCCAAGGGGCGTTATGCCCAATCCGTTTCCAAATCCCCCTTCCCCACTGACTTACCGCTTCTGGTCGCTTGAGCTCCCCTAGCAAGTATGAGGATGACTGTGCAGCGGCTGCTTTCAGCAAGAGCTCTATCGTCGGCCGAATAAAATCAGGTATTGGTCTCACGATTTTATTACCTGTTTTTGAGTTAGACGCAGGTACTGTCCATGTACCTTCGACTAGATTCCATTCTTCGGGTGCTGATAGCCGAGCTTCTTGAGTTCTTGCACCGAACGACAACAGAATCTTGGCCAAATTTCCGTAGTAGCAATATGGGCCTAGCTTCTCAGCCCACTTCCATAGTGTTTGCAGTTCTTCTAGCGTCAGAACCCTATCTCGCTTACTCGCTTTTTGCCCAACATCAGCAACAGTCAAGTCATCCAACGCATTACTGACTGCAAACTGTCTGACACGACAAAACTTCAGAGCATGCTTACAGTTTTGGAAACAATATCCACTAGCCACAGGCGCTACCTTCGAGTACTCGTCAAAGACGCTCAACCAGTGACGAGTATCACAATCTGACAAGGGAAGATCTCCGATACGGGGATAGACCCACTTCGCAAATTGCTGGCGATGCTTCTCACTGTTCGACCTTTTCTTATCGGCGTGATGGCAGAGCCAATACTCGAGAGCATCTTTAACTGTGACAGGTTTGAGCCTTTCATCTTTCCCGATCCGCGTCATCAAGGCGGGATCATTACCCTCTTCCAGCCAAGCTCGACATTGCGCCGCCTTTTTCCTTGCTTCGGAAAGCGATAGCCCCCCCTCCTGTCCGGTATATGAGCCTAGAGTCAGGTTTTTTGCCTTGCCTAAAATTCGATAGCGGTACACGAAGCTGACTTTGCCGCTATTCCTCCACAGAACAGAGAGCCCATCCCTATCCGCAACCTTTCTGGGCGTATCATCATCGTGACCACGTAGCATTGCTTTGAGTTTTGAATCTGAGATTGCCATTTTGAACCCACACATGAACCCACACTTGTCTTATATCCCCTAAGATGGCTTTAGACAAGAATGGAAAGTTAAATGATAAAAATCAAACAGATGTAGTTCATTTACAGATGACATCAAACAGCATTAGACCGGTGATGCGATAATACGGCATGAACTGATTGCTGGCCGCGAGCCGCGACGGCGGTTCAAGGCAGATGCGAAAGGCGCCAGGTAGCAATACCTGGCGCCTTTCCTTTATGCTCTCCCCTCCATTTCACCATGGCGACCCCGATGAACCGCACTCCCCTGCTGCTGATGGTACTGGTCACCCTGCTGGCCGCCGCTGGCTGGCTCTTCTCGAAAGAGGCGATCCGCGAACTGCCCCCTGCCGCCTTTATCGGCAGCCGCTTTCTGCTGGCAGCCCTGCTGTTGCTCCCCCTGGCCTGGTTGCGCGAGCCACCGCCGAGCCGACCCCAGATGGTGCGCGCCGCCGGTTGCGGCACCCTCCTCGGCGCCAGCCTGCTGCTGTGGGTCACCGCCATCAGCCAGAGCGATGCGCTCGGCAGCGGCGCCTTTATCATGAGCGTCGCGACCCTGATGGCCCCGCTGGCCGCCTGGGGAGCCTTTCTGGCCAAGCCCGGTCGCCACTACTGGCTCACCCTGCCCATCGCCATCGCCGGTTTGCTGCTGCTCTCCAGCAGTACCCACTGGGGCGTGTCGCTCTCGCTGTTCTGGTTTCTGGCGGCGGCCACCACCCTCGGTATCCAGCTTGCCGTCCATCGCCACTTCGCCCAATCCATTGCCCCCACCTGGCTCACCTGCATCCAGCTGGCGATGACCGGCCTGCTCGGCACCCTGCTCTCCCTGCTGACCGAACAGTGGCCCGAGGCCGGGGTTAGTCACAGTATCTGGGGCTGGTTTGCGGCGAGCGTCTTGATCGCCACCACATTGCGCTACTGGCTGCTCACCCATGCATTGAGCAAGATGACCACCGCCCACGCCGCCCTGATGATGCTGCTGGAACCGGTCTGGACCCTGCTGCTGAGCACCCTCTTCTACAACGAACCCCTCGGCGGCGCCAAACTGGCCGGTGCCGGACTGGTACTCGGCGCCCTGGTGCTCTACCAACTGCCCCTGCTGTTGCGTAGTGCCCGCCTCAAAACGCCCGCCTGATACGCGTCACCGCCCTGCTGGGCGGTGTCCCCATTTCCCTCCTGTTTGCTTATCTTGTCCTGCCAATGCTGACGTTCTGTTAACGGCATTTAACCCTTGGTATCCAGAGGGTTAAAGGGCATACCCCATGAAAAAATGCCATATGGCCAGCTTGATGAAGGTCACATACCTGCCCCTCTTAGCTCCCTATGATGCCCCCATCATCGGTCTGGACAATCCTGACGATGGCCACACATGGGAATAACAAGAGAAAAAACTATGCAGCAAACCAGCCCCCTCAAGACGGTCACGGTCAGCATATTGGCAACCGCCATGCTGATCTTTGTGGCCCAGTACCTGATAGGCAAACAGGAGATCAAGATCGGCATCGCCATCATCCCGATCCTGCCGATGCTCTTTGCCGTCATCATCGGCATGATTGTCTCCGCCAAACCGGTCAAGGATCGCATACCCGGCTGGAAGCAGCTCTTCACCGAGAAAGAAGAGGGCTTCTGCGGCAAGATGGTGGGCTTCAGCCTGCTGATCCTGGGCACCCAGTACGCGGGGATGATCATCCCCAACCTGAAGATGATCCTGAGCGTCGGCGTGCCGCTGTTCCTGCAGGAGATTGGCAACCTGCTGCCAATCCTGATCGCCATTCCGCTGGCGGTGAAGTTCGGCTTTGGCCGCCGCGCCATCGGGGCCTGCTCCTCCATCAGTCGCGAGCCGTCCGTTGCGGTAATTCAGGGCAAGTTCGGCACCGGCTCCCAGGAGTACATCGGCGTGCTCGCAATCTACCTGTGCGGCTCCGTGATCGGCACCCTCTGGTTCAGCGTGCTGGGCAGTATCGCCCCGCTCACCGGCCTGCACCCGCTGGCGCTGGCTGCCGGCTCCGGTGTGGGCTCAGGCTCCATGCTGAGTGCCGCCTCCGGCGCCCTGATCAACGGTCTCGACGAAGCGCTGGCTCAGCAGGTGTTGAGTATCGCGGCAGCCTCGAACCTGCTCTCATCTGCCCTCGGCGCTCTCTCCCTCACCTATCTGGGTCTGCCGCTCGCTGAAAAAATCTATGCCCTGACTGCCAAAGGAGAGAAAGCATGAAAAGCATCGTAATGGATATGCGGTTCGTCTTTCTGGCGATCCTGCTGGCCATGTTCACCCAGACCCTGACCACCGGCACCCCGCTCTGGCTGATGGGTGACAGCTTCATCGCCATGTCGCTGGTGGTGTTCGCTTCGCTGATTGCCAAGCGCTATCTGCCCTCCTCCCTGCCGGCGTTTGCCTATGCCACCATCATCGGCATTCTCATCTGCCTGCCGGAGACCCCGGTGCGCGGTCTCTTTATCGACGCCGTCGCCAAGATCTCCTTCCTATCCTGCTGCGTACCGCTGCTGGCTTTTGCCGGTCTCTCGGTGGGCGGTCAGCTGGAAGAGCTGAAGAAGATGTCCTGGAAAGTGATCCTGATCTTCATGATCGTCTCCACCTGCTGCTTCTTCGGCGCCTCGCTGGTGGCCCAACTCGGCTTCTCCATTCAAGGGATCATCTGATGAACAAAATTCACATTGAACCGGCCCTGCTGGCCCTGCGCGACTTCAGTCAGGAAGTGCGCCACCATCTGCACACCATTCCGGAGGCCTCCGGCGTCGAGTTCAAGACCTCGGCCTACTGCCGCGAGCTGATGGCAGGCTTTGGCTACCGCCTCACCGACTACCCGGGCTTCACCGGTTTTCACGGCGATCTGGTGGTTGATCCTGTGCTGCCGACCATCGCCTTCCGGGCCGACATGGATGGCCTAGAGATGCACGACATGAGCGACGTTGCGTTCAAGTCAACCCATGAGGGAATGGCTCACAACTGCGGTCACGACTCCCATATGGCAATCGCTCTGACCGCAGCCAAGTTTCTGGCCGCCAACCGCGATCGCCTGCAGTACAACGTCCGCTTTATCTTCCAGATGGCGGAAGAGGACATGCGGGTACCGGGCGCCGAGAAGATGGTGGAGCTGGGCTGCATGAAGGGGGTGGACGAGGTCTATGCCCTCCATAACGACGGCGCCCTGGAGACCGGCACCATCAAGTTCAACCACGGTGTCATGTCCTCCTGGGGCTCTGCCTGGACACTGGATGTGCACGGTATCTCAGCCCACGGCTCGACCCCCCACAAGGGGCTGGATGCCATCCGCGAAGCGGTGCGGATCATCGAGGACATGGACTACATCGTTGCCAAACGCACCAGTCCGTTCAGCCCGGCGGTATTCGGCTGCGGCATGATCAACGGCGGCACCATCCCCAACGCCATCGCCGACCATGTGCAGGCGCGCGGCACCATCCGTGCCATGGATGCCGAGACCGACCAGATCCTGAAGAACAGCTTCAAGGAGATCGTGGCCCAGAGCGAACTGCGCGGCTTCAAGACCAAGATGGTCTATGCCGGGTATCCAGCGGTCGAGAACCACGCCGATGCCTGCGCCCGTCTGCTGCAAGCGGCCGCCGACGTATTACCCTCCGAGGGGATCAACGCTCAGGGTCAGCCGATGACCGGCAGCGAGGATTTCAGCTATATGGTCAACGCCTGCCGTGGCCGCAAGGGGGCCATGTTCTTCCTCGGCAGCGGCTGTCAGGCCAAGGGGATCTGCAACTACCTGCATGCCAACCCCTATTACCTCGATGACGATTGCCTGTTGGTCGGAGCCCAGATCTTTATCAATCTGGCGACCCGCAGCGCTTAATCCCGCATGCCGATAAAACCAGAAGAGAGGCCAAGGCCTCTCTTTTTTTATCTCTGCATGTTTGCTCTGTACGCGGCAGACACCCCGCGGCTAGAGCCACGGCAACTCCACCATATTGACGGCGGGCGGCTGATTGATCAGATGAAGTTGCACCGTATCCCGGCTGATATGGGGGGCGTAGAGGTGGATAAAGTCGTACATGTAGTCACGCAAATGGGCATGTTTGCGCAGGCAGATGTGGGTGGCACTCGAGGCGATCAGGTGGTCGATGTTGAGGCTCACCAGATCCTCCCTGTCCCCCTCGTCGAAGGCCACGCTGGCAATCACCCCGACCCCCATCCCGAGCCGGACGTAGTGCTTGATCACATCGGTATCGGTGGCAGTCAGCACGGTTTTCGGCGAGAGGCCATGGCGGCTGAAGGCCTTGTCCATCTTGGAGCGGCCGGTAAAGCCGAACACATAGGTGATGAGGGGATAACGAGCCAGATCGGCCATCGACAGCGGCTGGCAGTCGATCAGCGGATGACCGTGGGGCACCACCACGCTGCGCCCCCAGCGATAACAGGGGACGGCGGCCAGCTCGTCGAACAGATACATGGACTCGGTGGCGATCGCCATATCCACATCGCCGCTTTGCACCATCTGGGCCAGTTGGGCAGGTGCCCCCTGATGGAGCTGGATCGCCACATCGGGATAACGACGGCTGAACTCGGTGATCACCGCTGGCAGCTTGTAGCGGGCCTGGGTGTGGGTGGTGGCGATACGCAGCACCCCGCTGGTGGCCAGCTGCTCCCCGAGCGACAGCTGGTTGATCTGCTCCACCTGCGCCACTACCCCCTTGGCCAACTCCATCACCTGCTCGCCTGCACTGGTCAAGCCGACCAGATTCTTCCCCTTGCGGGTAAAGAGGGCGAGCCCCAGCTCATCTTCCAGCATCTTCATCTGCTTGCTGAGGGTGGGCTGGGAGGTGTAGAGCTTCTCCGCCGTCGCCGATATATTGAAGTTGTTCTTCACAATCTCGGTAAAGTTCTTGAGCCGGGCGATGTTCATCTGGGCAAGGGATCTCGCTGCTGCGGCCAGTGGGGCTGACCTGAAAAAGAGAGCGCGCGGGGCTGGCCCCGCAGCTGACCGCCGACCATACCACAGCGCCGCGCGCGATAACCTGCCCCAGGTCAGAAAGCGGCATGCTAGTCGCTGGCGAGCTTGATCCCGAGCCCGACAAACAGGGTGCCGATGCCCCGGTTGAGCCAGCGGCCGAGACGCTGTGACAACCGTACCCTGTGGCTGGCATAGACGGTGGTAAAGACCAGCAGGTGACACCAGATGATACCGCCCAGATTGAAGATGCAGCCGAGCAGGATAAAGGCGAACGCCTTGTCGGGGGCATCCGGTGTGATGAACTGGGGCACGAAGGCGAGGAAAAAGAGCGCGACCTTGGGGTTGAGCACATTGGTCAGCACACCCTGCCGGTAAATCTGGCCATAGGAGAGGGCGGGCAGGGTGGCCCCTCCCTCCATTGCACCCGTTGCCTGCTGACGCAGCAGGGAGAACCCCAGATAGATGAGGTAGATGGCGCCAGCCAGCTTGATAAGGGCAAACAACTCGGCCGAGGCACTGAGCAGGGCCGACAGACCGAGGGCCGCCGCCAACACATGCACCATGACACCGGTGCCGATGCCCAACGTCGCGACCGAACCGGCACGCCACCCTTGCGAACCGCTGCGCAGCATGACCAGCAAGGAGTCGGGCCCCGGCATGATATTGAGCAGCAGCCCCGAGACCATAAACAGTGCAAGATCATGAATACCGAACATCCCTCCCCCCATCGTAAAGAAAAACCAAACAAAAAGGGCTCCGCAGAGCCCTCTTTCCTTTCACTCTGCGGCAGCTGACGCATCATCAGCAGTCCCGCCAGCCATCAGGGCCGCAGCGCCTTGTCCGCCCGGGAGATACCGCAGACGCCGGAGCGCACCACTTCGATGATCTCGTTGGTCTGGGCGGCTGTTTTGATAAAGGCATCCAGCTTCTCGCTGGTACCCACCAGCTGCACCGTGTACTGCTCAGGAGTGACGTCGACGATCTGGCCGCGGAAGATATCTGCCAGCCGTTTCAGCTCGTCACGGGCACCACCGGCGGCGCGCGCCTTGACCAGCGCGATCTCCCGCTCGATATGCTCCCCTTCGCTCAAGTCGCACACCTTAAGCACATCCACCAGCTTGTGCAGCTGCTTCTGGATCTGCTCCAGCACCCGCTCGTCACCCATGGTGACGATGGTCATGCGCGACAGGGTGGGATCCTCGGTGGGCGCCACCGTCAGAGTCTCGATGTTGTAGCCGCGCTGGGAGAAGAGACCCACCACCCGGCTCAGGGCGCCAGATTCGTTCTCCAGCAGTACTGAAATGATGTGTCTCATCAGGTTCTCTCCGTCTTGCTCAGCCACATCTCATCCATGGCACCAAACTTGATCTGCATCGGATAGACGTGCTCATCCGGGTCGACCGAGATATCCATGAACACCAGCCGATCCTTCATGGCGAAGGCCTTCTCCATGGCGCTCTCCAGCTCGGCCGGATCACTCACCGCGATGCCGACATGGCCATAGGCTTCCGCCAGCTTGACGAAGTCCGGCAGGGACTCCATGTAAGAGTGGCTGTGACGACCGCCGTAGAACATCTTCTGCCACTGCTTGACCATGCCCAGCGCACGGTTGTTGATGGAGATGATCTTGATGGGCACCCCGTACTGCATGCAGGTGGAGAGCTCCTGAATGTTCATCTGCACCGAGCCATCACCGGTGACGCAGCAGACCACCGCATCAGGGTTGGCAAACTGGGCCCCCATGGCGGCCGGAATACCGAAGCCCATGGTGCCGAGGCCCCCTGAGTTGATCCACTGGCGCGGTTTGGCAAACGGGT
The DNA here is from genome assembly GCF_051919665.1 of Aeromonas sp. 55A. NCBI lineage: Bacteria > Pseudomonadati > Pseudomonadota > Gammaproteobacteria > Aeromonadales > Aeromonadaceae > Aeromonas > Aeromonas sp. 55A. The sequence goes on along the minus strand of NZ_JBQBEH010000008.1, from coordinate 2,375,519 downwards.
AGTAGAGGGCAGCAAACATCTGGTGCTGGCCGACGTCGGAGGCGACGAACGCCTGACCCTGAGTCACTTTGTAAAGGGTCTCGATAACCTGTTGCGGCTTGATCTGGGTAGCCGACTTTTCGTAGGCCAGACAGTGACGGGAGCGCCACTGGTTGATCTGGCTCCACCAGTCCGCCAGCGCCTCCTTGTCGTTATCGAAGCCACACTCGCGGATCACTTCCAGCATCTGCTCCAGCACGGTTTCCACCGAGCCGACGATAGGCACATGGGCCTGCACCGTCTTGGAGATGGAGGTCGGGTCGATATCGATATGAACCACGGTCGCATTGGGGCAGAACTTGGCCACGTTGTTGGTGACGCGGTCATCGAAGCGGGCACCGACGGCGAAGATGAGATCCGCGTTGTGCATGGTCTTGTTGGCTTCGAAGGTGCCGTGCATCCCCAGCATGCCGATAAATTGCGGATGGACACCGGAGAAGGCCCCCAGCCCCATCAGGGTGGTGGTCACCGGCAGATTCAGCAGCTCCGCCAGCTTGGTCACCAGATGGTCCGCATTGGCGTTGATGGCTCCACCGCCCACGTACATCACCGGGCGCTGGGCTTCTACCAGCAGCTTGGCAGCCCGCTTGATCTGCCCTTTATGGCCAGACTTGGTCGGGTTGTAGGAGCGCAGGGAGACCGTCTCGGGATACTGGTAGGGGAATTTTTCTTTCGGGTTCTGCACATCTTTGGGCAGATCCACCACCACCGGCCCCGGGCGGCCGCTGGCGGCAATGTAGTAGGCCTTCTTGATGGCCTCAGGGATATCGCTCGCCTTCTTGCACAGGAAGCTGTGCTTCACCACCGGGCGGGAGATACCGATCATGTCAGTCTCCTGGAACGCATCCTCACCGATCATGCTGGTCGGCACCTGGCCGGAGAGGATCACCAGCGGAATGGAATCCATATAGGCGGTGGCAATACCGGTAATGCAGTTGGTCGCTCCCGGGCCTGACGTTACCAGCACGGTTCCCACCTTGCCGGTGGAACGGGCGTAACCGTCAGCCATGTGAACCGCGGCCTGCTCGTGCCGCACCAAGACATGCTCCATCTTGCCGTTTTCGAAGAGAGCGTCATAGATGTCGAGCACTGAGCCACCAGGGTAGCCGAAGACGTGCTCAACTCCCTGATCTTCCAGCGCTCTAACCACCATCTGGGCGCCTGATAACATCTCCATGATAAAGCCCTCCAGGCTTTGCTCCGTTTAGCGAATCCCGCCGACGATGCCGTGCTTCCCGGCACGGCCCGATCCGTTTCTTGTTGTTATCTGAATGCAGATCGGCCCAATTCAGCCCCGTCGACAGTAGAAAAAAAGGATTTTTCCGTCATTCACCCAAAAATAGGGTGAAAAACCAACTTAACCCGCTTCATAACGCTTGTCCACGGCTTTATCTGACCAGAACAGTCATACATTTCAACCGGCTATTAACATTCAATGACTTGCCGCAGCGACCATGAGACAAAAGGGAAGGAAGTCGGGGAATGGCCAGCGGATCATTCCGCTGAGGGGAAAAACAGCCACAAAAAAGCCCACCGCTCAGCGGTGGGCTTGATGCCGAATGATGAATCAGTTGTCCTGATCCGGCTCAGCCAGCCAGATCTGCTGATCCGGATCGGTCTCTTCACTGACCGAAATGCTGACACCCATATCGAGCAACTCGTGCAGGGTGAGATTGTCAGCCAGGTTCATGACTTCGCCGTTTTCATTGGTAAAGCGCATTTGCTCCGTCCTCTCCTTGGTGGGATCGCCTTTCAGTCTAGTCAACAACGCTCACTTGCGATAACCAGCAACTGGATAAACAGTCGCCGCCATCCAGCTCGCTCAGGCGATCACTCACCTCCTCCGGAAACAGGGTGCGCGCCCAGAGCCGCCGCGACAGAGAGGCCACGCTCTCGTCAGCGCCCGCCGCCAGCCAGCGGGCCAGCTCCCCCGCTACATCGGGGTAGCAGACCGCCCCCGGCGAGGCGCTGTCGAGCCAGGTACGCACCAGATTGGCATCGAGCACATCCATCAGGGTCGCCAGCCCCATCATCTCGAGGGTCTTGCCATTGGTCAGCTGCTCGAACTGGCCGCCGAGGGGCTTGACCAACAGCTTCTTGCCGAGGGTGAGCGCCTCGGAAGCCAGCTCGAAACCCGCGTTGGATATCACGCCGCGACAACCGGCCAGTACGGCGATAAACCCGTGCCGCGACGGCGGCTCGAAGCGCAGGTTGCGCCATTGGCTGGGGGTGCGAATGGCGGGGTGAAAGCAGACAAAGCGCTGCTGACCAAAACGCGACAACAGGGCAGCGATCGCCTCGGTCTGCTCGAACGGCAGATAGACCAGGATCTCGCCGTTATCCGGCGCAGCGGCGATAGGGTCGATCACCGGCGGCAACAAGGGGTGACCGAAGTGAAACCAGTGCAGCCCGAGCGGCTGATCCACCGGGGCAAAGTGGCGCATCAGCTGGCGGCTGACCCCATCCTCCCCCCAGCGCGGAATGGGCCAGTTGAAGCTGGCCTGATGACTGACGGTGAGGCTCGGCTTGCCATAGCGGCGGGCGGCGTGGGCGGTCAGCGGCTCAAAATCGCTCACCACCAGATCGTATTCGCTGCAATCGAGAGACCGCAGATCCCGCCAGAAGGTGAGCGGCGAGGCGGCTTGCAGGGTGCGCCACGGAGAAACTCGCCCCTCGTGGCTGACAAAAGTGAGGCCGGGAAAGGCGCGGTAGGGGCCAAACTCTTCCATGTCGAAGTAGCGGTCGGCAGGGCGGCCGCTGAAGAGATAATCCACCTCGACCCCTGCCGTGCGCAGCGCTCGCGCCAAAGTGCGACTGCGACTGATATGACCGTTGCCGGTGCCTTGCACCCCAAACAGTATCCTCATGAGTGGCTCCAGCTGAGCGCCAGCACGGCGCAACCGCCCCCCAGCAGGGCACCGGCTACCAAATCACTCAGATAGTGTACCCCGAGCAGCAGCCGGGATGCTCCCACCAGCGCCGCCCAACCAAACAGCAGGGGTGCCCAGAGCGGAAAGCCGGTGGCCAGTATGGTGGCCATCAGAAAAGCGGCGGCGGTGTGGCCGGAGGGGAGGCTGTAACGATCGGAGGGGGTGATAAAGACCGGCAAGCCGACCGGCCGTTGCCGTTTCAGGCTGTTTTTCAGCAGCAGATAGAGGGGCAGTTCGATGGCAAAGGCAAGCAGCGCCAGTCGCACCAGTTCCCGCTCTGCCTCCCCCTGCCACCAGAGCAGGGCGGCCAGCACGGCGTAAAGCGGGCCATCACCGGTGCGGGAAATGAGACGACTCACCCTCGCCTGCTGCCGGTTGTAGCCGTGAAGCAGGCAGACCCGGCACACCTGCAGGTCCCATTGCTGGATCTTGTTCATATCCCCTCCTTCCCTGAATTCTGCTTGCAGAGTAAGAAAGCGGGATGACGTTACGTTGAACAAGGGATAACAGATTTATGAAAAAAGGGCCGAATGGCCCTTTTTAATCTCGATGTTGCGGCAAAATCAGTGGCTGCCGCGCAGACCGGTCTCCATCAGACGGCAGTTGTGGTCCGCCAGACGGGCCATGAAGTGCTCATCCACTTTCAGGCCAAACACCTGCTCGTAGAGATCTTTCATCACGAATGGCTGCCACATCATGCTGAGGAAGGAGATCTTCAGCATGTCGGGATCCAGGTTGTCACCCAGCTCGCCGTTGGACTTCATGGTTTCCAGCAGGGCATCGAACTGCGGCAGCTGGCGTTCCAGCAGGCGGTTCAGCACAAAATCCCGGCCCGGGCTCTTCTCGGTCGACAATGCGCTGGAGATGGCAGAGGTCAGCTCGCTGTTGGGCGCCATCACCTGATAGTAGGTGTTGAGCAGCTCGTTGAGGCTGTGATTGCTGTGTTCATCTTGCCAGGCATGGTCGAGGGGCTCGGCGACATCGCCCAACACCGCTTTGTAAAGACCCTCTTTACTGCCGAAGTAGTAGTGGATCATTGCCAGATTGGAGCCAGCAAGCTCCGCGATTTCGCGTGTAGTCACCTTGCTATAGGGAGTATTGAGAAAACGCTCACGGGCGGCAGCAAGCAACTTGTCACGAATGTCAGAACGTCCGACCGGACGACCAGGTCTACGTTTTTCCATTTAACACCTCAGATAATTCAGCCAATGCTGATAAGTCGATCTGGTTGTGCAGAGAATAGAGCACAGCAGGAATGACCAGATAATCGGTCATGGGCCGAATATGGGACAAGGAAATTTGCAATCCTTTACAATCCGATTAAATACGTCAGCAGATTGCCCCTGACCTTCCGTGTTGACACAGCATAAAAATCTCGATATTGGTAAAAGCGTTATCGACTGGAAGGAATAACAACGTCATGCGTATCGCCACCCCGCTACTACTAATCTCCCTAATCGCGTTAACTCGCGCGGGATCCTTGTAGCCGGGCTAAGGCATAGCCGGAATTTACAAAAACCCGTGCACCCTGCACGGGTTTTTTTATGCCGCCGCAGAATGCACGTTACCGAACTTAGGAAGAGGGAAGTCACATGTCAGATCGGGTCATCATATTCGACACCACCTTGCGTGATGGTGAGCAGGCCCTGGCGGCCAGTTTGACAGTCAAGGAGAAGCTGCAGATCGCCCAGGCACTGGAGCGGCTCGGTGTCGACGTCATGGAGGTGGGCTTCCCGGTCTCTTCTCCCGGCGATTTTCAATCGGTGCAGACCATAGCCCGCCACATCAAAAACAGCCGGGTCTGCGCCCTCGCCCGCGCCCTGCCCAAGGATATCGACGCCGCCGGCGAAGCCTTGCGGGTCGCCGAGGCGTTTCGCATCCACACCTTTATCTCCACCTCCTCCATCCATGTGGAGAGCAAGCTGAAAAAGAGCTTCGAGGATGTGCTGGAGATGGGGGTCGGCGCCATCAAGCACGCCCTGCGCTACACCGATGATGTGGAGTTTTCCTGCGAGGATGCGGGCCGCACCCCCATCGATAACCTCTGCCGCATGGTGGAGGCCGCCATCAAGGCGGGGGCCCGCACCATCAATATCCCCGATACCGTGGGCTACACGGTACCGACCGAGTTCTCCGGCATCATCCACACCCTGTTCAACCGGGTCCCCAACATCGACAAGGCGATCATCTCGGTGCACTGCCACGATGATCTGGGGCTCTCGGTGGCCAACTCCATCGGCGCGGTGCAGATGGGGGCCCGCCAGATCGAGTGCACCATCAACGGCATCGGCGAACGGGCGGGCAACTGCTCGCTGGAAGAGGTGGCGATGATCCTCAAAACCCGCGCCGACCTGCTCGGGGTGCAAACCAATATCCGCCACAACGAAATTCATCGCACCAGCACGCTGGTCAGCCAGCTCTGCAACATGCCGGTGCAGCCCAACAAGGCTATCGTCGGGGCCAACGCCTTCTCCCACAGCTCCGGCATCCATCAGGATGGGGTGCTCAAGGCGAAAAATACCTACGAAATCATCACCCCCGAGAGCATTGGCCTGACCCAGAACAACCTCAACATGACCTCCCGCTCCGGCCGCCACGTTATCAAGCACCGGATGGAGTCTATGGGTTATGCCGAGAGCAGCTACGACCTCGACCACCTCTACGGCAAGTTCCTGACCCTGGCCGACAAGAAGGGGCAGGTGTTCGACTACGACCTCGAAGCGCTGGCCTTCTTCAGCCAGATCCACGAAGAGCCCGAGCACTTCAAACTGGAGTACCTCGGGGTGCAGAGCGGCAGCTCGGTACTGGCCACCGCCTCGGTCAAATTGAAGGTGGGACAGGATCTGATCTGCGAAGCGGCTACCGGCAACGGCCCGGTGGATGCGGTCTACCAGTGCATCAACCGAATCACCGGCTATGAGATCCGCATCGACAAATATGCCCTCAAGAGCAAGGGTGAAGGGGAAGATGCCCTCGGTCAGGTCGATATCGTCGCCGAGTACAAGGGGCGCAAATTCCACGGCATGGGGCTGGCCACCGACATCATCGAATCCTCGGCCCACGCCCTGCTCCATGTGATCAACAGCATCTGGCGCGCCGATCAGGTGGCCGAGCAGATGGAACGCAATAACAGCATCAAATCAGAAACCGTCTGAACAGGGCTCGGAACCAAACAGATGGAATGGAATGACAGCATCAAATCGGAAACCATCTGAGCAGGACTCGCAGCCACACAGACGGCATGGAATGACAACATCAGGACGGGGAACGTCTGAACCGGGAACCGCGCGCAGCGTCGGGAAAAACGGGCAGAGGGATCTCAAAGACAATATCAGGATGGAGAGTGTATGAGCAGTTATCGGATCGCAGTATTGCCGGGTGACGGCATTGGCCCTGAAGTGATGGCCGAGGCAATCAAGGTGCTGGAGAAGGTGCAGGCCCGGTTCGGCCTCGCCTTCGAGTATGATCACCACGACGTGGGCGGCATCGCTATCGACAACCACGGCACCCCGCTGCCGCAAAGCACCATCGCGGGTTGTGAAGCGGCCGATGCCGTGCTGTTTGGCTCGGTGGGCGGCCCGAAATGGGAACATCTGCCCCCTAACGATCAGCCTGAGCGTGGCGCACTGCTGCCCCTGCGCGCCCACTTCAAGCTGTTCTGCAACCTGCGTCCGGCCCGTATCTATACCGGTCTGGAACAGTTCTCCCCGCTGCGCGCCGATATCTCCGATCGCGGATTTGACATCGCCTGTGTGCGCGAGCTGACCGGTGGCATCTACTTCGGCCAGCCCAAGGGGCGCGAGGGAGAAGGGGCGAACGAAAAGGCCTTCGATACCGAGGTGTACCATCGCTTCGAGATTGAGCGCATCGCCAAGATTGCGTTCGAGTCGGCGCGTGTGCGCCGTGGCAAAGTCACCTCCATTGACAAGGCCAACGTGCTCGCCTCTTCCATTCTGTGGCGCGAGGTGGTGACGCAAGTCGCCAAGTCCTATCCGGACGTAACCCTCAACCATATGTATATCGACAACGCCACCATGCAGCTCATCAAGGATCCATCCCAGTTCGATGTGCTGCTCTGCTCCAACCTGTTCGGTGACATCCTCTCCGACGAGTGCGCCATGATCACCGGTTCCATGGGACTGCTCCCCTCCGCCAGCCTCAACGAATCAGGTTTCGGCCTGTTCGAACCGGCCGGTGGTTCGGCCCCGGATATCGCCGGCAAAGGGATTGCCAACCCCATCGCCCAGATCCTCTCCGCCGCCCTGATGCTGCGCTACAGCCTGGGCCAGGAAGCCGCAGCTCAAGCCATCGAGCAAGCCGTGGCCCAGACCCTGGCCGAGGGTTACTTCACCGCCGACCTGCATCAGGCCAGCGCCCGCCACCCGGTGCAGAGCACGTCCGAGATAGGTAGCCAGATCGCCGCCCGGATCTGAGCCGCATAACAGAGAACAAGGAAGAGAGAAGCAATGGCCAAGACCCTCTATCAGAAAGTATTCGACGCCCACGTGGTACGGGAAGTGGAAGGGGAAACCCCCCTCATCTACATCGACCGCCATCTGGTGCATGAAGTGACCAGCCCGCAGGCATTCGACGGCCTGCGCGCCATGAACCGCCAGCTGCGCCGCCCGGACCTGACCTGGGCCACCATGGATCACAACGTCTCCACCACCACCAAGGACATCGCCGCCTCCGGCGAGATGGCCCGCATCCAGATGGAGACGCTGGCGGACAACTGCAAAGAGTTCGGGGTTCGCCTCTACGATCTCAACCACAAATATCAGGGGATCGTCCATGTGATGGGCCCCGAGCTCGGCATTACCCTGCCCGGCACCACCATCGTCTGCGGTGACTCCCACACCGCCACCCACGGCGCCTTCGGCTCGCTGGCCTTCGGCATCGGTACTTCCGAAGTGGAGCATGTGATGGCGACCCAGACCCTGAAACAGGGCCGCGCCAAGACCATGCGCATTTCGGTCAACGGCAAGCTGGCCGAGGGCATCAGTGCCAAGGACGTTGTGCTGGCCATCATAGGCCGGGTCGGCCATGCCGGTGGTACCGGCTACGTGGTGGAGTTTGCTGGCGAGGCCATTGCGAGCCTCTCCATGGAAGGGCGGATGACGGTGTGCAACATGGCCATCGAGCTGGGCGCCAAGGCCGGCATGATAGCCCCCGACCAGACCACCATCGACTACATCCGCGGCAAGGAGTTCGCCCCCAAAGGCGAGGCGCTGGAGCAGGCCATCGCCTTCTGGCAGAGCCTCAAGAGCGATGAAGGTGCCCGTTTCGATGCCGAAGTGGTGCTGGACGCCGCCGATATCGCCCCGCAGGTCACCTGGGGGACCAACCCGGGCCAGGTGATTGCCGTCAATGAGCCGATTCCGGCACCGGAATCCTTCAGCGATCTGATGGAACAGCAATCCGCCCGCAAGGCGCTCGCCTACATGGACTTGCAACCGGGCCAGAAGCTCTCCGACGTTGCCATCGACAAGGTGTTTATCGGATCGTGCACCAACAGCCGCATCGAGGATCTGCGTGCCGCAGCCGCCATCGCCCGCGGTCGCAAGGTAGCCGCTGGCGTGCAGGCGCTGGTGGTGCCGGGCTCCGAACAGGTGAAGGCGCAGGCCGAAGCCGAGGGTCTGGACAAGATCTTCATCGAGGCCGGTTTTGAGTGGCGCCTGCCCGGCTGCTCCATGTGTCTGGCGATGAACAACGACCGGCTGCAACCGGGGGAGCGCTGCGCCTCCACCAGCAACCGCAACTTCGAAGGACGTCAGGGCCGCGCCGGCCGCACCCATCTGGTGAGTCCGGCCATGGCCGCCGCCGCCGCCGTCACCGGCCGCTTCGCCGACATTCGTGCACTGTAAGAGGAACCAATGATGACAGGATTCAAACAGCATAAAGGGATCGTCGTCCCCCTCGACAGCGCCAACGTCGACACCGACGCCATCATTCCCAAGCAGTTTTTGCAGAAGGTCAACCGCATCGGTTTCGGCAAGCATCTGTTCCATGACTGGCGCTTTCTGGACGATGCCGGCCAGCAGCCCAACCCCGAGTTTGTTCTGAACCAGCCGCAATTCGCCGGTGCCAGCATTCTGCTGGCCCGCGAGAACTTCGGCTGCGGGTCTAGTCGCGAGCACGCCCCCTGGGCGCTGGCCGACTACGGTTTCAAGACCATCATAGCGCCGAGCTTTGCCGATATCTTCTACGGCAACGCCATCAACAACGGCATGGTACCGGTACGCCTGAAGGAGGAGGAGGTCGACGCCCTGTTCCAGCTGGTGGCCGCCAAGCCGGGCATCGAGATCGAGGTGGATCTGGAAGCCAATCAGGTGCGCGCAGGTGATCTCAGCTTCGGTTTCGAGATCGACGAGTTCCGCCGTTACTGCCTGCTCAACGGCTTGGATGCCATCGGTCTGACCCTGCAGCACGAGGCCGCCATCAGCGCCTTTGAGGCGAAGCAGCCGAGCTGGATTTAACGCGCCAGTTGCAAAAAAACGAGTAGAATCAACAGGGAGCTTCGGCTCCCTGTTTTACTGTCCGCTACGCTTCCCACTTTGGGCCACCGGAACTGGCCCGTGCCACAGGAAAGGATGATGAAGAGACCGACGGCAATTCCTCTGCTCTGTGCCCTGCTGCTTGCCCTGCCTGCGGGTGCCAGCCAAACCAGCTTCAACAACAGCCTCGGCCAGATCAGCGTCGGCTGGCAAAATAGCGAAGGCAAACCCCAACAGCTCACCTACCGGCTCGAACAGGGCAAGTTGCCGCCCCTCATCGCCTATCGCCCGGCGAGAATGCAGGAGGAGGTGTTGCAGGTGTTGCTGCGGGAGGTGCGCCAGAACTACCCCGAGGTGCAGTTCACCCTCGCCCGTCCCTCGCTGGAGCTGCATCTGAAAAGCCGCAATCAGGACAAGGCGCGCGAGGCGATGGCCTTTCTGCAGTCCAAGCGGAGCAAAGAGGAGCAGGCCTGGCTGACCAAACACTACTTCCAGTACTTCAACACCCCGGACGGGCAGCTGGCGGTGAAGCAGGATCATGTGCGCATCGCGCTGGAGAGTCGCAGCGGGCTGGCTCTGCTGGCGGATCAACTCAAACAGCAAGGCAGCACCGAAACGGAAGCGCGCCAGAAAACCGTGGCCCATATGCTCACCTTTATCCAGAGCATCCCCTATCAGCAGCTCGACAGCCTGAATGGAAGGCAGGGCAAGGGCTTTCTCCCGCCCCGTCAGGTGCTGGAGCAGAACCGGGGGGACTGCGACAGCAAGGTAACCCTGATGGCCGCCATGCTGGCTCAGCTCTTTCCGGAGCTGAAACAGGCCATGGTGTTCGTCCCCGGCCATGCCCTGCTGGCCGTTGACCTGCCCGCCAAGCCGGGGGATGTGACCCTCAACTGGCAGGGGCAGAACTACCTGCTGCTCGAACCTACCGGTCCCGCCACCTTGCCTGCGGGCCAAATAGCATCGACCAGCAAAACGCTGGTCGATAGCAAGCAGTTGAGTGTGCAGCCGGTTCAGGAGAAAGGTTAATCCCCTCCCTCTGCCGATGGGGAGAGAGGATTAACCCTGAGGCAGAAACTCTACCGCCAGCAGCAACCCGCGCTCCTCCTCCAGCACCCGGATAATACGGGCATGGGCTTCAAAGGGGGGCAACAGGTTGTTGTTGGTGGCAAGACTGATCCGGATGGGCTGATTGATGTCGAGCTGGTGTTCAGAGACCGCAATCCCCATGCCGTTGGCACTGAGATCCCGGCAGATCCCCTCCAGCACCAGCTGCTGCTGATAGACGGTGACCGGAGCATTGATGACCATGCGCGCAAAGGCACGCCTTTCCTTGGTATTGGTAAGCACGCGAACATCCTCTGTTGGGTGGGCGTCATCTCATGGGTATTGCACAATTGTGCTGGTCTACCCAAAAGAACGTTAATACAATGCGGTTCGTTTCTCAAACGGGGTGCGGTTTACCGCTGAGATTATACCCGTGTACCTGATCCAGATAATGCTGGCGGAGGAATTTGAGGCATGGCGCTCATTTTTTGCGCCCTCACCCGCTGGCACCTCGTTATTAACAAGTAATAGGGAGTGCCACCCATGAAGACCCTGCTGCTGGTCACCACCGGCCTGCTGTCGGCCAATGTGTTCGCCGCCGACACCCTCACCGTCTACACCTACAGCTCCTTCACTGCCGAGTGGGGGCCGGGGCCCAAGATCAAACAGGCCTTCGAGAAAGAGTGCGATTGCACCCTCAATCTGGTTCCCCTCGAAGATGGGGTCGCCATCCTCAACCGGCTGCGGCTGGAGGGCAACCACCGCAAGGCCGATCTGGTGCTGGGGCTCGACGATGCCCTCATCAGCGAAGCCAAACAGAGCGGCCTGTTCGCCCCTCATCCCGCCAAGCTGGATGGCATCAAGGTGCCGGGTGGCTGGCAGGATGATACCTTCGTCCCCTACGACTACGGCTACTTCGCCTTCGTCTATGAGAAGGACAAACTCAAGCAACCACCCAAGAGCCTGAAAGAGCTGGTGGAGCGGCCCGATCTCAAGGTGATCTATCAGGATCCCCGCACCTCCACCCCGGGGCAGGGGCTGATGCTGTGGATGAAGTCTGTCTACGGCGACAAGGCGCCTGCCGCCTGGGCCGAGCTTGCCAAAAAGACGGTCACCGTCACCAAGGGGTGGTCAGAAGCTTATGGCATGTTCCTCGATGGTGAAGCGGACATGGTGCTCTCCTACACCACCTCTCCGGCCTATCACCTGATTGCCGAGAGCAAGCCTCAGTATCAGGCTGCCGCCTTCGAGGAGGGTCACTACCGTCAAGTAGAAGTGGCCGCCAAGCTGAAGAGCGCCAAACAGGGGAAGCTGGCTGACCAGTTCCTGCAATTTATGGTGAGCCCCGCCTTCCAGCAGGAAATCCCGACCGGCAACTGGATGTATCCGGTGATCGACACGCCGCTGCCCAAGGGCTTCGAGCAGATGATCACCGTAGCCAAGCCGCTCGCCTTCAGCAGCGATGAGGTGGCCGCCAATCGCAAAGGGTGGATCCGCGAGTGGCTGCAAGCCGTCACCCAGTGAGCCGTTATCTGAAACTACAGGCTCGTCCCCTCTGGTGGTTGCCGGGCAGTGTAGCTACCCTGTTGATCCTGCTGTTATCCCTCGGGCCGCTGACGGCACTGCTGTGGCAGGCCGGTTCGCTGGCCCCTCGCACCCTGATCGCAGATCCTTATCTGCGTCATGTGCTGGGCTTCAGTCTGGGGCAGGCACTGCTCTCCACCCTGCTCAGTCTCGGGCTGGCCATTCCGGTGGCCCGCGCGCTGGCGCGGCGCCGTTTCATTGGCCGAACCCTGCTGATCAAGCTATTTGGCCTCTCGCTGGTACTGCCGGTCATCATCGCCATTTTCGGCATAGTAGCGGTACACGGCAAGCAGGGGTGGCTGCCGCAGCTGCTGCGCACCTTGGGGCTGGATCCCGGCAATTATCTCTACGGCCTGTTCGGTATCCTGCTGGCCCACGTCTTCTTCAATATGCCGCTGGCGGCACGCCTGATGCTGCAGAGCATAGAGAGCATCCCCGAATCGAGCTGGCGCCTTGCCAGCCAGCTCGGCATGCGCTCATCCCATATCTTCCGGCTGCTGGAATGGCCGCTGATCCGCGGCATATTGCCGGGGCTGGCCAGCCTCATCTTTATGCTCTGCTTCACCAGCTTCACTACCGTACTGGCGCTGGGGGGCGGGCCGAAATCCACCACTCTGGAGGTGGCTGTCTATCAGGCGCTGCGCTTTGACTTCGATCTCGCCACCGCGGGCGGATTGGCGCTGGTGCAGCTCATCCTGACCGCCGCCCTGCTCGCCCTGCAGCACAAGCTGCAGAGCCCCCCGGCCAGTCGGGTGACGCCTCGTCGCCCCTGCCTGCGGCCGGATCGCCATCAGCCGGGCACGGCCGTAGTGGATCTGCTCTCGCTCGGTATCGGGCTCTCCATCTTTCTGCCACCACTGCTGGCCATTGTGGTGGCTGGCCTTCAGCCCGGCCTGCTGACGGCGCTCACCTCCGCCAAACTGTGGCAGGCGAGCGGCCAGTCGCTGCTGATTGCGCTGGCGGCGGGCACCCTGGCGACCCTGCTCGGCAGCGGCCTGCTGCTCACCAGCCGTCACCTCAAGGTACGCACCCGCCAGCGGCGCGCTGCCGCTCTGTGGGAGGCAAGCGGCTCGATGATCCTGATGATCCCGGCGGTGGTGCTCTCTACCGGTCTCTTCATCCTGTTTATGCCCTTTGCCGATGTATTCGCACTCGGCCCCTGGCTGGTGGTGCTGGTCAACGCCCTGATGGCGCTACCCTATGTGCTGCGCACCCTCTCCGCCCCCATGCAGCTGGTGGTGCGCCAATACGATCGGCTGGCAGACAGTCTGGGGGTACGTGCCCTGCATCGCCTGCGACTGGTGGAGTGGCCGCTGCTGCGCCGCCCGCTGGCACTGGCGATGGCGCTGTCGATGATCCTCTCATTGGGGGATCTTGGCGCCATCGCCATGTTTGGCAGTCAGGAGCTTACCACCCTGCCCTGGCTGCTCTATCAACAGCTCGGCAGCTATCGGCTGACCGAAGCAGCCGCCACCGCCCTGCTGCTGCTGACACTCTGTTTCTCCCTGTTCTGGCTGGTGGAACGGGGGCTTGGAGGAAAACATGCTGAACATTGATACGCTGGTGACCAGCTACCCCGACTGGCGCGTCAGCTTCAGCGCGACCCTGCCCAAGGGAGAGATCACCGCACTGATTGGCCCAAGCGGCGCGGGCAAGTCGACCCTGCTCGGGATGATCGCCGGCTTCGTGCCGGTGGAATCAGGCCGCCTCAGTTTCGATGGTGCAGACCTGCTGCCACTGGGCCCCGCCGAGCGACCGGTCACCACCCTGTTTCAGGATCACAACCTGTTCCTCCATCTGTCGGTGTTCGACAATATCGCCATCGGCTTGCACCCGGGCCTGCGCCTGAGTGCCGCCCAACGGGCACAGGTGATCGATGCAGCCGGGCGGGTTGGCCTTGGTGAGATGTTAGACCGCCAGCCTGAACAGCTCTCCGGCGGCCAGCAGCAGCGGGTCGGGCTGGCTCGCGCGTTGGTGCGCGGCAAACCGCTGCTGCTGCTGGATGAGCCCTTCTCGGCCCTCGATCCCGCACTGCGCCGGGAGATGCTGGCGGAAGTGGCGAGGCTAGCCTGCGAACAGGGCATTACCGTACTGATGGTCTCCCACAATCCGGAAGATGCTCAGCTGATTGCCGATCAGGTGCTCTTTGTCGACGAGGGGCGCATCGCCCTGCAAGGCAAGCCGGATATTCTGCAAAACAGCGACCACCCGGGGCTGCTGCGCTACCTTGGACAGTGACCCAAGGACACTGAACTGGTGACGGGATCAAAAAAGGGAAGCCAAGTGGCTTCCCTTTTTCATATGAAGATAGTCAGCTAAATCAGAGATTTTCCTCGGCGAACGAGGCCAGTCGGCTACGCACCACGCCATTGAGGAAGATGTTGGCACTGCCGTCAAAATCCTTGAAACGCTCGACGATGTAGGTGAGACCCGAGGTCACCGGACTCAGGTAGTTGGAATCGATCTGGGCCAGGTTACCGGAGCAGACGATCTTGGTACCCTCCCCGCAGCGGGTGATGATGGTCTTGATCTGCGATGCTGTCAGGTTCTGGCACTCATCCAGCAGCACGAAGGTGTTCTGGATGCTGCGCCCGCGCATGAAGTTGACCGATTTGAACTGGATGTTGGCCTTCTCCATGATGTAGCTGAGCGAGCCGCTCATGTTCTCGTCCTGCTTGTGCAGCACCTCCAGGGTGTCGGTCACCGCCGCCAACCAGGGCATCATCTTCTCCTCTTCGGTGCCGGGCAGGAAGCCGATGCTTTCGGCAATTTCCGGGGTATTCCGGGTGACGATCACCTTCTCGTAAATGCCCTTCTCAATCACCAGCTCCAAAGCCGCCGCCATGGCCAGCAAGGTCTTGCCGCAACCGGCCGGGCCGGTCAGGATCACCAGATCGATGTGCGGATCGAGCAGTGCATCCAGCGCCATCCCCTGATAGACATTCTTGGGATGGACACCCCACGCCTTGCGGGACATCAGTCGCTCGCGGCCCAGATCCTTGATGCGGATCTTGTTGACATCGTGGCTGAGTACCCGGGCGGCGAAGAAATTCTCTTCATCCACCAGATACTGATTTACGTGAACCCCTTCCAGCAGATTGGCATCGATCACATGGATGGTATCGCGGCCATGGGTCTCGCTCTCGCACTCGCCAACCCGCTCCCAGAAGCTGCCGGGCACAACCTGAAAGCCCTTGGCCAGCAGGCGGATATCATCGATCAGCTGGTCACTGCGGTAATCTTCAACGTGAGCAAGCCCGGCCCCCTTGGCCTTGAGGCGCATGTTGATGTCTTTGGTGACCAGCACCACCTGACGCTTCAACTCGTGCTTTTGCAGATAGAGGGCCGCGTTGATGATGCGGTTGTCGGCCTCCTTGTCGGTAAACACCTCGGCATCCTGCGGCAGATGGTGATCGCTGAAGATGCAGATATTGCCGCTCGCTTCGCCAGCCAGCGGCACGCCCTGGGTGATCTGATCCGGGGTTGCATCGCGGAACACATCTTCCAGCGCACGAATGGCCACCCGCGCGTCGCGGCTGACATCCTTGTTGCGATCCTTGATGTTATCGAGCTCTTCCAGCACCGTCATGGGGATGAGCACGTCGTGCTCTTTGAAGGAGTAGATAGCGAGGGGGTCGTGAAGCAGAACGTTGGTATCCAGGATAAACAGCTTTCGGTCCGTATTGTCCATAAGCATCCTCCTTGGCACTGAAGGGCCACGTGTGTGAATCTCAGATGTCATTGAAACCACACGGCCGTGACAGTTTTATTACCCTCAACGCTACGCCCGATTTTACTATCGCGCAACAAATCACTTGGCCGCCTGATTTGATTGCGCATAAAAACAGCAATACAAAGACCGGCACTGTGGCCGGTCTTTTTTCTATCGTTCAACTACTTGGGCATGTCTGTCAGCCGCACTTGGAGTCGCCACAGTTGAGGCAGGTCATGCAGCCATCCTTCAGCACCAGCGCCTTGGTGTGGCACTTGTAGCAGAGCGCGGCATTGGCCGGGAAACCACTGCCAGCCTGCTGCTCTTCGGCCTCCTGAGCGGCTTTCAACTCGGCCTGTTTCTCGGCCAGAAACGCCTGCTGATGCTCGTCCAACCCCGGCGCCTTGAGCATGCCGATCTCGGTGAGATGGCTCTCGATCACGTTGCCAATTTCGGCGATCAGCGACGGCACATACTTGCCCTTGTTCCAGTAGCCGCCCTTGGGATCGAATACGGAACGCAGCTCCTCCACCAGGAAGGTGACATCCCCACCCTTGCGGAATACCGCCGAGATGATGCGGGTCAGCGCCACGATCCACTGATAGTGTTCCAGGCTCTTGGAGTTGATGAAAATCTCGAACGGACGGCGAGTTTCGTGAACCGTGCCCTCGTTGAGAATGATGTCGTTGATGGTGATGAACAGCGAGTGCTCGGAGACATGCTCCGGCGTCTTCAGTTTGTAGGTGGTGCCCATCAGCCGCTCCGGACGCAGCACGGTTTCGTGCATGTGCACCACGTCATCCTGCGCAGAGAGATCTTCTTGCGGCTCATCCTTGGTACGCACCTTGTAGGCGACGATTTTCTTGTCGATCTTCTTGACCATAATGTCGTTCTCAGAATTTACCGTAATAGCCTTCTTTCAAGGCGTCGTAGAGGTTGGCGGCCGTATGCAGCTCGCCATCGTATTCGATCTCTTCGTTCCCCTTGACGGAGATGACGGAGCCATCCTCCAGAGTGAACTCATAGAGGGTGTTCTCCAGATCCTTCTCCTTCACCAGAACGCCCTGGAAGGCCTCCGGATTGAAGCGGAAGGTGGTGCAGCCCTTGAGACCGGAGTCCGAGGCATACATGTAGATGTCCTTGAACTGCTCGAACGGGAAATCGGTCGGCACGTTGGCAGTCTTGGAGATGGAGGAATCGATCCAGCGCTGGGCCGCCGCCTGAATGTCCACATGCTGCGCCGGGCTGATGTCATCGGCAGTAATGAAATAGTCCGGCAGACGGCTCGCCTCATCATCGGCATAGGGCATGGCGGCCGGATTCACCAGCTCGCGGTAGGCCAGCAGCTCGAAGGAGTAGACATCCACGCTCTCCTTGCTCTTCTTGCCCGGCTTGATGACGTTGCGGCTGTAGTGGTGGGCAAAGCTTGGTTCGATGCCGTTGCTGGCGTTGTTGGCCAGTGACAGCGAGATGGTGCCGGTCGGCGCGATACTGCTGTGGTGAGTGAAACGCCCACCCACTTCCGCCAGCTCGGCAACCAGCGCAGGATCCACTTCGGCAACCTGTTGCATATAGCGGCTATAGCGTGCGTGCAACACCTTGCCCTTCACCTTGTCGCCCACCTTGATACCATCAGCCGCCATTTCCGGGCGCAGACGCAGCATCTTGCCAGTCACTTCAAACTCCTGCTCCATGATGGGGGCAGAGCCCTTCTCCTTGGCCAGACGCAGGGACTCCTGCCAGCCGGTCATCGCCAGCTCCTGGGATACCTGCTCGGTAAAGGCCACGGATGCAGCAGAGCCGTACTTGATCTGCAGCATGGTCAGGGTAGAGCCAAGCCCTAGGAAGCCCATGCCGTGGCGGCGCTTGGCTGTGATCTCCTCGCGCTGCTTGGCCAGCGGCAGCTGGTTGATCTCCACCACGTTGTCGAGCATGCGGGTGAAGATGGCCACCACCTTGCGAAACGCCTGCCAATCGAACGCAGCGCTTTCAGTAAAAGGGTCGCGCACAAACTTGGTCAGATTGACCGAACCCAGCAGACAGGCACCGTAAGGCGGCAAAGGCTGCTCACCACAGGGGTTGGTCGCGCGGATCTCTTCACAGAACCAGTTGTTGTTCATCTGGTTGACCTTGTCGATCAGGATGAAACCGGGCTCTGCATAGTCATAGGTGGAGGTCATGATGACATTCCACAGCTTGCGGGCTGGCATGGTCTTGTAGACCTTACAAGCGACCTGCCCCAACTCGTTGAATACAACCCCTTCCTTGTTGGGCCAGTCGGCCCATAGCACCTGAGCGGGATCGTCCAGCGCAATGCCATCCTGCTCCACCTCTTTGGCAGTGTAGGGGAAGATCAGCGACCAGGGGGCATCCTCTTTCACCGCCTTGACGAAATCTTCGGTGATGAGCAGAGAGAGGTTGAACTGACGCAGGCGGCCATCTTCACGCTTGGCCTGTATAAACTCGATCACATCGGGATGGCGGATATCCATGGTGCCCATCTGGGCGCCGCGACGGCCACCGGCTGACGAGACGGTGAAACACATCTTGTCATAGATATCCATGAAGGAGAGCGGGCCGGAGGTGTAAGCACCGGCACCGGAGACAAAGGCACCACGCGGACGCAGGGTCGAGAATTCATAGCCGATACCACAACCGGCTTTCAGGGTCAGGCCAGCCTCGTGCACCTTGCCGAGGATATCGTCCATCGAATCTTCGATGGTGCCGGAAACAGTGCAGTTGATGGTTGAAGTAGCAGGCTTGTGCTCAAACGCCCCGGCGTTGGAGGTGATGCGGCCCGCCGGAATGGCCCCATTGCGCAGCGCCCACAGGAACGGCTCATACCAGACCTCAGGCTCCAGCTCCTGCTCTGCCAACGCACGGGCTACCCGCTGGTAAGTCTCATCGATAGAGCTGTCGATGGGAGTGCCATCCTTGCTCTTGAGGCGATACTTGCCATCCCAGATCTCGAGGGACGTTTCCTGCATGGGGATAAGGCGGGAGCCAAGCTCACTCTCCAGCACCGGATTCGATTTAGCCATTTTCAATCAACCTTATGTGAATGCATCAACATCATGACAACAGCAGAAAACACAACTAATGGTGCCATCTAAAATTAATGGCACAACATATAGTACACCTGATGTCATGAGGGCGCCGATTCTAACCTAAAAAAATGCCCCGGCCAGCAGATTTCTGGGCCAGGGCACTTAACTGATTAATTTGCTGAGAGATTTAACACTCAGAGATAGATCAGGGCTTCTTGACGTAAACGGTCGGTGTTTCACCCGCCATATTCAGATAGAACTCGTAGACGCCATCGGCATCCGGTGAGAACTTCATGTCCTCATACTTGGAACAGGGGTTGACCGGCACAGCCTCACCACCCAATATGGCAAGGGCTCTTGTAGCCAAAGTTGGTGCCACAGCTCCAGCCTGAATCAGCAAACTTGAACTTGTAGGGGGCCCACTCTTTCTTGAGAGTGCCTTTGGCCATATAGAGCTTGTCGGCCACCTTGACTACCTTGCTTTCATCAGTCGCCATCCAGTCGTTCATCTCCCCGCGCAGGTAGATGGACTTGCCACCGAAGTCGCTGTTGTCTGCCCCAG
The DNA here is from genome assembly GCF_051919665.1 of Aeromonas sp. 55A. NCBI lineage: Bacteria > Pseudomonadati > Pseudomonadota > Gammaproteobacteria > Aeromonadales > Aeromonadaceae > Aeromonas > Aeromonas sp. 55A. Next base: position 2,356,104 of record NZ_JBQBEH010000008.1, on the reverse strand, counting down.
CCTGCTCTGTACCACCATTGGATGCGCAACCGCCTAATACCAGGGTTCCCGCCGCCAGCATCATCGTTACTGTTCTCTTGAACATGGGTCTATTCCTTAAATTATTGTGATTCCTTGGTCCATCAATATGGACTGAAGAATTAAACCAGAGGAGACATCACAAGAAAGGTAGAGGCATCACATTCTGTACTTTTTGTATCCAACACATTGAATTGGTGAGCAAATATTGAACAGAAAAGAGGTCTTTTTGGGGCTTTAGAAGGCTAATCAATGAATGACAAGAAGGGGAAAGTCTAATAATCCGGTGACGTGCTGAATTGCAGGCAATAAAAACCCCGCTCGATGAGCGGGGTTTCTTGTATTGGGCGCCTGGCAGTGTCCTACTCTCGCATGGCGAATGCCACACTACCATCGGCGCTACCGCGTTTCACTTCTGAGTTCGGCATGGGATCAGGTGGTTCCACGGCGCTATGGCCGCCAGGCAAATTCTTAATCTAGAAAGCTGACGTGAGTAGTGATGTTTCGCTTGGCTTGTCACTATCACTGAATTTTGAGTAGTTCGCTTGGTATTTGCTACAAGCCTTAGAACACTTCTTGGGTGTTGTATGGTTAAGCCTCACGGGTAATTAGTATGGGTTAGCTCAACACGTCGCCGCGCTTACACACCCCACCTATCAACGTTGTGGTCTCCAACGGCCCTTTAGGACCCTCAAGGGGTCAGGGATGACTCATCTCAGGGCTCGCTTCCCGCTTAGATGCTTTCAGCGGTTATCGATTCCGAACTTAGCTACCGGGCAGTGCCACTGGCGTGACAACCCGAACACCAGAGGTTCGTTCACTCCGGTCCTCTCGTACTAGGAGCAACTCCCTTCAATCATCCAACGCCCACGGCAGATAGGGACCGAACTGTCTCACGACGTTCTGAACCCAGCTCGCGTACCACTTTAAATGGCGAACAGCCATACCCTTGGGACCGACTTCAGCCCCAGGATGTGATGAGCCGACATCGAGGTGCCAAACACCGCCGTCGATATGAACTCTTGGGCGGTATCAGCCTGTTATCCCCGGAGTACCTTTTATCCGTTGAGCGATGGCCCTTCCATT
>NZ_JBQBEH010000008.1:2050000-2350000 GCF_051919665.1 Aeromonas sp. 55A | reverse complement strand
ATTTTCTCCGCCTGCTCCGGTCGGCTGAACAGATATCCCTGTCCATACAAGTGGATATCGGTCAGGGATCGCAGTACATCCAGTTGTGCCTGTGTCTCAATCCCTTCACACACCAGACTCTTGCCCAGCATCGATCCCATCCGGCAAATATTGGCGACCAGTTCGGATGCCTCCATTGAAGTGTCGATGCCCTGTATAAAGGAGCGGTCGATCTTCACCTTGCTGACCGGTAACTTTTGCAGATAACTCAAAGATGAATAACCAGTCCCAAAATCGTCTAATGCCAGCAGTACCCCCTGCTGATTGAGATCCTGCATCAGTTGCAGCGAGTTCTTCACTTCCCGCATGGTGGTATCTTCCGTGACCTCCAAGACCAGGCTACGGGCAGGCAGGTGGTGCTCCATCAATGCCTTGGCCACCAGTTTGAGCAAATTACGCTGGTACATGCCTGGCGAGATATTCACACACATTTGCAGATCAACCATACCAAGCTGGTGCCACTGATAGAGCTGCTCACAAGCGGTGTTCAGCACCCAGCTGCCAACCCGTTCGGCAAGCTGGAACTCCTCAGCCACCATAATCACTTCGTTTGGCGGAATGAAACCGAGCTCAGGATGCCGCCAGCGCAGCAGAGCCTCGACAGCTTCGCAGCGGCCACTCTCGAGATTGACGATGGGTTGGTAATAAAGTTCCAGCGCATTGTGTTCCAGCGCCATGATCATGTCCGACGCCAGATGTTTGCGCCGCGCCGTCTCGTTGAGCAGGGAGTTATCGTAAATCACATAGGGGACATGGGTCTTGCGACTATGAAACAGGGCTTGTTCCGCACGACTCAACAGCTCCTGAGTCTTGTCGCTGTCCATCGGATAGAAGGCAATCCCGATCCCGACTTCAAGCCGGAAGGGATAGTTGTCATAGACGATATCTTGCTTCAGAGCATGCAGCAATCGCGCTACCAGCTCCCTGACCTGACGCAGATCGCTGCTGCCACGCTGAATAATGGCAAATTGATCTCCCCCCAGACGTCCGCTCCACTCCCCCTCTTCACAGAGCACTCTGATCCGGGTGGCAAACTCACAAAGCAGATAATCACCGGTGTCATAGCCAAACTTGCTGTTGATATCCCTGAAGTCGTTGATATCGACCAGCACCAGCCCAAACGGCACCTCCTGTGTGGCGTACAACTCCATCCGCTCCAGCAAAGCAACCCGATTGGACAACCCGGTCAGCGGATCCCGTCTGGCAGCTCTGAAATGGCGACGCCCTTCATATATAAGCAGCATGCTGAGCAGCAGCACTGACATGACCAGACCGGAGACCATCAGCAACAAGGCATTGCGCAACTGCCCAAAATGACGATCGTTCTCGGAATAGACGTTAATGTTCTTCTGCATCACAGAAGCGAGGGAGTAGGAGAGCGGCTCTTGCAGCGGGGCAAGGCGCATCATGATCTGCTGATAGTCAGATGCCCCGCTTTGCAACTTGGTGATGTCGGGCTCTATTTGGCGAATATTGGTTTCAATCAGCTGCACCAGACGCAAGGTTTTCTGCTTGTCCTGCATGCTCTTGCGCAGCTGGCCGCTCAACAGGATGGGCGTTCTACTCCAGAGAATGTCATAACGCAGCATCAGGGTGTCATGATCAATCCCACCATAGTGATAGACCTCTACCGCATTGAGGAAACGACCGAGCTCCAGCTGCAACTGCATCAGCGCCCAGGAGACATCATAGGTGTATTTCTCCATCGCTCTGGTCGCATTCTGAATCTGCATCAGGCAATAGAGGGTGCTCCCGGTAAACGACAGGATGGATACATACAGAATGACGAGCAGTGGCCACGCCCTGGTCTTTCCTTTCACCCCATGCTCCCGTGCTGTTTTTATCAGTGCTGAATGTCTATCAAATCCAACTGCCAAATCATCATGTCGGTATATTCGGATCGCTTCAATTCCGGATATTGATCAAGAGGCAGCATAAACCAGACCGGCCCCTTGTCACGCACCCGCATGACAGCCCCATTGTCTTCCCATGCAAGAATGGGCTCGTATTTGGCAACCTTGTCCCATTCAATGCGGATCTGGAAACTGTTCAGTGCCGTCAACGTAATGGTCTTGCCATCCGCACCGACTGCAGCCAATACATCGGCCAGTTTTGGGCCTCTGTAGGTGTGCGGCTTATCCACCCACGGGTTGCCGGTCACTATCTCATGTTGCGGCAGAGCCTGTAGTTTGGCCAGATCAAACAACACCTTGCCATCAACTTCGTCTGCCGACCTGATGTTGCCACCCACTTTAAGGATCACCGGCCCAGTCAGCGCCTCAGCAGCCATCACCGGCATGATGACCAATGAACACAGTAGTGTCAGCCAACCAAACATTTTCATATCACCCCCAAATTTGCTGTCTCAACAGACTCAGTTTAGCCAGATATAAAAAAACGGCTCGCCTTGAGCGAGCCGTTTGTCAAACAGAGCAAGGGGGGATGATTACATCATGCCCATGCCACCCATGCCGCCCATGTCAGGCATTGCAGGGGTATCTTTCTTCGGCAGTTCGGTGACCATGCACTCGGTGGTGATCATCAGACCGGCGATGGAAGAGGCAAACTGCAGGGCGGAACGGGTTACCTTGGTCGGATCCAAGATGCCCATGGCTAGCATGTCGCCATACTGTTCGCTGTAAGCGTTGTAACCGAAGTTGCCTTCGCCGTTCTTCACTGCATTGGCAATGACGGAGGCTTCCTCACCGGCGTTGATGACGATTTGACGCAGCGGGGCTTCCATGGCGCGCAGGGCAACCTTGATACCGACGTTCTGGTCTTCGTTGTCACCGCGCAGACCAGCCAGTTTGGCTGCAACGCGAACCAGCGCGACACCACCACCGGCAACCACACCTTCTTCAACCGCGGCACGGGTAGCGTGCAGGGCATCTTCCACGCGTGCTTTTTTCTCTTTCATCTCGACTTCGGTGGCTGCGCCAACCTTGATCACGGCAACACCGCCAGCCAGCTTGGCTACGCGCTCTTGCAGCTTCTCACGATCGTAGTCGGAAGAGGTCTCTTCGATCTGCTGACGGATCTGGGCAACACGGCCTTCGATCACACCGGCATCACCCACGCCATCGATGATGGTGGTGTTCTCTTTGGTGATGACGATGCGCTTGGCACGACCCAGATCTTCCAGAGTCGCTTTTTCCAACTCCATGCCAACTTCTTCGGAGATGACAGTACCGCCAGTCAGTACGGCGATATCCTGCAGCATGGCTTTGCGACGGTCACCGAAGCCAGGCGCCTTGACGGCAGCCACTTTCACGATACCACGCATGGTGTTGACCACCAGAGTGGCCAGGGCTTCGCCTTCTACGTCTTCAGCAACAATCAGCAGCGGCTTGCCAGCTTTGGCAACGCCTTCCAACACCGGCAGCATTTCGCGGATGTTGGAGACTTTCTTGTCAACCAGCAGGATGAACGGGTCGTCCAGTTCAACGGAACCGGTCTCTTGCTTGTTGATGAAGTAGGGGGACAGGTAGCCGCGGTCGAACTGCATACCTTCAACAACTGCCAGCTCATCTTCCAGACCCTGACCATCTTCAACGGTGATGACGCCATCGCGACCCACTTTGTCCATGGCTTCGGCAATCAGCTTGCCCACTTTCTCGTCGGAGTTGGCGGAGATGGTGCCCACCTGAGCGATGGCATTGCTGTCGGCGCACGGCTGGGACAGTGCTTGCAGTTCAGCAACAGCAGCCACAACGGCCTTGTCGATACCGCGCTTCAGATCCATCGGGTTCATACCGGCGGCAACGGCTTTCAGACCTTCGTTGACGATAGCCTGAGCCAGAACGGTTGCAGTAGTGGTACCGTCACCGGCGGCATCGTTCGCCTTGGAAGCCACTTCCTTGACCATCTGGGCGCCCATGTTCTGGAACTTGTCTTCCAGCTCGATTTCGCGCGCAACAGAAACACCATCCTTAGTGATGGTCGGGGCGCCGAAGGACTTGTCCAGCACCACGTTGCGGCCTTTCGGGCCCAGAGTCACCTTGACGGCATCAGCCAGGATGTTTACGCCTTCCAGCATCTTGATGCGGGCTTCGTTACCAAACTTAACGTCTTTAGCTGCCATTTTTCTTCAATCCTTAAATCAATTCGGGGAAAAGGAGGATGGATTACTCTTCGACAATCGCCAGGATGTCGGTTTCGGAGAGGATCAGGACGTCCTGACCATCCAGCTTCTCGGTCTTAACACCGTAGCCTTCGTTGAAGATAACCTTGTCACCAACCTTCACGGCCAGCGCTTTGACTTCGCCATTATCCAGGATGCGACCAGTCCCCACGGCAAGCACTTCACCACGGGTGGACTTCTGGGCCGCAGTACCAGTCAAGACGATACCGCCGGCAGATTTGGCTTCAGCTTCGATGCGCTTGATGATGACGCGGTCGTGCAGTGGACGAATTTTCATCGATAACTCTCCCAAAATGAGTCTCATTGTTGCTTTGAGGAATGGCCGTTCCAGGCCAAATTAGATATGTCCCTGATGTGGGGCAGAGTTGCTAACCCTTCAAGGGCAAATACAAAAAAAATTTTTTCACGTACTATAAACATCTTCGATGGTTCAGCCATGTCCGCACTCTGGAGCAAGGTCGGTTCAAGCCGCCCGGTTTCCATGCCAGAACCTTCAAAGCCAGCTGTAGAGACGAGCCCTTGACCCGCACCAACCCCATGCTGACAGCCCCTATTCCGGTCGTACTGCGCCAGATGACGGGCCCCATGATCTTCGGCATCATCGCCATTCTGGCCTTCAATCTGGTCGATACCTTTTTTATCGGTATGCTGGGAACCGAAGCTCTGGCTGCCATCAGTTTTACCTTTCCTGTCACTTTTGTGGTTACCTCGCTGGCGATGGGATTGGGCGCCGGATTGTCAGCGGTGATCGGTCATACCCTGGGGCAGGGCAAACACGATGAGGCGGCCCATCTCGCCACCGACAGCCTGTTTCTGGCGGTGATCATGGTAGCCCTGCTCTCCGCGGGGGGCGCTCTCACCATCAAACCCCTGTTTACCCTGTTGGGGGCCAGTGCCGAGCTTATCTCTCTCATCCATGACTACATGCTGATCTGGTATCTCACCGTCCCCATGCTGGTGCTGCCCATGGTGGGCAATGCCGCCATACGGGCGACCGGCGATACCAAAACCCCCAGTCTGGTGATGGCAGTAGCCGGGTTGGTCAACGGGGTGCTGGATCCTCTGTTGATCTTCGGCATCGGCCCCTTTCCCGAATGGGGGATCCGTGGGGCCGCCATCGCGACTTCTATCTCCTGGTTGATGGCGATGCTGGTCAGCCTCTATATCCTGCGTCATCGGGAGGGCTTGCTGCTGTGGCGCCTCTCGCCTCGGGCTCGGTTGCTGACCCACTGGCGGGCGCTGCTCCATGTCGCCGTCCCCGCCTCTTTTACCAATATGCTCAACCCCCTGGCCAATGCGGTGCTGATGACGATCTTTGCAGGACTGGGTACCGAGGTGGTAGCCGCTTACGGCGCCGCATCGCGGGTTGAGGCGCTGCTGCTGATCGTGATGATGGCGCTCGCCTCCGTACTGGCCCCCTTCATCTCGCAAAACTGTGGCGCCGGCAATCCGGCCCGCGCCAAAGCTGCACTGCAGAGCTGCATGAGTTTTGCGTTGCTTTTCCAGCTCGCCATCTATGGCCTGACCTGGCTACTGGCGCCACTCATCGCCAACCTGTTCAGCGATCATCCACAGGTCATCCGCCTGATTATTCTCTATCTGCATCTAGTGCCGATCGGTTACGGATTTCAGGGCATGGTGATGCTGCTGGCCTCGGCACTCAATGGCGTGCGAGCATCCAGTATCTCGTTTTTGTTCAACGGATTGCGGCTGTTTGGTTTTCTGTTGCCAGGAGCCTGGCTGGGGGCAAAGCTGGGGGGAGAACAGGGGATATATCTGGGAATACTGCTGGCCAATCTGGCGGCGGGCACCCTCGCATGGTGGTATGCCCGACACCGCTTCGAGGCCTTGTGCCATCAGGGGAAACCCTGATTCAGTCACTCGCCTCGGGTTTTCGTCTCGTCGATTACTCTTTACGCTCACTCTTTGCGCTCAAATTCGCCTTCGATGGTGGTGCCGCCCTGCTTGGCGTTCCTCAGATGATCATCGGACGGTACGTCGCCAAATGGCGATTGAGTACGCTGGAAGCCACCCATCTGCATCCGGAACTGGCTGCTGCCGATCAGCTTGTCAGCCAGTTTGTTACGCAGCCAGGGATGCAGCAACAGCACACCGAAAATGTCGGTCACGAAACCCGGGATAATCAGCAGCAGACCGGCCAACGCCAGCATCATGCCTCCCATCACCTCGCGGCCCGGCATCTCGCCCATCTGCATCTTTTGCTGGGCGCTGAACAGGGTCTTGATCCCTTCACTGCGCACCAGCGAGGAGCCCAATACCGCGGTCAGTATGAGCAAGCCGACAGTCGGCAGCGCCCCGATTACCGAGCCGACCTCGATCATCACGGTGAGTTCCAGTACAACCAGACCCACCAACAACAAAAACAACTTGCCCATATCCACTCCAGCACCGGTAAATTGAGAAAAAGTGGCACCCATGCAATGATGGTCAGAGACGATTTTGCCACCCCATCATCACCACTTTCTGCCCTGAATAAATGGGGGCTGCCCCCCTCTTTTCAAGTTGGTCAACTGACTCCTACGTCATCAGCAATCTAAAAAATCAGCAAAAAGTCACAAAAACTTATAAAAATCATCATGATAAAAACTTCATAACATATGTGTGCTTTCCTCAAAGTAATTTGAAAATGTCGCAAATTTAGTGATCCACCTCTAATAACCGATACCTCAATTGGAGTAGTATATTGATTAGTTTTTCGGGAGGTCATTCTCCCAACCGCCCCACTCGATGTGTGGTGCTTCAGGATGAGCTGTGCGCAAGGAACTCGCGACCACTCGGTGAGGATTTTTCCATTTATCTGATTTCTGAGGCATTACAATGAGCGACATCAAGAACGTCCGCATTGAAGAAGACCTGCTGGGCACCAAAGAAGTTTCCAATGATCTCTACTACGGTGTGCACACCCTGCGCGCTGTCGAGAACTTCAAGATCAGCTCTCAGAAGATTTCTGACGTTCCGGAATTCGTCCGCGGTATGGTGCTGACCAAAAAGGCCGCTGCGCTGGCAAACGGTGAATTGGGTACCATCCGTCCTGAAATTGCTGACAAGATCGTAGAAGCCTGCGACCTGATGCTGAACACCGGCAAATGCTTCGACCAGTTCCCGGTCGACGTTTACCAGGGTGGTGCCGGCACCTCCGTCAACATGAACACCAACGAAGTACTGGCCAACATCGCCCTGGAAATCATGGGTCTGGAGAAAGGCCGTTACGACGTCGTCAACCCGAACGACCACGTCAACAAGTGCCAGTCCACCAACGATGCCTACCCCACCGGCTTCCGCGTTGCTGTGGTCAACAGCACTGACGTAACCCTGCATGCGCTGGAGCACCTGATCGCGGCATTCGATGCCAAAGCGAAAGAGTTCAAAAACATCCTGAAGATGGGCCGTACCCAGCTGCAAGATGCGGTTCCGATGACCCTGGGTCAGGAGTTCCACGCATTCGCCGTGACCCTGCGTGAAGAGATCAAGTCCATCAAGCGTTGCCAGGAGCTGCTGCTGGAAGTGAACCTGGGCGCTACCGCCATCGGTACCGGTCTGAACACTCCGCCCGAGTACTCTGCACTGGCTATCAAGCGTCTGGCCGAGATCACCGGTCGTGCCTATGTGCCGGCAGAAGATCTGATCGAAGCGACCTCCGACTGCGGCGCCTACGTCATGCTGCACGGCGCCATCAAGCGTCTGGCCATGAAGCTGTCCAAGATCTGTAACGACCTGCGTCTGCTCTCCTCCGGCCCGCGCACTGCACTGAAAGAGATCAACCTGCCAGAAATGCAGGCGGGTTCCTCCATCATGCCAGCCAAGGTCAACCCGGTTATCCCGGAAGTGGTCAACCAATCCTGCTTCAAGGTATTCGGTAACGACATCACCATCACCTTCGCCGCCGAAGCCGGTCAGCTGCAGCTGAACGTCATGGAGCCGGTGATTGGTCAGGCGATGTTCGAATCACTGAGTCTGATGGAAAAAGCCTGTATTTCCCTGCGCGAGAAGTGCGTGGAAGGTATCACCGCCAACCCGGAAATCTGCATGAATCACGTGCTGAACTCCATCGGTATCGTGACCTACCTGAACCCCTTCATCGGCCACCACGAAGGGGATATCGTCGGCAAGATCTGTGCCCAGACCGGCAAGAACGTCCGTGAAGTCGTTCTTGAGCGCGGTCTGCTGAGCGCCGAGCAGCTGGACGAAATTCTCTCCATCGAGAACCTGATGAACCCGCAATACAAAGCCAAGCGTTTCACCCGCGAAGCTGCCGTATAAGCGAGTGTGGGCCGGGATCTTCCCGGCCCATAAAGTCAGTTCCCGATTGGTCTTTATCCCCAGCCCGATCGGGAATTGGCTTTTTGCCAAATAAAAACCAAAAACTAAAAAATGGAGTTATCGCTATGATTGGAATCGAGTTACTTGTCGTGCTCGCCGCTATCTATCTGGGGGCCCGGATAGGCAGCATCGGCATCGGCTTTGCCGGTGGTCTGGGGGTACTGGTATTGACGTGGGGTCTGGGCATGCCCATCCCGAGCGATCAACTGGTCAGCTACATCCCTTGGGATGTGATCATGATCATCGCGTCCGTCATCTGCGCCATCGCCTGTATGCAACTGGCTGGCGGGATGGACTATCTGGTCTTCCTGGCAGAAAAAGCGCTGCGCAAGAACCCCAAATACATTACCTTCGCCGCCCCGGTGGTCACCTACCTGATGACCATGCTGGCCGGTACCGGTCATACCGCCTTCTCCACCCTGCCGGTGATCGCTGAAGTGGCCAAAGAGCAAGGGATCCGCCCATCCCGTCCGCTCTCCATCGCGGTTGTCGCCTCCCAGATCGCCATCACAGCTTCCCCGATCTCTGCCGCTGTGGTTGCCTTCTCCGGCATGCTCGAGCCGTTTGGTGTTGACTACCTGACCCTGCTGGCTATCTGTATCCCCTCTACCTTCCTGGCCTGTATTCTCGGCGCCTTCATCGCCAACATGATGGGCAAGCCGCTGGAGCAGGACGAAGTCTATCTGGAGCGCAAAGCCAAGGGCCTGATCAAACTGCGTGGTACTACCAAGCTCGAGATCAAACCGTACGCCAAGCTGTCGGTCTGGATCTTCATCGCTGCCATCGTTGCTGTCATGGCTTATGCCACTGCCATCTCCGGTAAAGTTGGCCTGATCACCAACCCGCCGATCCCCCGTGACGGTGCCATCATGGGTATCATGCTGGCCGCGGCCACCATCATGACTCTGGTGTGCAAACTGGACGCCACCCAGGTCACCAACATGCCGACCTTCAAGTCCGGCATGTCCGCCTGTATCTGCGTACTAGGTGTCGCCTGGCTGGGTAACGTCTTCGTAAAAGGCAACATGGACACCATCCAGCTGATCGCTGGCGACCTGCTGAACCAGTACTCCTGGCTGCTGGCCGTGGTGCTGTTCTTTGCCGCCATGCTGCTCTACTCACAGGGTGCAACCACCAAAGCCCTGATGCCTGCCGCACTGGCACTGGGTGTCAGCCCGCTGACTGCGATTGCCTCCTTCGCAGCTGTGAGCGCCCTGTTCGTACTGCCGACATACCCGACCCTGCTGGCAGCGGTAGAGATGGACGACACCGGCTCCACCCGTATTGGCAAAGCGGTGTTCAACCACCCCTTCTTCGTACCGGGTACCGCCACCATCGCCATCGCCGTGGCGCTGGGCTTCTTCTTCGGCGGCATCCTGCTGTAATCGCATCGTCTGCCGATTACCAAACAAAAATCCCCGCCAGCTGGCGGGGATTTTTTTATCTCTTTACTCTACTCTGTGCTCTGTTGTCTGCCAGCAAGAGAGCTGACCTCTTATCCGATTGGCTCAACCACGGCGACAGCAGACACCACAACAGCGTGCCAGCGGCGCTATAACCACCGCTGCCGGATTGCCGGAGCAGTAGACCACATGGTACTCACCACCACGCCAGAAGGCGGGATCCGTCGGATCAGACCGGATCCAGGGTATCCAGCGGCCAGCGCGGCACGGCTTTGACCGCCAGCGGCTCGAACACGCCCGCTTTCAGACGCTGCATACCGGCATAGGCGATCATGGCGCCATTATCGGTGCAATATTCGGTGCGTGGATAGAACACCTCACCCTTGAGACTCTCCATGAGCTCGGCCAGTTGGGCACGCAGGTGACGGTTGGCACTGACACCACCGGCCACCACCAGGCGCGTGAGGCCGGTCTCTTTCAAGGCGCGACGGCACTTGATGGCCAGGGTATCGACCACAGCATCTTCAAACGCACGGGCGATATCGGCACGGGTCTGCTCATCATCACCATTGGCGGCGATAGTGTTGGCGGTGAAGGTCTTCAGGCCGGAGAAGCTCATGTCGAGCCCGGGACGATCTGTCATGGGACGGGGGAAGTGGAAGCGCCCGGTGGTGCCCTTCTCGGCCAGACGGGAAAGCAACGGGCCACCCGGATAGTCCAGCCCCATCAGCTTGGCGGTCTTGTCGAACGCTTCGCCAGCGGCATCATCGATGGATTCGCCCAACAGCTGATAACTGCCGATGCCATCAACCCGCACCAGCATGGAGTGACCACCGGAGACCAGCAGCGCCACGAAGGGGAACTCGGGGGCCTTTTCTTCCAGCATGGGAGCCAGCAGATGGCCTTCCATATGATGGACGGCGATAGCCGGCTTGTTCCACGCCATCGCCAGCGAACGGCCGATGGTGGCCCCCACCAGAATGGCGCCAACCAGACCCGGACCCGCGGTATACGCGATGCCGTCGATGTCATCTTTGCCCAGTCCCGCCTCTTGCAATGCGGCCTGGATCAACGGGATCGTCTTGCGAACATGATCCCGACTGGCGAGCTCGGGGACAACGCCACCGTAGTCCGCATGCAGCTTGACCTGGCTGTATAACTGATGGGAAAGGATCCCTTTTTGATCGTCGAAGATCGCGATCCCGGTTTCGTCACAGGATGTCTCTATGCCCAATACACGCATTGCTAAAAAATTTCACTGCTAAAATGAGACGGCTATGGTAACCTTCGCGGGTTTTTTAAACCAGAGCGATCTCTGCGGGTTTACTTTCATTCCCTGTCCAGAGTATAATTTCGCACCATTTTAAGACATGCTGATCGATTGAAGGTCAGCTAACAATTTATCACTGAGGTGAAAGGCACATGCCAGTAATCAAAGTCCGTGAAAATGAGCCGTTTGACGTTGCTCTGCGTCGTTTCAAGCGTTCTTGCGAAAAAGCCGGTATCCTGTCCGAAGTTCGTAGCCGTGAGTTCTACGAGAAGCCGACTACCATTCGTAAGCGCGCCAAAGCGTCTGCTGTCAAGCGTCACGCCAAGAAGCTGTCTCGCGAAAACGCACGTCGTATCCGCCTGTACTAATCGGGAGATATTGCCGTGTCTCTGAAGGATCAACTCAAGGATCAGCAAAAGCTCGCCATGCTTGCCAAAGATAAGGCACGTCTGGGAGCGATCCGCTTGTTGATGGCAGAAATCAAGCAACGTGAAGTCGATACCCGTATCGAGCTGAATGATGAGGATATCCTCGCTGTCGTGACCAAAATGGTCAAACAGCGCCGCGATTCCATCAGCCAATTTGAAGCTGCCGGTCGCCAGGATCTCGCCGACAAAGAGTCCGCCGAGATCGTTGTGTTGCAGGAATTCCTGCCGCAACAGCTGACCGCAGATGAAGTTGCCGCCCTGATCGAGCAAGCCATCACTGAAAGTGGTGCTGCCGTCATGGCTGATATGGGCAAGGTCATGGCTGTCTTGAAGCCGAAAATTCAGGGGCGTGCCGATGTCGGCGCCGTCAGTGCTCAGGTGAAAACCCGCTTGGCGTAACAGGCAACTCTCTTGTTTGGTCGAAGAAGCCGTGCTTCCCTTGGAATGCGCGGCTTTTTTATTTTCTCCGCAATGAAACAGGACGGTTATGGCAGGCAGGATCCCCCAATCCTTTATCGACGATCTGCTCGTACGCACAGACATAGTCGAGCTGATCGACTCGCGAGTGCGGCTGAAAAAAGCCGGTAAGAACTACCAGGCTTGCTGCCCTTTTCATAACGAAAAAAGCCCCTCTTTTACCGTCAGCCAGGAGAAGCAGTTCTACCACTGTTTCGGTTGTGGCGCCCACGGCAACGCCATCGGCTTTGTCATGGAGTACGACGGTCTCGAATTTCCCGATGCCATCGAAGAGCTCGCCAGCATGCAGGGCATGCAGGTGCCTCGCGAGCAGAGTATCGGCAACTCGGCCAATAGCCAGCCCGCTGTCAGCAAGGATCTGTTCGAACTGATGAACCAGATCGCCCGCTTCTACGAGAGCAATCTCAAGAGTGCTCCCCATGCGGTGGAGTATCTCAAAGGCCGCGGTCTGACCGGTGAAGTGGTCAAACGCTTCAATATCGGCTACGCCCCCAGCGACTGGGATCAGGTGCGCCGCCGCTTCGGTGCCAGCCGGGATCACGAGCAGTTGCTTATCTCGGGCGGCATGCTGATCACTCGTGAAAATGGTGGGGGCAGCTACGATCGCTTTCGTGATCGCATCATGTTTCCGATCCGCGACAAGCGTGGCCGGGTCATCGGCTTCGGTGGCCGAGTACTGGGTGATGGCACCCCCAAGTACCTGAACTCGCCGGAGACCCCCATCTTCCATAAAGGGCGGGAGCTGTTCGGTCTCTACGAGGTGAAGCAGGCACACAAGGATCCACGCCGGATCCTGGTGGTGGAAGGCTACATGGATGTGGTGGCACTCGGTCAGTACGACATCGACTATGCGGTGGCGGCGCTGGGTACTGCAACAACCAGCGACCATATCCACACCCTGTTTCGCACCACCGCCGAGGTGGTCTGCTGCTACGACGGCGACAACGCCGGTCGTGAAGCCGCCTGGCGCGCGCTGGATAATGCCCTCCCTCATCTGCAGGATGGCCGCGAGCTGAAGTTCGTGTTTCTGCCCGATGGCGAGGATCCCGACTCGCTGGTACGCAAGATTGGCAAGGAGGGCTTCGAAGCTCTGCTCGATGAAGCCCAGCCGTTCGCCGACTTCATGTTCCAGCGCCTAAGGCGGGACGCAATACTACTAGGTGAAGCAGGCAAGCATGAGATAGCTCATGAGGCTGCTGAACTCATCCGCCGCGTACCGGAAGGCTTTACCCGCGAAGGGTTGATCACCCGCCTCTCCAGCATGATGCGCTGGGGCGAGAACAAGCAGCGCATCGCCGAGCTCTTTGCCCGCAACAGTCAGCCCAAGGCCGAGGTCAACAAACCAAAAGCGATCAAGTTGACTCCACTGCGGCGGGCGCTGGCGCTGATGGTGCAATATCCGGCGGTAGCAGCCAAACTGCCCTCCATGCCGGAATTGGCCGGACTGCGCGTACAGGGCATCAAGTTCCTGCTGCAACTGCACCAGCAGATCCTGGCACAGCCCGGTATTACCACAGGTATCCTGCTGGAACATTGGCGCGGTACCAAGGAGGGAGAGATCCTCGCACAACTGGCAATGTATTACCCATTTGAAGAGATCAATCCGGATCAAGCTCCGGACATTCAGAGGGAACTGGAAGACACTTTCTTTGGCTTTACCAGTCAGGTTTTGAATCAGCGTATAGAAGAGTTACAAAACAAGGAAAGACCAAGCCAAGCGGAGATGCAGGAGTTAATGATGCTACTCAGGGAGATGAAGACTGAGAAAAGAAATGAGTGTGGGGCTTGATATTTGAGTGAATAGTCCCAATATGAATAACGTTGCCCGAATCGACGGGATGAAAAGCAAAATTTTTATAACCGCCTGGCCCCGACAATACTGCGGGCAGGGGTTTCTCATGACCGACGCCGCAACCAGGCATAGCATGTCTGGCGGTTTTCTATTAGAATTGGCTATTTGCGCAGCAGCGCACTGTACGCGCAACCTAGCAACACCAACCGGATGAGTTCTATGGAGCAAACCCCGCAGTCTCAGCTTAAACTCCTCGTTGCCAAAGGTAAAGAACAGGGCTACCTGACCTATGCCGAGGTGAACGATCACCTCCCGCAAGACATTGTCGATTCAGACCAGATCGAAGACATCATTCAGATGATCAACGATATGGGCATTCAAGTGGTTGAAAACGCTCCGGATGCCGATGACCTTATCATGGCTGAAGGTGGTACCGCCGATGAGGACGCTGCCGAAGCAGCGGCCCAGGCTCTGGCATCTGTTGAATCTGAGATTGGTCGCACGACCGATCCCGTCCGCATGTACATGCGGGAAATGGGTACCGTCGAACTGCTGACCCGTGAAGGCGAAATCGACATCGCCAAGCGGATCGAAGACGGTATCAACCAGGTACAAAGCTCCGTAGCCGAGTACCCTGAAGCAATTACTTACCTGCTCGAACAGTACGACAAGTACGAAGCCGAGCAGCTGCGTCTCTCTGACATTATCTCTGGCTTTATTGACCCGAACGAAACTGAAGATATGGCGCCTACCGCCACGCATATCGGTTCCGAGCTCGGCGAAGACGATCTGGCCGACGAAGATGAAGAAGACGAAGAAGACGAAGACGAAGATGGCGACAGCTCTGACGACGACGGTGACGGTGGTCCGGATCCGGAAGTCGCTCGCGAGAAGTTTGGTGAACTGCGTGCCCAGTATGAAGTGACCCGCCTATCCATTCAGAAGAATGGTCGCGCGCACGAAGATACCCAGGCCGCCATCGCCCAGCTGGCCGATGTATTCCGTCAATTCCGCCTGATGCCCAAGCAGTTCGATCGCCTGGTCAACAACATGCGTGAAATGATGGAGCGCGTCCGCGTGCAGGAACGCATCATCATGAAGCTCTGCGTTGAGCAGGCCAAGATGCCGAAGAAAACCTTCGTCGCGGCCTTCACCAACAACGAGTGTGAAACTGCCTGGTTCGAATACCAGAAGCAGGCTGGCAAAGCCTGGTCTCCCCGTCTGGTTGAAATGGACGAGGATATTCAGCGCGCCATCGGCAAGCTGCAGCAGATTGAAGAAGAAACCGGTCTGTCGATTGCCCAGATCAAGGATATCAACCGCCGCATGAGCATCGGTGAGGCCAAAGCCCGCCGTGCGAAGAAAGAGATGGTTGAGGCCAACTTGCGTCTGGTTATCTCTATCGCCAAGAAGTACACCAACCGTGGTCTGCAGTTCCTGGATCTGATCCAGGAAGGCAACATCGGTCTGATGAAGGCGGTAGACAAGTTTGAATACCGTCGTGGCTACAAGTTCTCGACCTATGCTACCTGGTGGATCCGTCAGGCCATTACCCGCTCCATCGCGGATCAGGCCCGTACCATCCGTATCCCGGTACATATGATCGAGACCATCAACAAGCTCAACCGTATCTCCCGTCAGATGCTGCAGGAGATGGGTCGCGAACCGAACCCGGAAGAGCTGGCCATGCGCATGGGCATGCCGGAAGACAAGATCCGCAAGGTACTGAAAATCGCCAAAGAGCCTATCTCCATGGAGACGCCCATCGGTGATGATGAAGATTCCCATTTGGGCGACTTTATCGAAGATACCACCCTGGCTCTGCCAGCGGATGCGGCGACCAGCGAAAGCCTGCGCAACGCCACCCGCGAAGTGCTGGCTGGCCTGACCGCCCGCGAAGCCAAGGTACTGCGGATGCGTTTCGGTATCGACATGAACACTGACCACACCCTCGAGGAAGTGGGCAAGCAGTTCGACGTTACCCGTGAGCGTATTCGTCAGATCGAAGCCAAGGCACTGCGCAAACTGCGCCACCCGAGCCGCTCGGAAGTGCTGCGCAGCTTCCTGGACGAATAGTCCTGACCCTGTGTCAAATTGCTCTGCCAAAGCCCCGCCATGCGGGGCTTTGTTTTGTCTGGCATTTACCCTTGCGACCCTCTTTGCGCCCTCAATCAAGCTGGACAATTAGTCGCCAAGTGGTTGATATGCCTATAGACTGCCCTTTCCTCTTCCCCTATAATCCACGCCGCTAAACGCACAATTTGGCCCCTTAGCTCAGTTGGTCAGAGCAGTCGACTCATAATCGATTGGTCGTGGGTTCAAGTCCCCCAGGGGCCACCAAATTGAAAAAGGCCGCTCATGATGAGCGGCCTTTTTGCATCTGTGGATCGAGCAATGTCCCGTGATGAGCTCGAGGAGGCCATAGAAAAGACCCGCCACGGGCGGGTCTGGGCAGGGTCCGGATCAGGCGCCTCACTCAGAGACAAGGAGCCTAATGCTGAGCCTCAGGTTTGCTCGTTGCTGCCACTCTGGATGGACGAGCGACGCCCGGCGGGTAGCATCCGGGTAACCAGATTGCTGCGCTGACGCCAGGAGGTGAAGACAATCGCCAGCAGGTGCAGACCTATCAGCCCCTGTAGCGCCACCACGCACCACTCATGCCACTCGTCAGCCCCCAGTTCAAATCCCGTCTCGGTATTTTGCAACCAGCCGCTGCCAGCGGTGGCCAGCACAACCAGCCAGAGCGCCCACACGGCCAGCTTGCCGCTACCGTGATGACCCGGTGCCGGAGGCTGCCGCTCACGCATCTCGCGCGCCTGCTGGCGAAAATCCTCACCATTGGGGATGAGGGCACCAAGGCGGGCGTAGCCACGGGCAAAAGTGAGCCCCCAGAGCAGACGCAAGGAGACCAGCCCAATGGCGCCGTAACCCAGCCACTCGTGCCACTCCTCGCCCGCTTCGTTAACCCAGAGATTGCCGATGCAGACCGCCGCCAAGCCCCAATGGGTCAGGCGAACCAGCGGATCCCAGCGAAAGGGCTCACCCTTTTTGCTTGGCATATTTGTGGTACTCCTTCTTCAGGTCGTTGACCTTGGCCAGATGTTCGCGCGCCTTGGCCTCATCACCCGCCTTGAGTGCGGCCAGGCTGGCGTCCAGCTCGGTCTGTACCTCGTTCATCCCTTCAAGGAATTTCTCTTTCTTGGCAGCCGGCATGTTCTTCTGCTTGGCCACATCCAGCTGGGCCTTCATCTCGTTGATGTGCTTCTCCATGGTGGCTGCATCATCAGCCTTGACGGCCTGCTTGTAGTTGAAGCCAATCTTCTTCATCGGCTGTTCCAGATCACCCGCCACGGCAGGCAGGGTCATCAGGCCAAACATCAGGGGCAGCAGCAGGGGGCGGACGGTTTTCAACATGGGATTTCCTTATATAACGACATGCTCGAATTGTTAGGGGTACTTATGAATCCAAACAAGAATTCATCACCAGCATGATGCCATGACTCATGGTGAAACGTTTGTGAAAAATGCTGTTTTTTGTGGCAAATAGTGACAGATATGCCGCGCTTGTTTGCGCTTGGTAACTGATTGAACGCAGGTGACGCGCAGCATGAGGATGGTTGAAAGCGGTAAACAGGGACAAAAAACCCCGCCGTAGCGGGGTCTGAATCAGCTGGCCAATGGCTTGCGTCAGTTACTCCTGTTCGCGAGCAATGGCGCGCCAGCCGATATCCTTGCGGTAGAAGACGCCATCCCACTTGATGCGGCCAGCGAGCTGATAGGCACGCTGCTGGGCTTCTGCCACAGTGTGGCCGAGGGCGGTGGCGCACAACACGCGGCCGCCAGCGGTCAGGCTGGTATCGCCCTCCAGACGGGTACCGGCATGGAACACCTTCTCACCCGCCACTTCATCCACCGGCAAGCCGCTGATGGGGTGGTTGGTGCTGTAATCGCCGGGATAGCCTCCCGCCGCCAACACCACGCCGATGGCGGCGCGGGGATCATAGATGGCCTCTTTCTGATCCAGCTTGCCTGCGCAAGCGGCCAGGCAGAGCTCCACCAGATCGGATTGCATCCGCAGCATGATGGGCTGGGTCTCGGGATCGCCGAAACGGCAGTTGAACTCGATCACCTTGGGATTGCCTGCACCGTCGATCATCAGACCGGCGTAGAGGAAACCGGTGTAGACGTTGCCTTCGGCCGCCATGCCGCGCACAGTCGGCATGATCACCTGCTCCATCACGCGTCGATGTACCTCGGCGGTCACTACAGGCGCCGGGGAGTAAGCCCCCATACCGCCGGTGTTGAGGCCGGTATCACCGTCGCCAACTCGCTTGTGATCCTGACTGGTGGCCATCGGCAGCACGTGCTCGCCATCGACCATGACGATGAAGCTCGCCTCTTCACCCTCCAGAAACTCCTCAATCACCACCCGGGAGCCCGCTTCGCCAAAGGCGTTGCCGGAGAGCATGTCGCGCACCGCGTCTTCCGCTTCCTGCAAGGTCATGGCGACAATCACCCCCTTGCCCGCCGCCAGACCATCGGCCTTGATGACGATGGGGGCGCCCTTCTCGCGCAGATAAGCGAGTGCAGGCTCCACTTCGGTGAAGTTCTGGTACTCGGCAGTCGGGATGGCGTGACGGGCCAGGAAATCCTTGGTGAAAGCCTTGGAGCCTTCCAGCTGGGCTGCGGCAGCCGTCGGGCCAAAGATCGGCTGACCGGCGGCGCGGAAGGCATCCACCACCCCTTTCACCAGCGGCGCTTCCGGCCCGACGATGGTGAGGCCGACCTGCTTCTCTTTGGCAAAGGCCAGCAGCCCTTCGATATCGGTCGCCTCGATGGCAACGTTCTCGACACCCGGCTCAAGCTGGGTGCCCGCATTGCCCGGCGCCACAAAAACGTGACGTACCAGTGGGGAGTGTTTGGCCTTCCAGGCCAGAGCGTGTTCGCGGCCACCGTTGCCAATGATCAGTACTTTCATCGTATCGCTCGCTTCTATTTGTGGTCACCGGACGGCCACCAGGGCCGTCAGTCAGTGGAAATAGTCAGTTGAAAAGAGACAACAAAAGGGCCGCCATCGGCAGCCCCTGACCCATCAATGACGGAAATGGCGCATGTTGGTGAACACCATGCACATACCGTGTTCGTCGGCGGCATCGATCACCTCCTGATCGCGCATCGAGCCACCCGGCTGGATCACGCAAGAGATACCGGCCTGCGCGGCAGCATCGATACCGTCGCGGAACGGGAAGAAGGCATCGGAAGCCATCACGGAGCCCGCCACGGTCAGCCCTTCGTCCGCCGCCTTGATACCGGCGATTTTGGCCGAATAAACACGGCTCATCTGGCCTGCGCCGACGCCGATGGTCTGGCCATCTTTGGCGTAGACGATGGCGTTGGATTTGACGAACTTGGCCACTTTCCAACAGAACAGCAGATCCTGCAGCTCAGCCTCGGTCGGCTGACGCTTGCTGACCACTGTCAGGTCGCCCAAAGTCACCATGCCGAGATCCCGCTCCTGTACCAGCAGGCCGCCGTTGACGCGCTTGAGGTCAAAGCCTTGCGCCGGTGCCGTCCACTGACCGCATTCGAGCAGACGCACGTTCTGCTTGGCGGCGACCGCATCGCGGGCCTCCTGGCTGACGGTCGGGGCGATGATCACTTCGACAAACTGGCGGGCAACGATGGCAGCAGCAGTGGCGCCATCCAGCTCGCGGTTGAAGGCGATGATGCCGCCAAAGGCGGAGGTGGGGTCGGTCTGGTAGGCGCGATCGTAGGCACTCAGCAGGTCGCTACCGATGGCCACACCGCAGGGGTTGGCATGCTTGACGATGACGCAGGCCGGCTCGTCGAACTCCTTAACACACTCCAGCGCAGCATCGGTATCGGCGATGTTGTTGTAGGAGAGCGCCTTGCCCTGCAGCTGGATAGCGCTGGAGACAGAACCCGGAGCGGCATGCTCTTCGGCGTAGAAGGCGGCAGCCTGATGGCTGTTTTCGCCGTAACGCATGTCCTGCTTCTTGATGAACTGGCTGTTGAAGGTGCGCGGGAAGCGGGACTCCTCGTCACCCTCCTTGTTGTCACCGTAAGAAGGAACCATGGTGCCGAAGTAGTTGGCGATCATACCGTCGTAGGCAGCAGTGTGCTCGAAGGCGGCGATGGCCAGATCGAAACGGGTCGCCAGTTTCAGGCTGTTGCCGTTGGCATCCATTTCGCGAATAACCCGATCATAGTCGGCAGCTTTGACGACAATAGCGACATCTTTATGGTTTTTGGCGGCAGAGCGCACCATGGTCGGGCCGCCGATGTCGATGTTCTCGACCGCATCCGCCAGGGTGCAGCCCGCTTTGGCCACGGTGGCGGCGAAGGGGTAAAGGTTGACGACAACCATGTCGATGGGGGAGATAGCGTGCTGGGCCATGATGGCGTCATCCTGATCCCGACGGCCGAGGATGCCGCCATGAACCTTGGGATGCAGGGTCTTGACCCGGCCATCCATCATTTCAGGGAAACCCGTGTAGTCGGAGACCTCGGTCACCGGCAGACCCGCCTCGCCAAGCAGCTTGGCGGTACCGCCCGTGGAGAGCAGGGCAACACCACGCTCGTTGAGTGCCTTGGCAAATTCCAGAATGCCAGTTTTGTCAGACACACTCAGCAGTGCACGGCGAATGGGTCGAGCTTGTTCCATCACACTATCGTCCTCAACATAACGGGGACCGTTCCATGGGAGGCGAGGCTCAACACAGAGAGTCCCCAAATAAATGGAAGTGGGGGATTTCGCAAACCACTCTCGCCCCGACATCCGGCAAAAGCGTTTTAAGAAATGCCCGCTTGGTGCGGCGCTCTGTTATGGGCGCGTATTCTACACAAAAAATGTGACCTGTGGTGGATTTTTTGAAACAGCAAAGCCTTATTTGGCGCGGCGTTAAACGTTTTCCACTTGATTTTCTCGAAACGTTTGCACTTTCAGTGTTTTATGGGAAAAAGGGTCGCCAGGAGATGTTTATCTGCCCCTTTTATGCCCTTGGCTGGCAATCCATGGGCAAAGGGGTGATAGTGGATTCCGGTTTTTGTGGCGGCATACATTCAAGGGGAGAGAGAGCATGTATCGGATCGGTGAACTGGCCAAGGCGTGCGGGGTCAAGGCAGATACCCTGCGTTTTTACGAGAAGAACGGGCTTATCTCACCGGGGATCCGCAACGAATCCGGCTACCGCCTCTACAGCGAACAGGACAAGCGGCGGCTGGAGTTTATTATCCGCGCCAAGTCGGTGGGATTCTCGCTGGCCGATATCGGCGAGCTGCTCGACCTCGATACCAACAAGGCCAAAGTCACCTGTCAGGAGGTGAAAGCAGTAGCTGACACCAAGCTGGCCCAGGTGGAGCAGAAGATCATCGAACTGACCCGCTTTCGCGACAATCTGCGCGAGCTCTCCAATATCTGCTGCGGCGGGCCGCGCTCGGCGGAGCACTGCGCCATCCTCGAGACACTGGAATCTGGCACCCCGGCCCATCACGAGCATCACAGCCACGACCAGCATGACCCGGTTCACGGCTGACATGGTATGCCTGACTGAGCGTGCCTAGCTCAGTGTGACTGACTCGGCGCGCCCGACGCATTGCTCCGGCGGCGATTTGGTGACAAAATCGCCGCGTTTTTAACCGGTGCCAGTGCATCCGGTTGCCGGGCGCTCAGCTGAACAGGCGCTCGCAGCGAAAACCACCATCCAGACACAAGAATCAACACACCAAGAGAAAAGAAGAGGAGCCATCATGGCCAAAATTCGGGTCGACCAACCCGCCCTCCCCCGTGAGGAAAATGCGCAAGGGGGCTGCTATGCCCATCAGCGCGGCGAGATAAAGGATAACCATCTGCATGCCCTGCTCTCCGATCCGCTGTTTCGCAGCCGAGTCGAGCGCAACAAGAAGGGCAAGGGGAGTTACCAGCGCAAGGCCAAATTTGGCAAGCGGTGGGAGCCCGGCCAACAGCAGATGATCCGCGTCTGCTACTGAGCGGGTTTCTACCGACCAAAACAATCAGGGCACCATTGGCGCCCTGATTGTTATCTCGAAACACGGTTCGCCAAAACTGCCTCACGACCTGTTGCGAGAAGCTGTCAGCAAGGTGAAGAGCAGCGCAGGAACCGAAGCGTATAGATATACGTGAGGCTTCCGAGCAGCGCATGAACCTTGATCACGGCTTCGCAGCCAGATCGTGAGCCAGTTTTCACTCATCCATAAAGAGTTCGAGTAATACGTTGAGATAGCGATGGCCGAGGGAGGTGAGCTGCCAGCTATCCCCCAGATCGTCGATCAGCTCCTTGCTCTGGGCAATGGTCAGCACCGTCTCGACCCGTTCCAGCGGCAAGCCGGTATAGGCCTCGAACTCCGCCTTGGGGGCCGGTTCAAACAGGCGGAAGCGGTTCATAAAATATTCGAGCGGCAGATCGTCTGCCGTCACCTGCCACTGCTCGTCCAGATAGGGGCGACTCTTGTCCAGATACCCTTTCGGATGCTTCACCTTGGCAGTGCGCAGGATTTGCTGATTCACGAGATCGGTCACCTTGCCGTGGGCGCCACAGCCGATCCCCAGATAGTCACCAAAGCGCCAGTAGTTGAGATTGTGATGGCACTGGTAGCCCTCTTTGGCATAAGCCGAGATCTCGTACTGGCGATAACCGCTGGCGGTGAGCATGGCGTGACCCTGCTCGTAGATGTCCCACAGGGTGTCATCTTCCGGCAGTTTGGGCGGTTTGGAGGCAAAGGCCGTGTTCGGCTCTATGGTGAGCTGATACCAAGAGAGGTGCGGCGGGGCGCAGTCGATAGCCTGCTGCAGGTCATAAAGGGCATCATCCAGACTCTGATCCGGCAGACCGTGCATCAAATCCAGATTGAAGGTAGGCAACTTGATGGCATGGGCCAATGCCGCGGCCTTGCGTGCCTCTTCCGGGCCGTGAATGCGGCCGAGGCGGGTCAGCTTCTCCTGCTGAAAGCTCTGCACCCCGATGGAAATACGGTTAATACCGGCGCGCTGGAAACCGGCGAACTTGTCCGCCTCCACCGTGCCCGGATTCGCTTCCATGGTGATCTCGCAATCCGCAGTGAGCGGAATACGGGCCCGAACCCCGTCCAGCAAGGTTTGCATCGCCTCCACCGTCAGCAGACTGGGGGTGCCGCCGCCGATAAAGATCGAGGAGAGCGGCCGCCCTTGTGCCCACTTCAGATCCTGATCCAGATCCTCCAGCAGGGCAGCGACATATTCGAGGTGAGGCAACTCCCCCTTCTGGGCATGGGAGTTGAAGTCACAATAAGGGCACTTCTGGACGCACCAGGGCACATGAATATAGAGAGAGAGCGGCGGCAGTTGCAGCATGGGGCTTCCAATAAAACGGGGGCTCAAGGCCCCCATTGTAGATGACTATGTGTAATTGACCGTGTGTAACCGACAAGGTGGCGAAGTGACTCAGTGCGCCGCAGCCAGCGCCGCTTTGAGCTTGGCCAGCGCCTGACCGCGATGGCTGAGCTGGTTCTTCAGCTCGGCGGGCATCTGGGCGGCGGTGCAGTCGTGATCCGGCACGAAGAAGACGGGGTCATAGCCAAAGCCATGTTGACCGCGCGGCTCGTCGATGATCATCCCTTCCCAGCTCGCCTGACAGATGATGGGAGTGGGATCGTCAGCGTGGCGCATATAGACCAGCACACACCAGAAGCGGGCGCTCTTCAGGTACTCGGGGGCACCTTGCAGCTCGCCGAGCAGCTTCTCGATGTTGGCCTTGTCACCGGCACCCACACCGGCAAAGCGGGCGGAGTAAACGCCGGGGCGCCCTTGCAGCAGATCGACTTCCAGACCAGAGTCATCGGCCACGGCGGGCAGACCGGTAATACGGGCGGCGTGGCGGGCCTTGATGATGGCATTCTCGACGAAGGTGGTGCCGGTCTCATCGGCATCGGAGACAGCAAACTCGCTCTGCGGGATCACCTGGATCTTCATATCGGCCAGCATGGCGGCCAATTCCTTCACCTTTTTCTGGTTACCTGTTGCCAGGACAAGCTTGTTCATCGAGCACCTCCGCAAAAATAATCTGCGCATTCTATGCGGCGCAAGCGTTTAGTAAAAGCGTCAATTACACCCGCTGTGATGGGGTTACGGGGGATTTGCCGCCATCGAATAACCAGCTTTTTAATACATGTTTCCATAATGGAATAACCAAAGTGATTAAATACCATTTCTATTCATTACTGTGAGTCAGTAGACTCGCGCCCCAATTCATTAACCTGGCTGACTAAAGAGGTGACAGATGCCATTGATACTTTTACTCGTACTACTGGTGCTGTTCAGTCCGCTGGCTATCGACATCTACCTGCCCGCCATTCCGCAGATGGCCGAGCAGCTGGGCGCCGAAGTAACCCTGATGCAGGGCACCATCACCTGGTTCCTGTTCAGCATGGGGCTGGGGCAACTGCTTGTTGGCCCGCTGGCCGATCGCTACGGTCGCAAGCCCATCGCGCTGGGCGGCGTGCTGCTCTATGGCCTGAGCGCGCTGGGGGCCGGCTTTGCCGCCAGCCTCGGCGAATTGATGCTGGCGCGAGTGCTGCAGGGCTTCGGCGCCTGCGCCACTTCGGTTGCCGCCTTCTCGGTGGTTCGTGACAGCTACGGCCCGAAAAAGAGCGGCCAGATGATCTCCTATCTCAATGGCGCCATCTGCTTTATTCCTGCGCTGGCCCCCCTGCTCGGTGGCTGGCTCACCGCCAAGGCGGGCTGGTCTGCCAACTTCTGGTTTATGGCCGGTTATGCGCTCATCGTCGGTTGCTGGCTGATGTGGCGGATGCCGGAGACCCGCCCGGAGGAGACCCGCAGTGAAGGGGTCCTCATCAGCTGGTCTCGCTACAGCCCGGTACTGCGCTCCCCCAGCTTCCTGTTCAACGCGGCGCTGTGCATGCTGGCGATGGCGGTGATCCTCGCTTATGTCACCGCCGCACCGGTGCAGCTGATGGTGAAACTGGGGCTCGATATGAGCGGCTTTAGCTACTGGTTTACCGCCAACGCCGCGCTCAACATCCTGGCCTGCTTTATGGCGCCGCGCTTTATCGCCAAGGTGGGGCCAAGACGCACCCTGCGCATCGGCCTGCTGGTGTTGATGCTCTCGGCCATCACCCTGACTCTGGCCATGCACATCGAACATCCGCTGGCGATGATGGGGCCGGTATTCCTCTCCAGCATCGGCTTTGCCATGATCTTGGGCGCTGCCGCCGGGATGGCGCTGGCACCGTTCGGCCACTGCGCCGGTACCGCCGCCGCCCTGCTCGGCCTGTTCCAGATGAGCGGCTCCGGCGCGTTGGTTGGCCTGACCGGTGCCCTGATGCACGACCCGCTCAGCCAGCTGGCGCTGCATATGTGGCTGCTGCTGCCGCCCTTGGTGATGCTGATGACCCGACGCGGTCGCCGCTTGTGTTTGCAATAAATCCTGTGCTCTGATGGGCACACTCAGGGGGCCATCGGCCCCCTTCTCGTTTGTATCGCCTTTACAGCACATGGCCATCCGGCAGATTGCCTGCGATGGCAACCCCACTCACTCGATGTCAGCGGAGAACTCCCGATGAGCCACACTCTCAACGCAGCCCTGGTGGGCTATGGCTTTGCAGGCAAGACCTTCCACGCCCCCTTCCTCTCCACCACGCTGGGCTTGTCCCTGAGTTGGGTGGTGAGCCGCGATGCCGCCAAGGTGCAGGCCGATCTGCCCGGCTGCCGGGTCGGTTCACTGGAGGAGGTACTGAGCGATGAGATCGTCGATCTGGTGGTGATCGCCACCCCCAACGACACCCACGCCCCCCTCGCCCGCCAGGCGCTGCTGGCAGGCAAACATGTGGTGATCGACAAGCCCTTTGCTCTGGATCTGGCAGAAGCGAAAGCACTGGTCGAACTGGCCGAAAAGCAGCAGCGACTGCTCAGCATCTTCCACAACCGTCGTTGGGACGGGGATTTTCTCACCGTGCGCCGTTTGATTGCCGAAGGGACGCTGGGGCAGATCGCCCAGTTCGAATCGCACTTCGATCGCTATCGCCCCGAAGTGCGCCAGCGCTGGCGCGAAGCGGGTGGCCCGGGTTCCGGCCTCTGGTGCGATCTCGGCCCCCATGTACTGGATCAGGCGCTGCAGCTGTTCGGCCAGCCGGACTGGCTACAGGCCGATCTGGCCGAGCAGCGCCCCGGCGCACTGGCGGACGACTACTTCCATGTGGTGCTGGGTTACGGTGCTCTGCGGGTTATTCTGCATGGCAGCTGTCTGGTCTCGGCCACCATGCCGCGTTTCATCGTTCACGGCAGCCAGGGTTCGTTCGTGAAATTCGGTATGGATGTGCAGGAAGATCAGCTCAAGCAGGGCTTGCGGCCCCCGGCGGCGGATTGGGGCATGGATAGCGAACCCGGTCAGCTCAGCCGCATTGTCGATGGTCAGTTACAGCAGCAGAGCGTGGTGGGTGAGGCGGGGGATTATGGCGCCTACTATCGCGGTGTCTGCGCCGCCATCAAGGGCGAAGGGAGCAACCCGGTGCCAGCAAGTGAAGCGCTGGCGGTGATGGCGCTGCTGGATCTGGCCCGCCAGAGCCACCTTGAGGGAAAACGGCTGCCCT
Source organism: Aeromonas sp. 55A (assembly GCF_051919665.1). Classification (NCBI taxonomy): domain Bacteria; kingdom Pseudomonadati; phylum Pseudomonadota; class Gammaproteobacteria; order Aeromonadales; family Aeromonadaceae; genus Aeromonas; species Aeromonas sp. 55A. The sequence goes on along the minus strand of NZ_JBQBEH010000008.1, from coordinate 2,323,485 downwards.
GTCAGAAGCTGTCTGACTAAGGTGCGGGTCATCGGCCGCACTTGACCAACCTTGACCTTGTTAAACCGCCACAAGATGGCAGCAAAGCGGTGTTTTATTGTGCAGTTATCACCATTTAACGGCATCTTGTATTGATATCAGTCGTTGCAGTGGAGCTTTTTATCCACGGCACGAAAAAATGTCATTGTGATATCCGTTTTCATCGGTAACTAATGGGGCTATATTGCGCCCGCCTGCTGCCTCTCGGCTTCTTGTTTCAATACCGGGCAACGGTGGGCGCTGTGATGGTTGCACAGACCATCTCTCCATCTTTTTTTGAGGGAATGCACATGAACAAAGTACTGGTAGCCGGTATCCTGGGTCTGATGTTGACTGCTTGCGGTCAGAAAGAAGAAAAAGCTGCCGCTCCTGCTGCTGCTCCGGCCGCCGAAGTTGCTGCCACTGTAGAAAAAGCCGCTAGCGAAGCCACCTCTACCGTAGAGAAGGCCACCTCCGAAGCGACTGCAACCGTAGAAAAAGCTGCTACCGAAGCCGCTACCAAGGTTGAAGCTGCAGTGAGCGATGCCAAGGCCAACTAAGCCTGCACCTCATTCGAAGACGGGTCCGAAGGCAACTTCGGGCCCGTTTTTTTATCTGTCGCTCAGGGGGCCGGATTAATCAGCGAGGTGAGGATGTGATCCTCCCAGCGACCATTGATCATCAGATACGCCCGCGCGAATCCCTCCCGCTCGAAGCCGAGCCGCTCCAGCAAGGCGCCACTGCGCTGATTGGCTGGCATGTAGCAAGCCATGATGCGATGCAGATCGTGCTCCCGAAACAGGTAGTCGATGGCGGCTGACAGCACCTCTCCCATCACCCCCTGTCCCTGATGCTGCTGGTCGATGGCGTAGCCCAGATGACACGCCTTGAAGACCCCCATCAGGATATTGCTGAAGTTGCAGGTGGCGATCACCCGCTCGCCAGCCGGATCGAGGGCCACCAGATTGACGCCGGTGCCGTTGAAGAACTGGCTGTAGCTGTCCTGCAGCCGGGCATGCCAGTAAGAGAGGGTGTAAAAGTGCTCGTCCCGAAGCGGCTCCCAGGGGGTGAGATGGGCACGGTTGCGCCGGTAGAAGTCGAGCATCATGGGGGCCTGATCCGGCGACAGTATGGTCAGGTGGGTGCGGGCCGTCTTGATATGTGGCAGCGCCATCAGGACTCCCTCTGCCTTAACCACTCATCGCGCAGCAAGCTGTAGTGGGCATGGTCCACAATCCGGTTGCCCAGCCGCTCTGCGCGCCGGGTCACCCCCTCCAGCTGCATCCCGAGCCGCTCACAGACGGCCCTGCTGGGCTCGTTATCGGTGGCGGCGCTGATCTCCACCTTCTCCATCCCCATCTCCTCGAAGGCGTGGTGGATCAGGGCCTGACAGGCACGGGTGATGATACCGTTGCCCTGCCAGCGCTCCGCCAGCCAGTAACCGATGACCACCTTGCCAAGGTCATGATCGATGCTGTTGTAACCTATGACCCCCACCACCTCCCCCTGATACTCGATGGCGGTGGTAAGCCCCTCGCCACGGGCGAACTTCTCGATGGCACTGCGAATGAAGAGGGCGCTGTCAACGGGGCGCTGGATCAGTGGCGGCCAGGGTAGCCACTGTGAGAGGTACTCCCGGTTGTCATTGCAGAGGGCAAACAGTTCGCTCGCCATATCGGGCTGCAAGAAGAGCAGCGCAAGCTCGTCGTCCAACTGCCATGAAAACATGGGATTCTCCTTTCAAATCAGTGATCAAATAGCGAACCAGCCACCCAATGTAGCCAATCGCCACTGGCCGCGCCAGCCACTTTTACAGCCCCCCTCCGGCAGGCTTCGCAGAGGGTGACTGCGCACGATCTCTCCTCCCTCAAAAGAGGAGGGTAGGTGTCTGAAACCGGATTATGCTCTCCACATGACGCCGAAGAATGCCCCCAAATGGCACTTTGGCAGATCCTGCTACCCCTTTGTGCTGCGCTGTCACTTTTGACAGGGGGCACTTTCCCCCACCGGCACTAGCTTCAAAACGCCCGACCTTCGGTCGGTTTATCAACCTCATCGATTTAAGGAAAGAAGAGATGAATAAAATTTATCTGGCCGTTGCGCTGGCCTGCTGGGGAAGCGCCGCACTGGCGGCGCAAGAGGTAGAGATCAACGTAACGGCAAACGGCATCCGGGCCATGACAGGCCTCAGTGCCGCGAGTGGTACCTTGCAGCTGGAAGATGGCGAGTTTCGTCAGGTGCGGGTGGTCAAGCTGCCCAACGGCCAGCAGCGGATCCGCTACGAGCAGGTCTGGAACGGCATCCCGGTAATGGGTCAGGTGGTGGTGGCTGACAAGAGCCTGAACGGCCAACTGCAACAGGCCAGCGGGCGCATGCTGCGCCAGATCGATCAGGATGTGGCAAGCCCGGCCGCCACCCTCTCGCCACAGGATGCCGCCAGCAAGGCCAAGGCGGGCAGCAAGGGGAGCAACGAGCAGGTCAAACTCTACGTGATGCAGGATGAGAACGGGCTGGCCCGGCTGGTTTATCAGGTATCCTTCATCGCCGAAGGTGACAAGCCAAGCCGCCCCTTCGTCATACTTGATGCCCAGAGCGGTGAGGAGCTCAAACGCTGGGAGGGGATCAACCACAAGGATGCCACCGGCCCGGGGGGCAACATCAAGACCGGCAAATATTTCTACGGCACCGATTTTGGCCCACTCATCGTCGATGACAACTGCCGGATGACCAGCCCCAACGTCGATACCATCAACCTCAACCACGCCACCTCAGGCGGTGCCATCCACCAGTTCACCTGCCCGGAGAACCGGGTCAAGGAGATCAATGGCGCCTACTCGCCCCTCAACGACGCCCACTACTTCGGCAACGTGGTGTTCGACATGTACCGCAACTGGTACAACACGGCGCCCCTCACCTTCAAACTGAAGATGCGGGTTCACTACAGCAAGAATTACGAGAACGCCTTCTGGGATGGCAGCCAGATGACCTTCGGTGACGGCGCCACCACCTTCCACCCGCTGGTGAGCCTCGATGTGGCGGCCCACGAGGTGAGCCACGGCTTTACCGAGCAGAACTCCGGGCTGATCTATTCAGGACAATCCGGCGGTATCAACGAGGCCTTCTCCGATATGGCGGGTGAAGCGGCCGAGTTCTACATGAAAGGGAGCAACGACTGGCTGGTCGGCGCCCAGATCTTCAAGGGCAACGGCTCCCTGCGCTACTTCGAGGATCCGACCCGGGATGGCAGATCCATCGGCCATGCGGCGGATTATCGGGAGGGGATGGATGTTCACCACAGCTCCGGGGTCTATAACCGCGCCTTCTACCTGCTCGCCACCAGCAGCGGCTGGAACACCCGCAAGGCATTTGAAGTGTTCTTGCTGGCCAACCGCCTCTACTGGGGCGCCAACACCAACTACCAGCAAGGAGCCTGCGGCGTCAGCCGGGCGACCGCCGACCTGGGGTACAGTCAGGCGGATGTGGCACGGGCCTTCCAGACCGTCGGGGTCGATGCCAGCTGCGGCAGCACGCCGCCACCAAGCGACAACGTGCTGCAAAACGGCGTGCCGGTGAGCAACCTCACCGCCAGCAAGGGTGGCAAGCTCAACTACACCCTGAATGTACCGGCGGGCACCAGGTCGCTGCAGATCAGCAGCAGTGGCGGTACCGGTGATGCCGACCTCTACGTCCGCTTTGGCAGCGCCCCCACCAGCAGCAGTTACGACTGCCGTCCCTACAAGGGGGGCAATAGCGAAAGCTGCTCGTTCACCAATCCCAAGGCGGGCACCTGGCATGTACAGCTGTCAGGGTTTTCCGCGTTCAGTGGCGTAACCCTCAAGGCCAGCTACTGATCCACCCGATGCGGGCCTTGTCCCGCATCGCTCTACTCATTGCGCCAGCGTTTCGCCAGCGTGCGGGCGGTGGCCAACACGGTTTCCCGGGCCGGATTGGGCCGCTTGCCACCGCGCCACGCCATCATCACATCCCAATGCTCCTGCGGCAGATTGCGCACATCGAGCCTGACCAGCCGCCCCACCTCCAGATCCCGCTTGATGGCCAGCTCCGGCATCAGGGTGATAAACCCGTGTTCCAGCGCCAGATCCCGCGCCGCACTGGCGGGCTGCACCGCATGCAGGGGGCTGGCCGCCCGCCGCAGCCGCCGCAACTGCTGGATAAAGACGTCACACCCCGGCCCCCATACCTGAGGCGCCAGCCGCTGGTCGGCAATATCCTCCAGGGTGAGGCCGTGACAACCGGCCAGCGGATGCAATGGCGAGGCGATAGCGATGATAGGGGAGCAGCAGAGCAGCTCCATCTGCAGGCCCGCAACCGGCGGGCGCTTGAGCACAAAGCCGATATCGGCCTCGCCGGTCAGCAGCGACTGCATGATCTCGCCGGAGTGATCCGTGGTGCAGCGGATCTCGAACGGCTCGTCCACCAGCTCCATCAATAACGAGCCAAACACCACCGAAGTGAGGGATGGCAGGCTGGAGAGACGGATACAAGGCAGCGCAGGCGCCCCCTGCAGTGCCAACCGCCCTTCGCTCAGAGTGGCCAGCGCCGAGCGGGCGGCAGGGAGAAACTCCTCGCAGGCACGGGTCGGCGTCACCCCGCGCCGATGACGCTGAAACAGCGGTGCCCCGAGGCTCTCCTCCAGCTGGGCAATCCGCTGGCTCACCAGCGGCTGTGACCAGCCACGAATGGCCGCCGCCTGACTGAAGCTGCCCAGCTCGGCCACATCCAGCAGCAGTTGCAGATCGTCCAGATCCATAGACATAAATAATCCTGATATGAAATATAGGTAGTTGTCGTCTACCACTATATCTAAACCCTCTCCAGAATGAAGGCATCTGTGAATGAGAGGGCGTTATGGTCGATAGGGCGAGGTTTTGGGGGCGCTGGTTTCTGGCGCTGGATACCACACTGGTGATCCTGGGTTTCTTTGTGGTGATGCCGATGATCAGCCTGCGCTTCGTCGATCAACTCGGCTGGGCGGCCGGTCTGGTGGGGCTGGCCCTCGGCCTGCGCCAGCTGACCCAGCAGGGGCTGGGGATCTTTGGCGGCTCGCTTGCCGACCGCTTCGGCGCCCGCCCGCTCATCGTCACCGGCATGTTGCTGCGCGCCGTCGGCTTTGCCACCCTGGCCTGGGCCGACAGCGGCGCCATGCTGATCTTCTCCTGCTTCCTCTCCGGACTGGGCGGTTGCCTGTTCGACCCGCCACGGGCGGCACTGGTGATCAAGTTCACCCGTCCCCATGAACGGGGCCGCTTTATCTCCCTGCTGATGATGCTGGAGAGTGCGGGAGCCGTCACCGGTGCCCTGCTCGGCAGCTGGCTGCTGCGCTTTGACTTCACCTACGTCTGCCTGCTGGGAGCCGGACTTTTCACGCTGGCGGCACTCTGCAACTGGACCCTGCTGCCCGCCTACCGCCTCTCGGTCAAACCGACTCCGATGCGGGAAGGGTTGGGACAGGTGCTGGCGGATCGCGCCTTCTGCCGACTGGTACTGATCCTGAGCGGCTACTACATGCTGTGGGTACAGGTGATGCTGATTTTCCCCATTCTGGTCAAGCAGCTCTCCGGCACCACCACGGCAGTGGGCTGGATGTACAGCCTTGAAACGGCGCTGTCACTGGCGCTGCTCTACCCTATCGCCCGTTTCAGCGAACGGCGCTATCGGCTGGAGAGCCGACTGATGGCAGGTATCCTGCTGATGACGGTGGGGATCGGGCTGGTCGCCTTTGTCAGCACTCTCTCCGGCATCTTCGTACTGCTGGCCTGCTTCTATCTGGGGATCATCATCTGTGAACCGGCCCGGGAGACCCTGATGACCCGGCTGGCCAACCCCACAGCCCGCGGCAGCTACATGGGCTTCAGCCGCCTCGGACTGGCGCTGGGAGGCATGACCGGCTATGTGGGCGGCGGCTCCCTCTATGACTTCTCGCTGCAACAGGGACAACCGGCCCTCCCCTGGCTGGTGCTGGGCACCATAGGCGTCGCCACCATGTTGCTGCTGGCCCGCTGCTTCTCCCGCCGCCCGGAGCTGGCTATCAGAGCCGCCGCCTGACGACCGCCCCACCTGCGGCAGCCCAATCAACGGGGCTGCCGCTCATCTCATATTCTGCAAGTCATCACAGCAAAAGGTTGCGAATTACAACTTTTACGCTATTTTAGTTGTCATGCACAACTAAAAAGGAACCCACAATATGGATCCCCGTCCCCTGCGCGCCCTGTCGCGCGATCTGGTTCGCGAACTCGGCATGCTCTCCCAGCAGTGCGGCAATCTGGCCCTCACCCCCATCGAGGCTCACCTGCTGATCGAGCTGGAAAACGCCCCGGCCACCAATCAGCAGCTGGCAGAAAAGCTGCACATCGACAAATCCAACGCCAGCCGTCCGCTGGCACGCCTCGCCGAGCGGGAGCTCATCAGCTGGCACCCGCACCCCTCCGACGGCCGCAGCAAGGAGGCCCGCCTCACCGTCAACGGTCAGGGGATGCTGCTGGAGTTGCACCGGGAGATGGACGGGGCGATGGAAGAGATGCTGGCGCAGTTGAGCCTGCCCGAGCGGGAGCAGCTGTGGCAAGGGCTGCGGCTCTATCGCAGCGCCCTCTCCCGCGCCCGTCGCCAGCGTGGTTACCGGATCCGCCCCATCACGGCGGCGGACAATGCCCAGATCGCCTTGGTGATCCGCGCCGTCTCGGCCGAATATGGCCTCACCGCCGACAAGGGGTATGGGGTCTCGGATCCCAATCTCGACACCCTCTCCCAGAGCTATCAGGGGGAAAAGAGCCGCTATTGGGTTATCGAAGGGCCGGACGGTTCCATCCTCGGCGGTGGCGGTATCGCACCATTGGCGGGAGAAGAGGGAGTCTGCGAGCTGCAGAAGATGTACTTTATGCCCGCCCTGCGCGGACTGGGCCTTGGCAAGCGGCTGGTGTTGCAGGCACTGGACGAGGCGCGTGCGCTTGGTTATCAGCGCTGCTATCTGGAAACGACCGAGGTCTTGCGTGAAGCCACCAGCCTCTATGAATCACTGGGCTTTGAACACCTGCCCGGCCCCCTTGGCTGCACCGGCCACGGGGATTGCGAGATCTGCATGGTGTTGGCGCTTGGCGCCGACGATGGCCAGCGACCGGCCTGAGTGATCAACTCAGGATGAAAAAGGGCGGCACCAATGCCGTAATGCAAGTCAGTTAAGAGAATTTGAGTCCCAACCCGCGTGGTATAAGGGCTAACGAGTGAGGGAAGCATGATGCCTCCCTCTTTTTATTGCATGCCAGTCAGGGCAAGGGTTGGAGCTAAATTGACTCTTTAATCATGGAGCTACTTTTGATATTCAATATCTCGAATATTTAGTCATAAAAGTGCTTAACTGACTGGCATTAGGCACCAATGCCGCCCTTTTGTTTGCCTGCCGCTCAAAGCTGGGCGGCAGGCGGCACGAAACGCAGCGCCACCCCAAGCCGATTCCAGCTGTTGATGGTGGCCACCGTCACCGATAGATGCACTATCTGGGCCTCGCTGAAGTGCTCACGCAGCTCGCCATAGAGTGCGTCGGGCACACCGTCCGGCGGCAGCCGGGTCAGGCTCTCGGTCCAGACCAGGGCCGCTCGCTCCGGGGCGCTGAATACGGTAGCGTCGCGCCAGGCCGCCAGCTGATCCAGCTTGGCCTGCCCCACCCCGCTGCAACGGGCGATGTTCAGGTGATACTGCAGGCAGAAGCTGCAACCGTTGAGCTGGGAGGCGCGCAGCTTCACCAGCTCGCTCAGGCTCTTGTCGAGGCCAGCCTCGCCCACCGCCTTGCCGGCGGCGATCAAGGCATCGTGAGCCGCCGGCAGCAGCTGGCGAAAGTCGGGGTAATCGATGCGGGTGCTCATTCTGGTATTCTCCTTGGGTATGATTTAATATCAGGGCACGAACAACATATCAGCACCCTGACATGATAAACAAGCCCCCCTTGAGTACAGAGTTGCCCATCCCTCTGCCCGCCCCCGGCGAGGGCAAGCGCGGCGAAGCGGGTCACCTCGGCTATCTGCTGCGCCAGGCCGCGGCCGCCCAGCGCCTGCGCATGGAGCGGGCGCTGGCGGACCTGCCCATCACGGCGCCCCAGTTTGCCCTGCTCACCATGCTGGATGCCTACCCCGGCAGCTCCAACGCCGAGCTCGCCCGCCTCACCCTGCTCACCCCCCAGACGGTGAGCCCCATGGTGACCAGTCTGGAGCGCAGCGGCCTGCTGGCCCGCACCCCTCACCTCCAGCATGGCCGTATCCAGCAGCTCAGTCTAAGCCCGGCGGGCGCCACGCTGCTGGCCGAGGCCAAGGCCAGGGTCGCCCGGCTGGAGCAGGAGCTGGCCGCCCCGCTGGCCGAGGAGGAGTTGCTGCTGGTCAAACGCTGGCTGGCGAACCTCGCCAGCGGCATGGAGGGTGAGGCCTGACGCCAGCCGGTGTACCGGACGGGGTTTGCAGTCAGGCCGAGGCAGACAGGGGCGCAGGGCGCCTTTCAGGTGGGGAAGTAGAACCAGGCTGTTTTAATAAGGCCCGCCTCCACTTCGAAGACAGCCATGCTCTCCAGCGGTTCAGGGGAGAGGCCATAGATCAACTCGTGATCAAACACCTTGTTGCCGATGACGGTTCTCGACAGCAGTTCGGCCCGCAGGGCCGGGTTGTTGAAACGATGCTCGGCATAGAAGGCTCTGAGCGCCCTCTTGCCCACTGTGCCCGGGCTCTCCGTCGGCATCCGGTATCCCTTGAACGCCTCGGAGAAGCAGGCCAGGAAGGCCTCGAGATCGTGGGCGTTGTAAGCTTGAAATTGTGCCTCGACGGGCAGTTAGACCGACATGCATCACTCCCTGAATCATGTAACAGCCTCCTTTTATAGGGTGCATTGCCCCCTTGTCGACGGGTGACGGCGGCTCAGCCCCCATCTGCGTCTTGAGCGCCATGCAAAAAAAGACCCCGCCTGGGCGGGGTCTTTTTTATCTTGTCTGCCTATCGGGCAAGCGCTTATCAGTGCTCGCGAGTCTGGCGGAACTCCACGTCGGGGTGACGCTCCTGAGCCAGGCGCAGGTTGACCATGGTCGGTGCGATATAGGTGAGGTTGTCACCGCCATCGAGGGCCAGGTTGACCTCGTTCTTGCGCTTGAACTCTTCGAACTTCTTGACGTCGGTCCCTTCCACCCAGCGGGCGGTGGAGACGTTGACCGCCTCGTAGATGGCCTCGACGTTGTACTCGCTCTTGAGGCGCGAAACCACCACGTCAAACTGCAGTACACCGACCGCACCGACGATGAGATCGTTGCTGATCAGCGGACGGAACACCTGTACCGCGCCCTCTTCGGAGAGCTGGACCAGCCCCTTGAGCAGCTGCTTCTGCTTGAGCGGATCGCGCAGACGGATGCGGCGGAACAGTTCCGGTGCAAAGTTCGGGATACCGGTGAACTTGAGATCTTCACCCTGGGTGAAGGTGTCGCCGATCTGGATGGTGCCGTGGTTGTGCAGACCGATGATGTCGCCAGCGAAGGCGTCTTCCGCCTGCTCCCGGTCACCGGCCATAAAGGTCACGGCGTCGGAGATGTTCACATCCTTGCCGATACGCACGTGGCGCATCTTCATGCCCTTGCTGTAGGTGCCTGACACGATACGCATAAAAGCGATACGGTCACGGTGTTTCGGATCCATGTTTGCCTGGATCTTGAACACGAAGCCGGAGAACTTCTCCTCGGTCGCCACCACTTCGCGGCTCTCGGCCTTGCGTGGCATGGGAGACGGCGCCCAGTCAGTCAGGCCATCCAGCATGTGGTCGACACCGAAGTTACCCAGTGCAGTACCGAAGAAGACCGGGGTCATCTCGCCAGCGATAAAGGCATCGTGATCGAACTCGGGAGAGGCGCCCTGCACCAGCTCCAGCTCGTCACGCAGTTGCTGAGCCAGATCTTCGCCGACGGCGGCATCCAGATCCGGGTTGTTCAGCCCCTTGACCACCCGCTTCTCCTGGATGGTGTGGCCCTGACCGCTCTGATAGAGATAGGTCTCATCCTTGTAGAGGTGATAGACACCCTTGAAGGATTTGCCACAGCCGATGGGCCAGGTGATGGGGGCGCACATGATCTTCAGCTCGCGCTCCACCTCGTCCATCACTTCCATCGGATCGCGCACTTCGCGGTCCAGCTTGTTCATGAAGGTGAGGATGGGGGTATCACGCAGACGGGTGACTTCCATCAGCTTGCGAGTCCGGTCTTCAACACCCTTGGCGGCGTCGATGACCATCAGGCAGCAGTCGACCGCCGTCAGGGTGCGGTAGGTATCTTCAGAGAAGTCCTCGTGACCCGGGGTATCGAGCAGGTTGACCAGACAATCGGCATAGGGGAACTGCATCACCGAGGTGGTGATGGAGATACCACGCTGCTTCTCCATCTCCATCCAGTCGGATTTGGCGTGCTGGCCCGAGCCACGGCCCTTGACGGTACCGGCGCGCTGAATGGCCTGTCCGAACAGCAGGACTTTCTCGGTGATGGTGGTTTTACCCGCATCCGGGTGCGAGATGATAGCAAAGGTCCTTCGCTTATTGATTTCATTAAGAAAATCTTGGTTTGCCATGTATAAATTCTTTTAGTTTGTACACGGATTTGTACACACTTTTGGAAGTACTCTCTTTTCAGTTCTTCGCTTGTCAAATCCGTCGTGTTAATCGTAATTGGCCGCTATTTTCGCTGATCTTGACTTTATAAACAATCAATGGTTATCTAATCGGTTACCATTTACTCTCAGCGTGCACCAATGCTCAGTTGTAGCTGTTTGCAATCGTTGCTTCTTCAGCTAATGAACAACTGTGGCTAAACCACAAATTCCTTCGCTACCAGAAATCGATGATAGCTTGTCGTACTACACCGATGATGGTGCAGTTGCCGTTGATCGGTATTGCAGGGTATTGCGGGTTCAAAGGTTTTAGATACTTCTGTTCACCATCAATAACCAACTGCTTAAAGGTTGCTTCTTTCGAATCATCCAAACGCGCAACAACCAATGAACCTGAAGAGTAAGGTAACTCAGGATCAACAACGATCACTGCCCCCTCAGGTATGGATTTTTTTCCGCTTGGATTTTCCATACTGTCGCCTTTTACGCGAAGTGCGAAACAACCCTCATGTGCTTTCCCAGTGACTTCACGCCACTCCTCAGCATCTTCATGGGCAAATCCCTCCGCTATTTCAGTCCAATCACCGGCCTGAACCCAGTTAATGAGAGGAATTCTTCCCTTAATATCAGGCCCGACTTCTACATTACCGACCCCCAAGCCAATCTCGCCATCACCTGTGGCGAGCCAATGAGCATTCACGCGAAGCGCCTCCGCGATCTGCATGGTGTAACGAGACCTAGCCGATTTACCAGAGCAAATCTGGCTGATCGACTGCTGTTTGATACCAATGCGACGAGCCAACTCAGACTGAGTTACCCCAGTAAGCTGCAAGGCATGGTTTAGTCGTTCGGATAAAGTTTTCATAAGCCCGCATTCTACAAATAAAACTGTAGTCTTTCAACAATTTTAACTGTTGACTTATCTACAGTTTAAACTGTAACATTCAATCTTGTAACAGTTATTATTGTAACAGGAGACGGTATGGAAGTGTTCAAAACGACACAAAAACATCTCCGCCGTGCCATTGACTTGGTCGGCGGGCAATCAGCATTAGCAAGAGCCATCAACTCAAAACAGCAAAACGTCTGGTTTTGGTTGAATAAATCAGGGCGTGTTCCCGCTGAATTCGTTTTACCCATCGAACAAGCTACGCAAGGACAGGTAACCCGATCTCAGTTAAGACCGGACATCTATCCCGAATGCCCAAGCGAGCTGAAAGCCAGTAACCAGTAGGATTAAGGGCAAATAATGGTCAGCATTTTACGTAAACACAAAAGCGAGTTCCTCCATGCGTGATTATGGCAAGGTCTATACCCGCTTTTGGCTAAAGCAAAATGTTTTGTCCTGGAGTGACTCAGCGAAGTTGCTAGGACTGTATTTGCTTACATGCCCACATTGTAATTTGCTTGGCTGCTTTCGACTGCCGATTGGTTACGTTGCTTCTGACTTGAACTGGGATGAGCAACAGGTTGCCAAGACGTTAAGTGAGTTAGAACAAGATCAGTTCCTGATTCGTTGCGAGGGATCTGGTTGGACTTTGATTCGAAGCTTTCTGAAGCACAACCCAATCGAAAACCCAAACCAAGGTAAGGCAGCCTTTCGGTTGCTTAAAGATGTACCTGCCGACTTCATTGGTATGGCATCGCTTTTGAAATCTCTTGCCGCTTTTCAAGCTCGGCTACCAGAAGAATTTTCATCATTGTTTATGCCTGATGGCAACCCGGTAAGGGACTCTCAACGGTCGGATGACTCTGAGAGAAGCAATAAACCAACAGTTAAAACTGTTGACCACATACAGTTTGAAGACTTCTGGGATGTACAAATACGCAAAGAAAAAAAAGCGAAAGCCAAAGAAGAATGGCTACGCATGGGCCTCAATGAAGACCATGAACTCGCCTTGGAAGTGCTAACACGCTGGAAAGAGCAACGAGACAACCGATTACAGTATCAAGATCGGACTAAGACCCCTATGCCACATAACTGGCTTTTAAACCGGCAATGGGAAGACGAGTACGTTCGCATTGATGAAGTACAGCAATCATCGACGAGCCTAAAGGGCAGCAATCACCAATTGAATATTGAAGAAAGCAATCGCCGCATTGCTGAAAGCTGGGCCGGACCAGGTATTCGGGAGGTTCGTTCAAGTGCAGGAGGTTGATAAACGCGAGTTTGCTGAAGTTTGGGGAGCAGCTTGGGCCATGTATGGCAAAAGCGTATCACCACAATTGCTATCCATCGCATTTGAAGCCCTTCGTGCTTATAGCATTGAAGAAGTGCGAATCGGTCTGACTCGGCATATTCAATCACCGGATACTGGGCAATTTTTTCCAAAGCCCGCTGACGTCATCAAGCATATCGACGGCAACTCAGGTTCAAGAGCCATGGTTGCTTGGAACAAAGTTGACAAGGCTGTTCGTCAGGTTGGCGCTTGGACATCCGTGATGTTTGACGATGCGCTTATCCACCGCGTGATTTCAGACATGGGTGGATGGGTTGAACTCTGCAAGGTTGATGACAGGGAATACCCCTTTAAGCAAAAAGAGTTTTTAACACGCTACCAGGCTTACTTGCTACGGGACGAAGTGGGTGAATACCCAAGGCTATTACAGGGTATTGCAGACCATCAGAACCAGCAAAAAGGATTTGATATGCAAGCGCCTGTTGCCGTAGGCGACTGGTCAAAAGCGGCACAAGTTTATACGAGAGGCATCGCCGACTTTAGCGCAGTGCCATTAAAAAGAATAAGCCCGAAAGCCATTCAGGCGCTTCTCGGAAATCAATTAGAGGACAAAAATGAAAACGATTAAAGCAAAAACCATTGCCCTAGTGATAGCCATGTCCGCAAGCACTTCAGTCTATGCGTTTCCGGGCTATCAGTGGGAAAAAGCAGCACAAAGCGTTGGTATTGATCCAGTCATGCTCTACGCCGTTGCCTTGGCTGAGTCGGCCTCACATCGTGGTCTCAACATGACCAGTCCATGGCCATACGCAATTCGCAATGGTTCAAACGCAACCTACGCCAAATCTAAGACAGAAGCAGAGCAACTGTTAAACCAGGCACTGCAAGAGACTGAAAAATATCAGCTCGATATTGGCCTTATGCAAATCAATTTGCATTGGCATGGGCATCGGGTGAGCTCAGCAGCGGAACTGCTAGACCCCATCACCAACCTTACGGTCGGCTCAAGTATTTTGGCCGAAGCAATCAAGTCTTCACCAAATGATTTAGAGCTTGGCATAGGCCGCTATCACAGTTGGAACGAAGATCGTGCACGCTGGTATGGGCAAAGAGTGCTTTCTATCTATCGCAATATTTTACATGAACTGGAGGTCCGTCAATGACAACCAATCAACAAGACTTCTATCAATTAAATTTGGCGTACCTACACGCAGCACGTGAATTGGCGCGCATTGATCCGCAAGAGGCGGTCTTGCGCTTTGGACTTACACGCGACGTGGTGGATGCACTGATTAATGCCGGTGTTGACGACCTGCAACGAGTGGCGACCTCATCATTCATGCTGTTTCAACCAAGGGGTAACCAAAGCCAACTGATTGAGATGGTGAAGAGCAAAGGTACAGGTATCCCAAGAATCGCTTATTTATTATCAACCCTAAACAACAAGGGGGATGCATGATTGATAACCTGTCCAAAAGTGAGCTGTTTACCCGAGCCTCGCTGCTTATTAAGTACGGATTTCGAACGACCATTATCGCGCTCGATACAGGTTTGCCAATCCACATTATCAGAAGGCTGCACAAAGAAGTGACTGGCAAGTCACCTTGTCCTGGTCAATTGCCAGAATCTGATGCCATCGTTAAAAGCAGAAGAGCCCTAGTTGAAGGCTCCCTGCTGATGGCGCTTTATGTCAATATTGGTGGTGATAATGTCTACAAGAAATTAAATATCGATGCTTTGATGAAGGCTTACGATGCGTACTTGGTTGCAAGAGAAGAGGCAGATCTTCCAGCTGAGATCCCCTGGAAAAAACTGACCATCAATGAAGGTTGGGTTCTAGCTCGTGATTTAAGATCACAGCTTGCATCCTTACACCGGTGTCGATGCGGCAGTCTGTATTTGACGGTATCTCAACAGCGCATTCAGCTTAAATGTCCTGTGTGTGAGATTATGGCCGAGCAAACCACTAGAGCACTTTTTGAGAACTAACATGCTGATGCATGATTTGATTGTGCACCGCCCGTGCACTTTGAGAGTACTAAGATGATAAAATTACTTAAATCTTTACCAGCACGCTGCTGGTTTATATCACTGGGGCTTTTTCTGGCGACTTTGGCTGCGGCTCATTTTTTTCCCTCAGAAATATTAACGGCATCTGCCAAGTTAGCGGCTTTGCCATTTCTGATTTGCACCGTCGTTTTTTTCAGCTACTTGGGATTCAAAGCGACCTGTAATCCCATCGGACTTATAGCCATCATCACTATGCTTGTAGCAATCGCATATTGGCAAGCGAGTTGGACAATTTTATGTGTCGGTTTAGCCTTCTTAGGCTTAAGCGGACTAATCCATTTATTTCAAAGACAACTGAAAGATACCGGTCGAGAACTAAGCCTGAGCGAAAAAAAATATTGGTACTGGGTAAACGAATTTGCAGATGGTCGCTCATCTATCCTCCCTAAAAAAACAAGGTCATAGTAAATTGACTGCTTTTTTACTTATACTCAAAAAATTGATTGGCACTTTCGTACTACGAATGAAAAATGCCATTTCCATCAATGAATACGGATCAACTCAAGTTCGTTACCCAGCACAACAGGACAGTTCTTTGACATCCTTGTTAAAGGTTTGGGCGCAGAGCTTCAAACCCTCCACCATAGTCAGGTAAGGGAAAAGCTGGTCGGCTAATTCCGTCACCGTCATACGGTTGCGGATCGCCAGCGCCGCACTCTGGATCAGTTCTCCACCTTCATGCGCCAGAATCTGCGCCCCGATCAGGCGGCCAGTGGCTTTTTCCGTCACCAATTTGATAAAACCATCGGTCTCGAAATTCGCCAGTGCGCGCGGCACGTTCTCCATCTCCAATACACGACTGTCGGTTTCAATGTCTTGTGCGTTGGCTTGCTCTTCCGTGAGCCCAACAGTTGCCACCTGGGGATCGGTAAAAATCACTGCTGGCATGGTGGATAGATCCAGTTTGGCGTATCCGCCCGTCATGTTGATGCCGGAACGGCTACCGGCGGCCGCGGCGACATAGACGAATTGCGGCATGTTGCAGCAGTCTCCGGCGGCGTAAATACCGGGAACATTCGTTTCCATGCGTTCGTTAACAACGATTTCGCCCTTTTTGTTGGTCGTAACACCCACCGCGCCCAGATTGAGTTGGCAAGTATTGGCGTGTCGCCCGGTGCTTACCAGCAAACGATCGCAGCGTAGATCGCCCGCGTTAGTTTCCAATGTAAATTGGCTTCCATCGTGGGTCACCTTGGTAGCTTGCGTACTGTTTAATACTCGAATGCCTTCTTTTTCAAAACATCCGGTGAGTTTTTCACCGAGCAAGGGATCTTCCCGATAAAGCAATGTATGTCTTGCTAATATGGTGACTTCACTGCCTAAACGGCGATAAGCCTGGGCAATTTCCAGCGCTACAACCGACGAACCAATCACGACCAGGTGCTGCGGCAATTCCTGAGCAAACAGCGCTTCGGTAGAGGTCCAATAAGGTGTTTCAGTTAAACCATCAATAGGAGGAATGGTTGGCGTGGAGCCGGTAGCGATCAGGATTTTATCGGCGTGAACTGCCTGCTCGGTTCCATCATTTTTTCTGACTATCAGGGTGTTGGCATTTTTAAATTGCGCCCAACCTTTAAGTAAACTAAGCGCAGGATTTGTCTCCAGAATATTCTGGTACTTTGCCGCGCGCAGCTCTTCGACCCGAGCGGTCTGCTGCTGAGTCAACAAGGCTCGACTCAATTGGGGCGCATGATTTTCCAGTCCGGTAAAGGGATTATTGCGTTGCTGCTGAGCCAATTGAGCGGCGCGGATTAGAATTTTTGAGGGTACGCAGCCGACATTCACGCAACAGCCGCCAATCACATCGGCTCCCTCAATAAGAGTGACCTTGGCACCACCTTCAGCGGCTTTAATAGCGCAGGCAAAAGCGCCGGAACCCGTACCGATAATCGCCACATGTTGAGTTTGGTTGCTTTCAGTGTTGCTTGCATTTTCGTTGTCACAGCAGTCGTTCGGTGAAGTAATTTCTTTTGCAGTGCCAGTGGATTCTTTTGCGATATAACCGAGAGCTTCTATTGCTCCAATGAGAACGGTTACGCTGACCCCACCGTTCGTGGTGATCGTTGCTCTGGCGTTTTCATAAGATATTTCAACCTTATTAACGCCTTCGATCGCATCGAGTGCTTCTTTAACGTGGGCGACGCAACTTGGACAGGTCATCCCTTCTATCGATAGTAAGATCATTCGTTTTCCTCAAATAGTAGTCAGGCATTGCGTCGTGTTAAACAGCACAGCTGTCATCATCACAGCGTTTATTCGCCGGTGAAAAAATATCCCAAAGCGATACGGCAACCATCAGGCCTAATGCTGAATAGGTGACATAGCTGCTCCAGCCGTACTGGAAAAACGGATAGAGCGATAACAGCAATAAAATGGGGCCGGCCACACCCAGCGCACTACGGTGCCATTGCCGGTGGCTGAACCAGCCAAGTCCGTTGAGTACCAAGGCAATCCAGGCAAACAGGGGTAATAGCGTGCTAACAAACAGACCTTCCCATTGGCTGAGAAAACCCAGTCCTACCGCAGCGCCCAGACTGGCAATGGCCGGGAAACACATGGCGCATCCCATAGCAGAAACCAGCGCGCCCAATGAGCTAATCTTATCGCCGAACCGGGTCAGTAACCGTATTAGCATTTCTATGCTTTACTCCTTGAGCGTTGACGGATAACCCGCGTTAGTGGTGGCTTCGGTCAGTGCTTTTACCGTGGTTTTTTCGTCGTCGAAGGTGACCACCGCCAGTTTGGTCTTAAAGGTCACTTCGGCTTTACTGACGCCATCGACTTTTTGTAAGGCTTTTTCCACGGTAAAGGGACAGGTCACACAGTTCATGGTTGGGACTTCCAAAGTAACTGTTTTCGGGGCAGCTAAAGCGTTCAGGCTGGTCAGTACGAACAGGGACATTAGGGCGAGTGTTTTCATAATTTTCTCCAAGAGCAAGCCATAAAGATTTAATCAAAATAAAAGGTTAGAAATCGTCATCAGGCAAACCAGACAATCCAATAATTACTGGTGACTAAAACCAACGCAGTCAGTGCCGTTAACCAAAAGATCACCTGCCGACGTTTTCGCACTTGAGGAACTGCACAGGCGGTGCCTGGCTCACAGTCCTCGACGGGGCGATAGACCTTCCAGCCTGCGAAGCCAAATAAGGCTAAAACCAGCAGGATAAAAATGGGACGATAAGGTTCTAACAAGGTTAAATTACCAATCCAGGAGCCACTCACGCCTAGCAGCAACAAGACGAAAGGACCAGCGCAGCAAAGACCAGCGCCAATAGCGGCAATAACACCGCCGATGATTGGAAAGTTGGGATTACTTTTTGACATAACTCACTCTACTTATCGTACTTTAGTAAAACAAGCTTAAACCCCGTACCCAACTACGGAGTCAAGATAAAATTTGACTCATTATTAATCTTCAGGAAGTAGGGAATCAATAATGGGACAGTGGGATTGGTTAGTATTAGAATTACACTCATTCAATAATTCTGTGAGAACGGTTTCTAAGCGGCGAAGACCTGCTATTTTGGCTTTCACACTTGCAAGCTTGTGTAAAGTCATTTCTTGCACTTCTATACAGGGAGTGTCATTAAGGCTGAGTAAATTGGAGATTTCTTCCAAAGTGAACCCAAGATCTTGGGAACGTTTAATGAATTTTATTCGGTTTAATGTTGCCAAAGGATAAAGTCGGTAGCCTAGATGCGGTTTTTCAGGTTTTTCTATAAGACCACGTCGTTCGTAATAACGAACAGTCTCAATATTGATACTAGCTTGTTCGGCTAATTTTCCAATTGTGTACATGTGATATATTTCTCCGTATCTAAGTACGGAGAAATATATCCCTATCTACGTAATTAAGCCATAAAACTTCGTTAGCCTTGAGCTTCTACTCCTTGTTTTATTTATTTCCTGATGCCTGGTTATATGCCCTAATATCGATCAAGTTGTTCTGAGCATAATCTCCCGCAAGGGATGCATTTGAGATCACTGCAATCTGCTTATCCACAAATGCTTTATCTTCATCAGACACACTGTCAGAGATGTAAGCGCCACTCTCATCCTTTTGACGATACTCATTTAGCATTTGCTCCCTTAGACCAAGCATTTCAGGCGACCAACTCGATGAGTCTTCAGAATTGAAAACGCGCCCCGCCAAACCTTCATTGAAAGCTTGAGCGAAAACTTGACTTTGAATCGGGGTCAATCCCATTCTCTGCCCTTCGCTGTATGCTTCCTGTTTAAAATCATCAGCATACTGCTCTAGAAACTCACCATATCGATTGTTAACTGCCGCACCGAATGCCCCCGCCAACATGGCTTCAGACTTAGTGCCCCAGTTTACTTCGGAGGCATACTGCGAACTCGATCCACTGTATGCATCATTAAACGCCGTCAATGGGTTTTCCAAAGAGGTTCCTGCATCAACGGCGGCTTTTAAGCCATCCCAGGTTGATTTGCTGGCCACAGTAGCGTTGTGCAAGAAACCTCGTGAGCCAGGATCTTCAAGCGCTTGTTCTTTGTAACTCTCATAGTCTTCGCCAAAGTGATTCAGGGTATGCAGAGCTGCATCAGTATGCTTGCCACTGAAATCACCGATAGCACTGGCGCTGTTGAAGAACATTTCAGCACCTGAGACTCCGCTATCATCAGCCATAATGCGAGATCGCCACTGAGAGCCAGCTTCACTGTTGAGTCCAGATTGATAGGTACTTGTGTCAGAAGCTACGGCCTGCTGGGCTTGTTGCTGATGCGCATTCAGCTGTCCATCTACACCAGAAAGATTGGTTTGGTAAGCGGATTGAGCCGAATTGAACTGCGTTTGAACTGTTGCAGCATCCTCATAGCCTCCCAGAACACCGGATTCAACTTGGCTTTGAGTGCCACCAAAAGTAGGTGCAGTTGATGACAAGCCTTCATTAGAGCGTGGCTGAATAGATCGTAAATCGGCTCCGGTAGCCATGGCCATAACAGTCATTGCTGCTTGATAGTCATTGTCTCGTTCAGCGGGCGTCGAGGAGTTGCTATAGGTTAAAGACTCCATAGCTGCGGCCACATACGCCTGATTATCATCAGGTAGCAAGCGCTGATACATTGGAAGGTTTTCACGTAATCGGTTACCTGCTTCAACATGCTGGTTCATATAGCGACCTAAATAATCCATGACTTCAGGATTATCCGCTGCTAATCGAGTTAACGTCGCACCATCCGTGTTCCTTTGTCCTGATAGACTGTAGCTGGCCTGATCAAGCTCACTAAAGCGGTTTGATGCCGTGATAACGTCTTGTGCTGAACTCTGAAGTGACTGATAGTCTTGGTTAGACAACGACATTTCAACGCCAGAACGTCTTGAATCTGAAAGGTCCTTAACCATTGCATCGCGATACTCAGCACGTCGTGAATCACTCGATGCCAAGCTTTGCATCTCCCCAGTGAGCGTATTTGCGGTCGTAGATCGAGAACTGCCTTCTGACGACTCAACTTGGCCACTAAAGTTTCCACCTAAATCCAAGCCTGCTCGTAGCCGTGATATTTTTGGCACTCTTGAGGATTCAGGCTTATCGACTCCAGGCAAGTTACCTTGTGGGGAGTCATTCCCCCCTGTACCAAGTAATCTTCCCAAGAACCCTTTATCTGCTACTTCTTTATCACCGGTATTTGTAATGGTTCCATCTCCACCGACCCTTAGGCCTCCCGATAACACGCCCGATACCAAGCCACGTACAGCGTCTTTTTTATCGTCTCCGAAACCATACCGTGTTTGCAGGTCATCAGTAACCTGATTAACAACGGCGCTAGATGCGGAATTAGAAGAACCGATCTGACGTCCAACTGAAGACAGGTTGTCGTAACTTAGCTTTTCACCAAAGGTTCGACTCATGGTATTGCCAACCTGACGGCTAAAGGCTTGAGTTGCCTGAGTCATGGATTCTTTTGCAGAGCCGACCATTGAACCCACCGCATTTCCGACAGAGAAACTGCTAAGTAGGTTTGACGCGCCGGTCATAGCAGAACCAGTGAGGGCTGAATTTTGGAACATTGACTGTGATTGCATCACCGGGGCATTTTTCGCGACATCTGGACTTGCCATCTTTTCATCAATGGCATCACCGTTTTGAAGACGTCCAGCCAAGTGGGTTGCAGTTATTGCTGAGCCATACACGAGCATGAGCGAAATTGCCGGAACACTCGACGCCAACATGCCGCCAGTAGCTATCCAGGTTTGCAGCACTGAATCCATCTGCATCATCCCAGCAAAAGATGGCACTTCTGTACCTGCAAAGGCATCAAGAGCCGACATTTTCCCTGCAACGGTTAAATGAATATACAGGTTAATGATAGCCATGACAGGCATCCAAAGTTGAATCCAAAGCAGGATTAACAAGTACTTCCCAGCCATTCGCATCCCGATTTGGCCAAGGGCTATCACAAAGGCCATCAAAGGGGTGATGGCGTAAATGAAACCCTCAAAAAACGTCATCATCGGACGAACGATACTTTGGAAAAGAGTCTGCTCCGCCGCCCATTGTGTATTGCGCTGTTCAATCGCTTGATTAACCATAACGGCGGCGGTGAAAGCTTGATCATCCATATACTTGCCCGTCACGCTTTGCTCATAAATAGGCAAAAGCACTGACGCGGTCATGTACTCTTGGGTGTTAACCGAAGCCAAACCAAGGTTATTCAGTGCATTTCGGATCACGTCATCAGTGTCAGTGGCTGACGAAGTCCCCAATGAGGCTGACAGAACCTGTTTAAGCCTCGGAATGAAGGTTGATTCTGTCATGAGTTTCAGTTGGCTATAGGCATCGGTGCAGTCCAGATCGCTACTGCTACCACTGAGCATGATGCGTGTGCCATATATGCGCGAATCAAACCTAATCGCAGTCATCGGGTTAGGATCACTCAGCACCTGATCTAGGTTCTTTTGGCCGATGTCGATGCCAATCAAGGTGCATTCTTTGATGTAGTTAAACCACGATTGCTCGATATCTGAGCCACCGACACGATTTGCATCACCCAACCCCGAGCGATCCATCACCTGTTTTCTCACTTTAATCAGTGACTGTAAACTGGATGCAAAGCCGTATTCCGTCATGGCGGGAGTTGAGAACGCCGTTTCAAACAATCGCGTGATTTGAAAGCCGACAGTTGAAATCGTACTGCCTGCGGCAGCAACACCGATGGGCACATTATCAACCACTCGAACTTGTCCCGTGTACGCATCCTCAATGCTCACTCGGGTACTGGGTCCAAACATGGTTGCAAAGACTAACCATGAGACTAAAACGTGTTGAAAGTTAATGCCACGACCGCCTTGCATTAAGGCCTGAACAGAGACCATCAATACCCCAATGAGCAAGCCAATGCGAACCATTGAAGTAAAGTCGCCTGTACCAGTAATCATCGCGACAGCGTTCAAGACCTGCTCTAAAAATGCCGAATCCCCGATGGAATAGATCTCCCACATGACCTATTCCCCCAGTGCCGTAGATTTAACGGTGTAATAACGCTGTTTGCGAATGGTCTGAATCACCTGGTTAAAATGCGCCAGCAATTCTTGCTCTGAGCCGTATCTTCGCTGCAACGCAGCGTACTCCTCATTGATTTGGCGACGTGCACGTTCAAGGTCTTCCGTTAATAACTTCGCATAGGCATGATCTTCCACACCGGAGGTACTTCTAGCTGCATTGAGCATGTCTTCAACCAATGCTCGCGCCATCTCAACAGCAATAAATGGTGCCGTTCGTGAAGCAAACGACCTAGCGGCCCCTTCATTTAATGCAGAAAGTGTTCGAATCATGCCGCCAATGCTCGCAGGAGCCGATGTCATAAAAGCCTTTTCGGTGGTGCTAGCAGCTCCTGTATTTCGAGCAAACTTAAAAATAATGCCGTTACTGGAACCTGTACCAAGAAGTAAATTTTCTACTTGGGTTGATAACCCCGTCAGGGTCACGTTAGTGATTGTCGGATTCAGACAGCCGTCTTGTGTCACTGTGTCACATCGGTACATAGCGACGTTACCGCCGTGAATTAGATGCTCAATAGTCACTTTATTGCCATTCAGTCTGGTCAGTTTCGGGGCTTTACCTTGGCCATCAGCGGCATTAGCTAGATCACCAACAATGATCGAACCAGTCACCGACATAACTGCTTCAAGAAAACGGTCATCCCCCGATGCAAACCAGCTTGATGCCGAATGACGTTTCAGTGCTCGCCAAACCAAATTACCTTTAATCGTTCTGTTTACATCAGATGCCGCGACACTCGAAGCGTTCTCATATGGGTTCTTACCATTGGACTCACTCCAACTGGTAAAAATGTCCCCAGCCCCTTTAAGTGAGCTCAACATGCTGGCTTCTGTTTGCCCCTTTTTACCAAAAGCAGCCAGGGTATCGTTCACGACTCCCTGAGCCATTTGACAGGAATTACCAAAATACTCGTTCAACTGCTGGATTTTCTTTTGCAGTGTCTCCATGTGCTGAGAGCATTTCTCACACATAGCACTGAGCGCCAATTGGAATGCATACCCCTTGGCGTTTGCAGCAACAGAGCGAAGTAATTGAACAAACTGATCCGCGTTAACAAATGACAAACTTCCCGCGAACATATCAATGCCGCCACAACCGGCTTGGAATGACGGTGGCACCATAGAGACGAGGTTCTCGTTCATGATCCTGTTACGAACAACAACGCTTCCTCCAGATATAACGCCACGCCGCTGACTCTCGAATACACCAGGCGCAGTGGTGTTGGTCATTGAACCAAACAACTGGTTCATCTCCTGTTGCAAGCTTGCTTGGCTCATAGATGAAAAACCAATCGCACAGGCGATTAGCGATACTCGGATTACTTTTTTCATTGTTATAACCCTCCTTGTGCACGCAGATAGCGAACAAGGAACTCAGGGTCCTGTAATATCTTTTCGTTAAGCTCTTGGGCTGACATCGCGAGTGACACGCCGGGTTGAACAGGTCTGGTGGCATAGTAAGTTTGATCGTCAATCCAACCGGCTTGATGGGCTGCGAGAATGATTCGATTATTGAGCTCATCAAGGCTCATTGCGCCTTGTCCAATCGGAGTAATAACGTTAGGCGGGTCAACTAAGAACACGGCAGGGACAGTCGTAACGGACAAGGATTGTGCTTGTCCTGAATCGACTTTGTAATTGGGAAACTCTCCACCGGGTAAAGGCAAGCCATCGACAGCAATAGCAAACACCTCGAACCCATAGTTCAAGGCCATAGATTCGATGATAGGCGCTTGAGCATGGCAATAAGGGCAATCCGAACGATAGAAAAAGAACAAACCAGCCCGCTTCGCTACTTCACCTAAAGCTACATCACGTTGAGCGCCAGCTTCTCGATCCATCCGATTGGCAGCATAGGTCGCCAAGGGTCTGCGACTGATTTCATCCAAAACAGGATCGCCCATGACCACCTGCTGACTAACATCAGCAAACTGTGAGCCCTTATCCATCATGACGCGCTGGAGATACAGATAGGCTCTGACGTTCTCATTCGTCGGCTCATCAATTGCCTTGTCCATGAACGACTGCATGTGCTCACGAAACCAGGCAGCACTGAAAGGCTTTAGCCCGTCCTTAGTGGGCTCCACAACACCAGATTTCGGCTTCATTAGGTCTTCAGACTCGGCTGGCTCGGGAATGACCTGATACCAAAACCAACCTTCCTGACCACGCTGATAGAATTGCCCATCACTAGCATAGGCGGGCAAGATGAATAGAAAGAAAATAATGATTGGGATGGTCACCCATAGGATGAACCAAGGTAACAAAGGCGTTCTCATTGTCAGCTCCAGAAATTTCACAGAGCTAACATGCTAAAGATCCCCGTAAGAGCGATTGGCCAGATAGATGAAGGAATCGTGTGTGTTTCTGACTATCTATTAAACACTGTTACTAACGTAAGTGCTTTGGCTGATGGCACCATCACAAAGTGCATACCAGAGCTCCCATGACACCAAAACTCTGCCTGTACGAAATATTTTTTTGCTTTCTTTGAAGCTATACATTCTGGCAATAAAGATTTTGCCAATTCTGTGCTACACAATTTAGCGCACAAAGCCTTCCAAGGATGCTTAGGTACACCGCCTGAAAGCCGTTCCACAAACCTTTCCAGTGCATGACGAGTCACCACGACAGGCCCAATGTTCGGAACGTTGATGACCTCATCGATTTCTCTCACGGTAGCATTATCGACGCTGTATTCTTCGAAGGAATATGAGAGCCAATCTTCCCGTTTCTCTACCGATATCTGTGCTTCCTGGTATCGAGTGAGCAAAAACCTAGTCAGGCTGTAAAGTGAATGCTGAGTTGAGCGTTGTTTCTGTAACTTTTTGATAGCTCCTTTACTGACCCGGATTTGAAGCCCATTACCGCTTCGGTTACTCCCCATCACCTCTTTCACTGACAGTAGGTGATGAATCGCATAGAGCTCAGCTGCAATTGGCTTTTGCTGCTCAGTTAGCTTGTCGTATTGCTCACCTAAATCGACCTTTAGTTCACCACCTCTAGATTGGCCCCTTGAAGATCCAGACACTTCGCCCCTCTTAACTTAAGAGGTAGTCTTGGAGCTATGTTCAGTACTAGTCACAACGAGAAGATGGTCGAAGTGTTAACAGGGGCCGAGCGCCGTCGACGCCGGACTCCACAAGAAAAGATCGCCATCGTGCAGCAGACCTTTGAGCCCGGGATGACCGTCTCTCATGTTGCTCGCTTGCACGACGTCAACGCAAACCAGCTTTTCAAATGGCGTAAGCAATTCCAAGAAGGGTCTCTCACGGCGATCACCGCCGGTGAGGATGTTGTTCCTGCTTCCGAGTTGGCTGCTGCCATCAAGCAGATCCGAGAGCTTCAGCGTCTGCTCGGGAAGAAGACCATGGAGAACGAGATCCTCAAAGAAGCCGTGGAGTATGGTCGAGCAAAAAAATGGATTGCGCATGCGCCCTTGTTGCCGGGGGACGACGATTAAGTGCTGTGAGCCAGGCTCTTAATGTATCGCGTGCGCAGCTATCCGTTCGTGTTCATCGAAAACCGGGTTGGCAAGATGGTCGTCATCATCGCCAGCGTGATGATGCAGCCTTACTTGGCCGTATCATGGAGGCGATGGCAGAGCTTCCCTCCTATGGCTATCGCCGGGTCTGGGCGCTGTTACGGCGTCAGTCTGAGGCAACAGAACAACCTGTGGTAAACGCTAAGCGGGTATATCGCGTCATGCGCGAACATGGCTTGCTGCTGGAAAGAAAACCAGCTGCACCATTGGCCCAGCAGGCACATAAGGGGCGTGTTGCCGTCAAGGAGAGCAATCGACGGTGGTGCTCAGATGGCTTCGAGTTTCGCTGCGATAACGGTGAAAAACTACGTGTCACGTTCGCCATGGATTGCTGCGATAGGGAAGCGTTGGACTGGGCGGCCAGTACTGGGGGTTACGATAGTGACACTGTGCAAGATGTCATGCTGAGGTCTGTCGAACGTCGCTTTGGGGATTCGTTGCCGGCATCACCGGTGGAGTGGCTGACTGATAATGGCTCGGCGTATCGAGCCCATGAGACCCGCGCGTTTGCACGAGAAATCGGGTTGGAGCCCAGAACGACAGCAGTGAGAAGCCCACAGAGTAACGGTATAGCGGAGAGCTTCGTGAAGACGATGAAGCGAGACTATATCGAGATGATGCCAAAACCGGATAGCCGAACAGCGGTAGGCAATTTGGCTATCGCGTTTGAGCATTATAACGAGCACCACCCGCACAGCGCCTTGGGATACCGTTCACCACGGGAATTTCTGCGCAGTCGGGTATCACAACCCTAAGCGGGAAAAAGTGTCTGGACCTATGGGGTCAAATCCAACCTCTTCGAAGGCCGGTCTTCCAGTAAACCGTAAACTCACCATCAATCTGCTTTGTTAACAGGGTTAATACCATCATGTTTGTTTCTCCTATTGGTTATCTATTTTTCATTCTCCATGATTTTTCAAATATGCAAGGCGCAAAAAAAGGGGCCGAAGCCCCTTAGATCAGATATGAACTTTCGGAAAGCCCATGGCTCCGTAAACATTCAGCACATCATTCCAATCCCAACTTTTCACGCCAAGTGACGTTGGTATCGGAGGGATCAGAACTTGTGTCAGAATGCCTTTTTGCCAGGCTTTTTTCTTGAGTTCATTCGCTGCATTCAGGCCGGTCTCAGAGAGATCGTGATCTGCCCAGATGTACAGCATTTTCACATTACTTGGTGGTTCAAACCTAGCCAGTAGCGTTGCATTCACAACCGACCAACATGTCTGTCCCGTAGCTCTGGTAACCGCTAAAGCTGTTTCGATGCCTTCAGAAACACCTAATACCTCACCAGGCTCACCTATCGGAATGGCACCACCAGTGATTGTTCTGTCACTTGGTATCGGCATCATCTTTTTAGGCTTTTCAACCGGCGCTTTGAATCCATCTTCACTTAGGTAGATCCGATGAAACGTGGCCGAACGCCCTTGCTGAGTAACGATTTTACCTAGCAGCGCTGGGTAGCTATCGATAAACAAGCCATCTTCATCATGGTAAGGCAAGTTTGGATGATACCTCAGCACCGAATCCCATTCAGGACGAAGCCGGGTAACAATGCCACGACGATGCATGTAGTTCCAAACTGGTTGCGCACGAGTATCTGCAAGAGAAAACGTTTCTCCCCAGGTTTGATTCAAGCGATGGATAATCGCTTTGTCCTCGTCCTGCTTTCTAGCCTTCCAATCAACTGCGTTACTCGGTATTGGCCGAATAGGCGCTTGTATTTGTCCGGGTTGAATACCAAGAACCTGGCCGATTGCTTCAATAGACTGAGCAAAGTTCCATCCATTAATCCAAGACAACAGTTCAAAACCATCATGAAAGATACCGCAGGTGTTACAAACGCCACCTCCGGTATATTCAGCATCTTTGAATAGCCTAAAGCCATCACGACCGCCATGAACAGGACAAGCCACATGACGGCCCTTTCGAGCAATGGCGGCATCAAGTTCTGGCACCAATACCGCTAATACTTGAAGCCATTGGCCATTAAGATATGGCCTTACTGTTTCAATTTGTAAAGGTAACGCCATATAACCTCCTTAAGTAAAAAGCCGACTCCTACCACTGGTGGTAAAAGTCAGCTTGGGTCCTGCATTGAGCCGTTTGGTTAATGCAGGAACGTTAGTCAAGCTGGATACCATGTCGTCTTAATAGCCACATGATGGAATCACGAAGCACATCAGGATCGACAACCGCAGCCATCGCGCAAACACGAAAGCAAAATGGCGTTAATTCGTCATTTTGAATCCACGACAACACATCCCTTCGCAATCGAGTACTGACACGACCGTCCAGCAATACACGGATCGCATCCAATAGAATGCCTTCGCGTAACTGCCAGATTTCCGTGTCAGACCAAGTGACTGGGGCATCATCAAACTCAAATAGAAATTCGAGCTGTGATGACGTGTGTTGATAGGACTGCTTTTGTGATGAAGGAGAATGGGCAATGCGCCCATTCATTAAAGATAACCGCGTTCGGCAAGCGAAACGCAGCCCTCGGATGCGACCACGACATGGTCAAGCGTTCGAATATCAACAAGTGACAAGGCGTCACGGAGTCGATGAGTGATGCGTTTATCAGCTTCACTGGGTTCAGGATCACCCGATGGATGGTTATGAACCAGTATCACTGCTGCCGCATTAAGTTCTAGCGCTCGTTTTGTTACTTCCCTTGGATAAACGCTCGCTGCATCTAAAGTGCCTTTGAACAGCTCTTCAAATCGAATAACGCGATGCTTTGTATCAAGAAACAGTACGCCAAAGACTTCGTGCTCATACTCGTGCATCAGTGTTTGCAGGTATGAGAACGCCGACGATGGCTGTTCAATTTTTCGACCTTTACTCAATCGACCACGGGCAAGCTTGAGCGCCATATCTAAGATATCCGCTTCAGTCACTTGCTCAGGAACGATGTAAGTACCGGCTTCTTCGCCAGCTAAGAACTTTCTGTTTTTCATAGGAGTCTCCAAAAAAAACGGAGACGAACCCATGCCCAGGCGGGGACGGAATCGTCCCCGCAGGGTGGTAAAATGGATGTGGTTACTGAATTATCAGTTGTTGTGTTACTTCGAATAACTCACGCTTCAGATCTTTGACGTCGTTAATCACGATGCTTCGAGGAAAGAATTTCTCAACACTGCGTGTTTGAATCCCTATTCCCAGAAGCTCAAAGCCACTTCGTCTGCACCGGTCAACAATGTCATGCGTGGCAGCCCAATCATCTGGGTCACCATCCGTTAGCACTATCATTAGCTTTCGCTTCTGTTTTTGCGCTAACAAACTGTTTGCCGCAAACCACATTGCTTGTGCCATAGGCGTACAACCTCGTGGTTTTTGGTCAAAACAGGCGGCCCGATGTCGAACCGATTGCTTGGGCAATAACGCGATAGAAACTTCCTGATGAATACCAGGAAAATAACTGACCGCAGGTACAACACCCGGTATGCCTTCCAGTGCCATGGCCAAAGCCAAAGCGGCTTCATTGGCAACATGAAAGTACTTTCGATTACCTTCGCCAATGGGTTTACCCATTGAACCCGATATATCGACCAGCAAGTGCACAGCAGCATTAGGCGCAATGCGCGGCTGCCTTTGAATAAACAATCTCGACTCACCTGCTTGTGAAGCGGCAAGACGATGGGTTGCAACTCGAAGACCGTGCCGTTTGCCATGATTCCGATTGTCCTGACTGGACTGAACCATACCTCTAAGCCGGGCTCGAATTTGAGCCGACTCAGACGCCGATAAGGTCAAGATAGCCTCATCACCCAACATAGCCTGCTCTGCTTGAGGCAAACTGAGTGGTTTGACGCCCTGATGTCCTTCAGCTTGTTCCGACAACACTTCTGCCACTTGTGCAAAGGTATCGGGTTCAAACTGAGCGGCACTGGCCTCTAAGGCTTGTCGCAAATTGTCAGCTTGATCAGAGTTATCAGAATCTCCCGTTTCAGCAGCATCCACCATTGCAGACAAGTCTGCTTCCGGGGTTTGACTGTCACTACTGTTATTGCTGCCATTACTCGCATCTTGTCCAATGTCATTACCGCTATCAGCATCCGACTCATCCTGTGGTGGACGAGATTCTTCCTCCAACATGGCAACGATGGCATCGACAAGTTTTAGCACTTCACCTGTAGACGCCAGGCTAGGCACTGCTGTCAGCATGGCGCTTAACCGGCTCATCGCTGCGGCAGGAAAGAGTTGTCTCACTCTTTCATCAATCGCTTGATACAAAGGCGTCAGCGCTTTCTGGCCCAGAAAATGGCATCTCAAGCGAAACAACAACCAGGCTTGCAAGTTAGATGCAGGCTCAAGCTGTTCAGGTATACTCATTTGCTGAGTGTCCACCATGTACTCAATCACTTGCGAAATACTGCGCCGGGTTCCGGGATAATCCTTCGCCAATTCGTTTTCAATGCGAACGTCCTCAATGATATTGAGAAGTGCCTTACGGATCGGTTTGGACGACGCCTTCTGCACCATGTCAAAATTGGTATGCCGAATATGCGCCGCTTCATGAGCCAGATAACCCCAAGCTATCTGTTGATAGTGTGGGTCGTCTGGGTTTGCTGTTGGGATCACAATCCGCTCACCATCGGTAAACGCATCTTGTCCTTGAATAAGCACCTTCACACCAAACTTTTCGCCATAAGCGGCGGCAACGATTGGCAGTGCGTTTTTTAATGGGTGATTCATGGGAGTCTCCTAATCATTAGGGGGAATACTCCCTCAGCGGGAGCGTTTCCCCGCTGGGAATGTGAGTGTTTAAACCTGTGCTTTTAGCTTATCCAGATCGTATTTTTGACCTAACCAAGCCACCAATTGAGCTGGACTCTCGTGCTGCTCAAATGACGTTTTAAGCTGGTCTAAACTCAGGATGTCATCCAATGTCAGACCGTACTGGTCTTGTAACTGAGTAGACACCTCGTGTTGATATTGCAGCCAGGCCCGCTCAAAAGCGGTTTGCTGCAATGCCATGTTTGGAACAAATACCATGGCCGTTACCCAAGCTCCTTGTGCGTCCGCATCTGCGATCAAAACAGGGTTCTTGGGGATCACGACACTATGTGTTGAGTACGACCGTTGTACTAACGTTCGACAACACGCCACTTCTGGTATCGATTCACTTTCAACCGCATCAGTCACACCACGAAAATGTGCTTCAAACTGGTTCAGTTGGCTGGGGGTATGGATGGTTGATTGCATAATTTCCTCTTACATAGTTCAGAGGACATGCGCCCTTCAGGGCAACATGCCCTCAAGGACGTTAGAAATAAAATGAGTTTGGTACAGTCGAACCAAGGTTTGGTCTGACGGTTGGTTGTGGTATTGCACGTAAGTTATCTTCCTGAGCAGAAACTGGCTGTGCGGGTTTAGGTTCAGGTTTGGGCATCAGTTGTCTGATATCCAATTGACCTTCACCGTGCATTCTCATCTTGTCTGGATCAGACAAAATTAAAATGGTCGCCATCAGTTCGTGATAGAGATTGTCTATCACAGGGCCGGTCTTCGGCAGACGAACAAATAAATTGTCCATCGCTTCAACCATCGGCTGAACTCGATGATCCAGGAAGGACAAACCATCCAACTTGTCTCTTAACCGCTTGAGAGGATTAAGGGCTCGCTGACTGATTTGATTCTTACCTGCAACGGAACGCTCAAAAAGCTCATTGGCATCACGAGCCACCTCCCTAAAGAGGGTGTGTCCCATACCATTGACCTTGTCATCTAAGCCTCCAGCTTGTTCAGCCGGTTGCATTCGATAGATGGCATAATCGAACTGAAGCCGTTGTTCCACGTCTTCGATGGGTGATAATGCACGTCGGATTGCATCTGCAAATTCCGGGTGTTTTGCAACCCAGTCAAACGTCACCTGATCATAGTTGTCCAGGAACAACTGCTTGCACTGCGCAAACTCCTGACCGATCCGGTCAAGCTCTGGAACAATCTGATCAATTCGGTCTTCAGGGACGGCATAGCCACCTAAAAACCGCACACCGACTTGCTCACACAAGCGCTGCGCTTCTTTCTTAAGCCTTTCAAAGTTCGCCAATGCCTCTGGGTCGCAAATTTTTTTACTCCCTAAGCTGGCAACATCCTTCGGTGGAAGTTGGCTGCCATTGGCTAGTCTGAAATCTTCAGGCCTTAGTTTTTTTCTACCGCTCCAGATGGAACAGTCGATGTGACAAATCAAAAGTTTGTCGAGGGTTTGAATACTCATAGTGCATCCTCATGCGAGATGGGGACGCACCACTCCCAACAGGAGCAATGGCCCCCGTTTGGGTGGTAGTAGTTGGCGCGCTAATGGCAATACCACTATCAGAAATAGTAATTTTGCGAATCAGGCGACGATTGGTTGAGATCGATTTTCACAGGCATTAAGTCCAGTGCTTCAGCTATCGGGCGAACCCGCTCTAAATCACTGCCTAGCAACCGCAATACATCTTTTTCCAACTTCAGTTGGTCGGATACTTCTATCCCTTCAGGACTCGCTACTGTGAGCGAACACAATGCTGGTAATTGACGCTTAAAGGCCAGTAACAGCAACAATGGCCACGGGCCATCATCCGTGTTAACAATGCCAGCGCCTTCACCTGACACCATGCTGATTTGATTGGTACTAGGTAATCCGCTTTTGCAAAACCCTAATGACCATTCTCCAATCCTGACCTGGTTATCATCAATAACAGCCAAGCCATAGGCTTCAAGCAGCTTTGCCATATCGAACAACGCTTTTTGAGCCAGCGAGACTTGGCCATTGACGTCCTTGCGAGTACGAAACTCCCAACTGACGTTATTGGCGCACGCGACGCTATCTAGCGCATTTGAGAGTTCAAATGGCCGCCCTTGATGATCAATACCGACATGTCCAACAAATCGGTAACCCTTGTTGATTTTCTCATTGATTCGTCGGTCTGCTTCAGCGTTAGGATCAGTCGAGTCAATCAATCGCTGCTGCGACAATTGACCGGCTTTTCCAAACCGAACTTCAATCTCCTGGTTATCTGATCCAACATAAATGGCCCATTCTTTGGCTGTCCCATCAGAATGACTGTAACGGTAAAGAGCAAAGCACTTTTCCATCATCAATCCTCCCAATGGTCACCGAAGACATCAGCGGCAATACGGTGAATAGCTTCTCGTTGCTCCAACTCAGCACGAGCCGTCAAAGACCGAACCAGTGCATACTCCACTGCGTTAGGAGCACCTTTAAAAGCAAGTGTTAACTTTGCCCAGCGCACCAAGGTCCGAGTGGACATGGTGATACTAAGCTCCGCACCGCCATCCGCGCCCCCAATAAAAAGACGACGAATGTCACCAGCCACCTTCACCATTTTTTGGCGAAAGACTTCTGGCAAGCCCGGCGCAACGTTCTCCAGAATGGCTTCCTCTACAGAAGGCTCTGCATAGGTCGCTTCGATGATTCTAAAGCGATCAAGAAAAGCCAAATTCTGTTGAAGCACACCTTGATACAAGCCCGTTTGGTCACCGCTGCCCGCACTGTTGCCGGTAGCGATAAAACGAAACTTAGTATGTGGCATGATGATCTCTCCGCCATTTTGTGCGATGACCAAAGGGGCACCTTCCAAAATGTCATTGAGCCCAGCCAGTTCAGCAGGCTCAGCAAGATCCATTTCATTAATGATCAGCAAATGGCCATGCTTTACAGCCAGTGCCAGCGGTCCATACACAAAGGTCATGTTGCCATTAACCAGCGTGTGGTGACCGATAAGATCGGACAACTCCAATCGACCGTGCGCAGTAATTTGCTGAACAGGCCAATTCAATCGAGAAGCAACTTGGCAAATTAGCGAGGTCTTACCGCATCCAGTGGGGCCTGTAATATACAAACCGTCACCGTCTGGGTTAGACAAAAACGCCAATACGTCACGTAAGTCTTCTTTTCTAAAAACATACTCGTCCTTGCGAACGGGAATGTTTGGATCGGTAGTGTCGGCACTAAATCCTTCCAGAACGAAAGCATCAGGAGCCGGGACATTAAACGCTTGATTCACTTGAACCAAAAATGGGGATTGTTCAGTCATGGTAAACCTCATCAGTTTTGACGAGGCCCCATGCCCCAACAGGGAATGAAGTCCCCGTCGGGTGGTGTGTTGATTGTGGTATGGCTGTGTATGTAAGAGTTCAGCTCGCTCTATCATTCGTACCCAGCATTGGCTACGAGTGAAACTGCTTTCTGATGCACTCGATGTAAGCGCATGAGAAAGGAGCCGAAATCGGCTCCAAGTGAACGTTAAAAATAAAATGAGCTCGGCGAGTCACCTGGCAGAACCAAGTTCTCTGGCTCAAGACTGATTTTGATTGGTGTTTCAACGGGCTGCTCTGGAATATTGGTGCTGATACGCAACCGCTCTTGTGGCGCTTTTCGGTAAGCGGCTAAAACCTGTTCATCCAGCTCGCCTAATTTATCGGTAGCCAATTGCTTATAGTCCACCGTACCTGCCATCATGTAGCGGCTGAGTTTGACCCCAGCATAGTCGGCATGAGCGTAGTTACCCATCATAGCGACCAATTTCGACTGAGCTTCTCGCATTTCTTCTTTCAAAGATTTGATGTGATTTTCCAGTCGGACCACTTCGGCATGTGCTGAGCAATACTGTCGAGACAGTGATGTCCAACGGTATTGGGCTTCACCCTTGGGAACAAAACAATCTTGTTCAGGGCATTTTGACGGTTCTTTTTTGGTCTGTACTAACTCCCAAAACTGAAGCGCTGTTTCTTGCAACTCAGTTAAGAACGCCGCGTCTCGTTGTATTTCAAACTCAATCAGTTGATCCTCAAAATAGAAAACCAACCAACCTCGCGTGCTATTGGCGACCAGTATTTGATGCTGTACTTGTACCCAATACAACTGGTACGCCTCGCTTTGTTCTCGGTGAGCTTGCACATCCTCAAAAACTGACTGGCAAGGACATTTCAGTTCAACGGGTTCGCCCGCATCGTTGATGCCATCAAAGCTGGCTCGAAAGATTGCGTTATGATCGGCTTCTGCACATAACGGCAGAAGAAAGTCATTATGCGCATTCTCAAATGCTCGCCTTGCTTGAGGCTCCAACCGTATACCGCGAAGCACATTTGGATTATTCGACAGGTCTTCCGGTAATACGAATCCAGTTTTTTCTGCCCATAATCGCCAAGGTGTTTTGTAGGGTGAACGCCCCATAATAATTGGGGCTTCAGATGCCGTAACCCCTGCAATGCGCCACTGGTGCCATGCAGGAGTACGTTGTGATAGGTCGATAACCTTCATATTGTCTCCTTTGAGGGGGAGACTCCCCCGAAGGAGAGATCTCCCCTTCAGGGTTAAGTGGTTACTTTGCAGCTTGTGCTAACGCTGTTTGGTGCTGAACAACACTTGCTTGAACCGAATCAATTGCCGCTTTACCAGCTTGAATCGAACCTAAGACAAGGGCAACAACCAATACCAAGCGAAAAAGTGAGGCTGATTTAGTCATGGAAGATCTCCAAAAAAAGACGAGACCTTCCCCCTGACGGGAGAATAATCCCGCCAGGGTTAGTAAAATGAATGCGTGGCGCTAAGAAGCTAAAGGCTGTGTGAGCGCTTTGGCTGCTTGTTGCTGTGCATTAAATATTTCTTGTTTCGCAAACGTCAGTTCAACACCTTGAAAATGTTCATTGGCATATTCCAATGCACTATTCCAAGCGTTTGAAGCTTCCGCCCGCTCGATAAGCTTGTAAACAAGCCCTCGGGTTCGATCATCAACTTGCTCGGGTGGAATCACCGATGGCTCAACAACATGTGTTGCTTGGCCTTCGATAATTCGCTCCGCTTCGTCTTGATCGAAAATTCCCACAAAGCCAAACGCAATGCGGGAACACTGGATCATGGATTTATGCCTTAGCATTCGCTTAGTGTGCGTCTGCCATGGACCATCCACACGGTAAGGGCCATTTTTGCCGTTACCTTCAAAAGGCGGTCGATAGACTTCATCCAGGTACTCAGTGATTTTGACTGGGTGCGAACGGTCGCGCCGATAGATAATGCATTCCATCCATTCCGGGCATTCTTTCGCGCCATCCAGTGAGACTTTGGTTTCTGAAGTCTTGAACTCCATGCCATCAAGCTGGTCGTGTTGATTGATGATGCGAGACCATCCATCGACACCTACCACTGGAATAATTCCAGCTTGTTTATCAGGGAACGCAAAAATCTCTTTGGTGAAAGGGTTCAAGCCGTACTGATCTGCAACCACCAAGAGCGCCATCATCTGCTCATTGGTCGGTGCACTACCGTCACGTTGCTTGAATGCTGTTGCTTTTAGGGTATCGAACAGTTTGTTTGGATCGACACTAAAGCGCTCAGCAAAGCGTTGGATTAGCTTTGGTTTTTCCATTTTGGACTCCGACAATCAAAGTGGGAGTCTGCCCCTGACGGGAAAGTACTCCCGGCTGGGTTAAAGCGTTTTTGCTCGGTTAAAAATCTGGTTCAGGATAAGTTTGTGCCCAATTAGCTTGGGAGCTTGCATCATCCGCCGCTGATGGCTCAGATGCTTTGTTCACACTATCCAGAAGCAGAAACTCGTCCGCGTCCACTTCGGTCAATCGATGCTTAATGCCATCTTTCTCCCATGAGCGCGTGCGCTGAGGCCCTTGAACAAAAAGCTTCGCTCCTTTTTGGATTAAATCTTTTGCCCTTAGCCCTAACTTAAATCCACCACGATCTCGAAAAACGACCCGATGCCATTCCGTATGCTCTTTGAGCTCATTGGATTGACGGTCGCGCCATTTCTCAGAAGTGGCCAGCGAAATGCTGGTCACCAAATCACCTGATGGATAGGCTCGCGTCTCTGGCTCAGCGCCAACGTAGCCTATGAGTGTTACTTGGTTTTTCATGATGCTCTCCTCGTCTTAGTTGAACTCTGTGCACACATTCGCTTCTACCCTGCTGGGCAAAGAAGACTGACGACGCAGATAGGTTGGTATTTCGAGTAAAGCCATGTCGTACTGATGTGGCTCTTTGTAAAACGCAGATGTCAAACGGGGCATACCAGGAGCTTTAGGCACTGCCATTGGACGACGTTTTGGTGTTGGTGTGAGCAATCGCTTGATTTGAGTAAGTACAAATCGAAACGAGCGCACGCATTGACGAGCAAGCAATCGCAAAAGCGACCAGCTCAGTTTTGCAAGCAACATAATGCCTGCGATTTGGATAATAAATCCGAAGATATATTCCATTGGTGACTCCTTAATTTGGTTGTGAAGGAGTCACCCCCAACTGGGGACAACTCCCCCAGTTGGGTGGTGAAAAGACGAACCGCAAGGCACGCATGGTTAAGCATGTAAAAACATGCAGGCTATTTGTTTAAAGAGGCTAGCTACCTCTTAGTACCACTGAGAAAACTCAGCGGCGGGCTTCCTTTGAGCTCATGCTCTCAGGCGCAGATATCACTGAAGCAGATCAGCAATATTTGATAGTCAGTGTAACCGTCTTATCCAGACAGGATAGTTAGAAAGATGCTCAATTCTTCCACCTAGCTGAAAGGCCATTACCTCACAGAGGATTAGGCTAGGGACTGATTATTGTCATATCAGGAGCAAACTTATGGCCCAAG
Organism: Aeromonas sp. 55A; assembly: GCF_051919665.1. Taxonomy (NCBI): domain Bacteria; kingdom Pseudomonadati; phylum Pseudomonadota; class Gammaproteobacteria; order Aeromonadales; family Aeromonadaceae; genus Aeromonas; species Aeromonas sp. 55A. The sequence continues at coordinate 2,285,911 of NZ_JBQBEH010000008.1, read as the reverse complement.
CAAAACCCAATTACTCAAAACCCATCTTTGAACAATCATTCACAATTAACAGCTTACAGGCACAACGTGTCGTTGACCGTGTTTTTAGACGGACGGTCAGTGCGCTTTACGGAATCGATGTCATCCTGCGCATCATTGGCGATGAGAACGAAATTGATGAAGTGGAACAGATCATTAGCCAGTTGATCGAGGATTGCGCTAAAGCGGTAGACAACGAACAAGCTCGTTTGGACAAACTGATGGAGTCCAACGGCATCGATGAAGTACCTGACTACACCGACCCGATTACCTTCAACGCCAAAATCAGCTCGCCTCAGGTTGGCCAGTTTGTCGGCTTAGTGCGCAAACTCGATTCGTTGATGATCTCAATGGACACACTCTGGTTATCTAGCGTGCTTAGTAACAAGCAACGTGTTGATGGCAACTACGCATGGCAACAGCGCATTATCAAACTTGCACGACGCATTATTGATATCGAAATTCGTGCACGAAAATCAGCCCAAGCTAAGGGTAAAGAAGCAGAAGTTGAGCAAGCGGTGCCTTCAACCGATGACGATATCACTGAAGAGGAAACAGATACTCCCGCCAACTAGCGAACGGCTCCCATCACACAGCCCCTCTTGAAGGGGCTTTTTCAAGATACGACGCAAGGCTTGCGCTGCATATAACTATTCAAGCATTGGTTATATATGATTTTTGTAAGCGTGGTAGTTATCGAGTACTTGATGATAAAGCATGGCCGACTTTTTTCTTGCGGCAGGATGGAAGGCATTGATGAAGACAACCCCGTCATTAACATGCACTCGTTCGCTAACTTTTTTAAGCTCAGGGAATACGTAACGTTTAACTTGATTATATGTGCCGCAAAGCACAACAATATCAGGGTTAATCAACTCAATTTGCCTTCGAACAAAAGGGGCAAATTCTTTGGCATGGGCGTCAAATGATTTTTGGTCGGTTCGCGCACTTCCAGATGTTTTCCTTATATTTATGTATGCAATATTCTTAACTGCATTTTTTTCATTTAATTTAGCATCTCTCAGTGACGGCACAGCCCCATCATATTTTTGAAGTCCGTAAGCCCAACGCCCCACCCGACGAAGAACCTTTCCTCGCCACCATCCACTTGCCTTCACCTCAATAGCCCTATTAATAGCGTTGACAATATTTTGCTTTGCTTCATTTGTTTCCTTTAAAACAAACAAAACTTTTTTACCACAACTATCCCAGTCCTCAGTTGAAATCACTCCATCGTAGTTGAAATACCAATCCTTCGGGAATGCCTCTGACCATGCAACCATTAACTTATCAAGACAGTCTATTTCTGAAACATATTTATCATCCATAGGAAAACTCAGGCTGGTTCTTATAAAACATCATTTGGATAGATGGGTAGTTCCATTAGGTAGCCATTCAATATTTAAAGTGCCACCACCAAAACGCACAATCCCTTCCTTTTTCGGCAGCTCGTTACATTGACCTCGGTATTCTATGAAATTATCCAGAAGTTCAAGCAAGTGTAATTTGAAGCCTGATTCGGTGACCTGATCAAAAATGTCATCTTCAAGAGTCCAAGATGTTCCGCTTAGGCGGTCTTCGTCATCTTCCGCACGAAACACCACCTCACCCGACACCTTCACAATGTCAGGGTGTTGTTTTGAAAGCATAGACAAACGAGTAGCTTCAAAGTTTTGATCGAAATTAGGCATTATTAATTTTCCTTTTATCATAAATTTTATATGTGCCAGACTATCAGCTTTTCCTTTTTGCAGCAGCCTCCTAAGTCTGAAAATGGTAAAAAAATAAGAGCAAATTGCGCACACGCTGAACAGAAAGTATAAGAGGCCCAAAGTGCCAAATTGGTTACCTTAAGGCGCAATAAGCTCATTAAAGTAACCATGATGGAACATTATTGGCAAAGCTGTTTTAGATGGATACGCTCAATTATTCCCCGAAATTTCTTCCGTCGCCTCCTGACGCAGTTTCTGTGCATCCATTCCGTTTAGCCGTTCAATGGCTCTATCTGCGGCACTCTGACGATTTCCATCAACGTTTAGCGTACTTCCTGAGCCTGTGAGTCGTTCCAGATCCAGTGACGGTACTTCGGGTAGGTTGCCTGTTATCGACAAGATACCTATCCATTCATCGAGATTGACTTGGCTCCAATCTACCTGGTTTAACTGACTCGCGGTCAAACCTTCACAGTTTGGTGACTTGGCACTGCCCCAACCAAGGCCCAATTGAGGACGTACTTGTTCTTGAATGATCCGTGAAAGTGGCGAAGTAAAACAGCAATATGACTGCCGTTTTTCAACACAGGCACCTAAGAACTTAGACTTGCAGTAAGAGCCTACATAGTGGCAACTCTTCAATACCCGCTTGGCGTTCATTTCAAACTCGCTCTGCTCACATTTCCAGATAAGCTGAATGAGGATCATAGTGACTGAATAAATCATGTAGGCCGTCATAACCGTACTCAGAACCGCGCCCGCAGCGCCCCCCAGGGCAAAGTTACCACCCGAAACGACACCATCGGCTCCAACCGCACCACCAACGTTACTAAACAGTGCCGATTGCGCCCCCGAACCAAACGTAGAGCCTACCCACTCAGCCGTTTTGTTGGTCAACACCTGCATAAAGCCAGTCGCAGCTTGCTCCGCTCCCGCGCCAGCAGCCGTTGATGGCCCAGCCCCCATGAGAGAGTCCCATGCAGACACAAAAGGCTCTTTAACCGCACTCCAGGTACTGGTGATTGGTTCCCTGAGCGTATTCCACGAACCATAGATTGCCGAAGACGGATTCATGGCCATGACTGCCGTATCAAGCTTGTTAACCGCCACTATCATCGTGATGTAATCCGATAACGACACGCCACTTGGCTTTTCACAGCAATCCACTATGCCACCAACGGCTTTTTTGCACTGGCCAGCATTACCTTTAAAGACCGTACACTCGACGTTATCTTGGCCATCAGCTCCCGTACATGACATATCATTGGTCATAAACTGCGCCGCATTAAGCATCGCTGCGGCTTCTGCAAAGTTAGCCTGCTTGATTGACTCTGGCTCTAAACAATCTGTGCCCATACAGCGAACTGGCCCCTCACAGTTGTATTGAGTTTCCATTCGTGCATTTTGCACTTCAACGCTTTGTCCGCAGTCATACACCAAACTTTGGATATAGCAGAAGCCTTCATGACCAGCCCCGCCTTCAGTGCATTCGGTTCTGACGTACTGGCAGGCCAGGTTTTGCTCCAGCGCGGCACACGTATTGGTGGTCGTGTTTTGTCCGTTATTAACGATGGTTTGTGTATTACCATTGGCATCTACCCAGCTATCTGAGCTGCCCATGTTGAACTCTGGATGAGCAGTCGAAGCATTGTAGGTTGCTCTTGCCCTCCAGCATGAGAGTCCCAGTCCATCAGAGCTGCCGCGACTGGTTAAATGAACAGGAGACGAAACAACCGCTGGATAAAGGCTCCCAAGATTGGCCAACTCGCCACTACCAACCGTTAACCCGTCGATTCGTTTTGTGCCCGTATCCAAACACTGCCACTGCACGGCAGTAAACTGATCCGTTTGCATCAAGCATTGGTCTATGCCCGGATCACTTGATTGATGAACAACGTCCTGTTCTAAGTACTTGCCAGAGAAGGTCAATGAAGCGCTCAGTTTCGCAGGAGCCGAACACTTCTGAACTTCTCGGCTGCAAGTATCGAAATCGACTTTGTTCCAGCCGGATTCACATCTGGAACGAGTAACTTCCTGAGGTTCATGCCACGAAATAATCGACCCATTGGCGACTTTACACAATGAACCAACCAAGGTTCCTTTTGGACACGTCATTTCAGGGTATTTAATGGACGGTTTCGTCTCAGTCACCGTTTCCTTATTGCCCGTCAGTGAGAGTGTCGTTTTCCAACCATTTGCCTTGGATGGCGACTCGGTAATTTTTATCTCAGTATTTTGATTATCAAAAATTCTCAGTATCGCGTTCCCAGTTTGCATAGTACTGCTGTGCTGTGGAACAAAGCTGAGCGTTTCAGAGCTAAAGCAACCACGCTCAATAGACCAGCTTTGTTGATGAGTTTCAGCGGATACACGTCGTTCTAACTGACACTCAGTAAGCGTGCTGATCTTCTCGCACACCTGGTAATCCGGTACATGCTTGGTTTCAGTAAATGGCGTAATCGTCTGAGTAGGCTCACAGGCCTCAAAACTACTTGGCATAAGGTTAGATACCACACACTTTGGATCGCTGGTTTGCAATCCACAGTCATAGGTATCGGTAAAACGAATGCATTCACCTTTATCATTGGTCTCGGCACATTCTGACGACATGAATCCACAGGAAGGATTCGCTTCAAGCACTTGGCAGGCCTGATTTTCAATCCCCTTATAGCTTTCATCATCCACACTGACTTGTACACGCCGACACAAAGGCGATATGCCAGCCACAGGGCTAGGGGCAAAGTAGGATTCACAAACTGAAACACCATTGACCACCGTACATCCGTTGGTTGAAGAAGGCTGATCCGTGCATTGAATGCTGTAGTCTGAAAACTTCGTCGGGATATCCGCTGCTTGTTCGATACAGGATTGTGGCGACCAACTATCATTCATCACTACCTTGGTTGGATCAAAGCGCACCTTTATGCGTGCATAGCCCTCACCACTACCCGTAACCGATACGCGAATTTTTACCGGCACTTCTAAACCTGGTTCTACCGCTTTTAGCTTGGCAGTGAGATCGGTATTTGGATTGCGCTCCCAACTGGTACTGAGCTCGCAACGACCTGCCGTTTCTGGTGGAAAGTTATTGTTCGGCCCAGACCAGACTTTCTGATCACCAAGCCACACTTGCATGTAGTCATCCCATTTGGCGTATTCAAGAACGGCTGAGGTAATCGCATCGGGGTTCACGACTTTGAGTGTGATGGCCTGTTCAAACACTTTACAACGGCCACTCCAGTAGTTGTCGCCAATTCGTCCAATCCAAACTTCAAGACACCCCTCACCACAAGAGCGAAGGTTCATCGGCCCTGAAACATGCTCAATGATGCCTGCCGTGTAATCGTGAGTAATAGTGCAGCTGTTAACCGCTGTATTGAGCCTGTCACATTGCTGGTAATTTGGGCTGCCTTCACCTTGAGACTCACAGCCGGGGAAGCTTTGGGTTAATAGATTGGGGTCAGTTTGAACCGCATCAGTTAATGCCCAAAGCGGATCATTGACCATATCTGGCCGAGACCTGTCTTTGATTTGCTGTAGCGAGCGAAACGCCTCACCCGTAGCGCCACTTTCGGATGCCATGCTCTCTTGGCGCTGCGTCCCCAATTGATTCATGCTGGCATCAGAGCCATAAACGCCCGTTAAGACATCTAATGAGCCCTGATCCATACCAGGAAATAGCTCTTGCAAGTTAATGGACTCATTACCACTGCCACTCGGCACCAACAATGTATTGCCGTTAAGTGCGGGCATCGTCCAGTTTTGCAGTAATTGCTTACCTTCTTGTTGTCCGCTTAAGCCGGATTGGCGCTGCACATCAGCGGCCACACCATGTAAGGGCAAGCAAGCCATAGTGATTGATAAAACACCCGCTAAAACTCGGGTAAAAAGTGTTGGTTTCATAGTTAACCTCCCGAGTTACAGCAGTCTTGCCAGCGCCACAAAATGTAGAGCGCATCTTCACCGGCACCGGGGATCGTTCGCCACTCTCCCCATTTCATGGTGCTTTCACCGATGACATGCGCACTTTCAGTTTCCGGTACAGGGAAGAACATACTCATCTTGTATTGGGATTTCGGCAGCATGGGTTCGATAACAGGTCGGCATAGCGCACTGTTCCCCATTGTTCGCCTAGCAAGACCACGCCTGTGTTGAGCCGCGATTGCACGCGCCGCTAAATGGCTGGTGTTTTCTGCTAATGAGCCAATGGCTAAGGTGTGGCCAGATAAGGGATAGAGATGGCCCCAACTGCCAGCACACCAAAACAACTGGTCGATGGGTTTACCAAGCGTCGATGAGGCAGCGTCAGCGGTACAAGCCGAAATAGCCAATGGATTGGCAACGGCAGCAGCTTCAGGCTGAGTAAAAAAGGCCAGTTCATCGTTCAGCCATGTTGGGTCCAATTCCGACAAATACATCAAGTCAAAGTCCATGTAACCATCGGCATTGCAATTGCCATCCATGAACAAATCGAGCATGACCAAAAGCGGAAAGGCGTAATAATGGTAATGGTAGAAAGCGAGATCACCGGTGTCGTATTCACCCTCGCCATGACCACCTTGCAGTCGTCTATCACCTAACGGTAAACGAATCCCTCCCAGGGAAGGCGAGCAACCCGGCGTTCTGACCAGTTCAATCAGACGCGCTGGCTCCCACATGCTGGTAACAATACCTGGCCTTGGCACACCTAAGTTGTCTTCACATAAGCAAAATGACTTGTTTGATGCGCCGCTTGGGACATTTCCAGAACCAAGAGGAAGACCGGCAACCCGGATAGGAAAAATGCATGACCAGCAAACATCCGTCAGCAACTTGCCGGACAATAACCCCGCGTCTGGGCAGGTCAGGTCGGCTTTTGCAGGAATAGATGCGCTTAGGACAAACATGACAACGAGAGTCCGCAACAGACGATACGTATTATTGAGCTTTTTCATGAACAAGCTCCTTTGCTGGAATTTCTTCTATTTCAAACGCGAGTCCCTTTGCTTGAACAAACGATGGGGTGACTTGCAAATCAAAGCGCTGCTTTAGCGAGGCATTGAGAAGATAAACCGGACTGTCCAATGTCTTTTCTATCGCATTGAGGCGATTCCAGCCTTGAGTACGGTCGAGCTGCGTGGTGATAAGCGTAATGCGGCGCAGTGTCCTATCTTGGCCCTCAAGCCAATGCGCTACTGCGTCCACTTCTTCAGCGTTCGACGCATTAAACACCACGAGCTGCTGAGTAAATGGCAAGGCTTTTAGCGGGTTAATACGCGTTCCCGCTGGGATCAATGTTCGGCCATTGGCATCCAATAGTGGCCGCTGCATGACGATGGTTGGATCAACCGTTCTTATCCGATACTGCGTGGCTTTGGGTAACTCAGTAAATGTTTGGCGAGACCAGAAACGCTCAATGGCTTTTTTCTTTAACGCGCCCAAGTCAATCGACTGTAAACGCTGCATCGCTACTTGCACCAAATCCGGTTCTAAAATCGAATGAATAGGACCGCGTTGACCCAATGAACCGGTATTGCCTGTTTCAATTTGACGCTGCAACCAGTCCTTGCTGTAAACCCCTAGTGCACTTGCAGTCACCTTGTCATCTTCTATGCGGAAAATAGCAGGCACGCTAGTCACCCGCCAGTGCACAAAGGCTTTCGGATCGATTCGAACCTGAGGAACAGGATCAAGCCCCGTCATCAGCGTATGCCAATCACGGATAGCCGCCCCCAAGGTCTTTCCTTCAGGAATTCCCCGAAACAACACAATAGCGCCGGTAGCACTGGCCTCTTTAAATAGCTGCTTCAGTGAGGAATCTCCCAGTGAAGACGACGCAAAAATCAACCATTCATCGTTATGTTTGAGCGACGCAGGTTGTTCAATCGGTGAAAAAGGCTCGATAAATTCAGATGAACCATCCACAGCACTTTGTAAAATGCTGCGGCTCATTTCAACGATCTTTTTGTCCTCATCAGACAACGGATAAGGCTCTTGTGCCCAGGAAACTTGAACCCAAGCCAATGGAGCAACCAACAAAAATAAGAGGCATAGTCTTCTCATCATCCACCTCCTACCAAAGCGGCCAAGCGCGACCAACAATCTGCTCGCGCTTAACGGCATTCCAATAGCGGGAGTCAAAACTCGTTGCAGCCTCACCGGAAAACCAATATTCGTTTTCTTGCAGCGTCAATGAGCGGCTAAATTCTGTTTCCGCCACACCAAGACGCTGGGCTAATGCCATGCCATTTGAGACTTCAGCACCGTTCACCATCACATGCTCAGGCGTCACCTTGACTTCATCCCCAGGCATCCCTGTTAGGCGTTTCAGCATCCGAGTACCGTCGTTATATAACGGAGCGAGTCCTTTTGAGTGGAAGGCATACAAACCATCCTTAACGGGCTTTTTATTCCATAGGTCAATCAGATACACCGTGGTATCAGGCAGGCAGCGCTCTTGCTGGGTATCAATACCTATTCGGTAGCGCATCATGGCGTAGGTGCCTACCAAGGCCATGATTAACGCAAGAACAGTCAACTGGATGAGGTATGGCCGCCAAGGCATTCTTTTACGGAGTATCTGCATGAGACACCTCCTTTGAGCCTAATGGCACAAATACGGAATCATCAGCACCCACCACCGCTTGGGCATCCAGCACGATAAAACCGGCTGCTTTTAGCTTTTCAATTTGCTGATTGGTCTGAAGCAACCTGGATTCGATGTCTTGTTCGCTGGCATTGGGGCCCAGTGACAGCACAGCCTCCCCAAAATCCACGACCGCAATGGGCGTACTTAACGCCAACTGGCTGTGGATGGGTTCGAGTGTTTTCATTAAGAGCCAGCTGGTCATTAAACCGCTACCAGCAATAGACAAAGTAATAGAGGCCATAAATGGCCAAAGCGTGGTCTTATTCATAGCCTCGCTCCTTCAACAACTGAGAGATGGCATCAGCAACAGAAAGGCCTTTGCGCGTTAACTGTTTAATCGCGTTTACATCTTCTGCACGGGACGAGTACAACAGCTTGTGAAACGGATCGACGATGAGGCGGCCAATCCCGGTGCCCATTTCGGTAATAAAGAAAATTTCGGAATAGACACCAGTGACGGTATGAACCGTTTTCAGGTATTCATAGCCGCCTTCACCTAGTGGCAAGCGGCCTTCTTTTTTGAGCGCGTTGATGGTTTCAGCTTTTTGACCAAGCAGGTACATATTGGCTGAGTTTTCAGCGATGGCTTTACCTGTAGGGCTATCATACAAATCGTTGACCGATTGCGTTACCGTTACAGCACTGCCACCATATTTTCGAAATCGCCGGTAACCCGTTTCGATAAATTTACCGACATCACCTTGAGTCAGCAGATCCCAGGCTTCGTCGATGAACACAATCTTGCGACGATCCCGCTCACCTAAGTACATCTCTTGTTGGATTTGGTAGATAAGCTGAAGCAACACCACTTGTTGTAGATGCTTACGCCCCTTGAGCTCTTCTAACTCCAGAACGGTGAAACGGTTTTTGAAGCGAATATTATTGTGGCCATTAAAGAAGCGGCCATATTCGCCCTGTGTCGTAAATGGATAGAGCTGCTCACCCACGTCTTGCACACGTCGGTCTTCGTGATTTTTCAAGGCCTCTGCCACATCATCAACCAACATGGCACGACCTTTTTTCTCCCACAGTTCACGGGTCTGACGCTTTAGGTTTGCCATCTGAAAATCGGTTAATGACTGCGTAGGTGCGGCCATTGCGGCCAATAACCCAACCAACACATCCGCTTCTTCGTCATAGTCCTCAACGATTTCAAACGGATTTAAGCAAATGCCACTGTTTCGCCCGAACTGTAAGAACTCACCGTCATAGACTTCACACAGCTTTTCATAAGAGCGGCCAACATCAATCACCCAGCATTGCCCGCCTTCTGATAGGTAGGAGGAGATGATTTCGTTCACCAGGAATGACTTACCCGATCCCGATTGCGCCGCGATGCAACAATTGTAATTACTGCCCGAGTCATAAAGGGACACACTCATGATCTGGCCATTACGGGAAACAAAGTTAATCACCGGCGTGCCAGTGCCTTTCCAATCCGCAAATAAAGGCAACAGAGGGATGACATGCCGTGTCGCCATGGTCTTGAATCGAAACAAGTCGTTCATCGCCTGGCGGTCAGCACCAAATGGCAAGGCATTCAGGAAAATGGGCAAACAGAAGTACTTGTCTTCCATCAGCTCAAATCCGAGTTCTTTGAAATAAGTTCGAGCATTTGAAACAGAGCTGATGGACGCTTCTCCCGTTGGTGAAAACAGCGTCAAAGTCATATTGGCCCGAATAGGACGATCACCTTCTTGCAAAGCTTCAAAAAGAACATCAAATCCCTTTTTCTTGGCTGCAAGCACCGGCACAAACTTGAGCATCGGGCCATAGGCCTGATTGACCGCCCACTGACGCTTCGTCTCTAAACGAGATCTCATCGCCTCAGCTGAGGGAAAGTGAATGGTGACATTTAGCAAAAAGCTGCCGCGTAAACCGCGACTGCCCGTCATCATATCGCCCGCAAAACTTGCGGCATGACCAAACCAGATCCGCTCAGGCAAGCGTTTAAACGATAAGGTTTTAACTCGGTAATCGCCCAGCATCAGACCTTGGCTATCCACCTTGATAGCTCGGTCATAATCCAACACTTGCTCCCGAAGTGGTTTATCTGCCTCACTGCGGATTGGTGATGGATTGCGCCAGGAAGCATCTTTTCCCCAGTTAAGCTGAGCACTTATTGCCGCGAGCCAGTTTCGGTCAGTCATCTCAGTGACGCGAAAACCAACCGTTGCCAGCGCTTGCGAGAAAGAAGCCCGAAGCGCGGATGCTCGACTCAACTCACGCTCCGTCGGTATAGGACTTTCCAAAGGCAATTTGCAGGTGACGATCAGTTGAAAGTTGCGAACCTGAGTCTGGGTCGATTCTTCTATCGGTTGAACCGTGCCCCCATCGAGAAAATCCGCACGTTTGCGTATCGACGCCCTAAGCAATGGATCGGATTGACGATGCCGTAAGCCCATCATGCGCTGAAGGTCGGTTTGAATATCAGGCGAGGCGTACAGGCCAAATTGCAGCAAAGTGTCTTTTGGCCAGTCGTTGTTGAGAAGAACATTAACCCTGTCTGCAACAGACTCATCACCACCCGGCAATGGGTCACATAGAAAACCAAAGCCAACACTTTGGTCTTCCATGAAAAACAGTTGCTCATCGTCTGAATAGGCCAATACTGGCAATAGCTCTGAAGCGCGTTGCCCTGAATACAGAGAGGCTTTCATTAACGCCCCTCCAACCAAGCAGAAAGATCATAAGGACGGCCTCGGCTGATGCGACCATCATTGGCGACGATGAAAGGCACACCTTGAATGCCCAGGATTTGAGCCGTCACCAAGGTACGCTGCATTGGTTCTAAGTTGCAGGCATCATCCTGTTCTAGGTTACCAATCCGGCCATTCAGCAATGCATCGGTGGCCGCTTTTTTGTCACGCGCACAGCCAAGCTGGCGAACCTGACGCTCTGAATCAGGACCAAGCACTGGCACAGGGAGTATTTGGAAGGTGTATTCTTTGGTTAGCGGTAGGGCTTGTTTCAAAAGCTCATGGCAATGCGGACACCGGGGATCAACAAAGACCACCACTTTCTTTTTGCCTTCACCCAGCGTCAGTGGATTCAAATCATCCATTTTTAAGCCAAGACGACTTAAGTCCAGCGTGTTACCCGCTTCACGAATTTCTTCAAGGCTGGTAAGCGGCTTTTTCGACCAGGCATCATAGAGCGTGCCATCAATGACGAACCGGCCACTGTCTGACATGAAAACAATACGGCCATTGCTTTCGACCGCTTTCATACCCGTGACCGGCAAAGAAACCATGCCGTCAATTTTGCCAACGGGCGACACTTCAGACACAGGTTCAGCTTGAACCAATGGAGACAGCGCAAGCGCCAGAATAATTGGAGATAGTTTTCGCATGAGGAGTCCTCGTTAATGTAAATCGAGGCTCCAGTCTATGCAGTTGTCCTATGTGGACTCGGTTAGATAGATTGAAGAATTGGATGCCTTGCTAGGGTGCCACTTGTTGTTACGCACTATTTGTAAGGGTATACCTTTCATTCTGCCAGCCTTACAGACTTCCCCTCAAGTCATCTGGTTTAGCTGATTCCTTTTTTTCATACCTTAGGTGTTAATTTTTGCAATGTTTTAAACCAGAAAGAGTGACATCCCCTCGAAATCAAACTGACCTACTCTCAAAGTTTCATGCCCAACAATTCGTATATCCATTGACTACACGGAAAAGTCATTTAAACTGTGTATTAAATAGATATACAGAGGATGGTGTCATGGCTACAAAGACAGCCCCAATCAACATGCGAGTACTGCCATCGGTAAGAGACATCATCGATGCCGCAGCAAGTTTAAAAAAAGTTGATAGAACCGTGTTCATTCAGCAAGCAGCGCTCAATGAAGCGCATAGTATACTGGCAGAACAGCGGGATTTTGTTCTAGAAGCAAAGGCTTTTGAAGCGTTTGATAACGAACTTCGTGCAGAGCCACAGACTCTTGAAGGTATGAAAGATCTGTTTAAGAGGAAAGCGCCTTGGGAATAAGTGCACCAACCCTCCTCACTGATGAGCACCAGCTTAATGCCTTTCAATGTGGCATTGAAGAGCTCGATACTTGGTTAAGAAAACAGGCGTTAAAGAGTCAAAAGCGGGGAACCGCGAGGGTGTATGTGGTCAATGACACTGACGCCCATCAAGTGGTCGGGTACTATGCCATTGCCATGGGATCAGTTTCCAGAGAGCAAGCTTTTAGTTCATTAAGAAGAAATAGTCCAGATCCCATTCCCATGGTGATTCTAGCCAGACTTGGAGTAGATAACGCCTATCAAGGTCAAGGCATTGCGGCAGGTCTTTTAAAAGATTGTATCATTCGCTCAGTACAAGCAATGAACGCTGTCGGTGGAGCAGGAATCTTAGTCCATGCTATTGATGGTAGTGCGCAAACGTTCTACAAGAAATTTGGCTTCAAAGAATCGACGTTTGATCCATTAGTACTCATGGCAAGGATCTGCGATATCGAAAAATCATTGTCGATAGACTGAGATGACGGCTCCCCTTTCACAAGAGAAGCCGTCAATATTATCAGGTGCCCAGTAAAACGGCGCTGATCGCTGGAACTGCTGTGCCAATGACTTCTTGAGTGCTGGCAACAACAGGTAAAGTTGCAGACATGACACTTTCAACGACTGTTGGCGTATTGTAGAGACCCATACCGCCACCAATGCCCAAGGCAAAAGCCATCAAGCTTTGGCGAGCGATACCGCCCACAATACCCACCAGTACCATGGCTCCCGCTACGATCCGTCCCAAAGTACCTTGGGTCCAGTCTTTTAGGGTATCCCACACATCGGTGAAAGCATCACCACCGGTGCCCGCAAATGAGGGCTCCGAAATCATTAACGCCATTAAACCAAGCGCACCAATAGTCATTAGGCGCTGAGTTTGAATGGTGCGAACTGCATTTGTCATTCGTTAGTTTCTCCGTAGATACTCAAGTTATCGCGCTTACCATCAGCTCCCGCTGAGGCTGAATCGCTTTGAGTCTGAAGTGGACGTAGCACTGGCGAAACCGTTCGAGGTGCTGACACCCCAATATCCCACCGGCGCGGTTCAATTTCGGTAAACACGTAGCTGGATAAATTCAGATCCCCACGGTCATCCTCCCAAGGCGCAATCCAAATCCGCATTACCCTTGAAGGAATGCGAATAGGTGCAGATTGCTGCGTCTCAGGTAATGCCGGATGGCTCAGCAGTCCTGTCTCTAAATCAGATTGTGAATACCCAGAGGGAGAACCAATTCGAGTCGCCACAGCATCAATCGTCTTGGGTGCAGCGCCATTACTGGTAAGCTCATAGACTTCACGAGCGGATAAACAGCGCACACCGTCAGGCATACCTGGGCATCCATATTCACTACTCCCAAGACTCAATGAACTACAGCCAGACAATAAGGTTGAGCCGACTGCCAATAAAAGTAATCCAGCTTTAGACCACTGTTTTGGCTGGTGCTTTGAGTTGTTCTGCATTGATGTCGTCATGGTTAACTCTCCTCTGGATACACATCTTATTGTCTGAAACGGACTTCGATCGGTTAGCAACATGCAGGATTTTTTCATCTTCTTGCACCTCCCCCTTGCGAAGTGGCCAACGACAACGAGGCACCACGAGTGACTATGACTTCAATTTTCCTTGCGGCGTCTACCTCTATGACTGGGAACATATTTTCAGCCATGTCCAAATAGAACTTGGCCACTCGATCCAATGCTTTACCAGTGCCTTTAATCGCAGCACCTTGTAATGCTTCTTGGCTCATGACTTGCTGGTACAGCTGAGTATCACCGGCATTACCCGTCTGAATCGTCGGAACAGGATTCACATCAAATGCGCCTGCCAAGCCCTGAAGGAATCCGGCCATCATCGATTTGGCCACCAGCTGGCCTTGTTTCGACACTAATCGGCCACGAATACCGGCTTTGCCGTCTTCACCCACGGCATAAGAATCCAGTCGTGTTTCAATGACGCCACCATCTTCTCTCACACATGAAATGGTCTCGCCTCGCAAATAAGCACGCTCAGAGCTCAAATCACCGTAACCTGCGGCGATCAAGAAACACTCTTTGATATCCGCTCTAAATCGGTTGGGTAAAATGGCTTCCTTTTGAATCCTCAGCAATGCAGGAAAAGGCTCGCGTCTTGCGGACTCGTGAGTAGGAGCATCCAAACCTGTGATCAAAGTACCTGAGATGATGCTGCCCGCCGGTAGATACAAAGGCGGCGCTTCTTGCACAACAACCTCTGGTTCAGCAACCACTTCAGGCTCAATCATACGAATCGTGATTGGCGGCAATGGAACATCTCGTGCTCGTGTACCTTGGCCATTGGCTGGCTGCTGATAGAGCGGATCAGGCAGCGGCGCATTGGCAAAATAGTCGTCTGGGTTAGACGGCAGAGGCTTTTCGTCTTTGGGTAATTCCATGGCAGATAAAGGCACTTCAAAACGGCTATTTGTGCCTTCAACTGCTGCATCACCTCCTGCGCGAACATCATCAAGTTCCGCTCTAAGGCGGGCCAGCTCCGCATTGACCTCACTTGGTATAGAAGGCGAACCTGGGCTTAGCCGTCCTGAATCGACGTCACGACGCAAGCGCTCAACTTCACGACGTAACTGTTCATTGCGCTCACTGAGTAGTTTTACGTTCGCAGCCAAACTATCGACCCCAACATCACGAGTATTGGTATCCGTAAGAATGTGCCGGATCGTTTCCTGCCGGTTCCGACTGCTTGAGCCATCGTCAGGATTAGGTGAAAACACCATCACCATAAGGATGAGACCACCAGCAATACCAGCAACCGATAGACCCCGCTTCATGTTCGGGCTCATTTGTTCCCATTGTGCTTTCATCGTTACTTACCTCCCACAAGAAGCGAAGGTCGCTGACTTTCCACTGGTTCTTCACGATGATTGCGAACAACCACATACAACTCAGTCTTTTCACCCGGCAACAAGATATTGCGAGGCCAGTAAGCGCTTGCCACTATATCTGGTGCATGACAGGCTATTTCACTGGCTTCTATCGGCTCATCGGCAAAGCTTTCAACCAGTCCTACATAGACGGTGAAGTAATGTCCCGTCACAATTTGCCCCTGCTTAAAACCAAACTTTAAGCCCGGCTGAAAACATTTCGGGCTTGTGTCAGTTTGGCCAGCTAAACGGATGTCATAGCCTTGTGGTAACTCATTTAATGCAAGGCTTCTGAGTAAGTCACGTAAGCTATCGACGTATGGTTGAGCCGTTTCCCAAGTGGCGGCTTTTCGGTTCACGACGCCCTTAATAGGCCACTGCTGACCATCAATAGCTAAGGTGATTTCACGCGGTGGAATACGACGAGGTACTAAGGTGACAGATAATGCGGGCGCTTCCTGACCAGGCGGTGTGATGTAAAGTGAAACCGGTGATTCTTTGTCCGTGGCCACATATACAACATTCCCCTTGATTTGCGTCTGAGCATCACTGGTTGTTCTCACCTGAGGCGATTCAAACGGCGTCACAATCCGATTCAGATGACCAATAGCTACAGGGATCAGTTCATTAACACCCGGTGTCATCAGTAGCGTTGTTGGCACATCCGTTGAAACCGTATTGGTTTGAACCGGTGGATTTGCAGTAGCAGACTGCTTCATCACACTAGCTGGCATAATCGGCAATTCCACGTCTGCATACGACGCTTGAGATAACAGGACGCCACTCAAGATCATTGCGATTAAGCTTGGTGTCATCCATCGACTAATTTTGGTTCGCATCATTCACCCTCCGGTTTTGCTCTTGGGTCAACTTTTCACGAACGCGCTTCGTTCTAGCTTGCCCCTCATACGTATCCATCCAACTGAGCTTTGGACGGTATTGCTCAATATCGATGTCAAACTCATAGGTGCGAGTTTGGCGCTGTTCATCTCCAGATGGCCCAGAGACCAAGGAATAACCGGTCACAAAGACATGGCCGGTTTCATATTCATACTCCACTTGTCTGGGTTGGAATTTGAGCGTGACTCGGTCTTCGCGGATTTGCCTTGCCTGAATCTCCAGTGCATCGACCACTTGCTGGTACACCGCTGGAGAAAGCAGCGGCTCGATAGCAACTCGGATGAAAGACACATTACCCGGCGTCACGTTGCCCATAAGCTCAGCCAGGTAGAGTCCCCAGGATTCAAGGTAAGGCTGAGTGGCCTGGTTTCGTGACACTTCAGCCGTTTCAGACAAAGTTGGTGGTTGAATGGCTACCACGGTATTGCGAGAAAATGCCGCAACCGCAAGCAGCAAGTTAGATAGCACCAGCACTGCAATCAGAAACCGTTGCCATCGGTTCTCTAATTGCGTGCCTTGCCATGATTTTAAAAACACGTCGAACTTCACGGCAGATAGCTCCTGATAAATGGGTTAGGGATCGTCTTGGCTTTGGTTGGCAACAGCCCAGCCCAGTAGATGGCGTGAAGAATAAAACCATCCGGGCGACCATCACGAAAACGCCGATAGAGCTTGGTTGTCACCAACCCCAACAGGCATAAAACCAAGGCATTACCGGTAAAAATGCCGATCACTAGCCCCAACAGAATGGGAGCCATCTCGTCGGCACTCCAAAGCAGGAAGTGCGGCGGGTCATCGATATAGGACGGAATACTCACAGGTTCCATAGTCACTCCTCGTTGTTTGAATTGAGAAGTGAAGGATGCCTTGGGATTGGCAGGTTCAGTGGTCAGCTAGATGCCGAATTCTTGAAGGTTTTGAGGGTTCTACTCAGACAATACTAACAATTGATCTTTTTGATGCGGTTGATATGATGAGGATATTGGTCGTGTCGAGACCAGCTGCCCACTTTAGC
The DNA here is from genome assembly GCF_051919665.1 of Aeromonas sp. 55A. Lineage (NCBI taxonomy): Bacteria > Pseudomonadati > Pseudomonadota > Gammaproteobacteria > Aeromonadales > Aeromonadaceae > Aeromonas > Aeromonas sp. 55A. The sequence continues at coordinate 2,268,734 of NZ_JBQBEH010000008.1, read as the reverse complement.
AAACCCGGACGGGACGACATGCATATCAAATTTATTTTTTGCTTAGGTTTTTTCTGCGACCTCGGCAGTGGGCACCGTATTCGCTAATAGGAGAAACTCAATGCAAATTACTAAAATCATTTCCTCTGCCACGGTTGAACTTTTAAAGCAAAAAGCACGAAAGCTTAAACGTGAAAAACCCATTACACACACTCAAGCACTTGATGAAGTTGCAGTATCTGCTGGTTTTAATCATTGGCATCAAGTTGTGCAAGCTAATGACTTACTTAAACCATCAGAAGTGGCGTTATCTTCTGGATGTGTCATGGCTTTTGATGTCAAAGATGGTATGGATGTCGATACCAGTGATGGGGTTTTAATTGAAGACCACTTCTTGGAAATGCTCACTGAAAAGCAGCTATTTGAAATTTATGCCAATTCCCCTGATTATGCCAATTCCCCTGATGAGGAAGATGAGCAAAACAGGCCACTAAAAGAAACGCTATCGGATTCAGAGCTTCATGAGTATTTTCGAGATGATTGCTCATTCATGCACTTTCGCCTAGCCGAGTCTCATGCAAACAAACCGTTAAAAGAAGTATTGGCTCTTATACGACAGTACTCGTTTTGGATGCCGCAATATATTTGGCTTCAAGGTCACCTTATTGATACTTATCATTTGCCAGCGGAAGACGAGAATGGCAATACCGTAGGCGTCAGGTTTTAGCTCTACAAGATGGGGCCTAACTGGCCTCATATCTTCTTCTGCAAGTGACTTAACGCCAACCCCGCCATCAATGCCAAACCGATGATCAGCGACGGTAACACCACCGGTGGAATAGCCAGCGGGGCGAACAATCCCATAAACAGCAAAATGACACCTGAGCCCAGGATAATCATGCTGTAGCGGTGAATGATTGGGCTCGAAAAATCAAAGGTTGTCTTCTTAATCTTCCAGGTCATCAAGCCGTCCCACAACGCCGGTAACATGAGAATAAGCGCAAAGGGCAACCAGACCATCAGCAAAGCAAATCGAGTGAACACTTGGTACAACACATCAAAAAATGCCTGAATACGGTCTTCTACCCACACAAACCAAAAGCCTCCCATGTTCTCCATCCCTTTAGAGCGCAGTCGTTGCTCTTCAGTGGGGATTAGAAAATCACGCACAGATTGCTCCATCTGTGTATCCACAATCCATGACTGATACCAGCCATGGCTAGTTTGACCAATCCAATAGCTTGTTTGTGCGCCCAATTGGTTTTGAATCATCTGCTTCTCTTTATTAATAACCCGGCCAGTCCAATCACCGGGCACTAACACGCCAATGGCAATAATCTCCAGCATCAGTGCCAGACACAGCAGCCAAACCGACTTATGCTTGCTCATGCCAAACATCCTCTTCTACTCGCGCCAGCATGGCTGCAACGGTTGGCGTCATAGTCCGGGCTTTAATCACTTGTTGAAGCCGCTTTGTCGTCGTATGACCACTGACATAACGCACATCGATGCGTCCTTCAGCCAAATAGGCCATCCGATTTGGACGATTACGAATCCAGGTGTGGAAATACACACCATCTACGGCAGCCCACTCGAAATGGTCAGGATCTCTCAGGCGAATCCCCGTTAAAGCACTGGCGGCAGTCCAGGTCAGTGCCTCAATGAAATGCCACAGGCGTACACTGTCATCATCACAACTGACTTCTTCATAACTGCCCAAGCCATTACACAGACACAAATCAAAGATGGAATGGCCATCTAACGTGAACGCATCCGTTAAATAGTCCGCCAAACAGTGTACTGAAGCCAAAGCATGAGGCCAGTCGGTTTCAAGCAGTCTTAAAGATTCCTTGAACTGAGGGTTATGTTGCTGCCACTGAGCGAGCATTTCTTTACTGGTAAGTGTTGTCATTTTCAGACAGACAGAATGATGCATACAGACTCCTTATGCTGCCTGTGTAGAGCTGGTTAAAATAGGAATGCGGCCTTTGATCACGCGGCCACCTGAAAGCTTGGCGATGTACTCCAGGTTGGGAAGCTGGCCTAATAACTGCGGTGGAAACATATCGCCTTCTTCCTCCATCAAGCGTTCGCCATGATTGCCGGTAAATAACGCGGGGCTGTCCGAGTTGGACGACATACCTTGAGTTTGCATGATGTACTGCAACCGAGTCTTAGGCAGATTGTCAGTAATGTACTGCTGAGTTTCGGCATCCATCACCCGAAGAGCTATCAGGTTGTTGATGTTACCTAACACCTGGCGAGCCTTAGCTTCACTGCCTGTACGAGCTGCAAAGTCAGCAAAGGTCTGAGTAGCAATCACACAACGCATTTTTGCGCCACGGCCTTTGTTGAGCAGTTGAATGAAGGGATCGTTGACGACTTCAGCCGCCTCATCGATGAAGATATTTACGGGACGATTTTCAACACCATAGTTATAGCGGTCACCGGCCACGGCGGTGAGATCGGATAAAAGCAACGAACCAATGGCGCTGCCAACCATGGCGTCGGTCAATGAATCCAAGCCGATATACGCCACTTGGGCATTGTTGATAATTCGGCCAGAATCCGTAATTAACCGGCTGTCATCCACATCGTTTGCAATCGGTGATAGCAGTGGACCAAGTTCACTTGATGTGAGCATATTGAGCACCGGCATCAATGAGGCCACCATCTTGGAATAGTGGGTTCTGTCATGCTCAAACATACTCAAAAGGCCTTCCAAATCGGTATTGGCGGCAACGGGCTGAATGCGTTCGTAGTAAAAAAGTAGCATCGCCATAGCTTGTTTAGCTAATGTGTTGGCTTTTTCGGTAAAGCGCTTGATCTCCACACTAAAGTTCGGATACACCTGCTCACCCCAAGCCGTGACGGCTTTTACTACCAAACCTTCTGGACCGCCTTCCAAGAATCGTCTCAGTGTTTTCAGATCAGGACGTTGTGACGTAAGCAACAAACCTTGCACGATGTTATTCAGTGCCATTTGGCCAAAGGCTTTAAATGGATCAGCACCGGTTTCAGATGGTATTAATGCCGCAATTCGGCTGGCGATTTCAGTACCCCGGTTAAAGTTCCTCAGGGGATTAAGTCGTACTGAATGCTCAGGAAAACCCGGATGAAAATACACAAAGCGTTCAGGACTACCGGCGGCAATACAGGCTCGCTGTGCATTATCCTTAAGTTCTTTGTCTCCCTTGGGGTCAATAATAATCACGGCTTCATTGCGCAAAATGGCCTGAGTGATCATCGCATCAAAGCAACGGGTTTTTCCGGCACCGGTCGTTCCGACAATTAAGGTGTGCCCCTCAGTGTGACCAACTGGCTGGTACACATCGTCTTCTTTGGGCTCGACACCATGAATCCAGGTCGAGCCCATTTGCTTGCCATGATCCTGGTTAAGCAAGGTTTGCTTATCCCTCTTTAATATTTCATAAGCGCGTTGAGCATGACGTTGATCCCACTCAAAGCCATATCCTAACCACAATTCATCAGGATGTTTTGCCATCACTTTTTGCAAATGCGACAGCTCCATGAAAGCCAAAGGTTTGCCTTTTAATCCCTTCTGTAACTTATGAAGACGATAAGCCTCAGGCAGGCGATACAACGCCATGCCCGAGGAAATCCCTGTCATCCACCAAAATGGCTCAGGTGGTAGCTCAGTCAGCATTTCTGCGGCAATCGCCCCAGTGGCCGCAACCAGCCAGCCTGCTGCTGCCATGGCTTCATAATTCGTGCGCCAAGGCATCTCGTATGCGTTTTCTTTCATTCATGCTCCGCAAAATAACCGTTTGCAATCGCTTAATTTCAAAAGGATTAACGTTTAGCGTGAGCGGTAAACAAAACCGTTTCCCCCTCATCAAACTGGCATTGGTCACTGGCCGAGATCCCCCGAAGCAATTGCCCGGCTGGAATACCATGCTCATTGGCGACTTGGCGTAAAGTTTGAATCGTGACGCGAATACCATCGGCACTATGATCCACGTCTGGGTAATTGCCATCGGTCAGTAAGATGGGCAAATCTTTCACAAAATTAACCATCTTTTGCCGCTGTTCGTGTTTGGGGTCTGTAATTGAGTTCGTATTGGGCGCAATCGGCTTTTGCTTACGCTCCGCTCTTTTGGCGGACTCTTTTGCTTGGGCATTGGTTGTCTCAGTTCGACTCGGTCGCGGTGAAGCCTCTTCGTTCTGAATTGCTGCCGCCGGTTCTGCGTCTTGTTTGGGAAGGTCAATCAGTGCAGTAAGCCCTTTAGAAATCGATACTTTCAGCAGTAACCCTTGCTCCTGAACGCCATCATTCGTAGTCACAGTTCTGGCCTTACGTGTCGGGTTTGCAGGATCTAATTCCAGCCAATCTAATTGACTGAGTTCAGCAAGCAGTTTTCGGGGAGCACACCAAGGCCTTACGGCATCGGGATAGCGGATCAATATCTGTTCACCAACCATAACCAACGCACTGCTAGCCTCTGGAAGCCACGCCAAAGATTCAGTGAGATTCAATGCTTCTGCATCATGCTGGTTTACGTTATTTGAGATAGCGCCATCATATGAGTTGTTAGGCTTTTCACATCCATCACCTGGAGCATTTTTAGTTGCCTGGGGGTTATTAACATCACCGGCAAGACGAAGTTCATCATCTTGTTCGGACGAGTTTGTCGATGGCGACTTAGACGAATTGCCGTGTTCGATTGATGATGACGCTTCAGGCAAATCTGAATGCTCACTGGAGCGACTCTGTGACTCTGCTTGTGTTTGCTGTGTTGCTTCCCACTCAGATTTGCTAAACAGTCTCACGCTACTTGGTACATTCGAGCTGAACAATAAATCGGCCTCAGATATATGCAGCATGGGTAGCCAGATTGGCTTGTCGTCTTTGATCAGCACTTCAGGGGCAAGGCTTTCGTATCGCTCATTTGAGGCGGATTTAGTGGCCAATCCTCGCTCAATAAGGATGTCCGCAAGGGTATCGGGATCTCTTGGGATGCCCGGTATCTTGTCTTTGGCCAACAGCTCAATGATGTCCTTAGCCGCGCTTTTCCAGACCAGGTAAAGATTGGTTGATTGATTCGATTTTCGTAACCAGACTCTGGCGTCTCGCTGATTGACTAACCATTGCGAACTGGCAAGCAATCGCCTCATGGCATCAAGTAGATAGCGTTCGACTGGGACACCAAGGGCATTGTCGTCAACGGAAATTCGTTGAGCTTTCAGGTCTCGCTGGACACTGGTTTGGTCAGCTTCAATAACCAATTTAGACAGGACATGCTCGGGATCGGTATTGCCAATTGCCTCCAGCATGGCTTGCAAAATTTCAGGGCCCGGCTGGGTTAACCAGGCGAGCAACTCAGGTGTCATCACCCGGTTTAATACCAAAATTGAGAATTGCTCGTGCCGCTTGCACCGTCCGTCGCGCCAGCGAATGAAATAGCGTTCAATACTGTTATTTGTGGTCCACTGGGATAAGGTTTCTAAAAATGGGTTCCACTGATAGCGTCCATCTTCGTCTGTGATGGACAAGTCTGAAACAGGCTTACCAATATCATGGAACAAACCGCCTAATGCCGCCGCAACACGCCACCTTGGCTCTAGCTCTTTTTTCTCAACCGGTGTGCCACTGGCAACAAAGATGATCCCTTCAGCTGCTTGTGCCGCCCAGAAAGCAACTTCCAACGAGTGACGTAATAAACCACCAGCGCCACTGTGATGATGATGCTCAGACGCTGGCAGCAAGTGAACATAGGCCGCCAGATGATCAATGCAGGGCTGAATCAACCGTTGAAAATCACGCTGGTTAAAGCCAAGTACCTGGCGCAGTTTGGCAATTAGCTCGTCTTGTGTGGACTGCAAATCCTCGGGGGACGCAGCTGGCAACCCTTTCAGGAATGGCGGGTAGCGTGGAATTTCCGCATCCAGTTGCGATGACAGCTCTGGTAATGCTTTGATTTGAAAAAATAGGTTTTTGAACATAGTGAACCTCCGACACGATAGTGTGAAGGTTCATAAACTCACTGGCGGTGAATTAGATGTAAAAGAACCGCACCTATTTGACTAGGAAGTGGCGAAGCAGTTTTGTCTTAATTGAAACTAATTTTGCAAAGGTTTCCAACTTTTAGAAAAGCCAGCGCTTTTCGAAGTTGGCGCATTTGCAGGACGTTTCATTTTCACAGTCATAGGAAATGGGAAATCGACTCCTAACAACAACGCTTCTCCTTGACCCAAGACAGGGAGAAAAGATGCTGAACGTTGATCAATAGCGCCAACAGCCTTTTTTACAATTTCTTGGTCCAGCTGATTGGTCAACCTATGCACAATAAGTGTACCAATCTGACTTAAAACATCTTCAGGAATGTCACGTGGTCGCTGAGTAGCAATGATGGTATTTAAACCATACTTTCTACCTTCTTTAGCAATATTCCCAAAGGCATCCAACTCAAACCTGTTCGTTTCTTCACCAATTCGCTTATTGAGAAATTGATGAGCTTCATCAATAAATACTAATAGAGGTGCACCATGATTTATTGCGCCTTGCCTGGCTACGGATAACAATTTTCTACCAATGGCATTAACAAGTATTTCTCTTGAGTTTGCTTCAAATGGAACTTCAGAAAGATCTAATCTCAGCACATTATTGCTACTTATTGGCGAACAGAAATCATCAATAAGATTAGGTAATGTCTTTAATTTATCATCCGGGTCAATCATCCATTTTAAATTTGGGTTGTTTGAATAGGCTTTAATCCGAGCTATCAGGTTTAAACAGTGGCCAACATCATTATCAGCTCTACCGCCCCAAATAGTTGGGTTAGGATTACTAGCATTACCGCCATTTGGCCACACACACTCGTTTACAATTTGGTCAGCAATGTATTTAAACATCCATGGGGCTGTCTGGATAGAGCTATTCATAGACAATAGAGCAGCTTCGTAAGGAGCCTTTGCTTGGCCAGATTTGTTCAAAAGGTAATTTGCATTGATATCAAGGCCATGATTTTGTTGCTGACAAAATTGCCAAACTATTTTCTGACTCTCGATAGCAGCCTCCAGTTTAGGCGCTTGGCTTTGTGCTGAAGGCCTTAAAAAGGCTCTAATATCTGAGTCTGTAAACTGCCAATGTGGAAAAGTTAACTGATTCAATGGAGTTGCTTTTGCATGATTCCCAACATAGTAACTGTCACAGCCAAGTGACTCATATTCCCCCGTCGGGTCAATAATAATTGCTTTGCCTCCAGCCTTAATCACTTGCTCTATGATGTTTGTCATCGAGTAACTTTTCCCGCCACCTGTTGCTCCTAAAATAGCGCAATGGCGTGAAAATAATTTTTCTGGGGTAACGTGAACAGTTACGGATTCATCATGCGGAAGTGAAGCTAACGGTAAATGAATTTGGCCTGGCTCTTCATCTTGTTTACCTTCAGCGATTATTGATACCAGATACGGGTGAGCTGAATATATTTGGCTACCTAATCTCGGATGCTGCTTAATTCCTTTGTAGTTACGACCATTAGCTGGGTTCAAACTCACCAATAATTGAACAAGTCCAATTGGATGATTTTCAGATGGTTTGTCAGCCAAACCGTCAACACTTAATCTCTCACCACCCTCAATCCACACTTTCACTAAGCGCCCAAGTATCGCTGTTTCACCTATGTCGATGAATACAAATTCATTTACTTCTCCAGCGGCTATTCGATTTCCGAATGACCAACTAGGCTCACCAGATCCCGCTTTAGATAAGTTAATGATAAGCTCGGTTGCAGATACGCTAATGACGCTACCAATCCGTCTTGTTGGATCGTACGGGGAAAACCACTTTTTCCGCTCCATGAATAGTCTCCCTTATTTAATACTCGCTGTGATTTTCTCAAATGCTTTGAAGAGTTCGTCCTCGGGAGTTGTTGATCTTCGTTCAGGTAGCAGACTAGAAAACTGTTTAAACGTTGAATCCATTATCGCGATTCTGCCATCCCCATGGTCAATAGCGGCCATTAGCAGATTCCTAATCTCATTATTAAATGAACCCGTTACACTGAATGGGTCTTTCGTTGCAACCATCAGCATAAACTCAGGATTAGTCCTAAGCGCCATAGTTAGCGCATTATTTATATGCTTATCATTAAAACCAAAACCTAGGCACAATACAGCCGTTTTTGGTTGTTTAACTACTTCCAAAAAAGAAGTCATCATATCTAAGTAAGGAGAATCATAAGATGTCTGATACTTGCTACTGCTTGGATAGATAAAAACAGGTTCACCAATTTTGCTATCAGCACCTAGCTTTCTAACTCTACCGTTAAATTTTCTCCAGTCCACAGAGCCATGCATCTTGTATAGCTGAACCACATTGGATATGTATGCGCCTTCACTGCTCTTGGAGTGTCCACGGTTCACTATGTCATACTTGAACCACATAGGATTAAAAAAAGAGGGGTTAGAAAACTCAAAACCATCGATGACAACAAAACCAGTATTTGATGCAGCGTGCTCAAAAGCCAAGTCATAATTAGTCGTGAAAAGTTTAAGTCGTTGTTGCTGAGCACTCCTTCTACCTACTGCACGCATAAATTTATCATGACTAACCCAGTCTGATTCAGGGATCGATTCAGTAAAGGTAGTTTTAGCTAAAATTATGTTTTTGGCTTGCTCAAGGAACTTACTTACTTGATTAGTTCTTTGATTTGAAAGGTTCCCAACGGCTAAAGAAGAATCGCAAAGAGACAATAATAGTTCAATGTCTGGCTTTGCATCACCGTTTGCTTCACGATGTTTTTGAAGGGCATCATAATTTGTTGCCTTCAAAACCAATTGGAAAAGATTCTCATCTGCTTTTTTACAATAGTCCCAAAGGTGCCACATACTTGGAGCGATAGGCGCTTTGTTCTGCTGAGAAAGCGTATTAAATGTTAAAGACGTGCCTGAACCAGCCAGTATGACTAAGTTATCAGTATCCAAAACTTTATTGATAAAACGAAAAAATGTGGCCAGCTCGTCATCTAAGTCATCATTAGAAAGATCAATTTCGATTGGCTCTCTCTTCGAAGACGCGGAGTTCCTTTTTATGTCTGATGACAAAAACCTTACTATGTTTTCATTTTCCATTTTTTAATTCACCTTCCACGTAAAAGATAACCAGCCTAGAAATCAATAAATTTCAGACGCTTGCGCTATTTGACTTCGTTCCTGAACAGCACGTAATCACACTTATATCTGCCCACCCACACCTTTGAATTTTTCAACAAAAGCGGCAATTTTCTGAAAAACCGTTTGCTTCTGGGTTCGGTACTGTGGGTTCAATGGGCTAAGTTTGGGCAGCGCCTCATTAAGTGCAGTGCCATTTTCAGAGGCGTATTCACGTTTGAGTGATGACGCAATATAGCGTTTGGCAGCATCGATATTGAGCTTTTCAGAGGCAATAATGGCATCGGCTTCGCGCTTCTGCTCCGCCTGGGCGAATTTGAAGAAAGCGTCGATAATGCTGGCTTTGTCATTGATCTCATCTAGGTTTGTCTGGTTAATAAAATCAACCACCAAGCTCTCTTTCGCTCTATTGCCAAGGCTACCGCGGATCATACGGCGGACTTCTTCAATCAAGCCTTCTTTGCTCTTGTTCTTCTTATTGTGATCAAAAATCAGTTCAAGAATGTAATCGAGGTTGATTTCTTGCGATTTAAGCAAATCAATTTCAAAGACCACATCGTCCCAGTCTACCGTTGACTTATCTTTGTCCTGACCTTCTTTATCGCGTCGCAACCAGTCGCGGGTATCGTTGTAGGTAGAGCGATAATCTTGAATAGCACGCTCACTTGGCATATCGATGGTTTGCATTGCCTCGATGTCAGCATCATCCAGATAGTACTTTGACTTGAACTCTTCAACAGCTTGTTCATCACTGGTATCTAAGCTTTGCAGTGCTTTTAATCCAGCAAACTCATCGTAGTTTTGTAAAATATTTTCTGCTTTTAGGTATTCACCAAACAGCTTGGCAAATTCTTTTTTATCTTGTTCTTTTTCAATATTTTCTGGGTTTGGAAAACGTTCTTGCAGCTCTTTTACGATATCAACAAAACCTCGACGAGCTTGGCCAGTAGCAATATCGTTAAAGCCTTCCATGTATTCTTTGTAGCTCTTCTCCAACACCACGTTTTTGGTGTTTTTGTCACCAAACAAAGTGATGGCATCGATGGTTGCCTGCTCTAAGTCCCGGAAGGTAACAATATTGCCAAAGGTCTTCGTTGCATCATAAATGCGATTGGTGCGAGAAAACGCCTGCATCAAGCCGTGATAGCGCAAATTCTTGTCAACAAACAAGGTGTTAAGCGTAGGCGCATCAAAACCCGTTAAAAACATACCGACCACTATGAGCAGATCTATTTCTTGATTCTTCACGCGCTGGGCAAGGTCACGGTAGTAGTTCTGAAAGCCATTACTGTCCACGCCATAGTTAGATTTAAACATGGCGTTGTAATCGTTAATCGCGGCGCTCAAAAACTCTTTTGCGCTGCTGTTCATGGCACTGACTTCAAAACTCTCATCTAAAATATCACCAATGGCGTCCTGCTCTTCATTGGCTGCAAATGAGAAGATAGTCGCAATACGCAGAGGTTTACTTGTAGGTCCATTTTCGGCCTCGGCCTGCAATGTTTTAAAGGTTTCATAGTACGCTTTCGCTGCATCAACACTACTGACCGCAAACATGGCGTTAAACCCTTTGGCACCAGAATAGGCTCGATGCGTTTTCTGGTTAAAATGGTTCAGAATATACTGCGAGATTTCACGAATGCGCATTGGATGTAAGAACGCTTTCTTGTTCTCCGCCGCACTAAGCTTCTTATCATCCTGCTCAGTCTCAATGCTCTTAAATTGCGGACGAACATCGTTATAGTCCACTTTGAACTTGAGTACTTTTTCATCACGAATGGCATCAGTGATCACATAAGTGTGCAACTGCTGGCCAAACACGCTGCCCGTGGTTTCAGCACCCAAGGCGTTTTCAGGGAAAATTGGCGTACCGGTAAAGCCAAACTGGTAGTACTTTTTGAATTTCTTCTTTAGGTTTTTCTGCGCTTCACCAAACTGGCTGCGATGACACTCATCAAAAATAAAAACCACTTGCTTGTTGTATATCGCTAAATCGCTTTCGCTTTTGATTAAGTTGTTGAGCTTTTGGATGGTGGTAACAACAATCTTGTTATCGTCTTTATCCAGGTTGCTTTTTAGCCCAGCGGTACTGTCTGAACCGTTCACACTATCAGGCGAGAACCGCTGATACTCTTTCATCGTCTGATAGTCGAGGTCTTTTCGGTCCACCACAAAAAAGACTTTATCGATACAGTCTAAATCGGTGGCCAAACGTGCCGCTTTAAAGCTAGTGAGTGTTTTTCCTGAACCTGTGGTGTGCCAAATGTACCCACCGCTCTCGGTGTTGCTCCAGTTCTTAGCGTTAAACGCGCTCTTTATCTTCCATAAAATGCGCTCAGTGGCCGCAATCTGGTAGGGGCGCATTACAAGTAAGGTATTGCTGACGTCAAATACCGAGTAACGCAAGATCACTTCAAGCAACGTCTCTTTCTGGAAAAAAGTGGCGGTAAAGTCTTTTAAATCCTTAATCAGCGTATTGTCTGACTTCGCCCAGTTCATCGTAAAGTCGAAGCTGTTTTTGTCGCGCTTGGTCGTGTTGGCAAAATAGCGCGTGTCGGTGCCATTAGAGATCACAAACAGCTGCAAGAACTTGTACAACGAGTTCTCTGCATTAAAGCTTTCTTTGCTGTAGCGATGTATTTGGTTGAACGCCTCACGGATTGCCACACCACGCTTTTTCAGTTCAATTTGCACCAAAGGCAAACCATTGACCAAAATCGTCACATCGTAACGGTTGGCATGGCTTCCCGTTTGCTCAAACTGCTTAATGACCTGCACTTTGTTACGAGCAATGGTCTTCTTGTCGAACAGGTAGATATTTTCTATATGGCCATCATCAAAGACAAAATCGAAGATATAGTCACTGTGCACCTTGCGAGTTTTATCAAGAATATTGTCGCTTGGTGTGTTCAGGTATTGCTCGCAAAAGCGGGCCCACTCGGCATCGGTAAACTGCACCTTGTTGAGGGCTTGTAGCTGCCTGCGCACATTTGCCATCATGGCATCGGGTGTCGTCAGAGCAGGTAAATATTCATAGCCCTGGTTGCTTAGGTCTTGAATAAGTTCACGCTCTAAATCACCTTCGCTCTGGTAACTTTCACTTATCTGCGTTTGCTTAGTGTATTTGTCTAAGACAATAAAATTATTTGATTCTGCAATCGGCTTTGTTGTGCTAGTCATTTTGTGCTCCTTGCAGTTTAAAACCATAGTTATTTAATAGATGTTCAAGTAGAAACTTAACAATCTGCTTCTCAGGTTCTGTAGGTTCTGCAACTTCTTCGTTTGATAATGAACGATGACTATAAAAGTGCATCACTCGTTTGGCGTATAGCTCGCGGCTTTCGGGTAATAGCGCAGTCCAATCTGCGTACCCCAAAAATGCTGCGACTTTCTCATAAAGGTTGCGCAGTAAATTGAAGTGAAAACGCTGTATTTCATTGTTCGTAATAGCTTGTTCAATCAATTGCTTGATATACAAGTGATAAGAAAAACTGGTATTCGCGCCACCCTTTTTTTCTTTTAAATCAAAGGTTCCATCTTCAAATCGTTGCAATAAGTAACAGATTTTCGCATTAAGCTCATTGTGCAACACATTGTAAAATAGCGGATTATGTGTCGATATGATAAATCTAAGCTTCTCAGATTTGCTTAACTTGATTAGTTCCGCCAAATTAACTGCAAGTTCAATTAAATGGTTTTCATCTAATGAGCTGACGGGGTCATCAATGAACACATATTCTAGCTGATTGAAGCTCTCATCATCCTCTTCATAAGGGTTATTCATGACTCTAACAACTTGCTCTAGAAGCCCATGAAAAATACTCCAGACAAAATTACTTTCTTCGCCCTTAGATATTTTTACATGCTGTGCTCTTTCCGCATTTCCTCGCTCAAATGAAAACGTTACTTGAGTAAAGTCTTCATTAAAATGAGGCGTCAACTTCTCGTTGCTATAACGCTGAAACAACCTAGTGATATTAGGCTCTTGGCCTTGCACTTTTAATATCCAATCGGTAAACGTATTGGGTTGGATTTTTAGCTTCGGCGCTGCATCAGCATCTAAGTCGTTATCCCAGTAAAACAAGTCTTCCGTAAACGCGTTGTAATACAAAATCTTGTGGCGCGACAGTGGCGCTTGCTCTGCATCGGCAAGCGCATCTTGCCCATCCTCTTTCGGGGCTATGATCTCTTTAAATTCACGCGACAAACGCGTCTTACCTGTACCATTAAAGGCATAGATTAACTGCACCTTTTTGTCGGATGCTTGCAACAACTCTGCTATTTCCGTTAGCGTTTTACTCATTAAGCAGCCTCATCTGAATGAGATTTCGGGAAGCTCAACAACAGGTCACGATAATACTCGTATTGCTTTTGACGTAGTTCGATTTCGCGAGGGAGAACGTTCAAAAGTTCGTCGAACTTTTCGAGGATACGCACAATTCGAATTTGAATTGCCATAGGTGGGATAGGTATTTCAACCTTTTTGAGAGAATCCACTGTTAAAGAGACATTTGCGCCACCTCGCATTAAAGGGACTAACAGTACATCCTTTTTATCAAAGAGATAATATCTTAGAAATTTTGCTGATAAAAATCGACTATCATTTGGGATGATTGCACACAAGATATTACCAAGAGCAAATTTCCCATCTTGGTAATATATCCGATCAATACTTGCTACCCCGTGCCCCCTTGATGATATTAATGGTACACATACAGCAGCATCATCAAATTGATATTCAGAAGATGATTGCCTTTCTGCAGTGGTGGCAACCAGTGGATATTTACCTGGTGTCGCTTTTTTAATTGGAGTTAATCCTTTTTTAATATCGCAACACTCTCCTATTTTCAAGTACTGAGTCGTTTCTTCAAACTTAAATATTTCAAACTGATAATGACTAAACTGTTTTTTTCGAATATTAAGTTCGACCGTCAACTCAGTAACCAGTTCGTTAAATGCGTCCAGAATGCTTACAATTTCAGCTTGTATTGCTAGCGATTTTTCAGGATTATCTGGGCATGGAATGGGGATTAAAGTCTTTTTAATATTATCATTGTACAATCGACTAATTACCCCTCCATTGGAGACACCCCACTTGGCTATTTTATAGAAGTGAAATAGGTATTTATTTAGCACTTTGCTTTCGTCATTTTCTAGCCATACAATATTGCTATCTTGGAAGTATGCTTCCCTACCATCAAAAATAACGGTTCTTCCAATTGTACCACTAGCTGAAATTAGAACTTCACCTATCCTTGGATAACTATATTTCTCTTTATATTCATGAAAAATTTTCCTCGATATATACGCATTAGGTTCTTTTCCAAAAGTTCCTATCTTAAAAAATGGAATATCGCCAATATCACTAGTTTGGTTTTTCATTATGCGCTTACACATGCGAACTTCACCAACCCAGCCTAAAGTTTTCAGCTCAACACCCACCCCATCTAAGAGCTTTTCCATGTAGCTAAAATGGCTCATTCCTCAATCTCCTCACCTTCAATTTCGGCCACAATGGAATCAACATCACTGCGAAGCTGATCTATTTTAGCTACGATGGTTTTCAGCTGTGCATTGAGAGTATTTATATCCACTAACTCACGGCTATCTTTTGCCTCTACATAGCTGCTCACCGAAAGGTTGTATTCGGCTTTGACTATATCCTCCAGTTCGATTGACTTGGAAAAATGCTCCACGTTCTCTTTGCTAGCAAACACTTTCATGATTTGCTGAATATGGCCCGGATTTTTTTCGTCGTCGTTGTCCGTTAAGACGTTGTTATTAGTCTCCTTTTTAAACAGCCCGCTAGCATCAATAAACTGGGTGGTGGTGTCGGTTTTGTGCTTAGATAGCACTAAAATATTCACCGCAATAGTGGTGCCAAAGAACAGGTTAGGTGCCAGTGAAATCACGGTTTCAACGTAGTTGTTGTCAACCAGATATTGACGAATTTTTTGCTCAGCACCGCCACGGTAAAAAATACCGGGGAAGCAAACAATGGCCGCACGACCTTTGCTTGAAAGGTAACTTAGCGCATGCAGCACAAAGGCAAAGTCGGCTTTTGATTTAGGTGCGAGCACACCAGCGGGCGCAAAGCGGTCGTCGTTGATTAGGGTTGGGTCGTCGCTACCAATCCATTTCACCGAATAAGGTGGGTTAGAGACAATGGCATCAAAGGGTTTGTCATCTAAAAAGTGCGGTTCAGTTAAGGTATCGCCCAACTGAATATTAAACTTGTCGTAGTTAATGTTATGCAAAAACATATTCATACGAGCCAAGTTGTAGGTGGTGTGATTGAGCTCTTGTCCAAAAAAACCATCCTCAATGATATGCGCATCAAAGTGCTTTTTAGCTTGTAAGAGCAACGAGCCCGAACCCGCCGCAGGGTCATAAATTTTATTCACACTGGTTTGGCCGTGCATGGCCAGCTGCGCGATGAGTTTTGAAACATGCTGAGGGGTGAAAAATTCGCCACCGGATTTACCCGCATTTGCCGCGTAGTTGGAGATAAGGAACTCGTAAGCGTCACCGAATAAATCAATTTGGTTGTCTTCAAAATTACCGAAGGTTAAACCTGCCACGCCTTTTAACACCGCTGCAAGGCGTTTGTTTTTTGCCTCTACCGTATTACCCAGACGATTACTGGTGGTATCAAAATCCGCAAACAAGCCTTTGATGTCTTTTTCTGAATCATAGCCATTGGCTGAGTTTTCGATTGCAGCAAAAATTGCTGCCAAATCCGTATTTAGATTTTCGTTTTTGTGTGCGTTAGCCGCCACATTGCTAAACAACTGGCTAGGGTAAAGAAAATAGCCTTTGGTTTTAATGGCATCTTCTTTAGCAAACTTGATGTTTTCATCATCGTCAGACATGGCAGCATAATTAACGCTCTCATCACCGCCAGTGATGTAATTGACAAAGTTTTCACTGATAAAACGGTAGAACAGCGTACCCAGTACATATTGTTTAAAATCCCAACCATCCACCGAGCCTCTTACATCGTTGGCAATCGCCCATATTTGGCGTTGAAGTTCGGCACGTTGTTGTAAACTTGTCATTTGTTAATTCCTGCTTTTAATTCGTCATAATTCGTTTATTGGTTACGCAATGTTCACTGTCGTCGAACATCATTCGCTAAACCCTGGAGCTAAATTCAAATTTCCGACCCCGTAGAGTGTCGGAGTATTCTTTAACCAAAGTTGGTATTCAGTGCCTTGAAGGCTGTGTGCTTTGGAACAATCCACATGCCATTGGCGAAGCAAATACCCAGCGGTTGCAGCTCTAATCTCAACCTTTAGAACGCCACCCGTCATACCATAGTCCAGCTCTATCGCTTCGCTGTGCTCAATACGTGGATGCGGCACTAACTCAAGCTCTACAAATCGGTTCCATTGCCGATCTTGGGTTTCGAGCTCCGTTTCAGACAAAGTGGAATCTTCAAGCACAAACGCTGCTTTAATTCGGGTCAGTACAAAGTCACGGAACTCACCATGCTTGCGGTCAAAACCACGAACGTGCCAACGCAGGCCATTGTCCACCAGCGTATGCGGCACAATTTCACGCGTGGTTTCACCACTCGATAACGACACATAGGTAATGCTCAAGGCTTTGCCTTTGTGTATGGCCTCGGTAACTTTCGCCACTATCGATAAGCTCGGCTTGTTAAGGTGATAAGGCGCTTCACACGCAAGAGGTGGTTTTACCTTTCCAGTAAAGCCATCTCCGTAACCTTGGCTAATCGTCGCCAGTGTTCTCACAACGTCATAGTCGAACAAGGGCTCAAAAGCTTCACCACGCTTATGCAACTTGAGCTTTTGGTCATACTCAATGTTGCCTGGTGCAAGCTCTCGGTACATTGTGAAGTCTTTCGTTGCTTGTGCAGCGGCTATGCTGAAGCGATCGACTAAATCTGCCCGTACCGCCTCTCCCTTAAACAATAAGGTGAAATCGATATGGGCAATGCGATCCCTGGTTGCTTGTGGCAACTGCGCTATCTGCGAAAGCCTATCTGGCTTCGCCACTACCGTTTGTTTCAGACCATCATTTGTCATGCGTCTTGTTTATCCAATTCAACCAGTTTCTTAAAACTCTGTTTATAAAGTACCGTCAGACATCGCGTAATCACATTGAAAGGCATGGCATAAAGCTGCTCTTTATCCGCAATGACTAATCAATCTCTACTGGTTGAAGCTGGACAGATGGCCATAAAACACTGAATAGGCTTCAACCTAATTAATTTTATTAGGTATCATCCTATCACAAATTATTTTGTAGGGAAGACTAAGCGGCAACTTTTTGATCTGGAATGCAATTGCCGCTCAGGTATGGGCGTGAAGACATTGTTTCATGCCATTGCTGATAGCCGCTATCAATGCGCTACCTGAACCAATGGCACCACGATGTTACCGCGATGAGATACCCCTTTGTCCGAGTCTGTAGACATCAGGGCTCGTTGCTCACTCTCCCGAATGCGCCTGGCAACTTCTGCCTGAGCTGGTAGCAATGGCAGCATCCCTTCAGCAATCGCGTCCGGTGCAGATTCTTGGCCACAGGACATCAAATGCTTCCATGGATCTTTAAGAAAGCGCTCGAACGTGATGCCAAATTCAATGATGCGGGCAGAGACGAAGATTTCGCCCCAGTATTCAATGTAGGTGTCTTGGTACATGGAAAGATTCCTCTTGTTGGTTAAACCATGAGTTCACTTTCCATTTTCCAGAGGTTTTCAAATATGCAAGGCTTACCTTGTAGAGAGCTACAAAGCTTTAAATCGATTGCGGGCATCTTTGTAGTCATAGTGGGCATGTTCTGAGCCACGATGATACAAATCATCCAGGTAAGTTTGTTCCTGCGGCAACTCGTCTTCGCTGATTTCGCGCCACCAATGTTTGTTGGCACCTTTAACACCGTCATGCCAGCGGTAACCGCGCTCTTTTAAATAGTCCTTTACGTCAAACGGCGCACCAAACGCACGAACTAACACAGTTCGCCTGTCTGCTTCAGACAACAAGTTTGCAACGGACTCGGGCAATAAATAGAACAACCAGGCCATCGCCAAACAATCGGTTGCAGCTCGGTGTCCTTCATAAAACCAACCTAAGCGAAGCAGCAGGTACTCAAGTTTTCGACTTTCAAAACCCAGCGCCTTCCAATCTATTCCACTGGCTGAACAGGCCCAAGATAGATGTCCTAATGCAGCAAACCGCTTTTCAAAGAAAGGACGATCAAACTGTGCATTGTGTGCAACCACCAGCGGATCATCGGATAACCAACTTGCTACCAGTGAATCATCAATGTGCTGGCCTTGCACCATATCATCGGTGATACCGGTTAAGTCGGTAATCAGCTCGGGGATTGGCTTGCCGGGATCTTCATACAAGCTGATCACATCAACAATCGACACAATCCGCTGAGCAGAGGGGCTGTAAAGCACCTTAACCATACCAAGCTCAATAATGGACTCATCATCGGAAGACAGTCCGGTTGTCTCTGTATCGAGCAGCACCATTGGCTGTTCATCACCGACCATAGGAGAAAGTTCAAGTGGCCAAGTCTGCGGCTCACGCGTTAATGGAATGCGCTCCAGCAATCTAAAATCTTCTGGTCTTTCTGGGATATCCGCGAGGCGCTCTAGCGGAAATGGCGCAGGGGCTCTTGTCATTGATGGTTCCTCTTCAATTCTATTGTTCGCTTTAGGTGATTTCACTGTGCCACAGGTTTTTCTAAATGCACCTTGGATACCTCAGCGTTTTTTTAATCTTTCTACTGGGTGAACCCATGTATGAAGGCTTTGGCTAAGCCTTTCAGAAAGCCTTAGCTAAACCCTTTAGGTAACCCTTACCGATACCCTTTACGTATGGCTTAGCCAACCCCTTTTCAAACGGTTGCAAAAGGCTTGAACTGAGTTCGACTGAGCACTTTAATGGTGCTCCTAACTTCGCTTTAAGCCAGTAAATTCAATACGAAGCAGAATTTTACTAACTGTTTTTAAACCCTTTGCAAAGGGTTCAACAAGCCTTGTCTGACGGTTACTTGACCCATGCGTTAACCAGTAGCAGTAACAGGATCAGTAACAGAAACAAGAGCAGTAGGCAGAAGCAGTATTGTCCAAGCCTTGCAGGCTTTGACGAGGGCGAGCGATCCCCCACATCTAGTTTTTCAACACAAAAAATAAATCACCGACAACACAGCGTCTTACTCGAACAACTACAGTTTTACCTACAATTTTACTTGTAGAAATCAGCATAGCATCAGATACTGTATAAACAAACAGTATCAATTGTGATTTTTCGAGGTTCGTCATGAGTGTCTCGCTGATAGGCCGTAGCGGCGCACTTGCCTTCATCAAAGCCAAGCGCCTTCGTATTCCATTGTTCATGGAACGTGTTTCTGCTGGTTTTCCCTCACCAGCGCAGGATTATGTTGAGCAAACGCTCGACCTCAACGAGCTGTGCATCAAGCGACCGGCTGCAACGTTCTTTGTGCGTGTTGAAGGTGATTCAATGATTGATGCCGGGATTCACCCAGATGATATTTTGGTGGTTGATCGCTCTGTCCAAGCAGAACACGGTGACATTGTCATCGCTGGTATCCATGGTGAACTCACGGTAAAGGAGCTTCAACTAAGGCCATGCGTCAAGCTGATCCCAAGAAACCAGGCGTATGAGCCCATTCATATTCCTGAAGGGGCAGAGTTAGAGATATTTGGTGTGGTCACCAATGTGGTGCGAAACATGCGCCGTAAGTCGTGACTGTCCCATGCCTGTATTTGCCTTGGTGGACTGCAACAACTTTTACGCCAGTTGTGAGAAGCTGTTTCGTCCTGATTTAAAAGATACGCCGGTTGTGGTGCTGTCCAACAATGACGGCTGCGTGGTTGCACGCTCGCGTGAAGCTAAGTTACTCGGTATTAAAATGGGCGTACCCGTCTTTCAGATCAAAGCCGAAATGCAGCGCCATGGCATTTTGGCATTCTCCTCTAACTATGCGCTTACAGTTGGGAAATACTTTAGACATCACATGTTGTAATGTTTCAGGTTGTATAAATTAGACGTCGAGATGAGGGGTGGTTACAATTTTTACTATTGGTTAAGAAATATCTTGAAAAAGTAGATGTATGAACGCGTAACCCCCTGGGGGAAGGCTTAGCAGTGTGAATAACGGATGATTTAGGTGTTAATGTGATTGAACAAAATAGGTCGTTTCCAGATGACTTCGGCTTTGACTATTGTCTTATGTGGATTAGTACGGAGAAATATCCCTCATTTATAAGTAGGCCACACCCTGACAGTGGCGAGATCATCCATGACGTTAGGGACAACTCAAAACCATTTGCTCATAAACTTCCAATTTTAATAGACCCCGATGGTATCAATGTGGTGCCAGTGAATCTATATCTTCACTCTTTGTTGGCAGATCCAGATATATCCTCCGATAAGACGATTCAATCCCATGCAGTTGCGTTATTGAGCTTCTATCGGTGGTTGAGCACGGAAATCCCCGAACATACACACCCAAGGACTGGCCTTCTGGTTGATGAAAAACCTCCGTTAACAATATATGACTGCACCGAGAAGGTAGAGGAAAGTCCAATCGTGAGATATCGAGACTATTTATTGGAAAACCTTTATACCAAGGATGAAACTGGAAAAGTCGGTGGTTCTCCAAGTACAGCCTCTTCAGTGGTCCACCGAATGCGATTTCCGTCTGCATCTGTTGAAGTTGGGCGACGACGGCTTCTGAGCCTTTACCGGCCTCACATTCAAGGCACAAGAACACCTGCCTTAACAGTTGCTCCAGGAGATTGCATTGTTCATCGTAATGTTGCCACTGGTACTCTTCCACGGTCCGTTTCTGTTTTTTCAGGTAAAGGCAGAGGGTCTGGATATCCCTGTCATTCATGACCTTCAATGCCTGTTGTCTGACTACTGAGAAGGGTTGATTATCATCAATGTTCTCATCCACAAACAGATGCAGTAACTCTGCCGCTTTCGTGACATTGTCCGCGGCTGACTGCCAGGACAGGAACACTGCTTGTTGTGCAAAGGTGTTGGCAGCTTCTTGTTGCTTGCGGATATGGTAAATGAACCCATCAGTTAACCGTTCCAGTGCCAGTTGTATCCGCTCTGTCAGGTGACATAGCAACCATAGATGCTGCTGTGCGCGTTTGAATCGTTTGAGTTTACTACCGTAATAGTTGATGAGCTCACCGAAGTGTTGTCGATTTTTAAGAGACAGATTAAGCCCATCGATAACGCCATTGATTTGCGTGCGCCATGGCGCTAACTGATGATAAAGGGCAAGCTCTTTTTTAAGTTCAGGTACGGTCAGACTTTTTGCACCGCCTCTGAGCTGGTTCAGGCTTAGTCCGTCATCAATGGCTGTTATGCTGTCCAGAAAGACGTGAAGTTCAGGACTGGTGAGTTGATTAAGTTGGTGCGCCAGGTCTTTTCTGACCTGCTGCATCGCTCTGCTTATCAGTCTCTGGAGTACGGTGTACCTAGGGATAGCAATGCTGTGACTGGTTAGGAATTCAATAGCAGTATCAAAGAGGTAACGCGGCTCCAGCCAGGCATTGCCCACCTGAACAAGGTGGTCGAAAAGAGAATTGAAGTGCTGACTTTCGTCCCATTTGTGATAACCAGCAAGGTCTAATACTTTTGCGTAGAGTCGATCTTTTTGTTTTTGTGAGGGAGTGAATGGTCTGAGCCCCTTGCCGCCAAGCAGCTCTTTACTGATGAACATTAAATCCTTAGAAACCTGCGAGTAAGCGATATCTAGGATGACGGGCTTTGATTTGAAGTATCCCAAAATCGCGACAAAGTAACATCTATGAGCTCTGAGACGAATTGACCGAAAAACTGCCAATTCCGCATCGTTCAGAGAAAAGTACAGACGTTGTTCTTCGATTGAAAAAATGGGTGGGGAATAAAGATCTGCCTGTTCTGCTCTCGTGAGAATAGTAATTTCGTTTTTGATGGCCATATCAGGGCTGTTCCGTATTAAATGTACGATATTTACCTAATTTGCCACACTTATAAGTAGTAACCCACCTCCGCAGCCATTTATTGGTGTGGTCTACAGAGGATTAAGTCTTTTTAGAGGGGAAAATCCCTAGAACCCCATCTCCAAACATATCAAGCGTGTCTGTATCCCACTCTATTGTAAACAAGACATTTTTATCTTTTATATTCAATGGCTTATTTTCCTGCTAATTGGTAATACCATGAAAAATACCATGCTCAGAAAAGGCTTAACAATATTTTGAAAAATTGCCTACTGAGCGCTGCCGCACAGCTCCATAGGCCGCTTTCCTGGCTTTGCTTCCAGATGTATGCTATTCTGCTCCTGCAGCTAATGGATCACCGCAAACAGGTTACTCGCCTGGGGATTCCCTTTCGACCCGAGCATCCGTATGAGACTCATGCTCGATTATTATTATTATAGAAGCCCCCATGAATAAATCGCTCATCATTTTCGGCATCGTCAACATAACCTCGGACAGTTTCTCCGATGGAGGCCGGTATCTGGCGCCAGACGCAGCCATTGCGCAGGCGCGTAAGCTGATGGCCGAGGGGGCAGATGTGATCGACCTCGGTCCGGCATCCAGCAATCCCGACGCCGCGCCTGTTTCGTCCGACACAGAAATCGCGCGTATCGCGCCGGTGCTGGACGCGCTCAAGGCAGATGGCATTCCCGTCTCGCTCGACAGTTATCAACCCGCGACGCAAGCCTATGCCTTGTCGCGTGGTGTGGCCTATCTCAATGATATTCGCGGTTTTCCAGACGCTGCGTTCTATCCGCAATTGGCGAAATCATCTGCCAAACTCGTCGTTATGCATTCGGTGCAAGACGGGCAGGCAGATCGGCGCGAGGCACCCGCTGGCGACATCATGGATCACATTGCGGCGTTCTTTGACGCGCGCATCGCGGCGCTGACGGGTGCCGGTATCAAACGCAACCGCCTTGTCCTTGATCCCGGCATGGGGTTTTTTCTGGGGGCTGCTCCCGAAACCTCGCTCTCGGTGCTGGCGCGGTTCGATGAATTGCGGCTGCGCTTCGATTTGCCGGTGCTTCTGTCTGTTTCGCGCAAATCCTTTCTGCGCGCGCTCACAGGCCGTGGTCCGGGGGATGTCGGGGCCGCGACACTCGCTGCAGAGCTTGCCGCCGCCGCAGGTGGAGCTGACTTCATCCGCACACACGAGCCGCGCCCCTTGCGCGACGGGCTGGCGGTATTGGCGGCGCTGAAAGAAACCGCAAGAATTCGTTAACTGCACATTCGGGATATTTCTCTATATTCGCGCTTCATCAGAAAACTGAAGGAACCTCCATTGAATCGAACTAATATTTTTTTTGGTGAATCGCATTCTGACTGGTTGCCTGTCAGAGGCGGAGAATCTGGTGATTTTGTTTTTCGACGTGGTGACGGGCATGCCTTCGCGAAAATCGCACCTGCTTCCCGCCGCGGTGAGCTCGCTGGAGAGCGTGACCGCCTCATTTGGCTCAAAGGTCGAGGTGTGGCTTGCCCCGAGGTCATCAACTGGCAGGAGGAACAGGAGGGTGCATGCTTGGTGATAACGGCAATTCCGGGAGTACCGGCGGCTGATCTGTCTGGAGCGGATTTGCTCAAAGCGTGGCCGTCAATGGGGCAGCAACTTGGCGCTGTTCACAGCCTATCGGTTGATCAATGTCCGTTTGAGCGCAGGCTGTCGCGAATGTTCGGACGCGCCGTTGATGTGGTGTCCCGCAATGCCGTCAATCCCGACTTCTTACCGGACGAGGACAAGAGTACGCCGCAGCTCGATCTTTTGGCTCGTGTCGAACGAGAGCTACCGGTGCGGCTCGACCAAGAGCGCACCGATATGGTTGTTTGCCATGGTGATCCCTGCATGCCGAACTTCATGGTGGACCCTAAAACTCTTCAATGCACGGGTCTGATCGACCTTGGGCGGCTCGGAACAGCAGATCGCTATGCCGATTTGGCACTCATGATTGCTAACGCCGAAGAGAACTGGGCAGCGCCAGATGAAGCAGAGCGCGCCTTCGCTGTCCTATTCAATGTATTGGGGATCGAAGCCCCCGACCGCGAACGCCTTGCCTTCTATCTGCGATTGGACCCTCTGACTTGGGGTTGATGTTCATGCCGCCTGTTTTTCCTGCTCATTGGCACGTTTCGCAACCTGTTCTCATTGCGGACACCTTTTCCAGCCTCGTTTGGAAAGTTTCATTGCCAGACGGGACTCCTGCAATCGTCAAGGGATTGAAACCTATAGAAGACATTGCTGATGAACTGCGCGGGGCCGACTATCTGGTATGGCGCAATGGGAGGGGAGCAGTCCGGTTGCTCGGTCGTGAGAACAATCTGATGTTGCTCGAATATGCCGGGGAGCGAATGCTCTCTCACATCGTTGCCGAGCACGGCGACTACCAGGCGACCGAAATTGCAGCGGAACTAATGGCGAAGCTGTATGCCGCATCTGAGGAACCCCTGCCTTCTGCCCTTCTCCCGATCCGGGATCGCTTTGCAGCTTTGTTTCAGCGGGCGCGCGATGATCAAAACGCAGGTTGTCAAACTGACTACGTCCACGCGGCGATTATAGCCGATCAAATGATGAGCAATGCCTCGGAACTGCGTGGGCTACATGGCGATCTGCATCATGAAAACATCATGTTCTCCAGTCGCGGCTGGCTGGTGATAGATCCCGTCGGTCTGGTCGGTGAAGTGGGCTTTGGCGCCGCCAATATGTTCTACGATCCGGCTGACAGAGACGACCTTTGTCTCGATCCTAGACGCATTGCACAGATGGCGGACGCATTCTCTCGTGCGCTGGACGTCGATCCGCGTCGCCTGCTCGACCAGGCGTACGCTTATGGGTGCCTTTCCGCAGCTTGGAACGCGGATGGAGAAGAGGAGCAACGCGATCTAGCTATCGCGGCCGCGATCAAGCAGGTGCGACAGACGTCATACTAGATATCAAGCGACTTCTCCTATCCCCTGGGAACACATCAATCTCACCGGAGAATATCGCTGGCCAAAGCCTTAGCGTAGGATTCCGCCCCTTCCCGCAAACGACCCCTGGAAGCCCCGTAGCGACGCGGAGAGGGGCGAGACAAGCCAAGGGCGCAGGCTCGATGCGCAGCACGACATAGCCGGTTCTCGCAAGGACGAGAATTTCCCTGCGGTGCCCCTCAAGTGTCAATGAAAGTTTCCAACGCGAGCCATTCGCGAGAGCCTTGAGTCCACGCTAGATCTATCTCATCTGCGCAAGGCAGAACGTGAAGACGGCCGCCCTGGACCTCGCCCGCGAGCGCCAGGCGCACGAGGCCGGCGCGCGGACCCGCGCCACGGCCCACGAGCGGACGCCGCAGCAGGAGCGCCAGAAGGCCGCCAGAGAGGCCGAGCGCGGCCGTGAGGCTTGGACGCTAGGGCAGGGCATGAAAAAGCCCGTAGCGGGCTGCTACGGGCGTCTGACGCGGTGGAAAGGGGGAGGGGATGTTGTCTACATGGCTCTGCTGTAGTGAGTGGGTTGCGCTCCGGCAGCGGTCCTGATCAATCGTCACCCTTTCTCGGTCCTTCAACGTTCCTGACAACGAGCCTCCTTTTCGCCAATCCATCGACAATCACCGCGAGTCCCTGCTCGAACGCTGCGTCCGGACCGGCTTCGTCGAAGGCGTCTATCGCGGCCCGCAACAGCGGCGAGAGCGGAGCCTGTTCAACGGTGCCGCCGCGCTCGCCGGCATCGCTGTCGCCGGCCTGCTCCTCAAGCACGGCCCCAACAGTGAAGTAGCTGATTGTCATCAGCGCATTGACGGCGTCCCCGGCCGAAAAACCCGCCTCGCAGAGGAAGCGAAGCTGCGCGTCGGCCGTTTCCATCTGCGGTGCGCCCGGTCGCGTGCCGGCATGGATGCGCGCGCCATCGCGGTAGGCGAGCAGCGCCTGCCTGAAGCTGCGGGCATTCCCGATCAGAAATGAGCGCCAGTCGTCGTCGGCTCTCGGCACCGAATGCGTATGATTCTCCGCCAGCATGGCTTCGGCCAGTGCGTCGAGCAGCGCCCGCTTGTTCCTGAAGTGCCAGTAAAGCGCCGGCTGCTGAACCCCCAACCGTTCCGCCAGTTTGCGTGTCGTCAGACCGTCTACGCCGACCTCGTTCAACAGGTCCAGGGCGGCACGGATCACTGTATTCGGCTGCAACTTTGTCATGCTTGACACTTTATCACTGATAAACATAATATGTCCACCAACTTATCAGTGATAAAGAATCCGCGCGTTCAATCGGACCAGCGGAGGCTGGTCCGGAGGCCAGACGTGAAACCCAACAGACCCCTGATCGTAATTCTGAGCACTGTCGCGCTCGACGCTGTCGGCATCGGCCTGATTATGCCGGTGCTGCCGGGCCTCCTGCGCGATCTGGTTCACTCGAACGACGTCACCGCCCACTATGGCATTCTGCTGGCGCTGTATGCGTTGATGCAATTTGCCTGCGCACCTGTGCTGGGCGCGCTGTCGGATCGTTTCGGGCGGCGGCCGGTCTTGCTCGTCTCGCTGGCCGGCGCTGCTGTCGACTACGCCATCATGGCGACGGCGCCTTTCCTTTGGGTTCTCTATATCGGGCGGATCGTGGCCGGCATCACCGGGGCGACTGGGGCGGTAGCCGGCGCTTATATTGCCGATATCACTGATGGCGATGAGCGCGCGCGGCACTTCGGCTTCATGAGCGCCTGTTTCGGGTTCGGGATGGTCGCGGGACCTGTGCTCGGTGGGCTGATGGGCGGTTTCTCCCCCCACGCTCCGTTCTTCGCCGCGGCAGCCTTGAACGGCCTCAATTTCCTGACGGGCTGTTTCCTTTTGCCGGAGTCGCACAAAGGCGAACGCCGGCCGTTACGCCGGGAGGCTCTCAACCCGCTCGCTTCGTTCCGGTGGGCCCGGGGCATGACCGTCGTCGCCGCCCTGATGGCGGTCTTCTTCATCATGCAACTTGTCGGACAGGTGCCGGCCGCGCTTTGGGTCATTTTCGGCGAGGATCGCTTTCACTGGGACGCGACCACGATCGGCATTTCGCTTGCCGCATTTGGCATTCTGCATTCACTCGCCCAGGCAATGATCACCGGCCCTGTAGCCGCCCGGCTCGGCGAAAGGCGGGCACTCATGCTCGGAATGATTGCCGACGGCACAGGCTACATCCTGCTTGCCTTCGCGACACGGGGATGGATGGCGTTCCCGATCATGGTCCTGCTTGCTTCGGGTGGCATCGGAATGCCGGCGCTGCAAGCAATGTTGTCCAGGCAGGTGGATGAGGAACGTCAGGGGCAGCTGCAAGGCTCACTGGCGGCGCTCACCAGCCTGACCTCGATCGTCGGACCCCTCCTCTTCACGGCGATCTATGCGGCTTCTATAACAACGTGGAACGGGTGGGCATGGATTGCAGGCGCTGCCCTCTACTTGCTCTGCCTGCCGGCGCTGCGTCGCGGGCTTTGGAGAAATTCTTCAAATTCCCGTTGCACATAGCCCGGCAATTCCTTTCCCTGCTCTGCCATAAGCGCAGCGAATGCCGGGTAATACTCGTCAACGATCTGATAGAGAAGGGTTTGCTCGGGTCGGTGGCTCTGGTAACGACCAGTATCCCGATCCCGGCTGGCCGTCCTGGCCGCCACATGAGGCATGTTCCGCGTCCTTGCAATACTGTGTTTACATACAGTCTATCGCTTAGCGGAAAGTTCTTTTACCCTCAGCCGAAATGCCTGCCGTTGCTAGACATTGCCAGCCAGTGCCCGTCACTCCGCGGTCTTCACTGCGTGATCGAGTTGATCGACACCCGCCGTGACACGCTCCATGAAGTGCCTGCCTGCGTCTGTTAGCCGAACGCCCCGCGCATGGCGCTCAAATAGCAGGACACCAAGGTTATCCTCCAGCGCTTTCACACGCGCGCTGACGCTCGACTGGCTGATACCAAGTGCCTTGGCCGCATGCCGAAAATTCAGATGCTCGGCGACGGCGATGAACTGAACAAGGGAAATGAGCGGTATCCTGCCAGACAGGATACCGACATTCACGAGGTTTCGATGGTTAGTGCGCCGCATCGGAGCGGGCCTGCTACCAGTCGTCGGTTAGACGACTGGCGACTTCTCGGTGGCAGCCCCACGGAGCCGAAGGAGCACCAGCCCCAACGAAACCAGTACCGCCATCGCCGTGGCGTAACAGATCACGGGCCACGCTGTGTCACCGTTTAAAAGTGCCACCGCCAATGTCCCGACAATGCTGACTATCAGGCTTTGAACGCAGAAGTAGAACGCGACCGCTGATCCCGCGATGTCGTCGAACTCTGCCAAAGCGCCGTTCGCGGTAACGGACACCGTGAAGACAATACCGACCGCGACAACCCACATCGGTAGGATGAAGGTGAGGAATGACGGCGAGCCGTAAAGTTCGCCGATCCCCAACAGGACCGCTCCGCAAACAAGCAACGCCATCCCACGCGCCACGCATCCTGCGATGCCCCATCTGGCGACAAAGGACTTCGCGAAACGGGTTGTCACGATCATTACAAGCGCGACAGTGGCGAAGGCAAAGCTGAATCCGATCTCGGAATATTCCGCTTGGCCTATGAGCACACGGGGAGCCGTCGAGAAGAAGACGAAGTAGGTGCCCATACCGGCGCTAAAGCCGACAGTGTAAACCCAAAAAGCCGGACTCGCGAAGATCGGCAAGACAGATCGGCGCGTCTTGACTTGATCCAGAGGGCGGGTTTCGTGCCACCTGAAACCCGCATTTAGGAGTGCGAGCATCGCCAGTATAGCCAAAGTAATGAATATCGCCTGCCATCCCAAGAACTCGCCGATCAATGTTCCGGCGATAGGGCCGAGCGCAGGCACGAACGCCAGCATCGAACTGAAAAGGCCGTAGATGACGACACCCTCAGGACGGTTGGCATAAACGTCGCGAACCGTCGCGAACGTCGCCACCAGCATGGCCGACGCGCCCACTGCTTGAAGTAGACGGAAAGCGACAAAGGCCGGTGCAGTTGAAGACCAAGCTGCTCCCAGAGACGCAATGACGAAAGCCGTTGCGCCCGCAAGTAGAATTGGCCGTCGCCCGATTCTGTCTGAGAGCGGACCAAAAATCACCTGGCCCACGCCGAGCATCACCATATAGAGGCTCAACGTGAGTTGGATCATAGCGGGCGTCGTGTTCAGGATGCCGGGCATCGCTGGAACGACAGGGAGATAAATATCCATCGCCAGTGAAGCGAGGATGTCGAAAGGAGCCATCAGCAGCAGTGCTGCCGGCAGCGTATAGGCCCACGCGGGGCGTGTGGTGGTCATGACGAATCAACCCTCGATTAAGGAATACCGGGCGACGTCTGCTCGTCAGCAATCAGATGAGACTAGCCTTACAGAGCGCCGCAACAACAATACTGGTTGTTGCGGCTTACTTGTCTGCTGACTTGGAATTTCCCATCTGATTACTCCACGCTTACGAATATGAATTGCTACATTTTATCCGATTATCTTTTGCTTCGCAATGCGGCATGGGCGCACTCAGCGTTCCAGCCCCCTCTGCCGCCCTAACTGCCACGACACCGACCCGCCCTGCACGATGCCCATAACCTCGCGGCCGAGTTGGCGGTCGATGATCGGCCGCCACGGGACAAGGGTGAACTCATGGGATTTCTCGACCACGGCGAACTTGCCGCTCGATAGATGCACGGTTCCGGTAAACTTGCCGCTGACGCTCTCGCCGTCCGTGGCGGCGCGGAACGGCAGGCCCTTACTCAAAGCCATATCCGATCCGACGCCGGCTACCTCGCGCTCCCGCAGGATGGCGAGAAGGTTGCGCCGGTAGAAGACGCGGCTGTCCCGGCTGCGGGTGGCGTCGCCCTGTTCGATATGGTGCTCGCGGCGCTGGTCCATGGCTTCGCGGACTTGTTGCCCGAAGCCGGTTGGCGCAAGGTCGGCCGTCTCGCCGTGGATCAGCCGCCGGTCCAGCCAGGTCGCGCCGTCCGATCCGATCTGTTTGTTCAGATCGACCGGGGAAAGGACGCGAACGCTGGCCTGACTGTCTCGGCCGGCGTCATGGGCGGCGGCACGGCTGACCAGATCATTGGGGATGCGCCATTGGTCGGCGTCGATCCGCTCGACGATACCGGCCCGGCGTAGCGCCTCCAGCCGGCGCACATGGGCATCGACATAGCCCTCATAGTCGCCGCCTGGAACGCGGCACGTATAGGAAGAATAAACGCCCTTTTCACCCAAGTCCAACAGCTTTGGACCGCAGTTGACTCTTTCGACACCCCTGCGATGCAACCCAATCCGGCTGACGGGGAGCCAGCAACGCTGAAAATTTACCCTCCTCTTTCCCACTAGCGGCTCCTTTTCCGACAACCAGCACGGCGGATCCCTGCCGCGGCGCTGTGAACGCAGCATTTTGATTGGTATCGTTGGCCTTCAGGCTCGTCAGTCAAACAGACCCAGGAGCAGCTCAGCCGGTGGCGCCCGGCTTTCGGGTAACGCCCTGGTCCCGCTGGTTTCGGCTTTGTGCTTCAGGTGATCAAGGATCTGCTTGATCACTATAGGGTCTTCAATGCAGGCGATGACTTTCATGGCGCCGCCGCAGCCGCTGCAGGTCTCGATGTCGATATTGAAAACACGCTTGAGCCGTTGCGCCCATGTCATCGACGCTCGCCGTTGTGCTGGTGTTGCCGGTTCATCAGCCACCCTGACCTTGTTGCCCCTGCCCCGTTTTGCCGGCGTGACCAACGCCCGGTGCCGACTGTTGGGTGCGAACACCCCGTGGAAGCGGGTTAGGTTGACTCTGGGCTTCGGTACCAGGGCGGCCAGCCTTGCAATGAAATCCAATGGTTCGAAAATGACGTGCGTGGTGCCGTCCCGGTACGGCGTCTTGAGCTGGTAGCGCACGTTGCCGCCTCGTGTTAACGACAGCCGCTTCTCGGATACCGCCGGGCGGCTGATGTACCGGCACAGCCGTTCGAGCTTCTTGCGTTCATCGGCCCTGGCCGCCACGCCGGCGTGCAGGCTGGACCCGGCTACCTTGCCAATCCCGTCACCGAACGGATCACCACTGGTCGGCAGAGTTTGCAAAGTGAACACCTTTCGCCCCGCCTGTGAACCGACAGCGATACGGTAAGTGATCGAGTGCCCCAGCAGGGGTGTCATCGGGTCGTCATCCACCGCATCCGAGGCCAGATAGCTGTTTTCGACATCCCGTTCCAGCAGGCCTTGCCGTTCCAGATAGCGACCCACCCGGTGGGCGATGGTGTGCGTCAGCTGGGTGAGCTCTGGGCTGGTCGGCGCCTTGACCCAGCGGAAACGCGCTGAGCCGTGGGATTGCTCGACATACACACCGTCGAGAAACAGCATGTGGAAGTGAACATTCAGATTGAGCGCCGATCCAAAACGCTGGATCAGGGTGACCGCGCCCGTCTTGGCCACTTGGTGGGTATGGCCCGCTTTCTTGACCAGGTGCCAATACCCATCTTTGTATCAACTCCCCTTCCTGCCCGGCATCCCCGCAATTGATGACTTCAGAACAAGATGCTACCAATTTTTCAATAACAGCAAATTGCCTTTTTACTCCATCGTTATCAATTAGTTTAATGCCAAATTTTTTAGGTACAATTGGCAGATCTTCCAATTTCCAGTATTTCCAATTTTCTTTGTAATCATGGGGTTCATTCAATGTACACAGATGGCCAAAAGTCCAGGTTACCCAATAGCCATTTCCTTCATAAAAGCCGTTGTTGCGTTGTTTTGCACCAATTACTTCGGCAATATCTTTTGCCACAGAAGGTTTTTCAGCTATACATAAAATCATAAGGAGGCAAAGTTAGTAAGGTCGTTGAAGTTTTGAAACCGTTACATACAAAACATTTCAACAAAAACAGTAAGTTTTAGAGTTATTTACGTGTATATTTTTTTATTTCAAAAGCAAAAGCGTGTTTTTCATCAATACCCTGTTTCAGTACAGTTTCACTATTCCACTCAGATTCAGAAAATTTAGGAAAAAAAGTATCTGCGTCAAACACTCCATCTACTTGTGTGATATACATTTCTTGAAGGATGTTTCGCTGCATAACTTCTGCATAAATTTGTCCCCCACCAATGATGAAAACAGTTCTTTCGGTTTCATTTTTATAGAACTCTAAACATTCAGTAAGTGAAAAAAAGACATGAGCTCCTGGTGCTTGATAGCCGATTTGGTGAGTTAAAACGGCATTTTCACGATTTGGCAAGGGTCTAAATTTCTCAGGAATAGATTCATAATTTTTACGTCCGGTTATTACTACATGACCTGTTGAAGTTTCTTTAAAGAATTTCATATCAGCCGGCAATTTCCATAACAAATCGTTGTCTTTACCAATGCCAAAATTTTTATCCATGGCAACAATTAATGATAGTTTCATAATGATCGGTATTGAATAATTAATTTTTTATTTGAGGCATTAAGCACATGCAATAATTTCTCAATTGGTTTTTTCACCTTTTCTTTCAAATGTAACTCATCTGCAGTTTGAATCATACGTATAGGAAGAATAAACGCCCTTTTCACCCAAGTCCAACAGCTTTGGACCGCAGTTGACTCTTTCGACACCCCTGCGATGCAACCCAATCCGGCTGACGGGGAGCCAGCAACGCTGAAAATTTACCCTCCTCTTTCCCACTAGCGGCTCCTTTTCCGACAACCAGCACGGCGGATCCCTGCCGCGGCGCTGTGAACGCAGCATTTTGATTGGTATCGTTGGCCTTCAGGCTCGTCAGTCAAACAGACCCAGGAGCAGCTCAGCCGGTGGCGCCCGGCTTTCGGGTAACGCCCTGGTCCCGCTGGTTTCGGCTTTGTGCTTCAGGTGATCAAGGATCTGCTTGATCACTATAGGGTCTTCAATGCAGGCGATGACTTTCATGGCGCCGCCGCAGCCGCTGCAGGTCTCGATGTCGATATTGAAAACACGCTTGAGCCGTTGCGCCCATGTCATCGACGCTCGCCGTTGTGCTGGTGTTGCCGGTTCATCAGCCACCCTGACCTTGTTGCCCCTGCCCCGTTTTGCCGGCGTGACCAACGCCCGGTGCCGACTGTTGGGTGCGAACACCCCGTGGAAGCGGGTTAGGTTGACTCTGGGCTTCGGTACCAGGGCGGCCAGCCTTGCAATGAAATCCAATGGTTCGAAAATGACGTGCGTGGTGCCGTCCCGGTACGGCGTCTTGAGCTGGTAGCGCACGTTGCCGCCTCGTGTTAACGACAGCCGCTTCTCGGATACCGCCGGGCGGCTGATGTACCGGCACAGCCGTTCGAGCTTCTTGCGTTCATCGGCCCTGGCCGCCACGCCGGCGTGCAGGCTGGACCCGGCTACCTTGCCAATCCCGTCACCGAACGGATCACCACTGGTCGGCAGAGTTTGCAAAGTGAACACCTTTCGCCCCGCCTGTGAACCGACAGCGATACGGTAAGTGATCGAGTGCCCCAGCAGGGGTGTCATCGGGTCGTCATCCACCGCATCCGAGGCCAGATAGCTGTTTTCGACATCCCGTTCCAGCAGGCCTTGCCGTTCCAGATAGCGACCCACCCGGTGGGCGATGGTGTGCGTCAGCTGGGTGAGCTCTGGGCTGGTCGGCGCCTTGACCCAGCGGAAACGCGCTGAGCCGTGGGATTGCTCGACATACACACCGTCGAGAAACAGCATGTGGAAGTGAACATTCAGATTGAGCGCCGATCCAAAACGCTGGATCAGGGTGACCGCGCCCGTCTTGGCCACTTGGTGGGTATGGCCCGCTTTCTTGACCAGGTGCGTGGCAATGACGCGGTAAACGATGCCCAGCACCCACCCCATGATCTCGGGCCGGCTGGCAAACAGGAAACGCAGCTGAAACGGGAAGCTCAACACCCACTGACGCATGGGTTGTTCAGGCAGTACTTCATCAACCAGCAAGGCGGCACTTTCGGCCATCCGCCGCGCCCCACAGCTCGGGCAGAAACCGCGACGCTTACAGCTGAAAGCGACCAGGTGCTCGGCGTGGCAAGACTCGCAGCGAACCCGTAGAAAGCCATGCTCCAGCCGCCCGCATTGGAGAAATTCTTCAAATTCCCGTTGCACATAGCCCGGCAATTCCTTTCCCTGCTCTGCCATAAGCGCAGCGAATGCCGGGTAATACTCGTCAACGATCTGATAGAGAAGGGTTTGCTCGGGTCGGTGGCTCTGGTAACGACCAGTATCCCGATCCCGGCTGGCCGTCCTGGCCGCCACATGAGGCATGTTCCGCGTCCTTGCAATACTGTGTTTACATACAGTCTATCGCTTAGCGGAAAGTTCTTTTACCCTCAGCCGAAATGCCTGCCGTTGCTAGACATTGCCAGCCAGTGCCCGTCACTCCCTGTCGTCTGGGCGTTCCTCTGGGCTAAACATCGACATGATCCGGCGCTTAATATCGCCGTCCTTGTTGACCAGCGTCTTGGTCACGAAGGCCGCGTATTCTTTGGCGTTGTCGTACCCTTTCCAGACCTCGTGGGGGTCAAGAGCGTAGGCGCAAACCCGCCCAGCGACTGGGATTCTGACCAAGGCGCGTTCTGTCTCAAGGTGGGGTTCTAGGGATTTTCCCCTCTAAAAAGACATAATCCTCTGTAGACCACACCAATAAATGGCTGCGGAGGTGGTTTACTTTCAGCTTGGAGCCTAATCATCCACTATCGGCCTTGTTATTTCGCCAATATTGGGCAATTTCCCAGTATTAGTGAAGTTATACGTTCCGCTTAAGTTGATATTTTGCCACGCAACGGGCGAAACAGCACGAGTGATACCCGCTTTCTCTTCATCTCCTCTCGCTTCAAAGTGTCCCAGAAGATGACTCAGTATCGCGGAGTTGAAGTAGATGATCGCGTTGGCAAGCAATCTTGCGCATTCATTCCAGATAGCGATTTCAGACTCGTTTTTGCCACGGAACTGATCACCATTCACCGACGCAATGGCTCGTCTAAGGAAGTGCCATGCTTCTCCCCGGTTCAGGGCACGTTGCACATACTGCCGCAAACTGGCATCGTCGATGTAGTCAAGTAAATATTGCGCTTTAACCAGTCGATTATACTCCGTCAGAGCCTGTAATATTGGGTGTCCAGAAGGGTAACCAGACAACTTTCTTACCAGCATTGCTTGTGTCGTCCGCTTTGTCTGAAGTGACAGAACAATACGCCTGATATCTTGCCATCCCGTTGTAATAACATTCGTTCTGATAGGCTTCTTTAGCGCCAGTATGGTGCTGCCTTGTTCACTTTCAGTCACATCAAACAGATCATTGATGACACTACTGAACTGCGCGTATCGCGGTGCAAAACTGTAACCGCATAGATCCAGTAAGGCGAAGTTAACATGATTGACACCGTGTGTATCTGTCGAGAGTACGTCAGGTTTGATTTCACTGCTGTTGGATTGTAACAGGTCATAAATATAGTGTGATTCGTGCTCGTTGGAACCGATGATCCGAGCATTGAGGGCGCTGTGGTTGGCCACCAGTGTCATGGCCGTGATCCCTTTGTTGGTGCCGAAATACTTAGAGGAGTACCGGGTTTTAAAGGTTTCCAGATGGGTTTCGAATTTCTGACCATCCGCACTGGCATGCAGCTGGTCCTCCTGAATATGGTAGTGGCGGAAGATGGGTAGCGCTGCAACCGCATTATTGATCACGTCGCTGGCGTCATGCAGCGTTTCAGGCCGGATATAGTTGGCCTGCACCGTACTCAGGTGTTCATAGCTTCGATCGGAGATCTGCGCCATGCCATACACACCACGGTGAGTGGCGTTGGCAATCAGAATGGCCAGTAAATCATCCTGATGAGTGAACCCTTGTTTTTGTATCGGAAGTACATGAGTCAGACATTTCATGAACCCGGTTTCGCGCTCTACATACCGCAGTACATCCGCGATACCGACCGGTTGCATTCGCTTAAAAAAGGGATTGTTGACCAGAGATGTAGCGCTTTTGGTCGGCAGACGCCAGCGGGTACCGGTACGATTTTTCATGATCACATTTCGATTGTCTCCCTCATCAATATGGAGAGCAACGTCTTTGAGTGCACTTTCCAGCCGGTGTTGTTTCTCCTGTAACAATAACTCTGCGGGCTGTTTTAGTCTGTCCAGTGTTGATGAGGCCAGCAAGGTATCCTGCGATGTCTGGGGGATCAGGTCGTCTTCCAGTGCGCGGTATTTGGTAACATTTGGCAAATAAATGCGTCCATTCAGTCGTGAGGTTAACTGCCGGTAGAGCAGCCATTCGTAACGTTGCGGGTTAACGTTATCCTGTTTAACCAACCATGGGAGGTGCTTTTTCGGGATGAGCGACGTATCCATCGTCTTCAGTGGTCCACCGAATGCGATTTCCGTCTGCATCTGTTGAAGTTGGGCGACGACGGCTTCTGAGCCTTTACCGGCCTCACATTCAAGGCACAAGAACACCTGCCTTAACAGTTGCTCCAGGAGATTGCATTGTTCATCGTAATGTTGCCACTGGTACTCTTCCACGGTCCGTTTCTGTTTTTTCAGGTAAAGGCAGAGGGTCTGGATATCCCTGTCATTCATGACCTTCAATGCCTGTTGTCTGACTACTGAGAAGGGTTGATTATCATCAATGTTCTCATCCACAAACAGATGCAGTAACTCTGCCGCTTTCGTGACATTGTCCGCGGCTGACTGCCAGGACAGGAACACTGCTTGTTGTGCAAAGGTGTTGGCAGCTTCTTGTTGCTTGCGGATATGGTAAATGAACCCATCAGTTAACCGTTCCAGTGCCAGTTGTATCCGCTCTGTCAGGTGACATAGCAACCATAGATGCTGCTGTGCGCGTTTGAATCGTTTGAGTTTACTACCGTAATAGTTGATGAGCTCACCGAAGTGTTGTCGATTTTTAAGAGACAGATTAAGCCCATCGATAACGCCATTGATTTGCGTGCGCCATGGCGCTAACTGATGATAAAGGGCAAGCTCTTTTTTAAGTTCAGGTACGGTCAGACTTTTTGCACCGCCTCTGAGCTGGTTCAGGCTTAGTCCGTCATCAATGGCTGTTATGCTGTCCAGAAAGACGTGAAGTTCAGGACTGGTGAGTTGATTAAGTTGGTGCGCCAGGTCTTTTCTGACCTGCTGCATCGCTCTGCTTATCAGTCTCTGGAGTACGGTGTACCTAGGGATAGCAATGCTGTGACTGGTTAGGAATTCAATAGCAGTATCAAAGAGGTAACGCGGCTCCAGCCAGGCATTGCCCACCTGAACAAGGTGGTCGAAAAGAGAATTGAAGTGCTGACTTTCGTCCCATTTGTGATAACCAGCAAGGTCTAATACTTTTGCGTAGAGTCGATCTTTTTGTTTTTGTGAGGGAGTGAATGGTCTGAGCCCCTTGCCGCCAAGCAGCTCTTTACTGATGAACATTAAATCCTTAGAAACCTGCGAGTAAGCGATATCTAGGATGACGGGCTTTGATTTGAAGTATCCCAAAATCGCGACAAAGTAACATCTATGAGCTCTGAGACGAATTGACCGAAAAACTGCCAATTCCGCATCGTTCAGAGAAAAGTACAGACGTTGTTCTTCGATTGAAAAAATGGGTGGGGAATAAAGATCTGCCTGTTCTGCTCTCGTGAGAATAGTAATTTCGTTTTTGATGGCCATATCAGGGCTGTTCCGTATTAAATGTACGATATTTACCTAATTTGCCACACTTATAAGTAGTAACCCACCTCCGCAGCCATTTATTGGTGTGGTCTACAGAGGATTAAGTCTTTTTAGAGGGGAAAATCCCTAGAACCCCATTGTGATACTTGGTAATCATTCCCCCCACGAAATTTATTGCCATTAACTGAAGTAATAGCACGTTTTAACTGATGGTATGCTTCACCTCTGTTCAAGGCTTGCTGGACGTAATGACGCAACGTTGAATTATCAACATACTCCAAAACATAAATAGATTTAATTAAACGGTCGTACTCATGCAATGCTGACAATCTTCGGCTCTTGCCGTTACTCAACTTTCTAATGATTGTGCTTTGAGTGGTGGTTTTACGACTCAATGAACAAACAATATGCTGAATATTGTCCCATTCTTCAGCAATTAGCTTATGATTAATATCTTTCTTTAATTGAATACGGCCTCCGTTCTCTTCAGTCACTTCAAATAGCTCAAAAAACACCTTTTTCATTTTCGCGTATCGAGGGGCGAATGTGTAACCAAAGAAATCTAATATAGCGAAGTTAACATTATTGGTACCATGCGTATCGGTCGATAAGGTATTAGGCTGTATATCTGAAGAGTTGTTATAGAGTAAGTCAAAAGCAAAGTGACCTTCATATTCGTTAGCGCCAATGACTTGCGTACTCACCGGAACATGACGTGGTCAACCAAAATTGACCAACCCAGTTAAGCTACTTTTTTCAATTTCTTCATGTCCGCCTCATATTGATTTGAAATTTCCATACTTTATCTAATTCATGTTTTTCTAAATTAGCTAAAATGCAACTCAGAAATGTCCAGAAGTGAGTTGTGTGGTGTCGAGTGGAGATTGTACGATTAAGCCCCTAAGTAATTAGTCCGTCAGTCTCCCTCGGTAATCAAATTAGTACATCTTAGCGATCAAATTGGTAAAAAATTAGACATGTAGATGAATGCCCACCTTAAAAAATAGACAGCGGGTTGGGCTGGGTGATTTTTCTGGTGTTAGACGCCAGCAACCCATGCGGCAGAATGGTTGCTCACTTACTCGTCTATTTTTAGCGGGAATTCTTAGCCAACTGTACGCGCTGTATGCAGATTTAAGCAGTCGAGTGATGCGCACTTTGGAGGAGATGGCACCACGAGTAGAGGTTTACTCTATTGACGAAGCGTTTTTGGATTTAACCGGTATTGAGTCTGCCATATCTCTTGTCGAGTTCGGACAACAAGTGCGAGAGCGCATAGGCCACTGGATTGGGATCACCGTCTGTGTAGGCATTGCACCGACTAAAACACTCGCCAAACTGGCTAACCATGCCGCCAAAAAATATCCAGCTACTCAGGGGGTTGTAGACCTGACCAATCCAGATCGGCAACGTCGATTGCTCGCATTAGTCCCGGTTGATGATGTTTGGGGCGTTGGTAGACGGCTTTCTAAGCGTTTAAATGCGTTGGGTATCACCACAGCCTTAGATCTCGCCAATGCCTCTCCTAGAGCCATCAGAGACCAGTTTTCAGAGGTTTTAGAAAGAACCGTCAGAGAGCTCAATGGTGAGTCGTGCATTGAACTTGAAGAGATCCCGCCAACTAAGAAGCAAATCGTCTGTAGCCGTTCATTTGGCGTAAAAGTGACGCACTTTGAATTTTTAAGTGAAGCCGTATGCGAATACGCAACCCGCGCCACTGAGAAACTTCGCAAAGAACAGCAGCAAGCCAAAGTGCTGACCGTGTTCATACGTACCAGCCCCTTTAAGGACAACGAGCCGCAGTACAGCAACTCTGCATCGGGTGAATTGCTAATCCCCAGTTGCGACACGCGGGATTTTATCGAGCTGGCCAATCACTTACTCAAGCGGATATGGAAGGATGGTTTTCGTTATGCCAAAGCGGGCGTCATGCTGTCTGACTTTTACGATCCTGGCATGTTTCAACCAGGACTATTCGATGACGTATCGACCCGCTCTAATAGCCAGCAGCTAATGTCTGTATTGGACACCATTAACCAAAGCGGTGCCGGAAAGGTTTTCTTTGCTGGACAAGGACTCAAGAAAGATTGGTCGATGAAGCGAGAGCATTTGTCTCCCGCTTATACAACACGCTGGGACCAGTTACCGCGAGTGAAGTAGCGCAGTTGACTCAATACGCATTCACTCTGCGACGCAGCATGTTGAGCTTATCAACCTGGCGTCGAATATCACTGAAGAATTCCTCTTTCTCCATGGCCAGCGCTAGCTCCCATTCTTTGGCCAAACCTTGGCAGTCTAAAAATGCGTATCTCAGCTTCGTCTTTGAGATACGCAGCCCCTTGCTAAAGACCACGCGTTTGCCTCGTTGACCGTGAAAACTGTTGATATACCACTCTATGCCAAAGCCATACTTAAAGTCTCTGATACGGACACCAAGCAGACCCCAGTCTTTAAAGGGCTCATTCTCTCGAACCTTGTAATGGGTAACCCAAAAGTCATCAACTTCAGCTCGTGCCAGCGCTTTTAGCCTGTCCGTTTCTTGCTGAAGTAAATCTGATACATCTGCTTTCCATTGTTCATTGACGATTTCTACCAAACCAATTTCCCCATCCAATTAACCCCTAAAGCCAAAACCACTATCCGTTTGGCTTTTGGATTGAAACGCCAAACGTAAAACTGCCGTCACAATCACTGTTTGGCGTCTCGATATAAATCGACTCGCTCAATCCCATACCCGACAAGGGATACAGGCTGATTTCACTTAAAAACACCTAAAAAGACGTATCGCCATGAAGATACAAACCGTTTGGCAAGTTCAGGCCAGAATGCAAACGACGTTTGGCGTCTCAATTTTTTTGGCTAGGTCACCAGCCGCCAAACAGAGCCTATTCTCATACTTTTGCAAAAATGCAATAGGCAGATAGATGAAAGGATTTGTCACCTTTCTGCCCACCGCCAGTGCACCGAATCCTGATAATGACATTTGAGTAAACCGCCAGAGCACTTGGAAATGCCCAAGCGTGAACAGCGCGGTTGATTGAAAACCGTTAGAGCACTTTGAGTGCACAGGAGATAAGTATGTTTGTACTAGGCGTAGATATCGGTTACTCAAACCTGAAGCTGGCAATTGGCCAATCAGGTAGTGAACCGAAAACCATTATTCTACCTGCGGGTGCCGGTCCAGCGGATCGTATGCCGGAGCGTATCGGTGGAGGCGATGATGAAACTTGTTTGTATGTCTCTGTCGATAATGAGCGCTGGGCCGCTGGTGTTCCTGCTGGACGCCTTCAAGGCTGGGAACGAGAGCTTCACCCGGAATATCCCACCACAAAAACCTATAAGGCACTTTTTCATGCCGCCTTGTTAATGGCTGAAACAGAATCCATCGATTTGGTTGTCACTGGATTACCGGTTTCCCAGTTTCATGAACCACAACGTAAGTCTGACCTTGTGCAGCGTTTAAAAGGTGTCCATCAAGTGACGCCTAAGCGCAGCATCACCGTTCATGACGTCAAAGTACTACCACAGCCTGCCGGTGCCTATATGGATCTGGTTCAAACGGGTGGTGATCTGGGCTTGATTGAAGAAGGTCGTGTCGTCGTCATTGATCCCGGCTTCTTTTCTGTTGATTGGGTTGCCCTTGAGGCCGGAGAAATTCGCTACAGCTCATCAGGAACCAGTCTTCAGGCAATGTCCGTGCTACTGGAAACCATCGATAAGCTGATTTCGGAAGATCATGGTGCCAAAGTCGGAATGGATCGACTTGAAAAAGCCATGAGAACCGGCGACTTACAGGTCCTGCTATTTGGAGAAAAAGTCGATATTTCACCTTATCTGAATGCTGCCATGAAAAAGGTAGCGCCTGTTGCTCTTACAGCCATGCGTCAATCCATGCGTGACGAAAGCATTAATGCGGACTTGGTATTGATCGCCGGAGGTGGAGCCTTGGCTTATAAGGAAGCGGCCAAGGAGATTTTTTCACGAAGCAAGATCATCGTGCCTGAGCAGTCTGTTTTGGCGAACGTCCGAGGCTTCTGGTTTTATGGGGCATGATCATGAGAGTTGTCGTCAACATTCCCCCAGGGAGCCACCCAGAACTACTCAAAGAATTGGAAAAGACGCCACCACGGGAACGCGCTGAGCGTCTGCGGATGCTGGCAACCTTTGGGTTAATTCAAATGAGCCAACCCAATCTATCCACGACATCTGTACCGGTGGATGGCCTTGCACCAGATGGTGAAGTTACTTCTATGAGTACAGCGCCAGAACCCAAAGCAGAAACACGTAAACAATCATTAAAATCAAAACTAGGGCTGGGCTTATAACATGGCGTTATCAGTTAGCTGGCTCGATGCCAGGTTAAATAAAGAAGCAAAAGAAACCGTAGTAAAAGCCGACCGAGATGGGCTAAGTGCTCGGGTATCGCCCAAGGGCAAAATTGTTTTTCAGTTTCGTTATCGGTTCGATGGCAAGCAACAGCGGGTAGACATAGGTACTTACCCCCTTATGAAGCTGGCTGAAGCCAGGAATGAGCTGGATAGGTTAAGGGCAGTACTTGATCAAGGCCGAAACCCCAAGCTTTACCTACAGCAGGAACGGGCTAAGTATTCTGCTAATCAAAGCTTCGAATCGATTTTTCGAGACTGGATAGACTCTGCCGGTAAGCAAGGGCTAAAGGAGAAAACGTGGCACTACCAAAAACGCAGCAGTGAAATATATTTGCTGCCCCGACTTGGCAAGTATCCATTAACTGACATCACTGAATTGTCCTTGCGAAACTGTCTTCGTGAGGTTTCGGAATCGTCTCCGTCAAACACAGAGCGCCTAGTGTCTGTACTGCATAAGTTCTATGACTGGCTGATTGATGAACAAATTTTGGAAATTAACGCTGCCGCTGGGATCACAGCAAAAAAGGTTGGCGGTAAAAAAGGAAAACGAACTCGGGTGCTAAATGACAACGAGATCAGGATACTTTGGCGCTATTTGCATGAGTCAAAAATCACTGAGAAGAATCGCATCTACATAAAACTGCTTCTCTTATTGGGAGGGCGCAAGGGCGAACTCATTCAAGCTGAAAAGCATCACTTTGACTTGCAATCTGCAATGTGGACAGTGCCCATAGAGATCCGCAAACAAGGTGAGAAAATTGGAGCGCCGATCATGCGGCCATTGATTAAGCCAGCTATTGAGCTGATTGAACTGGCGATGCAGATGAGCAAATCAACTTACTTGTTTCCCGCGAACGGACAAGAAGAGCTTGCCACAAATGGCTTTGATACCACTATTCCTAACAATGTGAAAATCTGGGCTCGCAGATCGCTTGGTATTGAGATGGAACACTGGTCTATGCATGATCTTCGCAGAACGATGCGAACGCGAATGTCTGCCATCACGACGCAAGAAGTTGCCGAGTTGATGATTGGCCACAGCAAAAAAGGGCTGGATGCTATCTACAACCAATATCAGTACCTGGACGAAATGCGTCATGCTTACGACGTTTGGTATCAACAACTAGAAACCATCATCGAGCCGACAGGCTTTCCATTCAACTGGCGTTTCGGACAATAAGGGGTAGCTGAATTAAGGAAGAGACTGAGCTAGGGAAGGTGCGAATAAGCGGGGAAATTCTTCTCGGCTGACGCAGTCATTTCATTTCTTCATGTTTGAGCCGATTTTTTCTCCCGTAAACGCCTTGAATCAGCCTATTTAGACCGTTTCTTCGCCATTTAAGGCGTTATTCCCAGTTTTTAGTGAGATCTCTCCCACTGACGTATCATTTGGTCCGCCCGAAACAGGTTGGCCAGCGTGAATAACATCGCCAGTTGGTTATCGTTTTTCAGCAACCCCTTGTATCTGGCTTTCACGAAGCCGAACTGTCGCTTGATGATGCGAAATGGGTGCTCCACCTTGGCCCGGATGCTGGCTTTCATGTATTCGATGTTGATGGCCATTTTGTTCTTGCGTGGATGCTGTTTCAAGGTTCTTACCTTGCCGGGGCGCTCGGCGATCAGCCAGTCCACATCCACCTCGGCCAGCTCCTTGCGCTGTGGCGCCCCTTGGTAGCCGGC
This sequence comes from Aeromonas sp. 55A, assembly GCF_051919665.1. Lineage (NCBI taxonomy): Bacteria > Pseudomonadati > Pseudomonadota > Gammaproteobacteria > Aeromonadales > Aeromonadaceae > Aeromonas > Aeromonas sp. 55A. Next base: position 2,224,894 of record NZ_JBQBEH010000008.1, on the reverse strand, counting down.
ATCGGCTGAGACAAATTGCTCCTCTCCATGCAGCAGATTACCCAGCTGATTGAGGTCATGCTCGTTGGCCGCGGTGGTGACTAGGCTGTGGGTCATGCCACTCTTGGCATCGACACCAATGTGGGCCTTCATGCCAAAGTGCCACTGATTGCCTTTCTTGGTCTGATGCATCTCCGGATCGCGTTGCTGCTCTTTGTTCTTGGTCGAGCTGGGTGCCTCAATGATGGTGGCATCGACCAAGGTGCCTTGGGTCATCATGACGCCTGCTTCGGCCAGCCAGCGATTGATGGTCTTGAACAATTGGCGGGCCAGTTGATGCTGCTCCAGCAGGTGGCGGAAATTCATGATGGTGGTGCGGTCCGGCAAGGCGCTATCCAGGGATAACCGGGCAAACAGACGCATGGAGGCGATTTCGTACAGAGCATCTTCCATCGCGCCATCGCTCAGGTTGTACCAATGCTGCATGCAGTGAATGCGTAGCATGGTTTCCAGCGGATAAGGTCGCCGGCCATTACCAGCCTTGGGGTAAAACGGCTCGATGACTTCCACCATGTTTTGCCATGGTAGAATCTGCTCCATGCGGGATAAGAAAATCTCTTTTCTGGTCTGACGGCGCTTACTGCTGAATTCACTGTCGGCGAAGGTGAGCTGATGACTCATGATGAACCCTTTTTCATGGCTCCAGATGACAAACATGATCTCATATCAGGGACTTGTTCGCACCTTCCCTAGTACAAATGACCGAGTCAAGTAGTGCATTTGGCTCGGTTTAGATTAGTTGTTTTTCCAGTTACAAAAAAACAACTTATCGAATAATTATTATAAGTCTCACGACGCCTCAGAGAGAGGTATTTGCAATTCATCCACAAGGGTTTGCTTAGATTTATACTCTAGCTCGCTTCTCTTTATTTTTAGCTTTTGTAATAAAGCACTATGAGTCACCTCGAAATCATTAAAAATTGTAGACCAACTTTTAACGTATACTCGAATTCTTTCATCCGCCCCGGAAACAAGGCCCGCGCCGCCCTTACCAGCAAGGTCTTTCAACCGCCTTGTAATTTGAGTATCATTCTGGGAGATTTTAGTTCCAACAAGAACAACATCAAATCTCATTCTCTCATCATTAAAGGCAGGATGCTTATCAAGTACCTCAGCATAACGTTCAGCTTGAGCTAAATGTTTCTTATTCAATGCTACACTTGGTCTTTTTATTTCAATGATCGTACATTTAATAAATTCTTCTTGTGTAGAATGATCAATTGTGACCATTTTGCGTGCAAGAAACAAATCTACTTGGCCTTTTGCCCCCTCTATGGTAGCGCCTTCAATAAGATCACTGGTACTGATATCGTCCCCATCCAATATTTCAATATCTGAATTCCGAAGATTTCTAGCTGTATTAGAAAAGTCATCCTCTTCGGCACCTATAGTTGTGTACTGAGGGCCAAACAACCATGTATTAGCCTCAATAATACCTTGTAAGTCTGGTGTTTCTAGAACTTCTTTAGCGTGCTCTTTAAAAAGGTACTTCATTTTCTGTACGACTAGATCTCGCTTATGAATGTGTCCAATCGTGCTAATTATATAATCAAGTTTAGATTTACTTATTTGAGATGCAAATTCATCCATTTGCTCCTTATTTAAGTCTAAAACGCCTTCCAATATATCTATCAAACTATCATTTTCACTTGATGTAGATAGCCTATCAAGCAAACCGATTATAATTTTTGTTTGCTTAGCCTTTAGCCCATTAAAAGCTGCTGGATCAGCAACGCAGATACTAGTTACTAATTTCTTCGTATGTGCAATTCTAAAGGAACGATCTTCGTCAGACTCCCAATTGTAAACAGGAAAATATCCTTTTTCTTCGAAAGAATCGACAAGCTGAACAGCTCTTTCTCTAAGGAACCCCTGATAAATCTCGGCTGTTTTGTTGCGCAGTTCTTTTAGCAGCATAGCTAAAACTTTATTCCCATCACTCTTTTCACTAATGAAGAGATCAGCATTTGGAGATGAGGTATCTTGAAAATTATCGAACCACTCAGATTGTATATATCCACTTATGAAAAAATTGTTTTTGTAGTTAAAACCAGTCAGATTTCTATACTTCTGATGTTCTTTTGAATCTCTAAAATAATTGTATGACTTTTCACCAGATGGTTTTTTTATCCACTGAATGATACTTGAACTAAATATATTTCCATCAACATCTATAAGCTCTTGAAACAACCTATGTTGGGGAGGCGTCACTCGGACTCTATTAACTGATATTTTAAGGTTAGAAAAAACTATTAGCTTCCAACCAAATTCATTTGAAAGCTCCTCCATGATATTTTCAATATTAGGGATTTTTTGAGATTTTTCACTCGTAATGCCCGTAAGAAATACTGATGTCCCACTTCCATTTGAAAGAATACTACTATGCTGTTCTTTATCGTCGATCAACTCAACTTTGTACGTTTTAATACGAGACGAGTCTATGGTAATACGTGCATTCTCAGATTGTCTTCTCGTAAGCCAGGTTGCTGTTGCAGCATATTTATGAAATGAATACCGCCCTCTGCCTTGACTGCCTTTTTGGGTAACCTGTTTTTTGGATGAGTCATCCCAATTATCAAAATTTCGGTCTAGGTTATGAAAGTCAATTCCTTCACCATTATCATGGATCTCTATTGACTCCACCCCGCCGAGATCACAGGTGTTAATAATGACATCAATATCTGATGCACCAGCATCCAAACCGTTCCAGATATATTCACTCAACATCTTCCAAGCGGGAATTGAGCCGAAACGTTTTTTTATCGACGCATTTGTAATACCTGTTGTCCGTTCTTGAGGAGTCGTCACTTACCTATCCATCCAATCAATAAAAAATCCATGCTGCTATCTTAGCCTAAGTTGGTGTACATATTAACTATATTGTTGGCACAAGCCGGCGTTTCAAAGCGTTAGTCCAAGCTCCAACAGAAAAACTAAGCTACGCTATCTATTCCTAATTCTTCTCATACTCCTCCAAGTCTTCAATGTGCCACAGCTTGTTTCGTGTATTTCGGTTGATACGAGGTTGCGGCAAGCTGCCATCTTTTATTCTTCGCCAGAGCGTCGTATAGCTAATGTGGTAACGAGCCATAACTTCGTAAGACGTTAGAAAAGGGGTTACTTGGTGCGCTACTGCTGTCATCTGCATTCTCCTGAAAATCAATGTAAAGCTATCATCGCCTGATTCATCACTTGTTGATGGTCAGAAAGATGCATGATTTGTTCAGAAGATCAGGCCCATACAAATGAACTTTTAGGACAGCAAGAAAGCAACCGGTAACCAACTCAACCGGCAAACAATTAGAGATAATCGCGAACGTCTTACCATCATTTCTCGATTTTTGGCATAAAAAATATAGGCAAGTTTTGGCTAAAACCCAGTAGGAACAAGGCCTACAGCTAGGTTTGTGTCATGGAATTTGGCTAAAAACGGTAAATATGGCGATTTGTACTCAAGTTTGTACACATTTTCCGAGGTTACGCTTGAACATCATTGAAAAGCAAAGAAACGAGAAAAAGACAAAAAGCCTTTAAATTCAGTACGTAGAGATGTGATTGTGGTGTGCAATGAAAGGTGGTTTTAAGCGTTGAAAGGCTGGGCGGCATCAGGGTGCGAAATGATCGCAAAAGTGCGTCTCTTGGAGACTTCACTCAGAAATTCAGCTGACATAATTCAACGTTCTTCTATTGAGCGGTGGCATCAGCCACCGTGGGAATAAATCCGGAATGCCGCTCACGGCACATGTATACGCAACGAAAGCCACGCCAGCTGGCGTGTTGCCAACCTGGTGGAGAGAGGGAGGAGGGTTGCGTTACATGGGTCTTCTCGCCTGAGTCAAAGCAAAATTGCGCGACATTATACCCGCGCGAGTGAAAAATACCCAGCCTGACAAGAGATGATAATTTGGCCGCTCATCCGTTCCACAGGTTCCAACTGAACAGAAAATCAAACACCCCGAATCGGATGGCAGCATCCGGACTACGTGGTGTTGGCCTCCTCCCCATGCCAGCAACAACCACTCTTGATAAATTTTCATACTTGGACTTTCCCTATCCAGCTACAAATATGTAAATCGTATCTACATAATGGAGAGGTCATTACATGAAACATTCCACCCTGCACAATCAACAGATCGTCATTATCGGTGGTACCTCGGGTCTTGGCCTGGCCACCGCCCAGCAAGCGATCGAGCAAGGCGCCAAGGTCATTATCGGCGGTTCCAGCCGTGAGCAACTTGACACAGCACTGGCTGAACTGGGCCCAAGTGCCAGTGGCCATCAACTGGATATTCTCGACGTCGACTCCGTCAATCACTTTTTCAACCAGCTGGATTCGCTGGATCATCTCGTCATTACCGCCGCCGTCATGCGACCAGGCAGCTTTCTCACCGCAGCCATCGAGGATTTGAAAATCAACATGGACAGCCGCTTCTGGGGAAGTGTTCATGCGATCCGCGCCGCAGCACCCAAACTGTCCGAACGCGGCTCCATCGTGCTCACCTCCGGGATGGTGACGCGCCGTCCACAACTAGGTAAGGCACTCCCTGCCGTTGCAGCTGGCGCGGTTGAAACGCTGGCTCACAGTCTGGTTACCGAGCTGACCCCCCGTCGGATCAACGTCATCAACCCGGGCCCCATGCGCACGCCAATGCTGCTTAAAGCACTAGGCAATGACCCACAAAAAGTGGCAGCCGTGGCGCAAAGCCTGCCGTTGAAGCGCTTGGGAGAGGGAGAGGATTATGCGCAGGCCGCGCTGTTCCTGATGAGCAACAACAACATGAATGGTGAAGTGCTTCACCTCAATGGTGGGAGCGCCTGGGCATAACGCCCTTCTGACGGTCTTCTGCGCTCGCGCTTGCCAATCTGTCATCGCAGGCAAGAACGAGCGCAGGGGACGAGCATCATCGCCGTATCAGTGTGCTCCCCAATATCGATGACACCCTGGTGAGTGACAACACCCAGCCCGTCACTCGTCTGTCTCCACCCGGTTGCGCCCCGCCTCTTTCGCACGATACAGCGCATTGTCAGCACGCTGGATCAAGGCCGCCAGATCCTGATCATCGTCTCGCAGAGAGGCACATCCGATACTGATGGTTACCGGGTACGACATGCCGGGCAGCGCCCGGTTGGCGACCGAGTGACGGATCCGCTCAGCCACCCGGCACGCCTCTTCAAGGCTGGTATCCGGCAGCAGGATCAAGAACTCCTCTCCGCCGGTACGCCCCAACTGATCTTGGTGCCGCAGCTGACGATCTGCCGCCCGAGAGACCCATTGCAGCACCCTGTCTCCTTGATGATGTCCCAGGGTATCGTTGATCCGCTTGAAGTGATCGATATCGAACACCAGCAGACAAAATGGCATGCCCTGCCTGCGAGCCTGCGCCAACATATCGCTGCCCTGCCGCAGCACCCGACGGCGGTTGTTGATGCCGGTCAGCTCATCGGTAAAGGCCAGACGACGCATCCGACGGTTGCGATCAAGCAGCCACCCCATCGTCAGCAGTGCCAGTACCCCGCAGAGCACCATCACCACCAGCAGCCAGAAGCGACGCTCCTTGACCTGCTCCAGCTCCTGCTGCTGCAGTTTCTGCTCGACTCGCAGTCGCTCGTTCTCCCCCTCCTGACGTGCCAGCTCGAACTCGCCGCGAACCCAGGCCGTGCTCTGTTCCCGTAACAGCTGATCGAGCCGCTGCTCCTGCACCAGATGCTCCCGCAATGCGGCGAGCGCCGCCGGATAGTCGCCTTGCAACTCGAGCGCCCGACTGCGTACCCAGTAGAGCTCGAGCAAAAAGCGCACGTGCCCTTCCACCTTCAAAATCGGCTCAATCTTCTCAAGCGCACGCAAGGCTGGCGCCGGTTCCTGCTGTTCGACTCTCAACCTCGCCCGCACCAGCTCGAGATGCGCATGGAGGATGGGATCAACATCGGGAGAGAGCACCTTCGAAGCTTGTGCCAGCAAACGTCCGGCATCAGCGGGGCGATCCAGCCCGAGCAGAGCCTCGGCCTGCATCACCATGCGTTCGGCATGCTCAATCAGATATTGAGGCTGATTATAAAAGGCCGCACTGCGTTCAAGCTCGCCCAGCGCATCCTGATAACGCCCGGTCTGCAGATAGACCATCGCCAGTTGATCACTGAGCCTTGCCGAGCCAAATCCATCGTGGCTCCTGGCAAAATGCTCGCTCAACCGGTTGAGGGTGGAGAGCGCTTCGGCATAGAGGCCCATACGACGAAATGTGGCTGCAATCTCGAGCTGCGCCTGGTGATACCAGGTGGGCAACCCCAGCTGCTCATAGATATTGTGCGCCTTGGTGAGATCCATCAGCCCCTGGCCTGAGACCCCCTGAAAAGACAGCATGGCCCCCCGGCGGGCCAGCGCCAGCGCCTCCAGCTTCGGCACGGCGGCCTCTCTTGCCAGCCGCAGCCCCTCATCGTAATCGTGACGAGCCTTCGCTACCTCGCCGAGCAGCTGATTGAACCAGCCGCGGCAAATCGTCAGCTCCGCCACGGCGGCGTCATCACCCTGCTCGCGCGCAATGGCCAGCATCCGCTCCGCATTGGCGATGGCGGTACGGGACTCCTGCATGTCATCGGCCGATTGGGCCCAGCAAGCCAGACGACTGATCCGCATCTGCTGCGACGGCGGATAGGCGTTGCCGTCCCGCTGCAAACGGGCAACGCGTTCCCGCAACAACTCGATCGGCTGGTAGACCCGCTCCATCCCTCCCAGTTCATTTTCCAACTGCTCGGGGGACAAGGGTTTGGCTGCCAGCCCGAACGCCGCCAGCAACAGCAGCAAGGCAAGTCGGCTCATACACACTCCGGATCAATGGGAAAGATCATCGGGCAAGCCGATGCCGGAAAATCACCATCTTTCCCCTGTAACAATGGTTGTAAAGGCTATCACCCGGACAGAGAGCCCGAATGGCAGGCTAGTCACATTTTACTGCGATATCATCGTGTTGGAATGAAAGCGGGGACGCACAGCGAAAAAGAGGGGCGGGATAACAACTCAAGAGGGGTTGCCCCCTCCCGGTCACTAGTGATGCTGCCAGCGCCGCAGCAGCCGGCCGCGCAGACCGCAATCGAGCAGCCAGCTGTTGTCAAAGACCCGCAACAGTGCCGGTTTGGCGTGCCGGGACATGGCCACTGCGTGAAAGCGGGTCTGGCGCTGGCGATAGCGGTTCATCTGCTCGAGCAGGGCATGGGGCAGACTCTGAGCGATAAAGTCCGAAATAACCAGCACATCTGCCTTGGCAAAAGCGGGCTCATCGAGTTTGACCAGCGCCTTCTCCAGACAAGGCACCAGATCGGTACCACCGTGAAAGCTCATGGAGAGGAAGCGCTCCGCCTTGTCCAGTCCGGTATCGGCGGTGATCTCAAGGGTCGCCACCTCGGTAGAGAAGAGCATCAGGTAGCAGCCGCGCTTCTCATCCATCGCCACCTTGAGCAGCGCAAGAAAGAGTGCCTTGGCACACTCCTCGGGATAGCCCCCCATGGAGCCGGAGGTATCGACACAGACGATAAAGGGGCCCCGCTGCTGCAACTGCTGCCCCCCCTGCTCCGGGGTGCGCAGCATGATGCGCTGGCGCGGCAAGGTGCCGCGTGACTGGTAACTGAGCAGGCGCCGCTCCAGATAGCGGCGGTAGAACTCCAGCTCCAGCTCCGGCAGCCCCAGCATCACCGCCTCGCTTGGCAGTAGCCGCATCAGGTCGCTCGCCTGGTGGATGCCCACCAGGTCGTCCGGCACATCGTCGCTGGGGGCGGGCTCCAGCTCCAGCACCTGAACCGGTGGCACCGGCTGCTCCTGCGCCCGGCGATCCCGCTCGCTGCGCCCGAGAAGAGCGGCAATCTCCGCCAGCAAGGGCTCGCGCTGCAACATACGGGCGTATTGCTTGACCAGCACCAGACTGCGTTTGTGCCAGTGCCCCTGCGCCAGATCCCAAAGACCACCGGCTGAGATCTGGTTCGGATCGAGGGCATCGGCCAGGGTGCGGCTCGCCAGCAGCTGATCTTCAATCTCCTGACGCTGCTTCTCCCGCTCCGCCTCGGCAATCTGCTGCTGCAGTTGCAGCAGGCTCCCCACCAGACTGGCACGCCACTTGTCGATAAAGAGCTGGCGCAGCCCCTCGGTGGGGTGAGCCATCAGCTGGCGAACCAGCGAACGGGCCTCACCGGCAAAGGGGCTGTAGTGATCCAGCGACTCCAGCAGGGCGGGCAGGCGACCAATCAGCTCGGTCATCGGCAACTGCCGGTGCGCCTGATAGAGCAGGTACTCCTGCTCCAGCGCCACCGGCACCGGCTTGTGACGGATCTCCTCGCCAAGCTGCTCACCCCAGCTCTGCAGGCGCTTTTTCAGCAGCTTGCCCTGCAGCGGGGAGCGCTTGATGAACTCGGAGATCTTGGGCGACGCAGCAAGCAAAAGTGCCACCTCCCCTGCCAGCTCCCCTTCACCGATCAGGAGCCCCAGATCCAGCATGCCAATCTCAAGCATGAGCGCTCCTTACTCGTCCAGCCTTGGCAACCGCTCGCGCCACTGTGTCAGCTCGCCGCGCAGCAGTTCAAGATCCCGGCTCAGCACGAAGAAGCTGTCCTCCACCTGTTGCAGCCAGCGCTGGGCAATAAAGAGGTGCTGCCGATGACGATCGAACAGAGTACGCTGCTGTTTAAGCTCCAGTACCACCTTGCCAACCTGGGCAAGCAGCTCATCAAGCGCTTGCAGCCAGGGCTCCAGCACCACCTCGGGGATGGCGTTGCGCTCCATCAATACCAGCGGGATCTGCTGGCGCTGGATATCGAGCACCTGCAGGCGCAGCTCATCGTCAAGTACCAGCTCGTAGTGTCCCTCTTTCGGGTTGCCATATTGATAACCCACCAGCGCCTCGCCGGTCGGATGCCAATGGGAAAGCAGGGTACGATCGAACACCAGGGTGCTGGTGAGACGCTCGGGATCGCTGCCATCCAGCGGTGCCGGGGTGAGCAGATGGAAGTGCACCTGCTTGCCAAAGGGTCTGGCGTTGGCGAGCGGGATCTCGATCCCCCTCGCCCGTCGGCCAAACCACTGCTTGCGCTTGCGCGCCTTGCAGCAGAGACGTTGTGCCACGCCCTGTTTGAGCTGTTTGAATTGATCCCGCAGGGCAAGCAGCTGGCGGGTCAAGGCCAGTTGCTGATAACCGTAGAGACGGGAGAACTCGGTCATCATCTCCAGCAGGGCGGTGCGGGACTCCTCGTCATGCCAGAGACAATCCTTGAACAGCAGCAGATCTACCGGTGCGACCTCATCGCGGCCATTGAAGAAGGCGCTCGCCTTGATGAGCCGTACCGCCTTCTTCCAGCGGCGATCCGACACATAACAGCGATGGGCCAGCTGGCTGTCTAGCTGCTGGCGCAGCTGATAGATAAGTTCGAAACAGGCATCCGGCAGGCGCACCTGCTCAATCTGGCTCTGCCACTGCTCGTACTCATCCCCCCGGATCTGCAGGGATTCCGGCAGATTCTGGTGGGCGTGACCGTCGCTGGCCAGCATGGATTGAAAGTTGGCTTTCTCCTGCACCCGGTCCATCCAGATCCGCACCAGCATCCGGTCGTAGAGCGCTTCCAGCCCGCTGTCCGGCGCCGGCAGCTCGTTGGAGGCGGTCACCAGCAGCCGCATGGGGATGGGATGCTGGCTATCACCATTGCGGAACTGCCGTTCGTTGATGGCGGTGAGCAGGGTGTTGAGAATGGCGGGACCCGCCTTCCAGATCTCGTCGAGGAACACCACCTCAGCCTCCGGCAGATAGCCGGCAGTGAGGCGCAGGTATTTGCCATCCTCTTTCAGCGCCTGAATGGAGAGGGGGCCAAATACCTCCTCCGGTGTGCTGAAACGGGTCATCAGATATTCAAAGTGGCGGGCGTCGTGAAAGGCCAGCTTGAGGCGACGGGCAATCAGACTCTTGGCGATACCGGGTGGCCCCAGCAAGAAGACACTCTCGCCACTGAGGGCTGCCAGCAGACCGAGGCGCAGGGCATCCTGCCGTTCATAAAGCCCCTCACCGAGGGCGGCCAGCAGCCGGGGCAGGCGCTCCTGGATGGGAATAAGACGCGCAGGGTTCTGGGCTTGAGCTAAAGACGACATAGAGAGTGTTCCGAAGCTGGGATGATGTTAGCCCCAAGGCGCGATATCCATTTGCTCGACCTTGGGTTTTGTCTTGTTATGATGTTTATTCTGGTATCTCTTGCCGCACAATACCCGCCTCTGGCAGGAAAAAACGCAAAGGCAGTGCGATACCGTATCGGCAGCGTGCTGCGCCCATGCATAGCCAGTGTCGTGATGGCACCATGCCCGCATGCGCCAGATGATGCGTTGCAAAGGGTGCAGCAAAAGCGGTTCGAGTGTACCCTGCGCAACACAATTTTCCCCAATGCAGATCAAGAGTGAGTCGCCCCAGATGCAAGATCCCGTTCGTCAGAGCATGTTGGCCCGCATGGGCATTAAAAGCTGGCAACTGCGTCGTCCGGCATTACTGGGTGCAGATCTCGTACCCGAGCTTGCGCAAGATGCCGTGCAGCCCGACCAGACAGCACCGGCCACCCGCGCTCCGCTGCCCAGCGGCAAACTCTGGTTGCTGGCGCCTCAGCTGCCTGCCACCACGCTGCTGGCGGATATCTGCCAGCTGCTCGGCATGACCCCCGACGAGGTCTTACTGCTCAGCGAGCTGCCGCCTGCCGATCTGCAAACGGCGGATGCCTCACCGCTGCTCTGGCTGACGGAGGCCAACCCGGAACGACCCGATGCGTTGATCTGTCCGCTGGCCCCCAGTGCCGCACAAAAGCGCGCCCTGTGGCAACAACTACGCCGACACCTGGCGAACAGTACGGCATGATCATGCCTTCAACGCCCTCTTGGAAGCCGCTCTTTTTACCTGATTTTACAAAAGTCGTCTTTGCCAACCCCGACATCCTCCACCCAGTCACCCGGAGTCAACATGCCTGAGTTTCGTCCCCTGCTCGAAGCCGATTTCGACCTTGTCTATCCCATAGAGCAGGCCGCCCACAAGGAGCCCTGGAGCCAGGCCAACCTGCTATCCTGCTTCGGTCCTCGCTATCTCAACGACTTGATGCTGGTCGATGGTCGCCCGGCCGGCTTCTATATCTCGGATCTGGTGGCCGGAGACAGCTCGCTGATGAATATCTGTGTCCACCCCGAATTTCAGGGCAAGGGGTTGGGACGGACACTGCTGCAAGCCTACCTGACTCGCAGCAAACAAGCCGGGGCAGAGGCCTGGTTTCTCGAGGTGCGGGCAGGCAACCAGACCGCCATCAACCTCTACGAGAGCGCCGGCTTTGCCGAGTATTGCCGCCGCGCCGACTACTACGGCATCGGCAATGATCGGGAAGATGCGGTACTGATGTCCCGCCTGTTCGACTTCAGCTGATCCCGCCTCAATCGAGGGGGGCATTGTCCATCGCCGGATCCTGCAAGGAGAGAGTGGTGTGAACCACCGCCTCGAATCCGGCGGCGGAAAGCGGCATATAGAAGCCCCGCAGCCAGGTTTTCCCCGGCATCCAGATCTGCTGTATATCCACCACTATCTTGATCGGTTTGAGGGGTTGACCCGGCTGCTGGATATAGATGCCGGGCGGTGTGGCCACCTTGGGAAAACGGCGCAGGATCTGTTCACTACCATCCCCCTTGCCCGGATTGAGCCGCACCTTGACCAATCGGCTCAACGGCACTCTCATCTCTTCACTGCGCCAGAAGCGTTCGTTCAATGCCTTGCAGCGACGGCACTTGGGGGTCTCCAGCACATAGAGCAGCGGATAGCCCAGCGCCAATGCCTGCTGTTGGGCCTGCTGGTATCCCTCCGCCCCTTCATACCAGGGATTCGCAGGCTGCTGTGTCTTGCCCAGAAAGTACCAGGCCGCCCCGCCCCCCACCATCATGAGCCCGATCACGGCCAATGCCCCTTTCATCCATAGATTCATATCGTTAACTCTCCCTTTGCTCCTTTGCAGTATCGGCCACTCTGCACAAAGGAAGAGCTATTTGCACTCTTTGTGATCCAAGACAAACAGCGAACACTTGTAAGCTGTAATCTTGGAGTTTAAACTCTAGCCCGATTTTTAGTGCCCTCGCGGGCGTACAACTGTAATTAAAGGATGTTTAACTGATGCCGAAGCTTCATCTGGTTCGACTGATGCGTGAACGTATTGCCCAGCTTGGCAACAAGGCTGCCCTGCGGGTTCAGCAAGATGGCCAGTGGCGCGCCATCGGCTGGCGTACTCTGGGCCAGGCCATGGACTACTGCGCACAGGCGCTGATCCGTGCCGGCCACCAGCCAACCGAAATGGTCGGCATCTATGCCCGCAACATGCCGGAGTGGACCCAGGCCGATCTCGGCATCCTTGCCGCCCGCGGCGTCAGCGTCCCTATCTACCCCACCAGCACGCTCGATCAGCTGCGCTACATCGTCAAAGATGCCGGCATCAAGGTGCTGTTCGTTGGCGAACAACCTCAGTTCGATCAGGCGCTGCAACTGATTGAAAGCGGCGAGATCCGCCAGCTCATCGCCCTCGACGGCAGCGTCAACTTGCGCGGCTGCGAGCAGGCGAGCCACTTCCAGACATTTCTGGTCTCCGGCAACCATCAGCCCAGCGAGCAGGAACTGCGAGTACGGGAAACCCAGTACCGGATGGATGATCTGCTGACCCTGATCTACACCTCCGGCACCACCGGCGAGCCCAAGGGGGTCATGCTCGACTTCAGCAACATCGCCGCCTGTTTCGAGATGCACAACAGCCGCCTCGACCTGAACGAGCAGGATGTGTCGCTCTGCATGCTGCCGCTCAGCCACGTGTTCGAGCGGGCATGGAGCTACTACGTGCTCTATTGCGGCGCCGAGAACGTCTATATCCGCGATCCGCAGAAGGTGATGGATGTGATTGGCGAGGTGCAGCCGACCGTGATGTGCGCCGTGCCGCGCCTCTACGAGAAGGCCTACGCCATGATCCAGGCCAAAGTCGCTCAGGCTCCGGCTCTGCGCCGCGCCCTGTTTGGCTGGGCGACCAAGGTCGGCAAGCAGATGGTTGCCACCCGTCAGGCGGGCAAGTCCGCCTCCCCCTGCTCTACGGCCAGCTCTGGCTCGCCGAGCGACTGGTGTTTCGCAAGCTGCGCGCCCGTTTTGGCGGTCGTACCCGCTTCCTGCCGGTGGCGGGCGCCCGTCTGGCCGACGATGTGAACCTCTTCTTCCAGGCGATGGGGCTCAATCTCAAGTACGGCTACGGCATGACCGAGACCACCGCCACCGTCTGCTGCTACGAGGATAGCCAGTTCAAGTTGGGCTCCATCGGCACGGCACTGAACGGCATCGAGGTGAAGCTGGGTGAGAACAACGAACTGCTGGTGCGCTCCCCCACCGTAATGCGCGGCTACTACAACAAGCCGGAAGCGACCGCCGAGGTGATGACCGAGGATGGCTTCCTGCGTACTGGCGATGCCGGTGAGCTCGACAGCCAGGGCAATATCTACTTCACCGAACGTCTCAAGGAGCTGATGAAGACCTCCAACGGCAAGTACGTAGCACCGCAACTGGTGGAAGGGACCATCGGCAAGGATCGCTTTATCGAGCAGATCGCCATCGTCGCCGATGCCCGTCACTTCGTCTCGGCGCTGATCGTGCCCTGCTTCGAGTCGCTTGAGGAGTACGCCCGCTCCATCAACCTGCAGTACCAGTGCAAGACCGAGCTGCTGCGCCACTCCCGGGTGATGGAGTTCTTCGAAGCCCGCATCGCCGACTTGCAAAAAGAGCTGGCCAAGTTCGAGCAGGTGAAGAAGTTCACCCTGCTGCCGAGCGCCTTCTCCATGGAGCTGGGTGAACTGACTCCCACCATGAAGCTGCGCCGCAAGATCATCGAGGCCAAGTACCAGAGTGAAATCGAGGCCATGTATAACCATGTCTGAGTACAACCACGTCTGATATCGCTCAGGTTCAGAGAAATAAAAAAGCCGCTCACTCGAGCGGCTTTTTGTTGGCACTTTGGTTGGTACGAACCCGCCTTCAGGCCGGGGTCTTACTGGTCCCGAAGTAGTCGGCCAGGAAGTCATCGAACGACAGGCTGTCGCTGCGCTCGCGTTCGCGCTGCTTGGCCAAGGAATCCTTCGCCTCACCGGCAAAGTAGGCTTCATCCCAGTACTGCAGCTCCCCTGCCAGCAGCTCCTCGCGATAGCGGGTCGCCAGCTTGTCGCCATAGCAGCCGTTGTCTTTGCCGCTCTCCAGCAGCTCCTTGAGCATGCGGGCGGAGTAGGTGAGCTCGGGGTTGAGCAGCTTCTCGCGATGCATCGCCAGCGTCTCGCGATAGCGGTTGCGGCCGCAGCAGCGATCCAGCAAGTCGGCCACCTGAGCCAGCTCGTCGAACAGTTTGAGGCCGTACTCTTTCAGGCCAATGGCATTGCCCTGCTCATCTTCAAGCGTCAGGCCGGGACGACGTCCTTCCAGCACCACCTTGTTCTGGTTGCGGCGGTTGCGGGCAATCTCCTCGTCACTCAGCACCGGAGAGGGGCGCAGCAGGCACCAGACCAGGAACAGATCGAAGAAGCGGATCTGGTCGGCATCGATACCGAGCGGGGTGAAGGGATTGACGTCCACGGTGCGCAGCTCGATGTATTCGATGCCGCGCTGATCCAGCGCATCCGAGGGCTTCTCGCCGCTGCGCGGGGTACGCTTGGGGCGGATTGGGGCGTAGAGCTCATTCTCCAGCTGCAACACGTTGTCGTTGAGCTGACGATACTCCCCATCCACCTTGACCCCAATCTTGGCAAAGTCGGGATTGTGGGTGTTGATGGCGCGGCGCAGACTGCTGACATAGGCTGGCAGATTGTCGTGGCTGATCTTGAGCCCAGCCTGGGCGCTGTTGGTATAGCCGAGATCGGAGAGACGCAGCGCGGTGGCGTAAGGCAGATAGAGGGTACCCTTGCCGGTCTTCTCGAACGGCAGGTTGCTCTTGCGCCCTTTGAGGAAGGATTCGCAGATGGCCGGGGAGGCGCCGAACAGATAGGGCACCAGCCAGCCGAATCGGTAGACGTTGCGAATAAGCCCCATGTACTTGTCGGAGATAAAGCGCTGGCTGCAACACCCTTCGCACACCAGATCCTGCCACTCGCTCCAGAAGCTGTCGGGCATGGAGAAGTTGAAGTGCACCCCAGCGATAACCTGCATCAGGCTGCCGTAACGGTTCTTCAAGCCCTGACGGTAGAGGGTCTTCATTTTGCCGATGTTGGAGCTGCCGTACTGGGCCAGCCGGATGCTCTCTTCCCCGCCGACGAAGCAGGGCATGGAGAGCGGCCAAATCCGCTCGTCACCCAGATGCTGAATCACATGGTGATGGATGTCGCCGAGCTGCTCCATCAGGCTGTCGATGGAGTCGGTGGCCGGGGTGATGAACTCCAGCAGGCTCTCCGAGTAGTCGGTGGTGATATTGGGATGGGTCAGGGCCGAGCCCAGCGCCCGGGGATGGTCACTCTGGGCGAGTCGGCCATCCGGCGTGATGCGCAGGCATTCACGTTCGATCCCGCGCCGGATCCCCTTGAGCGCGGTCAGGCGCTCCGGTGATCCCAACGCATTCAGCAACTCGGTGAGCGACAAGCTTGTTGTAGTCATATTCACGGCTCATGTGAGGCCGCCCCATCCGGGGCGGCTCTTGATTTTTATAAAGCGTCAGTTACGGCAACTGCAGCGGATAGATGGGAAGATGAAGCTCCTTCAGGGGTTTTTCAAGCTTTTGCTTGTCTCCCACCACCACGATCACCATGTCGGCCGGATTGAGCCAACGGGCGGCACTGGCCTTCAGCGCCTCGGGCGACACCGTTTTGATCAGGTTGTTCTGGGCCTGCACATAGTCCGGTTTCAGGTCATACATCACCATCTGCAGCAGGAAGCCCGCCTTCTGGCCCAAGGTCTCGTAAGAGAGGGCATCCTGCTGGGAGACAGCGCTGCGCATATAGGCCAGCTCCACCGGGGTCGGGCCGATCTTGCGGTAGTTGTCCATCTCCTTGAGGAACTGGCGGATGGCATCGACGGTGGCATCGGCCCGCACATTGGCGCCGGTGGCGAAGGTGCCCACCTCGCGGTTGGCGGAGAAACCCGAGCTGGCGCCGTAGGTGTAGCCCTTGTCTTCCCGCAGGTTGAGGTTGATGCGGCTGTTGAAGTTGCCACCCAAGTTGAAGTTCATCAGCCCGGCGGTGAAGTAATCCCCCGTGGTATCGAACGGCATGGCGCGACGACCGATGCGGATCACCGACTGGGGCGCCCCCGGCTTGTCGACCAGATAGATACCCGGCTTGGCCTGCTCCCCCTTGAGCTTGAGATCCCCCAGAGTCGGCGTCGCCCCCTTCCACTCGGTCAGGAAGCCAAGTTGCTCCTCGATCTGCTTCTGGTCCACATCACCGACCACCACCACTTTGGCGTTGGTGGGGTTGTAGTAGGCCTGATAGAAGTGCTTCACGTCCGCCAGGGTCAGCTTGGCCACATCAGCCGCTACCCCGTCGGTAGGTTGACCGAGGCGGTTCTGCTTGCCGTAGACCAGCTCTCGGAACGCCTGCCCGGCCAGCCACTCGGGCTGCTGCTGGGCCTGTTGCATCCCTTGCAGCAGCTGCGCCTTGACCCGCTCGAAGTCAGCCTCCCGCATGCCCGGGCGCTCCAATACCTCGCGCACCAGCGCCAGAGTCTGGGGCAACTTGTCGGCCAGCGAGCTGACGGTGATGAGGTTGTTGTACTGGGCGCTGGAGACATCGATGGAAGATCCCAGCTTTTGCAGCTCGTCGCTCAGCTGAGCCTCGGTCAGGCGCACCGTGCCCTGTCCCATCATGGCGGCGGTCAGATTGGCCAGCCCAAGCTGTCCTTTATCTTCGGCACGAATACCACCCGGCAGGGCGATCATGATGGAGACCGCGGGGATCTCGTCACTCTTGGTGCCAATAATCTCGATGTTCTTGTCGAGCTTGCCGTGCCAGATGGCGGGCACCTTGACGCTCACCGCCTCGCTCGCCTTGGGCTGCACGCTGCGATCGAAATTGTCTTTAACCGGTCGTTCGGCCAGCGCCTCGTCATGCTTGCTGTAATCCGGCAGATCGCGCTTGGCGGGGGTAAAGTTCGGGGTGGCAACCTGCCACTCTGTCTTGCCCTTGGGCACCACGCTCAGCACCACCGCAGGCTTGCCGGCGATGAACTTGTCGTAGGCGGCCTTCACCTGCTCCGGTGTCACCTTGCCGATGGCATCCAGCGTCTTGAACACATAGTTGGGATCCTGGGCAAACACCTGACCCATGGCGAGCTGGCTCACCTTGCCAGAGACGCTATCCAGACCCCAGATGGCGGAGGCTCGATATTTGGCGATCGCCTTCTCCAGATCTTCCGGTTTGAGGCCGCGCTGGGCGAACTCGCCGATCACCTTGTCCACCTCCCCCTTGAGGGTCTTGAGGCTGCCATCCTGCGACGGATTGGGGTAGGCGTAGACGGTCAGAGTACAGGCCAGCTCTTCGCAGTAGTGGGACGCCCCCACATCGATCGCCTTGCCGGTTTTCACCAGCGACTGGTAGAGCATGGAGCTGGCGGCGCCGCCCAGCACGTCGGCAAACATGTCGAGCGCCGGCTCCTGCGGATCGCCAAGGGAGACGGTGGGATAGCTGATATAGAGCAGCGGCAGGTGCACCTTGTCCTGCAGCGTCACGTAGCGGGTCTCGGGCAGGGTCACCGGCTTTGGCGTCGGCTCGGCCACGTCCGGGCCGCGCGGGATGGAGCCAAAGTACTTCTCGATCCACGCGAGGGCCTGCTTGCTGTCAAAGTCGCCGCCCAGAGTCAGGGTGGCGTTGTTGGGGCCATACCAGCGCAGGAAGAACTGCTTGAGGTCGTTCACATCGACCCGGTCGAGATCTTCCACGTAACCGATGGGCTGCCAGGAGTAGGGGTGAGTACGCGGATAGAGCGCCTCCCCCACCTTCTCGCTCACCAGCCCGTACGGCTGGTTGTCGACCCGCTGGGCCCGCTCGTTCTTGACGGTAGCGCGCTGAATCTCGAACTTCTTCTGGCTCACCGCATCGAGCAGGAAGCCCATCCGATCTGCCTCCAGCCAGAGCACTTTTTCCAGCTGGTTGGCCGGCACAGTCTCGTAGTAGTTGGTGCGATCCTTGTTGGTGGTGCCATTCATGTCACCACCGGCCTCGTTGATGATCCGCATATGCTCCTGATCACCGACGTGTTTCGAGCCCTGGAACATCATGTGCTCGAAGAAGTGGGCGAAACCGGACTTGCCGACCGTCTCGCGGGATGAGCCGACGTGATAGGTCACATCGAGGTGCACCAGCGGATCGGAGCGATCGGGGGCCAGGATCACGGTCAGGCCGTTGTCCAGCTTGTACATTTGGTAGGGGATGGCGAGCTTGCCCTCCTCCTTGCCCTGTTCGGCGATCAGGGTCGGTGCCGCCAGCACCGGCAGGGTGAAACCCAGCAGAATCGTTAAAGGTATGACTTTGTTCACGGTAACCTCGTGAGTGACAAAAACAGGCTAGAAAATGTGACTGGCCAGCAGAAAAACCAGGGCATAACGGAACAATTTGCCGAGCCCGATCAGAATGAGAGAGCGCCAGAAGGAGAGGCGCAGCCAACCGGCCAACAGACAGAGACCATCACCGACCACCGGCGTCCAGGCAAGCAGCAGACACCAGTGACCATGTTGTTTGAGCCAGCCTAAGGCTTTTTGTTCCCCACGGCCTTGAAAATCTTCCGGTTTTTTCTTGAAGGTGGCGAGCCAGCCAAGCCACCAGGTGGTCATGGATCCGAGGGTATTGCCCAGCGTCGCCCACAGCAGCAGGCTCGCCATGCTCCACTCCCCCTTGGCCGCCATGGCCCCCAGCAGCACTTCCGAGCTGCCGGGCAACAGAGTGGCTGAGGTAAAGGCGCTCAAAAAGAGCCACCCCAGCCCCATCTGCATCAACTCATTCATGATGCGCTTCCCCACCACAGAGGCAAGGACGCGAGGCACGCAGCAACAACCACACCATGTGCCATCGCCATCATCCCGCTCATGCAGGATAACCATCGGCGGCGGGAATGCGCAGCAGCAGCTTGCCGCGTACATGGCCACCCTCGATGCGCTGATGAGCCAGCGCCCCTTCGCTCAGGGCAAATTCACCGGCGATGGCAATCTTTACTTCGCCCTGCCGCAGCAGCATCAACATCTGGCTCAACTGCTTCTGGTCGGGGTGCACCAGCATGCCGACCACCTCGATACCGGCAGCCGCGCCGGCATCCTTGATAAGCTGGGCAGTGATGGTGGGCACAGTCACCAGCCGGCCACCCGGCTTGACGCAGGCAAGCGCCGCCTTGCCGCTCTCGCCACCCACCAGATCCAGCACCAGATCGACCTGACCGGCCTCTGCCACCACCTGTGCGGGCCAGTTCGTATCGTGGTAATCCACCATCCAGCGCGCCCCCTGAGCGTGCAGGAAACCATGGTTGTCGGGGCTGGCGGTGGCCACCACCTCGGCGCCATAAGCGCTGGCAAACTGCACCGCCAGATGGCCGACCCCACCGGCACCGGCGAGGATCAAGACCCGCTGACCGCTCTGGAGGCCGCCGTGCTCAAGCAGCCCCTGCCAGGCGGTGAGACCGGCCAGTGGCAGCGCCGCACCCTGCTGCAGGCTCACTCCGTCGAGCTTGACCAGCTCGCCTTCGCTTGCCACCACAGACTCCCCGTAGCCACCGGCAGCGAGGGGAAAACCGACCATGCCGCACACCAGATCCCCCTCAACCAGCGAGGTCACGCCGGGGCCTATCTTCTCCACCACGCCGGAGATGTCATAACCCGGTGTCCAGGGCAGCTTGTCCTTGTTCTGGGCCGCCGCCCAGCCAAGACCGGCGCGGGTTTTGGCATCGATGGGATTGACCCCCGCAAAGCAGATGCGCACCCGCACTTCACCATCGGCTGGCACCTTATCGAGGGAAGGGTTGAGCTTGAGTACCGAGGGGTCACCGAATGCGGTAATCTGTAGTTGCGTCATTGCACAATCCATCCTGTTGATTGATCAAGGGTCAACAGAATAACAGCGAGGACACCATGGCTCGAATGTTTCTTATTCCTCTGTTGCTGGCACTGGGGTGGTGGGCGTTTCTACTCTACTTCCGCATCCCGCTCAAACAGGGGGCCAAGGGGTTTTACTGGATCATCGGCATCGGTGGCGGACTGGCCGCCTTCCTCAGCCTGATGATGGTGCTGACTCACTGAGTGCTATCGCCACTCGATAACGAAAAAGGCCACCGCGTTCCGGTGGCCTTCTCACTATCCGGCTTGCTGCTCCAGCGCCGGATTTAGGTAGTAGTGGCGATTGCTCCCCTGCCCCAGCACCCCTTGCGACAGCAGATGGTGGAACACCCGATCCACCTCCTCCAGCGAGAGTGACAACGCCTGCGCCACCGAGCGCTTGCTGCACTTGAGCTCACCACTCATCAGCGCTCCGCGCACCTGCTCCAGCACTTCGGGGGCGGGCTCGGGGGGCATGATGGGCTCGGGCTGTGCCGCCATCGCCAACGCTTCCTGCGCCTCTCTGCGAGCTTGGTCCTGCTGCCCACGCCACATCCGGCGAAAGCGGTTCTCCTCGCCGATCAGACTGACGAAAAAGGCACCGAACACGTCGAGCAGCACCGAGAGGAAGCAGACCAGCAGGAACTGCACCTGACTGATGCTCATCCCCACCCCGTCCGCCAAACTGCTCATCAGCCCCAGCATGGAGGATTGTTCGTTGACCGGCTTGGCATCGCGCTGCTGGCGCAGCTCATCCTGCTGCAAGCGCAGCTTGGTGTTGGCATGCTGCAACGAGGAGACGCCGCTGGAGATGCGCTCCAGCTCGATATATTTGCGGGCCGCCTCCTCGTTGAGCTGGATCTGCCGCTCGATGCTGGCGATCTGCTCGTCGAAACGGGCAAGCTCCCGCTCGTGGCGCGCCTGCTGGCTCAGTACCGTGTTGGTGGCACTGTTGATGCCACCAATACTGCCGCCGATGGAGATGGCCGCCAGCACGCTGTAAAACAGCAACGACCAGAAAGCGCCACTCAAATCCCGCCGCGCCTTACGCTCGCCGTACTCGTACCAGACGTAAAACTTGCCCAGCTCAAAGATGATGGCCAAGCCGCCGAACAGCCACTTCATCAGCGGGTTGTCATCGATGGAGAGGAACAGCAGCAGGGAGAAGATAATGGAAGCCAGAATGGCCAACCCGGTGAAACTGTATACCGTCGTCAGAGCAAACCACCCCTTGGGGTAGCGCAATGTGGAGGAGTCCTGTGTGGTCATGATGAAGGGGTGTGCTGTGCAGGAAAAGTTGGCTGCCGATTATAGTCTCCAGACTCGCCCAGAGAAGGGCAAATGACTGAATTCCTTCAGATTGGCAATCAGCTGCCCAGAGTGCGACCAAAACGGACAAATCGGCAGCAGAAAAGCGATACAATCCCTCCCTGACTTGATCATGTGGTGAGATGGGGAACAGTTCCGCCCGGGTTCAGCTCCGGTCTGTACACTCATCCACCGTTGCAATTATCCGAGGCCATCATGAACAGTAAGACCACTTTGCTACTATCCCTTCTTCTGGTTACCGGCAACGCCGCAGCGACCCAGCAATATCAAGAGAGCAGTGGCTCCGAATTCTCCGTCGATGAGCTTAAATTCAATCTGGACTGGGATGACAAGCAGTTCGGCTGGACCCAGAACGACTGCCTCACTCTGGATATCGGGGAGACCTCCTCCGTCGACTGCAAGGCGGTCAAATTCAATCTGGAAGATGAAGAGAATCGCAACCAGCCACCGAAAACCAACCAGGTCCCTGCCAACTCGCAGAGCGACCAGTAACAACAGGAGTACCCTTGCGATGACCCAAGCTAAACACAACCCCGTTATCCGGCGCGGCGCCCTGCTGCTTTCCCTGCTCATGGCGCACGGCATCGCGGTTGCGGCACCGCCAAGCAAAAATAGCGATGGCATCAAGATCTCCGGTGATGACATCAAGATCAATCTCGACTGGGATGACAAAGAGTACGACTGGTGGCAGGACAACTGTCTGGATCTTGGCATTGGCGACAGCCGGATCAAACTCAACTGCGACAAGATGGATGGCAAGTACCGGGATCACTACAACCGCAGCATCCACAGCGGCAATAACCCCGGGCAAGGTCACGACAAACAGAAGGATAAAAACAAGGGTAACGGCAAGAAGAACTGAACTCCCTCTCCTGATGCAGCAGGGGCCTGGCGCCCCTGTGCTGATTGTTTTACCAATAATTCTCCGCACTGATATTGCCCGGCGCCCGCCGCAGATTCTTGGCCAACCCCAGCGCCAGCAAGGTCTGCTGGGTCTCTTTCACCATCTCCGGATTGCCGCAGATCAGCACTTGGCTCAGCTCGGGTGAGAACACCAACCCCACTCGAGCCTGCAGTTGACCATTGGCGATAGCCGCCGGGATCCGCCCTGCCATTGCATCAGGCCAGGGCTCGCGGCTGACAAAGGGGACATAGCAAAAACGCGCGCCATATTGCTCGGCAAAGCTGGCGATCAAATCCTGATAGCTCAGCTCTTCGCCTTTGCGCACCCCGTGCACCAGCACCAGATTCTCGAAACGGTTGAAGGCTTCCCCATCTGCCAGCATGGAGAGGAAGGGGCCGATGGCAGTGCCGGTCGAGAGCAGCCAGAGATCGCGCCCGGCGGGCACCTCATCCAGCGTCAGGAAGCCGGTGGCCTGGGATTGCACCAGCAATGTATCGCCCGCTTGCAGCAAGCCAAGGGACGGAGTCAGCTCACCGCTCGGGATCTCGACCAGATAGAACTCGTGGTATGGCGCAGAGGGGGGATTGACAAAGGAGTAGGCGCGCTGAATGTGGCGATCGCCCTGCTCGAGGGCCAGCTTGGTGAATTGGCCTGCCTTGTAGGGGACCAGCTCGGCTGCTACCCGCAGGGAAAACAGGGTGGGTGTCCATTCGATGCGTTCGATGACGCGACCTTCTACCCAAGCCATAAGGATCTCCTCCAGTGGAACAGACCTTCACTCTACCCCCGGGCCGGAAAATAAAAAACCCGCGCAAGAGCGCGGGTTTTTTCTGCAAAAGCGAATCGCTATTACAGGGCAACAACCTGGATCTGTACGGTTGCTTTAACGTCAGCGTGCAGCTGAACAGCAACTTCGTAGTCACCGGTGTTACGCAGAACGTTGCCCATGCGGACTTCGCTCTTGGCAACGGCTACGCCGGCAGCAGTGATGGCTTCAGCAACGTCACGGGTACCGATGGAACCGAACAACTTGCCTTCGTCGCCAGACTTGGAAGCGATAACCACGGTAGCCAGTTCGGCCAGCTTGGCAGCGCGCTCTTCAGCAGCAGCTTTGTTGGCAGCCAGTTTGGCTTCCAGCTCAGCGCGACGAGCACCGAAAGCTTCGATGTTGGCCTTGGTAGCCATAACAGCTTTGCCTTGCGGGATCAGGTAGTTACGGGCATAACCAGATTTCACGGAAACTTGGTCACCCAGACCGCCCAGTTTGGCGATTTTGTCGAGCAGGATAACTTGCATTACCTTTCCTCTATAAATTTCGTTGAGTTAGGCTTAAGTGCCGGGCCGATTCTTACTTGTTGTGCAGATCGGTGTACGGCAGCAGAGCCAGGTAACGAGCACGCTTGATGGCGCGTGCCAGCTGACGCTGATACTTGGCGCGGGTACCGGTGATACGGCTCGGTACGATCTTGCCAGATTCAGTGATGTAGTTTTTCAGAGTAACGATATCTTTGTAGTCGATCTCGGTAACGTTCTCGGCGGTGAAGCGGCAGAACTTACGACGACGGAAATAACGTGCCATGGCCTTTATCCTCTAGTCAGTGATCCAGAATTACTCTTCGGAAGCAGCTTCAGTAGCTTCTTCGCGGCGCTCGTCGTCACGACGGGTGAAGCGCTCTTCTTTGGCCTTGGCCATCGGAGAAACTTCAGTCACGGCGTGCTTGGTGCGCATGATCATGTTGCGGATAACGGCATCGTTGAAGCGGAAGTTGGTTTCCAGCTCATCGATAACGGCTTGCTCTGCTTCTACGTTCATCAGAACGTAGTGGGCTTTGTGCAGTTTGTCGATCGGGTAAGCCAGCTGACGACGGCCCCAATCTTCCAGGCGATGAATGGTACCACCGGAGGTGGTGATGGCGCCGGTGTAACGCTCGATCATGCCGGGAACTTGCTCGCTCTGGTCCGGATGAACCATGAAGACGATTTCGTAATGACGCATTTTAGCTCCTTACGGATTAATTCAGCCTCCGCCCAGGTGCAGCCAGACCTCGGAGGCAAGGAACATAAAGGTGTTTAGTCGCTGCTTTTCTAGGGCGGCGTATTGTACGAAATCACATCCCTCACTGCAACTGACTGCCTTAAATGTTTTTCCCGATGGAAATCATCAGAAACAACAATTGATAATGATTATCACTTAGATCTATTCTCTCTCCATATCCTTATGGAGGGTGATGCCATGCAACCCGCACTGACGACTACGATTCCAGCCCGCAAATTCAAACTGACCCTGCTCGGGCCTGCCTTTATCGCCGCCATCGGCTATATCGACCCGGGCAACTTCGCCACCAATATTCAGGCGGGCTCTACCTTTGGCTACCAACTGCTCTGGGTGGTGGTATGGGCCAATCTGATGGCCATGCTGGTGCAGACCCTCTCGGCCAAACTTGGTATCGTCACCGGCAAGAATCTGGCGGAGCACATCCGCGACCGACTGCCAAAACCGGTGGTCTGGGCCTACTGGGTACAGGCAGAGATCATCGCCATGGCCACCGATCTCGCCGAATTTATCGGCGCCGCAGTCGGCTTCAAGCTGCTGCTTGGCGTGACCTTGCTTGAAGGAGCCTGTATCACCGCCGTGGTGACCTGGGGGATCCTGATGTTGCAATCCCGTGGCCAGAAACCGCTGGAGTTCGTAGTCGGTGGCCTGCTGCTGTTTGTCGCGGCGGCCTACATCGTTGAGCTGATCTTCTCCCGCCCCCATCTGCCCAGCCTGCTGGAGGGCGCCCTCTTCCCCGGTTTGCCCAACAGCGATGCCGTCTATCTGGCCGCCGGTGTGCTCGGTGCCACCGTGATGCCCCACGTTATCTATCTGCACTCGGCGCTGACCCAGCACACACAGGAGCAGGGGTCGGTCAGCCAGCGGTTGCACACTACCCGGGTCGATGTAGCCATTGCCATGACCATCGCCGGCTTCGTCAATCTGGCGATGATGGCGATGGCGGCTGCAGCGTTCCACAGCTCGGGCCACCAGCAGGTGGCCGAGCTGGAATCCGCCTACCAGACCCTCACTCCACTGCTGGGTCAGGCTGCCGCCACACTGTTTGGCCTCTCGCTGGTCGCCTCCGGTATCAGCTCTACCGTGGTGGGCACCCTGGCCGGGCAAGTGGTGATGCAGGGCTTTGTCCGCTTTACCATCCCGCTCTGGCTGCGTCGCGCCATCACCATGGCTCCCGCCTTCGTGGTAATCGCCATGGGGCTCAACACCACCGAAATTCTGGTGTTGAGTCAGGTGATCCTGAGCTTTGGGATCGCGCTGGCCCTGATCCCGCTGTTGATGCTGACCGGCGATCGGGCTCTGATGGGGCAACATCGTAACCACCCCGTCACACAAGCCATCGGCCGCCTTATCGTTGCGCTGGTGATTGGCCTCAACGCCTATCTGCTGGTTGCCATGATCTAGCGAACTGTAAAACCGAGATAGAGAGGCTCATTAACTCTGGTTAATGAGCCTCTTCGCACTTTGGCGTATGCTGCCGCTTTCTCTTCTCATTTATCGTTGCGGGAGCCTTGCCATGGAACACACCCGAGCCAGCTTCGTGCTGGGCCATCATCAGGAGCAAGCCAGCGTGGTCTGCTGCCAGCGTGGCGACACCACACTGCTGGTCACCGACCTCACCCCCTTTCATCCCCAGAGCCACCTCTGGCCCGATCAGCCGGGGGATGTGGGCCATGTTCGCTGGGAAGGGGGCGAAGCCGCCATTGGCCCTTGCCGGATGGGGGCCATCAGCCCGGATGGCGAGCTGTTTGTCGATACTGCCATTCCGGTAAAACGGGGGGCTGAAGGGTGGCGTTTCGTGGTGGTCCATCCGCTGACCGGTGACCATGAGCTAGCCGTTGGCAGCCAGGTCGAATTACAAGTAGATAGCGCTGCCCGCCACGCCCTGAGTCTGGGCCATAGCGGCTGCCATCTGGCGGCGCTGGCGCTCAATCGAGTACTCAAACCCTACTGGCGCAAGGAGGTAAGCGAGCGTGATGCACTGGGCCAGACCGACTTCGACCGTCTGGCTATTCAAAGCTCTCGGGTCGAGCCTAACGGATCACGGGAGCAGTACCGCATCGGCAAGAGCCTGCGCAAGAAAGGGGTCAACAGCGAGGCGCTGCTGGCAGATTTGGCGGTGATTGAAGATAAGGTCAACCAGCAACTGGCCGACTGGATCGCAGCCGGAGGCGAGATCCGCCGTAGCCGCGCTGGCGAGGCGATCATCGATTCCCGTTACTGGCACTGCATGCTGGAAGGCCAGGAGGTGACCATTCCCTGTGGTGGCACTCATGTTGCCTCGCTCGCCGAGTTGGGGGAGGTCAAGGTAGAGCTCACACAAGTGGAAGAGGGCTTTGCCATGCTGACACGGGTCACGCCAACCGGCGCCTGAGTCGCAGACTTGACCACTCAGGGCTAACGCCCAAATTGGCAATAGAGACGTATCGCAAAGAGGGGGCATCATCATGCCCCTCAACGCCCGTCATGACGGGCCGATGCTTCTCTTTTAACCACTCCCTGATTAGAATGCGCCTCCCACAGGAGGCATATCCCCATGAGTAGTACTCAACTTCGCACCCCCCCTGATCGACTTCGTTATCTGGTTCTCTACGAAGGCATCGGGCTGGCACTGGTCGCACCGCTGATCAGCCAGCTGTTCGGTCAGGGCGTCGCCGAGGTCGGTTCGCTGGCCATCTTCTTCTCCATCGTCGCCACCGCCTGGACCTACGGCTGGAACCTGTTGTTCGACAAGGGGTTGCTCAAACTGTGCGGGCGTACCAACAAGCGACCACTGGACCGCTTCCTGCACGCGTTTGGCTATGAGGCGAGCTTTATGATGCTCTCCCTCCCCTGCGTCATGTTCTGACTCGATTTGGGAGTGTGGGACGCCCTGATGCTGGATCTCGGTTTCGTCGCCTTCTACCTCGTCTACATCATGGTCTTTACCTGGGCCTATGAGCGGATCTGGCCGCTGCCATCCAACCCGCAGACGGCATAAGGCCTCAGCCGCAATAAGGCTGACAGAAGGAAAAGTCAGGAAGGACCAATAGGAAGGATGTGAGAATCCCATAAAAACAATGCCAGTCAGCAAGCTGACTGGCATTGGACAAAACAGACTTTCGGACTTACTTGACGGCGTCTTTCAGAGCCTTGCCAGCCACGAATGAAGGCACGTTGGCAGCAGCAATCTGGATCTCTTTACCAGTTTGCGGGTTACGACCGGTGCGGCCTGCGCGGTGGGTGACCTTGAAGGTGCCAAAACCGACCAGTTGCACAGCATCGCCTTCTTTCAAGCTCTGGGTAATACCATTGATAATCTCTTCCAGAGCGACTTTGGCCTGAGCTTTGCTCAGATCTGCTTTGGCGGCAATCGCATCGACAAGTTGAGCTTTGTTCATAACATTTCCTTTATGATCGGGCATTTAGCGCTGGGTCACTCTATGCAAAAAAAAACGCACAGGCAAAGCCTTTATCGAGCCGAACGCGTCAAACGCTGGGGTTTTCATCAAGATCTGCGGAAATAGTCACATTCCACACGCGAAAAACCGTGAGCAGGCCTGAAACCTGCTAGCACGCAGACACAATCCGCTGACTATTTCTTCGCCACTTAACATTATCCCCCCATGGCTATTGACGCTTGCCCAGATTTTCCCTAGTTATAGGTTGTGTCACTGCTCAAACGGCTCGGAATACCGAACAATCGGCCAGCCTTTGCCCCACGGAGGGATAGGGATTATGTTGACGAAACTGGAACAGACCAAGCAGGCGCTGGCAGGCAAGCATAAGGCTATCGACGACTGGCTGGATGCAAGGCAAGCGTTGCTGGTTGGATACATGCATCTGGCAGGCCTCACTCCGGCGCGGACCAAGCAACGCTGCCTGCCCAAAACAGAAGAGCTGCATCAGTTTTGCGACCGCTTGGTCGACTATGTCAGTGCAGGCCATTTCGAGATCTACCACCACGTCGTCACCGCCTTCGAGCAAGCCAGCGGCGAAACACTGGAGCTGGCCAAGCGCATCTATCCCCATATTCGTAACAGCACTGAATTCGCCCTCGAGTTCAACGACAAATACAGTGATGCCGACGAGGCCCAATTGCTGCTACTGGATGATGATCTCAACGAGTTGGGCCCAGTTCTGGAAGAGCGGTTCAAACAGGAAGACCGCCTGGTCAAGGCGCTTCATGTGGTGGAATCCTTGAGTACCCAGCAAGCCTGAATGCCATTTTCGGAGCAAGTTCAAGATACTGGCAACCAAGGTGGATTACACTCAGAGCAATGACCCTAGCGTCCACACTTATTGCATACAGGAGATGAGCATGTCTGAGCGCCGCCGTTTTGCACGGATCCTCTACTTGACCATGGCAGAACTCACCCAGGGGGAACAGAAGTGGCAGACCCAGCTTGTCGACGTCTCCTTGCAGGGAGCCCTGCTGATCCGCCCCGACGACTGGGAGAGCCGTGACAACAAGGAGTACCAGCTCAGCTTTATCCTGAGCGGTAGCGATATCGAGATCAAAATGCAGGTCGAGCTGACCCACGAAGCCAGCAAGAAGCTGGGTTTCTACTGCCACCACATCGATATCGACAGTGCTACCCATCTCAAGCGGATGATCGAGCTTAACGTCGGCGACGAAGAGCTGCTCCACCGCGAGCTGGAACAACTGCTGAGCGAACATCTGGAACATAGCCAGCCCTGATGGCAGGTTCCAGCCCATAAAAAAGAGCGCCGAGGCGCTCTTTTTTATGGGCTGTTGTATCGATTGCAATGCTGAGGGATTACAGCGCCTCGAGTGCCTCAGACAGCTTCTTGACCGGCACCACTTCCATCCCTTCGATGGGATGCTTGGGGGCATTGGCGTGCGGCACGATGGCACGGCGGAAACCGTGCTTGGCCGCCTCCTGCAACCGCTCCTGGCCGGACGGCACAGGGCGAATTTCACCGGAAAGGCCCACTTCGCCGAACACCACCAGATCCTTGGGCAGCGCCTGGTCCCGGAAGCTGGAGACCATCGCCAGCAGCAGCGCCAGATCCGCACTGGTCTCCTCGACCTTGACCCCGCCAACCACGTTGATGAAGACATCCTGATCCGCCATCTGCAACCCGCCGTGACGGTGCAGCACCGCCAGCAACATGGCGAGCCGGTTGTGATCCATCCCCACCGCCACCCTGCGCGGGTTGGAGAGCTGGGAGTAGTCCACCAGCGCCTGCAACTCCACCAGCAGCGGCCGGGTGCCCTCCCAGATCACCATGACGATGGAACCGGGCGCCTGCTCCTGCCCTCGGCTGAGGAAGATGGCGGAGGGGTTGCTCACCTCGCGCATCCCCTGCTCGGTCATGGCAAAAACCCCCAGCTCGTTGACCGCGCCGAAGCGGTTTTTGTGGGAGCGCAGAGTCCGAAAACGGGAGTCATGGCCACCATCAAGCAGCACAGAGCAGTCGATGCAGTGTTCCAGCACCTTGGGGCCCGCCAGACTGCCATCCTTGGTCACATGACCCACCATGAAGATGGCCACATGATTCTGCTTGGCAT
Organism: Aeromonas sp. 55A; assembly: GCF_051919665.1. NCBI lineage: Bacteria > Pseudomonadati > Pseudomonadota > Gammaproteobacteria > Aeromonadales > Aeromonadaceae > Aeromonas > Aeromonas sp. 55A. The sequence goes on along the minus strand of NZ_JBQBEH010000008.1, from coordinate 2,194,999 downwards.
AGCGGGTCAGCAGCGCCGCCGCTTCGCGCACCTGTGAGACAGAACCGGGGGACGATTGCACATCCGCCACATGCATCACCTGAATGGAGTCAATCACCATGATCTGCGGCTGCTCCTGCTGGGCAATCAGGCAGATCTGCTCGACGCTGGTCTCGGAGAGCATTCGCAGCTTGTCGGTGGGCAGCCCAAGGCGGTTGGCCCGCATCGCGACTTGCTGGAGCGATTCCTCGCCGGTGACATAGAGTGTTTTCATCCGCTCTGCGAGACCACACATGGTCTGCAGCAACAGGGTCGACTTGCCCGCCCCCGGGTTGCCGCCGATCAGAATGGCCGAGCCGGGCACCACACCGCCACCAAGCACCCGATCCAGCTCCTTGAAACCTGAGGTAAAACGGGGAATTTCGGTAGTGGCGATCTCTGCCAGTGTCTGTACCTGACTGCCGACCGCGCCGGCATAACCGGTGTAACGGGCACTCTTGCCAGCGGGGCTCACCGAGCCGAGGCGCACCTCGGTGATGGTATTCCACTCCTTGCACTCGCTGCATTGACCTTGCCAGCGTGTGAAGTCGGCACCACATTCGGAACAAACATAAGCAGTTTTATTTTTGGCCATTGATAACTCGGGGACAGGATGAATTCCTGCTTGATATACTTGTTTGCGACCGACAGATCAAACCCAGAATCGGAAAAGTGACTTTCCGTGGCAGGAACAAATGGATTCAGAACACCAGCAACATCTGATTGAACAACTCGTCCCCTTGCTGCGGGAGAAAGATTTCGAGGAGATCTTCAACCGCATGACTCAGGAGGAAAACAGCAACAGCCGTTTTCTGATCAAGATGGAGCTCAAGCGCAAGTGCTCCCCCTGCCGCAGGGTCATCGACATGCGCGATGAGCTGGAGGATGAGTGCCTGGTGCATGAGTTTGACGGCATCACTCACTTCATGCCCGCCGATGCGATAGCCCTGTTCCAGTCCCAGTGCTATCTCTACCGCGATATTTATACCCTCGGCGCCTACGAGGCGCTGCAACAGTGGCAAAAACAGCACCACAACGCCCGCGTGGATGGTCAGCTGTCGCCGCCGGCCAGCCCCTTCCGGCAATATGATGTCAACACCATCGCCTTTGCCAGCTACTACGGCCGCCGTCAGGAGCGGATGCACTTCAGCTCGCCGGTGCTGATCAAGTTTCAGGACGGAGAGAAGCTGTTCGCCAAGAGTTCCGATCTCTCGCTGGGTGGCATGCGGGTCTCGGTTCCCTATCTGCCGAACTATCACACCGGCGCCCAGGTGGAGGTCTTCTTTACCGGACTGGAGCGGGACACCCCCAATCCGGTGCTGCATCAGCCGGTCGGCTATCAGATCCTCGGCGAAGAGAGCAAAGAGGGGAAATACTGGCTGCGACTGGTGCGCTCCGGCGAACAGCCCGCCTTTGATGCCTTCCTCAGCGACTTTATCGATGCCAACAAGATCCGCTATCGGGTCAGCGTCGACTATCTGCTCTCCGCCGCCATCATCAAGGGGTATGAGCAGTTCTATCTGCCACGGATGACCGGTATGCCGCTCTTCTTCGGCACTGGCGACAGCCCCAATCTCGAGATAGCCCTGCGTACGGAAAACAACCAGCACCTGCTGGAGTATTGGCGCGATGAGAAAAACCGCGATGCCCTCGCGGGGCTTTTCAGCGCAGAGCGGATGAAACGGCTCTGCCCGGCCCCCGGCACCACCACCGAGACCATCATCTACTGCTTTACCCACACGGTGCGCAGCCACATCTACTTCTTCTCCGCCACCGCCGAGGAGCTGCGTCAGAGTGGCCTCACCGCCCTCTTCTTCCAGGTGGGCTCACGCCGCCCCAGCTGGCGAGTCTACAAGTTCACGCTGGAAGCGTGCGATCTGGTCGAGGCGGATGTGGGACAACTGCAGGGGCAGGACAACCCGCAGTTGCAAGACATCCTGCTGCTCGAGCGGCTCAAACAGATCGGCTATTGCGGCCTGCTGCAGGAGATCGGCCTGGAGTCCCAGCGGGAAGAGTTCCATCAGGAAGGGGTCAGCAACAACGCCAACGAGCTGCAACGCTTTGGCCACGAGCAGGGGGTTGCCCCGTTCGAGATCGAGACCCTGCACTATGTTCAGCTGCGCAAGGAGTCGCGCTACATCCACAAGACCGCGGTCGCCATCCATCACAACGGCAAATCCTGGATCGGCTGGACCCGCGACATCTCGACTCACGGCCTGCAAATCGAGCTGGAAGATGCCTTTATCGGCGAGAAAAACGATGTGGTGACCATCGCCCTGCCCCGCCTGCAGGAGCTCTCCAAGAGCATGGACTTGCAGCGCCTCTCCTACCGGCTGGTCAGCCTTAACATGACCCGCACCGTGCTGCACCTCTGCATCGAAGGGGATTCGGATCGCCATACCGGCCGCCAATTCTTCAGCCTGCTGATCGAGAGCAACCAGAACAAGCTCAAGGCGGCGCAGGAGCAGCGCCGCTATCGTGGGCTGGCGCGGGCACTGCGCAACATCTACACCCACCACCTGTTCAACTCGCCGGTCTATGTCAACAAGCTGAAAGGCGCGCCCAAACCGGCCTCCATCGGCAAATCCCTGCAACCACGCAGTCTGCAGCGGCTGCTGCAAGCCTGTGCCGAGCTGCCGGAGCAGGAGAACCTCTACCCGCTGTTTCAGGGGGAGCTGCTCAAGGAGCTGCTGATGAACCCGCTACGTGCCATCGAGCGGGAGGACAAACCGAGGGAAGACGAGGTCTATATCGCCAGCATCCAGACCAAGGCCGGCCTGCCCATCTTCAGCAGCCGACTGGCCAGCAGCTTTGCCAATGTCAAAGAGAAGCGTCAGTTCATCGAGCTGGCGCAGCAACAGGGGGAGTTCTACTCGGTGCTGGTCGGTATCTCCCGTACCGGACGGCCCGACACCAACTTCATCGCCAACGAGCTGGACTACATCGCCAAGTTCGCCATCCACAAGGCACGCAAGCTGGAAGAGGAGCTGTGGAGCGTGGTGGGGGTGGGCGAACTGACCGATACCACCCAGGCCACTCTGTTCCGCTTTGGCATCACGCCACCGCTGAACTGATGATCCGGAAACAGACAGAAATGAAACAGGGCGCTCGAGGCGCCCTGTTTTTTGTCATGCCGCCTGCGGGTTGAGCAGCCAGTCGAGGATCTGGGGAAAGTGATCCTCCTGGGCCTGCGGGGCGGTCAGCATATTGATGTGGTCATAATCGAGGCGGTTGCCGTTGTCCCGCCCCAATCGGGTGTGACGTGTGGCCGAACCCATCTCGTCGCTGAAGCGGCGCACATCGATCGGGTGACCCAGCACCTTGTCCGCTTTGGCCGAAATCATCCAGAGCGGTGGCCAGTTGACCCGTGCCGCCGCCTCGTCATAGGCAAAACCGTCGTGAGGATCCTGCCAGGGGCCGCACTTGACCCAGGGGATGGTCTCCTGCAGATAGCGCAGCGGCTCGTCGTCAGCACCGATCTTCAGAGTACGAGCCGCCAGAAAACCACGGCGGCGAGCCAGCCAGGGGGCCAGCCGATTCCAGATCAGATCCACCTTCAGCCAGCGCTCGGGATTGTGCACCGACACACCGCGCTTGGTGCCAAAAAACAGCAGGCTGGCCACCTGATCCGCCAGCTCGGGGAATCGCACCAGGGTCGAGGCCATGATGACGCCGCCCCAGGAGTGGGCCACCCAATGCACCTTGAAGCCATGATGGCGCTCGGCAATCCAGCGCTGCAGGGCGGGCAGATCCTCGGTGATCAGCTCATGCTGACCGTGCTCTGCCTGCTCGGCGATGGCAGGAGTGCTGAGCCCCCGCCCCCGCAAATCAGCCACATAGACCTGATAGCCGTTACGGGCCAGAAAGCAGGCCAGCCCCTTGCCCGATTCGGTATAGAAGATCCGCCCGTTCTCGATGGCGCCATGCACCATCAGGATCGGCTCTCCATGCACGGCGACCCGGGGTTTGATATGGCGAACATGCAATTGATGGCCACCACAGGGGATAAACAGAGACTGCTGCAACAATTCCATTTTTATTGGTTTCCTCCTTGAAACACTGTCAGCGCTTGTCCCAACGCTGCTCGCTGCAGGCCCGTGCCGCCAGCAAGCAGATCACCCCCTCCAAATCGTGATGGTTGAGGGTGGCCGCCGCCTGCGCCCGCACCAGCGGCTTGGCGTGAATGGCGATGCCAAGACCCGCGACCCCCATCATCTTGAGATCGTTGGCACCATCGCCGATGGCCACGGTCTGGGCGGCAGCAATGCCGTACTCCTGAGCAAGCTGCTGCAACACCTCAGCCTTGACGCTGGCATCGACGATACGCCCGCTCACCTTGCCGGTCAGCTGGCCCCCCTCCACCACCAGTTCGTTGGCGAAGATAGCATCGAGCCCCAGATCGCGCTGCAACTGGCCAGCAAAACGGGTAAAACCGCCGGAGGCGATGGCCACCTTCCAACCCGCCCCTTTGAGGGTATCGACCATCAGCTGCAATCCAGGCATCCAGGGCATCCATGCCGCCACCTCGTCGAGAATGGAGACCGGCGCCCCTGCCAACAGGGCAACCCGATTGCGCAGGCTGTCGGAAAACTCCAGCTTGCCCTGCATGGCTGCGGCCGTCACTGCCGCCACCTGCTCGCCGGCCCCGGCAAGCCGGGCAATCTCGTCGATGCACTCGATGCGGATCGCGGTGGAGTCCATGTCCATCACCAGCAGGCCGGGCTCGCTCAGGGTCGGTAGCGCGGACAGATGGCAGAGATCGATCTCCCACTCACCACTCTTGAGCTCGGCCACCAGCTCGGAAGAGAAGCGATCGCAGCCAAGCAGCAGCAGTGACACGCCCGCTACCTCGGTGGGAGGGTAGAGGGTGGCCATCACTCCCTGCCCTGCCAGCAATGGCGACAGATGCGCCAGATGGGAGGCGCCCAGCCCCCTGCCAAACAGTACCAGCCAGCCGCCCGCCTGCGGGGTCTCTGTTGGGTGCAACGCATCGGCGTTGAGCTGCCAATAAGGTGAGCCGGACAACAACGCAGGCCAATCGGATAACAGAGGGGGGAGCCGAGACAACAACATAAGGGATACGCCTTCCTTGGTGATCAGGGGGTTAACAATGCTGGCCCAGAGTAGCGTATTGCTTTTTGTACAGGCAAGCGCCAAGATCCCGCCACTCCTTGTTACCATGAGGTCTCGCGCTTGCAGCGTCATCTTCCCATCAAACGTGTTCTCAGCCTGGGTGCCGGTATCCTGCTCGGATGCTGGGTGCTCGGTGTGCTTATCCATATGCAAGGTGAAAGCCAGGCCTCGCTGCACAGCGAAGCGCGCAACCGGGCGCAGGCGCTGGTCGCCTATGCCGCCCGCGACATGAAGCGCTGGATCAAGGAGGAGAAGAGCAGCGAGCTGGAGCGGCTGGCGCGGGATCTGGCGGCGGAGCCGGAGATCCTCGATGCCACCCTCTACGACGGACGCGGCATTCCCCTCGCCCAGTCTGAGCAGGCGGTGCCGCTGGAGAGCCTGCTGCCCATCGGCAGCGATAACAAGTCACTGCCGGAGCAGGGCAAGGGGCGGATCCAGTTCGTGCAGGAGATCCGGGATGGCGAGCAGACCATCGGCTTCCTGCGCATCACCCTGGAAGAACAGCAGATGCTGGCAGACAAGGACACCCGGCTCAAGGTGGTGCAGGAGAAACAGCGGCTCATGCTGCTGGTCGCCCTGCTGGCCGGGGTGCTCATCTCCTACGGCGTGCGCCGCAACTACATGCGGGTGCGCAAGCACAAGAAAAAGAGTACGCCCCCCTCGCCACCTCCGGAAAATTGATGGCGCAACCAATGAGCAGATACAAAAACGGCGGCCAGAAGGCCGCCGTTTCTTATTCGCAAGGGAATTACTTGTCGCCCAGCAGGACGGAATCCAGTGCGATTTCGATCATGTCGTTGAAGGTCAGCTGACGCTCTTCAGAGGTGGTCTGCTCACCGGTACGGATATGGTCGGAGACGGTGCAGATGGTCAGCGCCTTGGCACCGTACTCTGCGGCCACGCCGTAGATACCGGCGGCTTCCATCTCGACACCCAGGATGCCGTACTTTTCCATGACGTCGAACATGGAGGGGTCCGGAGTGTAGAACAGGTCGGCGGAGAAGATGTTACCGACGCGCACGGCAACGCCCTTGTTCTTGGCGGCCTGCACGGCATTGGCAACCAGGTCGAAGTCGGCGATGGCAGCGAAGTCGTGATCTTTGAAGCGCAGACGGTTTACTTTGGAATCGGTGCAGGCACCCATACCGATCACCACGTCACGCAGTTTCACGTCTTCACGCACGGCGCCACAGGAGCCCACGCGGATCAGGGTCTTCACACCGTAATCGGTGATCAGCTCTTTTGCGTAGATGGAGCAGGACGGGATACCCATGCCGTGACCCATGACGGAGATACGACGGCCCTTGTAGGTACCGGTGAAACCGAACATGTTGCGCACGTCGCAGATCTGCTCGACGTTCTCCAGGAAAGTTTCAGCGATGTACTTGGCGCGCAGGGGGTCGCCCGGCATCAGCACGGTATCAGCAAAGGCGCCATCTTTCGCATTGATATGAGGAGTTGCCATTCTCTTGATTCCTTCACACTAGGTTGAGTTTTATTGTTTTATAAATTGCCCGCCGCCGAAGTGGCGGGCGGGTAAATTACAGGAAGCTGGTACCGTATGCCAGTTTCGGCAGGCCATGGTAAGCCGCGATGCTCTGGCCGATATCGGCAAAGGTCTCGCGACGACCGACGGAGCCAGCCTTGACCGGCTTGCCGAAGAACAGCACCGGAATGTATTCACGGGTGTGGTCGGTCCCACCCCAGGTCGGGTCACAGCCGTGGTCCGCAGTCAGCACCACCACGTCGCCATCTTGCAGCAGATCAAACAGCTCCGGCAGGCGGGAATCGAAATACTCCAGCGCACCGGCATAACCGGCAACGTCACGGCGGTGGCCGTAGGAGGAGTCGAAGTCGACGAAGTTGGTGAAGACGATGGTGTTGTCACCGGCCGCTTTCACCTCTTCCAGCGTGCGATCCCACAACTCGGTCAGACCGGTCCCTTTCACCTGCTTGGTGATGCCCTGCTGGGCATAGATGTCGGCAATCTTGCCGATGGAGACCACCTGACCGCCCGCATCTTTCATGTAATCCAGCACGGTCGGCGCCGGCGGCAGCACTGAGTAGTCGTGACGGTTGCCGGTGCGCTTGAAGTTGCCCTTGCCAGTACCTACGAACGGACGCGCAATCACGCGGCCGATGTTGTAGGGCTCCAGCAGCTCGCGCACGATGTGGCACAGCTCATAGAGCTTCTCGAGGCCGTAGGTCTCTTCGTGGCAGGCAATCTGGAACACGGAGTCGGCAGAGGTGTAGAGGATCGGCTTGCCGGTGCGCATGTGCTCTTCGCCCAGATCGTCCAGCACCTGGGTACCGGAAGCGTGGCAGTTGCCCAGATAGCCCGGCAGACCGGCCTTCTCGACGATGGCGTCCAGCAGCTCCTGCGGGAAGCTGTTGTGGTGATCCTTGAAGTAGCCCCACTCGAACAGCACAGGCACACCGGCGATCTCCCAGTGACCGGACGGGGTGTCCTTGCCGGAGGAGAGCTCTTGGGCGAAACCGTAAGCACCGACTACCTCGATCTCCTTGCTCAGACCAGCCGGAAAGGTGCCGGAAGCGAGTTCACCCGCGTGGCCCAGACCCAGCTTGTTGAGGTTGGGCAGATTGAGGGCGCCACGGCCTTCAATTTCACCCGCCGCACACGCCTTGGCGATATGGCCAAGGGTGTTGGCGCCCACATCTCCGAACTTGTCGGCGTCGGCAGCAGCGCCAATACCGAAAGAGTCCATCATCAGAATAAAGGTACGTTTCATGGGTCTTCCCCTTGTTACAAATCGGCCAGGGTGATACGGCGGTACACTTCAGGCAGTGCCTCCGGCCGCTCGCCACCAATCCGGACAGCCGCCTGCACCATGCTGGCAGCCTGAGCATATTGCTCTTCAGTCTGAGCGTGGATCATCGCGATCGGCTTGTCAGCATCAACACTTTGACCCAGGCGGATAAAGTCGGTCAGACCGACTGCATAATCAAGTTTGTCACCGGCAGCGCGGCGACCACCGCCCATCGCCACCACGGCCAGACCCAGCTCGCGGGTATCCATGGCGGTCACGAAGCCGCTGCTGGCCGCGAAGACCGGGCGCACGATGGCGGCTTTGGGCAGGTAAGCGTCGTAACGCTCCATAAAATCGGCCGGGCCACCGAGACCAGTCACCATGCGACCGAAGATCTCGGCCGCCTTGCCGTTATCCAGCACCGCCTGCAGCTTGGCACGGGCATCGCGCTCGTCGCTGGCAAGGCCGGCGGAGATCAGCATCTCGGCACACAGCGCCATGGTCACTTCGTGGATCCGCGGGTTGCGGTATTCACCGGTCAGGTAGCGCACCGCTTCACGCACTTCCACCGCGTTACCGGCGCTGGAGGCCAGCACCTGGTTCATATCGGTCAAGAGCGCAGAGGTGCGGCAACCGGCACCGTTGGCCACGGCCACAATGCTCTTGGCCAGCTCTTCGGAGGCTTCGAAGGTCGGCATAAAGGCGCCGGAGCCCACTTTCACATCCATCACCAGCGCTTCCAGCCCGGAGGCGAGCTTCTTGGAGAGGATGGAGCCGGTGATCATCGCGATGGATTCAACGGTGGCGGTGATGTCACGTACTGCATAGATACGCTTGTCAGCCGGGGCGAGATCGCCGGTCTGGCCGATGATGGCGACACCCGCCTCTTTCACCACTTTCAGGAAACGATCGTTGTCGACCGAGGTCTGGTAGCCGGGAATGGCATCCAGCTTGTCGAGGGTACCGCCGGTGTGGCCCAGGCCACGGCCGGAGATCATCGGCACGAAACCGCCACAAGCGGCCACCATCGGGCCAAGCATCAGGGAGACAACGTCACCCACACCGCCGGTAGAGTGCTTGTCGACAATCGGGCCACCCAGATTGAGGTGATCCCAGGTCAATACCATGCCGGAGTCGCGCATGGCGCAGGTCAGGGCAACCCGCTCATCCATGGTCATGTCTTTGAAGTAGACCGCCATCGCCAAGGCGGCAATCTGCCCCTCGCCGATGGTGTTGTTGGTAATGCCCTGAACGAAGAATTGAATCTCTTGGGTACTGAGCGCTTCACCGTTGCGCTTCTTGCGAATAATTTCTTGAGGCAAAAACATCTTTCATTCCCTCCGCCATTGCTGGCGTTACACAAGCCTGAATCCTTGCCCGCACACCACATGGTGGGGGCTAACAGGGCGGACAGCCGTCCGCCCTCTCATCAACCTATTAGTAACCGCTGGTGTTGGCCGGCTTGTCGCCATGCCCCAGAGTGGCCAGCAGACTGGCCAGCAGGCTGGATGCACCAAAGCGGAAGGTACGGGCGGATACCCAGTCGTTACCGAGGATCTCTTCGGCCATGGCCAGGTACTGACCGGCAACGGCTGCGTCTTTCACGCCACCAGCAGGCTTGAAGCCGACTTTCGGATTCTTGGCCTTGATCACTTCCATCATGATGCGGGCCGCTTCGGGAGTCGCATTGACCGGCACCTTACCGGTGGAGGTCTTGATGAAGTCGGCACCGGCATCGATACAGATCTCGGAAGCGCGACGGATCAGCGCCTCTTCTTTCAGCTCGCCGGTTTCGATGATCACTTTCAGCAGCACGTTGGCACCACAGGCCTCTTTACAGGCTTTGACCAGATCAAAACCGATCTGTTCATTACCAGCCATGAAGGCGCGATACGGGAACACCACGTCCACTTCGTCAGCACCGTAGGCGACTGCGGCACGGGTTTCGGCCACGGCGATCTCGATGTCGTCGTTGCCGTGCGGGAAGTTGGTCACGGTCGCAATGCGTACGTCGGCAGCGCCGATCTCACGCAGTGTCTTGCGAGCGATAGGGATAAAACGGGGGTAGATGCAGACGGCGGCGGTCAGGCCAGCCGGTGACTTGGCCTTATGGCACAGGTCGATCACCTTTTGATCGGTGTCGTCATCGTTCAGGGTGGTCAGGTCCATCAGGTTCAGGGCGCGCTGAGCGGCCACTTTCAGATCAGTCATTCTGTTCTCCAAAGTCTCGATTTAATCCAGATAACCGGGCACCACCAGACCATCCAGCAATGGATGCACAGGCAGTAATCCCCAGCTATACGGGAATGGAATTACAGTGCGAAGGCACCGGCACTATCGGGATGTTATTCAAAACACCCTGCAGGCACTGCGACTGTAAATAAGGCAAGAGCCCTGTCACTTTCTTACAAAAGTGCGGACTTGGTTCCATGAAGACTTGAGAAAGGCCGACAACATCTGACCCGACTTCCCAATCAATTCCATTTGACCGCCAACACCCGATTTCATCGAGTATTAGTCATTGCCAGCACCCTGCTGGCAACGCCTATTTCAGCCGAGATACCCCCTGTTTGCAAGCCGGATTTGCCAATTTCAGAGGTACCTCACATCTGGCAAATCCAGGTCTAAAAAAGCCTTACGAAAAGAAACGAGTCAGGATCCAGGAGTAGGCCAATCCCCCCAGATAGACCCCGACGATCCCCATTACCCCGGATAAAACGGGAGGCGCCGGGATCGGCAATTTGAGGAAAGAAAACAACAAACCAACTATAAAGCCGGCCACCATCGCCAGTAGCACTTCATTCATATAACCTCCGATTTGACTCATTTTATTATTAGTTTAGATAGGAAAACGGTTGTCACCGCTCCATACGCGAACGCCACGGCAGATGCCGTGGCGTTCGTGTTTATACCCTGTCAGTCAGGCGGCGATTACATGCCGGACAGTGCCAGGAAGAAGCCTGCGATAGTGGCAGACATCAGGTTGGACAGAGAGCCAGCCAGTACGGCTTTCAGACCAAAGCGTGCAATGGTGCCGCGGCGGTTCGGCGCCATGGACCCCAGACCACCCAGCAGGATGGCAACAGAGGAGAGGTTGGCAAAACCACACAGTGCGAAGGAGATGATCGCCTTGGTGTGATCGGACATGGCCACACCGTTGATCAGCACTTCGTCTTTCAGGTACGGAGCGAAGTTCAGGTAAGCCACGAACTCGTTCACTACCAGCTTCTGACCGATGAAGGAACCGGCAACCACTGCTTCATTCCAAGGCACACCGATCAAGAAGGCCAGCGGGGAGAAGATCCAGCCCAGCAGCAGTTCCAGAGAGAGTTGCGGATAACCGAACCAGCCACCCACACCGGAGAAGATGCCGTTGATCATGGCGATCAGACCGATGAAGGCCAGCAGCATGGCGCCGACGTTCAGGGCCAGTTGCATACCGGCAGAGGCGCCAGCAGCAGCAGCGTCAATGACGTTGGCAGGCTTGTCATCCAGCTCGGCATCGGCAGAGCTTTCGTCGTAGTTCGGGGTCTCGGTTTCGGGAACCAGCAGTTTGGCGAACAGCAGACCACCCGGTGCAGCCATGAAGGAGGCAGCAATCAGGTACTCCATCTTCACGCCCATGGAGGCGTAACCGGCCAGTACGGAACCGGCAACGGAAGCCAGACCACCACACATGACGGCGAACAGCTCGGAGTCAGTCATCTTGGCGATGTAGGGACGAACCACCAGCGGCGCTTCGGTCTGACCGACGAAGATGTTGGCAGTTGCAGAGAGGGATTCGGTGCGGGAAGTACCCAATACTTTCTGCAGACCGCCGCCCAGCAACTTGATGACCATCTGCATGATGCCCAGGTAATAGAGCACTGCAATCAGGGAAGAGAAGAAGATGATGACCGGCAGAACACGGAAGGCAAAGACAAAGCCGCCGCCACCGAACACTTCAAACATCTTGTTGCTGACCAGACCGCCAAACAGGAAGTCGATCCCGTTCTGGCCGTAGCTGATCACGCTGGATACCGCGTCGGACACGCCGACCAGGATATCGCGACCAACCGGAACATAGAGAACAAATGCCCCCAGACCGGCTTGAATTGCGAACGCACCGACAACGGTACGGACGTTGATTGCCTTGCGATTGCTGGAGAACAGCACCGCGATAAGGACGAGCGCCGCCATCCCTACCAGACCCATGAACAAATTCATTATTATCTTCCTCTAGTAGCACCTGGCTTGTTAGCGAGTTGTTATTAAACCCAACTAATCAAGGGGAGCGCATTATACTAATTAAAGTCCGATAAAATAGAATGCTGGTCACATTTTATCGTTATCAAAATGTCCAAGTGTCACAAAATTAGACAGCAAACGATTTTTACGCTCATTTTTTTTCCTGACAACTAAATCAGGTGTTGCAAATTTGTTTCATGGCTATTGGTCGTGATGGAAAATATGCCGGGCAGTTTCAAATAACACCTTGGTAACATCCGCTGATGATTCCTCCCGCAAGGTCATCAATATTTCCGCTATTTTCGGCAGCGCTTCCGGGGTATTCCGGGTGCCTTGCTCACCTTGTAAGGGCATATCGGGCGAATCGGTTTCCAGCACCAGGGCCTCGAGCGGCATGGCCCGAAATACCTCTCGCGTCTTGTTCGCCCGTTCAAAACTGATTACCCCGCCCACCCCGAGTCGAAAGCCCAGTTGCCAGAAGGCCTCCGCCTGCTGCAACGAACCGCTGAAAGCATGGATCACCCCGCCACGTGGCGGCTTGAAGCGGCGCAACAGCTTGGCCACAGTGTCATTGGCGCGCACCGAGTGGATCATCAGGGGAAGCCCGACATCGGCAGCCAGCCGGATCTGAGCCTCAAACAGCGCAAGCTGCCCCTCCTGCGGCACGTGAGAACGGAGGTCCAGCCCGCACTCGCCTATGGCCACCAGCCCGGCAGGCTGGCTCATTACCAGCGTTCGCAGCCGCTCCATCACCCCCTCACGCTGCTCACCGGTATACCAGGGATGAATGCCCAGACCATAAAAGAGGCCGTCATGTTGCTCTGCCAGTGCCATCACACGAGTCCAGTTATCCTCTGCGATGGCAGGAATGATATACTCCGTCACCCCCAATGCCCGACAACGGGCCAGCAGTGCCTCCCTGTCCTGGTCGAACACCGGAAAGTCGAGATGGCAATGGGTATCTATCAGCTGCATATCACTCACACCTGTTTGCGGTATTTAATGGGTCATTGAACATGATGAACAACAGAAACAACGGCTTTACCCTGATTGAACTGGTGCTGGTGATCATAGTGCTGGGGATCCTGGCCGTCACCGCCCTGCCCCGCTTTATCAATATCAAGGATGATGCCCTGAAAAGCACGGTCTCGGCGACCGCAGGCAGCTTTGCCGGTGCAGTTCAGTTGGCTCATGCTGGCTGGGCGGTGAAAGTTCAGGGACAAGACCTCGCACTGTATAACTTCAGTGGGATGGGCAAGAAAGATCTGGATATCAACCACTACGGCTGGCCTGTGGGGACAGAAGAAGACTACAACATACAAGGAACTGATGTCATTTTTACAGGAGGAACTAGCGAGCAAATATCAGTAAGCAGCATAAACGACTGCGAACTCCTATTCGAGGCACTCCTCGACACAGACCAAACAGTCTCAAAGAAATTAGAGGAAAAAGCTGATTATTACTCGCAAATAATTGAAATCCCCAGCCAGGTTGAAAATGGACTACACCACGATAACTGCCGCTATATCCTGCGCGACTCGATGGGTCGCTTCCCGGCTGACTCAGAGTATGAAAACGGCCTCGGCTTCGAGTACAACAGCGTTACTGGTGCCGTGACCCGCAATTTTGATTGAGTTCAGCCTCTTCTGCGCAAGCTCGCTCTTTGCTTGAATCATCATCATAACGAACCGGCGTGCAGCAGCGCCGGTTCTCCTGGGTGAGCCCCCACTCCTCGCACCACGCGTCATAACGGGCCAGCCAACGCAGCAATACCCCTTTCATCGTCACACCTCCGCCAACAGGTTCAGGTCAAAAACCATCCTAATCAGAGTCAGCAAGAGGAGCAAGTCATCCCCATAACCGCGATCGGGCTGAATAAAATAGAGCCGGTCAGCATGGCTGACCGGCTCTTTTAACATTCCCTGAAGAGATTATCCGATGAGCGACAGCTCATCAGCCTCACAGACTCTTCAGCTTCTCTTCCGGCAGGGCCAGCTCGTCGTTGTGGTTGACGCCGATACCGCGCTCCAGCACATGACGGGCGATGGCGTGCGCCTCTTCCAGCGAGTGCATGCTGTAGGTGCCGCACTGATACTCGTTCAGCTCGGGGATCTTGGCCTGATCCTGCACGGTCAGCACATCGCTCATGGCTGCCTGCCAGGCTGCGCCAACACGGGCTTCGTCAGGCGCACCGATCAGGCTCATGTAGAAACCGGTACGGCAACCCATGGGGGAGATATCGATGATCTCCACTCCATTGCCGTTCAGGTGATCACGCATAAAACCGGCGAACAGGTGCTCCAGCGTATGGATACCGCGCTCGGAGAGGATCTCCTGATTCGGTACGCAGAAACGCAGGTCGAACACGGTAATAGTGTCCTTGTTCGGGGTCTGCATGGTCTTGGCCACACGCACCGCTGGCGCTTCCATACGGGTGTGGTCAACGGTAAAACTGTCCAATAACGGCATTTCTGACTCCTGATTTGGTTACCAGAACCAGCCCCTGCGGGAGAGCTGATCCTTGCATTGACGGTACTGGGCGCCGTAGCGCTGGGCGCGAGCCTCTACCTTGCGAGAGGTCTTCATCAACCACCCCTTGCTGCGATAGCTGCCACGCCGGTAGCCACCCCACCCTTCGTGATAGTTGAGGTACTGGCCATAGGCATCCCACTTGGAGGTGCCATTGAGCCGCTGGGCCTTGTTAGTGTACCAACCCATAAAATCGATGGCGTCGGCAAAATCATCGCGGTCACTCCAGCTGTTGCCGGTTTCTCGCTGGTAATCCGCCCAAGTTTCATCTTTGACCTGAGCATAACCATAAGCCGAACTGGCCCGCCCGGTCGGAATGAAGAGGAAATACTGCATCGACGGCTGGGCATCATGTACGTAAGAGGACTCCTGATACATCATGGCCATCACCACATGGATCGGCGTCCCCCACTTCTCGTTCATCTTGAGCGCGGCCTTGTGCCAATCAGGCTTCTCGCGAAAGATCTGGCACAGATTCTCCGGCTGAGCCGGTGGACGGGTACTGCAAGCAGTCAGGCCCGCCAACAGGCTGGCGACCACCACGAAGCGCAGCCACCCCATCAAATGAGGCAGCACTTCGCACCTCTGGTCAGGTAAAGAGATAGCCAAGGTCAGATCGCGTCTTCGTTCTCTTCGCCGGTACGGATACGAATGACACGCTCCACCTCGCAGACGAAGATCTTGCCATCACCAATCTTGCCGGTGCGGGCGGTGTTCTGGATCGCTTCCAGACAGGCATCGAGATCCTCGTCCTGCACCACCAGCTCCACCTTCACTTTCGGCAGGAAGTCGACCATATATTCGGCGCCGCGATAGAGCTCGGTATGGCCCTTCTGGCGGCCGAAGCCTTTGACTTCGGATACGGTCATGCCGTTGATGCCGATCTCGGCCAGGGCCTCGCGCACATCGTCCAGCTTGAACGGTTTGATGATGGCTTCAATCTTCTTCATGGTGACTCCTTACCAGTTCTGTTTGCCGAACCCGGATGTAATGGGGTAACGGCGATCCTTACCAAAGTTGCGAGCCGTAATGCGGGGCCCGACCGCCGCCTGACGGCGCTTGTATTCGTTGAGATCCACCAAGCGGATCACCTTGCGCACCACCGCTTCCTCGAACCCTTCTGCCACCATGTCGGCGACCGAGGCATCCTCTTCCACGTAGCGCTTGAGGATGGCATCCAGGATGTCGTACGGGGGCAGACTGTCCTGATCCACCTGATCCGGTGCCAATTCTGCCGAAGGCGGACGGTCGATAACCCGCTGAGGGATAACGTAGTCGACCGAGTTGCGATATTCGCACAATTTGAAGACCAGCGTTTTGGGCACATCTTTCAGCACGTCGAAGCCACCGGCCATGTCACCGTACAGCGTGGCATAGCCGACCGCCATCTCGCTCTTGTTACCGGTGGTCAGCACGATACGACGACGCTTGTTAGAGAGCGCCATCAGCAGCACACCGCGGCAGCGGGCCTGCAGGTTCTCTTCGGTGGTATCGCGGGCGGTACCTTCAAACAGCGGCGCCAGCTGGGTCATAAACCCTTCGAACATAGGCTCGATGGAGATGATGTTGAACTCAACCCCCATCCGCTCGGCCTGCTCCTTGGCATCCTCCACACTCATCTGGGCGGTGTAGCGGAACGGCATCATCACCGCCTGTACCTTGTCCGCCCCGATGGCATCGGCCGCGATAGCGAGCGTCAGCGCCGAGTCGATCCCGCCGGAGAGGCCCAGCACCGCCCCCTGAAAACCGTTCTTGGTGACATAGTCACGTACCGCCAGCACCAGCGCCTGATAGGTCTCGGCCAAGGGTTCCAGCGGCGCCGCGGGTTCCCGCTCTTTCACCGGCTGGCCATCGGCAAAACGTACCAGCGCCAACTCTTCGGCAAACGGAGCGAGCTTGAGGGTCAGCTCGCCCTGGCTGTTGAACACCTTGGAGCAGCCGTCGAAAATCAACTCATCCTGACCACAGACCTGATTGAGATAGACCAGCGGCAGGCCAGTCTGATCGCAGCGCTCCGCCATCAGCTCGCGGCGGATCCAGGGTTTTTCCTGATCGTACGGCGATGCATTGATGGTGAGCAGCAGCTCGGCCCCCGCCGCCCTGGCGGCCAGCGCCGGGCCCGGTTGCCACAGGTCTTCACAAATGAGCAAGCCCAGTTGGTAACCACGGAAGGGAACCACGCAGGTCTCGTTTGCAGCGGTGAAGTAGCGCTTCTCGTCGAATACCCCGTAGTTGGGCAAGTCTTGCTTGAAGTAACGGGCAATTAGCTTGCCCTGCTCATAGAGGGAGGCGGCGTTATAGAGCGCCTCACCTTCACGCCAGGGGTGCCCCACCAAAATGGCACAGTTGCCCTGCCATGCGGCAACGCGAGCCAGCGCGGCATCGACCCGGATCATCAGATCGGCACGCAGCAGCAGATCCTCCGGCGGATAGCCAGTCAGGGCCAGCTCGGAGCAGACCAGCAGATCAGCACCTTGCTGCTCGGCCTGAGCCGCCGCAGCGAGCACTTTGTCAGTGTTATCTTCGATGGCGCCTACCGTCAGATTCAACTGGGCAAGCATCAGAGAGAGGGCTTTTGCCATGGCGATGCATCTTAAAATCAAAAATGATGGGGAATGATAAAGAAAAGGGGGGCAATCTGCCAGTTCAAGACGGGCGTAACCATGTGACAGCAATCAGCAGGAGGGATAAGCTGTATGTAGTCACGGAAAGACAGGCCTTCGCAGATATGAAAAACGCCGGATTTACCCTTATGGAGTTGATGATAGCCATTGCGCTGGGCGTCATTCTGTTGGGGATTGGTATTCCTTCCCTCTCTAACCTGCTTGGCAGCAATATTTTGGCAACCCAGGAAAAGAGCCTGCTAAACCACTTAAACTATGCCAGACAACAGGCTATCTCCAACCAGCAGACCGTCACGCTTTGCCTGACCACCACCAACGGTACTGAAGAGGAGTGTGTTACCCACGGAGCAACTCGGCTGTTAGTCTTTATTGACAGTAGTCCCGACCAGAAGCTCAATGGCAGCGAAACAACTCTGACGGCAAGTCCCGCGCTTCCTGCACAACTGGCTATTTCCGTTGATGCAAAATCCCTGCGTTTCCTCCCTGATGGCACCCTGGCTTCTGCCAATAAGGTTATATTTTCACTCTGTATTAGCGGTGAAAAGGGCATTGAGATTGAAGTTATGCCTGCCGGGCGTGCCCATAGCCAGGCAAGTGGTGCTGTATGTCCATGACCCGCGTTAACTACAGCGAAACACACACGAACGCCAAAGGATCCATTTCAATCCAATAGCTATGCTTAGAGTCTCCTTTGAACAAGGACTCATACGCTATGGCACGAAATGGATTTACCCTGCTTGAGTTTTTGATATCAGTAAGCCTGACTACCATCCTGCTGACCTTGGGAGTGCCGTCATTGGCGAATCTGCTGACAACCACCGACAGCGACATCTACACCAGAAACCTGCAGGATCATCTGATCTTCGGCCAACGGCAAGCCATCACACAGCAGCAACCCGTCACAGTATGTCTTGCCATGCCTATCAGGAACTCCACAAAAGAAAGCTGCGTACTCGCAAATCAAGCAGGCGCCCAGCGCATGCTTGTCTTTATCGACACTAATCAGGATCGCCAATTCGATATTGCAAGTGGCGATATCTTGTTATCAGCAACTGAACCCTTTCTTGAAAAACATATCGTCACGGCCAATCGACAATTTGTACGCTTTAGCCCAGATGGTACTGCGATTGGCACCAACATGACACTCAGGTTCTGTATCGACCAGGCACCCCGAGTCGATATCATCATCTCGCCATCCGGTCGAAACAGAAGTGAGAAAAAGGGGCCGAGTTGTTCTTAGCCCCTATCCCCTACTCTCCCAGCAGCGTTATCTGGGTTGGATTTCATCTTGTTTTTTTGCATCAGCCAGCGAAAAGGTGGCGGCCAAAGGAACACACTCGATTACCTCTGTGACAAGGTGCACCACTCCATCAATCTCATAACCTTTCTGTTTAAACACCCTGACCAGATTTGCCTTGCTGGTATCGGCGACCGGTTGCTGCAACACCATCTGCACGCCACCTTCCAGAGTGACATAACATTTTATGTCTTCCGTTTGAGCCTGAACCAACAAGGGTAGGCCCACACACCAGAGCAGCATGCGTTTCATCTCTGTTCTCCTTCATAGAGATAAATTTTCTTGGGAGACATATCCATTTTTGCCTCCTCCGCACCTTGTGAGCATTCTCCTTCACCGGTACAGCGCTCAGGCTCTCCCTGCCCCTCATTTTTGAGAATGACCTCCTTGCCCGGAGCACCACCTATAATCCTGATCCGGCCATCATCCCCACCATGAATAACCAGATCATCAGCAACCTTATTTTGCACCTCTACGTAACGCTGAATAACCTCCTGATTGTTACTATCCAGCACATATTTGAACGAAGTACCGTAATGCATATCAATCATATACTGGCGCATAGCACCGATTGATTGAATCGTACATTGTTGGAAGTCCTGTACCTGAGGCAAGAAGGAGGTGAAATAAAGCTTGCCTTGCAACACCAAACCAGCCCCCATTGATTTTTCACCGCTTTCATTGAGCCAGAATTTCCATCCTAGCTTGCTGGTCAACGCCTTGGTGGTGTTTACAATCTGCTCTTCATTCAAACCCGTAAAAGGATCGCTGGTCACATCGTAGAGGTCGTCCAACGTGATACTTGATGGTACGTCTGGTTCAGATGTTGCCCCAAACAAGGTCGGATTGACATGGTAGTCACGTAGCATCACATAGACATTTTTGGTGGTTGCCTCCGAGGAGGGACGGTTACGATCACCAGATCCAATCAATACCGCATCAAACGGGCGCTCACCATAATTGTATTCACTATTTTGACTATTCCACGACCACCCTTTATTCAGAGTTCGCACCAATACCGGCTGAGTAAAGAAGCGACGGTCGTCTACCAGCTTCTTATCATCTCCACTTAAATGGGCATTACCCAAACTGGCAAACTTGATGGCCGTCCACTCGGACTTCTTTGTCCCCTTCATATCGATACGCCAGATCTGACCACCGGTATCACCGGCATAGATCCGGTCTGAAATACCATCCCCATCGCTATCCAACACGGAGACAGAGCCTGGCATGCTATAAACCATGGCCGCCACTTGCTTGTGATTTACATTATTTTCATCAGCATCAGGAGTAAAGCTGAACAATAGAGAGCCCGTCTCAGCATCAACAATATAAACCCCTAATCCTTCACTATCCTCAGTCCCCTGCCCCAAGGAGCTTTTTGCCTGAGCGTAGCCACCCGAGAAAATCAAAACCGGCTTGTATATCATTTTTCCACTAGCATCAGTTATATGATGGCCAGGAATAAATGCCACTTCTGGAATAGACCAAGTCTCGCCCAGTTTTCCGAAACCGGAACTATTTTTATCCAACTTCCACATTAGCGAAGGGGAATCCGGATTTGATATATTTAAGGCATAATATGCCTTGCCACCGCCACGCAACCCGGTAAATAACCAAACCTTGTCACCTTGTGACGACTGGATATGACCATCTTTGACTTGCTCATTGACCAACACAGTGGGCGATGCATCCACACCATAGAGATGCACTGATGATTCAAGATTTTCCTGCAAGGCTTTCTGATTGGCGATAAATTGATAGGGCATAACGGCCCAGCTTTCATCAACCGTGGTGACACTGTCTTTAAACATATGCAAGAAGCCAGCATTACTCCCCATCACGATTCGCAGATCAGGGTTACACGACGTTTGTCCTGTCAATACCGTGCAACCATAATTTATCACCAACGGCCTTGAATGAAGGGGATCACCAAGAATATGCTCACGAATTGTCGTTGTGCTATCACTATCCTCATTAAATGCATCCAGACCTTTCGCCCAATCAATAATGCTATCGACATTATCATTACTGTCCAGCCCCATCACTGTGCGAAGCTGATCAGCCCCACCAGCCATATTTTCAAGCGCTGACTTGCTAAATTCACTTAATGTATTGGTGGAGGGGGGAATCACATAAATTTTGCGATTAGTTTTGGCTGCCAGCATCTCTTGCACTCCCCCCTCGGCAACCTTGTTACCATCACTGGTGGATGACCAATAGGTTTTTGTTGATTCAAGAATTGTTCCATCACTGGAAATCGCAGGTAAGCCCCCCTGATCGACTACATAACCCTTATCTGGATTCAGAACCAGCTTTTTAAGATTTCCCTTCCATCGTGGACCAGAACCAGGCTCAAACATTGCGTAATAAATATTATTCAGACTGCGAGTACGGTCAAAGTTATTAGTGGCAATCGCGGGAGAGACCAGCGAGGTATTCATCTTCAAGATGGCCAGCAATGATGACTTTAACGCCTCATTAAGCTGAGTTGCATCGGTGGCGGGATAATATTTACCGCCACCACGACTGGCAGTTTTTGCCAGCAACTCCCCAGCACCTTTAATCGCTTCATCTCCAAAGCCAACGGTGAATGTTGTGACTGTTTGCTTGCCATCTGCAGATTTATTGACATCACTATTTTTCATATAACTAGCAAGTGCAGCAAGGTAGCTTGTTTCTTTTCCTGTTCCATAAGGGACTGGGTCTTTATCTTTAATATTTGCTGGCAAAAAATTCTTATCTTCAAGTAACTTTTTCACCAACTCATCAGCAGCTTTATCATTTGTTGGAGCACCATCAGTCATGTATATGATATAACCATTACTGGAACACTTATCATAGGGGGATTTATAAATACCTGCTGGCGACTCTGAATTTGGATCACGTTTTGGATTTCGATTAGAATCATCATTCCCAAAATCAACACCCGCGCCACCAAAATAACGGTATGCCTCATACAAGGTTTCGCACAAAGGCGTCCATCCCTCCGCCGTAAGGCTATTTGACTTGTCAATAAGATCCTGTTCGCCTGTTTTGCCGCCAGCCAAGATAGCGTCATTACCCATTATGTGCCTAATAATACGACCACCATTTTTATTGGTGCTGCCGTCACCATCATTTTGGTTAAACACTGCAAGGCCAAAATCTACCGCTGGCGTAGAGCGAACCAACTCCCTCAGCGCCTGTTTGGCTACACTTAGTCTCGATGCGGGAATAGCGGAAGGGGCATAGTACCAACGCAAATAGTTGGCGGTATATATGGTCAGCACTTCTGCCCCCCCCGTATTCGGGGCGACAGGTGTAGCACTATCATCCCATGGAATATTAACGCCAGTATTATTATATCTATTTACTGGGTAACCCTTAGTTGTTCCAGAGATAGACTTATATGACCCGGTAAAACCGCTATTATCATTGTTTTTTGCTGAAATATCCTGTTGGCAATCCACTATATTGGTTGTATTGGACGCATAGTTTTTTAATGGCTTCCACTCCCCTTTCTTGCCAGACACCTCATAATTCCAATAGATAGATGAAAACAGTCCAATTTGGTTAAGAGGTTCCCGAGATGTGGCACAAGCATTTTTATTCGTTGCGAATCGTCTGCTATTGTTACTGTCTAGTTTTTGCGGAGGCGTTCCGCCCGTTGAATAGTACAAAAAACTATTACTGCCATCATCATTTTTCGCCAACTTGGGATAGGAAAATTCAGGGTCATACTCTTCCTTTCCTAGCAAAGTTTTTTCGCCCATACTGCCTGAAGTATCGAATATAAAGAGCACCTTTGGCCGAAAATCCCCCGCCTTGGCAAAGTCATAAATAAACAACTCGGTATCATCTGAATAACCAGTGCCCACAGCCATAGATGTGCTGGATATTCCGCTACACAATACCAGCAAGCTTGTTAATAAACAGTTCCTTATGTTCATTACTGGCTCCCTAATTGGCACTTAACAGGGGCTGTTCGACCCCGGCAGTAAAGGTCATTTGGCTATTCACCTTGCCATAAGCACTGGATGTAGTGGCTTCAGCATAACGACAAGCTGGCGTTACATTCTGGCTACTGGCTTCAAATTTTCGTTTGCATACACTTTCTGTATTGACTGTCAGGGTAGTAGCAGGAGTGGTAGTGCCTATTGCCGCCGAAGTACCAATTGCCTGCGTTGCAATTTGTGTTGAGAGAGAAGTATCGCTCAATGCAGACTCCAGAGTACCTTCAACTTCGTGTTCTGCCCGTTGCAAACTGGCACTAGAACCCGCCATCTTCAGACTCATACCACTGGATTGCATGACGACTACCGCAATCAAAGTCAAAGGAACCAGAATAACCAGTGCGACTATCAGTGCAATCCCTTGCTGTTGTTGAAACGATCTCATGTGCCACTCCGGGTAACAATTTGCGGGTTACGCAATGCGATGCTGCTTTCCAGCAATAGGCGGCGATAGCCATCGCCATTGCCTTTTATCGGGGGCAGATTGCCAAGTTGATAGGTGTTATTATTTTTGTAACGTGCAGACTCTTTCGCCGCTCTGATTAATAAAAACAACCGAACTCCCAATACTCGACCTTCATTCCAGAGCTGGGTGGTCATCTGGTCTGCTGAGAGATATCTGTCGATCCGCCCATCAGGGATAACAGAGTCATCGACACCGAACATCAGCACCATATTCTCTACCCCTTCAGCCATAGCGCCTCCAATCTCGAAAGAGCCACTATTAGCCGTCAAGTAACGTTTGCGCAGAACCGGAATACTATTATCTTGTGACAGGTAATAGATATAGTGCTGATATTCCCAAAGCTGACTTTCATTATTGGCCCCAAAGATCGGTCTGGTATTGCTCCCCTTAATACCGCGAATAACTCTCGCCTCTTGGCTATTGGTCGCCATATAAAAACGATTTTCATCCAAATTTTCGGTCTCAGGAATAGGTCGCCCAACCAGCCGCTTTATACTGATCACGTCCGAATTAGCTACTCGGTCAGCCTCTTTAATACAGGTGAGTCCCTCTAGCGATTTGGTGGCCGAGACCCGACTCACCCATAGTCCCCTGATGGGCGCTTTATTTGATGGTAAGCTGCCAACGTCACGTTCATCCAAGCAGTCATCATCGTCATCAATTACAATGTCATTTCTTAAAGAAGGGCCAATCTGTACAGGCTGGCCGGTATAAGCTCCAAAAAAGCCAGCCCATTTGATATCCTGGCTGATCAACCGAATGGCCAATCGACCATTTTCCTGTAATTCACTTTGATCAAAGGCATCTTCAGAGCTGGAGCGAGACATCACAAAAACTGTGAATACCCCCGCCAACAAAAATAGACCGAGCAGCATAGCGACTAGCCACTCTACCAGCGTGAAACCGCGAGAATTCATAAAGTCGTCGTCAGAATAAACTGGCGCCTCGAAAGATTATTTGCTGTCGAGAGTTGACACTCATTGATCAGCGTTGCTGCGGCGGCAGCAGCCCCCCCATCAGATATCTCTTGCTTGCCAGCCCAGAATATCCCGACAGCCAATACATTATTGGCCCGCCGCACCACGCAACCTATCGGTGAATTCAAGGAAGATGCAGCCCCCGACACACTGGCCCCAAGCAAGGCTTGTTGCCAGTAGTGAAGGTCGGCGTTACGTAAATCTGCAGCACTGCACGCGCTAATTGTGCCATCTGCTGCGGCGCATGTCGGGCGTGGCAAGTTGGCAGCAAGATTAACGGTCACTGCACCGGATGCGGTCCAGCTATCGCGATTTATCCGTACTCGTTCGACCATATCGTTAGCCAACCAGCTGGCAATCGTGCGCTGACGAGCTTCATAACTGGCAAATTTGGAATGGGTTTGCAAAGCAACCAGACCAAGCAGCCCCAGCGATAGGATGACTGCGGTGATCATCACCTCCAGCAGGCTAAATCCTCTCTCATGTGATGAAACATAAATGGACATAGGCTATTCCCAACAGCTATTGCTAGCTGCACCAGAAGCACTTTTGACACCCAACTGATTAATGGAAAACACCGTGCAATCGGTATCTTTGGCTTGGGCCGTCGCCGCGCCAGCACTGGCTGACAAGGTGTAGGTGTTACCTGATACGGCAATGGATAATTGATACAGACCATTCTCAGATGCACTACTGATACCAAGAGCAGCTGCAGAGGATGCATACTGATTGAAATCCATAAAATAGGTTTCTTGCCGATTGGCTGCATTGAGCAGCATGCTCTTGGCTTCGACACGATGACTGGTCAGCACATATTGCTGATAGGCGGGATAAGCGATGGTGCCAAGAATCGCCACGATGGCGATGACAATCATCAACTCAATAAGAGAAAAACCACGAAAGTATCCAATCATACCCCATCCTTGGTGACAGACTGCTTCATAAGTTTAACGCCGAGCCTGTCTCTTGAACAAACCCGGCGTCATTATCAACACACTTTATTCTTAAGCCTTCCTGGCTGCACTCAAATTATTCTAAGTTCGGGAGGAACCTCAAAGACTACGTTCTCTTCACGGCCAGGATGCTCGGCGACCACCTTGCCTCCCAGCTCCCGCAGGCGGGCAATCACGTTTTGCACCAGCACCTCGGGGGCTGATGCACCTGCAGTGACGCCAATCGCCTTCACGCCTTCCAGCCAGCTCGCCTCGATCATCGACGCATCGTCGATAAGATAGGCTCTGGCGCCCACCTTCTCGGCCAGCTCACGCAGACGGTTGGAGTTGGAGGAGTTGCGAGACCCCACCACCAGCATGGCGTCCACCAGCCCCGCCATCTCCCGCACCGCATCCTGACGGTTCTGGGTGGCGTAGCAGATATCGTCCTTGCGCGGCCCCTGGATCTTGGGGAAGTGCTTGCGCAGCGCATCGATCACGTCAGAGGTCTCATCCACACTCAGAGTGGTCTGGGTAACGAAGCAGAGGTCATCCGGATTCTTCACCTTGAGCCTGGCCACATCTTCCGGTGTCTCCACCAGATACATGCCGCCTTCGCGATTCTCGTACTGCCCCATGGTCCCGATCACCTCGGGGTGGCCAGCATGACCGATAAGCACGGCTTCGGAGCCCTTGCGACTGGCGCGATGGACTTCCATGTGAACCTTGGTCACCAGCGGACAGGTGGCATCAAATACCTTGAGGGCACGGGACTTGGCCATCTCGCGCACTGTCTTGGCCACACCGTGGGCAGAGAAGATGACGATGCTGTCATCCGGCACCTCGTCCAGCTCCTCGACGAAGACAGCGCCCGCCTCTTTCAGCTTGTTCACCACATAGCGGTTATGCACCACTTCGTGGCGGACATAGATGGGGGCACCGAACTTCTCCAGCGCGCTCTCGACAATGCTGATGGCGCGATCAACACCGGCGCAAAAACCGCGAGGGTTAGCGAGCAGAATATCCATTAATGCACCTTCTCCTCATCATCAACGCCCAGGATCTCCACCTCGAAGGTGACGGTATGACCGGCCAGCGGGTGGTTAAAATCGACCGTGACCGACATCCCGGCTACCGCCCGGATAATGCCCGGCAGCTCGCTGCCATTGGGCTGATCGAACAGGATGATGGTGCCGACTTTTGGCTCCACATCGGCGCCAAACTTGGCACGGTCGAGATGGTAGATGTTATCGGGGTTGGAGAGGCCAAAGGCCTCTTCCGGCGCCAGCGTGAAACTCTTGCTCTCTCCTTCGCTCAGCCCCAGCAGGCACTGCTCGAAGGTGGGGGTCAGGCTGCCATCGCCCATCCGCAGGCGGGCAGGTTTGCCGTGCAGCGCCGTGCTGTCGGCAACTGAGCCATCTTCCAGCTTGATTGAGAAGTGGAACAGCACGCTGCTGTTAGCGGTGATCTGCTGGCTCATGCCTGCTCCTTTTTCTCACCACGGAACCCGTCCAGCACGATCATGGCGGCCCCGATAAAGATAAAGCTGTCGGCCAGATTGAATGCCGGCCAGTGCGCACGCTGCCAGTAGAAGTCGAGGAAATCGACCACATGGCCCAACACCAGTCGATCAAAGACGTTGCCGAGGGCGCCGCCGATGATGAGTGAATAGGCGATACCGCTCCAACGCTGGGTCACCGACTGCTTGCGCAGCCAGTGGATCAGCAATCCACAGATGGCAAAAGCCAGCACCGCGAAGAACCAGCGCTGCCAGCCCCCCTGATCAGCCAGGAAGCTGAATGCGGCCCCCTTGTTGTAGACGTGAACCAGATTGAAGAAGGGGGTGATCTCCACCCCCGGGTAACCAAATGGCAGCAACTTGACCACGGCGAGCTTGCTCGCCTGGTCCAGTACAAAGGCCAGCACTGCCAGCCACAGCCAACGCAGGCCGCTTTTATGTTGAGTCATGTTCATCAGGCAAATTGACGAGTTTCGCCGTCACCCTCAACGTTGGTCACACAGCGACCACAGATCTCTTCGTGACCCGCGATAGTGCCCACATCTTCTACATGGTGCCAGCAGCGGTCGCACTTGGCGGCAGCAGACTGGGCCACGCTCAGCCACAGGTCATCACGCTCGGTCTCCACAGAGCCTTCCGGCGCAGTGTCAGCCTCCACAACCTTGGCTTTGGAGGTGAGCAGCACGAAGCGCAACTCATCGGCCAGCGCGTTCAGACGAGCGGCCAGC
Organism: Aeromonas sp. 55A; assembly: GCF_051919665.1. Lineage (NCBI taxonomy): Bacteria > Pseudomonadati > Pseudomonadota > Gammaproteobacteria > Aeromonadales > Aeromonadaceae > Aeromonas > Aeromonas sp. 55A. Next base: position 2,167,786 of record NZ_JBQBEH010000008.1, on the reverse strand, counting down.
TCCGGCTTGGCGAACAGGGTCAGTTCGGCCTGCAGGGAGCCGCCGATACGCTTCTCGCCACGGGCCACTTCCAGCGCCTTGTTCACTTCACCACGCACGGTAAGGATCTCGGCCCAGAAATCGTCATTGAGGGTTTCACCCGCTTCCAGCCCGAACAGGCCGTCGTACCACTCTTCGGTGAAGACGAACTCGCCGCGCTCACCCGGCAGCAGTGTCCAGATTTCATCGGCGGTGAAGCTCATGATCGGCGCCATCCAGCGCACCATGGCCTCGGCGATGTGATAGAGGGCGGTCTGGCAGGAGCGACGGGCCAGGCTGTCAGCCTTGGCGGTGTACTGGCGATCCTTGATGACGTCCAGATAGAAGGAGCCCATCTCGATGGAGCAGAACTGCATCAGCTTCTGGGTTACACCGTGGAAGTTGTACTCGTCGAATGCCGCCATGATCTCGGCCTGTACCGCTTTGGCACGGCCCACAGCCCAGCGATCCACCACCACCATGTCGGCAGGCGCCACCATGTCGGTCGCTGGATTGAAGCCGTTCAGGTTGGCCAGCAGGAAGCGGGCAGTATTGCGAATACGACGATAAGCATCGGCAGAGCGCTTGAGGATCTCGTCGGAGACAGTCATCTCGCCGGTGTAGTCAGTGCTCGCTACCCACAGACGCAGGATGTCGGCACCCAGCTTGTTCATCACGTCCTGCGGGCTCACCACGTTGCCGATGGACTTGGACATCTTGCGACCCTGACCATCCACGGTGAAGCCGTGAGTCAGCACCTGGTTGTACGGAGCCTTGTCTTTCATGGCCACGCCGATCATCAGGGAGGACATGAACCAGCCGCGGTGCTGGTCAGAACCTTCCAGATACATGTCGGCCGACTTGCCATTGAACTCGGGACGGGCATCAACCACGGAAGCGTGAGTAGAACCGGAGTCGAACCAGACGTCCAGAGTGTCAGGCACCTTGTCATACATGTCGGCATCGGCACCCAGCAGCTCGGCCTTGTCCAGATCCCACCATGCCTGAATGCCGGACTGCTCGACACGCTTGGCTACTTCATGCATCAGGCGCACAGATTCCGGGTGCAGTTCCTGGGTCTCTTTGTGGACGAACAGGGAGATGGGCACGCCCCAGGTACGCTGACGGGAGATACACCAGTCGGGACGGTTCTCGACCATCGCCTGAATGCGGTTTTTACCCCAAGCCGGTACCCAGCCGCTCTGGCCTTGCTGGGCAATACCGTCCTTCTCGATGCGCTCGATCTCTTCCAGCGCGCGCTTGCGCAGACCCTTCTGCTCCATGCTGATGAACCACTGCGGAGTAGCACGGAAGATGATCGGGGTCTTGTGACGCCAGCAGTGCGGATAGGAGTGGTTGAACACCTTGTGATGCAGTAGGGCGCCGCGTTCGGTCAGCACTTCGATCACGGAGGCATTGGCCTTGAACACATGCTGACCGGCAAACAGTTCGGTATCAGGCAGGTAAACGCCATTGCTGCCAACCGGGTTGGCCACTTCCAGACCGTATTTCTGGCCGACCACGAAGTCTTCCTGACCGTGGCCAGGGGCGGTGTGTACGGCGCCGGTACCGGCATCCAGGGTAACGTGATCACCCAGTACCACCGGCACATCGAAGCTGTAGAAGGGGTGGTTGAAGCGCAGCAGCTCGAGCGCGGCACCCTTGGCATAGCCCAGATTGTGGAACTTCTCGATACCGGCGCGATCCATCACGTCCTTGACCAGCTCGGCGGCCAGGATCAGACGCTCTGGGTGCTCACCTTCAACCTGCACCAGCGCATAGTCGAGGTCGGCATGCATAGCGATGGCGCGGTTGGCCGGCAGGGTCCACGGAGTGGTGGTCCAGATCACCGCAGAGATCGGGCCCTTGCCAGTGTGGCCTTCGGCGCAGTCAAACTTGGCGGCAACGGATGCCTCATCAACGGCCTTGAAGCGCACATCGATGGAAGGGGAGTTCTTGTCGTAGTACTCCACTTCGGCTTCAGCCAGCGCGGAGCCGCAATCGGTACACCAGTGCACCGGTTTGGAACCTTTGTGCAGGTGGCCGTTTTCAACGATCTTGGCCATGGAGCGGATGATGTTGGCTTCGGTGCCAAAATCCATGGTCAGGTAGGGGTGTTCCCAGTCGCCCAGCACACCCAGACGGATGAAGTCGGTCTTCTGCGCTTCGATCTGGGTCTTGGCGTATTTGCGGCACTCGGCGCGGAATTCGGCAGCGGAAACCTTCTCGCCCGGCTTGCCGACCATGCCTTCCACTTTCAGTTCGATAGGCAGACCGTGGCAATCCCAACCCGGCACATAGGGGGAATCGAAACCGGAGAGGCCCTTGGACTTGATGATGATGTCTTTGAGGATCTTGTTGACCGAGTGACCGATGTGAATGTTGCCGTTCGCATAGGGGGGGCCATCATGCAGAATGAAAGAAGGCTTGCCCGCTTTGGCGCGGCGAATAGCGCCGTAGAGATCCTGATCGTACCAACGTTTCAGCATGTTGGGTTCGCGCTTGGCCAGATCGCCACGCATCGGAAACTCGGTTTCCGGAAGATTCAGGGTGTGTTTATAGTCGCTCATCAGTCCTGGGTTCCCTTCTTTTCTAAAAGAGTGCTGGGTAAATTGAATTGTGGCAGCCCGAACCAGGCTCGGGCCGCCAGGGCATCTCGTTCGATCTGCTCTTTCAAGGCAGTGAAAGAGGCAAACTTCTGCTCTTCGCGCAGCTTGTGGCGAAGCAGCACCTTGACCTGCTGACCATATAGATCACCAGAAAAATCAAATAGATGTACTTCCAATCTGGCTTGTGTACCGCTCAAGGTCGGCCGTACACCCACATTGGCTACACCGGGGAAGGTCTTGCCGGAACATATCACTTCCACCGCAAACACGCCACCGACCGGGATCACCTGACGCTTGAGGGCCAGATTAGCGGTGGGAAAACCTATGGTGCGCCCCAGCTTGTCGCCGTGAGCCACCCGGCCGCTGATGGTGTAGGGACGGCCAAGCATCAGCTCCACTTCCGCCATCCGGCCCGCCTTAAGGGCTTCACGCACCAGGGTGCTGCTGACCCGCTGCCGTTCGAGCTGGAAGCTCTGGGTACTGATCACCTCGAAGCCGAAGCGATGACCCGCCTCCTCCAGCAGGTGGAAATCCCCTTCCCGCCCCTTGCCGAAGCGAAAATCATCGCCGACCACCAGATAGCGCACCCCGAGCTTCTCCACCAGCAACTGCTCGATGAAGGTCGAGGCCGCCTGCTCGGCAAAACGGTGGCTGAAGCGCACGCAGAGCATGCGATCGATATGCAGCCCCTGCAGCGCTTCGTACTTTTCCCGCAACCGGCTCAGCCGGGCGGGCGCTGCCGTGCCGGCAAACAGCTCCAGCGGCTGCGGCTCAAACAGCATGACGCAGGCGGGCAATCCCAGCTGGGCAGCTTTCTCCTTGAGACGTGCCAATACCGCATGGTGACCCTGATGAACCCCATCAAAGTTGCCAATGGTTAATACACATCCCCGGTGACGGGGCTTGAGATTGTGAATGCCGCGAATAAGCTCCATCAGTGCCTTGTGCGTTGCTGCCATGGAAATCGGCGGATTATATATCAGGCAGCAGGCAGGGTCAGCCCTCATAGCCTGATTTCAACTATCCGGGCCCAATCACGCCCCCTGCGGCGCCATGAGGCACTATCCCCATGGCGCCGCAGGATCACGGCTACTGCTGCCCCGATTTAAGGTGACGCGGCCGAATGCCCAGCAGCAGCAACACCACGGCATAGACCGCAGCCCCCAGCGACAGCAGCATGGTCAGCTGCAAACTGGCCTTGCCCATGCTCCACGCCCCCCACTGGGCCAAATCCGGCGACAGATAGGCGAGCACACAGCCCATCAGCACGCTGGCGACCAGCAGCTTGAGGCAGAACACGCCAGTATGGCGGGAGGGACGATAGACGCTCTGCTGGTACAACCCCTTGAACAGCAAGGCCGCATTCAGAGTGCCCGAGCAGGCGGTCGAGAGCGCCAGCCCCACGTAACCGAGCGGGTAGATGAAGATGAGGTTGCAGACCATGTTGGCAATCATCGACATCACCCCGATCCGCACCGGCGTCTTGGTATCCTGACGGGCGTAATAACCGGGGGCCAGCACCTTGATCAGCATCAGGGAGAGCAGACCGGTAGTGGAGGCCAGCAGGCTGGCGCTCGACATGCTCACTTCATGCAGGCCAAATTCGCCGCGCATGAACAGCACTCGCAAAATGGGCTCGCGCATGACCGCAATGCCTATCATGGCGGGCAGGCCGAGCAGCATCACCATCCGCACCCCCCAATCCATAGTGCGGGAGAAGTCCGCCGGATCGGCATCCACATGCTTCTTGGCCAGCGCTGGCAGGATCACGGTACTGATGGCCACCGCAAACAGCCCGAGGGGGAACTCCAGCAGGCGATCCGAGTAGTAGAGATAGCTGATGGCACCAGTCGCCAGGAAGGAAGCCAGCATGGTGTTGACCAGCAGGTTGATCTGGCTGACCGAGACCCCGAACAGGGCCGGGATCATCAGTGTGCGGATCTTCACTACCCCAGGGTGATTCCATCCCCACTTGGGCCATACCAGCATGTTGATTTGGCGCAAAAAGGGGTATTGGAACAAAAACTGCACCAAACCGCCCAAAAAGACACCAATCGCCAGCGAGATCTCAGGTTTGTCCATCAGTGGCGCAATCCACCAGGCCGCCGCAATCATGGTGATGTTGAGAAACACCGGCGTAAACGACGAGACCGCAAAGCGGCCGAAGGTGTTGAGGATAGCCCCCGCCATGGCGGTAAAGGTGATGAACCAGAGGTAAGGGAAGGTGATTTTGAGCATCAGACTGGCGAGCTCGAACTTCTCGGCCGCAGGGCCGTCATGCAGCCAGTCCCAGAACCAGCCCCAGCCAAACAGCGCGGTCAGCACACCCGACCCCAGCACACCGAGCAGGGTGACCACAGTCACTATGCCCCCCAACGTACCCGCCACCGCAGCCAGCAATTCACGCACTTCCCCCTCGTCGCCATTTTTCTTGTACTCCGTCATCACGGGAACAAAGGCCTGGTTGAAGGCACCTTCGGCGAACAGGCGACGCAGAAAGTTGGGAATGCGATTGGCAAAAAAGAAGACGTCGGCGGCCACCCCGGCACCAAGCAGATTTGCGATGACCACATCGCGAACCAAGCCCATTACGCGGGATGCCAGCGTCATTCCGGACACTATCATACCGGATTTGATCAATTTCTTACTCAAGACGAGGCCTCTGGAACTGTCAGAATGAAAAGAATGCTGCTAGAATCGGCCGACAGTTTAACCGTCTCCCTACTGACACACCACCGGGAGGCGGTGTTTATTTGCACAAATCATTTGACAATATGTGGTTGGAAGGGCATATTTCCGGGCCTTTTCAATACACTCGCTAAGACAGTTTTAGGAGTTTTACCTTGGCTAACATCAAATCTGCTAAGAAGCGCGCTCTTCAGTCAGAAAAACGCCGTCAGCACAACGCCAGCCGTCGTTCCATGACCCGTACCTACCTGAAGAAAGTCATTGCTGCTATCGCCTCTGGCGACAAAGCTGCTGCGACTGCCGCTTTCGCTGTTGCTCAGCCGATCATGGATCGTATGGCGACCAAAGGCCTGATCCACAAGAACAAAGCTGCTCGTCACAAGAGCCGCCTGTCAGCCCAGATCAAAGCTATGGCTTAATCAGCTTCTGCTGATCAAAGCTGAAAAAACCGGCCTTAGTGCCGGTTTTTTATTTATCTGCGCTGCAATAAAGTCGATGCAGCAAACTAATCATTTCACGCACCTCATGGCTGCGCAGCGAATAGTAGACCGTCTGGGCCTCTTTGCGCGTCGTCACCAGCTCATCCCGCCGCAGCAGCGCAAGATGCTGTGACAAGGCCGACTGACTCAATCCCAGTCGCTCGTTGAGCTCCCCCACCGACAGTTCGCGCCCCAGCAACTGGCACAGAATAAACAGCCGCCGTTCGTTGGCCAGCGCCTTGAGCAAGGCCACCGCTTTACTCGCATTGGCTTCCATCTCTTCAAGTTGCATCACATCTCTCCTCTACCACTCATCGCCGATGATACGTGGTGACGGGTCGTTTTAAAACGACAGGGTGGCCGGCTGGATGGCGGAGAAGTTCTCCTGCCCGGAAAAGAGAAAGGTAAAATCGCTCTCGCAGACCCGCTTCACCGCCGGATGCTGGATCATCCGCTCGGCGAAGATGACGTAATACTCCTCCATCAGATCCTGGGTTTCCCCGATCAGCATCACCCCCTCCCCCTCGAGGATCTCCTCCCGATAGATGGTGGGAGCCATGAAGATACCCTGATTGAAGAAGCCAAACGCCTTCATCAAGGCGGCATCATCAAACTCGCCAAGAATGCTGGGGGAGACACCTTGCTGTTCGAACCACTGGGTCAGCTGACGCCCCATGGCGGTACGGCGACCAGGGATCAACAGCTTGCGCTCTTCCAGACAAGCGGGAAAGGGCTTTTCGGGCAATGGCGCCTTGCAGAAGAAGCTGACGCCACAGCCGCCCAACCGCTTGGAGAGCAGCCCCGCATGCTGGCTGGAGTCCACCGGACAGTCGGAGAGGATCATATCGAGCTTGTGCTCGCTCAGCTGCTCCAGCAGCAGTTCGTGGGTTGATTCGAAACAGCGCAGATGGATGGAGCCATCATTGGGGATGACAGAGAGCAGCACGCGGCTGGCAAGGCGCTTGGAGAGGGCATCGGCGATACCGACGTCGAACAGGATCTGGCTCTCCTTGCGGTAGTTGACGATATCGAGCATCTCGTAGGAGAGGCTGAACATCTTGTCGGCATAGCGAAACACCAGCTGGCCCAGCTCGGTCGCCTCAAGAGAGCGCCCCTTGCGTTTGAGCAGCTTGCCCCCGAGGCGCTGCTCCAGCAGCTTGATCTGACCGGTGACAGTTTGCGGGGTCAAAAAAAGGGCTTCCGCTGCCTGGGTAACGGAGCCCTTCTTCTGAGTCATCCAGAAATAGTAGAGATGGTTGTAGTTAAGGTGTGACATCCGATGGGGTTCCCGCTTGACGCGGACTCCGGTAGCAGCTGAGTTCAACCGCCAGAATGTCATACATGTCGCTGACCGAGTCAACCTTGTTCGCGCCAAACTGCTCCATCAGACTGGCCTTGAGGCGTGCCTTGTCAGGCATCCGGTCAGCGCAATAACGCTTGTTGGAACGCTTGACCATCTCGCCAGCCCGGCTGCTCAGCGCCCGTTCGGAGAAGGTCTCGCCAAAGCGCGCCTTGGCCTGCTTTTCCCCCAGCAGCAGGGCGCTGTCTACCACCCCGTTCAGATAGGCAGAGCAGTTCGCCGAAGTGGCGTCCTGCTTGCAATCCTCCAGCCCGCCGGCCCATGCCGCGGGGCTCAACAACAGCATCAACAACCCTGTATGCAGCTTCATAGTCCCTCCGTACTCTGTTCCCCTTCACCCTTGGGAAGGGCCATGCGCAAGGCCAGATAGCCGACTACCGCCGCCATGGTGGAGCCCACCAGGATCCCGAGGCGAGAGTAGCTGCCGTAATCCAGCCCACCGTGCTCGAAGGCGAGAGACGCGATAAACATCGACATGGTGAACCCGATGCCACAGAGGATGCTGACCGCAAAAATCTGCTTGAAGTTGACCCCGGGCGGCAACTGGGCGATGCCCAGCTTGACCGACAGCCAGCTGATGGTGAACACCCCGAGCGGCTTGCCGATAAACAGCCCCAGCATGATCCCCATAGGTACCGGACTCAGCAGGGAGGAGAGACCAATCCCTTCCAGCGATACCCCGGCGTTGGCAAAGGCAAACAGCGGCAGGATCAGATAGGCACTCCAGGGGTGCAACTTGTGCTCCAGATACTTGAGCGGCGAGGCGTAACGCTTGCCGTTAAGCGGAACCATAAAGCCCACTACCACGCCTGCCAAGGTCGCATGGACGCCAGACTTCAGCACCGCAACCCAGAGCACCAGACCAACCAGCATGTAGAGGCTGATCCTGTCCTCGCCACGACGGTTCATCCAGAACAGGGTAAAGGTAGCCAGAAGGCCGATCGCCAGCGCCTCAAGCGACAACTGCTGGGTATAGAAGAGTGCGATGATGATGATAACACCCAGGTCATCCATGATGGCCAGCGCCAACAGGAATACCTTGAGGCTCACCGGCACCCGCTTGCCGAGCAGCGCCATCACCCCGAGGGCAAAGGCGATGTCGGTCGCAGCCGGAATCGCCCAGCCAGCACGCGCCACTTCGTCCGAGTAGTTGAAAAAGGCGTAGATCAAGGCCGGAGCTAGCATGCCGCCCACCGCCGCAATAGCCGGGAAGGTCGCCTGAACCCTGGTAGAGAGCGCCCCTTCCAGCATTTCTCGTTTCACTTCCAGGCCAACCAGCAGGAAGAAGATCGCCATAAAGCCATCGTTGATCCAGAGCAGCAGCGGCTTGTTGATGTCGAGGGCCGCGATGCGCACCTGCACCGGCGTATCGAGAAACGCCTGATACCCGCCAGCCAGCGCGGTATTGGCTAAAATCATTGCCAGCATGGCAGCCATGATCAGAATAATTCCGGAGGCGGCCTCCAGCTTCAGGAACTTTTTGATTACGTCACTCATGGTTAAATTTTCCACCGTATTGCTTTGGTTTGAGTCTATCCCTTGCAACAACCAATGGAAAATCGTTTCTTGCTGCTCAATACAACGAAAAAACCGAAAGCAAAATAGAACATACCTGCTATAAGCGGGTTTTTCCTCGTCTCTGGCTACCGTCTTATTAGTCAGTAAAATGAATTTTCAATTATTTAACTGCATAAAAAAGGCGCCCTGAGGCGCCTTGCTATCAGATGGCGACGGGCGCCTTGATGCCGGGATGGGGGTCATAACCCTCGATCTCGAAATCCTCGAACTTATAGTCGAAGATGGAGTCAGGTTTGCGCTTGATCATCAGGGTCGGCAGCGGGCGCGGCTCGCGGGATAGCTGCAGCGCAGTCTGCTCCATGTGGTTGGAGTAGAGGTGCACATCACCACCGGTCCAGACGAAGTCACCCACTTCCAGATCGCACTGCTGGGCCATCATGTGGGTCAGCAGGGCATAGCTGGCGATGTTGAACGGCAGGCCGAGGAACACATCACAGCTGCGCTGGTAAAGCTGGCAGGAGAGCTTACCGTCCGCCACATAGAACTGGAAGAAGGCGTGGCAGGGAGCCAGCGCCATCTTGTCCAGCTCGCCCACGTTCCAGGCGGAGACGATGATGCGGCGCGAATCCGGGTTGTGCTTGATGTCATCCACCGCCTTCTGGATCTGGTCGATGACAGACCCGTCAGCGGCAGGCCAGGAGCGCCACTGCGCGCCGTAAACCGGCCCCAGATCGCCATTCTCGTCGGCCCACTCATCCCAGATGCTGACGCCATTTTCCTTTAGATAAGCGGTATTGGTATCGCCATTGAGGAACCAGAGCAGCTCGTGAATGATGGAGCGCAGGTGGCACTTCTTGGTGGTCACCAGCGGGAACCCCTCCGCCAGATTGAAGCGCATCTGATGGCCGAACAGGGAGACAGTACCGGTGCCGGTACGGTCTGACTTGACGGTGCCCTCATCGAGGATTTTCTGCATCAGGTCGAGATAAGCTCGCATTATTTCGCCTCCTTCACGGCATTACCGAACAACTGTGGACGCTTGTAGGCGGCCCAAATCATCAGGGCACCGGCGATAATCATCGGGGTGGAGAGGATCTGGCCCATGCTGATCTCCTGGAAGTAGAGACCGAGCTGGCTGTCCGGCTGGCGCACAAACTCCACCAGGAAGCGGAACAGGCCGTAGAACAGCAGGAACATCCCGGAGATGGCGCCGCGCGGTGGGTTCTTGCGCCAGAACAGGTTGAGGATGATGAACAGCACCACCCCTTCCAGTGCGAACTGGTAGAGCTGGGAGGGATGACGCGGCTCGGGGCCGGCCTCCGGGAAGATGATGGCCCAAGGCACATCGGTGACCCGGCCCCACAGCTCGCCGTTGAGGAAGTTGCCGATGCGGCCAACGCCGAGACCGAACGGAATGAGTGGTGCCACAAAGTCGGCCACGGTGAAGAAGTGGCGCTTGGTCTTGTGAGCAAACCAGATCATCGCGGTGATCACCCCGATCAGACCACCGTGGAACGACATACCACCGGTCCAGATTTTGAACAGGTAGGTGGGATCCGCGAGGAAGAGATCGAAGTTGTAGAACAGCACGTAACCGACACGGCCACCGAGGATCACCCCGAGGAAACCGTAGAAAAGCAGATCCGACACCTCGTTGCGGGTCCAGCCGCTGTTCGGTGCATCGGCGCGACGGCCGGCAAGCCACATGGCAAACGCAAAACCGAACAGGTACATGAGACCATACCAGCGTACTGATAGTGGTCCCAAACTGAATGCTACGGGATCAATCTGCGAGAAAACCCAATATCCATCGTGCTGCATATGCGGCCCCAGTCAAAATAAAAGCCGCATTTTCCGATCATTCGTCAGCAGGGACAAGGCATGATTATCAATCACTCTGTTTCGATTTATGACCGGCTCGCAGCAAACCGCCCAAACCATGCTCCTCCAGATAGCGGGCAAACAGGCCGCGCAGTACGTGGGGGTTGTCATGTTTGAGGCCATCGGCCATCAGTTCGGTCAACTCGCTCAGGGTGGATTGACGCAGCACGTACTTGATCCGGGCGATGTTGTGAGTGTTCATACTGAAGCGGCGATAGCCCATGGCAAGCAACAGCAGCACACCGACCGGATCACCGGCCAGTTCACCACACACCGACACCGGCTTCTGATAGCGATGGGAGGCATCAACCAGCTGTTGCAAGGCGCGGATCACCGCAGGATGAAAGGCATCGTAGATGTTGGCAACTCGGGAGTTGTTGCGATCCACCGCCAGCAGGTACTGGGTCAGGTCGTTACTACCCACCGACCAGAAGTCGATAAGCGGCGCCATCTCCGGCAAGATAAAGAGGGCTGAGGGCACCTCGATCATCACCCCGAGGCTGGGGTAGCGGATCACCGCATCGCGGCTCGCCGCCTCTTCCGACACCTCTCGCCACGCCTGATCCAGCAGACGACGGGAGGCCTTGATTTCGCTGACGCTGCTGATCATCGGCAGCATGATGGCCAGATTGTCCAGCCCTTCACTGGCCCGCAGCATCGCCTTGAGCTGCACCAGAAACAGTTCGGGGTGATCCAGGGTGATCCGGATCCCCCGCCAGCCAAGGAAGGGGTTTTCCTCGACGATGGGGAAATAGGGTAACGGCTTGTCGCCGCCCACATCCAGCGTCCGCATGCAGACCGGCCGGTTGCGGTAGGTCTCCAGAATGCCGCGATAGCGGGCAGTCTGTTCCCACTCGGAGGGGAAGCTCTCCTGCAGCATAAAGGGGATCTCGGTGCGATAGAGACCCACCCCGTCCGCCAGCTGATTAAGCGAGATTTCGGTATCGGCACTGAGACCGGCGTTGAGCAGCAGGGAGACCTTGGTGCCATCAGCGGTCTCGGATGGCAGGTTGTCAACGCTGCGCACCAGGGTATCGAGTGCCCGCTCTTCGCTTAGCAGCTGACGATACTCGGTCAGGATCACCTGATTGGGTTCGATGAAGAGATCGCCGCTGTAGCCATCGACCACCAGCATGCGACCGCCGATGTCACCAAGGGGCAGATCCACCCCCATGATGGCGGCGACCCCCATGGCACGGGCCAGAATGGCCGCGTGGGAGTTGGTCCCCCCCTTGAGCGACACCACCCCGGTCAGATATTCACGGGGTACTTCTGCCAGAATGGTGGCGGTCACCTCGTCGGCAACCAGCACCACTGGCTCGCCGATGGCGATATGTTCCGGTTCGTTCTGCACCAGTCGACTGATGAGTCGCTGGGCAATATCCTTCACATCGGTGGAGCGCTCCTGCAGGTACGGGTCCTTCATCCCCTTGAACTGCTCGATGAGGCGATCGCTGATGAGCTTGACCGCCGAGACCGCAGTCCAGTGCTCCTTGCTCACCTTGTTGCGAATGGGCTTGATGTAGCCAGGATCGCTCAGCAGATGCAGGTAGATATCGAAGATCGCCACCGAATCCTGGCTGTAGCTCTCGCGAAAACGCAGCGCCAGGCTCTCCAGGTCGTGACGCACCTCCTCCACCGCCAGCTCCAGCCGTTCGAGCTGGCTGGCATGGTCTTCATCCTTGCGCGGGGTAATGGACGACAGTGCCTTGCGGGGCCGCCACACCCAGGCCTTGGCCATGGCGATACCGCTGGCACCGGCAATACCGCGCAGCGGCTTGCTCCAGTCGGTCTTCTGCAGCCACCCCTTGGCCTGTGCCTGGGCGATACGCCCCGCCAGTTGGGCCGCCAGGGTGACCATGAAGGACTCCTCCCCCTCATCGAAGCGGCGGCTCTCCTTCTGCTGCACCACCAGAATGCCGACCACCTGACGCTGGTGCATGATGGGGGCGCCGAGGAAGGAGCGGAACGCCTCTTCGGCGACATCGGGCAGGAATTTGAAACTGGGATGCGTGGGGGCATCAGCCAGGTTGATCAGTTCTTCTCGCTGACCCACCAGACCGACGATGCCCTGCTCGTAGGGCAGAGTCACCTTGCCGACCGCGGACGGGGCCAAGCCGTCGGTAGCCGCCAGGCGATAGCGGCGCACCTCGGGTTCCGAGACATAGACGGAGCAGCAGTCCACTGCCATGGCGTGCCGGGTCTGGCTCACCAATGCTTGCAAGGCCTGCTCGAGGGTGTTGGCCTCAGCCATGCTCTCGACGATACGTCTCAATTCCGTTAACAACTAATCTGTGCTCCTTAACGGGCGCGGTTGCGCCGCCCATCCTTCTTGTTGACCTGCACTGCCGGCACTGGCATCGCCAGCGGGGCAAACTCTTTCATGACCCGGCGGTAAACCTCCCGCTTGAACGAAACGACCTGACGCACCGGGTACCAGAAGCTGACCCAACGCCAGTCGTCAAATTCGGGATGGCCATGACAGCCGAACTGGATCCGCGACTCCTTGCCCGAATTCAGCTGTAACAGGAACCATTTTTGTTTTTGGCCAATACAGACCGGTGAACTGTCCCAGCGGACAAGACGTTTGGGTAAACGGTACTTTAGCCAGTTACGACTGGTGGCCATGATGGTCACATCTTCGGGCTTGAGGCCAATCTCCTCATACAGCTCGCGATACATGGCCTGCTCTGGCGTTTCACCATCATCAACCCCCCCCTGCGGAAACTGCCAGGAGTGCTGCCCATAGCGTTTAGCCCACAACACTTGTCCTTCACGGTTACAGATCACGATACCGACATTGGGACGAAATCCGTCACCATCAATCACGTGATCACCTTATAAAGGCTGAATCTATAAGGAGATTGTTCCACATTCACTCCGTGGCAGCAAACAAGGAGTGAATCCCCTGTTTCATGAATAACTTTCGATTTCAAACATACTTATAAACAAATCCAAGGATCCGATCCCCCCAAGTTGCCCACCCAGGCTGTGCATAAAGCTGTTAGCAAACGGGTATATACAGTACTTTTTAACTGTGCGCGAAAAGTGCCCCTCCGGATCCTCACGCGACATTCAATATAAAAAATCATTATTTTTTATATGCTTGAGACAAAATAACTGGATCTAAATCCATGTCACCCCAAGAGCCAGATCCATGATCCGGATTGTGAACAAGTTCCACTGCTCAAAGATCCACCGTGGCGAAATTATCCACAGGTCTGGCACAATATCTACCCCGTTTGCCCTGTAAAAATGGGGTGGAATTCACAATTTTTTGTAACATATCAGCGACTCCTCCCACTTTCATCCACTTATCCAAGATTTCTGTGGATAACTGTGTGTAACATCATGCACAAACCCTTGGACAACTATTTAGAGGTCAAACCAGACCTGGATTACTGCTCGATAGAACAGACAAAAACCTTTAAAATCATAACGATGAACTGGTAGTCACCAAATTTTCTGCATTTAATCTTATCCACTCAGGATCGGTTATAAAAACAGCGATCCTTCTCGGGATCCTCCCCTGTTAGAATATGGTGAGCAAGATGGAGCCAACTATGCCAAGCAATCCCCAATCCGAGCAGGAGTTATTGAGCCGCGCCTATGCCATGGCCGGCTTCACGCTGGCGCAGTTGGCCGCCGAGGCTGGCGTCGCTGTGCCCAAAGACCTTCGCCGGGACAAGGGGTGGGTCGGTCAGTTGATCGAGCTGCAACTGGGAGCCAGCGCAGGGAGCAAGCCGGAGCAGGACTTCCCGGAGCTGGGGATCGAACTCAAGACGATCCCCGTGGATCCTCAAGGCAAACCGCTGGAGACCACCTTCGTCTGCGTTGCCCCGCTGATCGGCGTCAGCGGCCAGCGCTGGGAGGAGTCCAACGTACGCAACAAGCTCTCCCGGGTGCTCTGGATCCCGGTGGAAGGCAGTCGGGAGATCCCGGTTGGCGAGCGGCGGGTCGGCATGCCGCTGATGTGGAGCCCGAATGAAGAGGAAGATCGGCTACTGCGTCAGGACTGGGAGGAGCTCATGGACATGATAGTTCTGGGAGAAGTGGAGCAGATCAGCGCACGCCACGGCCAGGTGATGCAACTGCGGCCCAAGGCGGCCAACAACAAGGCGCTGACTCGCGCCATCGGCCGCGATGGTCAACCCATCATGACCCTGCCCCGCGGCTTCTATCTCAAGATCGACTTTACCCACAGTTTGCTGCAACGCTATTTTGCCTTGCCGACTTGATCTGCCTTATCAACATCTTTGTCATATGGTGGTATAAAAATAGACAGGAGCCATTTTTAACTCACAGACAAGGAGGCGTCATGCCACTGATCAAACAGTTTTTGAAGTCCAAGCCCGAGGTCAAGGTGACCTTTGCCGTAGAGAAAGAGGCGGCTGCAGGGGCGGAACAGGTGATGCTGATCGGCGAGTTCACCCAGTGGCAACCGGTCGAGCTGAAACGCATGAAGAGCGGCGAATTCAAAGCCACCCTCAATCTGCCGACCGACGGCCCGGGGTACTTTGAATATTGCTACCAGCTCATCACTCCGGCAGGGAAAACCCTCTACGAGAATGACTGGGCAGCAGACGACTATGTGCCAGGCCCCTTCGGGCGCGACAACTCGGTAGTTCGGGTCATCCAGTAACGGCCCCCAGATAGCCAATAGGCGGATACAAAAAAGGCTCGCCATTGGCGAGCCTTTTCACTACCTGTCGAGCTATTTGCCGACATACCGACACCAATTCGAATCGAATTAGTTGAGCTTCTCTTTGATACGAGCAGCTTTACCGGACAGGTTGCGCAGGTAGTACAGTTTGGCGCGGCGAACATCACCACGACGCTTCAGTTCTACACTGTGGATCAGCGGAGAGTGAGTCTGGAATACACGCTCAACACCTTCGCCGTTGGAGATCTTGCGAACGGTGAAAGCAGAGTGCAGACCGCGGTTACGCTTGGCAATAACGATGCCTTCGAAAGCCTGCAGACGCTCTTTACCACCTTCTTTAACACGAACTTGAACACGTACAGTGTCGCCCTGGGCAAAAGCCGGGATGTCGGTACGCAGTTGCTCTTGTTCAAGCTGCTGAATAATCTTGCTCATTGTCTTTCCTTACCTAGGATAAACTGAAAACTCTACTTAACGCTGTCACGCACTTCGCGGACATACTCGGCAAGAAGTGATTCTTGCTCGTCAGTCAGAGCTAGGTTGTTAATAAGTTCCGGCCTTCTTTGCCAGGTTCGTCCGAGCGACTGCTTGAGACGCCAGCGTCGAATCACTTCGTGATTGCCGCTTGTCAGCGCCTCGGGCACCGCCAATCCATCCAACACCTCCGGCCGAGTGTAGTGGGGATGATCCAGCAAGCCATCCGTAAAGGAGTCTTGCTCGGCACTGGCCTGATCGCCCAAAACCCCGGGGACCAGACGCGAAACCGCATCGATCAGGGTCATGGCAGGCAACTCGCCACCACTTAACACGTAATCCCCGATAGACCACTCTTCGTCGACTTCGGTTTGTATCACGCGTTCATCGATACCTTCGTATCGACCGGCTACCAGAATCAGTTTCTGATTCGTCGCCAACTCGGTTACGCCCGCTTGAGTCAGCTTGCGTCCCTGAGGAGAGAGATAGATGACTTTCGCCCCGTTTCCCGCTGCTTGCTTGGCTGCATGAATCGCGTCACGCAGCGGCTGAACCATCATTAACATGCCGGGCCCACCACCATAAGGACGATCATCGACCGTACGGTGTTTGTCGTGGGTAAACTCCCGAGGGTTCCAGCACTCAATCTGCAGCAGGCCACTCTTGACGGCCCGACCCGTTACCCCGTGCTCGGTAATGGCTCGGAACATTTCAGGGAAGAGGCTAATAACCCCAATCCACATAAGAAACCTCCGGCACCCGTGTTAGCGCGGGAAACTAGAAACCAGGATCCCAATCAACTTCGATTGTTCGAGCAGTCAGATCAATATTCTTGATCACCTGCTCTTCCAGGAACGGAATCAACCGCTCCTTTGCACCAAAGGCATCTTTTACATTGGCCTCAACCACCAACACATCGTTGGAGCCGGTTTCCATCAATTCGGTCACCTTGCCCAGGTCGTATCCCTTGGTGGTCACCACGGAGCAACCAATCAGGTCACGCCAGTAGAACTCACCTTCAGGCAACGCAGGCAACAGATCGGCGGGTACGCCAATCTCGACATTGGTCAATGCCAGGGCATCTTCGCGCACATCGATACCATCGAGTTTGCAGATCAGACCCTTGTTGTGACGTTTCCAGGATGAAACCCGAATTTCACGCCACGCCCCGTTCTGATTAATCAGCCAGGGGTTGTAATCGAAAATCGCTTCGGCAACATCGGTGAAGGAGTTCACTTTAAGCCAGCCCTTGATGCCATAAACGGTACCCAGGGTGCCCAGAACTACAGGTTTTTCCACCTTAACTCCTTACCGTTGGGCTGATTAAGCAGCTTTTTTAGCGTCTTTGATCAGCTTGGCAACGCGGTCAGAAACAGCGGCACCAGTAGCAACCCAATGCTCGATACGAGCCAGGTCCAGGTTCAGCTTTTCAGCTTGACCAGCAGCAACCGGGTTGAAGAAACCAACGCGCTCGATGAAGCGACCGTCACGGGCGCAACGGCTGTCAGAAACTACTACCTGGTAGAACGGACGCTTTTTCGCGCCACCACGTTGTAAACGAATGGTTACCATATCGTCCTCATTAACATCTAATGAACAAGGCCCGCAAACACGCGGACCCTAGCTTAAAATAAGCCGCGTAATTCTACTTGGATTCGTAATAATTGCAACCAAGCCAGCCATTTTTTGCGCAGAGCGGCAATGAAAAGGGGCCTGCCACTGCAGACCCCCATCAACACGCAGGCCGGATCAGAACGGGCCGCGACCGCCACCGAAACCGGGGGGCATCATGTTCTTCATCTGGCTCATCATCTTGCGCATGCCGCCCTTGCCGGACATTTTCTTCATCATGCGCTGCATCTCGGTGAACTGCTTGAGCAGCTTGTTCACGTCCTGCACCTGCATGCCGGAGCCTGCGGCGATACGGCGCTTGCGAGAGCCTTTGATCAGGTCGGGATGGGCACGCTCCTTGGGCGTCATGGAACTGATGATCGCCTCCATTCGCACAGTGAGCTTGTCATCCATCTGATCTTTAACGTTATCCGGCAGCCCGGACATGCCGGGCAGCTTGTCGAGCATCCCCATCATGCCGCCCATGTTGCGCATCTGGGCCAACTGCTCGCGGAAATCTTCCAGATCGAAGCCTTTGCCACTCTTGACCTTGCTGGCCAGCTTGGCTGCTTTCTCTTTATCGACGTTGCGCTCGACCTCTTCGATAAGAGAGAGCACATCGCCCATACCGAGGATGCGGGAGGCGAGACGATCCGGGTGGAACGGCTCCAGCGCATCGGTCTTTTCACCCATACCGATAAACTTGACCGGCTTGCCGGTGATGTGGCGCACCGACAGTGCAGCACCACCACGGGCATCGCCGTCCGCCTTGGTAAGGATGACACCGGTAAGCGGCAGCGCTTCGTTGAACGCCTTGGCGGTGTTGGCGGCATCCTGACCGGTCATGGCATCCACCACGAACAGAGTCTCGACCGGCTTGATGGTGGCATGCAGATCCTGGATCTCGGCCATCATCTCGCTATCGACGTGCAGACGACCGGCGGTATCGACGATCACCACGTCATAGAATTTCTTGCGCGCCTGATCGATGGCTGCGGTGGCGATATCGACCGGCTTCTGGCTGGCATCGCTCGGGAAGAAGTCGACACCGATGTCATTGGCCAGGGTTTCCAGCTGTTTGATCGCCGCCGGACGATAGACGTCGGCACTGACTACCAGCACCTTCTTCTTGCTGCGCTCTTTGAGCAGCTTGGCCAGTTTGCCAACCGTGGTTGTCTTACCGGCACCCTGCAGACCAGCCATCAGGATGATGGCGGGCGGCTGGGCAGCCAGGTTGAGCTGTTCGTTGGCCTCCCCCATCACGGTGACCAGTTCACCGTGCACAATCTTGATGAATGCCTGGCCCGGGCTAAGGGATTTGGCCACTTCCTGCCCGACTGCGCGCTCTTTGACACGCGCCACGAAATCACGCACGACCGGCAGGGCGACATCCGCCTCGAGCAGCGCCATGCGGACTTCGCGCAGGGTTTCCTTGATATTGTCTTCGGTCAGGCGACCACGGCCACTGACATTGCGCAAGGTGCGCGAGAGTCGTTCAGTCAAATTCTCAAACATGACGGATTCCGGTTCTTGGCGTAATAAATTGGGGGCATTATAACCCAGAGCGGGCGCGAGGACGATTATTCACCGCACCGCAGCAGCAGGGACCTTCTCCCTATATATGGGCAGATCAGCCGTTGCACAACTGGCGAGCACTTCTCGTGCAAGGTATACTGCCCCTCTTACCCTCAAAAGCTTGTGCAACAACGACCTGGTTATGATCGTAATCTCTGTTCTGGCCCTGGCGTTTTATCTGCTGGCCATCATCGCCTCCCTGCATCTGTTACTGAGCGCCAAGCCGGTGGGACAGCGCTCCCTGTTTGCCTGTATCGGATTGGCCCTGATCGCCCACGCCAGCGCCCTCGGTTCAGAGGTATTGCAGAGTTACGGCCAGAACCTGAGCATGCTCAACGTTGCCTCGCTGGTCAGCCTCATCATCAGTTGCTTCATGACCTGCGTGACCCGCCGCTTCAACGGCTGGATCCTGCTGCCGGTGGTCTACAGCTTCTCGGCCCTGTTGCTGGCTGCCAGCGCCTTGATCCCGGGTCGCTACATAACCCATCTGGAGGCCCATCCCCAGCTGTTGCTGCACATCGGCCTCGCCCTGATGGCCTACTCGGTATTGATGATCGCCTGTCTGTTTGCGCTGCAGCTCGCCTGTTTGGACAAGCAGCTTAAATCTCGAAAAATCAGCAACCTGCCAGCCATGCCGCCACTGATGACGGTGGAGAAACGACTGTTTCAGTTGATCTCTGCAGGGGTGCTACTGCTGACACTCTCCATCGCCTCCGGCCTCTTCTTCCTCGAAGATATGTTCGCCCAGGGCAAGTCTCACAAGGCCGTGCTCTCCATCCTGGCATGGTGTGTTTACGTGTTGCTGCTGTGGGGTCATCACACCTATGGCTGGCGCGGCCGTAGAGTCATCACACTCAGTCTGATTGGCAGCTTCATCCTGACTCTTGCCTACTTTGGCAGCCGCTTCGTCAAAGAAGTGCTGTTGAGCTGACACCTATACTCTTTTAGCCATACCATCCAACAGGAGCCCTTTTTGGACAGCATCTCAACGAGTACATTACTGATTGTTCTCGTTATCTTGATCCTTCTTTCCGCCTTTTTCTCCAGTGCCGAAACCGGCCTGATGTCCATCAACCGCTACAAACTGCGGCATCTGGCACAGACCAAACACAAAGCCGCACGTCGCGTCGAGCAACTGCTCGCCCGCCCCGATCGCCTGCTGGGGCTGATCCTGATCGGCAACAATCTGGTCAATATCCTCGCCTCCGCCATCGCCACCATCGTCTGTATCCGACTGTTTGGTGATCTCGGGGTCGCCATCGCCACCTTCGGGCTGACGCTGGTGGTACTGGTATTCGGTGAAGTGACCCCCAAGACCCTGGCCGCCATGTTTCCGGAGAAGATCGCCTATCCCGCCTCCTGGATCCTCAAGGGGCTGATGGTGCCGCTCTCACCGCTGGTCTGGCTGATCAACGGCATCACCAGCGGCCTGCTCAAGATGCTGAAGATCAATCCCAACAAGGATGACTCCCTCAACACCGAGGAGCTGCGCACCATCGTCAATGAAGCGGGTAACCTGATCCCCCAGCGTCATCAGGAGATGCTGCTGAGCATTCTGGATCTCGACAAGATGCTGGTCGAGGACATCATGGTGCCACGCAGCGATATCTACACCATCGACATCAACGATGACTGGAAGAGCATCCAGCGCCAGCTGGCCCACTGCGCTCACACCAAGATCCTGCTCTATCGCGACAATATCGACGACGTTGTCGGATTTTTACACGCGCGCGATGCCCTGCGACTGGTAGCCAGGGATCAGTTCAATAAATCGAGCCTGTTGCGGGAAGTAGACGAGATCTACTTCATTCCGGAAGGAACGCCGCTCAACGTGCAGCTGGCCAAATTCCAGCGCAACAAGGAGCGAATTGGCCTGATCGTCGACGAATACGGCGATATTCAGGGTCTAATCACTCTGGACGACATTCTGGAAGAGATCGTGGGCGACTTCACCACCTCCATGACGCCAGCGCCAAGCGACGAGATCCACCCCCAGTCAGATGGTTCTTATCTGGTCGAAGGCTCAGCCAATATTCGTGAGCTGAACAAGGAGATGAACTGGCACCTGCCCATCGACGGCCCGCGTACCCTCAACGGTCTGATCCTCGAATATCTGGAAGAGATCCCCCAGCCCAACATAGGGATCCGGCTGGCCGGTTATCCTATCGAGATCCTCGATGTGGAGAACAACATGGTCAAGATGGCGCGGATTATGCCGGCATCGTACCGAGCGGAGTCGGATTCGCAAGATTGAAAAAGGGCTGCCAGTAGCAGCCCTTTTTTATTGCTCATCGTCATTGCTCATCTTCATCATCCGGCTCCAGCACCAGCGTCGGGATCAACTCGCCGAACACCCGTTGCAGCTCGTCACGGTTGGCCAGCAGGTCTTGCAGCGTATAGCTGTCCATCACCGCCAGAAACGCATCCATCGCCTCTTTCAGCGCACTCTTGAGCAGACAGACAGAGACGATGTGGCAAGCGGGCGAGCCGCAGTCAATGCCGTCCAGATTGCCTTCCAGCGCCCTGATCACCTGCCCGATATTGATGGTGGCGGGATCGCAAGCCATGCGAATACCGCCATTCTTGCCACGCTGGGATTGCAGATAGCCCAGCTTCACCAGCTGATTGACCACCTTCACCATGTGGTTGCGGGAAACGCCATACAGGGCCGATACCTTGGCAACGCTCGACAACTCCCCTTCCGGCAGGGTGGCAAGATAGAGCAGGGCTCTCAATCCGAAATCTGTATAACTGGTTAGTCTCATAAAACCTGATTAGCGTGATGCGAAAAGTGGAGTATTGATTCAAATCAAATAAACATCTAGGATGCCACTTATTAAATGACATTTTATATGTTCAATTAGAACGAGGCCCCTATGCTAGATCAAACCACCGTTGCCGTCATCAAAAGCACTATTCCGCTGCTCGAATCGGCAGGCCCTGCCCTCACCCAGCACTTCTACCAGCGGATGTTCAGCCATAACCCGGAGCTGAAAGATATCTTCAACCTGGCCCACCAACGCAGTGGCGGCCAGCCGCTGGCCCTGTTCAATGCAGTCGCCGCGTATGCCAAGAATATCGACAATCTGGGAGCACTCACCGGTGCGGTCGAACGGATTGCGCACAAACATACCGGATTCCTGATCCAGCCGGAACAATATCACATTGTAGGTAGTCATCTCTTGGCCACGCTCAAAGAATTGGGTGGAAGTGCGGTCACCGACGAAGTGCTGGAGGCTTGGGGCAAGGCGTATGGCGTGCTGGCCGACATCTTCATCGGCCGCGAGCAGGAGATCTATCAGGAGAAGGCCAATCAGGATGGCGGCTGGCAAGGTACCCGCACCTTCATCATCAAGGAGAAGCGAGCCGAGAGCGACCTCATCACCTCCTTCCTGCTGGCGCCGGAAGATGGCAAGCCGGTACTGACCTTCAAACCGGGCCAATACCTCAGCATCAAGCTGGTTCACCCCGAGCTGGAATATCAGGAGATCCGCCAATACTCCCTCTCCGATGCACCCAATGGACAGGATTACCGCATCAGCGTCAAGCGTGAGCCACAGGGTCAGGTCTCCAACCTGCTGCACGATCACCTGCAGGCGGGTGACAAGATCGAAGTGATGCCCCCCACCGGCGATTTCTACCTGAAAGCCGACAGCCAGACCCCGGTGGTACTGCTCTCCGCCGGTGTCGGCGTGACACCGATGATGAGCATGCTCAACCAGCTGCTGGCGAGCGGCCATCAGGCTGATATCACCTGGCTGCACGCATGCGAACAGGGTGCTGTGCACGCCTTCCGGGAGGATATTCAGCAAAAATCCCGCCAGCATCCCAACTTGCTGAGCCGGATCTGGTATCGGGAACCGGAGGCCAGTGATGTGCAGGGTCAAGATTACGATCAGTCCGGTACCATGGATCTGGCCGCAGTGAAGGAGCGCATCACGCCAGAGGCCCACTACTACTTCTGTGGCCCTGTCGGCTTCATGCAGGAGATCAAGCGGCAGCTGCTAGCGGCTGGGGTACCAACGGGGCAGCTCCATTACGAAGTTTTTGGCCCCCACCAAGATCTCTAAGGCGCGGGCAGCCATATAACAGAGGGAGGCTCCGGCCTGTCATGGCACGGCGGCTGGAACCGGACCCACAGGTGCAGATCTGTGGGTCATTTTTTTGGATCAGTGCATCGCCTTGGCGCGGGCCACCACGTTGGCCGGCATCCGGTTGCCAAGACGGTTGAGCAGAGTCGCCGCCTTCTGGTGCAGCGCCTTGTCACCGATGACGGAGCCATGGAGCCAGCGATAGGCGTCCTCATAATCGAGCGGACTGCCCATCCCCTGCAACAGCATCTCGACCCACTCGATGCGAGCCCGCAGAAAACCGAGGCTGGCTGCCTCGCGCATCAGGGTCTCGGCTCGCACCAAATCCTTCTGCACCAAAGTTCCTTTCCAGTAGTAGCGGCCCAACTGCTCCAGCGCCGGCGCCAACCCCTGATTGGCCGCCTCCCACATATATTGCACCCCGATCTCGGCATTGGGTTTGGTACAGACACCCCACGCCAGCATATCCCCCCAGAGGAATTGATAGGCCGGGATCTTCATCACCGAGGCGCGCGCTTCGATATCCTGAGTCAGCTGACAGCGATCCTGCTTCACCTGAGTGAGGTGGCGCCCCTGCTCAATCCAGTTGAGCAGCTCGTCCTGACGATAGAGCGGCACCGCCTGCAACTCGCCAGCGGCCAGAGGTGCGGGAGGCGCCACCACAGCGGCAGGTTCCGCCGGTTTTGGCAGCGGCGCGGCCCCCTCGCCACTGCTGGCAACGGGTGTGACCGGCTCGGCCGGAAGCAAGACGGGAAGTGCCTCAGAGGGCGCTGGCGTAGCAGCAGAGACAGGGGCCGTTGCCACCGCAGCACTGCTTGCTGTCGGTGCCGATGCACTTGCTGCAGGCGCATCGCTCGATACGGCAGCCGATACCGCCTCGGCGCCATAGAGGGGCGCGGTGAATGCACCGACAAGAACGAGAAGGGTAAGGGGTTTCATCATAAGGATCTCCTGCTGCACTCTGTTATCGGCACCAAGCCCCATCCCCTTAGCCTGCAGGGCGGATCTCATCAATACAAAAGGGAGCCGAAGCTCCCTTGTTGGCACGGTTGACTCGCTTACTTGACGAAATCGACACCCAGCTGGATATCGGCTTTCAGGGTAGCCAGCATGCCTTCCATCGCTTCCTGCTCGAAGGCGCTCAGCTTGCCGTAATCCAGTACGGTTTCGACGCCGTTCTTGCCCAGCAGTACCGGCTGTGCGAAGAAGGTGGCGTGCTCGCCGTTGCCTTCCACGTAGGCGCACTCGACAACGTTGGCTTCGCCCTGCAGACCCTTGATGAGGGAGAGACCGAAACGGCAAGCCGCCTGACCCATGGAGAGGGTTGCGGAACCGCCACCGGCCTTGGCTTCTACCACTTCGGTACCGGCATTCTGGATGCGCTTGGTCATGGCTGCCACTTCTTCAGCGGTGAAGGAAGCGCCTTCAATCTGGGAGAGCAGCGGCAGGATGGTGACGCCACTGTGACCACCGATCACGTTGACGCGAACCTTGTCGATGTTCAACCCTTTGGCGGCGGCCACGAAGGTCTCGGCGCGGATCACGTCCAGAGTGGTGACCCCAAACAGACGACGCTTGTCATAGACACCGGCTTTCTTCAGCACTTCGGCGGCGATAGCCACAGTGGTGTTGACCGGGTTGGTGATGATGCCGATCAGTGCTTTCGGGCAAGTGGCCGCGCACTTCTCGACCAGATTCTTGACGATACCGGCGTTGATATTGAACAGGTCGGAGCGATCCATCCCCGGCTTGCGTGCCACACCGGCGGAGATCAGCACCACATCGGCCCCAACCAGCGCAGGAGTCGGATCTTCACCGCAGAAGCCCTTGATGGCGACGTCGGTAGGAATATGACTGAGGTCAACGGCCACACCCGGAGTAACCGGGGCGATGTCATACAGGCTCAGCTCGGAGCCAGCCGGCAGACGGTTTTTCAACAGCAGAGCGAGGGCTTGACCGATGCCACCAGCGGCACCCAGAACGGCAACTTTCATGATCAACTCCATGTTTAAGCGTAGGTTTAAGGTTGTTTGTTGTTGTGCGCCCAACCTTAATGGATCCCCCCATAAAAAACAATCTGATAACAGTTGCAGTCACGGGTTCTGTGAGCCACGAAACATGCGGGAGCAAAAATTGGAGGGAAATACAAAAAGTTGGAGGAGAAGCACAGTTTTTCTGCACTTCTCCTTACCATAAAGAGGTAGATCTGAGGGTCTCAGGATTGGAATGCCAGCGCCCGTTTTTCACACCAGCGAAAACCAATTGTTAACAATCCGTTCATCGCCAGATAAAGCCCACCAGCCACCCCGAACACCGCCAGGGTATCGTAGGTCTGGGCGTTCAACCCCTGCGCCAGCCCCATGATGTCCATGATGGTGATGGTACTGGCGAGGGAGCTCCCCTTGAGCACCAGGATCACCTCGTTGGAGTAGGCAGGCACCAGATGACGGGCGGCGTGGCGCACCTTCATCCACAAAGTCTGGCGGCCGTTAAAACCAAGTGCACGACACGCCTCTACTTCACCGGCCGGGATGGCATCGAGCGCCCCCTTGAACAACCGGGTGGAGTAGGCCGCCGTGTTGAGACCCAGCGCCAGCACGGCGCAGAACCAGGGCTGCTTGAGCAGCGGCCAGAGCGGGCTGGCTTTCAGCCACTCGAACTGGCCCGGCCCGTAGTAAATCAGGAAGATCTGGATAAGCAGCGGCGTACCGGTAAAGAGCAGCACCCACAGCTGCACCAGCTGGGTCGCTACCGGCAGGCGCAGCTCCAGCACCCAGGTCATCAGGGCTGCCAACACAATCCCCAGCAGCAGGCTGAACAGGGTCAGCTCCAGCGTGGTGACCAGACCGCCCAGCAACGTAACGAGATACTCTTGCATCAGTTAGCCTCCGTAGCGGCGGGTGTAGCGGGCAGCCAGCCCGAGGCCATATTCACTCACCAGACTGATGGCCAGATAGATGAGGGCGGCGGCGGCATACCAGGTGAACGGCTCATAGGTACTGGCCGAGGCCATCTGGGCCTGACGCATCATCTCGTTGACCCCGATAAGCGACACCAGCGCGGTATCTTTCAGCAATACCAACCACTGGTTGCCGAGACCCGGCAAGGCATGACGCCACGCCTGCGGCAACACGATGCGAAAGAAGATGTGGCTCTTGCTCAAACCCAGCGCTAGCGCCGCCAGCCGTTGACCTGAAGGCACCGCATTAAGCGCCGCCCGCAGGGTCTGGGTCGCATAGCTGGCGAACAGCAAGGAGAGCGCCAGCACGCCACAGGCGAACGGGCTGAACTCCACATACTCGCCAGTGATGAGGAACAACACCTGGGTCGAGCCGAAGTAGATGAACAGCACCACCAGCAACTCGGGCAGGCCACGGATCAGCGTGGTCAGGGTGGCCACCGGCCACACCAGCGCACGCTTCTTGCTGAGCTCGGCGGCACTGAACGCCAGTGCCAATACCATGCCCCCGACCAGTGATGCCAAGGCCAGCCCGAGGGTCATCCAGGCTGCATCCAACAACAGGCTCAACATGGCTTACTGCGCGAAGTATTTGTCGAAGATTTTCTGATAGGTGCCGTTGGCCTTGATCTCGGCCAGCCCCTTGTTCAGCTGGGTCAGCAGCTCCTGATTGCCCTTGGCGACCGCGATGCCAAAGCCGGTACCGAAGTACTTGGCATCGGTCACTGGCGTACCCACCACGGCATACTCCTTGTGCTGCTTCAGCCAATCGGCAGCAACGGCAGTATCGGCAAAGACACCGTCGGTACGGCCATTCATCATGTCGAGGAAGGCGCTCTGGTAGCTGGCGTACGGCACGGTCAGCAGACCCTTGCTCACCCAGTTATCCACCAGATAGGACTGGTGGGAGGTGCCGTTCTGCACGCCGACTGTCTTGTCCACCAGCTCTTCCGGCCCCTTGAAGGCATCTTTCTTGGCGACGAATACTGCCGAGTTCTCGTAATAGATGTCGGAGAAATCGACCTGAGCGGCCCGCTCAGGGGTTACGTCCATGGCGGCGATGGCGGCATCGTAGCGACGGAATTTGAGGCTGGGGATCAGGCTGTCAAAGGCCTGGTTGTGGAAGCTGCACTCCAGCTTGGCCTGCTCGCAGATGGCGCGCGCCAGATCGATGTCAAAACCCTGAAACTCGTTCTTGTCATCCAGGTATTCGAACGGCGCGTAGGTGGCCTCGGTGGCGAACTTGATCTCTTTGGCCATGACGGAGGTACTCAACAGGCCCATGGCAGCAACCAACAACAGACTCTTTTTCATGACAGCTTCCTTATCGATTCAATATCAATGCATCAAGAATTCGGCAAACCGGCTGGTTTGCGGGGATTGGAAAATGGCAGCGGTGCCGGATTCGATTATCCGCCCCTTCTCCAGATAAATCACCTGACTGGCCACCTTGCGAGCAAAGTCGACCTCGTGGGTCACCACCACCTGGGTAATGCCGGTCTGGCTCAGGTTACGGATGATCTCGGCCACCTCCTTGGTGATCTCGGGATCGAGGGCGGCAGTCGGTTCGTCAAACAGCAGCACTTCCGGGTCCATCATCAGGGTACGGGCAATGGCCACCCGCTGCTGCTGACCGCCGGAGAGACGGGCAGGCCAGGCATCGCGCTTGTCGGCCAGTTGCAGCTGGGCCAGCAGGTAGGCCCCCTTCTCGATGGCGGCCTCCTTGCTCATGCCGAGCACCTTGACCGGCGCTTCAATCAGATTCTCCATCACAGTGAGATGTGGCCAGAGATTGTACTGCTGGAACACCATGCCCACCTTGCGGCGCAGCAGTTGGGACTGGCGGTTGAATTCGGCAGCAGAGAGGGAGTTCGGGAAAGAAAATTCACTTTCACCAATCCGCAGAACACCCGCATCCGGGGTATCCAGCAGGTTCATCATCCGTAGCAGGGAACTCTTGCCAGCACCGCTCGGACCCAGCAACACCAAGGTTTCACCGGGGGATGTCCGAAAGCTGACCTGTTGCAGAACCGGCACCTTGTGCCAGGACTTCTCGATACCTATTAATTCAATACCCATACAGCCCAATTGAATAAGTTTTCAAAATTTCATCCCGATTCTATCCCTAACAAAGGTTGATGCAAGCCATTTTTGAATCAATATGCAGAACAAGCGCCGCTTCCTTGCAAAAAACGGCATATGAATGCAAAATGGCCCCGCTGTTCGTATCTGCCGCCTGTATCGCACAGGCCGCCACACCTCCTCATTCGTGAGACCAAGATGAAACACAACGACAAGCAAGAAAAACTGGCCAAGGCCTTTAAAGCCTTGCTGAAAGAAGAGCGCTTTGGCTCCCAGGCAGAAATCGTCACCGCCCTGCAAGAGCTGGGCTTCGAGAACATCAACCAGTCCAAGGTATCGCGCATGCTGAGCCGCTTCGGCGCCGTTCGCACTCGCAATGCCAAGATGGAGATGGTCTACTGCCTGCCGGTGGAACTGGGCGTGCCCACCACCTCCAGCCCGCTCAAGAATCTGGTACTGGACGTCGATCACAACGGCGCACTGGTGGTGATCCACACCAGCCCGGGCGCAGCCCAGCTGATCGCCCGCCTGCTCGACTCCCTTGGCAAGGCAGAGGGGATCCTCGGTACCATCGCCGGTGATGACACCATCTTCATCACCCCGACCAGCGACACCGATATCGAAGAGCTCTATCTCTCCGCCCTCGAGCTGTTCGAACAGACGCCGTAATGGCCGCCACCGCATCATAGCGGTCACGCCAGAACGAAAAATCCCGGCCAAGGCCGGGATTTTTGTTTTCTGCAGCTTCGTCAGGCGGGCTTATTTGCCCTGCGCCATCAGAAAACCCTCCGATGGGGCGAAGAAAGCCGCGCCGGTCACTGCCTTGGTGAAACGCAGCAGGTGATCGAAGTGGCTGCCCTCTCCCTTGTACATGCTGGCCAGCATGGCGTTGAAGTGCTGCGGTGTGCGGCAGCAGGAGATGAAGTAGAGCCCCTGCTCGGTCATGGTGCCCCAAGGCATGCTCTGGCGCAGGATCTCCATGGACTCCCCTTTCGGCGTCTTGAGGTTGACCCGCTTGATGTGGGCGGTCAGCGGTTTGGCGGCAGACTCATACTCGATGTTGTCGGGCTTGGTACGACCGATAATGTCTTCCTGCTCTCTCTGCGCCAGCTTCTCCCAGTCACTCATGGCGTGTACCCAGCGCTGAACATGAATGTAGGAGCCACCGGCAAACTCGCCCTCGGCCAGCAACGCCACTTCGGCACGGTGTTCATCCTGCGGGTTCTCGGTGCCATCAACGAAACCGGTCAGGTCACGGCAATCCAGATTGCGGAAACCGCGCACCTCTTCGGCCAGTTCGACCAGTCCGGCCAGCAGTGCCATCACTCGGTGACCGGCGTGGTGCAGCACATCCACCCGATCGGCGCGCAGCTGAATAAAGAGATCAAACGGGGTGTTGGGGGCCTCCTGACCGTTGGCGGATTGCGCCATAAAGCTGCGGAACTGGGGCGGACGGGCGGCAGGGTAGAGACCATCCCAGGCATCGGCGCCAACGGCAACCAGACCGCTGAAACCGGCATCGGGGAAATCGGCGGCGACCGCCTGCCACAGGGCGGGCAGTTTGGCCAGACGGCCGACCAGTTCGGCGGCATCGCCGGTACGATTGAACATCAGATAGAGGGCGTGCAGATTCGGCTCTGCGCAGATCCCGGCTTGGGCTTTCATATATCTCTCCCCTGAGTAGGCGTTAGCGTTACGGGCTATTTGCGTTGCGCGATTATAAACCAGAGTGGATCCAGTTCTTTGATTTCACGACGATATCACGCGTTCAGGGCAAAGGGTCAAACAACACCAATCCATGGGGAGCGACCTTGATCCGTGCCCGCATCCCATCAAGGGGCTCGCCAATGCTCGCCTCCAGCTGCAGATCGCCACACTCGAACAGCACCCGGCAGTGGTGGCCGAGGAACTGCTGCTCCACCACCTTGAGCTCCCCATCTGCGGCGCTCTCCAGCAGCAGTTGCTGGGGTCTGAGCATCAGCTGCAACTGCTCACCCACCGCACGGCCATGAGGCTCGCTGCCACAAATGACCCCGAGCGCCGTCTGCACGCACTGGCTGTCCACCACCTCGGCAGCCAGATAGTTGACCCCGCCGAGAAACTCCGCCACGAAGCGGTTTTGCGGGCGGCGATAGAGCTGCTCAGGCTGGCCCACCTGCTCGATGTGACCGGCGCGAAACAGCGCCAGCCGATCGGCGAAGGCGAACGCCTCCTCCTTGCTGTGGCTGACGAAGATGGCGCCGATCCCCTGCTGCTTGAGCAGGGCGCGGATCTCGAGGATCAACTTCATCCGCACCTGGGTATCGATGTTGGAGAAGGGCTCATCCAGCAGCATCAGCCGCGGCTTGCACACCAGCGCCCGGGCGATGGCTACCCGCTGCTGCTGGCCGCCGGAGAGCTGGTGCGGATAGCGATCCCCCAGCCCCTGCAGATTGACCAGCGCCAGCGCCTCGTCCACCTGCTGCTGGCGGGCGCGGCGATCGAGTTTGGTCAGGCCAAAGCCGACGTTGTCAGCTACCGTCAGGTGGGGGAAGAGGGCGTAATCCTGAAAGATCATCCCGATGTTGCGCGCCTCGGGCGGCATGCCGACACCCGGCCCGTCGAGCAGGGTATCGCCGAGGCGAATCGTGCCCTCTGCCAACGGCAGCAGCCCGGCGATAGCCTTGAGCAGCGTGGTTTTGCCGCAGCCACTGGCTCCCAGCAGGCAGACGATCTCGTTGTCTGCCACCGTCAGGGAGAGCTGCTCCAGCACATTGCGGCCGTTGTAACGGCAGCTGACATTTTCAACCTGCAAACAGGACAAGGCTGACTTCCTCTCGTTTCTGGCGGCGCGCTGCCTTTCGGTTCAGCACACCGCATGCAATTTCATTGACCGACGCGGCGACTCAGTGGCCCGGACTATCCAGACTGCGGTTGACCCAGATCAGCGGCAACAGTCCCACCAGCACGATAACGATGGCCCCCAGCGCGCCGCGCTCCAGCATCTCGTCCGAGACGAACTGATAGACGTGGGTCGCCAGGGTATCGAAGTTGAACGGCCGCAGCAGCAGGGCGGCGGGCAGCTCCTTCATGGATTCGATAAACACCAGCATGGCACCGGCAAACAGACCGCGGCGCACCAGCGGCAGATGGACCCGCCGCAGCATGCCACCATCCCCTTGCCCAAGAGAGCGGGCCGCCATGTCGAGGCTGGGGGAAATCTTGCCCATGCTGCTCTCCACCGAGCCGATGGCGATGGCCACGAAGCGAACCAGATAGCCGAACACGATGGCGGTAATGGTGCCGGTCAGCAGCAAGCCCGGCCCCTGACGCCCGAGCCACTCGGCCAGATCGTTGATGGCAAAGTCGAGGGCGGTGAGCGGCACCAGCACCCCGATGGCGAGCACGGTGCCCGGCATGGCGTAACCCATGGCGGCGATGCGCAGGGGCAACAGACTCTTTATACCGCCATCGAGGCGGCGGAAGAAGCCGAGCAGCAGGGCGATGCCCATCGCCAGCAGGGCGGTTAGCGCCGAGATAGCCAAGCTGTTGCCGGCGAAGCGGACAAACTCCGGTGTCCACGACAACTCGAAGTAGCGCACCCCGTAATCGAGCAGGATGACGAACGGCAGGCCGAAACCGGCAAGCACCAGCCCCCAGCACCAGAGACCGGCCAACCAACGGCCAATCCCCTTGAGCGGATAGCGCAGCGGCTGCTCATGGCCCATGGACTTCTGGAACACCTGCTGCCGACTGCGCGAGCGGCGCTCCAGCGCGATCAGCAGCACCACAGCCAGAAGCATCAGGCAGGAGAGTTTGGCCGCGGTGGCCAGACTACCGTAGCCGAGCCAGGTGTCGTAGACCGCCGTGGTCAGGGTGTTGATGGCAAAGAAGTGGACGGTGGCAAAATCTGCCAGCGTCTCCATGGCCACCAGCGATACCGCCACCATGATGGCGGGGCGCGCCAGCGGCAGACTGAGGCGACGAAAGCTCTGCCACGGGGTGCAGCCGAGCAGGCGGCTGGAGTGGATCAGGCTGACTGACTGCTCGAGAAAAGAGGCGCGGGTCAGCAGATAGACATAGGGGAACAGCACCAGCGCCAGCACCCAGGCGGCGCCACCAAGGGAGCGAATGGCAGGAAACCAGTAATCGGCAGGGCTGTTCCAGCCAAAGAGTGCTCGCAACCCGGCCTGTAGCGGGCCCGAGTAGTCGAGCAAGTCGGTATAGACGTAGGCGACGATATAGGAGGGCATGGCCATTGGCAGCATCAAGGCCCACTGCAGGGCACGGCGCCCCGGCACCTGACACATGGCCACCAGCCAGGCGGTGGGTACGCCAAACAGCAGGCTTAGCAATACTACGCCGACCACCAGCCCCAGGGTATTACCGAGATAATCGAGCAGCACGGTATCGGCGAGGTGGCGAAACAGCTCCCCCTCAGCCGAGAAGGCAGAGAAAAGCAGGGCTATAACCGGTAAACCCAGCAGCAGGGCGATGGCCCAGCTGCCGGTCATCCATCCAAAATTTTTCATGAGACCACAGATGTTGATGGGGCCGTTGGCCCCATCTGATTACAAATCGAACTTCACTTCATCCAGCAACTGCAAGGCGTCCTTGCGGTGCTTGGCGTAATCGCTGACCGGTAGTCCGTCAGACTTGAAACTGCCCCAGGACTTGACCATGGCAGAAGGCTCGACCCCAGCCTTGACCGGATATTCGGCGTTCACGTCCGCATACATGTGCTGGGCGGTGTCACCAGCCAGAAACTCCATCAGCTTCTGGGCCTCGGCCTTGTTCTTGGCATACTTGGTCATGGCCACGCCGCTCACGTTGACGTGGGCACCGCGGTCAGCCTGGTTCGGGAAGTTGATATAGACTGCATCCGCCCAGGACTTCTGCGCCGGATCTTTCAACATGGCGCCCAGATAGTAGCTGTTGCCGAGCGACACGTCACAGATACCATCCTTGATCGCCTTGACCTGATCCCGGTCGTTGCCCTGCGGCTTGCGCGCCAGGTTGGCCTTGACCCCTTCCAGCCAGGTTTTGGTCTCGGCCATGCCGTGATGGGCAATCATGGAGGAGACCAGCGCCACATTGTACTCATGCTTGCCGCTGCGGGTGCAGATTTTTCCTTTGAATTCAGGCTTGGCCAAGTCTTCGTAGCTGATGGTGTCGAGCTTGCCGAGGCGATCCTTGCTGGAGTAGATGGCGCGCACCCGGGTGGTCAGGGCGAACCAGCGATTCTCCGGATCACGATAGATGGCGGGGATGTTCTCCTGCAGGATCTTGCTATCCACCGGCTGCACCAGCCCCTTGTCCACCAGATCGGTCAGACGGCTGATATCGACGGTCAGCATCAGGTCGGCCGGAGAGAGCTTGCCTTCCCGCTCCAGACGCTCGTTCAACCCCTCTTTGGCGAACACCACGTTCACCTTGATGCCAGATTCCTTCTCGAACTGCTGGATGATGGGCTTGATCAGCTCATCCTGCCGGTTGGAGTAGACATTCACTTCCCCGGCCGCCAATGCCGACTGAGCTGCCAACGCAGAGAAAGCCAGTGCCAACATCTTCATTTTCATCATCCATTCCTTGATTAGCTATACAGAGTGATAACGATTTCCGTTTGCATTCTGCATACATCTTATAAGCGGATCAAGAAAGCTCGCCGTCGCCACATCACATATTTAATCGCCCATAATTGAAAAGGGCCGGATGGAATCCCATTCGGCCTCTTCTGAGCAAAACGTTATGTTGATCAGGCTTCAATAAGCGCTCACTCCATCGGGATTCCCCGAGATCGGGAGGTCAACAGATCTGTACGTCACGGATGCGGTTCATCACAGCGCCTCGTCGTCACTTTCGCCGGTGCGGATGCGCACCGCCTGCAGCAAGTCATAGACAAAGATCTTGCCGTCGCCGATCTTGCCGGTATAGGCCGCCTTGCAGATCGCCTCGATCACCCCTTCCACGTTATCATCGGCGGTAGCAATCTCCAGCTTCACCTTGGGCAGGAAGTCGACCTGATACTCGGCTCCCCGGTATAATTCGGTGTGTCCCTTCTGGCGGCCAAATCCCTTGACCTCGGACACGGTCAGCCCTTCCACCCCCAGGTTGGCAATAGCCTCGCGGACATCGTCCAACTTGAACGGTTTGATAATCGCACTAATCAGCTTCATCTGGTTGCTCCCAATCCATGGTGTGTCATGAATCGGGTTTCAATTCTTATGCCAAGTATTTTTATTGTTTTATTTCATATAGATAGAGTTTAATGCCTGCGCCATTCGTCAGGCACATCCCCATAACCGGCCAGCACGCCCCATAATGAGGCACCATGCTGCAGCGGTCAGCGGGTATGCACCAAACAAGAGCAACACAGCATGTTAGTTATCTCCAACAGCGTCACTATTCCCTGGCATGAGCTGCAATTTCAGACCATGCGGGCACAGGGCAACGGTGGACAGCACGTCAACAAGACCGACTCCGCCGTCTGGCTGCGCTTCGATTACCGCAACTCTCCCAGCCTGACGCCCCTCTACAAGGAGGGTCTCGACAAGCTGAGCGACAGCCGGGTACACGACGGCTTTATCCTGATCCGGGTCGAGAGCCATCGCAGCCAGGACATGAACCGCAAGGAGGCGATGAGCCGTCTGGTGGAGTTGCTGAAGAAAGCAGCCTGGCGCCCCAAGGCTCGTCATGCCACCAAGCCGACCCGCAGCTCCCAGCGCAAACGGGTCGATGCCAAAAAGCGCAAGGGTGATATCAAGTCCACCCGCGGCAAGCCGGTGCTGGACTGAGCCCCCCCCAGCCTCCAAAGGATGTCAGCCGATGAGATACAGTTTTTGCGACAGCGCCCGCGGCCCCCTGCTGGTCGCCATCGATCAGGATGGACTGCGCCACGTCGAGTTTATGCACGGGGAGCGTCCCGTCATGCCGCAGGCTGACTGGCAACGGGATGACAAGGCACTGGCCCCCTATCTTGCCCAGTTCAACGCCTATTTCGCCGGAAAATTGCAGCAGTTCGATCTGCCCATGGCAGCGATGGGCACCCCGTTCCAGCAAACGGTGTGGAATGCTTTGTGCGATATCCCCTATGGCGAGACCGTGAGCTATCTCGAGATTGCCCAGGCGATAGGCAATCCCAAGGCAGTGCGGGCGGTGGGCGCTGCCAATGGGCGCAATCCGCTGAGCATCATAGTGCCCTGCCATCGGGTGATCGGACGCAGCGGCGAGCTGACCGGCTACGCAGGCGGCATTCCCATCAAGCGCTGGTTGCTGGCACTGGAACAGACAGGCACAACATTCGAGCTGGCCCCATGACACGATGACCACCCCGGAGAGGGACGGGACAATATCGTGACCAGAATGAAAAGGCTTTCAGCCAGTGGCCACGCTTTGCTGACAAGATGAACAGAAAATGAAGAATCGCCTCAGAACTACTTCAGATTGAGCTTGGCATGATGGCTCCATACTTGAATGGCACGGCTCATTCGCTGATTCAAGTAGCACCCATGTGACGCTTCCAATCTGTCTTTTTCCCCGCGCCTCCTCTGAGGCGCTTTTTTTGTGCCAACACAGCAGGGCACCACCCGGGTTGAGTGGGCTGAGCGCCACAAAATCTGCACCAGCCCAAAAACCAAGAGGCGAAGGATCATCCTTCGCCTCTGACGTAACAGCTGGCTACTCGCTCTGGGGCAGGAACTGCAGCTCCGGCGCCGAAGAGGTCAGCACATCAGCGCAATAATCCCAGGTCGAGATGCGATAGTGCTGCAGATCTTCATCCAGATGCAGGCCGTCTGACTCCTGATGGAACCAGCTGGCAAAACGGGATGGGGTGATGAGCTGGATCTGCTCTTCGATAGCGTGACTATCCTTCCCCTCGGCCAGATCGCAATCTTCGATGACCCGCAGGGCGTAGATATGGCGAAAATAGACCCGGCAGAGGATTTGCGGAGGCAGATCGATGCTGCGCGCCCGACCCAGCATGATGGTCAGGGAGTCGCTCCAGAGATCCTGATGCAGCTCGGCCACAACCAGACCGGGCGGTAGCTGGCGGGACGGAGCCCAAGGGACGGCAACCTGCCGAATGGCATTTTTCTGTTCCATATTCACCTCACGACGACTCGCTCCCTGTCTTGAGTCTATCTGAACCACATAGTCCCGGCGAAGGCAATCGATGGACACTAAAAACGGCAATAAAAAAGCCGACGTATCAAACGTCGGCGAATAAAAAGTGCTTACAACAGAGGATTCACATATTCAGACCCGCGGGTCGAAAGATTGGTTCCCTCTTTTTGTAATTAATTTTCGGCGCGTTTAAACATCAGGGTATTGGCGTCCGACTCTTCCGGTACGAAGTAGTAGCCCTCGGCGTTGAAACCGGTCAGCTGCTCCACCTCGGTCAGACGGTGCTTGATGATGTGGCGAGCCATCATGCCGCGCGCCTTCTTGGCGTAGAAGCTGATGATCTTGAACTGGCCGTTCTTCTCATCCTTGAACACCGGTGTGACAATCCGCCCTTTCAGGCTCTTGGGCCGTACCGACTTGAAATACTCGTCGGAGGCCAGATTGATCAGCACCTCATCCCCCTGGGCTGCCAGCGCGTCGTTGAGATGGTGAGTGATCACCTCGCCCCAGAACTGGTAGAGATCCTTGCCGCGATCATTGTCGAGCTTGGTCCCCATCTCCAGCCGGTAGGGCATCATCAGGTCGAGGGGACGCAACACGCCGTAGAGGCCTGAGAGCATCCGCAGGTGTGCCTGAGCGAAGTCAAAATCGGCCTCGCTGAAATCCTCCACCGCCAAACCGGTGTAGACATCCCCCTTGAAGGCCAGCAGCGCCTGACGGGCGTTGGCGGGGGTGAAATCTGGCTGCCACTCGGCAAAACGGGCGGCATTGAGACCGGCCAGCTTGTCGCTGATCTTCATCAGAGTGGCGATCTGGTCAGGGCTCAGTTGGCGGGCCCGGCTAATCAGTTCGGCGGAGTGATCCAGCAGCTCGGGTTGGGTGAAACGGGGTGTCACCAGCGGTGACTCGTAATCCAGCGTCTTGGCCGGGGAAACCACAATCAGCATAACGTTCCTTTCTGGCTAGGGGCCGAACAGCGGATCGGCCCCATGTTTCATTCATCCAGCGTCACATTTTCCAGTGTGCCGGACCCCAGCTGCTCGCGACCGGAGAGCTTGATCAGCAGCCGCAGGTCGTTGGCCGAGTCGGCATGGGCGAGGGCCTCACTGTAGCCAATCTGGCCGGCGCAGAACAGGCTGAAAAGCGCCTGATCGAAGGTCTGCATGCCCAGTTCGGCAGATTTGGTCATCACCTCCTTGAGACGGTGCATCTCTCCCTTGCGGATTATGTCGGTGATGAGCGGGGTATTGAGCAGGATCTCGAATGCCGCACTGCGCCGCAAACCATCGACACTCGGCACCAGTTGCTGGGCGACAATAGCTCTGAGGTTGAAGGAGAGATCGAACAGAAACTGGCGATGTTTCTCCTGCGGCACCAGATGGAGGATGCGATCCAGCGCCTGGTTGGCATTGTTGGCATGCAAAGTGGCGAGACAAAGGTGTCCCGTCTCGGCGAACTGCAGGGCAAATTCCATGGTCTCCTGACTTCGGATCTCGCCGATCAGGATCACATCCGGCGCCTGACGCAACGAACTTTTCAGCGCCACATCGAACGACTCGGTGTCGATCCCCACCTCCCGCTGGGTCACCAGGCTACGGCCATGCTGATGGACGAACTCCACCGGGTCTTCCACCGTCAGGATATGACCATCGGCATGCTGGTTGCGATAGCCGATCATCGCCGCCTGAGTGGTCGATTTACCCGCCCCGGTGGCACCGACAAACAGCACCAGCCCGCGCTTGGCCATCGCCACCTCCTGCAGGATCCTGGGGAGCTGCAGATCTTCAAAGGTGGGAATGCGGGTCTCAATACGCCGCACCACCATGCCGGGCAGCTCCTGCTGCCAGAAGGCGCTGACCCGAAACCGGCCCAAGGTTTCACGGTGAATCGCGTAGTTGGCCTCCTTGGTGCGGATATAGCGCTCGAAGTGATCGCTGCTGAGGGTATCCCTGACCAGCGTTAGCGCCCCCTTCTTGTCGAGCGCTCCCCCCCCCCAGCGACACCAGATGGCCATTTACCTTGAGGGTGGGCGGCGAGCCCACCGTCACAAACAGATCCGATCCCTTTCGCTCGACCAGCTCGCTCAGCAGATCATCCAGATTCATCATCTATCCCTCCCTGGGTGCGAGTCGCTTAAATGCTGTTGGGATCGACAGCCTTGGCCTTGGCATCGAGGGATGCCACCACGCCGCGACTCACCAGCTGCTTGAGACTCTGATCCATGGTCTGCATGCCGTGGGTCATCCCGGTCTGGATCACCGAATAGAGCTGGGCAATCTTGTCCTCCCGGATCAAGTTACGGACCGCCGGAATGCCCATCATGATCTCGTGGGCCGCCACCCGGCCGCCGCCAATGCGCTTGAGCAGGGTCTGGGAGATGACCGCCCGCAGGGATTCGGAGAGCATGGAGCGCACCATGTCCTTCTCCGCACCTGGGAAGACGTCGATGATACGGTCGATGGTCTTGGCCGCCGACGAGGTGTGCAGAGTGCCAAACACCAAGTGGCCGGTTTCGGCGGCAGTCATGGCCAGACGAATGGTCTCAAGGTCGCGCATCTCGCCGACCAGAATGATGTCCGGGTCTTCCCGCAGGGCCGAGCGCAGGGCGTTGCTGAAGCTCTTGGTATCACGGTGTACTTCCCGCTGGTTCACCAGGCAGCGCTTGTTCTCGTGGACGAATTCGATGGGGTCCTCGATGGTGAGGATGTGGTGATGGAAGTTCTCGTTGATGTAGTTGACCATGGCCGCCAGGGTGGTCGACTTACCGGAACCGGTCGGGCCGGTCACCAACACCAGACCCCGCGGGAACTCGGCAATCTTGCGGAAGATCTCCGGCGCATCGAGATCTTCGAGGCTCAGCACAGTGCTGGGGATGGTACGAAATACCGCGCCCGAACCGCGCGCCTGCTGGAAGGCGTTGACCCGGAAACGGGCCAGATTGGGCACCTCGAACGAGAAATCGACCTCGAAGTTCTCCTCCAGCTCCTTGCGCTGATGGTCGTTCATGATGTCGTAAATGAGGGCATGCACTTCCCTGTGTTCCAGGGCGGGCAAATTGATCTTGCGAACCTCACCATCAACCCTGATCATCGGGGGAACCCCGGCCGAGAGGTGTAGATCCGAGGCTTTATGCTTTACACTGAAAGCCAATAACTCTGTGATATCCATAGACTTGTCATTCTCCCATCACAAGATCACTAACGAAATATGAACCAGATTGCCCAGCACCTGTTTCAGGTAAAGGAACGTATTGCCCAGGCCGCCGAACGGGCTAGCCGCAACCTGCAGCAGATCCGCCTGCTGGCCGTGAGCAAGACCAAGCCGGTCGAGGCCATCATGGCCGCCCATGCCGCAGGTCAGCGCTGCTTTGGCGAATCCTACGCTCAGGAAGCAGCGGCCAAGATCGATACCTTGCGCCAGCAGCCGGAATATAGCGACATAGAGTGGCACTTTATCGGCCCTTTGCAATCGAACAAATCCAAACTGGTCGCCGAACGGTTCGACTGGGTGCAGAGCGTGGATCGGGACAAGCTGATCGACCGCCTCAACAACCAGCGCCCAACTACAATGGCACCGCTAAATGTTTGTCTGCAAATCAATATTAGCGGAGAGAGCAGCAAATCCGGAACGTCGGAACAAGAGATTTTCCGCCTTGCCGAGCAGGTCTCTCAAAGTGAGCGACTGGTGCTGCGGGGACTGATGGCCATTCCAGAGCACACCAGTGACGAGCGCGTACTGGCCGCCCAAATGACCCGCATGCAGACTCTGTTCACCGAGCTTGCGCGACAATACCCCACGGTGGATACCCTCTCGATGGGCATGACCGAGGATCTTGAACTGGCGATCGCCCACGGCAGCACCATGGTGCGGGTCGGCACCGCCATCTTCGGCGCCCGTGACTACTCATAGGCAAGGCCAGTGGATAACCCATACGTCCGCCTCTTGCCCGACTTCATCAACAGGAGCGTTTGATGGAACACCGAATTCTGGCGTCAGGTGGTGCAGGCAGCGCCAACCCCGCCGCGACCCCATGTGCTACAGGAGCATCTGATGCAGCATAGAACGCTGGCCTTTATCGGCGCGGGCAACATGAGCCGCAGCATCATCGCCGGACTGGTCAAGGCGGGTTATCCCGCCGGGCAGATCACGGCCGCCAACCCCAGTCTGCCCAAGCTGGAGACGCTGGCGAGCGAACATGGCATTCGCATCACCCAGAGTAATGCCGAGGCGGCCCGCGACGCCGAAGTGATCGTGCTGGCAGTCAAGCCGCAGCTGATGGCCGGCATGCTGGCAGCACTGGTTGAAGAGCTGGGCTCCCTTGAAGGCAAGCTGCTCATCTCCATCGCGGCCGGTATCAAGGTGGCGCGCCTTGGCGAGATGGCCGGTGGCCACGACCGCATCATCCGCACCATGCCCAATACCCCTGCCCTGCTGGGTCTGGGCATGACCGGCCTCTACGCCCCCGAGCATATTGGAGCCAGTGATCGCGCGTTTGCCGAGCAGATGATGCAGGCGGTCGGCAAGACCCTCTGGGTGGAGCAGGAGTCTGGCATCAACGGCGTCATCGCCGCGGCGGGCAGTGCTCCGGCCTACTTCTTCCTCTTTATGCAGGCCATCGCCGAAGAGGCCGAAGCGATGGGTTTCTCGCCCGATCAGGCACGCCTGCTGGTGCAGCAGACCGCGCTGGGCGCAGCCGCCATGGTGGAGCAGAACCCTGAGCTGTCGCTGCAAACCCTGCGTGAGCAGGTCACCAGCAAGGGCGGCACCACAGCCGAAGCCATCAAGACATTCCAGCAGCAGGGGCTGATGCCGCTGACTGCGCAAGCCATGCAGGCGGCCGTTGCTCGTGCCACCGAAATGGAAACCCTCTTCTAACAGGAGCCCAGATGAACACTGCTTACTTTCTGATTAACACCGTTTTCGATCTCTACCTGATGGTGATCCTGCTGCGCGTCTGGCTGCAGTGGGCCCGCGCTGACTTCTACAACCCGATGAGCCAGATGGTGGTCAAGCTGACCAATCCGCTGGTGATCCCGCTGCGCCGCGTTATCCCGGGCTTGGGCGGCATCGATCTCGCTTCCGTGGTGCTGGCGCTGGCCATCGCCTTCGCCAAGCTGGCCCTGCTCAAGAGCATGAACGTTCTGCTGGCGGACTGGCTCAGCATCAGCCTGTTTGCCGCGCTGACTGTGCTGAAGAAAGCGGGCTCAATGATCTTCTGGGTACTGCTGATCCGCGCCATCCTGAGCTGGGTCAGCCAGGGCCGCAACCCCATCGAATACGTGATGCATCAGTTGACCGAACCGTTCCTCGCTCCTATCCGCCGCGTACTGCCGGCACTGGGCGGACTGGATCTCTCGGTGCTGGTCGCCTTTATCGGCCTGCAAGCCATCAACTACCTGCTGGGTGACCTGTTCGGCCAGCTGTGGTGGATGATTTGATGCCAGCCGTACTGCAACAAGGGGATGAACTGGTACTGCATCTGGTGATCCAGCCCAAGGCGAGTCGGGATCAGATCATCGGATTGCATGGCGAAGAGCTGAAAGTGGCCATCACGGCGCCGCCCGTCGATGGCCAAGCCAACAACCATCTGATCAAGTTTCTGGCCAAGCAGTTCAAGGTGGCCAAGGGACAGATCACCATAGTGCGGGGCGAGCTGGGGCGGCACAAAACCGTCGCCATCGACAGCCCCAAACAGTTGCCGCAAGAAGTGAGTGCACTGCTGAATGACACGCAAGGCTGAATGAATCGGCCTGCGCCAACCGTAGATATGAGAGGGATGACAGATGAAAACAGCCTGGATGAGTGGCCTGCTGGCACTACTGATGACACTGCCGCTCAAGGCAGAACAGATGAAGGAGCTGGGGCCCTGGCTGGTGCACTACAGCGCCTTCAACTCCAGCTTCCTCACCCCCGAGGTCGCCAAGGCGTATGGACTGGAGCGCAGTCGCTACAACGCCATCATCAATATCGCGGTACAGGACAAGCAGAAAGTGGCGCAAGCCGTGGGGATCACCGGTGAGGCCAAGAACTTGACCGGCACCATCCGCACCCTGAGCTTTCAGGAGGTAAAAGAGGGGGATGCCATCTACTATCTGGCGACCCTCCCCTACCGCAACGAAGACACCTATCAGTTCACCCTGAAGATCATGGGCGGCGGGCAGCAACAGAACCTCAGCTTCCAGCAGACCTTCTACGTCGACTAAGTACCAAAATGAAGCCCCGACCAAGGTCGGGGCTTCATTTTATCCATATGACAAGGGCGCCATCGCAGCGCCCTTGTTACATCTATTCCGTACCGCAGCGATTAAAGGGCGAGGAACAGACCGGCCAGACAGGCGCTCATCAGGTTCGCCAGCACGCCGGAGAGAATGGCGCGCATGCCGTAACGGGCGATGAAGGATTTGCGCTCCGGCACCATGGAGCCCAGACCGCCGATCAGGATCGCCATGGAGGAGATGTTGGCAAAGCCGCACAGGGCGAAGGTCACGATGGCCTTGCTCGACTCGCTCAGGGTCTGATCCTGCACCAGACCGATAAAGGCGACAAACTCGTTGACCACGATCTTGGTGCCGATCAGGGCGCCAGCGGCTTGCGCCTGATCCCAGGGCACACCGATCAGCCAGGAGACGGGGGCAAACAGCCAGCCCAGAATGATCTGGAAGCTCAGATCCAGCCCTACCAGACCGCCAGCCCAGCCGAGCAGACCATTGAGCATGGCGATCACGCCAACGAAGGCCAGCAGGGTGGCACCGACCGCCACCGCAATATTGAGGCCAGACATGGCGCCATCGGCCGCCGCTTCAATCACGTTGGTGGCGCGGGGGATCTCCACATCCTGATGGTGATCGACCTCTTCAGCTCCCGGCGGCACCAGGATTTTGGCCATCGCCAGACCGGCAGGGGCCGACATGAAGGCGGCAGCGATCAGGTATTTCAGCTCAACCCCGAGGCTGGCATAGCCCACCAGGGTGCCACCGGCGACGGAGGCGAGACCACAGCTCATCACAGCGAAGAACTGGGAATCGGACATCTTGGAGAGGTAGGGTTTGACCACCAGCGGCGCTTCCACCATGCCGACGAAGATGTTGGCGGTCGCGGAGAGGCTCTCGGCACGGCCGGTGCCCAGCAATTTCTGCAAGCCACCACCCAGCAGGGCGATCACCCGCGGCATGATGCCGATGTGGTAGAGGATGGCGATCACCGCGGAGAAGAAGATGATGACCGGCAACACGTTGAAGGCAAAGATGAAGCCCAGCTTGAACTTGGCCAGATCGCCGAACAGGAAGGCGATCCCTTCCTGACCATAACCGATCACGCTGCTTACGCTCTCGCTGACCCCGTTCAGCACGTGCTGACCGGCAGGCAGCCAGAGTACCAGACCGGCAAACATGATTTGCAGGCAGAGGGCAAGGCCAACCGTTCGCAACGGGATACGACGACGATTATCAGAGCAGATGACGGCAAGCGCCAGGATACTCAGGATGCCGAGCAGGGCAATCATAGGGACTCCATCAGGTGGGGCAAAAGATGGGCGCGGATTCTGCGCCTCTCACCCCGTCACTGCAAGTCCGCTTGGTTACAACCCTGTTAGAAAAAACGTTTGCACGATATCGGTTGCGCCAACTGGCTGATTTGGTTCGGTTTTAGTATCAGGAGAAATCGAGAGTTCTTAAATGGAAACAATCATTCCTCACCGCCGGACAATTTACCCCCGAGCCAGGGGGCCAGTCGCTGCTCCCAATAGGGTTCGGGGCCAAAGCGGGCCTTGAGGAAATCGATGAAGAGACGGATCTTGGGATCCAGATGTTCGCGCCGGGCATAAACGGCGTGTACCGCCATCTGCTGGTTCGGTCGCCACCCTGGCAACACCGGGATTAGCTTGCCGCTCTGTAACTCCTTGTCCAGCAAGTAGTTGGCGATATAGGCGATGCCGAGCCCGGCCAATGCCGCATCCCGCACCGCCTCCGCCATATCCACCCGATAGTTGCCCGCCACCTGCACCGTC
Organism: Aeromonas sp. 55A; assembly: GCF_051919665.1. Classification (NCBI taxonomy): domain Bacteria; kingdom Pseudomonadati; phylum Pseudomonadota; class Gammaproteobacteria; order Aeromonadales; family Aeromonadaceae; genus Aeromonas; species Aeromonas sp. 55A. Next base: position 2,123,670 of record NZ_JBQBEH010000008.1, on the reverse strand, counting down.
TGGCGCTCCTTGCCCTGGCGAAACGACCACTGGTGATAGCGCCGCTCCCGACTCTGGTAAGTGATGCAGTTGTGCTGGGCCAGATCCTTGGGATGAAGCGGCGTGCCGTGGCTCAGCAGGTAATCCGGCGACGCCGCCACCACGAAGCCGATGTCGGCCAGCCGTTGTCCCACCAGCCCTTCCGGCTTGTCCTCATAGGTGGTGAGCCAGAGATCCAGCCCCTCATCCACCAGATTGGTTCTGTGGTCGAACAGCGAGACCTCCAGCTCCAGCTCGGGATAGCGATCCTGAAACGCCTTGAGATGGGGAATGACGTGCAAGCGGCCAAAAGATTGGCCAACCCCGAGATGGAGCACACCGCTCACCTTGCCACGCCGCTCGGCGATCATCGAGTCCGCCTCCTGCGCCACCGCCACCAGCGCATGGCAGTGACGGGCATACTCCTGACCCAGCTCGGTCAGGACGAAGCGGCGGGTGGTGCGCTGTACCAGCTGGGCGCCAAGGGTGGTCTCCAGCAGCGCCAGCTGCTTGCTGATATGGGATTTGGAAACCCCGAGACGACGGGCGGCGGCAGAGATCCCCTGCTCGCGCACCAGCGCATCGAAGATCACCATTTGAGGAAGACGTTGCAGCACAGGATAACCGGGTTGAGTGGCGGGAGCCCATTATTCCAGAGCCGCCCGCCAAGGGGTAGGGTCAGAGCCCCAGCGCCCGGGTGATCTGCAGTTTGAGGGGGTCGTCAGCCGGATTCTGGTTGGCGCCGTAGCTGGCGATCAGCTTGCCATCGCGCCCCACCAGATACTTGTGGAAGTTCCAGTTCGGCTCATCCCCATCAGCGGCCGCCGCCAGCCCCTTGAACAGTGGCACAGCATCGGAGCCCCGCACCGCTACCCGATTGAACATCGGGAAGGTGACGCCATAGTCGCGGCGACACACCTCGGCGGTCTTGGTCTCGTTGCCCGCCTCCTGCCAGAAATCGTTGGAGGGGAAACCGAGAATAATCAATCCCTTATCCTTGTAGCTTTGGTAGAGCTGCTCCAGATCGCGAAACTGGCCGCTGTAGCCGCAGTAGGAGGCGGTATTGACCACCAGCACCACCTTGCCCTCGGTCAGCTGACAGAGGTTATGCCGCTGAGAGTTGTTTAGCTCCCGCATCTCCACATTGAAATAATCTGGGCACGCCGCAGAGGCCGCGCCGGCCCCCAATAACAGCAACAGAGTGAACCATTTCATCGCCAAGACTCCTTTTGTTTTGTCCATCATACGCGGTTAGCAGAGCCGCAGTTCACTCTCAATGCAGGGGAATGCCGGTCAGCCAGCCGTGGCCCCAGAACACCAGCAGCGCGGTGGCAGCCAGGCCCGCCCCGACGCTGATGCCGGTGCCCGTCCAGTTGGCCGCCGGACGGGGATATCGCTGCCAGTCCCGCACCGAAATCCAGACCATGCTCACCAGCGCCCACAGCCCGATGCCGCCAAACAACACCAGAGAGCGCGCCTCGCTGTTGACCAGCAGATGGGCCACCGCCCAGAGCAGGGTACCGAGCAGTTGGGGATGCACCAGCCAGCGGCGCAGATGGTTGGGCCCCTGGCCGGAGAAAAAGAGGATCAGCGCAAAGGGCATCATCACCGTCATGGTCATCGGCCCCCACTCCGGCAGGAAATAGAGCGGCAGCGAGCTGGCCGACCGCCAACCGGCAATGATGCAGGCGATGGCGACAAACACCAGCAGGGAGAAGAGCCCCTTGTAGCGATTCTCCCCCAGCCGCTCGCGCAGCCGCGCCCGATGGGCCACCGCAAAACAGGGGTAGAGATGGATCAGGGTAAACAGCGCAACCCCCAGGGTCAGCAGGAACATGAGTCTCTCCTTGTACTTGGTACGACCACTATGCCGTAAAGGGAGATGTGCGCCTATCAAAACCGCGCTGACCCATGGAGTCAAAAGTGTGGCAAGACAAAGGAGCAGAAAGAAAAGAGCCGATCACGATGGATCGGCAAATAAGTGCCAGGGCAGTCAGACATCTCGCGAGATGGGAGATGCCCCAAACGGGGATATTGAGTGGCCGATGGGGCGCATCGGCCGAACCGGATCAGCCCTTGAGCTGATAGAGCGCTGCTACGTTGCGCGCAGTGAGTTGAATGTTGGTGCTGGCGCTCTCCAGCGCCTCCGGCAGAGACATGGCGCGGTTGACTACGGCGAATACCGCGTCCAGCCCGTGATCGTGTACCACACCGCAATCGTCGGTCAGGCAACCGGAGATGCCGATCACCGGCTTGCCGAACTGCTTGGCGCAACGTGCGACACCGATTGGCGTCTTGCCGTGGATGGTCTGGCTGTCGATGCGCCCTTCGCCGGTGATGACCAGATCCGCATCGGCCACTTCCTCGGCCAGTTTCAGTGCTTCGATGACGATCTGGATGCCGGGCTTGAGCTCGGCACCAAGCAGACCGACCAGTGCGGCCCCCATGCCACCGGCAGCGCCCGCCCCCGGAATATCCTTCACCTGCTTGCCAAGGGCCTGCTCAATGCAGTCGGCATAACGGGAGAGGTTGGCATCAAGTTCGACAACCATTTCAGGCGTTGCCCCCTTCTGCGGGCCAAACACCGCAGAGGCGCCTTTCGGGCCGCAGAGCGGGTTGTTCACATCACACGCCACCTCGATAACCAGCTCGCTCAGACGCGGATCCAGACCGCTCAGGTCGATGGTCTCGAGCTCACTGAGACCCGCGCCACCCAGCTCGATGGCAGAGCCATCGGCTTTGAGCAACTTGCCGCCGAGCGCCTGGATCATACCGGCTCCGCCGTCATTGGTGGCGCTGCCGCCGATACCGAGGATCAGATGCTTCACCCCCATCTCCAGCGCGGCCAGGATCAGCTCGCCGGTACCGAAGCTGGAGGTGAGCAGTGGATTGCGCTGCTCGGGCGCCACCAGATGGATGCCGGAGGCGGCGGCCATCTCGATGACGGCGCGCTCGCCATCGCCCAGCAGGCCGACGAAGCCCTGCACCTTGTTGCCAAGAGGCGCGGTCACTTCGACCGGCAGGATGCGGCCACCGGTGGCATCGACCAGCGATTGCACCGTGCCCTCACCGCCATCGGCCATCGGCAATTTGACGTAGGTGGCATTCGGCAGTACCTGCTTGAAACCGGCCTCGATGGCATCAGCCACCGCCATGGCGCTCAGACTCTCCTTGAATGAATCGGGGGCAATAACAATTTTCATATCAATTCCTTAGGCGAGGGCAAACACGCCAAACATCAGGGTGGAGACAGTGGCAATGGTCAGACCGACTGCAGTTTCGTAAGGGATAAGTTTCAGGCGCTCACCTACCCCCATGTGGACGCTGCCACCGGTGGCATGGAAAAAAGAGCCGTGGGGCATGTGGTCAAACACGGTGGCACCGGCATGGATCATGGCCGCCCCGGCCAGACCGCTGATCCCCAGTTCAATCAGGGTGGAGCTGAATACGTTGGAGGCCACCACGGTACCGGCGGTGGTCGAGGCAGTCGCCAGCGACATCAGGGCACCGGAGATGGGCGCCAGCAGGTAAGAAGGCAGACCGGAGGCGGTCAGGCCGCTGATCAGCACATCTTTCAGGCCGGAGTTGGCGATGATGCCCGCCAGGGTACCGGTACCCAGCAGCATGATGGCGACCGGCGCCATACGAGCGAGGCCGGAGACCGCAAACTGGTTCACCTTGCTGAATTTACCCATCATCAGGGCGCCGACCAGACCACCGAGGGGCAGCGCAATCAGCGGATCCACCACGATACCGGCAACAGGACGCAGAGCCAGCAGCAGGATGGCGACCAGCGGTGCACTGATGGCGGCGGCAAAGCCTGGCAACTTGGCACCGGCAAAGCTCACCACCTCATCAGCAGCAACCTTGCTGCCCTTGTTGTTCAGACGCTTGGCCAGCCAGTAGGCCATCACCAGACCGAACAGACCCGGAATGATGCCCGCCGCCATCACAGAGGTGAGGGGCAGATGGAAGGCATCAGCCGCGGCAATAGCGTTAGGGTTGGGGGACATGACGTTACCCGCCTTGCCGCCGCCGATCATCGCCAGCAGGATGGCCGCCTTGGAGAGGTCGGCACGGCGGGCGATGGCCAGCGCGATGGGGGCGACCGTGATAACGGCCACATCCACGAATACGCCGACCGCAGTCAGGATCAGGGTTGCCAGCGCCAGCGCCAGCAGGGCGCGGGTTTCACCAAGTTTCTTGACGATGGTCTCGGCGATGGTGGTGGCCGCGCCCGATTCGATCAGTACACCCGCCAGCACACCGGCCGCCAGGATCCGCATCACCGCAGTGGTGATCCCCTGGGCGCCGCCGATCATCAGGGCGACGGTCTGGGTCAGATCGGCACCGCCAATCAGGCCACCGGCCAGGGCACCCACGATCATGCCGTAAGCGGGCGGCACCTTCTTCAAAATGAGGATGATGGCGATGGAGAGCGCCGCGATGGCGCCAAGGGCTGTAACCGGGATCATGACGGACACCTTCAATGGGAGTGAATGGCCGCCATTATGGAGATCTGCAATCAGAATGCTTTGGCTGATTAACCAAAAATCACATCATATAAATGTATTTTTTTGTCTAAATTCACAATCACAAGTCGAGATTAAGGCCGAGATAGAGCAAAAATTTGTCGTCTAACTTGTTGAAATTCAACCCGGTTATCTGCTCTATCCGCCCCAGCCGATAGCGCAGGGTATTGGGGTGAATGAACAGCGCTTCGGCACAGCGATGCAGATCACAATCCTGCAAGAAATAGTGGCGCAGGGTCTTCTGCAGCGCCCCCTTGCCATCTTCCCGGGCCAGTTTCTGCAGCGGTGCGCGCAGCTGATCCGCCTGCCAGGAGTCCGCCAGACTCCCCAGCAGCACCGGCAAACGGTAGTCCTCAAAGAAGTAGACCTGTTTGCGCGGCGCCTGCCGCATGCCACGGCGCAGGGTATCCCGCGCCGTCTGGTAAGAGCGCGCCAGCCCGTCGATCCCGGCGAAGTAATCGCCCACCGCGATATGCACCTTGAAGTGGGGAATGCGGGCCAGCAACTGCTTGATCCGGCTGCGCTCCTGCGCCGATTGCCAGACGCCCTCACTCAACTGCGCCGGTTTGAGCACCACTATCTCGTCGAGCCCGTTGATGGCGACCAGATTGTCCCGCTCCGGATTTTCCAGCTGATGGACCAGCTCTCGCAGACGAGCCGGATCCGCCTCCTCCAGCGCCAGCACGGCCACCACCCGAGGCTGGGCCAACTCCAGTCCGAGAAAACGGGCCGCCTGCTGCAATTGATCGACTCGCCCCTCACCACGAATGAGCTGCAACACCAGCTCCTCCTTGTGGCGCTTGTCCCACTGCAGCTGCTCGGTGAGCGCCGCCTGCTCCAGGATCAGCTCGGCGGTCATTCGCACCAGCTCAGCGTAAGCACGCACTTCCTCCGGATCGCCGGAGATGCCGATCACCCCGATCAGCTCCCCCTGATAGGAGATGGGCAAATTGATGCCTGGTCGCACCCCTTTGAGCTGCAGGGCTGTCGCTTCGCTAATCTCCACCACCCGGTTTTCAGTGAGCGCCAGCACGGCCCCTTCGTGACGCTGATGGATCCGCTCCGGATTGCCGGACGCAATGATGAGGCCGTGTTCGTCCATCACGTTGACCGAAAAGGAGAGGATCTTCATCGCCCGCGCGACGATCTGGCGGGCAAGGTTATCGTTTAGCTGCATAACATCTCCGGACAAGGGGCTGATCTGGCTACGTCACCACGAGGCGATTCAGGGCACATGGGCGCAAAGATGCCACATCATCAAGACAAGCGAGAGGGGGATCGCTAGAATAGGTCACTTTACCCGATGTGTGCCCCGCCATGGAGCAGGAATTGCGTGCTTGCACCCGCCTGCCCGTGCTGGCCCATCCCTCCGATCTGGACTGTGCTATGGATTATGAATTTCGCCGCGACCCGTTTGGTGGCTATCGCGCCCGGTTCTCCATGGGCCATGAAGCCATCGGTCAGTGGCTGATCGACGAGGTTGGCAAGGATGAGGAGAAGCTCGACGAGCTCTTCTCCATCATTGATCAGCTCTCCAACCGCACCCGAGTCGAATACCGGCTCAACGGCGGTGACTACTCCCTGCTGCTGACCCATGAAGAGGCGGAGGTGAAAGCCAACGCCCTCAATATCGAGCTGGGTGAGGATCTTGACGATCTCGCCTACTACGATGATGAACAGCTGGCCATGTGCGGGCTGGAAGATTTTGCCCAGGTGCTCGGCTCCTGGCGCGCCTTTATCCGTAACGAGGATATGGGCTGATTGACCCAATGTCGGGCAAATGTGCCCTTTTGCCTAACTCAACAGGATTGACTATGTCTATTTACGATTTTGATGACGAACTGCCGGAAGACGAAGAACAGGAATCCACCAAGAAAGCGGCTGCACCTGCCAAGAAGAAAGGCAAGCAGGTGATGAACACTCAGGTCAACCTGAGCCCGCGCGATGCCAGCCGTCTGAACGGCATGCACGTTGAAGCGATCGCCACGCTGGACGACGTCAGCCTGCCGAAGAACGTCATCTTCAAGGCTGGCCTGATCGCCCTGGGCGAACTGGAAGCCGGCAAGCGCGCCGATATCATCGCCCGCGTGATCGCAGAATCAGGCCGCTAATCGCCCCTGAAGGCATAAAGAAAGCCGGAGCCACTGCTCCGGCTTTTTAATTGGTGCCAATCTGCTCTGACTCAGGGTTGCTCACAGCGCAGCAGACGTGGCTGTCCCCAGGGAACCAGTTGGTCGTAATGGCCACTGGCACGTGCCGCAGCCAAGGCTTCGTTGAAGCGTTCTATCAGTTCGCGTCCATTTTGCATCTTGCGCGACACCAGCAAATAGAAGGTATCCCGCTGGCGAAAATAGGGGAGCGGTTGCAGATAGTTCGGGTCGCCGAACACCTGCATGCTGGCGTCCGCCGTCACCGCATCATTCATCGGCATCAGATCAACCCGTTTCCGCTCAAGCAGTTGCAGACATTGCACCAAACTCTTGGGGCGAGTGAGCCGCAATGAAAAACGGGCAATCACCTCATCTGCGTGACTGGTGCTCCAGCTGGCAGGAATACAGACTCTCAACCCCTGCCACTTGCCATCGAGTACCGCATCACTGCCACGATAGGTGAACCAGGAGAGGTGATCGATATGAATGGGGGCGCTGTAATAGAACAGCTTGGCTCGCTCACGCGTCCAGGCATAAGGGAAGGTGGCGGATGCCAGGCCGTTGCGAACCAGCTCGTAGCCCCGGTTCCATGGCAGGTAATCCACCTTCAGCTCGTCATAGCCAGCCTCGCGCAGCAGGGTCGTCACCAGCCGGGTGCTCTGCCCACCATCAGGCAGCCCGGCCCCGGAATAGGGCGAAAAATCTCCGGTTACCAGCGACAGGGGGGCGCATGACAACCATCCACACCAACAACAGAACAACCAGCCATAGTGCTTCATCGCCATCCCTCTCTTTACTCTCCAGTTCAGTATAGGAGGCTGACCCAAATAACCCGGTCTGGTTGCCTTTGCGCCAACGCCCCTGCTAAGGTGCTGCGCTTTTGTTACAGAGGAGTTCCGATGTTACCCCTACCTGACATACTGATCTGGGCAGCACTGGCACTGGCCACCCTGCTCTGTATGGCACGCCAACGCCTGCCAGGTTTCCTGCTGCTTGCTGTGGCTCTGCTGCTGGCGCTCTGGCTGGATCGCATCACCACGACCGCACTGCTGGTGACGCTGGCAGCCCTGCTGCTGGCCTGGCGTCTGCCCACCTTCTCCGGCCATAGCCGCCCCCTCGCATGGTCAGCCCTGCTGGCATGGGCGGTGGCACTGACCCTGCACCTGATCCCCGGTTTCAGCAATCTCAAGGTGCTGGATCAGGTACTGGCAGGCCCCGCCAGTGTGCCATTCAACATGTATCTGAACCTCGACAAGCCACTGCTCTTCTTTGGGCTGCTGCTGGCCTGTCCGACGCTGCTTGGTAAGGGAGGCGCTATCCGCTGGCGTCCGCTGGCTCTGTTACTGCTGCCGCTGGGTGCCCTGCTGGTCATCGCCTGGCAGTTGGGGGCACTGAAACCGGAAGTGGATCTGCCCCACTGGTGGTGGCTGTTTGCACTCAACAACCTGCTGTTCACCTGCGTGGCGGAAGAGGCGCTGTTTCGAGGCGCTATTCAGCAGGGGCTGACCGAGCGTTACCGCCCCTAGATTGGCATCATCGTGGCCGCGCTACTGTTCGGAGCCATCCACCTGCCCGGTGGCCCACTGCTGGCGCTGTTTGCGACCCTGGCAGGCTGCTGCTACGGCTTGGTATTCCAGCTCAGCGGGCGACTCTCCGTGGCCATCCTGATCCACTTCGCCTTCAACTTCGCCCATCTGGTGCTCTTCACCTACCCGCTGGCCAGAGCCTGACGGTCAACTGCGCGGCGTCTTGCCCTTGAACTGCTTGACGCTGCGTTTGGCCTGAGTACGGCGATTGGCCTGCTTGTCACGAGGGGGGCGTTTGCCCTCCCCGCTGGCAGGCTGGTCGGTGACCGGGAATCCCGCCAGATCTCCCAGCGGCAGCTCGCGGCCGGTCAGGGTGCGGATGGCTTGCAGCATGTCACTCTCGCCATGACAGACCAGCGAGATGGCCAATCCCTCGCGGCCAGCCCTGGCGGTACGCCCGATGCGGTGAACGTAGACAGGGGCACTGGCGGGCAAGTCCAGATTGATCACCAGCGGCAGCGCCTCCACATGGATGCCGCGCGCCATCAGGTCAGTGGCCACCAGCACCCGCACCCGACCCTCCTTGAAATCATTGAGCGCCTGCTCGCGCACCGCCTGCTCCTTCTCGCCATGGAGAGCAGCCACAGCAATGCCCGCCTTGGCCAGCTTTCTGGCGACCCCGTCGGCATCATCCCGCGCACTGATAAAGACCAGCACCTGCGGCCACGCCTGCTCCTTGAGCAGGCTGATGAGCGCCGGCACCTTGCTGCTCTTGTTGACCAGATAGAGTCGCTCTTCGATCTCGTTCACCACGCTGTTGAGGGGTGTGGCCTCGATACGGGTTGGCTCACGCAGCAGGCCGTTGGCCAGCGCCTCCAGCTCGGCAGGCAAAGTGGCGGAGAAGAACAGGGTCTGGCGATCCGCCGGAATAAAGCCGAGCAGCGCCTTGATGTCGGGAGCAAAGCCCATCTCCAGCAGGCGATCCGCCTCATCCAGCACCAGCAGCTGCAGACCATCCAGCCCCAGCAACTGTTGGGTCAGCAGATCCCGCAACCGCCCGGGTGTAGCCACCAGCAGCTGTGGCCCCTGCGCCAGTTCGGCCTGTTGCCGCTCCTGCGCAACGCCCCCACACAACGTCACGATGCACAATCCCAGCGCCTCGGCTCCCTCTTTAAGCGCGGCAGATACCTGAATCGCCAGCTCGCGGGTTGGCACCAGCACCAGACCCTGCACCTGGCTGGAGGCAGGATCCAGCCGTTGCAGCAGCGGCAAACCAAACGCCAGCGTCTTGCCGCTGCCGGTCTGGGCCAGTGCCAGCAGATCCTGCCCCGCCAACGCTGCCGGAATCGCCAGCTGCTGGATGCGGGTCGGCGTCTGCAAGGTGGCGGGCAAAGAGGCCTGCAGAGCGGGATGGAGGGCAAGTTCGCGAAAGGTCATGGCGCTACGTTAACAAAGAGAAGTGGGAGGCGAAGTCTAGTGAGCGGGGGCCGAGAAGTAAAACCCTATCCATGATGGCAAGGCCAAGGGGGGGATTGCAACGGGCTGACTACACTTGAGCTGACCCATCACAGAGAAAACTGTCATGACCAGACACATCCCCACCCTGCTGCTGACCAGTGCGCTCCTTGGCAGCATCTCGCTCGGCCTGTCCGGCAGCACGGCGAGCGACAGTGCGGCCGAACAGGCCAAACCGGTGCGTACTCTTAACGCGCATCTCGGTGAGCTGCCGGGACTGATCAATGCCGACAAGACAGGACCTTTCGTTGATTTAGTGCGCGCCATCGACGATCTTCATCCCGATGTGACCATCAGGATCACCATCTATCCCATCGCCCGGGCCATGGCCGGAGTGATCGCTGGCAAGGCAGATCTCGGTCTGCCCGCCATCCGCAATCTCAGGGAGGTCGATATGCTCCCCTACCGTTTCAGTACCCGCAGCTTTGGCAAGGTGGCCCATGTGATTTACAGCAATACTGCCCATCCGGTCACCACAGATATGGCCTATGGCATAGTGCCCACCAAACGGGATCTGCTGATTGAAGCCGTTCCCGACTATATGCCCTTCTCGGTACAGCGCTCGATGAGTATCGAGCAGTCACTGCGCAAACTGTCTCGGGGTCGCATAGACGCCTTTGTCTGGGCACAAGAAGAGGCGGACCTGATGCTGAAAAATCTGAAGCTGACCAATATTCGCCGTGAATTCTTTGGTGATTTCGAGGATGTCTTCATCATCCAGAAAGGGGGGAGCGGGGATGAAATAGACGAATTTTTAAGTCGTTCCATTGAGCAACTCGCCGCCACCGGCAAACTGGCCGAGATCTACGAGAAGATCCACCGCCCCTATGTGGAGTGGCAACCCTCCCCACCCGCCAAGGCTGAACCGGCGACCACCCCGCCCGCAACCCCCTGAACAGACAATTCCCGCATAAAAAATCCCGCCGAAGCGGGATTTTTTATGGCTTGCGGCCTTACAGCACGGCCAGCGCCGCAGCGTAGTTCGGCTCGTCGGCCACTTCGGCGACCAGCTCGCTGTGCAGCACCTTGTTGTCACCATCCAGCACCACGATGGCGCGAGCGGTCAGACCGACCAGCGGACCGGAAGAGAAGGCCACGCCGTAATCTTCCATGAAGGCGGCACCGCGCAGGGTAGAGAGGGTTACTACCTTGTCCAGACCTTCGGCGCCGCAGAAGCGGGACTGGGCGAACGGCAGATCGGCGGAGATGCACAGCACGACAGTGTTCTCCAGCGCGCTGGCCTGCTCGTTGAACTTGCGCACAGAGGTCGCGCAGGTCGGGGTATCGACGCTCGGGAAGATGTTCAGGATTTTGCGCTGACCGGCAAAGCTTGCCAGGGTCACGTCGGAGAGATCCTTGGCCACCAGGGAGAAGGGCTTGGCTTGCTCACCGGCGACCGGGAAGTGACCAGCGACGGAGACCGGGTTGCCTTGCAGAGTGACTGAGTTGCTCATGTGTTATGTCCTTTATTGGTGTAGTAAAAATCCGGGTGATCAGTATAGGGGCGGCGGGACCAGACAAACACCCGCGAAGACAAGGGATATAAAGGGGTTGACCTTGGACTTAACACCAAGGTTTAGACTCCTTCTCGGTAATCAGGGATCTCGCAGGGGCGGGATCCATCAAGAGGGACTCATCATGAGCAAATCCTGCTGCAATCATCAGCACACTGCCCCCATCAAGGCCGTCAGCAAGGCGACCTCCGGCCAGAGTGAGCATCACCACGATAGCCACTGCTGCGACAACACCACGCCCGTCAGTTGCTGTTCAACCCAGACACCTCATGAGCACGCATCCCGTGACGGCAATGAATCCCCCGGGGATGAAGAGCCTCCCCGAGGGGGCTGTCACGATCAAGCGTGCTGCAGCCCCCCCTTATCGCCAGCTCACGATCATAAGCATGAGCACGATATGCCCCCTGCCGACCCGCTGGTTGCGCCGGAGCAAGGTAACAGTCGCCATAGCTGGCAGGTGTTGGGGATGGATTGCCCCAGCTGCGCCCGCAAGATCGAGACAGCCGTCTGCCGGGTGAGCGGCGTGCAGCAGGCACGCGTGCTGTTTGCCACCGAGAAGCTGGTAGTGGATCTGGCCCCAGGCCTCTCCCCGGATCCCGTCACCGCCGCTGTGCTGGCTGCCGGTTTCCAGCTCAAGGGTGCTCAAGCCACCAGAGCCCACACAATCACAAAGGGAGCAACACGCCAAAGCCCGCTGCTGAACACCCTGGGCAAATATTGGCAGCCCCTGTCACTGGCCAGTCTGATGCTGGTCGCTGCCCTGCTGCCGAAAGATCTCGGTCAGCCACTCTTTACCCTGGCGACCCTCTGGGGGCTGTGGCCCATCTCCCGCAAGGCGTGGGCGCTGACCAAAAGCGGCTCCCCCTTCGCCATCGAGACCCTGATGACGGTCGCCGCCCTGGGCGCCCTGTTTCTCGGCGAAACCGCCGAAGCGGCCATGGTGCTGCTGCTCTTTATACTGGGTGAACATCTGGAGGCCTACGCCGCCGGACGCGCCCGGGCCGGAGTGACCGCCCTGATGGCGCTGGTACCCGACAAGGCGCTGCGCATCCGTACCACTGCCGAGGGCGAGGTGCGGGAAGAGGTAGCTGCCGATGAGCTGCGTCCCGGCGATATCATCGAAATCGCCCCAGGTGCCCGTCTACCTGCCGACGCCCGCCTGCTCGATGAACTCGGTGCGTTTGACGAAAGCGCCCTGACAGGTGAGTCTATTCCGGTGGAACGCCGTCAGGGTGACAAGGTGCCGGCCGGTAGTCTGGCGGCCGATCGGGTACTGCGTCTTGAAGTCGTCTCCGAGCCCGGCAACAACGCCATCGACCGCATTCTGCACCTCATCGAGGAGGCCGAAAGCCAGCGCGCCCCCATCGAGCGCTTTATCGACCGCTTCAGCCGCTGGTATACCCCGGCCATGATGCTGGTTGCTCTGCTGGTGGTGCTGGTGCCGCCCCTTGCCTTCAGCCAGAGCTGGGACGAATGGATCTATCGCGGACTGGCGCTGCTGCTGATCGGCTGCCCCTGCGCGCTGGTCATCTCCACCCCGGCAGCGGTCACCTCGGCGCTGGCCGCCGCCACCCGTCAGGGAGCGCTGATCAAAGGGGGGGCCGCGCTGGAGCGACTGGCCCATATCGATACCGTGGCGTTTGACAAGACCGGTACCCTGACCCTGGGCAAGCCGCAGCTGACCGAGCTGGTCAGCCTCAATGGCCAGCCGGAGGCCGAGTTGCTGGCGCTGGCGGCTGCCATCGAGCAGGGCTCTCACCACCCGCTGGCCCGCGCCGTGGTCGCCAACGCGACCGAACAGGGGCTGACGCTGGCGGAGGCCCGAGACTTGCGTGCCCTGCCGGGCATGGGCGTTGAGGGACGCATCAACGGTGAACTGTGGCAACTGCTGGCACCGAACCGGGTGGCGACCCTGAATGTGGAACAGCAGACACGGATTGGTTCGCTGGAGCGGCAGGGCAAGACCGTCGTGGTGCTCTGCCAGAGCAGTGGCGACCAAGCGCTGCCGATTGCCCTGCTGGCGCTGCGGGATCAGATCCGGCCGGAGGCAGCGGCCGCGCTGCAAGAGCTCAACCGACTCGGGCTCAACAGCATCATGTTAACCGGGGATAACCCCCGTGCCGCCGAGGCGATCGCCACCGAGCTGGGCATGGGCTGGCGCGCCGGTCTGCTGCCGGAGGGCAAGGTCAATGAAATTGCCAAGCTCGCCAGCTCGCAGAAAGTCGCGATGATCGGCGATGGCATCAACGATGCCCCCGCCATGAAGCGGGCCAGTATCGGCATAGCCATGGGGGGCGGCACCGATGTGGCGCTGGAGACGGCAGATGCGGCGCTGACCCACAACCAGCTCGGCGGTATTGCCGCGATGATCCGGCTGTCGCGGGCGGCACTGGCCAATATTCACCAGAATATCGCGCTGGCGCTGGGGCTGAAGGCCATCTTCCTGGTCACCAGCCTGCTCGGCATCACCGGTCTGTGGATTGCGGTGCTGGCCGATACCGGCGCCACCGCGCTGGTGACCGCCAACGCCTTGCGGCTGCTGCGCAAGCGTTAAGCCAGCCGATAGCATCCCAGCCAAAAGCCGTCCCCCAACCGGGACGGCTTTTCTTTTTCCTCTCATTTCTCTCACGGCACCCCGTAAAAGAAAAAGCGCGCCTGCCGGTCGGCAGTCGCGCTTTGCTTACTCTCTCGGAGTTATCCCACCCTTGGCAAGGTGGAATTCAACCCGGGGGCGCCGAGCCATCCCCCGGACTCAATGGCTTGCTTACTTGACGCTGCACTCCTGAATGACGGCTGTGCCCGCCTTGACGCCAGCCGGGTCAACCTTCACCAGCACACTCCACAGCCCCTGCGGCAGGGTGATGCTGTTATTGGCACTGCCCCCCTTGGAGAAGGCGAACGAATAGCCGGTTTCAGCGTTCACCGCGCCGCCACCGTTGAGCAGGTACTCCTTGCTCCAGTCCTCGTTGGCGACCTTGAACTCGGTGCTGCCAGCGTAGTTGAACGCCGCCTGATAGATGGCGAGATCGCCGTCCATCCCCTTGTAGCTCAGCTGGTACTGAGGTTGGGCTCCCCAGCCGGAGAGCTCACCCTTGACGAAGAGGTTGTAGCCAAGCGGATTGCCCGCCACCGTATCCAGCACCTTGCAGCTCTGCACAGGCTCGGTGAAGCTGACGCTCAGGGTCGGTTTGTCCTTGTTCATGGCGGTAAAGACAAACTTGTAGCTGCCTGCCTTGGCCAGATCGACACCGATATTGCCGGTTTTTCCCCCCTTGCAAAGGGTCAGCGGAGTGCCAACCACCAGCTTGTCACCGGCGTTACAGCTGCCGTAGTTGACCGGCCCCCAGCTGGCGTCAGCGATCTTGACGTTGGTGGTACCCAGCTTGTCGGTGCTCACCTCGGTAGTGAACTCGTACATAAAGTTGCCGCTGAAGGTCATCTGGTTGGTGTTGCCCCACTCATCGAGGAACCCCTTCAGATAAACATCGGTGTTGCCAAACGGTGGCAGGGTGCTCAGGTCGGTCTTCTTGCTGACCGGCAGGCCCGCACCCTGTGCACCAGACTGCGGCTTGACGAACACAGCGGCAGACCAGGCCCCCAGCGTCAGCTGGCCGTTATCATAGGCGGCGCCGCTGGCGATGCTGTCGACTGCGCGATGCTTGCTGCTTAGCACCATACCGCTCAGATCGATCGGCTGATCGTTACCGTCACGGAAGTCGCCGATGCTCTGGCTCTGGTTGCTGGCGTTGATCATCACCACCAGACCGTCGATGGCCGGATCCAGATCCGCTCCGGCACTGACGCCATCATCCACAGTCATGACGATAAGGCCCGGCACCTGATCCGGGCCGGTATTGCGGAAGTCGACCCGCTTGATCACCTCGGCGCCACTGCCCAGACGCAGCAGGCGGGATGAGTTGCGCAGCTCCGCCAGCTCCTGATAGAAGCTCACCATCTGCGCCATCTCGGCCGAGCCCGGCTTGGCATGCTTGCCGAGCACCTGCTCGATCAGTGGATAGTTGTCGCCATCCTTGTCCTTGCGCGGCAATCCCTTGTCGAAGTTGTTGTCGCCCAGGGTGTAGTCGACCTTGTTGTACCAGTCGCCCGAGTCATAGCTGTCCCGCTCCATGGATTTGGAACGCAGCAGCTCGACACCGGCGTGGGTGAAGGGAATGCCCTGACCCAGCATGGCAGTCGCTAGCGAGACCCCCTGCATCCGCACCAGATCGGCTCCGGCAGGCGCCTTGTAGATCAGGTTGTCGAACAGGGTCTGGTTGTCGTGCTTGTCGACATAGTTCTGCACTTCCAGCGGATCCTGGGCATAACCGGCAGGCTGACCGTTGTAGTCGATCTCGGCGCCTTTCTTCGGCATGCCATCCTTGTCGGTCAGCACGAACTCCTTGAGGTTGCCCGCCATGCCGAGCCGCACCAGATCGGACTGGTGCAAGGCCGTCGCCAGATCCACCTTGCTCATTTCGTTAGGAGCGACGAAGGCACCGTTGCCAAAGCCCTGGGTCTTGCGAATGGTATCGCCACCGTCGAACGGACTGCCGCCGCGCACCGCATCGCGCAAGCGATCGGAGAAGGAGCCGATACCGGTACCGCCCAGATGCTTCTGGGTAGCCTGCACGAAGCGCTTGTCATCCTGCACTTCGCCGAAGTTCCACCCCTCGCCGTAGAAGTACATCTCGGGATTGACCTTCTTCACCGCGGCCAGCGCCTGCACCATCTGATCTTTCGGATGGTGGCCCATCAGGTCGAAGCGGAAGGCGTCGATCTTGTAGTCGCGCGCCCAGGTGACCAGGGAGTCATCCATCAGCTTGGCAAACATGGCGTGTTCCGGCGCCGTGTTGGAGCAGCAAGTGGAGTTCTCCACCGAGCCGGTCTCCGGATTGAGGCGCTGATAGTACCAAGGCACTATCTTGTCGAGCACCGACTTGGGGCCGAGCCCGGATTCGTTGGTATGGTTGTAGACCACATCCATCACCACGTTCATGCCGATGTTCTGCTTGATGGCCTTGACCATCTCGCGGAACTCCAGAATACGTTTGGTCCCCTCGGCGTTGGTGGCGTAGGAGCCTTCCGGCGTGGTGTAGTGGTAGGGATCATAACCCCAGTTGAAGGAGTCGACGCCGCGCAGGTAACCGGATAGCTCCTGCACCTGCGGATTATCCTTGCTGTCGCCCCCTTGCAGGTCGGCCAGCACATCTCCCACGGTCTGGCCGCCACCGCAATAGCCACCAAATTTGGATGTTTTCACATCCGGATTGACCTGACAGAGCTTGCTGAAGTCATCGCCGAGATTGGCCACCTTGGCCGGATCCTCGTTGACGGTGGCGATATCGAACACCGGCAGCAGGTGCAAGTGGCTGACGCCGCTCTTTGCCAGCGCTTTCAGATGGTTGACCGGTACAGAGTCGGGCTGGGTCAGACCGACAAACTTGCCGCGCTTCTCTTCATCGGTGGAGGCATCGTTGCCGGTCAGGTCACGAACATGGGCCTCATAAATAGTGATGTCGGCGGGGTTCTGCTGGCTGTGGGGCGCCTTGAGGCTGTCCCACCCTTCCGGTTTCAGGGCCGGGTCCTCGAGATCCACTACCTGACTGAACTCGGAGTTCATCGCGAGGCTCAGGGAGTAGGGATCGGTCACCTCGTAGTGCTCAACCTTGCGGCTCAGCGGATGGTAGACCTCCATATCGTAGCGATAGAACTGGCCGATCAGCTCGCTGCCCCCTTCATAACTCCAGCTGCCGCTGGCGCTGTCAAAGGTCATCGCTACCTCGCCACTCTTCTGGTGGCTGGCGTTGTAGAGGGCCAGCTTGACCGACTTGGCGGTCGGCGCCCAGAGACGGAAGGTCACCCGATTGCCCTCTACCACGGCGCCATAGCTCAGCTTGGTCGCCTCGGGAGCATAGAGCGCATCGAGGGCGCCGGCGCTCTGCACCAGGGTGGCTCCTTGCAGGATACCGTCGGCATCGGTGCCGATAGCCACCAGCTCACCCTTGAGCAGGGGCTTGAGATCTTTCCCGGCAGGCAGGGCAAAGGCGGCCGCATCCTTGAGGTGCGGATATTTGGCCTGCTGCTCGGCAGTCAGGCTGGTCGCGGTCAGGCTGATATAGGGGAAATCGAACACCCCATCGGCATTGGCCTTGATGGTGCCCGAGTCGGTGTAATAGAGGCGAACGTGGGGCTTGTCCTTGCCCCCTTGCCAAATCAGGGTATTGCCATCGATCAAATGAGCGCTGGCCCCCGCCACGCCAAAGGCGGCGGTAAAGGCTTCGGCACGGCTGCCAAACAGATCTTTCTTGCCCGCGACAATGGCCACGGTGCGATCCGGGTGCTCACTGAAGATCACCTTCATATCGCTGCCGGTCAGGTTGGCCAGATCGCCGTTGCGGGCGATAAAGTTGATGCACCCTTCCACCTTGTTGAGCGGAACGACCCAGGCCGGACCAAAGCTGTCGGCGGTGGCCGGTGTCTTGCTCTTGTCATCCCACCCGGTATTCAGGCTGCTATCTGCCGTTGCCTTGCAGGCGTCGTTGTTCCAAAGGTGCAGGCTGTAGCTGTCAAACGGTGCCTTGGCGCCTTTGGCTGCCGACTGGGTATCCACCAGTGCAATGACCACCTGATTGTCGCCGGCAACCAGCAACTCTTTCGGGGGATCCATCTTGGGCAGACGAGCGACAGGCCCATCGGTGACTTCAGGTGTAGGCGGTGTAGGGGGGACGGGGTTCACACCGGAGGCATCAGAGCTGTTGTCATTACAGCCAGACAAAAGCGCGAGCAGTGAGGCTGTTACCAGCGCCACTTTGGTCTTTTTCATATCCATATTTTTATAATTCCCGCTGTAGTTAGTCTCGATAGTCGAGCACCCGGTCATTGCCAGGCGGTGCCATATTAATCAGCGGTAATCGATTCAAATGTGAGCGAGAGGGCAAAAAAACCATCCAGTTTCAACAAGATAACGTTTTCAGACTGAAACTTCGATCCGGCTCACAGACCTCGCGGCCATTTGGCCTCATATCTGGAAAACGGCAGTCACGGGGTCAGAAAAGCAATGTCTGATCAAGTGGATAGACAAGGAGTAAGCAATGAAACGGATTGAAGAGCAGGCAAGACGACTCGATCAGGAGTATCAGGCGATCGGGCAGCTGTTCGACCAGTTCTGCCAGCAGGCAGGCGCCCTGGCCGAACAGTATCACTTCTTCAACTGGCCCGATTATGAAGACTCACCCCCGCTGAGCCGCGCCTTTACCCTGCTGGGGGAACCCCGCGAACTGCGGCTGCGCTGTCAGCCCGGTGAGCGCTCCGCCCTCAATGGCCTGATCCAGGTGGTCTCGGAGGATGGCACCATAGATGCCAGCCTCGGATTTCGCGCCGATGGCCAGTTGCTGCTGGAGTCCGGCAAACTGCTGGACAACCCGCCCGGACTGCTGCTCAAGTTGCTGCTCGGCGCAATCTGGCAACACAAGCCGCAGGCCGATCTCTCACAACAGGAGATCTAGCTGCGGAGCCAACTGTTGAGTCGTTCTGGCTATTGTGGCCGCAGCACGCATCCACAATAGCCTGTGTCGAATGAAGGCGTGGTGGATTTACACCAGAGCATCACTCCTCGCTACGCCCAGCCCCCGGCAGCAAATGTCCTGCTACTCCGGTTGCAACGGCTCCGCCACCTTGCCCTCCAGCTTTCTGACCGGCTTTTGCAGGATCAGGTTGGCCGGATAGGTGACCAGATCGCCGTTGTCATCACGCACCCGCACATAGAAGAGGCCGATCTCGGTGATGACGCCGGTGACCGAATCATCCTTGTCGAGGATGCGGATCCGGTCGCCAATCTTGTAGGGGAAGGCGAAGAAGATGGTGATGCTGGCGGTGATGTTGGAGAGGATCGACCACTGGGCGACCATGGCGACCCCCAATACCGCAAAGAAGGAGGACGCGAGCACCACCAGTCGGGAGAAGTCGAGCCCCCACACCCCGGCCAGCACCAGCAAGGTGGCACAGCCGAGCAGGAAGTGGAACACATGGGCCACGTAGAGCACCCGGTTCTCGCTCACCTGCCTGCTCTGACCGAGCGCCAGCAGGCTCTTGTGAATCAGCCGCCGGATCAGGGTATGCCCCAGCAACAGCAGTAGGGTCAGACCAATTGATTGCCACATGGGTTATGCCTCCTTACCACCAGCGCCGATGTTTGAGCCAGATAGCCAGCCCGCTGGCCAGCGCCACCAGCGAACCACAGAAGACCCAGAAGGCGGTCGGATTCTCGGCCCCGGGAATGCCCCCCAGGTTGATGCCAAACAGGCCGGTCAGGAAACTGGCGGGCAAAAAGAGCAGCGCCATCACCGACATCTGGTAGGCGCGGCGGTTGGTCGCCTCCGCCATCAGATTGTTGATCTCGTCTGCCAGCACAGCGGTGCGCGCCACCCCGGCATCGAGGTCGTCGAGCCAGCGCCGCAGCCGATCGGCGATATCGAGCAGACGACGGCGATCATCCTCATCCAGCCAGCTGATCTTCTCGTTGGCAAGGCGCGCCACCAGATCCCGCTGGGGGGAGAGGTAGCGGCGGATCATGATGAGCTGCTTGCGGATCAGCGCCAAGCGGCCATTGGCGGGCATGTCGCGCATCAGCACCATCTCCTCCAGATCGAGGATCTTGTCGTGCAGTTCCTCGACAAACTCCCCCGCCCGATCGGTCAGGGCATCACAAATCTCCACCAGCCAGTCGGCCGGGGTATCGGCGCCGCCCCCCAGCTTGAGCTGGTTGAACACATCCTGTTCGGAGAGCAGCGGACGACGACGGCTGCTGACGATGAGATCCGGGGTGATGAAGATGCGCAGCGCCACCATCTCTTCGGGCCTGTGATCCTTGTTGTGGTTGATGCCGCGCAGGATCAGCAGCACCGTCTCCCCCATCCGCACCAGCTTGGGACGATTGCTCTGGCCGAGCAGCGACTCCCTGGCCGCCTCGCTGAGCAAGGGGGTCTGCAACAGCCAGCGCGCCGAATCGGGATTGCCGTAATCCAGATGCAGCCAGCCGGGATGTCCCGCCGGGACTTCGCTTCCCGCCATCAGCGGCGCCATGCCCCCCTTGCCATCCAGGGTCAGGGCATAAATCACTTCACCGGGCACCCGATCCATCTCGTCTCCTTCTCGTTTCATGTGCTGGCCCCAGCTTACACCAAAGGCGGGGCCGACTCAGCCCCGCGCCGGGAAGGGGAGGCCTGTGTTAACATGGCCGCTCTCGTTTTCATCCGCTTTCACTACAGGAAACCATGCCATGCCCATCTGGGTTGATGCCGATGCCTGCCCCATTCCGGTCAAGGAGATCCTCTACCGCGCCGCCCACCGCGCCCAGGTCGTCACCACCCTGGTGGCCAATCAGGGATTGCGGGTGCCCCCCTCGCCTTTCATCAAAACCCAGCAGGTGGAGAAGGGATTCGATGTGGCAGATCATGTCATCGCCCAGCAGGTTCAGCCCGGCGATCTGGTGATCACCGGTGATATCCCCCTCGCCTCCTGGGTGATCGATGCCGGTGGCGAGGCGCTCAACCCCCGTGGCGAGATCTACACCCGCGAGACCATCAAGGCGCGGCTCGGCATGCGCAACTTTATGGAAGAGCTTCGCTCGGCCGGCGTGCAGACCGGCGGCCCGGCCCCCTTCAATGCCGCTGACAAACAGCGCTTCGCCAACGCCCTCGACAAGTGGCTGGTCAAAGGCAAGCTGTAAAGAGACCCTAAAGGCGCCCAACATGGGCGCTTTTTCGCCGTAACATCCTGATTTTTAAAATAAGAGCTGACCACAACCGTCAGGCTGGTAAGATGCGCCGCCATCTTGTCCACGCCGTAATCATCATGACCGCCCAAGGGCACCTGCTCTTCTCCGTTACCTGCACCCTGATCGCCCACAAACTGCAGCTCACTCCGGCCCTGGCAGATGCCAGTCTGTGGCAGACCATCCCTGCCGCGCTGGCCAGCGCCCTGTTGCCCGACCTCGACCACCCCAAATCGGTGCTGGGGCAACGACTGCCGTGGATCTCGAAACCTCTGTCGCGGCTGTTCGGGCATCGCGGTTTCACCCACAGTCTGCTGGCGGTCGCCGCTGCCGTCTGGGGGCTGAACCAGAGCCTGCCGCCGGACACCTTGCCCATGGGGGTCAAGGATGCCCTGATCGTCGGCTACCTCAGCCATCTGCTGGGGGACTGGCTCACCCCGGCGGGCATTCCGCTCTTCTGGCCCATCAAGCGCCGTTACCGCCTGCCGGGCTGGTCGCTGCGCAGTGGCGGCGCCATCGAAACCGGCTTTTGCACCCTCACCCTGCTGGTTGCCGGCTGGTGGTGCGGCTGGCGCCTGTAAGCCAGAAATAAAAAAGCCCCTGACGAGGTCAGGGGCTCAAACCGTGGCAGATGCCACTGAGGATCAGATCATGATGCCTGCGATAACAGCAGAGAGCAGGCTGACCAGAGTTGAACCGTAGACCAGCTTCAGACCGAAGCGGGAAACCATGTTGCCCTTCTCTTCGTTCAGCGCTTTTACCGCACCGGCGATGATGCCGATGGAGCTGAAGTTGGCGAAAGAGACCATGAAGATGGAGAGGATGCCGACGGTACGCGGGGAGAGCTCGGCAGCAATCTTGCCCAGATCCATCATGGCCACGAACTCGTTGGTTACCAGCTTGGTCGCCATGATGGAGCCCGCTTGCAGCGCTTCACCACTCGGGATACCCAGGATCCAGGCGATTGGATAGAAGAGGTAGCCCATGACGTACTGGAAGTTGACACCAAACGCCAGCTCGAACAGGTAGTTGACCAGGGCAATCAGGGCGATAAAGCCCACCAGCATGGCCGCCACGATAACGGCCACGGAAAAACCGGCCATGATGTACTCGCCCAGCATCTCGAAGAAGTTCTCTCTCTTCGGCGTGTGGTGCTCGTCACCTTCGGCAATGGCCTTGATGTCGGTTACGGAGTTATCCGGCTCGTAGGGGTTGATCAGCGACAGCACGACGAAGGTACTGAACATGTTGAGCACCAGCGCGGCAACCACGTAGCGCGGCTCGATCAGCTGCATGTAGGCACCGACGATGGACATGGAGACGGTAGACATGGCCGTCGCCGCCAGGGTGTACATCTGCTTCTCGTTCAGGTGCGGCAGGATGTTCTTGAGGGCGATGAAGTTCTCGGACTGGCCGACGATCATCGAGCTGATGGCGTTGAAAGACTCCAGCTTGCCCATGCCGTTGATCTTGGCCAGCACGGTACCGATACCGCGGATCACCAGCGGCAGCAGACGGATGTACTGCAGAATACCGATCAGCACGGAGATGAAGACGATGGGCATCAGCACCATCAGGAAGAAGGAGAAGGCCCCTTCGTTGACCAGGCCACCGAACACGAAGTCGGTACCCTGTTTGGCAAACTCCATCAGCTTGGTGAAGCCGGCGGCGAAGCCACCCACCACCGCCAGACCCACTTCGGAGTTCAGCATGAACCAGGCCAGCGCCAGTTCGACCACCAGCAGTTGGCCGATATAACGCAGCTTGATTTGTTTCCAGTTGTGGCGGTTAGCCAGCAGAGAGAGAGCGAGGACCATCACCAGTCCGAGCACAAAGTGAACGTATTCCATACCTGTAGCACCTGAGTAAATTGTAATTTTTGACCGGCGCCATCATAGACATTTGCACATTTAAAAATCAGATAGCCATCACAATCCCGCGCAATATTATGGAGGCAGGATAATACAAACGTTTTTAAATTAATTGTGCAATGAACTGATATTAATCGCGCAACACAGATAACATAAATCCTTTTAAAACATAATGTTGAGTAGTGGTGGCGCCGTTTTCATATTCTTTGAAAATATTTAATCAGCATTTTCGCAACATTCCTTGTGGCGCAGTAACTGCTCGCATAATATTTTCCAGTCATTATATTAAAATACTGAAAATAGAAAACGTTTATCCATGATAAATAATTAGATGAGTGTTTGAAAAATAGTCCTTATTACATTGTCAGTGCTCGCCCGCGATCGGTTTGGCAACAAATGAACCTTTCATGGCCCCTCGTGACCAGCCGTTCAAAAATCCGCCACATCCGATGCCACATTCTGGTATGATGCGCGGCCTTAGCGCTCGCGCATCCCCGTTTTCTCCGAAATAGAGTCCTTTTGTGAACAACAGCGAATTTAGCAGCCTCAATCTCTCCCCCGCCCTGCAAGAGAACCTCACCAGCCTGGGTTACCTGCAGATGACCCCGATCCAGGCCCAGAGCCTGCCCCTGGTGCTCGATGGCAAAGACCTGATTGCCAAGGCAAAAACCGGCAGCGGCAAGACCGCCGCCTTCGGCCTCGGCCTGCTGGCCAAGCTCAACGTCAACCGCCTCGAAGTGCAGGCGCTGGTGCTCTGCCCGACCCGCGAACTGGCGGATCAGGTGGCTCAGGAGATCCGTCGTCTGGCGCGCGCCCTGCCCAACGTCAAGCTGGTGACCCTGTGCGGCGGCACCCCGACCGCACCGCAGTCCGCCACCCTGAGCTTTGGTGCCCACATTGCCGTCGGCACACCGGGTCGTATTCTCAAGCATCTGGAGCAAGGCACGCTGGAGCTCTCCGGCCTCAAGACGCTGGTGCTGGATGAAGCGGATCGCATGCTGGACATGGGCTTTGGCGAAGATATCAACCGGGTCATCAGCTATGCCCCCCAGCAGCGTCAGACCCTGCTCTTCTCCGCCACCTATCCGGAAGGGATCGCCCAGATGAGCCGCGGCGTGCAGCGCAATCCGGTCGAGGTGAGCGTGGAGTCCCTGCACGAGGGGAGCGCCATCGAACAGAAGCTCTACGAAGTGCCTGCCGGTCAGCGCCTCGACGCCCTCACCTGGCTGCTGAGTCACTACCAGCCCAGCTCCTGCGTGGTGTTCTGCAACACCAAGCGCGCCTGTAACGACGTGGCCGACCATCTGGCCGCCAAGGGCTTCTCGGCGCTGGCGCTGAACGGCGATCTGGAACAGCGGGAGCGGGATCAGGTGCTGGTGCGTTTTGCCAACGGCAGCGCCACCATTCTGGTGGCCACCGACGTGGCGGCCCGTGGCCTCGACATCAAGGAGCTGGGCGCCGTCATCAACTACGAGCTGACCTACGATCCGGAAGTGCACGTGCACCGCATCGGCCGTACCGGTCGTGCCGGCCAGCAGGGTCTGGCCCTGAGTCTCTATCAGCCGAACGAGGCCCAGCGCGTCAACTTTATCGAAGAGTACCAGCAGGCTCCGATGCCGCTGGGTGATCTCGACAGCATCGGCCGCGACATCAAGCCGATCGCCCCGCAGATGGCGACCCTCTCCATCGATGCAGGCCGCAAGACCAAGGTGCGGGCCGGTGACATTCTGGGTGCCCTGACCGGTGAAGGCGGCATTGCCGGCGCCGATGTGGGCAAGATCCAGATCTCCGAACAGTACTCCTACGTCGCGGTGAAGCGCAGCGTGGCGAGCGCCGCCCTCAAGCGGTTGCAGGAAGGCAAGATCAAGGGTCGCAGCTACCGCGCCCGCAAACTGGGCTAAGGTTTTTTGCAAGCCGTTAGCCAGACCACAGGCGCCTGACAGGCGCCTGTTTCATATCTCCGATGCCGCCATGCGGCAAGACAGGCACCATGACCCAAGCAATCCAAACCGATGTGAGCTGCCAGAACTGCGAAGCCTGCTGCTGCCGCCTCGAAGTGATGCTCTTTACCGATACCGGCGTGCCGGACCGTTATGTACTGGAACGGGATGGCGAGATACCGGTCATGCGCCGGCTGGACGATGGCTGGTGCGCCGCCCTCGACCGCAACACCATGATGTGCCGTATCTACGAGGTGCGGCCGTTGATCTGCCGCGAATTCGAAATGGGTGAGCCCGACTGCGTTG
Organism: Aeromonas sp. 55A; assembly: GCF_051919665.1. Lineage (NCBI taxonomy): Bacteria > Pseudomonadati > Pseudomonadota > Gammaproteobacteria > Aeromonadales > Aeromonadaceae > Aeromonas > Aeromonas sp. 55A. The sequence goes on along the minus strand of NZ_JBQBEH010000008.1, from coordinate 2,098,526 downwards.
ACGAACGGGACAAGTGGTTTATCAAGCTGGATTGACCAGGATCCTCGAATGCACTCACCACGATGATGTGCCCCATCCATGTACGAGTACGAGGTGCGGCCGTTGATCTGCCGCGAATTCGAAATGGGTGAACCCGACTGCGTTGGCGAACGGGACAAGTGGTTTATCAAGCTGGATTGAGCCAAGGCCAGTCAGGATACGGGTGGTCAAGCGCTCGCAGGTTCACAGGGAGCGGTGTTGAGCTGCTCTCCCAGCCACTGGATGGCCGCTGCCTCTTGCTCGAAGTAACGTACCGCCCGAAAGGGTAATCCCTTGAAGATGTTATCCGCCAGATAGCGCTTGAAGCCCCCTACGAAGACCACCGCCAGAAACTGACACCCACTCTCGGCACACCAGCCAAACTGGCGACGAAAACGGGCCAGCACCTCGGGCCCGGCCGCTTCAAACTCGGTCGCGACCTCGACAATCCCCCAGGGGCCATCCATCAATCCGGCCAGTTCGTGACGAAAGCGCGCCTCATAGGCCATGGCACCAGCCAGATTGAAGGGGCCACTCGGGCGGCAGATCAGCATCTGGCCCCTGCGCTCCATGTCGAATTGCCCATGTGGCTGCATGACTGCTCCCATTCCGTTACCACCACCATCGCCTGCAAATTGTTACCACAAGGTAATAATTTATAAGGAAAAGTCCAGCAGCAAACAGGCTTTTCCCAAAGCGTGCTCATCCTATCCAGCAAACCGTCGGCACCTCATGTTACCGACAGCCCGCACTGAATCGATCTCAAGATGTGCGATTGCAGTTAACGAAACGTTACTGCTATTATCCGCGCCGCCACAAACATTCCACCTGCCGAAAGGTTTGGCACCCCAACAAGGATGTGCAATGAAAAACAGGGACTCGAGTCATTACCAACGGATCTGGCGCTGGCACTTCTACGCCGGTCTCTTTGTCGCCCCTTTCCTGATCCTGCTGTCACTGACCGGGATCGTCTATCTGTTCAAACCCCAGCTCGACAACCTGATGTACCCCGAGCTGATGAAGGTGCCCCCGCCAGCCAGACCCTGAGTGCCGACCAGCTGCTGGCCAAGGCGATGATGACCATGCCCGATGCCAGCCTGCGTAAATACCTGCCACCTGCCGCTCCCGACCTGAGCGCTCAGTTCATCGTCAATCGGGGTGAACAGGAACTGACCCTGTTTATGGATCCCGCCAGCGGCGTCCTACTCGGCACCATGGACAACAAGTGGAATCTGCAAGCGGTGGCTCGCTCCCTGCACGCCGACCTGCTGCTCGGCACCACGGGGGACAGGCTGATCGAACTGGCGGCAGGCTGGGGGCTGGTACTGCTGCTGAGCGGCCTCTACCTCTGGTGGCCACGCAAGGGGCCCGGGGTGGGCGGCATCCTCTGGCCCAGAGTGAACCAGCGCGGACGCCTTTGGTGGCGGGATCTGCACGCAGTGGTCGGCTTCTGGGGAGCCGGTTTCCTGCTGCTGTTGTTGCTGAGCGGCATGACCTGGACCGGCTTCTGGGGCGATCAGTTTGCTGCGGTCTGGAACCGCTTCCCCGCCGCCATGTGGAATGAGGTGCCCAAATCGGCGCCACTGGCCCGCACCCTCAATCAGGCTCACGAGCAGACCGTCCCCTGGGCGGTGGAGAACACCCCCATGCCCAGCTCGCAGCCGGTCGATGAGGGGCACGATCACGGTGCCATGAACCACGGCGAGCATGAGGGAGTGGTGATGGCAAGCCAGCGCATTGCGCTGCAACGGGTGGTCGAGATCGCCCATGAGCGGGGAGTCCAACCGGGTTACAGCATCACCCCGCCGATCGGCGCCACAGGAGTCTACACCATCGCCCTGTTTGCCGACGATCCGCGCAACGACGCCACCCTGCATATCGATCAATACAGCGGCAAGGTGCTGGCCGATGTGCGCTGGCAGGATTACGGCCCGGTCGCCAAGACGGTGGAGAGCGGCGTCATGCTGCACATGGGCAAGCTCTACGGTTGGCCCCATCAGCTCGCCATGCTGATCATCTGCCTGATGGTGCAGGCCAGCGCCGTGAGTGGTCTGTGGATCTGGTGGTGCCGCCGTCCGCAGGGCCGTCTCGCCGCGCCGCCACTGCCTGCCAAACTCCCGCCGATGCGTGGAGCCATCGCCCTGCTGATCCTGCTGGGGATCGCCTTCCCGCTGGTGGGCGCCTCCATGGTCACCATCTGGCTGCTGGATACCCTGCTCTTCTCCCGCCGCCCCCTCAAGGTGGTGCGCGCCAGCTAAACCGGCCAAAACCAAAAAGGGCTCCCATCTCGGGAGCCCTTTTCATTGTTCGCCTTGGCGAGCTGCGACCAGCTGTCAGGAGAGCGCCAACCCGATGGAGAGCAGCAGGCTGAACAGAAAGGCGCTGATGGCGGTCTTCTTGAGGGAACCGGTCAGCACCTCGCCATCGTAGCTTTCGCGAAGAGTCTTGGCCGCATCGCTAAGGGGCTTCATGGCGGGCAGGAAGATCCACGGCCAGAAACTGGCGGGCTGGATCAGGATAAAGGCGATGGTTGCCAGCAACGCCGCTCCCAGCAGTACCCAGTGATAGGCGATGGCGCGGTTGCGGCCAAGGCGCACCGCCAAAGTGATCTTGCCACTGGCGGCGTCGGTCTCGATATCGCGCACATTGTTGATATTGAGCACGGCGGTTGCCAGCAGGCCACAGGCGGCGGCAGGCAATAGCAGATCCCACTCCAGCGTTTTGGTGAAGAGGTAGTAGGAGCCGAGCACCCCCAGCAGGCCGAAGAAGAGGAACACCGAGATATCGCCAAACCCGCGATAGCCGTAAGGGGTCTTGCCCACGGTGTAGGTCACCGCCGCGACAATGGCCGCGCCACCCAGCACCACAAATGCCAAAATCTGCAGCCACTGGCCGCCGAAGGCACAGCCGAGCAACAGCAGGCCACTGGCCACCGCCGCCAGCGCGGTCAGCCCCATCGCCACGCACATCTGCTTTTTGGTAATAAGACCGGAGACCACCGCCCGCTGCGGGCCGATCCGCTCACCGTTGTCAGCGCCGGAGACCGCATCGCCGTAATCGTTGGCCAGATTGGAGAGTATCTGCAGCAGGATGGCGGTCAGCAGGGAGAGCGCCATGATGGTGCCATCGAAGGCGCCACGACTGGCAGCCAGCCCCGAGCCCAGCAGGATGGAAGAGCAGGCGAGCGGCAATGTTCGCAAACGCGCCGCCAGCAACCAAACAGAGAAGGTATTTGTCATTTTGTGATGGCCAAACAATCGGATATTGATCGTGTTAAGGGTTATCGAACCGGATTTGGGTATACTTGGCCCCGGAGAGTGAAGCTCCCGCGGGCGATTTACATGGACGAATGGGCAGATAATATATAGGAAATCATCGCCCTTTGGCATAAACCTACGGCATCCAGCTACCGGATCGCTCGTTACTACCCGGCTCAGACAAGAATCCATGTTGGCTCAGACCCATATCAAGCAACAACTGGACGCCCTGCGTCACAGCAACGTCAGCGGCTTCGTACGGTTGCGAGTGGCGATCGAAATCCGCTCCTTTCTGGGCTGGCTCGCGGCGCAAACCCTCTATCCCCGCATCTACTGGCAGGCCCGTGGAGAGGCTCGTCCCGAGTATGTCGCGCTTGGCGCCATCCATGAACTGACCGAGCCGCACGCCATCAAGCAGGTGTGCACTAACACAGCCAACCAGCATCATGACGACAGCCCTCGCTACTATGGCGGACTGGCGTTTGATCCGGCCCAATCAGGCTGGCAAGGGTTTAGCCCCTGCCGTTTCGTGCTGCCCCGCATCGAGCTGGTGCGCCGTGGCGAGTGCGTCAGCCTCTGCCTCAACCTCTGGCTGGATGAAAACAATCTCGAGGCCGAACTGCAGGAGGCAGAAGCCGCCCTCGATGCCCTGCGCCCGGAAGCCCCGCTGCCCGCCCTGCAAAAGCAGCCCTGGCAGCGACAGGATTGCCCCGGCCCCGCCCAGTGGCAGACGCTGGTGGAGCGCGTCACCGCCCCCGATTTTCAGGCCCACACTCCCAAGGTGGTACTGTCGCGGGAGAGCGTGCTGACCAGTCCGAACCATGATGCGGATATCAATCCCTGGGCCATGCTCGACCAGTGGGCCCGCCACGCCCAGGACTGCTTCCACTTCGGTTTTCAATTCTCCCCCGAGCAGGCCTTTATCGCCTGCTCCCCCGAGCGGCTCTACCGCCGGGAAGATCGCCACCTCTTTACCGAGGCGCTGGCGGGCACCATTCGCCGCTCCGGCGATGAAGAGGTCGATGCCCAACTGGCCGCCGAGCTGCTGGCCGACAGCAAGAACCGGCTGGAGAACCGACTGGTACACGCCGACATCCTGAGCCGTCTGGCACCACTGACCCACGATGCCACCCTGACCGAGCCGCGCATTCTCAAACTGCGGCTGCTGCAGCACCTCAAGTGCGATATCGAAGCCGAGCTCAAGCCCGGGGTCTGCGACTGGCAGCTGCTCGACGCCCTCCACCCGACTCCGGCTGTGGGCGGCGCTCCGCGCGAGGCAGCGCTCGCCTTTATCCGCGAGTTCGAACCCTACGATCGGGGCTGGTACGCCGGAGCCTGCGGCATGCTGAGCCGGGAGACCTCGGAGTTTTCGGTCGCCATTCGCAGCGCCCGCATTCAGCCGGGCAGCGTCACCCTGTTTGCCGGTGCCGGCATTGTCGCCGGTTCCGAGCCTGTCGCCGAGTGGGCCGAACTCGACAACAAGATCGCCAATGTGCTCTCCCTGCTGGGATAGTCATTCACCCTTTTCACGCTACGAGAGCCCCTATGCCCACCCGTAAAGAGCCTGCCAGCGAAGAGTTTGCCTGCACACCGTTTTCGAGCCAGCACGCCACCTTCAACCACGTCTGGTCCTCCCTCTTGCTGGAGGAGCTCTTTCGCCTCGGGGTACGCGACATCGCGCTGGCCCCCGGTTCCCGCTCTGCGCCGCTGACCATGGCCGCCGCGGCCCATCAGGGCTTTCGTCGTCACCTGCACTTTGACGAGCGCGGCCTCGGCTTTATGGCGCTGGGGCTGGCCAAGGGGAGCAACCGGCCGGTGGCGGTGATCATGACCTCGGGTACCGCGGTAGCCAATCTCTGGCCCGCCGTGGCAGAGGCCCAGCTCACCGGCGTGCCGCTGATTATTCTCTCCGCCGATCGCCCTCACGAGCTTATCGACAACGGCGCCAATCAGGCGATCGACCAGCAGGGGATCTTCGGCCGCTACCCCGTCTATCAGCAGAACCTGCCAAGCCCCACCCCGACCATTCCGGCGGCGTTTGTGCTGAGCTCGGTAGATCAGGCGCTGGCCAAACAGGTGCTCACTCCCGGGGTGGTGCACTTCAACTGCATGTACCCCGAGCCCCTCTACCCGGGCGAGCACTATCAGGATTTCTCCGATTATCTGGCCCCCCTCGGTGACTGGCTCTGCTCGCGCAAGCCCTGGAGCCCGTGGCAGCAAAGCGAGCCGACCTGCCTACCTCAGGCTGAGTGGGAAAGCTTTCGGCAACAGCGCGGCATCCTTGTGGCTGGCCGTATTACCGACCCGAAGCAGGCACAGAATGCCGCCGCGCTGGCGGAGCAACTTGGCTGGCCGTTGCTGGCAGATCTGCAGAGCCAGATCCGCTTCGACAGCCGCAACCTCATCCACATGGATCTGGCGCTCAACGACCCTGAATTCGTTGCCGAGCTGGGTCGCGCCGAGGTGCTGCTGCAATTTGGCGCGCGGCTTGTCTCCAAGCGGCTTAGCCAGTTCATCAAACACCATTCATGGCAGGATTACTGGCTGGTGGATCCGCAACCGGCGCGGCTCGATCCCGACTACCGGCTGCGCAACCGGCTGCTCTGCAGTGCCAGCGCCTTTGCTGCGGCCCATCCGGTCACCACACAAGCCCCTTGGCACACATTGGCCGAGCTGCAACACAACGCCAGCCAGCAGATCGCCGCTGCCTGCGAGCACTTCTCCGAGCTTGGGGTCTGCCATCGCCTCAACCGCCTGATCGAAGGCCAACTGTTTGTCGGCAACAGCATGCCGGCACGACTGATGGATATGCTCGGCGAAACGGGCAAGGGGCCGAGCCGGGTGATGACCAACCGTGGCGCCTCCGGCATCGATGGCCTCATCGCCACCGCCTACGGGTTTGCCCAATCGATAGAGCCGGGCAGTGATGAGCCCACCACCCTGCTGCTTGGCGATCTGAGCGCCCTGCACGATCTCAATAGCCTCGCCCTGCTCAGCAAGGCGAGCCGACCGCTGGTGGTGATCCTGCTCAACAACGATGGCGGCAGCATCTTCCGTATGTTGCCGGTGCCCACCGAAGGGGAGCTGCTGGAGAGCTACTACCGGCTGCCCCACGGCCTCGGCTTTGAACATGCTGCCGCCATGTTTGGCCTCGCCTATCGGGCGCCGACCACCCTGCCCGAGTTCGAACGCGATTACAGCGCCGCCCTCCAACATGGCGTTACCTTGATCGAGATCCGGGTACCGAGCGAGCAGGTAGCCGATGATCTCAAGGCGCTGGGGGCCGCCATCCGTGGCAAATAAAGATGCCAATGTGCCGCTGGTGTTGCTGCACGGCCTGCTGGGGGATAGCGGCGACTGGCAACCGGTGATCGACCGGCTGCCCGCCATCCGCTGCATCGCCCTCGATCTGCCGGGTCACGGCCAGTATCGCGATCTCAACGTCAGCGACTTTGAGCAGAGCCACCAGTGGCTGGTCGCCGAGCTGACCAGCCGCAACATTGAACGCTATCTGCTGGCGGGCTACTCACTGGGTGGGCGACTGGCCCTCTATCACGCCAGCCGCGAGCCAGCCGGGCTGCGGGGGCTGCTACTGGAGAACTGCCACCCGGGGCTACCAGACAATGAACGGGCCGCCCGCATCCAGCACGATGAACAGTGGGCGCAGCGCTTCGAGCGTGAGCCCCTGGCTGACGTGCTGGCAGACTGGTACCGGCAAGGGGTGTTTGCCGATCTCGACGACGCGGCCCAGGCCCGCCAGATCGCCCACCGCCTTGGCAACGACGGTCAGGGCATCGCCACCATGCTGCGCGCCACCTCGCTAGGCAAGCAGCCGGATCTCGCCCCCTGGCTCATGGCGAGCCAGCTGCCGGTCACCTGGGTGAGTGGCAAGCGGGATCACAAATTCCATCAGCTGGCTTGCCAGCTGGCGAACCAGGATCGCAGAATCAACCACTTGGTGCTGGATGGCGGCCATAATCTGCACGCCCATCAGCCTGATAACTTTGCCCGACTCCTCGCGGAGTGGGTCAACCAACAAGAAGAGACGAGTCATGATTGAAGCAATGACGGAAGCTGAACTGTATGCACCTGTTGAATGGCAGGATTGCTCCGCCGGTTACGAGGACATCCTCTATCACAAGTCCAACGATGGCATTGCCAAGATCACCATCAACCGTCCCCAGGTACGCAACGCCTTCCGCCCCCGCACCGTCAAAGAGATGCTGCAGGCGCTGGCCGATGCCCGTTATGACGATCAGATCGGCACCATCATCCTGACCGGTTTTGGCGAGAAAGCCTTCTGCGCTGGCGGCGACCAGAAGATCCGTGGCGACTACGGTGGATACCGGGATGACGAGGGGACTCACCACCTCAACGTGCTCGACTTCCAGCGCGACATCCGCACCTGTCCGAAACCTGTGGTTGCCATGGTGGCCGGTTACGCGGTCGGTGGCGGCCACGTGCTGCACATGATGTGTGACCTGACCATCGCCGCCGACAACGCCCAGTTTGGCCAGACCGGTCCGAAAGTGGGCTCCTTCGACGGCGGTTGGGGTGCTTCCTACATGGCTCGTATCGTCGGCCAGAAGAAGGCCCGCGAAATCTGGTTCCTCTGCCGCATGTACGATGCCCAGCAAGCCCTCGACATGGGTCTGGTCAACACCGTCGTACCATTAGCCGAACTGGAGCGTGAAACCGTGCGCTGGTGCCGCGAAATGCTGCAAAACAGCCCGATGGCGCTGCGCTGCCTGAAAGCCGCCCTCAACGCTGACTGTGATGGTCAAGCGGGCTTGCAGGAGCTGGCGGGCAATGCCACCATGCTGTTCTACATGACCGAAGAGGGTCAGGAAGGCCGCAACGCCTTCAACGAAAAGCGTCGCCCCGACTTCTCCAAATACAAGCGGAACCCCTGATGACACTCGCCCTGTATCGCTATCAACTGCCTTTTACCCAGCCCCTGACCTTTCACGGCAAGGTGGAGGTGGCGCGAGAGGGGCTGTTGGTGCGCATCAACGACGGCTGGGGGGAAATCGCCCCCCTGCCCGGCTTCTCGAAAGAGAGCCTGCAACAGGCAGAGGCAGAAGCCCTTGCCGCGCTGGCGGCCCTGGCCGCCGGCGACACCCCGACCCCTGTGCTGCCGTCGGTGCAATTTGGCCTCGACTGCGCGCGCCGGACATGGCCCGAGCAGCGCAACCCGCTGCCGGAGCCCTATCCCCTCATTCAAGGCTCCCCCAGGAGCTGCTGCGCAACTGGAAAGAGTGGCTGCACCGCACGCCAGGCAAGGCCAAGCTGAAGGTGGCGCGCTACCCGATGCGTGACGAGCTGGCGCTGATCCGCCTGCTGTGCGATCGCCTCCCCTCCCTCAAGCTGGTGCTAGACGCCAACCAAGGCTGGACTCGCGAGGAGGCGTGGACCTTCTGTGGCCACCTCGACCCGAATCGCATCGAGTATCTGGAAGACCCTTGCGCCGACTTTGCCGACATCGCCTTTGTCGCCAACCGCACCGGCATGCCGGTGGCGCTGGACGAGCTGCTGGCACAAGGCAAGCCGTGGGAGCCGATCCCGCAACTGCGCGCGCTGGTGCTCAAGCCTACCCTGCTCGGTTCACTCGCCAACTGCGAAGCGCTGATCGCCCGCGCCCGCGAACTGCGGCTCAAGGTTATCATCTCCTCCTGCTTCGAATCGGATCTGGGCCTGAACCAGCTCTTTCATCTGGCAGGCGAATGGGCTCCCGAACAGGCGCCGGGTCTGGATACCCGCCGCTGGATGGCAGGCAACCTGCTGGGGGAAGATGGCAAACCGGATCTGAGCCGACTGGAGCAACTGTATTACCGTGATTGACCCCTCCCGTTCACCCGAACAGACACCTTGCCCGGTACGCCACCGGGCAATTACAGCCCCGAACCGCATTGCCATCCACGCCGCCTCGCCCCTCAGTTACCGCCAGCTCGATGCCCGCCTCAACAGCCTGTGCCAACAGCTGGAACAAGTCGACGTGCGCCGTGGCGATCATCTGGCTGCAGTGGTGCGCGGTGCGCTGGAAGATGTGCTGCTGGCATGGGCCTGCGTACGCAGCGGCGTGGTGTTCTGCCCGCTCAACCCCGCCTTTCCTCTCGAAAAGCAGCGCGAGCTGGCGGTGCAACTCGATGTCGATGCCTTCTGGTCGGCAGGGGAGATCCCGGCAGGCAACTGGCAGCCCCTGCAGCTCGACTTCACGCGCGAACTGCCGGCAAGCGAGGAAACATGGCCGCTGGCATCGACCCAGCTCAACAACATGATCCTCACCTCAGGATCCAGCGGCACGCCAAAAGCGGTGGTGCATCGGCTCTGCAACCACCTTGCCTCGGCGCGCGGCTCTGCCACCCTCATTCCCCTCGATGAGGAATCCGGCTGGCTGCTCTCCCTGCCGTTGTTCCATGTCGGCGGCTACGCCATCCTGTTTCGGGTCTTTCTGGCGGGCGCCACGCTGGTGCTGGATCAGCGTGAACGGCCCCTCAAGGAGCGGCTGGAGTGCCAGCCCATCACTCACTTGTCCTTGGTGCCGACCCAGCTCTGGCGCCTGCTGGCAGAGGGTTTTGATCCCGCTCGCACCCGCCTGCGCGAGTTGCTGCTCGGTGGCGCCGCCATTCCGCAACCGCTGGTGAGTCGCCTCTGCTCCATGGGGCTCGAACCCAAGGTGAGTTATGGTCTCTCCGAGATGGGCAGTCAGGTCTGCACTGCATTACCCGGCGATGCAGGCGTAGTTGGCAAACCGCTACCGGGACGGGAGGTGTGTATCAGGGAGCAGGAGATCTGCGTGCGCGGCGCCACCCTGTTTGCCGGTTACTACCGAGATGGCGAGCTGGAACTGCCCCTCGATGGCGAAGGCTGGTTTCATACTCGCGACAAGGGGAGGTTCACTGCGGCAGGGGAGCTGCTGGTAGAGGGACGGCTCGATAACCTCTTTATCTCGGGTGGCGAAAACATCCAGCCCGAAACCATAGAGCAGCGACTGGTAGATCATCCCGCTGTCGCCCAGGCGCTGGTGGTGCCGGTACCGAGCGACGAGTGGGGGCAACGCCCCGCCGCCTTTATCGACTGGCACGGCGAGCCGGTTCCCGACTCCGAACTGGCTGCCTGGATCCGCAGCACCCTGCCCGGCTTTATGGTGCCCGACCACTGGCTCCCCTGGCCCGATCTTGGCGGCAATCTCAAGCCCTCTCGCCAACTGCTGGGCAAGGTAGCCCGACAACAGACCACTCGGGCACGACAAGCTGAATGAGATCGGACTCACAATTTACCGATCTTCTTTGAAAACAAAAAAGAAACATGTGAGTCCTTACTGCGGCGCCAACCCACGATAATTCGATCAGACTCAAAAAGTCACCATCCTATTGATTTATCTGATTTTTAATTGGCAATTGATATCCCTTTGGAACTATTTAAATTGCCTTGCGATTACTCGCAAGACAATACACAAACAAGAACAAAGGGATAAAAATGAACCGTTCGGGTACCGGGTGGCTGCTGCTGGCAGGCCCCCTGCTTTTGGCTACATCCTCGGCGCAAGCCAACTACTCCCCCAATGACTGGCGACAGTATCAGCTGACTGGCGAATCGAGCCGGCAACTGGCCGCGCGCATCACCGAGATCACCTACGAGCTCAAGGCGCGCAGCAGCAATGCTCCTTACCAGCAGCTCAGGGTCTACCGTCGCTTCGACTGGCAGAGCAGCGATCTCGCCGCACTGGCCGAGCAACAGTGTGGCGAGCCGCAGCTCAAGGTAGATGCGGGCTGGCAGATCAGCTTCGTGCGCTGTGAAGATCGGATTCCGGCGGGCAAGCTCATTCCCGCCAGCAGTTATGACTTTGGTTATGGCCTCAAGCAGGGTCGCTGGGAGCAGCTGGCGGGCACGCCGACCGCCCAGCGGCAGGATCGTCTGCCGCTGCCGCAAGCCATCATCCTGGGTCAGAGCGAAAGGGAGCTGGATCGCTGCGAACTCAACGCGCAGGGCCGCTGCACCGCGTCGGAGTGGCACTATCAGCCGCAGGATTGGCAGCAGTTGCAGGTACTTGAAGAGACCCCGAGTGAGCGGGATGGCCGGTTGGAGCAGATCTTCTTCCGTCTTCAACCGGTGGCAGGCAGTCAGGCTGCCGCTCAGGTCAGCGAGATCCATGTCTGGCGCCGTTATCAGTGGCAGCTGGATCAGCTCACGCCTCAGCAGGAGTGTGATGAGCCGCAGGAGCGCAAGGAGGGGAGCAACACCATCCGCTATCGCATCTGTCGTCAGGTGATCCCCGCTGGCAGCGAGGTTCAGGTAACGTTGCAAGATAGCGGCTACCAATACCCGGTCGCCGGCGGCGAGTGGCAGCCCCTGCCAGAGAGCAAAGAGTGGCAGGAGAGCCGGGTGCTCAATCGCCCCATCGTGCTGGCCAGCAAGGAGGAGCAGCTGGAGTGCCGCCGCGCCAACGGTCGTCTCTGCTCCGAGCCAGAGCAGCCCGATGTGGATCTGCTCGACAGCGATGCCGCCAAACTGGTGGCCGACGTGAGCGGCCAGAACAGCCCTGCCTGGCAGGCGGATTACGGCCACGATGACGCCAAGCTGATGGCGGTGGTGCGCGGCATGCGTGCTCTGCTGGCGGCCAACCAGCCGACCCATCCGGCAATGGACAAGCTGCTCTACTATGTGCGCGCCCACAACTACCATGGCGGCGTTGGCAAAGAGAGTGATCAGGCCGCCCGGGCTCTGGCCGGGGTGATGATTGATCTGCTCAACCACCCATTGCTGCTGGGAGCTGAACCACAGGATCAGGCTGGCACAGTGCTGGAAGCCTGGAGCGTGGCAGCGCAGGGCCAACTTGGCCAAGCCGCCTTCCGCCAGAGTGCCGCCCCCATGCTGACCCAGCTCAACCAGGCGCTCGGCTATGCGGTGCAACATGCGGCACAGATCAATGGCCACAAACCCTGGGCCGATGGCCTGTTCGAGCTGCTCAATCTGGTCGATCAGAGCGCCTCTTACGGTCAGCAGGCCGACTTCAGCGCAGCTGTGCTGCAACAGGAAGCGGCATTGCGCCAGAACCTGCTGCAACTGGGCCTGAGCGAGCTGGCCCTCTGGAAACAGCGCGATGGCTCACGGGATCTGTTTATCTTCAACAACATCCTCGATGCCCATAGCCGTCTCTACCAGATGATGCGCTACCTCCATCACACCAGCCCGGATAAGGCGATCGCCTATCGCCAACAGCTGGATCGCGATGTCATCGCCATCATGCGCCAGCAAGGGCTGATCCTGGGCGGACAGCATCCGGCTGCCATGTTGGAAGAGGTCTCCCTGACCCTCTCCAGCTACTACCTCACCTACACGGATCGCACCAGCGAAGCCTGTGTCAGCGGCGAGTTCGCCGGGCTCTGCACTCCGATCCGCATGGAAGATATTCTGCCGTTCGAGCACACCTGCTCGCCCACCCTGCGTCTGCGTGCCCAGGATCTGACCCAGGCTCAGGCCGAAGGGATCTGCCGCGAGCTGGGTGATGAAGAGCAGCGCTTCCACCAGCAGATGGAGACAGGCTGGCAACCGGTGGCCGATGATCACAACGAAGCGCTGGAGCTGGTGATCTTCAACTCCTCCGCCAACTGGGGCCGCTACGGCAGCGCGCTGTTTGGTGTCTCCACCGACAATGGCGGCATCTATATCGAGGGGGATCCGGCTCGTCCCGGCAATCAGGCCCGCTTCTTCGCCTATGAGGCGGAGTGGAAACGCCCTGCCTTCCAGGTGTGGAACCTGCGCCACGAGTACGTTCACTATCTCGACGGCCGCTTCAACCAGTACGGCAGCTTCGGCCACTATCCGCTCAACCGCACCACCTGGTGGGCCGAGGGGATTGCAGAGTTCATCGCCCACGGTCAGTGCTTTGCCCGAGGTCTGGATAACGTGGCAAACCGCCCCGCCAACCAGCGCCCGACACTGGCGGCTATCCTCCACCTTGACTACGACCAGGGTGGCGAGATGGTCTACTCCTGGTCCTATACCGTGCACCGCTTCCTCAACGATACCGGTCGCGGCGCCAGCTGGTTGGCGCTGGCACAGGCGCTGCGCAATCCGGATCGGCAGCAGGCGATGAGCGACTTCGAAGGGGAGCTGGACCGGCTGATCGCCAACGACAGCAACGCCTATCAGGCATGGCTCGCCCGGGATCTGCTGCCCTGGTGGCAAGCAAACAAGGAGTCAGACGCCTGCAAGGGTAACGACTCCGCCCACTGATAAACCTTCGCCGACCAGAGGGGCTGCCATTGCAGCCCCTCGCTTTATCCTCCCGCACCCCCGGCCTCTGCTGCGACAGCCTCTGCCCGAATGAGGTGCCCGCCCGTTATCAAGCCTGACGCCAGCGGCCGAGTTGTAATAGAATGCCGATAGCCACTCCCAACTTCAGACCCTGACCGCACCGCGCATGAAGAAGTTTGCCAAGATCCTCCTCGCCTGCCTCGTTTTGCTGCTGGCCCTGATTGCCATGCTGCTGGGCTACAGCGAGTGGATCGTCTCGGATGCCCGTCACTACACCTACGATCAGGTGGACAAGGTGCCCTACAACCGGGTTGCGGTGGTGCTGGGTACCTCCAAATATCTCTCTGGTGGCGGCCCCAACCACTACTTCAAATACCGCATCAAGGCGGCGGCCGAGCTCTACAACAATGCCAAGGTGGACTTCATCATCGTCTCCGGTGACAACGCCACCGTGCAGTACAACGAGCCACGCCAGATGCGCCGCGCCCTGATCAAGGCGGGCATCCCCGCCTCCGCCATCTATATGGATTTCGCCGGATTTCGCACCCTCGACTCAGTGGTTCGCGCCAAGGAGGTGTTCGGCCAGGAGCGCTTTACCGTGGTATCCCAGGGCTTTCATAACGAGCGGGCCATTTTCATCGCTCGCCATTTCGGTATCGATGCGGTCGGCTTCAATGCCGAGGATCCCAGCGCCTATCAGGGGATCCGCACCCGGGTGCGGGAAGTCTTTGCCCGCCTGATGGGGCTGCTCGACCTCTATGTACTGGACAAGGGGCCCAAGTTCCTCGGGGCTCCGGTCCCCATCGGTCTGCCTGTGCCTTGCCAGTCACTGAGCACCATCGGCAGCCTGCAACCCTGCCTAAAACAACCCAAACCGGCGGTGGATGAGGCAAAGCCAGCGGCAGTCTCTGCCGCTGTTGCCACCGAGTCGGCTACCCCATCTGCCTCGGCTGTGACTGAACAAGTCACGCTAGCTTTATCCGCTGCGGCAACGACTGAGCCGGTCACTCCCGCTAAACCCGCGGTAGAAACCACCGCCAAGACGCCCAGCGCGGCCTTGCCCACATTGCCGGTGGCCCCTTCAGCCGCCAGCGCCAGCACAGCCACACCATAAACAGATGACCCGCCAACTGGCGGGTCTTGTTATTACAGCGCAGGTTGTGGCGGTGACCTGTACACCCATTCCCAGCGGCCAAGTCAGCCTCGCGCCGCCTGATAGCGGCGGGCCACTTCGGCCCAATCCACCACCTGATAGAAGGCAGCGATATAGTCAGGACGCTTGTTCTGGTACTTGAGATAGTAGGCGTGCTCCCACACATCCAGCCCCAGGATCGGGGTATGGCCATGCATCAGGGGGCTATCCTGATTGGCACTGCTCTCCACCTGCAATCTGCCCGCCTTGTCCACCACCAGCCAGGCCCAGCCACTGCCAAAGCGGCTCAGAGTCGCCTGAGTGAAGGCCTGCTTGAAGGCATCGAATCCCCCCAATTCCCGCTCGATGGCCAGAGCCAGCTCACCACCCGGCTCACCGCCCCCCTGCGGGCTCATCACCAGCCAGAACAGAGAGTGATTGGCATGGCCGCCACCATGGTTGCGGACCGCCCCCTGCAAGGTGGCAGGCAGAGTATCGAAGCGGCGCAGCAGCTCCTCTACCGGCAGTGCGGCCAGCTCTGGCGCCTCTTCCAGCGCGGCGTTGAGGTTGTTGATATAGGTCTGGTGATGACGGCTATGGTGGATCTCCATGGTCAGTGCATCGATATGGGGTTCCAGTGCGTCGTAGGCATAGTTCAGGGCTGGCAGGGTATGGCTCATGATGACCTCTGTTCGGATTAATGGAGCCGGGATGAGGGCTCGCTCTGACACAGGCAGTGACCGAGCGAGCGCATGATCCCGGCGTGGCTGCCGTGGCGCTGTACGAACGTCAGCAACTCGGCACGGGTTGTGCGGGTATGGCGCAAAGCCGCCTCTCGCAGGCGAGAGGAGCAAGCGGGGGAGTGACAGGTCGCCAGCAGGCAGTCGTGCACATAGCAGAGCAGGTCGGCGGCGCGATCGGGCAGAGTCATGGCCACCAGCAGGTCCGCCAGATTGTGGTGAGCCACCACCAGCGCCGCCACTGCCTCATCGGCGTCATGCCACAGCACCAACTGCTGACGAGCCAGCCAGAGCGCCTGCTGATAATGAGCCAGCGCCTGATGATACTCGCCGCAGTCAAACAGCCGGTTGCCCTCTCTGGTCTGCTGTTTCCAGTGACTCATGCTGCTGCCACCTTCGGTCGACTCGACCCACCCCTTCACCCAGGTTGCTGTCATATGCTTCACATCAACAAATGATAATAATTATCATTACATGAATCATATCCAGGAGACAAGGGGCGTCGGGATCGCAGTACACAGCCAAAACAGCGCGGCCACTCCTTGGCAAGGAGTGGCCGCTTGAGGCAACCGGTCAGTGGATTCGACCGGCCAATGGCAAGTTAATGGCAGGTCAGATGTTGTTGGCGGGCGAAGGCGGGGCAATCCCCAGCAGCATATGGTCCATCATCCCCACCATGCGCCCTATCTCGGGCTTGGTGATGGTATCGTTGGCCCCCAGTTGCAGCGCTTTCTGACGGTTGTCATCGCTCATCAGGGAGGAGAACATCACGATGGGCATCTCCTTGTAGGAGGGGGTATCCCGCAGTCGCTTGAGCAGGTGCATGCCATCCATGCGCGGCATCTCCACATCGGTGATCACCGCATTGACGAAGCCGGTCACCGGCATTCTCTCCTCCTGGGCCAGACGATCGAAATCCGTCATCATCTCCAGTCCCTCTCCCCCGTCCTTGGCCGTGATCACGTTGTAGCCAGCGGTACGCAGGGTGGTCTCGATCATCTTGCGGATAAAGGCCGAGTCGTCCACCACCAGAATGGTTTTGCCCTGGCGCAGCGCCATCATGCGATCGTCGATGAGCACTTTGCGATCCTGGGTGACGTCGTACTTCTCCATGCTGAGCTCGGGGTTGATATCGGCGATGATCTTCTCGAAGTCGAGGATCATGATGAGGTTGCCATCGCGCCTGACCACGGCCACCACGCAGTCGTTCTCCCCCGCTTCCAGAAACTGGCTGGGGGACTCCACATCCTCCCAGGAGACCCGGTGGATCCTGCTGACACTGTCGATCAGGAAGCCGTTAGCCATCTTGTTGAAGTCAGTGACGATCACCACCTTGTGGCTGGGGTCAGGGTTGGTCTTGATGCCGAGCCAGCCCGCCAGATCCACCAGCGGGATGAGGCGATCCCGCAGGGAGAATACCCCCACCATATGACGCTGGGCATTGGGGTAATCGGTGGTCTCCGGCACCCGGATCACCTCGCGCACCTTGGCGACGTTGATCCCGTAATAAGCGGTTTTTTCACGACCGTCCGGTAGCTGCTTCTTGAGGTGAAACTCGATGATCTCAAGCTCGTTGGTGCCACTTTCGGTCAGGATAGATTTACGCTCTTCCCCATCTTTGGACATCATGGTGACTCTCATTCTGGTTGCGCGGGCAGCAGACCGCTGCGGTTTTCCCTCAGTATAGGAATGGATTTCACCCAACGGCTCGGATCTCGGCAAGATTGCAGCCTTAACCGCTTGATCCCGCAGGCTGGCACGATCGTATCTGCCAATCAGGACAACATTGGCGGATGGTGAAATCCATCATGCACCCACAAGGAGCCTGAGATGAGTGAAGGTATCGTCGTGATTGGCGCTTCTGGCGGTATCGGGGCGGCGCTGGTCGCACACTGGTTGGCGGCGGGTGTCGGGCCAGTGATTGCCATCAGTCGTCAACCCGCACCAGCAGGAGCCTCTTCGCCGGCCCTGCACTGGCTATGTTGTGATTACAGCGATGAGCAGATGGCAACTGCGGTAGCCCGCATCGCGGAGTTGGCGCCGAGACCCCATCGGGTGGTGATATGCAACGGCATCCTGCATCAGGGGGAGATCCAGCCAGAGAAGCGGCTCGAAGCAATCAATCTCGATGCCATGACCCGCCTCTACCAGACCAACGCCTTGCTGCCGCTGCGCTGGATCAACCAGTTGTTACCGCTGTTTGGCCGCGAGCCTTGCATTCTGGCCGTTCTCAGCGCCCGGGTCGGCAGCATTGGCGACAACCGAACGGGCGGCTGGTATGGCTATCGTGCATCCAAGGCCGCCCTCAACATGCTGCTCAAGTGTGCCGCCATCGAGCTGGCCCGGCGGGCCCCCGGCGTCAAATTGCTGGCCTTCCATCCCGGCACCGTGGATACCCAACTCTCCCGCCCGTTTCACGCCAATGTACCGGCGGGAAATGTGCAGAGTCCCGAGCTGGTAGCCGACCATCTGATTAACCTGATGAACCGGCTGCAACCGGATGGCGAGCTGAGCTTTCTCGACTGGCAGGGCAAACCTATCGAGTGGTAGAGGAACTCAAGAGACGCGCCAGCAGCGCCCGCAAACTCTTGATCACGGCGGGCTTGCCCGCCAGTTGCAACCTCGCGGCCAGCATTCCCCAGTCGGCATATAGCCAGATGGCTGCGATCAGCAGATAACGCTCGTCAGGGGTCAGCGAAGCCAACACATCCAGATTGCGCGCCAGCCACAACTGCAGGCTGGATTGGCTCAGTTCGAACGGCTTGTGATGCAGGGCAAAGCACTCAATCTCGTCGCGCTCGAACTCACCAAGCTCCGGCACGGTGACGGTACTGCCTTGCAGGCATTGCCATACCAGCTCGGGATCCAATCCTTTCAATTCACCCGCCAGCAAGATCGGCAGCTGGCGAATGAAACGCTGCTGCCATTGATTCAACTCGATCTCATGTTCGAGGTTCAGCGCTTTGAGCAGCAGGGCTGCATGGCATCCGCTGGCGGCATCCCGTTGCAGGCCGATGCGCAGCACCTCCAGCCCTGCCTTGCGCCAGAAGGGGAGCAGGTCGGCGCTGGCCGAAAAGGCCGAGCCGAGGTAGTCGATGCCAATCTGACGATAGTGCTCCTCAAGCTTGCCAAGCAGCAGCGAACCCAGTCCGTGCCGGTGCAGCTCGGGGTGGATGGCGATACGCATCACCCGGGCGTAGCTGCGTCCCCCCGCCGTTTTGAAACCGGCATGAGCCAGCAGCGACTGGGGCAGCAGATGGCCGCGCGGCCGGCGACGCCCGGCCCAGATCGCCTCGGCCAGTTCGGGCTCTATCTCCCCTTCCCGCGCCACCAAGGCCACTCCCAGCAGGCTCGCATCCTGCTCCAGCTGATGGATGTCGAGATCCGGACTCTCCAGCAGGGATCGGAGATCGCTCGGCGTGGTCTGGTAGTGAGCCAGCACCAGCAGGCCAAACAGCTGGTTGAGCAACGCCTCGTCTCTCGCCAGCGCCTCCTGGCTGACCAGACGCCAGCTCGGGTTGGTCGGCGGCAAGGGAGTTGCCACTTCGGCATTGAGGCCGAGCAGGCGGAAAATCAGCGGCTCCAGCGGATCACGCTCACTCCAGCGAATGGGCTCAGAGAGGTGGATCTCCTGCCACTCCGGGGTCTGGCTATCGAGCACCCGCTTGAAGCGCAGGTGAAAACCGCGCCCCGTCCCCTCGTAACCGTGCTCGGTGGTGGCAAACACGATGCGACTGTGGCGGGCAAGCATGGCCTCGAGCAACGGGGTCGGAATGGCGGCCGCTTCATCCACCAGCAGCAGATCGGGATTCATCGCCTCGTGCACCAGCCGATCCGGCGAGCAGTAGCTCAGTCCGGTCAGCTGTTCAGGCGTAGTATCTAGCCCGCGAGCTGCGTGGGCAAACAGGGTCGCTACCGTTGCCTGCGAGGGGGCCGTCACCACTATGTTCAGCGCGGGCTGCTGGCGCAGCAGCTCGGCGGCAGCCAGCCCCAGCAGCGCACTCTTGCCACGACCGCGGTCGGCGCTCAGCACCAGCGGCCGACGACGATGGCCGTGCAACACCTTGTGGATAGCGGGCAGTGCCCGTGTCTGATCGCAGCTCAGCCTGCGCTCCGGCCCAATCGGTTGCCACGGCTGCGAGCAAACCGGCGGATCCAGAGAGAGGGTAGGATCACCTTCCAGCAACCGCACCAGCCGGGCGATAAAGCCGTGGCCGGCCCGACTGGCCTCCTCCGGCTGGGCCACCAGCCGGATCCGGTCGGGATCCGGCCATGCGGGCCACTGCGCTCTGGGTGGCGTCAACAGCAACAGCAAGCCACCGGCGCGCAGAGTGCCAGCCAGCGCCCCGAAGGCGTCGGGATGAAAGCCGCTGAAGGCGTTGAACACCAGCGTGTCGCACTCCTGACCAAGCCGCTGCAGCGCCTTGGCGGCCGGTTGCGGGGCATAGCACTCGGGCCCGGCTCCCAGCCAGAAGACCGTCTCGCCGAGCAGGGATTGGGCGCGGGCAATGCACTCGGCCTCCTCCCCCTCCAGCCAGATCAGGCGCCGCTCACCGGCGCGGGCCAGCGCCTCGCGCAGCAGGGTGACCTCTTGCAGTGTCATGAAGCTTGGCAGTCAGCCGGTTTGCGGGGCTCGAACATGCGATCTCCCATCTGATCGATAAAGGTGTGGGCCTTCTGCACCATGAAACGCTCGGCATCGACCGGATTGGCAAACAGATCGGAGCGGATGAAACGGTGGGTTTGCAGCACGCCGTCCAGCTCTTTGGTGATGCGGCCAGCCAACCGATACTGACCCCCTTCCGCCATGGGCTCCGGATAGATGAGATAGCCGGCATATTCGGTGGGAGTGACTTCCGGCGCCTTGGTCGGCTCGCCCCCGAACAGGGCGCTGAACAGTTTCTTGAGCATGGTGATCTCCTCTGGTTGCCAGCATTGTCCCCAAGGGGTTGCACAGTGGCAAGCAGGGGATCTTATTACCAATGGTTATTTGCACTACGAACCATTCTCATTTAGATTTCATCTCATTCCACAAGAGGTGACCATCATGTACGTCTGTTTGTGCCGCGGCATCACAGATACCCAGATCCGCAAAGCGGTGCAGTCAGGTAAAAGCGAATTCCGCCAACTCAAGCAGTCGCTCGAGGTGGGCGCCCAGTGTGGCAAATGCGTGCGCATGACCATGGAGATCATCGCCGCCGAACTCGACAAGATGGAGCAGGAGCAACCCGTGCTCTACTACGAAGTGGCCTGATCCGGACACCTCTTTTCTGATGCGACCCGCCAACAGGGTCACCCCTTTTCTCAGGCGAGCTGGCTCGCCGGACCTCTTGTTGTCACTTTTCTGGACTAAGCTCTAACGATCGAAGCCTCAGGCACGAACCAAGGAGCACTGTCGATGAAAGGAGATCCCAAGATCATTGCCCACCTCAACAAGGTGCTGGCCAATGAGCTGATTGCCATCAACCAATACTTCCTGCACGCCCGCATCTACGATGACTGGGGCCTCAAGGCGCTCGGGCACAAGGAGTATCACGAGTCTATCGATGAGATGAAACACGCCGACGAGCTGGTCAAGCGCGTGCTGTTTCTCGAAGGGCTGCCCAATTTGCAGGATCTGGGCAAGCTGCGTATCGGCGAGACCGTCGAAGAGATGCTGCGCTGCGACCTTTCGCTGGAGATGGATGCCATCCCCGACCTCAAGGTGGCCATCGCCTACGCCGAGTCGGTGCAGGACTACATCAGCCGCGACCTGTTCCAGGAGATCCTGGAGGATGAAGAGGAGCATGTGGACTGGCTGGAGACCCAGCTCGATCTTATCGATCGCATCGGGCTGGAGAACTACCAGCAGTCGCAACTGCACCACGTCTCCTGAGCCAGCAGGCCAGCAAATAAAGAGACCCGCCAGCGCGGGTCTCTTTATTTGAGCAGCCATGACCCGAAAACTTTTCGACAGGATCACAGTTAATACGCCCGACGCAGCATCTGTCATGGCTTTCGATTAGGATACGGCTCTCTTCCAATAACAATGCTACGGACGATTTCCATGGAACAGATTGCACGCGAGATGGCGCCCCACAAACGGGTGGCTCTGGTGGCTCACGACAACATGAAGACCCCTCTGCTGAACTGGGTGATGCGCCGCAAGGAGGAGCTCAAGCTCCACCACCTCTATGCGACCGGCACCACCGGCACCATGCTCGGCAAGCAGGCGCAACTGCCCATCACCTGCCTCTTCTCCGGCCCCATGGGGGGCGACCAGCAGCTCGGCGCCCTGATCGCCGAAGGGAAGATCGATGTGCTGATCTTCTTCTGGGATCCCCTCAATGCGGTGCCCCACGATCCGGACGTGAAGGCGCTGCTGCGCCTCGCGGCAGTCTGGAACATCCCGGTAGCCACCAACGAAGCGACCGCCGACTTCATCATGGACAGCCCCCATATGCGCCAGGCGTTCAGCGTGCAGATCCCGGATTACGCCGGTTATCTGAAGGCTCGCACCGAGTGATCGGCTAACCCGTCATGCAAGAGGGCCGCAACAAGCGGCCCTCTTTAATTGGGAAAATGCATCAGCCAGGGAAACAAACCGGCGCCGGCTTATAGCGCGCGGGCGAGAATGCGTGCCACCCGATCCGGGTCGATATCCTGCTGCTCACCGAGCGCGGTGCGCCCCACCCGCTTGAGATTGGAGCAGACCGCCGGAATGCAACTTTCGCTGAGGCCATAATCGGCCAGCCGGGTACCCAGTCCCATCTTCTGGAAGAACTGCTCGGTGCGGATAATCGCCTCTTCGATGCGCAGGGCCTTGTCCTCGCGGGTCGAATGCCACACCCGCTCGGCAAACTGGGCCAGCTTGTCCTGCTTCTGGCTCGCCCGCTCACGGAGCAGCGAAGGGAGCACCACGGCCAGACTCTGGCCGTGATCCAGCCCGTAGAGCGCCGTCAGCTGATGGCCGATGGCGTGAGAGGCCCAATCCTGCGGCACTCCACAACCGATAAGGCCGTTGAGTGCCAGACTGGCGGCCCACATCAGATTGGCCCGCACCTGATAGTTGGTCGGCTCCGCCAGCGCCCTGGGGCCATTATCCACCAGCACCTGCAGCAAACCTTCCGCCAGCCGATCCTGTACCTCGCCTCCCACCGGAAAGGTGAGGTACTGCTCGGCAATATGGACGAAGGCATCCACCACTCCGTTACCGGTCTGGCACGGCGGCAGGCTGTAGGTGGTGGTCGGGTCGAGCACCGCAAACTGCGGCTGCACCAGCGAGCTTCTGAAGGAGATCTTCACATCCCCCCGGCTCACCACCGAGGTGGGATTGCTCTCGGAGCCGGTGGCTGGCAGGGTCAGCACACAGCCCATCGGCAGCGCCTTGTGCACACTCGCCTGTTTACCGCAGATATCCCAGGGATCATCCCCCTCGTAGCAGGCGGCGGCCGCAACAAACTTGGTGCCATCCACTACCGAGCCGCCGCCGACGGCTAGCAAGAAGTCGATGCGATCGCGTTTAACCTGCGCCACCGCCTCCATCAACAGCTCGAATCTGGGGTTGGCACCGATGCCGGAAAACTCCTGCCACGTCACCCCCTCCAGCGCCCGGGTCAACTGCTCATACACCCCGTTCTGCTTGATGCTGCCACCGCCGTAGAGCACCAGCAGCCGGCTGCCGGGCGGGATCAGTTCGGGCAGGCTGGCGATCTGCCCCTCGCCGAAACAGATACGGGTCGGATTGGCATATTGGAAGTTGTACACGGCGGACTCCTCGACTGGCTCAATGCGCGAACATTGTGCGCCTGTGGGGAGGTGAGGTCAAAAGAGGTGGCAGAAGCTTGCCCATAGGCGGTCGACACTGGCCCATCGGTGCCGACCGGGTAGATCTCAGAACAGCGGCAGGATCAGGCAGTTTTGGCCTCATCTTTGGATGAGCTCTTCTTGCCGGTCAGGCGATCCATCGCCTCCTTGAGCATCGCCTCTCGCTGCTCGTTGAGCGGCTTGCTCTGCTCCGCCCGCTCTTCCGGCGTCAGCTTCTTGTTATCGGCGATGGTCTTGAGCTTCTCTTCGATCTCGTTGAACTTCTTGCGATCGAAACCAAGCGCCTTGTCCACCAGCTGCTGCACCACGCCCCCCTTGTCGGAGCTCATATCGAGCGCCGGCGGCAACTTGTTGTTCTTGGCCAGATGTTCGTAGGTCAGCACCTGCTGGGCCTGACCGGTCATGCGCTGGGTGGAGAGGCTGACCATCTCCTCCCAGCCACCGCCCTGGCCGCCGCTACTGGCACTGTTGAGGGTAGCGAGGGCACGGTTGTTGGATGCGCTCTGGGCAAGCTGCTGGCTGTAGGGTTTGATATCCATGGGGGCTCCAATTCGGTGCGCATCTGCGGCAATGGGCACAGGCTGATCCGGTCACATGGGGCGTCAGGCCCCACCATTATCAATTAAACCAGCAAGTTACAGGCCAACTTGTCAGATAGTGCGAGTTCCAGAGATATGGCGGATCTCACCACGCATCCCTCGCAAGCAGGCGTCAGAATCATGACTCATCTGCTGCCTGCCCACGCTGTTTTGGCACATTTCGCCGTCCGCGCACCACGACGCCAGAGAAAAGTCAGGAACAGCAGCTCGATCACAAAATAAACAACCACTCAGGAATACAATTTTGGCGCACATCACAACCAGCCAGCCGTGTCATGGATGATCTGTTCGAAAAACCAATAACAGGCAGACCAATCTGTCGTGCTCACTCCGCTGCCAGTTCGGAGTTGCAGCCTCCCCACACCTCATCCCCTCGCCTGACTCTCACTCACCGCAACCCTTCGGGTACATCTATGAAAAAACACACCTTGAGTCTTCTCTCCGCTACCCTGCTCACCCTGCTTGGCACCAGTGCCGACGCCTGTACCGGCCTTATCGTCGGCAAGGGGGCCAGTGCCGATGGCAGCGTGATGATCGCCAGAAACGAGGATTTTGGCGTCAACAACTGGAACAAGTACCTCGCCTTCCGGTCCGCGCAGCAGAACGAGGGCAAGGTCTGGAAACTGGGTAACGGGCTGGAAGTGCCGATGCCAAAGGCGTTTTTCGCCTACTCAGCCATTCGTGACTGGGATGCGACGTCCAGCGACCCGGACGGAAAGTATTACGAGGAGCGCGGCATCAACGAGTTCAACGTCGCCATTTCGGCCACCACTAGTGCCGAGGTCAACGACAAGGCCCAGAAAGCCGATCCGCTGATCGAGAAGGGAGTGATTGAAGCCATCATCCCGACCCTGATCCTGCCGCAGGCCAAGACGGCCAAAGAGGGGGTCGAGCTGCTTGGCCGCTATGTAGAGCAATATGGCGCCGGTGAAGGCAACAGCCTCTATCTGGCGGATGTGAACGAGGCCTGGCTGATGGAGATCGGCTCCGGCCACCACTGGATTGCGGTGCGGGTGCCGGACGACAGCTATGCCATGGTGGCCAACGGCCTACGCATCCACGGCGTCAATCTCGACAGCGCCGATGTGCTGCACTCGCCCAAGCTGCTGGAGTTTGTACGCGAACACAAACTGCTGGATAACGCCGATCCGAAAGAGTTCAACTTCGCCAAGGCGTTCGGGGTCATCGCTGACCCGTACAACGTGGATCGGGAGTGGCTCGGCCAGAAAATGCTGACCGCCAGCCACCCGCAGCCGACCCGGCAGGCGCAATATCCGCTCTTTATGAAGCCGGATGCCCCCATCGCCGTGCCGGACGTAGCCAAACTGCTGAGCGCCACCTATGAGGGCACGCCGCTGGCGGGCAAGGCGGAGCGGCCGATCCGCATCGATCGCCAGCTGGAATCCCACGTCATCCAGCTGCGCAAGGAGATGCCCAAAGAGCTGCAGGGGCTCATCTGGCAGAGCTATGGCGTGCTGGCCGAATCCGTGATGGTGCCGCTCTACAACACCCTGGAGTCCTACCCCCTGCCCTATCGCACCGGTAGCGACAGCTACTCCGATGACTCTGCCTACTGGCAGTTCCGCAGCCTGACCGCACTGGCCAGCGCCGATCCGGACAAGTACCTGCCGCTGCTGCGCGGCGTCTGGAGCAAGGAGAGCAACAAGCTTTACAAGGAGGTGGCGCTGCTCGACAAGAGCCTCAAGCAGGCCTATACCAGCGACAA
This sequence comes from Aeromonas sp. 55A, assembly GCF_051919665.1. Taxonomy (NCBI): domain Bacteria; kingdom Pseudomonadati; phylum Pseudomonadota; class Gammaproteobacteria; order Aeromonadales; family Aeromonadaceae; genus Aeromonas; species Aeromonas sp. 55A. The sequence continues at coordinate 2,072,988 of NZ_JBQBEH010000008.1, read as the reverse complement.
GGCTACCGCCATCGGGCTGGCTGCCGACTACTCCTATGGCCAGTTGGAGCAGACCTATCAGATGGCCAAAACGCTGCGCTACAAGCTGATGACGGATCTCACCAAGCGCACCGAGAAGAAGTATTCGCCGGAGGAGTTCAAGAAGATCATGAGCCTGTAATCGGCTCGCCAACGCAAAGAGGCTCCCACGGGAGCCTCTTTCGTTTCAGCCAATGCAGCGATCAGCTGCGGCTGATATTGAGCGGGCCGAAGGTCTGGGCCACCGGCATGATCTCGATGCTGTTGATGTTGACGTGGGCCGGTTGCTGACTCACCCAGAGCACGGTATTGGCGATATCTTCCGGCTGGATCGCCTCCACCCCCTGATAAACGGTCGCAGCCTTGGCATCGTCACCGTGGAAGCGCACGTTGGAGAACTCGGTGCCGCCGCACAGGCCCGGCTCCACGTTGGTGACGCGGATGGCGGTGCCCGCCAGATCGGCGCGCAGGTTGAGGCTGAACTGCTTCACAAACGCCTTGGTGGCGCCGTAGACGTTGCCGCCCGGATAGGGGTAGGTGCCCGCGATGGAGCCGATGTTGATGACGTGACCGCGATTGCGCGCCACCATGCCCGGCAGCAGCAGGCGGGTGAGCAGGGTCAGACCGCTGATGTTGGTGGCGATCATCTGCTCCCAATCTTCCAGATCCGCCTTGTGGGCCGGCTCCAGCCCCAGCGCCAGACCGGCGTTGTTGACAAGCAGATCCACCTCTCTCCAGGCGGCTGGCAGAGCGGCGATGGCGGTGCGGGTAGCCGCCTTGTCCTGCACATCGAACGCCAGCGGCAGGAACTGCTCGCCCAGCTCGTCAGCCAGCGCAGCCAGCCGCTCGGCGCGGCGACCGGTACCGATCACCTTGTACCCCGCCTGCACCAGCTGGCGGCTGATGGCTTCACCAAACCCGGACGAGGCGCCCGTTACCATTGCAATCATCTGAACCTCCATATCTACACCGATATTGTTATTTATCTTTTTGAATCTATTAAGATTCATTCATCGCTCAATTCACGTCCGGTCGCCTTGCGCCAGACAAATACCACCAGATGGAGCAGCAACAAGCCCGAGCCACCCAGCGCAAACAGCAGGCCGGTGAGGGCGTTGACCGAGGTATCAGCGCCGCACCACCACCAGACCAGCCAGCCACTCAGGCCGATGACAAAAGTCTGGCCGGCGCAGACCGGACAGCGCCCCAGCTTGGCCCTGATGGCGGTGGCAAGACAGTTGTCGCAGCTCATCCAGCTCCTCGATGTTGCTTGTTCAATACGGTCAGTTGGCCTGTGAAGATGGCTTGCGCGCCTGAGTGCGAGCTACTCTGCGCCGCTCACGCTCCTCGTCGCTCACCAGCGGCAGCACCAGCCGGTGGGCGTGCTGGTCGCGGCCATAGTAGTCCGCCAGCCGCTGCTGGGGACGAAATCCCAATCCCTGATAGAGCGCCAGCGCCTCTTCGTTGGCATCCGCCACCTCCAGCCGGATCGCCCCCCAGCCAGCGGCCTTGCCCTCGCGGATCACCTGCTCCAGCAGACGGCGGGCCCAGCCCAGACGGCGCACCGTCCAGCGGATGGCAAGCGCCTGAATGACCAGCCGATCCCAGCCTCTGTGCTCAAGCAGGCAGAGATAGCCCATCAGCTGATGTTTCTCGTCCAGCAGCAACAGGGTGCGCCCCTTGGCATGGGCCAGCAGATAGTGCCAGCGGCTGCGGCCAAAGGCGACTTCGGGAGGAAAACAGTAGCGTTCCAGATTCACGATGGCGCCCAGATCATCGGTTCGGGCCGCACGTACGGTCAACACGGGGAGTCCTTGTTCGGTTATTTATCCTCAGCACCAAAAATGCGACTTGTATCACAAGTTACCAAGGCGTCATATTAGGCACTGTAACCTCTTGTTTCCCCTCGCGCCATTGTCGTGCTTGTCGGTGCATCGAAGCCCACTGGGGATCCTGCCTGTTCAGGCAGTCTGATCTGTGGAGCCGAAAATATGAGTACCTATGTCATCGTCGAAGAGCTGGGCGACTGGCCTTGCCATGCCGATTATCTGCTGACCGCCCGCACCTATCTGCAACATGGCGTGCCGACTACCGGCGGCCGACCCCGCATCATCAACCTCTGCCGCAATCTGGAGCACCTGAGCGCAGGCTACTACTGCTCGCTGCTGGCCCAGGCCCGCGGCCACCACTGCCTGCCGGGTCTGCAAGCCATCAGCCGACTGCAACCCCAGCAGCCACCGGCCAAGCTGTGGCGCAAGGCGCAGGGATGGCTGGCCCAGCAGAGCGAGGATCGGATTAGAGTACGCGCCATCTTCGGCCAGTGTGAACAGAACGAGCTGGCAGGGCTGGCGCGCTATTACTATGGCCTGAGCCAGTTGCCGCTGCAGGAGCTGACCCTCAAGCGCGGCCGCCACGGCTGGTCGGTGCGCCAGCAGCAGAGCCTGTCACCGCTGGAGCTGAGCCCAAGCGAGAAAGAGTTGATGCTGCACCACGCCCAGGCACTGGTGGGGACCGGTGACGAGGAGCAGGCGGCGCCGCTCTACCAGCTCGCCATTCTGGTCGACCCCGATGACGGCCGTGCCAGCAGTGACGGGCTCGCGCTGGAGCGCTTTATCCGAGCTGCCGCCGCCCAGGGCATCCGGGCCGAGATCCTGCCACCGTCGGCCATCGAGCGGCTGCCGGAGTTCGACACCCTCTGGCTGCGTGCCGAAACCGCAGTCGGCCACTACACCTTCGAATTTGCCCACCGTGCCGAACAGCTCAAGATGCCGGTGATCGACAGCTCCCGCGCCATCCTCGCCTGCAGCAACAAGCTCTACCTCTACGAGCTGATGGTGCGCAGCGGCGTGCCCATGCCGCCCACCATGGTGGTCACCCGCCGCGGCCGCCACCATGTGGATGAGCTGGTACAGCGGCTCGGCCTGCCGTTGATGGTGAAGGTGCCCGACGGGGCGCAAGGGCGCGATCTCGCCATGGCCAGCGACGAGCAACAGCTGGCCCGCCTGCTGGACGAGGGGCTGGGCCGCTCCGCCCTGCTGCTGGTGCAGAGCCGGATCCCCGCCGAGTTTGACTGGCGCATCGGCTTTCTCGACGGCTCGCCGCTGTTCGCCTGCCGCCGCTACCGGCCCGAACCCGGCAACCGCATTCGCCGCCGCAAGCACCCCCTCGATATGAGCCGCATCGAGGCGCTGCCGCTTAACGAGGTGCCGGAGCGGGTACTGCAGACCGCTCGCCGTGCAGTGCATCAACTTGGCAATGGCCTCTATGGGCTCGATTTGCGCCAGCAGGGGCGCGACTGCGTGCTGCTGGAGATCGTCGACAACCCCTGGATCCGCGGCGATATCGAAGACAAGGAGGCGCAGGATCTCTACGAGCGACTGGCCCGTGCCTTCCGCCAGCGGCTGGAAAACCGGGGCCAGACCACCGTATAACCGGTCCTGACCTTGTCGCCCCCAATGACAGAGAGGGCCCCGCGAAGGGGCCCTCTCTCATATCAAAGCGTGCTGCGGCTGTCTTATTGCAGACGCAGGAAACGCCCGCTCAAGGGCGGTATCTCCACCGTTACGCTGCTGCCGCCGATGGCCAGACTCTCGCCGCTTTGCAGATCCACCAGCGCGCTGCCGCTGCGCAGTTTGCCCGTCGGCAGGTTGTAGCTGAGCGCCGTGGTGGAGAGGTTGAGCAGGTAGACTATCTGCTCCCCCGCCGTCTGCTTGATGTCACCATAGAGGCTGCCATCGGCCACCAGTTTGACTCGCTCTCCCTGATAGAGGGCGGGGTGGGCGGCGCGCATCGCCAGCAGCTGGGCCAGCCACTCTTTCAACTCGGCCTGTTCGCTACCCGGCACAAAGCCGGTGACAGCGGGCACCTTGCCATCGCTGCGGGCCACATGATCGTCGCACAAGCCCTGTGCCGCACAGTCAACGCCGACCTTGGCGGCAAAGCCCGGCACCTCGTCGCCAAACTCCTCGCCATAGTAGAAGGTGATGGGGCCGGAGCGGGCAGCGAGGAAACTGAAGGCCGCCTTGTGGCGCTGCCAGTACTCGGTCGACTTGAAGTTGCCACGCTCCAGCAGATCACCAAAACGCACCAGATCGTGGTTGCCCAGCATCAGGTTCGGCATGGCGTGATTTGGGTAGTTCTCCACCTTGTTCCAGCTGGCATCGAGCACGCTGGCCCCCTGCCCGCCCTTGCCGGACTCCTCCACCGCCAGCGCCTGCACGATGCCGTAGCGTAGCGGGAAGTCGAACGCAGATGAGAGTGCCGGATTGTCGCTGCTGCCGTAAGCCTGGGCGCGAATGTCGTCAGCCCCCTTCCACACCTCGCCCACCATGTAGCCGAGGGTACCCCACTGCTGCCCTGCCGCCTTGCGCGCTGCGCTGGCCTGCCCCACCTCGCTGCGAATGGCGCGCCAATCATCCAGCCCAAGCTGATAGGCCTGATCGAGGCGCCAGCCGTCGATGCCGTACTGCTCGACCCAATAGCGGGCGACCTCCTTGAAGTAGGCGAGGCTCTCCGGCTTGCTGTAATCCACCAGCTGGCCGGGATAACCCGCACCGCCGCTGGTGAGGGCTGGCAGACGCCCCTCTGGCGAGGGCTTGCTCACCCCCACCTTGTTGACGTGGCCAAACACCCCGTCGAGGAAGACATAGAGGCCGCGCTGGTGCGCCCCATCCACCAGCTGTTTGAGCTTGGCATTGCTGCCAAAGTTGGGATCCACGGTAAAAAAGTCGCAGGCGAAGTAGCCGGTGGCATCGAGCTTATTATCGCCGCCTTGCCCCGCGCAGGAGTCGAACACCGGGGTGAGCCAGATGGCGTTGACGTTGAGACTCTTGATGTGGTCGAGACTGTCGATGATCCCCTGCAGATCGCCGTTGTGCTGGGAGGGGCCATAGCCGACGCCGTAGTTGGCACTGCCGTCACCATCGGCAAACGACTCCACCATTACCTGATAGATGCGCAGGTTGCAGGCGGGTTGATCGTCGCCATAGCAGGCTCGACTGGCCGTGGCAACCGGAGGGTGGGTGACCGGCGGATTGACGACGGGGGGAGAACTCTCCCCACCTGAACTACCGCTGCCGCCGCAAGCCGCAAGTAACAGGGCGGCCCCGAGCAGGCCGCCATAGCGTAACGTTCCCTGTTTCATTGTTATGTTCCCGCTGTGAGAGCAGGCGTCTGATACGCCTGTTTTTCACCATGATAGCGATGCTCACACAGCGGTGTCTGTGACTGAAAACGTTATCTGACTCAACTGGTTATAGCACCCCTGCCGAAGCAAAACGGTAGTTGAGCGAGAGCCAGTAGGAACGGCCCGGCTCGGGGATGCGGCCGCTCTGCTCGTAGCCCAGCCCGGCCTGACTGCTGTGCACCGACTTGGAGAGGTGCTCGTAGTAGAAGGTGTCGAACAGGTTGTCCACCCCGGCCGAAAGCTGCCACCCTTTGGCAAACTGCCAGGCGCCGCTCAGGTTCATGGTGAAGAAGCCCGGAGTCTCCCCCTGATCCTGACCCGCGACCGTGCCGGAACCGACGTCCACCCGATCCTGCGCCGCCACCGCGCGCCCCAGCAAGGTAAAGCTCAGCGCCTCGTCCGGCTGCCAGCCCAATGCCAGCTTGCCATCAAGCGGCGGCATCTGGGCCAGCGGCTTGTTGTCGCTCTGATTTTCGCCGTAGACCACCGCCAAACCACCATCGAGACGCCACTGCTCGGCAAACTGCCAGCGCCCCTCCAGCTCGCCACCCCGGGTCTGGGCATCGATATTGCGCACCTTGTTCGACTTGCTGTTGTAGAGCAGGTAGTCCTTGATATCGGCGCTAAAGAGGGAGAGGGTCAGGTCCAGCTCGCGGCTGCGCAAAGCCAACCCCGCATCCCACTGGCGACTGCGCTCCGGGTTGAGGGTGAACGGGGTGCTGTCCTTGCTGCGCTCCCAGTAGTCCGGCGCCCGCTCTGCCTGCCCCCACGCCAGATAGCTGGACCAGCGTTGCGACCACTGGTACTCGTAGCGGCCAAACCCGCTGTTCAGACTCAGGGTATCGCTGTAGAGGGTCTGTTCACCGGCGCCATAGCGGGTGGTCTCGACCCTATCCTGACGATAACCGCCCTTGTAGCTGTGAGCCCCCTGCTGACGACCCAGCTCGGCAAAGCCACCCTGCTGCTCGAAGCGCAGGGTGCGCTGACGTGGCTTGTCAGCATAATCCAGATCCTTGCGAAATCTGTGTTGATCCCGGTTGCTGTCGAACCCGGCGGTCAGCAACCAGTCGGCAGGAAGGGCGATATCGTTGGCCCAGCGGCCGCCGGTATTGCGGCGATCAGGGTTGCTCAGGGATTTGGTGCTGCTGTTTTGCCGCAGGCTGAAGTTGTCCATGATGTGGTCTATGTAGTTGTCCCACAGGGTCAGCTCGCTGCGCTGCCAGTGAGTGGTGACCTGCTCCTGCTTGAGCTTCAGCCCGAAGGATTCGCGATCAAACATGGGGCCATCCATGGTGCGGTCCGCATAGGCGGCGCGGGCGTTGCTGCGCTCGGCGGTGAGTTCCAGCCAGGTGTGCTCCCTCGGCGTCCAGCCCAGCTGGGCGGTGCCGTTCTCGCGGCGATAGAAGGAGCGCACCTTGTCACCGTGGCCATCGCGGTAATCGTCACTGTCGGAGTGGGTAAACTGACCACGCAGATAACCGTCGGTCGAGCCTGCCGTCATGTCGACCATCTGGTCATCGCGGCCGAAGCTGCCAAAGAGGGCCGAGGCGTCGCTCTTGAAGCCCGGTGCCATAAACTCTGGCCGGTCCCGCTCAAACAGCACGGTTCCCGCCAGGGTTGCCCCCTGCTCGAGGGATTGCGGCCCCTTCAGCACCCGGATCCGGTCAAAGGATTGGGGGAACACATAGGCCGTGGGCGGGTCCATTCGGCCGCCACAGCCACCGGCCAGCATGCCGCCATCCATCTGCACGTTGAGGCGGGACATCCCCATCCCCCGCAGCACAGGGTCGCCACCGAGCCCCCTTTGCGCACCATGCTCATGCCGGTGACATTCTTCAGATAACCGGCGCCGTCGGCAGCGGGCATGGGGGAACCGGGCTTCTTGGGATCCAGCGTCACTTCAAGTGTGCTGGCGGGGCGTGTTGCCACCACCACCATGGGATCCAGCTGTTGAACCGGCTCCTGACCGGCGGCGCCGTGACAGGCGAGCCCTCCCACCAGCAGGGCAAGGGGGGGGCGCATATGACAAGCCATACATTTTCCTTATGTATTTGTTTGTTTTGTTATTTTCATTCAACCAATCAAACCTTTCAGCTAGGGAAAGGTTTGCCATCAGGCCGCAAAAAAGGCCTGCGGCGCGAAAGCGGCAAGCCTCTGTCAGGTGAAGCGAAGGCAAGTTGGCAAAATGTTGCGCAGGTTTTACCCAAGTTGGCTCAGAAAGGCAAACGGGCAAACATTCCAGTAACAGGAATCTGGCGTTGGCTCACAAAAAATGGGGATTAGCTGAAGGCTTCCCGCTCATCGATGGGAGAGATGAGGTGATAGACCTCATGGGCTGACAAGGTACATCCGACGGGCCACTCCAGCTGGTGGTGACGGTTGATGAAGACCCGGGCGCAGTGACGCTCGCTCTCCAGCTTTGCAAACAGCGGCTGGGTTCGCCAGGGGGTCAGATCCAGCACCCCCGTGGTGCCATCCGATAACACCAGAAACAGGCGCCATCCCCGCACATACTCGACATCGATAAAGACCGGCATCCCTTCGGCTCCGATTGAGATAATTCGCGGCAATTATAAACACCAGCGCTCCATCCATACACGCTGTAGCTCACATTTTACCCAGCAGATTATGCTGTGCTCATTAGTGGCGCGACATCACATCTTTAGATGATAAATGTGTTAATGCCGACTTTTAACAAACTTGAATGCAACCTTAACCAATTCGATCTGTCATAACCTCACAACAACTAAAAAAACGTCTGTGGACAGACGTTTACAGTCTCATTCAGGAACAAACATGACAGTTCTAAAACAGCGACTCGGCCCGTTTTGGCCCTTCGCCGTCTTCTGCGCGCTCGCGCTTTTCTCTCTCTCTTTCAGCCGAATCGCCCTCGGTCTCTGGCAACTGGAACGGGTGGATGCCGTGGCCGGTTGGCAGGAGATGCTGCTGCAAGGGATCCGGGTCGACTTTGCGACCCTCTGCTGGGTCTGGGGTGTCCCCGCCATGCTCACTCTGCTGCTGGCAGGCCCCCATGCCATCGGTCGCGGCTGGCTGCAACTGATGCGAGTGTGGCTGACCGTCGGACTCTGGCTGATGCTGTTTCTCGAAATCTCCACCCCCTCCTTTATCAATGAGTACGGATTACGCCCCAATCGTCTCTATGTGGAGTACCTCATCTATCCAAAAGAGGTGTTCGCCATGCTGTGGGCGGGCCGCAAGGCCGAACTGCTGCTGGCGGTACTCTTCAGTGGCGCCGTGCTGACCGGTGGCTGGTGGCTGAGCGGCCGTCTGGTGCATGGCCTCAGCTTCCCCCGCTGGTATCTGCGTCCGGCCTTCGCCCTGCTCATTCTGGCCATAGGTTTTCTCGGTGCCCGCTCCAGTCTCGGCCACCGCGCCCTGAACCCGGCTATGGTCGCCTTTGCCGAAGATCCGCTGGTCAACTCGCTCACCGTCAACTCCGCCTACTCCCTCTTCTTTGCCATCAAACAGATGGGCGCCGAGGAGGATGCCGGCCAGTTTTACGGCGAGATGACCCCTCAGAAGGTGCTCGAAGTCATGCGCAAGGAGAGTGGCCGTTCGGCCAGTGATTTCAACTCAGATCTGCTGCCCAGCCAGACCTTCAACGAGGCGAGCTTCCAGGGTAAACCGAAGAATCTGGTGATCCTGCTGCAGGAGAGCCTGGGCGCCCAGTTTGTCGGCTCCCTCGGCGGCCTGCCGCTTACCCCCAACATCGACGCCCTGTCGCAGCAGGGCTGGGCCTTCGAGCAGCTTTACGCCACCGGCACCCGCTCGGTGCGTGGTATCGAGGCGGTACTAACCGGCTTCACGCCGACCCCGGCACAGTCGGTGGTCAAACTCGGCAAGAGCCAGACCAACTTCTTCACCATCGCGGATCTGCTCAAACAGCGGGGTTATGACACCAGCTTTATTTATGGCGGCGAGAGTCACTTCGACAACATGCGCAGCTTTTTCCTCGGCAACGGCTTCACCACCATCGTCGAGCAGAAGGATTTCGACAATCCGGTGTTCAAGGGCTCCTGGGGCGCCTCCGACGAGGATCTGATGGCCAAGGCCGACGAAACCTTCAAGGCGCTGCACAAAGAGGGCAAACCCTTCTTCAGTCTGGTGTTCAGCTCCAGCAACCACGATCCGTTCGAATTCCCGGACAACCGCATCGAACTCTTCGAGCAACCCAAACAGACCCGTAACAATGCGGCCAAGTATGCGGATTACGCCATCGGCGAGTTCTTCAAGAGGGCGAAACAGTCCGAATACTGGCAGGACACCCTGTTCCTGGTCATCGCCGACCACGACAGCCGGGTCGGTGGCGCCAGTCTGGTGCCCATCCCCCGCTTTCATATTCCGGGGGTTATCGTGGGCGACGGCATAGTGCCGAGAAAAGATCCGCGCGTCGTCAGCCAGATCGACATGGCGCCGACCCTGCTCTCCCTGATGGGGATCAGTGCCGACTACCCCATGCTCGGCAAGGATCTGACCCGCATGCCTGCCGACTGGCCAGGGCGCGCCATCATGCAGTACGACAAGAACTTCGCCCTGATGCGCGGCAAGGATGTGGTGATCCTGCAACCGGAGCGGGCGGCAGAAGGCTATGTCTACGACAATGCCAGCGAGAAGCTGACCCTGGCGGCGCAGCCGGACGCCCTGAAGGAGGATGCGCTTGGTCTGGCCCTGTGGGGCAGCATGGCCTATCAGAAGAGTCTCTATCAGACGGCCAAGGATGAACGCACCGCCGCCAATTGAGCCACCCGTGCAGATTCAGCCGATAGCAGAATGAAAAAACCGCCAGCTGGCGGTTTTTTCCATCTATTCAGACTGTCGGCCCACTGGCCGTTATGGCTGGGGAAAGCAAGGCAGGGAGCGGCTGAACTTGTGCTCGAATACCAGCGAGGTTTCGAGGTGCACCACCTCCTCACGGGAGGTGAAGTGATCGAAGACGAAGTTGCGCAGGTGCTCGGTATCGGAGACACACAGGTGCACCAGAAAATCATCCTTGCCCCCCATGTGGAACAGACTGATCACTTCGGGCAGCGCCAGAATGGCATCTCGGAAGGCATCGATGATCTGGCGGCTGTGGCGGGCCAACTGCAGGGAGACCATGGCCTGAATGTGGCCACCGAGGGCCTGATAATCCACTTCGCAGTGCGCTCCCTTGAGCACGCCATCCTGCTGCAGCTTGCGCACCCGCTCCAGACAGGTGGAGGGGGCAACGCCCACCAGCGCGGCCAGATCCTTGTTGGTCATGCCCGCATCCCGAAACAGATGGGCCAGGATATCCAAATCCAGTTGATCCAGGTTTCTCATCTTAACTCCTTGAACCGCTCAATTTTTTAGACTCTGCCCGTAAACCGGGGTAAACACAACGGCCATTGACATCCCCCCTGCCCCGCCTATCCTTGGCGCCATTCACCGGCCGCAACCCTGCGGCCACCACGCGAGGATCCGCCATGCACCCGTATCACCCCTTCTGGAGCCTTGAGGTTCCCCGTGTCGACGGTCAGCTGCTGCTGACCCCCTGCCCCGGCACCCAGCAGGTGCCGCTGACCCTGGCGCTCGATCAACTGCGGCTGGCCGGTGCCCACGGGGTGGTGACCCTGATGACGAGCGCCGAGTTGACCCGACTCGAACTGGCGCAGCTCGGCCAGCAGGTCGAGCACGAAGGAATGCGCTGGCTCCACCTGCCCATCGAGGATGATCTGGCACCCGATGCAGCCTTCGAGGCCGCCTGGCAACAGGCGCTGCCGCAGCTGCGCGAGCTGCTGGGGGATGGCAAACATCTGGTCATCCACTGCAAAGGGGGCAGCGGTCGTACCGGTCTGGTCGCCGCCGCGCTGCTGATGACCCTCGGCCAGCCACAGCAAGAAGCGATGGCCGCTATCAAGGCCCACAGACCCAAGGCGTTTACCCTGGCCTGCCACCGCCAATGGCTCGACCAGCTGGCCCAGCGGCTGGAGCTGGGCGACTGACTACTTGCCCCCTTGGTCATAGGTGAAGACCTTGCCGATATCCTCCACCCGATAGCTGGTGAGCTGATAGACGTAGTAGTTGAGCCAGTTGGCAAACAGCAGATGACCATGGCTGCGCCAGCTGGCGCGCGGGGTCTTGCCCGGATCGTTATTCGGGTAGTAGTTGACCGGAATAGCCGGGTCAAGGCCCGCCGCCAGATCCCGTTGGTACTCCCCATCGAGAGTCAGGGCGTCGTACTCCGGATGCCCGGTGACAAACACCTGACGACAATCCTTGGTCGCCGCCAGATAAACCCCCGCCTCTTCTGACTCGGCAAAAATCTGCAAGTCGGTCTGGGCGCGGATCAAATCGCCATCAAACGCCGCATAGCGGGAGTGGGGCGCGACAAACTCGTCATCGAAACCGCGCAGCAGCGGTTCGTGCTCATCGAGGCGATGATGATGATACACACCGGAGAGCTTCTCGCCACGGGTCTGCTTCTCCATGCCGTAGAGTGCCTTGAGCGCCGCCTGCACCGCCCAGCAGAGGAACAGGGTGGAGGTAACATGCTGATGGGACCACTCGATGATCTCGACGATACGCGGCCAATAGACCACCTCCTCGAACTCCACCAGCCCGAGCGGCGCGCCGGTAATGATCATGCCGTCGTAGTTGTTGCCACGCACCTGCTCGAAGTCGTGATAGAAGTTCTCGAGATGGGCCTGCGGCGTGTTCTTTGACTCCCTGTCATCAATGCGCAGCAGATCCACATCCACCTGCAGCGGCGAGTTGGAGAGCATCCGCATCAGCTGGATCTCGGTCTCAATCTTCTTGGGCATCAAATTGAGGATCAGTACCCGCAGCGGGCGGATGTTCTGGGTGACGGCCCGGGATTCCGTCATCACGAAGATGTTCTCCTGCCCCAACACTTCGGCGGCGGGTAACTGATCCGGGATCTTGATCGGCATGCTTACTCCCTGTACTGCATCGGTAAATATGTCTGGACATCCAGAAGCCTATAATAAAGCTCCCACCCTGTCATCAGATACCTTTTGTATTCACTCTCGCCTTTGACTAGCATACGGCTCAGTATCTCCCCTGCATCCAAGATAATGACCGGTATCAAGATTTCCGTAGATCGACTGCAAGTCGGCAACTATGTCTCCCTGCCACTGGGGTGGCGCGAACACCCGTTCCTGTTTTCCAGCTTCAAGATCAAGAATGAAGAGGAGATCGAGCTGATCCGCCGACTCGGTCTGAAACTGGTCACCATCATTCCCGACAAGAGCGACGTTCCGCCCAAGCCCCTCAATCAGGTACAGCCTCAACCACAAGAGAGCGCAGACGCCGCCCAGCGCCAGGCTCAGATGCAGCAGGAGAAGGACCGCCGCATCGAGCAGTTGCAGCAGTATCGTCGCAACCTGCAGCAGTGCGAGAAACAGTTTCAGCAGTCGCTGGCCCAGGTGCGCAGCGTGATGAGCAAGCTCCAGTCCCGCCCCCTCAATGCCATCGGCGAGGCGCAGGAGCTGGTCAACGCCATGACAGAACAGCTGCTCTCGGTGGACGAGATGGTGCTCCATCTGGTCTCCGACAGCGAGGATGGCAACAACCTCTACTTCCACTCCCTCAACGTCAGCGTACTCAGCATGCTGCTGGCCAAGGAGTGCAACATGTCGGCCGACCAGATCCGCCATATCGGTATGGGGGCGCTGTTCCACGATATCGGCAAACTGAAGATCCCGAGCCAGATCCTGCGCAAGACCGAGCCGCTCACTAGGCCGGAGCAAAACCTGATGGCCCAGCACCCGCGCTACGGGCTGGATCTGCTCAATCTGGCCAAGGATTTCCCGGCCGAGGCAAAGGGGATCGTGCTCCATCACCATGAATATCTCGATGGCAGCGGGCCGGAAGGGCTCAAGGGTGGCCAGCTCGATCCGCTGACCCAGATGGTGTCGCTGATCAACGAGTACGATAACCTCTGCCACATGCAGGCCAAGGTGCCCTACTCAGCCCTGAGCGGCCTCTACAAGCAGCGCAAGGCGCAGTTCAATCCGGAGTACCTCAGCATGCTGATCCGGTTGATGGGGATCTATCCCCCCGGCAGCGTGGTGCAACTCTCCAACGGTCAGGTGGGACTGGTAATGTCGGTCAACGCTTCCCGCCTGCTCTACCCCTCGGTGCTGGTCTACGATCCGCGCATTCCCCGTCAGGAAGCCGCCATCATCGACCTGCAGCAAGCCGAACTGTCGATCGCCAAAGTGATCCACCCCAAACGGCTGCCGCCCGCCGTGTTCGAGTACCTCAATCCGCGTACCCGGATCAGCTACTACTTCGAACACAATAAAGCCTGATTGTGTTGGCTCGAGGCCAACCGTTGCCACCCGTTTAATCCAAGGAGCCTGCCATGCGTATCGAGATCATCAGTACCGGAGACGAAATAGTGACGGGTCTGGTGGTGGATACCAATGCCGCCTGGCTCAGCGCCCTGCTGCTGGAACAGGGGTGGCAGGTGCGCCGTCGCCTGACGGTGGGTGACAACCTCGCCGACCTGAAAACTGTGCTGCAAGAGAGTGCCAGCCGCGCCGAGGTGGTGCTGGTGTGTGGCGGACTCGGGCCCACTGCCGACGATCTCACCGCTCAGGCCGCCGCCGAGGCCTTTGACCAGCCACTCACCCTCTTCCCCGACTGGCTCGCTACCATCGAAGCGCGCTACGCCAGCCGTGGTCGCCCCATGGCACAAAGCAATGCCAAACAGGCCTGGTTGCCACAGGGGAGCGAAATCCTCGACAACCCGGTCGGCACCGCCTGCGGCTTTGTGGTGCGAAGTGGCCAGAGTCAGCTCTTCTTCACCCCGGGCGTGCCGTTCGAGTTCAAACAGATGGTGCGCGAGCAAATTCTGCCGCGCCTCAAACAGCTGGCCGGGGCACAAGTCGATACCGAGCTGCGTCGCTTTTACACCTTCGGTGTCTCGGAGTCAGCGCTCAGCGATATGCTGGATGCCGAACCCTGGCCAGCTGGTATTGAGCTGGGTTACCGCTCCTCCATGCCCCTTATCGAGCTGAAACTGATCGGCCACGGCGCCAGTACCGCTGACATGGAGAGTGCAAAGCGCCGACTGCTGGATACGATCCACCCCTGGCTGGTTGGCAGCGGAGATACTGAACCGGCGCTGCAGACCCTGGCGCTGCTGCAAGACAAACCGCTGGCTCTGCTGGAGGGAGAGAGTGGCGGCGCCCTGCTGGCGCTTTGTCACGGCCATCCCCGGCTGGAGGCCAACTTCAGTACGCAACTGGCCAATGAGCTGGCACAACTGCCGACCACCGATGCAGGCCTGCAACTGACCATTGGGCGAGAGGGTGCAGAGGGGGTGCCACTGCTGCTCAGCGCCGATGGCATGCACATCGGTCAGACGGTCAAGGTCAGCCACCCCGACCCGGAGAGCCGCCGCAAGATCCTCGCCTTTGCCGCCCTCGATATGCTGCGCCGCCATATGCTGGGTGAGCCGGTACTCGGCGATTACCTCACCCTGGCCAGAACAGCCCAGCGCAGCTGATAAGAACCGCCATTCCCCTGCCAGCGACCATATGTCGCTGGCGCTGCGATCCGCCTTTTCACTCCGTCTCCAAACAGCGCCCACATTTATCTGGCCGCCATCACCGATTTGACTTCAATTCATTGACCATTCAGAGGAAATATCTGAATACTGCCCACTCTCAGGGTTGGCGACTCGCTTTATTAATCATTGAGAGATTAAATGACAGTAAAGGAGCGAGCCGATCGCTCCGTTTTCATCCAGCAAGGAGATGCGGTGTTAAGCAAAGAGTGGTTGCTGCTATCAAGCGATATGGAACTGGTCTGCCTGCGGATTGCCGCCGGTCTCACCAAACCTGTCACGGAACAGGATGTGCAGGCTCTGCTGCTCGCTTCCAACTGTCGCCGCTATCAGCCGCTGCCCGAGGGGATCAAACAGGCTATCAGCCTGCTTAATACCCTGCTCACCAACCCTGCCGCCCCCGTTCCCGCCAACCCCATCCCTGTCGGCAAGCGTCAGGATGCCCGACTCGCCGTAATAGTGGAGAAGGATCGCATGAGCGCCATCGCCCAGATCACTGCCGACTGGGGTGGCAAGTATGTGACGCTGGAACAGTTGAAAGAGGCGATCGCCATCAGCGAAATCAAACAGGGGGTGAGTGAGCAACTGCTCACCGCTGCCATCCAGTCAGCCAAGGAGGCCGCCCCCGGCAGTCAGCTCAAGCTGGTGATTGCCAACGGCCAGCCTGCCGTCAATGGTCAGGACACTCGCTATGAGCGGCTGGTGGAGACCCCGGCCGAACGGATCCTCAAACCGCAGGAGCTGGGGCATGGCAAGGTCGATCTGCGGGATCTCGGCTCCATCGTCACCGTCAAGGCAGGCGCTCCGCTGATGCGCCGCCATCCAGCCACCGTCGGGGTGCCCGGTTTTACCGTGACCGGTCAGGACCTGCCCGCCAAGGATGGCAAAGACAGCCCGATGAGTGCTGGCGAGGGTACCTTTATCTCCCCCGACGATCCAGACCTGCTGATTGCCGGTCGGGCTGGCCTGCCCTGTCAGGAGAAAGCAGGCATGAAGGTGGACGAGGTACTCAGCGTCAAACAGGTGGATGCCCGCCACGGCCACATTGATTTTGAAGGGGGCTTAATCGTCAGCGGCGACGTCAACCCGGGCATGAAGATCAAGGTCAGCGGTGACATCGTGATTGGCGGCTTTATCGAAGGGGGCTGGATCGAAGCTGGAGGCAGCATCACGGTACGCCACGGCATCATTGGCCGCCGCAACGAGCAGGGAGAGTACCTTTGCCAGCTCAATGCGCAGGGGGAGATCCACGCCAGCTACGCCCAGTATGCCCAGCTGGAAGCAGGGGGGGATATCCAGATCCAGAGCCAGCTCAGCCACTGCTACTCCCGCAGCGGACAAGATATCAAGGTGGGCGATAGCAACATGCGCAAAGGCACTCTGCTGGGGGGCACCAGCATTGCCAATCGCCTGATCATGGCACCCAGCCTGGGGGCCGAGGCCGCCAACCATACCCGGCTGCAGATCCTTGGCGGCTACTTCACCCACAAGGAGCAGGAACACCAGCTCAAGCTGCGCCAGCAGGCGTGTCAGGCCCAGCTGGAGAAAATCAAGGAGCTGGTCATGAAGTTGCTGCAACTGCCCAGCGACAAGCGCAATCCGGATACCCTGCGCAAGCTCAAACCGATCCGGGACCATCAGCTGGCCGAACTGGCCCAGCTCGATGAGCAGCTCACCGCCAACCAGGAGGAGCTGCGAAACTTGATGGCTCAGATGGAGGTCATTGCCACCCAGCACCTCTACTCCGGCATCGAGGTCGAGATGGCCAGCTTCAAACGCAAGGTTACCATCACCCGAGGCCCTACCCGCCTGACCATCCATGATGAAACCCTGGAGATGACCCCTTACGAGGGACACAAATAGCTCAACCGGCACGGCCCCATCGCTGAACCGGCCGTGATCCCGCCGCCGATTTTCGCTACACTCGCCACTTCCTTGGCCCCACCGGGCGGGCCACCCAGACTCAGGTAGTGAGAGATGTACAAGCTGATCGCATTGGATATGGATGGCACCCTGCTCAACCCGCAGGGCCAGATTACTCCCCGCACCCACGCCGCCATCAGTGCCGCGCGCGCCAAAGGGGTAACCGTTGTGCTGGCCTCCGGCCGCCCGCTGGAAGGGATGAGCCGCTATCTGGAAGAGCTCGGCCTCACCACAGAGCATGACTACGTCATCTGCTACAACGGCGCTCTGGTGCAACAGGTGGCTGATCAGCGCATCATCCGCAGCCAGCTGCTGACCGGCAGTGACGCCAGCGCCGTCGCCAGACTGGCTGACGAGCTGGAAGTGAACGTCCATGGTTTCTCGGTCACCCAGGGCCTCATCAGTCCCCGTGTCAGCACCTACACCGAGCACGAATCCCGCCTGATCGGCATGCCGATCAATCTGATCGACTTCGCCAACCTGCCTGCCGACGAACAGATCATGAAGGTGATGATGATCGACGAGCCGCCCCAGCTCTCCCGCGCCATCGAGCGACTGCCTGCAGAGCTCTATGAGCGCTATACCGTGGTACAGAGCGCCCCCTTCTTCCTCGAGTTCATGAACAAGCAGAGCAACAAGGGAACAGGCGTGGCCGCACTGGCCGAGCACTTAGGCCTGACCGCCGATCAGGTGATCTGCGTCGGGGATGCGGGCAACGATCGCCACATGATCGAATACGCAGGCCTCGGTGTGGCGATGGGCAATGCCACCGACGAGATCAAGGCTCTCGCCCAGCACACCACTGCCCGCAACGATGAAGATGGCGTGGCTCAGGTGATCGAGCAGTTCGTACTGAATGCCTGATCGCAATCGAGCGCTGCTGCGTCCGATGAGGAAATAAAAACGGGGAGGCTGTCAGCCTCCCCGTTTTTTCTGGTCAGTTATCTGCGTGATGAGCGGTAATTCGCTCGCATCACTGGTTCGCCAGACACTGAGTATGGGAGCCCGGTTGCAGGTAAGGCGTCAGCAGAGGAGCCATCCCCTTGAGCACCTGCACCGGCAGCGCCGAGGTGAACCTGAACTTGTCAGACTGGCTACCCGGTACATAGGCGGTCAGGGTACCGAAGTGATCCTCACCCAGATAGAAAACGAAGGTCGCGGTGCGGTTGCGCGCCAGCGAGCTGGTCACGTTGCCATAACGACCCACGGTTTCAATCCGGTTATCCCCGGTTCCGGTCTTGCCCCCCATCTGCAGCACAGTGCCGTCCGGCAAGGTAAAGGCACCGGCGATACGTCTTGCCGTGCCCCCTTCGACCACCTTGGAGAGCGCACTGCGCAGGGCGGCCGCCACCTCTGCTGGCATCACCCGGGTACCCTCGGTGTGCTGCGGCTCAAACTCGGTCTCGAAGGGCGTCCCCTTGGCGAACGAGAGGTGCTCGATACGCAGGGTTGGCGAGCGGACACCGCCATTCTGGATAATCCCCATCAGCTCGGCCAGTGCTGCCGGGCGGTCGCCGGAGCTACCCAAAGCGGTCGCCAGCGAAGGCACCAGATGGTCGAACGGATAACCGAGCTTGGCCCAGCGCTGATGGATATCGAGGAAGGCTTCAACCTCCAGCATGGTGCGGATCCGGCTGTCACGAGCACTGCGATGGCGAGTCTTGAACAGCCAGCTGTAGACCTCCTGCCGCTCGTCACGACTGGCCGCCACCGCGTCGGCAAAGGTGGCCTTGTCGAACTCCTTGAGATAGGCCAGCAGCCACAGCTCCAGCGGGTGAACCCGGGCGATGTAGCCCTGATCCGGAAGTGAATACTTGCCCGGGCCATAGCTGACGTAGAGCTGATTGACCCGCTTGGCGCTCAACTTCTCCCGCGGCAACCGCTCCGCCAGGAAGGCAGCAAATGCAGCTTCGCTGGCTTCCGGCATCAGGTAGCGGTGAACCGCCGCCAGACGTACCGCACTCGGCTTTAGACCGTCGAGGAAGGTATCGAGTTGCTCCTCGGGAGTCTTGCCGCGATATTTGCGCCAGAAGCGCAGCAGATAGGTCTGGCCCTCTTTGTCAGCAAATTTGGCCAGATACTCCTGACGACGGGGATCCTTGTCATCCTTGAGCAACTGGGCACGGTTGCCCTCCTTGTAGAGGCTGTAGCGCACGATATCGCGCATCAGCCGTACAAAGGGCAAGTTAATCGACTCACGCAGAGAGTCACGCAACGTCGGAATACGATTGTTATCCTCGCGGCGGAAGTTGTTGAAGGTGTGCATGCCGCCACCGGTAAAGAACCCTTCGTTGGGGCTGGCGGAGTATTTACGATCCAGCGCCGCTTCCAGCATCACAGGCAGGCTCTTGTCCTGAGCCGTCATCAGATAGGAGATGGCCCAACGGCTGAGGTTGTCCTGAGAGACGGCAGCCAGCTTGCGCAGATTCTCGACCGGCATCCCGGCATAGTTGTCGTGCAGCTCGGCCACGATCTCCAGATAGGTGGTCAGCACCCGCAACTTGGCGGTTGAGCCCAACTCCAGCTTTGAACCTTCGTTGATATCGAACGGCTGATCGGTGTTGTCGGTCTGCACCCGCACCTTGAACCCTTCCGGCGACTTCTCGAACAGGGTGAAGCTGTAGCGCACATCGCCGGTCTTCTCCGGCGAGAGCAGGCGCTCACCAAACAGCCCTACCTGAGCGGCAAACGTCGGGTCGGCCAGCTGTTGCAGATAACGGGAGATTTCGTTCTGCAACGGCATGTTGAGGCTGGTATCGGCGGTCAGATCCATCCGGTCGAGGTCATAGAGCTGCACCCCGAGCTGACGGCTCAGGCGAGTACGGGCAACCTGCAACCCCTTGTTGTTGTTCACCCGGGTGATAGCCGGGGACTGCAGGAAGTCACGAAACGTAATCTTGGCCTTGAGCGCCGCCTCCATCAGAGGTGGCGTGATCATTCCCTCCTGCACAAACAGGCGCAGGTAGCTGTCGGTCAGGGTAGCCAATGCCTCTCGCCCTTGAGCCAGATAGTAAGAGGGACGGCGGTGCGCAATCATCAGCGAGACGACCTGACGCAGGGCAAGCCCCTGTTCGGCCAGCGGTGTGTTCTGGTTGCGGGCGGGGTCCAGAAGACGGTTCACGTCATCAACATTGGCACCAAACCAGACCCAGAGACCATCTCCCAGACCATGCACTTCACCATATCCCGGCGCAGCCGAGAGCGGTACCGAGTTGAGGTAGGCCCAGGCGACTAGTTTGCGCGCTTCGAGGGTTTCCGGCCCGAGACGATAAGCCCGCACGCTGGCAGAGGCCATCTGACGGATCTTCTCGGTCGGCGACAGGGTCAGGCCATCCGGCGAGTGGCGATACTTCTCCACCTGGGTCGCCAGGGTACTGCCACCGGCAGATTGATCCTGCATATCGAGCGCCTTGCCCACTTGAGAAAGCGCGGCCTTGGCAAAACGGGGCCAGTCGACCGCCGGGTTGGCCAACGGCTCTTCGTTGCTCAGCAAGTCGCGGTTCTCGATAAAGAGCAGCGACTGGATGACAAGAGGCGGAATGGAGTCAAAATCCGGATAGTGATGGGTCGGATACTTGAATTGATAGAAGGGCTCGGCACGGCAATCGTGCAGCGTCAGTCCGGCCTGCACCTTCTCGGTATAGGGCACGAAAAAGCCACGACTGGCGTAGTCATAGAGCGCGTCGGAGAAATGCACCTGCTTGCTGACTTCATAGCCCCGCTGAAGCAAACGCTCCTGCATCATCGGCAGTTGCACATAGCCGAGCCGCTTGTCGAACGGGCCATCCTCAGGGAAAGCGATCTGCTTGCTCTGGCCTGGCTCGACCTGATAGGTGAGCTTGGCGGCATAGCGGGAGATCTCCTGAGATTGCAGCTTCGAGGTTTTCATCTCATAGCCAACCAGAGCGATCACCGCCCCCAGGCAAAATAAAAAGAGAAAACAGAACAGCCAACGCCACCAGGGACGACGCTTGCGCTTTGGGTTCCCGTCCGAGGTCTGGACAGATGAATCTTGAGATGCCACTTGTGTCAAATCCGTCTGTTCTGATGCGCCCATATCAGCCCCACCATGGTTGCGCAATTTATTGTGTTTCACTCAAGCTTAGTCTTTTCAAGTCAATGGCTTGAAACTATTGACCGCTTTGTAGTGATGGTAACAGGGCAATTCTAAAAAGGGGAGCCGATTGTTGCAGGAGTGGCAGAGATCAGAGCTGATAACAAAACACCGGCCAGTGGCCGGTGTCTCTTAAGCGAAAGCGCAACGCTTATTTGTGAGAGCTCATGCCCTTCAGCTTGGTGCTCAGCTCTTTACGCTCTTTGGAAAGCTCGGCGTTCTTGATGATGTGGTCATCCACGCGCTCTTCATAGTCGGCACGCATGTTGGCGATGATCGCCTGCACATCATCAATACTCATGCCCGGCTTGATGTAGTCGCTCAGGTTGTCGAGCAGCAGCACGCGCTTCTGGTTGTCACGGATCTTCTTCTCGTTATCCGCAATTTCACGCTTGAGTTTGTTCTGGCGACGGGACATACGCACATATTCCAGTACATCGCTGAAGGTGGACTTGTTTACTTGTTCCATATCGATACCACTGACTTAAGGTTGATAAAAACTGGCCAAGTTACACCTGGAACCCGGCAAACTCGGCGCGGGACAGGCAAACTCAAGATGCCCTTACTCTACCGAGTTATAAACGAGATACAACCCTAATCGCGCGCCATGAACAGAGTTTGGCCAAAAGTAAACCAGTTAAAATGGCCAGCAATTCATCAGATAAGGGCTTGATATAGATAGAAAATGGAGGAGATGACAGGGTTTTAGTTCTCTTCCTGCAGATAAATGCTAACACTGGCTGTTTAACACGCTAAAAACACCAAAGCCCGGTTATGAAACCGGGCTTTGTGTTGATTCTTGCGTACAAATCTGTGGCCACTGGACAAAACCACCCATAGCAAAAAGGCCTTCCCATCTGGGAAGGCCTTCAAATTAGTGGCGGAGCGGACGGGACTCGAACCCGCGACCCCCGGCGTGACAGGCCGGTATTCTAACCGACTGAACTACCGCTCCGCATTCGGTTAGCTTGCGCTAAATTGGTTGCCGCTTCTTATGAGGTGTCATCCTCGCAGCCAGTGACGTGATTCTTCACATCACCGTTTAATTGGGTGCCTGGCAGTGTCCTACTCTCGCATGGCGAATGCCACACTACCATCGGCGCTACCGCGTTTCACTTCTGAGTTCGGCATGGGATCAGGTGGTTCCACGGCGCTATGGCCGCCAGGCAAATTCTTAATCTAGAAAGCTGACGTGAGTAGTGATGTTTCGCTTGGCTTGTCACTATCACTGAATTTTGAGTAGTTCGCTTGGTATTTGCTACAAGCCTTAGAACACTTCTTGGGTGTTGTATGGTTAAGCCTCACGGGTAATTAGTATGGGTTAGCTCAACACGTCGCCGCGCTTACACACCCCACCTATCAACGTTGTGGTCTCCAACGGCCCTTTAGGACCCTCAAGGGGTCAGGGATGACTCATCTCAGGGCTCGCTTCCCGCTTAGATGCTTTCAGCGGTTATCGATTCCGAACTTAGCTACCGGGCAGTGCCACTGGCGTGACAACCCGAACACCAGAGGTTCGTTCACTCCGGTCCTCTCGTACTAGGAGCAACTCCCTTCAATCATCCAACGCCCACGGCAGATAGGGACCGAACTGTCTCACGACGTTCTGAACCCAGCTCGCGTACCACTTTAAATGGCGAACAGCCATACCCTTGGGACCGACTTCAGCCCCAGGATGTGATGAGCCGACATCGAGGTGCCAAACACCGCCGTCGATATGAACTCTTGGGCGGTATCAGCCTGTTATCCCCGGAGTACCTTTTATCCGTTGAGCGATGGCCCTTCCATTCAGAACCACCGGATCACTATGACCTACTTTCGTACCTGCTCGACCTGTCCGTCTCGCAGTTAAGCTGGCTTATGCCATTGCACTAACCTCCTGATGTCCGACCAGGATTAGCCAACCTTCGTGCTCCTCCGTTACTCTTTGGGAGGAGACCGCCCCAGTCAAACTACCCACCAGGCACTGTCCGCGAGCCCGATTCAGGGCCCTGCGTTAGAACATCAAACATACAAGGGTGGTATTTCAAGGACGGCTCCAGCGCAACTGGCGTCACGCCTTCAAAGCCTCCCACCTATCCTACACATGTAGGTTCAATGTTCAGTGCCAAGCTGTAGTAAAGGTTCACGGGGTCTTTCCGTCTAGCCGCGGGTACACCGCATCTTCACGG
>NZ_JBQBEH010000008.1:1762500-2045000 GCF_051919665.1 Aeromonas sp. 55A | reverse complement strand
GGTCAGATCGATCGGATGTCCCGCTTCACCCTGCGCTACGAGGCGCTGGTCAACCAGCACCAGCGTCGTCGCAACCCGACTCGCGGTCTGGCCGGTGGCCGGGTCAGCCTGATCCCGCACCAGCTCTATATCGCCCACGAGGTGGGTCACCGCTACGCTCCGCGCGTACTGCTGGCCGATGAGGTGGGTCTGGGCAAGACCATCGAAGCGGGCATGATCATTCATCAGCAGCTGCTCTCCGGCCGCGCCCATCGCGTGCTCATTCTGCTGCCCGAAACGCTCCAGCATCAGTGGCTGGTCGAAATGCTGCGCCGCTTCAACCTGCACTTCTCCCTGTTTGATGAGGAGCGCTGCATCGAGGCATTTGCCGATGCGGAAAACCCCTTCGAGACCGAACAGCTGGTGATCTGCAGCCTCGACTTCCTGCGCAAGAAGCGTCGTCGCTTCGAGCAGGTGCTGGAAGCCGAGTGGGATCTGCTGGTTGTCGACGAAGCCCACCATCTGGAGTGGAGTGAAGAGGCACCGAGCCGTGCCTATGAGATGGTGGAAGCGCTGGCCGAGCAGGTGCCTGGCGTGCTGCTGCTGACTGCGACCCCGGATCAGCTGGGTCACCAGAGCCACTTTGCTCGTCTGCGCCTGCTCGATCCCGAACGTTTCTACGACTACGAGGCCTTCCTCGCCGAGGAGCAGGCCTATGGTCAGGTCGCCAGCGCAGCGCAAGAGCTGCTGGATGGCGAGACCCTGAGCGATGAAGCCAGACAGATCCTCGCCAGCCAGCTGGAAGGGCTGGATTTGAGCGATGCGACTGCCCGCCAGCAGGCGGTCGCCAAGCTGCTGGATCAGCATGGCACCGGCCGGGTACTGTTCCGCAACAGCCGCGCCAATATTCAGGGCTTCCCCGAGCGTCACCTCAACGTCTACCCCATGCCGCTGCCGGAGCAGTACAAGACTGCCATCAAGGTGATGGGCATGATGGGTGGCAATGGTGGCGATCTGCAGACCCGCGCCTTGCGCTACCTCTACCCCGAGAAGATCTTCCAGCAGTTCGAAGGCGACAACGCCACCTGGACCCAGTTTGACCCGCGCGTCGAATGGTTGCTGGAGCTGCTGCTCTCAGCCCGTCAGCAGAAGGTGCTGGTGATCTGCTCCGAAGCGGCGACTGCTATCGCGCTGGAAGAGGCGCTGCGTACCCGTGAAGGGATCCGTGGTGCCGTGTTCCACGAAGGGATGTCGATCCTCGAGCGGGACAAGGCCTCCGCCTATTTTGCCCAACAAGAGGGTGGCGCCCAGGTGCTGCTCTGCTCCGAGATCGGCTCAGAGGGCCGCAACTTCCAGTTTGCCAGCCATCTGGTGCTGTTCGATCTGCCCCTCAACCCGGATCTGCTGGAACAGCGGATCGGCCGACTGGATCGTATCGGTCAGCAGAATACCGTCGAGATCCACGTTCCCTATCTGGAAGGGACTGCCCAGCGCGCCCTGCAGCTCTGGTATCACGATGGTCTGGACGCGTTCGAGCAGACCTGCCCGACAGCCCGCCCGGTATTCGAAGCGGTACGTGAAGAGCTGTTCGAGCTGCTGGCCGCCAACACCGGCGATCAGGCGACCCTCGACGCCCTGCTGATCAAGACCCGCGAACTGCACGAGCCGCTCAAGGCCCGACTGGAGCAGGGTCGCGATCGCCTGCTGGAGATCCACTCCAGCGGTGGCGCCGCCGCCCAGCAGCTGGTCGACAAGCTGGCCGCCGAAGATGACGACACCGGCATGATCTCCTTCGCTCTCAAGATGTTCGACGAGATCGGCGTCAATCAGGATGACCGTGGCGAGAACGCGCTGGTGCTGACCCCCGGGGATCACATGCTGGTCTCCAGCTTCCCGGGCCTGCCACAAGATGGCATGACCATCACCTTCGATCGCAACACAGCCCTGTCGCGGGATGACATGGCGCTGCTCTCCTGGGATCACCCCATGATGCGCGGCGGTATCGACCTGATCCTGGGCTCCGAGATCGGTGCCACCTCGGTCGCACTGCTCAAGAACAAGGCGCTGCCCATCGGCTCCATCCTGCTTGAGCTGATCTTCGTTGCCGAATCTGCGGCCCATCCCCAGCTCTACCGCTTCATGCCGCCGACGCCAATCCGTCTGCTGATGGACAAGAACGGCCAGAATCTGGGTGAGAAAGTGGCGTTCGATGCCTTCAACCGCCAGCTGACTCCGGTCAATCGCCACCTCGGCAGCAAGCTCGTGACTGCATCCCAGCCGGTGATCCACGGTCTGATTGGCAAGGGCCAGGCCATTGCCGAAGAGCTGAAAGCCGGGATTGTCGACAAGGCGCGCGCCCAGATGGCACAGACCCTGCAGCAGGATCTCGATCGTCTGGAAGCGCTCAAGGCAGTCAACCCGAACGTGCGCGACAGCGAACTGGATTATCTGCGCAATCTGCAGGCAGAATTGCACCACCTGATCGATCAGACCCAACTCAAGCTGGATGCCATCCGCTTTATCGTGGTCACCCATAACTGACAAGGTACCGACTGATAGCGGCCAGACCCAGCTCAAACTGGATACCCAAGGCCGCTTTGTCGTGGTTACCCATAACTGATGGGGGCTTGCCCCCACCTTCTGATGCGAGACATTTATGTTTGAATACTCACCGCCTCTGGAACCCTGGCTCGATATCCTGTTCAAGGACAAGGACATCATGGTGGTCAACAAGCCCACTGGCCTGCTAAGCGTCCCCGGGCGCGGCCCCGAGAATGAAGACAGCGTCCTGCATCGGGTGAAACAGCAACACCCCAAGGCGGCGGCAGCTCATCGCCTCGACATGTCCACCACTGGCGTCATTGTCATTCCCCTCAATCCCAACTCTCATCGGGAACTGAGCCGACAATTTCGCGAGCGGGAGACCGAGAAGCACTACCTCGCCTGGGTGTGGGGTGAGCCGGAGGCAGAGTCGGGTCAGGTTGACCTGCCGCTCTGCGTCGACTGGCCCAACCGCCCGAAACAGAAGGTGGATCACGAGGAGGGGCGTCACGCTCTGACCCTGTGGGAAAAACTGAAAGTGGAGAACGGCAACAGCCTGATCAAGCTGACCCCCATCACAGGTCGCTCACACCAGTTGCGCGTCCATATGCTGGAGCTGGGGCATCCGATCCTGGGTGACAACCTCTATGCCCATCCGGATGCGCTGGCGGCTGCGCCCCATCTCTACCTTCATGCGGCCAGCCTGACCATCAGCCACCCCCGCAGTGGCGAGCGGATGACCTTCGAGGCGCCAGCCCCCTTCCCGCTCTGAGCGGAAGAGGCTCGCGCCAAATCGCAGAGATAAAAAAGCCCCCATCGTGAGATGGGGGCTTTTTCATTAGGGTCAGACGCGAATATCGATCTTGCTTCCCAAAGAAGCGCTGGCCGATGTCGGTGCAACCGGCGCTGATTGCGCTGCGTTTTGCAGCAGCTTCAGCGCAGCTTCGCCCTCTTGGGTCTGCTGTTTCTTGGCCAGACTGGCCGTCATCAGAGCAGAACCAAACGACGCATTTGCAGAACTTGATATATCCATAGGGTTCCTCCTGCATTCAACAGTATCGGCCAAGCGGCCCCGAACATAAGCACTGAATGCAAAACAATCTGACAGTTGCTTTTCTATCAATCAGATAGCACTAGCATTCATGGCCCCTGTTCACCGCTGGATGACGCCTTCAAGCTCCTGTGCCGTCATCGGCCGAAGCACCTTGCAAGGGTTGCCAGCCGCCACCACGTTGGCTGGCACATCTTTGGTCACCACCGAACCGGCACCGATGACGCTGTTGTCACCAATGGTTACGCCTGGGCAGATAACAGTGCTGCCGCCAATCCAGACGTTGTGACCGATCCGCACCTGCTTGCCGAACTCGACACCCCTGATGCGCGGCGCCACCGCCACCGGGTGAGCGGCGGTGTAGATCTGCACCCCGGGCGCCAGCAGCACGTTGTCGCCGATGTGTACCTCGCAGACGTCGAGGATGGTGCAGCCCACGTTGGCGTAGAAGTTCTCGCCGACGAAGATGTTGGCACCATAGTCGCAGAAGAATGGTGGATTGATGGCACACTCCTGGCCGCGGCCACCGAGCAGTTCGTGCAGCAAAGCATCCCGCGCTGGTTTCTCCTGCCAGCTGGTGTTGAAGGTGTGATAGAGCCGGCGGCAGCGCTCGCGCGCCGCTTTGAGCTCAGGGTCAGCCGCATCATAAGGCTCCCCCGCCACCATCTTCTGCCACTCGGTACCGCGCACCACCTTCTCCATTACCTACTCCATCAGCCAGATCAGGGATTCATAAGGGCGCAGCATACCCGATTGCGGTTGGGCCGGGCTGTCGGGGTAGTTGCCGAGCAGCAGCCGACCTTGCCCGCTTTGTAGCTCGGCAGGCAAGGCAAACTCAACCGGCTCGCCGTAGAAGTTGCTCACCACCAGCAGGGTCTGACCGTTGGCACGGCGGGCATAGGCCCAGATCTGCGGGTGCCCGGTCAACAGCTCCTGATAATCCCCCTGAGTGAAGATGGGGTGCGCCTTGCGAAGGGCGATGAGATCCCGATAGTGCCAGAACACCGAGTTCTGGTCGGCCAGCACCGCCTCGGCATTGATCTCGGGATAGTTGGCGGCAGGCTTGAGCCAGGGCGTTCCTTGGGTGAAACCTGCATTGGCCGCTGCGCTCCACTGCATCGGCGTGCGCGAGTTGTCGCGGGACTTGGCGCCGAGAATGGCGAGGATCTCGGCCTCGCTCATCCCTTCCGCCTGCTTGATGGCGAAGATGTTGCGGCTCTCCACATCCTGATAGTCGTTGATGTGCTGATAGCCGGGGTTGGTCATGCCTATCTCCTCCCCCTGATAGATGTAGGGGGTGCCTTGCAGGCCATGCAGCGTGCTGGCCAGCATCTTGGCGGCGACCACCCTATCCTCACCCTCGTCACCGAAGCGGGAGACGATGCGCGGTTGGTCGTGATTGCACCAGAACAGCGCCGACCACCCCTTGCCGTGCATACCGCTCTGCCAGTGGTTGAAGATGCGCTTGAGTTCGAGGAAATCGAACGGTGCTTTCGTCCACTTGTCGCCGTTGGGGTAATCCACCTTGAGGTGGTGGAAGTTGAACACCATGGAGAGCTCGGAGCCGTCCAGCGCGCCATAGCGCTGGCAGTGCTCCAGCGAAGTAGAGGACATCTCCCCCACCGTCATGGCCCCCACCGGGGCGAAGACATCGCGGCTCACATCCTGCAGGAATTCGTGGATGCGCGGCCCGTCGGTGTAGAAACGGCGGCCATCGCCACTGTCGTCGCTCGGGAACGCCTGATCCTTGGAAATAAGGTTGATGACGTCGAGCCGGAAACCGTCCACCCCCTTCTTCGCCCAGAAGTGGATGATGTTTTTCACCTCGGCGCGCACCGCCGGATTTTCCCAGTTGAGATCCGCCTGCTCGCGGGCAAACAGGTGCAGGTAGTACTGACCGGTGGCGGGATCCAGCTCCCAGGCGCTGCCACCAAACTTGGATTGCCAGTTGTTGGGTACGCCGCCATCCACCGGATCGCGCCAGATGTAGTAGTCGCGGTAAGGGCTGTTTTTATCCCCCAGCGCCGACTTGAACCAGGCGTGCTCGGTGGAGGTGTGGTTGACCACGATATCCATCACGATGCGGATGTCGTGCGCGTGGGCGGCGGCCAGCAGCGCCTCAAAATCTGCCATGGTGCCGTAGGCGGGGTCGATGGCAAGGTAGTCGGCGATGTCGTAGCCGTTGTCCACCTGCGGGGAGACGTAAACGGGGGTCAGCCAGAGGGCATCGACGCCCAAGGTCTTGAGATAGTCGAGGCGGGCCATGATCCCCTTGAGATCGCCGGTGCCACGGGCCGCGGAATCCTGAAAGCTCTTGGGGTAAATCTGGTAAATCACGGCACTCTGCCACCAGGGTGTTTGGCTCATGGGTCTTTCTCTTGTCTCGAATATGAAATGGAGAGGGCGACCCGCGGGTCGCCCTGATAATCATTGTCAGGCGCTGGCTTGGGTCAACTTGCCAGCGGCTTGCTGGCGCTTGTAGACCAGCAGGGTCAGCACCACCGGCACCACGATGGCGACCAGCATGGCGATGGCAAATACCGCCCAGTATTGCGGCTGGATGGAAAGGATGCCCGGCAGGCCGCCGACCCCGATGCCGTTGGCCATCACCCCGGCAAAGCCACAGATGAGGGCCGCTAGGCTGGAGCCCACCATGGCGCACAGCATGGGGAACTTGTACTTGAGGTTGATACCGTACATCGCCGGTTCGGTCACCCCGAGGTAGGCGGAGATGGCGGCAGGTACCGAGATCTCCCGTTCGTTCTCCTTGCGGCTAATCAAAATGATGCCGACGACCGCAGACGCCTGCGCAATGTTGGAGAGGGCGATCAGCGGCCAAATCGGGGTGCCACCCATGCTCTGCATCAGCTGCAGATCCACCGCGTTGGTGGTGTGGTGGATACCGGTAATGACCAGCGGTGCATAGAGGAAACCGAACAGGGCAGCACCGATGGGAGCGAAGGAGCCGGTCATCGCAGCCTTGGCCGCGAAACCGACGCCATCACCAATCCAGCGACCGAACGGGCCGATAAAGGCGTGAGCCACGATCACTGCCAGCAGCAGCGAGACAAACGGCACAATCACCAGATAGAGGTAAGCCGGAATGATCCGCTTGAGGTTGGTCTCAACCCAGGCCAGGAATACGCCCGCCAGCAGCGCCGGAATGACCTGGGCCTGATAACCTACCTTCTGGATCACGAACAGGCCGAAGTCCCACACCTCGGGAGTCTGCTGACCGATGCCGTAGGCGTTCATCAACTGCGGTGACACCAGCGTCACCCCCAGCACAATACCGAGGATCTCGGAGCCGCCCATCTTCTTCACTGCAGACCAGCAGACGCCGACCGGCAGGAAGTGGAAAATCGCCTCGCCCAGCAGCCAGAGGAAGGCGTGCACCTGAGCCCAGAACTGGCTGATCTCGGTGAGGGTATGAGTGCCATCGTCGAACATCTTGATGTCGCCGATGACGTTGCGAAAGCCCAGGATCAGACCGCCGGTGATGATGGCAGGCAGCAGCGGTACGAAGATCTCCGCCAGATGGGAGATGCCCCGCTCCAGCGGGTTCATGTTCTGGCGTGCCGCCTGCTTGGCGGTCTCCTTGCTGCCACCGCTGACGCCGAGCTGCTCGGTCAGCGCCTTGTACCACTGCTCTACCTCGTTGCCGATCACCACCTGGAATTGACCGCCCTGGGTGAAGCTTCCCTTCACTGCCGGAATGGTTTCGATAGCCTTGCTGTCGGCCTTGGCCGGATCGTTCAGGACGAAGCGCAACCGGGTCAGGCAGTGGCTGACGGTGGCGATGTTCTCCTTGCCGCCGATCTTGTCGATCAGGGTGGCAAGCTGCTGTGCGTTGATCTTGGACATGGGTCTTCCCTCTGTGACGCCATTGAATAGTGGTCTGTATCGCCCTTTTGAGCCAGTCTGTCGGCCGGAGCGTTTTTGGTATCGTTCCCATTTAGCATGCCGACAATCTGGCCAGATCGAAATGGGAACGTTCCCAATTCGTGGTCAGCGTCACAAAAAGCACACTTTTTGTTCAGTCGGAAGTGATGGGGCTCACAGGGTTCGGCAGGGGGCGATAGTCACCAGCGGGGGCTGAGCCTGCTCAATCTGGCCGAGCAGCTGACGCGCCGCCTGCTCCCCCGCCCCCTTGTAGCCAAGATCGAGACTGAGAGCGTTGGGGAAGAGGAAACTGAGCATGGGATTGTTGCCAAGGCCGGTCACCAGCACCTCGCTACGCCCTTGTTCTTGCAGATATTTTGCCGCACCGATGGCGAGGGTGTCGCTGGCGCAGACCAACGCCTGGGTGGAGGGCGTCAGCAGCTCGGCCGCCAGCCGGTAGCCGCTCTGCAGGCTGAGATCGCCGAGGGCACTGCGCGGGCGCAACCCCTGCTCTGCGCAGTAAGCGAGATAGGCGTCGAGGCGGCGCTGGCCGGTGGTGAGATCCGAGGTATCCACCCCCAGATAGGCGATGTCGCGGGCGCCACGGCTTGCCAGCTGCGCCAGCATGGTGCGCACCGCACCGGCGTCGTCGAAGCAGACCGAGGAGAAACCGGGATATTCACGGGCGACCAGCACCAGCTTATCCCTGAGCGGCGCCATGGCGGCATAGTCCAAATCATTGAAGGCAAACAGGATGATGCCATCCACTCCGCGCCGCTCCAGCACCGCCAGATGCTCCTGCACCTTGGCGGGGGAGAACTTGCTCTCCATCAGCACGGCATCGTAGCCACGCTGGTAGAGGGTCTCCAGCATGCCGCGCACCGCCTGATTCTCCGAGCTGGAGTCGAGCCGCGAGACGATGATCCCCACCACCTGCTGGCTCTGGCTGCGCATGGCCCGCGCCGATTTGCTCGGCACGAAGCCGTGCTCGGCGATGACCTGCTCCACCCGCTCGCGGGTCTCCTGCTTCACCTTGGGATCCTGGTTGAGCACCCGGGAGACGGTCGACTTGCCGACGCCACTCAGTCTGGCGATATCGAGGATGGTCAGTTTCTTGTCCATGAATTGGCTCACAGGAGGCTAGGCGGTGGAATTGCCCACATTGTTGTGATTAACCCCTGTGAATACAAGCCCATGGCGTTAGAATGCCCTTTTTGCCCCGCCGTCAGGGTGTGTGGGCACAGCACAGGATGCCCATCATGGATCTGCTGGCCAGTCTGCTCTTCTCCCTCTCCATCACAGGCCCCATCTGCGTGGTGCTGCTGCTCGGCATCTTGCTCAAGCGGTTGGGGCTGCTGCCGGATCCCTTTACCGAATCCGCCTCGCGACTGGTGTTTCAGGTCACCCTGCCCGCTCTGCTCTTTCTCAGTATTCTGGGTACCAACTTCGCCACCATGCCGAGCCTCTGGTTTATCGGCTATGGCCTGCTCGCCACCGTTATCAGCTATCTGGTTCTGGAGCTGCTGGCCGGACGTTTTATCGGGGAGCTGCGGCTGCGCGGCATCTTCGTACAGGGGAGCTTTCGCGGCAACAGCGCCATTATCGGGCTCGCCTATGTGCAGAACGCCTACGGCCACGAGGGGTTGGGGGCGGCGGCCTTCTATGTCGGCGCGGTGACCGTGCTCTACAACATTCTCGCAGTGATCACCCTCACCCGCAGTCTCGGCGGCGCCACCGGTATCCGCCCCATTCTGCTCGGCATCAT
Source organism: Aeromonas sp. 55A (assembly GCF_051919665.1). Lineage (NCBI taxonomy): Bacteria > Pseudomonadati > Pseudomonadota > Gammaproteobacteria > Aeromonadales > Aeromonadaceae > Aeromonas > Aeromonas sp. 55A. Next base: position 2,035,782 of record NZ_JBQBEH010000008.1, on the reverse strand, counting down.
CAAGAATCCCCTGATCATCGCCATTGTGGCGGCGCTGCCCTTTACCCTGCTCGGTATCAAGATGCCGCAACTGCTGCTCACCACCGGCAGCTACTTCGCCAACATGACGTTGCCGCTGGCGCTGCTCTGCACCGGCGCCTCCCTCAGCCTGGATGCTCTGCGTGGTGGTGCAGCCATTGCGGGCTGGGCCAGCATCATGCGGCTCTGTCTCATTCCGGCTGCGTTCACTCTTGGGGCGGCCCTGCTCGGCTTCAGCCATCTGGAGCTGGGTATTCTGTTTCTCATCAGCGCCACCCCGACTGCCGCCGCCAGCTATGTGATGACCCGCGCCATGGGGGGCGACAGCGTGCTGGCCGCAAACATCATCGCCACCACCACCCTCGGTTCGCTGGTTACTACCAGCCTCGGGGCGACTCTGATGAACTATCTGGGTCTTATGTACTGACGGCTTGACCTTGCCGGAGGCGGCAGCTTTAAGCTGGCGCTCATCAACAGAGGAGATATTCCATGACCATCGAACTCACCGTGTCCGGCATGTCCTGTGGTGGCTGCGCCGCCAGTCTGAAAAAAGCGCTGCTGGCCCAGCCTGCGGTCACCACCGCGACCGTCGATTTCGCCAGCAGCAAGGCCGTCATCGAGAGCGATCTGAGCAAGGCCGAGCTGATCGCCCTGATCGAAGCCAAGGGTTTCTCTGCGAGTTAAATTATCTCCATATAGGTATAAAACAGGTTAAAAATCTGTACTCACCTGTCTTTTGGTGAGTTTTATCACAGACCCGGGTTATTAAACGGGCAAACTTGCTGCGATTATTCCAACCATAAGGATTTGCAGCATGACCCTACCGATCCGCAAGACCCTGCTCGCCGCCGTCGTTGGCCTGACCCTCTCCCCCATGGCAATGGCCCTGCCCAACGTCCATATTCTGGCAACCGGCGGCACCATTGCCGGAGCTGGCCAGTCCGCTACCCAGTCCAACTACGAGGCTGGCAAGGTGGCCATCGAAACCCTGATCGCCGCCGTGCCCGAGATGAAGAAAGTGGCCGATGTGCAGGGTGAGCAGGTGGTGAAGATCGGCTCCCAGGACATGAACGACGAGGTGTGGCTCAAGCTGGCCAAACGGGTCAACGAGCTGCTGGCCAAGGATGACGTGGATGGCATTGTCATCACCCACGGCACCGACACCATGGAAGAGACCGCCTACTTCCTCAATCTGACCGTCAAGAGCGACAAGCCGGTGGTACTGGTTGGCGCCATGCGCCCCTCCACCGCCATGAGTGCTGATGGCCCGCTCAACCTCTACAACGCCGTGGTGACCGCCTCCGACCCCGCCTCCAAGGGACGTGGCGTCATGGTGGCGATGAACGACACCGTGCTCGATGCCCGCGACGTCACCAAGACCAACACCACAGGCGTGCAGACCTTCGCCTCCCCCAACTTCGGCCCGCTCGGCTACATCCACAATGGCAAGATCGACTACCAGCGTAGCCCGGCCCGTCTGCACACCAGCAAGACGCCGTTTGACGTGAGCAAGCTCGACAAGCTGCCGCAAGTGGGCATCGTCTACAGCTACGCCAACGCCACCGACTTGCCTGCCAAGGCGATGGTGGATGCCAAGTTCGACGGCATCGTCAGCGCCGGGGTGGGCAACGGCAACCTCTACCACACCCTGTTCGATACCTTGGCCAAGGCGAGCAAAGACGGCATCCGGGTAGTGCGCTCCGCCCGCGTGCCGACCGGCGCCACCACCCTGGATGCCGAGATCGATGATGCCAAGTACGGCTTCGTGGCCTCCGGCACTCTCAACCCGCAGAAAGCGCGGGTGCTGCTGATGCTCTCCCTGACCCAGAGCAAGGATCCGGCCCAGATCCAGCGCTGGTTCCAGCAGTTCTGACAACGGTTGCCTGAACCATGACAAGCAAGGGCGGGACTTCCCGCCCTTTTCCATCCAGCCATGCCACTTCGCCAAGCACCCGCCTCACCCATTACGTCGTTTGGCGAGGTCATACTTCCCTTTTCCGGCCATCTTTTTTAGCCATCACAAAGCGCTGTCATCAAATTAGCGAGCCGGATCACCCGCTTTCACAAGCGCATCGCCGCCAAATTCATTACACTGCCAGCGATCTTATCCACTCAAGGAGTGCTGTTGCTGTATGGAAATATTGATCCTGCTGGGATTGATTTTGCTTAATGGCGTCTTCGCCATGTCAGAAATCGCCATCGTCACCGCACGCAAGGCTCGCCTCGGCAAGCTTGCCTCTGAAGGCAACCGCTCCGCCGCCATTGCCCTCAAACTGGGCGAAGACCCGACCCATTTTCTCTCCGCCGTCCAGATCGGCATTACCAGCATAGGTCTGCTCAACGGTATCTACGGCGAATCCCTGCTGGCCCAGCCCTTCTCCCTCTGGTTGCAGGAGTGGGGGCTCCCCGCCAAGAGCAGTGGCCTGATCGCCACCGTCATCGTGGTGGTGGTGGTTACTTACCTCTCCATCGTGGTGGGGGAGCTGGTGCCCAAGCGGCTCGGCCAGCTCAATGCCGAACGCATCGCCTGTCTGGTGGCCCGCCCCATGCACTGGCTCGCCACCCTGACCCGCCCCTTCGTCTGGCTGCTGTCGGCCTCTACCAATGCCAGCCTGCGGCTGCTGCGGGTCAACCAGAACGGCAGCGCCAACGTTACCGAGGAGGAGATCCACGCCATGCTGGTGGAGGGCTCTGAAGCCGGGGTGATCGAGGATCATGAACACACCATGCTGCGCAACGTCTTCCGTCTCGACGAGCGCAGCCTCTCCTCCCTGATGGTTCCGCGCAGCGATATCCGCTATCTGGATCTGGCGCTGCCGCTGGAGACCAACCTGCAGCGGCTGGTGGAGTATCGCCACAGCTATTTTCCGGTCTGCGACGGCAACCTGTCAGAATTGGTGGGTATCATCAATGTCAGCAAGGTGCTGCACGCCTATATCAAGGAGGAGCCCATCGATCTGGCTGCCCTGACCCAGGAGGGCAGCCTGCTGCCCGAGACCCTCAACGGCGTCGAGCTGCTCAACCACTTCCGCACCCACAGCGAACAGATGGCGCTGGTGGTTGACGAATATGGCGAGTTGCAGGGGCTGGTCACCCAGCAGGATCTGCTGGAGGCGCTGGCGGGGGATTTCCAGCAGGAGGATGGCGAGGACAACTGGGCATTCCGGCGCGCCGACGGCAGCTGGCTGCTCGATGGCCTGATCCCGCTGCCGGAGTTGAAGGACTGTCTGGAGCTGGTTCGTCTGCCAGAAGAAGAAAAACATCACTATCACACCCTCGGAGGGCTTATCATGCTGCTCCTTGGTCGTGTTCCACAAACCGGAGACCTGGTGACACTGGAACAGTGGCAACTGGAAATTGTTGACATGGATGGCCTGCGCATCGACAAGGTGCTCGCCATGCCCTTGACCGATCAACCCAGCTAACCTGCGGAGTTTGCAAGTATGGAGCAGTTTTACCAACTGGCTCACGCCTTTATGAATCACGATCTGAACACACTTTCCGATCCCAAGATGGCCTTCATGATCTGTGGTGTGATTCTGACGTTTCTGGTACTGGAAAACGGATTCATCCCTACCGCCTTTCTGCCCGGTGACAGCCTGCTGATCCTCACCGGCGTGCTCATCTATCAGGATGTATTGTCTCTCGGGGTGATCCCGCTGTTAATCATGGCTACCTTTGTCGGCACCTGGCTCGGTTACATGCAGGGGCGCTTCCTTGGCCACACCCAGCTCTACCATCGGCTGATGTCCCACGTGGAAGAGCGACACCAGCAGAAGGTCTACCACCTGCTGGACAAGTACGGGATCATCACCCTGATCACCGCGCGCTATATCGCCTTCGTGCGCACCGCCTACCCCTATATAGTGGGTGCCACCGAACTGCCCCAGGGGCGCTTCCTCATCGTCAATCTGATCAGCTCCATCATGTGGATCTGCCCGCTGGTCGGGTTTGGCTACTACCTGAGCCACACCAAGCTGGCCGCCGAATACCAGACCCAGTTCTTCAACATCATCATCTATCTGCCGGTGGCCCTGCTGGTGGGTGGCATGGTGGCACTGGTCTGGCGCTGGATCAGCAAACGCAGGGCCGCGCAGCCGCGGGATTGACCCCTCGCCCAACGCCCGACCCGAAAGCCCTCGCCAGAGGGCTTTTTTGATCGCCAATTTCGCGCAAATAGCAGAAATAGTCCCGCTCGGCCCTTGTAAAGCCGGGGTAAAAATGAGTGAATCTAGCGCCTTTTTTTGGATGGGAACGGAGTCGGTTGTATGTGGTGTCGGATTCGCGCAGCAGCGCTGGTTGTCGGGTTGATGGGAATGCTGGGATTGCCTGCGGTCAGCGCGGCACCCAACCCTGCCAAACTGGAAGTACGCTCGAGCAGCGCCCTAGTCGTGGATGTAAAAACGGGCAAGACGCTCTACCAGAAGAATGCCACCAAGGTGCGTCCCATCGCCTCTCTCACCAAGCTGATGACAGCGCTGGTGGTGCTGGATGCCAAACAGAATCTCAACCAGACCATCACGGTCGACAAGAACGATCTGGATCGGGTCAAACACACCCACTCCCGCATCCGCATGGGCACCAAGGTGACCCGCCGCGACGCCCTGCATCTGGCATTGATGTCCTCCGAAAACCGGATGGCCTCGGCACTGGCGCGTCACTATCCGGGCGGTCGCAGCGCCTTCGTGCGAGCCATGAACAACAAGGCCAGACAGCTGGGTATGCGTAATACCCACTTCTACGACTCCACCGGCCTCTCCACCCGCAACGTCTCCACCGCCCAGGATCTGGGCAAGCTGGCCGCCGCCGCCTATCGCCAGCCGCTGATCCGTCAGTTCACTCAGGATGAGAACCGGGAGATGCGCTTCAGCGCCCCTGCCTACAGCCTGATGTTCAACAACACCAACCCGCTGGTGAAAAACCCGGATTGGGACGTGCGCCTCTCCAAGACCGGCTTCACTGACGAAGCGGGGCGCTGTCTGGTGATGCGCGCCAAACCGGACAGCCGCGAGCTAGCCATCGTGCTGCTCAACTCGGTGGGCAAACGCACCCCCATCGGCGATGCCAACCGCATTCGCAAATGGCTGAAAAGCTGAGTAAATATCTCAACACAAGAGGATGCTGCGGCATCCTTTTTTATTGCCTGCAGAACGCTTCAGCAGGCCTTGCAGGATGTTGATGAGCGAACCTTTGGTGATGAGTGGCCCGGCATCTGCCGTTGCCACAGCAGGCATACAGCGCGCCTATAGATGAGGCAAAGGGTGGTGAGGCGGTGCAACGATCAGAAGAACTGTGCGCAATCACAGAAAGGGGAAGAAATAAGGACAAGAACAGCCAGGTAAACGGGCGATCCACCCGCAACAGCGCACGGGGATCCGCACCAAAAAGTTAAATATCGCCCATAAAAAACAGCCCCGACCGAAGTCGGGGCTGTCTGTATGGTGCGCCCGAGAGGATTCGAACCTCTGACCACCTGGTTCGTAGCCAGGTACTCTATCCAGCTGAGCTACGGGCGCTCATAAACTTTTGGTACTGCTTGAAATATGGTGCGCCCGAGAGGATTCGAACCTCTGACCACCTGGTTCGTAGCCAGGTACTCTATCCAGCTGAGCTACGGGCGCTCACAAACTTTTGTGTACTGCTTGAAAAATGGTGCGCCCGAGAGGATTCGAACCTCTGACCACCTGGTTCGTAGCCAGGTACTCTATCCAGCTGAGCTACGGGCGCTCATAAATCGTTGTGTCGTTTTAAATGGTGCGCCCGAGAGGATTCGAACCTCTGACCACCTGGTTCGTAGCCAGGTACTCTATCCAGCTGAGCTACGGGCGCCCTGTTTTAAAACGATAAAAAAAGCTTACTTATCAGTAAGCCTTTTCCAAAGTGTCGACTTGCTGATGGTCAACACATGACTCTTGCTTGAGTCGTAATATGGTGCGCCCGAGAGGATTCGAACCTCTGACCACCTGGTTCGTAGCCAGGTACTCTATCCAGCTGAGCTACGGGCGCAAATGGCGGAGAAGGGGGGATTCGAACCCCCGATGCGGGTATAAGCCGCATACTCCCTTAGCAGGGGAGCGCCTTCAGCCTCTCGGCCACCTCTCCGTTTGCGGGGCTGATAATACTTCACAGGGATTTTTAGTCAAACACTTTTTTGGAGAAAAAAGTGCGTTCGCTCAGCATTTGGCCAAAGCGTGGAATATTCAAACAATATCGGCACTTATCCCGCAGTTTCGCGCCCTGCAGGGCGATTTCAAGGGGCCGGAAAAAACAAAAGGCGACACATGAGGTGTCGCCTTGTCACAGCCATGAAAGTGGCTTAGAAGCCCGGTTGGCCCGGAACTTTCTCGGCCTGGATGCGCTGGTAGATCTCTTCGCGGTGTACGGAGACCTCTTTCGGCGCGTTAACACCGATACGGACCTGGTTGCCTTTAACGCCCAGTACGGTGACAGTCACTTCATCACCAATCATCAGGGTTTCCCCAACACGACGAGTCAAAATAAGCATTCGCTTGCTCCTGTATCCTGTTTTGTTTTTATATCGATATGCGACATTATCTAACAAAGATACCGATATGGTAAATGGTTGAAACTAAATCAATCAGAGATTGTTAGCCCAAGGGCTGCTCTTGCGGTGCCTGATCCAACCCGAAAGCCGCGTGCAGGGCTCGCACCGCCAGCTCCAGATACTTCTCGTCAATCACCACAGAGATTTTGATTTCAGAGGTCGAGATCAACTGCATGTTGATCCCCTCCTCGCCCAATACCTTGAACATGGTGCGCGCAACACCGGGATGGTTCCACATGCCGACACCGACAATGGAAACCTTGGCAATTTCGCCATTTCCCTGCACGCAGGAGGCGCCAAGTTCGGTGGCGGTCTCCTCCAGCAGTGCCCGGGCGCGGCGATAGTCATCACGATTCACCGTGAAGGTGAAGTCGGCGGTGCCATCTCCCAGGGTGTTCTGCACAATCATGTCGACATCAATGTTGGCGTCGCTGATCGGATTCAGGATCTGCGCGGCAACGGTTGGTCTGTCCGGCACACCCAGAATGGTCAGGCTGGCCTCGTTGCGGTTAAAAGCGATCCCGGATACCAGGGGAGCTTCCATCCTATCACCTCCATATGTGATTAAGGTTCCCTCTCCATCGATAAAGCTCGACAGCACCCGCAGCGGGACGCGGTACTTGCCCGCAAACTCCACCGAGCGGATCTGCAGCACCTTGGCGCCGAGACTGGCCATCTCCAGCATCTCCTCGAAGGTGATGGTGTCGAGACGACGCGCCTTGGGCTCGATGCGCGGATCCGTGGTGTATACCCCATCCACATCGGTAAAGATCTGGCACTCATCGGCCTTGATGGCCGCCGCCACGGCAACCGCCGTGGTATCCGAACCGCCGCGGCCCAGCGTCGTGATGGCGTTATGCTCGTCACGGCCCTGGAAACCGGCGATCACCACCACCTTGCCCGCAGCCAGTTCGGCCTGAACCAGCTCGGTGTCGATGTGGGTGATGCGCGCCTTGCCATAGGCGGAATCGGTGTGAATCCGTACCTGATCACCGGTCATTGAGACCGCAGGACAACCGCGTTTGTTCAACGCGATCGCCAGCAGCGCTATGGTGACCTGCTCACCGGTGGAGACCAGTACATCCATCTCCCGCCGGTTGGCATCAGGATCCAGCTGCTGGGCCATGCCCAGCAGCCGGTTGGTTTCGCCCGACATGGCGGAGACAACCACCACCACGTCGTGTCCCTGGGCGCGGGTCTGCTCGACCCGCTCAGCTACCGCCTCGATCCGCTCCAGTGTGCCGACCGAAGTGCCGCCGTACTTCTGTACATAGAGTGCCACAGATCACCTCGCCCGATTACAGGCGCTCTTCCAGCCAGGAGTGAACGGATTGCAGCGCTGCCGGCACCGCCTCAGGCTGGGTACCACCCGCCTGTGCCATGTCCGGACGGCCACCGCCCTTGCCACCCACCTGCTGGGCAACCAGATTGACCAGCTCACCGGCCTTGACCTTGCCGGTCAGGTCGTTGGTGACGCCGGCGATCAGGTTGACCTTGCCATCGGCACAGGTGGCCAGCAGCACGACACCGGACTTCATCTGGTTCTTCAGCTCGTCCAGCATGCCGCGCAGGGATTTCGGATCGGCCCCTTCCAGCGCTGCAACCAGCACCTTCTGACCGTTGATCTCGATCACCTGACCCAGCAGATCGTTACCAGCCTGAGCGGCCAGCTTGGCCTTGAGCTGCTCCAGCTCGCGTTCCATCATCTTGGCCTTGTCCAGCATCTGGCGAACCTTGTCGGCGATGCAGAACTGATCACCTTTAACCAGTGCAGCAGCCTCTTCGATCTGCTCGCCAACCTGATGCATGAAGTCGATGGCGGCCTTGCCGGTCACCGCTTCGATACGGCGCACGCCAGCAGCGATACCGCTCTCGGCGATGATCTTGAAGAAGCCGATATCACCAGTGCGCTTGGCGTGAGTACCGCCACACAGCTCGGTGGAGTAGTCGCCCATGCGCACGACACGCACGTCGTCTTCATATTTCTCACCAAACAGCGCCATGGCACCGGCGGACTTGGCCGCTTCCAGATCCATCAGCTGGGTGGTGATTTCATGGTTGGCGCGGATCTGGTTGTTGACCAGCTCCTCGACCCGGCGAATGGTCGCCATGGTCAGCCCCTCGAAGTGGGAGAAGTCAAAGCGCATGCGCTCGGCCCCAACCAGAGAACCTTTCTGGGTGACATGCTCGCCCAGTGCCTGACGCAGGGCTGCGTGCAGCAGGTGAGTCACGGAGTGGTTCAGGGCGATGGCCTGACGACGGTCAGCGTCAACCACGGCTTCCACTTCGGCGCCCTTCTCCAGAGTGCCCAGCTCCATGTAGCCCTTGTGGATGATCGCCTTGCCCGCTTTCAGGGTGTCGGTCACGGCAAAGATGCCGTCGTCCACTTTCAGGGTACCGCTGTCGCCAATCTGGCCGCCGGACTCGGCGTAGAAGGGGGTCTCTTCCAGCACGATGACCGCTTCGTCACCGGCGATAAGACCGCTCACCTCTTCCACACCCTTGTAGATACCAACCACGCGGGTGCGCTCGGTCAGGGTCTTGTAACCGGTGAAGGGGGTCTCGAAGTCGAGCTTGAGCATCTCGTTGTAGTTCACGCCGAAGCTGGAGGCCTCTTTGGCACGAGCACGCTGCTTCTCCATCTCGGCCTTGAAGCCCTCTTCGTCGATGCCGATCTCGCGCTCGCGCACCACGTCGGCAGTCAGGTCGGCCGGGAAGCCGTAAGTGTCATAGAGCTTGAACACCACTTCGCCCGGAATAACCTTGGCATCGCCCAGGTTGGCCAGAGCATCTTCCAGCAGCAGCAGACCGCGATCCAGCGTGCGGACGAACTGCTCCTCTTCGATGCGCAGCACGCGCTCGACCAGCGGCAGCTGGGCGATCAGCTCGGCAGCGACATCCTTCATCTGCACCGCCAGCTCGGCAGCCAGTTTGTAGAAGAAGACGTCGGTGGCACCCAGCTTGCGGCCGTGACGCACGGCACGGCGGATGATGCGACGCAGCACATAGCCACGACCTTCGTTGGACGGCATCACGCCATCTGCCACCAGGAAGGCGCAGGAGCGGATGTGGTCAGCTATGACGCGCAGGGACTGGTTGCTCAGATCGGTGGTGCCGACAATCTCGGCCGCTTTCTTGATCAGCGCCTGGAAGATGTCGATTTCGTAGTTGGAGTGGACACCCTGCATGATGGCGGAGATCCGCTCCAGACCCATGCCGGTATCCACGGACGGACGTGGCAGCGGCTCCATGGTGCCGTCAGCCTGACGGTTGAACTGCATGAACACCACGTTCCAGATCTCGATGAAACGGTCGCCATCCTCTTCCGGTGAGCCGGGACGGCCGCCCCAGATGTGATCGCCGTGGTCATAGAAGATCTCGGTGCAGGGACCGCACGGGCCGGTATCGCCCATGGCCCAGAAGTTGTCGGAAGCGTAAGGGGCACCCTTGTTGTCACCGATGCGGACGATGCGATCGGCCGGGACACCGACCTCTTTTTCCCAGATATCGAAAGCTTCATCGTCAGTCGCGTAGACGGTCACCAGCAGGCGATCTTTCGGCAGCTGCAGCACCTCGGTGAGGAAGCCCCATGCAAACTTGATGGCATCCTGCTTGAAGTAGTCACCGAAGCTGAAGTTGCCCAGCATTTCGAAGAAGGTGTGGTGACGAGCGGTATAGCCGACGTTTTCCAGATCGTTGTGCTTACCACCGGCACGCACGCAACGCTGGGAAGTCGTCGCGCGATTGTAGGCACGCTTGTCTGCGCCAAGGAACACGTCCTTGAACTGGTTCATACCCGCGTTGGTAAACAACAGGGTCGGGTCGTTATGCGGTACCAGCGAGCTGGAGGAGACAACCTGGTGCCCCTGGGAACGGAAATACTCGAGAAACGCAGCGCGAATCTCTGACGTGGACATATACATGGAAAATCCTGCTTGATTCGAATACGGACTTTTAACCGCATTAATGTAAGTTTTCTGCGGGGTAAAGTAAAACGGACAGGGCCGCCACGGGCGAAAAAGCGCACATAAACGGGCCAGATAAGAGCGCCGCTGCCTACAGTGGCTTTTTTCACTGTCGAGAGGCAAAAAAGCAGCGCATAAAGAGGGATGAGATGAACAAAAGGCCGCTTTTTCGGGATTGTGCGCGCAACCTACTGAACAGGCAGGAAAAACCTGCCGCAAGGAGAGGTGAAACGACGTATGCCACGCAGTGGCGTTACTCCTCCCGCTCCTGCAGGGCAGAGATGGCGTAACGTGCCTGATCCTGGGTAAAGCCGCGCCCCAGCAGATATTTGAGCCACTTCATCCGCAGCTTGAAATCGGCCAGATCGACAATTTTTGCCCGTCGCTCCAGCAGTTCGAAGGCAAGCTCGAACCAGTCCAGCTCCGGCTGATCGAATGCGGCATCAATCTGCATATCGTCGAGCCCCTTGCGGCGCAGATCGAAACGGATCTTGATGGGGCCATGGCCCTTGGCGGCACCGGCCCGTACAGCCATACCGCCGTAACGTTCGTCATTGACCCAGTTGTAACCGCGGCAGTAGTCGACCACTGCCTCGATCACCTCTTCATTGAAACCCTGCTGGCGCAGCCGGTTGGCCAGCTCCGACTCGGCACTCTCGCGACGGGCCAGACTGCGCATGGCAAAGGCGCGGGCGGCGGTAAGCTGCTCGGCAAAGGTCGGTTCGGCAGGCTCGACCGGTTCTGTAACGGATTCATCAACCATCATAAATAACAAGGCCGGGTATCTACCCGGCCTTCCTTTGTTCCTTATTCGAACTCTTGTTCGCTTTCGGCATCGAACTCGTCTGCCTCAACCGGAGCAGCCTTGTCATCGACAGGCACTGCGCCGGAGAGCAGCAGCTCGCGCAGGCGGGCTTCCACTTCGCCAGCCATCACCTTGTTCTCGGCGAACAGCTTCATCACGTTGGCCTTGCCCTGACCGATCTTCTCGCCGTTGTAGCTGTACCAGGCGCCGGCCTTGTCGATCAGCTTGTGCTTGACACCGAGATCCACCAGCTCGCCCTCTTTGGAGATACCGGCACCGTAGAAGATCTGGAATTCAGCCTGCTTGAAGGGCGGGGCCACCTTGTTCTTGACCACTTTGACGCGGGTCTCGTTACCGACCACTTCGTCGCCTTCCTTGATGGCGCCGATACGACGGATATCCAGACGCACGGAGGCGTAGAACTTGAGCGCGTTACCACCGGTAGTGGTCTCCGGGCTACCGAACATGACGCCGATCTTCATCCGGATCTGGTTGATGAAGATGCACAGGCAGTTGGCGTTCTTGATGTTGGCGGTCAGCTTGCGCAGCGCCTGGGACATCAGACGGGCCTGCAGGCCAACGTGGGAATCACCCATCTCCCCTTCGATTTCCGCTTTCGGCGTCAGGGCCGCCACGGAGTCGACGATGATGACGTCAACCGCGTTGGAGCGAACCAGCATGTCGCAGATCTCCAGCGCCTGTTCACCGGTATCCGGCTGGGAGATGAGCAGGTCGTCGACGTTGACGCCCAGCTTGGCAGCATAGATAGGGTCGAGGGCGTGTTCCGCATCGACGAAGGCACAGGTTTTGCCCTTCTTCTGGGCTTCCGCGATCACCTGCAGGGTGAGGGTGGTTTTACCGGAAGATTCCGGGCCGTAGATTTCGACGATACGGCCACACGGCAGACCGCCGATCCCCAGCGCCACGTCCAGCGAGAGGGAACCGGTAGAGATGGCTTCGATATCCATGGTCTTGCTGTCGCCCAGACGCATGATGGAACCTTTGCCGAACTGCTTTTCAATCTGACCCAGCGCAGCCGCCAGTGCCTTCTGTTTGTTCTGATCCATGCCAATCTCCGCTGGAAATCGTGAGTAAAAAATGAAGTTGGGCTAAGTATACTGTCTATTCATACAGTATCAAGCCCAATTTATCTGAGCAGGGCCAACAGACCCGACAAGGCCTGTCTCACCGCCAGCTGGCGCACCTGCCGACGATCCCCGTCGAAGCGGGCCAGCAGGGAGTGGTGGCGGCCATTGCTGTCGGCCCAGGCGAACCAAACGGTGCCAACCGGCTTGCCCTCGGTTGCGCCGCCGGGGCCGGCGATGCCGCTGATGGCAACGCTGATGGAGGCAGACGAGTGCGCCAGCGCGCCGCGGGCCATCTCCAGCACAACCGCCTCGCTCACCGCGCCGTGCCGCTCAAGGCTCTCGCGGCTCACCCCCAGCATCTGCTGCTTGGCCTCGTTGGTGTAGGTGACAAAACCGCGATCGAACCAGCCGGAGCTGCCTGCAATGTCGGTGATGGCCGTAGCCACCCCACCGCCGGTACAGGATTCGGCGGTCGCCGCCAGCCAGCCTCGTTGACCAAGGGCCCGCCCCAGCTCGATGGCGAGGTGCTCTATCTCTGCGTCCAGTTTCATCACAGCTCCTTCTGATTCGTGGAAAGGGCACATTATGCGATCCCGCCGCAGCCCCTCGCAACTGAGCTGATTGTCACAAGGCTGATGACTCGCATCGGCCAAATGGTGGTGCGAGCCAACCTCCCCCGGCGCGGCGCTTATGTGTAGAATGGCGCCATCAAGCTCAAGGATCATCACCGCAGACCCGGGCCCGCAGAGGCCCCTTCTGGAATAGAACATGACCGCACAACACCAAGCTACTGGCGCCGCGCCAAGCGCCAATCTCAGCGCCCACACGCCCATGATGCATGGGTGTGTTTTTATTGATAAATATAGTGTTTTTTTCGATTAAAACAGAAAGCCACACTTAAACCTACACTTGAATTCTGGCTCCCCCCGCTCTCAAGAACCGCCCCTCCTTCGCAGAAATAGCCCCCTTAAGTCTCTCCACCCCACATATTGACGATAGCTGTGGCCAACTAGGTCAATCTAGACATGCAGACTAGGCATGGAGAAAGGCCTCGATAGCCCCTCCTTGAAAGTCGAGCGGTGTTATTCGCGATGTTATTCATCTGCATGTGGATTGCCGAGGTGGCTCGCCACGAATACATCCGTGATGAACACTCTAAGCAAGTCAAAGCAGGTGTGACTGTGCCCGCCCCAGACCGGACCCGAGCGAGACCCAACCTAAGACGTTGCTTACAACACTCTCTACTGGGTATCGCAGCAGTTTAAAGTTGGTTTATCTCCAATTGCTCTCCGCGCCATTGATATTGTTACCATTTTTCATTCATTAGTGAATTTTTGCCGCCATAGCCATGTAACAAGGCGTAATCAAATGACGAATATAGCCATGTAAGACGGATGGGATTATCGTAACGGCTCTTTATCAGATCGCTTCAAGTGACACTGACACAACCTGTCAATGTAAAACGCTAGAATCGCTTTCTACTTTCATCAGACACGGAATTCACCATGGCAACCAAAGAGCATGACACTCTGGCCCTGCGCCTCGCAGAAATCCTCCGTCTGCTACATCTTGGTGAACAGCCAGACCGCCACTATTTAGCTGAACGTTTCGGGGTTAGTGAGCGAACAATCTACCGAGACCTGAACCGCTTGGGTGATGTGGTCACCCCCCTAGCAAATGGTTGCTATACATTGACAGCTGAATACCGCAGCAAGCTATCACCAGCAGATTTGCAGACTTTTGCTCGTATAAGCGGAGTCGAACGACTATTCCCAACTGGCGACCGCGAATCGTGGATGAAATTGCTCGAACCAGGCAAAACCAGCTTCCTTATCCGCGACGGACATTTTGAAGAGTGCAAACCCCATCCCGTGAAGTTTCGCCTGCTGGATAAGGCTATTGGCCAGCATTTACGCTGCCAACTGACATATACCGAAAAGTCGCGGCAAGTAGAACCCTACCAGTTGATCCACAACAAGGGCATTTGGTATCTGGCAGCCGTCGAAGACTGCCGTCTGAAAAGCTTTGCCCTGGGGCGCATCACTGATTTGCAAATTCTACCGGAAACTTTCGTGGCTAACCCTGCGATCCAGGCACAGATCGAGGATGACGATGACGTCTGGTTTGGCCAAGACTCCATCCGAGTAATGCTGCGCATAGCCGCTAGCAATGCCTATTACTTCTTGCGGCGTAATGTGCTACCGCACCAAGAGCTGGTTGAAGAGCTTGACGACGGTCAGTTACTGCTACGTTGTCAAGTCAATCACCCTAACCAGTTACTTCCGATAATCCGCTACTGGATCCCCCATGTACGCATTCTCGAGCCCGTTTGGTTGCAACAGCAGTTGCACGACGAGTTAACCGACTATCTGCAATGATCGTCCACTAAAAGGAAGAGCACGATGAACCAACATTTGGAAAAACACCTCAGCAACGCTCATGTCGGCGAGCAAGAGATAGCGTTCAACCACACCATACACACACAGGCCTCCCACCTCGAAGTAGCACTGTTCAACAGTGAACAAAACGCAGATAAGACAACCGCAGTAATCTCCTCTTTCGTCACATCCTGCAGTCTACGTGGTGAAAAACCGCTGGTTCATTGGCTAAGCGACGAATTTCGTAAGTACCCCCAACTGTGGAAGAACGAAGAAGAAATACTTAAGACTGCTCGCCAAGTCATCCAGTCTACGAACGACTTCAACCAATCCCGTGAGTCACTGCAACAGCATCAGGATCAAGGCCGCAGCAAGGAATCATGGCTTGCCGGAGAGATCGAGAGAAATGCTTCGTTGACTGGGTCAGTGAGCGTGGGGCACTACGCTAGCAACATTGATCAAGCTCTTGCTGAAGCCAACACTAACGCTCAGCGGATCATCACAACCCAAGCTGGCGCGGTAAACCTGAACCCGAATTTAGATGGCTTCATCGCAGAGCAGCACCATGTCGACACCTTCAACATTGATGCAACAACCAAGGGCAGTATTTATCGGGCAAGGCTCGTCAACTCCCGAGACTTAAATTCAGTCGATATTGAAGTTATTGATGGAAATGGCCAAGTTGTCGGCAAATACCAATCCAAATACGGGGCCAACGCCAGCGAAACAACAAAGTTGCTGGATCGTGGTGACTATGGAGACCAACAGCGTCTTGTGCCTGAAGGGCAGTCTGCAGAAGTCCCCAACAGTACAGACGTTATAGAAGTTGACGGTGTGCAATCAAAACCATTGTCCAAAGAGGAAGCCAAAGCCCATCAGGAAAAGGCTCATCAAGAAGCCGAAGCTCGTCAGTACGAGTGGAAAGACACCAACCGTATCGATATCGCCAAACACATTGGTAAACAAGCCTTGGTTGGTGCATGTATCGCTGCTGGTATGCAAGGCGCTCGGATCCTTGCCCGTCGGGCCTGGAAGCGCCTCAATGGCCAAGAAACCCCGAGGTCCGATGAAGACCTTAAAGAATTTTTCGAAAGCTCGTTTCGTTCCACTGGCAATATTTCTGCGCAAGTTGCAGTGTCCGGAGCAGTAGTAGTGGCGGTGAAGAACGGTTGGTTGGGTGCAGCCCTGCGTAACACTCCAGCTGGGTTAATTACTAACGTCGCATGTGTCGGCCTGCAGAATGCAAAAGTGCTCTACAAGCTTGGGAAAGGCGAACTCACCCAAAACGAGGCGCTTGATGTCATAGGTAACACCACAGTAACCACCACCATGGCTATTGCCGGTGCTACCAAAGGCGCGTCTGTCGGCGCGGCTCTCGGCACAGTGCTAGGCCCAGCAGGCATTGCTGTAGGAGGTTTCGTCGGGGGGGTGGCGGGAGGTATCGCTGGCGGACAAATCGGTGAAGTTATTTATCATGCAGGGAAGTCGATAGCTAAGACTGCAATCAAGACTGTCGCCAGCATAGCCGAAAGCACCGGACGAGCATTCGAATCAGCTGGTAGGGCTTTAAGCAATTTTGCCTCTTCTCTATTCTCATTCTGGTAACCGCTCATGAATTTGCTCGAACTCAAGAACAAGATCAAGTCCCGTTTGATCGCTGGTTATCCGGGGTTGTTCATCCAGTCAGGCGAAGAGGCCAGGGTCGATGAAATGCTCCAAGAGATTGCATCACAACTGAATATGAGCCCCAAGGAGTGGAACTTGGGCTACGGCTGGGTCAACTTCAACAACAAGCAACCACACAGCTATCAAGAGGAAAGCACCGAACTCGCCAATTGCTTGCCGATACTGTGCCACGATGAACTGGATGGTAAACTTTTCATCATCAAGGATGCCCGCAGCGCTCTGGAAAACCAGCCACTGGCTGTAGCGCGACTCAAGCAGTTGCTCAACCGCATTCAACGTCACCACAGGGGCAAAGCTGCAGTTGTGTTGGTTTCAGAAACCCAGCATATCCCGTCACAACTCGAAGCGCAGATCACTCTGCTGCCTTTACCTTTGCCTCGCGATGAAGAGATCCGCAACCTACTCGATAGCGTCTGCCAACAACTCGACTTAAAAATACCGGAAGGCCTGCATCAGCGTTTACACGCTGCTTGCTGCGGCCTCAATCAAGAAGAAATTCGTTCAGCGCTGGCCATGGTCCAGCAGCAGCATGAACAGCTCAACGACGCAGCTTTGGCGCTGATCCAGTATGAAAAGGAACAGATTATCGCCAAGAGTGGCGTGCTAGAAATGATTAAAGTCAGTGAAAGTACCGCGAATATTGGCGGGCTAGAGAACCTCAAAAGTTGGCTCAATCGTCGTGCGCAAATCTTCCACCGACTAGACGAGGCACGCCAAGCTCGAGTACAAGCACCTAAGGGCGTACTGATCGCAGGTATGCCCGGTTGTGGTAAGTCGCTGACTGCCAAAGCCGCCGCAGGTATGTTTCAACTACCACTACTGCGTCTAGACATCGGTTCACTGCTGGGAAAATACGTCGGTGAAAGCGAACATAACATGAGGCGGGCCCTGACAATGGCGGAGTCAGTCAGCCCATGCATCCTCTGGATCGACGAGCTAGAAAAAGCCTTTGTTGGCATGAACAGTGGTAGTGGCTCGGAAGTATCTTCACGACTATTCGGTTACTTCCTGACTTGGATGCAGGAAAAAACTGGCGCAGTATTCGTCATCGCCACAGCCAACAACATTACCGCCCTACCACCCGAGCTTCTGCGCAAAGGACGGTTTGATGAGGTGTTCTACGTCGGCTTCCCAAATCCTGCGGAACGAGGCGCGATCCTCGATATTCATCTTCGGGGGGACGATCTCACACTCGAACCAGACGCTCGACGAGCCCTCATCAACATGTGCCGTGACTACGCTGGAGCCGATATCCAGAACGCGCTCAATGAAGCTCGTGAATCAGCCTTCCTAGATAACAGAAAACTGAAGTTCGAAGACCTCGTATCAGCCATAAAACTCACGGTACCGCTACGTGAGACCCTTCGCGAACAGGTCAGCAAATACGAAGATCTATTCGAAAAACTCAAGCTTAAGCCAGCATCGACTTTTGAAGGGCTGAGCATAGCGCAGATGATCAAAATGGCCGACGACCCCAACGCACTCCGCCGCAAGGAGGTCGCCAGTAACTCTGACTGCCCAGAGGACCTACTGGAAAAGCTAGTCAGAGACCCCGACCTAGAAATCCGCACCGCGGTATACCAAAACGACAACTGCCCAGAGCGGCTGCTGAGTCTGCGCATCAATATCGAAGATGGCAAGCCGGATTTCGACCTTAACCTGTTGCACCTAGCTTGCATCCATTCCAATGCACCCCATGACCTAGTGGCATCCCAGTTTTCACGACTAAAACTCCAACCTAAACACCGGCAACTTTTGGCCCAAAAAAGCTCTCACGAATCGCTGCTACGACAATTGGTGGGGGACGAAGATATTGAGGTTCGCAGTAATGCCTCACGGAACAAGCACTTAATCTGCGAGCTACAACAATTGCTGGCCAAGGATCCGGATGTAGAGGTGCGTAACAACTTGGCCTGTAACGAAGCCTTATCCCCAAAGGCTCAGGCGCAACTGGCAAGCGACGAATCTTTCGAGGTGCGCGAAACTTTGACTCGGTTGGTCGACTTAGTCGAGGATGTGCAACTCACCCTAGCCGGTGACGACGACCTAGACGTGCGCGTGGCACTAGCTGGCCGCCAGCGCAACCAGCTGCTGGCCAACTCTGTGCAACTAGCATTGGCCAAAAACACCGTAGAAGTACGTATAGCACTAGCAGAGAACAAAACCATCGGCACTCCCGCACAGTTGCTGCTAGCACAAGATTCACAGATCGAAGTTCGTAAGTCTCTTGCAGGTCATCCAGCCATTGCCTATGAGGCCTTGCAGTACCTCGTCAATGATGTCGAAGCAGTACAAGTGCCACTTGCTGGCAACCGTCACCTGAGCTCGGACCTGCTGCAGATCAGTCTGGCTCGAAACAAGTCAGAGAACGTACGCGAGGCGCTGGCAGGCAACAGCCAGCTCTGCAGCGAAGCTCAAACTATTCTGGTCAAGGACGCCAGCGCGTCAGTACGCGAGGCACTGGCAGGCAATGAAAGTGCCGTAGCGGATATTGTCAGAATATTAATGCGCGATGAAAACGAGGATGTGCGTGAGCGGCTGATACGCTGGCGCGATAGCGTATTACCAAGCGTACAGCGTCACTTGGCCTGCGACCCACAGGTCGAAATCCGCAAACGCCTGGCGTCCATCAAGGGACTACGAGATGAAATCCAGCACCGACTGTGCTACGACGTCCCAGAGGTGCAGCAGGAACTGGCAAGCAATGTCTGCATCGCAGCTACAACTCAGCAGTATTTGTTGGACAAGGGGTGCGCCGATATCAGCCTGATCTTGGCACGCAACACATCCCTGATCGAACCTTTGCAAACTAAGCTTGCGGACAACAGCAATATGGAGATCCTCATCGCTTTGGCCGGTAATACCGGGCTGAGCGAGCTGGTCGCAGAAAAACTTCTCGGTAACGCAGAAGAGGTTCAATTAGTGCTCGCGGAGAACCGCCACCTGAGCGAATCACAATACTTTCAACTGTTCAGGAATGGTTCCGAGCAAGTACGTGCGGCACTTGCAGGTAACTCGGCTATTGCCGAAGCGCTGATGATACACATCAATACATATGAATCAGCCCAAAAACCTATGACTAAACCTGTGACGATAGGCAACTGCATCGTTTCAGAAGCATGGCCGGTGTCGAAAGTAAAGCTGACGCTAGCCCGCAACAAAGGGTTGCCAACCAACGTTCAAGCAACCATGATGGCCGAAGAAAACGCCCCCGTTGAGCTGTTGCAAGTGCTGGCCAGCAACCGGTCATTATCGGAGACTGTGCAGCAAGAGCTAGCAACCCATAAGGACAACAGGGTACGAGAAACGCTCGCAGCCAATGAAAATATAAGCAGCGAAACTATCTGCAAACTGGCCAATGATCATGCGGCTATGGTTCGCTCTACGTTAATCACCAATAGATGGTTAGCGCCTAAAATTCAGCGACAGCTGGCCCAAGACAATTTAATTAGTGTGCGCAGTGCTCTCTCCGCCAACGGTCATTTAAGCAAAACTGTCGAATTGCAACTTGCTCGCGACCCGGTTAAAGAGGTACGCGCGAGCCTGTTAAAACGCGAATTTAGCGACTTTCACCTCAAATTAACTACCCAGCAAATCCTTGCCAAGGACAGCGATACAGATATACGAACGCAACTGGCAGCATACCCCAAATTGTCCCCTTCAGTGCAGAAGCTGTTGGCAGAAGATAAGTCCGTTATTGTCAGACAGGCCCTTGCTAAAGGTTCAGAAGACTGGCCCCATCTTTCACTCAATGAAGAAATACAACGACTTCTCGCAAGAGACTGCGATATCAATGTGCGCCTTGCGCTTGCAGAAAACGGAAGGCTCTCACCTGAGACACTCATGTTGCTTGCAAGCGACGTCAACACAAGCGTAAAAATCAAACTTATCGAAGAGTCCCTTCACCATCACTTACCACTGCAGGCTCAACGCACCCTAGCAAAGGATCCAGATGCTGAAGTCAGAAAAGCCCTTGCGCGCAGGCTTTTCGGCTTTTTACCACCGCCCAGCAGCGAGGAAATCCACCTTATACTGGCTAATGACCAAGATGAGGAAGTTCGAGATACCATCGTATTTAGCGTGACCTCCCCGTTAGCCATCGCCAGAGGAAAATGTAGTGCCGCGGTAAAAGCCCGCTTGCTCGAAGGAGCCAGCGATACAACCCGAGAACGATTGGAAACGGTAAAAACCAGCTTGGTCGAAGTTGCCATCGACATTCTCCGAGAGCGGAATCATTGCGAATAGATATATGACTCTGCAGTTAATGGTTACGAATCAACCGAATTTACGCTCGGCTGGTGAAATGGATGAACACCAAGATAAAAGTCACCACAAAAGTGTTATATGGTTCTCGAAGTTGAAAGCGCATCCAGCTCAAAGTCTGGGCTGTCTTTGCCTTTAAGTTGCAATCAAGCATACATTCGGGGGGGCTCATTGGCCCCCCGTCTTTAGGTCACTCTTCGTCCTCATCATCGGGACGTTCGTCATATCCCCGGCTCTGCCAGTAAGCATCATGCTCAGGGTTTAACTGACGTGAATGGTTATCGTCATCATCTTTTTTGGACATCACAGGCTCCATGCCGTTATGGTCAACCAAGCCATGGCTCTGCGCTTACCGCAATCCACGGCAGAAATGCTATTACTTGCGATTCGGGTTCATGTCCTTGCCACGATTCCCCTGATTCTGGTCATACTGACGATTGGTCCCTGATGAGCCAGCATTTTTATTCTGCATGTTGGCGGCATTATCTGCGGGTTTGATGGGGGCATGCTTTGACATAAAAGACTCCTTGAGTGTTGATAGTTGCCCGCACGACGTTGTGCTGACAAGAGCCATCATCAATCAGTGCAATGCACTAAAAAGTCTTTCCGAACAAAAGATCGATAATTGCAGAAAATTCCTTGGCGGACTGATACTCCACCTGAATATGTTTCGCGAGGTCAACCAACTCAGATGGGTACTTTTCTGACTCCGCGATAATGGCAAATGCATGATCTGCCGCAACGTCCAACTTACCGGCCAAGTAACTGCCTAACATGGGATCGGCCTTTACCAGACTGGCATTTCGGGCAACATTGCAGCTTAACAAACCGATATCGTCATCAAGCAAGAGCTGAGGCAGTCGCTCAAACGGGTTACTCAACCGGTTCAGCCGGAGGTCTATATCGGAGGCAAGCTGCTGTACGAACTTTGCGGCGTTAGCGTTCAAATGCACCAACTCCAGTAACGATTGCCGATTCATCACGACCAAGTTCGCAAGCTTTGCAACTTGTTGCCGCTCATCAGCCTCATCAAAAGTCTTTTTAACTCTGGCGGGATCAGGAATAAACGCCAACAACAAGGTCGCATTGAACAAGGTCGTCAGCTCGCTCTCTGCCAAGTACTTCTTGTTCCGCTGAACTCGTGACTCGCTTTGAACCCGAATCAATCCATTGCGCGCCAAACTGTGCACCTTGTCTTTCAACTTGGTGTATTCCGCCAACTTGATCCCGAACAGCTGTCTCATGGCGTCAGCTAGCGTATACAGACTCATAACCGGCAGGCTTCGTTCAAGAGGTCTTCAGTTGATGGGGGCATGCGCTTAGCATCTTTGTAATGCGCTATGTGTTGGGCTCGCTTTAACCAATCGCCACCGCAATAATGGCTGCGACCATACTCATCCAAAACCCCTTTGCAATACCCCGCCCGTAGCGCTTCAGAGAGGGAGGTCATCATGGCGGCCCCAGTCTTGTATTCTTGCTGGTTATCATAGATTTGTACCGCCTCTGCACAACCTTCGATCAAAACGGTCCGGTTCGTGTCCGCCATCACGCACGAAGATGACACCAAGAAAAATAGAGCGGGAATACAACGTCGCATCATGACACTTGCTCACTCGAAGAGATGGAGAATGGGTGTTGGAATCGAGGCGCTGCCAGATAGAGCGCGACCAAAAACAGCACGGAATCTAACAGTCGGTCATAAATGGCATATTCCTGAAACTGCCCTGCATCTTCAGCTAGCAAGCTTGCGTCAACATTAAAAATGATGCCCACCATGACTTGCTCGACCACAAATAAAAACCCCAAACTGAGCAAGGGGCGCAGCATTCGTTGCAAATAGGGAGTTAAACAATATTGACAGTACCGCCAATGACGCCAAAGCAACAAGACCAGTAACAACAACGCTCCCTTCTCAACAATGCTCAGATCCGCCATCCCCTCACCATATTTGAAGATGGTTGTAACGAATGTCCAAACACTGGCACATCCAAAACCAAGCAGAAAACACTGCCCTAACCAATAACACAACCGCTGACACAGGCCCATCAGCCCATTATCAAAACGTTGTAACAGTGAAGGTGAACTGGAAGGCAACGTTTCATTACCAGGAGTCTGGCCAGACTCAGTGTGTGGGGCATGCATGTAAGGGGTCATCCTTGGCGGAACTTGATTCCAAAAGAGGTGCGATTGTATCAAAAAACTCCCTTAGGATACGTTGTTGGTCGTCACATGGTGCCTGCTGGCTTGAGTGCTACTGCGTGTTATGCGCAACCAGCCACAGGCCAACGCCATCCATGGCAGGGCTCGCTCGCAGCTCATGCCATCTCACAAAACCCGCGCAAACGTGACTCTCTTGGTTTATCGCCTGCGACGACAAAGGTAGAATCCCCATCACTCTCTCTTGCCTCTTGCGGTATCTCTCCTATGGCTATCAAAAAAAACGAACTCTACTCCGCCTTGTGGAGCAGCTGCGATGAGCTGCGTGGCGGCATGGACGCCTCCCAGTACAAGGATTACGTGCTGACCCTGTTGTTTATGAAGTACGTCTCCGACAAGTACAAGGGCAACCCCTACGGCATGATCGTTGTACCCACAGGGGCCAGCTTCGACGACATGATCGCACTCAAGGGCAACAAAGAGATCGGCGATCGCATCAACAAGATCATTGCGGCGTTGGCCGAAGAGAACGATCTGAAGGGCGTCATTGATGTGGCGGACTTCAACGATGAAGACAAGCTCGGCAAAGGCAAAGAGATGGTGGATCGTCTCACCAATCTGGTGGCCACTTTTGAGGGGCTGGATCTCTCCGCCAACCGTGCCGATGGTGATGATCTGCTGGGTGATGCCTATGAATACCTGATGCGTCACTTTGCCACCGAATCGGGCAAATCCAAGGGGCAGTTCTATACCCCGGCAGAAGTGTCGCGCATTCTGGCCAAAGTGGTCGGCATCAACAAACTGACACCGCAGGATGCTACCGTCTACGACCCCACCTGTGGCTCAGGCTCCTTGTTACTCAAAGCCAGTGATGAAGCCCCACGGGGCCTCACCATCTATGGTCAGGAGATGGATAACGCCACCAGTGCGTTGGCGCGGATGAACATGATCCTGCACGACAACGCCACCGCCAAGATCTGGAAGGGCAATACCCTCACCGACCCTCAGTGGAAAGAGGGCAATGATCGCCTCAAGAGCTTCGACTTTGCCGTGGCCAACCCCCCCTTCTCGAACAAGAACTGGACCAACGGCCTGAATCCCGACAAGGATCTCTTCAATCGTTTCCACTGGGGCGTCCCGCCCGAGAAGAACGGCGACTATGCCTTCCTGCTCCATATCCTGACGTCCCTCAACAGCACCGGCAAGGGTGCGGTGATCCTGCCCCATGGCGTGCTGTTTCGCGGCAATGCCGAGGCGCGTATCCGCGAGAATCTGCTCAAGCAGGGCTACATCAAGGGGATCATCGGTCTGCCCGCCAACCTCTTCTACGGCACCGGTATTCCCGCCTGCATCATCGTCATCGACAAAGAGAGTGCCCATACCCGCGCCTTCAATGCTCTGGCTGGCAATGAACAAGGGCTGTTTATGATCGATGCCAGCAAAGGCTTTATCAAAGATGGCAACAAGAACCGGCTGCGCGAGCAGGACATCCACAAGATTGTCGATACCTTCACCCGTGGCCTGACCCTGGAGGGTTACAGCCGCTGGGTGCCGCTTAGCGAGATCGCCCGCAACGACTACAACCTCAATATCCCGCGCTATATCGATGGCAGCGATGGAGAAGACCTGCACGATCTGGCTGGTCACCTGCAAGGGGGGATCCCCGAGCGCGATATCGCGGCGCTTGGTGTCTACTGGCGGGTATTCCCGACCCTCAAGGCTACCCTGTTTGCCCCGCTTCGTCCCGATTACAGTGAGGCGCGGGTAGCCGCTGCCAAGGTCAAGAGCTCCATACTGGCCTGTGAGGAGTTTGCCCGCTTCAAACAAGCGGCGCTGGCGCCGTTCACCCAGTGGTTTAGCGAGTGCCAGTTCGGTGAATTTGCCAAGGGCGACTCACCAAAGGCGCTGATCGACGAGGTGAGTGAAGCACTGCTTGAGCGCTACCGTGCCACCGCCGAGGAGACCGGTGAGCTGCTCGACCCCTACGCCATCTATCAGCTGCTGATGGACTACTGGCAAAGCCAACTGCAAGACGATCTCTATGTGCTCTCCCAAGATGGCTGGCCAGCGGGTCGAGTGCTGCGTGAGCTGATCGTCGACAAGGGCGAGAAGCTTAAAGAGAGCCCGGACCTGGTGATTGGCAAAGCCAAGTACAAGGCGGAGCTGATCCCACCCGCCTTGCTGGTGGCCCGCTTCTTTGCCAATGAGCAAAAAGAGCTCGATACCCTGCAAGCCGCGCTGGATGAAGCGAGCCAGGCACTGGAGAGCTTTATCGAGGAGCAGAGCGGGGAAGAGGGCGGTCTGGTTGAGGCGATGAACGACAAGGAGAAGGTGACCGCTGCCAGCGTCAAGGCCCGCATCAAGGCCGCCACCGATAAGGAGGAGCTGGCTGTGCTCAAGCAGGTGCAGCAGCTATTTGACGCCGAGACTCGCGCCAAGAAGGCCCATAAAGAGGCCAGCGACACCCTCGATAAGGCGGTGTTTGCTCACTACCCCAAGCTGCAGGATAACGAAATTAAAACCCTGCTGGTGGAAGATAAGTGGCAGGCGAGCCTGCGATCTTCGCTGGAAGCCGAGATTGAGCGGGTTACCCAGCAACTGGCGAATCGAGTCAAGGAGCTGGAGGAGCGCTATAGCCGCTCTCTGCCACTGCTGACCAAAGATGTCTGCAAATTGGAGATCAAAGTGGCTCGTCATCTGAAGGCCATGGGGCTGGAGTGGGCATAATGGCGGAACAGATGAAGCAGAATAAATCGGGTGAAATGGCGGCCAAGCAAATTATTCCGGCGGGCTATAAGCTGACTGAGATTGGGGTGATTCCAAGTGACTGGAAAGTCATAAATGGCCGAGAGTTATTT
Organism: Aeromonas sp. 55A; assembly: GCF_051919665.1. NCBI lineage: Bacteria > Pseudomonadati > Pseudomonadota > Gammaproteobacteria > Aeromonadales > Aeromonadaceae > Aeromonas > Aeromonas sp. 55A. The sequence goes on along the minus strand of NZ_JBQBEH010000008.1, from coordinate 2,009,999 downwards.
GTAAAAATACAGGACGGAACTCATTTTTCACCCAAGGTTAATGGGGGCGAGTTCCTTTATATAACATCTAAAAACATAAGAAATGGTTTTTTGGATCTGAAATCCGCTGAATATATTGATAAGTGTCAGCATGAAAAAATATACAGGCGGTGTGATGTAACAAAAAATGACATACTCATAACCAAGGATGGAGCCAATACAGGCAATGTATGTTTAAATCCTCTCGACGAGCCATTTAGCTTGTTATCAAGCGTGGCTTTCTTACGGCTAAATAAAAAGCATCATGAGCCTACATTCTTTGTCCAACAAATATTATCACCCACATTCCAATCCACTATAAAAGATGAGATGTCAGGGAACGCTATCACAAGGCTGACGTTGGGGAAAATAAATGGTTTGAAGTTTTACGTTCCTGAACTTAATGAGCAAAAAGCTATTGCCGGAGTGTTATCTGATACCGATGAACTGATTGCAGGCTTAGAGCAGTTGATCGCCAAGAAGCAGGCCATCAAGACCGCCACCATGCAGCAACTGCTGACCGGCCGTACCCGCCTGCCGCAGTTCGCCCAGCGCCCCGATGGCACCCCAAAAGGTTATAAAACTAGCGAGCTGGGACAAATCCCCGAGGATTGGATTACCCCAACGCTTAAAGGTATTACGAGTAATATCATTGACTATCGTGGGCGTACGCCAAGGAAGCTGGGATTAGAGTGGGGCGATGGTAATATTCTTGCTCTATCCGCAGGTAACGTAAAGAAAGGTTTCATCGATTATAAAGCTGAATGCTATTTCGGTTCAGATGAACTATATAAAAAATGGATGACATCTGGCGATGCAAGCAAAGATGACATTGTTTTTACCATGGAGGCTCCGCTAGGTAATGTCGCTTTGATTCCTAATGACGATAAATACATTCTTAGCCAAAGAACCATATTACTTCAGCTTGAACGTTCTAAATTTTTACCAACATTCATTATTCAAGTTTTTCTGTCTGATATGTTTCAATCATACATTTCAGAAAGTGCGACAGGTTCAACAGCACAAGGTATTAAAAGAGCAACATTTGAGAAAATGTTTGTTGCGGTCCCCTCTTGCCTTGAAGAACAAACCGCTATCGCCACCATTCTCTCCGATATGGATAGCGAGCTTACTGCGCTGGAGCAGAAACTGGCCAAGGCCCGTGATGTGAAGCAGGGGATGATGCAGCAGTTGTTGACCGGCCGTATCCGCCTGCCACTGGAGGTGCAAGCATGAGTGCAAATCGCCGTTATTATCGTATCTTCGCTGGTGCCAAAAGCCTGTATGCCGACCTGTGTCAGCAGCAAGGTTTTATCGGCGGCGACTGGGGAATTGAACAGGATCTCAGCAACCAGTTACCCGATGATTGGCGCGAATTTAATAAAGCGTTCGTGCCGCAGTTTCTTGCCGCCAATCCCGACAAAAGTCGTATCGCCGCCGGTTTGGCCTGTGGCATGTTGCATACCATCTGTAAGGGGATGCAGACCCATGATCTGGTAATCTGCCCCGATGGTAATGGCCGCTACTATGTGGGAGAGGTGAGCTCTGCCTATTTTTATCAGCCCGGCGAGCCTTTACCTCATCGACGCAAAGTGAACTGGTTTCCTGCTCGGCTGGATAAAGAATCGATGAGCCAGCCATTAAAAAACTCAGCTGGCTCGATTGCAACGGTCTGCGATCTGAGCAAGTACGCAGATGAGTTTGCTCATCTGCTGGCAGGCAATCACCTTCCCTCGCTGATTCATACCGATGAGACGGTAGAGGATCCCAGTGTGTTTGCGCTGGAAAAGCACCTTGAGGATTTTCTGGTTGCCAATTGGTCCTCCACAGAATTGGGCAAGTTGTTCGACATCTATAGCGAAGACAATGAGCCAGTGGGGCGGCAATATCCCTCAGATACCGGCCCTATCGATATCCTTGCCATCAGCAAAGACAAAACGTGCTTATTGGTGGTGGAGCTCAAGCGTGGTCGCGCCAGTGATGCTGTAGTAGGACAAATTCAGCGCTACATGGGCTACGTCAAGGATGAGTTGTGTGAACCTGGCCAGCGGGTACAGGGAGTGATCATCGCACTGGAAGATGACCTCAAATTACGTCGTGCCTTGAGCGTGACACAGAATATCGAGTTCTATCGCTATCAAGTGAACTTCAAGCTAGTGAAGGCGTGATAGATGCAGGGGATGTAGAACCGAAAACAGACAACCGAGGTGAATAAAAGACAATGCCATATGACTACAGCGGAACCCTCAACCCCGACAAGGCGCTGATTTTTCGCATCGTACATCGCGATAATCTGCCGTGGATCCTAGCCAATGGCCTTTGGGCAGGGAATAGTGCGGAGAAGAGCGATAGCTGGGTTCATATTGGACTAACGGAGCTTATCAACAAGCGTGCCCATCATCCGGTACCGCTATCCCCCTATGGCGTGCTCAATGACTATGTGCCATTTTACTTCACCCCATTTTCTCCCATGCTTAGCAATATCCACGCAGGGAGAGGAGTACCCCGGCGCGATAACGACGAGATCCTAGTCTTGGTATCGAGTCTGCACCGCATGGCTGAGCTTGAATTAGCGTTTTTGTTTACCGATAGCCATGCCTACTATCAATGGGCCAATTTCTACGATGACCTGGGTGAACTGAACCGCATCGACTGGCCTATTTTGCAGCGTCGAGACTTCAAGCGTGACCCGGATGACCCTGCAAAGTTTGAGCGGTATCAGGCAGAGGCGTTGGTGCATCAACACTGCCCCGTTGAGGCATTAGTCGGCGTGGTGTGTTACAACGAAGAGACAAAGGCTAAGGTTGAGCAAACGATGGCCCAATTGGGTGTCGCCCGACCGGTTTATGTTCGTTCTGGATGGTATTTCTGATGATTCGATACACCACTGGCAACCTGCTAGATGCCCCTGTAGAGGCATTGGTGAATACAGTGAACACCGTTGGTGTCATGGGTAAAGGCATTGCGCTGATGTTTAAAGAGCGCTTCCCCGACAACATGGCTCGCTATGCGGCTGCCTGTAAGTCAGGGCAAGTGACCACTGGCAAGATGTTCATCACCGAAACTGGTGAGCTACTCGGCCCCCGCTGGATCATCAACTTTCCCACCAAGCAACATTGGCGATCTCCATCCCATATGGCATGGATTCAGGAAGGCTTACAAGATCTGCGACATTGGCTTGTGCAAAATCACGTCAAATCTATCGCCATCCCCCCGCTAGGAGCAGGCAATGGTGGCCTACCATGGCCTGAAGTAAAACAGGCCATTGAAGAGGCTCTCGGTGATCTGGATATTGAGATCCTGCTGTTTGAACCCAGCAACCAGTACCAAAATGTTGCCAAACGTACTGGCGTCGAACATCTCACACCAGCCCGCGCTTTGATTGCTGAACTGGTCCGTCGCTACTGGTTTCTTGGCATGGAGTGCAGCCTGCTGGAAATTCAAAAACTGGCATGGTTTCTGGAGCGCTTTATTCGTCAAACGGCGCCACAAGATCCGCTGCAGTTGCACTTCACGGCACACCATTACGGGCCTTATGCCAATAATCTAGCCCACTTGCTGAATGCAATGGACGGCAGTTATCTCAAATCAGATAAGCGGATCCCAGACAGCAAACCCTTTGATGTCATCTGGTTTAATGATGACAAGAAGCAGCTACTCACCACCTATTTGCATACCGAGGCGCAAGACTACTTACCCGCGCTGGAACAGGCAGCTGCGCTTATCGATGGATTTGAATCGCCCTATGGGATGGAGCTGCTCGCAACCGTTGACTGGATGGTAAACCAAGAGGGGTGTGAACCCACCGTAGAGGCACTGCGTGAAGGGCTTATCCGTTGGCCCAAGGGTGGAAAGTGGGCGCAACGTAAAGCCAGACTGTTCGATGACAAGAGCTTGCGCATTGCCCTGACCCGCTTGCAACAGAGCTTCCCTGCATATCACTGAGGTAATGCTCTCTAGCGGGACACACTTCTTATCCAAATCTGGTAGTCTTGTCTGACTCCAATCAAGAGTTAAATCTTTGTCTCCATTCCTGATTTCTGGAACAAGGGCCTGTATTTCAGGCCCTGCTGTGGACAATGTCATCGCGTATTGCAGGTTAGCCGTGGTTCCCTGTCTTGACTGCATGCAACCATCGCCAACCCATGGTTCAAATGGAAGACGTCCTAATGGGTAAAGTGGGTCAAAAAGAGCTGGTCACCCAGCAGCGAGTCATCGATCTATTTCAGGAGCAGTTGCAATGGGAGTACCTTGGCAACTGGCACCACCGTAGCAACAACCGCAACGTTGAGGTGTCGATCTTGACCCCTTGGCTCAAGCAACGCGGCGTCAATGATGCCCTGATTAAGCGGGCCTTGCGCCAACTGGATCAGGCGAGTGCGCTGGGTGAAGGCAAGACGCTTTACTACGCCAACAGAGATGTCTACAACCTGCTGCGCTACGGCATCAAGGATAAAACTGGCGCGGGCGAACAGCATCAGACGGTATGGCTCATCGACTGGAAAAACCCAAACGACAACCATTTTGCCATTGCCGAAGAGGTCAGCGTCAAGGGGGAGAACAAGAAGCGCCCCGATCTGGTGCTCTACGTCAATGGCATAGCGCTTGGGGTAATAGAACTCAAACGCTCCACAATCTCGGTATCCGAAGGCATTCGGCAGAATCTAGATAACCAAGAGAAGAGCTTCATCCGCAACTTCTTCACCACCATGCAACTGGTCATGGCCGGTAACGATACCCAAGGTTTACGCTACGGCACCATCGAGACAGCAGAAAAGTATTGGCTGGAATGGAAATCTGATTCACCAAGCATCTATGAGAGCCCCCTTGATAATCATCTGGTGGAGCTATGTAACAAGTCGCGCTTTCTACAGATTATCCATGACTTCATTGTGTTCGATGCCGGTGTAAAAAAGACCTGTCGGCACAACCAATTCTTCGGTATTGAAGCAGCTGCATATTCCGGCCGATCATGAACACCGATTCCGGTTCAACGTGAACACCATTTCCGGACCAATGTGAACGCTCATTCCGGCTCAACCTGAACACTTTGCTCCTCCTTTCCGGAAACAGTGTTCAACATCCCGGAATCACTGTTCACATTCACCGGAATCATCCTTAACGCATTGATTTAACAACCTTTGATACGCTCTCCCTTTTGCCAGGGAAGAGCCTATGTCTGCCAAGAGGATTGCAATGCGTAAAATTCGTGAAGTGCTGCGACTGCGGCTGGAAGCTGACCTCTCTGTTCGCCAGATAAGTTGCTGCACCAAGGTCAGCGTTGGCTCCATCCAGAAACTCCTCAAAAGTGCCCAGACGCTCGGCCTGACCTGGCCCTTACCTAGCCAGCTTGATGATGGCCAACTGGCGGCCCTGTTCTATCCGCAGGCCGATACCACCATCTCGGCCCGCCATGTTGTACCGGATTGGCCCTCTGTCCATCAGGAGCTCAAGCGTAAGGGGGTCTCCAAACAACTGCTCTGGGAGGAGTACACCCAGCGCTATCCCAACAGCTGTTACAGCTACTCCCAGTTCTGCGACCGTTACAAATCCTGGTGTCAGTTGCAAAAGCGCTCCATGCGCCAGATCCACAAGGCGGGGGAAAAGCTCTTTATCGACTACTGCGGGCCCACGGTGCCCATCGCCTCGCCCTCCACGGGGGAGGTCCGTCAGGCCCAGATCTTTGTCGCCGTGCTTGGTGCGTCCAACTACACCTTTGCCGAGGCTACCTGGTCACAGTCACTGCCGGACTGGTTGCAAAGCCATGTCCGTGCCTTTGAGTTTTTCGGCGGTACACCTGCACTGCTGATCCCCGACAACCTCAAAAGCGGTGTCAGCAAGGCTTGCCGATACGATCCCGAGCTCAACCCCAGCTACCAGCAGTTGGCCGAGCACTATCAGGTGGCAGTGATGCCAGCTCGCCCTTACAAGCCCAAGGATAAAGCCAAGGCTGAGGTGGGTGTGCAGATCGTCGAGCGCTGGATCCTCGCCCGCTTGCGCCACCAGACCTTTTTCTCGCTGGCCGAGCTCAACCAGTGCATCCGGGCCTTGCTGGACGAACTCAACGAGCGCCCGTTCAAGCAACTGCCCGGTAACCGGCGCGAGGCGTTTGAGCAGTTGGACCGCCCGGCGCTGGGACCACTGCCGGTGCATCCCTATCGCTATGTCGCCATCAAAACGGTCAAGGTCAACATCGACTATCACGTCAGCTATGAGCAGCACCACTACTCGGTGCCACACCAGTATGTGGGCCAGCAACTGGAGCTCCATGCTGGCGACACTTTGCTTCAGGTCTATCACCAGCAACAGCTGGTCGCGAGCCATCCGCGTAAAACCATCCCGGGGATGAGCACGATCCCGGAGCACATGCCGGAACGCCACAGCAAGCAGCAACGCTGGACGCCAGGCCGTCTCAAGCAGTGGGCTGCTGATATCGGACCGGGCACCTTGTGCTGGGTGAGCGAACGGCTGGAAGAGAAAGCCCATGTCGAGCAGGCATACCGACTCTGCCTGGGGCTACTGAGTCTTAGCCGGGAGTATCCGCCATCACGGGTCGAGGCCTGCTGTCAGTTGGCTAATCGGGAAGGACTGGTGCGACTCAAACAGCTCAAGTCGGTGCTGACCAGTGGCCGCGACCAACTGCCCGAAAGCCCGCTGAGCTACCCAGAGTTACCGCAAGAGCACGAGAACATCCGTGGCCCCCAGAGCTTCCACTAAAGAGGATACGCCCCATGACCCAACAAACCCTGACCCGCCTGAGAAACCTGAAACTGACCGGCATGGCGGATGCAGTGCAACAACAACTGGAACAGGCCAGTACCTACGAAGGGCTGCCCTTCATCGAGCGTCTAAGCCTGCTGGTCGAACACGAACAACTGAGCCGGGAGCAACGTAAACAAGCTCGGCTAGTCAAGCAGGCGCGGCTCAAACTCCAAGCCACGGTGCAAGAGGTGGACTACCAGTCTGCACGCAACCTGGAGCGGTCACAGGTTGCAAACCTGGCCCAAGGAGAGTGGCTGCGCCGAGGCCAGAACCTGCTCATTACCGGCCCCTGTGGCTGTGGAAAAACCTACCTGGCTTGTGCGCTGGGCTACCAAGCCTGTCAGCAAGGGCATAGCACTCGTTACTACCGGCTGCCGCGTCTGCTACTTGAGCTGAGCCAGGCCAAGGTAGATGGCAGTTACGCCAGACTGCTGGGTCAACTGGCCAGGATAGAGCTACTGGTCCTCGATGACTGGGGACTGGAAGCGGTGAATGCCGAGCAGCGCAACGCCCTGCTGGAGATCATGGATGATCGGTACGGGAAATACTCGACGGTAGTAGTCAGTCAGCTGCCAACTGAAGAGTGGTACGCGAGCTTGGGTGACAACACCCTGGCAGATGCGATCCTGGACCGGCTGATGCACAACGCTCACCGGCTGTCACTGAAGGGAGAATCGATGAGAAAGAGGAGAAGTGAGTTGACCCAATCTGAACAGTCGAGTTAGAAACGGGATGACGTGAGCGCGTTAAGGATCAGGGTGTTCACGTTGGCCGGAATGGCTGTTCAACTTCGCCGGAATACGCAGCAGCAAAGCGATACATCGCGCGACGCGAAGGGGGCATTATTTGGCATACCCAAGGTTCAGGCAAAAGCTTGACGATGGTGTGGCTGGCCAAGTGGATCCGCGAGAACGTGACTGATGCCAGAGTGCTGCTTATCACTGACCGAACCGAGCTCGATGAACAGATTGAGAAAGTCTTCAACGGGGTGGCAGAGACCATCTACCGAACCCAAAGTGGTGCGGATCTGGTTACCACGCTAAACCAAACCTCCCCTTGGTTAATCTGCTCCTTGGTACATAAATTTGGCCGCCAAGGAGAGCAGGAAGAGTCCAAAACCGATCAATATGAAGACGCAGACGACTACATTGCGGAGCTGACCCACTGCTTGCCTAGCGACTTCAAACCCAAGGGAAACGTGTTTGTGTTTGTCGATGAGTGCCACCGTACTCAATCAGGCAAACTACACGAGGCCATGAAGCGCATTTTGCCAGAGGCTATGTTCTTCGGCTTCACGGGCACGCCGTTGATGAAAAAAGACAAGCAAAAGTCCATCGAGATTTTTGGCCCCTACATTCATACCTACAAGTTTGATGAGGCCATTCGGGATGGGGTAGTGCTGGATCTTCGCTATGAGGCTCGGGATATCGATCAACATCTCACCTCCGAGAAGAAAATTGATGAGTGGTTCACCGCCAAAACATCAGGGCTCTCCAACCTTGCTCGCACTCAATTGAAACAGAAGTGGGGGTCGATGCAGAAGCTCCTCTCCAGCAAGAGTAGGCTGGAGAAGATCATGATGGATATCCTGCTGGACATGAGCCAGCGCCCCCGTTTGAAAAATGGTCATGGCAATGCCATTTTGGTGTGCGCCAGTATCCATCAGGCTTGCACCCTGTATGAACTATTCAGCAAAACCGAACTCGCGGGCAAGTGCGCGATAGTGACCAGCTATCAACCCACTGCCACAAGTATCAAGGGACAGGCGAGCGATGCAGGTCTGACGGAAATGCTGTTTAAATATCAGACCTATCGCAAGATGTTGGCTGACTTCTTTGAGCAGAGTGAAGACGCTGCAGCCAGTCGAGTCGAGGAATTTGAGACTCTCGTCAAGGCTCGGTTTGTCGATGAACCGGGGCAGATGAAGCTGCTGATCGTTGTAGACAAGCTACTGACAGGCTTCGATGCCCCTCCTGCCACATACCTCTACATCGATAAGCAGATGGCAGATCATAACCTCTTCCAAGCAATCTGCAGGGTCAATCGACTCGATGGTGATGATAAAGAGTATGGCTACATCATCGATTACAAGGACCTGTTCAAATCTCTTGATAAGGCGATCAGTGACTACACCGGCGAAGCGTTTGATGGTTACGACAAGGAGGATGTGGCTGGTTTGCTCAAAGACAGACTCACCCTTGCACGTGAAGATTTGGACAACGCTCTGGAAATGGTTCGCGGGTTGTGCGAACCCGTGCTAGCACCTCGCCACACGGCTGACTACATTCACTATTTTTGCGGGACGTCAGGCGCTAACAGCAGTGACCAACCGGAAAAAGAGGCGCTACGCCTAACCCTTTATCAAAGTGTTGCCAAGTTGCTTCGAGCTTACATGAACCTTGCCAACGAGATGAGCGCAGCAGGGTATACAGTGAAACAAGCCTCGGACATCAAAGCCGAGGTGGCTCATTATGCAAAGGTCCGCGATGAGATCAAAATTGCCAGCGGTGATGATCTTGACATGCGGCACTATGAACCGGCCATGCGAGCCCTGCTCGATATGTATATCCGCGCCGATGACAGCGAACTTCTGATCGACTTTGATGATCGTGGTTTACTGCAACTTATCAATGCCAAGGGAACGGCCGCTCTCGACTCCCTGCCAGAAGGGATCAAAAAGGATCCTGAAGCCATGGCCGAGGCTATAGAGAACAACATTCGCAAAACCATCGTCGATGAAAATCCAGTAAACCCAAAGTATTACGAACAGATGTCTGTACTACTCGACGAGCTGATCAAGCTGCGACGCAAGAAAGCACTCGAGTACCAAGGCTACTTGGAACAGGTTTTGGCACTGGCCAAGCAGGTCGTTAATCCCGATGGACAACGCCATCAACACTACCCTGAATCTGTTGACACCAGAGCCAAAAGAGCCCTATTCGACAACTTTGGCCAAGATGAGGTGTTAGTCGCAAAGCTCGACACGGCTATTCGCTACACCAAAAAAGCGGAGTGGCTAGGCGATCGATTCAAGGAACGGGAGCTGGCCAATGCGATTCGTGAAGAGGTACAAGGCTATGATATCGATGTGGCAGAAATCATGACGTTGGTCAAAGCACAGCAGGAGTATCATTGAGTACGACCTTACACATTGGCCCTTTGACAATCGAGCTACATCACAAAGCAATCAAGCACCTGCATCTTGATGTATTGCCACCGGATGGCAAGGTTCGAGTCTCGGCCCCGCTTGCCATGAGTGAGACAGCAATCAGGGTGGCCATCATTCGTCGGCTACCTTGGATTAAGCAACAACAGCGCAATTTTGTGGCGCAACCCCGCCAAAGCGAACGTGAATTAGTCAGCGGGGAAAGCCATCACGTGTGGGGTCAACGTTACCGACTAGAGGTAATTGAGCGTGTTGGCCGCCATGAAGTTCTCATCAAGGGAAGCCGAAAACTGGCACTGTTTGTGAATCCAGAAACAACTCTGGCTAACCGAAATCTGGTCATAACCGAGTGGTATCGCGCTCAGCTCAAGCAACGAGTTCCTGCTCTCCTAGCCTTGTGGGAACCCATTCTTGGTACCCAGTTGCAACACTGGGGTATCAAAAAAATGAAGACAAAATGGGGGACATGTAATCGTGAGGCGAGCCGAATTTGGCTCAACCTTGAACTAGCCAAGAAACCAGTGACATGCCTCGAATACATCCTTGTACATGAACTGATCCATCTGCTGGAGCGGCATCACAATGCCCGATTCGAAGCACTGATGAATCGTCACCTTCCCAATTGGCGTGAAAGCCGTGCGTTATTGAAAGACCTGCCGTTAGGACATGATACGTGGATGCGTGATACCCACTGAATCATCAGGCTGCAAACTAAAACGCAGCCTGATGATTAGTGTTAGCCACCTAATATAGCCAGTAGATAGTTCTACAGTACTGTAGATATGATCTAACAGCATGGAATAGCAAAGTATCATTTTTTACCATGGACAGACTCCTTCAAAGTTGTTCCATATTGTCGCACCATATACATGAACTCTAAATCAGCTAATTTCAATGAATCAAGCGTCAGTAATGCGTCAATGAACTTACTTCTTGGCAATCTATATTTCTTGCGTTTTCTACGCCCATCTTTTCCAGTAAAAGTCACCTTCCGCTGCCACATAAATTTAAAAATGTAAGCAATCTGCTCCAATGGATCGTTGAGCTCATCAAACTCAACAGGGCTGAACTTTGTAACATAGACGTTGTTTGGCACATTTTGCTTATGAAGCTGGTCCCACAGCTCACGCCACTCCGGTGCATTATCATCCCTGCATTTCACTAGCAGATGAAAATGGGGAAGCCAATGATCATATTCCGTTTGAAAATCAACTTCAAAACACCCTATAACAACATCAGTTATGCCTGCACGATGCAATTGCTTATACAACCTATCTTTCAAACGAGGGATGTCGATGTGGCTTAATTCGCGAACCATTTCGTCATAATAGATGAACGTCGCAAATTTCCACTCTTTATAATCTTCACAGAACAATGCTAACTGACTTATCTTTTTAAGTCGAAATCGCCTTACACATTCATGGCACGCAAAACTAAAACAAGGTTCCTCCTCATCACAATCTGATAGTTTTTCAGCAAGCACTCTCGCTGCATATCTACTAGAATAAGAAAGTTTGCTTACTCTAAATTTGTTCTCATGCCAACAATCTTCATGGGTCTCAAATTTTGGAAGCAACGATTCAATTGCAATGACATTTTCAATTTTGGCTTTCATGAACTTTTTCATTTTCAAAGTCTCGGCACTGACTCCATACCATCGCGAAGCCATTCGCTATATTTAACGTTTGCACTACCACACGAACAAACTCATTATTGCGATATCTTTCGACAACAATATCGCATTGGTTCTGGCTACCAAGTTAAAAACGTAGAGCTTAGGCGGAGATGTAAGGAGAGTAGAACAAAAATCAGGTTGAATATTTAGACTCACCCATTCATGAATGAAATGAGTGGTTTCATTTTTTGTCGGTGTATTGCAGATTACTCATCCATGCTTGTATATCGGAGGAACGCCATGCAACTCGACGACAACCTTTCGGCTGAACTGATCTCGGAAAGTTTCCCTGCGCCATCAAACGATAAATTGTTGCGCGAGAAATTGTGCAGCATTCGATGACTTCAGCCAGGCTCAGCAAGCATGTTTCGTTTTTCATAAATGACTCCTTTGTAATAGTCAAAGGTCATTTACAGATTTCGAGAACAGCGAAAACTTGATGTGTTCTTTCCCTCGATGTCGCCGCTCATAACGACTGATCGAATACGAGGGACGCATTCTAAAGAATCACGATCGCGGCTTTTGAACTGCCCTGCACAACCACAACACATAACGATGTATGGACGCGCACGTACACGTTCATATCGCTACGTGCGTTATCGCCACATTCTGCGTTGTATCATGCGCGTATATCGCGCGCGCGATTAAACGCGCGCGCACGCGCGTTTAACACATCAAGAGGGATTTTGCCATCTTATAGGGAGAATAAGTGTGGGTATCGAAAATCCTTTGAAGGGGCTCTGCTCACCAACTGGTGACGTAGCACGACAAGATTTTTGGCAACTGTGCTCAAGGTAAGATAGCTCTAGTGTCACGTACGTAGAACGCTCAGCGCTACAAGATCCAAGCAAAACAGTGCATCGCATATGTTGATCCTGAATGTTGTACCAAAGAACACGAACGTTACTCATGAACGTTGGAAATAATGTTTATCCAGAATTATAATTATCGAATTCGGTGACCACCTGAACGGTCACCTGTAATGGAATTGGCAGTTACACAGAATTATTTACAGGCTCCAAATTCCGGATCGACATTCTGTGGCTTCACCGCATACCAGAAGTTCATCAACTCGAGCTATGCAATGTATCTAGGTGATCCGCCCAACGTTGCAACCATTCTCGACTTTGCTCGGTGTACTGATGAAGATCATATGTCCCGATCAACCCTTTCTTCGAGTGCCCAAGAATAGCCTCTGCAACTTCTGTTGGACATTGTAAACGCGAGAGCCCTGTTCTAACGGTACGCCGGAGGTCATGTGGCGTCCAATGCGGAATATCTAGCATTACATTCCCACACCTCATAACCCAAGTAGCTTCAGTCAACTGCTTTTGTTTTATGGGCTTACCTGTTCGCTGAGATGGGAATAAATAAAGCTCATTGCCGATTTTATTTTCTTTAAGAAAGGTTATGCATTGACGTGGAAGTTGGACCTCTCTTGCCACTCCTGTTTTAGACTCTCGAATGTAAAATATGCCTTCGTTAATATCTATATCACGCCAAGTAGCCTCACATATTTCCCCTGTACGACAGCCAGTCCATAAAGTCATCCTAAGAATATTTTTCTGCACATCAGTGAATTTTGAATTTGGCAACCAGTTCAAAAACATTTTCAGTTCATCATTACTAAAAAAACGGCTACCTTTCTTAGAAGTTAGTTTGACCTTGGTTCTAGCCAAACTGACCTTAGCTTGGAGCGCAGGGTTAATAAATTGGTCATCGAATTTACCCAATCCCATCGAGTAATCATATGCAGCCAAAACCTCCCGCAAAACATTCCCAGCCTGAACATTAGCACCTCGCTTTATAATAGACATAACAAGATCAATCATATCTTGTCGACTCACATCACGAGCTAATTGGTCACCAAGCATTGGAACCGCATCACCGTAAAGAGTGCGCCTAGCCTCAGCCTGACCTTTCTTTTTCCTTGCCCCACTCTTTATAGTACCATTAGGTAAACGTTGATCCTCTATATGGTTCTTTAGATAAAGATCGATCATCGCTTTAAGGGTAAACTTCCCTAGCTCACTCTCATTCTTGACTTTTTGTTTAAGCTCAAGCGCGGCAGCTCTTGCTTCAGTAGCTGGACACCGGCCTTGTTGCCTGATGAGCTTGAGCTCCCGTAGTTTTATACGGGCCTGCTCCAAGGATACGGCTGGAAATACCCCAAGTGAGATTTGGGTTAACTTATTTGTTACTGGGCTCGTATAACGATAGAAAAATGTCTTTTTACCTGTCTTTCCGCAAGTGACACGAAGCCCTCTGTTGACCCCATTATCAGCCTTATCGCTATCCGATGGCTTCATGACTTCAATTGCTCTAAAGGACAGTGCTTTGTTACCCTTGTCCGCTGGCATAACCGACCTCCTATGGCTGATGCATACGCTCTCCTAGCTTGGCCGCATGCATAGGGCTTAATGTCACTGTAGGCTACAAAATCAAAACCTACACTTCAACCTACATTTTCGCCTGCGATTGGGTGAGATCGAGTGAGACTCTCAGAGCAAACAAGAGACCACGCAAACACCATAAGCCATTGTAATATAAGCATGTAAAGAGAGATAACTACATGTCAGCAATAGAGAATCTCCACAATCACACACCAATGATGCAGCAGTATCTGACCCTCAAGGCCGAGAACCCGGAGATCCTGCTGTTCTACCGGATGGGCGACTTCTACGAGTTGTTCTATGACGATGCCCGCAAGGCTTCCCAGCTGCTCGACATCTCCCTGACCAAGCGCGGCCAGTCGGCCGGTAGCCCCATCCCGATGGCAGGCGTGCCCTATCACGCCATCGAGGGCTATCTGGCCAAACTGGTGCAGCTTGGCGAATCTGCCGCCATCTGCGAACAGGTAGGGGATCCCGCCACCAGCAAGGGGCCGGTGGAGCGCAAGGTCATTCGCATCATCACCCCGGGCACCGTCTCCGACGAGGCGCTGCTCAGCGAGCGACAGGACAACCTGATTGCCGCCGTCTATCACGATGGCCGCCGCTTCGGCTACGGCACCATGGACATCGGCTCGGGCCGCTTCTTCATCAACCAGTTCGAGAAGGAAGAGACCCTGCTGGCGGAGCTGCAGCGCACCAATCCGGCGGAGCTGCTCTACCCCGAATCCTTCGCCTTCCTGCACCACGTCGAGGGTCGCCGCGGTCTGCGCCGCCGCCCGGAGTGGGAGTTCGAGCTCGGCACCGCCCGCAAGCTCTTGTGCCAACAGTTCGGTACCCAGGATCTGGTGGGCTTTGGCGTCGAGCAGAGCGAGACCGCCCTGTGCGCCGCCGGTTGCCTGATGCAGTACGTCAAGGACACCCAGCGCACCGCCCTGCCCCACATTCGCAGCGTGCGCCTCGAGCAGCCGGATCATGCGGTCATCATGGATGCCGCCACCCGCCGCAATCTGGAGCTGACCCAGAATCTGGCCGGTGGCTATGAAAATACCCTGGCCGAGGTGCTGGATCGCACCGCCACTCCCATGGGCAGCCGCCTGCTCAAGCGCTGGATCCACCAGCCGATCCGCGATCGGGTGATCCTGAAAGGTCGCCAGAGCACCATCAAGGAGCTCATTGAGCAGAACCTCTACGACGAGTTGGGCAACCTGCTGCGTCAGGTGGGGGATGTGGAGCGGGTGCTGGCGCGCCTCGCCCTGCGCTCGGCCCGCCCGCGCGACCTCACCCGCCTGCGTCAGGCCTTCGCCCAGTTGCCCGAATTGCAGCGCCTGCTGGCGGATAACGAGCACGAAGCGGTGCAACAGCTGGCCGAGCGGGCCAGCACCTTCCCCGAGCTGCTCGACCTGCTGGAGCGCGCGGTGATGGAAGTGCCGCCGGTGCTGATCCGCGATGGTGGCGTCATCCGTGACGGCTTCAATCAGGAGCTGGACGAGCTGCGGGATCTCGCCAACGGCGCCACCGCCAGCCTCGCCCGCATCGAGGAGCGGGAGAAGCTGCTGACCGGCATCAACACCCTCAAGGTGGGTTACAACAAGGTGCACGGCTTCTATATCGAGGTGAGCCGGGCCAACAGCCATCTGGTGCCGGCCCACTACATCCGCCGTCAAACCCTCAAGAACAACGAACGCTACATCATCGATGAGCTGAAGAAGTACGAGGACAAGGTACTCACCGCCCAGTCCCAGGCGCTGGCGCTGGAGAAACGGCTCTACGAAGAGCTGCTCGATGCCCTGCTGCCCCACCTCGGCGATCTGCAGGATTCCGCCGCCGCACTGGCGGAACTGGACGTGCTGGCCAACCTGGCCGAGCGGGCCGAGACCCTCGACTACCGCTGCCCGACCCTCATCGACGAAGATCAGATCATCATTGAAGCGGGCCGCCATCCGGTGGTGGAGCAGGTGATGACAGATCCCTTTATCGCCAACCCTATCCGGCTGGAGCGGGAGCGGCGGATGCTGATCATCACGGGTCCCAACATGGGCGGTAAATCGACCTACATGCGCCAGACTGCGCTGATCGTGCTGCTGGCCCATATCGGCGCCTTCGTGCCCGCCGACAGCGCCCGCATCGGCCCCATCGACCGCATCTTCACCCGTATCGGGGCGTCGGATGATCTCGCCTCCGGCCGCTCCACGTTTATGGTGGAGATGACCGAGACCGCCAATATCCTCAACAACGCCACCGCCCGCAGTCTGGTGCTGATGGACGAGATTGGCCGCGGCACCAGCACCTACGACGGCCTCTCGCTGGCGTGGGCCTGCGCCGAGCAGCTGGCGAGCAAGATTGGCGCCTACACCCTGTTTGCCACCCACTACTTCGAGCTGACCCGCCTGCCCGAGCTGATGAGCGGGCTGGCCAACGTCCACCTCGATGCGGTGGAGCACGGCGACACCATCGCCTTTATGCACGCAGTGCAGGAAGGCGCGGCCAGCCGCTCCTACGGCCTGCAAGTGGCGGCGTTGGCCGGGGTGCCGAAATCGGTGATCCAGCAGGCCCGTCACAAACTGCATGAGCTGGAGAGCGCCACCCCGGTCGCCGCCGGTGAAAGCCGTCCGGCTCCGGTGACTCTCGCCCCGCAGCCTCATCCGGTGGTGGAAGAGCTGGAAACGGTGCGCCCCGACGAGCTCACCCCGCGCCAGGCGCTGGACCTGCTCTATCGCCTCAAGCAGATGCTGTGAACAACCGCTACGGCTCAGGTATGAAACAACCGGCCTGACGCTGTCATCATCAACAAAAGAGCCGCCCATCGGGCGGCTCTTTGCATCGTCTTTTTATAGAACCGTCAATCTACACTGGGCGCTGCCGCGATATGGGTCGCCTCTGACTGGTGGTCACCCTCCTTGATCCAGGCATCCAGCAAGGTATAAGCCACAGCCAGCACCACGGGGCCGATAAACAGACCGATGATCCCCATCGCCAGCAGGCCGCCGATAACCCCCACCAGAATGAGAATGAGGGGCAGATTGGCACCGCGTTTGATCAGGAAGGGACGCAGGAAGTTGTCCATGGTGCCGGCGATCAGCGACCAGACCAGCAGGAAGGTGCCCCAGGTAGTATCACCGCTCCAGTAGAGATAACCGACACAGGAGATCAGCACCGGAAAGGGACCTATCTGGGCGACGATGAGCAGGAACATTACCACCACCAGAACCATGGTGTAGGGGATGCCAGCGATCCACAGCCCCACCCCGGCCACCGAGGATTGCACCAGCGCAGTGACCACCACCCCCATGGCCACGGCACGGATCGCCTGGGAAGCCAGCACGGTCGCATTGTCACCGCGATCCCCGGCCAGCCGGTGGGCAAAGCGGCGAATGCCGGTCGCCACCACTTCACCGGAGTGATAGAGCAGACCACAGATACCGACCGTCAGCAGGAAGTGGACCAGCAGCATGCCCAGATTACCGGCCTGAGCAGCCAGCCAGCGCGCCGTCTGACCGAAGTAGGGCGCCAGCTTGGCAAACAGCACCTGACCACCGCTCGCCAGAATTTGCTGCCAAAAGTCATAGAGCTTGCCGCCCACCAGCGGGATCTGCTGCAACCAGAGCAGCTCGGGCGGAGGCGACTGGCTGATATTGGTCCCCAGTTCGATCAGCATGGGGGCTTTCTCCGCCACATTGGCCAGTGTCATAAAGAGCGGAATGACAAACATCAGCAATAGCACCAGGCTCATAAAGAGAGCGGCCAGCGCACGCTTGCCCCACAGCAACCGCTGCACCATCAACATCAGTGGCCAGGTAGCGATGGTGATCATGGTGGCCCACACCAGTGCGGGCAGGAAGGGGCGCAGCACCATAAAGCAGGAGATGATCAGGAGGCTGAGAAACAGCACCCCCAAGGTTATCTTGGCCAAATCCACTTTTTTCATATTCATAGAGTTCCCCTTGCAGGGCGTCCGCCCCTGGGTCGTGAGTCTTGTTTCAAGAGAGAGAGTATCCACCAGAGACCGACGCTCAACCAGAGCCCCAGCCCGAAAAAGAGCACAAACTGTCCGAGCAGTATGATCAACGAGCTACTGGTTAGCAGCGGCAACAGCCACAGGCCGGCACCGATCAGCAAGCCGCCCGCCAGCACGACGCCCCCTGTAAGCAACGGGGGATAACCAGCACGAACGAGGGCAGCCTTTCCCCCGAGCCAGAGGCCCAGCGCTACCAGCCCGATACCGGCCAGATGGGCCGATTGGGTCAGCCCCCCGAGCGCCAGTGCAGACGCAATCAGCAGCAGCCAAGCCGCCGAATACCTGTCGGCACGCCAGCAGGGGCGAGCGGCCAGCAGCAAGGCGCCAATCAGCAGCCCCGCCGCCACATCGGAGATAAAGTGCCCCCCGAGCCAGACCCGCGCCAGACCGGTGGTGAGGGCCAGCAGCAGCGCCAGCGAGTAGGCCAGCCCGCGCCGGGCAGGCCAGAGCCAGCCAAGCAGTGCGCCCCAGAACAGCAGGGCCGAGGCGGTGTGACCGCTCGGCATGCCAAAGCCCTGGGCGCTGTGAGTCGCCAGTTCAGGTTGCAGATGGAAGGGGCGCGGCCAGCCGATCCCCTCCTTGCTCGCCTGCACCAGCAGCCCGAGCCAGAGCATGGCGAACAGCAGCTGACGCAACCGTGGCCACCCCAGCAGCGGGAGCAGCAAAGGTATCAGGGCAAGCTGAAAGCCGCCTGAACCAAACAGATTGCTGACCGACAGCCACCAGACATCGGGCCCCAGCCACTGTTGCAGGTGCAGCATCAGCGGGATCTCGGCCTGATGCAGCGCATTGCCCTGCGCCACGAAATCGGCCTGCCAGTGCACCTCGCTCTCGGGCACCTGATCAAGCCGGGATTGCAGCCAGTCGAGCTGATCCGGGAAACGGCGCTGCTCGCGGGGAAGCAGGTCGATGGCGATCAGCTGGGCGTTAAGGATCTCTCCCCCCAGATTGGGGGCCTTCAGCAGCGAGACAAAATCGGAATCTTGCTGGGCGATGATGGGTTCCAGCGTGCGACAAGCGAAGATAAGCGCCCGCTGCCAGCGACCCAGCTCCTGCACCACCTCCCCCTGCAAGCCGGTCTCTTCATAGAGTTCGCGCAGCGCCGCCTGCTGCGGGCTCTCGCCGCCATCGATATAGCCACCGCTCAGGCTGTAGCGGGAGGAGATGCGATCCTGCACCAGCAGCAGTTGATCCTGATGGCGGATGGCGCAGGCCGCTGCCGTCGGTGCCGCCGGTTCGGCACTCAGGGCTGGCAGAGAGGCAAACAGCGCCAGCAAGAGTAAAAAGAGGGTTCTCGACATCAATTTGCTTTCCCTATGCACAATGGCGACAAGCCTCCCAGAAATCAGATATTTGGGCAACGGTAACGGCCGGATCGCCGCCGTTCCCGCCGCGCTGGCGGTACACGGAAGATTGCGATGAAGCAGGGCACTCCCTACTATTGGCGGCTATCTTCAATTTCATGCAGCAAACGCTGGAGCCCTCCATGAGACAGTTCGGCTTTTTCCTCGGCATCGCCATCGGTGTCATTTTGATCCTGTTCGGCAGCATCGTCATCTTCCAGGCGCTCCCTGCCGCACTGGATGTACTGGAGATGCCAAGCCGCATCCCGTTCGTGCGCGAGGTCTACACCTGGCTGATGACCAGCGCCAACGGCCTGACCGCCCAGCTGGAGCAGAACTTCCTGGAAGCGTTCCAGACCGTGCTCAAGCTGATCCTGCTCATCACTTTCATGTGGGTTTGCGTCAAGCTGGTCAACATGGGAGTGCTGATCATCCGCGCCGGAGTTGATCTGATCCGCACCGCCATCGCCCACAGTGAAGGCCCCCACGACCAGAAGAAGCCGGATCAGCACGATCACTTCTGACTAAGCAGTGGTCAACGGATGTGAACGCTGCCGCCCCCAACCGGGGCGGCAGCTTTATATGCGCGGTATGAAGGCCCTTCCCAGACCCCATGAATACCCGATAAAGCAGCGGCTTTCCCTTGTGAATCAGCAAACTGCCCATATGTTGCATCACCTTGACATGGTTTGCGCCCCGCGCGGCGGCTGCCCGGTTTCTATCCCGCCCCCGTGCTCTGGTATAATCGACCACCTCTTTTCCCCGTTATGGAGCCTGTTCATGCCCAATCATGCAGAAAGTGCCCTCGAGGTTCGTCTCGACAAGTGGTTGTGGGCAGCCCGTTTCTACAAGACCCGCTCCGTGGCGCGGGATCAGATCGACGGGGGCAAGGTGCACTACAATGGTCAGCGCAGCAAACCGGGCAAGCAGGTCGAAGTGGGTGCATTGATCCGCTTCTGGCAGGGGCAGGATGAACGCGAAGTGCGGGTGCTGGCCTTGAGCGAGCAGCGCAAATCGG
Source organism: Aeromonas sp. 55A (assembly GCF_051919665.1). Classification (NCBI taxonomy): domain Bacteria; kingdom Pseudomonadati; phylum Pseudomonadota; class Gammaproteobacteria; order Aeromonadales; family Aeromonadaceae; genus Aeromonas; species Aeromonas sp. 55A. The sequence goes on along the minus strand of NZ_JBQBEH010000008.1, from coordinate 1,989,609 downwards.
CTCCGCTGGCCCAGCAGCTCTATGAAGAGACCGTCGAGAGCCTGAAAAAACGGGCCGAGAACAGCGAGGCGCGCCGCTTCAACAGCCAGTTTGCCCCCAGCCCCGAGCGCCGCCCCGACAAGCAGGAGCGACGCCAGTTGCTCAAGGTCAAACAGTACTGACCGACCCCGATTTGATACCGGGCTGGCATCAACCCCAGCCCGCCCGATTTACCTCACCGAAAAGCCAGGAATACATGATGAGCAACCAAGATCTGCTGTATCGCTATCTGTTTGAAGAGTACGAAGTGCGTGGCGAGCTGGTCCAGCTGGATCACACCTACCGCCACGTAGTGGAAGCCCAGAACTACCCGGTGCAGGTGCAAAAACTGCTGGGCGAGCTGCTGGTCGCCACCAGCCTGCTGACCGCCACCCTCAAGTTTGAAGGCTCTATCACAGTGCAACTGCAGGGCGATGGCCCGGTGCGTCTGGCCGTGATCAACGGTGACAACAACCAGCAGCTGCGCGGCGTTGCCCGCTATGAAGGCGAGCTGCCGAGCGATGGCAAGCTGCAGAGCCTGATTGGCAACGGCCAGCTGATCATCACCATCACCCCGGAGCAGGGCGAGCGCTATCAGGGCATCATCGCGCTGGACGCCGATACTCTGGCGGGCTGCCTGGAGCACTACTTCGCCCGCTCCGAACAGCTGGCCACCAAGCTGTGGATCCGCACCGGCTACCACGAAGGTGCGCCGCGCGCTGCCGGCATCATGCTGCAGGAGCTGCCCGCCCAGAGCGAGGATCACAGCAACGACTTCGATCACCTGACCCAGCTCACCAGCACCATCAAGGATGAAGAGCTGTTCGGCCTGCAGGCAGAAGAGATCCTCTACCGTCTCTACCATCAGGACAAGGTGCGGGTGTTCGATCCGCAGGCGGTCGAGTTCCGCTGCACCTGCTCCCGCGAGCGCTGCGAAGGGGCCCTGTTGCAGATAGAAAAGGAAGAGGTCATGGAGATGGTGCAGGAGCTCGGCAAGATCGACATGCACTGTGATTATTGCGGCGCCCAGTACCAATTTAATGGGATCGATGTCGAAACCCTGTTCAGCAGGGCTCCCGGCAATGATGCAAACCAGTTACACTAATTAAAGGCGGGCAAAACCCGCCTTTAACTTTAATAACAAAAAAATACCCTATTTTATAAAGTTTGATGGCGATCGCTAAACTCTACCACCTAAGTGATAGGATGACCGTCAGATAGAACCCTACCAACCTCTGAACCCAGGAGAATACAATGACAATCGTGGCAGAACCCACCCTGGCCCAACAATTAGGACTGGACCAGTACGGCATCAAAAACAGCCAAGAAATCGTTCGCAACCCCTCTTACGAGCAGCTTTTCGCGGAAGAGACACGCCCTGACCTGGAAGGGTTCGAGCGCGGTGTGGTGACCGAGCTGGGCGCAGTCAACGTCAACACCGGTATCTTCACCGGTCGCTCCCCGAAAGATAAATATATCGTCAAAGATGCCACTACCCAGGATACTGTATGGTGGTCTGACCAGGGTAAAAACGATAACAAAGCGATTACCCCGGAAGTGTGGTCACATCTGAAAGGGCTGGTCACCAAACAGCTCTCCGGCAAGCGCCTGTTTGTAGTCGACGGTTTCTGCGGTGCCAACCCGGATACCCGCCTGGCCGTGCGCATCATCACCGAGGTGGCCTGGCAGGCACACTTCGTGAAAAACATGTTCATCCGCCCGAGTGATGAAGAGCTGAAAACCTTCAAGCCTGACTTCGTGGTGATGAACGGTGCCAAGTGCACCAACCCGAACTGGAAGGAGCAGGGTCTCAACTCCGAGAACTTTGTTGCCTTCAACATGACCGAGAAGATGCAGCTCATCGGTGGCACCTGGTACGGTGGCGAGATGAAGAAGGGCATGTTCTCCATGATGAACTACTTCCTGCCCCTGCGCGGCATTGCCTCCATGCACTGCTCCGCCAACGTGGGTCAGGACGGCGACGTGGCCATCTTCTTCGGCCTCTCCGGCACCGGCAAGACCACCCTCTCCACCGATCCCAAGCGTCAGCTGATCGGCGATGACGAGCACGGCTGGGATGACCACGGCGTGTTCAACTTCGAAGGTGGCTGCTACGCCAAGACCATCAAGCTCTCCGAAGAGGCCGAGCCGGATATCTACCACGCCATCCGCCGCGATGCGCTGCTGGAGAACGTGACCGTTGCTGCCGATGGCACCATCGACTTCGATGATGGCTCCAAGACCGAGAACACCCGCGTCTCCTACCCCATCTATCACATCGACAACATCGTCAAGCCGGTCTCCAAGGCAGGTCACGCCACCAAGGTGATCTTCCTGACTGCCGACGCCTTCGGTGTGCTGCCTCCGGTCTCCAAGCTGACCAAGGAGCAGACCAAGTACCACTTCCTCTCTGGCTTCACCGCCAAACTGGCCGGTACCGAGCGCGGCATCACAGAGCCGACCCCGACCTTCTCCTCCTGCTTCGGCGCAGCCTTCCTCTCCCTGCATCCGACCAAGTACGGCCAGGAGCTGGTGAAACGGATGGAAGCGGCAGGTGCAGAAGCCTATCTGGTCAACACCGGCTGGAATGGCACCGGCAAGCGCATCTCCATCAAGGATACCCGCGCCATCATCGACGCCATCCTGGATGGCTCCATCGAGAAGGCCGAGACCAAGGTGCTGCCGATCTTCAATCTGGAGATCCCGACCGCGCTGCACGATGTGAACCCGGCGATCCTCGACCCGCGCGACACTTACGCCAACAAGGCCGAGTGGGATGCCAAGGCCGTCGATCTGGCAGGGCGTTTCATCAAGAACTTCGAGCGCTTCACCGACAATGAAGAGGGCAAGCGTCTGGTTGCTGCAGGCCCGCAGCTGTAACAGGCTCGCTTCGTATCAGTGACATCATGCCGGTCAGCCACGCTGACCGGCATTTTTGTTTTTGTGGAGCCCCGAACGCCGCCAACCACGCAGCAACAGCCCCCTAAACCTTGCCTTGCCAGCCCTGACGGGGTAGATTCAGCCAAACTTTATACAATATACAATTTTGTAACGCCCAATCGTGACCCGACCATGACCCCACCCTACAAGACCCGAACCCAGATGGTGATGGAAAACCTCCGTGGCCGGATCCTCCGTGGGGAGTTCCCCGCCGGCGCCCCCTTGCGTCAGGACGCCATTGCCAAAGAGCTGGCGGTGAGCCGCATTCCGGTGCGCGAAGCCCTGATGCAGCTGGAAGCGCAGGGGCTGGTGAAGTTCGAAGCCCATCGCGGCGCCGTGGTCACCATGCTGGACGCCTCGGCCATCGAAGAGCTCTTTTATTTGCGAGCGCTGCTGGAAGCCGATACCCTGTTTCACGCCGTCGACAAGATGACGGAAGCCACCTTCGCGCAAGCGGAGGCGATCCTCGCCCAGTTTGATCACGCCCTGGAGTCAGGCACCCAGATCGAACATTGGGCCGAGTTGAACCACAGCTTTCACGCCACCCTCTATCAGGCAGCCGGTCGCCCCCAGGCACTTGAACTGATCGCCCAGATCAATCTGAGCTGTGACCGCTATGTCCGCTTCGAGCTGCTGTTTGCCAGCGACGGGGTGGACAAGGCGGAGCGTGAACACGCCCAATTGCTGGAACTGTGCCGCGCCCGGCGCAAGCACGAGGCGGTGGTGCTGCTCAGGCAGCATATCGAAGCGGCAGGTCAGTCGATCAAGCGGATCCTGGCCAGCGGCCATAAAAACTGAACACTCATATAGCAACCATCTGGCACTAACGACATGAATAATTTCGAGATAATTGAAACCCGCGTCGCCCAAGTCAGGGCCGAGCTGGCCATGCAGGAGTTGGACGCCTTTATCGTCCCCCACGATGATGAGCACCTCGGCGAGTACATCCCCGCCTATGCCGAGCGGCTTGACTGGATCACCGGTTTCAACGGCTCTGCCGGGGTCGCCATCATCATGGCACAGCGGGCAGCCCTCTTTGTCGATGGTCGCTATACGGTGCAGGCGCGGATGCAAACCCCCGCCGAACTGTTCGAATTCCTCCACCTCATTGAAAATCCTCATGTGCAGTGGCTGGCCGAGCAACTGCCGTCAGGCTCCCGGGTTGGCTTTGATGCCCGCCTGCACAGCCTGACCTGGTACAAGCATGCCAAGGCCGTGCTGGCCGATCGCGGTATCGAGCTGATCCGCGTCGAGCAGAACCCCATCGACCTGAACTGGAGCGATCGCCCGGAGCCGACCAAGAGCCCGGTCATCCTCTACAGCGAGGAACTGGCGGGCCAGTCCAGCCAGTCCAAACGTGAACAGCTGGCCAGCGATCTGCGCAAACGCGGGCTGGATGCGGTGCTGCTGACCCAGGCCGAGCCCATCAACTGGCTGCTCAACCTGCGCGGCCGCGACATCGACCGGCTGCCGGTGGTGCTGGGCTTTGCGGTGCTCTACGCCAACACCAGCATGGATTTCTTCGTCGATACCGACAAGATTGACTGCTTCGCCTTCACCCAGCACGTGGGACAGGATGTCTCCGTCTACCCCATCGACAAGCTGGGCGACGTGTTGCAGCGCATCGGTGAAGATCAGCAGAAGGTGCTGGCCGATCCGGACAGCGCCAACGCCTGGACCCAGCTCGTCATGGAGGAGGCGGGCGCCATTCTGGTGGCAGGGCAAGACCCCACCATGCTGCCGAAAGCGTGCAAGAACGAGATCGAGCTGACCGGCATGCGTGCAGCCCATTTGCGCGATGGCGTGGCCATGACCCGCTTCCTCGCCTGGCTGGATCGGCTGATCGCCTCCGGCGAGTTCGAGGGGGTGGATGAAGGCACTCTGGCCGATCAGGTGGAAGCGTTCCGCCGCGAGCAGGAGCACTACGTCGAGCCGAGCTTCGATACCATCTCCGCGCTCGGCCCCAACGCCGCTATGTGCCACTACCACCACACCAACGGCACCCCGCGCGCGTTTGGCCAGGACAGCCTCTATCTGCTGGACTCCGGCGCCCAGTATATGGATGGCACCACCGACATCACCCGCACCATCAAGGTGGGTGAGGTGAGCGACGAGCAGAAAGCGATGTTTACCCGGGTGCTGCAGGGTCATATCGCGCTGGATCAGGCCCGCTTCCCGCGCGGCACCGCCGGTATCCAGCTCGACGTGCTGGCCCGCATGCCACTGTGGCAGGCCGGTTACAACTACGACCACGGCACCGGTCACGGCGTCGGCCACTTCCTGAGTGTCCACGAAGGGCCCCAGCGCATCGCGCCGAAAGGGAGCATGGTCGCCCTGCAACCGGGCATGGTGCTCTCCAACGAGCCGGGCTACTACCGCGAAGATGGCTTCGGCATCCGCTGCGAAAACCTGGTAGTGGTGACCGAGCTGGAACAGGTTGGCGAGCTGCCGATGCTCGGCTTCGAGCGCCTGACATACGTGCCGTTCGATACCCGCCTGATCGATCGCAGCCTGCTGAGCCCGGCCGAATTCCGCTGGATCAACGAATACCACGTCGAGGTGTTCCGCCGCCTGAGCCCGCTGCTCGAGGGCGAGGATCTCGCCTGGCTGGAGCAGGCAACCAGCCTCATCTGATGACACAGGGCCTGCGGGCCCTGTTTTTTATCCCCCCCTTTTGACCTGTATCAACACCCCAAGCGAGCAGGTCAGGACAATGGCGGCCATGAAAAGTCATCATGCCAGCCCAGCCCGGGGCTCACACGCCGCAGCCAGCAAAAAGGCGAGTGACCATCCCAGACTCATGCGCGAGCAGCAGACGGTCAGCGCCATGATCCGCCTCTACTGCCAGCACCATCATCAGGATCCCCATTGCCGCCACTGTCGCCAGTTGCGGGATTTCGCCCATCAGCGCCTTCGTCGCTGCCGTTATGGCCACGGCCACAAACCCACCTGCGCCAACTGCAATATCCACTGTTACGCACCGGCGATGCGCAAACAGATCCAGCAGGTGATGAAGTGGAGCGGCCCGCGCATGTTGCTGCGCCACCCCTGGCTCACCCTCCGCCATCTGCTCGATAGCTTGCGCAAGGCCCCCAAACTGCCCCACAGCAGACCGCTGCCGCCATAGCCGCCAATCCCTTGCATCCGGCAGGGGATGACCACTACCCTATGACTCCTTTTCTGCCGTTGACCCCAAGGTCAGCGGCGTTGCCGATCCTTTGCTGCCGATGGAGTCCTGATGCACCACAACCCGCCCCTGCTACGCCCCGCCACCCACAATGACATGCACGCCATCTGGCAGATCGATGCCAAGGTGTTTGGCGAAGATGTCTATCCCGCCTTCTTCTTCCGTCAGGCGATGGATTTGTGGCCCGAGTTGTTGCTGGTGGCCGAATACGAGGGGCAGCTGGTGGGTTATGTGCTGGGGGGATTCGGTCAGGAGCGGTCGCAAGGCTGGGTGCTCTCGCTGGCGGTGCTGCCCGAGGCGCGCGGTTTTGGTCTGGCCGAGCGAATGATGCGCCAGATGGAGGCCAACCAGCAGGCGCTGCAGATCAGCGAACTGCGGCTCACGGTCGATCCGGCCAATCCGGCCCAGCGCCTCTACTACCGGCTCGGTTACACATTGCAGGCGGAAGTAGCCGACTATTTCGGCCCCGGAGAAGACCGTCTGCTGCTGGTTAAAACCCTCTCAGGTACAGCTGCGATTCAAGGACAAAACCGGTTACAGAACGCATAATTGGTTACATTTTGCCGATTTCATGTGTGACGGGGTTGGAGTAAAGTTCACTCATCAACCGGATTGTTCAAATTACGTGCAGCCCAGGAGGCCCACCATGTTGAAGCGTATGACCCTTATTGCCCTGCTGGCAGCAACCACCATCACCGGATGCGCCAACAGTGACGTTTACTCTGGCGATGTTTACACCAAAGACCGCGCCAAACAGGTGCAGACCGTCAGCTATGGCACCATCATCTCCACCCGCCCGGTGAAGATCCAGGCCGATGAGAACTCCCTGATTGGCACCATTGGCGGCGCCGTAGTCGGTGGCCTGCTGGGCAGCACTGTGGGTGGCGGCACCGGACGCGACATCGCAGCCGCAGGCGGCGCCATCGCCGGTGCAGCGGCAGGCAACGCCATCGGCAACAAGATGAATCAGGTCGACGGCGTCGAGCTGGAGATCAAGAAAGAGAACGGCGAAGCCATCGTGGTCGTGCAGAAAGCCAGCCCCACCTTCACCCCGGGCGCCCGTGTACGCATGACCCAGGGCAATGGCAGCATCAACGTGGCCGTCGTGAATTAAGCGTGTGAACCAAGGTTTCGCCACCCTCGAGCCATAAAAAAACCGCCGATTCCGGCGGTTTTTTGTTGTCTGACGTTCGGGATTACATGCTGTAAGCCTTCTCGCCGTGGGAGGTGACATCCAGCCCTTCCCGCTCGGCATCGCCATTGACCCTCAGCCCGATCAGCATGTCGACCGCCTTGAAGGCAATCGCCGCCACGGCACCGGACCAGAGCAGGGTGACACCGACCCCGATAGCCTGGATCTTCACCTGAGTCAGGATGGAGTAGCCCTCGGCAACCTGATTGGTGACATAGTCCCACACCCCGGTGCCGCCCAGATCCGGGCTGGCAAAGACGCCGGTCAGCAGGGCACCGAGAATGCCGCATACCCCGTGCAAGCCGAACACATCCAGGCTGTCATCGGCCCCCAGCAGACGCTTGAGACCGTGGACGCCCCACAGACCCGCCACACCACTGACAAGACCCATCACCAGCGCGCCACCGACACCGACAAACCCGGCAGCCGGAGTGATCATCACCAGACCGGATACCGCACCGGACGCCGCCCCCAGCAGGGAGGGGCGCCCCTTCATCACCCACTCGGCCAGCGTCCATGACAGAGCTGCCGCAGCCGGCGCCACCCAGGTGTTGATAAAGGCGAGCGCAGCCACCCCGTTGGCTTCCAGCGCGGAGCCCGCGTTGAAACCGAACCAGCCGAACCAGAGCAGGGAGGCACCGATCATGGTCATGGTCAGGCTGTGCGGGGTCATGGGATCACGACCGTAGCCCAGACGCTTGCCCACCAGATAGGCACCCACCAGACCCGCCACAGCGGCGTTGATGTGCACCACTGTGCCGCCTGCAAAGTCCAGCGCACCATGCTGGAACAGATACCCGGCAGTTGCGGTCGCGGTTGCTGCGGCTTCGGCGCTGGTATAGGCATCCGGACCCGCCCAATACCACACCATATGAGCCAGCGGGATATAGGCGAAGGTGAACCAGATCACCGAGAAGAGCAGCACGGCGGCAAACTTGATGCGCTCGGCAAACGCCCCCACGATAAGGCCGCAGGTGATGGCGGCAAAGGCCCCCTGGAACACCACATAGATCAGCTCGCTGATCCCGACACCCTTGCTGAAGGTGGCGGCGATGGAGTCAGGGGTTACCCCCTTGAGCAGCACCTTGCTGAAGGAGCCGTAGAAATTCCCCCCCTCGGTAAAGGCCAGCGAATAACCGTAGATCACCCAGAGCACGCAGATGAGGCAGAACAGGGTAAAGACCTGCATCAGCACGCTCAGCATGTTTTTGGCCCGTACCAGACCACCGTAGAAGAGGGCCAGACCGGGGATCGACATTAGGATCACCAGCGCCGCCGAGAGCAGCATCCAGGTGTTGTCACCCTTGTTGATTGTCATGGCGGCAACCGGAGCCACCGCCGCCTGTACCTGAGCGACCTCTTCGGCCCAACTTGGGGTAACCAGCAAGGCAGGCAACATCGTCAGACCCGCCATCATCCATTTTTTGACCATAGAGCACTCTCCTTCCCTGTCGTACCGGTACAAGACCGGCTCCGTTTCCCTGATTGAATCTGTGGCGAACCGCAAGGTGTTGCTGCAACCCGCCAGAATCACACCCGCGCCCGGCACGGGGATGCCTCTTGCCACTTCCTCATCACTGCGTCTGCCGCCGATGAGCGTAAGAGACCGTCTGACATGTAAAAAGCATAAAGTGGGCCATAATTTTAAATCCTTAAAAATCATTAAATTAACTATCTCAGCCATCGCTAACGCACCAAAATGGCGCACGCTCTGCGCTAACCGGTACTGAACCGCCCTGTCACAGGGCAGGGCATGGCCGGCGCACCACAAATGCGCAAATCCTGAACCAGCCCACAAGCTGAAGCCCTCGATATCGCGCGCTGCGGGCCAACTCGTTTACACTGGCAGACCAGCCGTTTCTGTTATCCGACTACGGCATACCATTACGCAGTGCCTTGTTTGCAACGTGATGGCGGGCACAATCCGAGGAACACCATGCAGTTTGATCGTCTCGATATCAGCCTCTCCCACTACCATCAGCTCGATCGGGAGCATCGTTCCCACATCTTGTTGCTGGGGGGATTGATGCTGGCCATCATGACCCTTCATCTGTTGCTGCTGCCCCACTTCCCCTACGAGCGCTTTTACGCCGTCAGCTTTGGCTTCGAGGTGATCAACTGGCTCACCATGCTGTTCCTGTTCTGGGTGGTGCAGTGCGCCCACCTGCCCACCCACACCTACCGCATGCTCTCCTGCGGTCTGATGCTGTGGATCATGGGGGCCACCGCCGACATCATGGATGAGCTGGTGGCGCAGCCGCTCTGGCTCGCCATCTATGCCGAGGATCTGCTGCGCTCCAGCGGCATCCTGCTCAGCAGCATCGGCATCCTGAGCACCATGCACCACCTCTTTCATATCAATACCCGGCTCAGAGAGCAGGCGCTGTTTGACGATCTGACCAAGCTGCCAAACCGGCGCTACTTTCATCAGCAGCTGTTTCTGGAGCAAGGGGTTTGCCATGCCCTCATCCTGCTGGACCTGGATCACTTCAAGCGGATCAATGACAACTACGGCCACGATATCGGGGATCGGGTGCTGCAGCAGTTTGGCGAGCTGTTGCAACAGCACTGCCCACCGGGTGCGCTGGCGGCCCGTGTCGGTGGTGAAGAGTTTGCCCTGCTGCTGCCCGTCGCTCACGAAGCCGATTTGCAGCAACTGACCAACACCCTGCTCACTGCGACCCGCACCATAGCCCCCGACCCGACCCATACCATGACGGTCAGTCTGGGGATGGGGATCCGCGAGCCCGGGGAGCCGGCCGTCTCGCTGTTCAAACGGGTGGATCAGGCGCTTTATGGCGCCAAGGAGGCGGGTAGAAACTGCGCGGTATGGGCGACGCCGACTAATAAAGAGGCGTGAAGAGCTGCCGGTTGATTGCCGGTCACTGCGGAACATTGCTGCTGAAACAGGGGCCCAGGGGCCCCTGTTTTATGGGGGGAAATCCCCCCGCCTAAAAGCGGAAGGTAAGACCGAGATTGGCCTGCCACTGGGTCACCAGCTCCCCGCGTACCTTGAACACGCACTGCTCCGGGTTGCAGAGAAACTGGTTGTTGTCGTTAACCAGCGAGCCATAACCGCGCACCTCGGCCCGCAGCGCCAGATGCTCGGCGAGGCGCGGTTGCACCCCGAGCGCCAGCGACATGGAAGGGGTCACCTCGCTGTCGTAAGCGGCAAAGCGGGTCACCCCGATCCCGGCGCCGATATAGGGCGCCATCAGGTTGTCAGAGAGGGTCAGAGCACCGGCAAAGTGCAGGATGTCCACCGTCAGGCGATCCGGCTGGTCGGGAGAGAGGGTGGTGGACTGATGGCTGTAGAGCAGCTCGATCATGCCCGGATCATCCACCTCCTTGCTGATAAAGAGACCCCAACTGCCAGAGCCCTGCCCCTGCAGTGAATCGAGCGAGGCCGAGCGCGAGACCGGCTGCACCACCTCGTCACTCTTCTCGAAGTCGATGGCTGAGCTGTAGCCGAAAAACGGCGTCACCTGCCAACCGGATGTGGTTGCTGCCTCACTACTCCAGGCCTGACCCAGTGGCAGCAACAGCCCCATCATCACTATCCCGGCTCTCTTCATCATCATCCCCTGCTCCCTGTGTGATTGTGCAGAAAGCATACCAGAGGCGTCCTAGGCCCATCCTAAACGGCGGCTGTACCGGATCACTTTCATGGGGGGGATCACACTCATCGATGGCGCGGCAAAGCAGTACCATTGTGGCCTTGCCGTACTCCCCGCCACCATTCATCGACGGTTAACCTCTGCCACGTATGCTGGCGCCAAAGCGGGTCATAGGGACCAGTCATCACCACTCAGAAGGACATCAGGGAATGGTTGCCGCGCAACTTCACGACCCCCAAACCACCCTCGCGGATACCCTGCGGGCCACCGCGCACGCCATCGACGAAAGCCACATCAGCCTGCGCCAGATGCTGGAGCTGGTGGGCGAACAGGGCATGCTGCTGTTTTGCGTGCTGCTCACCGTCCCCTTTCTGTTGCCGGTCTCCATCCCCGGTGTCAGCACCCCGTTTGGCCTGCTGATCCTTTTTATCGGTATAGGCATCACCCTCAACCGGGTGCCCTGGCTGCCCGCCATGCTGATGGAGCGCCGCTTCGCCGCCGACCAGCTCAAGCCGACCCTGCACAAGGGGGCGGATCTGCTGGCCCGGGTCGATCGCGTTATCCGCCCGCGCCTGCTGGTGCTGACCGGCAGCAGCACGGTCAACCGCTGCAACGGCCTGCTGATCATGCTGGCCGCCCTGCTGCTGATGCTGCCCCTGGGCGCCATCCCGTTCACCAACGCCATGCCTGCCTGGGCCATCCTGCTGCTGGCCACCGGCATGTTGCAGCGGGACGGTCTGTTCGTCGCCAGCGGCTATCTGCTGGTAAGCGCAACCCTGGTCTGGTTCAGCGTGCTGGCCATCGGCTTGCTGATGGCGGGCCAGAGCGCCAGCGGCCTGCTCGGCTAAACCCGATGCACAGAAAAAGGGCGACCAGATGGTCGCCCTTTTTGATTTGTGCGGGATACCGCTCGGTCAAAGCAGATCGTAGATAAGGGCCGAGATGGCAAGCAGCCCCATCACCAACACAAAAAGGGTACTCGGCCCGCGATAACGCTTGAGTACGGGCAAGCGATAGATGGAGCAGGCCGGCAGCAGAAACAGGATCACCGCGATCAGCGGGCCACTGATGCGCTCGATGATGTCGAGCACGTTGGGGTTCAGATAGGTAATGACGGCGGTCACCATAAACAGGATCACCGATGACACCCGGGCGATGGTCGACTCCTTGAGGGAGAGCCCCAGCCCCTGACAGGCACCGCTCACCATGCTCACCGTCCCCTCGCTCACCCCCATGGAGGTGCCTAGGAAGGATTTGGACATGGCCAGAATGGCGATGAGTGGCCCCACATAGGCGATCAGCGGGTTGGAGAACTTGTTCGCCAACGCCGACAGCACGGAGATATTGTCGGTGCGGGCCAGCGCCATCTCCGCCTGACTCAGACTCATCACGCAGCTCACCACGAAAAAGAGCACGCTGCCGCAAATCAGCATGCTGCTGCACTTGATGATCCGCTTGGCGCGCAGGTCGGCACTCTCCTGACAACGCTTTTTCTGCGCCGCGCTGAAGGAAGAAATAATGGGCGCATGGCTGAAGGAGAACACCATCACCGGCACGATCAGCCAGAGGGATTTCCAGAACGCCGGATCACGCCAGTCCACCGCCTGACTCTCGCTGAAATAGGAGAGGCTCCACTGGGGCAGCAGATAGATGGAGAGGCCAATCAGAAAGGCGACCATCGGTAGCGCCAGCACGCTGATGGCCGACACCACGATCTGTTTGCCGGCCAGCAGCACCAGATGCAGGCCCAGCATCACCCCCAGCACCAGCAAGCCGCGCGGCAGCTCGGCATACCCCAGCTGGTGGACTACAAAGCTCTGGATCGCATTGGTGATGGAGATGCTGTAGACCAGAATGATGGGGTAGAAGGCCATCAGATAGACCAGCATCAACAGCTTGCCCGCCTTGGCACCGAAGTGCTCCTCCACCACATGGGTGATATCCCCCTCCTTGTGGGAGCTGGAGAGCACAAAGCGGCTCAATGCCCGGTGGGAATAATAAGAGAGCGGAAAAGCCAGCAATAAAATAAATAGCAAAATAACCGGAGAATTACTGCCAACAGTAATAGGGAGAAATAACGTACCGGCACCGACAGCAGTGGCATATAGGCCCATGGTCCATACCGAATCGCTTTTCTCCCATTTCAATTTTGAAACAGGGTTACTCTTTTCAGCAATAGAAACACTCATTGCAATATATACCTTATTAATCTGTCATCATTATTTTTATTAGCCCGAATAACAGGCTGGAGATATGTCGTTGCATATCGCCCTGCACATGAAAAAACAACGTCGCCAGCGGCCAACAGGGCCACCGGAGAGAAACGGAGCTGCCACGCTACCATCGTTGAAATCGCTATCCGGGTCAAGGTTAATAATTCATGACTGTTTGAATCGGAATGTTTCAAAAGACAACAGGATGTATCACATTCGTCACCCAAAACCAGATTCACGCCTGTTTGATAACATACCGATAAAACCTCATGCTGTTGCCCAACAACATAAATAAGACCAGCGATCAGGCCGATAATATTAACACCTTAACCTGTGGAATATGAGTGAAATAATTCGGCCAACTTTTCGACTAATTGACAGTGATGTCAGCCAATTTATTTATGGCAAAAGGAAAGGTGATGTCTGCCAATAACAGGACCAATCAGCTCAGCGTGCCGGGCAGTGTGCCACCCGGTTGCGCCCTGCCCGCTTGGCCTGATAGAGCCACTCGTCGGCCCGGGCCAGCGCCTGATTGATCTCCTCCTCCGGCTGCACCAGGGTTGTGCCCAGACTGACCGTGATGGCGACCGGATCGGCAGGCAATGCTTCGACAGCAGCACGGATCTGCTCCGCCATCTGCAGCAAACCGGCCTCATCGATCCGTGGCAACAGGATAAGAAACTCCTCGCCGCCGCTGCGCACAAAGAGATCGTCCGCCCGCAACAGGGCATCGATGCAGCCACTGAATCGCTGCAAGGCCCGATCTCCCTGCTGATGGCCGTAGTGATCGTTGATCTGCTTGAAGTGATCGATGTCGAGCATGATAAGGCCACAGGGCGCCTCCCCTGTCCGCAGCCGCTGGCAGTGCTCGAAGAAGAAGCGGCGGTTGTAGAGACCGGTCAGCTGATCGGTCTCGCTCTGGCGCTGCAGTCGCTGCTGCAACTCGTACTGGCGGGTAATATTGCGAGTCACCCAGGCCACCGCCCGCTTGCCGTCATAGAGGGAGGGCAGCGGCGCAATCTTGCCCTCGAAGCGTTGTACCCCCTGCGGCCCGACGGCGGCATTGATCCCCCCACCTCGGCTGCTGAGAGCTCATACTCCACCACCCGCACCTGACCGCTCGCCAGTGACTCGGCAACCTGTGCCTTGACCCACATGGCCATCTCGGGTGGCAGCACATCGGCCAGTTGCTTGCCCGCCAGCGGATTGCCATCGTGATAGGATTGCTGCTCCATGCCGCCGATATATTCCACGTAATAACCATCTTCACTGAGGATGAAGATGGGATCTGGCAGTTGGGCCATCACTTCATAAAGCTGGGTTACCGAAAGCGCCACGGAGACTCCTGTACGTTAGGGTCAAACAGGGGGGAGATATTCTGCCTTAAAAGGACTCACTCGCCCTCATCGGCAACGGAGAAAAATCTGCGGCCACAGCCAACAATCCTTTACATCTAGCAGCATGCAGACGTCTCGGCCAGCAAGGACTGCCTGCGCCCACCGCCGCTCTGACTTGCGACCGTTCGCAGTGGCGGATGGCCCCTCCCTCGCTCAATGATATCTCATTGTTTCAACTCACAAGTTCATTTACGCTGGCCGTCACGAGTCCAGTTTTCACCTCATCAGCCATCAGGAACGCCAGCCCCCCCGCAACCGCAGGGGCTGTACCACGGAAAAGGAATCGCCAGATGAAAAACGCCATCGTTACCGCCCGCTTCGACGCTATCAGTACCGAAGGGGAACAGCTCACCCTCAAGATCGCCATCAAGGCCCCCGAGCCGGATCCCAAGTCCGCCAGCGGTGACTGGCGCTGCAAGGTGAAGCTGGCGGGGCTGAGCGACAAAACCTTTATCTACGGCATCGACAGCCTGCAGGCCCTGAGCCTCGCCATCAAGTTTGTCGAAACTGAACTGCGCGCCTTCTCCGATGCGGGCTGGCAATTCTATCTGCCAGGCTGCCCCGATCACCCCATCGACATGAGCGCCTGCTACTTCCCGGCGCTCTAGCCCGGCCAACCCAAGGAGCCCGGATGCACGGACCCGATCCCGCCAATCCCCACCCCATGAATGGCTTCCCCCAGGTGTGTTTTATCAAGAACACCATCAAGGGGCCCAATATCGAGGTGGGTGACTACACCTATTACGACGACCCGGAGGATTCGGCGGGCTTCGAGCGCAACGTTCTCTACCACTTTCCCTTCATCGGCGACAAGCTCATCATCGGCAAGTTCTGCGCCATCGCCCGCGGGGTGAAGTTCATCATGAACGGCGCCAACCACCAGACCTCCGGCTTCTCCACCTACCCCTTTTTTATCTTTGGCAACGGCTGGGAGAGCGCCACCCCCGCCCCGGGCAGCCTCCCCTACAAGGGGGATACCGTCATCGGCAACGATGTCTGGATTGGCTATGAGGCTCTGATCATGCCGGGGGTAAAGGTCGGCAACGGCGCCATTATCGCCGCCCGCTCCGTGGTCACCGGTGACGTGCCCGCCTACGCCGTGGTCGGCGGCAATCCCGCCAGGATGATCCGCTACCGCTTCGACGACGACACCATAGCTCGTCTCAACGCCATCGCCTGGTGGGACTGGCCGGTGGAGCAGATCAGCCGTAACCTGCCGCTTATCAGCGGCGGCGAGATAGCCGCGCTGGAAGCGGCAATCCGCTAGAGACAAGCCCCATCAGGCATAGGGCCAGAAATGAGAAGAGGGTTGAGCGCACAGGCACTCAACCCTCTTTTTGATTGGTCGCAGACCGCTCAGTGGCTGGCGGAGCGACTACCGCTCCAGATCAGCTCGCCGCTGCGCAGCTCCATCAGGGTCATCGACAACCGATAACGGCTCCCCTCTGTCACCAGATCCCCGTAGAGCATGTAGCCGGCGCCGGTCTGGCGGCCAAGCCGCACCAGGGAGGCCGGGTTCATCCTGCCCTGCTGATACTCCAGCTGGCCGGTGATGGCCGCCACCAGCCCTTGGTCGACAAAGTGAAAACCGCTCTTGCTCTGGATGAGCTTGCTCATGGCCGCCGCCATGGCGCGGGTGTCCACCGGCTCGCCGGTGCCGTTCTGGGGCGGGGTGAGCAGCAGCACCGGCTGACCGGTTTGCGCCAGCTCCCGCACCTCGGGGGCCTGCACAAAGAGATCGGCCATGGCCTGCGCCAGTCCGGTCGGCGCCACCGGCTTGGGCTGAACGTCCCCGCTATCCGGTTTGGTCACCGGCTTGTCCGGCTGGCTCACTGGCTGATCGGGTTCACTGACAGGAGCCTGAGTACCACCGTAGGGATTGACCGCACAACCGCCCAGCAGCAGGGCCCCCACCATCAACAAGGAACGCAGCTTCATCTTTTCTCTCCGCCAGAAATCCGTAAACGGGCATCAACACATGCCCGCATGGCGGAGCCCCTGCCCCGCATCCTCCTTATGCTAGGGACAAACCCCGGCGGGGTCGATACGCCCACCACCACAGGGCGACAGAGACTGGCGAACCTGGGCCCACGAAAAAGCTGGCACGGCTCCACCCGATTCCGTTAGGGTAGTGTCGGTAAAACATCAACAGTAACGCAGCGGTAAGCCCGGCGCACAACACGTCGCAACCCGACAGAGATCATCACACTCAAGCAGGAAGCACTATGCAACTCACCCCACCCCAACCGCCTCAGGACGATGAGATCGAAGCCCTGCGCATTGGTCTCTCGGGCTACAACAAGGAACACGCCGGTACCCATCTGCGCGAGCGGATCGCCAGCTTTATCAAGGATGAAGAGGGCAAGGTACACGGCGGCATCATCGCCGACATCAAGTGGGGCTGGCTGCATGTCGACTGGCTCTGGATCGATGAAAGTATCCGTCGCGATGGCTGGGGCGGCCGCCTGCTTGGCGCCATGGAGCAGTACGCCCAAAGCAAGGGCATCACCAACTACCATCTGGAAACCACCAGTTTTCAGGCCCTCCCCTTCTATCAGAAGCAGGGTTACGAGGTCTTTGGCCAGCTGCCCGATATGCCGCCGGGGCATATCAGTTACTTTCTGAAAAAGCAGGACAAGTGATGACATTCCAGCCCCTTGCCAATGCCAATATCGTGATCCGCCCGTTCGAACCGGCCGATGCCGACGAGTTTGTCCACGCGGCCCACGAATCCATCGAGACGGTCGGCCAATGGATGAGCTGGTGCTCCCCTTCATTTACCCGGGAGAGCGCGCTGGAGTGGTTTGCCAGCTGCGATCAGGATCGTGCGGCGGGACGTGCCTTTGACATGGGCATCTTCTGCGCCACCACCGGCCAGCTTTTGGGTGGCGCAGGTATCAACCAGCTGTCGCCCCATCACCGCTACGGCAATATCGGCTATTGGGTGCGGCAATCCCGGCAAGGCTGCGGCATCGCCCGACAGGCGGTCGCCCTGCTCCGTGACTTTGGCTTTCAGCAGTTGGGCCTATTTCGGCTTGAGATCGTGATGGAAGTTGGCAACAGCGCCAGCGAAGCTGTTGCTATCGCAGCAGGGGCCACCTTTGAATGTCGAGAAAGGAACCGTATCTTCCTACATGGCCTGCCTATGGATGCGCATGTTTATTCTCTTATCCACACAGACTGGCTACTGTCACAAGGTACATTTCTGAGATGAACGGCCATAGTCATGCTGACCTTCACTCTTCGACTCATCAAGCCAAGCCGCCAACTACACCGTCAGTCAAAATGATAGGGTAGCCAGAATGCTTTGCATCAATAACTGCTGGTTAAATAAACAGTGCATTCAATTACCATTTTACTCTAGAATGTGAGCCATCATTTTTTGGCGTTATGGATAATTGAATGCAATCTTCAATTGAAATACTCAGCCAGGCAAGTTTCAAATCGGTGCTAGGCAGACCCAGTGAAGGTCAAATGGCTGTGACTCTTTTATGCCTTATTGATTGGCCTGACGGAGTACAGAGACAATCATATGTCAAAATATTCACTCGTGAGGAAAGCATTGGTGTTTTTAATGAAGTCCTCGGATACCTGCTTACCAAATCAAGCGATCTTCCTGTAGCGCCAAAAGCGGGCATACTGATATTACCTGATGGAATTATTGAATCGATTGACTTCGCCATCTCACCAATTGCATTTGTCACCTCCAAGATTACTGGGCAATCCCCATCCAGTTATTACAGCATTGGCGATATGATTAAATTTGAAAGTCTTAGGAAAATTCTTGATGACTGGGAGAGTTTGCACAAAACGATCGCATTTGATGAGTGGGTTGCAAATCAAGATAGAAATTTAGGAAACTTGATTATTGATTCAAATAGCCAGGTCACTCTGATTGACCATAGCAATATGCCTGTGGATCTTGCGTGGTCTCCTGAGGATTTATCTATAACTATCAATCCAGTCAATAAATTAGAACGAGTCTTCCGCTCCATTCCTACACTACCTCAAAAGATGGATATAATAAGGGGTGCTAATGGGCAAACTGAAGCATTAGACATTGTATTGGCTGAAGTAATCTATTGGTGTGATCAACTTTTGAACCCACAAGCAAGAGACAGTCTGTTGGTTTTTTTGAAACAACGGGCTATTTTCTCGAACGAAAGATTAAGTAGAAGGCTTGGTGTACTTGTGGGGGTCGCATGATTAATTTTGATTCAATATTAAATGAGCATTCTCACCAGCCAATTATCAGAGGTGAATGGTTCACTATCCAATGGTCACCAGATATTGCTACAGGTGAAATGCTTAATATTGGCGTATGTTTTAAGGATAATTTAGGCGGGGCATTTGTACAAACTCTAGAATATTTTGATAGGATCTCTTGCTTATACTCTCACAGTATGATTTTTCATCTTAAGCTTGCTTGTGATGTGGCAAGAGAAATTATCCTTTCGGGAGATGACTTTTTATCAAAAAAGTACCAAAACTTAACATTCAAGAATAATGGTTATGCCCAAGGTGAGTCTGTAGACGATATCGTTTCATCTTTATTCTCAAATGTTGTACCGTTATCAATAAAAATAACAAAGAAAAGAGAGCGTGCATACACCCCGATCTCTAGAGACAAACTTTATAATTTAATGGATGGATATTTCAAGCAGCACCTTAATTTCGAAGAATATTTTGAAATGCGAGATCCTTCACCATCAAAAAGAGTACCGCTGGGACAACAGTCGCAGACTATTTATCTTCCATACAGAGCTAAAAGCTCTCTTGGTACAATAGCATCGGCAGCATACTCTGATGAAAACTTAGCCAAGTGCCATTTGTATGATGCGCAAAGAGATATCTCATTAGCTTTAAAAAGCTATACAGAATATAAGGGCGGGGCTATTTTCATATTATCACCAAACAATGACCTTAAGGTGGAAAAACGCGACCAAGTTAATTTGGAAATTGATAAGTTTTGTTGGTATTTAAAAACACTAAATATAGAAACCGAAGTGGATAGCGATCCCGACATCCTTTCTGATAGAGCAGTTCATTGGTATCGCAGAAATGCTGCTTGATACTATTTTAAATTGTATCAGTAGAACATCGTTCATTTGGTCAGCCCCATTACTGACAGAGCAAGCATGGTGCTTTTACACAGGCAAAATCTTGTTTGGTTCCCCCCTCTTATTCGCTGAGGCGAGCCCGCTTGTCCAGGCCGCGAGACAGGATGTCGAGCGAGCGGCGCCGGGCCATGGATGGCCCGTCGGCGCGTGCCGTCGGACAAGCGGGTGAGCCGAAGGAACCCGACGCAGTCGGGCGAATAAGCGGGGGAGAAGACCTTTGGTGACTTTGGGTCTTTCCAAAGTCACTCGCCCCGGCCCGAAGGGCGGGCGAAACCCCTTCGAGGCCAGCAGCCTCGCGTCCTGCACGGCGTAGCCGTGCCATCGACTATCCCCCCGGACGATTACGCCTACCGGCTAATCGACCCTACGATTGCACGGTAAGGCCGTGCCTGCTCGCCACAGGCAGGGAGTCTGGCTGGACGCCGGGATGCCACCGGCAAAGGGGGGCGTGGCCGCCCCTATCGGCCCAAGAAGGGTTCCCAGTCCTTGAACACCGGCTGCAACCCCGCCTGCCGCACAGCGGCGGCGACTTCACCGACCGGGCGGTCGTCGTGGATGGCGAACTGCTCCAGCTCCTCTTTATCCCCCTCGGCATAGCCACCCGGCTGGGTGCGCGACTCGGCAGACATCTGGGTGATGCCAAGGCGCACCGCGCCGTTGCGAAAGGTGGCGGACTCGCGGGTGGAGAGGGACAAGTCCAGCGTGGGCGAGAAGAGGCGCCAGGCGCAGATAAGCTGGGCCAGCTGGCGATCTGACATGACTACGGCAGGCTCCAGCCCGCCGGTGCAGGGGCGCAGGCGCGGGAAGGAGAGCGAGTAGCGGCTCTGCCAGTGGTGTCGCTCAAGCCAGCTCAGATGCTCGGCGACAAAGTAGCTGTCGGCGCGCCAGTCCGAAGAAAGACCGATCAGCGCCCCCAGCCCGATTTTATCGATACCGGCGCGGCCGAGCCGATCCGGCGTGGCGAGGCGCCATGCGATGTCCCGCTTGTTGCCGCGCAGATGGTGGCGGGCGTAGGTGGGGGCGTGGTAGGTCTCCTGATAGACCATGACGGCGTCAAGGCCGAGGCTCTTCAGTTCGGCATATTCGGCCTGCGAGAGGGGCTGCACCTCCATCCCCACGGTGCTGAAGTGGCGGCGGATGATGGGCATCACCTCGCGAAAATAGGCGAGCCCCACCTTGTGCTCGTGCTCGCCGGTCACCAGCAGCACGCTGTCAAAACCGCGCGCCTTGATGGCCAGACACTCGCGCTCAATCTCGTCGCTATTCAAGGTCTTGCGCTTGAGGCGGTTGCTCATGGAGAAACCGCAGTAGGTGCAGTCGTTGGCGCAGAGGTTCGACAGATAGAGCGGCACATAGAAGCCGATGGTGTTGCCAAAGCGCTGGCGAGTCAGCCGCTCGGCCTCGGCTGCCATCTGCGGCAGATAGGCTTCGGCGGCTGGGGAGATCAGCGCCATAAAATCGCCCAGAGTGCGGCGGGGTGAACCCAGCGCCCGTGCAACATCGGCGGCCGTTTTGGCGCGGATCTGCATGCCGATATCGTCCCAATCAAGTTCGTACCAGCGGTCGAGAAAGGAAGGCTCCTTAGCCCCCCCCCCCCGGCGCCCTCACCCCCAGCCCCTCTCCCAGAGGGAGAGGGGGGCAAACCTCTGGCTGCCCTTGGGGCAAGGGGGAGATGTTCATGGTCGCCCCTGTTTCATGACTCATAACGCCCCCAGAAAATCGGTGAGCGGGCTGGAGGCTTGCGCCTGCAGGGCGCGGGCGCCAAGGCCAGCCTCATAGGCGCTACGGCCTGCCTCACAAGCCAGCGCAAAGGCGCGGCCCATGGCGACCGGGTCGCCGCTCACCGCGATGGCGGTGTTGACCAGCACAGCATCGGCGCCCAGCTCAAAGGCGGCGGCCGCGTGGCTCGGCGCACCGATCCCCGCATCCACCACCACCGGCACATTGGCCTGCTCGACGATGATGGAGAGAAACTCCCGGGTCACCAGCCCCTGATTGGAACCGATGGGGGCGCCGAGCGGCATCACGGCGGCGCAGCCCACCTCTTCCAGCCGTTTGCAGAGCACGGGGTCGGCGCCGCAGTAGGGCAGCACCACAAAGCCCTCTTTCACCAGCTGCTCGGCGGCTTTCAGCGTCTCGATGGGATCGGGCAAGAGGTAACGAGGATCGGGGTGGATCTCCAGCTTCAACCAGTTCGTCCCCAGCGCCTCGCGGGCGAGGTGGGCGGCAAACACCGCCTCGGCGGCGGTCTTGGCGCCTGAGGTGTTGGGCAGCAGCTTGACCCCGAGTTGCAGCAAGGGGCTCAGGATATCGTCGTGGGCCTTGCCCGGTTCGAGCCGCTTGATGGACATGGTGACCAGTTGGGAGCCACTCGCCTCGATGGCGGCGGCCATCAGTTCCGGGCGGGCAAACTTGCCGGTGCCGGTAAAGAGGCGCGATGAGAAGGTGTGATCGGCAATTGTCAGCATGTCAGCCTCCCGCAATGGCGGTAAAGAGGTGAAGTTCGTCCCCGTCATTGAGACGGGTCTCGGCCCAGCGGCCTCGGGGCAACACGGCGCCGTTAAGGGCCACCGCTACGCCCTGTGGATTAACGTCTTGCGCCGCCAGCAGGTCGGCCACGCTCTGCCCTGCCGCCAGCGGCTGGGCTTTATCGTTGAGTCGAATGGTCAAGGTCATGGGGTGATCTCCTTATCGTGTGTCGGGCATCGGCGCTGTCCGCAAACCGGGCAATCGGGATCGGGGGCCAGAGTGAGGGTCTGCCACTGATGGGTCAAAGCATCGAAGCGGCGCAGTGTGCCGGCGACCGGGCTTGGCATCCCGAGCAGCAGTTTCAGTGCCTCCAGCGCCTGCAAAGAGCCCATCACCCCGACCAGCGGGCCGGTGACGCCGCTGGTCTCGCAGCTCTGACTCACCTTGGTATCCAGCGGATAGAGGCAGGCGTAGCAGGCGTGCTCACTGCTGGTGCGCACCATCAGCTGCCCCTGCCAACCCACTGCGGCGGCGGAGATCCAGGGCTTGCCCTGAGCCACGCAGGCGGCGTTGATGGCTTGCCGGGTGGCGAGGTTGTCGCAGCAGTCGATCACCAGATCTACCTCGGCCACAAACTCCGGCAGGCTGGCGGCATCGAGCCGCTGGTTGATGGCGATCAGCTCCACCAGCGGGTTGTGGGCGGCCAAGCGCTCGCGGGCCAGCTCCGCCTTGGAGTGGTTGACCGCCTCGCTATCGAACAGGATCTGGCGCGGCAAGTTGCTGGAGTCCACCGTGTCGCCATCGGCCAGCCACAAGGTGCCCACCCCGGCCCCGGCGAGATAGAGGGCGAGCGGCGAGCCGATCCCTCCCAAGCCCACGATCAGCACAGACTTATCTTTCAGCCGCGCCTGACCCGCCTCCCCCACTTCCGCCAGCATCAGCTGGCGGCCGTATCTCAGATACTCTTTGTCACTAAGAGAAGCGGCATCAGAGCGCATGTTCAGCCTCCCGTATAACAGTGGCCGAACGCGGCTCATCCCCCGCCCCCACGGCGGCAAGCAGCCGTTCGGTCACCCCCTGCCAGTCGTCGCTGGCAGTGATGGCCGAGACCAGCGCGATACTGCCGACCCCACTCTCCTTGACCGCCGCCACCCGCTCCTCGCTGATGCCGCCAATGGCCACCGTCGGCCACTCCGCCATCAGGGCGCGGTAGCGGTGCAGCCGCAGCAGCCCCTGCGGGCGCGAAGGCATCGCCTTGGTATTGGTCGGGAAGATATGACCCAGCGCCATATAGGAGGGGGCCAGCTCGCGGGCCCGCATCAGCTCGAAGTAGCCGTGGGTGGAGATGCCAAGGCGCAGCCCGGCCGCCTGAATGGCGGCGAGATCGGCGGTCTCCATATCCTCCTGCCCCAGATGCACGCCCCAGGCACCCGCCTCGATGGCCTGCTGCCAGTAGTCGTTGATAAAGAGTCGCGCCCCATGGCGGCGACCAAGCTCAACCGCATCGCGAATGGCCGGTGCTACCTGAGCGGCGGGCAGATCCTTGATCCGCAGCTGGATGGTCTTGACCCCCTGCCCCAGCAGGCGGCGCAGCCACTTGACCGAATCGACCACCGGATAGAGGCCAAGGTTGTGTTCGGTCGGCGCAAAGGGGCCATCCGGCAGGCGGGCGCTGCTTGTCTCATAAAGTCCGAAACGACGGTCGAGGGCAGACCCTGCCAGTACGGCACGGGGGAAATGAGCAAGATCGGCGGGCCAGCCGAGATGGGCGATGGGCCCCGGGCCTGCCCCCACTCCCTGCGCCGCCGCCAACCCCTGTTGCAAGTAGGCGCGAGCGAGGGTGATGGCGTCTTCCACCGGATAATCCTGCGCCACCACGGCAGCAATGGCGCTGGCGTAGCAGCAGCCGGTGCCGTGGCCGTGGCGGGTATTCAGGCGCGGTGCGGCGAGCCAGAATTCGCGGGTCTCATCCTGGTAGTAGTCCAGACACAGCTCCCCGCTCCACTCAAGATGACCCCCCTTCACCAGCACGGCGCGGGCGCCGAGTTCGCGCAGGCGGCGGGCGGCGAGGCGCACCAGCGCGGGGCTGCTGACCGGCAGCCCAGTCAGGGCTTCCAGCTCGGGGCCGTTGGGGGTGATCAAGGAGAGGCGCGGCAACAGCTGCTCGCGCACCGCCGCCAGCATATTGGGCTCCGCCATCGGGGTGCCGGTGCTGGCGATGGCCACCGGATCGTAGACCACGAAGGGGGCCTCGATGGCTGCCAGTCGGCGGGCCAGCACCTCGACGTGAAGCCGGGTCGGCAGCAGGCCGATCTTGATGGCGGCAGGCGGCAGATCGACGCTAAGGGCGTCGATCTGGGCGGTGAAGGTCTGCATCAGCACGGGGTCGACCATCTTCACCGCCACCGAGTTCTGGGCGGTGATGGCGGAGATAACCGAGCAGCCGTGCACGCCAAGGTCGTGCAATGTGTGCAAGTCGGCCTGAATACCGGCGCCACCGCCGGAGTCTGAACCGGCGATGGTCCAGACCACAGGTAGCGAGTCCGTCACAGGCGACAGGTCGGCGGGGCTGACAGCCCCGCTTGCGCTGCTCACGCCTCCTCCCCTGCGGCCTGTTTCAGCGCCGCCGCCTGATGGTAGATCTCGCCGCCGGTCTCCTTGAAGGTCTCGGCCATCCGCTCCATGCCGCGTACCACCTCGGCCGGCTTGAAGGTCTCGGGCTCCTTACGAGCCATGCCCCTCTCCACCTGAGCCACTACCTGCTCCTGCTGACCATCCATACCGACCAGCTTGATCTCAACGGCCTCAAGCTTCGCCGCATTCAGTTCGGCGGTGTAGGCGCGCACGTCCTGAGTGATCTTCATGGAGCAGAACTTGGGCCCGCACATGGAGCAGAAGTGGGCCACCTTGCCGGACTCCTGGGGCAGGGTTTCGTCGTGGTAGGCGCGGGCGGTGTCGGGGTCGAGCGCCAGATTGAACTGATCCTCCCAGCGGAACTCGAAGCGCGCCTTGGACATGGCGTTGTCGCGGATCTGGGCGCCCGGGTGCCCCTTGGCCAGATCGGCGGCGTGAGCGGCGATCTTGTAGGTAATCAGCCCCTGCTTCACGTCCTCCTTGTTGGGCAGGCCCAGATGTTCCTTGGGGGTGACGTAGCAGAGCATGGCGCAGCCATACCAGCCGATCATGGCGGCGCCGATGCCGGAGGTGAAGTGATCGTAACCCGGCGCGATGTCGGTGGTGAGCGGGCCCAGGGTATAGAACGGCGCCTCGTGGCAGTGCTCCAGCTGCTCGGTCATGTTGCGCTCGATCATGTGCATCGGCACATGGCCCGGCCCCTCGATCATCACCTGCACGTCGTACTCCCACGCGATCTTGGTCAGCTCGCCCAGGGTGCGCAGCTCGGCGAACTGAGCCTCGTCGTTGGCGTCATAGACGGAGCCGGGGCGCAGACCGTCGCCCAGCGACAGGGCCACGTCATAGGCGGCGCAGATCTCGCAGATCTCGCGGAAGTGCTGGTAGAGGAAGTTCTCCTTGTGGTGGGAGAGGCACCACTTGGCCATGATGCTACCGCCGCGCGAGACGATGCCGGTGAGGCGCTTGGCGGTCATCGGCACAAAGCGCAGCAGGACGCCGGCGTGGATGGTGAAGTAGTCCACCCCCTGCTCGGCCTGCTCCAGCAGGGTGTCGCGGAACAGCTCCCAGGTGAGGTCTTCGGCGATGCCGTTGGTCTTCTCCAGCGCCTGATAGATGGGCACGGTACCGATGGGCACCGGGCTGTTGCGCAGGATCCACTCGCGGGTCTCGTGGATATAGCGACCGGTGGAGAGATCCATCACGGTGTCGGCGCCCCAGCGGGTCGACCAGACCAGCTTCTCCACCTCCTCTTCGATGCTGGAGGTGACCGCCGAGTTGCCGATGTTGGCGTTGATCTTCACCAGAAAATTGCGGCCGATGATCATCGGCTCCGCTTCCGGGTGGTTGATGTTGCTGGGGATGATGGCGCGACCGGCGGCCACCTCATCGCGCACAAACTCGGGGGTGATGTTCTGGGGCAAACGGGCACCAAAATCGCGGCCCGGATGCTGGGTGCGCAGCAGTTCGGAGCGCACCCGCTCGCGCCCCATGTTCTCGCGAATGGCGATAAATTCCATCTCGGGAGTGACGATACCGGCACGGGCGTAGTGGAGCTGGGTGACCCGGCGACCCGGCTTGGCGCGGCGCGGCTTTGGCAGATGTTCGAAGCGCAGGTGATCCAGCCCCTCATCGGCCAGCCTCTCCTGAGTGAAGGTGGAGCTGAGCCCCGGCAGTTCGTCGGTATCATCCCGCTCCAGCACCCAGTTTTCCCGCAGGCGCGGCAGGCCACGGCGCACGTCGATGGCGACCCCCTCCTCCCCGTAACGGCCAGAAGTGTCGTAGACCGGGATCGGTTCGTTGGGTTCGAACTTGGGACTTTCCTTGGTGCCGCCGACGAAGGTGTCGGCCAGCTGGATCTCCCGCAGGGGAACACGAATATCGGGGCGGGAGCCTTCGATAAAAATGCGACGGGAGTTGGGATGAGCCATCCCCTTGAGGCTGTCGATAAAGGCCTGAGCGCTGGAGCGCTGCTCGCGGCGGCTGGATTTGGCGGTATCAGATACTGAAGTAGACATAGCAAAACTCACATTAACTGGTTGAAGTTATGGGTATTTGCTTGTCTGGAGTTCGAGGAGAAGATGAACTTGCGGCGGGGTGTTTATGTCAGGAGGGAGTGCGCGCGGGATAGATCTCCGCGCTGCTGTTCTGCCGCTTCCCGCTCTCTGCACGCTGTGGGAAAGGCGCCCCACGTGCTGGACAACCGGACGGGACAGACTCCCTCCTGTGCGCCCTGACCCATCAAGGGTGATCCCTTCGATGAGCGGAAGAGGCTTGTTCCTCCTCCGGCGCGGTAACCCGCAAGTTACCCTTGTTCCCTTCGCAGGTTTTAACCTGATCAGGTTCCACGGATCCCGAATTAACGGTCTCAGCTTCGCGTCGTTCGACGGTCAGCACTCCGACAAGATGGCGCCAGTATAAGGGGGAAAATTTAAAGCACAAGCCGTTAACAATCTGGCCAACACGCCTCTTTCAACAAATGAGTGAACGATGCCTCGCTCACGGGGCCACCCCAAGTACAGGTCAAACCTGCGTTGGCATCACCTTGGCAAGCCATAGCTTCCTGTTGTAATCATGCAGGGACAAGAGGAGAAAAAGAGGGAAAATCGAGGGGCGCTGGGCAAGTGCATCGTCTTGCGCAGAGCAGAAACAGGCCCCTATGAAAGGGGCCTGCGAGGGAGGTTATTGAACCGGAACTATGGTCAGGGATACATTGCCAAACCCTTCGTTGGCAAGGGCCTCGCTGTCCAGATCCACACCGGTCAGAGCCACACCTTCAGCAGAGGCGTTACGCAACTGGGCAGAGGCCGCTGAACGGGTCTGGGGCTGACCAATCTCGATGTCACCGGCAAACTGGCTCTCGGCATAGAAATCACCGGTCACTGCCGAGCGGATCGGGCGCAGCACGCGACCAAGATTGCTCTGCATGGTCGACAAGCCATACTCGCTGATGGTCCAGTTCCAGTCCCACCACTTCACTTCACCCGGGATATAGCGCTTGTCCCACTGGTAACGGATGCTGCTGGCCTTGTCGCGGAACGGGCCGACGGCAAAGGTGTGCTCCCAGGTGGGGCGATTCTCAGGATGGGTATACCAGGCATTGCCGCCCCAACGCAGGAAGCCCTTCATGGTCAGGTCATAATTGACCTCGGCTTTGAACTCGTAGGGGTAGGAGATGTTGGACTTGTAGAGGGCAACCCGCACCGGCAGGCTGGAGTGAGGCGGTACCGTGGGGCGCGCTTCAACCGAGACAGTCTCGGTGGTCGAGCCCCCGTGTTGGGAAGCCCAGCTCTGGCTCGCCGCGATCTCGATGGCCAGTTCGGTTTCACCTACCAACGGCCACTGAAACTTGTTCTTGGTGGTCACCTTCTCGCTCAGGCTGTAGGTATCGGTTTTCGACCAGTTGGTGGCCTTGTCGTACTTCAGGGTCACCACCACCTGCTGGGGCAGATCCGTGTAGTTGGTCGCATTGGCCGTGATGGTCTTGACCAGCTGCTTGCCGCTCTCGGTGACCTGACCATGGCTGAAGGAGTCGGGTTCCAGGGTATATGAGAAGTTGCTTACCTTGATAGAGCTCTTCTCCCCGCAACGATATCCGGAGCAGCCGCCGTCATTATTTCCCTTTATCAGCCAGCCATCGCCAACCCGGGTAACATCCATATCTTCCCCGACATAGGGGCTATGATTTCCACCCACCCAGGCGTATCCCAAATAATGGGCGAGATAACTGACTGGCTTGATAAAATAATCATTGTCGTGGACAAGCCGCCATTGCACATCGACCTCATCACCCGCCGGAATATTCCAGTCAGAGAGTGTTGGTATTTCTCCGGAAACCGGTGAATTGGGATAGCACCAGGTTTCTCCGGCAGTGCCCTGTTTGATTTCGCCATTATATCCTGGCCCCATAATCACCCAGCGATCAGCCAGCCCGGTGATCTGCCACTGCCCCATGCGGCTGACCAGATTACCCTTGATACTCATGGCTTCATCACGGGTCAGAGGACGGTAACCACTGGCACAGACGCCCGTGCCAAGGCCCGCCCACTTGACCTGATCAGGGTAGACAGGTTCAGCCGCCTGCACCTGAGCGAGCATCAATGAAGACGCAAAAAACGCCAGATTGGCGGTAATTATTCTATTCATCATTTATCCCTCTTTCAGACATACGATAATTGTTATTGTGTAGAAATATCCTTTTTCATTTGACAGGTATGGACTCCGACAAAACCTGACACAAATAAAATAAACCACCAAAAAACATCCATGACAAACAAAATAATAGTGATACAGGAAAATAATTAGAGCGATGACTTTATTGAGGAGTAAATCATAAATATTGTGGCAGCCATTATTTAATGGCTGCCACAATATGGTGAAGCTATATTAAATAAGAAGATGCTGAATTACTCTTCCGGATTGATCACTTCAATTCCCTGCAATATTCCATCCGCCGAACGGATCAATACCAGCTCGCTCCCGGCATGCAGATCGGCGGCCGAACCGTTGACCCAGCGCACCTGCGGATTGAGTGGCACAGTGCCCAGGGTTGCCAGCGTGAGCTGCCGATCATCGAAGGATTGCAGGCGATCTTGCGCCCGCTGCCAGGGCAGATTGGCCAGCGGGGCTCTGGCGGCCAGCAGCTCAATCCGGGTGGCAACGCCATCGGCCACCAGCAGGGCGAGCTGGTCGCCGGGCTTGAGTGGCTGCGGCCAAATCTCCCCCTGCCGCCAGATGGCGGCACTGCCCTGTTCCACCTCGGCCCCCTGAAATTGCAGGCGGATGCCGTCGCTGTGCTCCAGCTCCACCAGCCACAATTCGTCGGCTCCCGCCTGCGCCGCCCAGAGCGGCATTCCCAGCATCCATGCACACCACTTTCTCGATTGTTCCATCTTCGTTCGTCCCTGAACAAAAAGCCCATGCTGGACAAGCATGGGCTTCATTCGGGAGCATTTCTAATCGGAACGCAGAGATCGGATCAGTCATCCTCGCGGCAGCGGCTCAGGCGCATGCCGTCAAACTTGCACTCCAGTTCCAGCCAGCGCCCTTCAAACGGCGCCAGACTGTTATCCGAAGTGGTGTAGCCCCAGATCCGCCCCCCTTCGACTGGCCCCTCCAGATCCATCTCGTCCTTGTCATCTTCGTCGAGGGCTTCGACCTTGCGCACATAGCGCACGCCGTTCTCCACCACCCCCTTCATCTCGACCCAGGTACCGCCGAGATCATCCTCGTTGAGCCAATCCTTGAAGCGGGTCTGGTCGTCGATCACGAACGGCATGCCGTTGACCATCAACTGGCCAAGCTGCCAGGTGGTGCGGCCGGTCAGTTTGAATTCGGTCGCCTGTGCGGTGCCAAGTGGCAACAAAATCAGCAGCAGGAGGGCGCAGAGAGACTTCTTCATCAGGGATCCTCGGGGTTACACTGGCAAACAGGATGCCGAATCCGGTGTGAAAAGAGCGTGAAACGCTCGCCAACCAGGAGAGCAAAGCATGAAGATTTTGGTAGTGGAAGACAATCCTCAGGTGGCGGAAACCATCATGGATTATCTGGAGCTGGCCGGTCACCGCCTTGATTGTGCCTATCACGGTCAGGCGGCGCTGCAACTGCTGGAGGAGCAGCGTTTTGACGTCATCATCATGGATGTGATGATGCCGCGCCTCGATGGCCTCAGCACGGTGGCGCGCCTGCGCGAGCAGGGGATTGCCACTCCCGTGCTGTTTCTCACCGCCCGCGACAGCCTGGAAGACAAGCTGGCGGGCTTCAAGGCTGGAGGGGATGACTATCTGGTCAAGCCGTTCGCCATGGAGGAGCTGGAGGTGCGACTGCAAGCCCTCAGCCTGCGTGGCCCGCGCGGCGATGTGGGGGCCATCAGCTTTGGCGATCTGACGGTCGATGTCGCCAGCGGCCGCGCCACCCGTGCCGGTGAGCCCCTCAAGCTCGGCAAGATCCCGTTCCGGATCCTCGCCCTGCTGGCCCGCCGCGCCCCCGCCATCGTCAGCCGTCAGGAGGTGCTCGACACCGTCTGGGGGGATGAGGAGCCCGACTCCGATGCCTTGCGCAGCCATATCTACGCCCTGCGCAACGCGCTGGACAAGCCCTTCCCCACTCCCATGCTGGAGACCCTGCACGGTCAGGGCTATCGACTGGTGAGCGCATGAGCCTGCCGAGCCTGCGCCGCCGCCTGATCATGGCTCTCGGCGGCGCCGGGGTGGTGCTGCTGATCCTGCTCTCCGGCTTGATGCTGGTGGCCGAGGACAAGATGGAGGAGCTGAGCCTGCGCCACTGGCTGGAAGCCGAAGTAACCCGCTACAGCGATGACTGGCTGCGACTCGGCCCGGCTGCGGCGGCTCCGAGCCCCAGACAGTTCTCCAGCTACTGGACCGAGGCGGGCCGCCTGCCGAAATGGCTGAAGCCCTACCAGACCCCCGGCTTTTTCGAGCACCAGCTGGGCAAGGAGGACAAACACTTTCTGGTGGCCCGTCACCCCTCCGGCGAGGGACTGCTCTATCTGGTGTTCAACGACGACGCTGACGACTACCTCGACCCCTACGAAGACAAGCTGCATCTGGCGACCCGGCTGATCGGGGTGACCCTGCTGCTGGGCTGCCTCGGCTTCGGCATCTGGCTGGTGCGCCATATCACGGGGCCGCTGCAACGGCTGCAACAGAGGGTCGCCCACCTCACCCCGGATCAGGCGGATTTCGAACCCGACGCCCCCTGGCAGGAGCTGCGGGATATCGAGCTGGCGCTGCTGGCTGGCAAGCAGGAGGTGAGCGCAGTGTTCGCCCGCGAGCAGGAGTTCAGCCGCTTCGCCAGCCACGAGCTACGCACCCCCAACATGGTGATCCAGGGCTCGGCCGCCCTGCTTGGCAAGGTGACGGATCTGCCCGCGCCAGCGGCCCGCGCCACCCCCCGCATCCGCGCCGCCGCCGACGAGATGGCGCTGCTCACCGAGACATTCCTGCTACTGGGCCGCAAGGAGGCTGTGGAGCGACCGCTGCAACAGGTCACCCCGCTGATCCGTCAGGAGCTGGCCCGCCTAGCCCCACTGTTGCAGCGGGAGGCGCTCGATATCCGGCTTAATCTGGACGAGAGCAGCGAAGTAAACGCCCCTCTCTCCCTGCTCGCCATCGCCCTCGGCAACCTGCTGAAAAATGCCCTGAGCTATGCCGAGGGACACATCGACATCGAGCTGTGTGGCCCGGTGCTCACCATCAGCAACCCGACGGCGGCGGCGCCGGATCAGATCCTCGGCTACGGCTGTGGCCTCACCATCATCCAGCGCATCTGCGAGAAACTCGGTTGGCAGATCGACACCCGGCTCGAGGATGGCGTATTTAGCGCCCGGCTGGCGATGATCACTGCCGAACAGTTCCCTCTCCCTTTGGGAGAGGGTTAGGGTGAGGGCGCAGTGCTACCGCCAACCCACCAGCCAGATAGCAACAAGGCGCCCGAGGGCGCCCTGTTGCTATCTGACAGATGCAAGCCTGAGGCTCACTCCGCCGGTTTGTTCTTGCGGCTCGCCTTGA
Organism: Aeromonas sp. 55A; assembly: GCF_051919665.1. NCBI lineage: Bacteria > Pseudomonadati > Pseudomonadota > Gammaproteobacteria > Aeromonadales > Aeromonadaceae > Aeromonas > Aeromonas sp. 55A. Next base: position 1,957,296 of record NZ_JBQBEH010000008.1, on the reverse strand, counting down.
GTTCGAGGAACTCGATGATCTTGCCGGCGACATCCTTGCCGGAGGCGGCTTCCACCCCTTGCAGGCCGGGGGAGGAGTTGACCTCCAGCACCAGCGGGCCACGGGCGCTACGCAGGATATCCACCCCCGCCACATCCAGCCCCATGATCTTGGCGGCCTGTACGGCGGTTGCGCGCTCTTCCGGAGTGATCCTGATCGCCTCGGCGGTGCCGCCACGATGCAGGTTGGAGCGAAACTCGCCGGGCTGGGCCTGACGGCGCATCGCCGCCACCACCTTGCCGTTGACCACCAGACAGCGGATGTCGGCGCCGTTGGCCTCGCGGATATACTCCTGCACCAGAATGTTGTTGTTGGTCTGGATGAAAGCCTCGATCACGCTCTCGGCGGCCTTCTGAGTCTCGCAGAGCACCACGCCTATCCCCTGGGTTCCCTCCAGCAGCTTCACCACCAGCGGCGCCCCGCCCACCATGGTGATGAGGTCGGGTACGTCGTGGGTGCTGTGGGCATAGCCGGTGATGGGCAGGCCGATGCCGTGGCGGGAGAGCAGCTGCATCGCCCGCAGCTTGTCGCGGGAACGGCTGATGGCCACCGAGCTGTTGAGGGCCATGGTGTTCATCATCTCGAACTGGCGCAGCACGGCGGTGCCGTAGGCGGTAATGCTGGCCCCGATCCGGGGGATCACGGCGTCATAGCTTCCCAGCTCCCCACCCTCGTAGTGAATGGAGGGGTTGTGGGAAGCGATGTTCATATAGCAGCGCAGGGTGTCGAGCACCTCTACCTGATGACCGCGCGCCTGTGCCACCTCGACCAGACGGCGGGTGGAGTAGTTTTTCGGCTCACGGGATAAAATGGCGATCTTCATGACAATTCCGCTAGAAGGCTGTGCCTGGGCAGGATGGGGCGGGAGAGTATAAGGTGCCACAGCGCCAAGACAACGCCAATTGTTTATCCTGACAACAAGACAAACCACACCAAACCGCACGCTACCACATCACTGTGGCCAACAGGTTAAACGGCGGCTCTGTGCAGGTTGTTCAACCCGAGCAAGGATGCCGCCGTTTCTCGTTAAAGATCAACCGATGTCACGCGGAAATCAGTTCAAGTTTGGCCCCAACCAGCGCTCGGCCTCGGCCAGCGTCATCCCCTTGCGAACGGCGTAATCTTCCACCTGATCTTGCTGGATCTGCGCCACCGCGAAGTATTTGCTCTCGGGATGGGAGAAGTACCAGCCCGACACCGCCGCCCCCGGCCACATGGCGTAGGATTCGGTGAGCTGCATGCCGATGGCCTGCTCCACCTGCAGCAGCTCCCAGATGCTCCCCTTCTCGGTGTGCTCCGGGCAGGCCGGATAACCGGGGGCCGGGCGGATGCCCTGATAGTTTTCGCGGATCAGCTCCTCGTTGCTGAGGGCCTCGTCGGGAGCATAACCCCAATGAACCTTGCGCACCTGCTCGTGCAGATACTCGGCAAAGGCTTCGGCCAGACGGTCGCACACCGCCTGAATAAGGATGGCGTTGTAGTCATCGTGCTGCGCCTTGTAGGCCTTGGCGATGGCCTCCTCACCGATACCGCCGGTCACCGCGAAGGCGCCGATCCAGTCGGGCTTGCCGCTCTCTTTCGGCGCCACATAGTCCGCCAGACAGTAGTTGGGGAAGCCCTGCTTCTCGCTCTGCTGGCGCAGGTGATGCAGCACCTTGATGACCTCGGTGCGCGACTCGTCGCTGTAGACCTCGATGCTGTCCCCTACCGCGTTGGCTGGGAACAGGCCGATCACCCCGGCGCAGCGCACACTCTGATCCTTTTCCAGTTGATCCAGCATGGCGTTGGCGTCGGCAAACAGCTTGGTCGCCTCCTCGCCAATGATCTCGTCCTCGAGGATGCGCGGATACTTGCCCGCCAGCTCCCAGCTGAGGAAGAACGGCGTCCAGTCGATGTAGGGGCGCAGCACCGAAATGGCCACATCTTCGAACTTCTGCACCCCGAGCTCGCGGGGCTTGGGGGGCTGGTAGCCAACCCAATCCAGCTGGTGTCGGTTGGCGCGAGCATGGGCCAGACTGACCGGGCGGGAGCGCGGCTGCTTGCGGGCATGCTGATCCCGGGCGATCTCGTACTCCTTGTCGATACGGGCGACAAATGCCTCCTTCAGATCCGGGCTGAGCAGGCTCTGGGCCACCCCCACCGCGCGGGAGGCATTGGAGACATAGACCACAGGCTCCGAGTAGTTCTGCTCGATCTTCACCGCAGTGTGGGCCTTGGAGGTGGTGGCACCGCCGATCAGCAGCGGCAGCTTGAAGCCCTGACGCTCCATCTCCTTGGCCACGTGCACCATCTCGTCCAGCGACGGGGTGATGAGACCCGACAACCCGATGATATCAGCGCCGACCTCCCGCGCAGTCTTGAGAATGGTCTCGCAGGAGACCATGACCCCGAGGTCGACAATCTCGAAGTTGTTGCACTGCAGCACCACCCCGACGATGTTCTTGCCGATGTCGTGCACGTCCCCCTTCACGGTGGCCAGCACGATTTTGCCGTTGCTGGAGCCGCCCGACTTTTCCGCCTCGATATAGGGCTGCAGATAGGCCACTGCCCGCTTCATCACCCGCGCCGATTTCACCACCTGCGGCAGGAACATCTTGCCCGCTCCGAACAGGTCGCCCACCACGTTCATGCCATCCATCAGCGGCCCTTCGATGACGTGCAGCGGCTTCTCGGCACCAGCGCGTGCCTCTTCGGTATCCTCTTCGATAAAGTCGGTGATCCCCTTGACCAGCGCGTGCTCCAGCCGCTTGCCCACCGGCCAGCTGCGCCACTCCTGATCCCGCGGATCCTCAGCCTGGGCACCGGCACCGCGATACTTCTCAGCGATGGCCAGCAGCTCTTCGGTAGCGTTGTCATTTAGGTTGAGCACCACCGCCTCGACCTTCTCTTTCAGCTCCGCCGGAATGTCTTCATAGATGGCGAGCTGGCCGGCGTTGACGATCCCCATGTCCATACCGTTCCTGATGGCGTGGTAGAGGAAGACGGCGTGAATGGCTTCGCGCACCGGCTCGTTGCCGCGAAACGAAAACGAGACGTTGGAGACGCCGCCGGAGATCATGGCGTGGGGCAGGTGCGTCTTGATGTCCTTCACCGCCTCGATGAAGTCCACCGCGTAGTTGTTGTGCTCGTCGATGCCGGTCGCCACCGCGAAGATATTGGGGTCGAAGATGATGTCTTCCGGCGGAAAACCGACCTGATCCACCAGGATCCGGTAGGCACGCTGGCAGATCTCGAACTTGCGGGCGCGGGTGTCGGCCTGCCCCACCTCATCGAACGCCATCACGATGACGGCGGCACCGTAGCGGCGCAGCAATCTGGCCTGCTGGATAAACTTCTCCTCCCCCTCTTTCATGGAGATGGAATTGACCACCGGCTTGCCCTGCACGCACTTGAGGCCCGCCTCCAGCACCTCCCACTTGGAGGAGTCGATCATCACAGGCACCCGGGCGATATCCGGCTCACCGGCGATGAGGTTGAGGAAGCGCACCATGGCCGCTTCGGCGTCCAGCATCCCCTCGTCCATGTTGATATCGATGATCTGGGCGCCGTTCTCCACCTGCTGCTTGGCAACATCGAGCGCCTCGTCGTAGAGCCCCTCCTTGATCAGCCGCTTGAACTTGGCCGAACCGGTAACGTTGGTGCGCTCCCCCACGTTCACGAACATGGATTCAGGGGTGATGATCAGCGGCTCGAGGCCCGACAGGCGGCAGGCCACAGGCAGCTCGGGCAGCACGCGCGGCTTGATACCCGCCACGGCGTCCGCCATGGCGCGAATATGGGTCGGGGTGGTGCCGCAGCAACCGCCGACCAGGTTGAGGAAGCCGCTCTGGGCCCACTCGCGGATATGCTCTGCCATCTCGACGGCATCGAGGTCGTACTCGCCGAACGCATTGGGCAGACCGGCGTTGGGGTGGGCGCTGACGCAGGATTCGCTGATGCGAGACAACTCCTCCACATACTGGCGCAGCTCATCGGGCCCCAATGCACAGTTGAGGCCGAACGACACCGGTTTTACGTGGCGCAGCGAGTGGTAGAAGGCTTCGGTGGTCTGGCCGGAGAGGGTTCGGCCTGAGGCATCGGTAATGGTGCCGGAGATCATCACCGGCAGGCTGTAGCCCAGCGCCTCGAACACCCCTTCCACCGCGAAGGCGGCAGCCTTGGCGTTGAGGGTATCGAAGATGGTCTCGATCAGAATGATGTCAGCGCCGCCCTCGATCAGGGCGTGGGTCGATTCGGTGTAGGCGGCCACCAGCTGGTCATAGGTGACGTTGCGCTTGCCGGGATCGTTCACATCCGGCGAGATGGAGGCGGTGCGGTTGGTGGGGCCCAACACCCCAGCCACGAAGCGCGGCTTGGCGGGATCTTTTGCCGTCCACTCGTCGGCCACGGCACGGGCCAGACGGGCGGCTTCACGGTTGATCTCGGCGGAAAACTCTTCCATCTCGTAATCGGCCATGGCGATGCGAGTGGCGTTGAAGGTGTTGGTCTCGAGAATGTCGGCCCCGGCAGCGCAATACTGCTCGTGGATCTCGCGGATCACCGCCGGACGGGTCAGCACCAGCAGATCGTTGTTGCCCTTGATGTCGGTATGCCAGTCGGCAAACCGCTCACCCCGATAATCCGCTTCCCCCAGCTTGTAGCCCTGGATCATGGTGCCCATGGCCCCGTCGATGATCAGGATCCGCTCCCTGAGGCAGGCTTCCAGCTTCTTTGTTACGTCCGACTGCTTGCTCGGCTCTCTGCTCGACATTACGTTCGACACCGCGTGTTCCTCTTACATCCATGCAACTGCGTAAACAGCATCCTAACAGCAAACAAATAAAATGGAAATCTAGCCGTCTATCAGTCCAAATGCGCCACCATATACTCATTTATGGGTAATGAGTAACATAGGGCCCGAGAGTAACCTATGCCCGTCCTGCATAGGGATACGTGCTTGCTGTCTACCAACGAGAAAAAAATAACTATGAGCGTCTACTACACACTCTGTTTTCTGGCAGCGTTGGCGATTTTTATCGCCTTTGCCAACCAGTATGTTGTGAAGATCCAGACCACCATCGCCATTACTGCGGGCTCCATGCTGATCTCCGCACTGCTGGTGCTGTTTGGCAAACTGGGCTGGTTCAACCTGGAACCTCTTGCCGTCAAGACCATGGAGAGCATCGACTTCCAGAACTTCCTGCTGAAGGGGATTCTGGGCTTCCTGCTGTTCGCCGGTGGCCTTGGCATCAACCTCAAGGCGCTGCGTAGCCAGAAGTGGGAGATCACCATTCTGGCCATCATTGCCACCCTGCTCTCCACCTTCCTCATCGGCTACGGCTTCTGGTTTATCGCCAAGCTGCTGGGCTGGGAGTTGCCGCTGGTCTACTGCATGCTGTTCGGCGCGCTGATCTCCCCCACTGACCCGATTGCCGTACTGGCCATCGTCAAGAAGATGAAAGCGCCACCCCAGATCGCCATCCAGATCGAAGGGGAATCCCTGTTCAACGACGGTGTTGGCCTCGTCATCTTCGCCACCGTGTTTGCCGTCGCCTTTGGCGGTGTCGAGCCCACCTTCGGTAGCGTGGCCGGTCTGTTCCTGCACGAAGCCCTCGGCGGCATCCTGTTCGGCGCCGTGCTGGGCCTCATCGCCCACGTGATGATCAGCGCCACCGACGACGGTTCATTGGAGCTGCTGCTGACCCTCTGCATCCCGACCGCCGGCTTCGCCTTTGCCAACATGATCGGCGTCTCCGGCGCACTGGCCATGGTGGTCACCGGCATCATGATCGGCAACTGGACCCGTCACTCCGGCTTCTCCGAGCAGAGCAGCCATCACCTGGATCACTTCTGGGAGTTGATGGACCAGTTCCTCAACGCTCTGCTGTTCCTGCTGATCGGTCTGGCGCTGGTACTGCTGGATCTCGCCTGGCGTGACTGGATCCTGCTGGTCATTGCGGTCCCGCTCTGCCTGGGTGCCCGCTTTATCAGCGTGTCGCTGCCCTATGTGGCTTTCCGCCGATTCCGCAATTACAACACCTTCTCGGTGCGGATCCTCACCTGGGGTGGCCTGCGCGGTGGTCTGGCGATGGCGATGGCACTGGCACTCCCCTCCGGCGTCATGATGATCCCGGAACATGGCGTCGACCTGCGTCAGGTCATCCTGGTGATGACCTACTCGGTGGTGATGTTCTCCATCGTGGTGCAAGGCATGACCATCACCCCGATGATCACGGCTGCCAAGAAGGCCTGTGGCGACTACTGAGTCGGCCCACTGTGCTGATTGCAGAATGAGAGAGGGCTCCCGTCGGGAGCCCTCTTTTTATGGCGGATAGCTGCGGATATTTGCTGCTGATAGCACCTTGATTACACAGAGGAAAAGCGTACTGACTTCAACATCGGCAAATTATTGTTTGCTTTTTATTCATTTCGAGGAGAGAATGCGCGTCGGCTAGTTAATCAGCCCTGTTTATGTTTACCCTGCAATGTTTCACCTCACGATGAATCCTGCCAGTACCCGCATAACCTTCTTCTGATTTACTCGCCTTGAGAACCGTCAGGCTGTCTGCCTGCGTTGCCCGGCTCTCACGGTGCAGACCCGATCTGCCCACCCAATTTGATTTATGCATCAGCATATTCCTTGAAAGTGCAGACGCCCCTTAACCGGGCTGGGTATTCCTGCGCGCTTGTCGTTCACCCAATCGACCGCGCCCATTGACCTGACATTTGCCAATACAAGGAGCAAACACCTAATTTATATAGAGAAATACCATGATGAAAGCAGTACAAACACACAAGCCCCTGCGTCGCAGCAAGCCCATCAACCTGCCTGTGCAAGAGCACGACAATGATGCGTTTCTGATCCAGTTCAGCACCCGCTTCAGCGGCGGTTTCGCCATCTCCTGTGATGGTATCGCTGGCGAGTTCTCCATCGAAGACCTCAACTGATCCTGCCTGCCCTCCGGCAGCGCCCGATGCAGACAGGCCGCAACTCACGGCGGCCTCTTTGCTTCTCTCACGCCTTTCGCCAGACCCGGGCTCTTGCTTGTCACTCAACCTGACAGCTACCTCGCCATTCGCTTTTCAGCTCTCTGACCTTGATCACTGCTCCAGCAGCAGGCACTCATCGGCATCTTCGCTCAACTTGACCAGTCGACTGCGCACCAGCCCCAGCTTGGCCAGCAGGCCGATGGATCGCTCGTTGCCCGGAGTGACGATGGCAACTACCTGCCCGATCCCCAACCGGCTTTTGCCATCGGCAAGGGCGGCCTGCGCCGCTTCAATGGCGTAGCCCTGACCGCGATATTGCGGCAGGAAGGCGTAACCGATATCGACCTGCTCCAGGGTATCGCGCTTGATCAAACCGCAGATACCGAGGCTGGCACCGTCCTCCTTGCGCTCCACCAGATAGAGTCCGTGACCATAGCGGGCATAGCTGACTGCCGGCCCCTGCTGGATATACTCCTGCGCCTGTTCGAGGGTGCGAATGCCCCGATCGCCGATGTAGCGATAAAAGTCGCCGTCATTGAGCAGCTCAAGGATGAAGGGGGCGTCGGTGGCGATCATTTCGCGCAGGATCAGGCGGGAGGAGGCAATCATGGCAAGGGCTCTCAAACGGAAAGTGAAGGGCAAAGAGTGCCCCGTCACTCCCGGGCTGGCAAGCCTGTGGCGCCATCGGCCATGAAAAAGGGGCCATGTTGGCCCCTGATGAGATGGGATAAACGGGCTCAGGCAGCCAGCAACCCGGCATAGCCATTACCCTGCTCGCGCAGTGCAGTGAACTGGGCGGCGCAATCGGCCCAGCTCAGCTCCAGCGCGTCTGCCACCTTGTGGGGCCACTCGGGTGGCGCCTCTTCCCCCACATCGGATTGTGCTGCCAGTACGATCGCCAGATGGATCAACCCGGCCTCGGCGGAGAACTCCTTGGCCAGCATGGGGTTGTAGTGATACTCCACCGCATTGCTGATGGTCTCGGGGAACTTCCAGTAGCGTGCCATGGCCGCCCCGACCTGGGCATAGTTGAAGCCGACCACCAGCTCTTCCGCCTTGGCCCGCCCCTTGTGCAACTCCAGATCGTGGATGTGATGGACGGTGTTTTCCGGCAGGCCCACATGCATCACCAGTCGGCCAAGGTCATAGAGCAGGGCGCAGGTAAAGACCTCATCTCCCTTCGTCCCCTTCTTCACCGCCAGACGACGCGCCAGCTCCGCCACGTTGAAGACGCAGCCCCAGAAATGTTTGAGGTCAATGCCGGGCACCGCAGTGACCGATTCGGTGAGCCCGCAGGCCAGCACCATGTTGCGCACCATCGCCAGTCCAAGCCGCACCGCGGCTTCATTGACGGTGCCGATCTGGCGACTGCTGCCGAATTTGGCCGAGTTGGCCAGGCGCAGCAACTTGGCGGAGATGACAGGGTCCTTGTTGATCAACTTGCTGATCTTGAGCAGATCCGGATCCTTTTCATTGAAGGTCTGGATCAAATCGCGCATCACTTCCGGGATCTGGGGCAGTAGCTTGGGCTCGGCCAGCAGGGAATCTATCGTGGGCATAGGCGTGTCCATCCATGTTATCTGTGTTCCAACCTGTTTGCCTTGGCAAACTCCTCCTAATTATGGGTAACAAATGGCCTCCCCATCGGATTGTTTATTCGCAGGCTGTTCAAGGTGTTAGCCCCATTCAGGCTATACTGGCCGCCACATTCACTGTTGCGGATATCCCATGAACGACACTCAGGAATTTTTTGATGAAGACGCGCTGCTGGAGATGGTGGAGAACCAGCTCAACGACGGTCACCCGCCCCATGTGAAGGCGACCCTGATGCGGCTGGTAATGAAGGGCACCCCGCGAGAAGAGGCGCTGCAATATATCGCCTGCGCCCTCGGGGCCGAACTGATGGCGATGGAGGCCGATCAGGGCCCCTTCAATCTGACCCGTTACGGCGAGTTCCTCGACAGCCTGCCCGAAATGCCGTGGGCAGACGAGTGACCCGATCTGGATGCCGGATGCAAAAAGGGCGGGTGCCAATGGCCCCGCCCTTGTTGCATGGATCCGCTCCGGATCAGAACTGGGAGTTGATGGTCACCTCTTCCCCCAGCGCCCCTGCCAACGGCAGTGGCCGATAGCTGGAGTTGGCGGCCCGCAGCAGACGAATGCCGCGAATGCCGACCTCCTGCGCCGCCTTGATATCCCCATCGGCGTCGCCGTAGAACAGCTTCATCTGCTTATCCTTGAGCCACTGCACCTTGGTGTTCTGGCCCGGCTGATCACCGGCGAAGATCACCGGATTGAGCTGGTCGGCCGGAATATTCATGGTCTGCTGCAAGGTCTGGCTCACGGTTTCGGTCTTGGTGGCCGAGCGGCCGGTGACGAAATAGATGTGGTCTCCGCGCTTGAGATGCATGGCGATGAGCGCCTTGCCCACCTTTTTCGGCATGCTGAACGCATCCCAGCCGTTATTCATCTTCTCCCAGAAGGCGGGGTTCTTCAGATAGCTATCGTCGTTGGGCGAGAACTCCTGCTTGCCGCGATAAAAACCCGGGCTGGAGAAGAGCAGGGTATCGTCGATATCAAACCCGACCGCCATCGGGGGCAATCCATCCAGACTCTTGGCAATCTGCTCCACCGACACCCAGTGGATCGGCGCCTGCTGGGCCAGAGTGACGGTGGTGACACCGGCAGGGATCGGCTGAACGGTAGCGGCTTGACCCGCCACAGCAGGCAGAGAGAGGGCGGCAGCCAGCAAGGAGGCAAGCAGCGCCGGACGAGAGATGTGTTTCATAAGGCAGGTTGTCATCTTGAATCAAAAGAGGGGGCCAATAGTGCCCCCATCCCGCCTCTCAAATCTGTGAATGCTCCTGCAAAAGGGAGCATTTGACCCCCGATAATTAATCTTCGATTGGCAGCAGATCGGTAAAGACAAAGCCGTCGCGCAGCACTGTCTCGCCGACCCGAATGCCGAGCGGGCGAGAGAACATGGGGCCATCATAGGCCAGGGTGTGAAACTCGCCGTTCTCGCCGCACGGATCGACCCCCGCCGGCAACGCCGCCAGCAGCACCTCGTCAAAGTCGTGGCCACCCAGGCTGGCATCCAGCTTGTTCGGGTCGAGAGCACTGATCCGCGCCTTCAACCCAGCGGCTACCATCTGCGGCGCCAGTTCACGGGTATTGCTGCCCCAGAGCGGGAACAGTGGTTCGATGCCTGTGCCTGCCAGCTGCTTTTCACGGTAGGCTCGCACATCCTCTAGGAACAAGTCGCCAAAGGCCATATGGCGGATCCCCTGTGCCACCACATCGGCGATAAAGCCGGTCATGATGCGGGCGTAATCCTCGTTGCTGCAGGGCCAGGGCAGATCGATGGTGATAAGAGGCAGCCCGACGCAGGCGGCCTGCTCGGTTAACAGCTGCTTGCGCACCCCGTGCATCGCCACCCGCTCGAATGCCTGATTGAGGGTGGTAAACAGCCCCACCACTTCAATGGCGGGATCTTGCCGCAACTGATGCAGTGCCCATGCGCAATCCTTGCCGCTGCTCCAGGAGAGCAGTACCCGTTTCTTTTCCATCATTCCTCCGCCAGCGGGGCATTCGGATTGCCCCAAAAAGATGCAAGACAGTGTTGCGAATTGCGCGATTTACACACAAGAGGCAGGCAGCATACTCTCGATCACCTGTATATGCCCCTTGCACGGGGTGACAATAACTAAAAAAACCGATGGGAAACATACGGATATGACCACGACCACACAACAGCACGATCACGCCCGCCCCCTCAATCGACAGGATTACAAAACCCTGAGTCTGGCTGCCCTCGGCGGCGCGCTGGAGTTTTACGACTTCATCATCTTCGTCTTCTTCGCCGTGGTCATCGGCGAGCTGTTCTTCCCGGCCGACATTCCCGAGTGGCTGCGCCAGTTCCAGACCTTCGGCATCTTCGCCGCCGGTTATCTGGCCCGCCCGCTTGGCGGCATCATCATGGCCCACTTTGGCGATCTCATCGGTCGCAAGCGGATGTTCACCCTCAGCATCATCATGATGGCGCTGCCGACCCTGTTGATCGGCCTGTTGCCCACCTATGCAGTGCTCGGCATCGGCGCCCCCATCGCTCTGCTGGGACTGCGGATCCTGCAAGGCGCCGCCATCGGCGGTGAAGTGCCCGGCGCCTGGGTGTTTGTCGCCGAGCACGTCCCTGCCCGTCGGGTCGGGGTCGCCTGTGGCACGCTCACGGCGGGGTTGACGGCCGGCATCCTGCTTGGCTCCCTCATCGCCACTGCGGTCAACAAGAGCCTGACCCCGGCCGAAGTGAGCGAGTGGGGCTGGCGAGTGCCCTTCCTGCTGGGTGGTATCTTCGGCATCGTCGCCATGTACCTGCGTCGCTGGTTGCACGAGACCCCGGTCTTCGCCGAAATGCAGGCCAACAAGGCGCTGGCCGACGAGTTGCCCCTCAAGACGGTACTGCGCAGCCACAAGAGCAGCGTGGTGGTCTCCATGCTGCTCACCTGGCTGCTCTCCGCCGGTATCGTGGTGGTGATCCTGATGACCCCCACCTATCTGCAGAAGGTCTATGGCATCAGCCCGGCTGACGCCCTGACCGCCAACTCGCTGGCCATCGTGGCCCTGACCCTCGGCTGCATCGTCTATGGCCGACTGATCGACCTGCTGGGCAGCGGTCTCACCTTCATGTTCGGCTCCCTGCTGCTGGCGGGCTCCAGCTACGCCTTCTATCACGGTCTGGCGGCCGGTACGAGCCAGCTGGTACCGCTCTACATGCTGGCAGGCTTTGCGGTCGGGATTGTCGGCGCCGTGCCTTACGTGATGGTCAACGCCTTCCCGCCGGTGGTGCGCTTCTCCGGTCTGTCGTTCTCCTACAATGTGGCCTACGCCATCTTCGGTGGCCTCACCCCGATGGCGGTGACCCTCTGGATGAAGAGCGACATGCTGGCCCCCTCCCACTATGTGGTGAGCCTGTCGGTGCTGGGTTTCGCCATCGGTCTCTGGCTCTGGTTCCAGCAACGGGCCATCCGGCAGCAGCAAGCGCCGCAAGCGGCCTGACCCGAACAACAAGCCCCGGTATCTGCCGGGGCTTTTTTGTACTGCTTATGTTCAGTTTCGCCAGCATAAGATATGCCTCCCTCTGGGGCCTGCCACCCGCATCGCCCCATGACGTCCAACTCTTTATCCGAGGCTCAAGATGCTCTTTCAGGTCGTATTACTCACCTTGCTGGCGCTGCTGCCCATGGTCAACCCGCCCACCACGGCCACCCTGCTGCTGGGGCTGAGCAAGGGGATGTCGCGCGAACACGTGCGCCGTCAGGTCAATCTGGCCGCCATCTATCTGTTCTGCACCCTCTGCATCACCTTCTTTATCGGATCCTCGATCCTGGATCTGTTCGGGATCTCCATTCCGGGCTTGCGCCTGGCCGGTGGCCTCATCATCGGCTTTATCGGCTTTCGCATGCTGTTCCCCGCCCCCAGCCAGCAGAGCGGGGTCGATATAAACCAGAGCATTGCCTTCGTACCGCTCACCATGCCCAGCATGTGTGGGCCAGGTACCATGGCGCTGGTAATAAGCGGGGCAGCCCAGATTGCCGAGCTGCCTGACGAGTACAACCGCCTCACCATCTACGCCGGTGTGGTAACGGCGTTTGCCCTGATGAGCCTGATCAGCTGGGGAGTATTGAAGCTGGCGGATCCGGTCTGCAAGATCCTGGGCGCCACCGGCATCGATGCCATGACCCGCATCATGGGCTTCCTGCTGGTCTGCATGGGTATGCAGTTTTGCATCAACGGCATCAAGGAAGTGGCACAGGATCCAGTCTTCCACGGCGGCCAGGCTGTGCAAACCGCACCGGCGCTACCGCAGGCTTCCGGCACGTTTGATCAGTTGCCGCAAAAGCCCACCGGCTCTGATTGAAAACGGTATCAAAAAGTCCCTGACGATCTGCACTGATCTTGTTCCTGATCATGTTATTGACACACAAATGAGTTAGTTTGTTTTTCATACAGACTTTATTCAGATGGACGCTGATAGGTTTGTTGATGAATACCCACTCAACTTCAGGAGAGTATGCAGATGGACAAGATGCTGACCGAAATAGGGAGCCATAGCCTGTTTCACGAGTACCTGAACGTGGTTGGGATTGCGAGCCCATCCCTCGCCAAGATCGAGCAACGCTGGGAATATAAAGATCAAGAGCAGCTGGTTGCCAAAATCCAGATCGACAAACAGGGTAACGCTCGCTATTTCATCGACGCCCGCGCCATATCCGTCAACTGATACCGAATAGCCCGCCAGCCCCGGTCCAACGACCGGGGCTTTTTGTTGTCTGCGATCCCCTGAATAGCAAAACCCCGGCAAGAGCCGGGGTTTGAATGCGTCGGGTTACGCCGCTGCGCGGCTAACCCAAACCTACGAAGTACCACCCACGGTGAGCTGGTCCAGTTTGAGGGTGGGCTGGCCGACACCGACCGGCACGCTCTGCCCCTCCTTGCCGCAGATGCCAACCCCGCGATCCAGCGCAAGATCGCTGCCCACCATGGAGACCTGGCTCATCGCTTCGGGGCCGTTGCCGATCAGGGTTGCGCCCTTGATGGGTGCGGTGATCTTGCCATCCTCGATGAGGTAGGCCTCGGAGGCGGAGAAGACGAACTTGCCGGAGGTGATGTCCACCTGACCGCCGCCGAAGTTGGGGGCATAGATCCCCTTCTTCACCGAGGCGATGATCTCGGCCGGATCGTACTGACCCGCCAGCATATAGGTGTTGGTCATGCGCGGCATCGGCATGGCGGCGTAGGATTCGCGGCGGCCGTTGCCGGTGAGTGGTACCCCCATCAGACGGGCGTTCTGCTTGTCTTGCAGATAGCCCTTGAGGATACCGTTCTCGATCAGCACGTTGTAGCCACCCGGTGTCCCCTCGTCATCAATGGAGACGGAGCCGCGCCGACCCGGCAGGGTGCCATCATCGACGATGGTGCAGTGCTTGGAGGCCACCTGCTCGCCGATGCGACCAGCAAATGCGGAAGATCCCTTGCGATTGAAATCCCCCTCCAGACCATGACCTACCGCCTCGTGCAGCAGCACGCCGGGCCAGCCGGCGCCGAGCACCACCGGCATGGTACCGGCCGGCGCATCGATGGCGTCGAGATTGACCAGCGCCTGACGCACCGCTTCGCGCACATAGCCAAACGCCCGACTTTCCAGTCCGTCCAGTTCGAGGAACCAGTCGTAACCAAAACGGCCACCACCACCGGCACTGCCGCGCTCGCGACGATCGCCCTTCTCGGCGATGACGGTCACTGACAGCCGCACCAGCGGGCGAATATCGGCAGCCAGGGTACCGTCGGTCGCAGCTACCAACACCTCTTCATAGACGCCGCTGATGGAGGCCATCACCTGATTGATGGCGGGATCCAGACTTCTGGCGAACTTGTCCATCTGCTCCAACAGGGCGATCTTCTGCTGCTTGTCGAGGGTCTGCAGCGGATCCATGGCCGGATAGAGCAGGTTCGTTTCGGTGCGGGCCCATGCCTTCACCTTGCCGTGAGCACCTGCGGCGGCGATGCCGCGAGCGGCAGTCACCGACTGTTGCAGCGCCAGCAGGCTCAGCTCGTCCGAGTAGGCGAAGCCAGTCTTCTCGCCGCTAACGGCGCGCACCCCGACCCCCTGATCGATGTTGTAGCTGCCATCCTTGACGATGCCATCTTCCAGCATCCAGGACTCGTGCCAGCTGCGCTGGAAATAGAGATCGCCGAACTCCACCTGATGGCTCATCAGGCTGCCGAGCAGCTGCTGCAGGCGCCCTTCGTCGAGGTCGTTCGGGGCCAACAGGGAGGCACTAACCTGGCTCAATAGACTCAATCTTCTTCTCCAATCTCGACGTGAGATGTCGTAACGGTTAATTCATCCGGTGTGGCCCGGTGTTCAGTTCGTATTCGCAGGGTGCAATGGGCGCCGTGAATGGCGCCGCCAACCCCAAGATCGGCACAGGTGCAATGCGCTTCGCTTGTTGCACCCTACGTCGATCAACACCCCGGGATCACAGCAACCGGGCATGCCTCAGCACTGGCATGGTGCGTTTCAATTCATCGATAAGCCCGGGCTCCATCTTTGCCAGCACTGTGCCGCGCCTGGACTCTTTGCTCGCCAGCACCCGACCCCAAGGGTCGACCACCATGCTGTGGCCCCAGGTCTGGCGCCCCGTCTCGTGAGTGCCGCCCTGATTGGCAGCGACTACGTAGCACTGGTTTTCGATGGCGCGGGCCCGCAGCAACGGCTCCCAGTGCGCCTCGCCGGTCACGGCGGTAAAGGCGGCAGGCACCAGCAGCACGCGGGCACCAGCACGGGCCAACTGGCGGTAGAGCTCGGGAAAGCGCAGATCATAACAGATCGAGAGGCCGAGGGGACCAAAGGGAGAGTCCACCAACACAGGCGCCTCCCCCGGGCTGAAGGTCTCCGACTCACGGTAGCGACCGTGCTTGTCCGCCACATCCACGTCGAACAGGTGGATCTTGTGGTAGTGGCCCCTGAGCTCACCGCTTGGGTCAAACACCAGCGAGCTGGTGTGGATATGGTCGGAACCTGCGATGGTGGTCGGCATTTTTGTCGGCATAGCCCCGGCCACCAGCCAGATGCCATAATCGCGGGCCCATTCAGCCAGTTGCTGCTGGATCGGGCCCTCACCTATGGCCTCGGCCCCATCCAGATAACCCTGCCGTTCGCCAAACAGGGCGAAGTTCTCCGGCAGCAGCACCAGCAGCGGCCGCTCTTTGGGCAAGGCCGCCAGTTCGGCGGCGATCTGCTCCCGGTTATCCTGCCAGTGACGGCCAGATACCAGCTGTATTGCGGCTAACCACATGACGCTCTCCTTGTCCGCATTAATCGCGATCCACAATATTCGGGTCTTTATCCATCTCGCCCAGCAGCTTGCGAAGATGATGCCTGACCAATCCCCGCTGGCCACGCTCCGCCCATTTGAGGCAATCGAACAACTCCCAAACCAGGCCATCCCCTTCGGCCATATAGGCAGGAAAGTCCCAATGGCTTGGGGCAGGGCCAGAAACCTCAAGCGCACCAAGGGAGGAAGTTTTATCGAACAGTGGCAAATAAGGTTTGGCAAGGGGGAACTCAGCCCCCCGATCAAGGATGTGGATCTCGATGCTGGTCATGTCGAGGAATATGAAGCGCCAGTATGAACAGACCTCTTCATGTCTTCCTTGCCAGCAGTGAAAGATGGGCCGATCCCCCACAATGGTGCGCACCAGTTCGTCTCCCTGCTTATGGAAGCCAGGCTCGGCCAGCAACAAGAGATCGACATCGGATACCCGGTCTGCCTTGCCCTTGGCGAGCGACCCAACCACTACCCCGGCATCAATCGCAGGATGGGCTGCGCCATGTTGCATCACCGATTCCAGCAGTGCGCGCTGCAGTGGCGGGATGGCAGCCCAGTGCTCATCCACCATCATAACGGCCCCTCTGACACAACCCGATCCCCTGCCTGCAGGGTGTAATCCAGCACTATGATGCGCTCCAGCACCGGACGGAAGATGGCCTTGAGGGCATCGTGATCCGGGTGGGGCAGATAGCGCTGGCGGGCCGCTTCGTCGGCGAAGGTCATCAGCACGCTGTGGGTAAACCCCTCGGCTCGCCCCTCCGGGCTGTCATCACGACCCCACTCCACGGCGGTCACGCCGCTGACCTGATGGGGAATGGCGAGAAAGGCGGTACGGACCGCATCTATCTGGGCAGGCTGGGTGCCCGGCTTGAAGGCGATCAGCAGGATATGTCGGATCATGGCTCACTCCTTGTGATGATGCCGGGCCGCTCGTTTAGCGCTGAGCGGGCCCCGCGTGTTTGGGGCTCAGCAGGAAAGGGGTCACCTCTTGGGTCGGCAGGCCGGGGGCAACGGCATCTACCGCCTCTTTCTGCTGCTGGTTGAGCTTGATGCGCGCGCGATCTCGTCCCGCCTCGATCAGCTTGGGTGCGTCGAGCGGGCCCGAGATGCGAAAATCGATACGGGTCACCACATCCACTACCGGCTCCAACAGTTTGGAGAGGGCCAGCACATAGAGACCCGTGACCGGCGTGATGGAGAAGGCCGCTACCACCGGCAGGGTGCCCCCCAGATTGGGAGAGAAGCTCAGCTCGTAGTCGAGCCGCCAGTGCACCAGATCGGCGATCCCCTCACCGCGCAGGTTGCCTGCCGCCCCCTTCATATAGAAATCATCGTTGCTGACTTGCCCCTGCTTGATGGTGGCAGAGGCGGACATGGATTCGAAGTAGAAGCCCTTGTCGAACACATCGCGAAAATCGAGCCGCAGTTTGCGCAGCAGGGAGTCGAGACTGAGCAGGGAGAGCAGCCGCGCCCCCTTGTCGTTGACCTCGCGCAGGGTACCGCCCTCCAGCTGATAGTTGGCACTTCCCCCCAAGGTCGACAGGCTCGGGCGATAGGGCACATCCTGCCAGTTCAGATCAAAAGCGAGGGAGCCGGGGGCATCGCCGATGGGCGAGGTGTAGCCGAGCCGCTTGAGCAGCAGCTCGCTGTTGTTGCTGGTCAGCTTGCCACGGGCACGGGTCTGCATCCGGTTGCCATCGGCCAGCCAGTCGACGCTGCCGGTGAGCTGACTCCCCGCCAGCCGCATATCCAGCCCCTTGAGTGTCACCTTGTTGGCGCCGGGCACCAGCTCCCCTTTCACTTCGCCGAGCGGCAGCTCACCAAAGCGGCAATCGACACAGCTCACCTTCAACCAGGGGATGGAGGCCATTATGGCGTTGTCCTGCTGCGCATCGGGATCCGGGCTGAGATCCGAACTCTTGCCGGACCAGTATATGCGGGCAAACTTGGCATCCACCGGGCGATTGGCTACTGCAGGCAGGCGGATCACCCCCATCACGTCGGGGCTGTCGATCATCACTTCGGTCGCCTGATTGGTCGGCCCCAAGGTGAAACGCGCCGCCTTGAGGGTGGCACTGCCGATATAGGCGCGAGCCAGCTGTCCATCCACCCACCACTCCTGCGGCAGGAAGGCGGGGCCGACCACCGCATTGCCGGTCTGGTTCTGCGCTGGCAACCACTGCTTGAGTCGCGCCAGCCAGCCGCCCACATCGGCCTCCTGCTGGTTGATGGCGAGCAGCATGGGGGCATCGCGCATTACCCGGGCGCCCGGCTGGCCCACATCAACTCGCACCCGGCTGAGATAAGGTACCCCTTCGCCGTAGACCAGTCGGGTCTGCATATCCACATCAGCCCCCAGTACGGCACGAATGTCGGCGCTGCCATCCCGGCCACGGGCGATCACCTTGAGCGGTAGCCGGCTGGCACTGCTCTTGGCCAGCGGCAGCGGCAGATCCAGCCCCATCCCCTGCAGGTTGGAGTCGAGCGCCAGCTGGAAACTAAATGGCTTGCTGTCGGGCAGGGTCAACCCGAGCTTGCCGCCCCAGTTACTGCGGCCGTTGAGAATGCCGAATGAAGAGATGGCGGCGGGCTGGCGGCGGCTATCCCACTGCCCCTTGAAATCGAGGTCGACCTGATAGTGATCCGGATGCTGGCGCCCCTGATAGTCGAGGGTCAGCGGCTGGTTCCACAGGCTCGCCTTGAGGTTGTTGAAACGGGTCTGTTCGTTGTCATATTCGAGGCGCCCCTGCACCTTCTCCAGCGGCAGGTCCAGACTGGCGACCCGCACCTTGTTGTTGCTGAAGGTGGCATCGCCGCTCGCCTTGACCTCGCTCTCGCCATCGAGAGGAATATCGAGCTTGACCGAACCGGCCATCGGGCCGCGGATCTCGATCTCTCGCAGCGCCTGACCTACCGAACTGCCCAGCGGGGAGTCCTGCAGGTAGTCGCTGATGGCCTTGCCCTCCCCCTGCACCTTGGCATCCACATAGAGGTGGGCGCCGGGGGAGAGATCCGGGATCCAGGCATGCACCGAGTCGGAGCTCGCCTTGCCGAGTTTGGTGGATCGGCTGCGCATATCGAGACCGGCATTCTGGAACAAGAGATCGATCTGCAGGTCGGTAAGCGGTTGCCAACCGGGGAAGAACTCGTAGGTGGCCTGCTCCAGCGGCACCGCCACCTGGAAGATGCCCTTGCCGTTGTCGTAGGGGAAATCCCGAAACTCCCCATACCAGAGCAGGTCGGCCCCCTTGGCCTTGCCCCCCTTGATGGCGCCGCTCAGGTAATCCACCAGCCCCTTGTCCATCGCCTGCAGCGGGAAGTAGCGATCCGCATGGCCCGCATTCTTCACATCGATGCGACCGGTCAGGGCGAGGAAAGGGTGCTCGAACAGATCGAGGCGGAAACGGCTGGCCAGGGTCAGATCCGGGTTATCCAGCGCGATATCCTGACCGTAGAGCACCCAGCCCTGTTCCTCGCGCCACCAGTCGAGGCGGGCCGAGAAGTTGTCGACCGGGATCGGCATCTTGAAGTGACGGGCGGGATCCACCTTGTCGTTCGCCAGCGCCAGTCTGGCGCTACCACCGGTCGGGGTAAGCCAGAACTCGCCGTTGAGATCCTGCATCCCGGGTATATCCTGCCAGGCCTTGAGGCGCACCTTGCTGAAGCGGCCACTGAGGGAGAGATCCTGCCACCCGGCATCGGCCTGCAGGGTCAAATCAGTCAGCTTGCCATTGGGTTTGGTCTGCTTGAGCAGCTCGCTCTGGGCAGGATAAATCGCGGAGACCAGCTGGCTCAGCTGAGCAAACTGGTCGAGATCGATCTGCGGCACATAGCCCTGCACCCGATCCCCGATCCGCTCCAGCTGCAAGCGGCTCTGCAACCAGGGTTTGCCGTCCAGCTTGAAGGTGACGTTGTGGCTGGCCAGTTGCCAGTCGGTGCCATCCCGACGCAGCTGGATCTTGCCGCCATCGAGGCCAAAGCGGTGCATCTCCCCTTTCTTGGGATCCTTCCAGATCAGGTAGTTGTTGCCAAACGCCAGCAGGGTATTGCCCAGCTTGCCGCTGTCAAACTCGCTCCAGAGCTGGAAGTCGAGCTGACCGGTAACCCTGGGTTCACCAGCATGGATCCTGGCCAGGGTCGGGGTGATATCGAGCTGGCGGGCCCCCAGATAGAGCTGCCCCTTGAGGCGATCGAGTCGATCTTGCGGCGTATCTACATCGAGTATCAGATCGAGGGTGCTCTCGCCCACCCCGTTGATGAGATAGGCCTTGCCGACCCCCTGATGGCGCTTGCCACGGTTCTGCCAGCGCAGTTGGGCGATGTCGAGGGCGCGCAGATCACCGAGGGAGGTGGTGACGCTGAGGCGGGTGTTGTGCACATCGAAGGTGGAGAGCTGGGTCAGCAGAAAGCGCAGCAGGGCGCCCTGCTGGGGATCGCCGGAGGGGCTGTCGTCAGCCGGTTGGCGCAAGTCGATGGTGATATCGCCATCGCTCAGAATCAGCTCGCCAAACACCGGCTTGAGCTCGTTAATGGTGCGCCAGAAGTCGAGGTGCACCCAGGCCTTGCCGAGCTTGACGGTATAGCGTTTGGAGTCGGGGGCAACGGCGAGCTGTTGCAGTTCGAGGGCCGGGCCTGACTGTGTCCAGCTCAGTCCAATTTGATCGACGCTGACCTTGATTTGCGAATCGCCGAGCAGAGTGTGGATAAGGCTCTCTCGATACTGATTCAGCAAAGGGCCCCCGACCCGTACCAGGGTGACCAGCATTGCCATCAGTACGAACAGGACCCCCAGGGCCAACCAGCCCCGACTCAGCCAGCGATAGACCAATTACATCATCACCACGTCGAACTGCTCCTGACCACAGAGGGGTTCGCTCACTACCCGCACCTGCTTGCCGATAAACACTTCCAGCTCCGCCAGACTGTGGGACTCCTCGCCATGGAGGTAGTCGGCCACGGCCGGGGCCGCGTAGACGGTGAACTGATCCGCATCGTAGGCACGATTGACCCGGATGATCTCCCGCAGGATCTCGAAGCAGACCGACTCCACCGTCTTGACCCGGCCGCGCCCTTTGCACTCGGGGCACTCGGAGCAGAGCACATGCTCCAGACTCTCGCGGGTGCGCTTGCGGGTCATCTCCACCAGACCGAGCTGGGAGAAGCCGTTGACGTTGGTCTTGGCACGATCCTTTGACAGCGCCTGCTCCAGACTGTGCAGCACCCGACGGCGGTGATCTTCCGACTGCATATCGATGAAGTCGATGATGATGATGCCGCCAAGGTTGCGCAGGCGCAGGTGACGGGCGATGGCCGCCGTCGCCTCGACGTTGGTATTGAAGATGGTCTCTTCCAGATTGCGATGGCCGACAAAGGCGCCGGTGTTGATATCCACCGTAGTCATGGCTTCGGTCTGGTCGATGATGAGGTAGCCGCCGGATTTCAGCTCCACTTTGCGCTCCAGCGCCCGCTGGATCTCGTTCTCCACGTCGTAAAGATCGAAGATCGGCGACTCGCCGGGGTAGTACTCCAGCTTGCTGGCCAGCTCCGGCACGTACTCTTCGGTGAAGCGCTTGAGCTGATCGAAGCTCTGGCGGGAATCAACTCGGATCTTGTCGAGCTCGGCACCGACAAAGTCACGCACTACCCGAAATGCCAAACTGGGATCCTCGTAGAGGATCTTGCAGGGTGGATACTTCTGTTTGCGCTCGAGGATCTTGCGCCACAGCCGTTTGAGGAAGGCGGCATCCTGCTCCAGCTCCTGCTCCCCAACCCCTTCGGCAGCGGTGCGGATGATGTAGCCACCCAGCTCGTCCACATAACCGGCCACAGTGCGCTTGAGGCGCTCCCGCTCTGCTTCGGACTCGATACGCTGGGAGACACCGACATGGGCGCTGCCCGGCATAAAGACCAGATAGCGGGATGGCAAGGTGATATCGGTAGTAAGACGGGCACCCTTGGTACCCAGCGGATCTTTCACCACCTGCACCATGATGTCCTGCCCCTGACGCACCAGCTCGGCGATGTTACCGACCTGGAACTGCTCCTTCTCCTTCACCGCCACACACTCGGTGTGAGGGACGATATCGGAGGCGTGCAAAAAGGCTGCCTTGTCCATGCCGATATCGACGAATGCCGCCTGCATGCCGGGCAGCACCCGACTGATCTTGCCTTTGTAGATATTGCCGACAATGCCGCGTTTGGCCTGACGTTCTACATGCACTTCCTGCAGCAGACCGTTTTCGACCAGAGCGACCCGGGTTTCGGAGGGGGTAACGTTAACCAGCAGTTCTACCGACATAAGTAACCTTGCCTGTTCCAGTTTTGAATTCTATAGAGCCAATCCGGTACAACGCGCGCAAGGGAGAAACGCAGCAGAGCACAGCTGACGGGAAATTATTTGAGCTGTTCCAGATGATGCTTGATCAGCAGGTCTGTCTCCAGCAGGGGCAGGCCGACCACGGCGCTATAGCTCCCTTCGATGCGGCTGACAAACTTGCCGGCAATACCCTGAATGCCATAAGCCCCGGCCTTGTCACAGGGCTCACCGGTCTGCCAGTAGGCCTCGATCTCGGCCTCGTCCAGCTTGCGAAACGCCACGTTGGTTGTGACCAGACGCACGTCACAACGATCCTTGCTGGCCAGCGCTACCGCCGTCATCACCTGATGCACCTTGCCGGAGAGGGACTCCAACATATCTTTGGCATCCAGCAGATCGGACGGTTTCTCCAGCACCCTATCCCCCAGCACTACTATGGTGTCGGCACCCAGCACCGGCAACGCTGTCGGCGCACACGCCACACCCGCCATCGCCTTGTCACGGGCGAGGCGGCAGACGTAATCCTGCGCCTTTTCACCCTCTTCCCGCTGCTCGGGCACATCCAGTTTCAGCACCTCGAAGCGGTAGCCAATCTGGGTCAGCAGTTCACGGCGACGGGGAGAAGCCGAGGCGAGATAGAGTTGTGGTTCGTTGTTCTTGTTCATATTTACCTGATATTGAAGCGGCGCCGCACCTTGCGCAGCACCAGAAACACCCAGGGCCATATTAGCATCGTCGTCAACGTCGACCAAAAGTAGGAGAAGTTGAGACTGGCCTGGCTGAACAGATGCTCGGCCCAGAATACCGTCATTTTACCCACCAGCGAGAGGCCACCGATGATCAGTGCCTGCTGCCAGAGGGAGAAGTTGCGGATCTTCTGGAACTGGAAGGCCGCCAGATAGGTGGTGATGGCCATCGCCATCGCCCGCACGCCGAGGGTGCTGCCAAGCAGCACATCCAGCAGCAGGCCCGCCACCCAGGCGGTGCCGACGTTGGTCCGGTGCGGCAAAGCCAGTGCCCAGTAGATGAGCACCATAGCCAGCCAGTCCGGACGGAAGGGGTCAAATTCGAAAGGAAGCGGCAGGATCGACAGGCTCAAGGCCAGCAGGATCGAGATCCAGATCCAGATCCTGCCGCTGGCGGGTTCTAGCATTAGCGGGTGGCTCCTGCGGCGGACGCAGCGGGAGCCGCCCGTTCGCCATCCTCATCATGTACTTCAGGCTTCTTGTCGGTCCACAGCAGCAGCAGATAGCGCAGTCTGTCCAGCTCCACCAGCGGCTTGGCCTCGACCTGGGCAAAGGGCTTGCCCTCCACATACTCGGAGCGGGTCACAGTCGCCACCGGATAGCCTTCCGGGAAACGACCACCAAGGCCCGAGGTGACCAGCAGATCACCCACCTGAATATCGGTATTGCGCGGCAGGTTGCGCAGCTCCAACTTGTCGAGCTCGCCACTGCCGGAGGCAATGGCGCGCAAGTCGTTGCGCAGCACCCGCACCGGAATACCGTGGCTGGAGTCGGTGATCAGCAGCACGCGACTGGTGGTGGAGCCCACGTGGAGCACCTGACCAATCACACCCTGATCGTTGATCACCGCCTGACCGTTGTAGACGCCATCCAGCGCCCCCTTGTTGATCAGCACCTGATGGCTGAAGGGGTCGGAATCCACCGACAGCAGCTCGGCCACCATCTTGCGGGACTCCTTGTGCACCGGCGAACCGAGCAGCTCACGCAGCCGCTGGTTCTCGTGTTCCAGCTGATCCATTTTGAGCAGACGGGCCCGCAGAGTGAACAGTTGCTGCTCCTGCTGCTTGGTCTGCTCGATGAGATCGGCGCGGGTCTGCACCTGGGTCGACATGGTGTCGAGCAGGGTACCCGGCGCATTGGCCATGTATTGCAGCGGACTGACTAACGAACTGAGGTAGACGCGAACATGGGTAAACACACCGAAGCGGGAATCCGCGACGATGGCAGCGATGGAGATGATGACGGCGAGAAACAACCGTAACTGAAGCGAAGGGCCTCTACCAAAAATGGGTTTCATGGGTCGTCAAAAAAGAGCCGGCACGCTGGCCGGCTTTGGGTCTTATTCGTAGTGGAACAGATCGCCACCGTGCATATCGATCAGCTCCAGCGCCTTGCCGCCGCCACGGGCCACACAGGTGAGGGGATCTTCGGCCACGACGACAGGAATGCCGGTCTCTTCCATCAGCAGACGGTCGATATCTTTCAGCAGTGCGCCACCACCGGTCAGCACCATGCCGCGCTCGGAGATGTCGGAAGCCAGTTCCGGCGGAGACTGCTCCAACGCCACCATGACGGCAGCCACGATACCGGACAACGGCTCTTGCAGCGCTTCCAGGATTTCGTTGGAGTTGAGGGTGAAGCTGCGCGGTACACCTTCGGCCAGGTTGCGACCACGGACTTCAATCTCGCGCACCTCTTCGCCCGGATAGGCGGAGCCGATCTCGTGCTTGATGCGCTCGGCAGTCGCTTCACCGATCAGGCTGCCGTAGTTGCGACGGACGTAGCTGATGATCGCCTCGTCAAACTTGTCGCCACCGATACGGACGGACTGGGAGTAGACCACACCGTTCAGGGAGATGATGGCCACTTCAGTGGTACCACCACCGATATCGACCACCATGGAACCGGTCGCTTCGGACACCGGCAGGCCGGCACCGATGGCAGCAGCCATAGGCTCGTCGATCAGGTAGACCTCGCGGGCACCGGCGCCCAGTGCGGACTCCTTGATGGCGCGACGCTCAACCTGAGTTGAACCGCACGGTACACACACCAGCACACGCGGGCTGGGGCGGAAATAGTTGTTGTCGTGAACCTGTTTGATGAAGTGCTGCAGCATCTTCTCGGTCACGTAGAAATCGGCGATCACGCCGTCTTTCATCGGGCGGATTGCGGAAATGTTGCCCGGGGTACGGCCC
This sequence comes from Aeromonas sp. 55A, assembly GCF_051919665.1. Taxonomy (NCBI): domain Bacteria; kingdom Pseudomonadati; phylum Pseudomonadota; class Gammaproteobacteria; order Aeromonadales; family Aeromonadaceae; genus Aeromonas; species Aeromonas sp. 55A. Next base: position 1,932,137 of record NZ_JBQBEH010000008.1, on the reverse strand, counting down.
AGCATCTGCTTGGCGGCATGACCGACAGCAGCGACCGATTTGGCGTTCCCGCGCTCTTGGCGAATGGCGACAACTGAGGGTTCGTTAAGGACGATCCCTTGATCTTTTACATAGATCAGGGTGTTGGCAGTTCCCAAATCGATCGACAGATCGTTGGAAAAGACGCCTCTGAGCTTTTTGAACATGGCTACGGGAAATCCTAAGAATTTGGAGGTGCAGAAAACCGGCTAACTTTACCAATGCCCACCCCAATGGGCAAGCGCTCAAACTGTCGCCAATCAATCAGGCGCGACAAAAATGCGAGTCATCACTCACTCGCACACGCTTGCAAACACTAATAAACAAGGATTTAGGGGGATGCTGTTGAGCCAACCCCCCTTTCACTTCATTCAATGCAATACTTCGCGCCGATAAATAATTCTGTCATTACCCCGGCTGGAGCCGAAAATGGCCTCACCTTGCAGGTTGCCGTCATTGGCACTCGTTGGGTCAGACAACCAGAGGGGCTGCGACGGCTGTTTTGCCAATTCGACCTTGTAGGGGATGCGCACCGAGATGTCCGGCTTGGCAAAGTGGAACAGGATCTCCCCGTCTTTCGCCAGTGCAGCATCCCCACCTGGTGCAGAACTGCCCAACCCCAACTTTATCTTGCGACCCGCCCCCAGATTCAGCTCGCGAGTCGCCGCATCAAAGGTGTGGCTCGGATTGAGGAAAGTGAACCCCTGATTGGCCAAAGAGAGCTGGGTACATTGATCTTCCTTGTTTTGCAGCCAGTTGCCCGCTTCGTAATATTGCATCTGCAGTGGAATGGCCAGCGGCGCCGAGGCAAGACCCGCCGCCGTGCCCGCCTGCAGGCGGCCGTACAACAGCTTTTGAGTACCCAGCAGCACCGCATTACACCCCGATCCGGAACATGTCCCAGCGACAGCAGTATTCATATTTGGATTAGCCAACAGTGTATTGCCGCCATCCTTATCATCGACTTTGAGACCAAAGCTCAACGTGGCGAAAGGTGCTTCTGGACTCGCTGCACGATCAAAGCGGGTATTCAGCCCCAAAGGTGACTGCTGATTAACGCTCGCAATACCACTTGCCCAGCTGAGCGAGGGAGATAGTGTAATACGCTTGTCACGCGCAACCCCATCCAGAGCATTGGCAGCCACCATCTCAGCAACCCCTTTAGCGAACGCCCCCTTATAGTTTTCTGTCGTCCCTTTCTGCAGATTGCGTGCAGTGAGGACAAAACCGCTGGCAAAGGGCTGGCTCATATATGTAAAGGCATTGCAGGCAGGCGTGATAAAGCCATTACTCAAACTGTAATCCCAAGGGACAAAACGACCGATGGGCGAGCTCAAACGTTGCATTGTCTCAAGTTGGGGAGATTCATCCTGATAAGTGGGATAAGGCACAAAGTTGCTGACGCCTAACCGGATCACCCCGACCTCAGACCAATTCGCCGTCACGTTTGCTACCCCGCTCGCCAACGTGATCGCTGTCGGCGAAAATGTTCCGGTGCCGCCAGCTGCCGGTGCTAACAGCGCCCAAGAGATCGCCTTATTACTGGTCGCAAAGCCAGGGGTTAGCTGATCCTGCTCATTCAGGGCTCGCGCTTGCAGAGTAAAGGACTCGCCCGCTTTACGATAGACAGGGCATGCTGCATATGTGTTGTCGTTACTGCCCGAGCAGCCACTTTGTCCTTGTGCCTGGAGTGCGATCGCTTTAGGAATCACAGCAACCGTATCACTACCGGTCAGCTTGAGGGTGCCGGTGACATCATTCTTCTGGAAAGTAGCATCCAGTCGCAACACACCCGCATCCGGGTACTGTACGGTCAGTTGACCCACCCCATCACTGTTAAACGCGACCTTAACGTTTCCTGATGGCGCGAGCGTGGTGCTATTGACCGTCGGCACGGCAGTGCTGCTCTCAGAGACGACCTTGCTCGAGGTAAATTGGAGAGTCTGATCACCAGTCAGTAAGGGCACGCATACCTTGGTCGCCCCCACATCGTTTGATTTGATGGCGCGGATCGAGGTGACTCCCGAGGTACCGGCATAGAAGGTGGGGACATTGAAACGCAGTGCAGCATCGGCAAACGGGAGCGTGCAATATTGTTTAGCAGGCCCCAATGAACCGGACCGACATAAGGTATCACTCTGCGGCCGCAGTGGCGGAGTCGAGCTGGACACGCCCATAGTGATGGAACTGGCCGAATAATTACTTAGCATCACCTTAGTGGTGCCGCCAGTTATAGTGACAACACCATTACTCACGTTATTTAAACCACTACCTGACGACCAACCACCATTCGTAAAGGGGTTAGGAGTGAACGCTGCCGTAACAGTACCCGACATTAGTTGTGAACAATCCTCATTGGCACAAGCTTTAATTGTGATCTCTTCAGGCTGGCAGGTGATTGCCTGCCCTGAATGAGCGAATTCGAAATGATGTACTTGAACCCCAACCGGATTCACTTTCAATGCACATATTTTTACGTTATCAATATCATGTATATTGTTTGAGCCACCTGTTGAGCCGGTGAACGAAAGGTAAAAGTTTTCTGGTATAGGTGACTGACCTAAACCATTAGCGGTAGCATCAAATGTAGGTATCCCAGGCACTGCTGCATAACCAGCACCAGTATTTCGATCTATTGACACCATGGTTTTATTTCCCGAACGGGAATCTACAGTCAAACGGTAGCGATGGGGGGGATTAGGGTAATTATTGCCATTGTGGATCGACGGGTTCAAGGTCGGTGAACCATAAAGATAGCGATATCCAGTTGTAGCAGAGCCAGAACCTCGAATAGCAATTGAATTATTTCGGCGAGGTTGATTATTACTACCGCCTTCTGCAGAAAAGTTACCAAATTCGTCAATGCCGACACCCAACCAGCCACCTGCGAATCCGGGTGCAGCACTGCCTTTATGGCCATACCCCAGCGGTCCACCAAATGCCCCCGGTTGAGGGGTTATCTTGGCGTCTGACAACACCATGGCAATACCATCTGCACCAGTGCCACCATAAGCGGAATGATCGAACTCTACCGTCACCAAGTTATTAGCAGCAGGAAATAACTTAAGGTAAGTCAATGAGGTAGCTTGGTCATTCTTATTTTCAGTTAAACGCAAACGCCCCTCTTTAATTGAGGGGGAAAATGACCCTTTACTGGTTTTTACCACCCATTCTGGTTTGAGTGATGATGAATCAAAATTATCATTGAAGCATTGCAGTTTTGGCTGACCATCATCATATATAACTTTACTACTACTTTGCATTGTAACATTTTTTGCACTAAGACGCCCAGTTAATACAACTTGCTCCTGCAACACCGCATCTCCTGCGACATAATAGCTTCCTTGTGCTTGGGCATCTCCTTTCAATATAATATTTTCTTTTACATATACATCAAGAGAGGTTAACCCAGACAACATTGATGCGTTTTCAATAGTCAAACGACCATTAATGTATAACGTAGTTGCCTCTACACCCGCGATAAAAACCGAGCCAGAATTTATATAGAGGTCACCGTCTATAATGTATGACTTTCCAGCTTTTAATGTTACCGTTGAGTTCTCATATAAAATCATACCTTTAATAGCATAGGTTGAATATGTATCTGAAACACTCATGGAACCTTTATTAAGAGTGACACTACCTAGATCCCACCTACCTGCCCCTGCCGACTTTCCATAACCGACAGTATTTCCAAGTACTACATCAGGCACAGTTTCAGGAGCTATCTTATAATTTTTTGCATCAGAGCTTACAAGCAAAGTCGGCTGTGTTCTTGATAAACTTGGTTTTTTTGTTATTTCACATTTACCAGCACCACAGGCCTGAGGATTCATTTCCCACTCATATCCTTTTACCGATTTAAAGCACACATCAAGACTGTTATAATTTTCGACCTTTGCATTGTTTTGCATATAAAGCTCACCGGTATTCGAATAGCTTTGAATTGGTCCGGGGAAAATGCTGTTGCAATCAATTGCAGCCCAAACTGGTGAAACCATGATGTATAAGCAAATGATCAGAAATAAATTGCGCATCAGGGAGTTCCTCCATCATAAGCTTCGACCATCAGGGTTCGGCTCACGGCAAAATCAGGGTTGGCACTGTTAAGGTCCGAGCTGCCACAGGTTCCGACACTCTCGAGACGATAGCCATTGGTCACAGATCCGTTATAGGTCACCGGCACCGTGGCGCAACGAACCACAGCCTGACAGTTGGTCAGCCCTGGATTGCTGGCAAAGCTCAGTGGGCTGCTTGCCAGGCAGACCGCAGGTGGGTTCGGTTGGGCAAGAGTGCGCTTGGGGAACAACCGATAGAGTGCCACTTCCAGACCGCTCTGGGCGGCCAGCAGGGCACGCACGCTGTGCACCTCCACCGTATTTTTCTCGCCGCTATCGACCAGAAAACGGCCCATGGCAGCCGCCAGCAGTGCCATCACCACAATCACAAACAGGGCGATCATCAAGGCGCTGCCTCGCATCCGTCCGAAAGCCTGTGGATCAGGGCACATTGAACACCTCTATCTTGTGGTTGAAGGTGACCGACTCCCCCTTGCGCTCGAAGACAAAGCGCATGCCAAACTCCCCTTCGGCGTTAAACGCCGAGGTTTCCCGATAGAAGGTTCCAATACGAAGGGAATCGGCCATCAATACGCCTTGTGCAGGTAAGGATGCTCCAATGGGGGCAGTGGCACGGATCAGCGTGTTTCCTTCCACACAGTAACGTACCTGCTGGTTGGCAAAGTAGACCCGGCTGCCCGGAGAGAGACCAGCCAGGCTCTCGGCACTGGTATAGCGGATGGTTTGCGCTCCGGATACGGGCGTCAGCACATCCGTGACCCTGGCTACGCAGCGGCCATAATCGCAGCCAGCCGTGAGCGAACCGGCATTTTTGTCCGGCACAGGGAAGACGATCAGCTGATCATTTTTTTTGACGGCGGTGGCATCCACATCCAGTGGGTTGGCAGCAGAAGCCGGGGTCGCCATCACCAGCTCAAGGGTGGCCGTGCTCCCCGACATAGCACGGTTAAGCGCCAGATAGCGGCTGGAGGTGCTGATGGGCCAAAACCGCAGACAGGCACCGGAGTCGACCCATGCCCCGCCAGTCGTCTCGATCCGCTCCGATCCCGGCACCGCATCGCGCAGTTCGCGGTTAAGCCGCTCCATGGCGAAGCGGGCATCGCTCATCAGCTGCTCACGGCTGCTGGCATCGCCATAAATCTGAGTACCGATACCGATAAACTGGCTGGTAAAGGTCGCCATTATCCCGAGCAGCAGGATGACCATCACCAGCTCGACCAGGGTAAAGCCACGGTTACCCCGAGGTTTGCGGTAGGTTCGATTGGCCGCCAGGCGTAATCTGGCGCCGGAGTTGGCTAGGGGCGCTGATATTCTGGCAGACAGGCAACACTCGACAGCGGAGCGATCCATCAGTAGTTCCCCCGGTAGAAGGAGAAGTCGAGCACGCTCTGATCCGGTAGCTTGATCTGCAGATCAATACGCTTGCCCACAGAGCAGGGCGCGGCACAACTCCTGAAGGTGCCATCGCTGAAATCGGAACCGCTCACCGCAATTTTCACCTGATAGTTGCGATACTCCTCGCTGCTGACTCCCGCCGCAGTCTGGGTCAGGGTGTTGGCATCCACCCAGTTACCTGCGGTATCGAAATCATCCACATCGTTATAGGCATAGGATGCGGGCTCGCCATCCGGGCCATAACTGGTGGAGCAGGAAGAGATGGTCACCCCTGCCACCTGCTCGCCACAACGATAACGACCACCGTTATGATCCGAATGTTCATCAAACGACTTTTGCAAGATCTCGCCGGAGAGGCGCTGGGCCAGCTGGGCGGCGCGTACCTGCTGCACCGGGTCTACCGCCTGCGGCGCCTGATTGATAAGCAACCCCAAAATGCCGGTCAAAGCCACCGCCAGGAGCACTATGCCAACGATCAGCTCAATCAGGGTGAAACCACGCTTAAGGGATCTCATGGATATATCCCTCTGACTCAATCTGGATACGGCTGGTTTCGCGACCATCACTCACCAGCAAGGTACAACCGGTGGCGCAGCTGCCTAGCGGTCTGCCCATCTGATCGAAACGCAGCACGAAGCGGTTGTTGTTATCAAGGGAGATGGAGATACCGGCAGAGGGCGTAACCAGTCGACCACGGGTCTCCAACGGGGGAGTCCAGCCACTACTGGTATCCAGGTCATCGCTGGCGGGACACGCCGCATAAGTACGGTGGGCAAAACGGGGAGAGGCAACCACCAGCTGGGTACAACGGTTGGCTGGCTCATGCATATTGACGGTCTGTACCAACCGTAGGCGGGTCAGCAGCTCGTCACGCACGGTTTGAATTTCAAAGCCGCCTTTGCCCAGCCATTTGGGCACGGCAAAGGCGGCCAGAATCCCGAGTAACAGGATCACCAGTACCAGTTCAATCAGGGTAAAGCCCTTGGTTGCAGGCATGGTTTTTCTCATAGGTGGAAAGAAGAAAGCGAGGCCCAAGCCTCGCTTTAACATTATGGATTATGGGGTTACAACACATGCATTGGTTGCGTCGAATTTACCCAATTCCGCTTTAGCGGGTGTAGTAGAGGTGGCTTGAGTGTAAAGAACACAATCAGACTTTTCTTTCGCATCGTTTGGTGCAAAACGGAATGTGGAAGAAGAAGCTGACACGCCTTTCCAGGAACCATCAATAGTCACAGCTTGTTCAATACCGTCTGCAGATGCCTTGGGATAACCATACACAACTTGAATAGTTGTGCCATCAGAGCTCGATACAGCACCAGAAGACGCAGTTTCCAACCCTTCCAACGCAGCTTTGCTGTATACCAGTTGAGAAGAGCTCTGTACTGCAGCCAGTACTCCGCTTGCCGCTGCCGTTTTTGCATCATCCTGCAGATTCAGGAACTTGGGTGCAGCGGTGACCGCCAGAATACCCAGAATGATGATCACGATAACCAGTTCGATCAGGGTAAAACCCGCCTGTTTTTTCATTTCACTTTCCTCTGTTAATTAATATTTGTGGTCACCTGACCGGACGCCGGACGGTAACTGAAACTCATAAATGCATCAGTCTTGCCTTGCGGATCCTGATACTTGCCATCACTGCCCTTACTCAGACTATTGACCAGATAGTAACGGCAGACCGAATCCAGTCCATTACTGCTTACTGTGGCATAGTATTTCAGGTCATTGCCGCTACCGCGCACTTCATTGAAGCTGGCCGTAGCCTTGGGCGGGTTTTGCAGTAACCCCTCCCAAATATTGAGACAACGTTCGGCGGTCAGATTGGCCGGATCCACATCGGGATTACCGCTTGCAACGGTATCCATGGGATAGCCGGGCGATAGCTCGCCATTGCTGATCTGGGTCTCGGTCGGAGTGGTCAGATAGAAGCGACTACCGTCATAGAGCACAGTATTGAGGCTGTCCTGTTTGGCGCGACCTTCCGCCTCCCATTGCGCCCGAACCAGTGAAACGCCGGTAGCAAAACCGCCAGAGACCCCTTCCACGCTGGCCTTTTTCGCTTCGTCAGTCACATCGAGAAAGCGCGGCAGTGCAGTCACCGCCAGGATCCCCAGGATCACGATAACGATCACCAGCTCAATGAGGGAAAAGCCGACAGACCGTCTTCTCATCCCGTTTTCCGGCATTGTTGGTGCCATTGGTTTCATTGTCATGCTCCCTCCGTAATGCCCCGCATTATTTCATGCAGGCCCAAAAAAATCATGTAGTTGGGTCATATGATTGGTTTCATTCAAGGCTTTTTCATCACCCGCCCGTCAGAAAACTGATAAACCAGCCAATAACCATCCCACCCCATCTCGCAACCACTGCCATCGGGACGGGCCAGAACCTGCAGGGGAGGCACGCCCCCCTTCGTCTCACCCATCAGTGCCAGCCACAACTGACGGCAATTTTCCGAAGGAGATTGCAGTGGCACCAGCCCCAAGGGCCACCCTCGGGCATCAAACTGCCACCCCTTGCCGGCGACATGCAGTGTCTGCGGGCGCCGCTCATCGAGCCAAATGCCGTGCAAACGCTGTGCCCGCTCGGCAAATTGCTCCCCCAGCAAAGTGAGAGTGAGCTGCTGCGCCTCTTCCCGGTGGCCCTGATAGCTACGCACCAACGTAGCAACAATCACCATCAACAGGATGATCACGGCGATCTGCCGATATCCGGTCAGCCAGCGGTCATCTTGCTGCGTCTGTCTGTTCATCCAGCCCTCGACTCCACCGCTCACTTGCCTCTTACGGCTCTCATCATGTCCCACCATTCAAGCTTGAAGATGCCGAGTTACTTGCCGCGAACTGCGCGCATCATGTCCCACATGGGGGTGAAGATACCCAGTGCCAGGATCAGTACCATCACCGCCACGATCCCGATCAGGATCGGCTCGATGCGGGCGGTGAGACTCTTGAGGTCATAATCCACCTCCCGCTCGTAATACTCGGCCGCTTCGTGCAGCAGGTCATCGACCTGACCGGTCTCCTCCCCCACGGCGATCATCTGCATCACCAGCGGAGTGAACAGGCCGCTGCTGCTGGCGGTGCGCAGCAGGCTCTCGCCCCGCTCGATACCGGCGCGCATATCCCGCACCCGCCCCGCCATATAAGCGTTATCCACCGCATCGGCCACCAGGGTCAGCGCCGTGTTCAGCGGCACCCCTGCCTTGAGCATCATGGAAAAACTACGGGCAAAACGGGCCAGCAGGGAGCGCTCTATGATGGTGCCGACGATCGGCAACTTGAGCTGCCAGCGGTGCCAGGTCAGCTTGCCCTTGGTGGTGGCGACCCAGCGGCGCCAACCGAACACCATCCCAGCCAGAATGGCGAGCAGCAGCCACCAATAGTTGACAAAAAAGTGCGAGGTGGCGAGCAGAATGCGGGTAGCCAGCGGCAATTCCACCCCGAATTTGGCGAACATGCCGGCAAACACCGGGATCACCATGATATTGAGGATCACCATGGCGATACCGATGGCGATCATCACGAAGCTGGGGTAGCGCATGGCGGTCTTGATCCGCTTGCGGGTCTCCAGCTCTAGCTCGAAATAGTTCGCGAGCTGCAAAAAGGACTCTTCCAGCTGACCTGTGTTCTCACCCACATGGATGATGGCGACAAACAGGCTGCTGAATACCTTGGGGTGCGCCTGCATCGAGCTCGACAGCGGACGACCGTTGCCGAGATCTTCCCCCAGCGAGTGAAGCGCCCGCTTGAGCGGCTTGCTGTGAGTGCTCTCCTCCAGCCCGGCGATGGCGCGCAGGATCGGGATCCCGGCCCGGGTCAGGGCATACATCTGGCGGCTGAAGATCACCAGCTCGTCCAGCTTGACGCCCCCTTCCAGCAACAGTGACCAGTCGATGGCGGCGGACTTGGCCTTGCCCGGTTTGAGCTCGGTGGGCATCACGCCACGGCGCATCAGCTGCTCGGCGGCCGCCATCTCGTTGGCCGCTTCTACCACGCCACTGGTGGCGTTGCCCTGGCTGTCACGCCCCTTGTAGGCAAAGTTAGCCATCGCTTACCCCAAATCCTCGGCCAGTCGCAGCACCTCGTCCACCGAGGTGATCCCCTGACGGGCATAATCGAGGGCTGTGAGGGCCAGCGGCCGGTAGTGTTCATGTTGCCGGGCCGCTTTGGCGAACCCTTCCGCATCGTTGCGGCGCAGGGCATCCATCATCGGCTGATCCAGCTCCAGCAGCTCGTAGACCCCGATCCGGCCGGAATAACCGGTAAAGTTGCAGCTCTGGCAACCCCGGCCCTTGTGATAGGTATGCTGCCCAGGCGCCTCGCCGGAGAGCACCGTGAGCCAGGTGGCCTGCCCTTCGTCGGGCGCCTTCTCCTCGACGCAGTGCTCACATACCCGCCGCACCAGCCGCTGGGCGACCACCGCCCGCAGGGCGCTCGCCACCAGATAGCCGGGCGCCCCCATGTCGATAAGGCGCAAGGCACTGGTCACCGCATCGTTGGTGTGCAAGGTGGTCAGCACCAGGTGACCTGTGATGGCGCCACGCAGACCGATCTCTACCGTCTCGTTGTCACGCATCTCACCCACCAGCAGGATGTCCGGATCCTGACGCAGGGTGGAGCGCAGCACGTTGGAGAAGGTGAGGCCGATCTTGGGGTTGACCTGCACCTGATTGACGCGGGAAAGACGATACTCCACCGGGTCTTCTACCGTGATGATCTTGTTGCTGGACTGGTTGAGCTCGGAGAGGGCGCCATAGAGGGTGGTGGTCTTGCCGCTACCGGTCGGGCCGGTCACCAGGATCATGCCGTGCGGGCGTTTGAGCTGGCGACGGAAACGGGTCAGGATCTCCGGCGGCATCCCAGTCTCGGTCAACGACAGGATGCCGGAGGATTGATCCAGCAGACGCATCACCACAGACTCGCCATACTGCACCGGCATGGTGGACATCCGCACATCCACATCGCGACCGCGCACCTTCATATTGAAACGGCCATCCTGCGGCAAGCGCTTCTCGGAGATATCGAGCCCCGCCACCAGCTTGAGGCGTAGCACCAGCGCCTGGGCGATGCGCACCTCGTTGAGGATGTTCTCGTGGAGGATGCCGTCGATCCGCTGGCGAATGCGCAGCACCTTCTCGTCCGGTTCGATGTGGATATCCGACGCACCTACCTGCACCGCATCCTCGAACAGGGAGCGCAGCAGCTTGGCCACCGTCGCCTCTCCCTCGTCGTTGGCCCCCAGATTGCTGGAGCCCAGCTCGAAGCCGGAGTCCTGATACTCCTCTTGCAGCTGTTCGGCGAAACTCTCAATCTCGCGGGTCCGGCGATAGAGGCGGTCGAAATACTCCAGCAGCTGCCCTTCCCGCGCCACCGCCAGCACCATGATGCGCGGGCTGAGCAGGGCGGCGATGGCATCCAGTGCGCTCAGATCTGCCGGATCCGACATGGCCACCGTCACCTTGTCGTCGGTAAGGTTGACCGCCAGCGCCCGATAACGGCGCGCCTGCACTTCGGGCAGCAGCGGCACCGCGGCGGCGTCGATGGTGAGGTTGTTGAGATCGAAGAAGGGCACATCCAGCTGGCGGGCGAGGAACTGCAACAGCTGCACCTCGCTGATAAAGCCGAGGTCGATGAGGGTGGTGCCCAGCTTGCGGCCGGTCTGACGCTGCTGCTGCAGGGCAAGCTGCAGCTGATCATCAGAGATGATCTGCTCTTGTACCAGCAGGTCGCCGAGGCGCATTTTCAGTCTGGGTTGTGCCATGTTTGCTCCGATCTCTGTTACTTCACACCCGTTGCCGCATCCGATTAGGCTTAGCTAATCGAACCTGCTGTTTATCAAGGGGTTAGTTGACCAATTCGTTGTTCCAGCCAGTTGGTCGACGCCTCGCCGAGGTTGCCGTGCAGCAAGGCGTTGCGATAGGCATCGAGCGCCCGCTGGCTGTGGCCCTGACCATCCTCGGCCACGCCGAGGCCAAGCCACCAGCGGCCCTGATCCGGCTGCTGACGCAGCAGCTTCACATAGAGCGCCGCCGCATCGGCATTCTGGCCCAGCTCCTGAGTCAGCCCGGCCCAGGTCGCGTAATAGTCCATGTTGCTGGCGAGATCCGGCTGATAACCGGACAACCAGCCAAGCGCCTGCTGCTGTTGCCCCTCGCTGATGGCAAGGCGGGCCAGCAGCAGACGAAAATCGGCCTGTTGGGGATCGAGCCGGATCCCCTCCTCCAGCAGCTGACGCGCCTCGGTCAGGCGGCCCTCGCCGTAGAGCAGCCCCGCCAGCTGCTCGCGCGCTCCCTGATTGTAGGGATCGTGGGCCAGCACCTGATAGTAGTTGTCCTGCGCATCCCGCAGGCTTCCCTTGGCCATGGCGGTAGTCGCCTTGCGCTCCGCCAGTGCCGCCAGCTCCTTGGCCGACAGCACCACCGTCTCGATCTTCAATACGCTCGGTTTGCGCGGCGCGCTGGCAACTGCCTGCTGCTCTGCCGCCAGTTCGGCGTAAAGCTCGGGCTGCAGCTCTTCATCGGTCGGCCCGGACTCGTCAACATCGCTGGAGGCATCAAAGGGCGCACCGTCGGCCATGCTGTCCGAGTCACTCTCGCCTGCCTCATCATTCACCGCATCCTGGCTTGGCAACGGCAGCGAGGCCGCAACCTCGACCGGCTCGACCTGGCTGACTGGCGCGGCGGCCCTTGCCACCACATCGGGAGTCACCGCATCGGGAGCTAGCACTTCGCTGGCAGCCGAGACGATATGGGTCTGCTGCCAGTAGATCCAGGTTCGCCAACCAAGGATCCCCAGTGCCAGACCGCAGATCAGGGTCAGCAGCAACATCCACCATCCCTGCTGGCGCGCAGGGGCAATATAGACAGCAGCACCTTCGGATCCTTGCTGGCGCCGGTCCAGATCTTTCAGCATCTGGTTGATAACGCTCATGGCCAGACTCCATAAGCCAGGGCGCACCCCAGCAACAGTAACAGGGGCCACCAGCGCCGTGGCGCAAAGCGGCGGGCATCGTCGGTATCGCGAATGGCGAGCCGTACCAGACGGCTATCGACCTGACGCACACCCTGACCATAGGCCAGCATCAGGCACTTCTGCGCCAGGATATTGATAAGTCTCGGGATCCCTCGCGATGCGCGCCACAACAGACGCATGGCTCGACCTGCAAACAGCGGTGCCCCGCGGTAACCGGAGACCTGCAATCTGTGCTCCAGATAGGCGCGGGTCTCGTCAAAACGCAGCGGCCGCAGGTTGTAGGAGAAGCCAATCCGCTGGCGCAGTTGGCGCAGATGCGGCTTGGCCAGTCTGGCATCCAGCTCCGGCTGGCCGAACAGCACGATCTGCAGCAGCTTGCTCGATTCGGTCTCGAGATTGCCGAACAGGCGGACCGCCTCCAGCGTCTCGTCCGGCAGCGCTTGCGCCTCGTCGATCAGCACCACCACCCGGCTGCCCTGCTGGTGCAGGCTGATCAGGTGACGATGGATACGATCGGTCAGATCCAGCTCGCTCTGATCCCGTACCGCCACCCCCAGCTCCAGCGCCAGCGCGATGCGCAGCTCGGCCGGAGTGAGGTGGGGATTGGGCAACCAGGCAAGCCGCACCGGACGCGCTTCCGAACCCAGCTCGCTGAGCAGCTTGCGACAGAGCAGGGTCTTGCCGGTACCCACCTCGCCGGTCACCTTGATAAAGCCCTCCCCCTGCGCCAGCGCCCAGTTCAGCACCTGCAGCGCCTCTTCGTGAGGCGGCAGGCCGTAGTAGAAGCCGGTATTGGGAGTGAGGCTGAACGGTGCCTCCTGCAGGCCGAAGTGGGTCAGGTACATGAGACCTCACCTGCCACGGCAAGCAAGCAGCCTGTGCTGGCAAGGCAGCACAGGCCGTTCGGGATAAGGGTGACTGCATCTGGTGTCATGGGTCAGCCCTTGGCCGGATACCACTTGTCGAGCAGCTCGGAGGAGCGTTGCAGCTCGTTTTGCCAGGTATCTTTCTCCACCACGGTCGGTTTGAGCATGATCACCAGCTCCACCTTCTTGGTGCTCTCGCGGCGGTTGGTAAAGGCTTCACCCACCCAGGGAATATCCCCCAGCAGCGGCACCTTGCTGACGATCTCCTGCTTGTCGGTCTTCATCAGGCCGCCGATAACGATGATGTCACCGTTATTGGCCTGCACCACGGTATCGGATTCGCGTATCGAGCTTTTCGCCAACGGCAACACCAGCGTATCGCTGTCTGTCACCTTTATGGTCTTGGTTTGCTCTTCAGTATCGATAACGGAGGGATGGATATGCAGCAGCACCTTCCCCTCTTCATCGATCTGTGGTGTTACATCCAAAGAAATACCTGAGAAGAAAGGGGTCAACTCTACATTGGGCGTTGTTCGATCACCGCTCGTCGTGCTCACGGTTGTTGTCGATGCATTGGTGACGAAATATTCGTCCGTCCCCACCTTGATCACCGCCTTCTGGTTGTTGGTCGCGGTGACACGGGGGCTGGAGAGGGTATTCACATCGCCCTGAGTCTTGAGCAGGTTGACCGCTACATTAAAGTTGCCGTCAGAGACCTTGAAACCGGCGCCGCCACCCAGTGCAGTGAAGATCTGGTTGGGGGTGGTGGGTAACTGGGTATTGGCCAGTGAACCGCCACCGGTAATCCCCTTGTTGCCATCCCAGCTGGCGGAGAGACCGCTCCAGTCCACTCCCTGCTCATACCCTTCGTTGAGGGCAACTTCGATGATCCGCGCCTCCAGCACCACCTGCCGCTTGAGGTGACTATCGGATTGATTCAGGAATTCACGCACTGCCTTGAGCTCTTTCGGGTAGGCGCGAATGGTGACCAGACCCGCCTGCGGGCTGGTGATCACCGCGCGACCATCACCCGTGCCAATCAGGGTCTGCAGAGAGTCGCGCAGATCGGTCCAGTAGTCGCTGTTGGTATCGGTCTCGATACGGGTGCCATTGCTGCTGTTGCCGTTCGAGTTGTTGCCGGAGGAGTTGTTGGTGCTGTTGTTGTTCGATGCACTGTCAAAACTGCTGTCGCTGCTGTTATTGCTGTCATTGGCCGTCACCCCGCCGGTGCTGACCGAGGTGCGGGAGAGGCCACGACGGGACATCATCAGGTAGTTGACCGGGATGGTTTCGGTGCGCAGACCCGCCGGATAGATATGGAAGACATTGCCCTTGCGCTGCACGTCGAAGCCGTACATGTCGCCCACCACCGCCAGCACTTCCGGCAGAGTCACATCCTTGAGCTCGACGGAGACCAGCCCTGCCACCCCGGGGTGAACCGCCACGCTGTAGCGGGAGCCCTTGAACAGGGAACCGAAAAACTCTACCGCCTCCACGTCGTGAGCCGCGATACGCAGCCGCTTCTCCGGCATGCCGACCGGTATCTGCGGCCGGTTCAGCTGCAGCAATTCACTTTGCACCGATTTGGGCAACGCGGTCAGAGGGGCAGCCTGTTTCTGCTGTTCGTTCATGGCCTGTTTGAGGGCATCCTTCGCCTGGGTCGGCTCGGGGTGCTGATACGTGGTACAGCCTGCAGCCATCATGGCCACGGTGATCAGACAGAGACGGTGTTTTTTCATGTAATTAGGGCACCCTGACTTGCAATTAAACTCGATAAAGCCGATTCACCTCTCGAGAGGCAAGCACGACTCAAACCCGGATCTTGCTGGCAAACAGTGTTACCGCATGGCGTTTTCCCGCCTTTTCCAGCACCACGGCATCGGTATTGATGGCCACCAGCGTATAGCCGTCCACCTGTTGCCCGACCCGATAACTCTTGCCATTGAGTACCGCCAGTGCCGGACCATTGCCCAGCACGACACTCTGCAGCTTCGGCAAACCGGCATTGCTCTCGCCGGTCGCACGGGCGCCAACCGCCACATCCGCCAGTGGCGCGGTGGGATCCTGCAATACCTCGACCTGCTCCGCCTGTACCAGCAAGCTGAACAGGCAACAGCACAACGCAAATACTCTAGCCACGGATAAACTCCTTGCTGGTACTCAGGGTGTAGATCTCCATCTCCACCACCGCGCCGGGATAGGCTTTGACCTGATAGTCGAACTGCTTCCAGTAGAAGTGGCGCGGCAAGGCTTCCAGCGCTTTAAGATATTGATACACATCGAAATAGCCGCCTTCAAGCTGAAGCCGGATACCATGCTTGTAGAGATTGACCTTCTGCTCTCCCGCCATCAGCGGGGTCGGCTCCAGCGAACTGAGGGCCAGCATGTGAAGGTTGGCGGAGCGGGAGAGCAGCGCCTCCAGCACCAGCGGCATCTCGTGCGCCGGGATCAGATCGACGGTCTGGGCCTTCAACTCATCGTCGATCCGGGCCAGATCCGCTTCAACCTGCGCCAGCTGATCGCGAACTCCCTGATTGGGATCCCGCTTGAGCCGGGTCTGTTTGCCGAGGTTTTCCAGCTCCATGATCTCGAGGTCGCGCTCGGCGGCGCTCAGGGCCATACGATCCTGCTGCAGGCGGGTATCGGCGCCATCGAGCCAGCCGTAAATGCCAGCCGCGCCCAGCAGTACCAGACCAGTCAGCAGGATCAACACCCGCTCCCGCTGGCTCAACAGGGCGATACGCTGGCCCCATACCTGCCATTGTGCTTTCAGGTTCATCAGGGTTTCTCCCGCGCAATGCCGCTCAACTGGAAGGTCAGACGACCCTCCTTGTCACGGCCGAGGGTCAGTTCACCAAACTCCTTGCCCACCAGACTCGGGGTCTGCTTGAAGCGGTTGACCCAGGCCGGCACATCCTGACTGCGTCCGGCAAAGCCGGAGAGGTTGATCCGCCCTTCGTTGATCTCGATGCGCTGCAACGAGAGGTTGCTGTTGCGAATGCGGGAGAGATCCGCCATCACGCTGGCGTAGCCCTGGGATTTTTGCAGGGTCAAGCTGCCCAATTGGCGCATCAGCCCCTGCTTGGCTGTCAGCTCATCCTGCATGTTGACCAGTTGCTGTTGCAGCCGGGGATCTGCCTGATGGCGCGCCAGCTCGGCGTCGAGCCGCTGCGCCTCGCTGCGTTTGATCTCCAGCTCGGCAGAGCGCTGCGCCAGCGCACGGCTGACCTGCTGCTGCTGCCAGCTGTAACCGACACCCGTCAACAGGATCAGCAGCAGCGCAAAGCCCCATACCAGCGCCATCTGATTGAGGCTGGCCCACTGCCGCTTGGGGCGAAACTCGGCGCCATAGAGGTTTATCTGACGTTTCATCACGCATCCTCCCCGATGGCGGCTGCGTAGGCAGAAAGGTACTCAACGCCGGCCAGGACTGCCTTGTTGGCCATGGCGGAGACGGCAAAGCCGAAGGTCTGCTCCATGTGGCGCACCAGGGTACCGATAAAAGGCGAGGCTACGGCGAACTGCATCTGCCCCAGCTCGGGCAATTTCAGCTGGCCCGCCAGATAGTCGAGGGAGCGCTGGATCTCCAGCGCCAGTGAATCGAGCAGCATGCTGTCCGGCTCATGTTCGCCAGTCAGGCTAGTGAAACCGCGCAACTGGCGGGAGAAGCAGAGCCCGCCCTGATGGAAGACCAGCAGTTGCAGATCCTGCCCCTTGGGCTGCCACAGCAGCATGCGCACCGTCTCGTCAGCGTCATAGAGAGAGGTCAGCGCCAATTCGTCGCTGATGATGGATTGCAGGGTCGCGATGCCGTTGATGGCATCGGCCAGCTGTTGCACCCGGCTCTTGGGCAGGCAGATCACATTGATGCGCGGACGACCGGCAGGCGGGGTGGGCAAGTCCACATAATCCATCGCCAGTTGCAGCACGGGTTCGCTGACATAATCCTTGATGGCCCAGGGAAGCGCCCCCGCCATCTCGGCGTCAGGCACGGCAGGCTTGTCGATCTGGATCTGTTGATAAAGGCTGGCGGCGAGGGCCACCCGCACCGTAGACTTGGCCAGCCCATGACGGCTGAACAGCTCGTTCATGGCCACTGCCCACTCCTGTGGGCCGTTGATGGTGCGCGTCGCGAAGACGGGGGGATTGCCCACCGCAGCCAGCATGATCCTGTCATTGGCCAGCAAGAGCCCGACCTGGCGGCTTGGCGTCGACCGTCTGAACAGTTGTTTCATGTAAGCCCGCCCATCAATAGTGATTAAATGTATGAAATATTAACATAAACAGCAGATTAGCCTCCAGATTAAAAGACGGACTCACCATTGCAAGCCAGCCTTTCCGCCGAGCCAGAGGGTCAAGCCATCCTCCCTTCCCCCTGCAACGCCTCCACCATCCGTTGCTGACCTGCTATGGCGTCGAGCTGTGGTGCAAGCGGGATGATCTGATCCATCCGGCCATCTCCGGCAACAAGTGGCGCAAGCTCAAATACCACCTGCTGCATGCCAAAGAGCACGGCAAACGGCACCTGCTCTCGTTTGGTGGCGCCTACTCCAATCATATCCACGCGCTGGCGGCAGCGGGGTGCCAATCTGGTCTTCGTACTACCGGTATCATACGGGGCGAATATGACGCCGTCAGTAACTCTACCCTGCGGGATGCCCGGCGCTGGGGCATGGATCTCGTTTTCGTCGACCGCCAGAGTTACCGGCGACGGCAGGATCCCGACTGGCTGGCCCAATTCGATGCACCCGATACCCTGATCGTGCCGGAAGGGGGTAGCAGCCCGCTGGCCATCCCCGGCGTGGCAGAACTGGTCGGCGAAGTGCCCTTCTCGCCGGATCTCTGGGTACTGCCCTGCGCCAGCGGCGGCACTCTAGCGGGCCTGATCGCCAGCAAACGGGATCGGGAGCAGATCCTCGCCATTGCGGTACTGAAAGGAGGTGGCTTTATCGCTGACGAGGTGTGTCGCCTCCATCCCGCGGCTGCCAATATCCCCGGCTGGCGCATCGCGCTCGATCACCACGATGGTGGCTACGCCAAATTCAGCCCGGCCCTCTGGCAGTGGGTGCAGAATTTCAGCGCCACGACCGATCTGCCCCTTGAGCCTATCTACAGCGGCAAGGCGATGTGGGGGCTGTTTCGCGAACTGGCGGCGGGCCGCATCGCCCCCGGCAGCAAGATTGTCTTTATCCACACTGGCGGCATGCAAGGGCTCGCCGGGCTGCGGGAGCAGGGGCGACTGTGATCCCCGCCTGACGGCAACCGCAAACAGCATCGCAAACAACAGAGGGTCGCCCCAAGGCGACCCTCTGTTGTTTATCTCAATCACCAGCCGGTTCCAGCACCAGCCGCTGGGGCTCGGCAAACCAGGGCCCCTGCCCTGCATGCACCCCGAGGTGGCGCAGCATCTTCCACTCGTCACCACTCTCCACCCCCACTGCCAGCACCCGGGTGCGGGTATTGGCGCAGCCCCCGACCAGACTGCGCACCGCCATCTGGTTGACCTGACGGGCATGGATCTCCCGCACCAAGCTGGGGTGCAGCTTGAGGAAGTTGATCTCGAACTCCTTGATGTACTGGGTGCTCACCACATCCTGACCGGCATGATCGATGGCCAGCTGGCAGCCCAGCATCCGCAAGGAGCGCAGCGGCCGCTTGAGCGCCTCGAAGTGGCGGGTCACCTGGGATTCGGAGAGTTGCAGGATCAGCCGCTCGTTGGTGCTGCGCGGCAGCTGGAACAGGGCGAAGAAGAGCCAGCGCTGAAACTCGCGGTTGAGCAGGCTCTGGGCACTGAGGGTCAGGCTGATGGGGCAGCTCTGCTCGGAGCGCTGGCGCAGCAGGGCGAGGGTCTGCTCCGCCACCAGCCGATCCAGTTGCAGCAACAAGCCCACCTTCTCCGCCATCGGCATGAAGATCCCCGCCTGCAAAGCCCGCCCCTGCTCGTCGTGCAGATAGGTGAGCAGCTCCTGCTGCAGCACCACCTGCCCCCGATCCTGCTGGATCGGCTGGGTGTAAAATTCGATGCCGTGCTCTTCGAGACGGCGACTGATGAGGGTGCGCCAGCGTACCGTACCCTTGCTGCTCTGCTCCTCATCCAGCTGCTTCTCGTAGAGGAACCAGCCGTTGTGCCCCTGCAGCCGAGCGCTCTTGAGGGCCAGCTCAGCCTCCTCCTGCACCTTGAGCAGGCTGTCTTGTGCCTGATAACAGACGGCGCCGAGATAGACCGCTGTCTCCGGATTGACCTCCTGCGGCCAGTGCAGCCGTTGCAGGCTCTTGAGCAGCTGGCTGGCGCTATCCACCATCTCGCTCTCGGACATATTGGGCAGCAACACCGCAAAAACCTGACCGGCGTAGCGGGCCTGCAGGGCGCCGTTATGTTTGCGCACGAAGGCACCTATGGTGGCGCTCGCCTCCATCATCAAATCGTGCCCCAGCAGCTCGAACTGATCGGCCTCCAGCTCCTCCAGACAGGCAAGATCGATCAGCAGCACGCCGCCGCTCATCACGCTCGCCTCCATGATGGCGCTCTCCAGCCGGTTGTCGAAAAACAGCCGGTTGCCGATGCCGGTCATCTTGTCGACGAAAGCGTTGCTGCGAATGAAGTTGTCGAAGCGGCTGCGCTCCTTGCGGGCATCAGCCAGCTCGGCGAGCAGATGATCGAGGGCCTGACTGGCGGCCACCGGCCACTCTTCGGCGGGGTCATGACTCAGTTTGGAGAGTTTGTCATCGAGGATCAGCTGGGCACGAATGCCCAGCAGCTCGGCTCCGCGCAGCTGCTGGCGTAGCCAGCGGATGGAGTACCAGAGACCGAACACCACGATAAAGATGCCCAGCGATATGCCGGACATCGCCTTGATGGAGTATTCCGCTTCCTTGAAGGGGCGCTCCAGTTTGAAGTTGGCCTGCATGCCGGCCTGATGAGGCAGCGGGTGGCTGTATGGCACCAGCAGCTGCTCGTCGACCGGATTGCGCACATCGCGGAACCAGTAGACCCGCTGGTTATTCTGGCGCACCTCCAGCTCTACCACATGGGCAGCCCGCAGCAGGGTGGGCAGCCAGTGGCTCATATCCTCCATGTCGTGAGCAACATCGAGCTGCTTGTCGATCACTTCGACCAACGCATCGACCTTCTTTTGCTGCAACTCCATGCCCAGCTCGCGAAAGCTGAACACCCCGCCAATCAGCACGGTCGCCATGGCTGCGATCACGCAAAGGGTGATAAATGAGACAAGCTGTGTAGTGAGTTTCATGCGCCTTTCCGTATGCCCAGCATCATCCATGTCGCCTCATGGTAGCAGCGGCGATCGGGCCACAGCTATGGATGAAGATCCCGCTTCTGCAATTTAAGCGGGCAAGCATAACCCAAAGCAGAGGGAGAATACCAAGGATGACGGGCTGCAGACGCGGGAAAGGGCGGGATGACAGACAGAAAAATGGTCCCTCAAAGGGGACCAAAAGGAACACTCATATCAAAACTAACACTCTGTGCTACTGACAAAAAACAGATACAGGAGTATTGAACACACGGTGAGTCAAACCGCAGGGCTACTCTAATGCAGTTCGGATAAGCTGAGCAATTGTCATTTATGACAGGTCAGCGATTGAATCTAGCCAAAGTTAATAATAAACACATTTAAAATCATGTAGTTAAAAAATAAATCAACAAGTGTGACAACTCGGACTCAAATTGATTGCACTAATGCTCTATGATGGCTAAGTCCATTTGTGTCTCATGAAACTGGCAGGTACTTCCTTTGCGTAAATCACCCGTCTGGATCGCTCTGTTGCTGTTCGTCCTGCCTGTCGTGGGCAGCCAGTTTCTCGGCCTGTGGTTTGCCAAGCCGATGGCCTTTCATCTGCTGGAAGAGAAGGTTGCCGAGCTCAAGGGAGCCATGGCCGTACGCCACCGGGAGCTGGATGCCGCCATCAACAAACAACTGGCACAATTTGAGTTCAACTGCGGCGCCAAAGACATGGAGCTGCTGCGCGATCCGCGCTTCTACAGCGCTCATATCCGCCTGCAAGGGCTGGAGCTCGCCTCCGGCAACAGCTGCTCCAGCCTGGGGGTGGAGATCCCGCTGATCAAAGAGCTCCAGAACAGCGGGCAGAAGTTTGGCAAGCTGGGGATCACCGCCACCGTGGCCAAATATAATACCGAGCAGGAGCTGGTGGCCTTTTACCGATCCGGCGGCAACCTCGCCTACTGGGTGCTGGATAACAGCTGGAGCCACGACCTGCTGCAACACCCCTGCAGCCACTGCTTCTATCTGGAGTTCAGCCGACAGGATAACGATGCAAGCACAGTCCACTTTCCCCGTGGCGACAAGGAGATCAAACAGGAAGAGAGCAATATCAGCCTCAGTTTCTTCGATCCCAATGAACTCACCAAACAGACGGTCTGGGCGGGAAAAGCGCTGGAGCAATATGCCCATGACCAACTCAATCACTACGGTCTCTGGTTCGGTATCGCGCTCGGCGCCCTGTTAAGCGTCACATACTGGCTGCTGCGCAGCTATCGGCGCTCCCTCAAGGGACTGCTGCAAACAGGATTGATACGCAGGGAATTTATTCCCCTGTACCAGCCGATAGTGGATGCCCGTACCCACCAAGTGGTGGGATTCGAGGCGCTGCTGCGCTGGCAGCGGGGAAACGAGCTGATCCCCCCGGGCACCTTTATCGAATATGCAGAGGAGCAGGGACTGATCCTGCCGATGACCGAACAGTTGCTGGAGCAGGTGATCACTGACCTGCCGCAGCTGGCACCGGAGCAGTGGGTCAGCGTCAATCTGGTGGCGGCCCATATCGAGCAGCCCCTGCTGCGCACCTTGCTCGCTCACAGCCAAAACCCCTCACCCACCCGGCTCACCTTCGAGCTGACGGAGCGCAAGCCGATCCTCGACATCAAGGCGGCCACCGAGGAGATCACCCTGCTGCAACAGATGGGGTATCACTTCAAGCTGGATGATTTTGGTACCGGCTACGGCGGCTTTGCCTACCTGCAGAGCCTGGGGATCCGCCAGATCAAGATCGACAAGATGTTCGTCGATACCATAGGCACCAACGACCTCAAGCGCAGCGTACTGGATGCCATCATCGTCTTCGGTCGGGAATCGGGCATGGAGATGATCGCCGAGGGGGTCGAGAGCCAGCTGCAGGTCGACTATCTGAGCCAGCACGGTGTCTATCTGATCCAGGGCTACTTCTTCGGCAAACCCATGCCGCTGAAGATACTGACCCACTGGCAACGGGAGTGGCAGTGGCAACACCAGAAGGCCAGCTAACACAGAGATGGCAGGATTTGGCCACGAAACAGTTTGGCCAGCGGCTCGACATCATCAGGTTGATGCTGGCGGTAGCGCCGTAACCCAGCCCGGCCATCAGGCGGGTAAATCCCCCTGCAGGCCCAAGCCCGGCTCAGTGGTGAAGTCGAACCACCTCCTGCCACCCCTTATTTACATTCAGCAACAAAATGATCTGCCCTGACGGGGATAACAACCTTTATCATAAGGAGCCGGTTATTGCGCAACCGATAACCGTGCAGCCTGTTTATGTCATCCGGTCGTCCAGACCCCCAATAGAGAACCATTGCCTATGAAGACAGTTATCCGGCAAGAGATTGCCCTGCCCGTTGGCCTGCTGACCCTGCTCTTTTTCAAGACCCTGGGCAGTGACCTGCTGACAGAGACAACTCCGCTCGGGATCTATCTTCCGGTTTCGGCGGCATTACTAGCCATCGTCACCTGGGCCATCTTCTCGGTGGTGCGCCACTCCGATGCCCTCGCCATCAAGCTGGGCGAGCCCTTCGGCACCCTGATCCTCACCCTCTCGGTCATCTCGCTGGAGGTGGTGATGATCTCCTCGGTGATGCTGACCGGCGAGCCCAACCCCACCATGGCCCGCGATACCATGTTTGCGGTAGTGATGCTGGTGAGTACCGGTCTGGTGGGCTTCACCCTGCTGTTTGGCGGCTGGCGCTACCACACCCAGAGCTTCAATCTGGACGGGGTCAAATCCTATCTGGTGGCCATCATCCCGCTGGCCCTGCTCTGTCTGGTGCTGCCCAACTTCACCGAGGGCGGTGCAATCGGCAGTATGTCGCGCGCCATGTCGTGGATGCTGATCATCATCTCGATCCTGCTCTACGGGGTCTTTCTGCTGATCCAGACCCGCAGCCACAGCCACTTCTTCGTCGACAGCGATCACGAGGATTATGAGGAGCACCACGGCCCGCTGCAGAGCAACGTCTATCACACCATCCTGCTGCTCGCCTACCTGCTGGTGGTGATCTTGCTGGCCAAGACCCTGGCCATCCCCATCAACTACGGGGTGCATGTCATGGAAGCACCCGCCGCACTGGGCGGCTTTATCGTGGCCTGCATCGTGCTGGCCCCCGAAGCAGTCGGTGCCATCAAGGCCGCCTTCAACAACCAGCTGCAGCGGGCAATGAACCTCTACTTCGGCTCCGTGCTGGCCACCATCGCCCTCACCGTGCCTGCCGTGCTCTTTATCGGCTCCATGCTGGATCAGGAGGTGCGCCTCGGCCTCTCCCCCGCCGATATGGTGCTGCTGGTCACGACCTTGATGGTCTGTAAAGTGACCTTCAGCAGCGGCCGCACCAATGTGCTCCATGGTGCGACCCATCTGGTGTTGTTTGTGGTCTATCTGTTCCTGATGTTCGAACACGAATAACTGCGTTCAACCAACGTCAGACACGCAAAGACCGCCCGATTGGGCGGTCTTTTGTCATCTGCTCCCGGCTCTCACCGGCGCCTGTGAAGCGGCTTCCACCTCATCCCCCACCCTTCTCCCGCCAGGGGAGAAGGGTGATCAAGGCTTACAGGCTGGGCAGCACCCCGGCCGGGATCAGGTCGTTGTAGCTGGCACGGCCCAGCAGGGCGGCGGCCGCTTCGATATCCGGCGCGAAGTACCTGTCCTTGTCGTAGAAGCTCACCTCTGCCCGCAGTCGTCCCTTGGCCAGCTCGATCAGCTCGGTACTGCGCAGCGGCGCGCGAAAATCGAGCCCCTGTGCCGCCGCCAGCAGTTCGACTGCCAGAATGCCGCGGGTATTCTCCGCCATGTCTGCCAGCCGGCGGCCAGCGAAGGTCGCCATGGAGACGTGATCCTCCTGATTGGCGGAAGTGGGCAAACTATCCACCGAGGCGGGATGGGCCAGGGTCTTGTTCTCGGAGGCGAGCGCCGCCGAGGTGACCTGAGCGATCATAAAGCCCGAATTCACTCCGCCGTTGTTGACCAGAAACGCCGGCAGACCGGACATCCGCGAGTCGATCAGCAGTGCCATTCGCCGCTCGGAGAGGGAACCTATCTCGGCGATGGCCAGCGCCAGATTATCGGCGGCGAAGGCAACAGGTTCTGCGTGGAAGTTGCCGCCGGAGAGGATGTCTTCATCCTCGGCAAACACCAGCGGGTTGTCGGAGACCGCGTTGGCCTCGCACACCAGCACCTCGGCGGCCTGACGGATCTGGGTCAGGCAGGCCCCCATCACCTGCGGCTGGCAGCGCAATGAGTAGGGATCCTGCACCTTCTCGCAGTTGTGGTGGGACATGCCGATCTCGCTGAGATCCCCCAGCAGATGGCGATAGCAGGTAGCCGCATCGATCTGGCCACGCTGACCGCGTACCGCGTGAATGCGGGCATCGAACGGGCGGCGGCTGCCAAGGGCCGCCTCCACGCTCATGGCTCCGATGGTGATGGCGCCGGCGAACAGATCCTCGGCGTGGAACAGCCCCTCCAGCGCGAAGGCGGTGCTCGCCTGGGTGCCGTTGAGCAGCGCCAGCCCCTCTTTCGGTGCCAGCGCGATGGGCTCAAGCCCGGCGATCCGCAGCGCTTCGCTCGCATCGATCTCGCGCCCGTCGTGACGAGCCTTGCCCTCGCCGATCAGCAGGCAGCTCATATGAGCCAGCGGCGCCAGATCGCCGGAGGCACCGACGGATCCCTTCTTCGGCACTACCGGATAGACTTCGGCGTTGATGAGGGTCATCAAGGCCTCAAGCACCGTCAGCCGGATGCCGGAGAAGCCGCGCGCCAGCGAGTTGAGCTTGAGCACCATCATCAGCCGTACGGTGGCGTCATCCATGTACTCGCCAATCCCTGCCGCATGGGAAAGCACGATGGAGCGCTGCAGCTCGTCCAGCTGCTCCACCGGAATGCGGGTGTTGGCTAACAGCCCAAAGCCGGTGTTGATGCCATACACCACCCGGTTCTGCTCGATCACCTTGGTAACCACAGCTGCGGAGGCGTGGATCCCCGGCAGGGCGGCCGGATCCAGTGAAACATGTACCGGCTCGCGGCTGACGCGGCGCAGGGTGGCAAGATCCAGCTCGCCCGGGGTAATAGTCAATTCAAACATGGTGTTACACCTTTCCTTTGACACCGTTGGCGCCGTCAATCATCGGCAGATCCAGTTTCGCCTCATGGGCACAGTTGATGGCAATCTCGTAACCCGCATCCGCATGGCGCATCACGCCGGTGGCCGGGTCGTTGCGCAGCACCCGACCGACCCGCTTGGCAGCATCATCGGTGCCATCACAGACGATCACCACGCCGGAGTGCTGGGAGAAGCCCATCCCCACACCGCCGCCGTGGTGCAGGGAGACCCAGGTCGCGCCGCCAGCAGTGTTGAGCAGGGCGTTGAGCAGCGGCCAGTCGGAGACGGCATCGGAGCCATCCATCATCGACTCGGTCTCGCGGTTCGGGCTCGCCACCGAGCCGGAATCCAGATGGTCGCGGCCAATGACGATGGGGGCTTTCAGCTCGCCGTTTTTCACCATCTCGTTGAAGGCCAGACCGAGGCGCACCCGCTCCTTGACCCCGACCCAGCAGATCCGCGCCGGCAGTCCCTGAAACGCGATGCGCTCGCGGGCCATGTCGAGCCAGTTGTGCAGGTGAGGATCGTCGGGGATCAGCTCTTTCACCTTCTGATCGGTCTTGTAGATATCTTCCGGATCGCCGGAGAGGGCCACCCAGCGGAACGGGCCTATCCCCTCGCAGA
Organism: Aeromonas sp. 55A; assembly: GCF_051919665.1. NCBI lineage: Bacteria > Pseudomonadati > Pseudomonadota > Gammaproteobacteria > Aeromonadales > Aeromonadaceae > Aeromonas > Aeromonas sp. 55A. Next base: position 1,905,793 of record NZ_JBQBEH010000008.1, on the reverse strand, counting down.
ACAGCGGGCGGATATAGGCGGGGACGAAGCCGGGGAAGTCGAAGGCGTTCGCCACCCCCTCCTCCAGCGCCATCTGGCGGATGTTGTTGCCGTAATCCAGAGTCGCCGCGCCGCGCTCTTGCAGGGTCAGCATCGCCTCCACCTGACGGGCCATGGAGCGACGAGCAGCCAGATTCACCTCCTGCGGGGCACTCTGTTGCAGCTCGCGCCACTTTGCCACGCTCCAACCCTGCGGCAGGTAGCCGTGAACCGGGTCGTGGGCGGAGGTCTGGTCGGTCACCACATCCGGGGTGATGCCACGAGCCACCAGTTCGGCGAACACGTCAGCGGCGTTGCCGAGTAGGCCGATGGAGATAGCGCTGCCGCTCTGTTTGGCCTCCTCGACCATGGCCAGCGCCTCATCCAGACTGTGGGCCTTCTTGTCCACATAACGGGTGCGCAGACGAAAATCGATGCGGGTTTCGTCGCACTCCACTGCGATCATCGAGAAGCCGGCCATGGTGGCGGCCAGCGGCTGGGCACCGCCCATGCCGCCGAGACCACCGGTCAGGATCCAGCGGCCCTTGGGCTCACCGTTGAAGTGCTGATTGGCCACCGCGAAGAAGGTCTCGTAGGTGCCCTGCACGATCCCCTGGGTGCCGATATAGATCCACGAACCCGCAGTCATCTGGCCGTACATCATCAGGCCCTTCTTATCGAGCTCGTTGAAGTGCTCCCAGTTGGCCCAGTGGGGCACCAGGTTGGAGTTGGCGATCAGCACCCGCGGCGCATCCTTGTGGGTCTGGAACACCCCGACCGGCTTGCCGGATTGCACCAGCAGGGTCTGATCCTCCTCCAGCCGGGTCAGCACCTCGACGATCTTGTCGAAGCAGGCCCAGTTGCGGGCAGCGCGACCGATGCCGCCATACACCCCCAGCGACTGGGGATGCTCGGCCACCTCGGGATCCAGGTTGTTCATCAGCATCCGCAGCGGCGCCTCGGTGAGCCAGCTCTTGGCGGTCAGCTCGGTACCGCGCGGGGCACGGATCACGCGGTTCGGATCATGACGGGGATCCTGCTGTTGCACAGACATACACACTCCTTGTTGTATCAATAGGGTGCCTTCGGCGATATGCGGCCAAAGGGTTAACGGGTCAACCGATGAACCAGTCGAGCGACCACGCGGGCGCTGCGATTATCCTGATCCAGCGTCGGGTTGTACTCGGCCAGATCGGCGAGCCTCAGCTTGCCGCTGGCCCGGATATGGGCGATCAGTGGTTCGATCACCGCCAGCTCCACGCCACGGGCGGCGGGAGCACTCACTCCCGGCATCAGGTTGCCGGGCAGCACGTCAAGATCGATGGTCAGATAGAGGTGATCACAATCGGCGATAAAGGCGTCCAGTCCGCTTAGCAAGGCTGGCAGCCCGGTCTGAGTCATCGCCTCATCCAGCACATGCCACACTCCCAGCGCCTTGGCACGGGCAAACAGGGCTTGGGTATTGGCGGTCTCGGCCACCCCGAGGCAGGCGTAGTGAAACGGCGAGCCCTGAGCGGCGCACTGCTCGGCGATCTGGAAGAAGGGGGTGCCGGAGCTTGCCAATTCCTGCTTCATGCGCAGGTCGAAGTGGGCGTCAAAATTGATAATGCCGACTCGCCCCTGACCCGCCAGATGCAAGTTGAGGCCGCTCCAGCTGCCGAAGGCCACCTCGTGGCCGCCCCCCAGCACCAGCGGGAAATGGCCCAGTTCGAGCGCAGCAGCGACCCGCTCGGCCAGACGGCCGTGGGCGGCATCGAGATCCCCATCGGTACAACTCACATCCCCGCCATCGTAGACAGGTCGATTCAGGTGCCAAGCGGTGTTGGCCAGCAGCTTGCGCACCGCCAGCGGCGCACCGGCGGCGCCCACACGCCCCTTATTGCGGAGCACCCCTTCGTCACAGGCAAAACCAAGCAGCACCACGCCGGGCTCGCTGTCGGCTTGCCTAGGCTGCGCCTCTTGCCAAGGCAGAACTTTGTCGTGCCAACGCAGGGCCAGTTCGCCATCTTCCGGATCCTGTCGTCCCTGCCAAAGCGACATGTCGATCGGGTTTAGCTTATCCATGGAGGGTCTCCTCGCCGTTGAAGATGCGGCCTGCCAACTGATCGACGCCGACCATGTAGCTCAACTCGGCCGGATGGGCGCAGTGCCAGAACAGGAAATCGGCCGCCATCCCCAGCCTGAGCTGGCCAAGGTGCTCCTGCTCGCCAAGCGCTTTGGCGGCGTGGCGGGTCACCCCGACCATGGCCTCCACCGGCGTCAGACCAAACAGGGTACAAGCCATGTTCATCGCCATCCGCAGCGAGACGATGGGTGCGGTACCCGGGTTGATATCGGAGGAGACCGCCATCGCCACCCCCGCCTTGCGCAGGGTGGCAACCGGCGGCAGCTTGGTCTCTTTGAGGAAGTAGAAGGCGGTGGGCAGCAGGGTGGCGACCACGCCACGGTGGGCCAGCGCCAGGATCCCTTCCGGATCCAGATACTCCAGATGATCCACCGAGAGGGCGCCAAAGTTGGCAGCGAGGGTGCTGCCACCGAGATTGGAGAGCTGATCCATATGCCCCTTCACCGGCAGGCCGTATTGATCCGCCGCCAGATAGACCTGCTCGGTCTGGGCCAGCGAGAAGCCGATATGCTCGCAGAAGACATCTACCGCATCGGCCAGACCCGCCTCGGCGGCGGCCGGGATGATCTCCTGACAGATGGTCTCGACCCAGCTGTCGGGATCGTCGCGATACTCCGGCGGCACCGCATGGGCCGCCAGCAGAGTGGTCTTGACCCGGATCGGCAACGCCTCTCCCAGTCGACGGGCCACCCGCAGCATCTTGAGTTCGTCATCCAGCGTCAGGCCATAGCCGGACTTGATCTCCACCGTGGTGACCCCTTCGCGGATCAGGGATTTCACCCTCGGCAACGCCAGATCGAACAGTTGCTCTTCGCTGGCGGCACGGGTCGCACGCACCGTGCTGATGATGCCGCCGCCCCGACGGGCGATCTCGGCATAGGGCACACCCTGCTGACGCAGCTCGAACTCTTCGGCACGGCTGCCGGCAAAGACCAGATGGGTGTGGCAATCGATAAGGCCAGGAGTGACCAGCTTGCCCTGCATATCCTGCCAGTGAGCAGGATGGGGCCCCTTAAGCTCGGCCATCGGCACCAGCGCGTGGATCTTGCCATCCTTCACGCCGATGGCCCAGAGCGGCAGCAGGCCGTAGTCGGCCAGCTCATCATTCAGGGTAGCGAGCGTCACGTTGAGCCAGACCCGCTCGCAGTTCAACAGTTCTTTGTTCATAGCGACCTCAAATGTATATACATATTCTTATAGTCGATCTCTATGACGAAAGAAAGAGCGAAGTTCACATCCTGATAACAGCATCAAACTTAGAGTTTAAGCACAAAAAAGCCCACCAGGAGGTGGGCTTTGCAAAATCGAGTTGTATAGACATTTACTCCAGCTGAGTCTTGGAGCTTAGCTTGTATCGGGAACCCGGGGAAAGCAAACGGGCGTAGGAGACCAGATGCCCCTCCGACCAGGTACGCCGGTGCAACAACAGGCAGGGGGAATCTACACGGATCTGCAACAATCCCGCCTCACCAGCGCTGGGCAGCACGGCTTCCACCACGTGCTCCATCTCGGAGAGGGGGCAGACATCCATCAGATAGCGGTTGGGGGTCTGTTGGGTAAAATCCTGCTCGCCATAGCTAGGCAAGCGCCCGGCATCGACGAAGCGCTCCTCCAATTGCAACGGCTCCCCATCGGCCTGATGGACGATCAAGCTGTGAAAGATGGGGGCGCCAACCCGCAGTCCCAGCTGTACCGCCACCTTCTCGTCGGCGGCCAGTCGCTGCAGCCGGATCACCCGGGCGCTGTACTCGCCGCCACGCTCGGCGATCTCGTCGGCAATATTGCGAATAGCCAGCAGCGGCGATTCGGTACGCCTGTCCGCCACGAAGCTGCCGGAACCTGCGGTACGCACCAGCCACCCTTCCGCCACCAGTTCCCGCAACGCCCGGTTGACCGTCATCCGGCTCACGGTGAACTGCTCGCACAGGGCAGCTTCGGTCGGGATCCTGTCCCCCGCCTGATAGTGGCGTTCGCGGATCCCGTCCAGAATGTGCTGCTTGATCTGCAGATAGAGAGCTGGCGCCACCATGAAGCTCCCTAGCGCCGACGGTGGGGCGGACGCATATCCGGCCAGGCGCGGTAGACGTCGGGGATCTGATCCGGGCCGCTGATGCAGAGATCGAGATCGTGCAGCAGACCATCCTTGATCCCGTAGATCCAGCCATGCACCGCCAGCTCCTGCCCCTTGCGCCAGGCGTTCTGGATGATGGTGGTGTGGCAGACGTTGGCGACCTGCTCGGCCACGTTCAGCTCGCACAGGTAGTCGAAGCGCTCGTGCTCATCCTCGATGGCCTCGAGCTCTTCACCATATTTGAAGTAGACATCCTTGATGTTGCGCAGCCAGTTGTCGATGAGACCCAGCTCCTGATTCTGCATCGCGGCCTTGACGCCGCCGCAGCCATAGTGACCGCAGACGATGATGTGCTTCACCTTGAGCACTTCTACCGCGTATTGCAGCACGGAGAGGCAGTTGAAATCGGTATGTACCACCAGATTGGCGACGTTGCGGTGGACGAAGACGTCCCCCGGCAGCAAGCCCATCAGCTGGTTGGCGGGGACCCGGCTGTCGGAACAACCGATCCAGAGGTATTCGGGGGCCTGCTGGGCAGAAAGAGTGGCAAAGAAAGCGGGATCTTCGGCCTTGATCCGTTCGGCCCACTCACGGTTGTTGGTAAACAGGTCGTTCAACAGTTTCACTTCTGCTCTCCCTAATGTGGCAGTGGCGGCAACATAACACACTCAAGGGTAACCAAAGCAAGGCCGACCAGATCCCTGCGAAACAAAAACAGGGCCATCAGGCCCTGTTTTTATGAGAGGAAGCATCAGGCTTCCATGGCATCTTTCAGCTTCTTGAGTGCGTTTTTCTCAAGCTGACGCACACGCTCGGCAGAGACGCCGTAGGTATCGGCCAGCTCCTGCAGAGTGGTCTTGCTGTCATCATCGAGCCAGCGGGCGCGGATGATGTGCTGGCTGCGCTCATCCAGAGTGGCGAGGGCCGAGCTCAGACGACGGGTCGCGTGATCGTCCCAGTTGTCATTCTCGATGGTCGCTGCCAGATCGGAGGATTTGTCCTCCAGATAGTGAACCGGAGCGAAACCGCCCTCTTCCTCATCGTCACCCACCAGATCGAACGCCTGATCGTAGTTGGCCATCCGCGCTTCCATTTCGGTCACATCAGCGGCAGAAACGCCGAGATCGGCCGCCACGGCCTGAACCTCTTCGTGGTTCAGCCAGCCCAGACGCTTTTTGGATTTGCGCAGGTTGAAGAAGAGCTTGCGCTGGGCCTTGGTGGTCGCCACCTTGACCATGCGCCAGTTGCGCAGGACATATTCGTGGATTTCGGCCTTGATCCAGTGCACGGCAAAGGAGACCAGACGCACGCCGACCGTCGGGTCGAAGCGCTTGACCGCCTTCATCAGGCCGATGTTGCCTTCCTGAACCAGATCGGCCTGAGGCAGACCGTAACCGGCATAACTCTTGGCGACATGAACGACAAAGCGCAGATGCGACATAACCAGCTGACGAGCAGCCTCGAGATCGCCATCCTGCTGCAAACGCTCAGCCAGTTCACGCTCTTCCTCTGCGCTCAGCACAGGAATCGAGTTTACTGCCTGGATATAGCCTTCCAGACTACCTTGCGGAATCAGAGCCATAGTGCGCTGCAATGAAGTTCCCATCTGTTACCTCTTACTTTTCAATCGAATCAGTCTAACACCCTGAGAGGGTCTGTCTACTGACCGGATGCCATTCTGCGGCGTGTATCAAAGAACATGCCCAGTTTTAGACCGGCTTATCTTAAGCCTGCAGGATGAATCATGAATGAACAGTCAAAAAAAGGGGGTCACAATGAAGGACCCCCGAAAAGTAGCATGCTAAGTCCATTGTTGCGGAGCTCGCAACCTTCACATGCTTGCCAAGTCTGACGAGCAAGGCAGAGGGGCCACACCCGTATAAATGCTTCAGCTTTAATAGACTGTTTATAAATCAGAAGGTTCACTGGATCTAGCGAAGATCCGGAAGATCATTGTTATTCAGAATACTCTGACTATGGGGGCCAAGCCAGAAACGGCCCCTCTTTTACTTGATCCGCCTCTCAAAATCCAGCGATTTACTTTGATGACAAAGTAATCAGGATGGTTCGATGTCACGAATGTGGCGATGGACCGAGAACCAGGAGGCAATCAGCCCCAGCAGGGCGCCCAGCAAGATCAGATTGATCCCGTCTACCGCTCCCATGCCAACCAGCCGGAAGTTACTGTTATACAAGCCCGCCAGCTCCTTCACCACCCCTTCGCTCCAGATCACCATCACTTCGGTCAGCCACCAGGCCAGCATGCCGCCGATCACCCCGAACCAGATTCCGGTATAGAGGAAAGGACGATGAATAAAGGAATCGGTCGCCCCCACCAGCTTGAGCACTTCAATCTCGGAACGCTGGTTGAGGATGTTGAGACGCAGGGTATTGCCGACGATCAGCAACACGGCGGAGAGCAGCAGCACCGCAATACCGGTAATGGTGTGGCGCAGCAGGTTCATGATCCCCTGCAGCCGAGTCAGCCACTGCAGATCCAGTTTGCCCTGTTCGACCCCCACCTCGTTGTTGAGCTTGCTGAGCAGCTCGGCGGCCCCTTCCGGGTTCTGCCAGCGTGGATCCGGGATCACGCTCAGCACAGGCGGTAACGGGTTGCTGTCCAGATAATCGAGGGCATCGCCGAAGCCGGAGATCTCGCGAAACTCCCGCAACGCATCGTCACGGCTCAGGTAGGTGACCGAATCCACCTCGGGATAGAGCAGGATCCTGTGCTGCAGATCGAGAATGCTCTGCTCCGGCAGATCCTTGCGCAGGTAAAGGGAGATCTGGGAACTGCTCTGCCAGCTCCCCTCCACCACCTCGGCGTTTTTCAGCAGCACATGGAAACAGGAAGGCAGTGCCAAGCTGACGCCGAGCACCGCCAGCGTCATCAGGGAGGCGAGCGGATTGCGCCACAGCTCCCCGAGACTGGCAAACGCCTGCCGCACATGATCAACCCCGTACATCATCAGACGGCGCAGCGGCGGTTGTTTATGACGAACGATAGCCATCAGAGCTCCTCCCCGGCCGAATACATGCGACCCGCCTTGAGGGTCAGGGTGCGATAGCGCATGCGAGCGATCAGCCCCAGATCGTGGGTGGCAATCAGTACCGAGACCCCAAAATTGTTGAACTCCTGAAATAACCGCATGATGTCCATGGAGAGCTGGGGGTCCAGGTTGCCGGTCGGTTCATCCGCCAGCAGCAACGGCGGCTTGTTGACGATGGCGCGGGCGATACCGACCCGCTGCTGTTCACCACCGGAGAGCATGCGCGGCTGGTAACGCTCCTTGCCAAGCAGCCCCACCTTGTCCAGCGCCGCCGCCACCCGCTTGTTGATGTCCGCATGGCTATAACCATCGATCACCAGCGGCAGCGCCACGTTGTCGAACACGGTTCTGTCCATCAGCAGGCGGTGATCCTGAAAGATCATCCCGATCTGGCGGCGAACATAGGGGATCTGGCTGCGCTGGATATGGCTGACATCATCACCATGAAAGAAGACGCGACCATCGGTCGGACGCTCCATCACGCTGATCAGTTTGAGGAGGGTACTCTTGCCCGCCCCCGAGTGCCCGGTCAGAAAGGCCATCTCTCCCTTGCGCAGGTGAAAGCTGACCTTTTGCAGCGCCTGATGGCCGCCGCTGTATACCTTGCTGACCTTGTCAAAACGAATCATAACGGTTCCCTGAAATTGACAAACCCCGACCGGAGTCGGGGCATGGAACACTTACTCATCACGGCTGAGCTGACTCATCACGGCCGGACTTATTCATCGCGGCTGAAGAGCGCCTCGATGAAGTCGTTGGCAACGAAGGGACGCAGATCGTCGATCCCCTCGCCCACCCCGATATAGCGGATCGGGATCTGGAACTTGTCGGCCACCGCGAAGATGACGCCGCCCTTGGCCGTGCCATCCAGCTTGGTGAGGGTGATGCCGGTCAGGCCAACCGCCTCGCTGAACAGCTTGGCCTGGCTCAGGGCGTTCTGGCCGGTGCCGGCATCCAGCGTCAGCATGATCTCGTGGGGGGCCTCTTCATCCAGCTTCTTCATCACCCGCACCACCTTCTTGAGCTCTTCCATCAGGTTGCTCTTGTTCTGCAGGCGACCGGCGGTGTCGGCGATCAGCACGTCAGCCCCGCGGGAGCGGGCGGCCTCGATGGCGTCATAAATGACAGAAGCGGAATCGGCGCCGGTGTGCTGGGCAATCACCGGAATGTTGTTGCGCTGACCCCAAACCTGCAACTGTTCGACCGCAGCGGCACGGAAAGTATCACCCGCCGCCAGCATCACGCTCTTACCCTCGGCCTGGAACTGCTTGGCCAACTTGCCGATGGTAGTGGTCTTGCCGACGCCGTTCACGCCGACCATCAGGATCACATAAGGCTTCTTGCTGGTGTCGATCACCAGCGGCTGTTCGACCTTGGCCAGCATCTCGCCCATGTCCTGCTTGAGCAGGCCGTAGAGCGCCTCGGCATCCTTGAGCTGCTTGCGATCCGCGTGCTGCACCAACCCCTCGATGATGCGGGTGGTGGTGTCGACGCCGAGATCGGCGGTCAGCAACTGGGTTTCCAGCTCTTCAAACAGCTCGTCGTCGATCTTCTTGCCACGGAACAGGCCGAAGAAACCGGAGCCGATATTCTCCTTGGTGCGCACCAGACTGCGCTTGAGGCGAGCAAAGAAGCCCTCCCGCTGCGGTTTGTCCTGGGTGTCGTCGTCTACCTTGGCGGCCAGCGGCAGAGCGGCCAGGGCGGCAGCCTCAGCCTCCATCGCGGCGACCAGGCGCATATCTTCCGCGCGCTGGGCCTCTTTGGCGATACGGGCTTCTTCCGCAGCCTGAGCTTCGGCGGCAATGCGAGCTTCTTCCGCGGCGCGAGCTTCGGCAGCAATGCGAGTCTCTTCCGCAGCACGAGCTTCGGCAGCCATGCGAGCCTCCTCCGCAGCGCGAGCTTCGGCAGCGATGCGAGTCTCTTCCGCAGCACGAGCTTCGGCAGCAATGCGAGCCTCTTCCGCAGCACGAGCTTCGGCGGCGATGCGGGCCTCTTCTGCGGCGCGAGCCTCGGCGGCGATACGAGCATCTTCTGCAGCGCGGGCTTCGGCAGCGATACGAGCCTCTTCCGCGGCGCGGGCTTCGGCGGCAATGCGAGATTCTTCCGCGGCGCGAGCTTCGGCAGCGATACGAGCCTCCTCTGCAGCGCGAGCCTCGGCGGCAATACGAGCCGCTTCAGCAGCTTGTGCTTCTGCGGCAGTGCGAGCGGCTTCAGCGGCACGCTCCTCTTCGGCGATCAGCGCTTCGTTGACGATCACCGGCTCCAGATCGGAAGCGCACTCCTCCACCACCAGCGGGCCGTGATCGTCCAGCTCGGTCGGCAGGCAGCAATCATCTTGCAAAACGGGATTCTGTGCGCTGGCAGGCACTTCGGGGGCAACAGCCGGCGTACTATCGGAAACAGTGGTATCGGAAACGGGAGCGGGGGTAGCAGTGACCTCGGGCTCAACGGTAACGGGGGTGGCTTGGGGTGTCTGTGGTTGGACAGCCTCAGCCTCTTCTTTCTTGCGGCCGAAACCCAGCCAGGAAAACAAACCTTTTGCCATCTAAAAATACTCACATCAAAGGCTGACTGCTAAGATAGCCGTCCCTTGGCGGGTCGGCATAAAAATGAACCGCCTTATACTACCACTTTATTTTCTGACGATGAAACGCGATGCCCAGAGTGAAATCCAGCCGTAGCAACCCGAGCAAGAGTCCCGCCCCGCAAGGAAAATCGGGCTTTGTAAGAATCATCAGCGGCCAGTGGCGAGGCCGCAAATTGCCGGTCAAGGATGTGGAGGGGCTCAGACCCACCACGGATCGCGTCAAGGAGACCATCTTCAACTGGCTGGCCCCCCATATTCGCGGCACCCGCTGCCTGGATCTGTTTGCCGGCAGCGGCGGACTCGGACTGGAGGCGCTGTCGCGCTATGCCGAGCAGGTGACCCTGATCGAGATGGACAAAGGGGCCGCCGACCAGATCAAGAAGAACCTGGCCGCCCTCGGCAGCAGTCAGGGTCAGGTGATCCAGTCAGATGCAGTGAGCTGGCTGCAAGGCCCCGCCACTCCCTTCGATCTGGTCTTCCTCGATCCACCGTTTCGCCGCGAGCTGCTGCCGCAAGTGTGCGAACTGCTGGAGCAGCGCGGCTGGCTGGCACCGGACGCCCTCATCTATCTGGAACGGGAAAAAGAGATGGCCGATCTAGCGCTGCCCGCCAGCTGGCAACTACTCAAGGACAAACAGGCCGGTCAGGTCTGCTATCAACTCTATCTAAGAGAGGTAAACAATGAAGCGAGTCTTTAATCTGTTGGCGATGGGGCTGATATTGTTCTTCTGGTTTGGCGTGCTGGTGAGCCTGATTGCCCCGCTGCCCGGCAAACTCAACGGCTTTCTGCCGGTCTGCGGCGTGATCGTCGCCCTGCTGCACTGGCTGCAGGCCAGCATGATCAAGGCGGCTTGCAAACGCTACTTCGCTGTCACCAAGGCCGAATTTGTCACTGTGCTGATCTTTGGTGTGTTTGGCATGGTCGACATTCGTCAGCGCCTGCAAGAGATCGTCAACGCCGCCCAGCGCGGCAATCTCTCGGACAAATCATAAAAGAAAAGGGGACGGCGGTAGCCGTCCCCTAGAGTCGTGTCGTCCTGTCCGTAGAACTGCAATGCTCCCTGCAATCCCTGACGTTATCCTAATCCTTTGGAATATCCCCTTTCCAATCCGTTGGCGTGTCCTGCGGCGTTCCTGGCCTGGCAATTCATCCTGAACTGCTTCCCTGTCTCCATCCTGGAGGTGTCCATTACCACGTCCTGTGGGGTTCCTTGCGTCTTCCTGACAGATAACCATCCGGGTTATCTCACTTCATCCTGAAGTATTCCTCTCGCATCCGGCGAGGTCCTGTTCATCCTGAAGAACGAGGTTCCGTTCGTTCTACTCCCATCCCGAGAGTGTCCTGCCGCATCCCGCGGTGTTCCTTTATTCATCCGTGACGATAATCATCCTGATTATCGAGCTCATCCTGAGGTGTCCCTTGTCCACATCCTGCGGACTATTCCATCTTTATGCGCTGCCCTGCATCCTGCCGGACCAGCTCCGTCCTTGTGAGACCCATACTAAGGAAATGCGCCCCCCGAACAAGGGCCATCCGATGATAAAGATCCGATGCAGCTCTCATCCCAAAAAACAAACTTAAAAACTAACCCTTTAATATCAGTTATTTATTTAGTTTCACGGGAAAGTTCGATCATTCTGGCATGGCTTCGCGTACGGCTCAAAGCGCCAGCCTCTTACAGTCGCTATGGCAGATCTCTTACACGGGTTTCGCCCCCCAAAAACGGGGCAGGAAAACGGTTCAATCCTGACGTTAAGACTTAAAAATTAGTTGAATAAATATGCTTAAAAAAACCGCAAAAAAAGAGCCGAGACTAGGCTCGACTCTTCAACATTCCAATTTTTTAATCAGCTCAAGCGGTTGGCCGGATTGAGATAGGCCTTGCGCAACGATTCCGGTGCCAGCACCTCCAGTTCACCGCCGATGTTGTTCAACCAGCTGCGAAACTCCGGGGTGTCCTGCACTTCGGTCTCCACCACCACGCTGCGCTTGTCATAGCGGGTCATGCGTGGATTGTTGCCGGGGATCTGGTTATCCACCAGCGACTGGCTGTTGGCATCGATCCGGCCGACGAAGCGGATCGGGCCGCTCACATCCTGATAGCCCTGATCGCGGATCAGCTTCTGGATATTGAAATCCTTCGGCTGGGTGGCGCTGAAGTTGGTCAGCTCCACGTTCTTGATATGGTCAAACGGGATGCCGTAAACCTTGGGATCCAGCTCGGATAGTGTGCAGAGCAGGATCGGCCCGTCCGGCTGATTGAGAATGCCGAGCGGGTTGATACGGTCGTAGCAGAGCCACACGGTGCGCTCTTTGATCACGCGCTGGATCTCGGCACTGAACTTGCGACCACGCCAGAGCGCATCGCGGATCAGGGTGCTGCGACGGATCTCCGGGTTGCCGGCAAACGGGCGCGGTGACTGGTGGACACTCTCCAGCCAGCGTTCGGCCAGTTCACTCTGGCTGTCGCGGATCACCTGGCTCGCCTTGTCGACCAGCGGATTCAATTCAGTCAGTACACTCGCCGGCAACAGTTGGCTCGCCTGATCACTCCAGGTTTTCAGGGCCACCGCCAGCGAGAGCGGCATGATATTGGCAAAGTCGTTGAGGCCGTGGCGCTCGAAGCACCAGCCATGGGGTTTGCTGCGCTCGTCCGAGGTGAGGTCGAACAGTCCCATGCCGGACATCTCCTCCAGGTCCCGTTGCACGGTACGCAGACTGACATGGATGCCTTCCTCTTCCAGTTTTACCTGAAGTTGGCTGGCGGTCAGCTTGTAAGGGCGGTGCGGGATGCAACGCGCCAAGGTCAGTTGTCGTAACAGCTTCTTACTCATGGTGCATGCCTTCACTGGTTTAGCGTTGACTGTATGCTAGTCGCAACTTGCGACAGTCTATGTCGCAAGTTTTGCTGCGACAACTGTCGCCATTTTCATACAAAACACACTAAGTAGTTGATTTATAAAGACAACGCACTCAAAAAAGGAGCCACTAGAGGCTAAAATTAGCCAAAAATCCCTCAAATGAAAGTTCTATCTTGCGATTTTTTGTTAGCATAAAACTCCGATTAATTAATTCATCACAGAATATGATTTCAGGGGAGAGCATGACTCTCCCCTTTTGCTCACATCAGCCACGCCCAGGCTGACTTGGTGATGGCCGCACCGACCATGTAGCCAAACACCGCAAGCGCTGCCACACCGGCCACCAGCTTCTGACCGCGGGCCGGGCGCTTGAGTGCCATCACACCCAGACCGATATAGAGCACCAGTGCAATCAGCTTGGCCATCAGCCAGGGTTGTTGGCCGGGGCTCAACTGCAAGGCCACCGCCAGCAACACACCAAACAGCAGCAGGAAGGTGTCGTTGATATGCGGCAGGATCTTCAGCCACCTCTGCTGCAACCGATCGCTGCCGGCCAGCGCCAGACTCCAGCGATAGATAAAGAGCAACAGACTGACCAGCGCCAGCGTCATATGCAGGTGTTTGAACATGGGGTAATAGGCAATCATTTTGCTTCCTTGTCGTCGTCGGGTAGCCCGCTGTTCCAGTTATGGGCATGGATACGCTCCTGCCCCTCCTCGTCGTCTTGCAACAGATCGGAGAGGATCTCCCGGTATTGCAGGCTCTTGTTGATATAAGTGTGTTCGTCATCCAGATAGTTGACCTGCTCGCGCAACAGCCAGTTATCGTGCTGCTTGAATGTCTGCCCCGCCCGCCAGGCCTGGTTGGCCCTAAACCCAAGCTGGGTCAGGGCTTCCACCCCCAGATCGACCGCCGAGCCCAAGGTTTCCCGGTGCACGCTCTCGACCCCGTGGCGCAGGATCTCGTGGGCATGGGGTCGATCCAGCGCTCGCGCCAGGATCTTCAGGTGCGGGAAGTGCTTCTGCACCATCTCGATCACCGCCAGCGAGGTAGCCGGATCGTTGATGGAGAGCACCAGCAGCTTCGCCTTGTGCGCCCCGGCGGCATGGAGCAGATCGATCCGGCTGGCATCGCCATAGAAGACCTGATAGCCGTACTTGCGCAGGGTCTCTATCTGGCTGGCATCCTGCTCGAGGATAGTGGTACCGATGCCGTGACCATGCAGCAGACGCCCCACGATCTGGCCGAAGCGGCCGAAGCCCGCGATGATCACCGGATGCTCCACCAGCTCAGGTTGCTCATGCTGCGGTGCGTCGCTCTGGTTACGGTAATCGAACCAGGGCTGGATCACCCGATCGTTGAGGATCAGCAGCAGTGGGGTGAGCGCCATGGAGAGCGCTACCACCAGCGTCAGCAACGAGATGGTCTCGCCGGGCAGCACCCGGTTCTGGGCGGCAAACGAGAAGAGCACGAAGGCAAACTCACCGCCCTGTGCGAGCGCCAGCGCGAAGGTCCAGCGTTGACTCGGCGAGATGCGGATGATGAAGCCGAGTGCCATCAACACCAGCCATTTGAGCACCATCAGCCCCACCACCAGCGTCGGGATGAGAAAAGGATGTTCGGCAAACAGGCCGAAGTTGATGCCAGCCCCCACCGACATAAAGAACAGGCCGAGCAGCAAGCCCTTGAACGGCTCAATGTCTGCCTCCAGCTCGTGGCGATATTCGCTGTCGGCCAGCACCACACCGGCGAGGAAGGAGCCAAGTGCAGGCGAAAGCCCCACCGACTCCATCAACACAGCGATGGCGATCACCAGCAGCAGGGCGGCGGCGACGAAGATCTCCCGCATGTGGGACTGGGCGATGGCACGAAATACCGGCCGCATCAGGTAGTGGCCACCCAGCACGATGCCGGAGATGGCCGCGACCACCAGCAGACCATGCTGCCAACCCGCCAGCTCGGAGCCACCATTGCTGGCGACCGGCGCCATGGCCAGCAGCGGCAGGATCGCCAGGATCGGAATGACCGCAATATCCTGAAACAGCAGCACCGCAAAGGCGGAGCGACCGCTCTCGCTCTGCATCAATTTACGCTCCTGCAGGCTCTGCAACACGATGGCGGTGGAGGAGAGCGCCAGAATGAGGCCGATGGCCAGCCCCTGTTGCAGCGGCAGACCGATCAGGTGCGCCACGCCGGTCAGTGCCGCCGTAGTGAGCAGCACCTGCAGGCCACCGGTGCCGAGGATCGGCCCCTTCAGCTGCCACAAGAGGGCCGGACGCAACTCCAGCCCAACCAGAAACAGCATCAGTACCACGCCAAACTCGGCGAAGTGCATCACGTCCTTCTGCTCCCCCACCAGCCCCAGCAGAAAGGGGCCTATGATGATCCCCGCCAGCAGGTAGCCGAGCACCGAGCCCAGCCCCCAGCGCTTGGCCAGCGGCACCGCGATAACGGCGGCGGAGAGGTAGATAAAGGCATCAAACAGGATCCCGTGGCCCATCAGTCAGCCCTCCGTGTGAACATCAGATCCGGCTCATAAGCTCGGCCAGCAAGCTGCCAGTGTTTCATCAGAGCACCTCCAGCAAGTCGCGCAGATAAGGGCGCCCGGCCAGTTGCTCCGGGGTCAGCTGATCGTCACGCAAGGCGCAAAGCAGCTGGCGGTAGTCCTGCCCGCAGCGGCGCAGGGCGGCGGGATCCTTGATCTTGTGGAACGAGTGGAGCACAAAAGGCGGCAACCAGTTCATGCCGCACAAGGTGGCCGCCTGCTGAAATGGCAGCAGAAAATCGAGCAGCGGTCGGCTGTTGTACCCCTCGCTGCAGTAGGACTCCGGCGCCCCGCCGGTGGTGATGGCGCTCAACCACTGCTTGCCCTTGAGGGCGTGGGCTTCGGGGCCGTAGGCGTAGCCATACTCCAGCACCAGATCCATCCACTCTTTCATGATGGCCGGGCAGGAGTACCAGTAAAACGGGTGCTGGAAGACGATGATGTCGTGCTCACAGAGCAGCGCCTGCTCCCGCTTCACATCGATGAACATGTCGGGATAGTGCTGGTAAAGGTCGTGAACAGTGACCCCCTCCAACCCCTCAATCGCCTGCAACAGCTGCTTGTTGGCCCGCGAGCTCTGCAACGCGGGATGGGAAAAAATAACCAGAATGCGTTTCATGACCACATCACCCGAACAAAGCCTTGCGGTGCAAGGCGAGGTAAACAGAAAAGGGGAGTCTGGGGAGCTGCATCGTAAAGGTGCACAGGAGAGCGACCTTATCAGGAAGCGCCATAGCCTGCCAACTCGGGGATCAGCTCCCGCAGCGCCGGATTGAGGGTCTGGTGGGCGGGATAGCAGAGCCCAATCCGGCGAAACATCCGCGGCCCGCTCACCGGCAGGGTACAGAGCCCCGCCTCATCCTCGACCAGCCCGTCCGGCAGAAAACTGATGCCGCCCCCCGCCAGCACCAGCGCCATCACCAGCCCCTTGCTCTCGGCCTTGGCCACCAGATTGAGGGTAAGGCGGTCACAGGCCAGCAGGCCGATAGTCTGCTGATGGGCTTCGCAGGGCGGGCACTCAATAAAATCATAATGTTGCAGCTCGGCCAGCTCGATCCTTTCGCGACTGGCAAGGGGATGGTCGACCGGCACGCAGAGCACGTAATCCTCCTCCCACAGCGGCAGAAAGATCTCGTCCTCCCGGCGCAAGGCATCCAGCGTCAAGCGGCAGTCGGCGGGTGTGGTGTAGTCGGAAAGGGTGAGATCCAGCTGCGGCAGCACGCCCTGCACTTGCTGCAACAGCCCGGCCACCCGACGGCGACTCAAGTCCGGCATGATGGCGATATTGAGCCTCGCACGCGTCGCTTTCTGGCGAAACAGCTCCGGCAGACGGCGCGCCTCCTCCACCAGCTTGACCGCGTGAGGATAGAGATAGTGGGCCGGATCTTTCGCCACCACCCCCTTCTTGCCCCGGACAAACAGGCTGTCACCGAGCGCCTCTTCCAGCTGGCGCAGCCCCGCCGAGAGGGAGGGCTGGCTGACGTGGCAGCGCTCGGCCGCCGCCGTGATGTTCTTCTCTTCATAGATGGCGATGAAGAAACGCAGCAATCTCAAGTCCAGCATAAACCAACCATAGTTTTTTCAGATGATAACCAGCGGAAAACAATATTTATCACTTATAGATGCAGTGACTATAGTGATTGGGTTCCGTGCTGGCCAGCCACCTGTTTGCTCAAACCGACTCTTGAATCAGAAGGAAAGACCCATGTCCAAATCTCTCGTCGTGATCACCGGTGCCTCCGCCGGGATCGGTGCCGCCATCGCCCGTGCCTTCTCTGCCGCCGGTCATCCGCTGCTACTGCTGGCGCGCCGGGTCGAGCCGATGCAGGCGCTGAACCTGCCCGATACCCTCTGCATCGGGGTCGATGTCACCGACACCGCCGCCATGAAAGCCGCCGTCCAGCAGGCAGAAGCCAAATTTGGCCCGGTCGGCTGCATGGTCAACAACGCCGGTGTCATGCTGCTGGGTCAGGCCGATGTGCAGGATCCCGCCGAGTGGCAGCAGATGCTCAACATCAACGTGATGGGGGTGCTGAACGGCGTCCACGCAGTGCTGGCAGGCATGAAGGAGCGCCGCAGCGGCACCATCATCAACATCAGCTCCATCGCCGGTCGCAAGACCTTCCCGAACCATGCTGCCTACTGCGCCACCAAGTTCGCCGTGCACGCCCTGACCGAAAACATCCGGGAAGAGGTGGCCGATGTCGGCGTGCGTATGGTGACCATTGCCCCGGGTGCGGTCGAGACCGAGCTGCTCAGCCACACCACTGACGAGAGCATCAAGGCCGGTTACCACGACTGGAAAGATCAGATGGGTGGCGTCATTGCGCCGGAAGTGATCGCCGATGCCGTGCTCTACGCCTGGAATCAGCCTGCCAACGTCTGCGTGCGCGAGATCGTGCTGGCAGCGACCCGTCAGCAACCTTAATCCTGGCTGACTGACACCATGGGGAGGGCTTGACCCTCCCCCAGGGCACAGGGTTAACATGTGCCCCTTGTTATTTTCGAGTCATTCCATGGTTCTCACCCGTCGCCAACTCGCTCACGCCCGTCGCTGGCTCCCCTTGTGGAGTCTGGTGCTGGTGTTGATGTCGTTTGGCAGCCGGGCCGCAACCGACCTCTGTACCCTGACCACCCACTGCAGCCAGAGCGAGCGTACCCTGGAAAAAGCGATGCCCTGCGGCAGCTTTACCACCGCCCTCTCGATGACACTGGTAGGCAGCGACAGCCTGACGGTCGCCGTACTGGAACCGGATACCCCCGACTTCGCCTCCCCCTCTCTCTTTATGCCGGACGCCCCGTGCGAGCGGCTCGAACGTCCCCCACGCCCCCGGATCTGAAACCCATCCCGTATCGGGCATCTTTTCTTTCAATCTGAGGTGAGTGATGTACAAACCCCTGTTACTGGCCATGCTGGCCGGTACCGTCAGCTTTTCGGCCCTCGCGGCCGAGAAGATGACCGTTTACAAATCCAAATATTGTGGCTGCTGCCAAAGCTGGAACGAGCACATGGAGCAGAATGGCTTCGAACTGGACGTCATCGAAACCGAGCAGCTCGGCGCAGTGAAGCAGCAATACGGTATCGCGCCGGAACTGGCTTCTTGCCATACCGGTATCGTAAATGGCTATGTGATCGAGGGGCATGTACCGGCCGCCGATGTGCAGAAGCTGCTCAGGGAAAAACCGGCGATCCGTGGCCTGACCATTCCGGGCATGCCCCAGAGTGCGCCGGGCATGGATATTCCGGGCCATCCCTATGAGGTACTGAGTATCAGCAACGAGGGTGCGACCAACCGCTGGTCGAGCTACCCAGGCTGACGAAAACTGGTCATGAGAGGGCACTCCCATATCATGTGAGGCACACCTGAGCGGACTCTTGCCGCTCATGGCCAGAAAGAGGGCCGCTATCGCGAGATAGCGGCTTTTTTTGATTACATTTCCTGCAATAACAAGGGATTGCTTGCAACCACCGGCAACAAGGGGCAGATTTAACGCCAATTCATGGAGCCGATGCTCAGGTCTACCAACCCTTTCCAGCGCCAAGGATGCGACATGTTTACCTTTTCCCGAGGAGTTCTGCTGCTAGCCTTTCTGACAGTTCTCCCCCCCACTTATGCCAATGAAGAGCCCGCCATGCTGACAAGCGAACATCCAATCCAGCCGCCCGTGGCCGCCAAACATCCCCGCACCCTGAAAAAACACGGGGATACCCGCATCGACAACTACTACTGGCTGCGCGACGACCAGCGTCAGGCGCCGGAAGTACTGCAATACCTCGAGGCCGAGAACGCCTATACCGAGGCCATGCTCAAGCCGACCCAACCCCTGCGCGAACAACTCTATAAAGAGATGGTCGCCCGCATCCCCCAGCAGGATGAGTCGGTACCCTATGTGAAGAACGGCTACCGCTACCAGACCCGCTATGAGCCGGGCAAGGAGTACGGGATCTACTCGCGCACCAAGCTCGGTGAAGAGCAGGCGAGCCTGCTGCTCGACAGCAACCTGCGAGCCGAGGGGCACGAGTTCTATGCCCTCGGCGCCCTTGAGGTGAGCCGCAACAACCGCTGGCTGGCGGTGGCGGAAGATTTCCTCTCCCGCCGTCAGTACCAGATCCAGTTCCTCGATCTGGAGAGCGGCCAGTGGGCCACCGACAAACTGGAAAATACCTCCGGCAATCTGGTGTGGGCCAACGACAACAAGACCGTCTTCTATGTACGCAAGCACCCGCAGACCCTGCTGCCCTATCAGGTCTATCGCCATACGCTAGGGACGGATCCGGCCACGGACAAGCTGGTCTACGAGGAGAAGGATGACTCCTTCTACATCAGCCTCTACGCCACCACCTCGGAAGATTTCATCGTCATCGCCCTCTCCAGCACCACCACCGGCGAAGCACGGCTGATCGATGCCAACCAGCCGGAGCACGCCCCACGCCTGTTCCTGCCCCGTCAGGTGGATCACGAATACAGCCTGGATCACTACCGCGGCCGCTTCTATGTGCGCTCCAACAAGGATGGCAAGAACTTCGGCCTCTACGAGACCAAAGAGAGCCCGGTCGATCGCTGGAAAGCGGTGATTGCCCCCAATCCGGAGGTACTGCTGGAGAGCTACGCCCTGTTCAAGGATTGGCTGGTACTGGAAGAGCGCAACAAGGGGCTGACCCGACTGCGCCAGATCAACTGGCAGAGCGGTGACGAGAAGGAGATCGCCTTCGACGATCCCGCTTACGTTACCTGGCTCGCCTACAACCCGGAGCCGGATACCAGCGCCCTGCGCTATGGCTACTCCTCCATGACCACCCCCGCCTCTACCTATGAGCTGGATATGGCGAGCGGCAAGCGCACCCTGCTCAAGCAGCAGCCGGTGGCAGGCTTCAAGGCCGACCAGTACGCCAGCGAGCGGCTCTGGGTGACCGCCCGCGACGGCGTATCGGTGCCGGTGTCGCTGGTCTATCGCAAGGACAAGTTCAAGAAAGAGCAGGCCGATGCGCCCAAGAATCCGTTGCTGGTCTATGGCTACGGCTCCTACGGCGCCAGCATGGATCCCGACTTCAGCAGCTCGCGCCTGAGCCTGCTGGACAGAGGCTTCGTCTACGCCATCGCCCATATCCGGGGTGGTGAAGAGCTGGGCCGTCACTGGTACGAAGATGGCAAGTTGCTGAAAAAACAGAATACCTTCAATGACTTTATCGATGTCACCAAGGCGCTGGTGGAGCAAGGCTACGGTGCCAAGGATCAGGTCTACGCCATGGGCGGCAGCGCCGGCGGCCTGTTGATGGGGGCCGTCATCAATCAGGCGCCCGAACTCTATCGCGGCGTGGTGGCGCAGGTGCCGTTCGTCGATGTGGTCACCTCCATGCTGGACGAGTCGATCCCCCTCACCACCGGGGAGTATGACGAGTGGGGCAACCCGAACCAGAAGCGCTACTACGACTACATGAAGAGCTACAGCCCCTACGATCAGGTCAAGGCACAAGCCTACCCCAACCTGCTGGTCACCACCGGGCTGCACGACTCGCAAGTGCAGTATTGGGAGCCCGCCAAGTGGGTCGCCAAGCTGCGCGAGCTGAAGACGGATGATAACAAGTTGTTACTGAACACCGACATGGACGCCGGCCACGGCGGCAAGTCGGGCCGCTTCAAAGCCTACGAGGATATCGCGCTGGAATACGCCTTTATCCTGGATCTGGCCACCCCGGCCAACTGATCCAGTATGACCCCGGCCCTTGTTACACAAGGGCCGCATAAGAATCCTCTCGTAGTTTTTCCCTCTTCCATTTCCCTCCATATCAAATTAATCTTCGGCAAGAAAATGAATGATCGAGGTCATGTTTCTCAAGATTTAACTCCGCTATTTTGCCATTTCGTTTGATTTATGTTGGGTGAATGTGCTTAATCGGAGTGCTTGCAACTTTTTATTTGGCCCCTCAGGGGCCAATTTATCTTCGACCGACAGGAGGTCGGTAGCCTCACCACAGGATGAGGGTGACTGCTGGAAAGGGGGTGATCAACTCCCCCGCTTTCGCGCAATGAGAAGAGCGGGCAAGCCCGGCGCAGAACGGGATTGCCATCAATTTATCCGGGGATCGGATAAACAAAATCAAAGAAAAGGGAGAAAAAATGAAAGGATTAACTTTGGCATGCGCCCTGTCGGCGGCTCTGGTCGGTGTTTCATTCGGTGGTCCGGTACAAGCGCAGGAGCGCTTCGTGACCATAGGCACCGGCGGTCAGACCGGCGTCTACTATGTCGCAGGCCAGTCCATCTGCCGCTTCCTCAATCGCGGCGCCGCCGATCACCAGATCAAGTGCAACGCCCCGGCCAGTGGCGGTGGTGTTGCCAACGTCAACGGCATCCGCAGCGGTGAATTCAACTTCGGTATCATGCAATCCGACCACCAGTTCAAGGCGATGAAGGGGCTGCCACCGTTCCAGGCCGAAGGGGCCATGGACGATATGCGCGCCGTCTTCTCCCTGCAGAGCGAGGTGTTCACCATCCTGGCTCGCCGCGATGCCAAAATCGCCAGCTTCGACGACCTGAAGGGCAAGCGCGTCAACATCGGCAACCCGGGCTCCGGCCAGCGTGACACCATGGAAGAGATCATGGCAGTCAAAGGCTGGAAGAAGGGTGACTTCGGTCTGGTCTCCGAGCTGAAACCGGCCGAACAGGCTTCCGCCCTCGGTGACAACAACATCGACGCCATGAGCTACTTCGTCGGTCACCCGAACGGTGCCATTCAGGAAGCCTCCACCACCACAGATGCAGTACTGGTACCTGTGACCGGCGCCGACATCGACAAGCTGCTGGCCGAGAAGAGCTACTACAGCAAGGCCGAGATCCCGGGCGGCATCTACAAGGGCAGCGACAAGCCGACTCCCTCCATCGGTGGCAAAGCGGTGCTCTCCACCAGCGCCAAAACCGATCCGGAAGTGGTCTATCAGCTGGTCAAGTCGGTGTTCGACAACCTGGATCGCTTCAAGCGCCTGCACCCTGCCTTTGCCGACCTGAAAGAGGCCGACATGATCAAGGTAGGTCTCTCTGCACCGCTGCATGAAGGGGCTGCCCGCTACTACAAAGAGCGCGGCTGGCTCTGATTGAAGGCCCCGGGGCCTTTGTCACTCTCTTCGACACCCGTCTGCCGCCTGATTGCGGGGGCGGGTGTCGCTCTTGTTGTACTCGTTGGCACAAGTTAACCCTATGCAAGATAAACAACTCTCTACCGAGGAACTGATCGCCCAGGATGTGGGCGCTCGCCTGCCGCTGGGCATCATGGGCTGGCTCATCACAGCGCTGGCGCTGGCCTGGTCCCTGTTCCAGCTCTGGATCGCCTCGCCACTCCCCTTCATGGTGGGGTTTGGCGTACTCAATGACACCGAAACCCGCTCCATTCACCTCACCTTTGCCCTGTTGCTCGCTTTTCTGGTGTTCCCGGCATTTCGCTCCTCGCCACGGGATCGGGTTCCCCTCGGCGATATCGCCCTCGGTCTTATCGCTGCTGGCGCCGCGTCTTACCTGTTCGTGATGTATGAAGCACTGGCGCTGCGTCCCGGCACCCTCACCACCGCCGATCTGGTGACCGCCTGCATCGGCATTCCGCTGCTACTGGAAGCGGCGCGCCGCGCCCTGGGGCCGGCACTGGCGGTCATCGCCATCGTCTTTCTGGTCTACAGCCTGGCGGGCCCCTGGATGCCGGGACTGCTGGCACACCGCGGAGTAGGCTTTACCGCGCTGGCCAACCACCAGTGGATCACCACCGAAGGGGTGTTCGGCATCGCCCTTGGCGTCTCCACCAGCTTCGTGTTTCTGTTCGTGCTGTTCGGCGCCCTGCTGGAGCGGGCCGGCGCAGGTCACTACTTTATCCAGCTCGCCTTCAGCCTGCTCGGTCACCTGCGCGGCGGCCCGGCCAAGGCAGCAGTGGTCGCCTCCGGCCTGACCGGTCTGATTTCCGGCTCGTCGATTGCCAACGTGGTGACCACCGGCACCTTCACCATCCCGATGATGAAGAAGGTGGGCTTCAGTTCAGAGAAAGCGGGGGCAGTGGAAGTGGCCTCCTCGGTCAACGGCCAGATCATGCCACCTGTGATGGGGGCTGCGGCTTTCCTGATGGTCGAATACGTGGGCATCCCCTATGTGGAGATCATCAAGCACGCCTTCCTGCCTGCCGCCATCTCCTACATAGCGCTGCTCTACATCGTCCATCTGGAGGCGCTAAAACTGGGCATGCAGCCCATCGGCAACCATCAACCCAAACCCTGGCTGCGCCGCCTGACCGGCTTTGCCTTTGGCGCGGCCCTCATCAGCGGCCTGTCACTGGCGGTCTACTATGGCCTCGGCTGGCTCAAACCTGCGCTGGGTGACTACGCACTGCCGGGGATCTCGGTACTGCTGGCTGCCACCTATGTGGCCCTGTTGAAGATCGCCGCCAGCAATGAACCACTGCCTGCCGAAGATCCCGACAAGCCGCTCACCGAGTTGCCCAACACCCGCGCCGTGCTGCTCTCCGGCCTGCACTTCCTGCTGCCGGTGGTAGTACTGGTATGGTGCCTGATGGTGGAACGCCTCTCGCCGGGGCTGTCGGCCTTCTGGGGTACCGTGATGCTGGTGATCATCCTGCTGACCCAGCGCCCGCTGCTCAAATGGCTGCGCAAGGACGGCAAGCACGACTACGGCACCGTCGCTGACGGCGTGGTGGATCTGCGGGAAGGGCTGGTCGCCGGTGCCCGCAACATGATCGGTATCGGCATTGCCACCGCCACCGCGGGGATTATCGTGGGTGCGGTCTCCCAGACCGGGGTCGGTCTGGTGCTGGCGGATCTGGTGGAGTTCCTCTCCATGGGTAACCTGCTGCTGATGCTGCTGCTGACCGCCCTGCTGAGCCTGATCCTCGGCATGGGGCTGCCGACCACTGCCAACTACATCGTGGTCTCCAGCCTGCTGGCACCGGTGGTAGTGACGCTGGGGCAGCAAAACGGGCTGATCGTGCCGCTTATCGCGGTGCACCTGTTCGTCTTCTACTTCGGCATCATGGCGGATGTGACGCCGCCGGTGGGGCTGGCCTCCTTCGCGGCTGCCGCTGTCTCCAAGGGCGATCCCATCAAGACCGGGATCACCGCCTTCTACTACAGCCTGCGTACCGCGGCGCTGCCGTTCCTGTTCATCTTCAACACCGACCTGCTGCTGATCGACGTGGACTTCGCCCACGGCGTGCTGATCTTCATCGTGGCGACCATCGCCATGCTGATCTTCGCCGCCGCCACTCAGGGCTGGTTCCTGGTGAAGAGCCGCTGGTACGAGAGCGTGCTGCTGTTGCTGGTCGCCTTTACCCTGTTCCGCCCGGGTTTCTGGATGGACATGGTGCACGACCCCTATCGCGAGACCCCGCCTGCCCAGCTGGCCCAAACCATGGGTGAAGTGGAGGCGGAGAGCACCCTGCGGCTGCGGATCCTCGGTGAAGATGCAGTGGGCAAGCCACGCAAGTTCACCCTGCTGGTCGCCGTACCGGATGGGGCAAATGGCGAAGAGCGGCTGGCCAATCTGGGGCTGAGCCTCTATGAGCAGGATGGCAAGACGCTGATCGACAACGTCGCCTTTGGCAGCCCGGCCGCCACCATGGGGCTGGAGTTCGATCAGGAGATCCTCACCGTCAAGGCGCCGACCGAGCGCTGGACCAAGGAGTGGATGTGGATCCCGGGCTTCCTGCTGTTCGGGGCGATCGTCTGGCTGCAGCGTCGCCGCAGCGTCAAGGCCGGTTAACCCACCGGGCAGATGAGACCGAGGGCCGCTATTGCGGCCCTCTTTTTATGGATATCGATCTCGCTGCAGCGGCGATCAGTGACCCGCCAGCTTCATATTCTCTACCAGCACCGAGCCGGTCTTGAGACTGGAACGCTCATCCTCGTCACGACCCACCGCCACGATATGACTGAACATCTCGGCCAGATTGCCGGCGATGGTGATCTCCTCGACCGGATAGGCTATTTCGCCATTCTCGACCCAGAAACCGGCAGCGCCGCGGGAGTAGTCACCATTGACGATATTGACCCCCTGCCCCATCAACTCGGTCACCAGCAGACCGGTGCCCATCTCTTTCAGCATGCCCTGAAAATCCTGGCCGGTATTGGAGACCTGCCAGTTGTGGATGCCACCGGCGTGACCCGTAGTAGTCAGCCCCAGCTTGCGAGCGGAGTAGGAGGTAAGCAGCCAGCTCATCAGCTCGCCATTTCGGATGATATCCATGTCGCGGGTACGCACCCCTTCCCCATCGAACGGGGTACTGGCGAGCCCGCCCAGCAGGTGGGGGAACTCCTGAATGGTGAGCCACTCGGGCAGGATCTGCTTGCCCAATTTGTCGAGCAGGAAGCTCGACTTGCGATAGAGGTTGCCGCCGCTGATGGCCATCACCAAGTGGCCCCACAGGCCAGAGGCAGTGTCTGGGTGGAACAGCACAGGCGCATGACGGGTAGAGATCTTGCGGGCGCCGAGGCGGGAGACAGTACGCTCAACGGCTTCATCGGCAATGCGCTGCGGGCTCCAGAGCCCATCGAGGGTACGGCTGGAGGAGTAGCCGTAATCACGCTGCATATCGCCATCCTGCTCACCGATCAGCACGCAGCTCAGGGAGTTGCGCGACGCCGCGTAGCCTTTGACGAAGCCATGGCTGTTGCCATAGACCTTGATGCCAAGATGGCTGGAGAAACCGGCACCATCGGAGTGCTTGATGCGGGCATCGCGACCAAGCGCCAGCCGTTCGCACTCGATGGCCAGTTCGATACCGCGCTGGGGATCCAGTTCGATTTGGTGGCACAGTTGTAGATCGGGGGCATCCCAGGCCAGCAGCTCGG
The DNA here is from genome assembly GCF_051919665.1 of Aeromonas sp. 55A. Taxonomy (NCBI): domain Bacteria; kingdom Pseudomonadati; phylum Pseudomonadota; class Gammaproteobacteria; order Aeromonadales; family Aeromonadaceae; genus Aeromonas; species Aeromonas sp. 55A. The sequence goes on along the minus strand of NZ_JBQBEH010000008.1, from coordinate 1,879,697 downwards.
CGTCCGCCAGACCGGCGCAATCATCGGCCGAGGTGTGGCGGGCAATCTCGATGGCCGCTTCAACGGCGGCGCGAATGGCGGGTTTGCTCAGATCGGTGGTCGAGGAGGATCCCTTGCAACCATCGCGATAGACAGCGATGCCGAGGGCGCCATCTTTATTGAATTCAATGCTTTCCAGTTCACAACCCCGGGTGTTCACCGACAACCCGGTCTGCTTGCTGATGGAGACTTCGGCCAGCGAGGCGCCCAGTCCTTTGGCTATCTCCAGGGCTTCGGCAACCACGGCCTCGAGATGGGCTTGATCCTGGCGGATTTGGTCTTGCTGATCCATAACTCACATCTGTATGAAAGAAGGAAAGGGGGGTAAGCATATCAGACCCCTGCGCCCAGCGGGAGAAGCTGGTAACATATCCGCCAAACGTGAATGACAGGAATCAAGAGACCGATGAGTCAATATCAAGACGACAACGAGTTCGAAGACTGGGGCCCCAGCAAGAGCCAGCTCAAGCGCGATGCCGAAGCATTGCAGAAAATGGGGGAAGAGATCGTCTCCCTCAGCCACAGTGAGCTGGAAAAAATCCCGTTGGATGAAGAGCTTGCAGAAGCTGTCGAGCTGGGTCGCAAACTCAAGCCGAAGAAGGATGAGTCCTTCCGTCGCCATCTGCAGTTCATCGGCCGCCTGATGCGCAGCCGCGATATCGAGCCGATTGCCGAAGCACTCTCCATCATCAAGAACCGTCACTCCACCGTGAATGCACGCCTGCATCGGCTGGAGCAGTGGCGCGAGCGCCTGATCACCGAAGGTGACAGCGCCCTCAACGAGCTGATGTCCCAGTTCCACGAGCTGGATCGCCAAAAGCTGCGCCAGCTGATCCGCTCCGCCAACAAGGAGCGGGAGCTGAACAAGCCGCCGGTCGCCTACCGCGAGATGTACCAGTATCTGCGCGGCGAGATCGAAGACCTGCTGTGATCCCCGAAACACGCCTCCCCTCGGGGAGGCGTGCTTCTATTGATGCCTTTTCCTCTCCACATCCCTGCGCGTTTAATATATCCACCATTTTGCTACCCCAGCCATTACGGCCCATCTCAACAGCCCCGTTAAATCGCCGCTTCAGAGCAGATCAAAACAGACGCGTTAACAATTTAGTATCATTTTGTTTGACATATTGAACGGCCTTGGCAGACTGAAGAGAGGATCCAGGCTGTCGCTGCCGAGGCTGACCGACGATTCGATTCTGCCACCCGGTAAGACGCGGGATCCCATGACCATACCTTGAGGCATGCCCTTGCCCAGCCGATGTGCAAGGGTCTGCCCAAGGTGCAGGATGAGACTTCAACGCCAGGGATAATCAGGGTGTTCTATGCCAAATTCCATACTCGTCACCAACCGTAAACCCGTCGTGCTGATGACCATGGGGGCCCAGCCCCGCAACGGCCACGCCTATCAGGTGATGACCCACAAATACATCATGCCGCTGGTGGAGATAAGCGGCTGCGTCCCGCTGCTGGTACCCACCTGCTGCGGCACCGCCGATCTGGAGCAGTATCTGGATCTCGCCGATGGGGTCTATCTGAGCGGCGCCGGTTCCAACATCGATCCGGCCCTCTACGGCCAGGAGAACCTCACGCCGGAGAAACAACAGGACAGGGATCGCGATCTGTTCGATCTGCCCCTCATCAAGGGGGCGCTCGCCCGTGGCTTGCCGATCCTCGGGATCTGCCGCGGCATGCAGGAGATCAACGTGGCACTGGGCGGCGATATCCACCAGAAGGTCTACACCGAACCGGGTTATGACGATCATCGGGAAGATGCCGACGATCCGGTCGACGAACAGTATGGGCCAAGCCATCAGATTGAGCTGCTGCCGGGCAGCTGGTTTGCCGAACTGATGGGGGCTGAACAGATACCGGTCAACTCCCTGCATGGACAGGGGCTAAACCGTCTTGGTGATGGCCTAGAGCCGCTGGCCCATGCCGAAGATGGACTGGTCGAGGCCATCCATGCCCCTACCCTCTCCCCTTTCCTGCTGGCAGTACAGTGGCACCCGGAGTGGAAAGCCAGCGAGAATCCTCACTCCATCAAGATCTTCCAGGCCTTTGGTGACGCCTGCCGACGCCGTCAGAGAGATAATCGTTAACGCTTATTCACCAAATCCTCGCGCCTTGAGCTTGGGCAATCCGCCCCGCTCGGGGCGCAGGGTACGGCAAATATCCATCCCCTTGAGCCCACGCTGGATATGATCAGGCGAATGGCCAAACACCATGCCGTTGCTGCGGTAGAGGTTGTTGTCATCCAGCTCGAACTTCTCGCCGCCGATCAGCAACTGCTCGCGGCCATTGACCGTATCACCCCGTTTGATGGGCACCTTCATATCGCTCAGCACCTCGCCGGTGGCACACCCCTCGCGCCAGCGCGCCTCGCTGGAGAAGGGGGTAATAGCTATTTCACGCCAGGAGCCATCCCGGAATTCGACCCGATACTTCTCGATCAGCAGATCGCAGCCAGCCAGTGGCAACAGGGCCATCAAACAGATGATTTTCTTTGAAAATTTCACTCAATCGCACTCCTTTGCCCGGTTCTGCACAGGATAAATAAATTGCTGCCCCAACGCACCATTTCCCCGTGCCGGAACGGCTATGCTGGAAATAAAACCATCACAAGGGGCCGTCATGTTCAGCGACAACCTCACTGCGCTACCCACACTGATATGGATCCGCGAACACCCGTTCTGGACCCTGCTCACACTCTCTCTGATGCTGCTCCACTTCTGGCGCCGCCCCGGGCAACGACGGGAGCTGCTCTCCGAGCTCAGCTTCGTGATGATAAGCACTGTCGTGATCCTGCTGATCCAGTTGGAAGGGGGCTGGTTCAAACTGCCGCTGCCCCATCAATTGCTGATCGAGATCTCCACCCTGCTGGCGGGCCTGATATTGGTAAAAGTGTGGGGGATACTGCTGTTCGAATTTCTTCTGCCCCTCTGCCAGATCCGCATCCCGCGGATCATCGCCGATATCGTCATCACCATCGGCTATATCGGCTGGGGTCTGTTTCGCCTCTACGCCTCCGGCATGGCGCTCGGGGAGATAGTCACCACCTCGGCGGTGATCACCGCGGTCATCGCCTTCGCCATGCAGGATACTTTGGGCAACCTGCTGGCCGGGGTCTCCATCCAGCTCGACAACTCCATCGCCATCGGGGACTGGCTGCAAGTCGACACCACCCAGGGCCGGGTGGTGGAGATCAACTGGCGTGCCACCACCATCGAGACCCGCAACTGGGAGACCGTCGTCATCCCCAACAGCCATCTGCTCAAACAGCGCTTCACCGTGCTCGGGCGTCGCCGTGGCGAGCCGCTGCAGTGGCGGCGCTGGGTCTGGTTCGATCTGACCCTGGATACCCTGCCGACCCAGATCATCGCCCTGATCGAGAAATCCCTGCGAGAGACCAAGCTCCCCTGCGTCGCCAAGCATCCCCAACCGGACTGTCTGCTGATGAATGTCGAGGGGGGGATTGCCCGCTATGCAGTGCGCTACTGGCTGACCGATCTGGCTCGCGACGATCCGACCGACTCCATGGTACGCAGCCTGATCGATGCCGCCCTGCGTCGCAACGATCGCCGCCTTACCCCACCGATCTTCAATGTCTTTATGGCCAAGGAGAAGCAGCACCTGGATGCCCGCCACAAACGCCACACGGTCGAACGCACCGCGACCCTGCGCAAGTTGCCTCTGTTTGCCATGTTGCAGGAGGATGAGCTGATCAGACTGGCGGACCAGGTGAAGTTTGCCCCCTTTGTCAGCGGTGACATCATGCTTGAGCAGGGAGAGGTCTCCAACTGGCTGTTCGTACTGGTCAAAGGTGAAGCCGAGATGCTGATTAATCTGGAAGGGAAAGAGTTGAAACTGGGCACTCTCGGCGCAGGTGACTTCTTCGGGGAACTGAGCCTGCTCACCGGCGAACCCAGTACCTTCACCGTGCGGGCGGTGGCCACCGTCGAAACCTATCGCATCAATCAGAGCATGTTCCAGGAGCTGGTCGCCCAGCGCGAGTCACTGGTCGAGCCCCTCTATCGAGTACTGAGTGACCGTCAGCAGGAGCAACAGGCACTGCTGGAACGAGAGGCAGAGTCAATGAAACGGCCACCACAGCAGCTTGATCTGCTTGATAAACTGATGAAGCTGTTCGGGGGCAGATGACGTAGCATGGCATCTTGTTGAGGACGTGAAGAGAGAACAGCAGCCATGTTACTGACAACCCTGGCCCTTGCCGCCAGCCTGCAATTTGATTGTCCTGCCACCATCGAGACTCGCCAGCAGCTGCTGACCCCGCAGCAGGGCTGGCAGGCCGTGACCCGCAACGACAACGGCAAACCTGGCGAGCGCCTCACCCATCGGCTGGATCGTCTCTCCCTGTTTGACGGAAATCCCGATGAGCGGGTTCAGCTCAAACCGGATAATGGCGACAGCGACGAGATCCACTACTGGAGCCAGCTCGATGGCAGCCTACGCCCACTCTATCTGGTCTGCCGCTATCAGAACAGCGCCATCACCCTGCAGCAGGCGCTGCCCGTCGGCATCAGTTACTGCCGCGTCAACCAGCGCGACCGCTACACCCTGCTCGGGCTGGTTTGTCGCAAATAGCGGGCGTAACCCCTTGCCATATATCGCTATTCGATGACAGCCATTACCGCCTGAGCCGGGCCACCCGCCAGCGCCATCAGAGCAGCAGCTCAGCCAGATCCTCCAGAGCCGTCAGCTCCACGTCCGGCAACAGTTGGAGCTGTTGCCACGGTTGCTGCCGTTCGTTGAGCCAGGCGGCGCGAAAGCCGTGCAAACGGGCCCCCAGCACATCGGTCTCGGGATGATCCCCCACATGGAGGATCCGCTCCGCTGGCAGCTTGAGGGCGCTGCGGGTCTGCTCAAACATATCCGGCGCCGGTTTCATTCTGGCACCCGCCCCCGCCTTGCAGACCAGCGTGAAGTAGCGATCCAGCCCTGCCTGAAGCAGATCCAGATTGCCGTTGGTGATCACCACCAGCGGATAGCGTTCGGCCAGTCTGGTCAGCAGCTGATGAGTGGACTCGCTCACCTCGATCTTCGAGCGCTCTGCCAGAAACGCAGCAAACACCTGCTCCGCCTCGCGGCTGGCCTGCTGGTCGGCCATCCCCCCCTCGACCATGGCGGTACGGATGGTCTGCTGGCGCGCCAGGCTGACATCGTGGCGCAGCTCGGGCCGAGCCATCAACACAGCGCGTTTGAGCTCCAGCCAGCGCGGCTTGTCGAGCATGGCGGTGGCCAGATATTCGCTGCGCAGATGGTTCAGCATCCACTGCTCGGCGCGCACGATGGCGGGGCCGTTGTCATAGAGGGTGTCATCGAGGTCAAACGAGATGGCAGCAACCGGCTGCCAGCGGCGATAGAAGTGCATGGACTCTCCTCTGCAACGGGGCTCAGGGCCCGTTATTCATCGTCCTGTGCATCCGGGTCACGCTTGGCCCTTGGGTGAGCGCTGTCGTAGACCTTGGCCAGATGCTGGAAGTCGAGGTGGGTATAGATCTGGGTGGTGGAGAGGTCGGCATGTCCCAGCAGCTCCTGAACCGCCCGCAGATCGCCGGAAGACTCCAGCATATGGGTGGCGAAGCTGTGGCGCAGCTTGTGGGGATGGACGTGGGCGTTGAGCGCCTGCTTGTTGCCCCAGCCATCGAGGCGAGCCTGCACCGAGCGGGCCGACAGCCGCTGCTTGCGGCTGGAGACAAACAGCGCCTCGCTCTCATCCCCAGCCAGCAGCGGGCGCACCTTGAGCCACTTCTGCAGCCACTCGACCGCCATCCGGCCGATGGGCAGCACCCGCTCCCGCGAGCCCTTGCCGGTCACCTTGAGCTGGCGGTCGTCGAGCTTCAGATCCACCAGATTGATCCCCACCAGCTCGGCCAGACGCAGCCCTGAAGAGTACATCAGCTCCATGATGGCGCGATCCCGCACCGCCAGCGGATCCTGCTCGTCGGTGATGTTGAGCAGCTGGTGCATCTCGTCCACATCGAGGTTTTTCGGCAGCGGCCTCCCCTGTTTGGGGGTGACGATGCCACGGGCCGGATTGGCGGTCAGTCGCCCCTGCCGCACCTGCCAGTCGCAAAAGCTGCGCAGGGCCGAGACCTTGGTGGAAAGGGAACGAGGAGCAAGGCCCGCCTTGTGCATCCGGGTCACCAGAGTGCGCACCTGACTCGCCTCGAGCCGACCCCAGTCAGTGAGCCCCAGGGCTACCAGCTCGGCGGTCATCGCCTCCAGATGGGCTTGATAGTTATTGCGGGTATGAGGGCTGAGCTGACGCTCGACCCTCAGGTATTCGATAAAGGCCGCCAGCTCGTCCGCCAGTGCCGCGGGCAGTGGCGGTGTGACGACGGGAGCTTTGGCGGGCGCCCTGGCCGGTGTTCTAGCCATGAGTCAACTCGGGCAGACGCAGTTGCAGCAGGCGCCCCAGTTGGCCCAGCAGCAGGGTGTCGTTGTGGGGAGTAAAGTGGCCGGGATCCGAGCTGGCGAAGGCCAGCACACCGAGATCGCCAAGCCGCATCAGGGCCACCGAGTTGACCAGCACATCGTGGCCAAACAGCGCCTGCTTCTCGCTCTGGCTCAGGCGGCCAAAGTAGTAATCCTGCCCCGGCAGACGCTGACCCAGCAGGGATTCGAGCTGCTTGCCCTGTGCCAGAAAGCGCTGCTCGGGCCCGCTCAGGGTAAACTTCTTGGGATTGAGCCAGAGCCGCAGCCCGGTCAGGCGCAGCCGCTGGACAAAGGCCTTGCCCATCACGGCACTCACTTCGAACAGGGTCTGGCAGCCGTACAGCTCGCCGTAGAGATCGGCATAGACCCGGAATATGCGCTCGTTCTCGCTGGCGATCCCCATCAATTCGGTGATCTCCTGCTCCAGCTGTTCGATCCGCTCGCGCTGGCGCTCCAGCTGGCGCTCGACCAGCGAGACCGACCCTTTGCGTTCATGGGGAATGCGGATCCTGTCCAGCACGGCGGCATGGCGTTGGAAAAACTCGGGATAACGGGCCAGGTACTCCAGCACAGTGGCTTCATCCACCGATTGCTCCTGCCGTTTGAGTTCGCTCATAAATTGGTTGATCCATCAGAGAAATGGGACTCGCGGCCCCGACATCATGGGCAAAGGGGGCCAACGCCCCCCGTACCTGAACCTTTATCGGCTAAACCTCTATCTGGCCGTCAAACACATGCTCGGCGGGACCTGTCATATAGACCGGCTGGCCCGGCCCCTTCCAGGCGATGGTCAGCTTGCCGCCCGGCAGACTGACGGTGACCCGCTCCTTGAGCTTGCCCTGACTGATGCCAATCACCGCCGCCGCACAGGCACCGGTGCCGCAGGCCAGGGTCTCGCCACAGCCCCGCTCGAATACACGCAGCTTGATCTCGGTGGCATTGACCATCTCCATGAAGCCGACGTTGACCCGCTCGGGAAAACGCTCGTGGCGCTCCATGATGGCACCCAGCGTTTCGACCGGCGCATCGGCGACCGAAGGCACCTCGATGACGCAGTGGGGATTGCCCATGGAGACCACGCCACACATCACGGTATGCTCCTGCGCCCGCAACAGATAGGTTTTCTCTGCCTTCTGGGCCCGGAACGGGATCTTGCCCGGCTCAAACTGGGGAACACCCATGTTGACCGTGACCTGATTCTCCCCCTCCAGCTGCAACACGATGCGACCCCGGGCGGTACTGACCGCGATGCGATCCCGGTTGATCAGCCCCTTGAGACGCACGAAACGGGCAAAACAGCGGGCACCGTTGCCACACTGCTCCACCTCGCTGCCATCGGCATTGAAAATGCGATAGTGAAAGTCGAGTTCAGGGTCATAGGGCGGCTCCACCAGCAGCAGCTGGTCAAAGCCGATCCCGAAGTGGCGATCTGCCAGCTTCTTGATGACGTCATTGCTGAAAAATACCTTCTGGGTGACGCCATCCACCACCATGAAGTCGTTGCCCAAGCCATGCATCTTGGAAAAATCTATCAACATCGTGCATTCCTGTGCTGTTAGGGCTGTAAAAATTCACCGAACCAAGGGTCGCCAAGCGCCATGAAGTCGTTGTCCAAAGCCCCATGCATCCTGGAACAGTCTGTCCACATCGTGCATTCCTGTGCTGTTAGGGCTGTAAAAACTCACCGTCAACCGTTATGAAATCATTGTCCCAGCCTGCGCCATCAGGGCAGCAGGTGCTCACCGCGCCAGAGATCGGCCAACTGCTCACGCTCGCGGATCAGGTGTGCTTCGGCACCATCCACCAGCACTTCGGCAGCGCGCGGACGGGTGTTGTAGTTGGATGACATGGTAAAGCCGTAGGCACCGGCCGAACGCACCGCCAGCAGCGACCCCTCGGCAATCGCCAGGGTGCGCTCCTTGCCGAGGAAGTCACCGGTCTCGCACACCGGGCCCACCACGTCATAGAGCGCGGGAGCATGACAGGCACGGCTATCCACCTCGATGATGTTCATCCAGGCGCCGTAGAGCGAAGGGCGCAGCATGTCGTTCATGCCGGCATCGATCAGCGCGAAGTTGCGGGTCTCGCCCGGCTTCAGGTACTCGACCCGGGTCAGCAGCACGCCGGCATTGGCGACGATGGCGCGGCCCGGCTCGAACAGCAGGGTCAGATCCCGGCCCGCCAGCTTCTGCTTCAGCGCTTCGGCGTACTCGGTCGGATGAGGCGGCTGCTCGGAACCGTAGTTGACCCCCAGACCGCCGCCCACATCCAGATGGTGGATATGAATCCCTTCCGCCGCCAGACCGTCGATCAGCCGCAGCAACTTGTCAGCCGCTTCCATAAAGGGATTTAATTCAGTGAGTTGCGAGCCGATATGGCAATCCACCCCGACGATCTCGATGTTCGCCATCGCGGCCGCCTTGCGATAGATGGCTGGCGCCAGCTCGATGGGGATGCCGAACTTGTTCTGTTTGAGGCCAGTGGAAATATAGGGGTGAGTACCGGCATCGATATCCGGATTGACCCGCACCGAGACGCGAGCCTTCTTGCCCATGCTGCCCGCCACCCGATTGAGGCGCTCCAGCTCGGCTTCCGACTCCAGATTGAAGCAGAGGATCTCTTTATCCAGCGCGAGGCGCATCTCCGCTTCACTCTTGGCAACACCGGAGAAGACCACCTTGGCCGGATCACCGCCCGCCGCCAGTACCCGCGACAGCTCGCCACCAGAGACGATGTCAAACCCTGACCCCAGTCGGGCCAGCAGGTTGAGCAGCGCCAGGTTGGAGTTGGCCTTCACCGCGTAGCAGATCAGATGGGGAATATCGCCAGCGGCCTTGTCAAAGGCGTGCCAGTGGCGCTCGAGGGTCGCACGGGAGTAGACGTAAAGCGGGGTACCGTACTGCTCGGCAAGCTGTTGCAGCGAGGTTTGCTCGGCCTGAAGCTGGCCGTCTGCGTCGTAGTTAAAGTGATCCAAGGGGGCGGTTCCTTCCTAGAATGAGTGCGGCATTAGTGCGGCGCGGCCTCGGTGGCAGCCTCAGTGGTCGCAGGCGGTACTGCTTGCGGTGTACTCTGGCTCTGTGGCTGCTCGGGGGACGGCATATAGAGCGGCCCCTTCAGACCGCACGCGGCCAACCCGAGGGACAGAAGAGTGGCAAGCAGACACTTGGTGAACTGGGTGATCATAATGGTTCGCTGCGAAAAAATTTTTGGCCCTCTATAATCGCACTCACATTGTTAAAAGCAACAGGATAAACCGATGAAGGATCACGAGTATCACGCCCTGACCGACGCCTTTTTCCAATATGTGGAAGACACGCTCGACGAGGGGTATCCGGATATCGACTGCGAACGCAGCGGTGGCGTATTGACCCTCTCTTTCGAGAACAAGACCAAGGTCATCATCAACAAGCAGGAGCCACTGCACCAGATTTGGGTCGCCACCCGCGAGAACGGCTTCCACTTCGAACTGCAGGGTGACACCTGGATCGACAACCGCTTCGGCAACGAGCTCAAGGCGCTGCTGAGCCAATCCTGCTCCGCCCAGGCGGGCGAAGAGGTGGTGTTCCCATGATTGACCTGCACCCGCAGGGCGCCCGTCATACGGTGATCTGGCTACACGGGCTGGGTGATTCCGGCGCCGGTCTCGCCCCGCTGGTGGACGCGCTGGATCTGCCCGCCGAGCTGCCGGTGCGTCACCTGCTGCCGGATGCCCCCGAGCGCCCCATCACCATCAACATGGGCTACAAGATGCGCGGCTGGTACGACATCAGGAGCTTCGAGGATCCCGCCGAGCGGGCCGTGGAGTCCCATGTCCGTGAATCAGCCGACCAGATTGCCGCATTGCTCGATCAGCTGGTGGCCGACGGGTTTGCCCCCGAGCATATCGTGCTGGCAGGTTTCTCACAGGGCGGGGTAATTGCCTCCTTCACCGCGCTGCGCTATCAGGCACAGCTGGCGGGCCTGCTCTGCATGTCCACCTATCTGGCCGCCCCCGACAAGCTGCTCGGCGAGATGAGCGAGGCTGCTCGCACCCTGCCCATCTGCTATATGCACGGCATCTATGACGATGTGGTGAGCCTGTCGCTCGGTTGGGATGCCAAGAACCGGCTGGAAAGCGCCGGGCTCCCTCCCGAGTGGCACGAGTACCCGATGCGTCACGAGATCTGCCGCCCGCAGCTGGGCGACATTCGCAGCTGGCTGCTGGCTCGCCTCGGCGCCTGAGCAACCGCAATAGCAAACGGCCTGCATCTGCAGGCCGTTTTTTATGGCGATTCCAACTGACGGGTCAGCCCACTTCTCGAGCGGGCGGCACCTGTTCGCGCAGAGTGCCCTGACTGCGATAGGGGATCACATCCAGCTCGCCATTCACCTGTACTATCTCGTAGTACTGCGGCAGGTTGAAGTTGATGAACTGCCCATCATCGCTGAACCGCTCGTGATTGGAGGTGTAGAAGCGGTTCACCCCCGCCACCAGCTCATCCTTGTTGCCGGCAAAGTGCTGGTAGATCTCCACCCGGTTCGCCTCATCGAGGATATAGATGTTGGTGCCCGCATCACGGGTATCGAAGAAGAACTGCACCAACCCTTCGCTGGCGTAGGCATCGACGATGCTCGGCAGATGCTGGCTGTGGGTCTTGTCGAGCCGCAGCGGCAGGTGATCCAGCTTGTTGTGGGAGATGTGACGGTAAAAATCGATGGCGTTTTCCAGCTTCTTCACCGACACCCCGCGCCGCTCGAAGAAGATGCCGTACTTCTCGCGGCCAAGGGCCATGGTCTTGACCAGCTGCTGTTTGTCGCGTGCAAGGCGCAGGTCGATACACTCCGCCACCAGCGTCTGGAAACGGGAGCGCACCAGAGAACGGAAGTGCTGGCTGTAGCAGAACACCTCGATCATCTCGGGGGCGGCAGCATCCTGATGCATCTTGCCGAGGATAGTGGTGAGGGCATCGACCACGGCTTCATCCCCCTGGAAGTGCAGGGTACGGATCTCGCTCCAGGAGTTGCGATAGACCAGATCCACCGAGCCGACCAGACACTCCTGATTGCGACCAAACGAGAAGACATCCACTGTATTGGCGTCAAATTCGATCACCTGACCGACCCAGTGGCTGGTCGGGTCCATCTCCAGGTTGAGGAAGATGGAGAGCTGACGGATCTCGCACGGCCGACTGAGAGCCAGATTGGTGGCCAGCGGGTACTTCTCGGGGAAGCAGCCGGAGAGATCGCGGCAGAACTGGTGCAGATTGTCGATGTGCAGATCCGAACCCTGATTGAACAGGTGCACCCGCGACTGGGGCGTCAACAGATCGTTGAAGTAGGCCCAGGAGACCAGCTTGCTGATGTAACCGTTGAACTCCAGCGGCGCGCGGCCAATGATGTCCACCGGCTCCAGCGAATGTTTGTAGAGATACCAGCCGGCGCGATTGAGGCGACCGTGGGGCACCTGCACGAAGCTGAGATCCGGCTCGCTGAGATCCGGCGCGATCTTGAGGTTGATGCGCTGCACCTTGCCCGGCAGGCTCTCGAACGCGGCGTAGAGTTTGCGCGACAGAATGCCGATATCTTCCGGGTTGATCGACTCGCTGATGTTGTTGCGGCGAGCGAACTGGATCAGGTTGCGGTAGCTCTGCATCAGGGCTTCCAGCAGCTCGGCGTGGGCGATCTTCACCTCTTCGATCTTCCACTCGTGGCGATGATCGAGCTGATAGAGTTTGTCCTGACTCCAGCCCCAGTAGGAGACCAGCTGGCTCATCTGCTCGCGGCGCCACTCGGGGGAGTGATCATCCTTGGGATGGCTGAGACCGTCACACACCTTGAGGTAGAAGCAGCGGCGCACCAGATCGAGCCGCGCCATATCGCCGATGGACTTGAGGTAGTTGGTCACCTTGTCCAGCATCAGACAGTAGTTGTCGAGCCGGTAGTGCATCCCCTCGTTGTGCTGGAACCAGTCGCGACCAATCATCGACAGCAGGCGGGTATTGGGATACTCGTGGGAGTAGGCTTCCATCAGCACCGACTTGAGCACCGCCTTGTAAGGGGAGTCGATCCCCTTGTAGAGCTGCCACAGGGCCGAGCCGAAATACTCTTCGGCCGGAATACGGTCAAAACTGCCGAGATCGAGCCAGTCTTCCTGCTTGAGCTTGCCACTCTCGAACAGCTCGTTCACATACGCATCGTAGTGATCATCACACTCGGTGGGCACCAGATACCAGATCAAGCGTTTGCCCGCGATACGCATGGCACTGCGGTAGAACTCGTCGAGCAACAGCAGGTGCTGGGCACTGCCGCAGCTCTCCCCCTGCATCTGGGCATCGTTGGTCTGGCGGAACTTATCTTCCGGGATCAGGAAGAAGTTGAGATCGACCCCGCGCTGTTCGGCCCACTTGGAGAGTTGCTGGCACTTCAGCTCCAGCAGATCGAGCCGCTCCTGCGACAAACCGGCCACGTGGCAGACCCAGATATCGAGATCGGAGTGACAGCACTGGCCGATGGAGGAGGTGCTGCCCATGGAGTAGAGCCCCTGAATGGCTCGATCATGGGTTGCCAGACCGCTCTGACAGTTGGCGTTGCGGCAGAGGTCATCGATAAAGGCTTGCTGCTCGGCGCTGGCGCTGAAGCTCCAGATGCCATGAGGGACATCACCGGAGACATAACCGGGCAGCAGGGGATGATTGAAGTGCAGCATGACAGGCAGCAGTTGGAATACCTGCTGCCCATAGCGACTCATGAGGCCTAACGCCCGTTGCGTCTTGAGACGGGTAATGTCGTCATAACGCGCAACCAGCGTATCGATGTGTTCCTGCAATGCCCTGCCTATCACCTAAGTGAAAATGACGCACCAAAAGGGGGATACGTCAAAAAAGTGTGATCATGTTAACAATGCAAACAGCGGTGGTAAACAAGCCTTCAGCTAAACGTCAGATTATTTCTGGTATGACCACATCAAGTATCAGGGGAAATCATTAAACTCCAATACATTCAATGAATTAATCAACACCGCTTGCTTAATGAAAATCATTTTCAGCATGCATTTTTGAGCTTGGCCCCGCTTTTGCCGGCTCCGCCATGAAAGCCCGGGCAAAGGGTGGTAATATCGATTTCCTTCTAAAAATGAAACAACTGATTGATATGGCAGCCCGAACCCTGAAAATTGCCACTCGCAAGAGCCCGCTGGCCCTGTGGCAGGCCAACTTTGTCAAAGACCGGCTCGAAGCCCTGCACCCGCAGTTGCAGGTCGAACTGGTGCCCATGAGCACTCAGGGTGACAAGATCCTCGATACCCCGCTGGCCAAGGTCGGTGGCAAGGGGTTGTTCGTCAAGGAGCTGGAGACCGCCATGCTGGAAGGACGGGCCGATATCGCCGTTCACTCCATGAAAGATGTGCCGGTGGAGTTCCCCGAGGGGCTCGGCCTGCACACCATCTGCGAACGGGAAGATCCCCGCGATGCCTTCGTCTCCAATCGTTTCAAGGCCATTGCCGAACTGCCGCAAGGGGCCGTTGTCGGCACCTCCAGCCTGCGCCGTCAGTGCCAGCTGCGCGCGGCGCGCCCGGATCTGGTGATCCGGGATCTGCGCGGCAACGTCAACACTCGCCTCGCCAAGCTGGATGCCGGTGAATACGACGCCATCATCCTCGCCGCCGCCGGTCTGAAACGACTGGAGATGGCGCACCGCATCACCGCCTTTATCGAGCCGGAGCAGAGCCTGCCGGCCAACGGTCAGGGCGCCGTCGGTATAGAATGCCGCCTCGACGACGTTGAGCTGCACGCTCTGCTGGCGCCGCTGGAGCACGCCGAGACCCGCGCCCGGGTGCTGACCGAGCGCGCCATGAATCGCGCCCTGCAAGGGGGATGTCAGGTGCCTATCGGTGCCTACGCACTGGTCGAAGGCGAGCAGATCTGGCTGCGCGGTCTGGTGGGTAGCCCGGATGGCACCCAGGTGATCCGCGACGAGATCCGCGGTCCGCTGGCCGATGGTGAGGCCCTCGGCGAGCAGTTGGCCCAGCGTCTGCTGGCCGCCGGTGCCGACGAGATCCTGGCCGAGGTCTACCGCACATGATCCCGCTGGTGGTGCGTCCAGCCGCCCAGGCCGCCGAGCTGGTGCAGTTGCTGCGCCAGCACGGCCATGCACCACTCTGCTGCCCGCTGCTGGAAACCGTGGCGGGCAGCGAACTCCCTCTCCTGCCCGACCTGTTGCGCAGTGCTGACGCGGTTATCGCCGTCAGCATCCATGCCGTTCATTTTGCACACGATTTTCTGTTGCAAACTGGTCAGACCTGGCCACATATTGAGTACTTTGCGGTGGGTCAGGCCAGCGCAGATGCGTTTGCAGCCATCGGCATCACTGCAATCTGCCCGGATGACCCGCGCAGCGAAGGGCTGCTGGCCCTGCCCGCCCTGCAGCAGGTAGCAGGCAAACGGGTACTGATCCTGCGCGGCAATGGCGGGCGGGATCTCATCGCCAGCACACTGGCCTCACGCGGTGCTCTGGTGCACTATTGTGCGGCCTATGAGCGCCACTACCCCGAGCTAGACGGGGACAGATTGACCCACCACTGGCAAGCAGCGGGGCTGGACAGCCTGCTCATTACCAGTGGTGAACTGCTGCAACGGCTGCTGGAGCTGATTCCCGACCACCAGCGGCCCTGGCTTTTTGACCGCCTGCTGGTGGTCCCCAGCCCGCGCGTGGCCGAGATGGCCAGCGCTGCGGGCTTTATCCATATCACGATTGCCCAAGGTGCATCCAACCAGGCCCTGACGGCCGCACTGGAACTGAGGAAGATGGAATGACAGAACAACAAGAATCCCAGGTCAAACCCCAGCCGACCGCTGTGGTCAATGGCAGCAAGAGCCGCTCCGGTGCCGTACTGGGAGGGGTCGCCATCCTGCTGGCCCTTGGCCTGACCGGCGGTCTCTATCTGCACGGTCACAAGAACGCCGTGGCCCAGCAGGCCGAACTGGCCCAGCTCAAGCAGCAGCTGGCGAGCGCCCTGAGCAAGATCGACCAGACCAGCAGCAAGGATGCCGAGCAGCTGGCCGCACTGGATCAAACCCAGCAACGGCTGCAAGGGGAGATGCAGGGTCTGCAGAATCGGGTACTGGATCTGAATGACAAGCGCCCCAACGACTGGATGCTGGCCGAATCCGAATATCTGGTACGGATGGCGGGCCGCAAGCTGTGGCTGGAGCATGACCTCGTCTCCGCCATCACCTTGCTCGGCAATGCCGACGAGCGGATCGCCGCCCTCAACGACCCCAGCCTGATGCCGATCCGCAAGGCGCTGGCCGAGGATATCGCCAAGCTCAAGGGGATGCCGCGCATCGACCGCGAGGGGCTGACCCTCAAGCTGGCTGCGCTCTCCGACCAGATCGAGCTGCTGCCCCTCTCCACCGTCAGCATGCCGGAAGCCAAGGCCGAGCCGGATCAGGCGGTCAGCGCCAATCCCGACGAGTGGGAGAGCAACCTGAAGAAGAACTGGGTCAAGTTCACCGAGAACTTCGTCACCATCCGTCGCCGCGATGGCGCGGTCGAGGCGCTGCTCTCGCCGCAGCAGGAGATCTTCCTGCGTGAAAACCTCAAAACCAAGCTGTTGCAGGCCCAGCTCTCCGTCTATCGCGAGCAGCAGGCGCTCTACGAAGACAGCCTGGACAAGGCCCAGCGCTGGCTGACCCAGTATTTCGACACCGACAACAGCGCCACCCGCTACATGCAGGGCGAGATCGACAAGCTCAAGGGTGAGCAGATCCAGATCGACTATCCGGCCCAGTTCAAGACCCAGGCGATGCTGGAGCAGGTGCTGACCGAACGCCTGCAACGCATTCTGGCCAGCAGCTGAGGAGGGCACCATGATCCGTATAATCATTCTGGTCGCCGTGATGGTCGCAGGGCTGATCTTTGGCCCGCAAGCCTCCGGCAACAAGGGCTATGTGCTGATTGCCCTTGGCAATTACACCATCGAATCTTCCGTCACCAGCGCGGTGATCCTGGCCGTGCTGTTCTACGGCGCCCTGCTGATCGTCGAGTGGCTGCTGGGACGGGTATTCGGCCTGCGCCGCAAGACCCTAGGCTGGTACGGCTCGCGCCGCCGCCGCAAGGCCAATCAACAGACCGTCGCCGCCACCCTGGCAATGGCCGAAGGGCACTACAGTCAGGCTGAAAAGCTGATGATCAAGGGGGCCAGCAACAGCGACACCCCGCTGCTCAACTACCTGAGCGCCGCCAAGGCGGCACAGGCCCGTGGTGACGACGCCCGCCGGGATCAATACCTGCAAAAAGCGCAGGAGGAGAATCCCAAAGCCGAGCTGGCGCTCACTCTGACCCAGACCCAGTTGCAGATCGAGCAGGGCCAGTACGATACCGCACTGGCGATGCTGGAGTCGGTCTACGCCCTCAACCCGCGCCATCCCATGGTGCTGGATCAGCTGCGTCAGGTACATCTGGCCCGTCAGGACTGGAGCGCCCTGTGCGACCTGATCCCGGCGCTGCACAAGGTGGGCAAGCTGACCCCGAAACAGGAAGAAGATCTGCTGCAACAAGCCTGGTGTGGTCGCCTGCAACAGGCTGCCGGCAGCCTCGAGACCCTCAAGGCGGTATGGCAGGATCTGCCGCGCAAACTGCGCCTCGAGCCGGAACTGCTGGCCTGCTACGGCGATCTGCTGCGCCAGCTGGGCGCCGATGGCGAGGCCGCCACCCTGTGGCAGGAGGCGCTGCGCAAACAGCCGATGCCGCAGCTGCTGGCTCGCCTGCCCAAGCTGAAACTCGAGAGTTACCAGCCGCTGCTGGCACTGCTGCAAAAACAGCAGGGGCAACCGGAGGTGGACACCGCACTGGCCCAGCTCTATCTGCTGGCCGGTCAGCTGGACGATGCCCAGAAGCTGCTGGAGCAGGAGGTGGAGCGGGCGCCGAGCGCCGCCGCCTATCACGCTCTCGGCCAGCTGATGGACAAACGCCGCCTCACCAACAAGGCCAACGAGTACTATCGTCAGGCACTGGAACTGGCGGGGATCTGATCCCCGGCAAACAGAAACGCGAGAGGCCGCATGCTGCGGCCTCTTTTTTTATCTCTTCGCCCTGCCCTCGTCAGGTGGTGAGCCGCTCCAGCTCGCCGATCAGCCAGATAGCCTCGGCACGGTGGCTGCCGCACACATCCATCATGGGGCGAAAACCGCCGCACACCGCCGGTCGCTCCGGTTGACCGAAGATCTTGCAGCCAAGGGCGCTATCGAGCTGGATACAGGGGACGCCAGCCGGTTTGCCATCTGGCATACCGGGAATGGCACTGCTGATACTGGGGGCGATGCAACAGGCAGCGCAGCCGCTACGACACTCCATAGACTCCACTCCTTTGGGACGGTCTGAGCCACCATAGCCGAAGCGGCGGCACAAACGTAGCTGGCGCACAACAAAAAGCCCGACCGCACGGGCGATCGGGCTTCAGACAACACAGCCGGTTCAGCGAGCCATCATCACAGGATGATGTCACGTACCACGCTGTCTTTGCGCTCCAGGTAATGGATCGACTTGATACGACGAATGGTACGGGATTTACCACGGATCAACAGAGTCTCGGTGGTCGCCATCACGCCATCGCTGGTGATGCCGTCCAGCAGATCACCCTTGGTGATGCCGGTGGCGGAGAAGATGACGTTGTCATTCTTCGCCATGTCTTCCAGCTTGAGCACCTTGTTGACATCGATGCCCAGCGCTTCGCAGCGGGCAATTTCCTGCTCGCCCAGCGCACGCACTTCCGGGCTGTCGCCCTTGACGCGGTGACGCGGCACCAGACGGGCCTGCATGTCACCATCCAGCGCGCGGATCACCGCCGCGGAGATCACCCCTTCCGGTGCGCCGCCGATGCCATACAGCATGTCGACTTCGCTGTCCGGCAGACAGGTGAGGATGGAGGCGGCAACGTCACCATCAGGAATGGCGAACACCCGCACGCCCAGACCCTGCATCTCCTTGATTGCCTTGTCATGACGCGGCTTGGCCAGGGTAATGACGGTCAGACGGGAGAGCGGCTTGCCCAGCGCCTTGGCCACGGACTTCAGGTTCAGCTCGAGAGCCTGATCCAGGTCGATGGCGCCTTTGGCCTTGGGCCCGACGATCAGCTTTTCCATGTACATGTCAGGCGCTTTCAGGAAAGAACCCTTGTCGCCCACCGCCAGCACGGCCAGCGCGTTGGCCTGACCCATGGCAGTCATGCGGGTACCCTCGATGGGATCGACCGCGATATCCACCGCGTCGCCGTGTCCGGTACCGACCTTCTCGCCGATATAGAGCATCGGCGCTTCATCAATTTCACCTTCGCCGATCACAATCTCACCATCGATCTCGATCTGGTTGAGAATGTGGCGCATGGCCGCTACGGCCGCCCCATCAGCGATATTCTTGTCACCACGTCCGAGCCACTTGTAGCCAGCCAGTGCAGCCGCTTCCGTCACTCGGGAAAACTCGATTGCCAGTTCACGTCTCATCGCATATCCAACCTATGGAGCTCGAAAACGGGCGGCATTCTACCACAAGGGCAAACCTTTGCGCACAAAAGTAGCTGCCAGGTGCATAAATGTAGCCAATTCATCCAATTGCAACCCAATTGCCATCGACTCTTCATCCAGTTGTCACCCCGCTGTCATGCATCTTCCCTAGGATGGCCCCGTCTTCAAAACAAAAGCTTGCAACACAAGGGATTAAGATGAAAAAGCTGACTGTAGTGGCACTGGCTCTGACCGCCGCCTTCCAGGCGCAAGCCGTTGAGGTGTATAAAAATGATACCGCCATGCTGGACCTGTATGGCCGCATCTACGCCGGTCAATTCTTCGGCGACAAGAAAGAAAACGTCGATACCGCCAACCCGAATGGCACCAAGGATTACAGCGCCAAGCAAGGGGCTAACCAGTTTGTCCGCTTCGGTGCCAAGGCTGAAACCCAGATCCAGAGCGGTCTGAAGGCGCTGGCCCAGTACGAAGTGCAGATGTACATCAACGACAGCGAGAAGACCATCAGCGAGAGCTCCGACAACCTGCGTACCCGTCTGGCCTTTGCCGGTGTGGGCGCTGACTGGGGTACAGTGACCTTCGGTCGCCAGAAAGGTGCCCCGGGTTTCCTGGCGGACTGGACTGATGTCTCCCTCTCCGACGGCTACGGTAACGAAGCGCTGGGTGCAAAGACCGACACCTTCGCCACCAACCGCGCCGGTTCCGTACTGAAATACTCCGGCCTGTTCAATGGCTTCCAGCTCGACACCAGCTACAAGTTCGACGGTGGTGACACCGAAGAGACTACCAGCAAGGATAGCGACGCGGCCTACGGAGCAGCCGTGGCCTATACCTTCCCTTTCAACCTGTCGCTGGGTACTGCCTATAACGTCGGCCTGCGCGACAAGAGCGGTGAAGAAGATGCAAAACTGTGGCTGATCTCCGCCAAGTTTGACAACAAGGCCGCCTACGCCGCCCTCAGTTATGCCGATGGCAGCGACTTCCTGGCGACCGGCACCGATCACACCGGTTGGGAAGCCGCGCTGGGCTACAACTTCGAGAATGGCTTCGGTCTGATGGCGCTGTGGAACAAACAGGAGCAGGACAAGGCTGGCACCAAGAAAGACAATGTGGATTACTACACCCTGGGAGCCCAGTACAAGTTCAACAAGAACCTGCGGGTGATCGGCGAGTACCGCATCAACAATCTGGACAGCGTTGCCGGCAAAGCGACCGCCAACAAGGATGACTTCCAGCTGGCTGCTCGCTACGACTTCTAATCGAGGTTTTCTGATACCCAAAGCGCGATGGCTTGCCATCGCGCTTTTTCGTCGCTGTTGCTCAGAAAACCACAAACTGGCCTAGGCTCAAGAGTAGATGTATCGCCGGAGAGATGATCATGGTCAGGCTGCTTTTCGTCCTGCTCTTGCTGCTGGCTCTTCCCGCTCACGCCCTCAATATCGCCATGGTACTGTGGCGTGGCGAAACCGCCGCCGAGGCGGGCTTTCGGGCCGAACTGACCCGACTTGGCTATCAGACCACCATCACCGTCTACAATGCCAATCAGGATCGCACGGCGCTGGCGACCATGCTACGTCAGCAGATGCTGCCGAAACTGGCCGAATACGACTACATCTACACCTTCGGTACCACAGCCACCACCATGGCAAAGAGTTTGGTCGCCAATCGCAAGCCCATGATATTCAATGTGGTTTCAGATCCTGTCGGGGCAGGTTTTCTCTCTGAGGACAAGGCTCAGAACAGCATGGTCGCCGGGGTAAGCAATATGGTGCCGATGGCGCTGCAACTGGCCAATGCCAGCAAGTACCTCCCATCGGATAAGCGGCTGCTGCTACCCTTCAACCCGCGGGAGCAAAACACCCTGCTGGTGGCCGACATGCTGATCAACGCGGCCAAAGGTTACCAATGGCAAGTCGCAACCTGGCGTATAGCACCGGATCCAAAGCGACTGGAGAACGAGTTGAAGCGGCTGCAACAGGATGCCAAAAACGACATCGTCTTTCTGGCCGCAGACAGCTATCTGCTCTCCATCGCCCCCCGTTTGCTGAATGCACTCAACGCAGCTGCTATCCCTACCATCTGCAGCGCCGAGCTGTTCGTCGAACACGGCTGCAGCGTTGGCACCATCAGCAGCTACGAGGCGCTGGGCAAGATGGCCGCAGTAATCATCCAT
This sequence comes from Aeromonas sp. 55A, assembly GCF_051919665.1. Taxonomy (NCBI): domain Bacteria; kingdom Pseudomonadati; phylum Pseudomonadota; class Gammaproteobacteria; order Aeromonadales; family Aeromonadaceae; genus Aeromonas; species Aeromonas sp. 55A. The sequence continues at coordinate 1,858,532 of NZ_JBQBEH010000008.1, read as the reverse complement.
CGCCACCAGCAGGGAACGCAGTTGCAGGATATTCCGCTGCAGACCGATCCCCACCCCAAACTGGTGCTGGGGCAACTGGGCAGCACCACCAAGCAGGAGAAGAACCCCGAAAAACCGAAGCCTTGATAAAGATCTCGGCCAATCAGGCTCCAGGCGGGTATGCTGTTGACCCCCATAGCCCGAGAGCCTTTTCCCATGAGCACCACCGTCTTTTTTGCCGTTCTGCTGGCAGCCCTGCTTCACGCCAGCTGGAATGCGCTGGTCAAAATTGGCGAAGAGCGGCTGGTGGGGGTGTCACTGGTGGCGATCTTTTCAGGGCTTATCGCCGCCGTGGCGCTGCTGCCCATGGGGCTTCCCTCTGCTGCCGAGCTGCCCTGGCTCGGCCTCTCAGTCCTGCTCCATATCGGTTACTGCCTGTTTCTCAGCCATGCCTACAATCAGGGCGATTTTGGCCAGATCTATCCGCTGGCCCGTGGCAGTGCCCCGCTGCTCGCCATGGCGTTAAGTGCCATATTGCTGGGGGACTACCCCGGTTACGGCGGCATCATCGGCGCCTGCGTGCTGATCATGGGGGTCTTGCTGATGGCCAGGCGAGGTGGGCAGCAGCGCCTTGACAGCAAAGCGGTTCGGGCAGCACTGATCACGGCCATGTTCACGGCGACCTATACCCTCTCGGATGGGGCCGGCGCCCGTGCAGGGGGTGAACCGGTACGCTACACCCTCTGGCTCTTTGCCTGTACCGGGCTGGCGATGCTGCTGGTGTTGCTCGTCCACCAAAAGCGCAACGCATGGCGCCAGATCCGTCGCCATGCGATGGCGGGAATTGCAGGAGGTGCCATGTCACTGCTCGCCTACGGGATTGTTATCTGGGCCATGACCCAAGCCCCCATTGGCGTGGTCGCGGCTCTGCGCGAAAGCAGTGTGCTGTTTGCCATGCTGCTCTCGGTCTGGCTGCTGAAAGAGCCGCTCGGGCGCATGCGGCTGACGGCGGCGGCCATTATCACCGGCGGCGTGCTGCTGACCCGGCTGGGAGGATAAGCGCTGTCGCCATTGGTGCAGATTTATCTGACAGGATGGCGTAATTCACTCCGCCAAATATGCCGAATACCAACTAATGGAAATAAGTGTCGGCCCGGGCGTAAATGTTTACATCCGCAACGTATCAATTAACTGGCAGGTCTGTTTATTTCAACCACAGCTTCATTCGGGAAACTTACCTGCCAAGCAGCATTAATGATAAAATCGTTCACAGTTAATTTTCGGCAACGCTGACCAATACTGCGCATGGCACAGACCATGCCGCTCCGCCCATACATTCATTGACCGCCTGACGGGTAAGCCAGCCCGGTCAGAGATGACCCGATCGCGCCCGCCACAGCAGGATGGCATGGCGCTACCGCGTTATTAATGGGTCCGGTTTCGTCTGTTTAATTTTTGATTATTTTAAATCCAGCACCATCAGGGAGTTTTTAATATGTCGGCAAAAAAGCTGAAGTTGGGCGCCTTTATATTGATGATATTAACATCGGTATTTGGCGTCACTAATATCGGGATCGGTTTTTACCGAATGGGATATGCCGCCATTCCGATGTTCGTGATCGGCGGTCTGTTTTTCTTCATCCCGTTCATTTTGATGATGATTGAGTTTGGTACCGGCTTTCGCAAAGAGGCGGGCGGCATCTTTACCTGGATGCGCCACTCGGTCTCGACCCGATTCGCCTTTATCGGTCTGACCATGTGGTTCGCCTCCTACGTCATCTGGATGTTTGGCAAGGCGCTCTCTATGTGGGTGCCCCTCTCCTTCATGCTGTTTGGCCGCGACATCACCGTCATCCCGGTCACCCTGGGCACCAGCATCGACTTCGGCCCCTTTATTCTGGGAGTGGTCGCCATCGCGCTGGTTGCCACCGTCACCAAGCTCATCACCCTGGGTAGCGCCCGCTTCGCCAAAGTGGCGGCCATCGGCGGTCTCTCCGTGGTGGCACTCAACGTGTTGCTGCTGGTCGGTGGCGTCTTCACCTTCGCGGTGAGCGGCATGACTCTGCAGGAGCCCTTCACCCAGGCATCGCTGACTGCCTCTCCCAATGCCGCTTTCAACGACATCATCCCCTTCCTCGGCTTTATGGTGTTCGCCATCTTCGCCTACGGCGGGGTCGAGGCGATGGCCGGGGTGGCTGACGAGCTGGAAGACCCCGAGCGTGACCTCAAGCGCGGCATCTTCCTCTCCGGCGCCTTCATCGTACTCTGCTACATCATCGGCTTTCTGGCGGTCGGCTCAATCATGCGCTGGAGCGACTTCCCGGCCGAGGGGATCACCTCTCTCTCCGCCCTCTTCATCATCATGTTGGAGCTGGGGCGCCATCTCGGTGGCGAGTGGCTGGGACAGGTGTTCATGCGCTTTGCTGGCCTTGGCATGTTCCTGAGCTATCTGGGCGCCTTTATCGCCCTCTCATACGCGCCGCTGCGCCAGTTCATCACCGGCACCCCGAGCTACTTCTGGCCGGAGCGTTTCCAGCGCGAAAACGAGAATGGCGTGCGGATTGAAGCCCTCAAGGTGCAAGCCTGGGTGGTCTGTCTGTTCATTGCCGCCAAGTCCATCTTTACCCTGATCAACCCGGAAGGGGCCGCCGCCCTCTATGAGCTGATCATAACCATGACCAACGTCGGCATGACCCTGCCCTACATGTTCCTCATCTACGCCTGGTATCGCTATCGCAACAACCCGGCGCTGGGCAAGGACCTGATCTTCTTCAAGAGCGCGGGTTCCGTGCTGCTGGCTACCATCATCAGCCTGATCCTGGTCGCCTTCGGCAACGTCTTTACCGTGGTCGCCCCCTTTATCTCCGGCGATATCTCCACCGGCGTCTGGACCATCATTGGCCCGCTGCTGTTCGTGGTGATCGCCATGCGCTTCAAGATCAAGCAGGAAGATGCCCACTAAACGATAAGCAATGCTCCATGCCAATCGGGACCGTTCTGGTCCCGATCTTTTTAGCGTCGGCTTCCGCTCGCCATCACGGCCAGTCCATAGTTTCAATGCAAAAAAGACTCCATAGAGACCTCTTTTGCGCTCTCCTCGCCGTCAGAGCACGCTCAACGCCGTAAATTATCAATATCAAGGTGAGAATGATTGTGAAGCGCCAGTTCACGACATATAACTTAGCGAGATATCCCTGTACTTCGTCCGGTAGAGCTGATCATGATGATGCGTTCCCTCCTTCCCCTGTTGCTTGGCGCAGTAATGCTGCCGGCCACTATGGACAGTGCCAATGCCAACCCCTTTTCCGCCAGCAGCAAGAGCAGCAGCGGCTTTCTCGAGCGACGGGATGTGCCCAACCTCAGCTCGGCTGCCTTCGTGGTGGCCAACCACAGAACCGGCGAGGTGATCTCCGAGCGCAACGGCAACCGGGTAATGCCCATCGCCTCACTCACCAAGCTGATGACGGCGCTGGTAGTGCTGGATGCCAACCTGCGCCTCAACGAAATGCTCACCGTGACCAATGCCGACATCGACCGCATCAAGGGAACCGGTTCACGACTGGCCATCGGCTCCAGGCTCAGCCGCGCCGAAATGCTCCATATCGCCCTGATGTCCTCTGAAAACCGCGCCGCCTCGGCGCTGGCCCGCCACTATCCCGGCGGCCAGCGTGCCTTTGTCGAGGCGATGAACGCCAAAGCCCGCATGCTGGGGATGTGGAATACCCGCTACGCCGACAGCACAGGGCTCAACCCGCGCAATGTCTCCACCGCGCAGGATCTCGCCAAACTCGCCGCCGCAGCGGCCTCCTATCCGCTGATCCGCCAGTACTCCACCGACGAGCAGAGTTATGTGCGCACCAACAAGCGTCAGCTGCACTACCTCAACTCCAACCGGCTGATCCGCGAAGGGCAATGGGAGTTCACTCTCTCCAAGACCGGCTATATTCGCGAAGCGGGCCGCTGTCTGGTACTGGGCACCAAGGTCAATCGTGATCCGGTGATCATGGTGCTGCTCAATGCCGAAACCACCAACGATCGGGTCGCCGATGCCAAGCGGATCAAAACCTGGCTGGAGAGCTCGGGCAGAACCACCCTGGCAGCCAACCAGAGCAGCATGCTGACTCATCAGTAAGCTCGACATCCCCAACCAAGCGAGGCGCCCGCCTCGCTTTTTTCTGCGTGACCGCGCCCAAAAAACGGGAGCCCGCTCCCGTTACAGGTAACACCTTCCGCCACCCCGTTACAAAACGTAACTACTCAACCGCGTGATTCACACTAATAGAATCAATTGGTTGTAACCTGGCAGCAAGAATTTTAGCGTGCCATCACAACCCCTGTAACGACGAGCCACCATGCGTATTTCCAGTATCGAGTGCGGGCGGGTACTGGCCATTCTGGCCGTGATGACTATTCACGTATCCCCCTTCGCCAATCCGTTCAATCCCGCCCTGTGGGGAAGTGGATCCTGGCTCTGGCTGAGCGGCACCATCAACCAGTTATGCCGCTTTGCCGTGCCGCTGTTTTTCCTCTGTGCCGGTTACTTTCTGCAGCCGAGACTGAGTCGCGAGGCGCCGCTGACCGTGGCCTGGCGCTACTGCCGCCCCTTGCTGATGCTCTGGCTGGTGTGGAGTCTGGTCTACCTGCTGGTGCCGTTCAATCCGCTTGATGCCGTGCAACAGGGCTATCTGGCCTCCCTGCGCGGGCAGTGGCAATTCCAGCTCGGCGACCCCCTCAATGGCTGGCTGGTGGGCGGCATGATCCACCTCTGGTTCCTGCCAGCACTGATCATGGCGGTGACCCTGCTGGCACTCTGCTACCGGCTTGGCAGACCAGCGCTCGCTCTCTGGCTGGGTCTTGGCCTTTACCTGCTGGCGCTGCTGGGGGGCTCCTATGCCAAGCCGCTGCTGGGCGCCGAGTGGCCACTGCTCACCCGTAACGGCCCCTTCTTCTCCCTGCTGTTTGTGGCGCTCGGAGCCCTGCTGCGCCAGCGTCAGTGGCAACCGGATACCCGCACTGGCTGGCAATTGCTGCTGGTGGGCGTGGCGCTCTATGGCTGTGAAGCTTGGGCGCTGCAGCACTTCGCCGCAGTGCCGCTCACCCGCCACGACTTCCTGCTCGGCTCCCTTCCCTGGGCTATCGGCCTGTTTGGCCTGCTGCTGGCCAACCCCGACTGGGGCAAGGGCAGCTGGCTTGAGCGCCAGGCCCCCAAAGTGCTCGGGATCTACTGCCTGCACATGATGCTGGTGGTCTGGCTCTTCATGTTTGGACCGCAGGGCGCATCCATCCTGTGGGAGATTGCCAAGGTGCCGCTGCTGCTGGGATCGTCTCTGCTGGTCTATCACCTGTTGGCGGCCCCGCCCCTCACCCGCCGACTGCTGAGCACTCGCTGAGTCCGATATCCGGCCCGTCCTATCGGGCCGGATATCGCTTCACATTTCGCACCTTTTTCTTCCGCTACGCCCTTTTCCCTCGCTTCGTTCTCGCGGTTTGCTGTAATGGCTCTGCTTTTCAGCCGAGCTCTGCCGACCACACAACACGCACCCAAAGCCCCCTCCATTTTCACCTTGCCAGACAAATGAAAATCAATATCATTGGCATCCCGCTTGAGCGGGTCAGGCTAATTATAATTAAATCAATATGTTCGAGCCGTCAGGTCGACATCCAAAGAGTCAATATTGAATATGCAGCACCCTCACTTTCGCAGAACGCTGGTCTCGCTGGCACTGCTGGGCACCGGCTTCACTGCCCAGGCCACCGATGAAACCATGACAGTGGTTGGCAAACGCTCCCGGCATCAGGAAGTTGCCACCGCAACCCGTACCAATACGCCAGCCAAGCTGGTGCCCCAGACCATCGACAGCGTCAAGGTCAGCGAGCTGACCGCCTTCGGCCAACCGACGCTGAGTGAAGCCCTGAGCGGCATTCCCGGGGTCAATGCCAGCGGTGATACCCGCTTCGACGGGGTCAATATCCGCGGCTTCAGCGCCAGCAACGACTTCTATCTCGATGGGTTCCGCGACGACATGCAGTACACCCGGGATCTCGGCAACATCGAGCGGGTGGAAGTGCTCAAGGGCCCGGCTGCCGTGCTCTACGGCCGCGGTAGCACGGGGGGCATCGTCAACCGGGTCAGCAAAAAGCCGCAAAAAGGGCAGGAGTCCAGCGTCACCGCCCGGGTCGGCAGCTTTGACAGCCAGCGGCTGGCCGCCGACCTCAATGGCGAGGCGAGTGAGCAGGTGCAACTGCGCCTCAACATGGCGCAAGAGGACAAAGATAGCTTCCGCAACGGCGTGAAGAGCAAGCGCACCCTGCTGGCCCCTTCCGCCAACTGGGAGATCAGCGACAACCTCAACTGGTTGGTGCAGTACGAACGCAACGAACATGACCGCACCCCGGATCGCGGCATTCCCGGGGTCAATGGCCGTCCGGCCGATGTGCCGCGAGAGTATGTCTACAGCGATACCAGCCGCGACTTCATCGATGACGTCGCGCAATCTACCCGCTCCCGCCTCTCCTGGGATATCAACGATCAGTGGCAGTTGCGCCAGCAGCTCGGGTACTCCACCCTCGACAGCCAGTTTGACAACACCTATGTCACCAGCGTCAAAGGGGATCAGGTGACCCGCTCCCGCTGGCAGCAGGATCTGAAAGCGAAGAACCTGATCAGCAACACCGAGGCCGAAGGTCTGTTCCAGACCGGCCCGGTGGAACATCGCCTGCTGGCCGGCTTCGAGCAGAACTGGCAGGAGCGCACACCCAAGCTCTACCAGAACGCCACCGCCATCCCGTCCGGCAACCTCTACGACCCGGGCTCACTGCCTACCTACAATGGCGCCATGAAGCTCTCCAGCGACGCCAAACACAAGGTGCGCGGCAATGGCCTCTATCTGCAGGATCAGCTCAGCCTGGGTGACTGGCATCTGGTGGGCGGGCTGCGCCGTGACGACTTCACCGTCACCAGTCGCCGCTACGACCTCAACAAGGAGGAGAGTGTCTCGGTCAACAGCCTGAGCCCGCGCCTTGGTCTGGTGTGGAATCCCCTTGAGGATCACGCCTTCTACACCTCCTACAGCAAGACCTTCACTCCGGTGGGCGGCGAGCTGATCGGCATCACCCCGGGCGACAAAAACAACGGGCTGGAACCCCAGCACACCCGCCTCTACGAAGGTGGGGTGAAGAGTGACTGGCTGAACGGCAAGCTGGCGACCACTCTCTCCCTCTATCGACTGGAGATGTACAACAAGCGCACCAAGGATCCGCTGGATCCCACCAAGGTGATCCTCACCGGCCTGCAGCGTACCGAAGGGGTCGAACTGAGCGCCCGCGCCGAGCTGACCGACGAGATCTATCTGCGTGGCGGCTTTGCCATTCAGGATGCGGAGCAGGTCAAGGCGGATGCGGATCTGCAGGGCAAGCGCCCGATGAACGTCTCCCGCCAGAATGGCCAGTTCTATCTCGGCTACAAGAGTGGTGAGCAGGGCTGGTTCGGTGAAACCGGTGTGACAGCGGTGGGCGATCGCTTTGCCGACAACGCCAACACCACCACACTGCCCGGTTACGCCCGCTTCGATGCGCGCGCCGGTTATCGCTGGCAACAGTGGGAAGCCGAGCTGAGCGCCGAGAACCTTACTGACCACGAGTACTTCGTCAGCGCCACCAGTGCCAACCAGATCATGCCGGGTACGCCCCGTCAGCTGAGTCTGACCGGAACCTACCGTTTCTGATCTCTGTGACAACCACCCCGACTGGCCAGCCCTTGCTGGCCAGTTTTTTTATGAAGCAACCACGATGAAACGCAGAAGAGTTCCCCTTCACAACAACAAATGGGTACGCCGCCTCCATGCCTGGGCCGGTTTTTTTACCCTCACCCTGATGCTGATGTACGGCATCACCGGCCTCTGGCTGCAACACCGTGCCGTGTTGCCCATTCCCGGCCCCCACACCGACAAATCGAGTGAAGAGATAGTGCTCAAGGCACCACTCGCCAGCCCGGAGCAGCTGAAAAGCCTGCTGCAACAGCGCTATCCCGATACCTTTGCCGACGGACGAACCATGATCACCCCGGCCCAGACCCTGCCCACTCCGAACGGCTCGCTCACCCTGCCCGCCAAGTGGGAGATGCGCGGCGTCACCCTCAGCCAGAGCGTGGCCGCCAGCTATGTAGAGGGCACCCTGCTGGTACGTACCGACCTGCAGCAAGCCAACTTTGCCGCCAGCCTCAACCGGCTGCACCGCGGCATGGGTACCGGCCTCGGCTGGCAGCTGTTTGGCGATATCGCCGCCCTGGCTCTGCTGCTGCTGGCCCTCACCAGTCTGTTTATGTGGACCAAGCTGCACGGCACACCCAGAGCCATCATCGTGCTGACGCTCGCAGGTACCCTCGGTACCCTGCTGTTTGCCCTGCTGGGATAGCACGGCAACCATGTTCTGATGCAGCAAGGTTTGGAAAAAAACCGCAATAGAAACAGGCCGCTGGCGGCGATGCCGTCAGCGGCTATATCAAGAAAAGGAAATAACGGAGAGAGGGGAAAGAGAAGGGATACCAAGAGGTAACGGGAAGTACTGCCAGCTCCACAGTAACGCTCCAATGTGCAGGAACGCTAAAAAACAAAAGGCCATCATTGCTGATGGCCCTTTGTCATGAATTTGATGGTGCCCGGGGTCGGACTCGAACCGACACGGTTATTCACCGGCGGATTTTGAATCCAGAAACTGCGGTTTCCTAGGGATAGTACGACTCGTAACGCCTTGAATCAATAGGGTTTGAGTTATCTCCAGTTTGTTGTGAGTGAGGTGGGTTTGCACACTTTGCACATTTTTACCCACCGTACTCATACGCCCATAGTGTCCACAACATAGCCACCATCGGGCATCCACCTGCAACAGGGTTAGATGTTTAATAGATTTTTTATCGGGCATAGATCCCCTGAGTAAAACATGGACCATGTAGCATGGTGGCCGATAGCAAAATGGGGCTTCAACTTAGTACATCCCCCCATATACATATTAATCTCGCGACCACTCTTGATAACTCCAACAACAGCCTACATCTCCGTGTTAGAGGGTCGTCCTCTGAACAGTGAAAGGAGAACTGTTATGGGTCTTAAACCTGGTCCGAAACCAATCGCGCAATCGACAGGGAAACCAGATCAACGTCGTCGTGATAATAAAGATACTCCGGGAAATACCCCGTCGTTAAAGCCAAGCAAGTCCACAAAAAAGTAAGCCTGCCCAGGAATGGATAAACCAACTCGATAGTAGGAAGTGGGGCCAGCGGCCCCACACATTACCTAGTCGTAACCAAGAGCAAGAAACCTAACGCCAATACAGCAGCCATAAATCCAAGGTTCGTAGCGAGGGAGTTGGTAGCGAGTGTTTTCAGTAGTTCAAACATACATTCTCTCCTTAAGAGCATTTACGCCATGCAGGCGGATACTTCAACTTTACAAGTCATTGTCGGCTCTCTTTCATCTGACCCGGTTACTTCCAAATCATGACCAAACACTCTTTGTCCCACCAAGTTACAGCTGATGTTGATGGTTTCATGATTGAACAACTAGCCGTGCTGATCATGGTGACGACTTTCACGCCTCCATAACAATGCAGATGGATGGGAAACGACTGACATAAAAAAACCCGCTTTGGAAGCGGGTTTCACGTGACATAAAGAATGGGCTCAATCTCCTCAGAGGTAGAGCCCATTGGTTACATAAGTATTATAAGTACGATATTGGGTTTTCAAAAAAATAAGTGAGAAAATCTACTTCCATCTATTAAATCCTAACATTGTTCTATCATCACCCATCACACCATATACAAATAGCCAAAGGGAGCTACATGAGTAGGAGATCATACCCCTGCTCCTCAACCTCTTGATAAAACCATGACTGTAGAGCATGAATTTCATCATTCGTTCGCTCTGCAGGAATGCGCGCAAGAAGATAGGCCATCCAGAGATCTTCAACCGAGGGTTTTGAGCTCCATTCCTTCGCCTGAACAACTAAAGAACCGATATCATGGATTCTGTTCGGCAACTCAAGATTAGTCTGTGTCATTACATACGCTCTCAAAGCCCGTGGTGATGGCCATTTAAACATCAGATTATTGCATGCCCCTGGCTTGTGGCACTATTACCTGCCAACCACAGGATCAACGATGGCTCATCTCTTTGATCCAACGGCCAATGCCATCAGGATCGGCAAGCAGCTGAGCGAGCGGCAGATGGTTGGAGCACAAGGCGAGCTGGCCGCACTCCTCACTTTGCTTCCAATCCGGTTGATGAAGGGGCCAAGGCACCGGGCGCCACAGCTCATCGAAATGCTTGTCGCTATCTTCCAGACAACGGAAAAGACTCACTTCAACAATGGCTTGGCCATCAAGTTGCAGAGGGTCTGGCTGGCCTTTTACTCCTGCCCGCAGCACTGAGGTATGGCGAAAATCGCTATCAATGTAAAGGCGGAAAGCCAGAGTGATATCGTTCTTTTCGGCCGTATCGCCACCCCAATCACGGTAACAATGGGTAGAAGCAAACAGTGGCAGATAGTCCCATGCCCAACTGCTGGATGGGCGGGTTCCCGAGCGACAGGGGCGGCTCGTTTCGCTGGGCTCCCAAAACCAGAACTCGGCGTCCAGCGCCTGACTGGCGATCTGATCGAATAGTGGGAGGATACGCTGGTAGAAACCGGCGGCGAGTCGGTGAGCTTGTTGAAGTTGGGTAACCAGCTGGGTGGTCTGTTCAAGATCGTGTTGCATGACGGCATCCTTAGCCAAAGTCAGTGATTCAAAAAAGAGAAATCGGGGCGAGAGAGGTGCAATGTCCCGGCATAGTCGAGCAGAGCAGCCCAACCAGTAGGTTCAACCGGTGGGGGAGTTTCCCGCTCAGACATCACCCCACAATCCAGGTCCAGCTGCCCTGCGTAGGCAAACAACGGCGCCCATTCAGGCACCACCGGGGCCATGCCAAACAGCTCAAACGCCTGCAGCCACTCATCGCGGATGGCGCGATCCTGACGGCAGGATTCAAACTCGGAGGCAGTTTGCAGATAGCGGCGCAGTGGCTCCCATTCACGCAAGGTCATCTGGACAAAGCGTTCGGACAGCTCTGGGCGAATCAGCGGGGCGACAGGGATATTGCCAAGCGCCACGTAATAGAGCCGGTCTTCATAGTCACCAAACTCGGCTTCGCTGACCACAGCATTGACCTGGGCCAGCCACTGCTCCCGATACTGGTCACCACCGAACGGGGGCTTCACCTCGATAACCACCAGCGCGTCGTCAAAGTGGAGCAGCACATCGGGCTCGACATAACGGCGATCCTGCAGCGATACCAGTTTTGGCCACAGCTCCAGCCGTTGAAAGGTGGCCGGGTCTAGCGGATTGTCACCGAGTAGAAAGCGCAGCACGGCACCCAGAGCACCGTCCGAGAGGTGGGGCAGACGGCCGAAGAAGGTGGCGGTCAGCAGATCTTCGCTGCCTTTAAACAGGTCGCGCCAGCGCAGGGATTCCCCTTCCCGCTCGATACGCCCAGCCTTGCCATGCAGGATTGCATGTAGCATTGCAACTCCTTGTAATGTTGATATTTCAAGCAAGCTCTCACGTAGCTGAAGAGCCTTCGAGATCCTGCGTTAATACCCAGTCGACTACCACTCTATCCGTCACAAAATGGGGTAAAAAAGTTTGACTGAATGGAGGTTCCCCCCTATTCTTCTTCGCAACACGACCCCGGCCTCTTGGTTGCTTCGCAACTTACGCTGGGGTTCTTATTTGGTGGATTTACCACCACTCCTGCCAGTTCTCTATGTACCCCATATTTGCCAACCCGAGCTTGCGCACAGACTTTTGTGTGGGGAACGTCAGCAGATGATCCCGCAGGCGCAGATGCCACTGGGTATTCGGGCAAATCACCTTGAGTAGATGCCGTGTGATGGCCAGCAACACGAATGGCTTGGCCAGCCGCTCATCGTCTCTTGCCAAGAAATCGCACCACGCTACCTCTCTGGGCTTGGGCAACTTCACCTGCGTCGTCACGTTGCGGTTCCAGAGGCGGCTATGATGGGCGCAGATATTGCGCAGGTAACTGAGACCGTAGATCCAGCTGGCAAACACCTGCCAGTCCAAACCGTATTTGCTGGCGATATGCTGCTGATCCGACACCTTCATCATGCCGATCAACTGCGAGATGGCGCCAAAATCAAATACCTCCACCGCCACCCAGATCGGCAGTTCCTCACCATGGCGCTGATGGTAGTGGCGCACAAAATCCTCTTTGGAACGCTTTACCAACCCCCGGTATTTCTCCATCCACGCCTCAAAGCGGGTCTGGTGACTCCCCCTGAATGCGGGCTGCCGGATAAAGCTGGGGTGGAAGTAGCTGCGATCGAGGTGAGCAAAGGTATTTCGCTTGCCAAGGAGATAGGCAAGATCGACCCGCAAGGCCACCTCGATCCGCTCCAGCGCATCCACTACCAGCAGGCGCAGCTTCTTGTCGAACAGATAGAGCTCCACCGCATCCAGCAGATGGGTATCGGGGCAAAACTGGTCGGTTGCTCGGGTCTCCCGCTTGCTTTCCCCCTCAGCCGCGGGCTCAAAGCGGCGAAACGGGTACCAGTAGCCACTTAAACGGTAGTAGCCGATCCGCTCCAGATAGCTCAGTGCGGCATCCCGGTCGGTAACCGTGATGCCGCGCTCAATCAGCTGATCCAGTTGCTGTTGATAGCTAAGCCAGGGGCGAGCGTAGGGCATCAGGCAAGGGCTCCTTCCACCAGCGACTCGGCCAAGGCAAGTTGGGTCTGCTGGTTGGTTTGTAGGCGGGATTTAAGTTGATCGCAGAGGGTCATTAACTGATCCACTCTATCCATAATATGGTTTTGCTCCTTTATAGGACCCAACGGAATAGGAGCAAGTTTAAGCTTATCTTGAGATATATTCATTTGGCTTTCAGCCATGCCAGATTTGGAATCATCAATATAGATAGCTGTTGCACCAGCATTTAAGCATAGAGATATAAAACGCTCAGACAAACCAACTTCAACCAAGTGAAATCGAATTATTTTGTCAGAAATCATCAGTTTTGGTCTTGTTTTTTCGACCAAGCATGAAATTCCTACTCTATTTTTAGGGCCAGCACGAGTAATTAGGATGTCGCCAACCATAACTTCATACTCGGGTCTCGGAGTCTTTGTTTTATCAAGAACTTTGTTCTCATACTCTCGATACTCCAAGGTTTGTACTGCTGTTGTCTTCAGGACACCCCAAGTATCAATATCTGGTGAGGATTCAGGAGGACAAGCCGGACTCCAACCTGCATCCATTATGGTTATGATGTCTTTTAAATGGCACCACTCCCATCCCTGCGGTAGCTCAAACGGCTTTTCGTCTTCGCTAATCGCAGGTAGCAGTTTCTCTTTTTTAATTCTCTTCTCTTTCACCAAGCGGGCTTTTTCAGCGGCGATGCGTTCCAGCAGGGCGGAGGCGGGTTCATCGCTGGGGTCTTGCGGTACCAGCTTGCCCATTACCGCCAGTTGCAGGATAGTCTGTTTCAAGGCGTCGATGCTGGCCTCAGTGGTAAAGAGGGTATCAAAGTGAGTGCTTAGCCGCGCCCAGTTTTGCGCCAACTCGTCGGCATCGCAGGAGTCTGTCAGTGTAGCGAGCAGGGTCTCCACCAGCGTCTGATGGGCCGCCAACTGCGATTCGCTGCGCAGTTCCAGCTGGTCGCAGAGGGCCATTAGCTCATCCACTTTGGCAACGATACGATGTTGCTCATCTATGGAGGGAATTCCAATTGGGATCAGTTCCAAAGTGCCTTGACTTAATGCAGGGACAGATGTTCCGACTTGATACTTGGTCATATCAATAGATGTTAAAAACAAGAATAAATAATCGGATACTACTTCACTATAAGGAGTAATGCCCAAACAATTGTTATCTATTGCTGTTGCTTTGACTATTATTCTTCTTTTGTTTGTTGCAATTGCCCCGCCAATCTTTGGGAATATAACAGTGCCAGCCTTGTGTAAATTTAACTTTATTCTACGTGCAGTATCTTCACTGACTGTATTCATGGTTTTCAGAATGAATCTTTCGTTTCCATCAAGATTCATATCGCTAACCTTGCAAAAAAGAATTTCTAAATCTTCAAGGCCCTGCTCATTGGTAGGAAATCCGTTTCCAGTAGCCCATATGCCAATCTCTCCCAAACGGGTAATTACCCACCCTTCCGGCAGTTCAAACGGCTTATCTTGCTCACTAACTTGCGGTAATGCCTTGGGCTTTTTAATTTTGCCCTCTTTCACCAACTGCGCTTTTTCGGCGGTAATCCGTTCCAACAGCACGGAGGCCGGTTCATCACTGGGGTCTTGTGGCACCAATTTGCCGCGCACGGCCAGCTCCAGGATCAGCTCACGCAGCTTTTTGATGCCGGTCAGTTCCAGCTTGCTGTTGCTGCCGCGCCCGGCACTGCTTTTGGGGCGCACCGCCGCAGTCCAGAGATCCAGGTGGTCGGTAATCAGATTCTCGATCGCCATTATGCCTGCCCCCCTTGCTTGGCCGCACCTTTGCCCAAGGCGTCGCCAAGAATGGCTTTTAGCTGGTCACGCAGGGTCTGGATCTCGGCCTGCTCTGTGGCATAGCGCGCCAGCAGCTCGTCGGGGTTATGGCTTATCTGCTCGCCGACATGGGGGTTTTTGATATCGAGGTTAAAGTTGCGCTCAATAATGGTGTCGATACTGACCTTCCAGGCTTGTTCGTTCTCAACCCGGGCAGCAAAGCCGTCCGCCTCATCGCCCCACCAGGCAATCTCGGCTTCAAACTCCTCGAACTTCATCGGCTTGGTCTTGCTGTAGCTCTTCACCCCAGCCGGATAGGGGTGCTCGTAGAACCAGACATCCTTGGTGGGCTGGCCCTTGGTGAAGAAGAGGATATTGGTCTTGATGCCGGTATAGGGGGCAAACACGCCGTTGGGCAGCCGCACTATGGTGTGCAGGTTGCACTCAGCAGTGAGCAGTTGCTTTATCTTGGTTTTGACCCCTTCGCCAAACAGGGTGCCATCGGGCAGCACCACGGCAGCGCGACCGCCCTTGCCATTTGTTGCCGGGGCAAGGACTTCGATAATCAGCTGCAGGAACAGGTCGGCGGTCTCACGGGTACGCAGATCGGCGGGGAAGTTCTGCTCGATGCCATCCTCTTCGGTGCCGCCAAAGGGCGGGTTGGTGAGGATCACATCGATATCGCTATCCCAGCTCGACAGCGGTTTGTCGAGGGTGTTGCCGTGGCGGATCTGCACCGGCACCTCGATACCGTGGAGCATCATATTGGTGGTGCAGAGGAGGTGAGGCAGTTGCTTCTTCTCAACCCCGAGGATCTGCTGCTGCAGAGTCTGATGGTCGGCTGAGGTCTCGACATAGTGCTCTTTGACATGGTCGAAGGCGCAGGCGAGAAAGCCGCCGGTACCGCAGGCCGGGTCCATGATCCGCTCGCCGAGTTTGGGGTCGATGCGGTTCACCATAAAGCGGGTGACGGCGCGGGGGGTGTAGAACTCGCCCGCGTTACCGGCGCTTTGCAGGTCACGCAGGATCTGCTCGTAGATGTCGCCGAACAGGTGGCGTTCGCTGCTGTCGGTAAAGTCGATCTCGTTGAGCTTGTTGATCACCTGCTTGAGCAGGGTGCCGTTCTTCATGTAGTTGAAGGCATCGCTGAACGCCTCTTTCACCACATAGCCACGGGGATTGAGATCGATATTGGCTGGCTGGTTTTTCAGGCTGTCGAACAGGTCATTGTTGACGAAATCGAGCAGGGCATCGCCGGTCAGCCCTTCACTATCGGCCGCCCAATTGCGCCACAGGAAGCGCTCGGGGATGGGGCAGCGGTAGTTATCCTGCTCAAACTCCAGCTCCTCTTCCTGGGCGTCGAACACTTTCAAAAACAGCAGCCAGGAGAGCTGGCCGAGGCGCTGGGCATCACCGTCAATACCGGCGTCCTTGCGCATGATGTCCTGAATGGATTTGATGACTGAGCTGATGGATGACATGGGATTCTCTGCTTTTTACAAAAATGGTGACGAATACAGGGGCGAATGCGTCAGGAAGATCGATCAAACAAGCGGCCATCATTGGAATGGCCGCATGGTAGTTCAGAAGCAGTCAGGCCGTCAGGCGCTCTGCTGCTCACGGTAAATTTCTTGCTCCAGTTCGGTGATAGCCTGCTCGAACTGTTTGGGGCCACCAAAACCCTTCTTGGCCAACTCCAGCGGGCGACCCAACTCGGTAAAGGGAGCGACTTTTAGCGCATCCTTGGTCTCAATCTCGGTCACCCCCTGATCGGCATACTTGTCGAGCAGTCTGGTAAGAACCAGCTGGGCGGTGTCGTTGTACTTGGTGAAGTAGTTGCGCTTTTTGACGTTGTTGGCCCGCTCGCGGCGGGTCAGTGGCGGCTGATCGTATACCACATGGCAGATAAGGTCGAACGGGTCGAGCTCCTTGCCCACTTCCTGCTCCAACACCTCCCACAGCACGCCCGCCTGAGCCAATTCATCCATAATGGCTTGCTTGCGTTCGGCGGCTTGCCAGCGTTTGGTGAACGCATCGAGGGTGGCAAACTCTTTGAGCAGGGTCTTTTTGGTGTAGTCCTTGAAGGATTCGGTCACCAACTTGCCATCGCCATCGTAATACTGCACCCGCTCGGCGATGACGCTGACCGCCACGCCGTTGACATAATACTTGCTGACCCCGGGCTCGGGGCCACCCAGCGGGCCTGCGCCCTGGCCCCCTGCGCCACTCTGGCCACAGTCACTACCGGTTGTGTAGCTGCCGGGTTGTTCATCAACCCCGGGGGCAAACGGATCGTCATTATCGCCGGGTTCATCGGTTGGCAGTGGATCTGCGCCGTCGATGATATCGCTCAGGCCTTCATCCGGATTGTTGATGTCTGCCGGTTTGACCACCATGACGCGCTCCGGTTCGCCGTCGAAACGGGGATCGGCAAACAGCTCGGTGGCCTTCTTGAAGTCGAGAATGGTGAACCAGAGCTTGCCGTACTTGTCGTCGATGCGAGTGCCACGGCCGATGATCTGCTTGAACTTAGTCATGGACTGGATGTTTTGGTCCAGCACCACCAACTTGCAGGTTTTGGCATCGACGCCGGTGGTCATCAGCTCAGAAGTAGTGGCAATGACCGGATAGGGCTTTTTCGGGTTGATGAAGTTGTCGAGCTGGGCTTTGCCGAGGTCATCATCGCCGGTGATCTTCATCACATAGCGTTCATCTTTGGCCATCTGTTCTGGATTGAGGTTGACCAGCGCCCAGCGCATCCTGTCGGCATGATCGATGTCATTGCAGAAGACAATGGTCTTGGCCATCGGGTCGGTTTTCTTGAGGTAGTTGGTGATGGTCTCGGCCACCAGCTGGGTACGCTCATCGATCACCAGGGTACGGTCAAAATCCTTCTGGTTATAGATGCGGTCTTCAATCTGGTTACCCTTTTTATCGAGCTGACCCTTGGTTGGGCGCCAGCCCTGCAGGTCTACATCGATATCGACCCGCACCACCTTGTAAGGGGCGAGGAAGCCGTCCTCAATCCCTTCTTTGAGCGAGTAGCTGTAGACGGGATCGCCGAAGTAGTCGGTGTTAGAGACTGTTTCAGTCTCTTTGGGCGTGGCAGTGAGACCAATCTGGGTGGCTGACGAGAAGTATTCGAGGATCTCGCGCCAGGCGCTGTCTTCGGCGGCGCTGCCACGATGACACTCATCCACCACAATCAGATCGAAGAAATCAGGGGATACCAGCTTGAAAGCCTTCTGTGCCTCTTCTGGCCCAGTTAGTGCTTGATAGAGGGCTAGGTGAATCTCATAGGCCGGATCGATAGTACGCCCTGTGACTTTGGTCATTGCCGAGCCAAAGGGCTGGAAATCGTTGATGCGAGTCTGATCCACCAATACATTGCGATCAGCTAGGAACAGGATACGTTTCTTGGCTCCAGCCTTCCAAAGTCGCCAGATGATCTGAAACGCGGTGTAGGTCTTGCCGGTGCCGGTGGCCATCACCAGCAATACCCGATCCTCACCTTTCGATATGGCTTCTACGGTCTTGTTGATGGCCTGCAGCTGATAGTAGCGGGGAGACTTGCCGCTGCCATCGGAGTAATAGTCCTGACTGATGACAGGCAGCTGGGCCAAGGTGTAGCCCTTCCAGGTGCAGAGCTTGTCCCAAAGCTGGCCCGGGCTGGGGAAATCCTCCAGTGCAATCTCGGATTCCAGCTTGGCCGGATTGGTCTTGTCATGAAACACGAAACCATCGCCGTTGCTGGCAAACACGAACGGCACATCAAGCAGACGGGCATAATCGAGCCCCTGCTGCATTCCCTTGCCAATCTCATGCTTGTTGGCTTTGGCCTCGATCACCGCCAGTGGCAAGCCCATCTTGTGATAGAGCACGATATCGGCCGATTTTACCTTTTTGCGTGCTGCCATCTGGCCGCGCACCACCACTTTGCCATCCCGCAGCTTCACCTCTTGGCGGACCTGGGTCAGGTCATCCCACCCGGCAGCCTTGATAGCAGGCAACAGGTATTTCGAGATGATGTCGGCTTCGGTGAGGGTTGCTTTGTTGATGGGCGACACAGCGCACTCCGGTTTGAAAGAGGACTGGTGCTGATGTTCTCATGAATACGGGGGTGTGTGGGAGAGTTATGAGTCCAAAACTTGAACAGGAACATACCTGAAGCGTTATCAAAGGCATAAACACCTGCGCATATGGCTAATTACGCAGACCGACATGCTCGTTTCACACTGGCAGGCGAGATCCCGAAGTGTTCAGCCGTCAGCTTGATGCTAGCTGAATTCTCTTTGCGCCAGATGGCAACGGCAGCATCGTTAATTGTCTTCTCGCGCCCTAGCGCCTTACCTTCTGCCTTCGCCTTGGCGATCCCAGCCATCTGCCGGAGCTTGATGTTTGAACGTTCCAATTCTGCAACAGCAGCCAACATGGTCAGCATGGCTTTGCCAATGAGAGTGGAGAGGTCGAGCCCAGATCAACTTTGCCTCGTTGACTCTCGTTGGTCGATTAGTTTAACCTTCATCTCAAGGGCTCGGAGACGCCCTGCCGGGTCGTCGGCGCCGCCAACGCCGAAAGCAAGTTCTCCTCGTTTCGAAAATCAGAACGACAAGTTATCAAAACACTAACAACTCAACTTAATCACGATCCCATACTGGCGGCCTTGGGGTGGGGGATGATTTTGTTAGGAGAATATAGTGTCTGATAACCTCAAATTTGCTGGGCGTCGCCTCGGCTACCTCCCTTTGCGCGATGGCCACGCCATTCCTCTGCGCGGAATATCACCAGCGGACATTAAAGAAGGCGCGAAATCACGCGTGCTTCATCCCGATGCTGACCCCTTGAAACATAGACAGACGCTCAACGCTATTGTCGATCGCTTGGGCTTCGCCGGAGACTTCGGGACTTATCAAAATAATGGCTGGCCCGAGTTTCAAGCCTTCCTCAAAAAGCACCGCTGTACCAAGCAGGTTGGCACCTTTCCGGTAGATCATGGCGGCTGCATAGATCTTTATTTTTCAGAACATGGCGGCCCCACCCCTCGTGAGTTGGCTGACCGCATCTTCTTCGGCCCCCAAGAGCAGCGGCCTCGTCGGGTATTTCTTGGATACGGCGTGGACTGGTCCGCTTGGGATAACGGGAATGGCCATCAAGTCCCAGCCGCTGCAATCAAGTCCATCAATGCGTTGCCGGAAGTGGCAGCCCAGCTTGGCAAAGACCTGTTTGCACGACGGCTCGACCTGATGGGCCAGTGGGGCTTTCTGGATAACAAGTTGGTTGATGGCCCGCTTAGCACCATAGTCGACAAACGCTACTGGGAACTAAAGTACGGCCCCGAGGACCGGACGGCACAACATGCAAAGACTTTTGCCGCAGTCCGTGCGTTCCGCGCCGTTTTTGACGCTCAGCCCGAAGGATGGATTGACGTACTTCCTTACAACAACCGACTCACCGTCCTACGCGCTCATGACGGTTGCTGGGACCTGTTGTGGCGTGATTACAGGGAACATGAACCGCCCAAGCCGGACAATTTGGCCGATTCATACAAATTGGCGATTGCAGATTTGCCATCAAAGTTGATGAGTGAAAGCGACTTGCGTCGAGCCATTCATTTCCGCCAAGAGTTCTGGGACGAAGACGAAGCCCACAAAGCGGAGCAAGCCTTCTACGACCGAGGCGGAAGCATGATGGAGCGGCAACTCACAACGTCCGTCGATGTGCGCCGCACATGGCTGACAGAGCAAGGCATTTGGCGATCACCAGAGCGAGCAAAATGGGCTGGGCCGCTACCAAACGGCTTCCATCTCGTCGAGATTGGAGGCCGCAAGCTGGCTATCAGCGATCTGATAGACCTCGCTTCGTTCCGGCAGATGCTGGAGGAAACAGGCTTCCATGAACGACAGGGCGAGCGTAGCGAGCCTTGGGATCGCGCCAATGAAGGCGCCTCTGATGATGCTCCTGTCGGCGCATCATGGGTTGATGCTCAAGCCTATTGCGCATGGCGTGAACGGCAACTTGGTGTCAGCCTCAGGCTACTCACCCAGAAAGAGCTTCGCGCTATTCGCCCGGCTTACTCCAAGCACTACGAATCGATGGCGTTTGGTGATTTTCCGTGGGAAAACTGGCCACCTCGTCCACTGGTAGAAGCAAGCGAACAGGCTATCCGCCAAGCTGTGCCTTCGGCCGTCAAGTGGTCTGAGCCAAGGTTTCTGGAGCCCAATCCTGACGTCGCTGAATTCCCACATCCCAGCGGAATTGATGTCAGCAGTTCTAAAGCCATCAACGGTGGAGTTCGCAAAATCTGGATCAAGGACTTTCCTCCACATGCGGCATGGGAAGAGCAGATCCCATGGACAGAACATCAGGGCCTCGAGTTCATTGATGCGTGGGACGCCTACGAATGGTGCCAAGAAAAGGGCCACATTAGCGGCCGTTTTTGGGAGGGCGACATAGGATCAACGTCCTGGGGTGCCTACAAAAATATCAAGGTCTCTTTTCGAGTAGTCATGGACATCGAGGGCTGAAGCGATGTTCAAAAACTCAATCTGTCTCAGCGCCAAAGGAAAACCTCGTCGCGCCTACCCAAATCAGCAATGTGCCGAAGAAGGCGCGCGATATGCTCTCGTATCATATGGCAACCGCATGATGCCCTACCATTGCGGCCGATGCTGCTCCTGGCACTTGTGTCCGACAGATCGGCACACGCCAGGGCATCACTGCTGTGACTGTTTGAAGCAGGCGTATGCCTCAGAAAGTGCAGCGGTGCGACGTGCACTCATTCTGGAACGAGAACAGGGGGTATTACTTCGAGTGTATGAATGTCCCCATGGCGAGGGATGGCACCTGACGAGTAAACTTTAAACAGCGTGTAGCGGGCGGGGCTTACGAGCCCCCCCAAACTTTGCTTAGCGCGAACCTTCACCCTCGCTTTTCCATCGCAGATAGACCTCATCACCTCACTCTTCTTGCAGCCCTGTGGCGGCCGCACACCTTCCAGAGTAGCTCAAGGCAAAATGTGACTTTAATGGCCCCCTTTGCAACCACTTCACAGACCGCTAGTGATTCGCAGGCGATTGCGGGGCTCAGATCATCACCACCTCCTCAGTTAGCTCGATTTACCTAAACGCGGCCCGATAACAACCCGGAGGCCATCCACTACCACTTTTCGATACAGCGAAGTTCAAGGGCACTCTGCAAATGATCACTCGTAACAGGACAAAGGGTTTTTCATTTTTCGGGGGCGGTCGAAGAGGCGTGTGCGCTAGCCCCTACCAGCAATCCCTTGCCAGAACTGGCCTGGAGGCTTCAGAAGGGGGGAATTAACCATAAAAAGCGATCCTGGCTAGCCAGAAAAGGGATCGCCAATAGTAGAGAAAAAGGATCGTTATGCAAAACGATCACTTTTAATAAAAACCCTTATTTTACTGTTAGTTACTGCGATCTTTGCCGAGAGTAAGCGATCCTGTTTTTTCACCAAAACCACTCTGCCAAAAGTGATCACTTTCCCGCATTCTGTAACGTAAGCTGGTCTGTAGCCCTCATTCTTATTGGGTTATGCCAATTCTATGCTCATACAGGGCAATAATGATCGCCTGTAACACAAAAAGTGATCATTTTAGGGGTGATCACCTAAGGATTTTCTCCAACTCCCAACCCCATGGTTCATTTGGTGCGCCTCTGGGGTATGAGGCGAAACGCCAACCCAACTGCTTCAACACTATGTTCAAGCGACGAAACACCATCCTGTGATTTGAATGACTCAGGTTATAGAAGTCCGTCAGCGCCTCACAAGTCACACCGGGATGTGTTGCTACGACCAGAATGTAGGCATGGTGCGGGTGCCACCCCATTGCAACGACAAGAGCGGCCAAGTGATCAATCGGCCCGAGCTGGGAAATGGCACGGTTTCGCTCTGCCCGCTCCATCAATCGACGGTTAGACTGCCCGACATTCCGAGCCCAGGCATTACGATACCGAAAGATGTCTTCGACTCCCGGTGCTGGCTTGCACAATCGTTCTAGCTGCTTGCGCTGGCGCTCTGCTCGTTTTTGCTCCTTTAGCCGCTGCTTTTCCTCTTTCGCTATCTCTTTGGCATACATTTTCAGAACTTCGTCGATCATTCGCTTCTGCTTCACGTTGGGCTTGGTGGATCATCATTGGCGTGGCCCGCTAATCCCCCTGAATTGTTTTACCGCTTTTTGCGCCTACCTAGCCTACCTCCGTTGCAGGCCTTACCAAGACTGGCTTGAGACGTGTAGGGTTTAACATTCATTCCCTACCCATACCCTCCCCCGGCAGCAAGATCCCATCCGTTTGGTTAATCAGAACAGAGTAGGTTTGCAACCAAGCCACATCAGCCATGACGGTAGGGATAAAGATGACCAGTAGGGTTTGGGTAGGGTTAGGGAATACTCACCCTACCTCTTTGCATCCCTTGCCCGACAAGGCTTTCAACTGTGCTAGGTAGGGAGGGTAGGGTTTGTAGATGAAAGTCCCACGCATCCTCAGGTACAGCGGCCAAGCTCATCATTCTGTCATCAATGGGTCGTCATTACTGATCGACATTGACAGCTTGGGGTAAGAACATCTCCGCTACCTCGGTCAACATAATGTTGGTTTGCGATTTGCCCTTGATCACCCGACTGCAGTATTGGCGGCCATACTCTTTGGCTGCTGCCTTGAGCGCGCGGCTAAACTTTTGAACTGATAGCGGGCGCCCCAGGCCGTGGTACTCCATGAAGGCAAGGTAGGCATGATAGAGATAGCGCCGGGGTTCCCGCTTGATCTCCGGATTACCCCCCATCATCAATCCCTTGGGTTCATCCAGAAAGAGCACCATCCCGCAAAGGTCGATCACGGGGTCGGTGGCTCGTTTGATGGTCAAGGCATCATCGGAGTTACGCTGTTCCAGCAATAAGTGACGGGCATGCTCAGGTTCGGCGAACTGGGCTAATAGATGGCGGATCACCACCGGCAACTCGGCGGCAATCTTGTCGCCAAGCAACGGATCTTTATCCGCTTCGGCCACAACCCGGTCAAAGGTAAAGATCACCCGGCGTCGGGATATGCCTCCATTGCGTTCAGTGATGACCATAGGTTCGTTATTGGTGGCCAGCACAACAGCCTGGATGACAGTGGCAAATTGTTTCTCATACTTCCCATCGATCTCGACCAAATCCCCCCCGGTAATCGCCTTGATACCACTGCCATCACCAATGTATTTGGGCTGGTCAGGCAGAACAATCAGCCGTTTATCGACAAACTGGTAGCGACTTTTTGCGTGGTCCAGTGAGGCCATGTTGCCGGAGCCAGTGTTCCGTTTTCCACCAGCTAACAGGATTGCCACATTGGCAAAGATGCTCTTGCCGCTGCCCCCCTCACCGGTAACCTCAAGGAATAGCTGCCAGTCATAACGGTTTGCCAACACCATATATAGGGCGGCATTGATGCGAGCCATCTTGGCGGCGTTGTTATCGACAGCGTGACATAACCACCTAGTGAAGTTGGGGGCATCCCGCTCGAGACATTCATCAACGAGTGGCGGAGCATAGTTGATTCCGTTGTGCGTGAGCAGCCCATCGCTGGGCGTATGTGGCCGAAACTGGCGAGTTGCCATGTCATAAACCCCATTAGCAAAGCCGATCAGCTCTTTGGTTGGCTGGCCCATGGTTGGGATCATCAGCTTCATCGTGGAAACTGTGGCGGCAATACCTTTGTCACTGAACGGAACTCCATACTCGGTAAAGATGGCGGCCATTTCGCGGCGCAGTTCGGTATCTGTCCATGGTGCCCATAGGCTACCGTCATAGCGATAGACACGCTCGGCCTCAAGGCTGATAGCAACTTGCCCCAATCGTTCGACCAGTAGTGCAGCCCGCTGACTAGCACTCATTTTGTCGATCATGGTGGCTGGTGGCTCATGCACCCGTTGGAGCTGATTCACCTCGATCTTCCTGGATTCCTCTCCCTTCTGGCTGGCGTTTTGGCTTTGGCTGGTCGCCAGTCTGGTGCTGGCGCTCATGATGGCCTCTTGTGTCTTGCTCAGCCCATGAGCTTGGTGGTAATCGTTCCAATCCCCGGCCTCTGGTGGAAATATTGCACGCCCGCCCACTGCTTGTGCTGCTTGCTCAGTCTGGTGCTTGGTAGAGTCATTACGCTGGCCTGTTGCGTTATCCAAATCGTGATCACCACAGATGATGATTTCGGCGTCTGGGTTCTGACTTCTAGCAATCTCAGCCACGTTCATCAGATTGTTGGCAGTCATCGCGCAATAGACTGTTGCCCCTGTCGCCAGCTGGACTGATAGACCGGTGGCGTAGCCTTCCACCACTGCCACCAGCGCCCCACCATCAATGCGATGATATACACCAGCCTTGCGGCCACCACCCAAGGTGTGTTTCAAACCATCTTCGTTGCGAATTAGCTCCACGTTAACCAGATTCCCTGCACCATCGAGCAAGGGAACAATCACGCTACCGACAGGGAACACCTCACCGTTTATCGTTTCTTTGGTACCGCTGATCGCGCTCTGGTGTTCCGCAAAACCTTTCCTTGATAGGTAGGCGCTACCACAACCACGCGAATGAGCATTCATGATGCGGCAGGCGCGTGCAGCAGCTTTCCTGTGGCCATCTTCCCGCTTTCGGGTTTCCTCTTTGGCCTTGGCCTGTTGTTGCTGGTGGATGCGCCCCCGTTCGACAGGATCTAGCCCACCGGCAGCCAACCCCACCATAGGCGCTATCAACTCGGCTGCCTCCATGGGGCTCTTGCTCATCACCCGGCATACCAGATCCAACCCATCCCCAGCACCGCACTGGCTACAGATGAAAGTCCCTCGCCCTTCCTTGTCATCGAGTCGAAAGCGATCTTTGCCGCCACAGGCAGGACAGGGGCCATGCTTGCCATGACGCGGAATGTCAAGGCCAAGACCCGCCAGCAAATCCGGCCAATACCCTACAGCTGCGGCGGCCACATCAGAAACAAACCTTACAGTGCTCATACCTCGCCCCCAACTAGAGCGGCAACCAACTCATTGAATGCCCGCTCGTCTAAGCCTGCCTTCATTTGGCGAGCATAGGGGCGAGTTACAACAGCAGCGGCCCCTTGGCTTTGCTCTATAAAAACGGATCTCGCTTTTCGGCTGGTGAAGGCACTCAATACTCCGACACGGGAGCGTTTGCAGGTTCTGGGATTGGGTGGTCCATAGAAGGTTTCAGTCTGGCTATCAGCGGCCCATGCAAAATAGATCATCGCTTGCCCTCCGAATCAGAAGAAAGAGCATGGATCTCGGCCAGCAAGCCTTGATGACCTTTATGGATTAATAAGTGAACTTTCATGTTAAAATTACCTCGCACTCACTGGCTCCTTGGTCGCCAAACTGTCAGAGTCAGTGAGTAATCCGAAATGCCCTTACTGTCGCAGGTAAGGGCTTTTTTTCATGTTTTCCCCATGGGTTTGCACACCATGTTTGCCTATATCCGATAACAGATGGGTTCCCTGCGGTTTAATCATCCGTCGGGTGTTGTTCAGGCAGTCCACCAGCCATCCACAAGCCGAATAGTTTGGTGTTCACAAACATCCGCTTGCCGACAATTCGGCAGCAACGTTCCAAGCCGGGCTTCTCGGCTCGCTTCCAGAACATGGCCTTCAGTGTGGGATAGTTAAATTGGGGGTAGTGCTTGGGGATTTCGGTCACAGGCAGCCAGTTGTTTAGATCTTGGCTGATTGCGATGAGATTGAGGTCTTGCATACTGCTTATACTCCCTTTCCTGTTGCTCATAACGTTCTGCGGTTTGGTCGGGGAGTATTTAACGCGATGTGATAGGTTTTCTTTTAGAACAGAAGTCAGCTCACTTCTGTTCTTGACTTTTTCAATATCTTGGCTGCACTAACGATATATGAAGGGATAACTCCCCATGCTTCAGCAACAAACCGAGCCCATGGCTCATCTTCTTTATTTGTCCTGCATGGGATTCCTGATGCAGTCAGAAGTACTTTTGCGGCCTGTACAGCATCAAGTTGAGATTCTTTCATCTGATTCTGAAGCTCAGTATCTTCTTTAATGAGTTTGATCGATCTCTCTAAAGAAGCGATATCATCAATATACAGTGACTCAAAACCACCTTCGCTCGCTGTCTGAGCGTGTAAGTGTTGAATCAGATCCTCAAGGTACTCCAAGGTAATCTCGGAATCTGACAGAGGTAGATCCTTGTTGCGCATTCCTTGTCGGGTATACCCTCTCCCCCATACTTTCCCCAGGCAAGGGTTTAGCAATGCGATATCCAAGGCTAATCTAACAAGAGCGTACGATATTTCTTCTTCACTTTTCCCTGTTACTTGAGCCATGAATCCCTTTTGGAAGCCAATCTTGTGATATTCAATGTAGGCAGCCACAGCCAGTCTTGGAATCTTATATCTATGAGGAGAGAGCCTATTTCTAGCTCGGATAGTAGCAACTGACGGTACTGTGATGTCTGAGTCAGCCCAGCGGAGCTCAAGCGCATTCAGTTCAAAATTCAGTAGCTCATCAGTCCACCCAATTTTCCGCAACTTTGCGCTATAATTGATGGCCTCTTTGGCGACTTCACGCTTTATCGTCAGACGAGGTGTTTTATTTTCCCAGCTCCCAATATGGCATTGGTCATTTTGGCGCTCGACTTCATCATCAGACGTTACTTTTTTGGCTGTAATGTCGATTGATACGGAGTCTATTAATTGACCATCTTTTGTAATGGCCAACCTCGGACGACCATTTAGGGAGAAGTACGGAATTCCTTCCTCTCCATCAACAATGATGGGTTCATCATCTGGTGATTTTTGCCATACGACCAAACCCTCCAGAAAATCGCTGTTTATATATTGGTCACTCATCTACTACATCCCCAGACAAACAAAAGCCCCCCGCATCCATAGATGCGAGGGGCTCAGGCTAACATGTTCAATACATCTAAGCTGCACAGCCTAATTGATTAACCACCCATGAGATTACCAAATACCCGATCAGTGAGTTTGGCTTTGTGGGCATTGCACAAATGGGAATATCGTTGGGTCATGGTAATCGACTTATGACCTAACACCTCTGCGATCTCCAGAATGCTGGCACCGTTCATCGCCAACAAGCTGGCACAGCTGTGCCGAAGGTCATGAAAATGGAAATCAGAGAGCAACGCAGCTTTCTTCGCGGCCTGCCAATGGTAATCAAACTCGGTAAACGGTCGATTGAGGCCAGAGGGATGAGGGAACACAAAGCTGGCACCAATCTCGCGAAACTTGGAGAGCTCAGTAAGCAAGTCAGCGGTCAGAGATAGAACCCTCTGACTACCATTCTTGGTCACCGCCAAGTGAGCTGTGCGCGTGTTGAAATTAATGTCTGACCATTGGAGGCCAATCAACTCGCCCCTCCGTGCACCAGTGGTCAACGCCATATGAACCAGCATATGAAGTCGCTCCCACTTGCTCGACTTTGTGGCCTTCATCAATCGAGCAAGTTCATCTGTCGACAAAAAGCGTGTGCGAGCATTGTCTTCCCTCTTCTGTTTCACTTCTAGGCAAGGGTTCACTTTGAGGTCATAGCGATCACACATGTAGGCAAAGACTGCTGACAACGCTGCTTTGTAGCGGTTCAGGGTCGCAGGAGCTTTCCCCTCTGCCTCCAAAATCGAGATGGCGTTTTTGATCCGCTGGCGATTTACCTTGTTCAACGTCTTGTCGCCGAGATGTTCAGCCCACCAGCCCAGACGCTGTGGTACAGATTTGTCCCGTCCCTTGTGCTGTTCAAGGTACTCATGGATAGCTTGTTGAATGGTGGTACTGGTGAGGGTGACGTTGGTTAAGGCATCCGCCAGCTCGTCAGATACAGTAATCTGAGCCAGGAACTGCTCTGCGTCTTTTTTGCGGGTAAAAACTTTGGATACACGGTTGCCGTTACGCATGAACTGAACGCGATAGGACTTGCCGGTTTTTCGAGTGAGAACTTGGATGCTTGCCATTGGTTGAAGCCTCTTGCACATATTTGCACATGAATGAGAGTTATCAACCGCAGAAACTTTGAGCAGGAGCGCTCTTGAGCGCTGTAACCTGTTGACCAAACAGGGAAAAGAATGGTGCCCGGGGTCGGACTCGAACCGACACGGTTATTCACCGGCGGATTTTGAATCCGCTGCGTCTACCGATTTCGCCACCCGGGCAACTGCGAGGGATTATACGAATGGCGCGATGCCATGCAAGGTGTTTTTCGATTGAACACTCCCGTTTGTTCATTTATTCAACGCCTTGCCGATGCGGGGCCAGTTACATAGAATGCCGCCATCATCTTAATGGAATAAAAACGATGGCCAAGCCTAAAAAAGTCCAACAAAAATCCACTTCTACCGCCACTCAGCCATACCCGTCAGCGGGTCTGCTGCGTCGCCTCGGCGCCCTAATCTATGATGCGCTGGTGGTGACTTCGCTGCTGATCATCGCCGGCTTTATCGGCATGGGTGTCGCCAAGCTGTTGCTGGTCACCGGCATGGCCAGCGTACCGGCGGGTGAAGATACCGTCTGGTTGCTGACCCGCCACCACCTGAGCCTGCTCTACACCCTGTGGCTCGCCTTCGTCATCTGCGGTTTCTACACCTGGTTCTGGACCCGCGCTGGCCAGACCGTCGGCATGCGCGCCTGGCGGCTGCGCATTCAGAACGAGGATGGCAGCCACATCCGCGTTACCCAGGCGTTGATCCGTCTCGCTACCGCCGCCTTTGGTCTGGGCAACCTGATGTGCCTGTTCAACCGCCAGCGTCCGCGGGCGTTTCAGGATATCTGGGCCGAGTGCGAAGTGATTGTGCTGAGCAAAGAGGCAAATCTGGAATTGTTGAACAAGTAATCCCGGAGCAATGCAATAACGAAAGAGGGCACCAACAGGAGCCCTCTTTGCATTTCCTCATAACCTCGTGGGGATTACTGCTTGCGGCTGAGGATGTAGAAGGAGATACCGCCAAACAGCAAGCTGGGCGCGATAGCCGCCAGAATCGGTGGTACCGCATAGACCAGACTGATGGGGCCAAACACCCGATCACTCACATAGACGGCGAAACCGGTCATGATCCCCATCAGCATCCGTGCCCCCATGCTCACCGAGCGTAGCGGGCCGAAGATGAAGGAGGAGGCCAGCAGGATCATCGCCACCACCGAGAGCGGTGACAGCAGTTTGCGCCACATCTCCAGCTTGTAGCGACCGGCATCCTGCTTGTTGGCATCGAGATAGCCGATGTAATCGAGCAGACCGGAGACCGAGAGGTTCTCGGGGTCGATACTCACCACCCCCAGCTGTTTGGGCGTCAACTCTGAGCTCCACTCCATCTTGTCATGCTGCTCGCTGCGGATCTGCGCGGGATCGTCGAAGCGGGTAACCTGGGTCTGCTTGAGCAGCCAGTGGTGACGCTCGAACACACCCTCCTGCGCCTGCACCACGTCGATCAGCTTGCGCTCGGGGGTGAAGCGATAGAGGGTGATGCCGGTGAGGGCGCCATCGTTACGCACCCCGTTGATATTGACGAAGTTGTTGCCATCGCGAGCCCACACCCCGTAGGCGGAAACCGTCAGACGACCTTCGGACAGCGCGCCCGCCTTGATGTCATCTGCCATCCGCTTGGCGATGGGGGCCACATACTCCCCCATCAACCCCACCATGATCATCAGCGGGATCGCCGTCTTGAGCGCCGCCATCACGATACTGATCTTGGAGCGACCCGCCGCCTGCATCACCACCAGCTCGGAGCTGGTCGCCAGCTGACCCAGACCAATCAGGCCACCCAGCAGCGCCGCCAGCGGGAAGAAGAGCACCGCCTCCTTGGGCATGGAGAGCAGCACATAGTAGAGGGCGTTGATCATGTCGTAGTTGCCGTCACCGACCGACTTGAGCTGCTCTACATACTTGATGAGCCCCGCCAGACCAACGAGCGTGATTTCACACAGTAGGATCGACATAAAGATGACCCGACCGATATACCTATCGAGAATGCCAAACATCAGCAGAAGTTCCTATGTTGCAGCATCATGCTGATTTTCTGTTGAAATAGCGCCCTTTCACCCCGTTCCACCAGCTGGTGCCCTGCAGATTGAGGGGCAGGCCGATAAACAGCAGGTAACCGAGCGGCACCAGGAACATCCCCGGCCAGTAGGGTAGTCGACCGCTGTCGATGGCCGAACGGGCGGCGCTGAGCAGCAGGAAGTAGGAGAGATAGAGCATGATGGCCGGCAACAGCTTGGCGTAGCGCCCCTGACGGGGGTTGACCCGCGCCAGCGGTACCACCAGCAGGGTCAGCACCGGAATGGAGAGGGGCAGCGAGATACGCCACTGCAATTCCGCCATCATGGCGTTGTCCTGGGTACCGAACAGTTCCATGGTCGGCTTGGCTGCCGCCTTGCGGTTGGAACGCTCCATCTCTTGCTGGCGGATAACCAGACCATATTCGCGAAAATCGGAGATCTGGAACTGCTTGCCGGAGAAGTTCCCCTCGTAGCGGGAGCCATCCATCAGGGTCAGCCACTGCAGGCCGTTCTCATCGACCGTCACCACCCCTTCGGTCGCCACCACCACCGAGGGAGGATTGTTCCCCTCCGCCCGCTGCAGCACGAAGATCTTTTGCAGTTTTGAGCCGTTGTCGTTCAAATCCTGGATATAGGCAACCAGACGCCCCTTGTCGAGCTCCATAAAGCGGCCAGCCTGCAGGAAGGAGATACCCGGATCCGACTTGAACTCGTCGATCACCTGATACTCGCGCTCCTTGGCCTGCGGGGCGATCCAGCCAGTGTTGAACGCCGCAACCACCGCCGTCAGCAAGGCCAGCAACATGGCGCTGCGCATCACAAAACGGTGGCTGAAGCCGACCGCATGCATCACCGTCATCTCGCTTTCGGCGTAGAGGCGACCATGGGCAAACAAAATGGCTAAAAAGAGACTGATAGGCAGCATCAACAGCGCCATATTGGGCAAGTTGAGCAGCAGCAGGGTGGAGACCAGACGTGTCGGCACCTCGCCATCGGCGGCGTCACCGATGATCTTGATAAATTGTTGGCTGACAAAGATAAGCAGCAATACGAATAACACTGCCAGCTGGGTTTTCAGGGTTTCCCTGAACAAATATCGGAAAACGATCACAGTCATTCCCAAGTAAACTTGTGTTTTTAGTCGAATGCCTGAAAAATAGGGCCGTATATTGGATTTTTACCAGTTTGAACTGCGGAGCCTGTGGCTGTTCGCTCCGCCTCTGATACCCCAACAAGCACCGCATTATTCAATAAAAGGTGCCTTTTGTCTTTAGGATGTAGGAGATTCCATGGAGTTCAGTGTAAAGAGTGGCAGTCCAGAGAAGCAACGGAGCGCCTGCGTCGTAGTCGGCGTATTTGAGCCTCGTCGCCTCTCTCCGGTTGCCGAACAACTGGACAAGATCAGCGATGGCTATATCAGTTCGCTGCTGCGCCGTGGCGACCTGGAAGGGAAACCAGGCCAGATGCTGCTGCTGCATCAAGTACCGGGCGTGCTCAGCGAGCGCGTACTGCTGGTCGGATGCGGCAAGGAGCGGGAACTCGACGAACGCCAGTACAAGCAGATCATCAACAAGACCATCACCACCCTGAACGAAACTGGCTCCATGGAAGCGGTCTGCTTCCTCACCGAGCTGCACGTCAAGGGTCGGGATACCTATTGGAAGGTACGCCAGGCGGTAGAAACCACCAAGGCGGGCCTCTACAGCTTCGATCAGTTCAAGACCAACAAGGCCGAGCCACGTCGCCCGCTGCGCAAGCTGGTATTCAACGTGCCGACGCGTCGGGAACTGACCATTGGTGAAAAAGCCATCGCTCACGGTCTGGCCGTGGCCAAGGGTGTGCGGGTCTGCCGCGACGTGGCGAACATGCCGCCCAACGTCTGCAACCCGGCCTATCTGGCCTCCCAGGCCCGTCGTCTGGCCGATGCCTACGACAACATCACCACCAAGGTGGTGGGCGAGCAGGAGATGGCCGAGCTCGGCATGAACTCCTATCTGGCGGTGGCCCGCGGCTCCGACAACGAAGCCATGATGGCCATCATCGAATACAAGGGTCATCCGGATGCCAAGCCCATCGTGCTGGTCGGCAAGGGTCTGACATTTG
This sequence comes from Aeromonas sp. 55A, assembly GCF_051919665.1. NCBI lineage: Bacteria > Pseudomonadati > Pseudomonadota > Gammaproteobacteria > Aeromonadales > Aeromonadaceae > Aeromonas > Aeromonas sp. 55A. Next base: position 1,825,878 of record NZ_JBQBEH010000008.1, on the reverse strand, counting down.
ACTCCGGCGGCATCTCCATCAAACCGGCCGACGGCATGGACGAAATGAAGTACGACATGGGTGGCGCCGCCTCCGTGCTCGGTACCATGCATGCGCTGGCCCAGCTGCAACTGCCGATCAACGTCATCGGCGTGCTGGCAGGCTGCGAGAACATGCCGGGTGGCAACGCCTATCGCCCGGGTGACATCCTCACCTCCATGTCAGGCCAGACCATCGAAGTGCTCAACACCGATGCGGAAGGTCGTCTGGTGCTGTGTGATGCGCTGACCTATGTGGACCGCTTCGATCCGGAAACCGTGATCGACGTGGCGACCCTGACCGGTGCCTGCGTCATCGCGCTGGGCCACCACACCTCGGGTCTGCTGGCCAACCACAACCCGCTGGCCCACGAGCTGCTCAACGCCTCCGAGCAGGCGGGTGATCGCGCCTGGCGTCTGCCGCTGTTTGACGAGTATCAGGAGCAGATCGACAGCCCGTTCGCCGACATGGCCAACATCGGCGGTCGTCCGGCCGGTACCATCACCGCGGCCGCCTTCTTGTCACGCTTCACCAAGAAGTACAACTGGGCCCACCTGGATATCGCCGGGACCGCCTGGAAGAGTGGCAAGGACAAAGGATCTACCGGTCGTCCGGTGCCCCTGCTGACCCAGTTCCTGCTGAACCGGGCTGGCGTGGATATCGAAGAGAAAGAGTAACTCTCCGGCCCCTGCCGATGGCTGCATCGGAAGGGTTGGCGTTACCCTGAACCACAAGGAAGAGGCCCGCCTCTTCCTTGTTTCATTCTTGAATCAGTGAGTTGCGGACGGGAAACGCCCCGTCAGCCTCATGAGGCGGTCAACACTCCGTCACCGCAAAACGGGATCAACCTGATGAGCCAAGTGACCTTTTACCTGATGAGCGAACAGGATGACACGCAGGCCTCTGCGGTCGAGCGACTGGCCTGTACTCTTGCGGCCGAGTCGTGGGGCACGGGCCATATCTACCTGTTCTGCAACGATGAGGCCCAGGCCCTGCGTCTGGACGAGCTGTTGTGGCAACTGCCACCGGAGCGCTTCGTGCCGCACCAGCTGCAAGGCGAAAGTGGCATGGCCCCGGTGGAGATCGGCTATCAGCCACCGAAACGGCGCTACGCCCGCCTCATCAATCTGGCCACTGCGACACCTTTGTTTGCAGGACACTTCGCTCAAGTGGTAGATTTTGTCCCCACTGACGAAACACAAAAGCAGCAAGCTCGCGAGCGCTACAAGCACTATCGCCAGGCAGGCCATGCCCTCGAAATGAGGGATCAGCCCGTCCTTGCCGCACCGGATCCGGCGCAGCCCTGACTGCAACCAATTGATCCATAAAGAATCAACACCAGACTCCATCCATCCAGATTACGGCGAGACCATGGAAAAGACTTTTAATCACAACGCCATCGAACAGGCGCTCTATCAGCATTGGGAAGCACAGGGTTACTTCAAGCCCCACGGCGACACCAGCAAAGACTCCTTCTGCATCATGATCCCGCCGCCGAACGTCACCGGCAGCCTGCACATGGGTCACGCCTTCCAGCAAACCCTGATGGATACCCTGATCCGCTACAACCGCATGCAGGGCAAAAACACCCTGTGGCAGGCAGGTACCGACCATGCCGGTATCGCCACCCAGATGGTGGTTGAGCGCAAGATCGCCGCAGAAGAGGGCAAGACTCGCCACGATTACGGCCGTGATGCCTTCATCGACAAGATTTGGCAGTGGAAAGAAGAGTCCGGTGGCACCATCACCCGCCAGATGCGCCGTCTGGGCGACTCCGTGGATTGGGAGCGCGAGCGCTTCACCATGGATGAGGGGCTCTCCGCCGCCGTGCAGGAAGTGTTCGTTCGTCTCTACGAAGATGGCCTGATGTACCGCGGCAAGCGTCTGGTGAACTGGGATCCGAAACTCAACACCGCCATCTCCGATCTGGAAGTGGAGAACCGCGAGATCAAGGGCCACATGTGGCACCTGCGCTATCCGCTGGCCAACGGCGCCAAGACTGCCGAAGGCAAGGATTACCTGATTGTCGCCACCACCCGTCCGGAGACCATGCTGGGCGATACCGCCGTGGCCGTGAACCCGGAAGACCCGCGCTACAAGGCGCTGATCGGCCAGCACATCCTGCTGCCGCTGGTGAACCGTCTGATCCCCATCGTCGCCGACGAACACGCCGACATGGAGAAGGGCACCGGTTGCGTGAAGATCACCCCGGCCCACGACTTCAACGATAACGAAGTGGGCAAGCGCCACAGCCTGCCGATGATCAACATCTTCACCCTGGACGCTCACGTGCGTGCCGAGGCCGAAGTGGTCGATACCAACGGCAACCCGAGCACCGCCTACGATGCCGCCCTGCCGGCCGAGTTCGCCGGTCTGGAGCGCTTCGCCGCCCGTAAAGCGATTCTGGCCAAGCTGGACGAGCTGGGCCTCTTGGCCGAGATCAAGGATCACGTGCTGCAGCAGCCTTACGGCGATCGCGGTGGCGTGCCCATCGAGCCGATGCTGACCGACCAGTGGTACGTACGCGTGGCACCGATGGCCAAGACCGCCATCGAGGCGGTGGAAGATGGCCGCATCCAGTTCGTGCCAAAGCAGTACGAAAACATGTACTTCTCCTGGATGCGCGACATTCAGGACTGGTGCGTCTCCCGTCAGCTGTGGTGGGGTCACCGCATCCCTGCATGGTATGACGACGCCGGCAACGTCTACGTGGGCCGCAGCGAAGATGAAGTGCGCGCAAAGCACAGCATCCCGTCCGTGACTACCCTGCGTCAGGACGAAGATGTGCTCGACACCTGGTTCAGCTCCGCCCTGTGGACCTTCTCCACCCTGGGCTGGCCGAACAACACAGAGGCGCTCAAGACCTTCCACCCGACCGACGTGCTGATGAGCGGCTTCGACATCATCTTCTTCTGGATTGCCCGGATGATCATGATGACCATGCACTTCATCAAGGACGAAAACGGCCAGCCACAAGTCCCGTTCAAGACCGTCTACATCACCGGCCTAATCCGTGACGAAGAGGGCCAGAAGATGTCCAAGTCCAAGGGCAACGTGCTGGACCCCCTCGACATGATCGATGGCATCTCGCTGGAAGATCTGCTGGAGAAGCGCACCGGCAACATGATGCAGCCGCAGATGGCCGAGAAGATCGCCAAGCGTACCGCCAAGCAATTCCCGGAAGGGATCGATGCCCACGGCACCGACGCCCTGCGCTTCACGCTGGCGGCGCTGGCCTCTACCGGTCGTGACATCAACTGGGACATGAAGCGCCTGGACGGCTACAACAACTTCTGCAACAAGTTGTGGAACGCCTCCCGCTATGTGCTGATGAACACCGAAGATCAGGATTGTGGCTTCAACGGTGGCGAAATGCAGTTCAGTCTGGCGGATCGCTGGATCCAGTCCCAGCTGCAAGTGGCCATCCGTGACTTCCGTACCGCCCTCGATACCTACCGCTTCGACATCGCGGCTGGCGTGCTGTACGAATTTATCTGGAACCAGTTCTGTGACTGGTATCTGGAGCTGACCAAGCCGGTGCTGACCAAGGGTTCCGAGGCCGAGCAGCGCGCTGCCCGCCACACCCTGGTGACCGTGCTGGAAACCCTGCTGCGTCTGGCACACCCGATCATCCCGTTCATCACCGAGACCATCTGGAAATCGGTCGCTCCGCTGGCCGGTGTACACGCCGACACCATCATGATTCAGGCCTTCCCGGAGTTCGACGCCGCCAAGGTGGACGAAGCCGCGATGGCGGATCAGGAGTGGGTGAAGGAGTTCATCGTCAGTATCCGCAACATCCGTGCCGAGATGAACGTGGCGCCGAGCGTGCCCCTCAACGTGCTGCTCCAGTGCGATGCCAAGGATGCCCAGCGTGCTGCTGACAACGAGGCCTTCCTCAAGTCGCTGGCCCGTCTGGAATCCATTCGCGTACTGGCGGACGGTGAAACTGCCCCGCTGTCAGTGAAGAAGCTGATCGGCGCTACCGAGCTGATGATCCCGATGGCCGGTCTCATCGACAAGGATGCCGAACTGGCCCGTCTGGCCAAAGAGGTTGCCCGTCTGGTGGGTGAGTGCGGTCGTATCGAAGGCAAACTCGGCAACGAAGCCTTCGTCGCCAAGGCGCCGGAAGCTGTCATCGCCAAAGAGCGCGAAAAGCTGGAAGATTACCGTCTCCAGCTGACCAAGCTGGAAGCCCAGCAGGCCGAGATCGCCGCGCTGTAAGCACAGCCCCAACCGATACAACAAAGCCCCCTGCCAAGGGGGCTTTTTCATATCCGCGCTTCCCGCTTCAGCTCACCAGCAGCCAGCCGCAAAAACCGAGATAGAGCAGACCGACCAGCGCCAACCGCCCGGCGGTCATGGCCCCCTTTCTGAACCCCCACCAGAGCAACCCCACCGCCAGCAGCGTCACCAGCGAGGAGGCCATCATGGCGCCATCCAGCAACCAGGGGGTAAAGAGCAGACAGAACGCCTTGGGGATAGTGCCCTGGATCATCATGGCTCCGGAGATATTGGCCAGCGCCAGCCGATTCTTGCCCTGTCGCACCCAGATCAGCACGTTCATCAGCTCCGGCATCTCGGTCGCCACCGGACTCAACAGCAGGGCTGCCAGCACCGGCGAGAGGCCAAACAGTTCGCCCACGCTCTCCAGCTGATGAACGAACAGCTGGGCCGCCAGCGCCACCACTACCAGCGCAGCCAGCGTCTGCAACAGCACCTTGCCAACGGGCGGGATCACCGCATCTGGGGCCAGCTTGAGGGGCTCCGGCAATTCGACCTCGTGGCTGTCACTCTGTTTCAACTCGCGCCTTACATAGACGAGGTAGACCAGCAGGAAGAGCGGGGCCAGCCAGCTCTTGCCGGTGAAGGCGACCAGCCCCAGCGCGGTCGCCACCAGAAAGATGCCCATAAACCAGCGCTGATCCCGGCCAATCTCGCGCTGCACCTCGCCATCGATGGCCCGTTCGGTACGCCCCATGCAAAGCAGCAGGGTGAGGCCGACTGCCGCATAGCCGATGGTCGCCAGCACCAGCGGCCCGCCAAGGGCGGCACCGATGCCGATCTCCTGCTGGGCGGTTGTGTTGCCCATCAGCAGGGCGGTGAGGGTCACGATACACTCGGGCAGGGCCGTGCCCAGCGCCGCCAGCAGCGAGCCGGTCGCGCTTTGGGAGAGTTTGAAGTGGTGGCCGGTCCACTCGATGCCGTTGACGAAGTATTCGCAGGCAAGGTAGATGGTGACCGCAGAGACGAGAAATAACAGCAGGGTAATCAACATAATAGATACCGCCAGGCGAGCAGAATAACCGATGGACCCGACATGGCTCGCCCGGCTGGCGTGCATATCGAGGCCAAAGGTCTTGCAGAGCGATAGTGCCTATCGCCGCCCATGCCATGGATGCGAGGATCCAAGAGTGTTGACATGGGCCCGGCCCGGAATTCGGGCGGGTTGCTACTCCCCAATGACTGAGGGGACGTTTTAGCAACTCGACCGCCGCTTCACAAGGCAAGTTAATGACAACTCATTCAATAAGTTGTAAGGGAATGTAACCTCGCCAGCGCCCCCTCCCCACCGCTATTGCGCTGTTGGCACACCGATTGCTGTAGGTAGTTCACTATCCACAACAGTTTGGGAAGGATGAACAATGAAACGGTGGATCCAACATTTCTATCAACTGAACCGCCTCAATTGGCTGATGGTCTGGTTGTTGCTCTGCTGCAGCATCATTCTGCTGTTTCCGGCCGGGCTGATGAAAGGGGCCGTCAGCCAGTGGGCTGCGGATCATGCGGCCTGGCTGGGGGTCGGCATGCTGATCGCCATCTCCTACTTCTGCAGTCAGGGCTTCCTGATCGCCTGGGAGTGGGCATGCGAAGAGTGGCAGGCGCGCCGTCAGCAGGACCAGCTGGCCCAGATGATCGGCTTCCTCGACTTCAACGAGAAGGCGGTGCTGCGCGAGTTCGTGCTGCAGCGTAAAAGCGTCATAAACTTGCCGATCACCGAGCCCGCCGTCAAAAACCTGATGGATGCCGGCGTCCTCACCTACGCCTACGGCAAGCCGACCCGGGAGAAGGATGACGAGAACCAGATCCGCGCCCTGATGATCGCCCTGCCCGCCCGACCGCTGCTCACCTACAAGGTGCTGGGGCTGTCGCGCGGCAAGATGAGCGACGAGCAGGTGGAGCAGATCATGAACGCCCGTCCCAAGTTCGCCCAGAAGGGGTTCCAGCGCTAACCGCCGCCCTATCCGCCAGATGCAAAAGAGCCGGACACTGTCCGGCTCTCTCGTTTCTGCGCGGCGTTCTGTACCATCCCTTGCGTCTTGTTGTGCCCTACCCCTTGAGGCTGGAGCAAAAGCTGACATCGTCCTGCACAGGATCATCGCTCATGCTGTGATAAAGCTCGAAGCAGGGACCATTGCCAAACTCCAGCCCGGCAGCAACGATGTCGCCGATATGTTCTTGCCAACGCGGGCCATACTGACTGCGGTCGGTAATAAGATAACGGGACTGGGCATAACGACCGGCGGGAATAAGCTGGATCTCGACCGCTCCCATCCCCACCGTCCCCGCAGGCACCGTCACCCCGATGTCAGTGCGACACTGAGCTGGCGGAGTCACCTCGGGGTTATCGTGATAGATGAAGATCCACTCCCCACCTTCCAGACCGCGGGCGCTGGCCCACTGATGCAGCTGGCTGCAGACGGGGTCATACCCCTCGCCATAGGGGCCAGTGACACGCATATAGGCCAGAGTACGGGCGTCCATCTCGATGATTTTCATGGTATTGCTCCTTGCAGATGAGTGACCCTCAGCATAAGGATTCGGCTTCACAAATGCGTGTCCATCCTTGCTCATCAAGTGTCCATTCTTGCTCTTGTCGCGGCGAAACTCTCCCGGCGTGCAACCATAGTAACGGCGAAATACCTTGGCAAACGCCTGGGAGCTGGCGAGCCCCGCCCCCAACGCAATGGCCGTGACACTGGCATCGGTATAGCAGAGCTGCCAAGCAGCCCGCTGGATGCGCAGACGACGACACATCTCCCCGGGCGTCTCCCCCGCCACAGCCGTAAACACCCGGTGAAAATGGTAGAAAGACAAGCAGGCACTGCTTGCCAGCGTTTCAATGGAGAGATCGGGATTCTGCTCCAGCGCCCGGATCACCGGGCGCAATCTGGCCTGATAATCGACCATACCGTTAGCGACTGGCGCCCCCCGCGACTCTGGCCATATAGAGTGCATCCACATAGCGCTCCTGGCGGAAGGCATAGTCACGGGCCAACCCCTCCTGCGTGAAACCGAACTTGCGATAGAGCGCCTGTGCGGGCTCATTGTCGGTATAGACGGTCAGCTCAATCCGGTGCAGGTTGAGCCAGTTATCGGCCAGATCCAGCGCCGCAGCCATCAGGGCAGAGCCAACCCCCTTGCCGGCCCAGTCATCCCGTACCCCCATACCGATACAGGCCACATGCTTGCGTCTCGGGGTAATGACTCCAATCAGTTGAAATGGTGTCTTTCTATAAAGGCACCAATCACTTTCTCGTGGAGCTCAACGGAACGAGAGAAGCAGATGGTCTTGCGAGCCAATCGCTTGATGCGCATTCTGAGCGTCAGGTTGTTACGCTCGATACGCTGGGTGAATATCTTCCCGGTCAGATGCATCTCGCTCGGCACCTCTCTGGCATAGCTTCCCCAATCATCACTGGTGATAAAGCCTATCTGGAACGGAGAAAGCAGGCTCAGCAACCGACGGCATGTCTCATCGTTGCGTGGGCCAAAGGTATATGCCACGACTCGTTTTCTCTTGGTATCAAAAGCATACCAAAGCCAATGTCGATGCTGTTTGTTGCCAACATAGGCCCATTGCTCATCAAGTTCACAGATAAGTGCCACGTCATCGAGCACCACCTTTTCGGAGGTTACTTGCCTTGGGGTGAGTTTTTTAGGGTGCGTATGACTGTGTTGATGCCAATCTTGAGGACGCGAGCAGTATCACGAACACCTGAGCCGTTGAACGCCATATCAACAATCTTGTCTTTGACGCCAGGCTTGCGGGCTTCATAGGTGTAGGTGAGCTGAAACACGTGCGGACAGACGGGGCAACGATAGCGAACATGGCCGGCAGGGGTCTTCCCATGGCGATATACGTGGTCAGAGTTGCAGCGAGGGCAGTGAACGGTGATGGATGCCATGAAGCTGTCGGTCTCAAAAGAGTTCATCATATCAACTCAACCGATCGGATGCATCACCCGTCTCGGATTGGACTCAACCAGCAGCGAGAGCTGGCCTACCAGCATGCCGTCAACATCGGCCACCAGTGCCACCACGCTGTCGCTCTCCAACCGCTTCTGCCACTGGCTAAGGGGTGGCATAGGCAAGTGCAAAGTGCCCGCCTGGGCATTGGGCATGGCGTAAAGATCCCGCAAGGCGGGGGCATCGGCGGATTCGGCATGACGGATGGTAATCTGCATATGAGGCTCCTTCTCGAAACGTCCATCATGCATCATCCATCGCATCAGTCCATACAACCGGCACGGTCAGAGTGATTTATTGTCGGCAGACAGGGCTGCACACTGAGCCATTCAGCCAGTTTCATAGGTGAAAAAAAACGGAGCAAACGCTCCGTTTTTCAATGCTTTATCAATCCCGGACGGAACGCGCTTCGCGCTCTTGCCGCTCCCTTGCCAACAGGCGTTTGTACCACCAGCTACTGCGACGACGTTGTGCATTGGAAGAGCGACGAGCCATTTCTTAGGTTCCAGCCAAGAGTAGAAAGGAGCTGCATTATGCGACAGGGATCACGTCCATGTCTTTAGCTGGATCAAGAAAAGCCTCACTGGCCCCCTGAAATCCTCTTCTGGTTTTGCTGCCATGTGGCCACTGGCAGCACCATCGCAGGGGAACGCCAGACTCTCAGGCCCACTCTAGCAATCAACCCGGCCCCGAGTTTACTTGACGGATAATCATACAGCCTGCTGGCATTGTGGAACCAATATGGTAGCCTGCCAGCGCCTGCGGGCAGTCTCTCGCTGCCACGCGCAAACTCCCGGTGAATTTGTCACGTCCTGACAAAATATAACCTTATTTATCAAATCGTTATTTGGATCTTATCCCAATGCGTATCATGCCGTTGCTCAAGGCTGCCTGCCTGAGCCTGATGTTGTCCGCCTGCGTTGCCCCATTGCTAATGATGAGCCCCACCAGCCAGCTGATGTGGGCCCTGCTCAAGCCGCTGGTCGGCTTTGACCCGAACGAGGTCAATCTGTTCGAACAACCCCTGATCAAGGATCGGATGACCGCCATCCTTGGCCCCAATTACGACAGCACCATGCAGTTGCTCAAGACTGCCGACAAGTTACAGCAGGAGGGGCCGCTTTTCTATGTGGTCTCCGAGTATGCGCCCGTGCCGGATATCGCCAAGCAGGCGGGGATGGTGTGGAACTCGCAAACCAACCAGATGTCTGTATTGCTGCAAAAAGGGGATGGCACCACCCTGACCTTCGGCGAAAATCTGGCGGGCACGGCACCGACATGGCCAACCGCCATGCAGGGCTGGCAGACCCCCACCAGCCAGCTCACCCCGGCGGCTAATGCCCTGACCGGGGCGGCGACCAGTCAGAGTGGCGCCTCCCCCTTCTCCCTTGGCAGCGCTCTGGGCACAGTGACCCGCGGCGTCACCGGCTCGCTGACCAACAGCGCCAGCCAGGCCATCAGCGGCGCAGCCGCCAACGCCACAGGGCAGGCCACCCAAGCGGTGAGCCAAAGCACGACCGCTCTTACCCGCACTGCAACCACCGCAGTCACTGCACCCGCCAAACAGGCTGTCAGCAGCGCCGCTGCGACCGCGCCCCAAGAAGCCACCAAGGCCGTTACCGCTCCGGCCAAACAGGCCGTCAGCAGCGCTGCTGCGACCGCAACGCAAGAAGCGACCAAGGCCGTAGCCGCTCCAGCCAAGCAAGCCGTCAGCAGCGCCGCTGCGGCCGCGATCCAAGAAGCGACCAAGGCCGTTGCCGCTCCGGCCAAACAGGCAGTCAGCAGCGCCGCTACGGCCGCGACCCAAGAAGCCACCAAGGCCGTTGCCACTCCTGCCAAACAGGCCGTCAGCAGTGCCACAGCTACCCTGACACAAGAAGCGACCAAAGCCGTTGCCGCTCCGGCCAAACAGGCCGTTAGCGCTGCCTCTCATACGACCGGAGAGAGCGTCGCCGATGCCGCCAGAGCGGCGGAGGCCAAGGCGCGCGCCAAGGCAGAGGCGGAGATGGAAGCCCTGCTCAAATAAACAGACAGGCCACCGAAAGGTGGCCTGTTTTTTATCCCGCTACCGGATCATGACGTTATGGAAAAGGCCACATAGACTGTTAGGTAACTACCCGCACAAGGAGTGCATCATGCGTCGTCTGCTCCCTGCTCTCGCTTCTCTCGCCCTGTTTATCGCGCTCCCAGCTCCGGCACTTATCTACTATTCGGAGCAGAACATGCCACTCAATGGCCTGGATAAAAATGGTCAGCCTGTGGGGTTGGCGGTCGAGTTGCTGCGCCTGATGTGGCGCGAAATGGGAGAGCCGGAGCAACCCATCCACTTTCTGCCCTGGGCCCGCGGCTGGTATCTGCTGACCCAGCAGCAAGAGGCCGTGCTCTTTACCACGGCGCACACCAAGGAGCGGGATCCCCACTTCCTCTGGGTCTGCCCCATCAGCCACTCCAGGGTCGCTCTGGTCGGCCGCAAGCAGGATGCCCCCAAAGTGGCCAGCAAAGCGGATCTCGCCAAGCTGCAGATTGGTGTGATGCAGGCAGATGTCGGGGAGCAGTTGCTGCTCAACCGCGGGATCAGCCCGGGCAATATGATGTCGGTGGAGCGCATGGATCAGGTGGTGCGCCAGCTCATCATGGCACGCACCGATCTGGTGGCGGGCAACGAGGTGATGTTGCGCCATCAGGCCAAAGAGCTGGGTTTCCCCAGCGAGGATTTTGTCACCGTCGCGATCATTGAAGAGCAGGACAACTGCTTCGCCTTCAACCTGAGGGCAGACAAGCAACAGGTTGCCCGCCTGCAACAGGCGCTGGACAAGGTCAGACAGGGGGATGAATACAAGCAGCTGATGAAGCGCTACCAGTTGCTCAGTATCCTGCCCGAAACCACTCCCACCATCCCGCGCCTCGAGTAACCCCGGCCCACCCTATGGCGGGCTCTCTCTATCTCCCGCCGATGACGCCTGTGATGCTTCCACCGGAGTCGTAATGAGGTGGTTCAGAAAGAGATTGAACAGCTCGGCCCGCGAGCCGAGCCGCAACTTGCCGTAGAGGTGCTTGCGGTGATTCTTCACCGTACCGCTGCCAATCCCGAGCTCCGCGGCAATCGCCTCCGTATCCAGCCCCTGCAGCAGCAACTCCACCACCTGCCGCTCGCGCCGGGTAAGCCTATCGCCCCCGACACTCGACATCGCCTGCTCCACCGCGATCTTGAGGCTGGCGCTATCTGACAGTGCCGTGCTCTGGGCCAACAGCGGCTGGCTCTGCCGCCACTGCTGACGACAAAGCGAATGTACCAGCGGGAACAGCTGCTCCAGCCTCGCCAGCTCATTACGGCTGAGGGTACTGCGCTTGTCGAGTCGCCCGAGAAACAGCATCAGCGTCAGTCCGTCCCGCACCGGCAGGATCAGCCCCACCTCCTCCTGCCAGCCGGTGGCCTGATAGAAGTGGTGGCGATATTCGGGATCGAGCCGCCCTTGAGAGACCTGTGCCAGCGTCCAGACGCCAGCAGGCAAGCCTTGTTCCAGCGCCTGCATAAAGGGATCCTGACTGAAGTGGCTGGTGAGGTAGCGGTCAAACAACAGAGCCCGCTGATGATTGAGGTTGTCGTAGAGGTAGACGGGGCGCTGCCCCACCCCTAGCAGCAGGGCGCAATCAAACGCCACCTGTTGCTGGATCAGCCGCACCAGCGCCGCCGCAAAGGCGCTGCTGTGCAGGGCATCGACCACCTCGGTCATGCTGCGGGTCAAGGCATCTGTGGTGAATGGCTGGGTCATGGTGGCACGTTTCCGGTGGCGGGGAGCGATTCCCCGCTATGGCTGAATGCTAGCACGAGAGTGGTAAAACTGTCCCTCAGGGGACATATCCGCCACCGGCCAGAACGGCGAGGATGACGGCTTTTCCCCTGTTGTTGGAGCACCCATGATCAACCCCCACCTGCTCGATGAGCTGACCGAGCGCGGCCTTGTGGCCCAGAATTCCGACCCGGCGGCCCTGGCCGATCATCTTGCCACCCCGCGCACCGTCTATTGCGGGTTCGATCCCACCGCTGGCAGCCTGCATATCGGTCATCTGGTGCCGCTCTTGATGCTGCGCCGCTTCCAGCTGGCGGGCCACACCCCGGTGGCACTGGTGGGCGGGGCAACCGGCCTTATCGGCGATCCCAGCTTCAAGGCGACCGAGCGCAGCCTCAACAGTGCCGATACCGTGCAGGGTTGGGTCGCCAGCCTGTCTGCCCAAATCAGGGCGCTGCTGCCCGCCGATGAGGGCCTGTCAGCCCCGCAACTGGTCAACAATGGTGACTGGATGGGGCAGATGTCCGCCCTCGATTTTCTGCGGGATATCGGCAAGCACTTCTCGGTCAACGCCATGCTGGCGCGGGAATCGGTGAGTCAGCGGCTGGCTCGCCCGGATCAGGGCATCTCGTTCACCGAGTTCTCCTACGCTCTGCTGCAATCCTACGACTTTGCGGTGCTGCACCAGCGGCTCGGCTGCACCCTGCAGATTGGCGGCAACGACCAGTGGGGCAATATCACCAGCGGCATGGATCTGACACGTCGCCTCCATCAGGCGCAGGTACACGGCATGACCCTGCCCCTCATCACCAAGGCAGACGGCACCAAGTTCGGCAAGACCGAGGGTGGCGCGGTCTGGCTCGATCCGGCGCTCACCTCCCCTTACGCCTTCTACCAGTTCTGGCTCGGCACCGCGGATGAGGATGTCTACCGCTTCCTGCGCTACTACAGCTTTATGTCGCTGAGCGAGATTGATGCACTGGAAGCGGAAGACGCGAAGCGGCAGGGGCGCAAGCAGGCCCAGCAGGTGTTGGCGAACGAGCTGACCGAGCTGGTACACGGCAAGGCGGCGCTGGCGGCGGTGCAGCGCATCAGCGAGCTGCTGTTTAGCGGCGATGTGGCCCGCCTCGGCGAGAGCGATCTGGCCCAGCTGGCGCAGGATGGCATGCCGTGCAGCACCGTCAGCGGCGAGACGGATCTGGTCAGCCTACTGGTCAGCTGCGGTCTGGCGAACTCCAAACGCATCGCCCGCGAACTGCTGGCGGCGGGCGCCATCAGCCTCAATGGTGTGCTCAAGCAAGATGATCAGCTGAGCGCCACTGATCGGCTGTTTGGCCGCTACCTGCTGCTGCGCCGGGGCAAGAAGCAGTATCACCTGGTGGAGTGGCAATAAGCCGCAGGGCGGGGAGCTCAGCTTCCCCGCCCGCACCCAGAATCCCTTTTGAATCCCGAGTTGCGATCCCCCTCACAGCCTCTCCCGTCAGCAGCCACCATACTGGCACCGGCGAACATGGAGTACGCCACACAATCTGTTCCTCACGAATCAACAAGGATGCTGATGATGAAGAGATGGCTTCTGGTGCTGCTCTGCACCCTGCCCATGCTGGCACACGCCAGCGGATACACCCAGACCCGCTACCCCATAGTGCTGGTGCACGGCCTGTTCGGCTTCGACAAGCTGCTCGGGGTCGATTACTTCTACGGCATTCCCCAGGCCCTGAGCCGGGATGGTGCCAAAGTCTACGTGGCTCAGGTGTCGGCCACCGCCAGCTCGGAACAACGGGGCGAACAGCTGCTCGCCCAGGTTGAGCTGCTGCTGGCGGCCACCGGCGCCGAGAAGGTCAACCTGATCGGCCACTCCCACGGCGGCCCCACCATCCGCTATGTCGCCTCGGTCGCCCCCGAGCTGGTCGCCTCCGCCACCAGCGTCGGCGGGGTCAACTACGGCTCAGAGATTGCCGATCTGGTGCGGGCCAATGCCGCCCCCGGCAGCGCCGCCGAGAAGCTGGCGGCCGCCGCGGCCCACGCCCTCTCCGGCATGATTTCACTGCTCTCGGGCGGGAGCCAGCTGCCGCAAGATCCGGTCGCCGCCCTCGATGCCCTCACCAGCAAGGGGGCCAGCCAGTTCAACCAGCGCTACCCGGAGGGGCTGCCCAGCAGCTATTGTGGCGAGGGGCCGATGCAGGCGACCAACGGCGTCTACTACTTCTCCTGGAGCGGGCGCGGCAACCTGACCAATCTGCTGGATCCGGTGGATCCTGCGCTGGCGCTGACCGGTGCCTTCTTCAAGGAGCCCAATGACGGACTGGTCGGGGTCTGCAGCAGCCACCTCGGCAAGGTGATCGGCACCGACTACCGGATGAACCATCTGGACGAAGTGAACCAGTCCTTCGGCATCCACCATCTGTTCGAGACCGATCCGGTCACCCTCTATCGCCAGCATGCCAACCGTCTCAAGGAGCTGGGACTATGAAGATAGCCACCCTGCTCGTCGTGCCCTGCGCCATCACCCTGCTGCTTGGCGGGGTGTTGCTCTGGCCCACGGCACCGACGGCAGACTCATCCCCCGCTCAAGCCAGCCAGCATGCACAGAGCCACCCGCACGATCCCGAGCAGGAGGCCGCCGATGCCCTGCAGGCGCGCTATCGCACCTTTGTCTCCGCCCAGAGCAGCCTGACGGTGCCCACCGAGATCTCCCTCGCCAGCTTGCAGATCCTGTTTGACGAGCGGGAGCAGCTGCGCCAGCAGAGCTTTACCCCGGCCGAGCAGGCCCAGCTGTTTGCCGAGGATCGACTGATGGAGCAGCTGACCCTGCGCCGCAGGGCGCTGGCGGAGGCAAGAGACAGCGACAAGTCGCAGCTGGCCAGCGAGCTGGATCTCTGGCTGGCGGAGCAACCGGGCTGGTTTCGCGAGGCGGAGGCCAACAGCCGTCTGATTGAGGAGTTGCAAGAGCTGGCGCAGATGGACCCGGCCAAACGGGAGGCTCTGCTGCTGGAGACAGGGGGGCCGGAAGCGGTGGATCGGATGCGCCAGCTGGAGCAGAACCGGCAAGGGTTCGAGGAGCAGCTCAGCGGCTTTCTGGCCGAGCTCAGGCAACTGCCGAACGAGGCCAGGGCCGAACAGCAGCAGGAGCTGCTGGCCCGCTGGTTCGAACCCGGACAGTGGCGCCGGGTCGAGGCACTCACCCGGCTCAAGCTAGGGGAGCCACACACCGAATGAGAAGGGGGCCCGAGATGGGCCCCCTTGCTATTGCGCTTATTGCGGCTTGTTGGCACCCGGCAGCGGCTGCCAGGTGAGGCGGGTCACTTGGGTGCCCTGCACCTCGCACTTGAGGCTCAGCTCCTGCCACCCCTTATCCTGACGCAGGGAGACCTCCCCTTCGATCCCCTGCTCGCCAATCTTCAGCTTATCCTGCTCGAAGATCACCTTGTCGCCGTGGGCGAGATCCATCAGTTTGCCGTTGCAGAGCCAGTGAGCGAGATCCGCCCCCTTCAGCTTGACGCCCCCCTTGGCCGCCTTCTGTTCGGCCGCGCTCACCACAAACAGCTTGCTCAGCTCGGCGGCTCGCTTGGTGAGCCACTCCTCACGCTGCTGCATGCTCATCTTGCTGACGAACTCGGCGGGCTGGCCCTTCTCGTCCAGCCATTGGGTCAGCTTGCCGCTGTCATCAAAGGCGAACTGAGCGGCGGGCTCTTTGACCCCGAACAGCTTGCCGCCCTTGAAGTAGTAGCGGCTCTCCCCTTCCAGCTTGCCCAGCTCGTTCATGATGGGCACGGCGATGATGACGGGGGCGCCATCGATCCAGGCCTTGATATCGACGCCGTCATGGCTGAATTGACGAGTATCGAGGGCGCTCTCGGCCCCCTTCTCCATCAGGGTAAACTGCTCGGCGAGAGAAGCGGCCAGAGAAGGGAGGGAGCAGAATCCCAGGGTCAGCGCGATCGCTGTGTTGCGCATTGAGTTGTACATAACACTCCTGTGATGGGCCATCCGGCCCGTGGTTAACTCTCTGTCAGCCAGGCCCGCAGCCCTTCCCGGTGAGCATCGCTCAGGGGCAGGGATTGGCGGGCCCGGTAGTCAAAATGGATCAGGGTCGTTTCGGCGGTGACGGCCAGTTCGCCGCCCTGCCAGGCCTCCTGCCAGACCGTAAAGGAACTGGTGCCGATGCGGCGCACGCCAGTCTTGATGGTGACCGGCTGGCCGTAGAACAGCTCCCGTTTGAACTGCACCGTATAGCCCGCGATGATCAGATGCCAGTTATGCACATCCAGATCGGGGGAGAAGATCCGGAACAGGGGATCCCGCGCCGATTCGAACCAGACCGCCGGCACCGTATTGTTGATATGGCCGAGGGCATCCGTCTCCTGAAAGCGGGGTTGGATCTGCATTTCCAGCATGGGTTGACTCCTTGTCTCTTTGTTTCTGTCCTTGTCCGTTCATGGGACATCAGTGGCCAATGGGTGGCCGCCGGGCATCACCAGCGGATCAGCATGTTACATGATACTGCTGGCCCAAGCACAGGGATGCCAGCGGCCCTGCGCGACCGGCCAGCGGGTGTCGCAGCGCGGTAGATTGTGGTGCTCTGCAAAAAGCAGACAGTAAAAAGCCCCACACACCTAGGGTGTGCGGGGCTGATGCAGATAACCAAACGGCTCGGGGACTAGCCCAACAGATCGAAGCGATCCGCATTCATCACCTTGTTCCAGGCGGTGATGAAGTCACAGACAAACTTCTCCTTGTTGTCATCCTGGGCATAGACCTCGGCATAGGCGCGCAGCACCGAGTTGGAGCCGAACACCAGATCCACCCGGGTGGCAGTCCACTTCAGGGCACCGCTGCGGCGATCGCGGATCTCGTAGAGATTGCTCGCTTTCGGCAGCCACTGGTAGCCCATGTCGGTCAGGTTGACGAAGAAGTCGTTGCTGAGTACCCCGACCCGGTCGGTAAAGACCCCGTGCCCGGTACCGCCATGGTTGGTGCCGAGCACCCGCATCCCGCCGACCAGCGCCGTCATCTCGCAAGCGGTGAGCCCCATCAGCTGGGCGCGATCCAGCAGCAGCTCCTCCGCCGTCACCACATAGTCCTGCTTGAGCCAGTTGCGGAAGCCATCGGCCAACGGCTCCAGCACCTCGAACGAGGCCACATCGGTCTGAGCCTGAGTGGCGTCCCCCCGGCCCGGCGCAAACGGCACGCTCACCGTCACCCCGGCGGCCTGGGCAGCCTGCTCGATGGCGAGGTTGCCCCCCAGCACGATGAGATCCGCGACGCTGACGCCACACTCGGCCGCCAGCTTGTCATAGACCGCCAGCACCTTCGCCAACTTCGCCGGTTCGTTGCCCGGCCAATCCTTCTGCGGCGCCAGCCGAATGCGGGCACCGTTGGCGCCGCCCCGCTTGTCGGAGCCTCGGAAGGTACGGGCACTATCCCAGGCGGCAGTGACCCGCTCGCTGATGGAGAGGCCGCTGGCAGCAATCCTGGCCTTCACCGCCGCCACGTCATAATCGGCACGTCCGGCTGGCACCGGATCCTGCCAAATCAGATCTTCTGTCGGCACATAGGGGCCGACATAGCGGCTCTTCGGCCCCATATCCCTGTGGGTCAACTTGAACCAGGCGCGGGCGAAGGCGTCGGAGAAGGCCGCCGGATCATCGCGGAAGCGCTCGGCAATCTTGCGGTACTCGGGGTCGAATTTGAGCGCCATATCGGCATCCGTCATCATGGGTTTGCAGCGGATCGAGGGGTCCTCCACATCCACCGGCATATCCTCTTCAGCGATATTGATCGGTTCCCACTGATGGGCCCCCGCCGGAGATTTTTGCAACCACCAGTCGTACTTGAACAGCAGATCGAAGTAGCCGTTGTCCCACTTGGTCGGGTGGGTGGTCCAGGCCCCCTCAATGCCGCTGGTCACAGTATTGCGGCCGATGCCGCGGCTGTGGTGATTGATCCAGCCCAGCCCCTGCTCTTCGAGGCTGGCCCCTTCCGGCTCGGGCCCAAGCTGTTTGGCATCGCCGTTGCCGTGAGCCTTGCCGACGGTGTGGCCACCGGCGGTCAGTGCCACCGTCTCTTCATCATCCATCGCCATGCGGGCGAAGGTGACTCGCATATCTTGCGCGGTTTTCAGTGGATCGGGCTGGCCATCCACCCCTTCCGGGTTGACGTAGATAAGCCCCATCATCACCGCCGCCAGCGGGTTTTCCAGATCCCGCTCGCCGGAGTAACGACCGCCCGGCTTGCCGCTGGGCGCCAGCCACTCTTTCTCCGACCCCCAGTAGATATCCTTCTCCGGATGCCAGATATCCTCGCGGCCAAAGGCGAAGCCGAAGGTCTTGAGCCCCATGGACTCATAGGCCACGGTGCCCGCCAGAATGATCAAATCGGCCCAGCTGATCTTGTTGCCGTACTTCTTCTTGATGGGCCACAGCAGGCGACGGGCCTTGTCGAGGTTGGCGTTATCCGGCCAGGAGTTAAGGGGGGCAAAGCGCTGGTTGCCGCTGCCACCGCCGCCGCGGCCATCGGCGATGCGGTAAGTCCCGGCCGAGTGCCAGGCCATGCGGATCATCAGGCCGCCGTAGTGGCCCCAGTCGGCGGGCCACCACTCCTGACTGTCGGTCATCAGGGCGGTCACATCCTGCTTGAGGGCCGCCATATCGAGCCCCTTCAAGGCTTCCCGATAGTTGAAACCGGCCCCCAGCGGATTGGTCTTGGTATCGTGTTGGTGAAGAATGTCGAGGTTGAGGCTCTTCGGCCACCACTCCATTCTGGACGTCTCGACGGAGGTGGTTCCCCCGTGCATGACCGGGCATTTTCCTGCGGAACTGTCTGAATTATTGCTCATCGTTTTCCTCATTTGCTCTGCTGTCCATAACCTGAAACAGCATGGCACAGAGGCGTGACACAAACTGTGCAGCAGCGGCCGATTTACGGATCTTTCACGCAAGCGGCCACGGAGCACTCGTCGGCCGCGACAGAAATTGGACGAACTATGACGCCTCCGCGGGCTGATGGGGCGGTTCCGGCCGCAACCAGGCGCTGCGAAAATCGAACCAGCCGAGCGCCGTCATCCGCACCCCGTGCACGCCGACCCGGCTCTCCAGCTCCAGCCAGTGGTGAAACAGCGGCACAAACCAGCTCTGCTGCTGCACCGTTGCCAGCAGGGCGCGGGGGCCTGGCTCCTCACCGCTGGCGCGCCACTGCATCAACCCTTGCCACAACTCATGCTGACTGCTCCACACCTTGCGCAGCAACGGGGTGCCCTGCAACCAGGCGTAGGGGGCAAAGGGGCCGGCATGTTCGAGGTTGAGGGTGCCGAGCCAGAGATCCACGTCTTCATCCTCGCCACTCACCCAGCGACCGTAATCGAGGGTGCGCACCTCCAGCCGGATCCCCTGTTCGGCCAGCAGGCTGCTCATGGCGTTGGCGCACTCGTTGAACTCCAGATGCTGGTTGAAGCAGGCAAGCACCAAGGTCGTCGGCAACTGCGCCGGTGTGGGCAAGGGGGCGGGCAGTGCTTCGCGCCAGTGGGGCAGCAGGCCGAGGGCGCTGGTCCAGCCCCGTTGCAACTCGGGGGCGACCCGCCCCATCAGAGCCACCGGATTGAGCAGCTGGCCCAGCCACTGCCGCAGGGCGGGATCCTGCAAGGATCCGGAACGATCGTCCTGCAGCAGGAAGTAGCAGCCCGACTCCAGCTCCGATTCGCCGCGCATGGTACCGAGCTCAGGGCTGTCGCGCCCCAGCTGCAGGTGGGTCTCCAGTCGATCCGCCAGCTCCGGCAGCATCCAGATATCGATCTCGTCGAGCAGGGCCCGCAGGCCGAAGTAGTCGTCAAACGCCGCAAGGCAAAGATGCAGGGGATCGTTGGCGGCCACCCGGTAAGGACCGGTGCCCACAGGTTGCAGGGCAAAGCCCGCCGCCCCCTTGAGCTCCCGTGGCAAAATGGTCGCCACCGGCTCGGCCAGCAGGTGGGGCAGCCAGGGATCCGGGCTGTCGAGATAGAGATCCAGCGTGCGCGGCCAGGGGCTCTCCAACCGGTCCAGATGAGCGAACAGCGGGCGAGCCCGCAGGGCCAGCAGGCTCTCCATCACATCTTCCACCACCAGCTCGCGACCGTGGTGAAAACGCACCGCCGGGCGCAGGTAGAAACGCCAGTGGCAAGGACCCAGACACTCCCAGTGGTGGGCGAGATCCCCTTCGATTTCCCCATTTTCCTCATTTCGCCGGGTGAGGCCGTTGAAGATCTGGCGGCTCAGGTGAATTTCGGAGCGGCGCATCGGGCCGGTGGGCAGCAACTGCGGCAGCGGTCGGTAGTAGGGCACCCGCAGGATCTGGCGCCCCTCGCGGGTGGCCTGACCGAGCTGCTCTATCAGCAATGGAGTGAGCAGATCGAGGCGATCTTCGGCCAGCCGTACCGCCTGCGCCAACTGGCCCTGGCTGAGCAGATCCCGCAAGCGGCGCCGGGTCAGGCTCTCCTGACTATCGAGCAGGGTGAGCCGGGAGCGCCGCCCCCGCCCCGCTTCCGCCGACCAGCTGAGCCAGCCCTGATCCTGCATCCGCCGCAGCAGCAGGCGAGCGTTGCGCGGGGTGCAGCAGAGCAGATCCGCCACCTCGGCGAGGCTGATCTCCCGTTCGTCGCTGCCAAGCAGCTGGGCGAGTCGTTGAAATTGCTGGTAGAGGCGACCGGTCGGCATAAAAGAGGAAATCCTGTTGCTGTAAGTCATCAGTTTTTACTTCCGCATTTTAGCTCAATACTGCTGATGAACGTGAGAACCACAGCAGAGGAACACCATCATGAGCCACGCCAACCCCCTCAAACCGAACCGGATCCAGCAGACCTTGCGCCGTTACTTCAAGCGGATCCTGCCGCGCCCGCTGCCACTTATCGAAGATCCCATGCAGCAGCTCAACCGCCTGATGCAGTGGGATATGAACCAGATCGATGACAAGGAGTATCGCCGTCGCCTCTGAGTGCGGGCCATGCCAACCACTCGGGACACGCGTCCCCTGCGGGCGACACTGCTTTGCCGGATCTTGCTGTTTACATCGGCCACGGGCCTGATAGATTGGACGTCTATCCATCTATAACTGCCATAAGCAACATCCAACAAGGAGTGTGTGATGAAAGATGCGACCCTAGCCCTGCACCACGGCTTTTCCAACGACCCCACCACCAAAGCGGTCGCCGTGCCCATCTACCAAACGGTGGCCTACGAGTTCGAGAGCGCCCAGCACGGGGCGGATCTGTTCAATCTGGCGGTGCCGGGCAATATCTACACCCGCATCATGAACCCCACCAACGATGTGCTGGAGCAGCGGATGGCCGCGCTGGAAGGGGGGATCGCCGCGCTGGTGGTCTCGGCAGGTTCCGCCGCCATCACCTACGCCATTCAGGCGCTGACCGCCGCCGGTGACAACATTGTCTCCACGCCCCAGCTCTATGGCGGCACCTACACCTTGTTCGCCCACATGCTGCCGAGTTTCGGGGTCGAGGTGCGCTTCGCCAAAGATGACAGCGCCGAAGCCATCGCCGCCCTGATCGACGACAAGACCAAGGCGGTCTACTGCGAGAGCATCGGCAACCCGGCAGGCAACATCGTCGATCTGGCCGCGCTGGCCAAGGCCGCCCACGCCCGTGGTGTGCCGCTCATCGTCGACAACACGGTCGCCACCCCGGTACTCTGCAAGCCCATCGAACACGGCGCTGACATAGTCGTACACAGCCTGACCAAATATGTCGGCGGCCACGGCAACTCGCTGGGTGGCGTGGTGGTCGACTCGGGCAAGTTCCCCTGGGCGGATCACGCCGAGCGCTTCCCCCAGCTGACCAAACCCGAACCCTCCTACCACGGGGTGGTCTATACCGAGGCCTTTGGCCCGGCCGCCTTTATCGGGCGGGTACGCACAGTGCCCCTGCGCAATACCGGCGCGGCGCTGGCGCCGATGAACGCCTTCCTGCTGCTGCAAGGGCTGGAGACCCTGAGCCTGCGCATGGAGCGCCACGTCGACAACGCCCTGCGGGTCGCCAACCACCTCAAGCATCACCCCAAGGTTGCCTGGGTCAGCTATGCCGGTCTGCCGGGCCACCCGCACTATCTGCTGGCGGAGAAGTACATGGCCGGTCGCCCCTCGGCCATTCTCTCGTTCGGCCTGAAAGAGGGTTACGAGGCGGGCGTGCGCTTCTACGATGCGCTCAAGATCTTCAAGCGGCTGGTCAACATCGGCGATGCCAAGTCGCTGGCCTGCCACCCGGCCTCCACCACTCATCGCCAGTTGAGCGAGGAGGAGCAGGCCAAGGCTGGGGTGAAACCGGAGATGATCCGGCTGTCGGTGGGGATCGAGGCGATCGAGGACATTCTGGCGGATCTGGATCAGGCGCTGGAGGCCTGAGTCAGTCAACGAGGGAGCGGGCATCAGCCCGCTCTTTTTTAGCCATCGGTGAACCGCCCCCCTCGTCCGCTCGTATACCCCATCCTGCCACCGAATCGAGGTCGTTATGATAGTCCTGCACCACCTGAACAAATCCCGCTCCCAACGCATCATCTGGCTGCTCGAAGAGCTGGGCCAGCCCTATGAGATCAAGGCATATCAGCGCGATGCCACCACCTTTCTGGCACCGCCCGAGCTAAAAGCCATCCACCCCCTCGGCAAGTCGCCGGTCATCGAGTTCGACGGCCGGGTGCTGGCGGAATCGGGCGCCATCACCGAGTACCTGATCGCCCGCTACGCCGCCGATCGGCTGGCACCGACACCAGATAGCCCGGAGTATCCCGAATATCTGCAGTGGCTCCACTTTGCCGAGAGCTCCGGCATTCTGCCGCTGCTGCTCGACATGTTCGTGCGCAAGGATGGCAGCCCGATGCGCTTCCTGCCGGACTACGCCAAGGCCGAGTGTGCCAAGGTGCTGGGCTACCTCAATGAGGTACTGGCGAATCGCCGCTACTTGGTGGGGGATCGCCTCTCCGGCGCCGACATCATGAACTCCTTCCTGGTGGATCTGCTGGCGCAAAGCGGCCAGCTGGCCCACTTCCCGCATCTGCAAGCCTATTGGGAACGCCTCAATACCCATCCGGCCCGTCAGAAGGCCATGGAGCTGGAGCGCGAGCTGGATCAGCGCCCCTGATCCAAACAGCCACCATGCAAAACGCCCCGACAGTCGGGGCGTTTTGTTATGCTGCGAGCGCGGTTTACTTGGTCACAGGCACCTTGTCTCGGCGCGACTTCCACCACCATCTCAAGCGGATCTGGGAGATAAGCATCCCCGCCAGCATCAGGGCGCAACCGGCAATGGCGCGCTCATCCAGCGTCTCACCCAGCAGCAATACGCCACCCACGGCGGCAAAGACGGTCTCCAGACTGAGGATGATGGCGGCATGGGCCGGATGAGCGCCCCGCTGCCCCACCACCTGCAGGGTATAACCCACCCCGACCGACACCAGCCCGGCGTAGAGCAGCGCCTGCCAACCGGCCACGGCACCGCTAACAGTCGGAGTTTCAATAACAAAAGCGGTGGCGAGGCTGAGCAGGCCGCAGACCACGAACTGCACTCCAGCCAGCTTGATGGGGGCAACCCGGTTGGAGTAGTGATCCACCAGCAGCAGGTGAACGGCCCAGAAGAGGGCGCCGACCACCTGCAACAGATCGCCAAAGCCGATGGTGAACTCCTCGGTGACGCTCAACACATAGAGACCGGCCAGCGCTATGATGGCGCCGATCCAGGTATTGAGGCCACTCTTGTGGCGCAGCAGCAGCCCCAGTACCGGCACCAGAATGATGTAGAGCCCGGTGATGAAACCGGCCTTGGCGGCGGTGGTATAGAGCAGCCCCACCTGCTGCAGGGAGGCGGCACAGAACAGCACCAGCCCGGCCAGCACACCACCGATCAGCAGCTGGCGATGGTCGCCCGCGACGGCAACAGGTTGTCGGGATTTGAGCCACCAGAGCAGCGGCAGCAGGGAGATGGCACCGAGCAGAAAGCGCAGGCCATTGAAGGTATAGGGCCCCATGTGATCCATCCCGAGGCGCTGGGCGACAAAGCCCATACCCCAGATGGTGGCAGCCATCAGCAACATCAGATTGGAGCGCATGGCGATTCTTCCTTAAATCGGCGCGTGACGGGTTATCCGATCCAAGATACCCGCCTCCCTATCCTCTTGTCTCCACTCTTTGTCTTCGCCCTTGCTCTCCATGCTCTGCATCGCACTGCTTTTGAGCACAGCGAGTGTTACAGCAGCGAGGGCTTGGTGAACACGGCCAACAGGGCAATCAGTAGCAGATTGCCCCGCAGGATCCACACCACCCGGAAGTGCTGCTGGATGGAGATCATCGGCGCCTTGCCCAGACGCAGGGCGCGACGCCAGCGATAGAAGAGGCGGCTGGGATAAACGAGGGAGCCGACAATCAGCAGAAACAGCCCCATCTTGAGGCCGTGGGAAGGATGGGCAAAGATCTCTGCCACCGAGCTGGCATGCTCGAGGGCCAGCAGACACCCGGTCGCAAAGATGGAGAAGAGCGCCAGCGCCGCCACCCCATCTGCCAGCAGCAGGCGGCGCACTCGCAGCATGTTCAGGCCGCGCCGAAAGATCAGATACTCGACACAGAGGGCAAGGATCAGCACCGCTATGCTGCCATAATGAATCATTGAGAGCAGAGTGTGGTTCAGCATCGGAAACATCTCATTTTCTGCCTTTAGACGAGCCGCACAGCATCATATATGCTGGTGTCACCCGAGACGAAAAGGATCTGTTCATGTCCCCCGCCAAGCCCAAGAACACTTGGTCTTTGATCACCCGCATGCGGCTGGGCTTCCTCTTGCTCTTTATCCCTGTGTTGCTGCTCGGCAGCATCTACTACCTGCATATGGAGCGCACCCTGCGCCACGAGCAGCAACAATATCTGATTGCTCGCAACACCCAGTATTTCCATACCCTGATAGAACCCTATCTGGCGACCCTCAAACGCCAGTTTACGCTCATTTATCAGCAGGTAAATTATCGGGATTTCAGCGGTCCGGAGATCCGCAACGGCGAGCGCTACCTGCAACAGTGGCAGGCCTATCACAAGGTGATGGAGCTCGATTACGTCTACGTGGGCACCGAGCATCGCAAGATGCTGATCCACCCATCCTGGCAGGCCGACGAGAAGTTCGATCCCAGAACCCGCCCCTGGTATCTGCTGGCCGCCAGCCATCCCGGACAGATTGTCTGGACTGATCCTTATTACGACTACACCTTGGGCACTCTCACCATGGCGCTGGCTCGGGTAATTAAAGATCCTGACGGCAAGCGGGTTGGCGTACTCTCGCTGGATACCCAGCTCACCCCCCTCGCCAGCTGGCTAAACAGTCGGCATGCTCAGAGTCACCATCTGGGTAATGGCTATCAGCTCCTGCTCAACCATGACGGGCTGGTGCTGGCCCATCCGGATCGCGAACGGGTATTCAAACCCCTCGCCCACCCCGACTGGCTGGCCCGGATGCAACAGCCGCAGGGCTTTTTCCTCGATGATGCCAGCGGCCTGATGGTCTCCTACTACCGCATCCCCGAGCAGCGCTGGATCCTGCTCAGCGTCGAGCCGACTGCCAGCATGCAACAGGTGATCGACAGCGTCTCCATCAACGTGCAGCTGATGATTGCCGTCGCCTGCATTCTCTATCTGCTGCTGGCCCTGCTCTGGTCCCGTTACTTCCGCCGCATGCTGGGGGAGATCACCCTGCTGATCCGCGCCAGCCGCTCCGGCGGTATCGCCTACAACGGCCGCCGCATGCTGGAGCTGGCCAAGGTCTATGAAGAGATGGATGCCGCCAGCCAGGACTTTGCCCAGATCCGGCTGCAAGCCAATCAGGACAAGCTCACCGGGCTCTACAATCGTCGCTTCTTCGACGAGTGCCTGCAGAAGCAGCTCAACAGTGGCGCTCCCTTCGGGGTGGTGATGTTCGATCTGGATGATTTCAAGCGAGTCAACGATACCCACGGCCATCAGGCGGGGGATGTGGTGCTCAAGCGGGTGAGCAAGCTGGGCATGAATCTGTTCCACGAGTGGGGCTGGTTCTGCCGCTATGGCGGCGAGGAGCTGGTGCTGATCTTCCGTTACGGCGAAGAGCAGCCGATGCTCCCCTCCCTGCTGGAAGCGTTCCGGCTCGGGGTGGAGCAGCTGGAGTGGCGCGAACCCGATCTCACTATCACTATCAGCGGCGGGGTGGCCTTCAGCCGCTCCGGGCTCTCGGCCAAAGAGCTGGTGGAGCTGGCCGACAAGGGGGTCTATCAGGCCAAGCGGGAGGGGAAAAACCGTATCTGCTTCCCGCTGCGCCACACCCCTCACCAGAGTGCCGAGGAGGACATTCCCGCCTTTGGCGAGCCCCGGCAACAAACCAACGAGGGGTAGCCACCACCGCCAACATCAACCACAACGCTGTCAGCAAAAACAAAGAGAGAGGCTCCTGCCTCTCTCTTTGTTTATCGTGCTCCTTGCCGCACGTTAAGCCTGTGTGGCGCACGACTCAGCGCTGCCACTCCCACACCGGCCAGCCCAGCTCCGAGGCGCACTGACGGAGCGCGGGGGCCGGATTGACCGCATGAGGATGGCTCACTGCCCGCAGCATCGGCAGATCGTTGTGGGAATCGCTGTAGCCAAAGCTCCCCTGCCAGAGATGGTCCCTGCCTGCAAAGAGCTGGTTGATGCGGGCCACCTTGCCTTCGCGAAAGCTGAGGGTGCCGCGGGTCTGGCCGGTCAGCATCCCCTCCTCCTCATCGAGCAGGATGGCGACGCAGTGATCCATCCCCAGCATCTTCGCCATGGGGGCCACCAGATGCTCGCCGGAGGCGGAGATCAGTACCAGCTCGTCACCACGCTGGCGGTGCCACTCGATGCGCGCCAACCCCTCCGGGTAGAGGCGCTCGCGCAGCACCTGCTCGGCGAAGCGGGTAGAGAGCGAGTCGAGCCACTGGCGCGTCTTGCCCGCCAGCGGTTGCAGGGTAAAGGCCATGTACTGGTGCATATCCATCTTGCCCTGATGGTAGAGGGACATCATGGCCTGCTCCTCCGCAATCATGCTGGCGGGGGCCAGCTCCTCGGCCACCATGTACTCCAGCCAGAGGCTGGCGGAATCCCCGGCAATCAGGGTCTCGTCCAGATCAAACAATGCCAGTGCCATGAGAGCTCCTTGCGGTAACAACGAAAATGAAACGAGGCGTCATGCTACCTCACAGGGTTGATCCCGGGCCACCGCCAGGGTCACGGCACTGCCAGTGGCCAGCAGATCGCCAGCCGAGCGGTTGAGGCAATCCACCGTCAACAGCCCCGCCTCGCACTCCACCTGATAGCGGATCACGTTGCCGAGCAGCTGTTGCTGGCGAACGATGCCGGGCAGGCAGGGTTCGCTGCTGGTCGCCCCGGCGGGCAGCAGGGTGATGGACTCAGGCCGCAGCGCCAACTTGCCCTGAAAACGGGGGCCGAACAGCGACTTGCCCTGCTCGGCGCCAAGCAGGTTGTAGTTGCCGATAAAGCCCGCCACAAACTCGCTGGCGGGACGGGTGTAAATCTCCTCCGGCGTGCCGCTCTGGACGATAGATCCCTTGTTCATCAGGAAGATCCGATCCGACATGGTAAGCGCCTCCTCCTGATCGTGAGTCACGAAGATGGTGGTGAGCTCAAGGCGCTGCTGGATCTCGCGGATCTGCTGGCGCAGGCTGCGACGGATGCGGGCATCCAGCGCCGAGAGCGGCTCGTCCAGCAGCAGGATCCGCGGCTGCACCACCAAAGCCCGGGCCAATGCCACCCGCTGGCGCTGACCGCCGGAGAGCTCGGCAGGATAGCGGCGCTCGAAGCCGGTCAGCTCCACCAGCGCCAGCGCCTCCTGCACGCTGGCCGCCAGCTCCCGCCCCGGCTGGGGTTTCATCTTGAGGCCGAAGGCGACGTTGTCCCACACCGTCATGTTGGGGAAGAGCGCATAGCTCTGGAACACCATGCCGATGCCGCGCTTTTGGGGCGCCTGCCAGGTGATCTCCTCACCGGCCACCCGCACCTGACCGCCATCCACCGGAGTGAGCCCGGCCAGCGCCCGCAGCAGGGTAGATTTGCCACAGCCGGAGGGGCCGAGCAGGGTCACCAGCTCCCCCTTGCGGATGCCGAATTCGATCCCCTCGAACACCGGCGTATCGCCGTAGGATTTGTGCAGTTGATTCACTTCTAAATGAAACATCTTGGATCACCGATGAAATCTGTTGGCCGCCCAGGTGAGCAGCAGGGTCAGCAGGAAGTAGCTCATCACCAGCGCACTGGTGAAGTGGCCAGAAGTGGCGCGCATGTTGTAGAGGTAGACCTGCAGGGTCTCGTAGCGGGTGCCCACCAGCATGTTGGCAAACACGAACTCGCCGAGCAGGAAGGAGAGGGAGAGAAACAGCGCCGCCAGCAGCCCCTTGCGCAGGCAGGGGATCACCACCAGCAGAAAGGCGCGCCGACTACTGGCCCCCAGCAGATGGGCGGCATCCATCAAATCCCTGAGCGGCACCCCTTGCAGGCTGTTGGCCAGCGCCCGATACATAAAGGGGAGCACCACGGTGAACCAGGTGCCGATCAGGATCCACGGCGTGCCGATAATGGGCAGGACACCATCGGCGTAGATCTGCAGCAGCCCCACCGACGAGACCACTGGCGGCACCGCAAAGGGGAGCAGGATCAGCAGGTTCATCCAGGGATCCAGCTTTGGGAAGTAGTAGGCCACCACCAGCACGGTCGGCACCAGCACCAGGGTCCCCAGCAGCAGGGTGGCGAAGCAGACCAGGAGGCTGCGGCCAAACGCCGCCAGAAAACGCGGGTCGCCCCACAGCTTGAGATACCAGTCGAGGGTGAAGCCGTCCGGCAGCAGGGTCGCCCCCCAGCGGGTGGAGATGGAGTAGAGAAAGGTAGCCAGCAGCGGCAGCAGCAGGGTGGCGACCAGCCCCCCCAGCACCCACTTGGGCCAGCGCGGCGTCAAATCATGCATGGGATTGCCCCTTGTTCACATAGCTCTTTTTCAGCAGCCACTGGTTGGCAGCCGTCACCACTCCCAGCAGCACCATCAGGATCACCGCCAGCGCCGCCGCCATATTGGGCTCGAGGAAGATGTCGCCGGAGACCAGACTGGCCACCCGGATGGTCACCAGATTGAAGTTGCCGGTGGTGAGGGCGTAGGCGGAGGCATAAGCCCCCACCGCGTTGGCAAACAGGATGATCAGGGTGCCGAGCAGCGCAGGCGTCAGCACCGGCAGCGCCACGTGCCACACATATTGTCCCTTGCTCGCGCCGAGCAGCGCGGCCGCTTGCGGCCACTCATCCTGCAGCGCATCGAACGCCGGGTAGAGCAACAGCAGGGCGAGCGGGATCTGGAAGTAGGTGTAGATGAGAATAAGGCCCGACCCCGAGTAGAGGTTGAAGCCGTCGATCAGTCCCCAGGATTTCAGCAGCAGAGTGACCGCGCCGTTGATGCCGAGAATGATGATAAAGGCGAATGCCAGCGGCACACCGCTGAAGTTGCCAGTCATGGTGACGAAGGCCAGCAGCACCCGCTTGACCCGCTCGCCGCTGTGGCGCAGCGCGGCTGCCCCGAGGGTGCCGATGGCAAGCCCCGCCAGACTGGCGATACCGGCAATGCGCAACGAGTTGCCGAACGATTGCAGGTAGAAGGGGGAACTCAAAATCTCCCGGTAGTAGTCGAGGCCCCACCCATCTGGGGTCTGAAAGCTGCCCACCAGCACCCACACCATGGGAGCGAGCTGGAACAGGATCATCAAGAGGATAAACGGCAGCAGCACCAGCGCGGGCAGCCAGTGGCGGCGCACCTTCTGCTTGGTTGCCACAGGTTGATCCACGAGGATCTCGGTGGTTGCAGGCATCATCAGTGCACCTCGCGCATAAAGGCCGCCTTGAGCAGCGGTGGCGCCGCCGGCTTGTCGTGCGGGATGCCCAGCAGATCGGCCATCAGGGCGCAGAGCTGGGTCTGGGCGATCGCCACCCCATCCGGCCAGCGCTCGATAAAGGCATCGCCAAACAGCCAGAGTGGCACGGTGCGCTCTTCCGGCAGGGTGCCGCCGTGGCTCAGATCGTTGTTCATGCCGTGATCCGAGGTGATCACCACCTGATATCCCTCAGCCAGCCACTGGGGCAGCAGATCGGCCAGCAGGCTGTCCATGCGGCGCGCCTGATTGCGGTACTGGCGGGAATCGAGGCCAAACTTGTGGCCCGCATCGTCCACCCCCATCGGGTGGATCAGCAGAAAATCGGGATCGTACTGGCTGCGCAGCCATTCCCCGTCCATCAGCAGATGGCTGTCGGGATAGTTGTCATCCCAGTAGAAGCAGCCGTGCTGGATCGGCAACTGCTCGTCATGAGTAAAGCGATCACGGGCAGCCAGCCAGGGGCTGCGGTTGTAGAGTTCGCTCACCCAATGGTAGGCCGCCGCTGCGGTGCGTTTACCCGCGGCGCGGGCCAGATGGAAGATGGAGTCATGCAGACTGAGGCGACTCACCCCGTTGTGGGTGATGCCGCTCACCACCGGCGGCACGCCGGTCAGGATGCACTCGTAGAGAGGCCGAGAGAGAGACGGCAGGGCAGCATTCAGGGTCGTATGCAGGCCCCGCCCCGCCTCCACCATGCCACCGAGGTAGCCCATGGTGTGGGCTACCTCGGCTGCCAGACCATCCACAAGTACCACTATCACCTTGTGTTGCACTGGATTCCCTTACTGCATGTTGATCATGACGGTTTCTTGCCACTGGCGCGGCAGGGCTTTGGAGCTCTGCTCCCAGGCGGCGTGATCCTGCACCGGCTTGGCATTGGCGTACTGCTCGGCTGGCAGCAGCTTGGCCTTCACATCATCCGGCAGGGTCACGTTGCTGCGGATCGGGCGGGCGTAGCCGCGGGCCAGGTTGATTTGACCGGCATCGGAGAGGATGTATTCACGGGCCAGTTTGGCGGCGTTGGGGTTCTTGGCCCACTTGTTGATGATGGTTGTGTAACCGGCGATGACGGAACCGTCGCTTGGGATCACCACATCAAACTTCTTGGGGTCGATCTGGTCGCGGTAGTTGAGGGCGTTGAAGTCCCACAGCACACCCACTTCCACCTCGCCCTTCTCGATATTGGCGATGGTGGGATCGTTCAGGGAGAGACGACCCTGCTTGGCCAGCTTGCCGAACAACTCCAGGGCGGGCTTGAGATTCTTCTCGCTACCGCCGGTGGCATAGGCCGCCGCCAGCACGCCGTTGTTGGCCTGGGAGGCTACGCCCACATCACCCAGGGTCACCTTGTAGTCGCCACCCAGCAGGGATTGCCAGCTGGTAGGAGCGGCCTTGACCAGATCCTTGTTGATCAGAAAGGCGATGGTGCCGGTATAAGCCAGCATCCAGTGACCGTCCGCATCCTTGGCCCAGTTGGGAATGTCAGCCCAGGTGGAGGGCTTGTAGGGTTGGGTAACACCCTGCTTGACCGCAACCGGACCGAAGGCGCCGCCCACGTCGCCGATATCGGCGGTGGCATTGGCCTTCTCGGCGGCGAACTTGGCGATCTCCTGCGCCGAGCTCATGTCGGTATCCTGGTGCTTGATGCCGTAGATGCTGCCCAGCTGCTGCCAGGTATCCTTCCAGTTGGCCCAGCTGTCGGGCATGCCGATGCTGTGGAGCTGGCCTTCGCCACGGGCGGCCTTTTCGAGATCCGCGATATTTTCGGCTGCATAGCTATTTGTGGCAAACAACGGTTGGCTGATGGCCACCATGGCCAGTGCACTTGCGATCACGCTTTTCATCATCCCATCCCTCTGGACTAGGTCAGTTAAGGTTCGAGAGGGATGCTAGAGGGGAATTGTGACGGTGGCGGGGCGCTTTAATGGCAGTTTGATGACAATCACCCTGTCATGGCGCTGTCATCCACAGCAGTTACAACTCTGAACCCGAGTGAGGCTGGACTATTCCAGTAAGGGATTGGCCAGCCACCCGCCTTCTGAATAAGCAACAGGGACAAGAGTGTGACCGAGCCGAGATTGAGTGAGCAGAGAGTGAACGAACAGAGCATGGCCGATGGCCGCTCCTCCTCCAAGTGCGAACAGATTTGCCAGACCCTGCGCCGCTATATCGGCAGCGGCCAATTGGGGGCCGGGCAGCAGTTGCCGGCCGAACGGGCCCTGAGCGAGCGTTTCGCCACCACCCGGATCACCATCAAGGAGGCGCTCTCCAGCCTCGAAGCAGACGGCCTTATCTACCGTGCCGAGCGGCGCGGCTGGTTCGTGGCCCCGCCCCGCCTCACCTACGATCCCGCCATCCACACCCACTTTCACCAGTGGATTGGCGAGCAGCAGCGCACCGCCGAAACCCGGGTGCTGGCTCACGGCAGCGAGCTTGCCAGCAGCGAGCTCTGTCGCTGGATGGGGCTGGAACCCTTCACTCCACTTTATGAGATCCGCCGTCAACGGCTGATCGACGGTCGTCCGGTGCTCCACGTCAGCCACCACCTGCTGGCGAGTCGCTTTCCCGATATCGCCAGTGCGCCGCTGGCCAGCTCCCTCACCGAGCTCTATCAGCAGCGTTATGGCATAGGCCAGGGTGGGGCGAGTCTCGAGATCACCCCCTCGGCGGCGCGCGGCGCCATCGCCCGCGCCCTCAATCTGGCGGAGGGTAGCGCCGTGCTGCGGCTGGTGCGGGTCAACTATGACGAGCGGGGTGCTCTGGTGGATTGCGATATCGAGCACTGGCGGCCGGATGCCATCCGCATTTGTCTGGATACCCGAGCATTGCAGTCGCCCGCAGGCAAGCTGCAACAAACCCGGGTCGCCGATTAGGGAATATCCAGAGCACCGTCGAGCACAGTGGCCATCCGCATCTGCCTCGATAAGCGGGCGCTGCAACCGGCCGCAGGCAGATCGCAGGCAGTTCAATTGACGGAATAACCAGACACCAACATGGTGGATCCCGCAGGATCCGCCGGGATCAGTTGTCGATATTGGGGATCATGTCGTCGAAGCTCTGGTAGCCGCAGTCGGCCAGTTGCAGCGACATGGTGTAGGTCTTGGCGTGCTCCTGCTGACCGATGGCGGGGCGGTTGAGCTTGATCTCCTGATGCCAGTACTCCTTCATCCGATCGATCAGCGCCATCGCCTCCCCCTCGTTGAGGTGCAACTGGCAGAGCGCCATATAGTTGTTCGACTTGTGCATGTTCTCCACCAGATACTCCCCCAGCACCGACATTGCCTGCCGTGCCTGCTGGCGGGCGAAACGGCTGTGCTGCTCGAAGCTGATCCGCTCGCTGATCAAGAAGTGGTAACTGTTGTCGATACCAAGCTGCAAGATACCGAGCTTCTCCAGCTTGCGCAGATAGAGGTAGCAGGAGGCATCGGTCAGGCCGTACTCCCGCTTCAGATCGATCAGCGTCTTGTCGCGCCAGAAGATATTGGCGAGAAAAGCGTAGAGCCCCGGCTCGTTGTGAAACGCCTCGTCCTGCTCCTGGGTAAAGACGGCGCGGCGGCTCTGAGCGTCCTGAGTGCGATCCAGCAGCTCCTCGAACGAGAGCCCCACCAGATGGCAGATCTCCAGCAGAGTATCGAACGGCAGGGAGGGCTTGTTCATCATCCGTTTCACGGTCGCGATGGAGACACCCATGGCTTCTGCCAGGGTCTGATAGCGGATCCCCTTGTCGGTCAGGGTCTTCTTCAGGGTGTCGAGAATATTGTTGGCCAGGGTCTGGCTGTAGGTCATGCCACTCTTCCTTGTTATCGCACTTTCATTGCATGGTTATGCCGAGTCAGCTTCTGACCTGTTTTTACCTTCAAGGCTCAGATATTGACACCGAAAAAACAGCCTAGAGAAAAAATCGCCTACAAAACCCATCAGGACAGACCAGTTGAACGATGAGGTCGCAAAATCTGACACCAGACAGTGCATATCTTTCAACCCGCAAACATTTTGCTAGTGCTGCATAGAACATCGCGCATAATCGAAACGTATCGAATTCAAGACCCTTCCTGGTTGAGAAATCGATTGTTTGCTTCCAAATTTTTATCTTTTAAACCGTAAGGTTTTTTCTCTTTCCTGGCATTGGGCGGCGCTGATAGCACCGCCCTTTTCTTTTCCCTGAATTCGCAGGTCAGGTCAAGGGCCCCGGCAAGGGGAAGTGTCACAGGCCACCCGCCGCCCACTGATGCGCCAGCCACTACAACCTCTCTGGCAAGGTATCCTAAACGATCATCAATAGCGTTTCATTGCCATTCAATATATTTAAATGGCTTGATTGGAAAGCTTCATTAAATATAAAAACGAATATAATAAAGTTATTTAAAACTCCAAAAATCTATCTTTTAAATGGCTTGTGTATATAAGCAGACAAAATTAATCAGGCCGCACGACCCATATCTGCTTATCTCTCCTCATGCCCGCCCCAACGCGTGCTGCCGGGAGAAAAGAAAAGCCACCCACAAGCGCACATTCGCGTATCTGATGGGTAGCATGGCCCACGCAAAAGCAGCCTCAAAAGACCACCAAAAGTCACAATGGGAACAATCCCAAACCTAAAAAAGAGCAAAAAACAGGCAAAAAGATAGATTTTTTTCTCACGGTTTCACTTTGTGAGCCGTTCAAAAAATCATCGAAGAGAGCCTGGCGCCTGTGAGTGACATCTGAGATGTCAATTTTTAGACAACTCATCACGGCTACGCTAGAATGAAAATTTAATGCTGATATAAATCAATCACATAGAATCAAAATCGAACCCTCAGCCTGTCATTTGCCTCACCAGTTAATTATTTAAACCTCAATAAAGCTAAAACTCTAATAACACCATTTATTAAACAAAATGCCCCTGCTTGCAGCCAGTCATATTTAGAAGAATGGGAAAATCACTCTCTTGTTATTCAGAAATGTGCTGACTATACTGCGGCCCCTCTGTGAAAGCAGAGCAATGACGGAAATATAAAAAGCTTCATGGATTGAGCAATATAAATCACACGCAGTTCACGCAACACAAGGTTATTTATCCATGAACAAGTTTAATAAAATTGCCGCTTTCTCCCTGCTTGCTCTGGCCATGAATGGCGGCGCCCATGCCGAAGGCTGGTATGCAGGTCTGGATCTGACTACCTCCAAGATGGATCTCGATGGTGCTGCCAAAGACGCCTATGACGCCAAAGTGATCGACGACCAGCTCGACGGCGGCAGCCTGATCGTGGGTTACAGCTTCAAACCCTGGCTGGCGGTTGAAGGCGGCCTGCACGCCCAACAGATGGATCAGCTGACCTGGGTGACCTCCCCGATTGCAACCGGCTTTGCCGACACCACCATCGAAACCCGCAGCATCAGCCTGGCAGCCAAGCTGAGTCAGCCGCTGGCCTGGGGCTTCAGCGCCTATGCCAAACCGGGCATCGCCTACACCCGCACCGAAGTGGAAGTTGTCGGCAACGCCACCCTCCTCGGCTTCAGCGGTCAGGTAAACGAGAGCGCAACCAAGAGCAAGGTACACCCCAATCTGGAAGTAGGTCTGGACTACGCCTTCAACGACCACTTCTCTGCCGGTATCGGTTACGAGCGCCAGTTCGACGCCCTGAGCCTGGGTGACGAGCACTACTCTCTGGATACCTTCAAGCTGGGTCTGCGCTACCACTTCTAAGTCGCGCCGCGTCAGTCACAATACAAAAGGGCCGCAGGTTTCAAACCTGCGGCCCTTTTTACTGCTCTTTTTCCGTACCCCGCGTTAGCAGATCTGGTCTTTACCCAGCTGCTTGGCCTGATAGAGCGCCCGATCGGCGCGCACCATCAGGCTCTCCTTCTGCTCATCCTGCTGATACTCCGCCAGCCCGAAGCTCATGGTAGCGGGCGCGTGGGGGCAGATGGGCTCGCTCGCCATCAATGCCTGAAACTTGCTCGCCACCACCAGCGCATCCTCGCGGCCGGTGTTGGGCAACAACACCATAAACTCATCACCGCCCCAGCGGGCCAGCAGATCGATCTCGCGGATATGACGGCGCACCAGCGCCACTATGTTGATCAGGGTCTGATCCCCGGCGTTGTGGCCATAGCTGTCGTTGATCTGCTTGAAGTTGTCCACATCCATGGCGATCACCGTAAACGGCTGATGGAAACGGCGCGCCCGCTCGCACTCCAGCTGCAACGCCCGCTCCAGCCGATAGCGGCTGGCGGCGCCGGTCAGGGCATCGGTCTCTGCCAGCAGACGGTTCTCCTCGGCTTTCTGTTGCAGCGCCTCGTTGAGTCGCACCAGCTCGGCGGTGCGCTCGGCAACCTGCTGCTCCAGCGAGTGATTGCGCCGCTCCAGCTGCTCCAGCAACAGCTTGCTGGCGTGGATATCGCGATGGGCGCCGATCATCCGCGCCACAGACCCGTCGGGATTGCGCTCAATGATGCGGCCGCAATCCTCAATCCAGAGATAACTGCCATCGCGGCAGCGGCAACGGTACTCGGCGCGATACTCATGGGCGCTGCCGCTCAGACAGAGATCGAACTTCGCCATCACCGCCGCCAGATCGTCGGGGTGGATCACGTTCTCCCAGGTGAAGACGGTATTGCCGAGGGAGTGAGGCTCGTACCCCAGCATCCGGTACCAGCCGGGGTTGCGATAGACAAAACCGGTATTGGCATGCCAATCCCAGATGCCATCGCTGGTCACCTCCAGAATGCCATGCACCACGGCCTCGCTGACATCCGAGATCCTGATCGTGTCACTGTCCTGCACCATAGCAGTTATCCTTGTTCTTCCGCCCCGCGCCACCACGGGGAATCGTGCTGTTGTCGTGAGGCGCTACCTTGGCATATTGCAACAGATCTGTCAGCCAGAACCCCACCGAACCACCGTTTCCCCGGTTATCGACCACTCACGGCGCAGGCTGAATCAGGGTGGTCATAAGTGTGGCTCAAGCGCGCCCCATTTACCGGATTTAACTCACGATTCAGTCATTTGGGGGATGGGAAAAATAAGGGGATACCCAGAGGCCACCACAGAGGTCACTCGGCCAGAGTCAGTCGATAAAAATCCGTCTCCTGATGTTTCGGATTGGGGCGCAGAAATACCCAGCCAAAGCGCCGGTAATGATTCAAGGCCCGCACATTGGTACGGCTCACGGAGAGCATCGCCCATTTACAACCCGCCCCCAGCAACTGCTGGCGGATATAAGCCTGTAACTGCGCTGCCAACCCGCAGCCACGATATTCAGGGAACAGATAAATCAGCTGCACATAACCGGTCTCGGGTTCATCGGAAAAGCTGCGAAATTCCAGCTGGCCCACCCGTTGTTCACCCGCCCAGACATGAAGGTAGTGCCATTGCGTTTGCCCCAGCCTTTCGCGGATCCGCTCCCGATAGCCGTCGATAAAGTCGGAAAAACCGTCATGGGTATGAAAGCTGCAAAAATAGGCATCCCTGCGCGCCTGCACACAGAGCTCGTAATCGCGATCCAGATCGATGGGGTTAAATTCAAGTCTCAAGCAATGACATCCTGTCGTGTGTGGGTTGGATGTAGGGTGTAATAAGCACAGCGAATTACACCTTTTGGCAGATAAATAGCAGCGGTGCAATTCACTTCGTTCTTTGCACCCTACCCCTCACCCCGCCCTCTCCCGGAGGGAGAGGGAATAAATCAGCATCGGGGATATGAGGTTGGCAATCGCGTGTATATCCACGAAGCCGAATCTCCCTTCTCCCCTTGCGGGAGAAGGGTCGGGGATGAGGGGAAGGAAAAAGAGATTACGCGGTAAACGTTGGGCTTCATTACGCTCAGCCACAACCTACACAATCGGTAGGTTGGTGCTGAGCCTGCGGGTGATGCATCCGATCGGTTGAGTTGATATGATGAACTCTTTTGAGACCGACAGCTTCATGGCATCCATCACCGTTCACTGCCCTCGCTGCAACTCTGACCACGTATATCGCCATGGGAAGACCCCTGCCGGCCATGTTCGCTATCGTTGCCCCGTCTGTCCGCACGTGTTTCAGCTCACCTACACCTATGAAGCCCGCAAGCCTGGCGTCAAAGACAAGATTGTTGATATGGCGTTCAACGGCTCAGGTGTTCGTGATACTGCTCGCGTCCTCAAGATTGGCATCAACACAGTCATACGCACCCTAAAAAACTCACCCCAAGGCAAGTAACCTCCGAAAAGGTGGTGCTCGATGACGTGGCACTTATCTGTGAACTTGATGAGCAATGGGCCTATGTTGGCAACAAACAGCATCGACATTGGCTTTGGTATGCTTTTGATACCAAGAGAAAACGAGTCGTGGCATATACCTTTGGCCCACGCAACGATGAGACATGCCGTCGGTTGCTGAGCCTGCTTTCTCCGTTCCAGATAGGCTTTATCACCAGTGATGATTGGGGAAGCTATGCCAGAGAGGTGCCGAGCGAGATGCATCTGACCGGGAAGATATTCACCCAGCGTATCGAGCGTAACAACCTGACGCTCAGAATGCGCATCAAGCGATTGGCTCGCAAGACCATCTGCTTCTCTCGTTCCGTTGAGCTCCACGAGAAAGTGATTGGTGCCTTTATAGAAAGACACCATTTCAACTGATTGGAGTCATTACCAGCCTGCGAAGCCCAACATGCGAGTTCAGCTTATAAGCATGTAAATAGTTCCATTGCGGTCATATTTGAAGGTAAACTGACGACAATTGCAAAATACAATTTACATTACTTCATGGTTTTATTAAATGAACAGCATTATTAATGACTTACTCTCAAAAGGTAAAGAAGGTCTCTGGTGGGACTTCAAACAAAAATTCCACAACAATATGGCTGCAATGGTCCATGATATTCTATGTATGGCTAATGTAATTCACAATGGGAATAGATACATAGCTTTCGGAATATCTGATTCATTAGAAGTAGTTGGATTAAATGACAGTGATAAAAAATATACTCAAGCAGATATTATCACTGCGCTTAGAAGACTAAGTTTTAGTGAAGATAACATCCCAAACATTCAGCTTGAATTTTTACAATTTAATGAAGCCAAGTTAGCAATCCTAACAATATTTAATGAGCCTTTAAAACCATATTACCTGACAAAAGAATACAGTTATCAAGGTAAATCCATACGAGCTGGTGTTGTTTATTCACGGACAAATGATGCTAATACGCCATTAGATTCATGTGCCAATCCAATTGACGTCAGAACGATGTGGCGTGAAAGATTCGGCCTCAACCTAAAAGCCCCTGATAGATTCTCCATTCTTTTAGAAGATGCCAAATGTTGGGACTATGACGGTATTAGCCAAGCCTTCTATTCTAATGATCCTGATTTCACTATTGAGATTGGAAATGTAGAACATGAGGGGGGGGGTA
Organism: Aeromonas sp. 55A; assembly: GCF_051919665.1. Classification (NCBI taxonomy): domain Bacteria; kingdom Pseudomonadati; phylum Pseudomonadota; class Gammaproteobacteria; order Aeromonadales; family Aeromonadaceae; genus Aeromonas; species Aeromonas sp. 55A. The sequence continues at coordinate 1,786,515 of NZ_JBQBEH010000008.1, read as the reverse complement.
ATTATTGGTGGCAAAACTTATATTTTGAGAATACAAGACAGTTTGACTACCACTTAAAATATAAGAACAGAATTATTAAGACCTTGCCTGTTGTTAATTACTACAATGAGGGTTTGACTATACCATTCCCAAGCATTGAGTTTATTACCTATCCAGAAGCTCAAGATGGGTTAAATGCCGAATTTTACTGTGAGATTTACTATTATAAAAAAGGAACTATTGAATATAGTTTATTTCAACACATAAGAAAAAGTGAAGTGCATTGTGATACATATCAAACACTGTCTACACCAATCACAACCCAACTAAAACCACCCATAATAAAATTGCCATTTTTTATAATTAACAGTGACAGTGAACTAAATGAACTGTCCAAGAAATTCATGGAAAAATATCATGAGTTTAATTCCTGTAAGTCAGATTTAATGAGAAAGCGTTACCCTGACGAAAATTATAATAGATGGGATGTTGAAAAAGTTTTTTCGGAGTGGGTTTTTGAGCAAATAAATCCTCCCTCTGAATTTTCAATTAGTGAATGACATTAAAACGGCGGCAACTCCCTTTACCGCCATCCAATCGCTTACTCCCCCAACCTCTCCGCCAATCCGGAATAACGCTCGGTCTTTTTCCGAACCGCCTGGGCCAGCAGGGCGCGATCGCCGTAGAGATCAAGGCGGGCCTTGGCGCGGGTGATGCCGGTATAGACCAGCTCGCGGGTCAGCAGCGGGCTGGGGCTGTCGGGCAGCACCAGCACGGTATGGGCAAACTCCGAGCCCTGGGATTTGTGGATGGTCATGGCGTAGACCGTCTCGTGGGGTGGCAAGCGGCTGGGCAACAGGGCGCGCAAGGTGCCATCCGGCTGCTCAAACCAGACCTTGAGCCGCCCGCTGTCATCGGGCAGGCAGAGCCCCATATCGCCGTTATAGAGGCCGACCCCGTGGTCGTTGCGCACCACCATCACCGGGCGACCGGCATACCAGTCGCCATCGCGGGCAATCAACCCAGACCGTGACAGGGCGAGTTCCAGCCGCTCGTTTAGCCCCAGCACGCCGAACGGGCCATCGCGCAGGGCGCAGAGGATCTGGAAGCTGTTGAATGCCTTGAATACGGCGGCGGGCGCTTCCCCCGCGCGGGCCGCCTTCAGATAGCTGCCGTAACCGGCCACCCCTTGGGCAATCAGGGCGTCGTAGGCCTCCCCGGCCCAGGGGTGCAGGCTGATATCGGCGAATCCTGCGCCCCAGACTGATTCCACCGCCGTGGCATCGCCGCTGTTGCAGGCGCGCGCCAGCTGACCGATGCCGGAGTGCTGATCAAAGCGCCAGCTCTTGGAAAGCAAACAGAGGCTGTCGCGCACCGGAGCCCCTGCGGGCGTGCCCTGCAGGCGGTAGCCGGTCTGGCGGGAGAGCCAATCCGCCTGCGCGGGGCTGATCCCCTGTTCGATAAAGCTGCAGATATCGCCGAGCACGGCCCCCGCCTCCACCGAGGCGAGCTGATCCTTGTCGCCGAGCAGGATCAGGCGGGCGTGACTTGGCAACGCATCGAGCAGGCGCGCCATCATCGGCAGGTCGACCATGGAGGCCTCATCCACCACCAGCAAGTCAAGGTGCAGCGGGTTGCCCGCGTGGTGGCGGAACTGGCTGCGCCCCGGAATGACCCCGAGCAGCCGGTGCAGGGTGCCCGCCTCGGTGGGGATCGCTTCGACCCACTCGGGGGGCAGATCGAGGGCCTGCAGGGCAGAGCCGATACTCTCGGTCAGACGCGCCGCCGCCTTGCCGGTGGGGGCCACCAGCCGGATCGCTGGCGCCTTGCCCGCTTGCAGGCCGGTCTCCACCAGAATGGCCAGGAGCTTGGCCACCGTGGTGGTCTTGCCGGTGCCGGGGCCGCCGGAGATCACCGCAAAGGGGCGCGCCGCCGCGGTGGCCGCCGCCAGCTTCTGGCCGTTGCAACAGAGCGCCTCGGGCACCAGCGTATCCAGCTTGCTCAAATCGCTCGCCGCCTGGGCGCTGGCCAGCAGCGCCTCGATGGCGGGCCAGTCCACTTGGTTCGGGAACACCAGATCGAGATACTTCAGGGTAAAGTGGCGGGCCGAGAAGTCGGGGGCGAGGCGGGCCTTGAGCAGCGCCCGGAACACCAGAGCGTAGTCGCGGGCAAACAGCCGCGACAGGGCCGGGGCAATCTCCGGCCATTCGGCTCTTTCACTCAAGGCTCGAAGGTGGCGGGCCACCCCCAGTTCAAAATCGTGGTAGCGGGTGAGATAGAGCCGTCCGTGCCACAGCCGCAGCGGCCAGCGCGGGGCGAGCCCCTCATCCTGTTCCGTACCCACGAGCGGGCTTGCCGCAAACAGGGCGGGCCAGCGGGCAGGATCCGCCAGATCCCCCAGCAGATCCCGGCTCTGCTGGGGATCCAGCCCGAACGGCCGCAGGGATCCGGCAGTCAACATTTCAAGCGGCAGACAGACATGGCCACGCCCCAGCTCGAAGCAGGCGAGCGCCGCCCCCAGCACCAGCTCGGGGCTGCCGCCAAGGTCGGCCACCAGCCGGGCAAATTGCAGATCCAGCTGGCGGATGCGGCCAGCCAGCGCCAGTGTTTTCAACCGTTCAACCATCATTGCGCTGGTCGCTGTGCTGATCATGGTGCCGCTCATGCCTCTACCTCGTTCAATGCTTGAGATCCCGCAGCTGGCAGCTCACTGCCTTCGCGAAATAACTTATCCAGCCCCAGCACCAGTTCACGGCTCGGGCGGGTATGGAAAATGCCCCCCTGCGGCATGCCGCGCAGGAACAGATAGAAAACGCCGCCAAAGTGCTGCTCGAAGTCGTAGCCCGGCAGGCGCAGGGTGAGCAGCCGGTGCAGCGCCAGCGAGTAGAGCTGGTATTGCAGGTCGTAACGGTGCTCGGCCATCGCCCGCTCCAGCGCCGGACGGCTGTAATCGGCGGGGCTCATGCCGAGGTGGTTCGATTTGTAGTCGAGCAGATACCAGCGCCCCTGCCACTCGAACACCAGATCGATAAAGCCCTTGAGCATCCCCTGCACGGTGGCAAAGCTGAGCGGCTTGTTGCCCCGCGACAGCGGGTCGTGCTGCTGGCAGAGCGCAGTCAGCGCCGGTGCCGTCACCCGCCCCATGGGCAGGAAGAACTCCAGCTCCACCTGTTTGCGCTCGGGGGCCAGATCCCGCAGCCGTACCGGCTCGCCGCTTTCTGCAAGAAAATCTGTTTCCAGCGGGGTATCGAGCACTGCTTCGACCTGCTGTTGCAGCACTTGGGCCCAGCTCTCGTCGAAACCGTCTTGCAGCAACAAGCTGGCGATATGCTCTGCCAGCGGCTCGCCAGCGGCGCTTTGAAAGTCGATGGTCTCGAACAGGCTGTGCAGCAGGGTGCCGGGGCGCGCCCCTTTCGGGAAGGTGAAGATGGAGGGCTGGGGCGCCTCGTCCGGTTGTTCCGCCGCCAGCGCAGCGGCTGCTTCGGTGACGACCTCATCATCGAAACCGGGATTGGCGAGTACGCCCTTGCTGTGGCCGTGGCCCTGCGCCGCCAGCCCGGAGTAGGAGCTGATCCACCAGTCCCGCTCAAGGGAACCGCTAAAGTGGCGCACCTGCGGCTCGCCCAGCAGCTCCACCTCTGGCGGCAGCGGGGTCGGACGGGTGAGCGAGGGCTCACCGACGGCCACCCCGGGCAGCGCCTGTGCCAGCTCGGTCAGCGCGGTCGCCAGCGTTTGCGCATCCCCCTCTTCACCCTTTTGCAGCAGGTAGCCGATGGCGGTGTGGTGCAGATCGGTCTTCTCCGACTTGCCCGCCCCCGCCCGTACCGGCGCCAACCCCAGCCAGGTGGCGTAGACGCCCCGGGTCAGCGCCACATAGAGCAGCCGCAAATCTTCGGCAAGGCGCTCGCGGTCGGCCTCCGCCAAGGAGTCCTCGGCGCCGGTCAGATCGAGGATGGTGCGATTGCCCGCCTCGTCCGCCTCGTGATAGAGCGGGGTCTCGGCGGTTCTGTGGCTGCAGATAAAGGGCAGGAACACCAGCGGGTACTCCAGCCCCTTGGATTTGTGGATGGTGACGATCTGCACCAATTTCCGTTCGGATTCGAGGCGCAGTACCTGCTCCGCATCTTGCCCGTTGGGGCGGCTCACCGCCTCCCCAAGCCAGCGCAGCAGGGCATACTCCCCATCCAGCTCGCTGCTCACCTGTTGCAGCAGCTCGCCAAGATGGAGGAAGTTGGTCAGCCGCCGCTCGCCATAGGGGCTCGCCAAAAGCGAAGAGGCGAGATTGCGCCGGTGCAGCAGGGCCCGCAGCATCGCCAGCACGCCGCGGCGGTGCCAGATCTTGCGGTACTCCATAAACTCCTGCACCGCGCTCTCCCACGCCCGCTCGTCGCTGGCCAGCCCATCGAGCGCCTTGGCGTCGAGATCAAACAGGCCGGTCGCCAGAGCCGCCCGCAGGCTGCGCTCCTCGCTCGGGTTCTGGCAGGCGTGCAGGATCAGCAAAATCTCCCGCGCCTCCGTCTGCTCCAGCACGCTCTCGCGGTTCGACAGATAAACGGAGGCGATGGCGAGACGCGCCAGCTCCTGCTGCACCAGCTTGCCCTCGGCTCCGGTGCGCACCAGCACGGCGATATCCCCGGCCTTCACCGCTTTGTCACCGATCAGCGCCTTGCCCTCGCGGGCCAGGGTCAGCAGGCGGTGGATCTCGGCGGCGGTGGCGCGGGCCATCTTGCTCTGGTAATCCCCCCGATTGAAGGTGGGCTGGCCGGTCAGCTGCCAGCAGTGGAGCACGGGGGCGGTAACGCCATCGAGCAGCAGCGCCTTGCTCTTGCCCTGCGCCTCCACCGGCAGGAAGGGGATATCCGCCTCGTAGATAAAGGGATCTTTCGCCCGCTCGAACAGGCCGTTGACCGCCCCCACCAACGCACTGCTGGAGCGCCAGTTGCGCCCGAGGGTGTAGTGGGCGCTCACATTTCGCCGCGCCTGAATGTAGGTAAAGATGTCAGCGCCGCGAAAGCCGTAGATGGCCTGCTTAGGGTCACCGATCATCAACAGCGCCGTGTCTGTGTGGCCGCCGTAAAGGCGATGGAAGATGCGGTACTGCTGGGGATCGGTATCCTGAAATTCGTCGATCATCGCCACCCGATAGGTGGCGCGAATCCGCTCGCAGAGCCGCTCACCAAGGCTGGAACCGAGCGCCCCGTCGAGGTCTTTGAGCAGGTCATCGAACGAGAGCTGATGAGCCTGCCGCTTGCTGGCCTGCATCCGGCTGCGTACCACCTTGGCCGCCCGTTGCAGGATGAGATCCCGAATACCGGGGCGGCTCGCCAGCAGCTCATCGATTTGGCTGAACAGCGGCAGGGTCGGCACGGCGCCCCCCTTCTTGAGGTTCTCCTCCAGCACCGTCTGGCCAAAGCGCTCCAGCTCCTTCGGGATGGCGTAGCCACTGCTCTCGTCCTGCGCCCAGTCGCCGATCTTGGCAAGCCAGCCCTCGTAGTTCTTGCCGGTGTAGCGGCTTACTTGCCCGTCGGTCTGGCGGCGGATCTCGTCCATCTGCGCCAGCCATTCACTCTTCACCGCCGCGATGCGGCTCATGGCCGCCTGATGGCGGGCGGCGAGGGTCTCGTCCCCCAGCGCGGGGTGGATCTCCAGCTCGCTGTTGTCGAGCCAGCTGCCCATCTCCCGCAGCAGGGCTGCGGGGCTCGGCCAGAGCGCGCGCACGGCGCTGGCGAGGGTTTTATCCACCGGATAGAACTCGGATCGCCAGTAGTCGCTCACCGCCTGCAGCCTGAGCTGGCTGTCGTCGGTAAGAAATTCGGTTTCAAAGAGGGCACCCGACTCGAAAGCGTTCTGCTTGAGCATCCGCTGGCAGAAGCCGTGGATGGTAAAGACCGCAGCCTCATCCATCTGCCGCTCGGCGGCCAGCAGGCGACGGGCCGCCAGCTCGTGATCCGCCACCTCGTCCAGCAGCTGGGCCAGCAGGGTGTCATTGCTATGGCCACGCATAAAGGCGAGCCGTGCCTCGTGAATGCGACCACGGATCCGCCCGCGCAGCTCGGCGGTGGCGGCTTCGGTAAAGGTCACCACCAGAATTTCGGTCACCGAGAGCGGCCGCTCGTGGGCGCTCGGCTGACCGGCATCAGCTCCCTCTTCAATGAGCGGGCCGTGGCCCAGCAGCAGACGCAGGTAGAGACCGGCGATGGTGTAGGTCTTGCCGGTACCGGCGGAGGCTTCGATCAGTCGTTCACCATGGAGGGGAAAACGCAAGGTATTGAGCGGGTTAGCCATTATTTCAGCTCCTCCAGGGTCTTGAGCAGCGGGGTCAGGTGTTCGCGGGCCAGCGCCTGCAACTGACCAAGCACCTCGTCATCGAGTTCGGGGAAGCAGCGGGCGACGTAAACGTCTTGCCCCTCCCCATTGATCATCCAGCCGCCGTTGAAACGGGTGAGGGCCGCCTTGTCGGCCGCCTCCGGCTTGTCGGGATCCTTCTCGATCGCCTTGAGCCAATCCCAGGCGGTGTTGGGGAAGAAGGGCAGCGGCCGCTTCATCCCCTGCGCCCAGCAGGCCACCAGCGCCGCCAGCTTGGGCCGCGCCTCGTCGGCAGCAAGAGCAGGCAGACGCAGGCTCTGTTTGGCATCGAACAGCAGGGTGTCGCCGGGGGCGCTGCTCAATGAGAGGCAGAGGTGCTGGATCCAGCCCAGCAGCAGATCCTTGCCGTTGAAGCTGCCGGGTTTGACCACCAGCAAGCGCCCTTTCTGAGTGTCGATCCACCCTTGCAGCTGGCCCTGAGTCAGGGATATATCGATCTCCACCGCCTGCTTTTCTGACTCATTGGCAGCAACCCATGGCCGCAGCCGATCCGCCAGCTTGCCCATCTCGGCGTCCAGATCGTCCAGCAGCAGGCTGCCGAACCACCCTTGCGGCAGCAGGCCGGTGAGCTGCAACCGCTCGCGCCGCTCGGTACTTTCACCTTCCGCCAGATGGGCATCGAGCAGCAGATCTTTCAGTTGGTAATGTTGCAGGCCATCCAGCTCGAACGGCTCGCTGTCCTCGATGTTGGCCTCGTTCAGTTCAAACCACACCTTGAGGCGACGGTTGAGGAAATATTTGGTGGGCTGGCGATAGAAGCGCAGCAGCTCTGCCAGTTCCAGCCCCTGCTCCTTGCCCCATTCGGGGGGCAGCGGCAGCTCGCCGCTCTGGAAGTTGGCCGCGCCGCGCACCGGATTGAGGGCGGGCAGCCAGTCGGCGGCATAGGTAAAGAGGCGTGAACCCGCCTCCGGGTAGAAGTAGTTGCGGCTGTAGGGGGTGAGCGGGTGCGCCACCATCAGATGGTTGAGCAGCCGCTTGCCGGAGGTTTCATCATCGAGATCCTCATCCCCCACCAGCACAAAGCCCTGCCGCACATAGTCGATCAGCTCCGCCAGTAGCACCGATGGCACCTTGTCGCTGTTGTCCTGCGCGCTGAAGCCCTGATAGCTGATGTAGAGCCCCTGCTGGGCACTCAAGAGCGCCTCGAGGAAGAGGTAGCGGTCATCATCACGGCGGGAGCGATCCCCCCGCCGGCCCGCCACCGCCATCAGGTCAAACCCCATGGGTGGCAGGGTGCGCGGGTATACGCCGTCGTTCATGCCGAGCAGACAAACCTGCTTGAAGGGGATGGAGCGCATCGGCATCAGGGTGCAGAAGTTGACCTGACCGGCGAGGAAGCGCTGGCTGGAGCGGGACTCCCCCAGCACGCTGCCGAGGTAATCCTGCAGCAGATCGGCGGTGATGGGTTGCTCGAAACGGGCTTCGCCGAGCCGGGTCTGCCACTCGGCCAGCTGGCTGCGAATGAGCTGGAGCTGACGCTCTTCATCCTCGTCGGCCAGATAGAAACGCTCCAGCAGCGCCAGCAGGCAGGCGTTCCACTCGGCCAGCGGCTGCGCCTGTTGCAGGCGGGGCAAAAACTCGGCCAGCGAATCGACGAACCAGGCGAGCTTGCCGAGCGCCAAGCCCTGCTGACCCTCGATATCGGCGTAGGGCAGAATGCCCGCCACCGGCTCGCCATCCCCCATGGCAAAACCGAGCAGCATGCGGCGCAGGCCGAACAGCCAGCTGTTGCCGGACATGGGCGGCAGATCGAAACGGACGGGGTAGCCGTCGTCCAGCCCCCAGCGGATGCCGGTCTCTTGCACCCAGACCCGCAGCTGGTTGAACTCGTCGTCATCCAGCTCGAAGCGGCGCAGCACGGCGGGCACCTCGAGAATGGCGAGCAGCTCCCCCGCCCCGAAACGGGCGTTGGGCAACCTGAGCAGGGCAAGGAAGCTTTGCAGCAGCGGGCTCTCCTGACTCGCCGCCCGATCCGAGACCGCAAACGGGATCTGGCCGCGCGCGCCAAACACCGCCTGAATGTAGGGGCCGTAGCTGTTCACATCCGGCATCATCACCACCACATCTTTCGGGGTGAGGGTCGGGTCCTGCTCGAACAGCGCCAGCAGCCGGTCGTGCAGCACCTCCAGCTCCCGCATCGGGCCGTGGCAGGCGTGGATCTGCAAGGATCCATCCGCCGGATCGATCGAGCTCTTGTGATGGCTGCAGTCGAGATCGAACTGGCCGGCGCCCCGTTCTGCCAACTCCAGCACATCCTTCTGGATGGCGCGCAGCAGGCTGACATTGCCTTTGTCATCCACCTCGTCGATATCGACGAAAGCCTCGATTTGCGGCACCTCCAGCTCCATCAGCTGATGCAGGTAATCGCGCCCCAGCTTGCCCATGGAGGCAAGCAGCGGGTTGGCGGGGCCCTGCAATGTCTCGATATCGGTACCGGGTTTGAGCTTGTTTTCGAGCCGAGCCAGCGTCTTGCGATCCAGCAGATCCCCCCAGTAGTAGCGGCAGGGGTTGGTGACGAACAGGTGCACCTCCACCTCCGGCCGACTGCCGAGGGCCAGCAGCGCCTCCACATAGCGCGGCGGCAGCGCCGAGATGCCGAACACGAACACCCGCTGCGGCAGCTTGCCCGGCAGATCGGCGGTACGCTCCAGCTCGTGGATAAACTCCTCGTAGAGGTTGGCACGGTGGTAGCCGCTCGGAGAGAGCGCCAGGGTGCGAGCCACCAGCTCGCGCCACAGCTCGGGCTGCCAATCCTGACCGCTCACCCCGGCCAGCTCCTGACTCAATCCTTCCCCCTCTTCCCAGCGGGCGATCCAGTCCGGCCGATAGACCAGATACTGGTCAAAGAGATCCGCCACCTTCTGGCAGAGCTGCCACAGCCGCACTTGCTCGGGATCCTGGGCGGGATCCTCGTCCTCTCCACCGCCCAGATAGGCGGCGAGCGGGGCAAAGGCGGGGCGATCCAGCAAGGCGGGCAGGATGGTCATCAACTGCCAGCTCATGGAGCCCTTGTTGTAGGGACTCTGGCGCGGCACATCCGCCAGCACCCGGGTGAACATCTCCCAGATAAAGCTGGCGGGCAGCGGAAAGTCGATATTGGCGGCGATGCCGAAGGCCTTGGCCAGCTCCAGCTTGAGCCATTGGGCCATGCCCGGACTCTGCACCAGGATCTGCTCCCGATCGAAAGGGTGAGAGAGAGGGGCCTGCCGGATGCGGCTCACCAGCAGATCTTTGAGCAGATCCAGCTGATTGGAGTGGTAGAGGGTAAACATGAGCAATTCCCGCCTGTGGATGAGAGGGGGCGAGGGAAAAGGCGAGCCATTTCCGTCACTTTACAAGAGAGGGAATTGTCGGGGATCGGGGGGGAAGATGCAAAAGGCTCTTGTGGCCAGCAGGCGGGTAAACCGCTGAACCATGAGAGGCGCCGCAGATTTGGCGCGCCGCCTCACCTATCCGGAAAACGCAGACAGAAAAAAGCCGGTGCAGTTGCACCGGCCAAAAGGCATTGGAAAACTTGACTCTTCAGGGCATTACCAGTTTTTGCCGAGACGGGCATCCAGACTGAAAGCCCCTGCTCCGGCCGCCGCCAGGGCCAGGAAACCACCGGCCACTGAGACGTTCTTCATAAACATCAGCATCTGCATCTGTTCGGCAGGCTGATAATGGAAAATAAAGGCAGCCATCAGGGTGAAACCGGCCAGCAGCACGGAGAGGCTGCGGGTAAAGAGACCCAGCACGACGGCAAGGCCACCACCCAGCTCAAGCAGGATCACCAGCGGCAACATAAAGCCCGGCACGCCCATCGCTTCCATATAGCCTTGAGTACCTGCGTAACCGCCGATCTTGCTCCAGCCCGCCATTACGAACATCAGCGCCAGCAGTACACGACCCGCCAGCAGCGCTACATCTTTCATCTTGTCCATTTCATATTCCTCGTTTGTGTCACATCACCGCTGACTGCTTCAGGGTAGGTCAAATAACAGAGCTTGGCTGGCACTGGTCGCAACCAGCTCCCACCGGTATTCATCACGACTGAGTACCCCGTCGCCGGGTCGGGCAGCCAGACCGTTGGCGGTCAACCCCCCTGAAATCATCTGCAGGTAACCGTGTCGGCCAGCCAGTGCCCAGTCGAGCGTCTCGCCCGGGGCCAGTTCCAGCCGCCATACGCGGGCCTGTTGGCGGATCCGCAGCGATCCTGCCTCACCATCCGGTGACGCCACCAGCGTCATGCCCGGTCTGGACTCGATCTTCTTCTGCTGATATCCGGGTGGCGTGCCAAACTCGTTCGGCTCGATCCAGATCTGCAACAGGGAGAGAGGATCCGTCTGCGAGGGGTTGTACTCGCTGTGGCGGATCCCGCTGCCTGCGCTCATCAGCTGGAAATCCCCAGCCGGGATCTGCTCGGCATGGCCGAGGCTGTCCTTGTGCTCTATGGTGCCTTGCAGCACGCAGGTGAGGATCTCCATATTGGCGTGAGGGTGGGTGGCGAATCCGCCACCCGGCGCAACCAGATCCTGATTGATCACCCGCAGTACCGAGTGTCCCATCCACTCCGGGTCATAGTAGTGACCGAAGGAGAAACTGTGGCGCGCGTCCAACCAGCCAAAGTTGGCCTTGCCCCGCGCTTCTGCGGCTCTCAATTGCATCATGGTGTGCTCCTCACCTACCGGGACGGTTGATTAACGCTGTTTGCCGCTACCGATACCGAACGGAATACGGTATTCGCTGCTCTGGTCAGCCAAGCTGACAGTCAGGTTGCCCTGGGTACGGCTCGGGATCCGCACCTGCTGGGTGCCTGTCAGGTTGGCGTGGACTGATGCCAGCAGATCGCCAGACTCGTCACGCACTTCCAGCATAGGATTGGCTTTGCCATCCATTGCGGCAGTGGCGTTCCAGTTCACAAACAGCACGCCGGGCATGGCATTGAAGTCAGCCGGTACGGAAGCCTGGGCGAAACCAGTGGTCATCAGGCCTCCAACGGCCAGCATCTTGATTACGTTTTTCATGTTCATTCACTCTCTTGTTTTATATGTCATTGCCAAGGCCTTTTCGGCCAGAATCAATGCATCCATGCAAGAGGTCATTCAAATAGTGTGTTGTTCTTTCACCGACGTCAGACAGACCTATTTGGTGTGTCACAGTACGGAACTACCCGCATATTTGGCCGCTCGACGTTCCTGCCTAAGCGTTGATTGAATATTAAAGTGACATGACCTAACTTGTTAGCGAGATAAACTGGCAAACATATTCAAAAAAATTGAAGGTGAGGAATGACCAAGGAATCGAACAAGGAGCGGGCGCTGACCCTGGAGGCAATCCGGGTGCTGGACGCCATCGACCGCCGCGGCAGCTTTGCGGCGGCGGCCGACGAGCTGGGCAAGGTCCCCTCGGCATTGAGCTACACAGTGCAGAAGCTGGAGGATGAACTGGATGCCATGCTGTTTGACCGCAGTGGCCACCGCACCAAGTTCACCCCTGCGGGACGCATGCTGCTGGAGCGCGGCCGGGTACTGCTGGAGGCAGCCGAGCATCTGGTGGGAGAGACCCGGGCGCTGGCCCGTGGCTGGGAGACCGACATCACAGTCGCCGTCGATGCACTGGTCCCGGTGCAGGCCCTCTACCCCTTGGTGGAGAAGCTGGCCGAACAGACCGATACCCGACTGCGGCTGCGGGCCGAGGTGCTGGCGGGTAGCTGGAGTGTCTGGAAGATGGTCGCGCCGACCTGCTTATCTCCTCCATCAACCCGGACATCATGATGACCGGCATCAAGCATCAGGTGATCAAGGACGAGGTGATGCTCTACGTCGCCCATCCCGATCACCCGCTGCATCAGGAGCCCGAACCCTTGGCCGACGAGACCCTGCGCCGCTACCGCGCCATCGCGGTGGCCGACACAGCCCTGCGCAAACCGGTTCTCACCTACCGCCTGCTGGACAAGCAGCCGCGCCTCACTGTCAGCACCATGACGGAGAAACGGGATGCCCTGCTGGCAGGGATCGGCGTCGGCACCATGCCACAGAGCTGGATTGAGGAAGACATCCGGGCCGGTCGGCTCAAGGTGATCAGCCCCGAATATCGCCATCAATTGCAGGTGGTGCTGGCCTGGCGGCGAGACACCATGGGCAAGGCCAAAAGCTGGCTGGTGCGGGAGATACCAAAACTATTTGCAACTGGTGAGAAATGAGATCCAGTTAACAGAAATGTTAATTGCATGCCTCACTTGACGCCCAATATCTTTGCTGATTTCATAGCCGCCTCATTGAACCCATGGAAGCTGTAGAAAATGAAAAAGAGTTTGCTGGTTGCCCTCACCACCCTGCCCCTGTTTGCCAATGCCGGCCTGATGGATTCGCTGACCGACAGCGTCACCAGCAGCGTCAAGGATGCGGCCAGCACTGCCGTATCCGGTGCCATGGACAGCGCATCCAACGAAGCCATCAAAAAGGCACTGGATATCAAGGAAGGCGGCTCCAACAAGCAGGCTATTAAAGAGAAGCTGGGCGCTCCTGCCACCACCAAGACCGAATCCGGTCTGGAAGTGTGGACCTATGATCTGGATGCCTTGAACAAAGCCTCTCCGCTGCTGGCAGAAACCACCAAAACCCTGCTGAAAGATACAGACGCCGCCAAGAAAAACGTGGTCATCAAGTTCGAAGGCGAAACCGTCAAGAAAGTAGACCTGACCGACAAGGCTCAGGGCTAAGTTCGCTCGTCCGGTGGAGTGGGCTGCACACTCGCACCGACACAGATAGCAAGAGGGGGAGCATCAGGCTCCCCCTCTTTCATTATCGGTTTGTTACACCTTGAAGCGATGCACCAACGCCACCAGCTGGCGATTGGACTCCAGCAGGGTGGCCGAACTCTGTTCGGTATTCTGACCGTTATCCACCAGCAGATTGACCATGTCGCGGATCGTGACCATGTTGCGGTTGATCTCTTCGGTCACTCGACTCTGCTCCTCTGCCGCAGTCGCAATCTGGGTACCCAGATCGTTGATCTGCACCACGGCATCCGCCATCTTGTCGAGCCCGCCGGTCACCTGCTCGGTATTCTCGGTCGCCGCCTGACAGCTCTGCTTGGTGTGCTCCATGGCCACCACGGCTTCGGCCACTCCCTGCGTCAACCGGGAGAGCATGCTCCCCACCTCGGCAGTGCTATTCTGGGTTCTCGCCGCCAGTGCGCGCACCTCATCAGCAACCACGGCAAAACCACGGCCCTGCTCACCGGCCCGCGCCGCCTCGATGGCCGCGTTGAGTGCCAACAGGTTGGTCTGGGCAGCAATATCGCCGATCACGCTGAGTACACTGCTGATCTGACGAGCATCTTCCTGCATCCCCAATACCTTGGTCGCAGCAAGATCCACTTCATCGATCAGCGCCGCCACACTGGCAGAGGCCTGACCCACTACCTGACGGGACTGAATCGCCTGACCATTGGCAGACTCGGTAAAGCTGGCGGAATCGCTCGCGTGGTGCGCCACACTGTCGGCAGTGGAGCTGAGCTCGGTCAGGGCTGTCACTATCTGATCGGTCTCGGCAGCATGCTCACCGAGAATACGTCTGGCCTGGCTCGTCTGCTGGTCAAGCTGGGCCAATTCACGGGTAATCAGCTCTGTGGTCTCGGTCACCTGCAACATCATCTGCTGCAGATAGGCGATAAAGCGGTTCACCGATTGGGCGATATGGTCCAGCTCATCGCGCCCCTTGACCCGGATCCGGGCAGTCAGATCAGCATCTCCGGCCGAGAGCGCATCGATGTTTTGCTTGAGGGTGTCGAGTCGACTGCCCAGCTGCTTGATGGCCATCAACATCAGCGCAAACAGCAGCACCACTAACGGTAGCTGGATCGCTGCCAGCGTCTTGAGCACCTCCTGACTGTCGTGGGTCAGGGTGCTGGTCGGCTGCGCCGCCGCCAACAGCCAGGGGGTTCCTTCGATGGGTTGCATCAGCAATGTCTGCTCTTCACCCAGATCCTGAAAGGTAGTGCGCTGCAACGCGGCGCCATTACCCGGCCCCAGCAGGCTAGCGATGGCGCTGGCAAAGGGATAGTCCCCGTGAGATGAGAGGTTGCCCAGCACCACATCCCCGCTCAAACGACCATTCTTGCTGAGGATCTTGCCGTCGGCCTCGACGATCATCACCTGACCACCGATCTCCTGCTCTTTTTTGGCGACCAGATCATTGAAGAAACCCAGCGTCACATCGATGGTGGACACCCCGTAAAGGGAACCGTCACGATAGATCCCCATGGCACAGTTGGTGCGCGGCTGTTGGCTGGCACCATCCTTGTAAGCCGCCGCCCAGACACACATGCCTTTCTCCGCCTGCTGCCCGGCTCTGTGCCAGGGCTGCTCGAAATAGTTGGGCGCCTCGGCCGAGTTCCAGTAGGTGTTGGGGATCAGCTTGTTGGCACCATCCCGATGAAAGAAGGTACTGAACTTGATGCGACCGGCTTCCCGCTGATCCGGCATCGGCCAGATGCCGCCACCAAACACCATGGCATTGCCATATTGATCGATCAGAGCAGGGAGAACAGCATCGATTTGCTCACTCGGCAGCTGGGCAACCAGCTGAGTGATACTGCGTGACTGGCTCTGCACCCCGTTGAGCTGATCGCGAATGTCGGTCGCAATCTCGCTGACCCGCAGCACCAGATTCTGCTCACCCGCCCGTTGCAGCTCGGGTTTGACCCATAACTGGATGCCGATTACGGTCAGCACACAGACCGCCACCATGAATCCCAGAAAAACGGCGGTATATCGCCCCTTGATTGTCCCCAGATCCCAACCCATACCCTCTCCTGTTTTCGGCCACTGCTCACTGCAGCTTGTTATATGAGCGGGCATTATCTTGCAATTCGCTCACGGCGCGTTTGCCATCGCTCACATAAGCGACAGTAAGATAAGGATTCGAGCGAAAATGGATCGATACGATCACAAAAAGGGTGGCCTCGGCCACCCTTGGGTTGATAACAGCTGGCGCTGTTACTGGTTCGCTTCGGCGAACTGCTTCATCGCTTCGGCGTGCTTGGTCATGCCGGCGGCACGCTCGTTGAGCTTCTTGATGAATTCCGCCTTCTTGGCAGGATCTTCAATGCGGTCATAACGTTGCTGCAGGTTGGCCTGGATCTGCTCCGGGGTCATGTTCTGCATGCGGGCCATCTTGTCGTGGCGACCACCGTGGTGTTTGCCACCCATCATGCCACCACCGTCCATCGGGCAATCCACCATGGCACCGGGCTGGCCAGTGGGGGCTGCTTCACTGGCTGCATAGGCACCCAGCGGCAGGCCAAGGATCAGGGTGGCGGTCAGCAGGGTTTTGGTCAGCTTTTTCATGGTCTATCTCCTGTAGGGATGATTCTGGTTCGGCGCTCTTGCCTTGCCCTCAAGTAAACACCCTATCGGTGTCTGAACTTTGCCAGCATCACCCTTTTTTGTAGCAGAGTGTGGCATCGTGCGGATCTGGCACACTTTGACACAAACCGCCGGGCGGATTTTCGTATACTCGTGCCAACGCCAAGCAGGGGAGGTATTCATGAACCAGGGTAACACCCACATTCTGGTGGTCGACGACCACAGCGAGATCCGCGATCTGTTGAAGCGCTTTCTGGAACAGCACGGCCTGCGGGTCAGTTGTGCCCGGGATGGCAAGGAGATGAAGCGCCTGCTGGAGGAGCGGGAGTTCGACCTGCTGGTGCTGGATCTGATGATGCCGGGTGAAGATGGTCTGACCCTCTGCCGCGAGCTGCGGGTCAAATCGAACCTGCCCATCATCATGCTGACTGCCATGGGGGAAGAGACTGACCGTATCATAGGGCTGGAGATGGGGGCCGATGACTATCTGGCCAAGCCCTTCAACCCGCGCGAGCTGCTGGCGCGCATCAAGGCGGTGATGCGCCGCACCCAGGCCGAGACCCAGCCCGCCACCGAGACCCTGACCCGGGATCTGCGCTTCGATCGCTGGCTGCTCGACGTCAATCGCCGGGAGCTGGTCGATGAGGATGGGGTGGGCCTGAGCCTCTCCACTGCCGAATTCGATCTGCTCAAGGTGTTTCTCGAACGCCCGCAGCGGGTGCTGAGCCGGGATCAACTGCTGGATCTGGCCCGTGGCCGCGAGGCGGTAGCCTTCGATCGCGCCATCGATACCTTGGTGAGCCGCCTGCGCCGCAAGCTGGAGCGGGATCCCAAGAATCCGGAACTGATCAAAACCATCTGGGGTGGTGGCTATATGTTCTCCGCCGATGTGACGCAGGTTTAAGCAGTGGGCACCTTGCGACGACTGTGGGCACGGATGTGGCCCAAGGGGCTGACCGGCCAGATCATTCTGGTGGCGCTGGCGGGGTTGATCCTGATCCAGCTGCTCAGTATCCAGATCTACCGCACGGATCGGGAGGAGGCGCTCGGCTTCGTCAACAGCCGCAACGCCATGCAGCGGATCATCTCTGTGGTCAGGCTGCTCTCCCTCTCCCCCCGTCCCTCTATGACGAGATCCTCAAGGCGAGCCGCAGCGAGACCCTGCTGCTGCGCCTCTCCGACGAGCCGCTGCAACCGGATAACCGCAGTCCCCGCTTCGAGCAGCTGGTGCGCTCGCGCCTCAACTATCCCCCCGGCCTCACGGTAGAGATCAGCGCCGAGCTGAAAGAGGATACTCAGCGCAGCAAGGCGTGGGAACATCACGCCCGCATGATGCGGGATCGCAAGGGGCCGCCCCCACCACGGGATATGCGGCTCTATGGCTCCATCGAACTGCCGCAGGGGGGCTGGCTGCAGTTCAGCTCGCTGGTCGACAAGGAGGCGGGTAGCTGGTCGTGGCAGACTACCCTCAACCTGATGCTTGTTGCCAGTCTGGTGATCGGGCTGATGGTGCTGCTGTTTCGCCGTGCCACCCGCCCGCTCAAGCAGCTGGCAGGCAATGCGGAGCGGCTCGGGCGGGGCGAGGATATCGAGCCCTTGAAAGAGGAGGGGCCGACCGAGATCCGCGAATCGATTCAGGCCTTCAACCGGATGCACACCCGGCTCGACCGCTTCGTGCAGGACAGAACCCGGATGCTGGCGGCCATCTCCCACGATCTGCGCACCCCCATCACCAGCCTGCGGCTACGCACCGAGTTTCTGGCCGATAGCGAGGACAAGGAGCGCATCCAGCAGACCCTGCAACAGATGGAACAGATGCTGGCGGCCACCCTCAGCTTTGCCCGCGAGGAGGGGCAGCAGGAAGCGACCCGCGAGCTGGATCTGGTCAGCCTGCTGGTCAGCCTGTGCGATGACTATGCCGATACCGGACAGCCGGTCACCTGTCTGGCGGAAGGCAAAGAGGTCTACGCCTGCCGGGCCAACACCCTACGCCGGGTACTGCAGAACCTGATCGGCAACGCCATCAAATATGCCGGTAGCGCCGAAGTGTCGTTGGAGCGGCGCAAGGAGGAGCTGTTGATCCGGGTCTGCGATAACGGGCCGGGGATCGATCCGGCGCGGCTGGAGGATGTGTTCAAGCCGTTCGTGCGGCTCGATGAAGCGCGCAACACCGAGTCCGGCAGTGTCGGGTTGGGCCTCTCCATCGCCCGCACTCTGGTCCATCAGCACGGCGGCGAGCTGACCCTGCTCAATCGACCACAGGGGGGACTGGAGGCGCGGATCAGCCTGCCGCTGTAAGTAGTCACTCTATCCGCCAGCCTTGTCATGGCGCCATTTGCATCATGCAAACTTCATCATTTGAGCGCTTGTTCTTCGATGAGAAAGGCGGTGATAATCGGTGACCACGGGACGGTATACGGCAACGGATTGGAGCAAGGATGGCCTCTTCCAGGACAGGAGTCATAGTCAGTATCGGATGGGGGCTCCTGCTGCTCGCCCTTGCCCTGCCTGCCTGGGCCAAAGCCCCGGAAGAGCCGATCATCATTACCAACTCCAAAGCCTGGCAGCCCTTCTCCTATATCAATGAGTCGGGCCAGCCGGATGGCCTGCTGATCGATTTGTGGCGTGAATATGCCAGGGTCACCGGCCAGAAGATCGAGTTCAGGCTGGTCGACTGGCAAGGCTCTCTCGACCTGCTCCATGAGGGGAAAGCGGATGTTCACGCCGGACTGCTCTGGTCACCGGAGCGGGACAAACTGTTCGACTATGGCCGGCCTCTCGCCCAGCTCGACTCCCAACTCTTCTTCTCGAGCGAACTGCGCGGCACCGATGTCCACTACTACCTGCTCCATGAAACGGTCGGTGTGGTAGCCGGTGGCTACGAGGAGTATTACGCCAGACGCTACTTCCCCGGCACCAGACTGCAGACCTTCGACGACAATGACACCCTGCTGGCGGCGGCCTTTCGGGGCGACATTAAGGCCTTTATCGCCGATCTGCAGGTCGCCAACTTCTACATCTATACCTCGGACGATCCCACCCGCTTTATTCCGGTTCGCCACCTCTATACCGACCAGATCCGCTTTGCGGTGAAAAAGGGCGACCTTGCCCTGTTAAACCGGCTGGAAGAGGGGTTCGCCAAGCTCAAAGAGAGCGATCGGGAGCGGATCATCCGCAAATGGATGCATGTCGAAACCGTCTACCCCATCCATCTCGGTCCCTGGTTGCTGTTGGCCGGAGTGCTGATCATGGTGGCCTACATAGTGCAACTGCGCCGCGCTGTTGCCAGCCGCACCACCGAGTTGAGCCGCGCCAACGCCAGACTGGAGCAACAAGCCAGTACAGATCCCCTGACCGGCCTGCTCAACCGACGGGCATTCATGCCTGCCATGGAGCAGCGGCTGGCAAGCGGCATGCCCTGTGCCCTGTTGCTGTTCGATGTGGATCACTTCAAGGAGACCAATGACCGCTTTGGTCATGGCATCGGGGATCTGTTGCTGGAAAAGCTGGCCACGACTGTGACCAACCTGTTGCCCGAAGAGGCTCTGCTGGCCCGCATCGGCGGCGAAGAGTTTTGCCTGCTGCTGCCGCTGGCCACGCTGGCAGAGACAGAGCAATGGGCCGAGCGGATCTGCCTGGAGAGCAACCGGCAAACCCTGCACACCAGCAGCGGCGAGGTGATCCTCTCCATCAGCACTGGGGCAGTCTGGGTAGCCGCAGAGAGAGAGGCTGATGCCGACCAGCTACTGCGGCAGGCTGACGCCCTCATGTATCAGGCCAAGGGACGGGGGCGCAATACCTGGCAAGCCGCCGCCTATCAGGCATAGTCCCCTGACGGACGCGCAATAAAAAAGGCCGCCATCGGAAGATGGCGGCCGCATGACGGGTTCCCTATCAGAAGTTGTAGGTTACGCCCAGGTTGTAGCGACGACCATCCAGCACAGTGCCATAGCTGCTGTAATCCACCGTCTTGTCGAACAGGTTGTAGACCCCGGCAGTCAGATCCAGATGCTTGTTGGCCTTGTAGACCAGGCCCATGTCAAAGAAAGTGTAGGAAGGAGTCCCCTCCGCCATCTTGACCCGGCTCAGGTACTCGGAGGTCTCGCCACGGAAGTTTACCCGTGACCAGAGGCTGAGATCCTCGGTGGTTTGCCAGTCAACACTGCCGTTGAACATATGGCGGGGCATCTGGTTGAGGGCATGACCCGCCAGTGGACCACTCTTCTGCTCGGACTGGGTAAAGGTGTAGCTGGAGCTGACCGACCAATCCTCATTGATGGCCCAATCCATCATCCCCTCGACACCGCGCATGTTCGCCTTGTCGACGTTGACCCGATCACTGATGAAGTCATAGCTGTGACCATTGAGGGTACAGGCGGGATCGCTCTTGCTAGTGCAACGACGCACTTCGGATATCTTGTTCTTGAAGTCGGTGTTGAACAGGGTAACCCCGGCGTTGAAGCCCTGATGACCGTTCCACAACAGGCCGATCTCTTCACTCACGCTAGTCTCGGGTTTGAGATCAGGATTACCGACCAGCATGCCATCCAGGCTACCACCACCGGTGACCTGACCCCAGTTGGCCGCTGACATCCGCAAGTCAGGAGAGCGGTAACCGGTCGATACGCCCCCTTTCAGGGTCCAGCTATCATCCAGATGCCAAACTCCGTAGAGGCGCGGGCTCCAGTGAGAGCCGTAATTCTGATCCCGATCCATGCGGGCGCCACCGGTCAGGGCAAAGCTGTCTGTGAGTGACCACTCATCCTCGACAAACATCGCCCAGCTCCAGCGAGTCAGCTGCTCGGCAGGGTTGGCCACTTTCAGGGTATTGCCCTGATCGTGCAGATCCTCATAGCGATACTGACCACCGACACTCAGGTAGTGATCACCCAGAATAAACTGGGTATGGGTATCGGCGATGGTGTTGGTAAGTTCCATCTTGCGGCCGGGGTTGGTGTTGGTCTCCTGCTGCAGATAGCTGCTGGAAGAGCCGAAATCATACTGGCCATCATGGGTCAGCGCATAGTTGGTGCGCTCGTAGCGGTTAAGGCTATCTTTCGCCTTGGCAGCCAGCGAATTGCCGGCCGTGCGATCCCGATCCTGCAGACTACGACTGGCTTCCAGATCGAAGCGGTTATGGTCATCAGGCTTGAAGCTGAGCACCGCAGTGCCAGTGCGAGTCTCCTGCTCGGCAAAACCCTGGGTAAATTTGTCTTCACCACGATGGGCAAGCTGACCGTTGAAACGCAGCCCCAACACGCCATCGATCAGTGAACCTGCGGTATAGGCATCGGTCTGGAAGCTGTTGCCGGCATCCTTGTTCTCCTGGAAGGTAGAATCAGCATGAACCGAGCCCTGCCAGGCCAGGCCGGTGGTCTTGCGGGTAATCACGTTAATCACGCCCCCCATGGCATCGGAACCATAACGGGATGACATAGGGCCACGGACGACCTCAATGCGTTCAATCGCCTGCAGTGGCGGCAGCCAGCCCTGCTCGATACCCGGACCATCGCTGTTCGGGCGAGTGCCACGGCTATCCACCTTCTTGCCATCAACCAGCATCAGGGTGTATTTCGAACCCATACCACGAATGCTGATATCACTGCTACTGCCACCGCCGGTCACCACAACACCGGGCACATCCTTCAGGGCATCGGTCACATCGCGATATGCCCGCTTTTGCAGTTGCTCACGGGTAATCACAGAGATGGAGGCGGCAGAGTCTTCAATCTTCTGCTGGAAGCCGGAAGCGGTGACGACCATCACCTCTTGTTCGGAAGCATAGGCCTGGGTCACAAGAAGGGAGCAGATCAGCAAGGCAAGCTTGTTCGGTTTCACTGTTGTCATGTTTTAGCCTGAACATTATTAGTAGGAAGGTGACGTATTCCCTTACTTCACTCATTACAACGCCCTGGCATCCGGCCAGACGCAGCATTAGAAAAGGCTCATTTGAAAAGCACTTTATTAATCAGCCCGCATTGTAACGACCCTGCCTCGATCATTCAAACAATAATCATTATCATTTGGTTCATGCGGTATTCCTGCCGCAGAACAGCTCACACTCTTGATAAGAGACTGTTTTAATGGAATAAATCCATAAACAAATCAGGGAATTACACAAACAAGCGGAAGCGATGATGTACCGCTGCAAGGTGGCCTGATTTAATCATCAAGCTCTATGGCCAAGATGGGATGTGCTGCGATATAGAGGTGGAAACAGTAGCAAGAACGCCAACAGAGGAAGGTATTGTCATCGCGGTGGGATGTCGGAGGCTAAAAACACCAAAGCCCGGTTATGAAACCGGGCTTTGTGTTGATTCTTGCGTACAAATCTGTGGCCACTGGACAAAACCACCCATAGCAAAAAGGCCTTCCCATCTGGGAAGGCCTTCAAATTAGTGGCGGAGCGGACGGGACTCGAACCCGCGACCCCCGGCGTGACAGGCCGGTATTCTAACCGACTGAACTACCGCTCCGCATTCGGTTAGCTTTCGCTAAATCATGTGCCGCTTCTATGAGGTGTCATCCTCGCAGCCAGCGTCGTGATTCTTCACATCGCTGTTTAATTAGGTGCCTGGCAGTGTCCTACTCTCGCATGGCGAATGCCACACTACCATCGGCGCTACCGCGTTTCACTTCTGAGTTCGGCATGGGATCAGGTGGTTCCACGGCGCTATGGCCGCCAGGCAAATTCTTAATCTAGAAAGCTGACGTGAGTAGTGATGTTTCGCTTGGCTTGTCACTATCACTGAATTTTGAGTAGTTCGCTTGGTATTTGCTACAAGCCTTAGAACACTTCTTGGGTGTTGTATGGTTAAGCCTCACGGGTAATTAGTATGGGTTAGCTCAACACGTCGCCGCGCTTACACACCCCACCTATCAACGTTGTGGTCTCCAACGGCCCTTTAGGACCCTCAAGGGGTCAGGGATGACTCATCTCAGGGCTCGCTTCCCGCTTAGATGCTTTCAGCGGTTATCGATTCCGAACTTAGCTACCGGGCAGTGCCACTGGCGTGACAACCCGAACACCAGAGGTTCGTTCACTCCGGTCCTCTCGTACTAGGAGCAACTCCCTTCAATCATCCAACGCCCACGGCAGATAGGGACCGAACTGTCTCACGACGTTCTGAACCCAGCTCGCGTACCACTTTAAATGGCGAACAGCCATACCCTTGGGACCGACTTCAGCCCCAGGATGTGATGAGCCGACATCGAGGTGCCAAACACCGCCGTCGATATGAACTCTTGGGCGGTATCAGCCTGTTATCCCCGGAGTACCTTTTATCCGTTGAGCGATGGCCCTTCCATTCAGAACCACCGGATCACTATGACCTACTTTCGTACCTGCTCGACCTGTCCGTCTCGCAGTTAAGCTGGCTTATGCCATTGCACTAACCTCCTGATGTCCGACCAGGATTAGCCAACCTTCGTGCTCCTCCGTTACTCTTTGGGAGGAGACCGCCCCAGTCAAACTACCCACCAGGCACTGTCCGCGAGCCCGATTCAGGGCCCTGCGTTAGAACATCAAACATACAAGGGTGGTATTTCAAGGACGGCTCCAGCGCAACTGGCGTCACGCCTTCAAAGCCTCCCACCTATCCTACACATGTAGGTTCAATGTTCAGTGCCAAGCTGTAGTAAAGGTTCACGGGGTCTTTCCGTCTAGCCGCGGGTACACCGCATCTTCACGGCGAATTCGATTTCACTGAGTCTCGGGTGGAGACAGCATGGCCATGGTTACACCATTCGTGCAGGTCGGAACTTACCCGACAAGGAATTTCGCTACCTTAGGACCGTTATAGTTACGGCCGCCGTTTACCGGGGCTTCGATCAAGAGCTTCGCTTGCGCTAACCCCATCAATTAACCTTCCGGCACCGGGCAGGTGTCACACCCTATACGTCCACTTTCGTGTTTGCAGAGTGCTGTGTTTTTGATAAACAGTCCCAGCCATCTGGTCACTGCGACTCCCAACTGCTCCATCCGCAAGGGACTTCACTGTCAGGAGCGAACCTTCTCCCGAAGTTACGGTTCTATTTTGCCTAGTTCCTTCACCCGAGTTCTCTCAAGCGCCTTGGTATTCTCTACCCGACCACCTGTGTCGGTTTGGGGTACGATGACTTGTAATCTGAAGCTTAGAGGCTTTTCCTGGAAGCAGGGCATCAATGGCTTCCACACCGTAGTGCGTTCGTCTCGTGTCTCAGTGTTGTGTCTCCGGATTTGCCTAGAAACACCACCTACGCACTTTCACCAGGACAACCGTCGCCTGGCCCACCTAGCCTTC
This sequence comes from Aeromonas sp. 55A, assembly GCF_051919665.1. Lineage (NCBI taxonomy): Bacteria > Pseudomonadati > Pseudomonadota > Gammaproteobacteria > Aeromonadales > Aeromonadaceae > Aeromonas > Aeromonas sp. 55A. Next base: position 1,762,536 of record NZ_JBQBEH010000008.1, on the reverse strand, counting down.
TCCGTCCCCCCATCGCAATTACAAGTCGTGCAGGAA